>NZ_CP071431.1:2295000-2436563 GCF_050225395.1 Streptococcus sanguinis | reverse complement strand
AACTTCCCTCCTTTTCTATAATTTTCTGATTCATACGCATCTTATTTTATCATAAAGGTTCAAAGTTTTCCACAAGAACTGGAAAAGAATTCACATTGTTAGCTAAAGTTATCCACAGAATGTGAATAAAGCTAAACTTTCTTATTCTAATAGGCTTCCTAATTGATTTACCAGTGGATAATTTTGTTATTTTAAAAAAAGAAAATAACAGTTTTATTTAAAACTGTTTATAATTCTTTGATATTCTTCTTCGCTTTCAAAAGGAATAATCAGCTTTCCTTTACTCTGGCTTTTTAACTGAATAGAAACTTCCAGACCGAGAATTTTTTTAATTTTTTCCTCTTCAGATTTAGCAAACAGTTCTTTATTAGGTTTCTTTTTGAGACTCTTTTTTTGCTGGAGAAGCTTTTCAACTGCTCGAACCGATAAATCTTCTCGACAGATTTTTTCTAGCCATAGTAACTGTTCTTCTTCTTTTAAGGGGACCAGCAGGCGAGCATGTCCTTGAGAAATCTCTTCTTCCTTTATAGCTTGGCGAACTTCTTTAGACAGCTGTAAAAGTCTGACAATATTGCTGATATAGGGTCTAGATTTTCCCATGATTTTAGCAATTTCATCATGTGTCAAGCCTTTGTCAACCAAATTTTGATAAGACTCAGCTTCTTCTATAGGATTCAAGTCTTCTCTTTGAAGATTTTCGATAATGGCCTGCTTCAGCATTTCATCATCAGATAATTCTTTGACGACAGCTGGGATCGTTTCTAGGCCAAGAAAAGAGGCAGCTCTAAATCTCCGTTCTCCTGCTAAAATTTCATAACCAAAAAGTGAAGATTTCCGAAGAATGATTGGCTGAATGAGACCATTTTCTTTGATTGATGCTGCTAATTCTTCAATCTTTTTTTGTGAGAACTCTTTACGAGGCTGATAGGGGTTGGTTCGAATATCTTTAAGTGCAATATATTTAAAGTTTTCCATTTGTATATAGAATAACACACCTTTACGATTGTGTAAAGGTGTGTTGACAATCTTGTAAATAGGTTAATTTGAGCTTAACTCTTTTGTTGATTTAGTGAGTTTGATTTTGACTGTTTGAGATTTACCATCTCGATAATAAGTAATCTCTACCTCATCTCCAATACTATGCTTGTAGAGAGCAGACTGAAGGTCACTAGTGGATTCCACATCTGTGTTATCTACTTTTGTAATGACATCATTTTTTTGAAGCTTGCCATCAGCAGGCATTCCTTGCTGAACAGAGCGAACAAGAATACCTGATTTCACTGAAGAAGGAAGATTTAATTTAGAAAAATCAGAAGTTGTCAGATTAGATAAATCCATCATTTGAATTCCTAAAGCAGGACGTGTGACTGTTCCATTTTTTTCAAGTTGATTGATAATATTTACGACATCATTAGACGGAATCGCAAATCCCATCCCTTCAACAGAGGTTTGCCCATTTGTTGAAATCTTACTTGAAGTAATCCCAATAACTTGTCCTTGGATGTTAATCAACGGGCCGCCAGAGTTACCAGGATTGATTGCAGCATCTGTTTGCAATGCAGTTGTTGAAATATTTTCACCATTTTCAGATTGTAACGTAACGTTTCTGCCTAAACTAGAAATAATTCCTTGTGTGACAGAGTTAGCGTATTCTGTTCCAAGAGGGCTTCCGATAGCGATTGCTGTTTCACCAACTGTAAGAGAACCAGAATCTCCAAATTCAGCGACATCAGTTACTTTTTCAGAACTAATTTTAACGACAGAGATATCTGAATAAACATCTGATCCAACTACTTCACCTGGAACCTTGTTTCCATCAGCTAGTAAGATATCTACATTGGTTGATCCATTAAGAACGTGGGTGTTGGTTACCAGATAGGCTGATTTTCCATCTTTTTTATAAATTACGCCAGAACCTTCACTGGAGATTTGTGATTCATCGTTGGAAGATTCATCATTGATAACGCTGCTGGAAGATTCAGCATAAGTAATTACTGAAACAACCGCATTTTGAACCTTTTTCACAGCTTCTGAAATGTCTGTAGAGTTTTTATATGAATTAGATACACTAGTTGGTGAATTTCCATTCATTTTTACACGTGAAGTTACTAATGTAGTAACATAATTCCCTAAACTTCCGCCGATAAAACCTACAATTAACACTGCAAAAAGCAATAAAGCCCTTTTGAAGGCAGTTGAAGAGTTTTTCATGTTTTCCTCCTTGAATTACAATTGATGAAATTATAGTTAGCTAAACTTAATTATAACTTAAATCCTCTAAGTTTTCCACACCTTGTGGAAAACTTAGAAAAACTGTTGATAGGCATTAGAAAATACACAGATTAGCCGATTCCCAGATAAATTTTACTTGTTAATAAAGTGTGAAGTATAGATGAATATGATAGAATAAACTTATGAAAATAAAACTTGTAACAGTTGGAAAACTGAAAGAAAAATATTTAAAGGATGGAATTGCCGAATACATGAAGCGTCTCAATCGATTCTGCAAGGTGGAAATGATTGAGCTAGCGGATGAAAAAACACCTGATAAAGCTAGTGATTTAGAAAATCAGCAGATTCTTGAAAAAGAAGGAAATAAAATTCTGTCTAAAATCAATGAGCGTGAATTTGTTATTGCTTTGGCAATTGAAGGAAAGCAATTTCCGTCAGAAAAGTTTAGTCAGCTCATGATGGATACTACAGTGCATGGCTTTTCTGATATCACTTTTGTTATTGGCGGAAGTTTAGGTTTATCTCCTGCAGTAAAAAAACGGGCAAATCTTCTGATGAGTTTTGGCAAATTAACGCTACCTCATCAACTGATGCGCCTTGTTTTAATAGAGCAAATCTATCGAGTTTTTATGATTCAGCAGGGGAGTCCTTATCATAAGTAATCTTGACGGCAATCCTATTTTCTGATAGAATGAGATAGTATTGGTCTCATAGCTCAGCTGGATAGAGCATTCGCCTTCTAAGCGAACGGTCGCAGGTTCGAATCCTGCTGAGATCAGAAAGGTAAAAAAATGCGAAGTATTTTACAATATTTCGTGTTTTTTTCTTCTATTTTTTTGGTATAATGTCATTTTGGGGATAAAAAATGACATTTCAGGGAAAATTGTCACTAACTCTTTCTATTTTTCTATAATGATAAATGTAAGGTGACTTACAAGATAAAAAGATAGGAGATAGTTATGAAAATCTATTCTTTTCAAATTGCTGCAAATAGCAATTCACTTGTTCAAACCTTTTGGGATATAAGAGGTATTCCAAATCCATGGGATTGGATTTTTGGAAGATAAGAATTTTAAAGTTTAGGGGAGAAATTTATGTCACTTGAAATAATAGGATTAATTGTTCATCCTTTTATTAATGTAGCTGCATTTTTAGTGATTTTATCAAAAATCACTAAAATTAAGCATACTTACTTTTTTGTAGGTGTTTGCTTTAGTCTTGAGATTATAATTCCGTTTATAATTGCTTTTTTAGGGCATGTGTTTTCATTTGAAATCTCATTTCCATCATATGCACTGTCATTTTTTCTCCCTCTATTTATAGTTTGGTATTTTTGTAGAGTTGAAAAAATTAAAAAATATCAATCTTTCTTACTTTCCTTCTTTTTATGTCTGTCAATTGATAGTTCTACTACTTTCTTTTCAGTTATTATTTCATCTGTTTTAGGAGATGATTTTGTAGCTCAGTACATGGGCTTGTTTCTGACATGTATCAACTTAATATCCTTGTTCTTTATGGTAAAGGTTATTGATATTTTTGATTTCAGAATAGATTATCTTAAAAGAAGTTTCTTTAAATCTCAGATCCTGATGATTAGTAGTTTATATGCAATGAATTGGCTGATTTTAAATCTCTCTCATTGGATTAGTAATATAAGGCATTTCAACAGTTTTAGCAGTATGATTGCTACTATTTGTTTCTTGGCCTTTCTTTCTACCTTGGTGACGTTCAAGGACAGCCGTGAGAAATACGAAAAAGAAGAGCATTTGCGTCAAAAAGAATCTGAACAGCTTCGACTTCAGGAATATACTGATGAAATTGTGAGATTGTACTATGAAATCAAAGGATTTCGTCATGATTATGCTAGCATGTTGACGAGTATGCAAGTGGCTATTCAAACTGGAGATATCAAGGAAATTGAGCACATTTATCAAGAGGTCTTGGCTGATGCAAATTTGAACCTGCGTTCAGATAAATATACAGTTTTTGATTTGAATAATGTAGGAGATTCAGCTTTAAGAAGTGTCATGACCGAGACAATCTTTCAAGCGCGTGAACATCAGATTCAGCTGACTTTTGAAGTTAAGGATAAAGTGGAACGCCTTCCAATCAAGTTGTTAGATCTTGTGAGAATTGCTAGTATTTTATTAAATAATGCTATTGAGAGTGCCATTGACAGCCTGGAAAAAATTGTCCATGTTTCTCTGGTTCAACTGGATGATAGAACCATTTTTGTTGTTCAAAATTCTCGTAAAGAAGGAAAATTGGATTTGGAAGAACTCTATCAGCCCGAGTTTTCAACTAAAGGAGAAAATAGAGGCTATGGATTGAATAACATCAAGGAAATTTTAGATAGGTATGAATTTATCACTCTTGATACACAAATTGAGCCAAACAATTTCACACAGATTTTAACAATTAGGAGATAGAATTTATGAAAGTGTTAGTTTTAGAGGATACCGTATCTCATCAAGTCAGGATGGAAACGACATTAGCAGAAATTGCTGAGGAACTTGGAATTGACATCCAGGTTCAGGTTACAGGAAAAATCAAAGAATTCAAAAAATATATTGAAAATGGAGACGTTAACCAGCTTTATTTTTTGGATATTGACATTAAAGGAGAGGAAACAAAAGGGCTGGAAGTAGCTCAATTTATCCGTCATCATAATCCTTATGCCATTATAGTTTTTGTAACCTCAAAATCTGAATTTGCTACTATGACTTTTAAATATAAAGTATCAGCACTTGATTTTATTGATAAAGACATCAACAATGATGCTTTTAAAAATAGAATCAAAGACAGTATTCTTTACACTAAGAGTACACTAATTGAAAATACCAATATGGTAGATTATTTTGAATATAGTTATCGTGGCAATGATGTTCGAATGCCTTATAACGATATTTTGTATATCGAAACGACAGGGAGCTCTCATAAACTTCGGATTGTCGGTAAAAATTTTCTCAAGGAGTTTTATGGAACGATAACAGATATTCAAGAAAAAGATCAGCAATCTAAACGATTTTTTTCACCACATAAATCTTATCTGGTTAATATTGGCAACATTGTTGATTATGACAAGAAAAATCGAGAAATTATTTTTTACGAAAATCATCGCTGTCCGGTCACTCGTTTAAGAGTGAAATATCTGAAAGATATTTTCGAAAATAAAGGGAAAAGAGTTGACAAAGCTTAAAAACCTGATATAATGGAATATGTTCTGAAAGAGAGCATACCATATGGTCCGTTGGTCAAGGGGTTAAGACACCGCCTTTTCACGGCGGTAACACGGGTTCGAATCCCGTACGGACTATATAATCCGGCATAGCTCAGTTGGTAGTAGCGCATGACTGTTAATCATGATGTCGTAGGTTCGAGTCCTACTGCCGGAGCTAGAGACACTCCTTGTGAGTGTTTTTTTATTATTCAAAAAAGGCCTTCACTAGCATTTTAATGAAGAGCCTTATTTTTTATATATTTACATTCTATGTCGTCTCCTACGTAGAAAATTATAGCAAACAAATAAGATTATGCCAGATATGAAGGCAATGCCACCTTCTTTCAGTCCATTAGGAATGAAAGTGAGGACAACTTTTCCTTCTCCTTTTTTCACATCTAATTTCATAAAGCCGTTTTGAGCTCGTTTTAGTGTGACAGGCTTCCCATTAAGAGTGGCTGACCATCCCTTATCATAAGGAATGGTAAAGAATAATGAAGTATCCTTTTCCGCTCTATAGTTTGTTTTTACTGTGTTTAAATCAGTAGTTGTGGAAACGGGCTGCTCTTTTAATTTTTGAATGACATTTTGATATTGCTCAGTATTAACGGCAAAAAATTCTGGCGTATCAAAAGAAACTGTCGAATTATCTGGGAATGTAAAGCGAATAGATACTGTTTGACTTTGACTGAAATAGCCAGCATTAAAGAAAGGAAAGACATTATTAGTTGTATAACGTTCTGTAAAGTTATTTACAGTAATGTCAACATCTGTCTGATCATCATTACTAAAATCAATCCCAGCGACATTGACATACAGTTGACTATTAGCAGGTACATTGACAGTATAGACTACACTAGCAAAGCTTGTATTGTTTTCTCTGTCAATATCCACTGTCACTCTGTTACCAATTTGCTTGACATTTTCATTAGTAGTTATAGCATCTACTTTATCATAATATTTAAAATCAAAGCCAGTCAACTGATTTAAAAATTCTGTCTGATTATCTAAAGTCAAATTTGTAAACTTGACATCATAGTAAATATCATTGGTCAGAAAAGCTAAACCAAGTGCAGCATCATTTTGGTAGAGGGACATTTCTTTTTCAGTTTTCTCAGGAAGAAAACCAAATTTTTGAGGATCTGTTTCAGATAGATTGTAGCGAACACCAAAAATACTGTCCATTAAAATACTGTTGTTTTGATAACGTAGATTCAGATTTGTTCCTGCTGATTTAAAACCAAGTTTATCTAAAGTAGAACTTGCCTGAGTATTTCTGACAGATGAGAACTGGGAAATTCCATTGTAGTTAAATTTCATACTGTCATTTCCCGTTTGTGGATTCAATCTTTCAGTTCTAAAGAAGTCAATATTTTCCTTTTTGGAATAATTGACAAGCTTGTCAATCTCGTCAAGGTGGCTAGCATATGAAGAACGAGTGGCAAATACCCATTCTTTAGCAATTCCTCCAACTTGATAATAGGAATTAAGCGACAATTCAAAAGTAACAAAGAAAAGCAAGACAGGGAGAATGATTTTTGGTTGAATCGAAGATTTTGCTAAGACAAAGCTAATCAAGAGATAAGCCAGCAGAAATTCTAATGTTAGAATATAATTCTCAGGACCCAAAAAGTCATAATGTTTTCTCTGAATAAACGTCATAATGAATCCGAGGCTGAGCAAAGTGAAACTAATGGCAACATTCATTACTTTCACATCTTTCCAACGATTTAAAGTCTCAGCAGCCATATAGATAACTACCAGAGAAAATAACCAAGAATAACGGTGAAGAAACATGTTCGGTGCATGCATTCCCTGCCAAAGCAAGTCTAAATATTGAAGATAAAAACTAGCTATAAAAATTGCAATGAGTAAAAAGTAGCAAAGTTTCACGTGAAACTTAACAGATTTTAAGGTGAAAAATAAGATAGCCAGAATCAAGGGGAAGGTTCCGACATAAATCATAGGGATAGAACCATATTTGGTTGTATCAAAACTGCCAATAAAATTTTTAGCAAACACATCTAAGAACCAACTTTTTTCTGTCAACAAGGAAGAAACTTTTGTTAAGGTTTCACCATGAGTACTTATGTCTAGGTAAGTTGGCAGAATCATGATTAGGCTAGTCAGACCTGCTAAAGCAGATACGACTGTAAAGTCAAGTAAACTTTTAATTCTATTTTTGAAATCCCAAGATAATTGAAGAAGGTACCAAAAGACCAAAAAGATTGCCATCATATATCCAAAATAATAATTTTGGATGAAGAGAATTGACAGTGTTGTAAAGTATAGTACTCTTCCTTTTCCAGTTATCAACCTATGTAAACCTAGCACAATCAAAGGTGCAAGGATAAACACATCCAGCCAGGTTTTTATTTCCAATTGACTGACTGAAAAACTCATTAAAGAAAATGAAGTTGAAAGAGTGATGATGAGTAAAGCTGGAATCTTTTTGAATATTCCTTTGATGCTGATAAAGGTAGAGAGTCCAATTAATCCAAACTTGATTAAGGTAAATAGATATACGGCATCTGGCATTGATTTCAAATCAAAGAAATAAACCAAGGTAGATAAGAAGCTACCTAAATAATAACTAGATAAAGCATAGAAATTCTGCCCAAGTCCACTAGAGAAAGTATAGAAAATACTGTCAGTTCCATGGAGGATATTTCTTAGGTTAGTATCAAAAATGACATATTGATGAAAACCATCACCAAGCAAGGGAGACGTTTCGCTATTCCAGTAAATTCCGTACATCAAGTAGACAAAGAACATGATGAAAAATGGAAGAAAGAAGGCACAAAAATAAGGCCAATTTTTTTTAAAATATTCTTTAATGTGATTCATATTTCTTATATAGAAAGAGGCAGAAACGTTGTTTCATGCCTCTGTAAAGCTTTGTAAACGTAATTTGACAAGGAATTAATCTTTCCAAAGTTCCTTGACTTTTGCCTGAACTTCTTGATTTTCCAAGAATTCATCATAGGTTTCGTCAATGCGGTCAATGACACCGTTTTTAGATAAGACAATGATATGGTTGGCCAAGGTTTGAATAAATTCATGGTCGTGACTGGCAAAAATAATGGATCCTTTGAAGTTTTTCAATCCATCATTTAAGCTGGAGATTGATTCCAAATCTAAGTGATTGGTTGGATCGTCTAAGACTAAAACGTTGGATTTAAGCAACATCAGCTTAGATAACATAACCCGAACTTTTTCTCCTCCTGACAAAACATTGACAGACTTGTTAACCTCATCTCCAGAGAAGAGCATACGGCCAAGAAAACCTCGGAGGAAAGTATTGTCATCCTCTTCTTTGCTAGCAAATTGACGCAGCCAGTCAAGGATTGATTCGCCACTAGCAAAGTCACGAGAATTATCTTTTGGCAGGTAAGATTGACTGGTTGTGACACCCCACTTGACAGTTCCTTCATACTCAATATCACCCATCAAGGCACGAATTAAAGCAGTTGTTTGGATATCATTTTGGCCGATCAAAGCTGTTTTATCGCCAGGACGTAAAATGAAGTTAATATTATCAAGAATAATTTCTCCGTCTATCTTGACAGAAAGGTTTTCCACTGTCAAGAGATCATTACCGATTTCACGTTCTGCTTTAAAGCTGATAAATGGGTATTTACGGCTAGATGGAACAATTTCTTCTAATTCAATCTTGTCAAGCATCTTTTTACGAGAAGTTGCTTGTTTTGATTTTGAAGCATTGGCAGAAAAGCGAGCAACAAATTCTTGAAGTTGCTTGATTTTTTCTTCTGCTTTGGCATTTCGGTCAGCGAGCAGCTTAGCCGCAAGTTCACTTGATTCTTTCCAGAAATCATAGTTTCCGACATAGAGTTTGATTTTTCCAAAGTCAAGGTCGGCCATATGAGTGCAGACTTTATTCAGAAAGTGACGGTCGTGGGATACAACAATAACTGTATTGTCAAAATCGATAAGAAAGTCTTCCAACCAAGTAATAGACTGAATATCCAAACCGTTAGTTGGCTCGTCCAGAAGCAAGACATCAGGTTTACCAAAAAGGGCTTTGGCTAAGAGTACTTTGACTTTGTCTCCGTTAGAGAGCTCGCTCATATTTTGGTAGTGAAGATCTTCCGGGATATTCAGATTTTGCAATAATTGAGAGGCTTCACTTTCAGCTTCCCAGCCCCCTAGTTCAGCAAACTCTCCCTCAAGCTCGGCCGCACGTACACCATCTTCATCAGAAAAATCAGGCTTCATATAAATAGCATCTTTTTCTTTCATAATATTGTAGAGATGCTCATTTCCCATGATTACAACATCAATAGCCCGTTCTTCTTCATAGTCAAAGTGGTTCTGGCGAAGGACTGAAAGACGTTCATTTGGTCCTAGAGAAATGTGGCCTGTTGTTGGCTCTATATCGCCAGCTAAAATTTTTAAAAAGGTTGATTTTCCAGCGCCGTTAGCTCCAATCAATCCATAAGTATTTCCTTCTGTAAATTTGATGTTGACTTCATCAAACAATTTTCGGTCACTGAAACGCAGTGATACATCTGATACTGTAAGCAATGTCTTTCTCCTATATATATAATCTTCTTCATTTTACTAGAAAACAGAACTTTTTTCAAATAATTCTGAGATAAAAAGTAAAAAACGAAGCCAAAAGAAAAAAGGAGATTAGAATGAACTAAGACTTTTAGGTTTTACAGCCAGAATAGTTTGTCAATTAAGTTTACAAATACTGTAAAGGGATGTCAATCAAGCTGTAAAAACTGGATTTTTCGCTTTTTTCTAGAAACTTCTTTCTCATTTTCATTGAAAATGATATAATGAACTCATTATAAATTGAGGAGTAATAAATGACTAAACCAATTATTTTAACAGGAGATCGTCCGACAGGAAAATTGCATATTGGTCATTATGTAGGAAGTTTACGGAATCGCGTGCTTTTGCAGGATCAAGGTAAATATGAGATGTTCGTATTTTTGGCAGATCAGCAAGCTTTGACTGATCATGCAAAGGATCCTCAGACAATTGTTGAGTCTATTGGTAATGTAGCTTTAGATTATCTAGCGGCTGGATTGGATCCTGAAAAAGTAACTATCTTTATTCAAAGTCAGATTCCTGAGTTGGCAGAGTTGTCAATGTATTATATGAATTTGGTGTCATTAGCTCGTCTTGAGCGTAATCCTACTGTCAAGACAGAGATTGCGCAAAAAGGATTTGGTGAAAGTTTGCCGACTGGATTTTTAGTTTATCCAATTTCTCAGGCAGCAGATATCACTGCTTTTAAAGCTAATTATGTACCAGTCGGACATGATCAAAAACCTATGATTGAGCAAACTCGGGAGATTGTTCGCTCCTTTAACAATGCTTATCAGACAGATGTTTTGGTAGAACCGGAAGGGATTTATCCTGAAAATGAAGCAGCTGGACGTTTGCCTGGTTTGGATGGCAATGCTAAGATGTCTAAGTCTCTCAATAATGGCATTTATCTGTCAGATGATATGGATATTCTGCAAAAGAAAGTTATGAGCATGTATACAGATCCTAATCATATCAGAGTGGAAGATCCTGGAAAAGTTGAGGGAAATATGGTCTTTCATTATCTGGATGTTTTTGGCCGCCCCGAAGATGCTGCTGATATTGCTGCAATGAAAGAGCATTATCAAAGAGGTGGTCTGGGAGATGTCAAAACCAAACGCTATCTGTTAGAAATTTTAGAGCGAGAGTTAGGTCCGATTCGTGAGCGTCGTGTGGAGTTTGCTAAAGACATGGGACAAGTCTATCAGATGCTGCAAGAAGGATGCGATAAGGCACGTCAGACTGCCTCTCAGACTCTTTCGGAAGTGAAGTCTGCGATGGGGATTAATTATTTTAAATAACGAACATTATTGATTATAAATCACAAAAACTATCGTTTTTAGTTTTAAAAATGATGGTTTTTATTTTTTGTATAATAATGATTGACAATTTCCTATAGAATGGTATGATATTAACAACAAAAAAACCAGCTCTTATTCAAAGAAATCTGAACTTCAATTTTCTTTGGGTATTAGTTCAAATAAGAAGGAAAAGAGGAAACTGTGGATGTCTAACTGGGACACTAAATTTTTGAAAAAAGGTTTTACCTTTGATGATGTGCTGCTGATTCCAGCTGAAAGCCATGTACTGCCCAACGATGCTGATTTGAGTACCAAGCTTGCTGAGAATCTGACCTTGAATATCCCAATTATTACTGCCGCTATGGACACTGTTACAGAGAGTCAGATGGCTATCGCTATTGCCCGTGCCGGTGGTCTTGGAGTTATCCACAAAAATATGTCTATTGAGCAACAGGCCGATGAAGTTCGAAAGGTTAAACGTTCTGAGAATGGCGTTATTATTGATCCTTTTTTCCTAACGCCAGAGCATACGATTGCTGAAGCAGATGAGCTAATGGGACGTTACCGCATCAGTGGTGTTCCTGTTGTAGAAACTCTTGAAAATCGTAAGTTAGTAGGGATTCTAACTAATCGTGATTTGCGTTTTATTTCTGACTATGATCAACCTATTTCTCGTCATATGACCAGTGAGAATCTTGTAACGGCGCCTGTTGGTACAGATTTAGGAACAGCAGAGCGCATTTTACAGGAGCACCGGATTGAAAAGTTGCCTTTGGTTGATGATAAGGGCTGCCTTTCAGGTTTGATTACCATTAAAGATATTGAAAAGGTTATTGAGTTTCCAAATGCTGCTAAAGATGAATTTGGTCGTCTTTTGGTCGCTGGTGCTGTCGGTGTTACTTCAGATACTTTTGAACGTGCAGAAGCTCTCTTTGAAGCGGGTGCAGATGCGATTGTTATTGATACTGCTCATGGCCACTCAGCTGGAGTTTTGCGCAAGATTGCTGAGATTCGTGCTCATTTCCCTGATCGCACCTTGATTGCTGGAAATATTGCAACTGCTGAGGGTGCGCGTGCACTTTTTGATGCAGGTGTGGATGTTGTTAAGGTCGGAATTGGTCCTGGTTCTATCTGTACAACCCGTGTCATTGCTGGTGTTGGTGTTCCTCAAGTAACTGCTATTTATGATGCAGCTGCTGTGGCGCGTGAATATGGAAAAACCATCATTGCTGATGGTGGGATTAAATATTCTGGAGATATTGTTAAGGCCTTGGCTGCAGGTGGAAATGCTGTTATGCTGGGTTCAATGTTTGCAGGAACAGACGAAGCGCCAGGCGAGACGGAAATCTTCCAAGGTCGGAAATTTAAGACTTACCGTGGTATGGGATCCATCGCCGCTATGAAGAAGGGCTCTAGTGACCGTTACTTCCAAGGGTCTGTTAATGAAGCTAATAAGTTAGTTCCAGAAGGAATTGAAGGCCGCGTGGCGTACAAGGGAGCTGCTGCAGATATTGTCTTCCAGATGCTGGGTGGTATCCGCTCTGGAATGGGCTATGTTGGTGCTGCAAATCTGCAAGAACTTCACGATAATGCTCAGTTTATTGAGATGAGTGGTGCTGGATTGAAGGAAAGCCACCCTCATGATGTGCAAATTACAAATGAAGCCCCTAACTATTCAGTTCAATAAAAAATAAAACGAGGTCGGGAATTTTTCCTAACCTCTTTTTAAATTTACGATTTAAATTGACATACTTTTACAATCTAAAAGGCTATAAAAGCTGTTCTAACAACAATTCGATATAATTCGTTTACACTATAAGCAATATTTTGTAAATGAAATTTACAAAAACGTAAATCTCATGTAATGCTAGGATTGAGATATAATTTGTCCTTGCTGAATGGTGAAAATTTTAATATCTTGGGGAAGATTCTTTAAATGTTCTAAAGTTGTTGTGGTAATGAAAGTTTGAATATCCTGAGAGATAGTTTCTAATAATTTTAGTTGACGGTTATTGTCAAGTTCGCTCATTACATCGTCAAGCAATAAAATAGGTGTTTCCTTCGTAATGCTTTCTATTAACTTGATTTCGGCTAGTTTCAGTGATAAAACAAGACTGCGATGTTGACCTTGACTACCAAAGTTGGCATCCATCTGGTTGATAAAAAAAGCAATATCATCACGATGGGGACCAACGCCTGTATTTTTTTTGAATAGATCGCGTTTACGGCTGCTTAATAAAGAAGAGCGGTAAGTTTCTTCTAAACTGTCAATTTGGTGTAAAGGAATAGATGACAGATACTTGACAGTCAATTCTTCCAAATTTTGAGAGATGTCCCAGTGCTTGTCTTGAGCAAAGCTTTCTAATTTTTGCAAAAAATCCAACCGATGCCTTATGACACGACAGCCATAGTCAACCAGCTGCTCATCAAGGACAGTCAAGAAGGTTTCATCAACTTTGTCATTAGCTTTCAGATAGGCATTGCGTTGTTTGAGGACATGGTTATAATTGGATAAATCTGATAGATAGACAGGCTTGATTTGTCCAAGCTCAATGTCTATAAATTTACGGCGTAGACTGGGGGAACCTTTAATCAACTGTAAATCTTCAGGAGCAAAAAGAACAACATTCATAGTTCCAATGTAGTCTGATAATTTACTTTGTTTCAAGTGGTTGACTTTTGTGATACGACCTTTTGGTGTCAAGTTAATGTCAAGGGGAACTTTACCAGTCTTTTTTTCTAAGATACCAGAAACAAGAAGATCATTTTCTGTAAAATGAATCAAATCCTTATCTGAGCGTGTGCGGTGGCTTCTTGTCAAGGCTAGGAAATAAACAGCTTCTAAAATATTGGTTTTACCTTGTGCGTTCTGGCCTAGAAAGACATTTAAGCCAGGATGGAAGTCAATATCAGCTTCCTGATAATTTCGGAAATGCTTGATTTTTAATGATTGCAGCCACATGATTAGATACCAGGGAAGCGAACAGGGATTTTAGTAGTTTTCTGCTTTTTAGGTAGCCCTGTATTCTTACGCTTTTCTTTTTTAGAAGTCTGAGATTTTTTTAAATCCTTATTCATGGCTTTGACAAGTTCAGCAACTCGTTTTTTTTCTGCGATTTCTTTCTGGTGTTGCAGAATTTCTTCTTGACTAGGAGCTGTCAGATTAATTTCAATTCCTTGCTCGGGAAGGGAAATCCTGTCATTGACACGAAGTTTTTTTCCCCGGCGGTTTTCTGGCTCACCGTTAAAAAGAACTGGATATTCACTTAGAAATGTTTTAATTGCTCCGCCGCTTTGGATAATTCCTGTTTCTTTTAAAAGGGCTTGTAGCGTGATGTAGTCATCAAATAATTTATATTCCATATTTCACCTCAACCCTGTCATTATACCATATTTGTTAGTAAAAAGTGCTGAGGTGCTTTGGATAAAAATGGAAATTTTCTCCTAAAATCAGAAAACGTTTTAATCAGTAAAAAGCTTGGTGGAACAAACAAATCAGAGGCATTTCATGATATAATAGTAGTCTATATTATTCAGTATGAGGGGCGTCATGGAAATCACTAAAGGAGTTCGTCTCCATTTTATTCAATCAGAAAAATTTAAAACAAATAAAATCAGGGTTCGTTTTTCAGCGCCTATGTCCAAAGAAACAGTAGCTGGTCGGGTTTTAACAGCCAGTATGCTGGAGACTGTCAATGCTGTTTATCCTACTTCGCAGGCCTTCAGAGAACGTTTGGCCAATTTGTATGGAGCTGATTATTCTACGAGTCTTTCAAGGAGAGGATTGGTCCATTATTTAGATATCAATCTTTCTTTTGTGCGGGATAAATTTTTGAGTCGTAAAAATGTCCTAACAGATGCTATGCTTAATTTTTTGAGAGCTAGCTTGTTTTCTCCATTGGTAAGTCAGGACGCTTTTGATGAATCTGCTTTTGAAATTGAGAAGAAAAATATCTTGAATGATTTGGAAGCTGAAATTGAGAATCATTTTTATCATGCTCATCGAGAATTAGATAAACTCTTTTATGAAGAAGAGGAAATGCAGATGCCTCGTGTTGGGACGATTGAATTAATTCAGAAAGAGACAGCTGTAAGCAGTTTTGCTGCTTTTCAGCAGATGCTTCAGGAAAATCAGATTGACTTTTTCTTTATTGGGGACTTTAATGAAGTGGCTGTTCGGGAGAAAATTCAATCTTTCAATTTTGCACCTCGCCAGCAAGAACTTCAGCTAGTTTATCAGCAAGAATATTCCAATGTTTTGCGAGAAGGACTGGAGCAGAAGGACGTGCATCAGTCAATTATTGAGTTGGGCTATCACTTCCCTATTCAGTACGGAGAGAGTGAGCACCTGCCTTTGGTCGTTTTAAATGCTTTGCTAGGTGGCTTTGCCCATTCGAAATTATTTGTCAATCTTCGTGAAAAGGAAGGACTGGCTTATACGATTTCCAGCAACTTTGATATTTTTTCAGGCATGATGCGGATTTACGCTGGTATTGACCGCAGCAATCGGACTAGAACAGTTGCTTTAATCAACCGACAGATTGTTGATTTGAAGCGCGGAAATTTTAGTCAGGAAGAACTGAATCAAACCAAGAAAATGCTGAGAAATTCGGTATTGTTAGCTCAGGATCGACAGAATACAATCTTAGAGAGAGCTTATATGGCTTCTGTTTTAGGGAAAAAATTCTTATCTCTTGAAGCTTGGCTGGAAGCTTTGGAACAGGTTCATAAAGATGATATTGTCAAAGCAGCGGGTCTCTTAAAATTACAAGCTATTTACTTTATGGAAGGAAAATAATGCAGGGAGAAGTGCTAAAAAAAATCAATTATTCAGCAGTGGGAGAAACTGTTTATCAGACAGTCTTGGCAAATGGTTTGCGTGTTTTTCTTCTGCCTAAAAATGATTTTAATGAAACTTATGGGATTATCTCAACTAATTTTGGTTCAGTGGATACAGGGATTGTTTCACGTGAAACCAAGCAGGTCACTCAGTATCCGGCGGGAATAGCTCATTTTTTGGAACATAAGCTTTTTGAAGGCCCGCAAGGAAAGGATTTGCTGCTGGAATTTACTAAGTTAGGGGCTGAGAGTAATGCCTTTACAAGCTTTACTCGGACTAGCTATTTATTTTCTGCAACGGACAATATGTCAGAAAACCTACAGCTTTTGCAAAAACTTGTGCATCGGGTTGATTTCACAAAAGAATCCATTTTGCGGGAACAGGATATTATCGGCCAAGAAATTGAAATGTATCAGGATAATCCAGATTATCGTCTCTTTTTTGGAGCCTTGGCCAATCTCTATCCTCAAACACCTCTGGCAGAAGACATTGCAGGAACGAAAGAGTCTATCTCTGAGATTACCGTCGAAAATTTGAAGGAAAATTTCAGTAACTTTTATCATCCTTCTAATATGACTTTGTTTGTGATTGGTAATTTCGATTTGGAACAGATAGCTGCAGAGATTGCTGAACAGCAGGGAAAACTAGTTTTTGCTGGGAGTTCGGAACCTATTGAAAAAATTCCTGTTAGCCTTCATCCAGTTGTTTCAACAGACACCTACCGAATGGAGGTGGCTAGTCCAAAACTGGCAGTTGGGATTCGAGGGACAGACTTTGTTGATGAATCGGAGTTGTATCGCTATAAAATCACTTTGAAACTCCTATTTGCCATGATGTTTGGCTGGACTTCCAAGCGTTTTCAGTCCCTCTATGAAAGTGGGAAAATGGATAATTCTTTAACGCTGGAAGTGGAAGTAGAAAAAGATTTTCACTTTGTCATGCTGACGATGGACACTCAGGAACCGGTGGGACTTTCTCATCAGTTTCGCTCAGCCATCAAGAATTTTGACAAGGATCCGGATGTGACAGAAGAGCACTTGGATACGATTAAAAGTGAGATGTTTGGTGATTTTCTGCATGGTTTAAACTCGCTTGAGTATATTGCAACTCAGTATGAACCGCATTTGACGGGTGAGAATCTGTTTGATTTGCCAAAAATCTTACAGGATATCAGCCTGAATGATGTGATAAAACTAGGTCATCGTTTTATCGATCAGTGTGATATGACAGATTTTACTATTTTTCCAAAATAATTCCAGAATCGTTTTTAAAATTTTGTTAAAATAGTGAAGAATAGAAATAAGGGAAAAGTACGTATGAGAAAAAAAACGATAGGAGAAGTGTTGAAGCTTGCCCGGACCAATCAAGGGCTGAGCTTAGAGGAATTGTCAAACAAGACAGATATCCAGCAGGATTTGCTGGAAGCGTTGGAACGAAATGACTATGATTTGCTTCCTAGTCCTTTCTATGCCCGCAGCTTCTTGCGGAAATATGCTTGGGCTGTAGATTTGGATGAATCTATTATTCTGGAGGCTTACGAAGCTGGTGAGATGATTGTCTTTGATGAAGTGGCACTGGCAGCAGATGAGGAATTCAGGAGCAGAAAAAATAAAAATAAAACCTCTTTTCTGCCCTTGTTCTATTTTCTCTTGTTGGCTTCAGCTATTGCGGCTTTCGTGGCATACTATATTTGGAGCTATGCTCACACTAATTCGGTAAGTTTTAAAGCATCTAACAGCAATTATAGTCTGGTTTCCTCTACAAGCACTAACAATCAGAAGACTTCCTTTTCTTCGGCTGATTCTAAGTCAGTTTCTTCCTCAGCTAGCAAATTGACAGTTAGTGGAAGCGGAGAGAATTTGATTGCTGAGTATAGCGAAGCAAGTCAGCCTGTTAAAGTGACCGTTTCTGTGGAGCAAACAACTAATTTGGTAAGCATAAGCGATTCAGAACTAGCCGAAGGCGTCACCTTATCTCCAGAAAAATCAAGCCAGACGGTTTCTCTTGAGCCAGGCAATAAGTATCTTATTACGTTAGCACCTGTTAAAGGAGTAACTGTGACAATAGAGGGACAAAAACTAGATACTTCGGCTTTGACTAGCGACAGTGGAACCATTAGTTTGAACATTACGAAAGGATAAAAACGAAGGGAATCCCATGAAAAAAGAAAATATTCCAAATGCATTAACCCTTGTTAGAATTGCTTTAATCCCTGTATTTGTTGTGATTTTAACATTCGGTCATTCTTACATCATGCATATTTTAGCAGCTTTTATCTTTGCTTTTGCCAGTATAACTGATTATCTAGATGGTTATTTGGCTCGAAAGTGGGAAGTAGTAACAAATTTTGGTAAATTTGCTGATCCAATGGCTGATAAGCTTTTAGTGATGTCTGCTTTTATCATGTTGATCGAGATGAAAATGGCTCCTGCCTGGGTTGTAGCTATTATTATTTGCCGGGAATTGGCAGTAACAGGTCTGCGCTTGCTTTTAGTGGAAACAGGCGGTACAGTCTTAGCAGCTGCTATGCCAGGTAAAATCAAGACCTTCACGCAGATGTTTGCTATTATTTTTCTACTGATTCATTGGACTCTCTTAGGACAAATCCTTCTGTATATCGCTTTAATCTTTACGATTTATTCTGGATATGACTACTTCAAGGGAAGTGCCTATCTCTTTAAAGACACCTTTAAATAATATGGAAAATATCATCGAAGTAAGAAATCTTAAGTACAAATACGATAGTGAGTCTGAGAATTACACTTTAAATGATGTCTCCTTTCAAGTAAAAAAAGGGGAATGGCTGTCTATTGTCGGTCATAATGGGAGTGGAAAATCAACCACAGTTCGTTTGATTGACGGTCTTTTAGAAGCGGAAAGCGGAGATATTATTATCTCAGGTGATAAGCTAACAGCTGAAAATGTCTGGGAAAAACGCAGACAGATTGGCATGGTATTCCAAAATCCAGATAATCAGTTTGTCGGAGCAACTGTAGAAGACGATGTAGCCTTTGGCTTGGAAAATCAAGGGCTGGACTATGATCTGATGGTAGAGCGAGTCCAGCAGGCATTAGAGCTTGTCGGCATGCAGGATTTTAGAGAACGTGAACCAGCTCGTCTTTCTGGGGGTCAGAAACAGCGGGTAGCTGTTGCAGGTGTGGTAGCGCTGAGGCCGGATATTATTATTTTGGACGAAGCAACCAGCATGCTGGATCCGGAGGGACGTTTGGCTCTTATCCAGACGGTAAAAAAGATTAAAGATAGTAATCAGCTGACTGTCATTTCCATCACCCATGATTTGGATGAAATAGCCTTAAGCGACCGTGTTTTGGTCATGAAAGAGGGTCAGGTTGAATCTACCGCTACCCCGAGAGAACTTTTTTCTCGAGAAGATTTGGAAGAGCTAGGATTGGATCAGCCATTTGTCAATCAGGTAAAAGCGGCTTTACGTCAGTCAGGCTTTTCTCTGCCAGACTCTTACTTAACAGAAAAAGAATTGCAGGATCAACTATGGGCATTACTCTCAAAAATGTAAGTTATACTTATCAAGCTGGCACCCCTTTTGAGGGACCAGCGCTTTTTGGAGTGGATTTGGAGATAAAATCCGGCAGCTATACCGCTCTTATCGGACATACTGGCAGCGGTAAGTCAACCATTCTCCAGCTTTTAAATGGCTTGCTGGTTCCCAATCAGGGTAGTGTTGAAGTAGGCAGTACAGTCATCACGGCTGATTCTGTTAATAAAGACATTAAACAGGTGCGCAAGAAGGTCGGTCTAGTCTTTCAATTTCCGGAAAGTCAAGTTTTTGATGAAACAGTTTTGAAAGATGTGGCTTTTGGTCCTCAGAATTTTGGTGTTTCTAAGGAAGAAGCGGAAGCTTTGGCGCGTGAAAAGCTGCACTTAGTCGGAATTTCTGAGGATTTGTTCAATCGCAGTCCTTTCGAACTTTCTGGCGGCCAGATGCGCAGAGTGGCCATAGCGGGTATACTAGCCATGGAACCTGATATTTTGGTTTTGGATGAGCCGACAGCAGGACTTGATCCATCCGGTCGAAAAGAACTGATGAGGCTCTTTGAAGAGCTGCATCGTGCCGGTATGACCATTGTTTTGGTAACTCACCTAATGGATGATGTAGCCAACTTTGCTGATACAGTCTATGTTTTAGATAAGGGCAGAGTCGTCAAGAGCGGTCAGCCTGCTCAGATTTTTCAGGATCTTGATTTTATGGAGAGTATTCAATTGGGTGTTCCTAAGATTACAAAATTTGCTCACGAATTGGCGGAGAAAGGGATGAATTTCTCGCATTATCCTATTACAATTGAAGAATTCAAGGAGATCTTGCATGGATAAGTTGATTTTAGGTCGCTATATTCCCGGAAATTCAATCATCCATCGTTTGGATCCGCGGAGCAAGTTGCTGGCGATGTTTCTTTTTATTCTATTAATTTTCTGGGCTAATAATCTTGTGACCAATCTGCTGTTGTTTGTTTTCGTTTTTAGTTTGGTCTTGCTGTCCAAGGTTCCTTTGAAGTTCTTTTTAAAGGGTATCCAGTCCATGGTTTTTATCATAGCTTTTACCACCTTGTTCCAGCTGTTTTTAACCTCTGGAGGGGCCACAATCTTTCAGTTCGCTTTTATCAGAATTACAGAACTAGGATTGTCACAGGCTGGAATTATTTTTAGCCGCTTTATTCTGATTATTTTCTTTTCTACTCTTCTGACTCTGACAACGACGCCCTTAAGCTTGTCCGATGCGGTTGAGTCTTTGCTGAAACCACTGAAGGTTTTCAAGGTGCCAGCACATGAGATTGGCTTGATGCTTTCTATGAGCCTGCGCTTCGTTCCAACTTTGATGGATGATACTACTCGGATTATGAACGCCCAGAGGGCGCGTGGTGTTGACTTTGGCGAGGGAAAGCTTGTTCAAAAGGTTAAATCTATTATTCCTATTCTAATCCCTTTGTTTGCTTCCAGTTTTAAAAGGGCAGACGCTCTAGCAATTGCCATGGAAGCTCGTGGCTATAATGGAGGTGAAGGTCGGACACGTTTTCGCCGTTTAGCATGGAAAAGAAATGACAGCTTGGCTATTATTAGCTTACTTATATTAGGTATTCTACTTTATATATTGAAAAACTGATCTGCTGTTTAAAGTGTTTTTAGAGAATAGTACAAGTTAAACTTGTCTATTTTTTACTTCGTCAAAGAAAATATTTTGGGGAAAAGCTCTAAAAGTCTGTTTTTAACGTCTAAACTAAATGTTCTTGTAACGTTTGACTTGGTAATGTAACTTTTTGGTAATATTTTATGTGTAAGATAGTATTATCACCGAAAGGAGAATTACATTTTAATGAACAAAAAAACAGCAAAATGGACTTTAACAGGTGCAGTCGCTGCAGCGGCTTTCTTGGTTTCAGGTATTGCAAATGCTGAGACCTATACAGTTGAAGCCGGTGATACTTTATCAGCTATTGCTAACGAAAAAAATACAACTCTTGAGAAATTAGTAGAGTTAAACAAGATTGCAGATCCAAATCACATCCGTGTTGGTCAAATCTTGGAACTTGGAAATAGTGCCAAAACGTCTGAAACAAGCGTAGCAGCAACTGCAACTCCCGTAAATAATTATGCAGCACCTGCAGCAACAGCTAATTCAGCAGCAACTTCAGGAGGCCTTGTACTTAGCAATGGTAATACCGCTGGTGCAACTGGTTCTTATGCAGCATCACGTATGGCAGAAATGACAGGTGTTCCTGCATCAACTTGGGAAGCTATCATTGCCCGTGAATCAAATGGTCAAGTAGATGCCTATAATCCTTCAGGTGCTAGTGGTCTTTTCCAAACAATGCCAGGTTGGGGTTCAACAGCCACTGTTGATGATCAAATCCAATCAGCATATAGCGCCTATAGTGCTCAAGGACTTTCAGCTTGGGGTTACTAAGATAGAACTAAAAAAACCACAGATTTTGTACTGACCCCCAAAAGTTAGACAATTTATTTATCCAAAGGATTTAGTTCTGTATTGAACAGGGCTAAGTCCTTTTAGTTTTGTCTTAATTCGTTTGTTGTTGTAATAAAAAATATAATCCGCAATAGCTTGCTCAAGCTCATCCAGGGACTGATATGATGTCTCAAGACCATAAAACATCTCAGATTTAAGTATCCCAAAGAAAGATTCCATCATTCCGTTATCAGGACTGTTCCCTTTACGTGACATGGATGGACGAATGCCCTTGTTCTCTAAAAAATGATGATAAGATTGGTGCTGATATTGCCAGCCTTGGTCACTGTGAAGGATTGTTCCACTATATGATTTAGCTGGAAAGGCCTTCTCAAGCATGCTCTGAACTTGTTTCAAATCTGGTGAACGTGACACAGTGAAGTTAATAATCTCGCTGTTGTAACCATCCAACACAGGGGACAAGTAGAGTTTTCCTTCTGCTAAAGCAAACTCTGTCACATCAGTATAACACTTCTCATAAGGTTTAGATGCACTGAACTGACGGTTAATGAGGTTATCAGCCTTTTTACCTATTTCCCCTCTGTATGATGAATACTTGCGTTTGCGGCGGATACGGGCTTTTAAGCCTAACCTCTTCATCAAACGTTGTATTTTTTTGTGATTGACGATAAAACCACGATTTCTTAGTTCCAGATGGATGCGACGATAGCCATAATTGCCATGATGTTCATCATAGATGTCTTGAATGAGCTCCTTTAAGGCCATGTCCTGATCTTCTTGAGCAGCTAGTCGCTTGACTTGATAGTAATAGGTTGACCGTGATAAATCAAGGATTTCCAGCAGAGTCGCTAGAGAAAATTGACCGATTAATTCTTGGATGATTTCTGTTGCTCTTTGAGCTTTGCTTCGTCCCTCAATCGGTATTCTCTCAGCTTTTTTAGCACCGCATTCTCCGCTCTAAGGTAGTCTAATTCTTTCTGGAGTCGTTCCAACTCTGTCATTTGTTCCCAAGTCTTCTTTGGTTTACGCCCCATCTTTATTGGTCTCCCTCTTCTTTTCTCAAGAATAGTATAGCCATTTTTCTTGTATTGCGCAATCCACCTTGAAATCATACTAGAATTTGGTAAGGCATAATCTAAGGACGTCTGTTTCTGAGATTGCCCATCAATCAGAACTTTATCTATTATCTCTTGCTTCAGTTCTGGAGAATAATAACTATTCTTCCCTTTTTGGACAATGGCTAACCCATACCTGTCAATCAGGCGAATCATGTACCTTAGTCCAGAAACATCCACACCAAATCTTTTTGAAAGCTGGTTAAAGCTTAAACCTTGTTTTATGAGCTCATAGATTTGAACCTTGTCTTCATAACTCAATTTCATAAAAATAGCACCCCAATCGTTAGATTTTATGTCTAACTTTTGGGGTGCAGTTCAATTTCTGTGGTTTTTTAGTTTACATAAAGTTGACAATTTATAAGCAAAAAATGATAGTGTAGATAAAGATTTAAAGGTAACAATCTTATCTAAATTGACAAATGTGTAAAGTTATAAAAAGTGTTCGTTCAATATTTTTAAAATATGCTTGGGAGAATTAGCCAGCAAATCTGCTCCATTTTCTAGTAACTCTCTTTGGCTGCCAAAGCCCCAAAGAACTCCTAGAGTTGAGATTCCTACTTCTTTACCGCCAATTATATCAAACTTTGTATCACCTATAATTATGGTTTCTTCTGGATTTGCATCTAGTGTTTGCAGAGCTCGGCGCAGAACATCTGCTTTGTGAAATGAATCTGGCAGTGAGCCAAAAATATCATCAAATTGCTCATAGATAGCTAGATTTGCTAATAAATCTTGTGCTGTGGGTTGATTTTTACTAGTTGTTACATAAATTTTATAACCAGCTTCTTTTAACTGTGTCAGTAATTCTGGTATCCCTTCATAGAGGCGAACGCCCCAGATGCCTTTTTCCTTATAGAAGCTACGATAATAGTTAATCGCTTCTGGAACTTGCCTTTCTTCAAGAACGGAGGCGAAGCTTACTTCCAGAGGCGGCCCCATAAAACTTTTGATAATACTTTCTTCAGGGCACACTTTTCCAAGTTGTTTGAAGCTGTATTCAAAAGATTCTTGGATGCCCTTTGAACTGTCAACTAAAGTTCCATCCAAATCAAAGAAGATATATTTCAAATGATTCATCTTGTCTCCTTGTTTACTATCTAGTAAATCTACTTGACAAATTTGTCAAAGTTATTCTCCAAAGATTTCTTTTGAAAGTCTGCGTCCTGTAGGTGTTGTAGCTAGTCCGCCTTCAGCTGTTTCTCTGAAAGCAGTAGGCAGGCTTGACCCAACTTGATACATAGCGTCAATGACTTCGTCAACAGGAATTCTAGACTCGATTCCTGCAAGAGCCATATCAGCTGCAATAAATGCGTAACTGGCTCCCATAGCATTTCGCTTGACACAAGGCACTTCCACCAGACCAGCTACTGGATCACAAATCAAGCCCAGCATGTTT
This sequence comes from Streptococcus sanguinis, assembly GCF_050225395.1. Taxonomy (GTDB): domain Bacteria; phylum Bacillota; class Bacilli; order Lactobacillales; family Streptococcaceae; genus Streptococcus. The sequence goes on along the minus strand of NZ_CP071431.1, from coordinate 2,411,937 downwards.
TTAATGACAAAACAAATAGCTTGACTGGCTTGAAAAGGTGAACCTCCAGCAGCCAGAACTAAAGCAGCTGCACTCATAGCTGAAGCGGAGCCAACCTCAGCTTGACAGCCACCTTCAGCACCCGAAATTGAGGCGTTATTTGCAATGACTAGGCCAAAAGCGCCTGCAGCTAATAGAAAGTTTAGCTGTTCTTCTTCTGAGAGGCCTAATTTTTCGATAGCTGATGTAAGGACAGCAGGCAGACAGCCAGCGCTGCCAGCCGTTGGTGTAGCACAAACCAAGCCCATTTTAGCATTGTGTTCATTTACAGCAATAGCATTTTTTGCAGCAGTCAGCACAGTGTGGTCTGATAAAGTCTTTCCCGACTGGATATAGCGGTCAAGTTTTGCTGCGTCTCCGCCAGTCAATCCGCTGCGAGACTTGCTCTCATCAAGTCCAAGAAGGACAGAGGCTTTCATGACTTCCAGATTGCGATGCATCAGTCGCAGGACTTCATCTCTTTCGCGACCAGTCAATTCATACTCGGTAGTAATCATCAATTCAGCAACATTTCCTTGGTAATCCAAGTCAGCTTGCTCTACCAATTCTTTGATGGAATAAAACATATTTTCTCCTATTTAAAGAAATTCACATTATGCAGATGAGGAATATTACGAATTTCATTGATAGCTTCCTCACAGCTGCGGCTGTCAACTTCAATAATCATAATTGCTTTTTCTCCAGCCTTCTCACGTGTAACATTCATCTGAGCTATATTGATATTGTAGCGTGACAGAGCTTCGGTGACATGGGCAATCATACCTGGGACATCCTGGTGGACAATAATGATGGTCGGAGTATTCATGCTCAGAGATACTGAAAAACCATTCAACTCTGTTACTTGAATGTTGCCGCCACCGATAGAGACTCCAGTCACACTGATTGTTTTATGGTCATTTTTGATTGTAATCTTTGTCGTATTTGGGTGGGGTGCATTGCTGTTCTTTTGAATCGTCCAGACAATCTTGATACCGCGTTTATGGGCGATTTCAAGGCTGTTAGGAATCTCTGGATCATCTGTATCCATACCTAAAATCCCTGCTACAAGAGCTAAGTCAGTTCCGTGACCTCGGTAAGTTTTGGCAAAAGAGTTAAAGAGCTGGAATTCTACTTCTGTTGGCTCATCGTTAAAAATAGAGGAGACAATTTTTCCGATACGAACGGCGCCTGCTGTATGACTGCTTGATGGGCCTATCATCACAGGTCCGATAATATCAAAAACAGATTGAAATCTTAGTGAAGTCATGATTTCTCCTTGCAGCTTATTTTTTATTTTCATTATAACAAAGTTAAGGGCTTTCTGCTGATTTTTTAAATGAATTAAAAATGGATATTATAAAATTTCGTTAGAGAGGAAAGTAAACGAGAAAATCAATAAATTTACAACGTTGTAAACATTCTTTACAGATAATAAATTTAGTTAAATTTCTGATTTGTTTTCCTAATCCTTTCGTGCTATAATAGGGCTTGCTCAAACGACCTTCAATCGTTGAAGCACAGCACGACCTTCAATCGTGAAATAACGAAAAGATGGGAGAACACAATGAGTGATAACTCTAAGACTCGTGTCGTTGTTGGTATGAGCGGAGGTGTCGATTCATCAGTAACTGCCTTGCTCTTGAAAGAGCAAGGTTACGATGTAATTGGTATCTTCATGAAAAACTGGGACGACACAGATGAATTTGGTGTCTGCACAGCCACAGAAGACTACAAGGATGTGGCAGCTGTTGCAGACCAGATTGGCATTCCTTACTACTCTGTCAACTTTGAGAAAGAGTACTGGGAACGTGTTTTTGAATACTTCTTGGCGGAATACCGAGCTGGTAGGACTCCAAATCCAGATGTCATGTGTAACAAGGAAATCAAGTTTAAAGCCTTCCTTGACTATGCCTTGACACTGGGTGCAGATTACGTTGCAACGGGTCACTATGCTCAGGTGAAGAGAGACCAAGATGGCTTGGTTCACATGCTGCGTGGCAAGGACAACAATAAGGATCAGACTTACTTCCTAAGCCAACTATCACAGGAACAACTGCAAAAGACTATGTTTCCTCTGGGTCATTTAGAAAAACCAGAAGTTCGAGCAATTGCTGAAAGAGCTGGTTTAGCTACAGCTAAGAAAAAAGACTCGACAGGTATTTGCTTCATTGGTGAGAAGAATTTTAAAGAATTTCTGAGTCAATATTTACCAGCCCAGCCGGGTCGCATGATGACCTTGGAAGGCAGAGATATGGGCCAGCATGCTGGGTTGATGTATTATACCATTGGCCAGCGAGGTGGTCTTGGAATTGGTGGTCAGCATGGTGGTGATAATGAGCCTTGGTTTGTGGTTGGAAAAGATCTCAGCCAAAATATTCTTTATGTTGGTCAGGGATTTTATCATGACAATTTGATGTCAACCAGCCTTGACGCTAGTCAGGTTCATTTCACAAAAGAAATGCCAGAAGAATTTACTATGGAATGTACAGCTAAGTTCCGCTACCGTCAGCCTGATTCTAAGGTGACAGTACATGTCAAAGGAGACAAGGCAGAGGTCATCTTTGCGGAGCCACAGCGCGCCATTACACCAGGACAGGCAGTTGTCTTTTACGATGGCGAAGAGTGTTTAGGTGGCGGTTTAATTGACAATGCCTACCGTGATGGCAAGGTTTGTCAGTATGTCTAACTGGAGTTAAATAAAAACGATGAGTTCTCAATTTTTTTATGCATTTATGGCATTTTTCGCTATAATGAACCCAATTTCAAATCTTCCTGCTTACATGGCTTTAGTAGCAGATGATAGTCAAAAAATTTCACGAAAAATTGCTTTTAGGAGTCTTTTGATTGCCTTTGTTATTGTAACTGTTTTTATCTTTTCAGGAGATTTCATTTTTAAAGTATTTGGAATTACAATTGTTTCTTTCAGAATTGCTGGTGGAGTATTAGTGGCCGTTATCGGTTATCATATGATTAATGGTAATCATTCACCCAGCTATAAAGGAATGGAGCAGCAAGCAGTAAATTCAGATCCAATGTCTATTGCTATTTCTCCTCTTGCAATGCCACTTTTTGCGGGACCAGGTACAATTACAACTGCTTTAAGTCTGGCTAATGGAGGTTTGCAGAATCAACTGATAACCGTAGTTGCTTTTGCTCTACTATGTGTCATCACTTATCTCCTGTTAAGAAGTGCAAAACAAATTGCAGGCTTCTTGGGAGAAAATTTGATGAAAATTATAACGAAAATGATGGGACTTTTACTATTCTCGATAGGAATACAGATGATTATCGTCAGTGTGCAGACCTTGCTCAAATAGTGATTTGCATTGACAAAACGATTTGATTTGATAAAATAGCTTTAACAATAGTCATGATGGTCAAAGCTCATGGATGTTGCAGGCTTTTTTGTCCTGCACTTCTGGAGACTTGGCCTTTTTTGGTGAAAAAAAACGAAGGAAAAAGAAATGTCACACAATTTTACTGAAAGTTATGATATTATCGTGATTGGAGCAGGGCATGCTGGGGTTGAGGCATCGCTGGCTGCTAGTCGAATGGGTTGCAAGGTTCTTTTGGCAACCATCAATATTGAGATGCTGGCTTTTATGCCCTGCAATCCTTCTATCGGAGGGTCTGCTAAAGGGATTGTCGTTCGTGAAGTAGATGCTTTGGGTGGGGAGATGGCCAAGAATATTGACAAGAGCTATATCCAAATGAAGATGCTCAATACTGGTAAAGGACCCGCTGTTCGGGCTCTTCGGGCCCAGGCGGATAAGGAAGTTTACTCCAAAGAAATGCGGAAGACTGTTGAAAATCAAGAAAATCTGACTCTGCGGCAAACCATGATTAATGAAATCTTGGTAGAAGATGGTAAGGTCATTGGGGTTAAAACAGCGACCCATCAGGAGTATGCAGCTAAAGCTGTTATTGTTACGACTGGAACAGCTTTGCGGGGAGAAATTATTATTGGTGATCTCAAGTATTCATCTGGTCCAAACCATAGCTTAGCAGCCATTCCTTTAGCAGATAATCTGCGTGACCTAGGATTTGAAATTGGTCGTTTTAAAACTGGAACTCCTCCACGTGTTAAGGCGTCATCTATCAATTATGATGTGACTGAAATTCAGCCAGGTGATGAAAAGGCCAATCATTTTTCATACACATCTCGTGATGAAGACTATGTGAAAGATCAAGTGCCTTGCTGGTTGACTTATACCAATGCAGAAAGTCATGAAATTATCCAAAACAACCTGCATCGGGCTCCTATGTTTTCAGGTATCGTTAAGGGAGTAGGGCCACGCTATTGCCCGTCTATTGAAGATAAGATTGTCCGTTTTGCAGACAAGGAACGCCACCAGCTTTTCTTAGAGCCTGAGGGACGTGATACGGAAGAAGTTTATGTGCAAGGGCTGTCAACCAGTCTGCCAGAAGATGTACAGAAGGACTTGGTTCACTCCATCAAGGGTCTAGAAAATGCTGAGATGATGCGGACAGGCTATGCCATTGAGTACGATATGATTATGCCTCATCAGTTACGGGCAACCTTAGAAACTAAGAAAATTTCAGGGCTCTTTACAGCAGGTCAGACCAATGGGACTTCTGGTTACGAAGAAGCTGCTGGTCAAGGAATTATCGCTGGGATTAATGCGGCCCTGAAAATCCAAGGTAAGCCAGAGTTGATTTTGAAGCGTAGTGATGGTTATATTGGAGTCATGATTGATGATTTGGTGACTAAGGGGACGGTAGAACCTTATCGACTTTTGACCAGCCGAGCTGAGTACCGTTTGATTCTCCGCCATGACAATGCCGATATGCGTTTGACAGAGATGGGACGAGAAATTGGTCTGGTAGATGATGAGCGCTGGGCTCGTTTCGAGATTAAAAAGAATCAATTTGATAATGAGATGAAGCGTTTGGAATCTATCAAACTAAAGCCTGTTAAGGAAACAAACGCTAAGGTAGAAGCACTTGGCTTTAAGCCTCTGACAGATGCAGTAACTGCCAAAGAATTTATGCGGCGTCCGGAAGTTTCTTACCAAGATGTAGTTCAGTTCATTGGTCCGGCGGCAGAGGAGCTTGATGAAAAGATTATCGAGCTGATTGAGACAGAGATTAAGTACGAAGGCTATATTTCCAAAGCTCTTGATCAGGTTGAAAAGATGAAGCGCATGGAAGAGAAGCGGATTCCAGCAAATATTGACTGGGATGATATTGATTCGATTGCGACAGAAGCGCGGCAAAAGTTCAAGAAAATTAATCCAGAAACGATTGGTCAGGCAAGTCGTATTTCTGGTGTCAATCCAGCAGATATTTCTATTTTGATGGTTTACTTAGAAGGCAAGTCCAGAAGCATTTTTAAAAATCAAGCGAAGTAACTCTTGTAAAAGGCTGAGTTTCCTTTGGGAAGCAGCCTTTTTGTGTAAATTTACAAGGGGTTGACAAGATTGTAAACTTTGAAAGACTATTTTTCGCTTCCTTTACCCTTCTTAAATGCTTTACTTATTGGGAGAAATTCGCTTTTTTCTAGGATTTATGGTAAAATGGCGGAATAAGAGGTCTATGATGAAAAAATTTCGTTTTGCCCCAATTCACTTGGCGATGGCGGGTTTAATTTCCTTTATAATCTTAGCCATCTGTCTGAGGCTTTTTGGTGATAGTTTAGCCATGCTAGCTGCTCTCATGCTTGTGCTGGCTCTTTTGATTGTGCTTTTTATCCAGCAACAGAGAGTATCCGAGCTAGATGAGATTGAGCAGATTCATTATGTCAATCATCAAGCAGAAGGAAGCCTCGCTTCCTTGCTGGATAAGATGCCAGTTGGTGTCATTAAAATTAGTGAAGATAATGGTGATGTAGAGTGGTTTAATCCATATGCAGAACTGATTTTTACAACCGAAGATGGCGATTTTGATGCTGATATGCTCAAGAATATCATGAAGGCTGCTTATTCAGACTCTGGTCATTATGCTACGGTTGGAGACAAGAAATATTCGGTTTACTTGGACCGTGCATCCAGCGTGTTTTATTTTTTTGATGCATCCAATGAATACGAAGCCACCGTTGGTCTGGTAACAACGCGTCCGGTAATCGGGATTATCTCGGTGGATAATTATGATGATTTGGAAGATGTCGTTTCAGACACGGACATCAGTCATATCAATAGCTTTGTGGCCAACTTCGTAGCAGAATTTTCTGAGCAGTTTCATATGTTTTACCGTCGGGTTAGCATGGATCGGTTCTATCTTTTTACGGATTACACAGTGCTGGAACAGCTGATGGAAAATAAATTTTCTATCATTGATCAATTTCGGACAGAAGCTAAAAATCGAGAGCTGTCGCTGACACTCAGTATGGGCTTTTCTTATGGCGATGGCAATCATGATGAAATCGGTCGGGTAGCCCTGCTTAACCTCAACTTAGCTGAAGTTCGCGGTGGGGACCAGGCTGTTGTCAAAGAAAATAATGACAACATGAACCCAATCTTCTTTGGTGGAGGAACGGCGTCAGCTGTTAAGCGCACGCGCACCCGAACTCGGGCTATGATGACTGCGATCTCTGATAAGATTAAGAGTGTGGATCAGGTCTTTATAGTCGGACATAAAAATTTGGATATGGATGCCTTGGGTTCTTCTCTTGGTATGCAGCTCTTTGCTAGTAATATCATTGAGAAAGCTTATGTGGTCTATGATCCGTCTCAGATGGCTTCTGACATTGAACGATCCATTACAAAGCTCCAGCAGGAAGGGGCTGACTATCTGGTGCCGCTTTCTGAAGCAGTAAATATGGTGACCAATCGTTCTCTTTTGATTATGGTTGACCATTCCAAGATATCTCTGACTCTGTCTAAGGATTTCTTTGATCAATTCAGTCAGATTATCGTAGTTGACCACCATCGTCGTGATGAAGATTTTCCAGAAAATGCTGTCATTGCCTATATCGAAAGTGGGGCTAGCAGTGCTAGTGAGTTGGTAACGGAGCTGATTCAGTTCCAGAATTCTAAAAAGAACCGTCTCAGCAAGATGCAAGCCAGTCTTCTCATGGCGGGTATCATGCTTGATACTAAAGGATTTTCATCTCGGGTCACCAGTCGGACCTTTGATGTGGCCAGCTATCTACGGACTCGTGGTAGTGACAGTGTTGTGATTCAGGATATTTCCGCTACGAATTTTGAGGAATATCGTGCGATTAATGAGCTGATTTTAAATGGCAAGAAGATTTTGCCTAATGTCATTGTAGCAGCTGGTCCAGAGGAGAATACTTATGATACGGTTGTCATCAGTAAGGCAGCTGATACCATGCTGTCCATGTCAGGAATTGAAGCTACTTTTGTCGTGAGCAAGAACACCAAAGGCTATGTGTCTATTTCGGCTCGCAGTCGCAGCAAGATCAATGTTCAGCGAATTATGGAAAAGCTGGGCGGTGGCGGTCATTTCAATCTGGCAGCAGCTCAAATTGAAGGTAAAACAGTTTCTGAGGTCCTTCAGTCGCTGAATCAAGAAATTATGGACCAAGTCATTAAAGAGGAAGTAATAATAGACGAGGAGAAAAAAGGATGAAAGTAATTTTTTTAGCAGATGTAAAAGGCAAGGGCAAAAAAGGCGAAATCAAGGAAATGCCGACTGGCTATGCTCAAAATTTTCTGATTAAGAAAAATTTAGCCAAGGAAGCAACAGCGCAGGCTATCGGTGAACTGCGCGGTAAGCAAAAGTCCGAAGAAAAAGCTCACGCAGAACTAGTGACAGAAGCTCAAGCTATTAAAGCTAAGTTAGCAGAAGAAGCTACTCTTGTTGAATTTACTGAAAAAGTTGGTCCGGACGGCCGCACCTTTGGCTCCATTACCAGCAAGAAAATAGCAGAAGAGCTGCAAAAGCAGTTTGGCATCAAAATTGACAAACGGCATATTAAGGTGGACTCACCGATTCGCTCTATTGGTCTGATAGATGTTCCAGTGAAAATTTATCAGGATATAACTGGGGTGATTCGTTTGCGGGTTAAAGAAGGATAATAGTGATTTGAAGGAAGGATTTACCGATGGCAGAGATTGATGAACTCCGAGCTCAGCCTCAGGATATTTTAGCGGAGCAGTCCGTCTTAGGAGCCATTTTCATTGATGAGAGCAAACTAGTCTTTGTTCGTGAGTATATCGAGCCTGCTGACTTCTTTAAGTATGCCAATCGCTTGATTTTCAAGGCTATGATTGACTTGGCTGACCGCGGTGATGCCATTGATGCAACGACGGTTCGTAATATTTTAGACAGTCAGGGTGACTTGCAGAATATCGGCGGTCTCAGCTACTTGGTGGAAGTGGTCAATTCTGTGCCAACCTCTGCCAATGCTGAATACTATGCTAAAATCGTTGCAGAAAAGGCCATTCTGCGGCGGCTGATTTCGCGTCTGACAGAGTCCATCAATCAAGCCTACGATGGTGACCGTCTGTCAGAGGAAATTATTGCCGGAGCTGAAAAAGCTCTGATTGATGTCAGTGAAACTGCCAACCGCAGTGGCTTTAAAAATATCCGTGATGTGCTGAACCTTAATTTTGGCAATCTGGAGGCTCGGTCTCTGCAGACATCAGATATCACTGGGATTGCGACTGGCTACCGTGAGCTGGACAAGATGACGACTGGTCTGCATGAGGAAGAATTAATCATTTTGGCGGCTCGGCCAGCGGTCGGAAAGACGGCCTTTGCCCTTAATATCGCTCAGAATATCGGAACCAAGCTGGATAAGACTGTAGCTATTTTCTCTCTGGAAATGGGGGCGGAAAGCTTGGTGGACCGGATGTTGGCTTCAGAAGGGGTGATTAATTCTCACTCTATTCGTACGGGGCAACTGACAGATGAAGAGTGGCAAAAATATACCATTGCGACAGCTAATCTGGCTAATGCTAGTATCTATATCGATGATACACCAGGGATTCGGATTACAGAGATTCGCTCGCGGGCTCGAAAACTGGCTCAGGAAACGGGCAATTTAGGGCTGGTCTTGATTGACTATCTGCAGCTGATTACAGGAACTGGTCGTGAAAACCGCCAGCAAGAGGTTTCGGAAATTTCCCGGCAGTTGAAAATCTTGGCTAAGGAGCTCAAGGTGCCGGTCATTGCGCTGAGTCAGCTCTCGCGTGGCGTAGAGCAGCGGCAGGATAAGCGACCAGTGCTGTCTGATATTCGGGAATCAGGTTCCATTGAGCAGGATGCGGATATCGTTGCCTTCCTTTACCGGGATGATTATTATGATCGAGCTGGTGAGGAGGAAGAAGGCATTCCCAACAACAAGGTTGAAGTCATTATCGAGAAAAACCGGAGTGGGGCGCGTGGTACAGTAGAGTTAATTTTCCAGAAAGAGTATAATAAATTCTCAAGTATTTCCAAAAGAGAGGACGAATAAAGATGAGTGATGCATTTACAGATGTGGCAAAAATGAAAAAAATCAAAGAAGATATCAAGGCGCATGAAGGACAAATCGTTGAGATGACGCTGGAAAACGGTCGTAAGCGCCAAAAAAGCAAGCAAGGCCGTCTGATTGAAGTCTATCCGTCTTTGTTTATCGTGGAATATTCCAATGAAGGCGGTCAGCCAGGGGAAATCTCCAATACCTATGTGGAGTCTTATACTTATTCTGACATTTTGACAGAAAAGAACCTCATTCGTTATTTTGATGAATAGAAAGGTCCAGTGGGCCTTTTTACTTATATTTGAAGCAATTCCTCAGTCAAATCGACGTATATAGAGGATGATAAGCAAAGAAAACAGGTGGTCATCATGATTAAAAATTTGGTTTTTGATTTGGGCAATGTTCTGATTGAATGGAATTCTGAGAAAATCTTGACATATTTTGAACCTGAGAAAGAGCGGCGGCAGGTTCTTAGACAGGCCATTTTTGAGTCAGGTGTCTGGCATCAGACGGACAAGGGAGAGCTGAGTTTGAAAGAAGCTTGTGAGGAAGTCCTGGCTCAGCTGGATGTTTCTTATCATTCTGCCGTTAAGAATATCTTCTATCACTGGTATGAGGTTGTGCATGTTTACAGTGATTTACAAGAAAGGATTCGGCTATGGGCTGACCAGAACTATCGAATCTATATCTTGTCAACCACTTGTGAGATTTTTTATCATATTGAAAAAGCTGGTTTGCTACCCATTTACCCACTGCTGTCGGGCTATATCCTTTCCTCAGAGGTCGGTGTCGTCAAGCCAGAAGCAGAGATTTACCAAAAGTTGTTAAAGAAATATGGTCTGGATCCAGTAGAATCCGTCTTCATTGATGATATTCAGGCTAACTTAGATACGGCAGCTGAGCTGGGCTTTGAAACCATCTTATCCACAAGCGAGACAGAGAATATCAGTGCTATGGAGGATTTGCTGGCTGTGAAGGGGAAGTTTGGCTGATTGATGATCGTTTGCTTTACTTATCGTTGAAAAGGAGTGAGTCCAAGCTCAAACCTTGACATTTGCTGATGATTGCGCTATCATAGTCCTATATATGGGAGTCTGTGTACAGTCTGAGAGGAAGTGTAAGCTTCGACCGCACCTGATCTGGGTAATGCCAGCGTAGGAATCATACCGAAAATAGTGGTATTGTGCGCCTTTTCCATATATGGAAAAGGCTTTTTCTTTTATCATCTTTATCGATGGTGATATCTTGAAGAATTGCAGCACCAAAATGCAGGAAGGGAGGAAAATCGTTCTAATGAAAGCACTACAAAGGCTGATGCGACAGCAAATCGGTCTCTTAGGTATGCTGGGTGTACTTGTCATCTGGCAGGTCATGGGCTGGCTCAAGCTCTTGCCCAAGTTTATCCTGCCGACACCTCTGGAAATCGGTCAGGCCTTTATCAGAGATGCTGGCTTTCTAGCAAGTCATAGCTGGGCGACTTTAAAAGTAGCCTTGCTGGGTTTAGTTTTGGGCGTCATCTTGGCCTGTATACTAGCTATACTCATGGACAGTATGAGCTGGCTCAATGATCTAATCTACCCCATGATGGTCGTGGTGCAGACGATTCCAACCATTGCTTTAGCGCCAATTCTGGTTCTCTGGCTGGGCTATGGGATTTTGCCAAAGATTGTGCTGATTATTCTGACAACGACTTTTCCGATTATCATCAGTATTCTGGATGGTTTTCGGCATTGTGACTGGGATACTCTGACTCTCTTTGAGCTCATGCAGGCCAATCGCTGGCAGATTCTTTGGCATTTTAAAATTCCGGCTAGTCTGCCCTATTTCTATGCTGGCTTGCGCGTCAGTGTTTCCTATGCCTTTATCACGACCGTAGTTTCCGAATGGCTGGGCGGTTTTGAAGGTTTGGGTGTTTATATGATTCAGTCCAAGAAACTTTTCCAGTACGACACCATGTTTGCCATTATCATATTGGTTTCGGTCATCAGTCTTCTGGGGATGAAGCTGGTGGCTGTCAGTGAAAAATATGTTATTAAGTGGAAATAGGAGCTCAGCTCTGCCATTTCCCAAATAAAGAAAAGAGGATAATGATGAAAAAAAGTTATAAAGTCTTGTTGGCAGGTTTGGCTGCTGTGTCAATCATCGGCCTGGTGGCCTGCGGTCAGTCGAAATCTACATCTGAAAGCAAGGATAAAAAGATTGATTTTATCCTAGACTGGTCACCTAACACCAACCATACCGGCCTTTATGTGGCTCAGGAAAAGGGCTATTTCAAGGAAGCAGGCGTGGATGTGGACATCAAGTTGCCGCCTGAAGATAGCAGTTCGGATCTGATTATCAACGGCAAGGCGCCTTTTGGTATTTACTTCCAGGACTCCATGGCTAAAAAACTGGATAAGGGCGCAGAAATCACAGCAGTCGCGGCCATTGTAGAGCATAATACTTCGGGCATTATTTCCAAGAAGTCTGCAGGGATTACTGGACCTAAGGACCTAGCTGGCAAGAAATACGGCACTTGGAATGATCCAGTGGAGCTAGGCATGCTCAAAACTTTGGTTGAAAGCCAAGGAGGTCAGTTTGATGAGGTAGAGAAAGTTCCAAACAACGATTCCAACTCTATTACGCCGATTGAAAATGGTTTGTTTGATGCAGCCTGGATTTATCATGGTTGGGATGGCATCATGGCACAGTCTCAGGGCATGGACACGAATTTCTTTTACATGAAGGACTATGTCAAGGAGTTTGACTATTATTCTCCAGTGATTATTGCCAATAATGACTATCTGAAGGAGAATCCAGATGAGGCAAAAAAGGTCCTGCAGGCTATCAAGAAGGGATATCAATATGCCATGGAGCACCCTGAAGAAGCAGCAGATATTTTAATCAAGCATGCGCCAGAGCTGAAAAACAAACGAGACTTTGTTTTGGCTTCGCAAAAATATCTGTCTGAGCAATATGCATCGGATAAGGAAAAGTGGGGTCAGTTTGAGGCTAGCCGTTGGAATGCCTTTTACAAATGGGCCAAGGATAAGGGGATCGTGGACAATGACTTGAGTGACAAGGGATTTAGCAACGATTATATAAAATAATGACAGAAATTAAACTTGAAAATGTAAGCTATGCTTATGATGAGCAGCAGATTTTGAAAGACATCAGCCTACAGGTAGAAGCAGGCCAGGTCGTAGCGATTTTGGGGCCTAGTGGAGTCGGGAAAACGACCCTCTTTAATCTAATTGCTGGGATTTTGGAGGTCCAGTCGGGCAGGATTGTCCTAGACGGGCAGGAAAATCCCAAGGGCCGGGTGAGTTATATGCTGCAGAAGGACTTGCTGCTGGAGCACAAGACGGTGTTGGGCAATGTCATCTTGCCCCTCTTAATCCGAAAGGTATCCAAAAAGGAAGCGACGGAGCAGGCAACTCAGATTTTGAAGGAGTTCGGGCTCTTTGATGTGGCAGATAAGTATCCACATGAGCTGAGCGGGGGGATGCGGCAGCGCGTGGCTCTGCTGCGAACCTATATGTTCGGCCACAAGCTATTTCTTCTGGACGAGGCCTTTAGTGCCTTGGATGAGCTGACCAAGATGGAGCTGCACACTTGGTATCTGGATATTCACCGTAGGCTGGGTCTGACGACTCTCCTTATCACTCATAGCATCGAGGAAGCTCTGGCTCTCAGTGACCGTATCTATATTCTGAAAAATCGGCCTGGGCAAATCGTTGCAGATCTCCAGCTGACCTGGTCAGACAGCGAGGATAAGGAATTGCAGAAGCTGCGATACAAGCAGGAGATTTTGAAGATTTTGGGAGTGTGAAGCAACTGCCTGAATTCCTTTGCTTTCAAGAAACAACTTAAATCAAGCCTCTGTGCTTGATTTTTTGTATGAGGCCCTTTACTTTTGACTTTATTCATGGTACAATAGCCCTTGTGTGAAATAGCAGCAGGAAAGCATGGAGCTCGTCAACAGAACATCAGCTATAAAAGTAGCCTTAGCTGTTTGGGCGAAAATGTTCTGCACGAATCAGGGCTTTCTAAGTGACTATTTCCTCAAAAATATTTTACAGGAGGACATTTTTATGTCACGTTATACAGGACCATCTTGGAAACAAGCTCGTCGTTTGGGTCTTTCTCTTACTGGTACAGGTAAAGAATTGGCTCGCCGTAACTATGTACCTGGTCAACATGGACCAAACAACCGCAGCAAATTGTCAGAATACGGTTTACAATTGGCTGAAAAGCAAAAACTTCGTTTCACTTACGGTGTAGGTGAAAAACAATTCCGTAATTTGTTTGTTCAAGCTTCAAAAATCAAAGAAGGAATTCTTGGTTTCAACTTCATGCTTCTCTTGGAGCGTCGCTTGGATAACGTTGTTTACCGTCTTGGTCTTGCGACTACTCGTCGTCAAGCTCGTCAATTCGTAAACCACGGTCACATCCTTGTTGACGGCAAACGCGTTGATATCCCATCATACCGCGTAACTCCAGGTCAAGTAATCTCAGTTCGTGAGAAATCATTGAAAGTTCCAGCAATCCTTGAAGCTGTTGAAGCAACTCTTGGACGTCCAGCATTCGTATCATTCGATGCTGAAAAATTAGAAGGTTCATTGACTCGCCTTCCAGAGCGCGATGAAATCAACCCAGAAATCAACGAAGCACTTATCGTTGAATTCTACAACAAAATGCTTTAATTTGTATTTGTTCAGAAGTCGGTTTCCCGGCTTCTTTTTTATACTCTCAATGAATTAATTAGAGCTATTTCCAACTAAAAAAAGTCAGTGGCTTGAGACAACTGTTTTGGGAAATTATCTGATTTCTTTCTGCTCCTATCCAATCTGGTGAGACACTCTGTAAAGATTTTTTCCAGCTTTTTTACGGAAGATTTGCTGAAATGGTGTATAATGGGGACAAGACACAAACAGAAAATTGTATGAAAGGAATAGCGATGAAGGTTCTAGTGACAGGAGCGACTGGCTTTCTAGGAAAGTATGTTGTTGAAGAGCTGGCTGAACAAGGCTATCAGGTACGGGCTTTTGGTCGTAATCTGAAGGCTGGTCGGCAGTTAGAAGGTCCTTTAGTAGAGTTTTTTGCTGGAGATTTTACCAGAGAAGAAGAAATTTTTGCAGCCTGTGAAGGAGTGGATGCAGTGGTGCATGCTGGTGCTCTCTCAACGATTTGGGGACCCTGGGAGCAGTTTTATCAGACGAATGTTGTAGGAACCAAGCTGGTTATGGAAGCCTGCCGACATTTTGGAGTGCAACGACTGGTCTATATTTCCTCTCCGAGTGTTTATGCTGCGGCGCGTGACCAATTTGCTATCAAAGAAGAGGCTGCTCCTCAGGAAAATGAGCTGAATTACTATATAAAAAGCAAGCTCATGGCTGAGCGGATTGTCCGAAGCTATCCTCAAGTATCGTCTGTTATCTTACGCCCTAGAGGACTTTTTGGCATCGGAGATACCAGTATCTTTCCTAGGATTCTGCGCTTGAGCCAAAAACTGGCGATTCCACTTATCAGAAATGGCCAGCAAATGATGGACATGACCTGTGTGGAAAATGTGGCCTTGGCTGTTCGTCTGGCTTTGGAAATTCCAGAAGCGCAAGGAAAGGTTTACAACATTACCAATGGAGAATCCCGTAGTTTCAAGGATATGCTGGATGAAGCTTTGGATGGTTTACAGGTTCGTAAACGTTATGTTCGATTGCCTGCTGCTTTTCTAGGTCTTCTGGCACAAGGATTTGAAAGCTTTTATCGCTTTTTTAACATTGAAAAAGAGCCACCTCTTACTCTTTACACCTATTACTTAATGCGTTACAGTCAAACGCTGGATATATCAGCAGCAGTAAGGGATTTGGGCTATCAACCCAAGTTGACAATCAGTGAAGGGATTGCAAAATATGTCCAACATTATCGAGAAAATTGAGTATCTTCAGCCTGGGCGCTGCAGCAGTCAATTGCAGCAGATGTTTAAGGGAGTTGCCAAGAAAAAAATGATTTTTCCAGCTGGCGTTTTCCTCTTGAAGCATCGTGAGAAAGGCTATATTCTCTACGACACTGGCTATTCTCCAGCTATTCTGAAGTCCAACTTCAAATACTGGCTTTATGGTCTGGGAACGCCTGTTGATATGTCAGAAGAGGAGCGTGTAGATCGTCTGCTTGAGCAAAAAGGAATTGCGCCAGAAGATATTTCTTATGTCATCTTGTCGCACTTGCATCCAGATCACATCGGCGGAGCCGCTTTCTTTCCCAAGGCCCGCTTCATTTTGACCAAGACCGTTTTCAAAACGTATCAGCATGCCAAGCTTAAGGATTTGATTTTCAAGGAATTTCTTCCGCAGGATTTTGAGAGTCGGTTGGAAGTAGTGGAACCTCAGCAGGTGCAAGCAGCATTCCTCTATCGCAAGACAGTTGACTTGTTTGGGGATGGCAGTTTATATCTGGCCTCAGTTGATGGCCATGCTGCTGGGCAAGCTTGTCTCTTTTTGCCAGATTATCATCTGTTTATCGGAGCTGATTTGTGCTGGGGCGTGGATCTGTTGCCTCATACGGAGCAGATGCGTTTCTTGCCGTCACTAATCCAGGATAACAAGGAAGAATACATGGCTGGTGTGGCCTTGCTTCGGCAGTTGCTTGCTGTTGGCTATCAGGTGCTAGTCAGTCATGATCCGGCCGAGAGAGCGGAGCAGATTTTGTATGAAACTAGGAACATTTCTAAAAACCTTTAGCGTCATGCGCTGGGGAAATCGATTTAAAAATCGACAGGCCCTGGAAAGCTATCAAGTCAAGGTTTTAGCAATCTATCGGGAATTTCTGCAGCAGGAATCGCCTTATTTCAAATCAGGTATTCCAGCAGATTTTAAGATGAATAAGGCCTTTATGATGGAGCATTTCAATGATCTCAATACTCAAGGGCTGGATCGTGATGAGTTGTTAGCCTTGGCTCTGGAGAGCGAGCGGACACGTGATTTCAGTCCCATGATAGGAGAGATTGCTGTTGGCTTGTCTTCAGGGACATCCGGTCACCGAGGCTTGTTTGTCACCACTGAAAAGGAGCGGAGTATGTGGGCGGCAGCTATCTTGGCCAAGATGCTGCCTATAGGAAAACTCTTTGGGCACAAAATTGCCTTCTTTCTTCGGGCAGATAACCAACTCTATCAGACTGTCAATTCAGGCTTGATTTCTCTGGAGTATTTTGATACTTTTCAGAGAGCTGAAGAACATGTAGAGCGCTTGAATGCTTACCAGCCAACGATTTTGGTAGCGCCAGCATCAATGCTCTTGGAGCTGGCTAAACAAGTCCAGGCAGGAAATTTGAAAATTGCGCCTAGCAAAGTTATATCGGTGGCAGAGATTTTGGAAGAGCAAGATCGGCAGAGGATTCAAGCAGGATTTGGTCTGAAAAAGGTGGACCAGGTCTACCAAGCGACCGAGGGTTTCCTAGCCTGTAGCTGTTCCTACGGGAATCTTCATCTAAACGAAGATATTGTCCATGTAGATAAGCGCTACTTGGACGATAGACGCTTTTATCCAATAATTACGGATTTCAAGCGGACATCTCAGCCAATTTTTCAATATGAGCTTAATGATATCTTGGTGGAAAATCCTGAACCTTGCCCCTGCGGTTCGGTCTTTACACGGATTGACAGGATTGAGGGGCGCTCGGATGATATTTTCATTTTTGAAAATGCTGCAGGTCAGTCGGTGGAGGTCTTTCCAGACTTTATTCGCCGCTGCCTGCTCTTAGTTGATGGGATTGGAGAATATCAGGTAGCTCAGAAGCAGGATCATACGCTGACCATTGCTATCGAACATCGTAGTCAGCAGCGAGAAGACGAGATTGTCCAGCAGTTTCAAAACTTAGCGACTGATAAAGACTTTCTTATGCCAGCTATTTCTTTTGAAGATTATCAGCGGGACAGAAGCCGTAAGTTGAAACGCATCTATCGGGCCTAAGAATGCCCCAATTTGGCAAACATATGAATTGGTGGCTCAAGCGCTTTGGCAGTTTACCCAGCTGTCGAGAAGCCCCAAATATGACAAGAAGGAGTTTAATATGACTACAGTAAAGAATCATATAAAGATTGTTGGTTATGGTACGCATCTACCTAGAAATACTGTGACTTTTAAGGATCAGACCCGTTATCGAGTGGTGGAAAATGAAGAAACCCAGCTTTCTATGGCGGTCAAGGCCATCGAAAAAGCCTTAGACAAGGCGGGCTTAACCATAAAAGATATTGACTGTATCGTATCGGCCAGCGCGGTGGGCGTTCAGCCTATTCCTTGCACAGCGGCCCTGATTCATGAGTTGGTGGCTAAGGGCTTGTCCATTCCAGCCATGGATATCAATACGACCTGCACCAGCTTTATCTCGGCTTTGAGTCTTATGTCTCATTTGTTGGAGGCTGGTGAGTATCAAAGGATCCTCATCGTGTCCAGTGAGGTTGGAAGCCTGGGCCTCAATCCTAATCAGAAGGAAAGTTTTGAGTTGTTCAGTGATGGAGCGGCTGCTTTGATTTTTGAAGCAACAGAGGAAGAGAGAGGGGTTATCTCCAGCCTGCAGCGGACCTGGTCTGAAGGAGCTCACGATACAGAGATTCGCGGTGGTCTGACATCTTTTCAGCCTAAGGAGTATTCGGATGCTACCAAGACTCACTACATGTTTGACATGAATGGCAAGAAGATTCTCTTACTCTCTGCTAGAAAAATTCCAGAAATGTTTAAAGAATTTAAAGAAAAGAGTGGCCTCAGTCTATCTGACTTGGATTATATCATTCCGCATCAGGCGAGTCGTGCTCTGCCAATGGTCATGCGCAGCTTGGGTATTCCTGATGATAAATACCTTAATATTGTGCAAGACTATGGTAATATGGTGTCAGTAGCAGTGCCCTTTTCTCTCTGCTATGCTCTGGAGCGCAATCTAGTCAAGGAAGGAGACACCATCGCTCTGATGGGAACAGCAGCTGGTATGACAGTCAATATGTTGGCTATGAAATTATAATACAATAAAAATAGGGTGTACAGAACCTCTTTTGGTTTCGTACACCCTGTTTAATTGTTCAAAAATTTGAGTAGAAGTGTGCCCGATGGGCTTAAGCAACTTCTTATATCATTTTTAAAAGAAATTCTGCTATTTGTTCAGGACTTTCTTTTTTTCCTCTGGAAACCCACATCTGGCAGACGCCGAAGAAGGCATTAGCGAGAAAGACCCGGCTGTATTCTTTTTCAAAATGATTGTAAATGCGATTGCTAAAGCGATCCTGAAGGCTATCAGCTAGCATCATCTGCAGCTTATGGCGCAGGAAATTTTGAATTTCTTTCGTTCCGTTTTCCGTCAGAAGAGCAGCTAAAAGCGGCTCTAGCTGGAGGAACTGAAAGACCTCCGTAATTGCAGTTTGAATATCCTCCTGA
The DNA here is from genome assembly GCF_050225395.1 of Streptococcus sanguinis. Lineage (GTDB taxonomy): Bacteria > Bacillota > Bacilli > Lactobacillales > Streptococcaceae > Streptococcus. Next base: position 2,393,129 of record NZ_CP071431.1, on the reverse strand, counting down.
TTGTTATCAAAAATATACCCCAGTTGATGAAAGAGGTTTTGCTGATAACGTTCAATCATATCGTACTTATCCTTGTAGTGAGTATAGAAACTACTACGGCTGATGCCAGCAGCTTGAGCTAGCTGGACAGTAGTGATATGGTCGAAGGACTGCTGATGCAGTAGTGAAACCATGGCTCTCTCAATAATAGCCTTGGTTTTTCGGCGTTTATTGCTTTCTAACATAAAATCTCCCTTTGAGGCTAAGCCTCAGTCTGCTCTTCAAACTAATAGCTATCATAGCAAACTACTTTTTCTTTTTCTCCATGTACTATTATATCAAATGTTTTTCAAGTGGAAAAGAGTTAAATTCCGAAAATAGGCATAGATAGGCAAAATTTTATTTTATTAGGTTTCTTAGACTGGTAAAATAATAAAGCCAAGACTTAAAGTAAAGTCTCAGCTTTCAGTCTATGTATTATTTGAAGTAGAGATAGTCGGGGTCAGGAGTGACGTAAAGCAACTCACCCTCTTGCGAGAAGATAATAGAAATTTGTTCATTTTTATAAGAGTAAATCGTATAGGTGTTTTGTAACCTTGATGCTTGAGAAATATCAACTACACCTGCTAAGAAAGCACGCGCTTGTTCGGTGTTGATTTTTTGCTCTTGAACCAGCCTCTTCAGATTTTCTAATTCTTTGTTTTGGAAGGCTTCGTATTCAGAAGCGAGGTCGGTGCTTACTTTTTCTGGTTCGCCGAGAATACTTTTAACTTTTTCTTGGGTATATCCTTTAAATTCAGGAATTTGAGCTTCAAAACCGCCAGATTCATAGGATTGGTAATAAACCTTGGCATCTCCAGTCGCATAAATCTTGTCTTTCTTAGCATGATCGGCATCTTCTGGAAGACCATCTGTGGTTTTTTCTATATCTTGACTAGAACTACTATTTTCTTTACTAGAACTTCTGGAAGAACTACTGCTGCTAGAGGAGCTGCTTTTGCTTTTGGAAGATTGCTTTGATGAGCTTGAGGAATCCTTTAAACTAACTTTTTTTCCTGATTTATCTGAATTAGAAGGGCGAGTGGTAGACTCTGAGTTAGATGGTACAAGGAAACGGCAGGCTGACAGCAGAAATAGTACTGCAATTAGAGAAAATAAGCTAAATGGTGTTCTTTTTTTCATTGTCTTAAACCTTTCTTTACTATGCTCAATCTGACTTTAGCTATTGTGATGTGAGGCATCTGCTGGCAACAGTGTTTCACATGGAACCGTACCGTCAAGTTAAGATCTCGATGCTTGACTCCATTTACCTCGCTTATCATTCTAACATAATACTGATTTCCTGTGTAGCTACCTGTGGAAAAATACCTTTTGTTTACAGATTATTCAGGGATTAAAGACACTAGGGCTAACTTATTCCGCTTCCCTATAATCTTTTTAAACAAAATTAGACACCATGTCCAATTTTTAAAGAATAAACTTGTAATAATTTTCGATTGGTGTATAATCAATTTTATCGAAATTTGGACACTGTGTATAATTTTAGGAGGTAGACATGTTAAGAGAATGGAAAGCTATTTTAAAAAAGCCGACTTTTATCATTGTGATGTTAGGAGTCTCTTTGATTCCTGCTTTGTATAATGTTATTTTCCTGAGCTCCATGTGGGATCCGTATGGAAAGGTATCGGACTTGCCAGTGGCAGTCGTCAATCAGGATAAAGCTGTAACTGCTAGTGGCAAGACCTTGTCTATAGGCGAGGATATTGTTTCCAGCCTCAAGGAAAATAAAAATTTGGATTTTCACTTTGTCAGTAAAGAAGACGCTCAAAATGGTCTGGAAAAGGGTGATTACTACATGGTTGTGACGCTTCCAAGTGATTTATCTGAACGTGCAGCCAGTGTTTTGACCGATAATCCTCAGCAAATGAAGATTGACTATCAAACGTCTAGCGGCCACAGTTTTATTGCTGGTAAGATGAGTGATTCAGCTATGACTTCTTTGAAGCAGACGGTGGCGCAAAATGTGACGGATACTTATACGAGCGCCTTATTTAAGAATATGGGAGATCTAAAAACTGGCTTGATGAAGGCATCCGATGGTGCTCAGCAATTAGCATCTGGCAGTCAAAAACTAGGCTCAGGCAGTCAGACAATTGCAGATAACTTAAGAACTCTGAATCAAGCTACGAGCAAATTATCGTCCGGTGCAACTCAATTTAACACAGGACTACAGACTTATACTGGGAGTGTTGCACAAGTATCGTCTGGACTGGGTAGTTTGTCAAATGGGATAAACACTTATACTAATGGTGTAAGTACTGTTGCCGCAGGTGCAAATCAGCTGTCGGGTCGATCAGCAGACTTATTGGGTGGAGTCCAACAGCTTACTCAGTCAGGAGATGGAGTTCAGGCCTTATCAACAGGTGTAACGAATCTGAACACTGGCTTGGCTACATTAAAGTCATCGATAGATACAACCTTAGCTAACAATCAGCAAAACGTGAATGATTTGGCAACTGGCTTGACTCAGTTGAATGCTAGTATTCAAGCTGCAGCAAGTGACTCAGCAGTGTCGACAGACAGCATTGAAGCTTCACTGACTAGCATAGCAGCATCCGCTCAGGCCATTATCAATAATAATCAGGATGCCAAGGCTGCAGCTTTAGCAAGTGTCCAAGGGACGAGCACTTATCAAGGACTTTCTAGTGAGGCTAAGGCTGAGATTGATGCAGCAGTCAGTGCTAGTCAAGCGGGAAGTGACCAATCTGCTCAGGCAATCTTATCCGAAGTTGATATGATGAGGGCTTCTCTTGAAACGATAAAAGGCGCTAGTCAAACAAAACTTAGTCAGTTAGAAGGTGCATCAAATCAAGTTCTGCCACAGGCAGCTAACATGATCAATGGCCTTTATAATGGCTTATCAACAGTGAGTGCTAGCCTCGGTTCAGCAAGCGGAGGAGCCAATCAACTAATCGCAGGTGTAGATACCTTAAATGAAAAACTAACGACTGGTGCGACACAATTGGAACAAGGGGTGATAAGTTATACCAATGCAGTTGGTCAGCTATCTGAGGGAACATCAGCTTTGGCAAGTAAGAACCCTGATTTGCTAGCAAATACAACAAAATTAGCAAATGGGGCTGCCCAATTAACAGATAAATCACCAGAATTGACCTCTAGTTTCGGGAAATTAGCAGATGGAACCAATCAATTAGCGAACGGTACAGAAAAGCTGGCTGATGGCAGCAGTGCTTTAACAGATAATCTTTCTAAACTTACTGTGGCAACGAGCGATTTGTCCAATGGCCTCTCAGATGCAGGCGATAAATTGTCGGCTGTTTCAACCAAGGAAGACAATGCAAAAACTCTGGCAGATCCTCTGACACTGAGCAAGACAGATGAGAACAAGGTGGAGAAAAACGGCATTGGGATGGCGCCTTATATGATTTCAGTAGCTTTATTTGTGGCAGCTATTTCAACCAACATCATCTTTAGCACACTTCCATCGGGTCAAGAACCTAGGACGAAACGAGACTGGCTGAAGGCCCGTATAGAGGTAAATGGAGTCATTTCTGTCGTGGCGGGTGTTTTGGTCTATGGTGCTGTGCACTTGATAGGCCTATCTGCTAATCATGAGTTGGCAACCCTTGGTTTGATAGTCCTAGCCAGCATGACCTTTATGGCTCTTGTGACCGCTTTGGTTACTTGGGATAGCAAGCTCGGCGCCTTTGCCTCTCTGATTCTCTTGCTCTTACAGCTGGCTTCTAGTGCAGGAACCTATCCGCTGGAGCTGACTAGTAAGATTTTCCAAGTTATCAATCCTTGGCTGCCAATGAGCTATTCTGTATCGGGCTTACGCCAAACGATTTCTATGAATGGCCAAATTGGTACTCAGGTGCTCTTCCTTGCTTTTGTTTTAGTTCTTTTCATGGCGCTTGGTACTCTGGTCTATCGAACAGATAAAAAACAGCTAGCTTAGGGCATGTGCTTTTATGAATCTGTAAAAATGTAGATAAAAAGTCTATCTGTAATTCTTTTAGTTTTTATCTAATCAACATCTCCTGAAAAGGGAGATGTTTTGTTTTCTTTAAGTTTTCTTTATCTTTCTTTTAAGTTTTCATCTTTAAAATTGCATTACATTCAAGAAAGATAGAGAGGGGAGAAGCCCATGGCAGAAAAATTTTTTCAACATCATTTTCAGCGCTTTGAAACCAAATACATCATTTCCAAGGAAACCTTGCTGGATCTATTGCTAGAGTTTGAAGGCTATCTGGTGGAGGATGAGCGAGCTTATTCGACCATTAACAATCTCTACTACGATACGTCGTCTTATCAGTTGATTCGTGAGTCCTTGGAAAATCCTTGCTTTGATGAGAAGGTGCGTTTGCGGACTTATCAAGAGCATCCGACCGAGGATAGTCAAGTATTTTTGGAAATCAAGAAAAAGACTGAGAATCTGGTCACCAAACGCCGTCTTGCAGCAGATTTGCTGACGGCAGAAGCCTATCTGGACGGTGATTACAGTCAGCTGACTGACCTTCAGATAGATAAGGAAATGGCCTGGCTGACCCAGCATTTTGGCCATATTCAGCCTATGATGTATATTGGCTACAATCGTTATTCGATGAAGGGGATTGAGGATGAGCGGATTCGGATTACCTTTGATCACGGCCTGACCTACCGTCCTTATGATCTGAGTCTCTTGGCTGGTCGTCATGGAGATCATCTCCTGCCAGCCAACCACGTGATTATGGAAGTTAAGATTCCAGAAGCTTGTCCACTATGGCTTAGCGAGATTATGGATCGCTACCAGCTGTCTCCGAGCTCTTTCTCCAAATATGGTTTTGCTTACAAAAAGTTAAACTGTATCAGAAGAAAATAAAATAGATAGGAAAAGAAAAATGAAACAATCAAAATCAACCCTTAAAAAAATTAAATTGATGATCCCACTAGTCTTGATGACAGCAGTGCTAGGAGCATGCAGCTCAAATGCCAGCAGTTCTACAGCTTCAAGCACCAGTCAGACTAAGACCAATACTTCTGATTACTTTGCCTCAGAGGATTCAGACGCTTCTTATGATGAGTCTAAGGCGACGACTATCAGCCTGAGTGGATCCAGTGCCAAGACCTCTGGTGACGGGGCTAGTGTCTCTGGCTCTACTGTGACAATCTCTGAGGCTGGGACCTATGTCGTTTCTGGAACGAGTGAAAATGTGCAGATTGTCGTCAAAGCAGGTGATAGCGACAAGGTTCAAATCGTCCTAAATGGTGTAACCATGAGCGGGACAGATGCAGCTATTCTAGTAGAAAATGCGGGTAAAACAAGCCTGACTCTGGCTGACGGCAGCCAAAACACCATCTCAGACTCATCAAATCATAGCAATACGGATGCAGATGCAGCTATCTATAGTAACTCTGATCTGACTCTCAATGGCTCTGGAAGCCTGATAGTTGATGGTAAGTATGAAACAGCGATTAAGTCTGAGCAGACCTTGCGGGTGACAGGTGGTACCTATACACTCAAGGCAGCTAAGAATGGTCTGTCAGCAGCTTCAGCCATTAATATCAAGGACGCTACTATCGATATCACAGCGGCAGAAGATGCCATCCACGCAGATAATGATGAAGATACTTCTCTGGGAAATCTCTATATCCAGTCCGGCACCATCACGATTAATGCAGGTGATGATGGTCTGCACGCGAGCAATATAGCTTTGATTGATGGTGGGACTATTACGGTTTCCAAGAGTGTAGAAGCTCTGGAAGGAACCAATGTTACCATTAACGGCGGCAAGCTGGATCTTTATGCGACAGATGATGGGATCAATGCAGCTAGTGACGTAACTGGCGCTGATATCTTTATCAAGATTACTGGTGGCGATATCAAGGTCGAGGTCGGTGAAGGCGATACCGATGCTATCGACTCCAACGGCGATGTCATTATGTCAGGAGGAAACTTAGACATTACTTCTACGGTATCGGCCTTTGACTTTGACGGAACGGCCACCTACACTGGCGGTACCATCACGGTCAATGGTGAAAGCCGGACAGAAATCACAGCAGACGGACCTGGCGCTGGTGGACCCGGTGGCGGCGGTGCCCCAGGCGGTTTTGGTGGACGATAAAAAAGCCGACGAGATAACAATGAAATAGTGCTTAATGAAAAAGAAGAATCCTCATTCCAGCTGGAATGAGGATTTCTTGCTATTCATCAATTCTGATAGATAATTTCTCCGTATCCACCGTCACTTGAGCACCGATGGTGATGGTAAAGAGTGGCTGAGTATGAGCAAAGTCCAAGTCATAGAGAACGGGAATTGTCTTTAGAATTGGATGTTTGTCCAAGATATAAAGGAGCAGTTCCTCTGTCATCTGACATTCTTTTGGAAAGCGACCGATGAGAAGGGCCTGAGGGTTGGGATAGGCCTGAAGGAGGGCAGCTAGATTGCGGTCAAACTCCACATAATCATCTTCCTCCGCCTCTTCAACAAAGAGGACATAGTTTTCATCTGTCGGGGCGTAGGGCGTGCCGCGTAGGAGTGAGAAGGTGGAGAGATTGCCCCCGATAGCAGTTGCTTGGGCTTGTCCATGATGATAGACTTTCCACTTCGTTTCATGGAAGGTTAGTGGGGCATCGGGCAGATACCAAGCATTGTCGCCCCATTTTTCACTAGGAGTCAATTCATAAGAAGTCTGGCTGACGGCCTTGAGCCAGCTCTCAGTCTGATAGTCCTGCAAGGCATCCATCTTAAAGCTGGAGTAGGACGGTCCCATGTAGGTTTTCATGCCGGTCTTGCTATAAATAGCGCTGAGCAAGGCTGTTGTGTCTGAGTAGCCGCAGAAAATCTTAGGATTTCTAGCAATCAATTCAAAGTCCAGATAGGGCAGGAGCTCATTGCAGTTAAAACCTCCGATAGTGGCCAGAATAGCATCAACGGAGTCATCCGAAAAGGCAGCATGGATGTCTGCCACCCGGCTTTCGATGGAGGCAGAGTCTAGCATATCATTTTCCAGATAATGCTCCGAAAAAGACACGATAAAACCCAGCTTTTCCAAGCGCTCCTTGGCGGCTAGATTGGCCTCAAAGCCACCGATGTGTTCGATTGATGCCGAAGGGCTGACGACCCGAATGTGCATACCAGGTGCGAGTTTTTTCATAGGGACCTCCTTATGATAAATTTTTATAGAATATCATAGCACAAAGGCCAAGACCTGTAAAGCAAACTTAGGTCAGTGCGGGAATTTTTATCAAAAAAAGGGAGCCGCTGAAGACTCCCTGATTGTATATATTCTTTTCTATGATTTATTCGCTGAGCTTAATGCTACCGCTTTCGACGCTGGCAGTAAGTGTAGTTGTCGGATTTTCGACTTTACGGATGGCAGAGCCGCCAAGTTCATGGCCTTTGGAGTGCTCTACACTTATACTACTAGGGATGTCAATTTCACCTAGATCCGTTTTCAGATCAAAGGATAGCTGCGACAAACTGCCAGAAACCAGATGCAGATTAATATCGCCCAGTTGATTAGTGATAGAGATTGTACCAGCTAATTCCAACTGTTCAGAGTTCAGTGAGCCGCTTGAGATTTTCAGAGTGCTGTCGGAGATTTTGCTCGAGTTTAGATTGACCTCTCCCAGAGAGTTTGATATTTCGCCAGATGCGAACTGGCTGTTGCTCAGAGTGATGGTACCCGAAGAATCAATGATTTTTCCAGAGCTAATCTGACTGTTATTGATGGTAATCTCTCCCAGAGAGTTCTTAAATTTACCAGATGCGAATTGGCCATCATTCACAGTCAACGAGCCCTGAGATAGAGAGAAGTCAGCATTTTTGGCTGATAGATTGGACAGCGTAACATCTCCTAATGACGAACTGCCGCTGAATGTCTCAAGCTTGGTCCCCTTGGGCAGGGAAAGCTCCACAGTACGCTTCTCCTGAGATTCTTGGTCAAATAAGCTGAGTAAGGAGCGGATGCCAGTGCTTATGTGGAAGGAGCGGATGTCAGTGCTTATGTGGAAGGAGTCTGCACCATCTTCCTTGATGTTTAAGTTTCCATTTTCAGAACTTGTTGTTATTTTTCCAAGCATGCTGCCGCCAATCTGATAGTTGCCGTCTCTTTGGTAATAGGTCAAGTGAGCCTTGTCATCAGGAGATTCGCTGATGACGAGGTTTCTAGCTGCTAAATTAATATTTAGGGAAGAAAGATCAGAGAAACTTTCTTCTTTTTTCGTTAGTTTTACCTTGCTTTTGGTAGAATTGACCAAATCATTGACACCGCCTGTAATGGAGCCGATCGTTGTCAGGGCTCCACCAAAGAGGCAGGCTAAAATAGCTGCGGATAAAAGAGGTTTTTTCAATTTGATGTTAGCCATGACGTGCTCCTTTCTTTGCGAAAAGTTGAGCTAGTTTGACAAAGCCAGCCTTGCCAAACTGAGTAACAGGAGAAATGCCTGCGTAGAAGATGCCAGACAATCCTAGAGCTAGAACACTGAGCCCCAGAGTGAACAGGAAGGCCGGGATAGATGTCGTCAGTCCCACTGTCAAAGTGTCCCAGATCAGGCTGATTCCAAAAATAAAGAAGGCAAAGGCACCTATAGCCATGACTAGGGCAAAGATAAAGACTAAGAGGAAGAAAACGAAAGTCAAAAGAGCTGCTACTATAAAGAGCGGAATAGCCAAAGGTGCTGCCAAAATGGATAGGATAGCAATCTGGACGATGTTCTTAGTGTTTTTTGATGAACTGCTGTCTTGATTATCTTCCTCAACTTTTTTATCCAAAAGATTTAGCATAATCTCGTGGGCCGCTTCCTTAGGGCTACCAAGCTCAGCAATAGCAGCCGCCTCGCCCTCTGGGCCTACCTCGTCGAAGTACTCCGTGAAGTAATCCATAGCTTCCTGGTAGTCCTTGCGTGGCAGTTTTTTCAGATATTTTTCTAGCTCAGCTAGATACTCGGTTCTTGTCATGACGGATGCTCCCTTCTATGATACCGCTGATGGTCATGGTATAAGTTTGCCACTCTTCTTTTAGAGTGAGTAAATGTTCATGCCCGTAGGCAGTGAGTGAATAGTATTTTCGTTTTCGTCCTTGGTACTCCTGCGAATAAGTCGTGAGGCAGTCATTTTGCTCCAGCTTCTTCAGAATAGGGTAAAGTGTTGATTCTTTGATATTGGCAATCAGCTTGATCGTCTGGCTGATTTCATAACCGTAGGAATCGTCTTTTTCAAGGATGGCTAAGATGAGAAACTCAATCAAAGCCGATGATGTGGGGAAAGACATAGGACCACCTCCTTGTGTAAAATATTTATATATAATCTTTCTATATATAGTCTACAACCTCTTAGGAAAAAAGTCAAGCAAAATATATAAAATTTTTATATATTTTTTGAAAATACTTTTTTATGGCTATTTATAAGGTGCATCAAAGTAACTTTCTTCCTTATAAGAACTTTACATCTTCCTTAGCTTTTGTGTTGAAAACATCTTCCATAAAATGGTAAAATGGTGTAAGTCTAACTAAAAATATAAGAGAGATCAATGAAAAAACATCAAACCCTATATAAATTTTTGGGCCAAACCCTACTATATTTTGTTATCTTTCTGGCCTTGCTTTATTTCTTTAGCTATCTGGGTCAGGGTCAGGGTGGCTTTATCTATAATGAATTTTAATGTGAGAGAGTAGGAAACAATGTCAAATAAAGTGATACAAGATATGATTGAAGCAATTGAGCATTTTGCTCAGGTGCAGCCGGATTTTCCGGTCTATGATATTTTAGGTCAAGTTCATACTTATGGCGATTTAAAGAAGGACTCCGATTCGTTGGCGGCTCAGATTGACCGTCTGGGACTTCCTGACAAGTCTCCGGTTGTGGTCTTTGGCGGTCAGGAATACGAAATGCTGGCTACCTTTGTGGCCTTGACCAAGTCTGGTCATGCCTACATTCCAATCGACAGCCATTCAGCCTTGGAGCGCGTGGCAGCGATTGTGGAAGTTGCTGAGCCAAGCTTGATTATTGCTATCAGTGATTTTCCGCTGGCAGATGTTGCAGCTCCTATTTTTAGTGCGGAGCAAGTTCAGGCAGCTTTCAGAGAGGGAGCGTCCTATGAGCTTAGCCATCCGGTGCAGGGAGATGATAATTATTACATCATTTTCACATCAGGGACGACTGGCAAGCCTAAGGGGGTGCAGATTTCCCATAATAATCTGCTCAGCTTTACGAATTGGATGATTACGGATAAGGAGTTTGCGACTCCGGAGCGTCCTCAAATGTTGGCTCAGCCGCCTTATTCTTTTGACTTATCAGTCATGTATTGGGCGCCGACTTTGGCCTTGGGAGGGACTCTTTTTGCCCTGCCTTCGGCAGTGACTCAGGATTTCAAGCAGCTGTTTGAGACGATTCTCAGTCTGCCTATTGCTATCTGGACTTCGACGCCTTCCTTCGCGGATATGGCCTTGCTGTCAGATGACTTTAACAGCCAGAAGCTGCCTCAGCTGACGCATTTCTACTTTGACGGCGAGGAGTTGACGGTCAAGACAGCTCAGAAGCTGCGCGATCGCTTTCCTCAAGCTCGCATTATCAATGCTTACGGTCCGACTGAGGCAACAGTGGCCCTGTCTGCGGTAGCAGTGACAGACGAGATGCTGCAAAATTGCAAGCGCCTGCCGATTGGCTATACCAAGGCGGACTCTCCGACCTTTGTCATTGACGAAGAAGGGCAGAAAGTACCGAATGGCCAGCAGGGAGAAATCATCGTCTGCGGCCCAGCTGTATCCAAAGGCTATCTGAATAATCCTGAGAAGACAGCGGAGGCCTTCTTTGAATTTGAAGGTCTGCCAGCCTATCATACAGGAGATGTCGGCTCGATGACAGATGAAGGTCTGCTGCTCTACGGTGGCCGGATGGATTTCCAGATCAAGTTTAATGGTTTTCGTATTGAGCTGGAGGATGTGTCTCAAAACCTGAACAAATCGAAATACGTTGAGTCTGCGGTGGCTGTGCCCCGCTACAACAAGGACCACAAGGTCCAAAATCTGCTAGCCTATGTCATTCTCAAAGACGGTGTGGCTGAGCAGTTTGAGCGGGAAATCGATATTACCAAGGCAATCAAGGAAGATCTGCAGGATATCATGATGTCCTATATGATGCCGTCCAAGTTTCTCTATCGAGAGACCCTGCCTCTGACCCCGAATGGCAAGATTGACATCAAGGGGCTGATTAGCGAGGTCAATAAGCGATGATGGATTTCTTGAAACAGCTGCCTCACTTGGAACCCTACGGCAACCCAGTTTACTTTGTCTATATCGTTCTGGCAGTTCTGCCAATCTTTGTTGGACTTTTCTTTAAGAAACGCTTCCCCCTTTATGAAGCCTTGGTCAGCTTAGTCTTTATCGTCCTGATGCTGACAGGTCCCAGTCTGGCGCAGCTTTGTGCTTTACTGGGCTATGTCATCTGGCAGATAGTCTGGGTTTACTCATACAAGCTTTATCGGCGGTCGCGAGACAGCAAGTGGATCTTTTATCTGCATACCTTGCTGGCAGTTCTGCCGCTTGTGCTTGTCAAGGTAGAGCCCGCAATCAGCGGTCATCAGTCTCTCTTTGGCTTTTTGGGGATTTCCTATCTGACCTTTCGCTCGGTAGGGATGATGATTGAGATGCGGGATGGAGTTTTGACAGACTTCACGCTCTGGGAGTTCCTGCGTTTCCTGCTCTTCATGCCGACCTTTTCGAGCGGACCCATTGATCGTTTCAAGCGTTTCAATGAAGACTATTTGAACATTCCCGAGCGCGATGAGTTGCTGGATATGCTAGAGCAGTCTGTCAAGTATATCATGCTAGGCTTCCTTTATAAGTTTATCCTGGCACATATCTTTGGACATCTCTTGCTGGGGCATGTCAAGACCTACGCTCTCTATACCGGCGGTTTCTTTAATCTGGGAACTCTGGGCGTCATGTATGTCTTTGGTCTGGATCTCTTCTTTGACTTTGCCGGTTATTCGATGTTTGCGCTAGCTATTTCCAATCTCATGGGAATCAAGAGCCCTATCAACTTTGATAAGCCTTTTCTCTCACGCGATTTGAAAGAATTTTGGAATCGCTGGCACATGAGTCTGTCCTTTTGGTTCCGTGACTTTGTCTTTATGAGGCTGGTCATGGTCCTGATGCGCAATAAGGTCTTTAAAAACCGCAACACGACCTCTAGTGTGGCCTATCTGATCAACATGCTGATTATGGGCTTCTGGCATGGTGTAACCTGGTACTATATCGCCTACGGTCTCTTTCATGGAGCTGGTCTAGTCGTCAATGATGCCTGGCTGCGTAAGAAGAAAACTCTAAACAAAGAGCGCAAGGCTAAGGGACTTCCGCCTCTGCCAGACAATAAATGGACCCAAGCTTTGGGGATTGTGGTGACCTTTCACGCGGTCATGTTCTCATTTTTAATCTTTTCTGGATTTTTAAATGAGCTTTGGTTTAAAAAATAAAAATGAATGAGGAAGAAAAATGGATATAAAAGCAGAAGTAATTGAAATTATTGAAGAACTATTTATGGAAGATGTGTCAGACATGATGGACGAGGATTTGTTTGACGCTGGTGTTCTAGACAGTATGGGAACGGTCGAGCTGATTGTTGAGCTGGAAAACCGTTTTGATATCCGCGTGCCAGTATCAGAGTTTGGCCGCGATGACTGGAACACAGCCAATAAAATCGTTGAAGGCGTGACGGAGCTTCGCAATGCTTAAACGACTCTGGCTGATTCTGGGGCCGGTTTTCTGCGCTATGGTCATGGTTGCCCTGCTCTTTTTCTTCTATCCGCTTGATAAAAAGCATGATATAGAAGCAGAGAAGCGCTCGGCAGTGACCCTGACAGCAGAAAACTTCAAGAGCCGCAGCAAGAAGGTGACAGCCTTGACCGATAAGAAGATGCGCTTTGTCCCCTTCTTTGGCTCTAGTGAATGGCTGCGCTTTGATAGCATGCATCCAGCAGTGCTGGCTGAGAAATATGACCGCTCCTATCGGCCTTATTTTCTAGGCCAGCGCGGGGCAGCATCATTTAATCAGTACTTTGGTATGCAGCAGATGTCCTCTGAGTTGGAGGGACAAACGGCGGTCTATGTAGTGTCGCCCCAGTGGTTTACCAAGACTGGCTATGATGCTTCGGCCTTTCAGCAGTACTTCAACAGCGATCAGCTGACGGCCTATCTGTCTCAGCAGCAAGGAGATGCGGCGGCGCAATATGCAGCCCAGCGCCTCCTGCAGCTTTATCCAGATGTCGCTATGGCAGAGAGCGTCCAGAAGCTGTCTGAAGGTAAAAAGCTGAGCAGCTTTGAAGAGCGCCATATTGAGATGATGGCTCATCTTAATGAGCGTCAAGATGCTTTTTTCAGCAACTTTGCTGCCCTCAATAATGAAAACTATGACCAGCGAATTTTGCCTTATATGGCTGATTTGCCAGACACCTTCTCCTATCAGGCTTTGGAAGAGATTGCTACAGCAGAGGCCAAGAAGAAGACCAATAATAACCAATTCGGCATAGACAATCAATTTTACAAGACCCGTCTGGCTGGTAAGGTTGCCAAGCTCAGAGGTTTTCAGACCAAGCAATCTTATGAAAAATCCCCTGAGTACAACGACTTGCAGCTGGTTCTGGACCAGTTTGCCAAGTCAAAGACTAATGTCATCTTCATCATTCCACCGGTTAATTCCAAGTGGATGGAGTATACAGGACTCAGTCCTGAAATGTACCAGCGGACGGTGGCTAAGATTCGCTATCAGCTGGAAAGTCAGGGTTTTACCAACATTGCTGACTTTTCTAAGGATGGCGACAAGCCTTACTTCATGCAGGATACTATTCACATGGGCTGGAATGGCTGGCTGGCCTTTGACAAGGCGGTTGATCCTTTTGTAGCCAATCCACAGCCGGCGCCAAACTACCAGATCAATGACCGCTTCTTCAGCAAGGAATGGTCTCAGTATACTGGCAAACCAGAAGAATTCAAATAAGGTTGGGACTTTCCAGCCTTATTTTTATAAAGGAGGAAAGATGAAGATTCGTTTGTCCCAAATAGAAGATATCCCAGCCATTATGGCGATTTATGATGTGGCTCGTCAGTTCATGAAAGACCAAGGCAATCCGACTCAGTGGGATGGAGGCTATCCCAGCGCGAGCTTGATTGAGGATGACATTGCGGCTGGCCACTCCTTTGTTGTCGAGGAAGAAGGGCGGCCGGTTGGCACCTTTGCCTTTATCATTGGAGAAGACCCGACCTATCAGGTCATCGAAAAGGGCAGCTGGCATTTTGCGGAGCCTTACGACACCATTCACCGCATCGCCTCGAACGGGCAAGTCAGAGGCCTATCCCGTCAGGTCTTTGATTTTTGCCGCCAGCAGATTCCCTACTTGCGAATCGATACCCATGCGGACAATCAAGCTATGCAGGCTGCTGTGCTGAACTACGGCTTTAGGGAGTGTGGCATTATTTATGTGGCTGATGGCAGTCCTCGCCTGGCTTATGACTATCATCAATAAAAAAATCTGCCCTTGAGCAGATTTTTTGCGTTATATCAAAACATACTTTTCTACAGCTTCTGCAACTCCGTGCTCATTGTTGCTTTTGGTGACGGCTTTTGCCTCGGTTTTGACTGCTTCGGGGGCATTGCCCATAGCGACTCCAAGTCCAGCCAGGCGGAGCATAGGAAGGTCATTGAAGTTGTCTCCGATTGTCATAACCTGCTCTAGAGGCACTTGATAGTGCTGGGCAATTTCGTATAAGGCTTGCTCCTTGGAGACATGCTTGGCCGTGACTTCCATGTAGTTGTCCTTAGAGAGATAGAAGGCTGTCTTGGCAAAGTCCAAGGTCTGTAGGTAGTCATGGAGTTTCTGGATGATAGGCGCTTCATCAATGAGGAGTAACTTGTGAGCAGGCATTAGAACATCCAGCACCGGCATTAACACATTCTGAATTATCGGCTGCTCACCTGTAATAGCAGCCTCTATCTGTACCCACTTATCCAAACTATCGGCAATCCAATCCTTACCGGAATAGAGATTGATGGACACGCTAGGAAATTCAGCCTTGACCAGTTCCAGAAAAGAACGGATTTCTTCCTTATCTAGAGGGTGTTCGATAATGGTCTCATAAGCTTGCGGGTCGCCCTTGATGACCAGAGCGCCATTGTAGCAGGCCAGCGGATTATCTCCCAGTCCCAGCTCACGCGCAATCGGCTCCATGCCTAGAGGAGAGCGTGCAGAAGCGAGAACGAAAGGGATTTTTTCTCGGTTTAGCAGGGGAATCATATCCTTGAGCTTAGGATCCACTTGATGCTGGTCGTCCAAAATCGTGCCGTCAATATCGCTGATAATCAGACGAATCGCTTGTTTTGTCATAGCTCGTCCTCCTTTGTGTCTAATGGATTGATTTAATAAATCATTTTAACCTTGTCTCCAAGCAGTTTTTGGACTTCAGGGCTGGGCTCTTGGTCCGTAATCCAGTAGTCAAAGTCGCTGACAGGACCTAGGATGTACTTAGACTCTTTCTGCCACTTGTCTTGTTCGGCCAGCAGGATTTTAGTCTTGGCGTGCTTCAAAGCCAGTCTTTTCAGGTGAGTATCAGCCTCGTCTTCAAAGCTGACCAGACCGTCAGAGACACTAGCTGCTCCGATAAAGGCAATGTCAAAAGAAATTTGCTCCAGCAGCTCTGCTTCATTGAGCGCGTAGTAGAAGCGGTTTTTGGGATAGAATTTTCCACCTAAGAGGTGAAAATCTACTTTGTCCTGACTGCTCAGCATGATTGCATTATCCAGAGAATGGGAATAGATTGTCATAGGCTCCTTGATGCGCTGAGCCAGATGGAGAACGATGGTTGAGACATCAAAGAAAGCAATCTGCCCCGGCTTGAGAAAGTCATGGGCCTTCTGGGCAATAGCCTTTTTTTCTTGACTTAGTTGGTTGATACGGTCGTTAAAGGAGGGGATTTGCCGGCTAGTATCCAGCGGGATAATACCTCCGTGGGTGCGTTGCACAAGCCTACGCTCGCTTAAAATTGAAAAATCTCGCCGAATAGTATCTTTAGAGACCTGAAAATGTTCAATCATATCCTTGGCTGACAGCTGTTTTTTCTCAGCCAAGAGCTCTAAAATTTCAGCTAAGCGTTGTTCTTGGTACATGCCTGTCCCTCCTTGCTTTTCTAAATAGAGTATAACACGACGGATAAGCTTTTACAAGTGTTTATAATGTTTTGCAAGTCTTTTTAAATGTGCAGGAGAAAATCAAAAAACCGAGCAAAACTCGGTTTTTATGAATTATAATAATCGAAACATGTTTTTCAATTAAGGTGTTTGGATATTGACAGATCCATCGCTGCCGACCTTAACATCAACACCGCCGCCTTGAACATGGACACCATCTTCATTTACGCTAACGCCAGCGTTGTCAGTTTGTACATTAGCACTACCGTCTCCGTTAGTTTCAACAGAAGCATCGCCGCTTTCGTCATCGCCATTTACATTAACGCTGGTATCACCGCCGTTTACGTTGACTTTGGCACTACCGCTTTCTTCAGATGTGCTGCTAGAGCTTGTTTTAGCTTTAGATGAAGAAGATACGCTTGAGCTGGAACTTGAGCTTTCTTCAGTCTTCTTATCTGCAGAATTTCCGCAAGCTACCAAAAAGAAAAGTGCAATTAGTGGTAATAAAAATAAAGAAATTTTAGATAATTTTTTCATCTTACCCCTCCTTCTAGTATAATATTAAACAAATATTTCATTTGAAGCAATGAAAAACTGGATTGATACATAAATAACATACTGTATTAATAAAAATGTTACAAATTATATTTACGATAAATAGAAAATATACAGATTCTACAAGCTTTTTCGCGCTTTCTGGGCTATTTATCTTGTAATCGTTTTGTAACAAATAACAAGTTTATGAGAAGGAGAAAAATAACATTTTTGCAACATTTCTTTTCCTCTGTAAATGGAGAAATCATGCTATAATCAACCTATGTTATCAAGAGATTTTCAGAAACTAATCGAGGCAGATACGGTTGCAGCAGCGCGAGCTTTGCTAGGTATGCAGCTGATTCTAAATGGCCAGAAGTTAGGCCGGATTGTCGAAACAGAAGCCTATCTAGGAAGTCAGGACAGCGCCTGTCATTCAGCTAGAGGGCGCCGCTCCCCTAAGAATGAATCCATGTATCTGCCAGCTGGTCACTGGTATATCTATCAGATTCATGGCCATCAGATGCTGAATCTGGTGACCAAGTCTGAAAATGTGGCCGAAGCCGTACTGATTCGAGCTTTGGAGCTACCGGATGGCCGACTTTTAGCTAATGGTCCTGGCAAGTTAACCAAGTATGCTGGGATTGATAAGCGCTTTGATGGACAGAGTTTAGAGACCTCCAGTCTGCAATTAGCCCATGACCTGACTCCCAATCAGATTGCCAGCCGTCCGCGGATTGGCGTGACCTGCTCAGATGCTTGGCTGGAGGAGCCTTTGGGATTTTATGTGGCCGGCAATCGTCATGTCTCAAAAGTGCCCAAGCGAGGCCTGCTGGATGATGAGGACACTTGGAAGAAGGAGTAAAAAATGAAGAAAACAGAGATTTTTGAGCAAGTCGTAGAAATTATGCGAGAGGATTCCTCAACAAAGAAAGATATCATGGGTGCAAATCCCGAAGAATATCGAGCGCGTATCACAGACCAGATGAGCCAAGAGGACTTTCTTTACCAGATGCATTGTTATATAGCCAGTTTTGGGATTTTGTCCCATGTTTGGTTTGGGCTTAAGGAAACGCAAACGCCCGGTTTTAAACTGAGATATTATCAAGACTGCCTCTACGTCCTACAGGCAAATAACGACACGGGGCTGAAACGTGGAGATCAGATTTTAG
Organism: Streptococcus sanguinis; assembly: GCF_050225395.1. Lineage (GTDB taxonomy): Bacteria > Bacillota > Bacilli > Lactobacillales > Streptococcaceae > Streptococcus. The sequence continues at coordinate 2,375,263 of NZ_CP071431.1, read as the reverse complement.
CCTTGGATGGGAAAGCTTTACCTCAGGTGTATCAAGAGCACAAGGATTATTTTGTCAGTTCCACACCAGAGCGACAGCACAAGGAGTGGGCTTACTTTGTGGGGCATGCCAGAGAAGTTACGGTGGTACGCAATGGCAAGGAAGAGCAACTGCATGTTCAGCCGACCGCTCACCCAAAGAAGTCACCGCAGTTTGAATGGCGCAATCTTTCTGAGGACATCGTTTATCTCAAGTTAGAAGATTTTACGGATGAGGCTGCTATCAGTCAGCTATATGCAGACAGCCAAGCAGCAATTGAGCAGGCCAAGTATTTAATCATTGATGTTCGAGTCAATTATGGCGGGACGGACTCGCTTTATTATCCACTTTTCAAATATATTCTCCCTCAGGGAAAGGCCTTCAGAGACTTAGATTTGCCAAGCGATGATGGGATGGAGATTCTCTATACTGATAGAAATGTTGATTTGCGTCAGCAACTGATGCAAAATATCCTAGAAGATCCAAACTTGTCAGCAGAAACTCACCAGATTCTCAAAGAATTTCTAAAAGAGCTAGAAGAAAATAGGGGAAAAGGTTATGTCCTTTATGGCGATGAAGACAGTGATCAGAACATTCTGCCAGACGTCCTAGGCCTAGCTCGACCTGAAAAAGTCTTTGTACTAGCAGATGTTACCTGTGGGTCTTCAGGCGACAATTTTGTTGATACCATGAAAAAGATGCCCAAGGTTACGGTCCTAGGGCGTCCGACTATGGGAATTTTAGATTATTCCAATTGCTGCGTGAAGGATTTTGGTGACTATGAGCTCCTGTTCCCCACTTCACGTGACACTAGGATTGATCAAGGAAAAGGCATGAATGACAGGGGAGTTGAACCAGATATCTTGATTCCTTGGACACCAGAACACTTAGAGCGAGATGTGGATCTGGAAGAGTGTCTCAACTATTGCAAAAACGCTTAGGATTTCTAAGCGTTTTTCGTTTTTATTATATCTTGTCAAACTTCTCAATGTAAAAGAGTGTTAGTGTCACGATGGCAGCCAAGCCAATGAGAATGAGGATGGCTGGAGTCCAGGAATGGAATAAATCAAAGCTGTATCCAAAGAGGCTAGGTCCAAAGGCGGCCAGAATATAACCACCAGTCTGGGCTAAGCCAGATAGCTGAGCGGTTTGCTCAGGAGTACTGGTTTTCAGCGAGAAAGTAACCATGAGGTAGGGGAAGAGGGCGCTGACGGACATACCGATTAGCAGATTGAGGATGAGCCAGTAGACAAAGGAATCTGTCTTGACCAGCAGCATACCCAGACCAACCATACCGGTTGCAGAAAAGAGAGCAATCATCCCCAAGCGTTTTTTAGCGGATAGACGCGTTGTCAGACTAGGTATCGTCATGGCCAAAGGAAGGCTGATAAAGGAAAAGATAGAGGCCAAGAATCCAGTAGCATCATTGGAAAGTCCTGCCAACTGACCAAGAGTCGGCAGCCAAGTGATAGCCGTATAAAAGAGTAAAGACTGCAGGCCACCGAAAACAATCAGAGCCCATACTCTAGGATTTTTTAGCAGGGAGCCCATTTGATGCTCGCGGCTTTTGCTAGTCAGTTGGTGATTATGCCGGCTGTTGGGAAGCCAAATCAAGCAAGCCAGTAAGCAGATGAGGGTCAGGACGAGAATCAGTCCTTTCCAGCCAGCTAAGCGGACAATAGGCGCAGCCAAGGGAGACATGATTGAGATAGCTAGCCCCATAGAAGTGATATAAAGCGTGGTTAAAAATCCAATTTTCTCTGGCTGATTTGCCTGAATGACATTAGGCAGGAGCACATTTAAGACAGCGATGGCAGCCCCTAGCATGATTGTACCTGCATAGAGTAGAGGCAGGTTAAAGATACGAATAAAAGAGCCCAGAGTCAGCACAATCATGGCTATGGTAAAGAGCTTTTCCAGGCCGACCTTTTGAGCCAGGCGTGGGGAAAAGGCTGAGCAGAGTGCAAACATGATCAAGGGCAGGCTAGTCAGCAGTCCCAGAGAGTTGACGGGAACTTGCAGTCCCTTAGCAATATCACCCAGAACAACGGGCAGCACTGCAAAAGGCGCCCGTAGGACAACCCCCACCATCAGAATGCCTGGAAGTAAAAATTTTGAATGTTTCTTTTTCATAAAGTTAAGTTTCCTCCTATATAAATATCAAAATAAAATCAGTCCATCAAATCCAGAAAATACTGGCTGATAACTGTTTCTGGCAATGTTTTCTTCTGCTGGAGCCACCAACTGACCGTCTCCACAAAGGTAGAAGTCACATAATTTCTTAGAAAGGGCTCGGGTAGCTGAGATTTTTTTCGCAGGAGCTGCTCCTGAATCATTGGAAAGAGATAGTTTTCCAGCTCAATCTTTAAGCGATTGGTGAAATAGATATTTTTTGAAAGCAACAAGGTTGCAATCTTGTCCTGATTCTTTTGGAAATGCTTGAAAATATGGGCGGTTGCTTCAAAGAGATCCTTGCCGTCGTCGCGTTCAAGAAAGGTATGCTGAAAGAGGTCTTGGCAAACCTCCTCTAGCAAGGCTTCCTTAGTATCGAAATGGGCATAAAAAGTCGACCGGCCAACATCTGCCAGGTCGATGATTTCTTGCACTGTAATGCTTTCATAACTTTTTTGATGCAGCAGGCTGATAAAAGCTTGGTAAATAGCTGCGCGTGATTTCTTGACTCGTCTGTCCATAGCATTTCGGAACAAAAGAGCAGGATTGTTCAGTAACGGACAAAGCCCCTCAATTGCTTCTTGTTTCCTTTCTGAGAATAAGGGATAATAAAGATGAAAAACTGAACAAGGTGTTCCGTTTTGATTACATTATACTATAAATTTAGCCAAACTGAAAGGAGGCTGCCGTGAAATCTAGTAAAAATATGACTATTGCCTTTCTGTTAAACTTTTCCTTTGCCATTCTTGAGTTTATCTTTGGTTTCATGTTCAATTCCAGCGCTGTATTAGCCGATGCCGTGCATGACACGGGAGATGCGATGGCCATCGGACTTTCCACCCTTTTTGAAAAAATTTCTAATAAAAAAGAAGACAAGAAATACACTCTGGGCTATAAGCGCTACAGCCTTTTGGGAGCCCTGCTGACCTCGGTCATCTTGCTGGTCGGCTCGACCTTGGTGATTGTCGAAAATGTACCCAAGGTCTTTGCGCCTGAAAAGGTCAATTATGACGGCATGTTGGTGCTAGGTATCTTTGCCATTATAGTCAATCTAGCAGCCAGCAAGGTGGTCGGCCATGGTCATGGACACAGTCATAATGAGTCTATTCTCAGTCTCCATTTCTTAGAGGACATTCTGGGCTGGGTAGCTGTTATTCTGGTCTCTATCGTTTTGCGCTTTACCGACTGGTATTTTCTTGATCCGCTGCTCTCCCTGCTTATTGCGGGCTTCATCGTCAGCAAGGCCCTGCCTAAGTTCTGGGAAAACATCAAGATCTTTTTGGATCATATCCCTAGCGATATTGATTTGAGCCAGCTTTATCAGGAAATTCTGGCGGTTGAAAACGTTCAGACTATTACCCAGCTTAATGTCTGGACCACAGACGGTTTGGAAAAATTTGCTATGATCCATATCTGTCTTGAAAATCCAGAGCTGCTGGCCGAGACCCAGACTACTCTGCGTCAAGAACTGCAAGCCTATGGCATCACCAAAATCACTATCCAGACGGATAGCAGTTTGGAAGAGCATGAAGAGTGGTGCATAGGTGGAGAGGCAGTGGACTAAATCTTATACTAAAGTATTTTTTAGACAAAAACAACAAAATGGATATATATAATTAATAATATAAAATCTAATATCAAAACAAACTTTAGAATCTAACTCAATATATAAAAGCAGTTCATAAGAGCTGCTTTTATTGTACAAAAACATAATTAATATAATTAATAAATTATAATATTGACAAATACATTAACTCATACTATACTTAGCATTGGGAAATTCTGCCTTTCCCTATAAAATAAAATAGGAGGTAAAATGAGGAAAAAACTGTTTAGTATCTTGTTTTTCTTAGCAATGATATTGGGGACTGGCCGAATTGCTTTCGCTAATGAACAAATTAGCGCGGAAATTAGTGGCGATGGTCAAAATCAATTATCAGTAAAAGTAAGAAATTCAAGTAATTCAGAGGTAAATGATGTTAGCTATCAGCTAAATTTGCCACAAGGTTATGAAGTTGATGGGCATTTGCCTACATCAGAAAGCCTAAAGTCTGGTCAAACTCATGAGTTTAAGGTAAACATTAAGCAGGATCAAGCAGGAGTTTTACCAAAAACAGGAGAAAAAACACTCATTTTTTCAGTTGCTGGTTTTATCTTGCTTCTTCTAGGGTTCTTCTTGTGGAGATATACCTACTCAAGAAAATTGTTATTATTTTTCTTAGTGATTTCAGCTAGTGTTTTTGGTGCGGCACTCGTATCTGCCGATACTTTGGTTAGTTCTCTAGTTGAGTTTACTCAGAATGTTCGGCTCTTTGATAAAGATGTCCCTGTTCGGTTGACTGTTTATTATCGCTCGGTTGAAAATCCTCTTCTTGAAGAGAAATCTAGCCTGACCAATCAAACTTCTGTCAATCCTGCTACTGAGGCACACGTAGGTTCATCTACCATGCCAAGTCAGACGGATACGCAAGGAATATCAGGGAATGGTAGCACGTCACCAGTTGATATTGGGACGCCAGCCTATCCAAGTTCGTCTTCAGATGGTAGTGCAAGTACAGGGCTAAATTCAGATTCACCAGTGACACCGGTAGATACCATTACTGTAACGTCACCGTCTGATACTGGGTCTTCGCTTGGTAGTCAATCATCACCAGGGACAGCTATTCCATCTCCATCTTCAGATGGAAGTGGTTCAAGTCCGACAGTTTCAAGTGCAGATTCACCAGGGACATCTGTAGATTCAGGAACCGTTCCGACAGCGTCTGACAATGGGGCAGTAGTCACCGATCCATCATCAAGTATGGATACTCTGACTCCATCTTTGGATAGTGGAGCTTCAGGTGTGGTTCCAAGTCCAACTGCTCCGGATTCAGATTCACCAGTCACATCTGTAGATTCAGGAACTGTTCCGACAGCATCTGACAATGGGGCAGTAGTCACCAATCCGTCACCAAGTGTGGATACTCTGACTCCGCCTTTGGATAGCGGTGCTTCAGGTGTAGTTCCAAGTCCAACTGTTCCGGATTCAGATTCACCAGTCACATCTGTAGATTCAGGAACCGTTCCGACAGTGTCTGATACTGGATCTTCGGTTGGCACCCAACCATCAACACCAATGAATCCTAATCAATCAACGAATCCTGACACTCCATCCTCGGAAAAAAATAGCCAAGGGGATGAATTAGGAAATAGTTCTGATAGCCCAAAACAAGGGTCAGCAGAAGAAGTTCTACTTTCAGGTCACGCTTTTTCAAATCTAACAGGCAGAGGTATAGAATTTGGAACCGTTACTCTGAAAGAGAATGGTAAAGAAATTCAAACGATTGAAACTGATAGTGATGGTTATTTCTATGTTCACCTGACTAGAGGAAAAACATATACCCTTCATGGGAAGGATTTTGAAGCTAGTATTACTGCAAATGGAAATAATGATTTCCAAGTTCACAATATTCTTGGTCAATTCTCTCCGGGACATAACAACTCAGATGCTATGGGCAAGGTTGTTCTGAATCCATCAGTTGTTCAACTAGATGTTGTTGATTATCAGGTTGATGAAAAGGCTGGTCAGGTCATTCTGCCCGAGGAGAAAAAACTAAAACCAGGGGATGTTATTGTTCTGCCGGCAAGCGGAAATTATCCTACAGGTTTTGCCTTTAAAGTGGTTACTTCAAAGGTTGCTGACGGGAAAACCGTTCTGACTGTCACAAAGGCTACTTTAGAAGAGGTAGCCAAAGAGATTAATGTACAGACAGAGTTTGATCTTGATGGAGGAACCTTTACTCCTGCTGAAGGCACGAGCGTAGAAGAAGATGAAGGAGATGACCTCGGTAATAGAGCCTCGGTCTCTGCTTCTGCAGCTGCTAGAAAGACATGGAAGAAGAAAATCAAAGGTGTTGATGTTGGCTTGAAGGTTACCGGAAAGGTCGAGGCTAAGCTTGACTGGGCTCCAGGACGTTCTCCGCATGTCTTTGTAAAACCGTCTCTTAACTTTAAATTGACGACTGATTTCAAGAAAGAAGCCAGCTTCGAAGAGAAGGTGAAACTAGTAACGGTCAATTTTTCATCTTATTACGGTGTTGTAGTTAGCGTAGACATCTATGTGTTCCTCAATGCTGAAGGAAAGTTTAATATTAGTACCGAAAGTAATTTTGATGTAGCAGCTGAATTAGGTGTTAAAAATCAGAAAGCCTACTTTGATCAAAATGTTCAATTAAGCAATAAGTTAGACTTAAACATTTATGGTCAAATAAAAGAGGGTCCTATGGCGGTCTTTAAACCAGGATTCCTTAATCTATCTGTAGCATCCTTTGATGTTGCGGTTGGCCTCGGATTAGAAGGTGAACTGAATGCACAGGTCACTCAGAAAAATCTTGATTCGCCTAAATTAGAAAAAGCCAGTGGTCGTGCTGTTCTCTTTGCGGACTTAACCCTAGGTTATGAAGTGGGCTTCTCTGGTCTGAAGTTGGAAGGGAAATTCTTAGACAGTGAGCGTTTCTTTGAGCGTCTGATGGCTAAGGGAGAGTACAAACCAAACAGTGGTAAAAGAAAGCTCAAAGACGTCAAGCCATTAGATGAATCTGATGAAACTAGTTCTGATGATGACACATCTGATAGTTCCGATGATAGTGAGAATCATTTCAGCAATACTTTTTCTTTAAGGAATTTGCAGTCCACACGTAAAATTACCAACATAAAAATAGGTGAGTTGCCATATAACGTAAAGAATTATCGAGCATTTAAATTTGAATTGATGCCAGGACCTCATAGAGATGGTGATATATTAATAGAAGGTCTTTACCATTATTTTAATGTTGCAGATGGCACACCTATCTATTACACATTGTATGATTTAGATAAAAATGGATTCCCAGAATTGGTTTATCTAGTGAATGGTGAAATAGAAAAAATTTTATATGCATACGGGCAGACTTCAGATGCCCAGACTTATGTAGGTTTAAAACCAGTACATTTGCCTAAGGGTTTCAGCTCTGTATATAATTATAAGCATAAGTATAAGATATTAGAAGATGGGACGATAATAACAACAACAGAAGAGGACTCTTCTCAAGGAGAATCTCCAATAGATTATGAAATTATCAAAGTGGATCCCGTAACTAAAGTACCTGAAACTGTAGCGAGGTTTTCTCGTAATAAAGGTTCCCTAAAGCTTTATCGCTATGAAAGTGATATAGAAAAGGGTAAGCCGATAACGACAATTAGTCAAGCCGAAAAAAAATATCTAACTGCTCCAGAAGTTGATTGGGAAAGTCTAAATTGGCAGCCCTTTGTGAGACGTTATGATTGGGCTGCTGAAGAAGGAATTAGTTTTCCAGAAACTGAATAAGTTTATTAATTTGAAAGACATCCACTATCTTAATATAAACTTTAGACCAGCCATGAAACTATCTCAGTCTTTTGGTGTATAATAAGAAGATACTATTTCAAAGATATCAAGGGCTCAGGTTGTAATCTTATAAGTTTGTAGCATATTAAAAGAACTCCAGGAAATATTATTTTCTGGAGTTTTTTCTTCTATAATATAACAATGTAGATTTGTCTGAAAATTCTAGCTTTTTGATTTTGTGGTTTTTCTATAAAAAATAGACAAGCTAAACACTCTGTGCATTTTTAGGGTGGTTTTACCTCTTAGAAAATGCAAATGTATTGACAATGCATTTTCTTTAGCATATACTATTGAGTAGGAAGAAACAGGCAAAGCTTGCTAAGCCTTGTCCTGAAGCGCCTTTCCTAAGCATATCGACTACCGATCAGAAGAAGACAGATGCTGTCACACTGTCCATCTGAAGGTTGAAAAAGAAGCAGTAAAGGGGAGAAATTCCCTCAAAAATTTTGCTGTTTTTTAAACTTTGAAAGAAAAAAAGCTATTTAAAAAACGTTAGAAACGTTGATATAACAAGCTTTTATCAAAATTAAACATTTTTTTAAATGCAATCATTTTTTTCGAGGCAAACCTGTTGACAAGACGTCAATTATGTCATATACTGTGATAGGTAAATGTTTTTTAAAGCAAATAAAGCTTTTGTTCCTAGCATTTCCTACCAAAATATGCATATCGGTAAAAAGAAAAAACCATAAGACAAGAATTCTTATCTTATGGCACTGGCTGCTTAATGATTCGGGTTAAACCAACTTCACACACACGCGGTTTAACCTGCATCTAAAAGCATGAGAAATTTTGCAAGAGAACTTGCTTTGTATAGTATTTAAGAACGCAAGAACAAATGTTTTTGGCATCTGCTTTTTTGCGCCCCTTTTGACAAAACTAAAACGTCCCTTGTCAATCCTAGGATTGTTTTAAGGACTGTTTACTAGATTTATCAAATAGAGATACTGCTCAAAGCATCTAACTTAAAACATTAAGTTTGGTTCTATTGGTAAATTTTCCATGTACTAGCCTAACTTAAAAAGCTTAAAGAAACCTTAAAGGAAACTTTAAGCGAGGGAGATTTTTTTAAGAAAGCTGTTATCTAATAACGCATAGAAAGAATTGAAGGATTTTTACAAAAAAATCACAGACAGGAGAAACAAATGGCACTAATCGCTATATTGGTTCAATTCAATCTGATAACGGCAGCTCAAAAAGAAGAAATTCTTCAAGATATGCCACAATCAAACATGCAGTTAGAGAGATATCTAATCAGCAAGGGCTATGTGACAGAAGAAGATATGCTGAAAGTCATGAGTTACTACTATCGTGTACCTCATGTCAATCTATCACAGTTTGTGATAGAAAAGGAAGCTGTCGAGAAGGTTTCAGAAAAAGTTGCTAAACGTCATGGATTGATTCCGATCTCTTTCACAGATGGAGAAGAGGGAGAAGAACCCAAGTTAATAGTTGCGATGGCAGACCCAAGCAACTATATCGCCCTAGATGACGTTAAAATCGTCTCTAAGATGGCGGTAGAACCTTATGTAACTTTTCGGGATGATATTGAGAAGTATATCGATCAATACTATTCTAAAGGAGAAGAAGCCCAACAGGCAGCGACCGAAATCGAAGGTTTTAATGTGGACGAAGAGATTGTCGAAGAAGATCTCGAAATCAAAAACGCTCCGGTTGTACGTTTGATTGACTCGATTATCAGTCAGGCAATCAAGACGCGGACCAGCGATATCCATATTGAGCCCTTTGAAAAAGTTGTTCGTGTTCGTTTCCGGGTTGACGGGACCTTGGTGGAAAACATGCAGTTGAAAGCCAATGCTCACTCAGCTATTGCGACACGGATTAAGATCATGAGTGGTCTGGACATCGCCGAGCGGCGGATTCCTCAGGATGGACGGATTGAAACAACCATCGACGGCAAAGAAGTCGACATGCGGGTTTCAGTCTTGCCTACTGTATTCGGTGAAAAAATCGTTATTCGGATTTTGAGCCGGAATGCAACTCTCCTCAGTAAAGAGGAGCTAGGATTCTCGCCAACCAATCAGAAGCTCTTTGAAGATATTCTTAAGGCGCCAGAAGGCATCATCTTGCTGACTGGTCCGACAGGAAGCGGAAAGACAACCACTCTCTACACAGCGCTCCGTGAGCTCAATGATGTAGGAAAAAATATCATCACTGTTGAAGATCCGGTTGAGTACCGATTGGAAGGGGTCAACCAAGTTCAGGTAAATAATAAAGCTGGACTGACCTTCGCGAGTGGTTTGAGAAGTATCTTGCGTCAGGACCCGGACATCGTTCTCTTGGGGGAAATTCGGGACGAAGAGACAGCTAGTATCGCGGTTCGGGCCGCTATCACTGGTCACGTCGTTCTCTCGACTATCCACACCAATGACACAGCTAGCACAGTCAACCGTTTGGTCGATATGGGCATCAAGCCTTATCTGGTCTCAACGGCGACTGTCGGTATTATCGCACAGCGCTTGATTAAGCGCATCTGCCCTAAGTGTAAGACTGAATACACTGTAGAAACAAATGAACATGCAGGTATCGGTATTCACAAGGGAGACACCTTGTATCGCGGACGCGGCTGCAACTACTGCAGCGGTACGGGATACTATGGACGTATAGCTATCCACGAAATCATGGCAGTGACAAGGGAGATTAAATCACTAATTAATGATGGTGGAACAACAGCACAGCTTCGAGCAGAAGCTAAGAAAAATGGTATGCGAGACTTGGCGGAGGAGGCCATTGATATCGCAAAACAGGGGACTACAACGATTGAAGAAGCAATGAAGATTGCCTTTAGTCTAGAAGGGGAAGTTTAGGATGAATTTGGATGAGTTAATTAAGCAGGCGATTGAAGCGGGTGCATCAGATATCCACTTCACGGTTGGCGCTGAGCCAACCATGCGACTGCACGGGAGGTTAACACAACTCAACAATACAATTTTGACCAACGAAGACACGGTTCGCTTCACCAAGCATATTTTAAATGAGAAGCAGATTGCTCATCTTTTAGAAGTCGGTGAAGTGGACTGTGCCTACGAGGTCGATAATGGCTATCGCTTGCGGGTCAATATCTTTAAGCAGAAAAACAACTGCGGGATTGCCTTGCGGGTCATTCCCAAGGATATTCCATCTATGGAATCTCTGGGATTGCCACCAGTTATCAAAAAGCTAGCTGAGAAACGCCGGGGGCTGATATTGGTTACCGGACCAACAGGAAGCGGAAAGTCAACGACTCTGGCAACCATGATCAACTACATGAACAGCTTGCGGGACGAGCACATCATCACAATTGAAGATCCGATCGAGTACATGCATACGCATAATAAGTGCTTGGTCAACCAGCGTGAGCTGGGAGCAGATACGCAGAGCTTCGGAAATGCCCTCCGCGGTGCCCTTCGTCAGGATCCGGATGTCATCCTAGTCGGTGAGATGCGGGATAAGGAAACGATTGAAATCGCCCTGCGTGCGGCGGAAACAGGTCACTTAGTCCTGTCAACTCTCCACACGGTCGGTGCCGTAAACACCATGGACCGGATTATCGACGTATTTCCAGCCGAGCAGCAGGAGCAAATCCGTGTACAGCTTTCAGCCGTTATGGAAGGCGTTGTATCGCAGCAGCTTATGCGTACAGCGACCGGCAAGGGTCGTGTGGCTGCCTTTGAAATCATGCTGGGAACACCCGCTATTCGCAACCTCATTCGCGAAGGGAAGACCCACCAGCTGCTGACGCCAATCCAAACGGGGGCTCAGCTAGGCATGATTACCATGGATACTTCGCTCATGGGACTCTACCGTCGCAATGTCATCGACCAAAGAACGCTGCTGTCTTACTCAGTGGACCGCGCTCAAGTTGAAAAATCCCTAGGAATAGTGGGGTACTAGAGCATGACAGTATATGTATGTAAATACTTAGACACTCGGCAAGGGGTCGTCACACTAGAGGTGGATGCGCCTAACCGGACTGACGCCGTCAATCGGATCCGTCTCAAAGGTAAGCCAATCAGTGTCGAAGAAAAGGTCATGGGCTCTAAGGAAATCACCCTTTTCCAAAGTAAGAAGATCAAGCTCAAGGACATATCGCTCTTCTGTAAGCAGATGTCGGTTATGCTGGAGTCAGGGATTCCCCTCAATAATGCAGTGGATATCCTAGAGCAACAGGCTACTTCAAAGAATCTCAAGTCTAGTCTTAAAATTGTCAGCAAGAGCCTAAAAGAAGGTAGTCAGCTGTCCAAGGCCATGCTGGATCAGGAAGGGATGTTTCCCGATCTCTTGATTCGTATGGTGCAGGCCGGTGAAAAGACTGGTAAGCTGGACGAGGTACTGGAAAAGATGTCTGAGCACTATAACAAAGAGCTCAAGACCAGCCGCCAGATTCGTGGGGCTATGATCTATCCCGCAGTCCTAGCCTTTCTAGCTGTAGCAGCAGTCTTGGCCTTGCTCTATATCGTTATCCCAAGCTTCTCAGGAATCTTCGAGCAGAGTGGGATGGCTATGCCGCTGCCAACGCGTATCGTCCTAGCAGCTAGTAACTTTGTCCGCTCTTACTGGTATATCCTCTTCGGTGTGACGGGGATTCTGGTCTTCCTCTTCCTGCGCTATCGCAGCACAGAAGCAGGACGTTACCAGCTAGATCGACTTAAGCTTTGGCTACCGGTCATCAAGGGGCCAATGCAGAAGATTGTTACTGCTCGCTTTGCCAGCACCTTGGCTATCCTGACTAGTGCAGGTATTCCTCTGGTCGAGGCTATTGAGTCTGCTGCTGCAACAACCAACAACGCTGTCGTCATTGAAAAGATGAAGATCGCTAATGAAGGTCTGCAAAAAGGGGAACGTCTAACAGGGATGATTACCGCGACTGGTCTCTTCCCTCCCATGATGCTCTCTATGGTCAAGATTGGTGAGGAGTCCGGATCTCTGGAGTCCATGCTGGTCAAGACATCAGATTATTATGAAGAAGAGCTTGAAACAGCTATCAAGCAGCTGCTCTCACTCTTGGAGCCAGCCATGATTATCGTCATGGGGGTTATCATCGGTGGTATCGTAGCGTCTGTCATGCTGCCAATGTTTGAGCTTGCTCATGCTGTGGATGCAGGATCTGGAGTTGACCAGTAGAAAGGCACCCCAGAAAAGTTTAGGAGATAGCAGGGCGATAGCCTTGCAAAAGTTAGGAAATCGTTCTGATGCTGGGAGTTTGTAGGGTCTCCCAGCTAGGAACAAAACAAATGCCCCTGTGGGCGAAAATAGTAAAAATTATGAAAAAATAGGAGAACTATTCAAAATGTTAAACAAATTGCAAAAGTTCCGTCAGGACTTGAAGAAAAAAGGTAAAGGTTTTACCTTGGTAGAGTTGATCGTGGTAATCATCATTATCGCAATCATCGCAGCTGTAGCGATTCCAGCGATTACTGGATTCCAAGACAATGCACGTAAGAGCCGTATTCAATCAGAACACCGCGAGTTGGTTTCAGCAGTTCAGTCCTTTATTGGAAGCCAAGATGATCCTGAAAAAGCGGAGCTTACTAGTCTTAACCAGTTAGCCCCTTATATTTCTAAAAATGCTAAACAAGAAAGTGATTTGGCTTCTGCTTTGGCTAAAAATGGTACTGCATCAGCTCACAAGATTGATGGAGGTAAGCTGATATCAGAGTTTATTCCAGCAGGAAAAACGAATTCCGATCCTAACTACAAGAAATGGACTTATGATTGGAAAGCTCAAACAACCGCGACTGCTGCACAAGGTGGCCGTAATTAATCAAATCATCTAAATAATGATGTATTAAAACCCTACATTTGAGAGATGTTAAAAATTAAAAATATAAAAAGGCTATTTATCAGCCTTTATAAATAAAGAGATAGGAGAACTATTCAAAATGTTAAACAAATTGCAAAAATTCCGTCAGGACTTGAAGAAAAAAGGTAAAGGTTTTACCTTGGTAGAGTTGATCGTGGTAATCATCATTATCGCAATCATCGCAGCTGTAGCGATTCCAGCGATTACTGGATTCCAAGACAATGCACGTAAGAGCCGTATTCAATCAGAACACCGCGAGTTGGTTTCAGCAGTTCAGTCCTTTATTGGAAGCCAAGATGATCCTGAAAAAGCGGAGCTTACTAGTCTTAACCAGTTAGCCCCTTATATTTCTAAAAATGCTAAACAAGAAAGTGATTTGGCTTCCGCTTTGGCTAAAAATGGTACTGCATCAGCTCACAAGATTGACGGTGGTAAGCTAGTATCAGAGTTTATTCCGGCAGGAAAAACGAATTCCGATCCTAACTACAAGAAATGGACTTATGATTGGAAAGCTCAAACAACCGCAACTGCAGCACAAGGTGGCCGTAATTAATCATCAAATTATCTGAGTAAGATATTTGTATAGTTATTTCGGTATAATTATGAAAAAGAATTAGGAGAGATATCATAGGATGTTAAGCAGGTTGCAAAAGTTCCGTCAGGACTTGAATAAAAAAGGTAAAGGTTTCACCTTGGTTGAGTTGATTGTGGTAATCATCATTATCGCTATCATCGCAGCTGTAGCAATTCCTTCCCTCACTTCTTTCCAGGACAATGCTCGCAAGACCCGTATTCAATCCGAACATCGTGAGCTAATGTCAGCGGTACAATCCTTTGTTGGCAGTCAAGAAAATCCAGAAGAAACTAAACTGGAGAGTCTTAATCAGTTAGCTCCTTATATTTCTAAAAATGCTAAACAAGAAAGTGATTTGGCTTCCGCTTTGGCTAAAAACGATAAGAATCCAGCTCATAAGATTGACGGTGGTAAGCTGGTATCAGAGTTTATTCCAGCAGGGAAAACGGCTTCAGATACTAATTATAAAAAATGGACTTATGACTGGAAGTCTCGTACAACAGCTAATAGTTAATTATTGAACTAACAACATGTAAAAGAGATTATTTCTCTACTCCGACTGCTTTGGCAGTCGGATATTACCAAAGTAGTTGTCAGACTGTGACAACTATTTTGGCAATATCAAAAGTAGAAATATTAGGAGAATACTAAAATGAAAGGGAAAAAAAGACAGGGGTCAACCTTACCAATGGTTATTGTAACCATAGTAATTCTGGTAGCTATGATTGGAATTTTAGCATCTATTGTAGATACTGGGCAAACCCAGACTCAGCGCATGTATAGCTATCTAAAAGCTAAGTACACAGCGACTTCTGGTACGCAGTTGGCTTTAGGAGCTTATTTTGAGGATGAAGATGCTTCTCCTTTGAAAGCTGAATTCAAGAAGAGAGCAGAGGGGCAGCCGAACTCAGCAGGTCCGATTAGATCAAAACATAAGTTTAAAGATGGTGGTGAGGCAGAAATCGAGATGACTGGAGCTTTTGTAGGAGCTACTAGTGGACCAGAAAATTACTACATTACGATTAAGTCAAGGTCTAAGCTCCCCAATAGTGAGGACTATTATGAACATATCGTTAAATTTAATTGGGCAAGCAGTGGTATCCGTTCAGAAGAAGGCCACTTGATTTCGTCTAAGAAATAAAAAATAGGTAGGAATGATGAAACAAATACAAAAAGGTTTTACCCTAGTCGAGATGATTATGGCTATTATGCTCATGAGTATGATAGCGCTCATCATCGGAGTTATATTTAATACTATGTTTTCTAGTCGAGAGCTCATTGAGCGTGAAGCAAATATTCAAGCAGAAATGCGAACTTCTATGCAGTATGTTGACCGTACTATTGGCAAGGCAACCTCAGTCTTTATCTTGGATGATAGCAAGTACAAAGGGAGCGGGGAAGGCTTGACTAAGGAGTGGAGCTATATCGGTCTTTCGGCTGATGGAAAAATGGTTCTTAACTATGTTTGGGATAAGAAGAAACAAGATTGGAATGTTATTAAATTAGGAACAAAATCTCTTTATGATATGAAGCTGGACTTAGAATTTAAAACTGACGGTGCCTATCAAGATAACCGTCTAATTAATTACAATCTGACTGGGAAATATCCAGATTCTAATAATAAGTTCTCTATTGATACAGCTATGTCTACCCTCAACAGTAAGCAGGTCTTTTCAAAAGTTGGTAAAGGGAAAAAAGGCATCGCTCTGGCTTATAGAAACGATCCGATTGAAGGACAGGTGAATGTAGCTATCTCTTTTGTTTTTGACAGTTCTGGCTCGATGGAAAGAGATATGAAAGGGCGAAACACAAATGTAGTAAAGGAACGACGAATTAGCATTTTGCGAGAGAAAGCAATCGAAATGGTGAAAGAACTGAAAGAAATAGGAAATGTTAGTGTTAACTTATCAGGTTTTTCACATTATGGTTTTTACGTTCAAAAAGATTTTTCTCAACTAGATAAAGGAACAGAACAAATAGAGAAAAGTATTAACAGTTTACCGACCCGAGGCGTTACTAACCCTGGTGATGGTCTCCGTTATGGAATGGTTAGTTTGCAGCAACAGCATGTCCAACTTAAGTATGTCGTTTTACTGACAGATGGTATCCCAAATGCTTATATAGTAGATCCTAGTGCTAATTATCCTGGAAATAAAGTATGGATTCGAGGAGGAGAGATAGTAGATTACCAAAAACCAATATATAATTTGTCCACGAAAGTGGATAATTTCCAAGTTGGTTATTTAGATGGTGCTAAGTACAGTGAACAATTTTCTCGACTGGCCTATGATCAAGACTCCTCTGACAGTGCTTTTCGAGCTAAAACAATCGGTTATGCTGGGGCAGTATCTAAAAAGTTTGGTAAAGACATAAGGCGAGTTAATCTTATAGGGTTTTCTGGAGTAGAGCAAGAGGTTGCATATGGTGAAGCTCTAACGGAAGCTATTCGCGAAGGTGTTGTGGACGCACAATATGTGTCGGCTACTGATGCTGAGGAGTTAAAAAAGACTTTTTCAGATATTAAAAAACAGATTCAGCAAGATCTTTGGTTTGTTTCTGGTCCATAGAAAGGAGAAGAGATGAAAAGATTACAGAAACGTAAGGGTATAACGTTAGTTGAAGTATTAATTTCTCTTATCCTTATAGGTGTCATTGCTGCGGGATTTTTGACATTCTTTGCCAGCAGTTATCACAATATTCTGGGGCAACGCAAGCAAAATACTATCAACTTTGATATCCAACAGGACTTTGAAACTCGCTTGTCAGAAATTAAGAAGAATAGTGGCAAGGGGACAGAGGTGGAAACTTTCTCCTACCGGATTGGAAATGGCTCTTTGCAGAATATAAAAGTGACAGGTCAGACTCTTTCTTATAATAAAAATAACCAAACTAAAAATATACATCTTTTTGCAGCAAATGCAAAAGAGAGTGTTCTTCAAATTCCAGAAGATTTAGATGTAAAGGTTCCAGATTCTAAAAGATTTTATTATATTGGGGAAACTACTAAACCTGGCTCCGTTGGACTTGCTGATAGTCAGCAAGGAAGCAAAGCGAGGATTTATACAGAGTCTGGATGGTTTCTTAGTGATCGTAGCATTGGGAATGGTCTTCCTGGCATTGTACCAGTTGGGACAATTGGTCAAGTTGGTGATACAATCGGTTCCGCGACCGTTCTTCCTGAAATGCCTACTGACTTTCGACAACTTTCTAAGAAAGGAAATGGAGTTTACATTACTGATAACATGCGAGGACGCTATCTAACCTTTGCGGCACGGGTTATTAACTCCTACGGTCGTGTCGGTAACTACCAAGAAGCTGAGCGTATTTGGGTTATGGGACTGCCTGTAACAAATAATTTAGATATACATACGGACGCCGATTTAGCGCTTCTGAAAAAAAATAGCACATTTTCAATGCTACCGAGTGATGCTCAAATTTACACCAATACGGACGTACGTGACTATGCTCATGACAAGTCGTTTGATTCATTTAATATTTTTAATGTACCTGTTCTTAATTATTATGAAGATGTAATTCGTCAATCTCGGCAGTTTATTGCACCTCGCGATAAGTATTCGTTGACTTTTGAAAAACGAGATTTTAGAAATGGGAACTCAAATACTACATCAATCTTAATTGGGAATAGAACGCAAATAGGATCGTTGTTGACTTATAAGTTAGATAATACTTTAAGTTGGGCAATTAACTTGGAAGATAGCGGTAAAATTGCAATAAAAACAGTAGATAATACTGCCGCTAATAATGGTGGTCAGCAGTATGCAAATGCTAAACTAGATTTTACAAAAGACAATTCTATTCAGGTTCGTAGTTCTACTAAAAATGATATTCTAACACTTGAATTTTTTGTCAACGGAGCGTTGGCTCATACACAGCAACTATTTTTGAATAAAAATGGTGTTCGTCATAATGTTGAAACAGGCCAAATTGTATTTGGTGGGAATACCTATATCAATGAATTTGCAATTTATAAAACATCGTTAAACGACGTTGATATACAAAAACTTGCTAAGTATTTCAGCGAAAAATATAAGGCAAGTGAATAAGTGAAATAGTTTTAGGAAAAATAAGGGAGATTAGGAGATTATGGCAAAAAATATGTTTTCGTCCAAGGGGCGCAGAAGAGCTCTGGACGAAGAAGACAATGAGAAAAAAGGCTCATTTTTAGGAAAATTAAATAAACCGCTCTTCTCATCAAAAGGGAAACATAAAGAACACTTATCTATTCAAGGAGTTCAGATCAAGTCAGATCGTCAAGAAGACTTTGACGATGAGGAAAAGTCAACAGCAAAAGGGAGCTTCTTAACCAAGCTCAACAAGCCGCTCTTTTCTAAGAATAGTGGCAGTGATGACATGCCTGCTAAGTCTGGCAATCGTTCACTCTTTGCTAAGAAAGGCAGTGGTGCGGCGAGCCAACCGGTCACTAGAATGCATGCACCTTACACTATGTTTGGCAAGCCAATCAAGGGCAATCTGATGGCCATTGACTTCACTGACGAATCAGTCTATCTGGTTGTTGCTAGACAGAAGCGCAATGAGCTGGAGATTATCAAGATGGCATCTGCCAATCTGCCAGAAGGTGTTGTACTGAATAGTGAGATTATCGATCCGATTACTCTCAAAAACATTATCAGCGACCTGATGGAGCAACATGCGATCACTGCTAAGTATGCATTCTTTGCACTTGGCAATACCAATATCATCGCCCGTTCGGTTGATGTGGCAGCTAGTGTGCAGAATGATGAGGATATTGAGGGCTTGGTATCTTACGAGCTCCAGCAATATCTGGATATTGATCCGACTTCTTATGTTATTCAATTCCAAGAGCAAGAGTCTAATTCAGCTTTTCCGCTTGATGAAGATACTCGCTCACTCATGGTCTATGCTGTGCCAAAAGGCGTAGTAGAGCAATATCTGGGCTTGGCTGAGAATTTGAAGCTGACACCTTATGTCTTTGACCTTCAGTCTAATACCTTTGAAAAATGGCTGGAACGCGTTCAGGCGGTTAACAATCGTGCCAAGAAGCTGACCAAGGAGAATGTCGGCATGGTACATCTGAGCAAGAGCTTCATTGGTGTTTATCTCTACTCAGAAGGCAAGTTTGTGACCAGCAACTATCTCAACCGTGGCTACAAGGACATCCTGAGCTATGCAGACGACGCTAGTCTATTGCAGAAGCTTCCAGCAGTGGCTTCAGATGATCTGGATACGGGTCTCTTGAAGAGGGCCTTGGATGAGTGGGTGGCTGATGCGAAGAACCACATTCTCAATACTGAAAACTTCTTTAGCGGGTCAACTGGTCTCAACATTGACAGCTTCTACGTCTTTGGTGACCAGGACATTTGCTGGCAGTTGGCAGCTATTCTGAAGCAGAGCATGAATCGGGAATTCATCTCAATTGATAACGTAGATTATGAGAATGTACTGTGGGAAGGTTCTGCCGAGTTTAATGCGGAGTTCATTCCGGCTACAGCCATGTTGATTAGGAGAGCGAACTAATGCGGAGAGATTTAAACTACTTTTCAAAATATCATGTGGCACCGGCTAAAACCAGTCCACTAAAACTTGCTGCTATTTCCGCTTTTGCTGGGATTGCAGCGATTATGATTGTGCTGATTGGCTTCTTCCAGTTTAGCGCTATGCACCTCCAAGGCGAGATTGACCGAGCGGAGCAGACACTCAAGAGTCCAGAGATGGCTCAAGAGCTGAAGGCAGTCTCTGAGACTGAAGATAAGATTGTTACGGTCAAGAATGACGAACTTCTCTTTACCAGCCTGGAAGGTGATTTCCGCCGCCTGCATCGAGTAAACAAAGCCTTTATGGACTTCCTTAATAAAAACGTGACACGGAACCTGGTCTTTGACGATATCAAGATTAATAACGACAATGTAGAAATCAATGGTTCGTCTCAAGAGCATCTTTCCATCGCTAAGTTTGAGGAAGAGCTTCGTAAGTCTGAGAAGTTTAACCATATTTTTGTGGATAACATTACTCGCGAGGAAAAGGATAACAATACAGTGTACAAGTTTAACATTAAAATTTTGACGAAGGATGTAGATTTCAATGAAGAGCAAAAATGAGAAAGAAAAGAAAAAAATCCTGAGTAATTTAAATGAGCGTGACAAGAAATTGTTGGCCTGTGTTGGAGGAGTAGCGGTACTTGCTGGTGGTGGGTATCTGGTAACAAATTCTTATACACGGATGGCGCAGTTAGCTGAAGAGCATGCAACTATCTCTACAGAGTTGGAAGGCAAGAATGCCAAGATTAGTCAGAGGAAGTCTCTTACCAAACAGCTCCAAACTTTGAATGCTAAGACTCTGGATCAGGCTAAGAAATACTATGGTACGACCAATCAAGGGGAATTCATCTTCTTGATTGACAAGCTAGTCAACGAAAGCGGTATTAAATTCAAGTCTGTCAACTATACTGAGAGCACAGAGTTGGAACTCCAGCAGGAGGGATTGGCTGCGACTTCGTCTAAGGGTCAAAACTCCAACTCTTCTGGTACGACTAGCAGTTCAAGCTCAAGCGAGACGTCTTCTTCATCCAGTACGACCTCTAGCTCTTCTGGTACATCGTCCTCATCTTCATCTAGCAGTAGCTCTTCATCAGATGCGAATACTGCAACAACAACTGCAGCTAATACAGCGACACCAGGGAACGGAACGACCAATAATACCAACATCACGCAGATGACAGCGGACATTGAGTTCGAAGGAACTTATACACAGGTTCTGAAATTGTTGGAATTGATTGATGGCAATCAACAAAAAATCGTTTCCAGCGAGCTGGAATTGGGCGGAAAGAAAAGCCTGTCTAGCACGGAGGAAAACAAAAACCCTGATCTGACCAGCGGTAAAATCAAGCTGCGTTTCTATCAGGTTAAAGACGTCGAGCGCTATGTGACTCTGGAGAGTAATGTCGATAAGACGCCGATTCAGTTTGCTAACTGGGAGTCTCCATTTGCGATTCCGACTTGGCAGGCAGGCTCTATATCTGTAACGACAGCTGGTGGCGGCACGGATGCAACTGGCAATAAGGGCAGTTTGGGGGCCGCAACAACCAATACAACTAGCAGTGCGAATGCTAACAGCAGTACCAATCTGGCTCCGTCTTATCTGGAGCAGCTTAGCACTCAGTCTAGTCGGAACGATGGCCTGTCAGCTTATTACAATTCATCAACTATCTACCGCTTCGAGTCACCACTGAAGCTGATTCAGTCAGGCGGCAGCAATCAGTATGATGTGACAGTTGACAATACGGACTTTCTTGAGGGTTCAGGTTCCAATGTGGTTAAGATTCCAGCAACCAAGTCTTCTACTATGTATGAAATGGAATTTGCAGCACCGTATGTATCCTTGAACAATAAGCCTGATGCTATCAGCTTCTCTCTATCTCTGTCTAATCAATGGCAGGGCAAGATTGGCTTGATTGTCAAGAATGCCAGTGGGCAGAAGATTTACCTTCACGTCATTCGTCCAAACAGCTGGACTGGCTGGCGCGAAGTTAGCTTCGATCCTGAAAACATTCCAGGATTCAGCTATCCAATGACTATTGTGGGTTACTACTTCGAAACTCCAAGTGGAGAAAGCCCTGAAACGACTATGAAGCTGGATAACCTATCTGTGAATAACTTGGTAGTTAGCTAAAATACTTTGAAAAAATACCAAATAAGTCTATGGTTTAAAATTTCAAGAGCATGTGTAAATTTTTCTTAAAAAAATGCTAAAAACCAAGTTATTAGACTAGTATTCACGGTGCATTTATAGTAAACTAAAACATAGAGATATTTGAAGTATAATACAAGCAAACTCAGAATAGACGCCCGAGTCTATTTTGGGTTTTAATGGAGTTTATGGAAAAACAAAATCAAGACTGGTTTTGCATTGAAAAAGTTTAATATCATTTAGAAAGTGGGGGGTGTCGAAAATATTCAAATGGCATATTTTTTACCTTTTGGAGCAGGGCTTATAGCGCTGCATACGATTAGCATTTTATTTGTTTCTAGGATTTCATTAATAAAGCGCCTTTTTCTCGTAGTATGGGTCATGCTATTTGCGATTGGTGCTCCATTCCTCTTTCAACAAGTTCCCGGCATAGCCTTTGTTGGGCTCTGTGCCTTGGCTTTGGCTGTTTATATGGTGCTGCTCTTTTCACAGGAGCTAGCTCCAGTCAAGAAGAGAGCAACTGCTTCTGCGCGAAGCAGAAGCCAGAAGCATGCCAAGAGCCCACGCAAGAAAGTGGAAGCGACGAGCGCAGGCTTGTCATCTGCCAGAGATTTGAACTTTTCCAATGCTTCAACCGGTAGGATGAGAAAGGAAAGTAAAGAAAGGGTTCAGGCTGAGGAAAGTCCGGCAAGGCAGAGAGTATCTGCTTCTGGTCGCACCCTAGCAGACCGTTCTATCAAAAAGGATATGACAAGATTTGAGAAAGTAAAACCTCTCTACCCTGTTGATAACTTGGCTACAGCTCCTGCCTTTGGAGAATACGAGCCAAACAGTCAGCTAGCGGCAGCTGAGGTCGGCATGGTGGGTATGGACCACAGCGCACAAAAGGCCAATGATGAATTTTTGCAGTCCCTGCTTCATCACCGCAAGGGTTCTACTAAGATTAAGGTGGCCAACTCTCTGATTCAGCCTACGGAAGCAAATGCAGCCGGCAATCAAGGCTATACAGATATAGATGATCCAGCCTTTGAGACTGCTGTTCTGTCTAAGATTAGACCGATGTCCTATACGGAGTCTAGCTATGGCAACTTCAGACCGCAGGCGGTTGAGGTGACAGGTGTTGTTTCTCAAGATGAGGAAGAATTCTTCACTGAGCAAGAACAAACTCAGCAGCCAGTGGCAGAAGAAGTAGGCAACAGCCTGGAAGATGTTTTTGCTGCTACGGGAGATATCAAGCCAGTTAGAGCAGAAGAGTCGAGAGCAGCAAATAGCTTAGAATCTCTCTTCTTTGCTGACTCAGACACTGAGCCACAAGCTAAAATGGATTCCGCCTTCAGTCAAGCAGCTGCAGAGCCAGAATTTTCTGCTACTGAAGAGTCTATGGTTAGCCGTGATCGTGCTGATATTCAGGGTTATCAAGATATTCTCAGCCAGATTCAGCATGATTTGTTGGGATCTGAAGAGGAAGATTTGACTGCTGAAGTGGCAGAGGCTTGGGAGGAAGAAAGCAGCTTCGAACCTGCTGCAGAAACGTTTGAATTTGAAGAAGCTGCTGAACCAGCGGTTGTTCAATCAGTTTCTGAAGACGCTCTTTGGACACAGGCTGAGCCTATCCAAGAAGCAGTTGCAGATGAGACAGAAGAAGACTTGCTCAAGGGAATTGCTGATATCCTCAAAGCTGAGGAAACACAAATCAAAGCAGCTCCAGTCGTTCCGGCTGTAGATGAAACAGAAGAAGATTTGCTTCAGAAAATCACCGACATCCTCAAAGCTGAGGAAGCGGCAGAAGCAAGACCAGCTGCAGCAACTGCGGGAGATAAAGAAGTCTATTTCCAATTCCTCCTACTGGAAAGTCAGGAATTATTGGCTTCTAATGCAGTTCAAGAAGCTGAGAGCTATCTGAAAGAAATTGTCCAAGGCAGCTCAGATCAAAATCTTCGTCAAGAAGCGTTCAACATGCTGGACAAAATCGTGAAAAATTAATACTATATAAACATACAATTGATTGTAATCAATTAGAAGGGTTTTAGGGGAAATTATGAAAAGTTGTAAAACAATCACAGGGACCGTTGTCATTGAGATTGAAAAAGGGATGGGACTGGGTGAAGTCCATGAAGTCTTTGTTGACGAGGGGGTCAATCTGACTTTTGTTATTAAGTCAAAGCAGTCTGAACAGCCTTTTGCCTTGCTGTCTAGCAAGAACATCCAAGGCATCGGTGACTTTGCGGTCATGGTAGAAAACAGCTCAGTCTTTCAAGAGCTGGAAGAGGCTGATCTGAAGGTCTTGAACGACAAGCAGGGTAGCGTCTTTGACGAAATTGTCATCACAATTGATGGAAACAAGGTGGGAACTGTTGTTGACTATCATATTGATGAAAAGAATGAAATTGGTTACTTGGTGGTTAATTCTGAAGATGCCAGCGAGGAAATTCAGATTCCTAAATCACGCATCTTGATGATTGGTAAAGAGTACATCATCCTCAATGATGAAAAAAAGACAGCTCCTCATCTTGAAGCAGATGTAGAAATGGGCCGTCTGGCTGCAGCAGATCTGCTTCATGAAACTGAAGCTGCAAAACCTGCCGAAAAAATTGAGGAAGTAGTTGCTGAAGTACCTGTATTCGAGCCAGTTGTAGATGAAAAAGTAGATGTAAAAGAAGAAGCTGCGACAGATTTGACAGAGGCCTTGGCTGCTGTAGGTCTGGGAGCTGCTGCTCCTGAGTTGGAGTTTTCTGAAGCAGTCGTAGAGACAGCAGAAGAGCCAGAAGTCCAAGACTTGGTACAAGAAACAACAGCTCCAGCTGAAGAAGAAGTTGAAGAAACAGATGCAGCGCTGAGTCTGGATGCTGCTTTGGAAGAAGTATTGGCAGCCCCTGCTGAGGAAGTAGAAACAACTATCAGCACAGCGCCAGTTGCTGAAGAAGAGTCAGGAGCAAAGAAAGCTGTTAACGATTTTATCGATCGGCAAAAACGTCTTCTGGTAGGCAAAACACTGCAAAAAGATCTTGTTAATGCAGATGGAGGAGTTATCCTGAATGCCGGAGATACTGTTTCAGATGACATCATTGATTTTCTTCGCCGTATCGACCGTAAATTCCTTATCCGCTTAGCTGAATGCGTAGTATAAGGTTGGGATGAGATTCATGTCAAGAAGAAAAAGAAAGGTTTCATCAAAATATCAAAAACTACTTCCAGCAGCGACACTTGCTGCCTTTCTGCTGGGTAGTTTATTTTATGTCATTTTTGTCTTTAATCCAACGATTGACCTGAGTATCAATGGCCGTCCCTCTATGAAGGTTCGCTCTCGGAGCGAAGCTGAGATTGAAGTTTACAGAGAACTGCCCTATAAGGCGACTTTTCAGCTGTCTACGGGGCAACACTTCTCTGTAGATATGCGCTTTTTAGGATTGAGCTATTTCACAGAAGAAGAGCTCAAGCGGCTGGATAATATCTCAGCCAAGACAGTTTGGGATAAGTTTACACCGTTTTTCGATACCAAGGAAAACCTGCAGATTTCCATCTATCCTAACCGTCTTTTTTGGCTTAGACCTTTAAACGATGTCTTAGCTGCCCATCCTGATGTTCTCAGTCAGCTTCCAACGACCAATCACCTGGTCATGGACGGCGAGTCTAATGTAAAGGTGGGAGACAAGTCTAATGGCTATAAGATTGACCCTGCTGCTTTTATCCAAGCATCTGAGGAGATTGCCAAGACTGGTAAATTTGATGATGTCAAGGTTGAGAGCACGCCTGTTGAAGCAGAAGATCAGAGTGAGCTTCTGAGCCAATATACGCACTTTATAGAGCGTAAGGAAGTACCACTGCCGACCAACGCTGCCCAAGCTCAAAACATGAAAACAGCCTTTTATAAGCTGCAGAATGTTTACTTGGCTCCTGGCGAGACCAAGTCTATCTCAGAGTTGCTGGGAGCTTTGAATGCGGAGTCTGGCTATCTGCCAGTCAAGGGCAAGGATAATAAAGAAGTTTACGGTCAGGGTGCTGAGCAGATTGTAGATGCCATTCAGCAGCTCGCCTTTTCACGGACCAATGTTATTTCCTATCGAGGACAGTATTTCAACGTCGGAACGCCGGCTGAAGGTTTGACCGAATTGACCATTCAAAACAATACAGAAACAGATATGGTATTTTCATTAAGTTTGGAGGAGGGGCAAGTATCCATCATTCTGGCATCTAAGTGATACTCAAGGGAAGTCGAAGTTTGACATTGTCACCTGAGACTTTCAAAGAGTATAAAAAGGGAAAAATTATGATTGCAAGTTTAGTATTTATATTAGGTGTCGTATTTGGGAGCTTTTTCAATGTCGTCATCTACCGTGTACCACTGGAAAAGAGCATTGCCAAAGGTCGGTCTATGTGCCCGTCCTGCGGCCATGTCTTGACTTCGGTGGAGCTGATTCCGGTTGTGTCGATTATCATGCAGGGCTTTAAATGCAAGCACTGCAAGGAGCCGATTTCACCGCGCTATCTCATTGTGGAGCTCCTGACGGGTCTGCTCTGGCTGGCCTCTTATCTGATCTTTCAAGATCAGGGACCATGGATGGTTGTTTCAGCCTGTCTCTTGGTGTCGCTTTGTCTCATTATCGGTTATATCGATTTTGATACTCAGTACATCTCGGACTCGGTTCTGCTGGTTTTCTGGCTGGGCCGTATGGCTGTTACGTTTTTTACCAATGAGTTCAATTGGGAACTGCTCCTTTCGCTGCTAGTTGGCGCTGGTCTCTACTCTCTCATTTATTTTGGGGCCAAGGCTTATTACAAGAAAGAGGCTTTCGGGATGGGAGACATTCTCTACTTAGCTGCCCTGAGCAGTTGGTTTAGCCCTTTGAATACGCTGATTTTGGGATATGGTTCTTTCTTTGTGGCTGGAGCTATTCTCTTAATCGCAACCATCTTTAAGAAATTCAAATTTAAGTTGAAAGAAGAAGTCCCTTTTGGTCCTGCTATGAGTATCATGGCGGTCATCCTATATTTCTGGGGAGGAATCTAGGAAACCAAAAGCGACAATAGAAATGGATAGAAAAAATGTTTAGGAAGAAAAAAGTTATCATAGCATTAGCGACAGCTACTGTTCTTTCAGGCAGTGTACTGCCTATCAGCCACCTAGCGGCAAATGAAAAGGCCAGTTTGGATCCATCTTTAGTGCAGGTGTCAGATCAGTTTCAGGCCAAGAAAACAGGAGCAGTCGTCTTTTCAGAAGATGTAACAGTGCCAAGCACAGTGTCAGCCGATTTCATTGATAGTCGTTTGGCTGGCACGCCGATGGCTGGATTGGGAAAAGCTTTCAAAAAAGCAGAGAAAGATCATGGAGTTAATGCAATTTTTCTCGTAGGGCTGGCTATTCACGAATCGGATTACGGCCGCAGTCAGATTGCTCAGGCCAAGCACAACTTGTTTGGTTTCATGGCTTATGACTCCAGTCCTTTTTCCAGTGCAGGAAATTTCGCAACATTTGACGATGGTATAGATACCGTTGCCCGCTATCTTAGCGAGCACTATCTCAAGCCTGGCGGTCAGTTCTACAATGGTAAGAGCATGGCTGCTATCAATGTAAGATACGCATCTGACAAAACTTGGTCAAGCAAGATTATGATTCGTATTCGAAATTTTTTGAAAAAAGGTTAAGGAGGCTGGGACAATCGTGTCTCAGCTTGCTTTATTATAGAAAGAATTTCTTTTAGTGAGGTGACTGATGGGGGTTTTCTTGTTCTATGGGGCTCTAAAAATTCCTAATCATCCTCTCAGGACTAAAAAATAAAAACTTGCTTCTGCGACATCGTCTTTTATGGCGAAAAATGACTTAATTAGGGGATTTATGAAAAGAAAGTTTGACGTAAGCGATGTTTTAAAGGAAGCCTGGGGACTGACTGTTGATTACTTTTTTGTATGGACAGCAGGGCTTGCTATCATTCAACTGCCGTTTTTTATTCTGGGGCTGTTAATTCTATTTTTTTCTCCATTGACTTCTACATTTCTTCCAAGTATAATTCTGCTGGGATTTCTATGTTCTTTTGTGATTGCTTATATCCATAAGTTTTCCTTGACTATGGTTCGTAATCCGCAGATGGTGCGAAGAAACTTCTGGAGAGCTGTTGGCTACAGTATTTCTGATGGCTTTTTTGGGCGTTTACTTTCTGTGTCTATTTACGTATTCATGTTTTTCTTGGCTATGTTACTTCTTTTTGTATACTTCTATAATGTCTTGATGTCAGATGCAAATTTTCGAGAGAATATGGGAACTTGGATGATTTGGGTTGCAAATAACCAAGAGAAGACGGCTAGTATGCTCTTCCTGCTTTTTTTGATAGCACCAATGTTTAACTTGGTATTCCATTTGTTTTACAGTTATTTTATAGTCTCTCACTTCTTCTTGTTGCCTTATATTATTCAAGATACCAACTCCTCTGATAACCTATTGCGTCCTCTGTCAGCCTTTGGCAGCTTGGGCAAGTCCTTTTCTCGTATGAATGGTCAGAGGGGGCGTTACTTACTGGTAGAGCTTGTCTTAAAGCTTATTCCTGTAGTATTGGGTCTGATAGAAATTTTGAGTTTACTTTTTAGTGCTGGTGTGTCTAATGTTGTGGGAATGATTGTTAGTATGATAAATGGCTTTTTGCTGATTTATGCCTTGGCAGCCCGTTCGGTTATGGCTGACATCCTGATGTCTTATGATCGGGAAATAGTTAATTTTGGAGATTAATATTTATGAAAAAATTAGAAAGGGTTTTAGGATTTAGGATAATGAACGATGAATGATGTAAAAGTAACAAGGGTTTTCAGAGAAGCTTGGATTTTTGTTACAGAATATTATTTTGTCTGGCTGAAAGGCCTTTTGCTGGTCGGAATCCCGCTTGCAGTGCTGGGCTGGTTTCTTTTTCCGCTGGTTTCGAGTTGGTCTTACCGGTCCATTTTAGTCTTGACCTGTTTGGCATTTATAATTGCCTTCGGTTTTGCTTACGTCAATAAATTTGCCTTGACAGTGATTCGAAATCCGCAGATGGTTAAGCTCTATTTTGGCTATGCGGTTTGGTACAGTATCTCGGATGGCTTGCTTACTCGCCTCTTTTATTCCTTCATTGTCAGTGCAGTCCAAGTCCTGATTCTGTACATGGGTTGGTCGGCAATTGGCATCAATCTTGGGGTGGCTAGTCTCTTTGCCTTTTATCGGAGGGCAGTAAGTCCAGAGGCCATTGTGATTTTCCAGTTTCTCTTTCCTTTCTTGTTCATGGTCTTTTATCTACTCTTCACTTATCTGGTTGATTCGCACTTCTTTTTGCTGTCTTATATCATTCAGGATACTAGCTCAAGAGACAATCTGGCCAAGCCGCTTTCTTTTTATGGTTGTCTGAGAAAGTCAGTCCTGCTGATGAAGGAGCGTAGGGGTCGTTATGTTCTGCTCAGCTTTTTTCTAGCTTCTTTTGGTGGGCTGATTGGGATGGGTACTCATCTCCTGATGGATCTGATAAGGCAGTATATTGATCCCTTGCTGGGGGAACTGGATGATTTACTTGGCCTGATCCAGATGATTCCTGTCCTAGTTTTCGGTAGCTTTTACTGTGTATTTGTTCTGGTTGTTCGGACAGTTTTTGCCGATACTCTGATGGAAAATGATACAGAAGTGGTGGATTTTGGTGATTAATTTAGGAAGTAGCAAGACCAGACAATACTTGATAGAAACAAGAGGAAGGATATGAAATCAGTAACAAGAATCTTAATAACAGCTTTGGTGCTAACTGGGATTGGCTTTATTCCTCTCCCTTATGAATTAGAGACCGTGAGGCCGGCTTTGAATGCCAAAGACTTTGTCCAAGTTCAAGGAGGAACTGATAAAGGAAAAGGTAAAATCTATGTCATGGCTGTTGGTGTTTCCAAGGCCCGAGTCTTCAGTCTCTTTTTGACTCTGCTGCCTAATTACAGGCTGGAAACAGAGTATGTCTCTGTTCCTGAAAACTATTTCGATAAGGAAAAGGGACGGGAAGAGCGAGAGAACAGCACTATGGGGTCTTCTCATCTCAATGCCTTGCAGGTAGCTTATCAAGCAGCTGGTCGTACTGTTGAGATTAGACATAAAGAGATTTTTGTGGATGCTGTCAGCCAAGAGACGCCGTTAGCTCAGGAGCTGCAGAAAGGCGATGTGATTTTAAAGATTGACAATCAGACTTACACTAGCCCATACGACATCGTTGATCAGATGGAACAGCGGACAGTCGGCGATGTGGTATCAATTGAGTACAGCCGTAATGGTGTAATCGGTTTGGCTAGCGGTCCTGTGATTGTGGATGAGACAACTGGTAAGCCTGGTTTGGGGATTGCATTAGGTTCCAAAGCCAGTGTTGCCATGAATCCTCTGACAAAGTTTAAGAGCAACGGTGTAGCAGGCCCCTCTGGTGGACTCATGTTCAGTTTGGAGCTGTACAATCAGCTCGTGTCTGAAGACATTACCAAAGGAAAAGCTATTGCTGGTACTGGAACGATTGACCACAAGGGAAATGTTGGCCGGATTGGCGGGATAGAGATGAAGGTCATGGCTGCCGATAAGGCAGGCGCGGAGATTTTCTTTGTTCCCGATGATACCATTGACGCCGATATTGCCCAGTACAATCCCAAGCTGCGCTCTAACTACCATGAGGCACTTCGTGCTTCTATCAAAATCAAGAGTAAAATGAAAATCGTCCCTGTCAAAACCTTCAACGAAGCTTTGAACTATCTCAGAGAGATGGAATAAGAGACTTTACTACTCTATGAATAGTCAATAGAAACACAAGCTCTTGCTAGTTATTTATCTGGCGAGGGCTTTTATTATAGAATTTTTTAAAATAATTGCCACCTTGGCACATAAATTCTTGCTTTCCAAATTGAAGTGTGATATATTTATAACATAAAGAGTGTTAAATATTTCTAACATAAGGAAAGGAGTCTATCATGAAAAAAAGTCAAAAAACGGGTGGCCTCATTACAATGATTGCCGCAGCTCTTTTTATTGATTTTACTGTTTTACTTGGTTCTAATCTTAGTTGGGGTCCCAAGTTGATTATTCTCGGTATTTCAGTATTAGGTCAGATTGTAGCTATTTGGGGCTGGCTGCACATGAAACCATGGCCTCATAAGAGTCAGAAAGGTAAGGGGAAGACTATTTTTGACTTGTCTGCTAAGCTGTACACGATGCTTCTGTTTGCAGCAACCATTTTTTATACAGTAGGGATTTGGGTTGCGACCCCAAGCGTAAGATCTGGCATTAAAGAATGGATTTTGGGAGTTGGTCTCGTTATTGAAGTGATTGTATTTGGTTTTTTCTCTTTGAAAAATGTCAAGGAAACTCCAGATGAACGTTTCTATGCTAATTTAGCTAAGGCAGCTAGCTTAATGTTTGTCTTTATACTAGGCGCACTGATGATCCTAGCAGTTATCATTGGGTACATGGGTTCTCTCACTCTTTACATGGGCCAGATCTTTATTAGCATAGCTGCCTTGATTTGCATCTTTGCGGTTGTCTATCTTATCTTAGAACGGAGAGGATAATCATGGCCAAAGAAAGCAAGATTATCACCAATCTCAAATATATCCGAGAATCCAAGGGCATGACCCAGCAGGAGCTAGCTGACCGCATCGGCATGCGGCGCGAGACAATTCTGCACTTGGAAAATAACCGCTACAATCCTTCGCTGGAAATGGCTCTCAAAATTGCTCAAGTCTTCAATCTGAAAGTAGAAGACCTCTTCGAACTCAGACAGAAAGAGTAGGCATAATTCTTTTCGAGATCTAGTATTGAGTTTGTTGTTAGCTAGGGCTTGAAACAAAAAGAAAAATCCTTTGAAACGTTGATTTCAAAGGATTTTTGCTATATAAATTATTTAACTTCTGTAAGAGTTAAATAATTTCTATTTTAGCTGTTAGAAACGTTGGTACATCAATGTTTCTAGAATGCTACATAATAAAAGGTAGAGTGAATGGTAGAGTAGTTATTGCGTTAGCTCAGCAATCTTTTCAAGATAAATCCCCACAGCTTCTAACTTTCGTTGTGGTGCTAATTCAGCGTAAGTATCCATTGTAGTTGAAATGGATTTATGTCCCATTCTGACTTGGAGTTCTTTCCAATTTGTTCCAGCATTAAGTAGCATTGAAGCATGAGTATGTCGGAATAAATGGAAACCATAGTTTGGTAATCCAAGACCTACTAACCTTTTCTTAAGAGTTGTTCTCTCGTTTCTGTCACACATATAGTTCCCATAGATTGTAGGGAAAATCAGTTTTGTTCTATGTCTGTTGTGCAATTCAAGATACAAGTTCATTTCGTGGTGGAAATCTCTGAGTTTTTCTATTATGGGGAGAGGGACAGGGACAGAGCGATTTCCTGCATCAGTTTTTGGTGTAGCTTTACAGATAACTTCCCCTTTTGTCCCATCTTTTTTATTTGCGGTTTTCCACATCAATGTTTTACTGACATTAATAGAAGAATTTTCAAAATCTAGGTCATCAATCGTCAACGCAAGTAGTTCATTTATTCGCAAAGCGGAGGCTAATAAAGTATTACAAATTAACTTAAATCTACGATTGGCTCTATTGTTATCTAAACTTTCAAGATAATTAAGCCATATTACAAGACTATCATCATGTAATACCATGATGCGTTGCTTATTTGATTTTGGCTTAGGTGGTATCTTAACAGAGCTAACAGGATTAGTGATTAGTCCATAGTTTGTAATTCCATAGTCAAAAATATCTTTCAACTTATGGATAACAGCACCAAAATCTTTAGCACTACCTTTATCAGCACGCTTTATACCAGATTCAATGGACTCTTTTGATTTCTTTGCCAAACCATTTAACCAAAGCTGGATATCCGCAGATTCAATTTTATCTGGTTTGTAATCTCCAAATTTAGGGATAATATAATTATCAAGATAACCTCTTACTCTGTTCAGAGTATTATGCGAGTTGACCCAGGTCTTATATGATTTAAACCATTCTTCAGCTAAATCTTCCAGTGTATCAATGACGATAACTTTTTCTCGTGTTGAGCCATTTTTTTCAAATTCTAGTCGTGCTTGAATGATTGCTCTATCTAACTGTTTTAGTGTCTTGGCTGTAATGGTAGTAGTGACTTGCTTACCAGTTTTGATATCTTTTCCCAGAAATG
The DNA here is from genome assembly GCF_050225395.1 of Streptococcus sanguinis. Classification (GTDB taxonomy): domain Bacteria; phylum Bacillota; class Bacilli; order Lactobacillales; family Streptococcaceae; genus Streptococcus. Next base: position 2,342,451 of record NZ_CP071431.1, on the reverse strand, counting down.
CCCCCTTCAAAGTGTATGAGATGGACTTATCTTTTTTGATTTTTTTAATGACTTTTTTGCCATTATGAATAATTGTTTCAGTTTCCATATTTGCCTTTCTTCATGGATATTGAAGTAGGCTAAAATAGTTACCACTCTTTCTTTTAGATAAAACTATTTTAGCACAAATTTTCAGAATTAGGATTGTAAAAAGTTGATAATATCATCTAGTAGATAGAAGACGGTTCGAGTTCCCTCTATAGGAGGTTCTAATCTTTTTAATCCTTTTTGTTCCCAAGTTTTTAGTGTGTTTGGGGAGATATTTAGCTGTTTTAGCAATTCTCGCTGTTGTATTATCTTTAGTGGTATGTTCTGTTCTTTGATTTGAATGAGTTTGATAAGTGTTTGCAATAGTTGTTCAATTTGTTCTAATTTTTCGTTATTCATTATTCTCTTTCTCCTCTGTGTTTGAATTATGGAGTCGATTAGGATTGTATCTTCGTGAATCTAGGTATTTGGCGAAGAAATATGTACGTTCAATAATAAGTCCTAATAAATTGGTATTGTTTGCTCGGGCATACCAGACCAATTCTTCAAATTCGGTAAAGTCGTTCTCTTCGATAATATCAACTACTTCATGTATAAAATCCGAAGAGTTCATCTCCATCAAGAATTTTTCTAAATTAAAGCCGCAACCGACTTCAATATCCTCAATGTTGTAGGGGGTCTTATCTGGATTTTCCGCATGGGTAAAGTAGTCAAATAAACCAGTGGGAGACATAACTACCTCCACATGTGCTGGACCGTTTAGTTTGTCACTGATGATATTTGATACTTGTGAATAGCTTTTCAGTGAATCAAAGAAGAAAGCACCGTGTTTGTGCGATTTCTTGAACTCTCCCGTCTGTCTATTAACGTCCTTATCGTGCCAAGGACTAAGAATAAACGGAATATGGAGTTCCTCTAATATATTCAAGTAGTTCTCTGGTGCGCTTTCCTCGTAGAAGAGAAAAGTCCATTTGGTTGAGCGCTGTTCTTTTGCCATAGGCAGTTACCTCATTTCTTTTGGGTTCTATTACTAAGGAGAAATGACAGGTCGTATGCAAAGTTTTTTTGAAAAAATTGAATTTTTTGTGATTATTGATTATTGACCTATTGGGGGTCGTAGTCACCCCAATAGGTCATGATAGAAAAGAATATAAAAAGGGGCTGTCTGGCTTTTGCTTAACGCAAGCCATAGCCCCAAGGGATTAACGTTTTTGTCCAGTGAACCACAATTGGTTACGAACTCGAATAGGAGAGGAAAAATAATAGTCTGCGTGTTGGCTGACGATTTCTTCTTTTAATTGTGCTTCCATCTCTTTTAGGATTTTTTGCCCTTGTTGGTCTCTAGGGACTTTTAGAAAAATAGTGATGGTATCTTTTCGTATATCTACGATACACTTACGAACAGCTCGGTTAAATCCGTTATGGATTGGGTTGATAGTAGTAACCGTCTGATGTTCAAGATTGCTTATCTTCTGTACTCGTTCACGCTGAAACAGGAAGTGTCGCAACAGAAAAGTGTGATAGACAGATTGGATATAGTTCCAAAGACTATCTGTTTTCAACCGTTGTATTATTTCTAATCCAACCAAAAATAAGGCAAGTAGAAGAGAAATAAGTGCAAATCCATGACAAACGGAACTAATGATATCCGTAATACTTTTGACCGTATCTAAATTGACAAACGTGATATTTGTTAATTGAACGGAAAGATAATTGAATAACCATCCAAATGCAGAACAGATAGGTGCAAATAGAAATAAATATAGTATGAGATTAAAACTTCTCATAAAGTAGGTTTTATTGGTCATAGAATACCTCGTTTAGTGTAGTAGGTTGGACAGAGTAAGGGCAGAACTTGGTAGGGATGTTCATTATCGATAACTTGAATGATACCTGTCCCATGTCCTATTGGAATAACAATACCCTCTGGGTCTAGGTCTGGAAATAAAAATTGAGTAGTTTTCTGATTGATATTTCCAATTTGCAACAATACGTTTAGCTGTTCCCTCACTGAAATTGGAATAGTATTGTGGTCAAAACGCTGGCTTACCAAAAACAGATGGATTTTGGTAGCACGTCCTAATAAGGAAATCTGTGAGAGTAGGGAGAAAAAGGCTTCTTTGATATTCTTATTGACTCCCTCTGATAGAGCGAGGACTTCATCAATAACAATAGTTAGATGGGTAAATTGATGATTGGGATTATCATACAAGATAGCTTGTCGTTTCTGAATGAGAGTTGCACACTGACTTAATTGTTCATTGACCTGTGAGACAAAATCTGATTTTGAACGGTTTTCAACAGGGTGTATAACAGCAACGTGATTTTCTCTTGCCCATCGACTTGGGGTATCAAATTTAGGGTCAATGATAATCAAGTCAGACATATGCTTTAGTACACTCAAGAAATAAGTGAGAGCGTACGATTTCCCAGAACCTGAATTTCCAGCAATAGCCCAGTGATTAACCTTATCTAAATTGAGTTCAAAGTACTTCATGATAGGGATTTTCCCCTGTGGCAAGCTAGCTGAAAACTTATCCAAATCTGGAATGACTAAACGTTCTGAAATTCCCTTTTTCCAAGGGAAAAATAATCCACGCTGAGTGTGTAAGTCATCTGTTTCTAGAGGGACAAAATAGGTAGCGTTTTGTTTTAGAAGCGTATATTGTGGATAAAGTGAAGCATTGGCAATCAGAAAGATTTTCTTGTACAAGTCATCATCAAGGATATAAGCACATGGTAGACGAGGGACAAAGATAAAGCCGTCTGCTTGAATAACAATATTAAAAGAATTGGTGTAGCTGGTTTCTCCCTGCATTAAAGCCCCCAGAGCCATGTTTAGGCTCTGGAGCAGGTAAGATTGCAGGTAAGATTGGTTCAGCACATCACGAGATTGTGAAGTCATTACCGAACCTCCTTGATACCATTTGCTTTGAAGTAGATGTTATATTTTACTTCGCAGGCTTGTAGTGTGTCAAATTGAATCATGGATTGAAAAGCTGGAAGCTCAATCGTTTCTTCAAATTTTACTTGGAAAGGGTCTTGCCCTTCCTGTACAAACCATGCTTTATAAGCTACGATTTCTCCGGTTGGTTTTCCTTCTTCAAACCGTTGTTGTGGTTCAAGTTCGGTACTAAGTGAGTAAATCGGTTGTTTTTGACTGATAATTTTATCAGCCAATGTAGTTGTATAACCACCTTTTGTGGTTTTCATTTTAAACGCCATAGGGCAAATCCTCCTTATGAATAAGAGATAGTGTGAATGCGACAGGCTCGGTTTGGGTCATGAGCTGGACTTTGTTTTTTAGGTTATCTGACCACCTCCTCATTACTAAGGAGAATGAGACAGCTAAACGCAAAGTTATTTGTTGAATTTTTAATTTTTTTTACAAAAAATCCAGTGACAGAGACACTGGATTTGAGGGATTAGCGGTAAGCTTTTAATAAAGGAGCTAATTTTTTTAGCGCTTTACAATAATGGGATTTAACAGTTACATCACTCATTTTCTTATAATGTTCAGTGATATAGCGAGCCGTTTCTTTATAGCTTGAACCTTGTTCCGCTATCATTTCAACAATCTTACTGTCAATTTCTGATAGGGATGCTTTAGCTTCACGAATAGCTTGTCTTAACTCCTCTAGGATTAAAGCTTCTTCGGGATTCAAATCAGAACTTGCAATGACATCATAACGTACAGACTTTTTGGCATTTTTGCTAGCTATTGTTTCGTCTTTGATTCGTCTATTGTGGTATCGGTCACGACGTTCTGCGTTACTTTGTTCTTGTTGAAGCAAACGAGTTACTTCATCCCAATTTTTAGCTTTAATAGCTTCTTTGATTTTATGCTCACGACGTTCTTGTACTTTATTACTCATAATGATGAGCTCCTTTCTGTCCTTTGGACAGAAGGAAACAAAATGAGCAAATATTGAACGCTGAGTATACCAAAAGGCACAACAAAGAAACAGCGAAACAATTCTATGCAAGACATGACCTTTATCGTCATGTCATCATATTTGTTTCAATCTGTCCTTTGATGGCCATCAATTTGGACTATTAAAATTTATATCAAGAGTTTTTCTTGATATATTCAGTATAAGGCGTAATGTTCTTTTATTTTTTACTTCTTTTTTTACTTCAATAGACTAATTTGTAAAACGAGGCGCAAAAAAAGACTAGGCGATTCACCTAGTCTTTAAAGAGCAAATTTTCGTATCTCCTCTTCACTTAATAATTTAATAAAGGCCTGTTGTACGTTATCTAAAGCGTGAGCCATTGACAGCAACTCCTTATTTAATTGTTCTTGGAAATAGTATGTTACTTGGGTGTTATTAGTCAATAACCCCACAATATGGCGATTGACGCTTGTATTGTCTAAATTAATATCATATAGGTCAACTAAATCAATAAGGTCGATTTCGCTTAGTCCTTGAGCTGCAGCTTCTTCAATTCTTTTCTTATCCTCTAGTGAAAATCTTGTTGGCTCTAATTGAATAGTGTGCCTTTCTTGAATTGGTCTTGTTGCATAAGGGTTGGAAACCCAACTGATAATTTCATCAAAAGTTCTTTCCTCAGTCCTTTCTATATCATTGGATTGATAAATATTAATGCCTAGATTTGCCAACTCTTCTTTAGAATATTTTTGATATAACTCTGTGATATCCTTACCTTGACTGAGTAATTTCATATAGTCCTCATATATCTGTTTGAATTTCACTCCATCTATTTGTTGACCACCAGTCATACTAAACGAATAGGTTGTTCTTCCTTTTTGAGAAATAACTAATGGGACGGATGTAAGGTAAGATTTTGGAATATTCTCTTTATACATTCTTTCTAATATATCATTTACCATAAATCCGATATTAAACAAGGGATTTTCTTTGAGTTTTTTTATTAGATTAGGGATAATTTCTGTCGAAACATTATCATACCACCATTTATTGATGAGAGGATCAATGTTTTCTTGCCTAAATGTTGAGGGTATGTCATTTCCGCCTAATTCAAATAGGATACCACAGACATTAACTTCAAATGATTTAATTAAATTATCCCCTAACATCAACCAAAGAATATCAAACATTTCTTCAAAATCAATGACAGTCAATTCATTGATGGTACGGGTTCTAAAACTTCTAGCGGGGTTATAACTTTTTCCACCAACCCATACGTCAATGTCATCTTTCTTGTGAAAAGTATCCATTTCAGTTTCAGTAGAAATCATAAATCTTTTTCTTTGAATATTGAAATTTGCAAATGTCTTGGCAATACTTAGACAACTTGATTGGATTGAAATTAAATCATCACTCATGAAAGAATATAGTTTTTCATCTACAGCCTCTAAATCTCTATATAAAATAGAACTGAAAAAATAATGAAACAGATTCTCAATAAACTCATCTAACTCTCCAAAAACGATATACGTATAGCTCGAAGCGGTTAGAGCATTTAAATAAACTAACATCGAACTCGTAATTGGTCGCTTATCACTTTCAACTTGACTAACTTGACCTGCATTGCCTAGTTCGCTTTGTGTAATATTGTATTTTTTTCTTAAATTTTTGATACGAGTAGGTATTTCTTGTGAATAATTTTCTTCAAAAAATTTCATATATAATCCCCCTATAATCATGGAAAAGTAGAAAGTAGTAAAAATAGTTGTTATCCTAGTTGATTAAAAAAATCTCTGATTTCCTCATCTTTTATAAAATAATATATAATTTTCCCCTCTCTTCTAGTGTCCAAGATGTTTTGATTGGCTAGTTTACGAAGATGGTGGGAGGCAGATGCCATACTGAGATTTAATAAACAGGCTATATCGCAGACACAGAGTTCTTCGACGGCAAGGAGATAAAAGATGATATTTATCTGTTTATTATCGGTAAATTTTGATAAAATGCGAAGTGATTTTTGGACTTTTTCCTTTTCAAGGTAGTTCGTTGCGGTTGTAACATTTTGTTGATTTATAACATCCACTTGACAGATACTATCTTTTTTCATAATTTTTTCTCCTAGCCTAACACAGCCCATAGCATGTCAAAGCTGTTGTTTTCAATCAGGATATACATCCCCAATCCTAAATAGACAACGGCAATAAACCATCTGCTATATTTTTCCAAAGTTTCTCCAACAGAAGGGACTTGTGCTAATTTTTGTGCAGAAAAAACCAAGAGATAAATCATGACTAGAAAAGTAAGTAAAGTCACTATCAAATTCGCTAAATTTAAGGTGGTAAAATATGGGACAAAGACACCAATATTGTCAGCGCCACAACTTGCAAAAGTAATCATAGCGACTAGAAAAATCAGGTTTTTATTGTCTTTTCGCAAACCATCTTTTGCAATAGCTTCTCCATCAGAATCTCCTAAAAGCAAAACTTTGAGGCCTAGGAAAATTGGAATCAAACCGAGTAAACCTAAAATCTCTTTACTAGGAATATAATTTAAGACAAATGCAAAAAGCAAACTTAGGAATATTAGACTAACAGAGCCTAGAAATTGTCCTAAATAGATGTTAATGATGTCTTTTCTGCTTTTTCTTTTGGCAAAAAATAACATTAGGATAATAAGTAAGTCTACGGCTGTCCCAGAATACAGGATTATTGAAGTAACAACATTTTGAATCATAAAACACCTCATTCAAATATATTTTTGAATGTATTCTAACATTAAACTTTGTAGATGTCAACTTAAAATCCACCAAAATATAGATAAGAAGTTAGTGTACCAAATATTAAAAAGCCCTGCCATCGAAATGATAGCAGGGCTTAACTTCAATATCCAGATGATATATTTATCTAAAAAAGGTAGAGTAAAAGGTAGAGTTTTTATTGATTTGTAGTGCGATATAATGAGTTTCAAAAAATCAAAAATCGCTTAAAATCAATATTTTGACGTCTATTGACGTGTACTGAAACCCTTACTTAACCTCTGTAAACACAACATGCTTGCGAAGTTTTGGTGAGTATTTCTTCAATTGAAGACGGTCTGGTGTGTTGCGTTTGTTTTTAGAAGTAAGGTACAAGCGTTCACCAGATTCTTTGTGTTCAAGTGTAATATTTACGCGCATGGTAGCTCCCTTCTATTATTCTGCTGCAGCAGCTTTAGCAATCTTACGGCCCTTGTAGTATCCTTTAAGGGATACACGGTGAGAGCGCGAGTAATCACCAGTAGTTTCGTCAAAAGTTACAGTTGGAGCTGTCACTTTGTAGTGAGTGCGGCGTTTGTTTTTCTTCGCTTTGGAAGTGCGACGTGCAGGTACTGCCATTGTTTGTTTCTCCTTTTAGTTTATGAATTCGATTCAATTTGATGATTTTCATCAACTTTAACAGTATAACAAAACTTTTTTGTAAAGTAAAGTTACTTGACAGATTTTTTTCTTCTTTATTGAGAAAACCCTGAGCTTCTAGTTGTCTTCTTTCGACTTGATAGGAAAAAGTTTCAAATCCGCCTCTATATTTTCCCAATCTTCTGAAAATTTAAAAATTTTCCTCTGTAAAATACAGCCTAAATGTGGTATAATAAAGCACAAAGATTACTGCAATGAAAGGGAAAGCTATGACAGATAAGGATATTCGTCACAGAAGTAAGATTTATGACAGTATGGTTAAATCTCCTAACCGTGCCATGCTTCGCGCGACGGGAATGACTGATAAAGATTTTGAAACGCCTATTGTTGGGGTGATTTCCACTTGGGCGGAAAATACACCCTGTAACATCCATTTGCATGACTTGGGCAAGCTAGCCAAGGAAGGTATCAAAGCAGAGGGAGCTTGGCCTGTCCAGTATGGGACTATTACGGTTGCGGACGGGATTGCCATGGGAACACCGGGCATGCGCTTCTCTCTGACCTCACGCGACATCATCGCAGACTCCATCGAGGCTGCCATGGGTGGGCATAATGTGGATGCCTTTGTAGCTATCGGGGGCTGTGATAAAAATATGCCAGGCTCCATGATTGCCATTGCTAACATGGATATTCCTGCAGTCTTTGCCTACGGCGGAACGATTGCGCCGGGGAAGCTGGACGGCAAGGACATTGACTTGGTTTCTGTCTTTGAAGGAATCGGAAAATGGAATCATGGCGACTTGACAGCTGAGGAAGTGCGCCGCATTGAGTGTAATGCCTGTCCTGGCCCTGGTGGCTGTGGCGGTATGTACACGGCCAATACTATGGCGACGGCTATTGAAGTTCTGGGCATGAGTCTGCCAGGATCTTCTTCTCACCCAGCTGAGTCCAAGGATAAGCAAGAAGATATTGAAGCAGCTGGCCGTGCCGTTGTCAAAATGCTGAAAATGGGGCTGAAGCCGTCTGATATCTTGACACGTGAAGCCTTTGAAGATGCTATCACGGTGACTATGGCTCTGGGTGGTTCTACTAATGCCACTCTGCACTTGCTGGCCATGGCGCACGCGGCCAATGTTGAGCTAACACTTGATGACTTTAATGTCATTCAAGAGAAGGTACCGCATTTGGCAGACTTGAAACCGTCCGGTCAGTATGTCTTCCAAGACCTTTATGAGGTTGGTGGAGTGCCAGCTGTTATGAAATATCTCTTGGCGAACGGCTTCCTGCATGGCGACCGCATTACTTGTACAGGTAAGACGGTAGCAGAAAATCTGGCGGAATTTGCTGATCTGACACCAGGTCAAAAGGTCATTATGCCGCTTGAAAATCCAAAACGTGCGGACGGTCCGCTCATTATCTTGCATGGTAATCTGGCTCCAGACGGCGCTGTTGCTAAGGTTTCTGGTGTTAAAGTACGCCGTCACGTCGGACCAGCAAAGGTCTTTGACTCGGAAGAAGCTGCTATTGATGCGGTACTGGCCGATGAAGTGGTCGATGGCGACGTGGTTGTAGTTCGCTACGTTGGACCAAAGGGTGGCCCTGGTATGCCAGAAATGCTGTCACTTTCGTCTATCATTGTAGGGAAAGGTCAAGGGGACAAGGTGGCACTTCTAACTGACGGCCGCTTCTCAGGCGGTACTTACGGCTTGGTTGTCGGACACATTGCTCCAGAAGCCCAGGATGGTGGCCCGATTGCCTATCTTCGTACAGGCGATATGGTCACGGTTGACCAAGACACCAAGGAAATTTCCATGGCGGTCTCTGATGAAGAGCTGGCGAAACGTAAGGCAGAAACGACTATTCCACCTCTTTATAGTCGCGGGGTACTTGGTAAATATGCTCACATGGTATCCTCTGCTGCTAAAGGTGCTGTTACTGACTTCTGGAAACCAGAAGAAACAGGTAAGAAATAACCTATATATGACAAAAGAACCCGCTAGTTTTTCTAGCGGGTTTGGTATTTTTAATATAGAAGAACTTAACACTTTCTTATCTAGGACTGATTCCCAGGGCAATGCGGCCGAAACGGCTGATACGAGTGATTTTCCAAGCAGGAGACCAAGTAACCTCGACAGAGGCACTTTCAATCTCATCAATTTTCTTAAGAGAGTCCATAATGGCGATGGGCAGGCTCTCAGCACAGTCGCAGGCTGTATCGGTAAAGGTCATGACAACCTTGCAGTGGCCGTTTTCGTCTAAGTTGATTTCATAAATCAACCCTAAGTTATAGACATCCAGCTCTACATCCGGATCGTAAATACGCTCGAGCTTCTCCACCAATTTATCCTGAATGGCAGCTGCTCGATCATTGATTTTGATATCGTCTCTCATGGCTATCCCCTTCTATCTGAGTTGAATTGTTTTTATTTTCTCACAATTCAGACTTTTTTTCAAGCTATTTTGGAACGTGAAAACGTATTTAGTTCTTCCAAACGAAAAATCCCTTTCGGGCTCCTCAAAATGGCGGACTTATGATAGAATATAAGTACTAAAGAAGGCGGAGGTCAGAAGATGAAATTACAAAAACCTAAAGGAACTCAGGACATTCTTCCTCAGGAATCAGCCAAGTGGCAGTATGTAGAAGACTTTGCCCGCAAGACATTTAGAAAATACAATTACGGCGAAATCCGCACACCGATTTTTGAGCACTATGAAGTCATTAGCCGCTCGGTTGGGGATACGACAGACATCGTGACCAAGGAAATGTATGACTTCTATGACAAGGGCGACCGCCATATCACGCTACGTCCAGAGGGGACAGCGCCTGTGGTGCGTTCTTATGTAGAGAACAAGCTTTTTGCTCCTGAAGTGCAAAAGCCTGTCAAAGTCTACTATATGGGCTCCATGTTCCGCTATGAGCGGCCTCAGGCTGGACGTTTGCGCGAGTTTCACCAGATTGGAGCAGAGTGTTTTGGCTCTAGTAATCCTGCTACAGATGTAGAAATGATTGCCATGGCTGCTCAATTTTTCAAGGATATTGGTATTACCAATGTTAGCTTGGAGCTTAACTCGCTGGGGAATCCTGAGAGCAGAGCTGCTTACCGCCAGGCCTTGATTGATTATCTAACTCCACTGAAGCCTAGCCTATCAGCAGATAGCCAACGCCGCTTGGAGGAGAATCCGCTGCGCGTGCTGGATTCTAAAGAGCCCGAGGACAAGGCGGCTGTAGAAGGTGCTCCGTCTATTCTGGACTATCTGGATGAGGAGAGCAGTGCCTACTTTGCGGCCGTTCGATCCATGCTGGAGACCTTACAGATTCCTTATGTCATCAATACCAACATGGTCCGTGGCTTGGACTACTATAATCACACAATTTTCGAGTTTACGACAGAGGTGGCTGGCAGTCAACTGACCATTTGTGCTGGCGGCCGTTATGATGGGCTGGTTGCTTACTTTGGTGGCCCTGAAACGCCAGGTGTTGGCTTTGGTATGGGCTTAGAACGTCTACTTCTCGTACTTGACAAGCAAGGAGTAGAGCTGCCGATTGAAACCGCTCTGGATGTCTATGTAGCTGTTTTAGGAGCTGGTGCCAATGGCAGAGCTTTGGAGTTAGTGCAGGCTCTCCGCGCACAAGGGTTTGCGGCAGAGAGGGATTATCTCGACCGCAAGCTCAAGGCTCAGTTCAAATCAGCGGATATCTTTAGAGCCAAAACTCTTATCACCTTGGGTGAAAGCGAATTGGAGAGCGGTCAGGTGACTGTTAAGAACAATCATAATCGTGAGGAGATTATTGTTAGCCTAGACCAAATCCAAGAAAACTATCAGCTTATTTTTGAGAAATTGGGGTTTTAAGCAAAGTATGTAATTTTTGTTTCACAAAGAGAATGTTACAGTTTTGTTACAAGGATATGATATAAACTAACAAGTGGATAATATTTTGGTATAATAGTCATATTCTATTAATTTAAAAGGAGAAACAATGAGAAAAATCCTTAAATTTGGTGTATTGCCTGCCTGTGTTCTTTTGCTTGGAGCTTGCTCAATGCTACCAAAGTCAGAGAAGAAAAAATCAGAAGATGTGAAGACAGAGCAATCATCTTCAGCCTCATCTGAGAAAGAAACGAATGAAAAGCGAATTGAGAAAGATGCCGATATCATTCTGCGAGCAGTCTTTACAGATCATTCTTCAGGTTTTACAACCTTAATGGGGACTTCTGTTGACAAATGGAAGAAAGGAATTTCTCAAGCTTACGTAGACGAAAACATATCCAAATATACGCCAGAAGAAGATTATACTATTGATTTAAAGACTGAATCATTTACTCCATCAAAAACATTAGAGTTGTTTGATCAGGCTCGCTTTAAAGTCTTAGCGACTATTGGGGATGATTTTGAGATTACTGGTGTTGAGGATGATGAAGAGACTGCAACAGTAACATTTAAGTCTCGTGCTATTGCAACCCGTGATTTAGCGAACTTGATTAATATGGCTAAAGCTAGCCTTTTTGAGAATGGAATTGAAGATGTAAAAGAGTTGGAAGATTCGACTAATCCGGATCTTGAAAAACGTCTAGCTCTGCTTAATAACTTCCTTTTCTATTATGCTTTTGATCGTATGAATGAGGACTTTGGTTATATTCAACCTCGTGAGTTTACAATGGAGTTAACTAAAACCAAAGAAGGTCGCTACATTCTTACTGATGAGAGCTTCCTTGAATTACGTAAATCTATTTTTGTGAATGAATATTCGTCTAATGATGCTGAAACACGTAAAGGTAATAAAACAACTGATTCTGGGTCAAAATCTGACTCAAGTTCATCTTCATCATCTGATAAATCAAAGATTTAATTTATTTAGCTAAGGATTCTCCTTAGCTTTTTGAATCCAGCTCTGATGTTAGATCTATTTTTAGATTTCTATAAGCAGATTTGTTTATAGAAACCCAGATGGCTTATGCTATAATAGTCTATAGAAAGTCGAGGGAATGATGAAGAAAATATTATTGGTGGTTGTGGTGCAGGGCTTGGCTATCTTTGTGATTACTGGTCTGCTTTGTTTATTTATGCGGGGGGATTTTTTCTTCCGTGCTTTGGCGCCGATTTTTGGTCTGGCAGCGGGAGGTTTTCGCTTCGTGACGGCCATGGTGACAAAAGCGTTTGCGCCTAGCCTTTATGAGGACAGCAAGAAAAAGGAATAATCTATAGAGTAGACAGTGGGTCTGGGGTCGTTTGGCTCAGGCCTTTTGTCATAACTGTCAGCATTAGTCATGCGGTGTTTTAATATTTTTCAGAAAAAGAACGGACAGAAGGGCTTTCTTAGGCGCTTTGTGGTAAAATAGTAACAGAATTAAAAATTTGGAGAGTAAAGATGAAACGTTCTATGTATGCTGGGCGTGTTCGCAAGGGGCATGTTGGTCAGGAAGTCACTTTGAAGGGCTGGGTAGCCCGCCGTCGGGATTTGGGTGGTCTGATTTTCATTGATTTGCGCGACCGCGAAGGCATTATGCAGCTGGTCATCAATCCTGAGACTGTGGCTGCTGAGGTCATGTCAACAGCAGAAAGCCTGCGCAGTGAGTATGTGCTAGAGGTGACAGGTAAGGTGGCTGCGCGTGAGCAGGTCAATGACAAGCTGGCGACAGGAAGCGTGGAGCTGCATGTGGAAAGCTTGACTGTCTTAAATACAGCTAAGACGACTCCTTTTGAAATCAAAGACGGCATCGAGGTGAATGACGATACTCGTTTGCGCTACCGTTATCTGGACTTGCGCCGACCAGAGATGTTGGAGAACTTCAAGCTCCGTGCTAAGGTGACTCACTCTATCCGCAATTATCTAGATGAATTGGAGTTCCTTGATGTGGAAACACCTTTCCTATCTAAGTCAACGCCAGAAGGAGCGCGTGATTACTTGGTGCCTAGTCGGATTCATCAGGGACATTTTTACGCTCTGCCCCAGAGTCCGCAGATTACCAAGCAACTCTTGATGAACGCTGGTTTCGACCGTTATTATCAGATTGTTAAATGCTTCCGTGACGAGGACTTGCGTGGTGACCGTCAGCCAGAGTTTACTCAGGTGGACTTGGAGACTTCTTTCTTGTCTGATCAGGAGATTCAGGACATTACAGAAGGCTTGATTGCTCGTGTTATGAAAGAGACCAAGGGTATTGAGGTTTCTCTGCCTTTCCCGCGTATGAAGTATGATGATGCCATGGCTCTTTATGGGGTTGATAAGCCTGATACTCGTTTTGAGATGTTGTTGCAGGACTTGACAGATCTTGTCAAGGGAGTTGACTTCAAGGTCTTTTCAGAAGCTCCGGCTGTCAAGGCTATCGTGGTGAAAAATGCTGCAGATAAATACTCTCGCAAGGATATCGACAAGCTGACAGAGCAAGCAAAACAGCATGGTGCTAAGGGTCTTGCTTGGGTGAAAGTGGCTGATAGTGAGCTGGCTGGCCCAGTTGCTAAGTTCTTGACAAACTTGACAAGTCCGTTGACAGAAGCTTTACAGCTTGAAAATAATGACCTAATTCTCTTTGTTGCTGATACTTTGGAAGTGGCAAATGCTGCTTTGGGAGCTCTTCGTGTACGCTTGGCCAAAGAGTTGGACTTGATTGACCCTGATACATTTAACTACCTTTGGGTGGTCGATTGGCCCATGTTTGAATGGTCAGAAGAAGAGGGCCGCTACATGAGTGCCCACCATCCTTTCACCCTGCCTCAGAAAGATTCTGAGCAAGAGCTGGAAGGCGACCTCAGCAAGGTAAGGGCTGTGGCCTATGATATCGTCCTCAATGGTTATGAGTTAGGTGGCGGCAGTCTTCGGATCAACCAGAAAGACTTGCAGGAGCGGATGTTCAAGGCGCTTGGCTTCTCGGCTCAAGAAGCTGCCGAGCAGTTTGGCTTCCTTCTGGAGGCTATGGACTATGGTTTTCCACCGCATGGTGGTTTGGCTTTGGGCTTGGACCGCTTTGTGATGCTGCTGGCTGGTGAAGAAAATATCCGCGAAGTCATCGCCTTTCCGAAAAACAATAAGGCTTCTGATCCAATGACACAGGCACCTAGTCCAGTGTCGGTAGCTCAACTAGAGGAATTAAGTTTACAAGTGGAAGCACATGAAGAAGACTAATTTTTACAAACTCTTTCGTTATTATGTCCGCAGGTTTGCTTATAATTTTAAGATTTTGCGGTCTTTAAAGAGTATCTCGCGTGAGAAGTACGATGAGAAGATTTCTGCCTCGCTTGTCTATGGCTTTTTGTCAGCTGTAGCAGTCAATTTTTTCTTTCAGCCGGGACATGTTTATTCCAGCGGGGCGACTGGTCTGGCGCAGGTCATTACTGCCCTCAGTACTCGTTTCTTTAGTTTTACCATTCCGGTTTCTGTGACCTTTTACGCTATTAATATTCCGCTGATGATTCTGGCCTGGTACCAGATTGGGCATAAGTTTACCATTTTCACCTTTATCACGGTTACGATGAGCTCGCTCTTTATCCAGTTTGTGCCAGAAGTGACCTTGACTGATAATCCTATTATCAACGCCCTTTTCGGCGGTGTGGTCATGGGAACGGGGATTGGCTTTGCCCTTAAGTCCAGCATTTCCAGCGGTGGGACTGATATTGTCAGTCTGACTGTTCGGAAAAAAACGGGCCGAAATGTCGGGAATATTTCCTTGATTGTTAATGGAATTATTATGCTGATTGCGGGTCTGACCTTTGGCTGGGAGTATGCGCTGTACTCCATGATTACTATTTTTGTGTCTAGCCGAGTGACGGATGCGGTCTTTACCAAGCAGAAGCGTATGCAAGCCATGATTATCACCAGCCATCCAGACAGAGTGATTGATAAGATTCACAACAAGCTGCATCGTGGGGCGACAGTAATCCATGGCGCTGAGGGAACCTACAATCACGAAAAAAAAGCTGTTCTGGTGACTGTTATCACCCGAGCTGAATTTAATGAATTCAAGCAAATCATGAAGCAGACCGACCCAGCTGCCTTTGTCTCCGTCGCAGATAATGTCCATATCTTGGGACTCTTTGTTGAGGAGTGAAGATATTCATTGAGTTTGGGTATGCGAAGTGATATAGTTGGGAGTTTGTGCTTAAAACAAGGTTTTATGATAGGAGATTCATATGCGGTAGGACAATAGTCCCACCGCTTTCTATTCTCTATGGTGAAGAGTGGAAATTGTAAGTAAGAAAGGATATACAAATGCAGGAGTTTTTCAGATTATGACGACTTATAAAAAAATCATGAATATCGCCTTGCCGGCTATGGCGGAGAATTTTTTGCAGATGCTCACGGGAATGGTCGACAGCTATCTGGTGGCCAGTCTTGGGCTGATTGCGATTTCTGGTGTCTCGGTGGCCGGCAACATCATTACAATTTATCAGGCAATCTTTATCGCGCTGGGGGCTGCTATTTCCAGTCTCATCTCCAAGACTCTGGCTCAGGGGGACAAAGAGCGTCTGGCCTATCATACAGCTGAGGCTATCAAGCTAACCTTGCTTCTGAGTCTTCTGTTGGGGCTGATTTCCCTGCTCTTTGGCAGGCAGATGCTGGATCTTCTAGGGACGGAAAAAGCGGTAGCTGAAGCAGGTGGTCTTTATCTGGCTCTGGTTGGTGGGACTATTGTTCTGCTAGGCTTGATGACTTCTTTTGGAGCTTTAGTGCGGGTCACATGCAATCCTAGATTCCCCATGTATGTTAGTCTTCTGACTAATGTCCTCAATGCCCTCTTTTCTGGTTTAGGGATTTACATCTTTCGTCTTGGTATTGTCGGTGTAGCGTTGGGAACGGTGCTGGCTCGTCTAGTTGGTGTGCTGATTCTTTGGCGGGAGCTGGATTTGTCCACAATCCGCTGGCGCTGGGGCTTAGATGGAGAGCTCTTGCGCCTGTCTCTGCCAGCTGCTGGAGAGCGGCTCATGATGCGGGCGGGTGATGTAGTGATTATCGCCATTGTGGTCGTCTTTGGGACAGACGCAGTAGCGGGGAATGCCATCGGTGAAGTCTTGACTCAGTTTAACTATATGCCTGCCTTTGGGGTTGCGACAGCAACAGTCATGCTGGTAGGCCATGCGGTAGGTGAGGGAGATATGCAAGAGGTCGGTCTGATTCGTCAGCGGACCTTCTGGCTGTCTTTTGCTTGCATGCTGCCCGTGGCTCTAGGGATTTTTGCTTTTGGACGGCCGCTGACCTTGCTCTATACGGATAATAGCGGAGCTATCACAGCAAGTCTTTTAGTCATCCTCTTCTCCCTATTGGGAACTCCCATGGCAGTGGGAACCGTGATTTACACAGCTATCTGGCAGGGGCTGGGCAATGCCAGACTGCCCTTTTATGCCACGACTGTTGGCATGTGGCTGATTCGCATTATTGCCGGTTACTTGCTGGGAGTGACCTTTGGATTGGGTCTGCCGGGGGTTTGGACTGGGATGCTCTTGGACAATGGCTTCCGCTGGCTATTTTTAAAGGTTTTATTTGACAGAAAAATGAGGAAAATCACATGACAAAAGCGTTTATTTGGGATTTGGACGGCACCTTGCTGGACTCCTACGATGCTATTTTGGCGGGGATTGAGGAAACCTATGCTCACTATGGTCTGGACTTCGACAGGGCGAGTATTCACAGCTATATCCTAAAGCACTCTGTCCAGAAGCTCTTGGAAAAAGTAGCGTCTGAGAAGGGGCTGGATGCTGCCGAGATGAATGCCTTCCGTGGAGCAAGCCTAAAGGAGAAAAATGCTCAGGTCCATCTGATGGAAGGAGCAGCGGAGATACTGGCTTGGGCTGAGGAGCAGGGCATTGCCCAGTTCGTCTATACCCACAAAGGACTCAATGCCCATCAAATCTTGCAAGACTTGGGCATTCATGATTATTTTACAGAAATTATCACAACAGCCAACGGCTTTGAGCGCAAGCCCCACCCAGAGGGTGTTGACTATCTGCTTGAGAAATATGGCCTGGACAAGCAGGAAACCTACTATATCGGCGACCGGACGCTGGATGTGGATGTCGCTGCCAACAGTGGCATCCAGAGCATTAACTTCTGTGACTACCGACCAGAAATCAATCAGAAAATAGAGAAGTTGATGGATATCAAGCAATTATTTACAAGATAAAAAGCAGACCAGAACTGATCTACTGTCAGTCTAGCCTGCTTTTTCTTTTACATATGCTCAATGTGAAGTTCTAGCAAGAACTCAAGAGCCTCAGGAGAACAGTTTTCTTTTTCAATTGCGAAACCAGTGTTCTCTCCTATCAAGATATAAAAATCTTGCTTTGTCATAATTACTTTGACAATATCATCATAGGTATAGCGAAATTCACCACGTATGTTTCTTGCGATAAAAGCCTCTCTGTCAAATATCAGAGTGACTTCCATGTTCTGAAATAAAGGATTTTTTTGATAAGCTCTCTTTATCTGATAATTCATGCCAAAATAGTACATAGAGGCGAAAATGGGGGGAGCCAATATTATAGATATTATCTTTTCCTCTAATGGACCGAGCATTACGTAGGCGAACAGCCCGATTATCAGTATGATTATGTATAATACAAATCCTTTTCGTCGTATGAGAATAGCCCATGAAAATCTTTTATAAACTTCTTCAGTCATAAGAGTTGTAATACGGATTGGAAACATCTTTTACCTCCAGTTTCCATTATTATAACATATATGAGCGATAAGATTTAGCCGAGCCTTGCTAGTCGATACCATATTTTATAGGAGGTGAGTGATTTTTCCGCTTTCGTCTAAAACCAGTACATCTGGAAAGTTTTGGCTGCGCCAGAAGTTATAATCAATGTTGGAATCGAATGCGCTTAGTAAAATGCAGATAAGGTTACCATGGGAGTTAATGATAATCTCTTCGTTTTGGTGTTCGCTTTCCAGTTCATGAAGAAAGGCTAAGGCTCGCTGTTGAGCTTGTTGATTAGACTCGCCACCAACAAATGAAAAAGTCGGCTGTGACCAAAGTTGCATGAGGGCTTCTTCAAAGTCTTGGTCGGCAATCGCTTGACTACTTAGCTTTCGCTCTATTAGCCGTTTGTCGGTTTGAATAGCGAGTTTCAGGCTCTGAGCCAAAGGTTCAACCGTCTGGATGGCTCTTCGGTAAGGACTGGAATAAATGGCGGTAATGGGTTTGTCTGCTAAAAAGTCAAGCTGCGCCAAGGATTCTTGCCCTTTGTCTGATAATGGTCGGTTGATTTCATCAGGTGTATAGTTAGAATGCGCATGACGGATAAAATAGTAGGTATTGTTCATAAAATGATTATAGCAAAATTTAAATCTCAATTCATTTTCTACCTATTTTCCATGCCGCCGTTTCTGTCTTTGTCCGCCTTTCGTGTTATAATAAATCTATGGAAAAAAAGAATAAGTTATTATTAATCGACGGTTCGTCCGTTGCTTTTCGCGCTTTTTTTGCGCTTTATAATCAAATTGACCGTTTCAAGAGTCCATCGGGCCTGCATACCAATGCCATTTATGGCTTCCACCTCATGCTCAATCATCTCTTGGAGCGCGTGCAGCCGACTCATGTCCTGGTAGCTTTTGATGCTGGCAAGACGACCTTCCGGACCGAGATGTACGCCGACTATAAGGCTGGTCGGGCCAAGACACCGGATGAATTTCGTGAACAGCTGCCCTTTATCCGAGAAATGTTGCAGCACCTAGGCATTCACTACTACGACTTGGCTCAGTACGAGGCGGATGACATTATCGGGACCTTAGACAAGATGGCTGAAAAGACAGCTGTGCCTTACGATGTGACCATTGTCAGCGGCGATAAAGACTTGATTCAGCTGACGGATGATAATACCGTGGTGGAGATCTCCAAGAAAGGTGTGGCCGAGTTTGAGGAATTTACCCCAGCCTACCTCATGGAAAAGATGGGCATCACGCCAGAGCAGTTCATTGACCTCAAGGCGCTGATGGGCGATCAGTCAGATAATATCCCTGGAGTGACCAAGATCGGTGAGAAGACTGGTCTCAAGCTCCTCTTGGAGTATGGCTCTTTGGAAAATCTCTATGAAAATATTGACCAGCTCAAGGCTTCCAAGATGAAGGAAAATCTGATCAATGACAAGGACAAGGCCTTTTTATCTAAAACTCTAGCTACTATCAATACTCAGGCTCCGATTGAAATTGGGCTGGATGATTTGGTTTATAAGGGGCCACAGGTAGAGGCTCTGAGCAAGTTCTACGACGAGATGGGCTTCAAGCAGCTCAAGGCTCAGCTAGGAACTGGTCAAGAGCCGGTTGAAGTCAAACCAATTGAATTTACCAAAGTGACTGAGGTCACAGAGGATATGCTTGCACCAGAGCAATTCTTCTATTTTGAAATCTTGGGTGACAACTACCACAAGGAAGAGATTGTCGGCCTTGCCTGGGGCGATAGCCGTCAGATTTATGTCGGCTCCAGCGATTTACTGCAGCAGCCTCTCTTTCAGGAGTTTTTGATAAAAACAGCTCTAAAAACCTACGACCTCAAGCGAACCAAGGTACTGCTCAGTCATTATGGTATCGAACTACCAGCAGCCTCCTTTGATGCACGTCTAGCCAAGTATCTGCTTTCGACGGTCGAGGACAATGAGCTGGCGACTATTGCTCGCCTCTACGGCCAAACAATCCTGCCGACTGATGATGAGGTTTATGGCAAGGGGGCCAAGCGTGCTCTGCCGGAGCAAGAGCAACTCTTTGAGCATCTAGCTCGTAAGATCCAAGTGCTGCTGGAAACAGAAGAACCCATGCAAGAACAGCTTCGCGCCCACGATCAGCTGGATTTGTTGCTTGAAATGGAGCAGCCGCTGGCCTTTGTCCTAGCTAAGATGGAGATTGCGGGGATTAAGGTTGAGCGGGAAACCCTGCAGGGCATGCAGGCGGAAAATGAAAAGACGCTGGAAAGTCTGACTCAGGAGATTTATGATCTGGCTGGTCAGGAGTTTAATATTAACTCGCCGAAACAGCTGGGAACCATTCTCTTTGAGGATATGGGGTTGCCACTGGAGTACACCAAAAAGACCAAGACAGGTTACTCGACAGCGGTTGATGTGCTGGAGCGCCTAGCTCCCATTGCACCGATTGTGTCTAAGATTCTGGAATACCGTCAAATCAGCAAGCTTCAGTCCACTTATATCATCGGACTGCAGGAGGCGATAGCGGCTGACGGCAAGATCCACACTCGCTATGTTCAGGATTTGACCCAGACGGGTCGCTTGTCCTCGGTTGACCCGAACCTGCAGAACATCCCCGTTCGTTTGGAGCAGGGGCGTCTTATTCGCAAGGCCTTTGTACCGGAGTGGGCAGACAGTGTGCTTCTCAGCTCGGATTATTCCCAGATTGAGCTACGGGTGCTGGCTCACATTTCTAAGGACGAGCATTTGATTGCTGCCTTTCAGCATGGAGAAGATATTCATACGGCTACCGCCATGCGGGTCTTTGGTATTGAAAAGGCAGAGGATGTGACACCTAATGACCGCCGTAATGCCAAGGCTGTCAACTTCGGAGTGGTCTATGGCATTTCCGATTTCGGACTGGCTAATAATTTGGGAATTTCCCGCAAGGCTGCCAAGGACTACATTCAGACTTATTTTGAGCGTTTCCCAGGAATCAAGAATTATATGGAAACCATCGTCCGCGAAGCGCGTGATAAGGGCTATGTAGAGACCATTTACCATCGCCGTCGCTCCTTGCCAGACATCAATTCCCGCAACTTTAACATACGAAATTTTGCGGAGCGCACAGCTATTAACAGCCCAATCCAAGGATCGGCCGCGGACATTCTCAAAGTCGCTATGATTAATCTGGATCGAGCTCTGACTGAGAAGAATTTCAAGTCTCGCATGCTCTTGCAGGTTCACGATGAAATCGTGCTGGAAGTGCCAAATGACGAGCTAACGGCCGTCCGCCAGCTGGTCAAAGAAACCATGGAAGCTGCGATTGAGTTGGCCGTTCCATTAGTAGCTGATGAAAATGCCGGCCAAGCTTGGTACGAAGCAAAGTAAATCAAGATACAAAGAGCGTCAAAAACCGACTGAAAATTAGGAATCCGGACGAAGGAGCGATGCTCCTAGAACGGATTATCTATTTTCCAAGGTTTTAGCTCGGATTCAGTTAAGACGCAATACGTACAAACTATCCAGCTTTATTATGAATGAGGAGGAAGCCTATGACTTATCATTTTCAAAATCCCAGCGATGCCATCGTCAAGCATTATTTGAACAACAGCAAGGTGATTGCTGTTGTTGGTCTGTCTGACCGCGAAGAAACGACCAGCAACCGCGTGTCCAAGGAGATGCAGGAGCGGGGCTATCGCATTATTCCAGTCAACCCGCGGGCAGCGGGCAGTCAGATTTTTGGTGAAACTGTTTATGCCAGTCTCAAAGATATTCCTTTTCCTGTGGATATTGTCGATGTATACCGCCGCAGTGAGTTTTTGCCGGATGTGGCACTGGATTTTCTGCAGACGGATGCCAAGATTTTCTGGGCTCAGTTGGGCTTGGAAAGTGAGGAAGCTGAGCAGATTTTGCGGACAGCCGGTCGGGATGACATTGTCATGGACCGCTGCATTAAACGCGAGCATACCCGCTTGATTCTGGGCGAATAAGATGGCCGAGTTAGTTATCATTCGTGGAAATTCCGGCTCTGGGAAGTCTAGTCTCGCTGGGAAACTGCAGGCTCACCACGATCGAGGGACTCTCTTGATTGCGCAGGATACTGTTAGACGGGACATGCTCAAGGAAAAGGTCGAGCCTGGAAATTTGTCTATTGACCTGACAGAGACATTGGCACGCTTCGGCTACGAACATGATTTGCTGGTTCTATATAGAAGGATTTTATGAGACAGACATTTACGGACAGATGCTAGAGCGACTGCGGAATTTGTTTGGTTCTCAAACTCTAGCATATTACTATGATTTGACTTTTGAAGAAACAGTCCGCCGCCATCAGACTAGAGTTAAACAAGAAGAATTTTCCCCTGCCGACATGAAGCGCTGGTGGAAAGACCGAGTCTTCTTAGGCTGGGAAGAGGAAGCCTTTTTCACAGATGAGGATTCACTAGAGGCAGCCTTTGACAAAATCTGCTCTGCCCTTGACAGGACAGACTACAATAGTAAATAAAAAAACAACTCACAAGCTTAGGACAAGGAGTCTAAATAAGACTATTTTTAATAAATTAAATCTTATTATATTAGCTTTATTTTTTTCTTATAAAGCTTGAATGACTCTATTTTCTCATTTTTGGTACTAATTTGGGAATTACTGAATACAAAACAACTCTCTCCTTTCTTATCTTTCTTCAGTAAACGAACCAAACACATTTAACAGAACACTTTTTTGAGATACACATAGAATTTTATTTAAAATAGAGTATAATAGAGAAATATGAGAATCTAAAAAATTCAATATACAGTGTATTAGAAAGGAATTTAAATGAGTAATTCTATTGTTGAACCTCAAAATTCTGGCTTTATAAAAGATGAGGGAAGAGAGTTTTTCGAACAACTTATTATCCTGGGTAATGGATTTGATCTTGCTTGCGGATTGAAATCATCTTATTCAGATTTTTTTGATTATATTTTTACTAAAAAATCTCTTCAAAATAATTATTGGTATAAAGTTTTTAATTATTCTAATAGAGACAATAGCAATAAGGATAATAATTGGACAGATATAGAATCGAAAATTCTTATGGAACTTCAGAATCTAGAATTTCTATTTCGGTTTAATTTATTCAAAAATATAAAGGAGGAAATTGAAAATGATAAATCCATAGATGCTGATCTTGATCAAATAAAACTCAAGTATGATAATGACATACAGACATTAGTAAAAGAAACTGCTAGAGTGACTGATTTAGATAAAAAAATTAGATATCATCTCGAAACAAATTTAGAATACGGATATTTAGATGGTGATTCCGTAATTGGAACTGCTTCTATTCTTATCATATATGCATTTGATTTTATTTCTTCTATTGAAAAAGTACATAAATTATTAAAAGGTGAACTTTTTAGCCTAGAATCTGATTTTAAAAAATTTTTAAAACAACAAATTGAATTAGCAATCGAAGAGTTTGATTTAGCATTTAATTCTGACTCTCAAACGGATTATAAACAACTAAAGCAATATTTTTGGACATCAAGATATTTGATTTGGATTCTTTTAAATGATTCTTTACCTGCCGCGACTCAATTTGATTATTATTTTGATAACTCAGGTGACTGTTTGACTGTTCCACCTTCTTTCGAACGATTTTGGAAAACGCATGGTAATTTTTCAACTTTAGTACATGATCTCCATGAGAATTATATGATTCATAACTCTATTCTATCATTCAATTATACCAATCCTTTTCAAAATTCTGTACGTATTAGAAATATTCATGGTGACTTAGATTCTGATAATTTGATTTTCGGTATTGACTATGACAAATTGAATAGTCATTTCAATGTACCACCTATCAAATTTTCAAAATCTTATCGTATTCTAGAAAACGATACAACTTCTTCTTTTGATATTACTCCTAGGATTGAGGTTATAAAATTTTATGGCCACGGATTAGGTTCTGCAGATTATGCGTATTTTCAGTCTATTTTCGATACAGTAGATTTATATCATGGGACCACAAAATTAATTTTTTTCTGGTCTACATATAAAGGAGCGGATAAAGATTTTCTTTACAAAGAACAAGTAAAGAAAGTTGTTAACTTAATCGAAGAATATGGTTCAACTTTTACCAATAAAAATCATGGTCGCAATTTACTAACAAAATTACAGCTTGAAAATCGATTAATTATCAAAGAGATAAAATCTATTGAGAATCTATAAAGTCGCAAGTTGTTACTAAATTATAATATTAGCACCTATTGTGTATTAGGTGCTTTTTTGTATCTATCCTTAAATAATCGACAATATTTGAAAAGCTCATACAGTGAGCTTATTTTTTAGATTATTTCCCCAATATCTTCTTTGCTTCTGTATCGTGTTTTTCAATATCTTTGTGGCGTAATCCTTGTCCCTGCTCTATCCCTTGAGTTGGGACTTTTAAATTAATTTTTAAAGATCCCTTGTTTTCGATTACATCTAATTCGCGGGAACAATATTCACAAGGTTTTTTCGTTACAATTAAATTCATTTCACCATCTAATTTGTTATCATCCCTAAATTTTGCAAATAACTTTCTTTCGCAACAACTAAACATACGGTTGAAATCCTTGGTAAGTTTTATAGCTTCAAATTGTTCATATGTAATATACCTTCTTTTATCTTGAAGATAATAGCGTACATCATTTGTAATTTTAGCTGGTATGTATTCATTCCCAAGCAATTTTTGAAATTTTTTATGAAGTTTATTGTTTTTATCAAAATAATTAATAGCATAGTATTTAGTTGTAACATCATATGCTACCGCATAACAGTTGAATTTTTTATTTTTATTTATTCCTTTTGTATGTAATTCTTGGGCAAAATTTTCTCTATTGATGATTTTACCAAACTCATCTGATATTGCAGGCGTAACATATTTTAGTTGTGATTCTGAAATTGAAGATAATTCTTCTTGAAATTTTTGATGCAACACATTAAATTCATCAATTTCTAAAGATGATGATCTACCCAGAGGAACACTTTCATTACCATACAACAATAATTTTAAAATAATAACCAAATGTTGAAATTTATTTATATTATTTGGACTATATTGAATGCTTGTAATTAAATAATTAGTGAAATCTGCAATATTTTCATATAAATTACTATCGCTAGAAAAAGGTATTTGATATTGGACTACCTTATGCAGAAAAGCACAACGGATAGATAAGCCCCCATCGGATTTATAACAATTATATTTGACGGAAGTCATATAATCCAATTGACGAGTATAGCGGCCAGAAATATCATGTTCTAGATAACGAGTATAGCGGTCGATTACTTTACTAAATTCTATTTTTAGTTCTTTAGCACATTCAATTAATTCTAAATAATAGAATCTTATAAAAGTTAACAATTTGTCGTATTTATCTCTATTTTTAGATATTATTTCCAACGATTTATTTTTATTTTGGACTTCTTCTCCAGTCGATAACTCATACACTGCTTGGGCGTAATAAAAATCAGATATGATATCTATAAATGATATACTATCGTCTTCAAGTCTATGTAAAAATTCTGTTAAATTAACATTGATAAAGTTATCCTTATACTTAAAATTAAAAACGTTTTTTTCAAGCGAAGACAATATATCTAATGGTAATTCAAGTTTTCTATACATACTTTACTCCTACAAATATTATTTGATTAAACAGATTTTTACTACGAGAAGCTAGTGCTTAATTCTACTGGCTTTCATAAATAATAATTAATATTATATAATGAAGTTTGTTATTTCAAAAAATAAAAAAGTCATTCATATCATATTAATCATTTTGTAAAACAGTTTATAAAATTTATACTATCTTACTTATCTTCTGTTGATTTAACTCCAAAATAGAAATAACAATCTCTTACATCTTTTGCGTTATCTTTATTCAATTTAAAGTAATTTTCTGATTAATAGCCACTATACTTAAATTATCATCAACTAAAAATGTTAAAGATCTATTGTTGAATATTTTTGAAAATCGACTGACAAATAGTCCACTTGCAGTTTATTCTCGTAAAGTTCTTTCCTACTTATAGACAATTTACTCCAAGATATGAATTTGTAGAATATCTTCAATTTGAATCAATCTATAACCGTCACTTGTCCTATCAGATATTTCTTTTGTCAATAAGTTTTTAATTTCGTCAATTACAGTGATTTTTCGAGTCCTGTGCCTGTGGGTTATTTTCTTTTGAGATCGCTTTTTCTTTTTTCAATTCTTCATAAAAGAGAATGTAAGCAGTCGCTGTATAAGGGAGAACTATAACATTCAGCAAGCCGTAAGTTAATCTGGCCAATAAATTCCAGCCGATGAAGCTCAGATTAAGCATAAAAAGCTTTCCTTTATAGCCTTTCATTAGCTTCCGGCTTTGACGGATAGCATAGAAAGCTCCCTGGTAACCCCCAGCCTCAAGCTGGTCATAGAGGATGAACTCTGCTTGAGCATAAGCATAGTACTGAGGGATGGCAATACCTAAGCCGGTGAATATCAAGAGGGTTCCCAGTAACATACCAGGGGTGTATTGAAGAATCTGCTGGCCTGCAGCACTTTGAACCGACACCACTGTATGGGCAGGAATTTTTTCCGAAATAGAGAGGATTTTATAAGCATTAAAGATTGCTAGGAGACTCCCGCAGAACATAGGAATATTCCAAAGAAAAATCAGCAGCTGCTTGAGTAAAACCGTCTTGAAGACAGGTGTGAAAGTCTTGCTCGTAAAAAGATATCCTATATCTGAAAAGTTGACATCATCCTTTGTCTTACGAAGAACCTTTATCATGGTGTAGCTGGCAGAAAGCAGTAGCAAGGTCAAGATAAACTGGATGGTCGTCGGAAAAAGATTTTTACTAATGAGAAGATAGATGGACTGGCTAAAAGTTAGGTTGGGAATGGAATCTCTTAGATTGTCATTAAGGGAAAGTAAGATGCTGAGGATGCTGACAAGAGTTGGGGCCGCAAACAAAAGAAAAATCCCTCTCGTTTGGCTGCGGACGGTACGAGCCTGAGCTCTGATGTGACTTAGATTCATAATTCCTCCATTTGGATTTGTCTGTTACATTATATCATACCCCGTGACAGATAGAAGTTTTTTTGGTAAAATCATACGGTATCTTGTGAGCCCTTGCTGCTCGTTATATAGAAGAAAAATCGCTGGGACTGTTTTTCCCAGCAGGAGGAAACATGTCAACATCACCGATTCAGTATCGTTTGATTAAAAAAGAAAAGCATACAGGTGCTCGTTTGGGGGAAATTATCACGCCTCACGGGACTTTTCCGACGCCTATGTTTATGCCGGTTGGTACCCAGGCGACGGTCAAGACCCAGTCACCAGAAGAGCTCAAGCAAATGGGGTCGGGTATTATCTTGGCCAATACTTACCACCTTTGGCTGCGGCCAGGCGATGAGCTGATTGCCCGTGCAGGTGGCTTGCACAAGTTCATGAACTGGGATCAGCCTATTCTGACGGATAGTGGCGGTTTTCAGGTCTATTCTCTAGCTGACAGCCGCAATATCACAGAAGAAGGAGTAACTTTTAAAAACCACCTCAATGGTTCCAAAATGTTCCTGTCACCAGAAAAGGCCATCTCCATCCAGAACAATCTGGGCAGTGACATTATGATGTCCTTTGATGAATGCCCGCAGTTCTACCAGCCGTATGACTATGTCAAGAAGTCCATTGAGCGGACTAGCCGTTGGGCAGAGCGTGGACTCAAGGCCCACAGCCGTCCACACGACCAAGGACTCTTTGGGATTGTTCAGGGTGCTGGATTTGAAGATTTGCGTCGTCAGTCTGCTCAAGACTTGGTCAGCATGGATTTTCCGGGCTACTCTATTGGAGGTTTGGCTGTTGGTGAGTCTCATGAAGAGATGAATGCTGTGCTGGACTTCACAACGCCTATGCTGCCTGAAAACAAGCCTCGCTATCTTATGGGAGTAGGTGCGCCAGATAGCTTAATCGATGGTGTTATTCGTGGTGTGGATATGTTTGACTGCGTTCTGCCGACGCGCATTGCCCGAAACGGTACCTGTATGACCAGCGAAGGACGCTTAGTCGTTAAAAATGCTCAGTTTGAGGAAGATTTCACGCCGCTGGACCATGACTGTGACTGCTACACATGTACCAACTACACGCGTGCCTATATCCGCCACTTGCTCAAAGCGGACGAGACCTTCGGCATCCGCCTGACCAGCTATCACAACCTCTACTTCTTGGTACACCTTATGAAGAAGGTGCGCCAAGCAATCATGGATGACAACCTGCTGGAATTCCGTGAAGACTTTATTGAGCGCTACGGCTACAATAAATCCAGCCGAAATTTCTAAGGAGTTCCATTTGAAAGGGGAAGCTATGTCTGATGAAGAGAAATTGCTGAAAAGATTGACAGCGTATCTGTCAGACGACCAAAAACATACCCTTCGTATTTATGGTCATGGTGCTTCGGGGAAGTCGACTTTTGCTCGAAAACTCCAGCTAGCCTTGGGTGAGGACCGAGCCAATCTGCTGGAAACAGATCCTTATGTAATTACTGGAGAGTATCGCGATTTGCTTAGTTCCAAAGATTTTCCTCATCAAAAAGTCACAGCCTGTATCCCAGCTGTTCATGAGCTCGGGAGTCTGGAACGAGATATTTGTGCCTTGCAGTCTGGTCTGGATATTCTGACCATTGGCACAGCTTGGTCGCCTAGCTTGCGTTTATCAGCCCGAAAGCCTATTTCAATAGTAGAAGGCATGTCGGCTGTCTTTTTGCCTGAAAGTTTGTTTGATTTGTCGATTTGCTTTTACACGGACGACCAGACTGAGTTAGAGCGCCGCTTGGCAAGAGATGTGGCTGTGCGAGAGCGCAGGCCAGATTGGATAAAGCAGACGCATCTGGCTCGACGAGAGCAATATAGGCACTTTTATCAGCCCTATCTAGCGGCTGCAGACCTTGTCATCTGCCAGTCAGGCAACAGTTTTCGCATCGAAAAGGACAGCCCCTTACTATAAAACAAAATAGCCAAGGATAAATTTTCGTTTCTAATCTCACTGATGTGCGTCAGTGAGATTTTGTATTTTCTGAATACAAAATCGAATAAATAGTTGAAAAAGTCTAAATTTTCTTCTAGATAATGATTTACAAGACTTATAAATTATTTAGAAAACACTTTCATAAAAAATTATCCTAAAAATCTTTAAAAATTCTCTCAAATCCCTTGCAATGACTGGTTCTTTGTGTTAAGATACTATGGTGCTGTAAAAATACAGTGTGTAGCTTTGATGCAAGAGGTTGCGACACGCTCGGTTGCATTGCCACGCAATCGCCTGTCGGTTTTCTTGTGGAGCTAGCCTATTATCTTAAATAGACGAAAAGGAGAAAAAGATGGCAAACAAAAAAATCCGCATCCGTTTGAAAGCTTACGAACACCGTACACTTGATACAGCGGCTGCAAAAATCGTAGAAACTGCTACTCGTACTGGTGCTGAAGTTGCGGGTCCAATCCCTCTTCCAACTGAGCGCAGCCTCTACACAATCATTCGTGCGACTCACATATACAAAGACTCTCGCGAACAATTTGAAATGCGTACTCACAAACGCTTGATCGACATCATCAACCCAACTCAAAAAACAGTTGACGCTTTGATGAAATTGGATCTTCCAAGTGGTGTGAACGTAGAGATTAAACTTTAATCTAAAGCTTGATCTAAATCAGAGCATGAAAAACGCTCGTTAAAAACTTTTTGAAAAAAATTATAGAAAAGGAAACATTTTCTCATGACAAAAGGAATCTTAGGGAAAAAAGTGGGAATGACTCAAATCTTCACTGAAGCTGGCGAATTAATCCCTGTAACTGTTGTTGAAGCAGCTCCAAACGTTGTTCTTCAAGTTAAAACAGTTGAAACAGATGGTTACAACGCAGTTCAAGTTGGTTTTGATGACCTTCGTGACGTATTGAGCAACAAACCTGCCAAAGGCCATGTAGCGAAAGCTAACACAGCTCCTAAGCGCTTCATTCGTGAATTCAAAAACATTGAAGGCTTGGAAGTAGGAGCAGAAATCACTGTCGATACATTCGAAGCTGGTGATGTTGTTGATGTAACAGGAACTTCAAAAGGTAAAGGTTTCCAAGGTGTTATCAAACGCCACGGCCAATCTCGTGGTCCAATGGCTCACGGTTCACGTTACCACCGTCGTCCTGGTTCAATGGGACCAGTTGCGCCAAACCGCGTGTTCAAAAACAAACGCTTGGCTGGACGTATGGGTGGGAACCGTGTAACGATTCAAAACCTTGAAATCGTACAGGTTGTTCCAGAGAAGAACGTTATCCTGATTAAAGGTAACGTACCAGGTGCTAAGAAATCTCTTATCACTATCAAGTCAGCAGTTAAAGCTGGTAAATAATAAAGAAAGGGGAAATCAGTCACAATGGCAAACGTAAAATTATTTGACCAAACTGGTAAAGAAGCTGGTGAAGTAGTTCTGAATGATGCGGTCTTTGGTATTGAGCCAAATGAATCAGTTGTCTTTGATGTTATCATCAGCCAACGCGCTAGCCTTCGTCAAGGAACTCACGCTGTTAAAAACCGTTCTGCAGTATCAGGCGGCGGACGCAAACCATGGCGTCAAAAAGGAACTGGACGTGCTCGTCAAGGTTCTATCCGCTCTCCACAATGGCGTGGCGGTGGTATCGTATTCGGTCCAACTCCTCGTTCATATGCTTACAAACTTCCACGTAAAGTTCGTAGATTGGCATTGAAATCAGTTTACTCTGAAAAAGTTGCTGAAAACAAATTCGTAGCTGTAGACAGCCTTTCATTTACAGCTCCAAAAACTGCTGAGTTTGCAAAAGTGCTTGCTGCACTGAGCATTGATACTAAAGTTCTTGTTATCCTTGAAGAAGGAAATGAATTCGCTGCACTTTCAGCTCGCAACCTTCCAAACGTGAAAGTTGCAACTGCAACAACTGCAAGCGTTCTGGACATCGTAAACAGCGATAAACTTCTGGTTACTCAGGCAGCTATCTCTAAAATTGAGGAGGTTCTTGCATAATGAATTTGTACGACGTAATCAAAAAACCTGTTATCACTGAAGGTTCAATGGCTCAGTACGAAGCAGGCAAATACGTATTTGAAGTGGACACTCGCGCTCACAAGCTCTTGATCAAGCAAGCTGTTGAAGCTGCTTTTGAAGGAGTTAAGGTTGCTAACGTTAACACTATCAACGTAAAACCAAAAGCAAAACGTGTTGGACGCTACACTGGTTTTACAAACAAAACTAAAAAAGCTATCGTAACACTGACAGCTGATTCTAAAGCAATCGAGTTGTTCGGTGCAGAAGAAGAATAATCTAAGGAGGAAATATCGTGGGAATTCGTGTTTATAAACCAACAACAAACGGTCGCCGTAATATGACTTCTTTGGATTTCGCTGAAATCACTACCAGCACTCCAGAAAAATCTTTGCTCGTTTCTTTGAAGAGCAAGGCTGGTCGTAATAACAACGGTCGCATCACTGTTCGTCACCAAGGTGGCGGCCACAAGCGTCACTACCGTTTGATTGACTTCAAGCGTAACAAAGACGCTGTTGAGGCAGTTGTAAAAACAATTGAGTATGATCCAAATCGTTCAGCAAACATCGCTTTGGTTCACTACACTGACGGTGTGAAGGCTTATATCATCGCTCCTAAAGGCCTTGAAGTTGGTCAACGCATCGTTTCAGGTCCTGAAGCAGATATCAAAGTCGGAAATGCTCTTCCGCTTGCTAACATCCCAGTTGGTACTTTGGTTCACAACATTGAGTTGAAACCAGGCCGCGGTGGAGAATTGGTTCGTGCTGCTGGAGCTTCTGCTCAAGTATTGGGTCAAGAAGGTAAGTACACTCTTGTTCGTCTTCAATCAGGCGAAGTTCGTATGATTCTTGGTACTTGCCGCGCTACAGTTGGTGTTGTCGGAAACGAACAACATGGACTTGTAAACCTTGGTAAAGCAGGACGTAGCCGTTGGAAAGGCATCCGCCCAACAGTTCGCGGTTCTGTAATGAACCCTAACGATCACCCACACGGTGGTGGTGAAGGTAAAGCACCAGTTGGTCGTAAAGCGCCATCTACTCCATGGGGCAAACCTGCTCTTGGACTTAAAACTCGTAACAAAAAAGCGAAATCTGACAAACTTATCGTTCGTCGTCGCAACGAGAAATAATTTAAAACAATCTATCCGCCAGCTCGGTAGCGCTGCTTAGTCAGCGCAGGCCGCTGTGGTACTTATTTAAAGGAGAAAATATAAAATGGGACGCAGTCTTAAAAAAGGACCTTTCGTCGATGAGCATCTGATGAAGAAAGTTGAAGCTCAAGCTAACGACGAAAAGAAAAAAGTTATCAAAACTTGGTCACGTCGTTCAACGATCTTCCCAAGTTTCATTGGTTACACAATCGCAGTTTATGACGGACGTAAACACGTACCTGTTTACATCCAGGAAGACATGGTAGGTCACAAGCTTGGTGAATTTGCGCCAACTCGTACTTACAAAGGTCACGCTGCAGACGACAAGAAAACACGTAGAAAATAAGGAGAACATAAATGGCAGAAATTACTTCAGCTAAAGCAATGGCTCGTACAGTGCGTGTTTCACCTCGTAAATCTCGTCTGGTTCTTGACAATATTCGTGGTAAAAACGTCGCTGACGCAATCGCAATCTTGAAATTCACTCCAAACAAAGCTGCTGGCATTATCGAAAAAGTTTTGAACTCTGCAATCGCTAATGCTGAAAACAACTTTGGTTTGGAAAAAGCAAACTTGGTAGTATCTGAAGCTTTCGCAAACGAAGGACCAACTATGAAACGTTTCCGTCCGCGCGCTAAAGGTTCAGCTTCACCAATCAACAAACGCACAAGCCACATCACTGTGGTCGTTGCAGAAAAATAAGGAGGTAACATCGTGGGTCAAAAAGTACATCCAATTGGTATGCGTGTCGGCATCATCCGTGATTGGGATGCCAAATGGTATGCTGAAAAAGAATACGCGGATTACCTTCATGAAGATCTTGCAATCCGTAAATTCGTTCAAAAAGAATTGGCTGACGCAGCGATTTCAACTATTGAAATTGAGCGCGCAGTAAACAAAGTAAACGTTTCTCTTCACACTGCTAAGCCAGGTATGGTTATCGGTAAAGGTGGAGCAAACGTTGATGCACTTCGTGCAAAACTCAACAAATTGACTGGAAAACAAGTCCACATCAACATCATCGAAATCAAGCGTCCTGACTTGGATGCGCATCTGGTTGGTGAAGGAATTGCTCGCCAGCTTGAGCAGCGTGTTGCTTTCCGTCGTGCTCAAAAACAAGCTATCCAACGTACAATGCGTGCAGGAGCTAAGGGAATCAAAACTCAAGTATCAGGTCGTTTGAATGGTGCAGATATTGCCCGCAGCGAAGGTTACTCTGAGGGAACTGTTCCGCTTCACACTCTTCGTGCGGATATCGATTACGCTTGGGAAGAAGCTGACACTACTTACGGTAAACTGGGTGTTAAAGTTTGGATCTACCGTGGAGAAGTCCTTCCAGCTCGTAAAAACACTAAAGGAGGTAAATAACCAATGTTAGTACCTAAACGTGTTAAACACCGTCGCGAATTCCGTGGAAAAATGCGCGGTGAAGCTAAAGGCGGAAAAGAAGTAGCATTTGGAGAATACGGTCTTCAAGCAACTACTAGCCACTGGATCACTAACCGCCAAATCGAAGCTGCCCGTATCGCTATGACTCGTTACATGAAACGTGGTGGTAAAGTTTGGATTAAAATCTTCCCACACAAATCATACACTGCAAAAGCTATCGGTGTACGGATGGGATCTGGTAAAGGTGCTCCAGAAGGTTGGGTTGCGCCAGTTAAGCGTGGCAAAGTAATGTTTGAAGTTGCTGGCGTTTCAGAAGAAATCGCTCGCGAAGCGCTTCGCCTTGCAAGCCACAAACTTCCAGTTAAATGTAAATTCGTAAAACGTGAAGCAGAATAAGGAGAAGGCATGAAACTTAATGAAGTAAAAGAATTTGTTAAAGAACTTCGTGGTCTTTCTCAAGAAGAACTCGCGAAGCGTGAAAATGAATTGAAGAAAGAATTGTTTGATCTTCGTTTCCAAGCAGCTGCTGGCCAATTGGAGCAGACAGCTCGCCTGAAAGAAGTGAAAAAACAAATCGCTCGTATCAAAACTGTTCAATCAGAAGTTAAATAATAGACTAGGGAAGGAGAATTTCAATGGAACGCAATAATCGTAAAGTTCTTGTCGGACGCGTTGTTTCTGACAAAATGGACAAAACAATCACAGTTGTAGTTGAAACTAAACGTAACCACCCAGTCTATGGTAAACGTATTAACTACTCTAAGAAGTACAAAGCACATGACGAAAACAATGTTGCCAAAGAAGGCGATATCGTTCGTATCATGGAAACTCGTCCGCTTTCAGCTACAAAACGCTTCCGTCTTGTAGAAGTCGTTGAAGAAGCGGTTATCATCTAATCAAACCAGAAAGGAGAAAACTTAAATGATTCAAACAGAAACTCGTTTGAAAGTTGCCGACAACAGCGGCGCTCGCGAAATCTTGACAATCAAAGTTCTTGGTGGCTCAGGACGTAAGTTCGCTAACATCGGTGATGTAATCGTTGCGTCTGTAAAACAAGCTACTCCTGGTGGTGCGGTTAAGAAAGGTGACGTTGTAAAAGCTGTTATCGTTCGTACTAAATCAGGTGCTCGTCGTAAAGATGGTTCATACATCAAATTTGACGAAAACGCTGCAGTCATCATCCGTGAAGACAAAACTCCTCGCGGAACTCGTATCTTCGGCCCAGTTGCTCGTGAATTGCGTGACGGCGGCTTCATGAAGATCGTATCATTGGCTCCAGAAGTACTTTAATCAAAATTAACAAACACAGTCCCCTGACAAAAGTCAGGGTGCCCCTATGGGCGTAAGAATTAAGAGGAGAAATAAATGTTTGTAAAAAAAGGCGACAAAGTTCGCGTAATTGCTGGTAAAGACAAGGGTGTTGAAGCGCTTGTTGTTACAGCTCTTCCAAAAGTAAACAAAGTTGTTGTTGAAGGTGTAAACATCGTTAAGAAACACCAAAAGCCAAATAACGAAAACCCTCAAGGTGCTATCGTGGAAAAAGAAGCACCAATCCATGTGTCAAACGTTCAAGTTCTTGACAAAAATGGTGTTGCAGGACGTGTTGGCTACAAGTTTGTAGACGGCAAAAAAGTTCGTTACAATAAAAAATCAGGCGAAGTGCTTGACTAATCACGAAGGAAAGGAGAAGTATAATGGCAAATCGTTTAAAAGAAAAATATCTTAAAGAAGTAGTTCCTGCTTTGACTGAAAAGTTCAACTACTCATCTGTTATGGCTGTGCCAAAAGTGGATAAAATCGTTTTGAACATGGGTGTCGGTGACGCTGTATCAAACGCTAAAAACCTTGAAAAAGCTGCTGAAGAATTGGCTCTTATCTCAGGTCAAAAACCACTTATCACTAAAGCTAAAAAATCAATCGCCGGCTTCCGTCTTCGTGAAGGTGTAGCGATCGGTGCTAAAGTAACCCTTCGTGGCGAACGTATGTATGAATTCTTGGATAAATTAGTTTCAGTTTCTCTTCCACGTGTTCGTGACTTCCACGGTGTTCCAACAAAATCATTTGATGGACGCGGAAACTACACACTTGGTGTGAAAGAACAATTGATCTTCCCAGAAATCAACTTTGATGACGTTGATAAGACTCGTGGTCTTGACATCGTTATCGTAACAACTGCTAACACTGACGAAGAGTCACGCGAATTGCTTACAGGCCTTGGAATGCCTTTTGCAAAATAATATAGGAGGTAAAACAAATGGCTAAAAAATCAATGATTGCTAAGAACAAACGCCCAGCTAAGTTCTCTACGCAAGCTTATACTCGTTGTGAAAAATGTGGTCGTCCACATTCTGTTTACCGCAAGTTTAAACTTTGCCGTGTTTGCTTCCGTGAATTAGCATACAAAGGACAAATCCCAGGCGTTACCAAAGCATCTTGGTAATATCATGATACAAAGAGCGTAACAACCACAGCAAAAATAGGAAATTTGGTGAAGGAGCGATGCTCCAAAACAAATTTATCTTTTTTGCCCAGGTTGTAGCTCGTGTTCAAATAAGAATTATCTTATTTGAATGTATCAATACTATCTGAGCATAGCTCAATCATTAACTAGCAAGTGCAGCTTGCAAACTACTAGTAAGAGGAGAAATATAAAATGGTTATGACTGACCCAATTGCAGACTTTCTGACACGTATCCGTAATGCTAACCAAGCAAACCACGAAGTGCTTGAAGTGCCTGCATCAAACATCAAAAAAGGGATTGCTGAAATCCTGAAGCGTGAAGGTTTTGTAAAAAACGTTGAAATCATCGAAGATGACAAACAAGGCATCATCCGTGTATTCCTTAAATACGGACAAAATGGTGAAAAAGTTATCACTGGTTTGAAACGCGTTTCAAAACCAGGTCTGCGTGTTTACAAAAAACGCGAAGATCTTCCAAAAGTTCTGAACGGACTTGGAATTGCTATCCTTTCAACATCTGAAGGTTTGCTGACTGATAAAGAAGCACGCCAAAAGAATGTTGGTGGTGAGGTTATCGCTTACGTTTGGTAATATTTAGCTCCCAATTTCTTTGTGACTCTTCGTTATCGTCTCTTGCCTAACCCAAGTTATGCCTGCGAGACGATGCCTTGATTCACTTTGAAATTGAAACTTAAATATTCCTTTCAATCGAGAAATCGATTTAACCCCGTGAAAACTGGTCGCTTGCGGCCTGACAATCTAACAGGAGAATATATACATGTCACGTATTGGTAATAAAGTTATTGTGTTGCCTGCTGGTGTTGAACTTAGCAACAAAGACAACGTTGTAACTGTAAAAGGACCTAAAGGAGAACTGACTCGTGAGTTCTCAAAAGATATTGAAATCCGTGTGGAAGGAACTGAAGTAACTCTTCACCGTCCAAACGATTCAAAAGAAATGAAAACAATCCACGGAACAACTCGTGCCCTTTTGAACAACATGGTTGTTGGTGTATCAGAAGGCTTCAAGAAAGAACTTGAAATGCGCGGGGTTGGTTACCGTGCTCAACTTCAAGGTAAGAAGCTTGTACTTTCAGTTGGTAAATCTCATCCAGACGAAGTAGAAGCACCAGAAGGCATCACTTTTGAACTTCCAAACCCAACGACTATCGTTATCAGCGGAATTTCAAAAGAAGTAGTTGGACAAACTGCAGCTTACGTACGTAGCCTGCGTGCTCCAGAGCCATACAAAGGTAAAGGTATCCGCTACGTTGGTGAATTCGTTCGCCGTAAAGAAGGTAAAACTGGTAAATAATCTTGTCTGGCTGATTTTTTCAGCCAAACAAGCTGTTTCCCAACGTTGTGCATAAGCACAAGATTAAAATTAAGAGGTGAAAATTGTGATTACGAAACCAGATAAAAATAAAATCCGCCAAAAACGCCACCGTCGCGTTCGCGGAAAACTCTCTGGAACTGCTGATCGCCCACGTTTGAACGTATTCCGTTCTAATACAGGCATCTACGCTCAAGTGATTGATGACGTAGCGGGTGTAACGCTCGCAAGCGCTTCAACTCTTGACAAAGAAGTTTCAAAAGGAACTAAAACAGAACAAGCCGTTGTTGTTGGTAAGCTCGTTGCTGAACGTGCAGTTGCTAAAGGTATTTCTGAAGTCGTCTTCGACCGCGGTGGATATCTCTATCACGGACGTGTAAAAGCTTTGGCTGATGCAGCTCGTGAAAACGGATTGAAATTCTAAGAGGAGGACACTAGAAAATGGCATTTAAAGACAACGCAGTTGAACTTGAAGAACGTTTAGTTGCCATCAACCGTGTTACAAAAGTTGTTAAAGGTGGACGTCGTCTTCGCTTTGCAGCTCTTGTAGTTGTTGGTGATCGCAATGGTCGTGTTGGCTTCGGTACTGGTAAAGCTCAAGAAGTACCAGAAGCAATCCGCAAAGCAGTTGAAGATGCGAAGAAGAATTTGATTGAAGTACCAATGGTTGGGACAACCATTCCTCACGAAGTTCTTTCAGAATTTGGCGGAGCTAAAGTATTGCTTAAGCCAGCTGTTGAGGGTTCTGGAGTTGCTGCTGGTGGTGCAGTTCGTGCCGTCATCGAATTGGCAGGTGTAGCAGATGTTACATCTAAATCTCTTGGCTCTAACACTCCAATCAACATCGTTCGCGCAACTGTTGAAGGTTTGAAACAATTAAAACGCGCTGAAGAAGTTGCTGCCCTTCGTGGTATTTCAGTTTCTGACTTGGCATAAGAAAGGGGATAACATGGCTCAAATTAAAATTACTTTGACTAAGTCTCCAATCGGACGCATCCCGTCACAACGTAAAACTGTTGTAGCACTTGGACTTGGCAAATTGAACAGCTCAGTTATCAAAGAAGATAACCCAGCAGTACGCGGTATGATTACTGCAGTATCACACTTGGTAACTGTTGAAGAAGTTAAATAAGCTTTGCTGGTTTAACAACTTTAAATTAAAATACGTTAGGGGATGGGATTTTCTCAGCCCCTAAAACTAAATATATGTATAGGCGAGTTTATATAGGAGACACCTTTTCTCCTATATGAGCGCTAGCATTTTACAAAAGAGGAGAAATAATATAATGAAACTTCATGAATTACAACCTGCTGCAGGTTCTCGTAAAGTCCGCAACCGTGTTGGTCGTGGTACATCATCTGGTAACGGTAAAACATCTGGCCGTGGTCAAAAAGGTCAAAAAGCTCGTAGCGGTGGCGGCGTTCGCCTTGGTTTTGAAGGTGGACAAACTCCATTGTTCCGTCGTCTTCCAAAACGTGGTTTCCTGAACATCAACCGCAAAGAATATGCGATTGTTAACCTTGACCAACTGAACGCCTTTGAAGATGGCGCTGAAGTAACACCAGTTGTTCTCATCGAAGCAGGTATTGTAAAAGCTGAAAAATCAGGTATCAAGATTCTTGGTAACGGAGAATTGACAAAGAAATTGACTGTTAAGGCAGCTAAATTCTCTAAATCAGCTGAAGAAGCTATCACTGCTAAAGGTGGTTCAGTGGAAGTCATCTAAGCGAGGTGACCTATGTTTTTCAAACTATTAAAAGACGCATTTAAAATCAAACAGGTACGGTCTAAGATTCTGTTCACGATTTTTATCATCTTAGTTTTCCGTATCGGTACAACCATAACGGTTCCGGGGATTAATGCCAAAGCCTTAAGCAATTTGAATGATTTGCCATTCTTGAATATGCTAAGCTTGGTCTCTGGTAACGCCATGCGCAACTTCTCTGTCTTTGCACTTGGAGTCAGTCCTTACATCACAGCTTCTATCGTTGTTCAGTTGCTGCAGATGGACTTGCTTCCGAAGTTTGTAGAGTGGGGCAAGCAAGGGGAAGTGGGACGCAGAAAGCTGAATCAAGCGACCCGTTATATCGCTCTAGTTTTGGCCTTTGTGCAGGCGATTGGGATTACCGCTGGTTTCGATACTCTCTCAAGAGCTAATCTGGTTGCTAATCCTAATGTGCAGACCTACGCTTTGATTTGCGTTCTTCTAGCAACTGGTTCAATGATTGTAACTTGGCTGGGTGAGCAGATTACAGACAAGGGTTACGGAAATGGCGTTTCCATGATTATCTTTGCTGGTATCGTTTCAGCTATCCCTGATATGATTAAAGGTATCTATGAAGATTACTTTGTCAATATCCCTAGTGAACGTTTGACTTCATCTTTCATTTTTGTAGGGATTCTGATTGTGGCAGTCCTGCTTATCATTTACTTTACAACCTTTGTACAGCAGGCTGAATATAAAATTCCAGTTCAGTATACGAAAGTAGCTAAGGGTGCACCTTCTAGCTCCTATCTGCCACTGAAAGTCAATCCGGCTGGGGTTATTCCAGTAATCTTTGCCAGCTCGATTACAGCTGCACCGGCAGCGATTTTCCAAGTTGTCAGTGCCTTGGGCTATGACGCAGATTGGGTTAAGACAGCTCAGTCACTTTTGGCAACAACGACCATTAGTGGCATGTTCATGTACGCCTTCCTGATTGTCCTCTTTACATTCTTCTATACTTTTGTACAGATTAATCCAGAGAAGACAGCAGAAAATCTGCAAAAGAGCGGAGCCTACATTCCAGGTGTTCGTCCAGGTAAAGGAACAGAAGACTACATGTCTAAGCTGCTTCGTCGTTTGGCAACAGTGGGATCTCTCTTCCTAGGTTTCATTTCTATCCTGCCTATTTTGGCTAAAGATGTATTTGGATTGACAGATGCCGTTGCTCTTGGAGGAACCAGTCTCTTGATCATCATCTCAACCGGTATTGAGGGAATGAAACAGCTAGAAGGCTACCTGCTGAAGAGAAAGTATGTCGGCTTTATGGATACTTCAGAGTAAGGGACTTTTTGAATAGCTTTTCTAATGAGAAGCCTGTTCAGATAACCTTTCTTGAACCGAAAATAAACAAAATAAAAGGGGACAGAGTAGACTCACCCCCTTCTATTTTGTTTTTAAACGAGTTTATTAATCGGTTTAATAGATTGCTTTAAAAACAAAAAAGGAGACCAATCATGAATCTTTTGATTATGGGCTTACCAGGTGCTGGTAAAGGAACTCAAGCTGCTAAAATCGTTGAGAACTTCAATGTTGCGCATATTTCAACTGGGGATATGTTCCGTGCGGCGATTGCTAACCAAACAGAGATGGGCGTTTTAGCCAAGTCCTATATTGACAAGGGCGAGTTGGTGCCAGACCAAGTGACAAATGGCATTGTCAAAGAGCGCTTGAGCCAGGATGATATTAAGCAAACAGGCTTCCTCTTGGATGGCTATCCGCGCACGATTGAGCAAGCAAATGCCTTGGATCAAACGTTAGCAGAGCTTGATTTGGCTTTGGATGGCGTTATCAATATCGAAGTAGATCCTAATTGTTTACTGGAGCGTTTGAGCGGTCGGATTATCCATCGTGAAACAGGCGAAACCTTCCACAAGGTCTTCAATCCGCCAGCAGACTACAAGGAAGAGGATTATTACCAGCGTGAAGACGATAAGCCTGAGACGGTTAAGCGTCGTTTGGATGTTAATATTGCTCAGGGTCAGCCAATCATTGATCACTATCGCAGCAAAGGTCTGGTCCATGATATTCAAGGGAATCAAGATATTAATGATGTCTTCTCAGCTATCGAAAAAGTCTTGACAAATTTGAAATAAAAGCGTTTTTCCTGCTTGCAATATTTGACAAGTAGTGATACAATGAATTAGTCTGACTTATAATTGTTACCTCTGTGCTCAGAGGGATCAAATCGAAATTTATGGAGGTACTTTTGCGTGGCAAAAGACGATGTGATTGAGGTTGAAGGCAAGGTAGTTGATACAATGCCTAATGCAATGTTTACGGTTGAACTTGAAAATGGACATCAGATTTTAGCAACAGTTTCTGGTAAAATTCGTAAAAACTATATTCGTATTTTAGCGGGAGACCGTGTGACTGTAGAAATGAGTCCTTATGATTTGACACGTGGACGGATCACATACCGCTTTAAATAATCGAAAAACTTGGAGGGAAAAAATGAAAGTAAGACCATCGGTCAAACCAATTTGCGAATACTGCAAAGTTATTCGTCGTAATGGTCGTGTTATGGTAATTTGCCCAGCAAATCCAAAACACAAACAACGTCAAGGATAAGATAGAAAGGAGAAAAAATGGCTCGTATTGCTGGAGTTGACATTCCAAATGACAAACGTGTAGTCGTTTCACTGACTTATGTGTACGGTATCGGACTTCCAACTTCTAAGAAAATCTTGGCAGCTGCTGGAGTTTCAGAAGATATCCGTGTAAAAGATCTTACAATCGAACAAGAAGACGCTATCCGTCGTGAAGTAGATGCGATTAAAGTTGAAGGTGACCTTCGTCGTGAAGTAAACTTGAACATCAAACGTTTGATGGAAATCGGTTCATACCGTGGAATCCGTCACCGTCGTGGACTTCCTGTCCGTGGACAAAACACTAAAAATAACGCCCGCACTCGTAAAGGTAAAGCTGTTGCGATTGCAGGTAAGAAAAAATAATATAAGGAGGTAAAAAGTCTTGGCTAAACCAACACGTAAACGTCGTGTGAAGAAAAATATCGAATCCGGTATTGCTCATATTCACGCTACATTTAATAACACTATTGTTATGATTACTGATGTGCATGGTAACGCGATTGCTTGGTCATCTGCTGGAGCTCTTGGATTTAAAGGTTCTCGTAAATCTACACCATTTGCTGCCCAAATGGCATCTGAAGCAGCTGCTAAATCTGCACAGGAACACGGTCTGAAATCAGTTGAAGTTACTGTAAAAGGTCCAGGTTCTGGTCGTGAGTCTGCTATTCGTGCTCTTGCTGCCGCTGGTCTTGAAGTAACAGCTATTCGTGATGTGACTCCTGTACCACACAATGGTGCTCGTCCTCCAAAACGTCGCCGTGTATAATCACCAACCGTTACACTGCTTTTCGTTTAAGAGGGAGTATAGCAAATGATTGAGTTTGAAAAACCAAATATAACAAAAATTGATGAAAATAAAGATTATGGCAAGTTTGTAGTAGAGCCGCTTGAGCGTGGTTATGGTACAACACTGGGAAATTCTCTTCGCCGTGTGCTTTTGGCTTCACTTCCAGGTGCTGCTGTTACTTCAATTAATATTGAAGGTGTGCTACACGAGTTTGATACGATTTCCGGTGTCCGTGAAGACGTGATGCAAATTATTCTGAACGTCAAAGGGATTGCTGTAAAATCTTACGTCCAAGACGAAAAGATTATTGAACTGGATGTTGAAGGACCAGCAGAAGTAACTGCCGGAGACATTTTGACAGACAGTGATATTGAAATTATAAACCCTGATCATTATCTCTTTACAATCGGAGAAGGTGCAAGCTTTAAGGCAACGATGACTGTCAATAGCGGTCGTGGTTATGTGCCTGCAGATGAAAATAAGAAAGATGATGCACCAGTGGGAACACTTGCGGTGGATTCTATCTATACGCCTGTGACAAAAGTTAATTACCAGGTTGAGCCAGCTCGTGTTGGTAGCAACGATGGTTTTGACAAACTAACCCTTGAAATTTTAACGAATGGAACAATTATTCCAGAAGATGCTTTGGGACTTTCAGCCCGCATCCTTACGGAACATTTGAATCTCTTCACTAATCTGACAGAAGTAGCTATCGCTGCAGACGTTATGAAGGAAGCAGAAAAGACTTCTGATGACCGCATTTTGGAACGGACCATCGAAGAATTAGATTTG
Source organism: Streptococcus sanguinis (assembly GCF_050225395.1). GTDB lineage: Bacteria > Bacillota > Bacilli > Lactobacillales > Streptococcaceae > Streptococcus. The sequence goes on along the minus strand of NZ_CP071431.1, from coordinate 2,299,184 downwards.
TCAGTTCGCTCATACAACTGTTTGAAACGTGCAGGTATCAATACTGTATTTGATTTGACAGAAAAATCTGAGCCTGAAATGATGAAAGTTCGTAACTTAGGACGTAAGAGTCTAGAAGAAGTAAAAGTTAAACTTGCTGATCTCGGTCTGGGGTTAAAAAACGATAAATAAAGGAGGAATACATGGCTTACCGTAAACTAGGACGCACTAGCTCACAACGTAAAGCAATGCTTCGCGATTTGACTACTGATTTGCTGATCAACGAATCAATCGTGACAACTGAAGCTCGTGCTAAAGAAATCCGTAAAACAGTTGAAAAAATGATTACATTGGGCAAACGTGGAGACTTGCACGCTCGTCGTCAAGCTGCAGCTTTTGTACGCAATGAAATCGCATCAGAAAACTATGATGAAGCAACAGAAAAGTATACTACAACTACTGCTCTTCAAAAATTGTTCTCTGAGATTGCACCACGCTATGCAGAGCGCAACGGTGGATATACTCGTATCCTGAAAACTGAACCGCGCCGTGGAGATGCTGCGCCAATGGCAATCATCGAATTAGTTTAAGATCATCAATCTTTGTTGAGTGTTATGATGATGGAATAGAATCTCTATTCTTAGTCTAGCTCTGGTCTACCGCTAGGATTCTTTCCTAGCGGGAACACTCATCATATAGTTGATAATAGGTAGACGCTTGTTTACGAAATTGCTTTTAAGGCAAAAACAATTTCGTAAGCAGGCGTTTTTGCATGAGGCTAGGAAAATACCTGAAATTTTGTTATAATACTTTAACACTATCAAAAATTTATAGGAAATGGAAATGATGGATTCAATCCAAATTTTAAAAGAACGCTATTTAAAGAATATCAAAGAAAATCCAACGGTATACATTGGCATTGAGTTAGAATTTCCTATTGTCAATAGCCAGGGCGGAGCGACTGATACAAATGTTGCAAAAAATCTCTTAAAACGTCTGTTGGAAGAGTATGATTTTGAGGCAGAACGATTTGACAGAGACGGGAATCCCATTCAACTGAAATCTACTAAAAATGAAGACAGAATTCTTTTTGAGGTCTCTTACAATACTTTGGAATTTGCTTTTGCCAAGGCTAGCAGAATTCAAGAAGTTGAAGAGCGTTTTAAGAACTATCTGAGCATTATTCAGGCAATTCTACGCAAAGAAAACCATGAAATTCAAGGTAAAGGAATTCATCCTTTCTGGGCAGAAAATGATAATAATCCAGTTAAGTATCCAAGATATGAAATGTTGATGCAGTATTTAGCTATGGGAAAGAACATGGATGGTCTGCACAATTATCCAGAATATGGTGCTTTTATTTGTGGGAGTCAGGTGCAGTTAGATGTTTCAAGAGAAAATTATTTAACTGTTATCAATGTCTTCAATCAAATTGAAGCTGCTAAGGCATATCTCTTTTCCAATTCAGAGTTTTCAGATTCTTCTTGGGATACAAAAATAGCTCGGGATATTTTCTGGGAGCAATCAATGCATGGCATTTTACAGGAAAATGCGGGTGTGAATTCGAAAGATTTTCAAACTGAAGATGATTTTTTTGCATATCTTAGTAAATCAGCGCTTTTCACTGCTGAACGAAATGGTCAATCCTACTATTTCTATCCGATAGCTGCTAATGAATACTTGAGCCAGAAAACTATTGAAGCTTATAGCCTCTCAGGTGAAAAAACAAACTTGATTCCTAGTGAAACAGATTTTAAAAATCATAGAAGTTATCAGTATCAAGATGTGACGACACGGGGGACAGTAGAGTTTCGGAGCGTTTGCACCCAGCCTTTTGATAAAACTTTTGCTTCTGCCGCTTTTCATCTTGGTATTTTAGAAAACTTGGAAAATGTGAAAGCCTATTTACAAGACGCTCCCTTCTTTCAAGAGGAAGGTCGAGATTACAAAGCTTTAAGAAGAAGGTTCTCTAAAAAAGAGTTGACCGCAAGTGAAACAGAGCATATTTATGAACTCACAAAGACTTTGCTTCAGCTGGCGAGAGTTGGTTTAATAGCACGTCAACTAGGTGAGGAAGCTTTTCTTCCCTCTCTTTAATAGAGGCTAGCCTCTGATGAATAAAAAATTCTAGAAAAATTTTAAAAAAAATTGGGAAAAGGTATTGACAGGATGGAGGTATAGGTGATATACTAATATAGTTGTCGCGAAAGACAAAGCCCTTTGAAAACTGAACAAGACGAACCAAGTGCAGGGTGACATAGAGATATGTAACCTGTCAAAAAACGAAAATAAATCTGTCAGTGGACAGTAATGAGTGCGAACTCAAACTTTTTAATGAGAGTTTGATCCTGGCTCAGGACGAACGCTGGCGGCGTGCCTAATACATGCAAGTAGAACGCTGAAGAGAGGAGCTTGCTCTTCTTGGATGAGTTGCGAACGGGTGAGTAACGCGTAGGTAACCTGCCTGGTAGCGGGGGATAACTATTGGAAACGATAGCTAATACCGCATGAAATTCATTGTCGCATGATAATTAATTGAAAGATGCAACTGCATCACTACCAGATGGACCTGCGTTGTATTAGCTAGTTGGTGAGGTAACGGCTCACCAAGGCGACGATACATAGCCGACCTGAGAGGGTGATCGGCCACACTGGGACTGAGACACGGCCCAGACTCCTACGGGAGGCAGCAGTAGGGAATCTTCGGCAATGGGGGGAACCCTGACCGAGCAACGCCGCGTGAGTGAAGAAGGTTTTCGGATCGTAAAGCTCTGTTGTAAGAGAAGAACGGGTGTGAGAGTGGAAAGTTCACACTGTGACGGTATCTTACCAGAAAGGGACGGCTAACTACGTGCCAGCAGCCGCGGTAATACGTAGGTCCCGAGCGTTGTCCGGATTTATTGGGCGTAAAGCGAGCGCAGGCGGTTAGATAAGTCTGAAGTTAAAGGCTGTGGCTTAACCATAGTATGCTTTGGAAACTGTTTAACTTGAGTGCAGAAGGGGAGAGTGGAATTCCATGTGTAGCGGTGAAATGCGTAGATATATGGAGGAACACCGGTGGCGAAAGCGGCTCTCTGGTCTGTAACTGACGCTGAGGCTCGAAAGCGTGGGGAGCAAACAGGATTAGATACCCTGGTAGTCCACGCCGTAAACGATGAGTGCTAGGTGTTAGGCCCTTTCCGGGGCTTAGTGCCGCAGCTAACGCATTAAGCACTCCGCCTGGGGAGTACGACCGCAAGGTTGAAACTCAAAGGAATTGACGGGGGCCCGCACAAGCGGTGGAGCATGTGGTTTAATTCGAAGCAACGCGAAGAACCTTACCAGGTCTTGACATCCCGATGCCCGCTCTAGAGATAGAGTTTTACTTCGGTACATCGGTGACAGGTGGTGCATGGTTGTCGTCAGCTCGTGTCGTGAGATGTTGGGTTAAGTCCCGCAACGAGCGCAACCCCTATTGTTAGTTGCCATCATTCAGTTGGGCACTCTAGCGAGACTGCCGGTAATAAACCGGAGGAAGGTGGGGATGACGTCAAATCATCATGCCCCTTATGACCTGGGCTACACACGTGCTACAATGGCTGGTACAACGAGTCGCAAGCCGGTGACGGCAAGCTAATCTCTGAAAGCCAGTCTCAGTTCGGATTGTAGGCTGCAACTCGCCTACATGAAGTCGGAATCGCTAGTAATCGCGGATCAGCACGCCGCGGTGAATACGTTCCCGGGCCTTGTACACACCGCCCGTCACACCACGAGAGTTTGTAACACCCGAAGTCGGTGAGGTAACCGTAAGGAGCCAGCCGCCTAAGGTGGGATAGATGATTGGGGTGAAGTCGTAACAAGGTAGCCGTATCGGAAGGTGCGGCTGGATCACCTCCTTTCTAAGGAGTCCGTAAGGACACACGGAATGCACTTGAGTCTTGTTTAGTTTTGAGAGGGCTATGTGGGGCCTTAGCTCAGCTGGGAGAGCGCCTGCTTTGCACGCAGGAGGTCAGCGGTTCGATCCCGCTAGGCTCCATTATCTAGTTTGACTAGATAAAGAACTTGTCCATTGAAAATTGAATACCGATATCAAATAGTAACAAGAAAATAAACCGAAAACGCTGTGAATATTAATGAGTTTAAGACTGAAAGGTCAAAAATAAGGTTAAGTTAGTAAGGGCGCACGGTGGATGCCTTGGCACTAGGAGCCGATGAAGGACGTGACA
>NZ_CP071431.1:0-2290000 GCF_050225395.1 Streptococcus sanguinis | reverse complement strand
TGAGTTTGTAACTTTGACGGGGGAAAATGGAGCTGCTAAGACGACGCTTATCAAGGCTAGTTTGGGTATTTTGCAGCCTAAGCATGGGGAAGTGAAGATTTCCAAGACTAATGTGCGAGGCAAGAAATTGCGGATTGCCTACCTTCCTCAGCAGATTGCTAGTTTTAATGCTGGTTTTCCTAGTACGGTGTATGAGTTTGTCAAGTCGGGACGTTATCCGCGCAAGGGTTGGTTTCGCCGTTTGAATGAGCATGATGAGGAGCATATCAAGGTAAGTCTGGAGTCGGTTGGAATGTGGGAACATCGGGATAAGCGGATTGGTTCTCTCTCTGGCGGGCAAAAGCAGAGGGCTGTGATTGCTCGGATGTTTGCTTCGGATCCGGATATTTTTGTCCTTGATGAGCCGACAACAGGGATGGATGCAGGCAGCAAGGATGAATTTTACAAGCTCATGCACCATAGTGCTCATAAGCATGGGAAAGCTGTCTTGATGATTACACACGATCCGGAAGAAGTTCGTAAATATGCTGATCGCAACATCCACCTGGTCCGTAATCAGGACTCACCTTGGCGCTGTTTCAATGTGCATGAAAGCGACAATGGACAGGAGGTGAGTCATGCTTAATCTATTTTCCTATGATTTTATGCAGCGAGCCTTCTTGGCAGTTATTGCCATGAGTCTCTTCTCACCGATTCTGGGGACCTTCCTGATTTTACGTAGGCAGAGTCTCATGAGTGACACGCTCAGTCACGTTTCATTGGCAGGTGTAGCTTTTGGTTTGGTTCTTGGACTATCGCCCACCCTCACAACGGTGCTTGTCGTCATTATCGCAGCAGTCTTCTTAGAGTACCTGCGCACAATCTATAAGAATTTCATGGAAATTGGGACAGCCATTCTCATGTCAACTGGCTTAGCCATTTCCCTGATTGTTATGAGTAAGGGCAAGAGTTCTAGCTCGATGAGTCTGGACCAGTATCTATTTGGATCCATTGTGACTATCAGTAGGGAGCAGGTGATTTCTCTCTTTGTCATTGCTGCTGTGGTGCTTGTCTTGACCTTCCTCTTCATTCGCCCCATGTATATCTTGACCTTTGATGAGGATACGGCCTTTGTGGATGGGCTGCCTGTGCGGACCATGTCTATCCTCTTCAATATCGTGACGGGTGTTGCGATTGCCCTCATGATTCCAGCTGCGGGAGCCTTGCTTGTTTCGACCATCATGGTCTTGCCAGCTAGTATTGCCCTGCGGATTGGGAAAAATTTCAAGTCGGTCATTTTGCTGGCAAATGCCATTGGTTTCTTTGGTATGATAGCCGGACTTTATATTTCTTACTATGCAGAGACGCCAGCTAGCGCTAGCATTACGATTATCTTCGTCAGCTTGTTCTTGCTGGTCAATCTGGTCAAAAAATTTATGAAATAGGAGCAGAAAATGAAAAAAATTAGCTTACTATTAGCAGGTTTACTGAGTATTTTCTTAGTAGCTTGTTCCAATCAAAAAAATGCAGATGGCAAGCTCAATATTGTCACAACTTTTTATCCTGTTTATGAGTTTACCAAGCAGGTGGCTGGAGATGAGGCTAATGTTGAACTTCTAATCGGGGCTGGTACAGAGCCGCATGATTATGAACCTTCAGCTAAGGCAGTTGCGACTATTCAGGATGCAGATGCCTTTGTCTATGAAAATGAAAACATGGAGACTTGGGTTCCTGAACTGTTAAAAACTTTGAAAAATAAGGAAGAAACGGTTATCAAGGCGACAGGAGATATGCTCTTGCTGCCTGGTGGTGAAGAGGAAGAAGACCATGAACATGGCGAAGAGGGACATCATCATGCCTATGATCCCCATGTTTGGTTATCTCCGAAGCGGGCTATTAAAATGGTGGAGCACATCCGTGATAGCCTGAGCAAGTCTTATCCTGACAAGAAAGCTGCTTTTGAGAAAAATGCAGCGGCTTATATCAAGAAGCTGGAAGCCTTGGATAAGGAATATGAGGATGGGTTGGCCAATGCCAAGCAAAAGAGCTTTGTTACTCAGCACGCAGCCTTTAACTATCTGGCATTGGACTATGGCTTGAAGCAGGTGCCAATTTCTGGACTTTCACCAGACAGTGAGCCATCCGCTTCACGCTTGGCTGAATTGACCGAGTACATTAAGAAAAATAATATCAAGTATATCTACTTTGAAGAGAATGCTTCTCAAGCTCTGGCTTCTACATTAGCTAAGGAAACAGGAGTAGAGCTTGATGTCTTGAATCCGCTGGAAAGCTTGACCGAGGAGCAGACCAAGGATGGGGCAGACTATGTTTCTATCATGCAGTCCAATCTAAAGGCTCTCAAGAAGACAACTGACCAAGAGGGAGCGGAGATTGCAGCCGAGAAAGAAGAAGACGATAAGACAGTCCAAAACGGCTACTTTGAAGACAGTGCCGTCAAGGATCGGATCTTGTCTGACTATGCTGGCGAGTGGCAGTCTGTTTATCCTTATCTGAAGGACGGGACCTTGGACCAAGTCTTTGATTACAAGGCTAAGCTGACTGGAAAAATGACGGCAGCTGAATACAAGGAGTACTATGACAAGGGCTACAAGACAGATGTTTCCAATATCAATATCACAGACAAGACTATGGAATTTGTGGTAGATGGAAAATCCAAGAAATATACGTATAAATACGTTGGCAAGCACACTCTGACTTACTCTAAGGGAAATCGAGGGGTACGCTTCATGTTTGAAGCGACAGATGCAGATGCTGGGGAGTACAAGTATGTTCAGTTTAGCGACCACAACATTGCACCGACTAAGGCGGCTCATTTCCATATCTTCTATGGCGGCGAAAGCCAGGAAGCACTCTTTGATGAACTGGAAAATTGGCCAACCTACTATCCAAGTAAATTGACAGGTCAAGAAATTGCTCAAGAGATGTTGGCGCATTAATATAGGCACACTTGAGAAGACGGGACTATCCCGCCTTCTTTTTTGTATATCAGGAAATGATGATAAAAATACTTGACAAATTACGATTACAGATGTAAACTAATAAAGAGTTGGATTACAAATGTAAATGATAAGGGGTGTTAAACAATGGAACAGCAAAATATTAGCCAAGCAGAATGGCAAGTCATGCGTGTACTATGGTCCTATCCACACAGTCGCAGTACAGAGATTATAGCGCGGTTGGAAGCCGATTTTTCCTGGAAACCGGCAACCATCAAGACACTTTTGAATCGTCTGAAGACAAAAGAATTTATCGCTATGGAAAAAATAGAGGGTAAGTTTTACTATGATGCTCGGATTTTAGAATCGGATCATCTGGAAAGTACTTGGCAGGCGCTTTTTGACAATATCTGTAATACTAAACACGGAGATCTTTTGATTTCGATGATTGAGAGAAGTCAGTTCAGTCAAGGGGACTTGGATCGGCTCAGCCAAGTCATTGATAAGAAAAGAGCTTCGGCTCCGCTGGAAATTAAATGCCACTGTCCGCAAGGTCAGTGTCGGTGCGGGCATGGAAAGGAGACGCATCGATGAGTGAGAAAAAAGAATACAAGCTATCAGGAATGACCTGTGCATCTTGTGCTATGACAGTGGAGATGGCGGTCAAAGATTTAGAAACGGTTGAGGATGTCAGTGTCAATCTGGCGACAGAACGTCTCAGTTTGCTTCCTAAGGCAGGATTTGACAGCCAGCAAGTGCTGGATGCTGTAGCTGAGGCTGGTTATCAGGCAGAAGAAAAAGGAAAAAACCGACCGTCCGATGTGAGCGAAGAGGCTGCAATGAAAGTGAAGGAATTGGAAAGGAAAAAGCAAGAATTACTGATTCTTTTGGTCACAGCTCTGCCCTTACTTTATATCTCTATGGGCAGTATGGTCGGCCTTCCTCTGCCTAGCTTCTTGGATCATATGGCGCATCCCTTGGTCTTCGTTCTGTCACAACTTCTTTTGACTCTGCCTGCTGTGTGGATTGGTCGTGGCTTCTATCAGAGAGGATTTCGCAATCTTATCAAGCGACATCCCAATATGGATAGTCTGATTGCAGTGGGAACCAGCGCAGCATTTTTCTACAGCCTCTACTCGGTCAGTCAGGTTTTTCTTGGCCACCATGCCTTTGTTCATCAACTCTATTTTGAGTCGGTTGCAGTGATTATTGCCTTGGTTCTTCTGGGCAAATATCTGGAGAGTTCTGCTAAGGGCAGAACGTCTCAGGCAATTCAGTCTCTGCTTGAGCTAGTGCCTAGTCAGGCGACAGTGATTCGTTATGGTGAGGCTGTAACCATTGATACGGAGGATATCCGAGTTGGAGACATTATCCGTATCAAGCCAGGGGAGCGTATGCCGGTAGATGGCCTTGTGACTGAGGGGCAGACCTTTGTGGATGAGTCCATGATGACTGGAGAAAGTGTCCCGATTGAAAAGAAGGTCGGCGACACCATTACCAGTGCAACAATCAATCAAAATGGTAGTATTGACTACCAAGCAACTAGGGTGGGTTCGGATACGACCTTAGCTCAGATTGTTAGATTGGTGGAGGAAGCGCAAGGGTCTAAGGCACCGATTGCGGCTTTAGCCGATAAGATTTCGCTTTATTTTGTCCCAATCGTGCTGAGCTTGGCCACTTTATCTGCGCTGTGCTGGTATTTTCTAGCTGGTGAGAGCCTTAGCTTTTCTCTGTCAATCTTTATCGCGGTTCTGGTCATTGCCTGCCCTTGTGCGCTGGGGCTAGCCACTCCGACAGCCATCATGGTTGGGACTGGTAAAGGGGCTGAAAATGGAATTCTGATTAAGTCTGGTCAAGCGTTGGAAGCGGCTTATCAGCTGGATACTATTGTTCTTGATAAGACGGGGACGATTACGGTTGGTAAGCCTAGTCTGACAGATCTGCTATCCTTGGGTGATTTGAATCGGTCTGACTTGTTGAAGCTAATAGCTAGTGCTGAGCAGCATTCTGAACACCCTTTGGCTCAGGCTATTTTGGCAGCAGCTGAAGAGGAGGGGCTTGACTTACTGCCTGTCAGTCATTTTGAGGCTATGGTTGGACGAGGCTTATCCGCTCAGGTTGAGGGCAGACAGCTTCTGGTGGGAAATGAAAGCTTGATGAAAGAAAAGAACATTGACAGCAGTGCCTTTCAAGAACAGTTGTTGGAGCTTTCCCAAGAAGGGAAGACAGCTATGTTTGTCGCAATAGATGGACAGCTAGTAGGTATTTTAGCGGTAGCAGATGAGATGAAATCCAGCAGCTTGAAGGCGGTGCAGGAGCTCCAGTCTATGGGGCTGAAAGTCATCATGCTGACAGGAGATCGTGAAGAAACAGCGAAAGCTATTGCCCAGAAAGCTGGAATCCAAAAAGTCATCGCAGGTGTATTGCCAGATGGTAAGGCCACTGCTATCAAGAACTTACAGGAATCTGGGAAAAAACTGGCTATGGTCGGAGACGGTATCAATGACGCACCGGCTCTGGTTCAGGCAGATGTGGGAATTGCCATCGGATCAGGCGCTGATGTAGCTATTGAGTCGGCAGATGTAGTGCTCATGCATAGTGATTTGCAGGATGTAGTCAAGGCTATCAAGCTCAGTCAGGCGACCATCCGCAATATTAAGGAAAATCTCTTCTGGGCTTTTGCCTACAATACACTAGGCATCCCGATTGCTATGGGGCTATTGCATCTTTTCGGCGGTCCCTTGCTCAATCCTATGCTGGCTGGTCTAGCCATGAGCTTGAGCTCAGTGTCAGTTGTGGCCAATGCTCTGCGTCTAGGACGCTTTAAAATGTTAAAATGAAGAAATATACGGAGGAATGAATCTATGAAACAAACAGTTCAATTAGAAAACTTATCTTGTCAAAATTGTGCCAAACACATCACCCAGCACTTCCTATCTATGGAGGAAGTGTCAGATGTGGCGGTAGACCTAGAAAAGCAGACAGCCCACGTCACGACTGATAAGCCTTATGGTGCATCAGATTATGAAGCAGCTCTGGCAAAAACAATCTACAGGGTTCTGGATGTGGCAGAAGCTGAATGAATAAAGTCAGTAGTTTTGCGCCTGCCCAGTTGCTAGACTTCTTCTTGTAAAAAGCGATAAAATAATCTATAATGTTACTAATCACATGTTTTATCTTACCGTGAGAAAGAGGAGAAAAATGAAGAAAAAAGCTTTACCTTTTTTACTAGCAGGAGCTGCTTTATTAGCTATGACAGCTTGTTCAAACGGCAGTGCTACGAATCAATCAGAGACGCCTACTAGCAGTACTGGCTCAGTAACAAGTTCTGTGGGGCAGGTATCCAATCAATCAACTGCAGCAGCATCTTCAGCGGCTAGCAGCGCTAGCTCAGAGAGTGCGAGCACAGAAAAAACTAAGGAAAAGAAAGAAGCGATGGACATTTCAGCACTTGCAAATGGTAATTATGCCAGCGTTAAAGGAACCTGGCAGGATGCTTCTGGCAACCAGCTTGTTTTTGATGACAAGGGCTTGGTTTCAAGTGGTTATGAATTGTATGGAGCTTCTCTAACAGACTATGGCACTGCTGCTGGAGGTGTCTACGGCGGAGAAAGCGGAGGTTTTCTGATTGAGTTTCTTCCTAAGGGAGTTAAGGTCGCAGACAAGGAAAACTTTACAGACAACTCCGATGCTGGTCAAGACAGAATCTGGACAGGGGTTGGCCTGAATAGCTTTGACGAACAAGGTAGCTTCTATTATCGAGTAGATTAAATGAAGCTTGGTGTTTAATTTTATAGCTTATATATTGATGAGAGCAGAAGACTATCTGCTCTCTTTTCTTTGGGAGAGTAAGAAATTTTACAGACAAAAAAAGCCTGCCTAAATTAGGCGGGCTTCATAATTTTGAGTTGAATTAGGATTCACTGTGAGGTGTTATAAACTGATCCATAGGGGTTGAAATCACATTCAGGAAGAGCTTGGCGAAATCCTCTGCTGGCATAGGATCTTCTTTGATAATCCAAATTTCAATGAGGGAGTTAATCCATCTAACAACAATTTCCGTAGCCATTTCTTTTGGAATTTCCAATTTCTTAGAGTCAATTTCTAAATTTTGCACGACCCACTGAGTGAAGAAGGTAGATAGATAGTCACTCCAGAAAGGATCGATAGCTGTAGTGTAGAGCACCTTCATCCATTTCCTATGTTCATAGAGGGTAGGAATCATATGTTGGGCAAAGAAACAGAACGGATTTTCTCCACTTCCTTCTTCGTAGCTTTCATACAGGGGCAAAAACGGAGTCATAATTGTCTGGCGGATGTATTGGATAATGTCTTCAACATTGCTAAAATGCTTTTTATAGATGGCCTGGCGCGATAGACCAGCTTGTTTTGCAATCTCTGAAAAAGTAAAATAAGACTTTTCAGGATTTTGCTCTGCCAGCTCAATTAAGGCATTGACGACTTTGTCTCGAGTATCTTGGGGCATAAGTACCTTCCTTCTTTTATATTAAGTTCTTGCTGGTATGTCTAAAAATAGAGCAAATTCCAACGAAATAGTTTACCGCTTGTCAACTAAAATGATAACACTTTATAGATGAAATGTCCAATTATTTTTAAAATTTAATATCAAAATATTAAAAAACCAGTCTTCCCTTACAAGGACCGGTTCTGTCATTTCTCTGTTTTTCTTCTAGTTGGTTATGCGATAACAATTTTATTTGAAGGACCAGCTGGACTATCATAGGCAGCAAAGCTGGTTAGGGGTGAAGATACAAGGTTGAGAAATGTCTTAGAGAACTGCTTGCAAGGAACGGGGTCATCCTGAGTGATCCAATTCTCAATAAGAGAACTAATCCAGCCGGCCAGCAGTTGATTGGCCAGGTCTTCAGGAATACCTAATTTTTGGTGGTCAAGATTTAAATTCTGCTCGATCCAGTCCTTGTAACTGGCAGTAATAAAATCGCTCCACAAGGGATCGACAGAACTAGTATATAATATTTTAATGCGTTGGCGTTGCTCATAAATAGCGGGAAGAATCGTTTGAGCCAAAAAAGTGAAAGGATCTAAGTCCGCTTCAGCATTGTTGCTATTCCAGTTGGGGGCAAAGGCTTGCTTTACCATATCTTGGCGAATGTATTCGATAATTTCAGTAGTGTTATTAAAGTGTCGTTTGTAAATAGCTTGTCTTGACAAACCGGCTTCTTTAGCGATTTCTGTAAAGGTAAAACGCGACCTGTCTGGCTGTTTATCTGCTAATTCAAAAAATGCATCTAAAATCCTATCTCGTGTATTAAGAGCCATAATTTTATCCCTCCTATACTATTTTACTTTTTCTGTCTGAAATAAGCTAGAAAATAGCCCAGAATTTTTACTAAAAAAGTTTACACATTGTTAAATGGGGAAATTTTTAGTTTAATTTCTGGACATCATGTCTGTTTGAAAACTGGACGATTTCACAAAAATGTACATAAATCAAGCCGATAATCCTTTTGTTTTAACAAGTTAATATGATAAAATAATAAAAAATCTTATCAGAAGTCAAATAGAAAGTGTAGTTTAAAGATTACCTAATCTGAAAGATTTATGGGAGGTTTGACTGGACTTTTTATTAAGGGTTACTGATCGGGATCATAAAATATGTTCAGAGGAGAATAAAATGAAAAGAACAGAAAAAGTTTTGCGATATTCTATTCGGAAGTCAGTTTTAGGTGTTGGTTCAGTCCTTATTTGTGCTCTGTTTTTAGGTCACAGTATAGTGGCGGCTGATGAGGAGCAGCCAGTGGCAAATGCAGTAGAGACTCCAGTCGCTGCATCGCCAGTAAATCAGGATTTGACAACAGTCAGGGAGGCTGCTAACAAGGAAGTAGGCACATTTCTGGCTGAGAAAATGACAGATCTTGGGAATAATCCGAATTTGTCAGATGAGGAGCTTGCAGCAGCTAAGGACGAAGTCAATCAAACAGCGGCAAAGGCTCAGAATGAAATTGCCGCAGCTGAGGATAAAGAAAGGATTGATCAAGCCAAAGAAGATGGATTGGCAGACATCAACTCTATCAATCCAGTCGGCAAAGATTTACTTCTAGATGAAATCCAAAATGGGAAAGCAGAGTTTGACAAACTTGTAGATAGTAGCGATTTATTGCCTGAGGAGCAAAAGAAAAGCTTCCAGGAGTCTGCAAGAAAGAAGGCTGCAGAAGCAGAAGATGCAATCCAGAAATTAGATGTTAATGCAGCAACAGCAGAGCAGGCGGAAGTGATTCAAGAGCAAGCAGTAACCGAGGAAGATAAGTTTTTCAAATTTATAGCAAGTTCAACCGTAGATTTCGCTCTAGTAGCTAAGTTAGCTGACTTGGAAGCAAATCCTAATCTTTCAGAAGCAGAAAAGAAAGCGGTTAGAGGCGAGATAGAGCAGGTGGTGGAAGCAGCCAAGAAGGCTATTGAAGGAGCAGATTCTCAGGAAGTCTATGACCGGGCAAAAGAAACAGCTGTAGCCCACTTAGCCAAGATTCACCCTATTGGCAAAGAGCAGTTTTTAAAAGAAATTCAGGAAGAAAAAACAGCTACTATCGAGGCTGTTGAGAAGAGCCAAAGTATTTCTGCTGAAGAAAAAACTGCAGCTAAAAAGAAAATTGAAGATGCAGCAGCCATAGCTCAAAAAGCAATTGCAGCTTATAATGCTTGGGTTGAAAGTCCTGATGATGCTGAAAAAATTCAAGGACAGGTAGCGGCAGAAAAGCAAAGTTTGCTAAAAGTTACGACTGGACTGAAACTAGATCTTGCTCTGTCTAATAAGCTAGCAGACTTACGGAGCAACCCGAATCTGTCAGAGGCAGAACAGGCTACGGCAAAAGCTGAAGCGGAAGCAACTTTAGCAGATGCGAAAAGAGCGCTTGAAAAGGCTGATACCGAAGAGGAACTGGAGAGAATTGAGGAAGCTGGAATTGCTAGCTTGGATACGATTCATCCAGTTGGCAAAGACTTGGTTTTAGATGAGCTTGAAGAAGAAGTCGACAAACAGATTGAAGCAATTGAACATCATCAAACACTTTCAGAGCTCGATAAAAAGCAAGCTAAAGAAAAGATTCGAGCAGTATTAAAGACGGTGACAGATGCGATTGCACAGCTAGACGATAGTGTAGACAGTGCAGAAAAAGCAGAGAAGCTGCAGGAACAGATCGCTGCTGAGCAGACAAAAGCTCTTGAAAATCTAGAAGCGATTGTCAAGAATGCTGCTAAAGTTGAGACAGCTTCTTCTATTCCAAGTGATTCACCACAGGAAGCTAGGCAAGAATTTAGTGGAGGCGTCAGCGACTCTGAGCCAGCAACAGCAACGGCGTCGGAATATGATTTGTCTAGCCATGAAGTTGGAACTCATCCCGATACAGCTCCGCAGTCTTCAGTACAACCAGAATTCAGTGGCAATGTAAATGATTCAGAAGCACCAACAGCAACACGGCCTGAATTTAGTGGAGGCGTCAGCGACTCTGAGCCAGCAACGGCAACGGCGTCGGAATATGATTTGTCCAGCCATGAAGTTGGAACTCATCCCGATACAGCTCCGCAGTCTTCAGTACAACCAGAATTTAGTGGCAATGTAAATGATTCAGAAGGAGCAACAGTAACACGGCCTGAATTTACAGGAGGCGTCAATGATTCTGAGCCAACCATGGCAGAAAATAACGCCTATGATGCTGGCGTTCAGCCATCAGTCAGGAGTGCACATCCAGACAGCGCTCCTCAAATGGCGGCTCTTCCGGAATTTACCGGCGGTGTCAATGCTGCTGACGCGGCAGTAGCTGATGCTTTACCTGCTTACCAAGTAACTAGCGGTATTTTGCCAGCAGTTGATGGGATCAAATCAGTACAAGAGCAGTCTTCATCAGCTAAGGTCACCCAGCCAGCTCAGCTTAAAAACAAGGAAAGTAAGAGTGGTGCGTCAGTCTTGCCGCATACGGGTCAAGCTTCTAATGCTCTTTTCACAGTTGCAGGACTTATCAGCGCTTTAGGCGCAGCTGGATTGTCATTCCGTAGTAGAAAAAAAGAAGAATAAGTTTTAAAGAGGCCCAGTGGCCTCTTTTTTGATGGAGAAAATTTTAAAAATTATGCAAACGTTTTACTAAAAGTGCTTGAAAAAGTTAAAAAAAAACGATATAATGGACAATGTGAAAGCGCTTTGCAAACGAGAGCTTAAAAGAAAATATTTTTAATCAAAAGAAGGGGCTTATTATGGTCGAATTAAATCTGAAAAATATCTATAAAAAATATCCCAACAGCGATCACTATTCAGTGGAAGACTTCAATCTAGATATCAAGGACAAGGAATTTATCGTTTTTGTCGGTCCGTCTGGTTGCGGAAAATCAACTACGCTGCGTATGATTGCAGGCTTGGAGGATATTACAGAAGGAACTGCCTCTATTGACGGTACAGTGGTCAATGATGTGGCACCAAAAGACCGTGATATCGCCATGGTCTTCCAGAACTATGCCCTTTATCCACACATGACTGTCTACGACAACATGGCCTTTGGTCTCAAGTTGCGCAAGTACAGCAAGGAAGATATTGACAAACGGGTCAACGAAGCAGCAGAAATCCTAGGCTTGAAGGAATTCTTGCAGCGCAAGCCAGCTGATTTGTCTGGTGGTCAGCGTCAGCGGGTAGCTATGGGACGCGCAATCGTTCGGGATGCAAAGGTTTTCCTTATGGATGAGCCTCTGTCTAACTTGGATGCTAAGCTGCGTGTTTCTATGCGGGCAGAGATTGCTAAAATTCACCGCCGTATCGGTGCAACAACTATTTATGTTACCCACGACCAGACTGAAGCTATGACCTTGGCGGATCGTATCGTTATCATGTCAGCGACCAAGAATCCTGCTGGAACTGGAACGATTGGTCGAGTGGAGCAGATTGGTACACCTCAGGAAGTCTATAACAACCCAGTTAATAAGTTCGTTGCCGGCTTCATTGGTAGCCCAGCTATGAACTTCATCCCAGTTAAACTTGAAGGGACTGAGATTGTCGCAGAAGGGCTGCGCTTGACAGTTCCAGAAGGAGCTCTCAAGGTTCTGCGGGAGAAAGGTTACGAGGGCAAGGAGCTGATCTTCGGTATTCGTCCAGAGGATGTTAATGCAGAAGCTGCTTTCTTGGAAACTTTCCCGAATTCAGTTGTGCATGCTAAGATTTCTGTTTCAGAATTGCTGGGAGCAGAGTCTCATCTCTACTGCCAAGTTGGTTCTAGTGAGTTTGTAGCGCGTGTAGATTCACGGGATTACCTAGAAACTGGTGCAGGTATTGACCTAGGCTTTGACCTCAATAAAGCGCACTTCTTTGATCCAGAGACAGAGAAGACGGTCTATTAATCAGTAGATAAATAAATAACGCAGACAGGCCTGTCTGCGTTATTAAAATGGCTGCTATAACTTCATTTTTTACTGAAAAGTACTCAGATTTTTGCTTGTTTTAGTTTTCCGATAAGAAACTCAGCTGAAATTGTGGCATGTGTAAGCTGCTCCCAGTTGATTAGATTTTTTTCAACATGAAAGAGTAATGGAGTCATCTGCAGCAGGGCAGTTTTCTCCTTAGAATGCAGTGCATGTGTGGATTCTACAGTCTTTCTAGATAGGATAGTAAAGTGTTTCTGGAAGTGCTGGATGATATCTTGATTAGAATAATCTTTCTTGTCCAGATACTGAGCAGCTTTTTGACGAATTTCTTTCAGATGGTTTTCTGTTGGGATGACTTTAATGATGAGTCCCTCTTTTTTCAATACTCGCTGAAATTCATGGTAGTTAGCTGGTGAGAAGATGTCTAGCAAGACATCCATGCTTTGATCCTGAACGGGCAAGTGTGCCAAATCACCTACGAACCATCTTACAGCAAAGCTCTGATCACTTTTTGCAGCTAACTGGATGGAATCTTTGGATAGATCAAAAGCATAAATTTCTTTGTTGGGGAATTTTTCCTGAATTTTTCGAGCATAATATCCCTCGCCGCAAGCGACGTCTAGAATGGTCTGTTCTTCAGGAAGGGTCTGCAGCAGATCCTGCAACTCGTCTAGGATATGCTGATAAAAGCCGGCTTCCAAGATGACTTGCCTATTTTGAAAACTCGTTTTGTCATAGTCTTTAGCTTGTTTGGCCTGGGGAGCTAGATTGACATAACCGAATTTAGCAATGTCGTATGAATGGCGATTAGGACACTTGAGGCTGTTTTCTTCCATAGCTAAGCTTTGCTGGCAGAGTGGACAGGCCAGAGCCGAAGCTTGGGCAAAGCGGGCGAGTTTTGGTTTCATGAGAACTCTCTTTCTATCTGTTTTTATAAAGTTGAATGTCCTTTCCTTGGTGAGACATAGAAAAATCCGATTCAGATAATCGGATTTTTATCTTTAGTAGGTCAGGACAAAGTATTTCTTCTTACCGCGGCGGATAACTGTCAGCTCGTCTTCCAGTTTATCTGAGACGTTGAGGACATAGTCTAAATCTTGGATGCGCTCACCATTGAGATAGATAGCGCCGTTTTGGACGTCCTCGCGAGCTTGCCGTTTTGAGTTTACCACGCCGGCTGTCACAAGCAGTTCTACAATATTGAGGTTGTCTTCTGCTTGGACCTGATAGTTAGGCACACCGCGCAAACCTTGTTTGAGTTCCTTGACAGATAGGTTCTTGATATTTCCGGCAAAGAGCTGCTCAGTGATGTTGAGGGCTTCCTGGTAAGCTTCTTGACCGTGAACCAGACTGACCACTTCGCGAGCTAGGACTTTCTGAGCCAAGCGTTCGTGTGGTGCAGCTTCAAATTGTTGGCGAATCTCTTCGATTTCATCCAAGGTTAGGAAGGTGAAGATTTTCAGGAAGCGGATAGCATCTGCGTCCATGACATTCATCCAGAATTGATACATTTCATAAGGAGAAGTCTTGTCAGGATTGAGCCAGACAGCATTGCCTTCTGACTTGCCGAATTTTTTGCCAGTAGCGTCGGTAATGAGCGGAACGGTTATCACATGGCCAGTCTTGTCAGCCTTGCGGCGCAGGAGCTCTGTACCTGCTGTCATATTGCCCCACTGGTCAGAACCACCGATTTGCAGGGTTACGCCGTGGTTTTGATTGAGGATATAGAAGTCATATCCTTGCATGATCTGGTAGGCGAATTCTGTATAGGAAATCCCTGTCTCAATCCGGCTCTTGACGGAATCTTTACTCATCATGTAGTTGACAGTAAAGTATTTGCCGACATCACGCAGGAAGTCGATAAAGCTGATGCTGCTGAACCAGTCATAATTGTTGACCATTTCGGCCTTATTATCGCCCTTTTCAAAGTCCAGAAAACGAGAAAGCTGATCTTGGATAGATTTCACCCAGCCTTCCACGGTTTCCTTGGTTTGGAGACTGCGCTCTGCATCCTTAAAGGATGGATCGCCAATCAATCCAGTTGCTCCTCCGACCAGAGCGTAGGGTTTGTGTCCGGCTAGTTGCAAGCGACGGCTGGTCAGAATGGCTACCAAGTGGCCAAGGTGCAGGCTGTCAGCGGTCGGATCGTATCCACTATAATAAGAGACTTGTCCTTCTTCTAAGGCCTTGCGTAAAGCTGCTTCATCAGTGGTTTGGAATACCAAGCCACGTTCTTTTAGCTCATCAAAAATGTGCATCATGTCTCTCCTATTCTAAAAGCCAATAAATTGGCTTATCTATATTTTAAATTTATGTTACTCTATTGTATCATAAAGCTTTTAAATAGCAATGTTTCCTTGAAATAAATCATAGATATTTGGTATAATGGGAAGATAACAAGGAGAATCAAACTTGGAACAATTAATAGAAAAATTAAAAGAGTTCTGGGGAAAAGCCCAGCAGTTTATCAAAAAAATACATCTTCCAGAATGGAGCAAGAAGATCGCTAGTGGCAACAATGGCTGGTCTATCGGTGATGTTTTTGCTGTTTTCTTGCGGACTTTTAAGCTTCTGATGAATATGGCTTTTGTGTTTATCTTCTTCGGTGGCGTAATCGGTGCTGGGATCGGGATAGGCTATGCAGCTAGTCTTTTCAGTAAGGTTGAAGTGCCCAAGCAAGATGAGCTGGTCAAGCAGGTGAATAATATCTCTGGTATTTCTAAGCTTACCTATGCTGATGGCAGCTTGATTGCAGAAGTGGACAATGATTTGCTCCGCATCCCGGTTAAGAGTGACGCCATCTCTGAAAATGTAAAAAAAGCCGTTATCGCTACAGAGGATGAGAATTTTGAAACGCATAACGGAGTGGTGCCTAAAGCTGTGCTTCGGGCTACGCTCGGCTCTGTTGTCGGAGTTGGCTCGTCCAGCGGGGGTTCAACTATTACTCAGCAGTTGATTAAGCAGCAGGTGGTGGGTGATGCACCGACTTTCAAGCGGAAAGCGGCGGAGATTGTTGATGCGCTGGCTTTGGAACGCTACATGTCCAAGGATGATATTTTGACGACCTACTTGAACGTTTCGCCTTTTGGGCGCAACAATAAGGGGCAGAATATCGCTGGTGTGGAAGAAGCTGCTCAAGGAATTTTTGGTGTCTCTGCTAAGGATTTGACAGTGCCCCAGTCTGCTTTTATTGCCGGCTTGCCACAGAGTCCAATTGTTTATTCGCCTTATGCAGCCGATGGCAGTCTCAAGAGTGCAGGGGATATGGCTCTGGGCTTGGAACGTGCCAAGGATGTGCTCTATAATATGTATCGGACGGGCCATCTAAGCGAAAAAGAGTACAAGGAGTACAAGGACTACGACCTGACCAAGGATTTCAAGCCATCTGAAAGCTCGGAAAAATCTTCGCATGGCTACCTTTATTACACAGCGATTGAAGAAGCTCAGCAGACCATGTACGAGTACTTGATTCAGCGGGACAATGTTTCTCAGCAAGAGCTGAAAAACAATGACACTGTCAAAGCCTACAAGGAATTGGCTGCTAAAGAACTGAGCGATGGCGGCTATACTGTCACCACCACGATTAACAAGAACATTCATACTGCTATGCAAAATGCAGTAGCCAACTATGGCGGCATCTTGGACGACGGAACTGGTGCAGTTGAAGTGGGAAATGTCCTCTTGGATAACAAAACCGGTGCTGTGATTGGCTTTGTCGGAGGCAGAGACTACGCTTCCAATCAGAACAATCATGCCTTTGATACGGAGCGGTCACCGGGTTCGACCATTAAGCCGATTCTGGCTTATGGGATTGCTATTGACCAAGGTCTGATGGGTAGTGCCAGCGTTCTTTCCAATTATCCAACTAACTTTTCAAGCGGTGACCCAATCATGCACGTGGACAGCCGTGGTACAGCCATGATGGATCTACAAGAAGCGCTCAATACTTCTTGGAATATCCCAGCTTATTGGACTTACCGCGGATTACGCGAAAAAGGTGTCAATGTCCGTGGCTATATGGAAAAAATGGGTTATTACATTGATGACTACAGCATTGAGAGTCTCCCAATGGGCGGGGGAATTGAAGTATCTGTAGCTCAGCATACCAATGGTTTCCAAACCTTGGCTAATAATGGAACCTACCAGAAAAAATACATGGTTGAAAAAATCACTGACCGAGATGGCAAGGTGATTTACCAGCATAAGGCCAATCCTGTTCAGATTTACAGCCCAGCAGCTGCTACGATTATGCAGGAGCTCATGCGGGGAGTTATCAATTCTGGGGCTACTACGACCTACAAATCCAGAATCAGTCAGGTCAATGGAACCTTGGCTGGAGCTGATTGGATTGGTAAGACTGGAACGACCAACACCAATGGTGATATGTGGCTGATGCTTTCTACTCCAAAGATGACCTTGGGAGGCTGGATTGGTCATGATGATAATAGCTCTATGGCGGCATTGACTGGTTATAACAATAACGCTTCCTACATGGCCTATATGGCAGATGCTATCTATCAGGCAGATCCGAATGCCTGGGGTGTTGGTGATAAGTTCACTCTTGATCCGAGTGTGATTAAGTCTGATGTACTCAAGTCCACAGGGGAAAAGCCAGGTACAGTAACGGTAAACGGCCGCTCTGTTAATCTCAGCGGTCCGACAGTGCCTAGCTATTGGGCTAAAAACGGTGCTCCGACCACGACCTACCGGTTTGGTATCGGGGCATCAGATGCGGATTATCAGAAGGCTTGGTCAGCTATACTGGGCGGTTCTACCTCTAATTCTAATTCAAGTTCCAATTCTAACAATAATCGGCAGGGGAACTAGCGCATCAAGAACAGTTTTTAACTTTTCAGAAAGCGGATGAAATCCTTGCAATTTCTAGCTAAATAAGGTATAATGATAACAATAATTTGTCGTGTGCTTTATTTGAAATATTGTCCAAATAGAAGCTTACAGCAGTTAAATCAAACTTGAATAAGTCAGATTTAGCTGCTCTTTTTGTGCCTATTTTTAGGAAAAACGGATTATGTAACTATAATTTAATTTTTCTGAAAATTAAACAAAAGGGACTGATTGTGGCTGTTTTGCAGCATTGTAAATGACAGAGGATTTTTCTCTGAAAACATTTCACAGAACTCGCTCTAAAAAGCGTGAGGTAAAGATATGCTTCTTCTCGCTTTATCAAGGGCTTAGTATCTTATCATAAAGGAGTAAAAACTTGGCAGGACATGAAGTTCGATACGGTAAACACCGTACCCGTCGTAGTTTTTCAAGAATTAAGGAAGTTCTTGATTTACCAAATTTGATTGAAATCCAAACGGATTCGTTCCAAGATTTCTTGGATCATGGTCTGAAGGAAGTCTTTGAAGATGTACTTCCTATTTCAAACTTTACCGACACCATGGAATTGGAATTTGTTGGCTATGAAATCCGTGAGCCTAAATATACGCTGGAAGAAGCACGTATCCACGATGCCAGCTACTCAGCGCCAATCTTTGTAACCTTCCGTCTGATTAACAAGGAAACTGGTGAAATCAAGACTCAGGAAGTCTTCTTTGGCGATTTCCCAATCATGACTGAAATGGGAACCTTCATCATCAATGGTGGTGAGCGGATTATCGTATCCCAGTTGGTGCGTTCTCCAGGGGTTTACTTTAACGATAAAGTTGACAAAAATGGAAAAGTTGGCTACGGTTCAACGGTTATTCCTAACCGCGGAGCTTGGTTAGAGTTGGAAACAGACTCAAAAGACATTGCCTACACTCGTATTGACCGGACGCGGAAGATTCCATTTACCACTCTGGTGCGTGCGCTTGGTTTCTCAGGAGATGATGAGATCTTGGACATCTTTGGTGACAGCGACTTGGTGCGCAATACCATCGAAAAAGATATCCACAAGAACCCAATGGACTCCCGTACAGATGAAGCTCTGAAAGAAATCTATGAGCGTCTTCGTCCAGGAGAGCCTAAGACGGCTGAAAGTTCTCGTTCCCTTCTTGAAGCGCGTTTCTTTGATCCGCATCGTTATGACTTGGCAGCAGTTGGTCGTTACAAGATTAATAAGAAACTCAGCGTCAAGACACGCTTGCTGAACCAAACCATTGCAGAGCCATTGGTAGATGCTGAAACAGGAGAAATCTTGGTTGAAGCTGGTACAGTTATGACCCGCAGTGTCATTGACAGCATTGCAGAGCAGTTGGACAATGGTTTGAACAAAATCACTTATATTCCAAACGATTCAGCTGTTTTGACAGACCCTGTAGAATTGCAGAAGTTCAAGGTAGTGGCTCCGACTGATCCAGACCGCGTTGTGACCATTATTGGTAATGCAAATCCGTCTGACAAGGTACGGATTGTGACACCAGCTGACATCTTGGCTGAGATGAGCTACTTCCTCAACTTGGCTGAAGGCATTGGTCGCGTGGACGATATTGACCACTTGGGGAACCGTCGTATTCGTGCTGTTGGTGAGCTTTTGGCTAACCAAGTCCGTCTTGGACTTTCTCGGATGGAGCGTAATGTTCGTGAACGGATGTCTGTTCAGGATAACGAAGTACTAACTCCACAGCAAATCATCAATATCCGTCCAGTGACTGCAGCCATTAAAGAATTCTTTGGTTCTTCACAATTGTCTCAGTTCATGGACCAACACAATCCGCTGTCTGAGCTTTCTCACAAGCGCCGTCTTTCTGCCTTGGGACCTGGTGGTTTGACACGTGACCGTGCTGGTTATGAAGTGCGGGACGTGCACTATACTCACTATGGCCGTATGTGTCCAATCGAAACGCCTGAAGGACCAAACATCGGTTTGATTAATAACTTGTCTTCTTATGGACACCTTAACAAATACGGATTTATTCAAACGCCTTACCGTAAAGTAGACCGTGAAGCTGGCGTAGTAACCAACGAAATCGTTTGGCTGACAGCTGATGAGGAAGATGAATTTATCGTAGCGCAGGCCAACTCTAAGCTGAATGAAAAAGGTGGCTTTGCAGAGCCTATCGTTATGGGACGCCACCAAGGTAATAACCAAGAATTCCCATCAGACCAAGTAGACTACATGGATGTATCGCCTAAGCAGGTAGTTGCCGTAGCGACAGCATGTATTCCTTTCTTAGAAAATGACGACTCCAACCGTGCTCTCATGGGTGCCAACATGCAGCGTCAGGCTGTGCCTTTGATTGATCCAAAAGCACCTTATGTTGGTACTGGTATGGAATACCAAGCTGCCCACGACTCTGGTGCAGCGGTTATTGCTCAGCATGATGGTAAGGTTACCTATGCGGATGCAGACAAGGTTGAAGTCCGCCGTGAAGATGGTTCTCTTGATGTTTACCAAATTCAAAAATTCCGCCGTTCGAACTCAGGAACTGCTTACAACCAACGTACCTTGGTAAAAGTTGGCGATGTCGTTGAAAAAGGCGACTTTATCGCTGACGGACCTTCTATGGAAAATGGAGAAATGGCCCTGGGACAAAACCCAATCGTTGCCTACATGACATGGGAAGGTTACAACTTCGAGGATGCGGTTATCATGAGTGAGCGTCTGGTGAAAGACGATGTCTACACCTCTGTTCACTTGGAAGAATACGAATCAGAAACTCGCGACACCAAGCTTGGCCCAGAAGAAATTACCCGCGAAATTCCAAACGTAGGGGAAGATGCCCTACGCAATCTGGACGAAATGGGGATTATCCGCATTGGGGCGGAAGTCAAGGAAGGCGACATCTTAGTAGGTAAAGTTACCCCTAAGGGTGAAAAAGACCTTTCTGCTGAGGAACGTCTCTTGCACGCTATCTTCGGAGACAAGTCTCGTGAAGTCCGCGATACCTCTCTGCGTGTGCCACACGGTGCCGACGGAGTGGTTCGTGACGTGAAGATCTTTACCCGTGCTAATGGTGATGAACTGCAATCTGGCGTTAATATGCTGGTTCGCGTCTACATCGCTCAAAAACGTAAGATTAAGGTCGGAGATAAGATGGCTGGTCGTCACGGAAACAAGGGGGTTGTATCCCGTATCGTTCCTGTGGAAGACATGCCTTACTTGCCAGATGGAACACCAGTTGATATCATGCTGAACCCACTCGGGGTACCATCACGTATGAATATCGGTCAGGTTATGGAGCTCCACCTTGGTATGGCAGCACGTAACTTGGGCATCCATATTGCGACACCAGTCTTTGATGGAGCAAGCTCAGAAGACCTCTGGGATACAGTGCGCGAAGCTGGTATGGATAGTGATGCCAAGACTATTCTCTATGACGGACGTACCGGTGAGCCGTTTGACAACCGTGTATCTGTCGGTGTCATGTACATGATCAAGCTCCACCACATGGTAGATGACAAACTCCATGCCCGCTCAGTAGGTCCTTACTCAATGGTTACCCAACAGCCGCTTGGAGGTAAAGCTCAGTTTGGTGGACAACGTTTTGGTGAGATGGAAGTTTGGGCCTTGGAAGCTTACGGTGCTTCTAACGTTCTGCAAGAAATCTTGACTTACAAGTCAGATGATGTCAATGGACGTTTGAAGGCTTATGAAGCTATTACCAAAGGGAAACCAATTCCAAAACCAGGTGTGCCAGAATCCTTCCGCGTTCTTGTCAAAGAATTGCAATCTCTTGGTCTGGACATGCGCGTTCTCGATGAAGATGACAATGAAGTAGAACTGCGTGACCTAGACGAAGGTGAAGATGATGATGTGATTCACGTTGACGATCTTGAAAAAGCGCGTGAAAAAGCAGCTCAAGAAGCGAAAGCAGCTTTTGAGGCTGAAGGAAAAGAATAAGAATACACACTGATTAGAAAATGAAGAAAGGTAAGAAATAGTGGTTGATGTAAATCGTTTTAAAAGTATGCAAATCACCCTAGCTTCTCCTAACAAGGTCCGTTCATGGTCTTATGGGGAAGTGAAGAAACCTGAAACAATCAATTACCGAACCCTGAAACCAGAACGCGAAGGCCTTTTTGACGAAGTGATCTTCGGTCCAACAAAGGACTGGGAATGTGCCTGTGGTAAGTACAAACGGATTCGTTACAAAGGAATCGTCTGTGACCGCTGTGGTGTTGAAGTAACCCGCGCCAAGGTTCGCCGTGAGCGCATGGGTCATATCGAATTGAAGGCACCTGTTTCACATATTTGGTACTTTAAAGGAATTCCAAGCCGCATGGGACTCACTTTGGATATGAGCCCACGTGCCCTGGAAGAAGTCATTTATTTTGCGGCTTATGTGGTGATTGATCCTAAGGATACACCGCTAGAGCACAAGTCAATCATGACGGAGCGTGAGTACCGTGAGCGTTTACGCGAGTACGGCGCAGGCTCATTTGTAGCCAAAATGGGAGCAGAAGCTATTCAAGATCTCTTGAAACAAGTGGACTTGGAAGCTGAGATTGCTGTCCTAAAAGAAGAATTGAAAACTGCTTCAGGTCAAAAACGGATCAAGGCTGTCCGTCGTTTGGACGTCTTGGATGCTTTCTACAAGTCTGGCAATAAGCCAGAATGGATGGTTCTCAATATCCTGCCGGTTATTCCGCCAGATTTGCGTCCGATGGTTCAGCTGGATGGTGGTCGTTTTGCGGCTTCTGACCTCAATGATCTCTATCGCCGGGTTATCAACCGGAACAACCGTTTGGCTCGTTTGCTTGAACTCAACGCCCCTGGTATCATCGTTCAAAATGAGAAGCGGATGCTTCAAGAAGCGGTTGACGCTTTGATTGATAATGGTCGTCGGGGCCGTCCGATTACAGGACCAGGCAGCCGTCCACTTAAGTCTCTGAGCCACATGCTCAAAGGAAAACAAGGGCGTTTCCGTCAAAACTTGCTGGGTAAACGGGTTGACTTCTCAGGTCGTTCCGTTATCGCCGTTGGTCCTACGTTGAAAATGTATCAATGTGGTGTGCCGCGTGAAATGGCGATTGAGCTCTTCAAGCCGTTTGTGATGCGGGAAATCGTTGCTCGTGATATCGTGCAGAACGTGAAAGCTGCCAAACGCTTGGTAGAACGTGGAGATGAGCGTATCTGGGATATTCTGGAAGAAGTGATCAAGGAACACCCAGTGCTTCTTAACCGCGCACCGACTCTTCACCGTTTGGGAATTCAGGCTTTTGAGCCAGTTCTGATTGACGGTAAAGCTCTGCGTTTGCATCCACTGGTCTGTGAAGCCTACAATGCCGACTTTGACGGTGACCAAATGGCCATCCACGTACCGCTTTCAGAAGAAGCGCAAGCTGAAGCTCGTATCCTCATGCTGGCTGCTGAGCACATCTTGAATCCGAAAGATGGTAAACCAGTTGTAACACCATCTCAGGATATGGTCTTGGGGAACTACTACCTGACCATGGAAGAGGCTGGCCGCGAAGGCGAAGGCATGATTTTCAAGGATATGGATGAGGCGGTCATGGCCCTCCGTAATGGCTATGTTCACTTGCATACTCGTGTTGGTATCGCAACGGACAGTCTTAATAAACCTTGGACTGAAGACCAGAAGCATAAGATTTTGATTACAACTGTTGGTAAAATTCTCTTTAACGCGATTATGCCAGAGGAATTGCCTTACTTGCAAGAGCCGACTAATGCTAACTTGACAGAAGGTGTGCCAGCTAAGTACTTCTTGGAGTCAGGACAAGACATCAAGGAAGTCATTGAACAGCTTGAGATCAATGTTCCGTTTAAGAAGAAAAATCTTGGTAACATCATCGCAGAAATCTTCAAACGATTCCGTACAACAGAAACATCTGCTCTTCTTGATCGCTTGAAGAACTTGGGTTATCACCATTCTACTTTGGCTGGTCTGACAGTAGGTATCGCTGATATCCCAGTTGTCGAAGACAAGGCTGAGATTATTGAAGAATCCCATAAGCGTGTTGAACAAATTACTAAACAATTCCGCCGCGGTATGATTACTGATGACGAACGCTACAATGCAGTGACTGCTGAGTGGCGGGCAGCTCGTGAGAAATTGGAAAAACGTCTGGTTGCCAACCAGGATCCGAAGAACCCTATCGTTATGATGATGGACTCTGGAGCCCGGGGTAACATCTCTAACTTCTCCCAGTTGGCCGGTATGCGTGGTCTGATGGCTGCGCCAAATGGACGTATCATGGAATTGCCAATCTTGTCTAACTTCCGTGAAGGGCTGTCCGTTCTGGAAATGTTCTTCTCAACCCACGGTGCTCGTAAGGGTATGACCGATACGGCCCTTAAGACTGCCGACTCAGGTTACCTGACTCGTCGTCTGGTTGACGTTGCCCAAGATGTGATTATCCGTGAAGACGACTGTGGTACAGATCGCGGCTTGCTCATCACTTCTATCACAGAAGGCAAGGAAATGATCGAGTCTCTGGAAGAGCGCCTAAATGGTCGTTACACTAAGAAAACAGTTAAACATCCAGAAACTGGTGCTGCCATTATTGGTCCAAATGAATTGATCACAGAAGACAAGGCGCGTGAGATTGTCAATGCTGGTGTTGAAGAAGTGACGATCCGATCTGTCTTTACATGTAACACCCGGCACGGTGTCTGCCGTCATTGTTACGGTATCAACTTGGCGACGGGTGATGCGGTTGAAGTCGGTGAAGCAGTCGGAACCATCGCTGCCCAGTCTATCGGGGAGCCTGGTACACAGCTGACCATGCGTACCTTCCACACGGGTGGTGTTGCCTCTAATACCGATATCACGCAAGGTCTTCCTCGTGTCCAAGAAATCTTTGAAGCCCGCAATCCAAAAGGGGAAGCGGTCATCACTGAAGTCAAGGGTGAAGTTACTGCTATCGAAGAAGATGCATCTACTCGTACCAAGAAGGTCTTTGTTAAAGGCCAAACTGGCGAAGGTGAATATGTGGTACCATTTACAGCCCGCATGAAGGTAGAAGTGGGCGACCAAGTTTCTCGTGGTGCTGCCTTGACCGAAGGTTCTATCCAGCCTAAGCACTTGCTGGCTGTCCGCGATGTCTTGTCTGTTGAAACTTACCTGCTTGCTGAAGTACAGAAAGTTTACCGCAGCCAAGGGGTAGAAATCGGCGACAAACACATTGAGGTAATGGTTCGTCAAATGATTCGCAAGGTGCGCGTCATGGATCCAGGTGACACAGATCTCCTCATGGGTACTCTCATGGATATCACTGACTTTACAGATGCTAACCGTGATGTGGTTATCTCAGGCGGTGTACCTGCGACAGCTCGTCCAGTCCTCATGGGAATCACCAAGGCTTCCCTTGAGACAAACAGCTTCCTATCTGCAGCTTCCTTCCAGGAAACAACTCGTGTCCTGACAGATGCTGCGATCCGTGGTAAGAAAGACCATCTCCTTGGCCTTAAGGAAAATGTTATCATCGGTAAGATTATCCCAGCTGGTACTGGTATGGCCCGCTATCGCAATTTGGAGCCTCAGGCTGTTAATGAAGTTGAAATTATCGACGAAGTGACAGAACTGCCAGGTGGATTTGAAACTGAAGAAAATATTGTTCTTAAATAAAGAACTTTCCCTCCCGATTTTCGGGAGGGATTTTTTGTTGCAGCTGATAATTTCTTGCTCACTACTAAATATTATCCTATAATATACTTAGGAAGTTGTTTTTAAGTTCTCCTTTATGGATAAACAACTATAGAAGAAACACTCAAGATTTCCTGTTTCAGTTTTTCTATGATGCGAGATGCCATATTTATTTTTAATCAGGGAGGTAGCTGGTTTTTTGTAGTATGATAGCGCTAGGTTATACTATTTTAAACATCCTAAAATAGTAGGAGAGGCAGGTTTGAAATTTTTAAAAAGAGGAGGTTGGTTTTAATGGTAGTGGTCGAAGATTGTAGAGAACAGTAGCTGGCATTTATCTAGCCAGCTCATTCAGGAAGGGAGGATTTTGAAATATAAAGAATAGAAAACAATTAGATTACAAATAGAATAATATTTTATTACAATGAATAAATATTAAAAAATATAGGCAAAAACCACAAAATTCTGCATAAAACAGGACTTTAAGCCTATAAGTTCTTTCCTTTTTATTTATTTTTTTGAGAAAACCGAAAAATTTCAGTAATTTTAAGTTACAGTTAAGTTAAGAAAATTAAAATAATCTTAAATAAGTTACCAACATGTAAATTACTATTAAGAAAGTATAAAATAATAGTTCATGCTTTGATTATTGAAACGCTTGATGGTAAAATAACTAAGGTTGCTTAAAACAAACATTTTTTAGTAAAAAGTTAATATAACAATGCTGATTTTTGGTGAGGAAAAATGAAGAAAATTAAGGTAATGGTTGTTTTTGGAACTCGTCCAGAAGCAATTAAGATGGCTCCACTGGTTATTGAACTGAAGAAGCAGGCAGACTTGTTTGAGACAACAACAGTTGTGACTGCTCAGCATCGTCAGATGCTGGATCAGGTACTTGAGACTTTTAAGATTAAGCCTGATTATGATTTGGATATTATGGGGAAGAATCAAACCCTGACAGATATTACTGTCAAGATCCTGCATAAGCTAGATGATATCTTAAAGGAAAACAAGCCAGATATTATGCTGGTGCACGGTGATACGACAACGACCTTTGCAGCTAGTCTTGCAGCGTTTTATAATCAGGTTCGTATCGGTCACGTAGAAGCTGGCTTGCGGACTTGGAATAAATACTCTCCTTTTCCAGAAGAAATGAATCGTCAGATGACCGACTCTTTGACCGACTTGTATTTTGCACCAACGGATCAGAGTAAGGCTAACTTGCTCAAGGAAAACCATCCAGCAGAAACAGTTTTTGTGACAGGAAATACAGCTATTGACGCTCTCAAGCTGACAGTCCAGGCTGATTATCAGCACGAGGTTCTTGACCGTATTAATCCAGCTCGCAAGATGATTTTGGTGACCATGCATCGCCGGGAAAATCAAGGTGAGCCGATGAGAAGGGTCTTTCGAACTCTACGGCAGATTGTAGATGCCCATGATGATGTGGAAATTGTCTATCCCGTTCACCTGAGTCCAGCGGTTCAGGAAGCGGCTAGAGAAATTCTGAGTGACAATGAGAAAATTCATCTGATTGAGCCTTTAGATGTGTTGGATTTCCATAATATCGCAGCTAAAAGCTACTTCATCATGTCAGACTCAGGCGGAGTACAAGAGGAAGCACCTTCCTTAGGTAAGCCTGTACTGGTACTTCGTGATACAACAGAGAGACCAGAAGGAGTTGAAGCCGGCACCTTGAAGCTGGTCGGTACAGAAACTCAAGCAGTAGCAGAGGCAATGGAAGCCCTGCTGACAGATGAGTCACTCTATCAGGAAATGGCCCAAGCCAGCAATCCGTATGGTGACGGTAAGGCTTCTGAGCGGATTGCTCAAGCAATAGCTCACTATTTTAAGCAGACAGCTAGGCAGGAAGAATTTAAGACAGGAGTAAAAAATGTTTAGGAAAAAAGGACTAGAAAAATCATTAGCAGTCTTTGTACTGACAATTGGACTAATTCTTTTCTACAGTTGGAATTTTGCAGCTAACATATTTTATATCGGAATCGCGCTGATTTTATTAGGTATTTTTAGTGTCTTTGTCCTATCCGATCTCTTGGTGACATGGGCTATGATTCTGGGTGTGGTTATCGCAACTCTGATCTTGCTCTTTGATGTAACCTACCTACCGGACAATCAAGTTCTCTTCTTGCTTTATGTCTTCCCTGTCAGCGCTTGGCTGACCAGTCGAGTGAATTTCTATCTTCATCAGCGCTTGGGATTAGTGCAGGATGATAGCGAAGATGCTGCTGAGGCCTATGAAGAAATGGTTCAGAAAGTAAATCAGAAACAAGCTCCAGCCTTTCAGGCCTTGTTGGTCCATTGGGCGCACAATCATCATTTTTATCAAATTCACTCTCGGGAGTACAAGCGGATGCTCAAGAGAATTTTACGACTGCTTAACTGGGACTTCCAGAATGTAGAAACAGTTTACTATGTATCCAATGGTAACTTTCTCGTTCTGGTAGAAGATCTGGATCAGGAAGTCAAGGAATATTTCCAAGAGAAAGTGCGTGAAGATTTAACGATGATGCACTTTGAGAATAAGAAAACTGACCAAAAAATTCAGTTTCAGTCCGGCAGTTTAAAACTGAACGCTCAAAATATTGACAAATTCCATAATTTCGATGACGCTTTGAGCAATCTGGAGCGTCAGCTTGAAACCGACATTATCGTAGAATACTAGGAGGTAAACACATGTCTTTAACAGAAGTATTTTTTATCATCTCTATGGTGCTAAGTATCTTTTTTGCTATTAGCTTTTTGGTCCTCTTCATTTATTATCTGGTTATTTACAATCGGGTCAATAAAAATTTTAGGGCGGTGACTCGTCATGATTAGTCAACTTATTATGATTGTCACTCTGTTCTCCATCTGGATGTCTCTGGCTTGGGCTTTGGTTATTCTATGCTCTTCCGTGCATTTCTGGATGAAACGCAGTGACTTCAACGTGGATACCAGCCCATTGGAACATTATCCTATGGTTACAGTCGTTGTCCCAGCCCACAATGAAGATGTGGTTATCGCTCAGACAACTAAGGCCATTCTGGACTTGGACTATCCTCATGACCGAGTGGAAGTTCTGCTCTTTGCGGACAACTGCTCGGATGACACTTATCAAGAAATGCTGAAAGTTCAGGCTATGCCTGAGTACGCTGGACGCAATATTACAATTACAGACCGTACTGGTACGGGAGGTAAGGCAGGGGTGCTGAATGACGCCCTGAAGATGGCCAAGGGTGAATATATCTGTGTCTATGATGCGGATGCTATGCCAGAAAAGAATGCTCTTTACTTCCTAGTCAAAAAAGTTTTGGAAGATCCAGAACGCCACGTTGCTTCTTTCGGACGCAACAAGACCCGCAATGCCAACCAGAACTTCCTGACACGTTGTATCAATCAAGAAATCGTTGTAACTCAGCGTGTTTACCACGTAGGTATGTGGCATCTCTTTAAGATTGGACGGATTCCAGGTACGAACTTCTTGATTAACACTGAGTTTGTTAAGAGTATTGGTGGTTGGAAAAATGGTGCCTTGACAGAGGACACGGAAATTTCCTTTAAGATTATGCAGAGCGGCAAGCTGATTGCCTTGGCTTATAACTCAGAGGCCTTCCAACAAGAGCCAGAAACCCTCAAGTCCTACTACATGCAGCGTAAGCGCTGGGCTAAGGGGAATTACGAGGTAGTTCTTGCCAACTTCAAACATCTTTTTAGTGGCGGTAACTGGCGCGTGAAACTGGAAGTGTTCAATTATTCTTGTATCTTCTTCTGGTTCAATCTGGCGATTGTCTTATCTGACTTGGTTTTCTTTGCCAATGTAGCGGCGATGATTACCCAGCTCTTTGTACCAGATGTGCGGATTCCTTTCGCTTTTGATGCTCAGAATATCTATATCGTCCAGCTGATGCTCTTTAACTGGCTTCTGATGATTTTGCTTTATCTTTTGCAGATCAATATCGCCCTGGCTTCTCAGTTTGGACAGGCGACCACCAAACAGATTTGGCTGGCTCTTGTGTCCTATTTGACTTACTCTCAGCTCTTTATCGTTGTTTCTTTAGATGCAGTAGGATCTGTTATCTTGGACAAGATTTTGAAGCGGAAAGAAACCAAGTGGGTTAAAACAAAACGATTTGCAGGTTAGGAGAAAGTGTGAAAAGAACAAGATTAAGATTTATTTGGTTTGTGACAATTCTGGCTGTCTTGGCTGGTATCCTGTTGTACACCCGCATGGGCAGTACTCCTAATATCAAAAAGAAGATATACAGCCAATGGTCTAAAGAATATG
Organism: Streptococcus sanguinis; assembly: GCF_050225395.1. Lineage (GTDB taxonomy): Bacteria > Bacillota > Bacilli > Lactobacillales > Streptococcaceae > Streptococcus. The sequence goes on along the minus strand of NZ_CP071431.1, from coordinate 2,260,904 downwards.
TCGTAACCAAGGACAAATTGTCTTATATCAGGACGACAAACAGTAAGACTGAAGATGTTGTGCTGTCTGAGGCACAGGGTTATGGCATGGTGATTGCTGTGGATGCAGCTAAGCAAGGCGATGCCAGTTCTGCTGATTTTGAAAAGCTCTACCAATATTATCTAGCTCATCGTCTGAAAGATACCCAACTCATGTCTTGGAAACAGACGATTAAGGATGGTAAGAGCAACCATGAAGACGAAAACAATGCTACAGACGGTGATCTCTACATTGCCTATGCTTTGATTCAGGCTGCTAAGCAGTGGCCGGACAAGGCTAAAGAATACCAAGATCAGGCTCAGGCTATTCTGAAAGATGTCTTGGCATATAACTATAATGAAAGCAACGGCGTTTTGACGGTTGGGAACTGGGCAAATGCAGAATCGAAATTTTATAATCTCATGCGGACTTCTGATACATTGCCGCAGCAGTTCCAAGCTTTCTATGAGCTGACAAAGGATAAGCAGTGGCTGACAATCCGAGATAATATGCTTAGCAAACTTGAAGCAATCAGCGCTGATAATAAGACTGGTTTGATACCAGACTTTATCTGGGTTGAAGGCGACAAAGTTCGGGCAGCTGATGCTGATACGGTTGAATCTGCAAATGATGGCTATTATTCGTATAACGCTTGCCGGCTTCCTTACAACCTGGCTCAAAGCAAGGATGAAAAAAGTCAAAAAATGCTGAAGAAGATGTTGAGCTTCTTCCTCAATCAAGAAAAGATTTATGCGGGCTACAACCTGAAAGGCAAGGCTCTCAATAGCAATCAGGCTGGCAGCTTTACTGCTCCAGTATTCTATGCGGCTAACAACAATATAGAATTCCGCAAATTGGTGCAGCAAAATAAATATCTCTTCATGCAAGGTTTACCGTCAGACAATTACTATGACGCAGCTGTGACCACAATGATTGCTTTAGAAACTTTATAATGCAGAAACAAGTAAGATGAAAATTTTGCTTAAGATCATGCAGACAATAGGGTGGGACAAAACGACATTTGTCTCACCTTTTTTGAATAAAAAGATTGAGGTTTATTTCACAGACCGTTAAAATAGAAAGTCTTTATAAGAACACAATATTTGTTCCTAAGGTTATTAAGATTACTATCCGTGAGATTACTCTTCATATTATGAAGAGTAATGTGCTTGTCTCCGTTCCAATAAAGTTCTTGTTTTCTGATTTTGAGCAAAATAGTTTTGTTCGTCAAAGAATTCATATATAATATACGGTACAAAGAGAGGACGAGTATGTATTGTGTAATTGAGATGTACGGGGACTATGAACCGTGGTGGTTCCTGGATGGCTGGGAAGAGGATATCGTTGCAAAGAAGCAGTTCGATGATTATTATGAAGCCCTTAAGTATTATAAAAACCGCTGGCTGCAAATGGCAGACCAGTCACCTTTGTATAAGAGCCGCAGTGATTTAATGACAATTTTTTGGGATCCGGAGGATCAGCGCTGGTGCGAGGAGTGCGATGAGAATGTTCAGCAGTATCATTCGCTGTTTTTGCTGGAGAATGAGTGCAAGATTCCTAAGAGCAAGTATCGGCCAGGCTATACTAAGCAGAACGGCCTTGAAAAGCACCGAGCTTGCTCAGTCAAACTAAAATCCGCTAAGCCTCTTTAAATCGAAAGAATATATTTTGCAAATCTGATAATAGAGCAGCAGAAGAGACCTAACTTGTTAGAAGTTAAGTTTCTTCTGCTGTTTTTTCTTTTTCTGGATTTTTTGCGAATAGTAAGGTGAGGAGGATGTATGGTTCAAGAAATTGCAAAAGAAATGATTAGGCAGGCTCGGCAAGAGGGGGCGCAGGATATTTACCTCATTCCTAAGACTACTTGCTATGAGCTTTATATGAGAATCGGTGATGAACGTCGCTTTATAAAAACTTATGATTTCGAGCTTCTGTCAGCTGTTATCAGCCACTTTAAGTTTGTCGCAGGTATGAATGTTGGAGAGAAGCGCCGCAGTCAGCTTGGGTCTTGCGATTATGACTGCGAGGAAGCCAAGGTTTCAATCCGGCTGTCGACAGTTGGGGATTACCGTGGTTTTGAAAGTCTGGTTATCCGACTCCTTCATGACGAAGACAGGGAGCTGCGCTTTTGGTTTGAGCAATTGCCGGAGCTGCGAAAGAAAATTCAGGCTCGCGGTCTCTATCTTTTCTCGGGTCCGGTCGGCAGCGGCAAGACGACCTTAATGTACCATTTGGCTCAGCTCAAATTTTCTGGTCAGCAGGTTATGTCGATTGAAGATCCGGTTGAGATTAAGCAAGAGGCTATGCTGCAGCTGCAGCTGAACGAAACCATCGGCATGACTTATGACAGTCTGATTAAGCTATCTCTGCGACATCGTCCGGATCTCTTGATTATCGGGGAAATCCGTGATCGAGAGACAGCTAGGGCAGTGGTTCGGGCAAGTCTGACCGGAGCTACGGTCTTTTCAACAATTCATGCCAAGAGTGTTCGCGGTGTCTATGAGCGGCTTTTGGAATTAGGCGTTAGTGAGGACGAGCTAAGAATGGTGCTTCAAGGTGTTTGTTACCAGCGTTTAATTGGGGGAGGAGGTGTCGTTGATTTTGTCAGTCAAAACTATCAAGAGCACGAATCCGAGATCTGGAATCAGCAGATTGATCAGCTTTTTGCAGAAGGACATATCAGTGCAGAGCAAAGGCAGACCGAAAAAATTGTCTACGCCTAAGCAGAAAAAGATTATTGAGCTCTTTCATAATCTCTTCAGCAGCGGTTTTCACTTAGCAGAGATTGTAGACTTTCTGAGACGAAGTGCCTTGTTGGAGGAAGTATATGTCACTGAAATGCGGGCAGGCTTGTCAGCTGGTCAGTCCTTTTCAGAGATTGTCAGTCGACTGGGATTTTCCGACAGCGTTGTAACCCAGCTTTCCTTATCTGAGCTACATGGCAATCTGACACTTAGTCTGGGCAAAATTGAGGCCTATCTGGAAAATCTGTCCAAGGTTAAGAAAAAATTGATAGAGGTAGGGACCTATCCTCTCATGCTGCTGGGCTTTTTGGTCCTTATCATGCTGGGATTGCGCAACTATCTTCTGCCTCAATTAGACAGTCAGAATCTAGCTACTCAGCTGATTAATCACCTGCCTCAGATTTTTTTGTGGAGCAGCCTTGCTTGGGCCGCCTTGGTTTCAGTGGCTGTCTTTTACTATCGAAAGTCATCCAAGATTCGTTTTTTCAGCAAACTAGCAGCTCTGCCCTTTTTTGGACATTTGGTACAGGCTTACTTGACCGCTTATTATGCTCGTGAATGGGGAAATATGATTGGCCAGGGCTTGGAACTGAGTCAGATTTTTGCGATTATGCAGGAGCAGCCTTCCCAGCTCTTTAAAGAAATCGGAGAAGATATGGCTGCAGCTTTGCAAGGCGGTCAAGGCTATGCGGACAAGGTGGCAAGCTATCCTTTCTTTAAGAAAGAATTGTCCTTGATGATCGAGTATGGTGAGGTCAAGTCCAAGCTAGGAAGTGAGCTGGAAGTCTATGCTGAAAAGACTTGGGAGGAATTTTTCCTACGTATCAACCGGGCCATGAATTTCATTCAGCCCCTAGTATTTATTTTTGTTGCCTTAGTGATTGTTTTACTTTATGCGGCAATGCTCTTGCCCATTTATCAGAATATGGAGGTTCATTTGTAATGAAAAAACTTAATACCTTAAAAGTTCAAGCATTTACCCTTGTGGAAATGCTGATTGTCTTGCTGGTTATCAGCGTTCTCTTGCTGCTCTTTGTGCCTAATCTGACCAAGCAAAAAGATGCTGTTTCAGATACAGGAACTGCAGCGGTGGTCAAGGTAGTAGAAAGCCAGGCAGAGCTGTATGAACTGAAGAATACCAATGAAAAGGCTAGCCTGAGCAAGCTAGTCAGCGCAGGAAATATCAGCCAGAAACAGGCAGATTCTTATAAGGCTTACTATGGAAAACACAGTGGCGAAACTCAAGCGGTTGCCAATTAAGGCTTTTACGCTGCTGGAAAGTCTCCTCGTTCTTTTTGTTGTGAGTTTTCTCTTACTGGGCTTGTCTGGCTCGGTCAGGGCTGGTTTCAATCAGGTTCAAGAGCAACTCTTCTTTTTAGAGTTTGAGAGGCTCTACCAGGAGACGCAGAGGTTGAGCTTAGCCGGTCATGAGAAGCTTTCTCTCAAGATTTCAGGACGTCAGATTTCCAATGGCTATCAAGAGCTGGACTTTCCACAAACTTTGCAGGAGCATGAGCAGCAGGTCATTCAGTTTGACCGAGCTGGGGGAAATTCATCACTCAGCAAAATTACTTTTCAGACGGAGGACAGGACAGTTGTTTACCAGCTTTATATGGGCAACGGAAAGTTTAAAAAGACGACATCTTCAGGCTAGCATTCTGCTGGAAGCTCTGGTGGCCATGGCAGTTTTTGCGGCTATTGCCAGTCTGCTTTTGGGACAGCTTAGCCGGTCTCGTAAGGAGCAGCAGATCCTTCTGCAGCAGGAAGAGGTGCTTCGGGTAGCTCGTATGGCCCTTCAAACAGGACAAGAAGAGCTTCATATCAATGGAATTGCTGTGCGTCAGCTTAAGACAGATAAGCAGCTGCTGGTCTATCACGAAGGGGAGGTAGTTATTCGTGTCCAAAAACCTTAAAGTCAAGGCCTTTACTCTCTTGGAGGCTTTAGTAGCCTTGCTGGTTCTCAGTGGCGGTGTGTTAGTCTTTCAGGCCATGACCCAGCTCTTATCTTCAGAACTGCATCAGCAGGAAAACAATCAGCAGCAAGAGTGGCTTTTGTTTACCGACCAACTGGAGACGGAGCTTTCGCGAAGTCAATTTGACAAGGTTGAAGACAACAAAATCTACATCAGACAGGATGGCAGGGACTTGGCCTTGGGTAAATCCAAGGGAGATGATTTCCGTAAAACAGATAAGAGCGGTCGCGGCTACCAGCCTATGATTTATGGTTTGGAAGCAGCTGATGTGCGTCAGGACAGTAAGCTTGTCCATCTTCATTTTCGCTTTGAAAAAGGCTTAGAGAGGGAGTTCGTCTATCGTGTGGAAGAAGAAAGTTGAGGCTGGGATTTTACTGTATGCGCTATTGATGGCCGCTGTCTTTAGCCTGCTCCTGCAGTTTTATCTCAACCGTCAAGTCAGCAGTCAGCGTTTGCAGCTTTTTAACAGGGAAAGGACGGAAGCCTATGCTATGGCAGTTCTGACAAAAGCTACAGCCAAGGATGATAGCGGTGAGATGGAGTTTGAGCAGGGCAAGGCGGTCTACCGTAAGAAAGGGAAGGATCTGGAAATCAGCAGTCGGCTCAGCAGCGGGCATTCCTATTCTTTTACTTTTGTCATTTCTAAGAAGGATGAGGATAAAGCTAAGGAAGACAAGAAAGCAACTGACAAAAAGGAGAGAGCGGTTTCGGAAAAAGCTGGTAAGTCAGACTAATATAACTGTAAAATCTTTGTAATTTTATATATCTTGGAAAGGGGCCTTATTTTTGGTATGATAGGATGAACGGAGGATTCCATGAATTTTGAAAAGATAGAACAAGCTTATACTCTGATTCTCGAAAACGTCCAGAATATCCAAAACACTCTGGCGACCAATTTTTACGATGCTCTGATTGAGCAGAACGGCATTTACCTAGATGGAGATACGGACTTACAAGAAGTTCTGGCCAACGATGAAAAAATCCGCGCTCTGCATTTGACCAAGGAAGAGTGGCGGAGAGCCTATCAGTTTATCCTGATGAAGGCTGCCCAGACGGAGCCCATGCAGGTCAATCATCAATTCACACCTGACACAATTGGTTTTCTGATTACTTTCTTATTGGATCAGCTGGCTCACGGAGAGGAAGCTGATGTATTAGAAATCGGCAGCGGAACAGGAAATTTGGCTGAGACTATTCTCAATCATACCCAAAAGAAGATTGACTACTTAGGTCTGGAGCTAGATGATTTATTAATTGACCTTTCTGCCAGCATTGCAGAGGTTATGAACTCTAAGGCTCACTTTGCTCAGGGTGATGCGGTTCGGCCTCAGGTTCTGAAAGAGAGTGACATCATTATCAGTGATTTACCGGTCGGTTATTATCCGGATGACAGTATCGCCTCTCGCTATGAAGTGGCTAGTCCGGATGAGCACACTTATGCCCACCATCTTCTAATGGAACAGTCGCTCAAATATCTTAAACCGGGAGGCTATGCCATATTTCTGGCGCCGAATGACCTCTTGACCAGCGCTCAAGCTCCTCTGCTGAAAAAATGGCTCCTAGCCAAAGCTCAGTTCATCGCGATGATAACCTTGCCAGAGTCTATTTTCTCAAGCAGCAAGCATGCCAAAACTCTTTTTGTCTTGAGGAAACAGGAAGCGAATAATATTCAGCCTTTTATCTATCCTCTGCGGGATTTGCAGGACCATGAAGAAATGTTTAAATTCCGTCAAAGTTTTCAAAACTGGTACAAAGGTAGTGAAATTCAAACAAAATTTTGATATAATAATTTTGAAAACGCTTAAAGAGGTGAAGAAATGTCGAAAACAATTTCTATTAATGCAGGAAGCTCAAGCTTAAAATGGCAACTCTACTTGATGCCGGAAGAAAAGGTCTTGGCTAAGGGCTTGCTGGAACGGATTGGTCTCAAGGATTCTATTTCAACAGTGAAATTTGACGGTCGTTCAGAAAAGCAGGTTCTTGATATTGCAGATCACACGCAGGCCGTAAAAATTTTGCTGGATGATTTGAAACGCTTTAATATCATTGAATCTTATGATGAGATTACCGGTGTGGGTCACCGTGTTGTGGCTGGTGGTGAATACTTTAAGGATTCAGCTCTCGTTGATGAAGAAGTGATTCAAAAGGTAGAGGAGTTGTCTCTTCTGGCTCCATTGCATAATCCAGCCAACGCTGCAGGCATCCGTGCTTTTAGAGAAATTCTGCCAGACATTACCAGCGTGGTGGTCTTTGACACCTCTTTCCATACAACTATGCCGGAAAAAGCATATCGCTATCCGATTCCGACTAAATATTACACTGAAAACAAGGTCCGCAAGTACGGAGCTCACGGTACTAGCCATGAGTATGTAGCCAAGGAAGCTGCTAAAATTTTGGGACGTCCAATTGAAGAACTCAAACTTATCACTTGCCATATTGGTAACGGAGCTTCTATCACAGCAGTAGACAAGGGCGTTTCTGTAGATACTTCTATGGGATTCACACCACTTGGCGGTGTCATGATGGGAACGCGTACAGGGGATATTGACCCAGCCATCATTCCTTACCTGATGCAATACACAGATGACTTTAATACTCCAGAAGATATTAGCCGCGTTTTGAATCGTGAATCAGGCCTGCTAGGAGTTTCTGAGAAGTCTAGTGATATGCGTGATATTCATGAGGCGATGCGGGCAGGTGATGCCAAGGCTCAATTAGCCAACGACATTTTTGTAGACCGGATTCAAAAATACATTGGTCAGTATCTTGCCGTCTTGAATGGAGCTGATGCTATCATCTTTACCGCAGGAATCGGTGAAAATTCTGTGACCATTCGTGAACTGGTTATTAATGGTATTTCTTGGTTTGGCTGTAACGTAGATCCAGAAAAGAATGTTCGTGGTGCAGAAGGCGTGATTTCCACTCCTGATGCCAAGGTCAAAGTCTTGGTTATCCCGACTGACGAAGAGTTGGTCATTGCTCGTGATGTCGAACGCTTCAAAAATCAATAAATCAAAAAATTCAAAAGCTCAGTTTGACTGGGCTTTTTATATGCTTTAATAAAGGATTTTCTTGGTTGCTGGCCTTGAAAACATTGAGCGATTCTATCTCATAGTCACTATCAGTATTAGTTCCCAACCCGTGATATATAAAATGCTTGCAGTTAAGAATTGTCTATACAAAATAAGAAAATTGAGCTATACTAGGAAGGAAAAGGAGGAAGATATGAAAGCAATTCTAAAAAAATTAGAGTACATCCTACTGACTCTGTTTGTCCTATTTCTCAGCCAGATACCATTTATATTTATCCGGCAAATGACGTCTTCTGAGAAGAATTTTTCAGTAGGACAGACCATCTTTGTGCTGGTGGTATATATTTTGATTATCTTTTTTGTTCTGAGAATGGCTAAGCAAGAAGAACTGCTGAGCCTTGACTTTAGCTTTTTTAAATGGTCTTCGTTTGGCTGGTTAGCTGTTTCTAATGTTGTCATGATTGGCGTCAACATGCTGGGAGCAATTATCATGCTGCTGGAAGGCCAGGCTATTTCCACTGCCAATCAGGATGCCTTGAATGCTTTATTTCAGCATGTACCCAAGATTTTATTAGTGGTAGGTGCCGTGATTCAGGCTCCTATTTTGGAAGAGGTGGTCTTTCGTGGCTTGATTCCTCAGAAGATTTTTACCAAGCATTATGTTTGGGGATTGGTTGTAGGAGTCATTCTTTTCGGTCTTTTTCATGGCCCGACCAATATCGGCAGTTTTGTTATATATGCAGGTATGGGTGCTGTTTTAGCTGCGGTTGCTTATATATTTAAGCGTTTGGAAATGTCTATTTTGGCACACATGTTGAGAAATGGAGTTGCAGTACTCATCATGATACTGACAGGTTTGGTGAACAAGTAGGAAAGCAGAGAATATCTGCTTTTTTGTCATTTGAGGCACAAATTAGGACATTTGAGGGGATTTCTCCCAGCTTGCTCTTACTTCTTCTATAATGATAAGAGAAGAATGGAGAGAATATGCTGAAATTAGAGAAAATCATTCAATTGTTATTACTGGCTATGTTGACTCAGACGGGACTGCTACTCATGTTTCATCCAATGCCTCATCGCTTGGTCTTTAGTCAGGCTAATCTGCTTTTTATGGTGGGCTTGCTGGGGTTGCTTTTTTGTTGTGCCTTTTATTTTTCCAGAGAACTTCAGGAAATCAAAGGTTCTCTTCGTCAGTCAAGCAATTATCGACACTTGCTTTTCTTGTATTTTTTGATGATTTTGGTCAATGCTGCGGGGGTTCTTCTGCTGTGTGGCAAGGAGTCGCAGTCAGAACAGGCGGTGGAGCAGATGCTGACGGAGAGTTTTCTGTCATCTTCTCTTTTGCTTCTGGGGATTGACATCGTCGTTTTATCCCCTGCAGCACCGAAATTTGTTGACAGTGACTTCTCTCTTCGCTATCGGAAGAGCTGGGGGATTGCACTAGGTTTGCTCTGCTTTTCCCTTGCGAAAAATCCTCAGGAAACTCTGTGTTTTCTGTCCTATCTAGTTTTGGGACTAGTCTTTGCCCATCTCCTCAGGCCTTATTTTCAGCGTTTGGAGCTGTCTATGCTGGCCCATATTCTCCGAAATATGATTATTCTCAGCCTTTTACCCTTTTGCTTTTAGAAAGTGTTTTGTCAAATAGAAGAATTATGGTAAAATGGTAAATGAAACAAGGGACTAGATAAGGTCTTCTTGTGAAGTCGAGTGCAGTTCATAGGACTGGATGCTGCATCTGCTGAGAGCTTTGCGGTACACTAGATGAGTGTGCCTTTTTTGTTGAAGAGCAGGGCAGTCGATAGAAATGAGATGAAAGTCAAATGGTAAATCTAAAAGCAATTGCTCCAGATGGCCGAACGGGCCTCTGTGGTATTATCAATGCGACGCCGGATTCCTTTTCAGATGGTGGGCGCTACAACACGGTTGAGACGGCATTGTCTCAGGCTAGAAAGCTGATTGCTGAGGGAGCTCACATGCTGGATATTGGTGGTGAGTCTACTCGGCCAGGCAGTCATTTTGTGGCTATTCAAGAAGAGATAGAGCGGGTGGTGCCAGTCATTGAAGCTATTCGCCGGGAAAGTGATATTGTAATTTCTGTGGACACTTGGAAGTCGGAAGTGGCTGCAGCGGCTTTGGCTGCGGGTGCAGATATCATCAACGATATTACTGGTCTCTTGGGTGATGAAAAGATGGCAGAGACAGCTGCGAAATATGGCGCGCCAGTCATTGTCATGTTTAATCCAGTGATGGCTCGTCCTCAACACGCTAGCTCAAAAATTTTCCCAGAATTTGGCTTTGCCCCTGCTTTTAGTAAGAAAGAATTGTCTCTTTTTGCAGAGCTGCCGATTGCAGAACTAATGTGGAAGTGTTTTGAGAAATCTTTGAAGGTGGCGGAACATGCCGGCCTTTCGCGTGATCATATCATGCTGGATCCAGGGATTGGTTTCGGTTTGACCAAGCGGGAGAATCTTCTCATTTTGCAGGAGCTGGATAGTCTCCATCAGGCTGGTTTTCCTATTTTTCTTGGGGTTTCTCGTAAGCGGTTTCTCGTTAGTATCTTAGAAGAAAACGGCTTTGAGGTCAATCCTGAGACTCAGGAAGGCTTTGAAAACCGTGATACAGCTTCAGCCCATCTGACTAGCCTTGCGGCCAGCAGAGGTGTTGAAGTTGTCAGAGTGCACGAAGTGGCTAAGCACCGGATGGCTGCTGCCGTTGGCGATGCGATTCGTCTAGCGCAGCAGACAGAAGATCTCAATCTAGGTCAGTATAAGTAAGATGAAAAAACAAGAATTACCTGATTTAAGCTGGCTGGAAGCTTATCGGACAGCTAGTCCCAATTTTGGCTTGGAGCGGATGGAGCGTTTGCTGGAGCTGCGGGGGCATCCGCATTTGCAGCTGCCAGTCATTCATATTGCGGGGACTAATGGCAAGGGTTCAACCATTGCCCATCTGCGCCAACTTTTGGAGGTGCGAGCCCTGCGTGTTGGCACTTTCACCTCTCCCTACCTAGTCAGCTACAATGAGCAGATTGCCATTAATGGCAATGCGATTTCCGACCAAGATCTTCAGCGATTGCTGAGCCTTTATCAGGACCTCTTGGCCCAGCATGCGACAGACTCTAGCTTGCAGGGTGTGACTGAGTTTGAGATTATAACTGCTCTAGCTTATGATTATTTTGCTGAGCAGCAGGTGGATGTGGCTATTATCGAGGTCGGCATGGGTGGGCTTTTGGACAGTACCAATGTCTGCCAGCCCTTGCTGACTGCAATCACAACAGTCGGTCTGGATCATGTGGCCTTGCTAGGTGACAGTCTAGAGGCTATTGCCCAGCAGAAAGCTGGCATTATCAAGCATGGAGTTCCCATTGTGACCGGTAGGTTGGAGCCAGAGGCTCTGGCAGTAGTCGAGCAAAAGGCTGCTGAAAAAGATGCTCCGCTCTTTTCTTGGTCTCAAGCTTATCAAGTGGAACCTCAAGAGTCAGAGGAGGGGGAGTGCTTTTCCTTTTCGAATGCCTATCGGTCCAAAGACTCGTATCAAACAGCTCTGATGGGACTGCATCAGGCAGATAATGCTGGACTGGCTCTGCACTTGTGCGACCTATACTGTCAGCTGCAGTCGCTGCCTTTATTGACAAAAGCAGAGGTTGAGAGGGCCTTGCTTGCTGCTGTATGGCCTGGGCGTTTGGAAAGAATATTGGATCAGCCGCTTATCTTGCTGGATGGAGCCCATAATCCCCATGCCCTGCGGTCGCTAGCTGCGACACTGGACCAGCATTATCCGACTTATAAGAAGCACATTTTATTTGCTTGTATCCAAACCAAGGCCTTGGATGATATGGTGGAGCTGCTGCAAAAGATTCCCAAAGCAGCTATAAGCTTGACAGCCTTTGCTGATCCGCGGAGTTTTTCTGAAGAGAGCATGCAAGCCTGGGCTGAGCAGCAAGGCCTGTCTTACAAAGAATGGCCGGATTATTTAGCAGATTATTTAGCAGTAGAGCATGAGTCAGATGAACTTTTGTTGATCACGGGTTCTCTTTATTTTCTAGCTCAGGTTAGAAAATCAATCCTTGAGAATCGCGAGTTAGACTTTGCTGAGCGTCCTTCTCAGTCAAGTCAATTATCAAAAAATAAAAATGAACATAGGAGCATATATGGACACGAAGAAAATTGAAGCAGCTGTTGCCCAGATTATTGAGGCGGTTGGAGAAGACGGAAGCCGCGAAGGCTTGCAGGAGACGCCACAGCGCATTGCTAAAATGTACCAGGAAATCTTTGCTGGGCTGGGTGAGACTGCTGAGGAGCATCTGGCCAAGTCTTTTGAAATCATTGACAATAATATGGTAGTGGAGAAGGATATTTTCTTTCATTCCATGTGTGAGCACCACTTCCTGCCATTTTACGGGAAGGTTCACATCGCCTATGTGCCTAATGGTCGGGTAGCAGGCCTGTCCAAGCTGGCCCGAACAGTAGAGGTCTATGCCAAGAAACCGCAGATTCAAGAGCGATTGACCGTAGAGATTGCTGAGGCCTTGATGGACTATCTGGGTGCTCAAGGGGCTCTGGTCTGGGTGGAAGCTGAGCATATGTGTATGAATATGCGCGGAGTCAGAAAGCCTGGCACTGCAACGGTTACTACAGCAGCGCGCGGCGTTTTAGCGACGGATAAGGATCTGAAAAATGAAGCTTACAAGCTGATGGGACATTGATCTTATCAGTGGTGGAGCATGTTAGGAAAGGTTAGATAGTTTTATCAAGGATAAAATGCAGAAACTTGAATCAGAAAGGACAAGAGAATGGATCAGCTGCGCATAAAGGATTTGGAAGTATATGCTTATCACGGTCTGTTTGGAGCAGAGAAGGAATTGGGCCAGCGTTTTGTGCTGGATCTGATTTTGGACTATGATATGACTCGGGCTGCCAAAACAGGCGACCTGACAGCTTCTATCCACTATGGAGAATTGGCTCAGGATTTGACCTACTGGTGTCAGGAAAGCAAGGAAGACTTGATTGAAACGCTGGCTTACAAGCTGATTGATCGGATTTTTCTGACTCATCCTTTGGTGCAGAAGGTCAGCTTGGAGGTCAAGAAGCCTTGGGCACCCGTGCCGCTGCCTTTAGAGACCTGCTCAGTCAAGCTGGTGCGTCAAAAGCGGAAAGCCTTTATCGCTCTGGGGAGCAATCAAGGCAGCCCAACTGCCAATCTGGATGCGGCTCTGGAAAAAATGGCAGAGCAAAATATAAGAGTTTTGCAGGCATCAAGCCGCATTGAGACAGAGCCTTGGGGTGGCGTTGAGCAGGATCCGTTTCTCAATCAAGTTGTTGAAGTTGAGACTTGGCTCAATCCTGAGGAGTTAATGCAGACGCTCTTGGCTATCGAATCGGATCTAGGGCGCGTGCGGGAAATCAAATGGGGACCTCGTGTGATTGATTTGGATATTCTTTACATAGGACAAGAAGAGTTATACAGTCCAAACTTGATTGTTCCTCATCCTTATGTGGCTGAGCGAGCTTTTGTCTTGCAATCTCTGGTGGAAATCGCCCCACACTTTGTCGATCCCGTGCAGAAAAAAAGCATTCGCCAGCTCTGGGATGCGGTTGAAAAATGAGAAAAGAAACTTGTCGCAAGGCAAGTTTTTTCATTGTCTGAACTTTCTCTGAACTTGCCCCTGTATACTAAAGAAAAATCAAAAGGAGTTCAGTATGGAACATATGGTGAAAATAGAAGGGGTCTGCAAGAAGCATGGCAGCAAGCAGATTTTAGAAGATATTTCTTTTACAGCTAGAAGCGGGCGGATTACAGCTTTTCTGGGCCCAAATGGCGCAGGGAAAAGTTCGACCTTGAGGATTCTCTTGGGGTTAGATCGAGCGACGTCTGGGACTGCGACTTTTGATGGGCAAACCTATCAGTCAATGACCTATCCGCTCAGAACGGTAGGTGCAGCCTTTGACGGCATTGGCGGTCTGCCAAATCGAAAGGTCTATGACCACCTGAGGATTATTGCGGCGAGTAATGCTATTCCCAAGTCTCGGATCGATGAGGTTTTGGAGATGACTGGAATCGCTCATAAGAGGAAGGACCTCTTGTCAAGCCTGTCTCTGGGGGAAGGTCAACGCTTGGGTTTGGCTGCGGCTTTGCTGGGTGATCCTCAGTTTCTTATATTAGATGAGCCGACCAATGGACTGGATCCAAGTGGGATCAAGTGGTTTAGAAAGTTCATCCGTCAGCAGGCTGATTTAGGGAAAACGGTACTTCTATCTTCTCATATCCTATCAGAGGTGCAAATGGTGACAGATGATGTAGTCTTGATTCATCATGGGCGAATTATTGAGCAGGGACCATTGGAAGAGGTGCTGCAAGATTCAGACAGTCTAGAAGATCTCTTCTTTGATTTGACAGAGGAGGTTTAAGATGAAAGAAACGATGTCTTTATTGCATTCAGAATGGTTGAAAATTCGCTCAACCAAGGCTTTCAAAGTGAGTATGGCCTTCATGCTGCTCTTGGTGCCTGCCGTATCCTGGCTGGAGGGTCGACAGTATTTATCTGTCGGCTTGGATGCCACGCCTGAGACGGTTCCCGGCCTGGCAGAAGCCATTGACCCGCTGGAATATCTAGGCCTCAATGGTGCCTCTATGGCAGGCATGGTTTTGGTCATTTTAGCTGGAATTTTGGGAGCTATGGAATTTCAGTCTCATAGCTTGAGAACCAGTCTTTTGACCTGTAATAACCGCCTGAAGTTGCTTGTGGGGAAACTCATGACCTTTGCTTGCTTTTCTCTTGCCAGTAGCTTTTTATCAATCTACTTTAGTTATATGGTCATGCACCTGGCTTTAGGAAAGGAAGGGCTTAATCCGATTCTGCTCAATCAGGCAGCTTGGAGTCTGATTTTGTGGAAAACCTTATCTCTAACCCTCTTGGGAATCCTTTCATTTTTGTTAGGTTTATTGGCTCGGACCATGCTAGTTCCTCTGCTTTTTCTCGTACCACAGATCTATAATCTGGGAAACTACCTGGCAGCTCACACGAGTTGGGGAGCTTATCTGCCACAGCCAGCAGGAGAGTTGTTTGCTGCAACGCCAACTTCCCAATATGCCAACAATCCCTTGCAAGGGCTGTTGATACTTGGTGCATGGATATTAGTCATTGGCGGCATGACCTCTCTGCGCTTTTTGAAGACTGATTTAGGAGGGCGATACTGATGATAAAAGCTCTACTTAGAAGCGAATGGATTAAGTTCCGTTCTTACTATCTCGCTCTTGGTGCAGCCTTGGTGGCTCTGGTAATCGTTCCATTTTTTCTGATGAATCTTGACTACAGTCAAACAGCAGTTGGCCAGACAAAGGCTCTGAGTGAGGCTTTGCATGCCCTCTATCTGGCACAGCCTGTCATCGTCATCTTTACTTCCCTCTATTTTGCCCAGGAGTTTGTCAAGTCTGGGATGCGAACGAATTTTCTAACCGTATCAAATAGAAGGGCTTGGTTGGCTGGGAAAATCCTTTTTCTGGCCATGCTGCTCCTGATCCTCTACAGTATCATGATAGGCAGCTGTTTCCTTGTTATGCTGGCTCGTTTTGACCTAGACTTTAGCTGGTCCTTACTGGGGAAATTCCTCTATTACAGCTCTTTTGGTCTTCTCAGCAATCTTTTTCTGGCTTTTTTAACTGCCGGCCTCGCTTTGCTATTTCAATCTTGGGTTGTGCCGGTGTCAGTGCTCTTTCCTCTCTTGATTGGTCTCAGTCGTTTGTTGGCAACGTTCATCAAGGAAGCAAAATACCTGCCCGATCTGGCTACCCTAAATCTCTTTGAGTATGAAGGGCTTCAGCATTCAATAGATTTATCAGGTCTGGGGATACAGCTGTTCTGGCTAGCTTTGGTTTGGAGCTCTGCTATATTCTTAAGCTTGAAACGAGATGTTCGCTAGAGGTATGCTATAATGGAAATTATGAGACAGTATCGTATTTTGGTGGTTGATGACGACCGGAGCATTTTGAAGCTGGTGAAAAACGTCCTAGAGCTCGATGCTTATGATGTGACGACGCTTGATCGGATAGAAGAGCTAGAGCTGACGAATTTTGTCGGATATGACTTGATTTTGCTAGATGTGATGATGGAGCCTGTTAATGGTTTTGAGCTGTGCTCCTACATTCGTCCTCATCTTTCGTGTCCCATCATCTTTCTGACGGCTAAGGAGTTGGAGGCGGACAAGGTGGAAGGGCTCTTTCGTGGGGCAGATGACTATATTGTCAAACCTTTTGGGACCAAAGAATTGCTGGCGCGTGTCAGAGCTCATCTTCGTCGGGAGGAAAGACGTGAGGAGCGCTATTCTGAAATTGCTTCTTGTCAATTTTATCCAGAGCGCTATGAAGTTGCCTGTTTTGGTAAAGTCTTGAAATTTTCAGAGCGAGAGTTTAAGTTGCTACATTTACTAGCTAGCAATCCCAAGCAGACCTTTTCAGCTGAACGCCTGCATACCTTGCTTTACCCAGAAAGCTCAGAAACACAGCTTCGCTCTATTTCAGAATACGTATATCAGATTCGCCAAAAATGCAAACAAGAAGGGCTGCAAGCAATCGCAACAGTGAGAGGAGTAGGCTATAGATGGCAATTAGAACCCGAAATTTCAAAAGCCTAGTCTGGACAACCAGTTTAAAAATCGTCTTCTTTCATGTTTTGATTTTTGTACTTATAGGCTATGAATTTACGCAAGGAAGTAATCACGTTCTTTTCACCTTGTTCTTTTGGGCAGGGAGCTTGCTGCTGATTACTTTTTATCATATTTTGAAATTGCTCCGAAAAATCGACAGGGAAATAAAAATGCTAAAGAGCGAGAAGCTTTTAGAAGAAAATCAAAGTCAGCTTTTTCGGATTGAGGAAATGCTAGAAGTCTACAGCGATTTACGGAGCAGCCACCAAGATAATGCTCGTCTTCTAGAAAGAGAGCAGCAGCATAATCAGGAGTTGATTTTACAGCTATCAGCGACATCGCACGATTTGAAGACGCCCCTAACTGTGATTAAGGGGAATGCTGAGCTCTTGGAATTGGCGCAGTTAGGCCAGCCACAGGCAGACTATGCTGCTGAGATTTTGCAGGCCAGTCACAAGATGGAAGAGTATTGTGGCTCTTTGATTGATTACGCTAAGACTTTTCAGATTGATTCTAATCAGTTCAGTCAGCTTTCCTTGGAGGACTTTTTGGCTGATTTACAGGACGACTGGGCACTGTTCAGCAAACAGGAAAGCTATCGTTTTTATCTCCAAGAAGATTGTGACCTTAGTCTGATTTTGTCGATTCATTTGGACTATCTCAAGCGAGCTTTGCTCAATATTTTACTGAATGCGCTTGAACATGCAAACCAGGGTCAAAAGGAAGTCAAGCTAATGGTATCAGTGCAGCAGAACCAGTTGGTTTTTGCTATCTGGAACAATGGCCCTGCATTTTCAGAGGAGATGTTGCTGGGAGCGGAACAGCTCTTTTATCAGAGTGACCAAAGCCGCAATTCAGCTAATCCCCATCATGGTATCGGCTTAGCCTTTTCTAAGCAGGTAGCTCTCTTGCATGGTGGTCGTCTGATCCTACTCAATCCAGACCAAGGAGGAGCTTGTGTAGAATTGACTGTAGCTTTGGAAATCAAATAACAAAGGAAATCAATAAAGATGATGAAAGGACTGCAATGTTTAAATTTTCAGTCCTTTTTCTGCCGCTTTCTTCTTGACAAAAGATGTAAAGGGAGCTATACTATATTTGAAAAGTAAAGTTTGTTTTACATTGTAGAAAGGAGGCAGCCTTGGAAAATCGAATTCAAGAATTACGAAAAAGAAAAAAGCTCAGCCAGGAGGAGCTGGCTGAGAAGCTAGAGGTCACGAGACAAACGATTATTTCTTTGGAAAAAGGCCGCTACAATGCCTCGCTGCTTTTGGCTCATAAAATTGCATCCTTTTTCAATTTAAGGATTGAAGAAGTTTTTCTCTTTGAGGAGGATGAATCATGAAATGGACTTATTTGTGTAAATGGATATTGGCTATTTTGGTGGTGGTTGGCTTATCTCATCTCCATTTTCAAGCCAATTTTATCCCTAAGGAAATCCTGCCTTTTGTGGGAATTTTCCTGATTGTGGTGATGTTGAAAATTTTTCAAGCGTATGAAAAATAGGAGGCTGACATGGAAACATTAACTAAACAAGAATTTCGAAAAAAACTTCAAAGGAAAGTTATCGTGGGGCGTATCTTAACCTTTATCATCTTGGTAGGACTGGCCTGGAGCCACTTTCATTCTCTGGATGATCATCAGGAAGGAGTCATGGTTGGTATCCTGCTGGGGCTTTCTTTGCTGACCATTCGGTATAATCTGGCCCTAAGACGGGAGGAAAATTTTGAGAAGCTCTACATTCAGGTGACTGATGAGCGCAATCGCATGATTGACGAAAAGACTCGTACTTTGCTTTTTAATATCCTTTTGCTGCTGGCAGCGTGCTTGAGTGTTTTGTCCATGATTTTCCCAATCATCTTAAGTCTTAATCAGTTTCTGACCTTGACCATTATTCTGGTTTTGGGACTTTACTATCTCTTGCGTTTCATCCTATCTAAGCGCTATTAACAAAAAAAGCTGGCGTCGCCAGCTATCTTAACAAGCTTATAATAGAGCTTGTTTTTTTATTTTCTATAAAGTCTATCATACTGGTAAACGGGGTCCATGGTTACATGGATGCCTAGCTTGCGCAGGACGTTTTTGTCTTCATCAGTCAGAGTGACAGTGGAGTGGGCCTCGCTGCCCTTGAGATTGCCAAGTTGTTGCATGGCATGCGCAGCATCTTGATTTTCCATGGCTGTGATTGCCAGAGCCATCAAGATTTCGTTTGAGTGGAGGCGAGGATTGCGGCTGCCCAGATGATTGATTTTCAGACCTTGGATTGGCTTGACATACTCAGGTTCAATCAGCTTGGTCTCTTTGGCAATATTGGCTAGTTTCTTAATGGCATTAATCAATACAGCTGCCGTAGGGCCAAAGAGTTCAGAGGTTTTACCGGTTACGATTTGACCGTTTGGCAATTCCAAGGCCAGAGCTGGCTCACCAGTGGTTTCAGCTTTATCGCGCGCAATAACTGTTACCTTGCGGTCCAGCGGTATGATACCCAAGTCATTCATCAAGAGTTCGATTTTCTTGACAGCAGATTCAGAAACGCGCTCTGCCTTGAAGTCCAGAATGGTCTGGTAGTAGCGACGGATGATTTCCTGTTGAGATGCTTCAATGGCAGCCTCATTGTCCACAATAGCAAAGCCGACCATGTTGACGCCCATGTCTGTTGGAGAAGCATAAGGAGACTTACCTAAGATACGTTCTAGCATGCGCTTGAGGACTGGGAAAATCTCAATATCACGATTGTAGTTGACTGTAGTCTTGCCATAGGTTTGCAGATGGAAAGGATCAATCATGTTAACATCGTCGAGGTCTGCCGTCGCTGCCTCATAGGCTAGATTGACCGGATGGTGCAGGGGCAGATTCCAAACTGGGAAGGTTTCAAACTTGGCGTAGCCTGATTTGATGCCATTGATTTGGTCGTGATACATATTGGATAGGCAAGTAGCCAATTTACCAGAACCAGGACCAGGTGCGGTAACAACGACTAGATTACGGCTGGTTTTGATGTAGTCGTTTTTCCCCATACCTTCAGGCGAGATGATATGGTCCATGTCGGTCGGATAGCCCTTGATTGGGTAGTGGATGTAGGAGGCGATGCCATTCTTTTCCAGCTGGCTGCGGAAGAGGTCCGCCGCCGGCTGACCGGAATACTGGGTGATGACCACTGAGCCTACATAAATATCCAGCTCGTTAAAGGTATCGATTAGTCGCAGCACTTCCTGGTCATAGGAAATGCCCAAATCGCCACGCGCCTTAGAATGTTCAATGTTGTTGGCATTGATAGCAATGACAATCTCTACTTGGTCCTTGAGCTCTTTGAGCAGTCTGATTTTATTGTCCGGCTCATAGCCTGGCAGGACACGGGCAGCATGGAAGTCTTCCAGCATTTTACCGCCGAATTCCATGTAAAGTTTGCCCTCAAATTGATTAATGCGCTCCAAGATATGGTCGCGCTGCAGGTTTAAGTATTTCTCAGAATCAAAAGCAATTTTTTTCATGTATATTTTCACCTCTGCTAAGCATTATAACAAAATTTTCTTCAAATTGGAAAGTTGAAAGGGAAAGTATCAGACAAAAGAGATAGCAGCCCGAATGAAGAACGAGCCGCCTTTTGAAATTAATAGTTGGTAATCGTGTCCACTGTTGAGCGATCCAGCTTTTTGACCAAAGCTTGCAGGAAAGCTTGGGCTTGCAAGAAATCGTCCATGGCATAGAGGGTTTGGTGAGAATGAATGTAGCGGGCGCAGACACCAATGGTAGTAGATGGTACGCCGCCGCTTTGGAGATGGGCAGCACCAGCATCCGTTCCGCCCTTGCCGCAGTAATATTGATACTTGATGCCAGCTTCTTCAGCAGTTGTCAAGAGGAAGTCCTTCATAGCTGGCAGCATGAGATGACCAGGATCAAAGAAGCGAATCAACGTTCCGTCGCCAATGGCTCCTTGACCGCCGTAGATGTCGCCCGCAGGGGAGCAGTCCACAGCCAGAAAGACCTCAGGGGCAAATTTTGCCGTTGAAGCATGGGCACCACGCAGGCCAACCTCTTCTTGAACATTGGCGCCGACATAGAGTTGGCTGCCTAGTGATTGACCGGACAAGGCTTGAGCTAATTCGCTGACCATAAGGACGCCGTAGCGGTTGTCCCAGGCTTTGGAGATGATGTTCTTGCCGTTAGCTGTGAGAATAGCAGAGCTGTCTGGCACGATCGTGTCTCCTGGCCGAATGTCGTAGCTTTCAGCTTCCGCCTTATCTGCAAAGCCACCGTCAAAGACAATATCAGCAATTTGTGGCATAACTGGTCCGCCAGATCCGCGCGTCAGATGAGGAGGGACAGAGCCTGAGATAAGAGGGATTTCCCGACCTTCACGGGTAAAGAGTTTGAAGCGTTGGCTGCTAACGACCAGGGGGTTCCAGCCGCCGATTTCCACCACGCGGAAGGTCCCGTCCGGCTTAATCTCGCTGACCATAAAGCCAACCTCGTCCATGTGAGCTGCTACCAATACACGGGGAGCGTTTTCAGCTTCTGCATGGCGTATCCCAAAGATGCCGCCCAGACCATCAGTGACGACCTCATCGACGTGGGGAGTGATTTTATCCCGCAGGTAGCTGCGAACAGGTGCCTCGTGACCTGAAATAGCAGAAAGTTCTGTTACTTCCTTGATTTTTGAAAATAATGTTGTCATAAACTTACCTTCTTTCTGCCCCCTATTTTATCACTTTTTGCGGTAAATGAGTAGGGAAATCTTATAGCTTATATGAATCAACAGGACTGCCCACTTAGGAATCCAACTTCTCCCAGGAAAATCTGGAATATTGTTTGTCGCCTCTGCTCTTTTGTGTTAAAATATTCTACATGAAAGCTAAAAAAATCATTTTAACTACAACCGCCCTTTTGGGGGCTGGAGCGCTGGCTTTTGGGGCAGCCAAAGTCGTACAGGAGCAGAAAAGACTGCGTAATCGGGAGGAAATCGTCGAGCTTGTGCGAGATTTCTTTTCCAGTCAGGGCACTATTTCCTGCCTTTATGTTAAGCTCTACGAGTCCACAGATGACCGCTTGGTTGGTGGTCTGGTCTTAGAGGACGACCGCCATTTTGCCTTTGTCTATGAAAATGGTCAGCTAAGCTACGAGGAAGAAGCATGATTGTTCCTGTAAATATAGAGGAATTGGCTTCTTATGTCAATGAAGGGGAGAGGACTGTCTTCTTTTTTACGGCTGACTGGTGCGGAGATTGCCGATTTATCAAACCTTTCCTGCCAGAGATAGAAGCGGAAAATCCTGACTATCGCTTTATCCAAGTGGACTGTGATACTTATCTGGATCTGGCCAAAGAGTGGGATGTTTACGGTATTCCCAGCTTAGTAGTGCTGGAAAAGGGACAGGAGATTGGCCGTCTGGTCAATCGTGACCGCAAGACCAAGGGTCAAATCAATGAATTTTTAGCGAGTATAAGAGAAAAAGGGAGCGTAAAATGATTTTTACCTATAATAAAGAATATGTCGGTGACGTGCTGATGATTATTGCTGCGGACAATCAAGGAGCTAAACTGGCAGCTGAGCGCAAAGGACGGGTAGCGCGTGTTTACCGCGAAGACAATGGCCAGACTGTTGCTTGGAATATTTTTGAGCAGTCAGACCTTTTTGAAATTGCAGAGCGCGGACAGGTCTTTTTGACAGATGAGCAAGTGACTATTCTCAATCAGGAGTTGAGCAAGGCAGGCTTCCCAGCGGACTTGGTTAATGACAGCCAACCGAAGTTTGTGGTTGGAGAAATCGTTGATATGGTAGCTCATCCAGATAGTGACCACCTGAATATCTGCCAAGTGCAGGTAGCTGCTGATAAGACTGTTCAAATCGTGGCCGGTGCTCCTAATGCCAAAGTCGGCCTCAAAACGATTGTGGCTCTGCCGGGTGCCATGATGCCTAAAGGGAATTTGATTTTTCCTGGAGAACTTCGAGGCGAAAAGAGTTTTGGTATGATGTGCAGCCCACGGGAACTTCAGCTGCCGAATGCGCCTCAAAAACGTGGCATCATCGAATTAGCTGATAGCGAACTAGTTGGAACTGCCTTTGACCCAGCCAAACATTGGCAGGGATAAAGAATTTAACATCAGTAATGTGCTACAGCACAGTCTAAAACAAAAAATAGAGTGAAATCGTCCTACAATTGGTTTCACTCTATTTTTTTGGTAATAACTTTATCTTAAACTAATGGTATAGAAAATAAATTATGAATACATGAAAAATTAATCGAATACAATGATGAGGATAATGAATCTGCTTCTTACTCTTTTTTCTGTCAAGGAAATAACTTACTGAGATTAACAGTAACAGTATTGATATCAAGGTTTTTAAGAAAGTATTTAAGAAAATTAGATGAAGAAAGGTTGAGAGAAATAAAAGCGAGCTTATGACTAATGAAATTCTGGATATTCCCATGCCCTTTTTGTAACCATAATAGGTTGAAAGTAATAAAAGAATGGAATAAGTAAATGCTATATAAACCATTAAATATCCTCCATAATCTAAAGTGATTTGATGTGAAATTTACAGGATTTCTCAAAAGAAGACGCTGTCGCTATTGCTTTGCGAGTCGGTTGATGATTGAGGAGTGGCTGTGGGAATCTGGCTCGGAGTGCTGTATTTGTATTGGTAGATAAGGCTGTTTAGGCTGTGGTCTTCCAATGCTTTGAGGCGCTTTCTCTTGAAAACAATGCCGATGAGCTGGCTGTCAGGATAGGCATAAATCTTATGGCGGGGATGATTAAAGGCTGCAAAGTCATGGAAACCGTCCTTCATCCAAAGACTAATCTCGGATTCTTCACTGTCTCGGCTGTAGCGAGCATGACTAATCTGCTGCATAGGAATGCAGTAGGTGGCAGCTGATAAGAGTCCGCTATAATGGTAGGTTACATATTCGTGGTCAAAGGAGAGGATAGTCGCATGAATGGTTAGTCTGCGAATAGCAAAGATAAGGAGCAGTGAGAAGAAAGCAGCAACTAGCAGACTAAGGACAAAGAAACTAGTGTCTTTGTAGGGGTTGGAGCTGGTCAGATAGTCTACGGCAGCTAAGACAGAAAAGCCCCCGAACCACAGAGAAATCAGGATAAAAAGAAGATTTTTCACAGGGGAATGTTTAATGGTCATCTGAACCTCCATTGTACAAGTCAAGTAGGAAAGGGACAGAAGCTGCAACTTTCCTTTTTATCTATACTATACCACATTTTTTTCACTTTTTGCCTCCTATTACGAATGATAAGTTAGGAGGATATAAAATGTATAATAAAGTAATTGTAATTGGCCGGCTGACGGCTACGCCTGAACTGCACAAGACTGCGAATGAAAAATCTGTGGCTCGTGCAACGGTCGCGGTTAATCGCCGTTATAAATCTCAGAGCGGTGAGCGTGAGGCGGATTTTGTAAATGTCGTTGTCTGGGGTCGTTTAGCTGAGACTTTAGCCAGCTATGCAAGTAAGGGCAGCTTGATTTCTCTGGATGGTGAGCTACGGACTCGTCGCTATGAAAAGGAGGGGGCGACTCATTATATGACAGAGGTGCTCTGTCATAGCTTCCAGCTGCTGGAAAGTCGGGCTCAGCGCGCTCTGCGTGAAAATAATAGCGGAGCTGATTTGGCAGATTTAGTATTGGAAGAAGAGGAACTTCCCTTTTAAGTAAGAAGCAAAGACTGGGAAATGACCTTGCTCTAAAAAATCATCATTCAGTTTTGCAGGACGCAAGATCTGTTTGACTGAATTCTATTTCTCTCAAGCTTTTAAAAGTTTAATTATGATTACCGAGGTGGGACCAAGAATCAAAAATCATGAATTTTTTAGATTCTGTCTCGCCTCTTTTATTATGGCCATTTCTGGAAAGATTTTGCTTTTTGGCGGCTTTGTAATATAATAATTCTATATGTTTCATAAAGGCGCTTGCGGCATAGGGGGTGAAAAATGGTATCAGCTAAGGTCAAAAAACGGATACAGCATTATCAAAAGAAGGCTCTCTGGCCGCTTTTCATTCTGCTTATCTTAGGTTTGCTTTTTGTTTATTTAAAGGGCGTTCTGCCAGATGAGAAGCAGGTCAAGATTGGGGTGACCTACATGACCATGAACAATGACTTTTACAAGACCTTAAATGCGGAGTTGGAGAAGAAAACCAACCAGCAGGGCAGCCGACTTTACGTTCGGGATCCTGAGCTGGATGAGGGCAAGCAGAGTCAGCAGATTGACTTTTTTGTCCGTGAAAAGGTTGATGTCATTGTTATCAATCCGGTCAAAAGCAATAGTCCAAGTATCATTTCCTCTCTTCAAAAGGCCAAGCGAGCTGGGATTAAAATTATCGTAGTGGATGCGCCTATCAGTCAGGATGTAAAAGTGGATACGACCATTGTGTCTGATAACTACCAAGCAGGCGTCCTGATTGCCCAGGACATGATGAAGCGCTTGCCTTCTGCCAACATTCTCCTTTTAGAGCACCGCAATGCCGTCTCTGCCATGGACCGGATTCAGGGATTTATTGATACGATTGAAAAACAGCCCAGCTACAAGATTATTTCCCAGAAAGAAACACTAGGCCAGACTGAGGAAACCATGCCACAGGTCAAAGGGGCTCTGGATGAAGGTTTAGACTTTAATGTAGTTATGGCGCTCAATGATCGAGCAGCTATCGGGGCCTTGGCTGCTATTAAAAATCAAGGTCTTGATAAGAAAATCTCAATCTATGGCGTGGATGGTTCACCAGATATCAAAAACTTTCTGGCTACGACTAGCGACATAGAGGGGACCGTGGCCCAATCGCCCATTCAGATGGGACGCAAGGTGGCGCAGGTAATTGAGCTGATGCAAGAGGGGAAATCCTACGACAGCCAATACCTGATTCCAGTTCACTTAGTCAACAGGGATAATATCAGTCAATACACAGTTACAGGGTGGCAATAATGAGACCTCAAAAAAGTATATTTTACAGCAAAATAGCCCTGATGGTCATCAATCTGGTTGCCATTGTCTATAATGCGTCCATCTATCTCTTTGCGACCAACTATGTAGCGGCTAAGGGCTTCAGTCACTCGCTTTTGGAGCGTTTGGATGCCATTCCGGGCTCTCCCAGCTTGATTTTCTGGGTATCAATTAGCCTCTATGGCAGTCTGCTTTTGGTCATGTACTACCGGGAGCGCCACCCCAATCAGCTGTCCGTCTATGACAAGGCGACTATTATTGAAATCCTGCTCATGCTGGTCATCTTTTCCGTCTTGCACTCGTCCTACAATGGCTTGATCCTCTTGGTGTTTGCGGATATTTTCTATGGCTCTAAGGAGTTCAATTCTTCCAAGGACAAGAAGTACTGGTTTTCTTTCATTATTTTGAGCTTTGGCATGCTGCTCTTGTCCAACTATGACCTCATGTCGCTCTTTATCAAGCTGCCTTCTCTAGATACCTATATTCGGTTTTACCCAGAGTCCGTTCGGCTGTTACTGCTTTTCGGTAAGAACTTTCTCTACTCCCTCAATATCGTTGTCTTTATGATTTCCTTGCTCTTCTATATCTTGTCGGCTATTACAGAGCGTCATCGGATTGAGGAAGAGCTGCGCATGGCTTCTCAGGCCAATCGCGAGTTGAATTCTTATCTGGCCTTGTCCGAAAAGATAGCAGAAGACCGAGAGCGGAAGCGGATTGCCAGAGAGATTCACGATACATTGGGCCATGCCTTGACGGGAATTTCAGCGGGTATTGATGCGGTCAAGGTCTTGGTTGATATTGATACTAACCGAGCTAAGGAGCAGCTCAACAATGTCTCAGTCGTCGTTCGAGACGGTATCCGTGATGTCCGAGGCTCGCTCAATAAAATGCGGCCGGGAGCTCTGGAAAATAACACTTTGAAGGAAGCTCTGATTAAGATTATCCGTGAGTATGAAGCCATCTCCAATTTGGAGATTCATCTCCGTTACGAATGGGATAATATTGACTTGGATATCGCCAAGGAAGACATTGTCTTCCGGGTGATTCAGGAGTCTATTACCAACTCTGTCCGCCATGGGCATGCCAAGACTATCTGGATTGAGTTGCTGGAGGAAGAGTCCTATGTAATGACCATTCAGGATGATGGTGTTGGTTTTGATGAACTCCACTATGGCTATGGCCTCAAGCAGATGCAGGAGCGCCTAATGATTATTGGCGGAAGCGTCCGATTTGAAAATCGGGACGGTTTCTACACGCATATCGAAATCCCAAAAATAGGAGGAAGACATGATTAAGGTTTTAATAGCAGACGATCAGGCCTTGATTCGCGAGTCTCTGCAAATCATCCTGTCTGCCCACGCAGATATTGAGGTTGTCGGGACAGTCGGAGACGGCAAGGAAGTGCTGGAAAAGCTTCATCGGGTGCGCCCAGATGTGATTTTGATGGATATTCGCATGCCAGTCATGGACGGTGTTCTCTGTACCAAGGCTGTCAAGGAGCAGTATCCAGATGTTAAGATTATCATTCTGACGACCTTTGATGACGATGAATTTATCTTCTCCGCTCTCAAATACGGTGCGTCTGGTTATATTCTCAAAGGGGTTTCGACAGAAGAACTTCACGAAGCTATTCAGACAGTCTATCGAGGCGGAGCTATGATCAATCCCAATATTGCCACCAAGGTCTTCAAAATCTTTTCACAGATGGCTCAGTCCAACTTTGCTATCACAGTGACGGAAGAAAATATAGAGGACATGAGCCGGACGGAGTGGAAGATTATCCAGCAGATTGGCTTTGGGATTTCTAATAAAGAAATTGCAGCCAAGCTCTTTCTATCAGAAGGGACAGTCCGAAATTACCTGTCAGGCATCCTAGCCAAGCTCAACTTGCGTGACCGAACCCAGCTGGCTATCTGGGCTGTGCAGACCGGAGTCACCCAGAGAGATTTTAGTAAGGAAAGCGACAAATGAAGTGGAGATTGAGACATTTGGCCCTACTGGTTGTCCTGATCATATCTGTTGCTCTGGCTTTTGTCTTTTGGGCTTCAGCTCAGGAAAAAGTCCTTCGTATCGGGGTCTATGCTGGCTCTAGCTGGGATGTGCCTAACAGCCGCGAAAACAAGGTCTTGGACAGCCTGATTAAAAAATTTGAAAAGACGCATCCTCATGTCAAGGTCGTCTACGAAAGCGGTATTCCCAAGGATGATTACGCTGACTGGCTGGCAGAGCAAGTCCTGAGAGGCGAACAGCCAGATCTCTTTATGGTACCAGAAAACGATTTTAGCATGTTGGCTTCGACTGGCGCGCTCAAATCCTTGGATACCCTCCTAACGGATGATGAACGAACAGCCTTTTATCCGGTGGCTTATGAAGCTGGGCAATATCAGGGGGTCAGCTATGCTCTTCCAGTTGAGAGCAATCCTATCATGATGTGTGTCAATAAAGACCTGCTTGAAAAAGAAGGAATTAGCATTCCTGAGTCAGGTTGGACCCTGGCGGATTTCTATGAGATTTGCAAGAAAGTGACAAAGGATACTAATGGTGATGGTATGGTGGACCAGTACGGTATAACAGATTACACTTGGCAGCAAGCTCTGGTAGCTTATGGCGGCCATCTTACCGATAAATCCGGTATCAATGTAGACAGTTCAGAGATGCACCAAGCCTTGGCCTTTATGAGCAAGCTAGACATGCTCAGCCAGCATTATAAGGTGACTTCTAATGATTTTGATGAGGGGCGGGTGGCCTTCTACCCCATGAGTCTGGCCCAGTATCGGACCTACAAGCCCTACCCATACCATGTTGCCAAGTATTCTAGCTTTTCTTGGACTTGTATCCCGATGCCAACAGCCAATAGCCAGGTGATGGGAACACAGGTCAAGACCTCGCTTTTTGCTATGTCTTCCAATACCAAGCAAGAGAAGCTAGCTTGGGAATTTATGCTCTTGCTGTCACAGGATAAAGAAAGTCAGCAGGCCTTGTTTGAAAAATCGCAGGGGACCTCAGTCTTACCATCTGTGGTGAAAAGTCAACAGGCTAGAGAAATCTTACAAGCTGATGATTTTGGCTTGGATTCCTTGACTTCTGAGAGGCTAGACCACATGATGAATCGCTCCATCATTGACATCAGTCTGGAAGTAGACCGTCATACGATGGACCGGATGGACTATCTGATTCAAAATGCTATGCAGAATCAAGAGATTGACAGTGCCCTACCGAGCATTCAAAGAGAAATAGAAAGCGGAAAATAATCTGCTTTCTTTTTTATTTCTAATTAAGCCAGAAAAAAGCACAGCTGACTAGACCAATATGACAAATGTCATATTTTTCCTAACAAATGTCATCTGGGCAAAGTGACATTTGACAATATGAAACCGGTTCCATATTCTGTACAATAAAATCATCAATAAATCCTTCGTCATCTAAAGCCTGACTTGGCTAAGAAGTTGAAGGATAAAGGAGGCAGGAAAGATGAAATACCTTGTACTGGTCAGCCATGGGGGACTGGCTGCAGGCGTGCAGAGTTCCTTGAAGATGTTTGCTGGAGACAAGACGGATCAGGTGATTGCGGTCGGTCTTCAGGAAGGCAAGTCAGTTGATGATTTTGCAGTTGATTTTACTCAGGCCTTGTCTGGCTTAAGCGCTGATGACAGTGTCTTAGTTCTGGCTGATATTGTAGGAGGCAGTCCTCTGACGACAGCAGCTAGCGTCTTAGCTGACATGGGTAAGCTCGACTCAGCAGTTATCTTGGGCGGTTTGAACCTGACCATGGGACTTACTGGCTTGGTTATGAAAGACATCTTGGACGGAAAAGAGCTGGCTCAGGCCATCCTTTCCGAGGCCACAGCTGCTTTGCAGGAATTTGAAGTCGTAAGTGATGCAGCTGACGAAGATGAAGATGACATTTAGTGCTTCCGCTATACATTATAAAAGATAAAAGGAGATTTTAAAGATGACAGTATCATTTGTACGGATTGACGACCGCATGATCCACGGTCAAACAGTCACTCGCTGGGCTAAGGAATACCCTTGTGATGGCTTGATTGCAGTTAATAATGCTGCGGCAGGAAACAAGGTTTTGATTCAGGCCTACAAGGGAGCTTCTGACAAGAAGACTTTTGTTTGGACCAAGGAAGCCTTCAAGGAAAAATCAGGCAAGGTCACCGAGTCAGACAGCCGTTATTTCCTCATTACGAAAAATCCTGTAGATATGAAGGAAATCCTAGTGGACCAAGGTTTTGTACCTGGGGATGTTAAGGAAATCATCGTCGGTCCTGCTAATGACCGTCCGGGAGCTGTTAAGCTGGGCAACAACCAGTCCATCACTCAGGAAGAGGCAGAAGCGATTGAAGCGATTGAAAAAGCTGGCTACAAAGTCAAATTCCAGCTCTTGCCTGATGTTTCCATCGGTTACTGGAGCGATTTCAAGTCTAAATTTGGTTTTTAATTACAATAATGAAAAGGAGAGTCTATTATGACAATTTCTTGGCTGCAAGCCGCTTTACTGGGATTATTTGCATGTTTGTCATCTATGCCTGGTTTAGGTGGTACATCTATTGGTAACTATACATTAGGACGTCCCTTAGTAGGAGGTTTAATATCTGGTCTTATCTTAGGAGATATTAAGCTCGGTATTGTTTGTGGAGTTGCTATGCAATTGGTTTACATCGCTTTGGTCACTCCTGGTGGTACTGTCTCTGCTGATGTGCGAGCTGTTTCTTACATCGGGATTCCACTTGCTATGGTTGCCATTAAGACACAAGGTTTAACTTTAGATTCTGCTGATGCGGCAAACCTTGCAAAATCAATGGGAACTCTGGTAGGAACAGTTGGTACAGTACTCTTCTATGGTACAGCAACTATGAATCTGCTTTGGCAGCATATTGGTTGGAAAGCAGTAGAAAAAAAGGATTTTAAAAAGCTATATGTAGTCGATTGGGGTTTCCCTTGGATTTCACACTTGGTTTTTTCATTCCTGCCTACACTCATCATGTGTAAACTAGGTGCTGAGGCTGTAACAACTTTGAAATCAGCTCTACCGTTGGATGGAATTCCTATGAAAACTCTCTTTACAGTTGGCTCACTGCTTCCATGTGTCGGAATCGCTATCCTTTTAAAACAAATTGTTGAAAAAGCTGTTGATTTCATTCCTTTCTTTGTCGGTTTTACATTGGCAGCTTCTCTGGGTCTGAATCTTGTTTCTTGTGCTGTTGTTTCTCTGATTTTCGCTGTTCTGTTTTATGAAATTCAAATGGCAAAAAATATAAGAGCGCAAGCTACTGCGGGAACAAATGCAGATTTTGTTGAAGACGATGATGAGGAGGATATTTAAGATGGTGAAATTAACGAGAAAAACTTTAGGCAAATCTTTCCATCATTGGTACTATGGGAATCTAACCTGTTTTTCACAAGAACACATGCAGACCTTTGGTTATTTAGCTTCTATGTTGCCAGTGGTGGAGGAGCTTTATAAGGATAAAGAAGAGCAGGCAAAGGCTATGCAAACATATACTGCTTTCTTTAATACAGAACCTCAGCTGGGAGCTTTGATTGTTGGGATTACAGCTGGTCTTGAAGAAGCGCGTGCCAATGGTGCTGATGGAGTTGATGATGAAACTATAAATGGACTGCGGGCTGGTCTTATGGGACCGGTTGCAGGTATTGGGGATTCCCTTATTGTTGGTACCTTGATTCCGATTATTCTAGGGATTGCCCTAGGACTCTCTAATGGCGGTTCACCTCTAGGTGCAATTTTCTACATCGTAGTATGGAATTTACTTGCCTATGCAGGTATGAAATTCGCCTATTTCAAAGGTTATGAATTAGGTGATAAAGCTGTTGAATTTTTGGTAGGTCCTCAAGGACAGGCTATCCGTAAATCAGTATCTATCGTTGGTGGTATGGTTATCGGAGCAGTTGCTGCCACTTGGGTTCCAGTAAAAACGGCTTTCCAATTGAAAGATTCATCTGGTAAAGCATTTTTGGTCATGCAAGATCAGTTAGATGGTGTCTACCCTGGTCTCTTGACAGCACTCTTTATCGTTTTCTGTTGGTGGCTGATGGCGAAGAAAAACTTTTCTCCAATCAAAGTTATGCTCATCCTCGTTGTAGTTGCTTTTGTTGGTGTATTAGTTGGTTTCTTCAACCCAGGATTGAAATATTAAAAGGAGAAAATCATGACAGAACAAGAATTGATTCAAGGCTATGAAACAGAAATTCACTACCAGAAGCATATGATTGAAAATCTAGGACGCTGGTTCAGTCTCTTCTTTGCCATTGCCAGCATCGGTCTTGTTCTGATTTATCTCTTTCATGAGACCAATCTCCTAGCACTGATTGCAGGAATCGTCCTAGCTCTACTTGGTATCTTAGCCATGCTCGTATTTGGCTATGGCATCTATAGAGGACGCTTAAATCTGCAAAAAGTAATTGATGATTTTGAAGCAAAACTAAAACTTGCAAGATAGACATTTCTCCCCCTAAAGACAAGTCTGAGAGGATTTTAGCTCGGACTTGTTTTTTTCTTTGACTTTAGGAGGCAGTGAAGAAAAAATAAAATTTTTCTGTCATCTAGCCGGTTTTTTTCTTGACTATTTCTGACCAAGTGATAAAATAATAACTATAGATTAGCACTCAATAGTTTAGAGTGCTAAAAATTCAATCTTTGGAGGAAAACTATGTTAAAACCATTAGGAGACCGTGTGGTCTTAAAAGTAGAAGAAAAAGAGCAGAAAGTTGGCGGATTTGTCATTGCAGGCAACGGCCAAGCAGCGACTAAGACAGCTGAAGTTGTAGCAGTCGGACAAGGTATTCGTACTTTGAACGGTGAGCTGGTATCCCTGAGTGTCAAGGAAGGAGACAAGGTTCTCGTAGAAAATCACGCAGGCGTGGAAGTCAAGGACGGAGATGAAGCTTATCTCTTAGTCAGTGAAGCCAATATTCTAGCAGTTGTCGAGTAAGATTAGAAGAGAGGAATAATAAAATGGCAAAAGATATTAAATTTTCAGCAGATGCAAGAAGCAGTATGGTTCGTGGAGTTGACATCTTGGCAAATACTGTCAAGGTGACTTTGGGTCCTAAAGGCCGCAATGTCGTTTTGGAAAAATCCTTTGGCTCACCCCTTATCACCAATGATGGTGTAACCATTGCCAAGGAAATCGAACTGGAAGACCATTTTGAAAACATGGGCGCTAAGCTGGTTTCAGAAGTTGCTTCAAAGACCAACGATATCGCTGGTGACGGAACAACAACAGCAACTGTTTTGACACAGGCTATCGTCCGCGAGGGGATTAAAAATGTTACAGCTGGTGCTAATCCAATCGGTATCCGCCGTGGGATTGAAGCAGCTGTTGCGACAGCTGTTGAAGCCCTCAAATCTAACTCAGTACCAGTTTCTAACAAGGAAGCTATTGCTCAAGTTGCTGCCGTTTCTTCTCGCAGCGAGAAAGTCGGCGAGTACATCTCTGAAGCTATGGAAAAAGTTGGAAATGACGGCGTTATTACCATTGAAGAGTCCAAAGGGATGGAAACTGAGTTGGATGTGGTTGAGGGGATGCAATTTGACCGTGGCTACTTGTCTCAGTATATGGTAACTGACAATGAAAAAATGGTAGCCGAACTGGACAATCCTTACATCCTGATTACTGACAAGAAAATTTCTAACATTCAGGAAATCCTGCCATTACTGGAAAACATTTTGAAAACCAACCGTCCGCTCTTGATTGTCGCAGATGATGTGGACGGTGAAGCTCTGCCAACATTGGTTCTTAATAAGATTCGCGGAACCTTTAATGTCGTAGCTGTCAAGGCACCAGGCTTTGGTGATCGTCGTAAGGCTATGTTGGAAGACATCGCTATCTTGACAGGCGGTACAGTGATTACAGATGATCTTGGCTTAGAGCTCAAGGATGCTACGATTGAAGCGCTTGGACAAGCTTCTAAAGTCACTGTTGATAAGGACAGCACTGTGATTGTGGAAGGCTCCGGCAATCCAGAAGCCATTGCTAACCGTGTGGCAGTCATTAAGTCACAGATTGAAAGCAGCACTTCTGAGTTTGACCGTGAAAAACTGCAAGAGCGTCTGGCTAAATTGTCCGGTGGTGTAGCTGTGATTAAGGTTGGAGCTGCAACTGAAACAGAACTAAAAGAAATGAAACTCCGCATCGAAGATGCCCTTAACGCAACCCGTGCAGCGGTAGAAGAAGGAATCGTCTCCGGTGGTGGTACGGCCTATATCAACGTACTGGACGCTGTCGCAGGTCTTGAGTTGGCAGGGGATGAAGGGACTGGTCGCAACATCGTTCTCCGCGCCTTGGAAGAGCCTGTCCGTCAAATCGCTCTGAATGCAGGCTTTGAAGGATCAATCGTCATTGACCGTCTGAAAAACTCTGAAGCTGGTACAGGCTTCAATGCCGCGACTGGAGAATGGGTTAACATGATTGAGGCTGGAATCATTGACCCAGTTAAGGTGACCCGTTCAGCCTTGCAAAATGCCGCTTCTGTTGCCAGTCTTATCTTGACAACCGAAGCAGTGGTGGCTAATCAACCAGAACCAGCTAGCCCAGCTCCAGCTATGGATCCAGGCATGATGGGCGGAATGATGTAGAAAAATAACGGGATTATATACTCGTATAAATTAGATATAATCTTTGTCTTATATTTATCAATTAGAAAACTGAGCATATTTGTTCAGTTTTTTTATTGTGACTAGTTATGTAGCAAGCATTAATAATTATGCTTATCTTTAAAAACAAATTTATATATATGAATATTTATGGTCATATAATTCATATTTGTTCATTTATTATGCAGCCAAATATTACATTTTTGTTTCAAGAAAATACAAGGAGATAACGGAGGAAACTGTTTTCAATTCTTATATGACAAGGTTTTTGGAGAAATAAACTGGTTTACACATTGTCGACAAAAGCTGAACTGGTAAAGGTAAATAGTTGACTTATAGTCAATCGTATGCTAGTCTAATATATGTAGTATATTGGAAATGTAAAGAAATTTTAATATTTTTACATATTCAATAAAAAGGAAAAAAGGAAAAAAACGGAGGGATTATTTATGAAAAGAATATCTCATACTATTGCGCGCTTTTTCTCAGTAGCCTTTGTGCTCCTCTTTAGCCTGTTTTCTAGCAGTCAATCTGCCAGAGCTAACACGGTAGACGATGTTATCACCTCAGTAAATGTTTACAATCAAAAGGGTGAAGAACTGACTGACGGCCTTTCCCCTTGGGAAAAATTCCAAATTGACGCAAACTTTGCCTTTAATTATGGCAAGGTTCAGCCAGGAGATACTACGACCATTGGACTTCCTGCTGAATTTGCCTTGGAGGGAGCTGATTTTGAAGTCAAAGATGATGACGGCAATCTCGTAGCGACAGCTGTGGTTGATGCAAGCTCTAAACAGCTTACACTGACCTATACAGACTATGTCCTGACTCGCTCTCATATTGAAGGGAAAGTCCATCTTTTAGCTCGCGTTGATCATACAGTAGCTAGAGATAAAGGCTCTATTCCTCTGAAACTTATCGTTGGCAAGAAGATTGTTGAATATGGAAAAATTGACTACAAAGGTCTTCCTGGCCAAGCAACTCCTTATACTTTCATAAAATACGGCTGGAATAATGCGGATAATATCAAGAGCATTACTTACAGCCTGAATATCAACCAACAAAATCAAGAACTGGATAATGTTGTTATTTCAGATACTCTGGGCTTTAATACCGGAGAAATTGATCTCAACAGCTTCCAAATTCTTAAAGGCTCATGGGTTGTTGACCCGGCTGATAACTCTTATCGACTAAGCCAGCAACGCGAGGATGTGACAGCAAATTATACGATTAGTCTTGCTGCTGACAAGCGTTCCTTTACCATTAACATGGGGCATATCGGTGCCAATGAAGGCTTCTATGTTCGCTATCGTGTCAACTTCCCTACAGTTCCGACTGATGGAACACTCTTCCCGAACGAAGCAATCATGCGAGCAGATAATATCGAAGAGCAAAAATCTTCAGTTGCTGTCCGCTACCAACGTGCAAACGGCTATGCACATGGGGATGTCTATGGTGTGCAGGTGACTAAGAAAGATGAAGCTGGTAAAGCCCTAGCAGGTGCTGAATTCACATTGTACGATGAAGATGGTGTGACAATTGTTCAAAAAGCAACCAGTGATGCTAATGGGATTGCTTCTTTCAGCAACTTGATTAAGGAGCATTATCTGATTAAGGAAACCAAGGCACCAGAAGGTTACCAACTGTCAGATGAAGAGATTCAGGTTAATGCCGCTCAGCTCAAAAATTATGGTTCTGGTATTATTTACAAAGACTTTACCAACCGTAAGGCATTGATTACTGCTTCAGGTACCAAGACTTGGAATGATGATAACGATAAAGATGGCAAACGCCCAGACAAGATTACCGTTCGTCTCTATGCAAATGGCACTGAAGTCGCTCATAAAGAAGTTGGTCCGAATGATAAGGGTGAGTGGAAGTATGAGTTCACTGACTTGCCAGCGACTGGTGAAGATGGAAAAGATATTGTCTACTCAGTTACTGAAGACCGTGTTTATGGTTATACAGCTACTGTTGATGGTATGAACATTACCAATACACCAGTTCCAGGAGTTCCGCAACCGCCGAAACCTAGCTCGGACAATAGCTCTAAGAGCAGCAGTAGTAGTTCTAGCTCTAGCTCAAGTAGCAGTAGCACGACTTCTAGCTCAAGCAGCACTACAGGAAGCACTGTTGTGATCATCGAATCAGACAATGGTACTGGCGGAGGAAATGCCTCTAATGTTGGAACCAAGAAAGTTCTCCCTAAAGCGGGTGAGAATGCTAGCTGGATCATGATTGCTGCTGGAGTAGCTCTAGTAGGCTTGGTAGGCTTCATTGTCTTCCGTGCGAAGAAGAAATAAATTTCATCTCTGTTCCCTTAAGGGACAGAGATTTTTTGCTCCAAACCCGGATTAGCAGTAGCCGTTTTTTAGAAAGCAAGAAAATGCTTTTTTTACAATCAGTCACTATCTTGTATTCTTTTGTTAATCCAGACTGTGATGTTCCGTAATATAGTTGTTTTAAAATAAAAAGCAACTAAGATGTTTCCTAGAACAAATTAGTTGCTCAGAACTACGGGGAAAGCCGCTTGGATATGCAAGCGTGAGGCATATCAAAACTTGATATATATAATCTTTCTTAATTCCTAAACCAAAAAAATTATAAGACATCCTTAGGAATATGCTCGGTGTGTAACCATCTTTGTCAAGTTTTCGTCAAACTTATTTTACTTCAGTCTTCTCTCGTAGTTTTTGTTATGCAATGCCCCCTCCTTTCTTGTGCCTAAAGGAAGGGGATTTTTAATACCTTTTGAAAATTTCTTTAAACTACGTCAGCGTCGCCTCAATATACTCCCTTTACTGTCTGATTCTTAACTTTAAAACAGTGCTTTGAGCAGTCTACAGCTAATTAGTGCAGTCTTCTCTTTGACTTTCATTGAGTATTGCTGCATGCTTTACAAGAGGATCAGTTCTTGTTCTCTTTGGGAGGAGTACCATTCCCTGGGAAGGCTGGATGATGTCCGTTTGGAAGGAGCGGAACAGTATTTTTGTCTACAATTCTACCTGAAGGATGGGGAGTTGTCTGCCTCGTTGCAGTGACAGTTGCTTTATGGCCGTCAGAGCTTGTGACCGTGTAGTTCTTTCCTTCCTTGAGTACCTTATCTGAAAAGACGATATGGTCAAAGTCAATATCTGCTCTTGTTTGTGCAATGATGCGGCCTTTTGAGTCAGTGATAGTAATCGTATCACCAGCTAAGCCGGAGACGATGGCGCTGACATAAGACTGCTTGGTGCCTGTGGAGAATCCTTGGGCAAATCCCATGTGTCCAATAGCCCAAGTCGTGCCACCAGAAGTTGAACCAGCACCGTCATAATCCAGTGCAGAATTATAGTCTGTGATGGACTGCGTTTTCAGACTGCTTTCAGTGATAATCAATCACCATTTGAATCCATGCCGTCCCCTTTTGAAATCGCATCAATATTGGCAGCCGAGATGACGATGGCCACCTTGTTTTTGATATTAGCTACGCTGTTGGTTAGCTGTGAGAGGGTAAAAAGAAGATGAGAGAAAGAATATGAATGATTGGATGATGATGAAATATTTATTGGAAATATGTTAAAATGAAAGAAGAAAATAATGATAGGAGAATTTTCAATTATGGATTGGATCACTTTGGGCGGGATACTAACAGCTGTAGCTGGGGTATTGGGTGGCGCTGCAGCGCTGTGGAATATTATTAGAGATAATGAAGCATTATCAAAAGATCATGAATCATTGTCAAATAAAATATCAAAAATTCATGATTCATTGTCAAAGAGATTATCAAAAAGTCATGATTCGTTGTCAAAGGAATTATCAAAAGAACATCAATCTATTAAAGAAGATACAAAGTATATTTCTGATGAAATGAAATATGAAAAAATGGCACGTGAAAGTTTATATAAGAACAGCTCTCGTGCTAAGGAAATCTTAGAAACCATGGATATGATGAAAGAGGTCATTCTTCAGAATGCTCAATTGAATGCTGAGGTGTCTGAGTTAAAGGTTAAGAATCAAGAGTTATCTCAGGCACGAAAAGAGGCCACCGATTCTAAGGAGTTGCTTAGTGCTATTAATAGGTTTGAAAGAAAATTGGCCTCGGTGGAGGCGGATAGAGAATATGAAGAAGGAGAGGAAATCCGTTTTACTTTAAGGAAAATAGCCGAAGAACTGTCAGTGTTGACTTCATAATAAATAGGAAAAGGTGATTTGTATATTTACAAGTTACCTTTTTATTGTGAGGTAAAAAGAAATTTTTGAACTAGGAAAATATAGAGAGGAGTATGAATGATTGTATAGTGATGAAGTAATCGAATATTATAAGAAGGGTTATCGTAGAATCTACGATAACTTTTTCTTTTCGTTCAAAATTTATGCTTGTGATTGTTTGATGATGAAAAGAGCATGTGTAAGTACACTCAAACAATTAGAGCAGCTTAATCAAAAGTCGATTTCTCTGGATCAATTATCGACTTATCGGCTAATGCTGCCTTATAAACAAGCTGTAGAAAGAGAGCTAAGAAATTTAGAAAAGAGGTAAAAATGGACTATTTTAAAAATAGATTTGAGGGAATCTTGGAAAGGTTTAGATTCTCAGTACGAATGTACCGTGAAGATAAAGTACATTGTGAGCAATGTTATCAGGAAAGTTTGGGAGAAATGGAATCACTTTTTAATCGTCATGATTGCCATGATAGCTTTTCCAAGCGCTTGATGGACTGCAAGAATAGCTATCAGCGGCGTTTGAAGAAAGTATATTTAGGAATTTGAGGTGGAATAATGAGATTGGCTCGTGCTCCAGCTGCTTTTTGAGTAAAAGACAAACAGAACAAATAAAAGAAATGAGGAATACAAATGGCAGATCTACATGTGCTCCTTGCGGGGAAAGAAGTGATTGGAAAGACAAGGGGCTTTGTCCTGTCGACTTTACGGAACGACCAGCAACTCATTACAGTGACGCGTACCGTGACTTTGAAGTTAACGGAGATGTCCAAAATGGAGTCTGAAATTTGGAACTATGGCCTAGAAAACTCTGATATCTTCAAAGATAGGGAATGGAGAAAATTGAGAGGCTGATTGGCTTTATGGTGACAAAAGATATCAAGTAAGCGACGAATTATTACTCTGTGAGGTAAATATGATGGTTTAACTGGCCGAAAGGTCCGAATTAGGGTCATTTATAAGTTGGCTAGATTTATTGGCTTGAAAACTTGATATTGCTTCAGTCAATAAGTATCTTAAAGGCTTGCTTAAGAATTTAGAGGTTGAGCAAATTTTAACAACAAAAGGTGCACATCATACTTATGGGAGCCACTTATGGCATAAGGTATTGATTTAGGAATTATTGCTAAGATTTTGGGACATAAAGATATTTCAATGCTTGTAGAGGTATATGGGTATACTTTGGACGAAAAAATCACAGAGGAGTTTATGGCAGTAAAAAGTTTATTGTGAACCCCCGACTAATTGCACGGTAAATTGATTTTGAACAAACAAAAAAACCTTGTAAATCAAGGCTTTTTCTTATCTATTTCTATGCCCCCTGCATGAATTTGTAAGAACTTTTCATATTGAAAATAAACAAAAATGTTGAAATATAGCTGATTTTAGGGAAATACTTTTAGGTATTTTCAATGTCAGGATTTAAAAATGGGGCAAAAGTGGGGCAAAAACAAATTAACGAAAAAAATATCGAGTTCGTGCATCAAGTAAATGATAAATTGCAAGAATAAGTGCAACATTTACTCGAACTCATCCTCTAGAGCTTCACTAGCAGTTCTGTAAGCTAAACATTTTCGTGGTCGGTGATTGATATCATATAAAGCCTTGGTTCCCAAAGCTTTTTTATGTTATAAACTCATTAAAAGAACCCCCAGTTAGATTTGGAATATTTTTTATTCTGTGTCACATAAAAATAAATAAAATGAATGGCTATAGCTAGAGCTAAAATGGTTGTTATACTCACTACTATTATAGGATTAGAAGCAAAGATTAAAGAGAGAATCAAGGCAGCCAGATAGAGTGTCGCTTGGACACAGTAGTAACTTTTCGAATAGCGAAGATAGTGTTTGTTATAGGGCCCATTTACTAGGACAGCAGCTTGAAAGAGGCCAAATCCGATATAAGAGAAGCTGGTTGCAAAGAGACGATTAGCTTCAGGATTCAGAAGAAAACTCATCGATACAGTCATCATCATAAGCCCAATGAAAATAGGATAGTGACTGTAAATTAGAAATAGCCCCTTTTGATTAGATTTTTCATCAATAGCATGGTCGAATTGACCAAAATAAAACAAGAACAGAGAAATCATAATTATGAAATAAAGAACCGAATAAATCGAGAAATTCTCGATTGTAAAGAAGTTAGCTAGCCCCATAATCATCTCTCCAAACGTAATAATGACAAGAAGGGAGATGCGCTCGATTAAATGGGGGAGATTTACCTGGTAATGCTTATCTTTACTAAGCAAGATAATTGGCATAATAAATGTTAGCAGAATACTAGCAAATAAGATAGAGACCCCAACGTAAATAGGAAGAAGAGCTGCTAGATAGACTCCTAAACTTCCTAGACCTGTTATCCATAGAAAACCTTTGATACTTTCCCGATTAGCATTATCGGTTGATTTTCTAAAAAATTCAACCAAATATTGTAAAAATAAGGTAAAGGTTAATGTACCAATAGCCCAACAGAGATAATGAGAATATTGTTGCCAATCAGGTCCAATCATATTGGCTATAAAGAGTAAAAGTCCCATTTTGATAAACATGATTACCATGTTAAATAAAGAGTTCTTTCCATAGCGATTGGTATAATCGGTTTGAATCATCCAGGAATCGATGAGAAACAAAATAGCAATGAAAAAATCAAGGAAAGAATTCCAAGTCAAAATACCGTTATGAAGATGGTCGATTAAAGTAGTTACTTTTGAAATTGCAAAAACAAAAACTAAGTCATAAAAAAGTTCTGAAAATTCTACACGTTTATGTTTAATAAGAGTTGTCATCTTAAGACCTTTCTATTTTAGAAGTACAATTTATTATACCATAAAATGGTAATGAGAGAAAAGGAGATGCTTAAATAACTTTATGTGGCGCGAATTGTCAAAACCTTGGAGCACATTTACCTCATGTACCAACTCACAGGCAGAGTGTTTGATGATTGATAATGAAGAATAAGATTTTACAATAGAAAAGCGAGGATATCCTCGCTTTTTTTATTTAATCTAATAGCTCCTTATTTTCAATTAAGAGCTCTAGTGGAGATTTATCTCTTGCTTCAATAAAACCAGGTTCATATTGGGTATGAAGTGTTCTTTTCTGAGAAGTTGGATCAATATACAACTCTTTTCCATCTTCTGTGTATAGTTGGTTGCCTCTTGTTAGGTAAAGTAAATCCTCTAAGTACTGTCCATCAGTATGTAGGAAATACTCGATGTATTTGACAGCTTTTAAGATTTCACTTACTTTATCAGAGTATTCATTAGATTCAAGAACACTCTTTTCTAACTCAATCTCTTTACTCGTTCCAAAGAGTTGGGTTGGAGTTGCATTAAAATATTCTGCTATCTTATCCAAATTTGCAAAGGTAGGATAGCTTTTTTGTTTTTCGTAATCAGAGATGGACTGTTTACCGATTCCTAATTACCTCAGTCTCTTCAGTCTGTTAATTTTTTTTCGAAAATTTCTCTTTAATATTAGCTTTCAATTTATCAAATTTTTCACGACGAGCTTCTTTTTTATCCGCAATTAAGCGAGCTTTAGCTTGATGCTCTAAATCTTCTTGAATTTTGAGAGCTGACTCTATTTCTGCCGCAACAGTAGCGACATCCCACCTAGCAATGTGAACCTGATACTTTTCAAAAATAGAATTTAAAACAGATTCATCATTTTCTTGTACAAGTGCAATAATAGCTACTTCGCCATTTGTCAACTTATTACTAACGGTTGTAATTAATACCGAATTGGCCAATTCTTTGTCTGAACCAACGGAGGCGCCAATTGCTCCACCAGCAGCAAAACCAAAGAGAACACCTAGTGGTCCACCTAAAATTCCGATTAAACTACCAATTAATCCGCCTTCGAAATAATCATCTCCTAGGGAATCCATCAAATCAAAGCTATCTTTGACGTTAACAACACCATTTTCAGCTTTTACAATTGAAGCCTGAGCTAATTTTGTATTTTCAGTTTGACCAAACTGTTTTAATTCTGAAAAGGCCTGAAAGGCTTCACTTTCAATATCAAAAATTGAGA
This sequence comes from Streptococcus sanguinis, assembly GCF_050225395.1. Taxonomy (GTDB): domain Bacteria; phylum Bacillota; class Bacilli; order Lactobacillales; family Streptococcaceae; genus Streptococcus. Next base: position 2,218,691 of record NZ_CP071431.1, on the reverse strand, counting down.
CAACAACATTTTCCATGGGCTTACACTCCTTTATTACTTTATAGAGATAGAATAAAATCTCCTATATTTAGTAGTACAAAATACTGCTACACAAGGTGAATTATAGCATACAATAATCTTTTATGTAATATACAATATTTTACAAAGAGATTGAGGTTTTATTACAAAACTTATATTCTATAAATTAGACAACTTTAAAATTTTGATTAAAAAGAAAGATTTGGATAGAGCTGTTGGTAGACTTAGGAAATTTTAAGAACATGCATTAGTTAAACTCAAAATACAAGAAAAGCCTAAAAAGACTATACTGTAAGTGACAAAACAAAACAGGAGGATAGTCCAAATGAGCCACTTACATTAGTCCTGTGAAATACAGAACTAAATCCTTCACTTAAATTACTTGTCTAACTTTTTGGGGTCAGTACAAACAGTGCTTTTTTTGTTGAAATCGCAAAGAATCTAAGCTTTCTTTTTGCAGATAACATTCGCTCTTTTATTTTCGGTATGATTGAGTCGATGCCCCGTTCTCGACCGGTTATTATTGCAACTTATCGAATGCTAGAGCACTATGCCATCACTTTTTGGAAGAATACTTGGAGCAATTCTACGCAGAATGGAATGCGAAAAAGTGATAATTAAAGAGACGAAAAAGCTGAGAATATGATTTCCCAGCTTTTTTGAATGCGATAGAAATAGCAACTAGACTATTTACGAAAGGCCTCAATAATGTAGGTGAAGCCAGTAACTAAAAATGAAAAGGCAATGACATAAACGACAAAGACACCTGTAGCCACTGGATTGAACAGAATCACTAGACCTAGTAAAAATTCAAGCAAGGCTACCCACGTGATATTGCTACCAATAATAGGGAAAATCAATCCTAGACGAATGCCTTTAAAGAAAGCAATAATGGCTTCTACAATTAACCAAATTCCTACAATGGTCGGAATGACGACCGGCAGGGTCACAAAGCCATAAGCAACGAGGTAAAGAGCTAAGAGAAGACTAACAAACCCTTCGAAAAGATAAACAGGTGAGCGAAGCTCTTTTGGTGCAGAGAAATAGCCTAAAATAGCTGCTATAGAAGAAACCAGTAAACCAAATGAAATCCACCAGCTGTAAGCAACAAGATTAGCTACTGGGTTTGTAAATAGGAAAAGTCCTAAAAGGACAAAAACAACTCCTGCAAGGAATAGCAGTAAACGATTAGAAAATTTCATTTCAATACCCCCTATATAGTATAGTATAGTTTGTTAATAAAACTATTGTACTTATTTTTATAGAAAATGTCAATAAAATAAATAAACAATTTGGAAGTTTCAGTCTGACTTACAAAAAGAAAAGGAGTTTTCACTCCTTTTCACAGATTGAAGACAAAGTCCTTATAAAAGTGTCTTCTAAAGATTTTAACTTCAATCTGAAGCGAGGTTATCCTCGCTTTTTCTATTTATCAAACAATTCCTTATTTTCAATTAAGAGTTCTAGTGGAGATTTATCCCTTGCTACAATAAAACCAGGTTCATATTGGTTATGAAGTGTTCTTTTCTGAGAAGTTGGATCAATATACAACTCATCTCCATCTTCTGTGTATAGTTGGTTGCCTCTTGTTAGGTAAAGTAAATCCTCTAAGTACTGTCCATCAGTATGTAGGAAATGCTCGATGTATTTGACAGCTTTTAAGATTTCACTTACTTTATCAGAGTATTCATTAGATTCAAGAACACTCTTTTCTAACTCAATCTCTTTACTCGTTCCAAAGAGTTGGGTTGGAGTTGCATTAAAATATTCCGCTATCTTATCCAAATTTGCAAAGGTAGGATAGCTTTTTTGTTTTTCGTAATCAGAGATGGACTGTTTACCGATTCCTAAATCTTCAGCTAGTTGAGTTTGGCTTACTCCTTTTTCTATGCGCAATCGTGCCAAATTGGGTCCAAAATTTTGAATAATAAAGGTCATGGGAAACTCCTATTTTTATTTTTAACTTATTTTATCACCTAAAAACTTACAAATCAAGTTTTTAGTTGACTTGCCCAAATATTTTTTATAAAATATATTTATAACTTAGAAATAAGTTATAAATGATAAAAAATAGTTCATAAGTTTAGGGACAGTGAGTGAGGAGGAAGTTGAGGATGAGACTATGACTTATGACTATTCGAAGCCTTGGAGCTAGAAATTGTGTGGACAAGGACAAGGGACGAGCCTGACGGGAAGTCAGGCGAAGTCCTGCAGACTGCCGTCCAGACAATTTCTAGCCAAGCAAAAGCTGGCTATTCTAACAGCCAGCAAAAAGGGACACTTAGGGCAACGCCCAAAGAACGACGGAACGAGCAATCGTTGATTTGACGGTGTTTCTGAAACCTAAAAAATCTAAAAGAAGGGGGACAATTTTGTTGGTTTCTATACAAGATTTAAGAAGTATTCAAGAACGATGTGATGTAGGAGAATTAGTACAGCGGTTAGATGTCAGTATTGATAGATTAACGGTTATCTGGGATACAGACATTGGTTCCCTAAGACAAATTTTTAAAAATCTGAAACAGGCAATAAGTACAAGAGTTGATTCATTTGAAATACATGATAACGTACGAGATGATGTATTTACTTTAGCTAAAGATTTTAATGAGTATGATTCAATCAATATTATATTTTTTCAATTATCCACTTATGGAAATGAACAATTGATTCGAATTGATTTCAATCCTAATACTTTAAAAGAATTTGATGGAATGAAAGTATGGAGGCAATTAATGTACTTTGCTAGATTGAATTCATTGACAGTACGTTTGTCTCGTTTTGATTTGGCATTTGACATTTTCAATAGGCCTGAAATCGTTAATTTGCAACATATTAAAGGTGGTGTTACCCATAAGGTCTTCTATGGTAGAGGGGGTGAATTAGAGACGAAATATTGGGGTTCTAGCGGTAGTAATGTACAAGTTAGGTTATATGATAAGAATAAAGAAATCATTGCTCACAAGCGCGATGAGAAGCTAGATTTGGCTGTAAATCCGTTTTGGTGGAGACTGGAATTCCAACTTAGAACCAAAGCGATTGGTGAGGAGATGGTCCAAGATGTTATGAATCGACTTGATAATTTCGGATTTTATAAGCTAGAACATATTCGAGTGGAGCAAAGAGCATTTACAATTATCTTTCTCAACAATCCTGAACTGTTATCATTGGCTTTTCCAAATTTAAAATCAGACAGCATCAAAAAGAAAAAAACAAGAGTCCGCAAACTATTGAGAGAAGAAACGAACCAATTTGCGGAAGAATTAAAAGAAGTATTAATACAGAATCTCCCTAAATTAAATGCAGAATTACAACTACTTGTAGGCGAGTTTCTGAATTTAGAAAATAAATAAGGAGGATAACTATGGACAATAATTTAATTAGTAACAAAGAATTAATTGAAATGGGCTATCGCCCTCATACAGCAAATGATATCATTCATCAGGCAAGAGAATTACTTGTCTCACGAGGCTATACATTTTATAATCGCAAACGTTTGATGGTTGTTCCAAAAAGTGTTGTAAATGAGATTCTAGGAACTGAGGTGGCGTAATATGGCAAGTGTTCGTTATCGAAAGCGAGGAGATAGTAATTTATGGACCTATGAAATTCGTAGCGAAGGGAAAACTGTTGTTCATAATAGCGGTTTTAAAACAAAAAAACTTGCAGAGTCAGAAGCTGAACCGATTCTGCAAGAACTTCGTTTAGGAAAAAGAATTTCTAGAGATATTTCTCTTGTAGATCTGTATCAAGAATGGCTTGAACTAAAAATTCTACCGAGTAGTAGGTCGGAAGAGACAAAGAAAAAATATCTTCTCCGTAAAAACACAATTGAAAGATTATTTGGAAATAAAAAAGTCACTCAAATTCGTGCGAGTGAATACCAAAGAATTATGAATAAGTATGGACAAACAGTTGGTAGAAATTTTCTTGGTAGATTGAATACTGGGATTCATCAGAGCATCCAAATGGCAATTGCAGACAAAGTTCTAATAGATGATTTTACACAACATGTCGAGTTATTTTCATCCAAAGAACAACAGATGACAGAAGAGAAATATTTACATACAGAAAAGGACTATCTGGATTTACTTTTAGCAGTAAAGAGAAAATTTGATTACCAACGTTCAATTGTTCCTTATATTGTCTATTTTCTATTAAAAACAGGCATGAGGTTTGGAGAGTTAATAGCGTTAACTTGGAATGAAGTTGACTTTGACAGAGGACTGCTAAAAACATATAGGAGGTTTAATACCCTTTCTCATAAATTTGTCCCTCCAAAAAATAAAACGTCTATTCGGATGGTACCGATAGACGAAGAATGTATTAAGATATTACAAGTCCTAAAAATTGAACAGGAGAAGGCTAATAAAGAGCTAGGAATCAAGAATAGGTATAAAATGATTTTTCAGCATTATGGATATATTCACTTGGTACCAGATATTGCAAGTGTCAATAAAGCTTTGAGTGTTCTTTTAAATGAATTAGATATTTATCCAATTATCACGACAAAAGGAGCACGTCATACCTATGGAAGCTACCTCTGGCACAAAGGATTTGACCTTGGAGTTATTGCAAAAATTCTAGGGCATAGAGATATTTCAATGTTAGTAGAAGTATATGGACACACTTTAGAAGAGAAAATTTTTGAAGAATTTAATCAAATTAGAGATGTTTGGAAAGATTGCTCATAAAAAAATGTGGGGCAAATGATGGGGCAAATCAGTTATAGACAAGCAAAAAAGCCTTATAAATCAAGGCTTTTTCCTGTTGATTTAGATGCCCCCTGCATGCCTTGGATTTTGTAGGGTAATTTTGCAAAAGTTGATAGAACAGTATTTTAGGCTTATTAAAGTGTAATAAAATGTGATAAAAGAGGTTGGAAAATAGAAAGAAGTCGGTCAAAAATCGGACAGAAGGTATTTCAGAGGAGAAATATCCTTTTTATGCCGAAGGAAAGTCCCTTTTATGCCATGAGAGGGCATGAAATAAGGAAAAAGTAAGGCTAGATATGCTTAACAGTCATTTAAAAGGATTACAAAATAGAGCATTATCTTGGAATAATTTTAAATTTTTAACAACTAAAGCAATACTTAAGAAAAAAGTAAAAATAGATATAGATCCAGTACAATATTTTTCTAAGTAACTAGTAGTTACAAATAAGTTGAATACACTAGCTAGGAACAAGAAAAGTGTGAAAATAATTATTTTAATATTCAATAATAGTTTGTGGCAAGATAGTTTGATCACTTTTCCATAAGTTAAATATGTTATACCACAAAAAAACCATAGAGCGAAAAACAGCAAATTATAAATGCGGATTTGTTTAGGAATAATCGTGTAGTAGCCGCCCCAGATAAATTGTCCAAAAGGTGCTCCTAGAAATAAAGCATAGTGTAAAGCGGCATTTATAAAAAAATTTATTGAGCATAGTAAAGAGAGTATTTTAGTCATTTATTTGTCCTCCTTTAATAACTGACAATGGTAAAAAAATCCTTATTATTATATAATGAAGTCATAGAGTATAATTTAAAACGTGTAACTACTAATTGTAACAATTATAATAATTTCGATATACACGGTATTCTGAAATTCTAATACAAAGTATTTAAGAAGTCAATAGAAGAGGTAATAAGTGTCATATTCAAATGCTTTTTTCAAGCAATAGAAATAGTTATTTTTATTAGTTTAGCATCTCAGAAGGATGATAGAAAGTATATTTCGGTGAAATTAATTTCTGAAAGTTTAGGATTTTCTTATTCTACAACTGTAAAAATTATTGATAAATTAAAATCTGAAAATTTAATTATTACGAAAGAAGGAATTAATGGGGGTATTTCAGTTGTAAGGAGCTTATCTGAGATTACTATGTTAGACATTTTTGAAGCAATTGAAAAAAATAATCCATTGTTTAAAATACAATATAATACTAGTTTGCTTGGGAACCCTATTAAGAGGATTGAGAACAATATTAGAAATAGATTAACTGATTCAGAGAAAATGTTGAGAGTATTTCTATCTCAAGTTTTTGTACAGGATCTAGTAGGGGAAGAGAGTCAAAAGATAATTTGTAACGAAAATGTAACTTTAGCTAATAATTTGAATAGGTGAGTAAGTGAGTGCGCTTATTTGCCTATTTTATTTTATTTTATATGAATTTACATTTATAATTTTCCTTAGAAATTATACATAAACATATATATTAATGAAATAAAGTGTTGACAACTAATCATAAAAGGTATATAGTTTGAGTAGAATTATAATTTTATAGGAGGATATATGAGTACTATTGAAAATGCATACCCTTTAAGTGAGTTGCAAAAAGGCATGGTTTTTTATACGGAAAAAGAAGATGGACTCTATCATGATGTTTTTATATATTCTTTTTCGGGGGAATATGATTTTAATTTGATTAAAAAAGCTTTTCAAATATTGATGGATGAAAATCCAGTGTTGAGAACTTCGTTTAGGATAGGAGATTTATCAGAGCCTATCCAATTGGTGCATAAAAAAGCTGAAGTATCAATAACAGAATTTATAAATTTTGAGGATAAGTTGTTAGAAAACGATATTAATGATTACGTATCTGAGAGACGACATCTATCATTTGAATGGGAGCTTCCCCCTTTGTGGCAAGTAGGGGTATTTAAAAATCAAAACAATGATAAGTTTAGTATTTGTTTGGATTTTCATCACTCTATTTTAGACGGGTGGAGTGTAGCGACGCTTATGCAGACGTTTTGCGAATATTATTTTAAAGAGCTAAATGGAGAAGCACATAATATATTAATTGAGGAGGATAATAACAAAGGAACTTATGCAGATTTTATTAAATTGGAGAGATCTGCTAGTGATGATAAAATTCATCAAAAATTTTGGGAAAATGAAGTTAAAAAGAGTAATTTAGTGTCACCTTACGGGGTAACTCAAAGCAAGAATACTAATATTAAAATTTATGACAAATCAAGAAATCTTAATAGTGATGATACTGTCTCTTTATATCAATTGAGCAATCGGTTAAAAGTTCCGTTGAAAAATATTTGTTTGAGTGTACATCTAAAAGTGTTGTCAATGCTTTCCAATGAAAAAAAGATTACTACAGGTATTGTGGCAAATGGCCGGCCAGAGATAGGGGGAGAGTCTACTTTGGGGTTGTTTTTGAATACACTTCCGTTCACAGTAAAAATCCCAGATTCTAAAAATTGGTCAGACTTTATTTTAAGTAATTTTGAAAAAGAAAAAGAAATTCTGCCATATAGGCGCTATCCTCTTTCTAAAATGTTGAGTGACAACAATAAAGATGCAATATTCTACACAGCTTTTAATTATGTTGATTTTCATGCTTATAAATCTGACACACTGAATAATAGATTCTTTTCGCTTTATGATCTTAAGGTGACAGAAAAAACGAATTTTTCTTTTTCAGCTCAATTTGTTAATAACTCCTTAGAAAATAAGTTAGGCATCACAATTACATACAATTCGGAACAATTCAGTAATGAACAAATTGACGAGGCTTTAGATTTATATCTAGCGACTTTTAAAATTGTTTTGAATTATTTGGACCACCCAGTAAGCGATAATCGTCTAATTCTTTTGGAAGATTCAAATTGGTATGCTGAATTGGTAGGGGATAGAGATGATAATGATTTAGTATCAATTTTAGAAAGATTTGAATATATCGTTCAAAATCATGGAGAAAAAGTAGCGATAAAGGAAGAAAGTCAGTCTTATACCTACAGTCAACTTGATAAGCATTCTAATTTTCTTGCGTATTTATTACAAAATAAAATGCTGTTAAATAAGCAAAGCAAGGTAGGTGTATATTTAGATAGGAGTTTTGAATTAATTAGTTCAATACTAGCTATTTGGAAGTTAGGTGCAGTGTATGTTCCGATAGATAGAAAGTTTCCAATTAAACGTATTGAGCATATTATTAATGATTCCTCAATAGACTGTATAATAGCTAGGGATGAAAAAGATATTGAAAATTTACCAAGCAATACCCCAGTAGTTAGCTTAGATGTACTAAAAGAAGATGAACCAGCAATTGAACGAAAGATTACTTCAAAAATTGTTGAACAAAATGATATTGCATATATCATATATACATCTGGTACAACCGGTGTTCCAAAAGGGGTATGTATTTCTCATCAAGGTATATCGAATTTAATAAAAAATTATGATTATTTTGCTGATGATAAAGTGTTAATGACTTTTAATATTGCTTTTGATGGTTGCCTTTTTGATATCTTGATTTCTCTTTCAAGCGGATCTTGTCTGTGCGTACCATTAACTCAAAGTTTATTGGCTGAAAATTTAAAGAGTAATATTGAGTACTATGGTATTTCTGTTTTAACCACGACTCCTTCTATCCTTTCGAGTGTAAAGCCGCAAGAATTTAAAACATTGAGAATGGTCAGTGTAGCTGGAGAAAAATGCCCTTTTAATTTAGCAAAAAATTGGTCGAAATTTTATGAATTTAGAAATTTATATGGTCCATCAGAGGGGACTATCAGTACATCGGAATTCAATTTTTCTTCTAAGATAGATATTGATGAGCCTTTTGAAATTCCAATTGGGAAACCGATTAACAATATTGCTATAACAATCGTTGATAATTTACTACAACCTCTTCCCAAGAATGTAATTGGTGAGATAGCAATATCAGGACAAAACTTGGCTTTAGGATATACCTCACAGAAAGAGACTGATAAAAAGTTTAAGACTTTCTTAACTTGTTCTAAGCAATCTCGGGAAAAAAGAGTTTATCTAAGCGGAGATAAAGGGAAGATTACAGGGGCAAATATCGTATATTTTTATGGTAGGGTGGACAGCCAGATTAAGATAAATGGAATTAGGATAGAAGTTTCAGAAATCAAAAATATTTTAGAAAAATTTCCTAATGTGGAGACAGCTCATATTATAAAAGGCGAAAAAGGAAGTAGAGAATATATATCAGCTTATCTAGTATTAGAAAATAAGCAATTAGATTTTGAAGAAAATTTAGTAGATAAACTAATTGATTTTCTAAAACAATACTTACCTCTTTATATGGTTCCAGAAGAGTTCTATATTTTAGAGGAGACACCGACTAACGACAATGGCAAACTAAGTATTCATGAACTAGATAAAAATGCTATAAAATTACATAAAAGCAACCAAAAGATGACTCTTCCTCGAAATGAGACGGAGCAATATGTATTTGATACTTTGTGTCAACTTTTAGGATCAAGTGGCATGAGTATCTATAGTAACATTTTTGAAATGGGCTGTAATTCTCTAACAGTTTTAGAATTAACTAAAAAAATTAACTTAAAGTATTCTATCCAATTGTCGATTCAGAAAATTTTTGAAAATCCAACTATTGAGAAGATTGCTATTGAAATATTAAAACAATTAATTATAGAAAGATCTTAAAATTTGTAGTAAATGGAGGAATAAAAATTGGATATGAATATTGAAAACTTGGATCCTATAGAAAGAGAAAAAATACTTAAAGAATTATTAGAATCAACAAAGCCTTCAAAAAAAAATCAAACAATTATTCATAATGATCAAGAAAGGTTTGATATTTATCCATTATCGGATGTACAAAAATCGTATTGGGTCGAAAATAAAGGGGTTTTGAAATTTAACCGTCGATTAAGTAATATATATGTTTGCTTGAATTTTGATAAAACAGGTTTTATTTTTCCTAAAATTTTAAAAGTGAGACTAGAGAAATCTGTGAATTTACTGATTCAAAATCATGATATTCTTAGAACAAAAATTGTAAAGGAGTTTAAACAACAAACTAGTAATGAAAAATTAAAATTTAGAGTAGAGCTTAAAAAATATTCAAAAATTCTACGAAATGAGAATATTCTTGAAAGTCAAAAACAGTCTTTAATTAATAATCATATTAACTATGGTGAATGGCCGTTGCTAAAAATTATTGTTACACAGTGGAAAGATAGTACAAATGTTCAGATGTCAATTAGTCCGCTGTTGATGGATGGTGATGGAGTAGCTTTATTTTTAACTCAGTTATTTCAGAATGCTCTTGGATTTAGACATAAACGTGTTTATGATAATGGATTAACATATAGAGATTATGTCGTTCATTATGAAAAGCAAAAAGGAACAACTGATTATTTAAATGCTAAAGAGAAGAAAATAGCTAGGTTAGAAAATTTACCTCCTGCTCCAAATTTACCATTAAAAGATAGAAGAAGCATAAGAAAGTTCGAAAATCAACGTTTTAAAATTGATAAATTCACATTGTTAACGGCACAAGAATGGGAAGAATTCCAAGAATTAATCGCAAAAAAGAAAGTGACTGTACCAGCTGTTCTTCTTACAATGTTTGCAGATGCTGTATCAAAGTGGGTTGCTAGTCCCAGATATTATTTAGGGATGATAAATACTTATCATTTGCCTGAATTAGAGAGTGCCAATGTCTCTATATTAGGAAACTTTAATACGGTTGATTTTATAGAATTTGATTCAGGAATTGCTACTTTCTATGAAAGAGTTCTCGATATCTCTAAGCAATTTGCGTTTAATTATGATAATGGTAGATATAGTGGATTTGAAGAAATTCGTAAATTGAGAGTTGATAGACAACTGGGAGCAGAGGTAACTTTTCCAGTTGGATTTAATTGTACGGTTAATATCGCACATCCTTCACAAGATGATGTGCTGAAACCAAACAATATTTTAATGAAATTTGGAGAGAAATATCTACCAAGTTTAAAAATGGAGGAGTTAAACATATATACGACTCAATTCCCTTTTATTCCAACAATTGAGAGGGGGGACAGTGGAGAACTAAATTGTAAATTTGCAAGATACCTAGAATATTTTCAGGATGGAGTCCTTGAAGATATTTTAGGAAGTTTCAAACAAAATATTAAGCTCATTTTAAATGATGAAAATTATTGGTGTTATTCGACAAAGGAGACTTTTAAAAATATTGCTAGTAGCAACTTTGTTGAGCCGGAATCTCAATACTACAGAAAAGAAATTTTAAATAAAATAAAGAAGATTCATTTTGATATTGTTGGTTTTAAACCTGAAAATCTTGAAAATTTATACTTTTTTGGAATGTATTCTATACAAATTTTGAGATTTTGTTCGGAGATTAATAAAGAATTTGATGAATCCTTTACACCAGACGATCTGTTATTATTTGCAGAGACGGTAAATGATTTAGTAGAATATATCGCTTATAAGAAAGGAGTTAATAATGGTTGAAAATTTTCCATTAACTAATGCTCAAAGAAATATTTGGAATATTCAAAAGGTTAATCCTAGTTTAGCAGTTTCAAATTTAGGTGGAGTGGGGTTCTTTCAATTTGATTATAATTTTGAGTTTATGTCAGAGGTTCTGAATCAAATTATTTTTGAAAACGATAATTTTTGGTTGAGATTTTCTGAGTTAGATGGGGAACCTTACCAATATTTCATAGAGAATAATCAATTTGATAATTTTGAAGAATTAGACTTTACAGGTTATTCAAATGAATATATCAACGCATATTTTACTGAACAGAGTAAAAAAATTCAACAATTGGAAAATTCAAAACTTTATAACTTTTGTATATTTAAACATGGAAATGGCAAAGTGGGAGTGTTTGCTATAGTAAATCACTTGATATTTGATGCTTGGTCTTTCCCTTTGGTTGTTGATCAAGTTATTGATAAATATACTAAACTTTTAAAAGGTGAGAGTATTACTAATCCTAAGCGTCAATTATATAAAGCCTATCTAGAATCGCTTGATTTTAAGAAAATAGAGGATAAAAATGAAAAAGGGAGAGCCTATTTTGAACAGCTTTATTCAGAAGATTTTGTGTTATCAGAATTGAGTAATATTCCAATTAATCGCGACGATATTACTGGAGATAGGATCTTTTTTAATCTTACTGATTTGGAAAGTCAAACAGTGACAGAATTCTGCAATAATTCTAAACTGTCACTGGCAGTATTATTTGAGTCGGCTCTATTTATTTATTTATCAAAAATTAGTAGGCAAAATTCAGCTATTACAATCGGTTTGCCGACTCTAAATCGAAAAGGAAAGGAAAGACAAATTCTTGGTATGTTTATTGGTATGCTTCCGATGACGATAGACATTCAACAGGACCAAGATACATTACAAGATTTATTTAAGGCAGTGCAAGATAAACATAAAATATTGTTTAAACATCAAAGTTATAGTCTAAGTAATATTATGAAATTTTTATCTGCATCCCAGGGGTTTGATTCGGGTATGTTTGATGTTATGTTTAATTATCAAAATGGTAAAAGTGAATCTGCTTCGAAATATCATGTGAAAACAAGATATTATTCAAATGGGACTTCAGAAGTTCCGTTGGTAATGATGGTTAATGAGAGAGATGGAGAATCGATTGAAATTTCTTATGACTATCAGATAAATAACCTCTCTTTAGAAGAAATTGAAGCTTTCCATTCAAGAATACTTCATGTTGTAAAACAAATTATAGATAATTCACAACAAAAAATTAAAGATATAACTATTGTTCCCGAGGATGAATTAGAAAAAATCAATGATTTCTCTAAAGGAATTTCAGAGGATATTGGAACTCAATATGTCTCGCAACTTTTTGAAGAAGTTGCCAAATTAAATCCCCAAAAAGTGGCATCAAAGGATTCCACAGGAACCTTGACTTATAAAGAACTTGATGATAAATCTAATCAGTTTGCTCATTATCTGTTAGAACATGGCTTAAAAAAAGGTGATAGGGTTTGTGTCTGTCTCAATAATGATCTGAATTTAATGATTGTTTTCTGGGGAATATTAAAATCGGGTGGAGTCTACGTTCCTGTTGATATCGAATATCCTTTAGAAAGAAGGAAATATATAATTAGTAATTCACAATCTAAATTCTATATTGCTAATAGCATAAATAACGAAATTAAAAGGGAAAAAGATAATGTTATTCTTATAGATATAAAAGATTTGTTGGGAGAGTTGTTTTTCTATTCAACAGAGTCTTTAGATATCAGATTTAGAGCAGATGATTCAGCATATATTTTGTATACCTCTGGAACTACAGGAAATCCTAAAGGAGTTGAGAATACACACGCCGGTATTTTAAACAGAATTTTATGGATGAAGCAACAATTAAAATTTACAGCGAATGATAGAATATTGCAAAAGACATCTATAAGTTTTGATGTTTCAGTTTGGGAATTAATACTACCACATGTAATTGGAGCTGTACAAATCCTTTGTGATTTAGGAACCGCAAAAGATACAGATTATTTGAAGAAATTGATTATTTCTGAAGAAATTACATGTGCACATTTTGTTCCAAGTTTATTAAACGTTTTTCTTGAAGATAGTGTACGAACTAATTTGAAGAAAATTGTATGTAGTGGTGAGCAACTACAATATGAGACTGTTAAAGCTGCTTTGATGGAAAATCCTGGGGTTCAAATTTATAATTTATACGGGCCGACTGAAGCAGCTATAGATGTAACGTGCTATTCTGTAGATAAGAAAGCTTTATCAAACAGTATTATTCCTATTGGGAAACCTGTGTATAACACAGAGATTCGTATTGTTAATAAAGAAATGAAAGATTTACCCATCGGAGTTGCAGGAGAATTAGTGATTTATGGAATTCAAGTAGCTAAAGGCTACTTTGGTAATGAACATTTAACTCAGGATGTATTTGGAGCAGATTCATCGCGAGGTGGGATGAGATATTATAAAACAGGTGATATTGCTTATTGGAATAGATTAGGGCAGCTTATATTTATTGGGAGGGAAGATGGACAAATAAAAATAAATGGTACTAGAATAGAGATTGGAGAAATTGAATCACAATTATTGAAGTTGGAAGGTATATCTGACGTTTCAGTAGTTAGTAGAGTTATAAATGGTAAAGAGTTACTAGTTGCATTCTATACAGGGGAAAAAAAATTGTCTAATATGGAACTTAGAACTTCATTATTAAATACTCTGCCAAGAAAATGGGTGCCTTCCATATTTGAAAAGATTGAACAGATGCCATTAAGTAATAGCGGAAAAACAGACATCAAAAAATTGAAGTCTTATTCAATAAAATTGCCGATATCAAAAAACTCTAAGCCAAAATCAAAACTAGAATCTGATGTACTTGAACTAGTCAAAAAAATACTTGGAGTGGAAAATTTAAATGTTAAATCAGATCTTTTTGCAAATGGACTTGATTCTATAAAATCTATAAGAGTCATTTCAGAATTATCTAAATTAGGTTATCATACAGACATTGAAAAATTATATCAATATGTAACTGTAGATGAGTTAGTAGAAAAAGGACTGACTAAAATTCATCAGGAAGCAAAGGCTAAAGAGTTTGAGTTATTGAAAAAAGAAGATATGGATATGTTGTTTAACATGAATAGGAGTGAAGAATAATATGGATACAATTGTAGAATTTAAAAATGTCAGTAAAAGGTATAATAGTGGGGAAATTGTTGTTACAGCAGTTGATGATGTTAGTTTTACAATAAAAAAAGGTGAATTGGTTATCATTGTTGGTGCTAGTGGTGCTGGTAAAACGACTATACTGAATCTGTTAGGTGGAATGGACAGTTCTTCTGATGGAGACATCTGGGTTGAAGGGCAAAATATTAGTACTTTTTCTCAAAAGCAATTGACAGAATATCGAAGAAAAAATATTGGTTTTGTATTCCAATTTTATAATTTGATTCCTAATTTAACTGCTTTAGAAAATGTAGAGCTAGCTTCACAAATTTCTCAAAATCCACTTAACGAAACTCAGGTGCTAAAAGAAGTAGGATTAGAACAAAGATTGAGTAATTTTCCTTCTCAGCTTTCAGGTGGTGAGCAGCAAAGAGTAGCAATAGCAAGGGCTATTGCTAAAAATCCAGATATTCTTTTATGTGATGAACCGACTGGTGCTCTAGACTATAAAACCGGTAAAAGTATCTTGAAGCTTTTACAGGATACTTGTAGAAAAAACAATAAAACTGTTGTTATTATAACTCATAATTCGTTGATTGAGGATATAGGAGATAGAATTATACGAGTTAATAGTGGGAGAATAATAGAAAATATTGTTAATGAGTTTCCTAAGAACATAGATGAAATTGAGTGGTAATGGTGAATGTAATGAAATCATTTTATAAAAACATTTTTAGAACAATTAAGCAGTCTTTAGGAAGGTATCTAGCAATTTTAGGAATAACATTTTTGGGGTCAATGATGTTTTCAGGCCTTCTTTCTACTTCGCCAAGTATGACGAAAACTTCGGATTCATATTTTTCTAATGCTAATTTATTTGATATTAAGATTATTTCTAATTCAATGTTTTCTAATAAGGAATTAGTTAAAATATCAAACCAAAAGAATGTGAAAAAAATATTAAAAACTAGTTTATTAGATAGTCAATCGGAAATTAATTCAGAAAATTATACGTTACGTTTGATTGCTTTATCTAGTTTTGATAACTTAGGTATGAACAAGCTAACTTTAATTGAGGGAAAAATGCCTAAAGATGATAAAGAGGTTGTAATAGTAAAACCTGTTGAGGGATTTTCTGATTCTAAAATTAAAGTGGGTGATAAAATTAAATTATTTTCAAGTAGATTATTAAAAACTGATGAGGTGACTATTGTTGGGATTGTTAATTCCCCTGAATATTTTTCAAATGGGTCAGTTTCTTCATCTGTAGGAACTGGGAAAATTGATTTTGTTATCTACGGGAAAACGAGTTTATTATTAAATGAGTTTTATAATCAACTTTATTTGACAGTTTCACCTACTTATATCAAAGGTAAGGGAATTGCTAATGTAGACTATTCGAACAAAATAAATCAATTGAAAAAATCGATTAGGGAAGATATTTCTGATAGTAAAAATTGGCTAATAAGTGATAGAGATGCTAATGTAGGCTATATTGCTTTAAAGAATGATATCAATAGTATTTCAGGAGTGGCGCGGATATTTCCAATTATTTTTATAGTTGTTGCAGCTTTTGTTGCAATGACTACAATGACTAGATTAGTAGAGGAAGAACGAATAATAATTGGTACATTAAAATCGTTAGGTTACTCTAATCAGAGGGTGTTACTGAAGTATCTCATATACTCAATGACTGCAAGTATTTTAGGTAGTACTATAGGTGCCTTTGTTGGTTTCAGAAGTATTCCAAATAGCATTTGGGATACATATTCGATAAAATATTCACTTCCAACTCTTACTCAGAGTGTTGATTGGGAGGTTGCCTTAATTTCAATTATTGGTCTTACAATAGTAACTGTGATTTCAACATTAGTTTCTGTCAGAAACAATGTTAGTCAAACTAGCTCTCAATTATTGGTACCTCAAGCACCAGTGGCTGGTAAGCGAGTAATTCTAGAGCGGGTTACTTTTATTTGGAAAAGGATTTCTTTTTTATATAAGGTTACAATACGAAATGTCTTTTTAGATAAAAAAAGAATGTGGATGACAATATTAGGCGTAATGGGATGTACAATGATTCTAGTTACAGCTTTTGGCTTAAGAGAAAGTCTACAAAATTTTACTCGAGATCAGTACAAAGAAATATTTAAATATGATGCTACTTTTGGAGTCAAAACGGTAGACAACTCAGTATCAAAAATTTTAGAATCTAATGACGTGAAGTTTTTGAAGTTTCAAAATTCTTCAATTGAGATTGAGAAAGAAAATACCAACTATAATATTAATCTTATTGTACCTGAATTGAGAAATGCAAATATAGAATCTTTTATTTCTTTAAATGACTACAAGACTAATGATCATTTATCTTTTGATGAAAGTAGTGCTATAATAAGTCATAATATTGCTCAACGATTGGGAGTATCAGAGGGTGATACTATTACTTTCAATTTATATGGAGATACAGAAAAGAAAAAAGTTAAAATATCTAAAATTACTAAGAATTATCAGGAAAACTATCTATATTTATCACCTAAATTATATGAAAGTCTTTATAAACAGAAACCAATTTATAATAACTATTATATAAAATTTGTTAAAGCTAACAATAGTGAGAAAAATACTTTGTATAAAAAGTTGAGAGGTATTGAAGAGGTAACTTACATTAATAAAAAACAAACCATAGTGAATCAAATTGATGAAGGATTACAAGGAATGAATATGATAGTTATCATACTAATTGTAGCTGCAGGACTCTTAGCTTTTCTTGTGCTGTATAATATTAATAATATAAATGTTTCAGAAAGAACTCGTGAAATATCCACTTTAAAGGTTTTAGGTTTTAAGAATGGAGAAGTTGAAGCATATGTATTTAGAGAAGTAATTATTCTAACAATTTTTGGTTGCGTATTGGGGTTAATGATAGGCTACTACAGTTTCCTTAATGTTATAAAATCAATTGGAACCGATTTTTATGTATTTAACGAAAATATAAGTATATCTACTTTTGTATATTCAAGTATTATAACATTGGTTTTTGCTATGATTATTAATATTTTTATGATTTTTAAATTGAGAAATATTAATATGTTAGACTCTTTAAAGTCCGTAGAGTAGATAGATAATTTGAATCGAATATAGGTGAAAGTATACTATTGATTAACTTTCGCCTATTTGTATTAAGGAGAAAACATTGTTAAATATATATTATGCCAATGTTAAGGAAATGGATTATAATAATTTATATGATGATTTTTTTGAAATTCTTTCAGAAGAAAAAAAACAGAAACTTTCTTCATACATATTTGATAAAAATAAAATTCAGAGTATTTTATCTGAATTATTAGTTCGCTATGGTTTAATTCATGATTTTGGATTTAAAAAAAATGAAATTAATTTTATAGACAATCCTTTTGGTAAGCCTAAAATTGAATTTAGTTCAATACAATATAATATTTCGCACTCAGATGATATTGTAATTTGTGCCATTGGAAATGGTATAATTGGAATTGATATTGAGAAAGAGGAGGATATTGATTTTGACAATCTAATTACTTTTTTTCATTTAAAAGAAAGACTATTTTTAGAAAGTAAACCTTTTCAAGAAAGGAAGCGATTATTTTATAGAATGTGGTGTGTAAAAGAGGCGTATTTAAAATATAAGGGAATAGGTTTATTGAAATCTCTAGATTCATTTAATATAGATCTTGAAAAACTAATAGTGTTTGATGGGGGTGAAATGAAAGTTAGAATAAATTGTTGTTTATTAGAGAACTTCGAAGGTTATAGTTGTGCAGTTTGTCATAATATTGAAGGTGAAGATTTATCAAATTTAACAATTACTAAAGTAATGTCAGATAAATTATACATATTGAAATAATTATAAATTTTAGAGGGTTATAAATGATAGAAAGAAAACGGAAGAACAAAATAATAATGATATGTTTCCCATTTGCTGGTGGGCAGGGAAATGAATTTTTAAGGTGGCAAGATTATTTTGAAGAGGAAATAGAAATAGTTCCTCTTCAATTATCCGGCAGGGGGAATAGAATTAATGAGGAATTTAATGAGAATTTTGTTGAGGTAATTGAGGAGATTTCTAACAAGATATATTTATCTTATAGAGATTCCAAGTTTATTTTTTGGGGACACAGCATGGGAGGACTACTTGCATTTTGTTCGGGAGTATATCTTTACGAAAAGTACTCTATTTCTCCGGATTTTTGTTTTTTTTCGGGTTGTTTTCCAAAATTACATTTAAGTAATAACAATTATTTGTTAGGAAAAAGTGACAGTGAAATAGTTGAAATATTAATCAAGATGGGAGGTGTTCCAGAGGAATTACTTCCGTATCCGGAAATTATAAAATTTTTTTTACCTATTATTAAATCTGATTATAAATTAATGAGTAATTCTTATTTTCCAACTAAAAAAATTTCATGCCCAATTAAGACATATAGCGGTGAACAAGATTTTGTTAGTCCGACTACTTATGTGAAAGATTGGCAGATACATACTAATGATTATCTAGGAAATATGGAATTCCAAGGAAATCATTTCTTTATTTTTGAACATGAAAAAAAAATATGTCTTGATATAATGTCTACACTCAGTAATCATATGACGTTTGATTAACTTTATTATATAAAAAAAGAATTAATTGTCTATAGTTTAAAGCAGAAAGTAATTATGGTCATTTGAGGGTGAAAAAAGTGCATTTGAGGGTGAAATATTTATTGTTAGTAAAATATGCTACAATTGATTTATGAATAAGTTTCAACATAATTTTACAAAAGAAGATATACTCTGGAGCATTCAAGAGGTTGTTCAACATTTTAGATGGGATAAATCTAATAAAGAACTGAAATTACAGATTTGGCGGATGCGTTCTCGATTAAATATGATAGAAGAAATTTTGGAAAGAAATGATTAGAGATAGGAGATGGAGTAAGGTAAAATAAAGCGTATGAGTTTTTTTATTCGTACATTTTATTTTGTCTATTTTATGATATAATGACGGTATCATCTCTTAACTTTAGTTGAGAAGCGAAGGGGGTGGTATCAGTGAGTCAATTCCTATAGCTCTTACTTGCTATCGCAGCAAACGTAATCGCGTATTCATTTGCAAATGGCTAGATAGCAAGGACAATCGAGATGACTAGCCTAACTAACCCTGTTTAAACCGCAAGGAACATAAAAAAATACCCCAACTGTTTGCAGTAGTTGGGGTGTTTGGGTGTGCAGTGAGCACAATTCCTAGTAGTCTTATTATACTATACATTCTATAAAAGTCAAGGGTATTTAGTTTGTATAGAGTGTATGGTATAATATTTATAGAATATATGGAGGCGGAATAATGGAAGAAAAAGAAGACAAAGTTATTAATAAAAAGTTCGCATGGATTCTTATTGGATCGATTGCTGCTTTATCTCTTGTAGTATACTTAGTGGGTATCAATTCTAACGGTGGTTCTAAAAGTTCAGGGAATAACCTAGATGGTACCTATTATGTTTATCATAGACAGAACAATACAGTTATCGAAGATAACATTCTGAAAATTGATGGAGAAACAGCTCTATTTAAGGATGCCTTTTGGGTGAAAAATGGTGATAAAAATGAGGGGGTTATGTGGCATGTGGATACCAAAAAACAGGTGATTGTAGTTCGGCAGACGAGCATGCACGAATTTCCATATGTCTTAAGAGATGGTGTACTTACTTTTGATAATGATGATTATGTAGAGAAAAATTCTGAAACCTATAGAAAGGCAAAGAAGATGACTGAATGGGATTATGAAAATAATTAGGTAGATATAAAGAAATGGACTGAATCACTCAGTCTTTTTTATTTTGTAGATCATAGAAGGCGAATTTGACTTTTCTGTTGACTTCTGTGTCGGTTAGCTGCTTGCTGTTCCAGGCATACCATAGTGTAAGTCCTTTATCGTACTTAGACCAGGTTTTGATATGTGGAAGGGCGCTTTTTATTTTTTGGCAAAATGATTGATTTTGAAGTTCTGGAAATTCAATATGAGTAATAAAATTATTATTCTCTAGCAGTAGTTTTAGTTTATCACTAGCTTTAATTTTAATCGTTTCATAGTTGCTGATGATATTGTCTTTAATAATCTCCAAGTAAGAAATTAATTTTCTTCCAGCAGATGTACCTGCTCTAAAGCTGGTCACAATTCCTTGTGCTTTGGGGTAGCTCATATCTGTATAGTGTTGAAATAGTTGAGTTAGTCGAACTTCTAAAGCTTTATTAGAAACTGCTAAATCTTGCATAACTCCTTGATAAGTTTTTTGTTGATAGAAAATTTTAGTTAAAAGAACTATATCTGGCATTAAAATAATAGAAGCAAAATAATCTGCTTCTAATTCTTGGGCGGTTTTATTTTTTAGACTTTCTGTAAAGAGGCTGCCTTTGTGATTTAAAAGTAAGTGCCCTAATTCATGACATTTGGTGAAATTCTGTCTTTCTTGAATACAATCTTTTTCGTAAGATATAGAAATTCCAAGAGGATCAATCATGGTGATGCCTGATATTAAATCATTTTCAAAATGATGTTCGAAAACCTTGATGTGATACTGTTCTTTTTTTGCTTGGAAATAACTTTCAAAAGAATAGTTTATTAGGGAAATATCGTGAAGTTTAATAAACTGGTAAATTTCAGTACGAGCTATAGCAGTGATTTTTTGGTAAATAGGATTCATTTAGTCTTGCTCTTCTTCAAAAGCTTTTCTTCTCATTTCAATAAAATTGTCAATATCAATTTTAAATTGCTCTTGCTGCTCTTTTGTTAAGTTAAAATCATCTACTGTTTTTCTAAAAAGTATTTGTGCTGTTTCCAAAACAGGTTTCTTTTCATCAGTATTACCCAAGAGATAGTCTACAGAGACATCAAAAAAATCTGCTGTTTCTATTAGTTTTTCTCTTTTTGGGTTTCGCTGGCCATTTTCCCAATAGTTTATATTTTGTTGACTAGTATTAAGTTTTAAAGCAAGATTTTTTTGAGACATTCCAGCAGCTTTTCTTAGTTTTTTTAAGCGTTCTGGGAACATGAGATAACCTCTTTTTAAAAAATTTTTAAATTTTTTCAAAAAAACATTGACAAAAACAACAAAACGTTGTATTATATTTTTAACAACAAAATGTTGTTTAAATCTAGTCCGATCTTTCTCAATGTTATGCTTTAGATAGATAAAAATTGAGCAGTAAGATTGACAGTCTAGATTGAAGATTGTTCTTTGAAAATTAAATAAAAGTGCGTCAGACAATCCTTTCAGACAATCAGACACACTAAAGCGTAGCAACTTTAGTATATAGTAAACTTAACAATTTGTCAAGTTTGCTAGAGAGGTTAAAAGTGGGGGATTGGAGCTGTTCTAGGTTATGACAAATCTAGCACACACGCATCAGCTTTTAGCCTTGTGAGCTGGCTTGGATGAATCACAAGGAACTGCTGGCGCTGGTGGCGTCGGAGATGAAGCTTGTCTACATAGAGAGATATATGGAAAGCGAGGGACTTTTGTTTTTCGTCGGCAGGTGGATTGGGCGGTAGCTAGGGACTCCTAGTGAAATAATGCGCGAGGATAAGAGCGCGTACTAATCAGATTAGTCATCTGTTTAGGAGAGCAGAAAATTAAAAGATTAACTTATTCGAGCCAAAACACTTTAATTTTATTGGATATATTTGTAACTTTGTTTTAAAATATGATATAATAAAGGAAATTATATTTCGAGGTGAATAAATGAGTCAATTAGAAGTGTTGCGTGCTGAACATTGTCAACTAATTGTAGATTCTGTTTTAAAAGGAAATGATGATTTCTCCCAAAAAATGAAAGCAGAAAAAGATCGGTATAGGATTAACTCTGCTGCGAAAAATGGTCGGGTGAATATAATTGATAGCTCTCTCTTCAAAGCGTTTGAAGAAAATAAATTTAGCTTTATACAGGATTCTAATATCAAAAAAGCTGGGCGCACATGGGAGTATGGTGAATATATTTGTGAAACAACTTTTGGGAAATTCTTATTTATTGTCAAATCTGAAGACGCTTTAAAAAGAGGCTTTTCTAAATCTAATGTTACAGAAACTACAGAACAAGAAGAAAAGGAATATATTGAGGCTTATTTGGAAATTAATAAGAGAGTAATTCGTCAAAGTAAGGAGCCGCTAGAAGGTTTGTTTGAACAACCGATTTCTCTTTTTGAGGATGAGAGGGAGTCGCTTATTTCTTTAATTGATGATGAAGGAGATATTTATAAAGACATTGCTTATTTCTTTGTTCTTTCATACAAAGTTTCTAATGAAAAGCTTACAAATATTCAGTTAATTTTTCCTAATCCAATTACAAATAATTTAAGACTGGCACAAGATTTAACAGATTATATTCAGTCAAGTCAATTTGACAGCAATGATAATTCACAATATACTAATATTACCTATTCTCCTCAAGAGAGTGATGATGATATTTCAATCTTTGATGAAAGGATAGCTGAAGTAAAAGAAATCAAATAAATAACTTAAAATGTAAAGGGGTTTTCACTCATGTTTAATGGTGATATATTAAAACAATTACGCCTTTTGTATGGCATGACAAGGAAGGAGTTGGCGACTAAACTAGATATAACTGAGCAAGCTGTTTGGCAATTTGAAAAAAATGAAACTTCCCCTAAAGCATCTGTTAAACAAAAAATGACTAATTTGTTTGGGGTTCGTTCAGACTATTTTTTTCAGATGAATTCTATTTCAAATTTTGACATGACATCAGTAGCTTTTAGAAATGAAGCAGAAAACACAAGAAAAGCCACAGACATACAGGAAGCTTATTTAAACACATTAGATAGACTTGTTATCTATTTAGAAAGTATGGTTACTATTCCTAATCAAAAAATTATAGATTTAGTAGATATTATTTCTCAAAAAGACCAAGACACTGTTAGTTTAGAAGAAATTGCATTATTTGCAAAAAGATTTTTAGAAGTCTCTAATGATAACAGCGATCTTCTCTATCAGTTAGAAAAATCAGGTATTTATATTTTTGAAAGAAATATGGCAAACAATGAAGACGCCTATAGTATATGGTCTAATACTAATAAACCGTTTATTATTTTAGGGATTGGAAAAACAGCTGTGAGGAGAAATTTTGACTTAGCTCATGAATTAGGACATCTTCTACTACATAGAAATATTGATTTTAGCACGTTGTCTAAAGATGAATTTTTAGAAAAAGAATCAGAAGCTAATAATTTTGCCTCTTGTTTCTTACTTCCCAAAGAAGAATTTTGTAAAGATATGACGAGCCTTGTTGGAAAACGGGTAAGTAATCCAGATAATTATATTGATTTAAAACGGAAATACTCTGTTTCTATACAAGCGCTTGAGTACCGAGCATTTAAATTAGGCTTGGTTAGTCCATCTCAACATGGTTATTTTTATAGATTGATTAGAAAAAATAATTATAAAACTTTTGAAAGACTTGATGATGAGATAATAGTGAGAAGACCATCTAAAGTAAGGAGTATGCTAAATACTATTTTGTCCAAACTTCTAACAGTAGATAGTATGTTTAACGCTTTAAAAGTTAACGAACGTTTCTTGTCTCATTTATTGACTATTCAACCACAGTTCTTTGATAAATATAAAAAGACTGTTAGTGATGAAGATAGATTTGATAATATTATTCATCTGAAGAATTTCAATAAAAGATTATCTTAGAGACTCTACTATTTTCTTCTCTTTTAAGCAGATGATACAGCCAGCCAAGAGCTGGTTTTTTATTTTATAGAAATGAGGTGATGGAGATGGTTAAGAAAATATTGCTGTTTATTGTGAGTCTATTTATTTTAACAGCTTCTCTTTCTGTCTTTGTCTTTCTTTTGATAATACTTTTGCTTGGAAAGGCGGTGAGAGGATAGAGGGGGTGAGATGATTTATATGCTTTTGTATTGTTTGGTTAGTGGTTTTTTGTCGAATCCAGATTATATTAGAAATTTTTCAGTCAAGTTTTGAAGTTAGTTAAATAAAGGAGGATGAAATGGATTTATTTGAAGAAATAAAAAATGAGACTTTTGTAGCTTTGGTTGTAGATGGGGTTGATCAAGTCCTAAAACTTTATGACAACTATGCAAACACTGAGTTTTTAGGAAGTGTGACAAAAACAGAAGACGGGTATGTGCTTAGACTACAAGATTCCTTCTTCGGAGTAAGTCGGACCTTCAAGACAGCTGACGCACGAAAAATTTATGATGAGCTCTGGCAGCTGGAAGCAGGCTTGAATAAAGTTCATGCAGCGATGCTAGACTATCTGATTTGTTTTGAGTAAAGAGAAAGGAAACTGGATGATCAGGAATGAATCATAGTGAAGTTGTTATTGTCTATTATCAATCGGGTTATCGTAGAATCTACGATAACTTTTTATTTTCTTTTAAAATTTATAAGAATAATAGGCTGATGTTAAAACGACTCTGTAAAAGCAGCATAGAGGCTTTAGAACGATTAAGCAAACAATCCATAGAAAGAGATAAAATCGTGACACAGTCTCTTATGCTGCCATACAAGAGACAGATTGAAAAACAGTATCGAAAGCTGCAGAGAGGAGTTTGAAATGCGTTATTTTGAAAATCGATTTGAAGGAATATTGGAAAGGTTTAGATTTTCCCTGCGGATGTACAAGGGGGATCCAGCGCACTGTGAGCAGTGCTATCAGGAGAGCATGGGAGAGATGGATGCAATTTTTCACCGTCACGATAGCCATGACGCTTTTTCTAAGCAGCTGATGGACTGTCGAAACAGCTATAAGCGTCAGTTGAAAAAGGAATATTTGGGAATCTAGGAATGAGGTGGATAGATGATAATGGCTCGTGCTCCTGCGGCTGCTTTCTAAGTAAAAGCAAATAGAACAAATAAAAGAAATGAGGAATACACATGGCAGATTTGCAAGTGCTCCCTGTGGGGCAAGAAGTGATTGGAAAGACAGGACTCTTTGTCCTACCAAACTTTACGGAACGACCAGCGACTACTTACAATGACGCATACCGTGACTTTGAAGTCAGCGGAGATGTGCAAAATGGTGTCCGGATTCGGGTTTATGGCCTGGAAAACTCTGATATTCCAAAAGATAAGGGAATGCAGAAAATTGAGAGCCTGACTGGTCTTGTGATGACCGTTGGGTCCGTCCGTTCTCGTGGGAAGTCTAAAGATGAAATCGTCTTTGAAGCAAAGAAAATGAAATTGGCAAAATAAGGAGGCAACTATGACTTTTGTAGTAGAAAAATTTAATACCAGTACCGATCCTTACAATCTGGCGAACCTTGGCAAGCTGACCTTTGTTGGTTTCCGGGAAGCATTTGATATTTCCGAAGACGGGGAGCGAGAGGCTCATGCTACCCACATTGAGGTCTTCTCAGATAAGCTCAATGATGTTATTGGCCTGAAATTGCCGGATGGCTACCAACCCGAAGAAGTTCCTTTCATGTCTGAGATTGAGGTGATTGGCAAAGCCAGTCCCTTTATCTATAACTTTAACCGGACAGTCAACCAGCGAAATACAGATCCTTATGAAGTCCGCTCGTATGGTTTCGCCTTGCGGGTTGATGGCTTTAAGAAGGCAGCTTCTCCAAAACCAGACAAAGCACCGGAAAATAAAGGGTAAGACTGAATCAACCAGATTCGGTCTTTTTTAATTGGACTAGGAAGGAGAGGAAATGTCTGTTTTACACTCCATTTTCCGCTATAAGGGGGTGCGGATTCGGCCTTGGATGATGAAAATCCCCTTACTCTTGTATGGCCTCCTGCTGCTTCCTGTATGGCTGGCCTTGGGCTTCCTGCTCTACATTCGCAGAGAAGAAGTTCAAGCTCTGAATCAAGCTTTACTGTTAATGGTGGGAGCCGGATGGTTGCTGAACTTTTTCTTGGCGGCCTTTCTCAATCGCTTCCTGGAGGAGCGGTTGCTTTTCTGGAAAAAACTATTTCGCATGAGTATCCTAGCTCGTTATCTTTATGAGCGAGGCTACTACTACGAGAAAAAGAAGAAAGAAGCGGGCAAGAAAAGAACCATCAAGTTTCCCAGAGTTTACCTCAAGCAAGGCCGCTATGAGCTGGAGGTCATGCTGGAATTGTCCGGTTCTAAGTTTCAAGACCAGTTTTTGAAACTAGGTGGGGACTTTGAAACCACTTTTTTCATGGATTATATTGAAGATAACTACGAAGAAAAATTTATCGTTTATAAATTGGCCTATTCTGCTTATCTGAACCGAATCCATGCGAGGGATGTAAAAGTCGTTAAAGGCAAAGGACTGAAACTGTCTAAGTCTGTGTACTGGAACTATGTTGAAAATCCTAATTTGCTTCTTGCTGGGGGAATTGGCGGCGGGAAGACAGTCTTTTTGCGTTCTCTGTTGGTCGGAGCGGGAAAGGAAGGTGCGGCTTATCTATGTGATCCAAAACATGCTGATTTTGTTCCCTTAGCCCGACTAGAGGTCTTTAAAGATCGAGTCTTTTATACCAAAGAAGACATTGTCGCCATGTATGAGCGGTTCGAACAAATAATGGAGGCTCGTTATGCTCACATGAATCAACTCATGGAAGAGCGAGGCGAGAAAGAGTTGAGGAATTTTGAAAAATATGACCTAAAACCCGTTTTTCTGATTCATGATGAAGTGAATTCCTTCATGTCTTCTCTTGATGGGAATGCTTCTTATGGTTTGTGGGAACGGTATCGAAAGGCGGATGATAATGTGACATTAAAGGGCCGTCAGGCAGGCTGTTATATCATTAAAGCTTTCCAACGTCCTGGTCATGACGACTTACCGCTGAAAATCCGCTCTAATATGATGTTCCATGTCACAATGGGCCGCCTAGATGAATATGCTTATGCGGCTATGTTTGGGGAAGAAAACAAGAATAAGAACTTTCGTAATGTATCCTATTTAGCAGGAAAGCGTGTCTATGGCCGAGGCTACTGTGCCAATTTTGGCGACCAGGCTCAAGAATTCTATGCTCCCTTGATTGACAAAGATTTCAATTTTTATGATCTCTTTGAGAAATATGAACGGATTGAAAATCCTTTTGATCCTCTGGAGGCAGGCAGCCAACATCAGCCTGCTTCACCTGTATCAGAGAATCAGGTTTTAACTCGTAAAGAGGCTTTACAGGCTCTGCAGGAAGAATTCTCCAACCTGACAGACCGAAATATCCGAACGGTCTTTGACCTCTTAAAAGATGGATTCTATCCCTTTGAAACTGGAGAGACCGGCAGTCCAGTTATCAAACAAAAAGACTTGGCGGCCTTTCGTCAGGTCTTTGAAGAGAGGGAACGCTCGGACAAGTCTTATAAACAGATTGTTCAGGAACAATTTGGCTAGAGCGGACAAGCGAACAGCGCTAGCTTAAGCGGTGAGGCGCTGGGCGCTTCTGCCTAGCTGAAAGCGGCCGGCCGTGAGGCGGGCTGCTTTCATGTAACCCCCTGTATGTTAATAAGGGGGTTACGGTGAATCACAAAATCATGAATGCCTTGAGACTCTAGCTTTCAAGGCGATTTTAAAAATTGCTGAAAGAAAGACTTTCAGCAATTTTTAAAGTCGAAAGACTGACAAATTAAAAAAGGAAGGTGAATCTATGCTGTATGAAAGGGATTGAAACAAAGGACATGGAGAGGCTACGCCTCTACTTGGGTTTTTCCAAGAAAGAGTTTAGTCGGCTCTTAACCATTTCACCAGCGACTTATAACCGCTACTTGGGAAAGGACACGGTATCTTTTAAAAAGGTCGGTCTGCCCCTGCAGGAACTGCTGTCGCTGAACTCAACATCTAGTGTCCGCTTGACTGGCCGGATTGACTATATCCGCTTCCGCTTTCGTACTTTGGATTGGTTAGGAGTGATAGATAAAGTCTTTGGACTGAAAAAGAAGCCCTTTATCCAGTATGACTTTGGTCGCTACGGCTATAGTATGCTTGAAAATTTCAATTTTATCAATGTCTATCACTCGGAGAAAGACGAGAACATGGGGACGTTGGTTGAGATGACCGGGCGAGGCTGTCGGGAGTTCGAGTGGTACTTGAAAAATGAGCAAGGGGGCCGAACCTGGCAGGAGGTTGTAGAGGCAGCTCTGGCTTATGCCAAGAGGAAAACCCAGTCTCAGGAAGAGGCGGCCGATTTTCTTAAAATCACTCGCCTGGATGTTTCACTGGATGAAACCTATAACAAGGACGGGAACTATGACTTATACAAGCTCAAGGTAAAGAAAGAGCAGGGCTTGATTCAGTCTAAAATGCGCTCTTTCAAGTTCATTGATGGGGAAACGCAGAACCAGGCAGACGGCTGCTCAGTTTATTTTGGCTCTAGGCAGTCATCTGTTCTGTTGAACTTCTATGAAAAGGACTTTGAACAGGCTCACCAGTCCAAGGTTTCGCTGGAAACCATTCGGGAGCTGTACGGCTATAAAAACCGCTATGAGGTCCGCATGTTCGGTGATAAATCTCATGATTTCCTCCTGGAGTGGTACTATCAGCGGGAGGATATGGCCAAAAAGGCGGTCGGCGTTATCAATGACAAGCTCCATGTCTATGCCAAAAAAGGCAAGCGCCTGATTCTGGATCCAGACTGGTACAAGCTCATGGGGAGCTTGAAAGCCTGTCAGTTTGTGACAGCTCCTCAAGAGGTGGCTATAGCAGAAAAACAATACCGCTGGTATGAGCGAGTCGTAGCGGGGACTAGAAAGTTTCTGGAGGAAGTGGAGGCTGTTACGGGTTCGGGTCGACTAGCAGAGATAGAAGAATATGCGGAGATTCCAGAAAAACGGTTGAAAGAACTGGAATGGCTCCAAAAAGAAAGCAAGGAGGCAGCAGGTTGAAAAAGATTGAAAGAATTACCTCAGATTCGATGGCAGTTGTAGACCGTGAACGCTTATTTGTTCAAGTGGAGGGAAAAGTAGATTTAGTTTTTGCCAGTCAGTATTTTCCTACATATCGGGGGTTTTACCGCTTATTGCAGATTCCCGTTATCCCGTCCGAGACCCAACCTCGTTTTCTGCGGGACTGTTCGATTGATTGGGACCGGATGCCGGAGGGTATCACAGCTTTAGTAGAAACTTGTAAGCAAAGGAGGGGAGATGGCCAATCTTAGTCTATTATTGAAAAGCCAGTTGCAGAAGAAAGAAGATTTGACTCTTGTCATAAAAAATCTAGTTTACGTAATTCCAGCTCATTCCTTCTACTATCCAGAAGTGCGCCATCATCCGACCTACCGAGATTATCAAATGGACATCCAGTGCCTTGTTCAGGACCTGAGAAAGTACAAGCGCTCTTCTGATAAGGAAATGCTTGGCTCGCTGATTCGGCAGTATGAGGAAGAATTAAGAAACTTAGTAAAGAATAAGCGCCACTGGTTGGAAGAAAATTTGTTGCGTCTGGAAAAAGACCAGCAGATTCAAGATATTTTGTTCTTTGCGGCTAAATACCACAAAGAGAAGTTTTTATTGGAAACTAAGACAAGGAGGTAGGCCATGTTTTATAGATTTTGGGAACCGCCTGGTATGGTGGAATGGGTAGGCCTGACCTTTCCAAATAAGCTGCTACAAGAAAAATCTAAGAGCTTATTCTGTAAGCAGGCAGAACAAAGAAAATCCCGTCCTCCTCCTGCCTTCTGCATCAGTGAATACCAGAGAACTTAAAAGAAATGAGGGAAAACAGATGGCACAAACACGAAACGAATCAGATAAGAAAGTCTTGGCTCTTGTGAAAGAGGCAGGGACATTGCTGGTCAATCATAAATATGATGAAGTCTGGCCAGTGATGGGGCAGTTAAATAGTTTAATCAAGAAGAAAGACGATTTAACCTTGCCGGGCTATATGGTTGAAGTTTTGGAAAAGTATACCAGGGACTACTACCATCAAAATGGTATTGTGACCCAAGCTCACAAAGCCATGACCGCTATTGGTGGGAAACTGTCGCAGGTGGAATAAGGGAGAGGCAAATGCCTCTCTTTTTTTGTTTTGAAGGAGACCAAAATGACACAACATGCAATGATTACCAATACCCGGACCGGTCAAAAGGCTAAATTTTCTTTGCCTTTTTCGATCCGTCAATTAAGCAAAATTGGAGTAGATGAAAACTTTGAAGGAGAGCTCTATGTAGATGGTGAAGATGATACTTTCGGTTTTGGGGTAGACGGTTATCTGACGGTTGAAGAGTTGCGGGAGTATCTTAAAGACTACGAAAATCGTCAAAATCCTTATCATTTTGATTATATGATGTTAAGCCGCTTGCAGCAGGACTGTAATTATTTTCTAGGCTATGGCAATCGCTATGAGGGGCATCTCTGGGCTGGTAATGTTGCTGGCCAAATTACAGAGATGAAACGCATTTGGAGAAAGTTCCCAGAAGATAGTAAGCCAGAATGGCTGACTTGGGAGGGGATCTTAGACTATGAAAGGAGGATGACAGAGCACTCATGATTGCGACGATAAGAGTTCGAGCAGACGGATCCAGCTCTGAACTTTGTCAGTTAGACCTGATGAAGTTTAGTATTGAGGGGGTTCGTCAGAGGATGGAAGAAAAAGGGATTCGGGAGGAAAATGTTTTTGTTTCGGGTTTCTCTGATTGGGAAGTGGATATAGTTATGTCTCTTCAGGAAGCTTATATTCTAAAACAGAAGATTGCGAATCGGTATGAAGGAGATGACTACTTAGTCCAGTATTTATTCAAAGCTCATAAGTCCTTTATCTTTGTGATGGCTCATAACTTTGAATTTGTGAGCAAAGACGAAGTTGAGCTTATGCAGCATCTGTTAAAAGAGGTTGAAATGGATAGGGTAGTCATGTTCTTTTACCAAGCCAACAACTGGACGGCTGCTATCCAAACCTATATCAGTGAGGGGGTTGTGCTGAACACTCCCAGAGGTTTCTATGTGGAGGTTTGAAATATGAACATTTATACCATTCAACATGACCGGATAAAAGAAGAAAATCCGTACAGTGTTTGGCTGAGAGATGAATTGCTTGAAGATGATTTATCGTTTGGAGAGGCCTTGTATTGGACTTTTCGAGAATTGCAGAAATGGGTTCAATTCGGTTATCTCACTCAAGAGCAGGCAGATGCTATACGGGGAGATGTTCAGGCTTATAATGAATTCGTTTCTCGCCTATCTGAAGTATAGCAGAATAAACAATGTAAAGGAGAAAAATATTGGATGTAAAACAATGGCTTTCTGACTTAAGACAGAGAGCACGACAAGTGAAGTTTCCAAAGCCAAGAAAAACAAATGTGGAAGTAAAACCGCGAAAAATTAGCCAAAAGGCCGCTAATCGAATTCTGATGGGATTTGTAGTGGGAATTGTGGGATTGTCTGTTTTAACGATTGTTTCCAATGCTATTCGGACCATGGGAACAAAGCCAATTATCCAGCAAGTTCAAGAAAAAAATCCCAGAATCTATTCTAACCAAATCAGTCTATTTATGACTGATTTTTTGAATCTCTACTTTTCAGAGAATAATGCGGAAAATCGGCTTGCTTTGACGAAGTTTTATGCTGCAGGACTGGATGAGAAGTCTAGTGAAATGGCTAATGCAGACAGTCGTCTAACAAATGCAACTTTGTTTGAGGTCACGGAAAATCTTGCTACTTACCGGGTAGAGTATGAGGTTAAGGTCGGGGAAGAATGGCAAAAAAACGTTGGCTTGATTTCTATTCCCTATGGTGTGAAAGATGGTCGCTTTTATGTGTCCGATTTACCATATTTTACCAATGAGTCTTCTTATGTGGCAAGAGGTGTGAAATCGGGTTTGCGGCTGAAAGATCAGCAGGATGACAAGAAAGAATTTGAGAAAGCTAAACAATATGTGGAGGCCTTTTTCAAAGCTTATACTAGTGGGGATAAAACCCAGATGTCTCCTTTCTCTAAGGAAATTCAGCCAGTTCAAGGCTATCTGCTGAAAAGTATGGATTATGTATATTTTATCCAAGATGATAAGGATGAAACAAAACTGGTTGCTGTTGTGCAAGTGACAATGACGGACGCCTTTGAATTGGCACATCAGGAAAACTTTGTTGTGTCTTTGAAAGCAGATAAAGAAACGGATTCTTATCGCGTTCAGAGCATAGAGCATGGGATTGCTGAAAAGTATCGAAAACAAATTAAATAAGGAGTATAACTACATGAAAACACCAATTCAATATATGTTGACAGAGTATGGAGCGTGGCTTGCTATAGGGATTGCCGTGGGGGTTGCAATTGTTATCTTTTTTACTTCACGTTCAGCGGGGAAAATCCTTGGAGTTATCGTAACTGGATTGGCTATTTCTTTCTGTTGCTTAAACTCGGAATTAGTATTAACGAAAGTTAGCCAATTCTTCCAATTCGTGTTCAATCTGTGGACACCGGGAGGTTAGAGTATGGCCGAGGAAAAGAAAGATAAACGAGTTTATCACTACAGATCTGCTTTTATGCAGCCGACCTGGATTCAGAAAATTTCTGATAAATATTCTCTTCCTAATGCCGTTAAATTGGCTACCTTTGGCTGGACTGCTTCTTTATTTTTGCTTTACTATTGGTTGATAACAGAAATTGTCATGAAGATTATTCCCATTCCTTTACTTTTTTGGCTAGGAGTTGGGGTAATGCCCCTGTGGTTGCTAGGAATTCTGATGGCTGATTTTACGATTGAGCAGCAGGGAGTTTATCGATTTTTAAAGGATTATATTTGCTTTTACTGGAGTTACGGTAGGAAACGAAAAAACAAGTGATTAATGATGGTTTGCTTTACTACAAGCCATCATGTATTTTAAGGAAAGAGGGGAAGAAAAAAAGTGAAATTAGATAATCAAATTGTGGACATTGTAGACAACCTGATTTTGAAAAAAGATGGCTCGGTTTTTGCGCTTTATGAAGTAGAGCCGGAGGTGATGAATCCGGTTGCTTTTACGAAAAAAGAGAAATTTAAAGCGACTGTAGAAAGCTGGTTAGGTGATATAAAGCCCTACGGTGATTTTGATATTGCTATGCTACCGTTTCCAAAGGACCTGCTTGGAAAATTTCGGGAACTGTCTGAAAGGTTTGCGGAGGACACAGAGGAGATGGCTTTCTCAGTCCTTGAAAAGTCCTATAATTACTTGATGAATCGGGAACTATGCGATTATCACTATTTCATTTCCCTGCCTCTAAAATCTTTCAATATCTCTGTGGACTTGAAAGAGGTAATCCAGGATTCCATTAATCATACAGCTGAAAAATTAGCAGAGGGATTTGGATTTCAAAAAGATGTCCTGGAGGGGTGGGAAAAGAAGTATGAGCGCCAGCGAGAAAAACTGGAGGAAGACCTGTCTCTGTTAGATTGTCGCCGACTGACGACCAGAGAGACAATTTTTGTCAATCGTTATTCCTACCTGCATTCTTTGAATGTGGATCAGGAATATGAAATCAATCTGGTTGAGAACTGGATGGACAATTTGGGGGATAAGACGATTGATTTTGAAAAAATCAATGCCTTGGAACTACTCAATGAAGAAGGTTCGCAGTATGTGGCGTTTCTTCCGGTAGCCTATAAGCCAGAAAATGCAAGCTATCTGCATTTGATTGAACGGGTACAGTCTTTAGGCTTTCCGGTGGAGGTCTGGACTAAGTCAAAGTTTGCCAGAGTCAAAGGCCTGCCTTTTAATAATGTTCGAACCAAGGCTAGGAATACCCGGTTGAAACTCAAAGGGGCTCAGACAGAATCCCTAGAAGCAGACAGCGTCCAAAAAAAGTCTGTGGCCCAAAGTAAATATCTTGTGGAAGATATTGAACAGAAAATAGATGAAGGAACTCCTATCCTCAACTATTTGCAGACCATGGTTGTATCAGATGCTGATCCGCAAGTACTTAAACAAAAAATTAATCTCCTGATGGAGAAGATGAAAGGGGATAAAGTCAGCCTTTCACGTGCTACTCCCTATCAGCTCTACCTGTTTGCTAAAAATCGTTTTGGTGAAACATTAGAACTGGAAGATAAAAACTTTATCCAAACATCAGAGGTGGCTGCTTTTGCAGAAGACCTCTTTTTTGTCAGTCAAAAGGTCGGTCAGGAAGTTGGTTTCTATTTTGGGATGATTGATAACCAGATTTTAAGCTGGAATTCAAGATTTGAGAAAGCTTTGGCAGCCTGTGATAAACCAGTTTTGGTCGATATTCTACAAGCTAATGAAAAGGTGGAAGGAAAGAATACAGACAATCCTCATATTTCTGTAACTGGTGATACAGGGATTGGTAAAACTTTTGCGATTTCTAAAATCTTTTTCTATGCAAGTCTCTTGAACTGCCAGACGCTTTACATCGATCCCAAAATGGAGAAGCGATATTGGTACAATAAACTTCTCCGTGAACTGGAAGAAAAGGATAGTTGTTCAGAATTACAGGATTATATCCGTAGTATCCATTTTGTTACTTTGGACTATACAAAGTCTGAAAATCATGGTGTGTTGGATCCGCTGGTCTTTTTGAGTGGTGAGCAAGCAAAAGATTT
The DNA here is from genome assembly GCF_050225395.1 of Streptococcus sanguinis. Lineage (GTDB taxonomy): Bacteria > Bacillota > Bacilli > Lactobacillales > Streptococcaceae > Streptococcus. Next base: position 2,183,759 of record NZ_CP071431.1, on the reverse strand, counting down.
AATTCTCTCCATGATTAATGAATTTATGCCCCTGGACGGCAAGGATAAGTTTGAAACGGAACTATCCAAGATGATTCGGATTTATGCGACCAAACGAGCCAATGGAGAAAAAGTCGGAACTCTATCTGTTATTCAGGAACTGATGAAGTCAGAATTTGATAAGGTCCGGGAGACAGCTGAAAACTTATTAGAAAAAGTGACAGCTTCTGTTTTGAGTCTAGTCTTTTCAGATGGTACCAATCCTGCTGTTGATTTGACTGCTCGCAATACCATTCTTGAAATTGCCTATCTGGATTTGCCAGCGGATGAACACGCAGAACTGACCCTTCAAAATAGGAAAGCTATGGCAGTGATGTATGCTTTGGGCGACTACTGTTTGAAATTCGGTGAGCAGGACTATGGCACAAAAACTGTTATCGGCCAGGATGAGGCTTGGGTCCTTAGTGTTACAGCTTCTGGTCGTGGCCTACAGGACCGTATTAAGCGGATGGGCCGCTCTCAAAACTGCTTTTTCGTCTTTACCTCCCAGCTGCCGGAGGATTCTAATCGGTCGGATGGAGAAGCTTCTGCTTTTGGGACTTATCTGTGTTTCCATAATGATGCAGAAGGTTCTGCAGAGAAGATTCTAAGTCGTTTGAAAGTGGAAGTGACTGATGACAGCAAGGCCTGGTTTGATAACATGACCAAAGGCCAGTGTCTTATGAAAGACACTTCTGGCCGTGTGGAGCGAATCACAGTAGATGGGCTGTACTTCCCAGAAATGAGTAAGCTGTTTGAGACGGTTCGCAAACAAGAAAAACAAAAGGAAGGTACTTAATGTTGAAATTTCTGAAACGGTTGATTTTGCTCAGTTTATTTCTATTTAGTTGGCTGCCAGTTGCTGTTGTAGCAGATTCAACAGTTCCTCAGCCGGGAGCCAATGGTTACAATACAAATCCCCCAGCCTCTAGTGCAAACACTGGGGCACCTCAACCAGGAGCCAATGGTTATAATACAGCTGCTAACACAATTCAGGATCTCTCTCCAAAAGAGAGTTCTGGTTATACTCCTCCTAATGTTCAAGAAGCAAAATCTAGGGAAGCACAGTATAAAAAAGAAAAACAGGATAAGAAAAAGAAAGACGAGAAGAAACTTTCTAAAGATAAAGAATATCAGTCCATCGAGGAGAAGGCTAAGAAAGTTGATGCAGTTTTGGAAAAGGAAAGCCCAACAACAAAAGAACTGAAGCAAGCTGGTAAAGATACTCAGGAAATCAATCAGTATGTTCAGGAACACCAATCTGAGGAGAATACGCAGCAGATTCAGGGGTTGAAAACAACTCAGAATAACTACAATGAGCAAGCAACTGCTAAATTGGAAGAGGCTAAGAATCGAGAGGAAGTGCAGGCCTACCTACAAAAGGCAAGAGAAAGTCAGAATCCGGGAGATATGTCCAAATTGACTTCTTATATTTATGTGGAGGGTGGCTTCTTCAATGCGGATGATATTTGGCCCAAGGCTGTTAATGCCATCAGTCAGGGGATTTTTTTCTTGACCAAGGCTATTTACTGCCTAACGATTATTGTACTGGAGCAGGTCTTCTCGGCCAATACGTATAGGGAGTTGGATAAGGTGGTGAATTTTTCGGCCAACTTCTTTAATACCTTTATGGTAGAGTTCCGCTATTTGGTTTATGGAGTGGCTGTAATGTGGGGAATCATGGAATTTTTCAAGACCAGAAAATTCCCTATTCGAGCCTTTCGCTTTATCTTGGTTTGGTTCTTTGCCCTCTTCCTCTATCAACAGAACGGTTTACCTCTGAACTATGGGAATAGTCAGGTGACAGCCACTTATAACCTTTCTAAGATTGTCAAAGCCGTAGACGGCATGGGTCAGGACATCACTAGGATAGCGATTCAAGGCTTTGATCAGCTGGATGATAGTGAGGCAAGTAAGAGCATTCAGGGAAAATCTGGTGATAATCTAACAAAGATTAAGGAAGCAATTTTCGACCAGTTGGTCTATCGTCCTTTCCTAGCGATGAACTTTAAAGCCGATAAGTTAAAAGATCAAGAGATTACCAATATTCCGGAAGATAAGGTAATAGACTTATTTGAATCTAAAGGAGAACAAGGAAAGGTTGAGAAGTTTGCTCAAAAGAATAAAGATATTGAACAATTATCTTTTGATGCCATGGGGATTAAGTTTTTCACGGCTCTAGCTTCTCTAGTGAAGGCGGTTGTGGTAGGTTTTGCCTTAATTGTGATTGGGTTGATTTCCTTTGTTTTCCGTTACTTAGCGATTTTTCTTCTCGTTTTCCTGGTGCTCCTGCTCTTTATCGCCATGATTCCAAGCTGTGAGCAGGTCTTAAGCAATGCGGGGAAGAAACTCTTTCAGTTTGTGCTTGTGGGCTCACTCGGTCTATTCTTTATCCGGGCCTTCCTCTTTGTTAATAGCTTGATTGAGGGAGTATCTGGCGGAATGACCAAGGTGTACTTTTGGGTGGCTATTATCCAAGGCTTAGTCTGGATTATTATCTTTAAACTGCGCTATCTCTTAGGCAATCTTTTTGTCAGAGGAACCCTGTCTGCTAAAGAGCTGGCTCAGAAAGCTCAATCTGGCTTTGAGAGCTTCTCTATACCACATATGTTTGGAAAGAATGGCCCTTTATTTCCTACTCGAATGTTGCAACGGGGAGGAGCGGGTGTAGCAACCGCAAAATCTATTCCCGCGGCTCGGTTAGCCATGGCTGGAAAATCTATTCGGACACTATTGAAAGTAGGTAAAAACGGCGCTGTAGGTCTTTATGACCGTTTACGTTATGGGGTTGGACCGAGTCTGGATAAGGAAGCAGCTCAACAGTCCAGAGAAGACTTTAAACAACGTCTAAAGGACAGTAAAGACAACCTTAGCCATTTCTTTACGATACCAAAAGCAGAGCGCCTACGTTCTAAAATCCATGATTTGGCTGGGGACACAGATACGCCAGTCCAGCAGAGATTTGAAATGCGGGAAAGCCGTCGCCTGGAGCGCTTGGAACGAAAGGAACAACGCCAGAAGGAAATGTCAGAATTTGAACGGTTCCGGGAAGAAAAGCAAAAAGGAACCAAACTTTCATTCCAAAACATCTTGAAAAATCGCTTAGCTGTAAGAGGCTTGAAAAGAGAATTTCGAAAGGAGCGATTGAAAGATATGAATCCAGCTGACGATTTGTTTAGAAAGGGGAACAATTAATAAATGAAAGCACTTAAACGAGGGCTGATTGGAGCGGGAACTCTGTCGGCTCTTTTTCTTTCTTTCATGTTGCTAGTAATGGTAGGAGGCGGTACGGTTTCATCTAAGACTTATTCAGCCACCTCTGGGGGAATTTCAATTTCTGCTGCAAGTTTTGCACAGAGATTTACAGAAAAGACTGGTCACCAGTTGAGTGAGGAAAAGGCTCAGACCGCTCTTGACTTTGCAAGCCGGTTGATGAATCAGCACCACTTCACCCTCCAGGGGGCTAGTGGCAGCCTAGCGGTAGCCTATCGGGAATGCGGCTTTGATTACAAGGCGGTGAATCCCAGTGGAGGCGTTGCTGGTTTCTATCAGTGGTCTGGATGGAGTTCTACTATTAATGGCGACCGCTGGGCTCAGGCTAAGGAAAAGAAGCTAGAGAAAAGCATCCAACTAGATCTTATGAGTACAGAGTTGACCAGCTCCTATGCTCAGGTAACTGAGAAAGTAGCTTCCAGTATGGATCCCAAACAGGCAGCTCGTGATTGGTCTCAGTATTATGAGGGGGTGGCTATTAGCGATTCTCAAACCAAAGTCAGTGATATTGAACAATGGGCAGAGATTATCTATGATATTCTGAAAGACGGTCAGGCGACCTTTAATCAGGATAATAACACAGGAGCAAGTTTAACTGCTATCCCAGAGGGCTGGGGGTATATCAGCCAGTATGATGGTCATGCTTACGAGGGTAGCAACTCGTACCCAGCTGGTCAGTGTACTTGGTATGTATATAATCGAGCCAAACAGCTTGGCATTCAGTTTGATTCCTATATGGGGAACGGTGGTCAGTGGGCGCAGAAATCTGGCTATAGTGTCAGTCATACGCCCAAGAAACATACGGCGGTCTCCTTTGTACAAGGTCAGGCAGGCTCTGATCCAACCTATGGTCATGTGGCTTTCTGTGAGGAAGTTAAGAGTGATGGCTCTATCTTGATTTCAGAAATGAATGTAATAGGCGTACCCGCAATGACTGTAGCCTATAGGGTGATTGATACCAATACAGCTAAACAGCTCTGGTATGTGGATGGACATTAATTTTTCGAATGGGAACAACAAAGTTAAGGTATAATAAACTATATTAATTCTAAATTTTATTTATGATAGTGATTTGAAATTGAAGGAACTAAAATAATTTATGTATTGAGTATCTTAGAGGAAGTCTAAAAAAAGAGATTTGTTTTTACTTTTTACATAAGGAGGTAATTAAAATGAGAGATACGGTTAATAAGCAAGATTTGCTTAATGAGATGAGTGACTATAAGGCTCGTAAGGTATTAAAGCAGGCGATTGATTTGTTGGTGCAGGATGGTTTTTCTTTTTACAGAAATCAACGGAAGGTAGAGATTCCACAAGAGTATATCTATCGAATTTTAGGAAGGAAAATTCAAAATGGCTAGAATTCGTAAACGTGGTAAGACTTGGAGTTTTGAAATTGAGCGTAAAGGAAGCAACCGAAAGTCTTATCATGGTAGTGGTTTTAGGACAAAAAAAGAAGCTTCTGAAAAAGCGAAGGAAATCGAATTGCAGTTAGCAAATGGCCAAATATCAGTATATGATACCCCGTTGACAGTGGTTGAGTTATATAATAGTTGGTTAGAAGTTGAAATTATGCCCCAAAATATTGATATCGAGACAAAAAAACGTTATTTGCGCCGTCGAGATATAATTGAGCAATATTTTGGAGATACCCTTGTTTCGGATATGGTACGTTCGAAATATCAAAAGTTTCTTAATTTTTATGGCGAACATTATGAATTGAACGAACTGGGGCGTATGAATGCTAATATTGTAAAAGCAGTTGAATTTGCAAAAGCGGATAAAATTCCTATTGATGATAGTTTTTTGAAGAATATTAAACTCAATTCTAAGAGGGAGAGGAAGCATCCGGATAGAAAATTCTTGCATAGTCAGGCTGATTATGAACGAGTGGTGGAATATTTATTGTTGTTTATGGATTATAGAAAATCTGTTGTTCCTCATGTTTTATATTTTCAATTTGCGATAGGTTTAAGACCAGGAGAGACTTTGGCTTTAAAGTGGGCTGATGTTGACTTTGAAAATCAGGAGGTTTATACACATAGTCGTTGGTCGTCTCATAAACATGTTATCGTTCCTCCCAAAAACGACTATCATTATCGGAGAATCAATTATAGAAATCCATCTGTAAGAAAGGTACCAGTTAATAGTCAAGCAATTAAAGTTTTAAAAGATTTAAAGGAGTTACAAGAAAAAATTCTCAAAACTCTAAATATAAAAAATGAACAGGATTTTGTCTTTTTTCAATATGGTTCGAAGTGGCCAGTTCCAGATGAGTCAACTTTGAATAAAGCATTGAAGAAAATATTAAAAAAATTGGAAATTGATCCTATAATTACCTCCTATGGAGCACGTCATACTTACGGGAGTATAAAAGTTCGGGAGGGGGTGCCATTAGAAGTTTTAGCCAAATGGTTTGGTCATAAGGATACAACTATGCTACGAGAGACTTATATTCATTTGTTACAGGAAACTAAAGATGAGTGGGCAGAAATAGAGAAAGGAAAAAGCTTCGGGCAAAGCTTCGGGCAAAGTAAAAGTGGACAAGAAAAAAGCCTATTGGAATAGGCTTTTTAATAATCTAGTCTAGTGCCCCCTGCAGGGATCGAACCTGCGACCCACGGATTAAGAGTCCGCTGCTCTGCCAGCTGAGCTAAGGAGGCAATAGAAAAAGCTGTATTGGTGCCGGACCTTCACGATTTGTATTGAACCCGCGCAATTAAGCAGGTGGGCAACTCGCTCTAACTGAAGCTGCTTCCGCGTGACACGGCTTGCATGCTGTTAGAAGTCTTTTGTTTCCCTAATAATACAAAAAATAGTCGGTCAACACTTAAGTGTGAAGTCGTACACCACAGCGTTTCTATAATTATGATACCATAAATTTTGAAAAATTCAAGAGAAAAATGTGATTTTTTGCAAACGATGTCATCATTTTTTTAAGTCATCAATCTTATCCTTAGTCATTCCAAGGGCTCGCTCGTATTTGCCATTCTCAGTATAAGTGAAATAATTGGCGTCTTTTATCTTGTCGGGCAGATAGTCCTGCTTGACCCAATTGCCAGGATAGGAGTGAGGGTAGAGATAGTCCTGTGCGTTGCCCAATTCCTTGCTGCCGGCATAGTGTCCGTCGCGTAAGTGGCGGGGAATGGGGAGGTTTCCATTCTTTCGTAAGTCAGCTAAGGCCTTGTCCATGGCTAGGTAGGCTGAGTTGGACTTGGGCGATAGAGCCAGATCAATAACAATATTGGCAATAAGGATGCGAGCTTCAGGAAAGCCGATCCGCTGAGCTGCTTCTAGAGCTGTGACGGTATGGACTTGAGCGTTAGGATTTGCCAGACCAATATCTTCGTAAGCGATAACGGTCAAGCGTCGAGCTAGGCTAGGCAGGTCTCCTGCCTCAACGAGGCGGGCTGCGTAGTGGAGACTGGCATTGACATCGGAGCCGCGGATGGACTTCTGCAGGGCAGAGAGAACATCGTAATGGCCGTCTCCATCCTTATCCATGGTGATATAGCTCTTTTGCAGGCTGTTTTCCATCACATCGAGCGTGATGTGGCGAATACCCTTGCCATTTTCTGGGGTAGAGAGTACGGCTAGGTCCAGTGAATTATAAGCGGAGCGCAAGTCTCCGTTAGTAGAGATGGCAATAAAATCCAGAGCTTCATCATCTAGTTCCACTGGGAAATCAAATCCTCGTTCCTTATCCGTCAAGGCTAGCTGAATGGCCGTTCGGATGTCGTCATTGCTGAGGGGCTCTAGCTCAAATATCTGAACTCGGCTTCGAATAGCAGGGGTGACAGAAAAGAAAGGATTTTCTGTCGTCGCTCCAATCATGATGACTAGACCGCTTTCTAATAGCGGTAGCAGGAAGTCTTGCTTGGTCTTGTCCAAGCGGTGAATTTCATCTAGCAGGAGCACCAGTCCGCCGGAAAACTTAGCCTCCTCAGCGATTTCTTGCAGGCGCTTCTTGCTATCTACGGTGGCGTTAAAGGTCCGAAAGGCGAACTTGGTTGTGCCGGCAATAGCCGAGGCGATGGAGGTCTTGCCGATGCCGGGTGGCCCATACAGAATCATCGAGGACAGGCGGTTGGCTTCAACCATGCGGCGGATGATTTTTCCAGGTCCGACCAGATGTTGCTGGCCGATAATCTGATCAATGTCGGTCGGCCGCATGCGCAGGGCTAGGTTTTCTGGCATAAGATTTCCTTTCTGCAAGTGTTTTTCTTGGCTTTTTGTGTTACTATTGTAGATAGTAATATTTTATCACAATGAAAAGAGGAAATCATGGCTAAGTACGGTTTTTTGGAGATATTGGACGAGGAAATGGGGAAGAGCTTTCCTTTTGACTATGAGATAAACTGGGACAAGAAGAATCACGCAGTGGAAGTGGCCTTTCTCCTTGAGGTGCAAAATCCAGGCGGTATTGAGACGGTTGATGCTGAGGGCAATGCCTCGGCTGAAGATATTTACTTTGAGGAAGCCGTGCTTTTCTATAATCCTGTCAAGTATCGTTTTGAGGCCGAGGACTATCTGGTTACCCTGCCCTATGAGCCTAAAAAGGGGCTGTCACGGGAGTTTCTAGCTTATTTCGTGGATTTCCTAACCCAAACAGCTGAGTCCGGCCTTGATGCGCTCATGGACTTTTTAGCAGATTCAGAGGCGGCAGAGTTTGAGATGGCTTGGAATGCTGAGGCTTTTGAAAATGGCAGAGCTGACTTGACTGAGACGACCTTTTATCCTTATCCGAGGTATTAGGAGGAGCTGATGGCAGATGAAGAAGGACTAGATTTGCTGCACAAACAGATGGAGTTTTCTGGCTGCAAGATTGCCTTGCTCTGTGATGATAAGCTACTGACTATCTTGCGAGACGATATTTCAACTATTCCTTGGCCCAATATGTGGGAGCTGCCAGGCGGTGGCCGAGAGAACGAGGAGACCCCCTTTGAATGTGTTCAAAGAGAAGTTTTCGAAGAGCTTGGTTTGAAGCTTGAAGAAGTAGCTATTGTCTGGGCTAAGGAATATCAAGGCATGCTTGATCCAGCCAAAACCTCGATTTTTATGGTGGGAACCATCACTCAGGAAGAATGTGCCAGCATCGTCTTTGGCGATGAGGGGCAGGCTTATCAGATGATGGATATTCGCCAGTTTTTAGCAGATAAAAAGGTTATTCCGCAGCTACAGGACAGGTTGAGAGATTATTTGGAGGTGCGAGCATGATTCATATTGAGCGGGCGGGAGCTGAGGATTTAGAGACCATTATTGCCATTCAGCGAGCGAGTTTTAAGGCCGTTTATGAAAAATATCAGGATCAATACGACCCCTATCTGGAGGAGCGAGAGCGGATTCGCTGGAAGCTGGTTGAGCGGCCCAATAGTTTTTATTATTTTGTCAAAGACGACGAGAAGATTCTTGGCTTTATTCGCTTGAATACAAATGACGAACAGACAGCAGGCTGGATTGGAACCGTAGCGATTTTGCCAGAGTACCAGAATAAAGGATATGGTTCTGAAGGCCTTGGTCTGATTGAGGAGAAATTCTCCACCGTTATCAGATGGGATTTGTGTACGGTTTTCCAGGATAAAGGCATGGTGGCTTTTTATGAGAAAAATGGCTATCATCAGACCCATACTGAGCCCGAAAAAGAGGGCATGGATATGGTCTACATGACGAAGACAATGAAATAAACAAAGAAAGGATTGTTCAGTTAAATTTTTAAACTGAATCTGCCCTAAACATTGTGCCAAAAAGATAAGGTTCTCATAGACGCAAGCGTCATCAGAGAATTTCCTATTTTGGCTCTGTGTTTTACGGGCCTGGTATTTAATAATGGACACTTGGCAGGAATTAACGATTGAAGTGAAGCGTGAGGCGGAAGAAGCAACCTCTAATATTCTGATTGAGCTGGGCAGTCAGGGCGTGGCTATCGATGACAGCGCAGATTATCTGGGGCAGGTTGACCAGTATGGTGAGCTTTTTCCAGAAGTGGAGCAGAGCGATCGGGTCAAGATTACCGGCTACTACCCGGATTCGGTGGATATAGAGGCTGTTGCGGCTCAGGCCAATGAGCGTCTGGCTGAGCTGGATGGCTTCGGCTTGGAGACGGGAAATATTCAGCTGACTCGGCAGGAACTGGCTGAGGAAGACTGGGCGGACAACTGGAAGAAGTACTTTGAGCCGGCTCGGATCACCCACGACTTGACTATTGTGCCGTCATGGACGGAGTATGAGGCGACAGCTGGTGAGAAGATTATCACGCTGGATCCTGGCATGGCCTTCGGTACGGGCACTCACCCGACGACCAAGATGAGCCTCTTTGCGCTGGAGCAGGTCCTGCGGGGCGGTGAAACGGTGTTGGATGTAGGCACGGGCAGCGGCGTTCTCTCCATTGCCAGCTCACTCTTAGGCGCTAAGGACATCTACGCCTATGATTTGGACGAGGTGGCAGTGCGCGTGGCTCAGGAAAATATTGAGCTCAATCCAGGTATGGAGAACATCCATGTGGCACCAGGTGATCTTCTCCGAGGCGTAGAAATTGCGGCGGATGTCATTGTTGCCAACATTTTGGCCGATATTCTCATCCATCTGACAGAGGATGCCTACCGTCTGGTCAAGGATGAGGGCTATCTGATTATGAGTGGGATTATTTCTGAGAAGTGGGAAATGGTGCGCGAGTCAGCGGAAGCGGCAGGATTTTTCCTGGAAACGCATATGATTCAGGGCGAATGGAATGCCTGTGTCTTTAAGAAAACGCAGGACATTTCAGGCGTGATAGGTGGTTAGATGCAGCAGTATTTTATAAAAGGAAGTCCTCAGTCCCCTCTGGTGGTCACGGATAAGGATACGGCCAAACATATGTTTTCAGTCATGCGGCTCAAAGAGGGTGACCAAGTCACACTGATTTTTGATGATGGCATGAAACGGCTGGCTCGGGTGTTAGACCCCGGCCAGCAGAGCTTGGAAATCTTGGAGGAGCTGGCAGACAATACAGAGTTGCCAGTTCAAGTGACCATTGCTTCAGGCTTTCCTAAGGGCGATAAGTTGGAATTCATCACTCAGAAGGTAACGGAGCTAGGAGCCAGTGCTATCTGGGCTTTCCCAGCGGACTGGTCGGTGGCCAAGTGGGATGGTAAAAAGCTGGCTAAAAAGAGTGAAAAGCTAGAGAAAATTGCTCAGGGAGCAGCAGAGCAGAGCAAGCGCAATCTGATTCCTGAGATTCGGTTCTTTGATAAAAAGGTAGACTTTCTGGCAGCCTTGACAGACTTTGACCGCATCATCGTGGCCTATGAGGAATCGGCCAAAGAAGGAGAATCTGCAGCTCTAGTCCGAGCTCTGTCTGGCTTGGAAGCTGGCGCAAAAGTTCTCTTTATCTTCGGACCGGAGGGCGGTCTATCGCCAGATGAAATAGACGCCTTTGGCCAAGCAGGTGCTATCTCCGCTGGTCTAGGTCCACGTATCCTGCGGGCTGAAACAGCTCCGCTTTATGCCTTGACGGCAGTTAGTGTTTTGTTGGAATTAAGCAATGACAGTCTCTAAAAAGCAAAATCAGCAACCATCTTGGCTGCTGATTTTTTAATCATTATTGTCTTTCACGTTTTTTGAAGGCGAAGATTCCTGCAAGTCCGGTCATGACAAGTCCCAAGAGTCCGAGCGAGGATGTCTTTTCTCCGGTTGCTGGGAGGCTTTCTGTTCCTGCCTGTCTGTGGGATGCTTGCTTGTTTGTGCTAGAGTCAACAGCAGTCAAGACAGGGAAGTCTACTCTGCTATGCTGCAGATTGGCTGCTTCGACTGCGATAGTCGGAGAGCTTGGTTGCTCAATAGGAACCGGTTCAGTTTTCGGTGCGACGTAGACGAATTTGTATTCGCCGAATCCTTCTTGGGCAGATGCCGCTAGATAGACGATGTCTCCGTCAGTACCAATCAAGTTCTTGGCCTTATCAGCTGTCAGGAAGCGCAGGTCCAGTCCCTTGATGGTATCAGCGAAATGCCAGTTCTGATCTGCACTTGGATTGATATTTTTGACAGCTAAGATATAGTTGATGATAGCTTGGCGGTTTTCCAGATTGAGCAGACGGTTGAGGCTGGCTTCTCGAACACCAGGGAAATTACCGTTAGACCGGTAGTTGTTGGTCACGACGATAAATTCCTGATTGGGGTCAATCTCTTTGCCTTGGTATTTCAGATTACGGACCCGGCTGGCATTTGGGTTGGCCAGTTTGCCTTCGCGGTCGTATTTATTAGGCTGGGTAATGTCAAACTCATAGGTAACACCGTCAATAACATCAAAGTTATAAGTCCGGTAGTCAGTATTGACCAGATTTTGCGGTTGGCTATTGTTTGGGTCAATGGTATTGAACTGGCCAGCTGACATTTCCAACCATTCTTTGAGCTGGGCACCGTTGACCTTGAGGATAGCTGTGACATTATCATAGAGATAGAGGTCTGCTACGTTCTTGATGGCAATAGGACCAGCTGGAATGTCTGTGTAGGCCGTTGCATCCCCACGAGTTCCTGCCTTGAAAGGAGCTGCTGCAGATAGGATAGGAAGATTGGCTTCAGGCGTGCCAGCCAGTTCTTGCTTAGCATACCAAAGCTGAGCATTATTGACGATTTGCACAGATGGATCGTCTTTGACCAGAGCGAAGTAACTAGTAATCGGTGCAGTCGTGGTGCCGACTTGCTGGCGGACATAGTTGATAGTTCCTTGGTGGGATTCTTTGGCAATGTCAACGACGCGCTGATCTGCTACATTAGACTTGGTATCTACCTTGCGGATGGAGCCTTTGCTGTTAGTGACTTTCCATTTGCCGTCGGTATAGTTTAGCTTGAGGTCGATAACGCCCAGATGATCGCCGTATTTTCCAGCCATGGTCACTGGAGTGCCGTTGATTTTACCGTTGACACCGTCTACGCCAGGGTATTTTTCGTAGAAGCCAGTTCCGTTTCCGCTTGGAAATTCTGCGTGAGAGTGGCCCGTTACAACAGCATGCACACCTGGCAGGCTAGCGATTTGATAGCCTTCATTTTCCTCGCCTTTTTCATACTTGTCATCTCCGATACCAGAGTGAGAAAGTACCAAAGTGATGTCTGCACCTGCCTTGCGCATCTCAGGAATAATGTCTCGAATAGCCTCAACAGAATCGCGAACGACCACTTTTCCTTCTAGGTTTGCCTTATCCCAGTTTAGAATCTGCGGCGGTACAATCCCGGTCACACCAATCTTGACGGTCGTCAAGCGGCCCTGAGTATCTGTAAAGGTCTTTTCGATGATTTTGTAAGGCTGATAGATGAATTTACCAGTCGCTGGATCCAGCACATTGGCATTGACAAGAGGCATGCCAGCTGTCTCAATGACACGGTTCAGATAGTCCAAACCGTAGTTGAACTCATGGTTCCCTAGCGTACCAGCTTCAAAGCCCAGAGCTTGCAGAGCAGCGTACATAGGATGCTGCTCGCCCTTCTCCACAGGATCCACAATGGCCTTATAGGTTCCAAGCGGCGTTCCCTGGATGGTATCGCCATTATCCACCAAGAGGACGTTTGGATTTTCTTTTTTGGCCTTCTCGATCAGCACGGCAGTCTTAGCCAGTCCCAAGGTCTCTACTGGCTTGTCCTGATAGTAGTCGTAGTTGACCAAGTTGGTATGGAGGTCGGTCGTTGCCAAGATACGAACATCAACAGTCTGTCCCTCCACGGGCTTAGTATCCTCAGTAGCCGCGACATTGCGAGCCATAGCCATCAGAGCATCAGTATTTCCACTGGTATTTTCTGGGGAAATAGCAGAGCTAGGCTCCGTGCTCTCTGGTGTCGCAGTAGCTTCAGTAGGACTTGCAGCAGTCGTTGGTTTTGCTTCCGCCACGCTGCTTTCTACTGGAGCAGGATTAGCAGTGACTGGTGCAGTATTCTCATCAGCCTGAACAGTATTTACAGCTGCCGCAAGAGCCGCTGCGCTCAAAAGCACAACCGTTTTTTGAAGGGATGATTTGGACATAATATCTCCTTTGTTAAAATGAATTTCAGACTTTTATTATACTATATTAAAGCGCTATCGGCAATAATTTTTGGGGAAGAAGTTTCTTGATATCTATAGCACTACGTACTAAAAGTCTAAATATAGACCATAACATAATAAGAATATAAAAAAATAATAGGTGAATACTTGACAATCATTAACAAAAGAGTTAAAATTACTAACGTAACCTGTTCTATTAAGAACAAATAAATTATGAATAAGGAGTCCAATTATGGCAGAAATTTCATTATCCCCAGAAGAACTCACCTCGCAAGCAGCAGTTTATTCTAATGCACGCGATCAAATTGAATCAGCTATTCAGGCAGTAAATAGTGCTAACGGCGAAATGCAAGTACACTGGAAAGGTAGTGCTTTCAAATCTTATCTTGACCAATATCAACAATTGCATGGTGATGTGGTTAAATTCCAAGAATTGTTGAGTTCTATCAATCAACAATTGGTTAGTTATGCTAATACTGTATCGGAACGTGATACAGCGGATGCAAATAGCTTTGGTTTCAAAGGATAAGAAAACTCTGGAATGGAGGGATGGGATTGCTTCCTATCTCTCTTTCATTTTAGTCGAAAGTAGTTAGAGGAGAATAAAAATGTCAGATGCATCTTATTACCAAGGACTAGCTAATCAAGAATCTCAAAATCATGATAATGCAATTTCTCAAAAAGCAGCCGTAGATGCAAAAATTTCTCGCTTAGAAACGGCCAAATCAGACTTATCCACTCAGATAAATAATTTTCAGACAGGTATTATAGATGCCTTAACGAAAATAAAAGGGGAAGATGAATCCAGTTTTAAAGGGGATCGGAAGAATAAATATGCAGAGAAGTACGATTCTGCTAATACTGCTGCTACGACTAATAAAACAAGCCACGACACAAATTTGAGTAGTATAGATGCTAAGATTGGGGAGCTTCAAGCAGAGTCAGCCAACTTACAGACAGCAGCAGATACAGCTTATAATAATATGCTTAATTATCAGTCTTTGGCAAATTCAGCTAGTTCAGAATAGAGGATGGGAAGATAGATGGCAAATACAGGAACAGATTATGGTGCTTGGACGGGACTTACTTCTACAGTTAGTACAAGTATCTCTGGCATTTCAGATATGGCAGAGTTAACTTTTTCAGCAACAACAATGACTCCTTTTACATCTTTTAATGACGAGATTAAGTCATTTAATACAGCGATTAGCAGTCTCAAAACTTTCACGACAACAGATGTAACTCGTATGAATCAAGCGGCTGAAAATAAAGTGACTGATGACCAAAATCAAGCAAATGCTAAATAGGTAAGTTAGCAGAAAGGAATGTTAGGAAATGGACGAAGTAGCTGCGCTTTATGAAATTTCTTTAAACCGACTCTCACTTTTAGAAACTAATGGTGAAATATTGAAACAAGTTGGTTATTCTATTACTCAACAGGGGGGAGCTTTTCGGGAGCTCCAGTTTGCTTTCTTTAATCATAAAATGTCCTACATATACAAAAGTATGTTAGGAGATCCTGTGGAATTCCAATTTGATTGGGCGGTTAGGGAACTAACAATTATGTATATGGGATCAAAAGTAACAATGACTATGTCTCAGTTTAATTCTTGGTTAGCATATACAGACTTACTTCTTTCTCCAGTTTTACCATTGGGAACCTTGGTAGAGTTGCGCCTAGAGAAATTATCTCCTAAATTGGTAGAAATGATGAAGGAAGCACAGATTCCCTGTAGAGCAGTTATCTTAGGTAGAAGAGTGCTTTTGGGTCCTGAAAGCAGAGGTTATATAGATTATCTTGTGAGTCTTTATCCATATGGTCTAAGGCCAGATGTGGAACCGATATATATACCTGCTTATTATATCAGAGAGGTTCTTCAGGAGGGTCATAGTGATGATTTTGATAAAGACTATGTTAAAAGGCAATATCGGGTAGATTATTTTAAACAAAATTTAGTTTCTGAAATATATCATGAATAAAGGAGAACGAGTATGAAAATAGATATGACGGAGGTTAACAACCAGAAATCTGCGCTGACCAATTCCGTTACAAATCTCAATAATCAGATTGATACATCAAAGAACTCTTTTTCTAGCCTAACGGCTTCAAATAGTCTATCAGGAGATGTAAAGTCAGCTATTGATGGCAAAATAAATAATTATCAACTTCCTCTCTTAACCAACTTTAGTAATGCTCTAAACGTTCTGTCAGCTCAGTATGATAAGACTATTGAACAGTTCCAATCAACAGTATCAGAGAATGCGTCAGATGCGATAATTGATACGGATTATCTACAAGGACTGTTAGATGGTTTTTCAGATTTGGAGACCAATATTAGCACAGTGAATCAGCAGACTTCAACTATATATAGTTCTATTGCTGATATTATCAGTCTGACTAATCCAGATGCCAGTTTAATTACAACGCCATTATCAGAAGCTAAGACAATATTAACTGAAACAAAGGCG
Source organism: Streptococcus sanguinis (assembly GCF_050225395.1). Lineage (GTDB taxonomy): Bacteria > Bacillota > Bacilli > Lactobacillales > Streptococcaceae > Streptococcus. The sequence goes on along the minus strand of NZ_CP071431.1, from coordinate 2,167,990 downwards.
AATATGGAAACGTTTGATGGCTGGACAAGGGGAACTGAGTACGCAGATTTATTATTATCTCAAACTAAAATTCTTGAAAGTCTATCTAATATAGCTGGTAGTTCGTTTACTTCTGCGGAAGCTAAGAGTTTTTATAGTAATTCAGAATTTCTACAGGGAGTAGTTAAAATTGCTGAGACTGTTACGAATTCGACTCCATTAGAACTTTTGAAGAATATATCTGAAACATTAAACAGCTTTTCTAAATCAGGTTCATCTTGGTGGTCGAAGTTTATCACGGATACCCGAGGTAAACGAGCTATGGCTTCAGGGAAAATTTGGGTTGATGATCAAGGACAACTTCATGCTGATGGCAGTGCTGAAGCTGCGGCGTTTCTGGTTGATTTGGAAACTAGTGGCGGCTTTGAAATTGCAGGCGTCAAATTCAATGCTGAAGGTAAGGCGTTTGTTGGAGCAAAAGCTGCTGCAGATATAAAAGCTAATTTAACAAAAGATGGAATTGACATATCTGCGCATGCTGAAGCTATGATTGGTGTCTCTGCCTCTGCTAGCGGAGGCTTTGCAGTTGGTTCAGGAATTCTGTCAGCGAAAGGGGAAGCTAAGGTAGAGGCAATGGCTGGAGCTTGGGTCAATGCTGATGGTAGTGTTACTTTTGATGAAAAAGGATTGATGGCAAGTGCTTCAGCCTCTGCTAAAGCTGGAGCTGAAGCCAAGGGAAATGTTGATCTTACCTTTGGTGATACAAGTCATGGAATTACTCAGATAAATGCTGGTGCTTCTGGTGAGGCATTCGCAGGTGCAAAAGCCGATGCTAGTGCCAGCTTTAAAGCACATTCAACTGGTGGCGTAGAAGCTAATGCACAAGCTGGAGCGTTTGCTGGTGCACAAGCTGAAGGCGAGGTTCATGCTAAAGCGGCCTATACTACATTTAGTATAGGTGGTAGTGCAAAAGCTGGCGTTGGTGCAGAAGCAAGTGCTGGATTTAAGGCTGGCGAGGGTCACATTAAACTTGACCTAGATATAGGTGCTGCTCTTGGAGTGGGTCTAGGTGGGAAAGTTAAAGTTGATTTTGATTACGATTCAGCAATTAAGGATGTTAAAGATTTTGCTAATTGGATCAACCCATTTAAATAATAGGAGGATCATGTGGACTTTTTAATAATTTTTATTGTCTTAATGCTAGCAATTTTTGCTTTCGTAGGTTGGATAGTTTATTGGGCGATTAGTCATTCCGCCAAAAAGAATAAAGTATACCAAGCCTTCGCTTCCGAGCACGGCTATCAATTTGATAAAGCACAAGGTAACGACTATTACAGAGAATATTCCAAGCAAAAAACAAGTAACGACCTCACACTAAAACTTTTCCAGAATCCGTATGTAGAAAAATACGCGAATTTTAATCATTATCCATTTGGTCGTGGAAATATGGTAAAAGTTGCCTATGTAATTTCAGGTAACTACAATGGTTCTCAATTTCGGGCTTTCACCTATCATTTTGAGGGAAATGCAATTGAGAATTCTGGTCCCGGTGGTGTTTTCAGCATTGTTATGATTCAGTGCCCGGATGAACCAAAAGGTCAGCTTTCAGAGCAAATGTTTTATGAAAATGGAATGCTCTGTGAATACCTTCGAGAAAATTTGAATGTAGAAACGATTCATGATAGAATTGACAAATTAAAATATATTGCAAAAGGAGTATAATGATATGACTTTAAGAGAATTTCCTAGTGAAGCATTTCCTGCTTTTCCTAATATACAAATAGATGCTGGGGTAGAATGGGATAACTGGAATTTACCAGGTTCAGTACTCTCTCTGAAAAAAGTAAAAAAAGGAAGTTTCACTTCTAATGTTTTAATAAATGTCAGAACAGTTAGTTTAGATTATGGTTTTGATGCGTATAAGGCTGAAATTCAAGGATATGCGAAAAATCTCGCTAATATTAAGTTTGTTTCTGAGGGGTTACATGATGTGAACGGTTGTCAGTGGGAAGTGGTAGAGTATGCATACATTGACGAAGACTCCGGCCCACTAGCTCAGTTCCTAGCTGCAACTTTCATAGAGAAAGAAGCAGTGAAAATAATGGTTAGCTTTACTGGAACTGTAGGTATAAAAGATCAAACTCATAATCCAGATTATATAGAAATTCAAAATATTTTTAGGAGTGTGAAAATAGATGAATAAAATGAAAAAAATATTAACTTATATTACCCTCCCAGTCTTTTTAGTGATCTTGACAGCCTGTGGAAATTCTTCAGATGCACTTCAGGGGGAGTGGAAAGCCCAAACAGGTGCCCAGAAAAATGTTGTTCTTAAATTTGATAAGGATAAAGTTACAGTAGATGGGAAAGAATATGACTATAAGCAAAAGTCTGTTGAGAAAAAAGGTGATATAACATACTATAAAATTGAGCAAAACGGTGAGAACTATACCGTTATTTTCCCAGATAAAGATAAAAATATTGCAGTTATGATTCAGCCATATTCGTCAAAGGACGACTTAAATGGAACGATGCTTTATGCAATGAATAAAAAGGAACAACCAAATTATTCTGAGTATTCAAAAAAATACTCTCAATAGTATTTTTGAAGAATTGGAATATCTAATACTCTCTAAGTGAATCCTTTTTAACAACAGTGAGAGAAAAGGTTCCGATTGTACGCAGAGAAGACCAATCTGGTCTTCTCTTTTGGTGTGGTAAAAGAGAAGTTTATCCAAGGTATAATAATCGTTAGACTTTGATGATTGAGCGTTGCTTCTATTGGAGTTAAGAGAAGATTGAACATATAATAATCAAAAGTGTTCCTGATGAATGTTGCACTACTTTCATTAAAAAGTAATCACATAACTTATAGTATATTCCAAAAGCACAGTAAACTCTTAGCTATATTTTTAATATAAAAGATTTATGTAAAAATTTTCCCTATGAACCATTATTTTATTTTCATTCTCTGATTATTGTGTTATACTAAGAAGCGGAATACCTCTAAGTAGTGTTTTTAAAGTAGTATAAGTATGTTAAAAATCTTGATTTTTTCATTGAAATAACATATTATGTGAATCTATGTAGATGCTAATATACTTATGGTGTTTTATCAGAAGAGTATGTGGTTATGTGCTGAGATTAATAGGCTTGTAATGACTGAAACCAATGATAAACTATTTTGAGAGTAATATTATAGTGATATCTATAGATTGTAATTAAAAAAGACTAAAAGTGTTTACCACTCTATTTTAGTTAAAATTCAGAAAGAGGAAAATAAAAATGTCAGATGCATCTTATTACCAAGGATTAGCTAATCAAGAATCTCAAAATCATGATAATGCAATTTCTCAAAAAGCAGCTGTAGATGAAAAGATTTCTCGCTTAGAAACTGCCAAATCTGACTTGTCCACTCAGATAAATAATTTTCAGACTGGTATTATAGATGCCTTAACGAAAATAAAAGGGGAAGATGCATCTCAGTTTAAGGGAGATCGGAAGAATAAATACGCAGAAAAGTACAATTCTGCTAATACCGCTGCTACAAACAATAAAACGAGTCACGACACAAATTTGAGTAGTATAGATGCTAAGATTGGGGAGCTTCAAGCAGAGTCGGCCAGCTTACAGACAGCAGCAAATACGGCGTATAATAACATGCTTAATTATCAGTCTTTGGCAAATTCAGCTAGTTCAGAATAAAGGATGGAAAGATAAATGGCAAATACAGGAACGGATTATGGTGTTTGGACTGGACTGACCAATTCAGTTAGTACAAGCATCTCTGGCATTTCAGATATGGCAGAGTTAACTTTTTCAGCAACAACAATGACTCCTTTTACATCTTTTAATGACGAGATTAAGTCATTTAATACAGCGATTAGCAGTCTCAAGACTTTTACGACTACGGATGTAACTCGTATGAATCAAGCGGCCGAAAATAAAGTGACTGATGATCAAAATCAAGCAAATGCTAAATAAGTAACTTTGCAGAAAGGAACAAGATAGATGAATGAGATAAGTGACCTTTATCAAAACTCCTTGCTTGAATTAGGAGTTGATGAGGGTGAAAGAGCCATTTTGGAGCAAGTGGGTCAATCTTTAATTAGTCAAGGAGATGCATTTCGTAGACTTCAGTTGGCAATTGTCAAGAAAGAGTCCTTTTATAGTTACAGTAGCTTGCTTGGCACATCTGTTACGATGAAGTTTGATTGGGAACAGGAGAGAGTAACTCTGGCTTATTTAGGCTCGGAGCTCGTTTTGTCTATGAAAGACTTTAGGATTTGGTTATCTTGTACTGATTTACTGTTGGCTCCAATCCTCCCCTTGGGCAGTTTGGTAGAGTTAGATCGCGAGCTTCTTCCAGAGGGACTAGTATCCGAGATGGAGAAGGCAAAGGTTCCCTTCATGGCTATGATTATGGGGCGGAGATTGCTTTCTGAACCAGACGACCGGGAATATATAGATTATCTAGCTAGCATCTATCCCTATGGTTTGAGGCTAGATGTTGAACCTTTGTTTATTCCAAGTTATTTGATTTCTCAGGTTATCCAAGAAGGTTATAGCGATACTTTGGATAGAACCTATGTAGATCAGCAGTATCGTAGGGATTATTTTCGACATAGGGTTTTTTCCATGACACATAGTATTGAAGGAGAAGATAGATGAAAATAGATATGACAGAGGTTCATAACCAGAAGACAGCATTGTCTAACTCACAAACCTCGATTACAACTCAGCTTGAGACAGCTAAGACCTCTTTTGTAAATTTGGTCAATTCGGAAAGTCTCAAAGGAGATGTCAAGGGAGCAATTGATGCCAAGATTAGTAATCATCAGGTTCCCTTATTGATGAATTTTTCTAATGCTTTAGCCGTTCTTTCTGCTCAATACGATAAGACCATCGAACAATTTAAATCAACAGTTTCAGAGACAGCAGCAGATGCGATTATTGATACGGATTATCTGCAGGGGCTTTTAGATGGCTTTTCGAGTATAGAGACCAATATTAGTACGGTGAATCAAGCAACGGCAAATATTTATAGTTCCATCTCTGATATTCTCAGTCTGACGAATCCAGATGCCAGCGCAATTACCACTCCTTTGTCAGAAGGAAAGACCATTTTGACTGATACTAAAACCAATATGGCTAGCTTCAATGGTTGGAAGCGGGGAGATGAGTATAGTAAGCTTTTACAAGTTCAGGCGACTGCTCTGAAAGGTCTAGAAGGAGCAGGTAAGAGTTCCTTTACTTCAAAAGAAGCAAAGGCGTTTTATGGAAACAATGATTTTCTAAGTGGCGTACTTGGAATGGTAGAAGGAGTGAATAATTCAACTCCGGTGGAATTGTTAAATCTTGTTTCGAAATCGGTGTCAATGACAGTTGAGGGTTACCTTTTTGTGAAAAAAGCAGCGGCTGATGAGAATTTTAATCGTTTCAACAATGGTATGGATTTAATTGAAGGATACTATGATTTGTTTGTTACCGGTGCACGAAGTCATCTATCTCCAAATAGTATGGAGAAGTCAGGTTTTAATGCTTTATCTAAGTTTTGGCAGAAATATAGTAAAGACGGGAAGACGCTTCGAGATGTTCTCTATAATTCTAGATTAGGTTCTAAGTTTAAGTCGACATTAACCTCTATTAATAATTCCAAAGTGTGGAAGTTTGCAAGTAAGTTTAAAGATACGGTTAATGTAATTGATGGTCCACTTAAGAATGGAATAAAAGTATTTGGAAAAGGCTTAAACATTGCCGGTTGGACGATGATGGCAGCAGAAGCTACCTATCATGGAGTTAGTGCCTATAACGACAAAGATAGTCGCGCTTATAAGAGCGTTGGTAAGTCTGTGATTCATGCTGGGGTAGAGACCATGAAGAATGCAGGACCATTGGAAGCGACAGCAATTGGAGCCAAATTCGGACCTCATGTGGCTGCAGCAGGTTTTTTACTAGGAACTGCAAATGCAATTTTTGGTGTAATTAATCCTAGCGGAAAAGATAAATTTTATGAAGGTATTGAAAACGCTGCTTTTGATGCCTATGATGGGGCAGCCAAGGCAGTAGGAGATGTTGGGAAGGCTGTCTCGAGCGGTTGGAAGACCATGACATCTTGGTTTGGAGGTTAGGTGATGAAAAGAATCAGTATTTTCGGTGCAGACTTTGAACGAAGTAAGAAAATCGTAACGAATGGAAAGTTTGCCTTAACAGCCGGTATGCCAAATCCTATTCATATGGGGATCATCAATCGCCTCTTTACAGTTATTATTGCTGGATTTTTCTTTTTTGGGATTCTAACTTATGGTGTTTTAATGGGGATGCCTGAGTTGATAGGTGCAGATAGTGATATTCATTATATTTCGGTTGAGGCAGGAATGTTAATTCATAACATAAGTTCCTTTTTAAAGCCCTTCAATCTTAGTATTTATTTACTATTTCTTGTGGGGATGATTCCTGTTTTTTGGCCCAAGAAACGCTTGAGCAGCCAGTTATGGACCTACTTTCCTTTCTATACAGCTGGGTTAACTTGTGCTTTTATATCGATACTTTACTTTGCCAGTGCGGTAGCTTACGATGCTTATACATTGGTGGGATTCTGGTTTCAGTTCGTCTTAGGAATCGTTCTCTTTTTCTGGATTATTATGAATAGTATCCAGAATCTGAAAAGGAGACTGAACGATGAAGAAGAAAAGTCAATTCTTAAGAAAGTTATGACGATTACAGTCGGAACGATGGTAGTTCTCTTTCCGGTATCACTGGTCTATCATCTAATGAATCAACTACCGGTCCATTGGTATTTTTATATTTTGGGATTATTTTTGGTGGTTTGGTTTGTCATTGGCGGTTATTATTCGGCTTTTCTTATGAATGTACACATTTTTCAAGCCTACTATATCCACAAGTACCCGGAAGAGTATAAATCCTACTTAAAGATTTCAGACCGAGAATGGTATAGCAAACGATATTATAAAAAGCTGGTCAAAAGCGGCAAGCTAGAAGAAGAAACAACACAAGAGAATGGAGAAGAAAATGAGTAAAAAATTATTACCTTTAGGAAGTATTGTTTATTTGGAGGGCGGCACGGTTAAACTGATGGTTGTTGGACGTGGAGCCGTTCTGGAACAAGGTGGCGCCAACGTTTATTCCGATTATGTAGGAGTTATTTATCCAAAAGGAATTAACCCAGAGGACGCTGCTTTTTTCAACCATGAAAGTATTGAGAAGGTTGTATTCAAAGGCTTTGAGGATGAAGAAGAAGTTCGGTATATGGAAGTCTATGAAGATTGGGAAAAAAGCTTGGATATAGAGAAGATGAAAGTTGAAGACTGAATTTTATTTCGCTCTTTCATGATTTGATAATATGGGAAGAATCGCTATACTAGAGCGATTTTTCATTTATCAGCTTCTGGATTCATAGTTTAATTCAGAATGGATGACTTTGTTTTTTTCTGCTTTATTACAGATAGAAGGCAGATTGACAGAGGTTCATAACCAGAAGACAGCATTGTCTGCCTCGCAGACCTCGATTACTACTCAGCTTGAGACAGCTAAGACCTCTTTTGTAAGTTTGGTAAATTCGGAAAGCCTCAAAGGAGATGTCAAGGGAGCAATTGATGCCAAGATTAGCAATCATCAGGTTCCCTTATTGACGAATTTTTCTAATGCTTTAGCCGTTCTTTCTGCTCAATACGATAAGACTATCGAACAGTTTAAATCAACAGTCTCAGAGACAGCGGCAGATGCGATTATTGATACGGATTATTTACAAGGGCTTTTAGATGGCTTTTCGAGTATAGAGACCAATATTAGTACGGTGAATCAAGCAACTGCAAATATTTATAGTTCCATCTCTGATATTCTCAGTTTGACTAATCCAGATGCCAGCGCAATTACCACTCCTTTGTCAGAAGGAAAGACCATTTTGACTGATACTAAAACCAATATGGCCAGCTTCAATGGTTGGAAGCGGGGAGATGAGTATAGCAAGCTGTTACAAGTTCAGGCGACTGCTCTGAAGGGACTGGAAGGAGCAGGTAAGAGTTCCTTTACTTCAAAAGAAGCACAGGCATTTTATAAAGACACTGCCTTTATGGATGGAGTCGAGGAAGTTACCAATTCTGTCTCAAATTCGACACCAATAAAGTTGTTGGCTTACATAGCTAAAAATATCGATCCTATTCTTAAATACTTAGAAGAAGAAAAGCAATCTATTATAGAAGCTTTAGGGACAGAAGGCCTTAAAGCAGCTTCAACTAAGGCTGGAGCAATGGTAAATTCCTTAATTAGAAAATCGGTAGGCCGTAAATTACTTCAATACGGTGTTAGAGGAGCTAATTTTGTTATGATTAATTCTGGCACTCGTACTGGGACTCAGGCTCTTGCACGAGCAGCTAAATCTCTTGCAAGAGGGGAAAAGATTGCTGGTTGGGCTACCAAATTTGGTAAATTCATCGGAGGCCATGTAGATGATGTTCGAGTCGTAAGAAATGCTGGAAAAATTAATTGGACCTTTGTTAAAGATGACGTTATCAGAAATATGAAATCATCTGTTTCTCAAAAGGGGTTCGGAGCAGTAAAGCAAGTAGGTGCTATCGGTACAGTATTAGCATTGAAAGATGGTTGGGATACATTCCAAAAGAATAGGGGGAAATATGGTGATGTTCATGCAGCCGCTGACGGAGTTGCCCATGCAGCAGGTACCTTTAGTGGAGCAGTAGTCGGAGCTCAAGTTGGAGCAGTGATTGGCTCTGCTATTCCAATCCCTGTAGTAGGAACAGTAATAGGAACAGTAGCGGGAACGATTATCGGAGATGCAGTAGGAAAAGGTATCAACCATGTATGGGATAAGTTTTCACATGGAGAGTGGAAGCTACCCAAGCTGTGGTGACGGAAGTCGGATAAGCATTAGAAAGAAGAAATATATGTTTTTTAGAAGACGGCGTATGTATTTGAATCAATATTATGACAAAGCCATTTATTATGATCGTAAGACCCACGAAGTATTAGAAGCGCCAAAAAGCAAATTATTAGACACAGAGAAATCAAGTAAAATGAACAGGCATATTCCTTTATTAGTTGTTTTCTTTATGTTTAGCGGCGGCGGACTTACTTCTTTCTTTAGTATATTTGTACAAGGAACATATAGCATGACAACTTTTTGGAGTGTTATTCTTGTCTGGATAGCAGAGTTTGCTTTTATCACTATCCTTGTAGAACGGGCTCTGTACAGAAATGTCAATATTGCTCAAGTGACTACTCAAAAGGTCTGCCTTTTTACTATTTGTAATTCAGAGGATTTAAAAGAAAAGAACTTGAGCGAAAAAGAGAAGCGCAATAATACTTTTTTATTTAATGCTTTGTTGTTTACTATTCCTGCAGTGGGTTTCTACTATATCTATGATTTTATTTTCCACTTCAACAGTTTTTTAGGGCAACAGATTGGAGGAGAGATTTTTAAGATAATGTTTGCAGGGCTTTTACTTGGAGTTGCTTTTGTTATATATAATCAGAATAATATTCCTAGTATTTTAGACATAACGGAGAAATTTGAATCTGGAAAACTGAGTGTAGTATGTAGAGATGACGACAATCCTGAACTATATTTAGAAGTGAGTGTCGGACCAGATAGAGCTATTGTGGCAAAAGAATTACATAAATAACATTAATGGACTTTTGATGTTTTAAGATGTAGAGATTAATTTTTTTAATGTCAAGAGATGCAATAGTGATTTTTTGACTTCTAAGAATATTGTTGAACTTTATTGCGTTAAGCAATGCAGAAAAATTGGAAAAACAAGGAGAGTAAAATGACAGATAAAATTTTACCTTTGGGTTCAGTTGTAACCCTCAAAAATGGTGATGGTAGTGAAGTGATGATTGTTTCACGAGCTAGTGTAATCGAAGTGGAAGATGGTCAAGGAGGGACTAAGAGTGTCTATTTTGACTACGGTTCAGTAGTTATTCCGAACGGGATGCAGACACCAGACAATTTGTTCTTTTTCAATAGAGAAAATGTCAAAGAAGTTTTATTTGAGGGATATAGAAACGAAGATGAGAAGGCTTTTGAAGAGCATTACGATACTTGGATGAAGTCAGCAGAAGTTCCAAAAGGTTCTATTTAAATAATGATATAAGAAGAATCGCTATATTATAGCGATTTTTTTTGAGATCACTTCGTTTGTGATATAATCGCAGTCGAAATGTCCTTTCTGATGAAAAGATTATGGGAAAGATATTTAGAGATGTTTTGAGTAGCGCAAGTTAGAAAAAAATATCGTTAAATAAAGGTAATAGATAATACTCTGAGCAATAATATTTGAATATTAATCGGTGATAAATCAGAAGTACCTTAGGGAAGTAAGAACTACTGCAATTAAATCGGGACGGTATATTTAGATTTAGAATTATATATCATAGTATCTAAAATAATTTAGGTGTTATTTTTTGTCACAACAGCATAATCTGCTTGTGAATAACTGTTTGAAAGTTTGAATATTAATACAATTCGTGATAAAATAAGACTAATCTTTGAATGAGACTAGTCAATATAAAATTTATTACAGCTTTTTATGATAGGTAAATGTTGTTTAAGAATATTTATAACGTACTTATGGATGCTAAATATTTTTTTAGTCTTTTAAGCTAGAAAGCAGAGATGAAATGTTGAAAAAATCAAGTCGAGTTTTAGTGATATTTTTATTGTTATTGTTTACTGGAAGTACTGTTTATGCTAAGGACGGCGAATTAGATTTAAAAACAGATTCGATAACACAAAAAAAGCAGCGTTCCCAAGGTAATGAAATTGAGCATATTTATGCGCCCAACTTATTTATGGATAGAATAGAGCAAGAAGCGACGAAATCTAAAACTGATGCTCAGGAAATGCTTAAGACTGCAAACCAAGCTAATTTCAGTAAGAAAGAAGTTCGGAGTGGTGATGGACTCGACCTCCAAGTTTATCGACATGCTCTTTTTCAGAACTATCAGGTTTCTGACAGTATTATTGTAGACACAGAGGAATCAGGGGCCACAATGATATGGTCAATTCTTGGTGCAGTATTATTTATTGTAGCAATGATTTTAATTGGAATTTATTTAGGAAGGATTTTTCATGGGGGAAAAATATTTAAACGCAACAATTAGATATGAAGATAAGGAAATAGATATTCGCTTTTCTAAATTATTATCTTTACAGGGAGTAAAGATGTTAATGTGTTCAAACAATCTAGATAAAACATTATCTATTCATCAAAATAATTGGCATTTAGAGGTTCGAGGAAAGCTTCTAAGAATAGAACAGCATAGAGCTTTAAAGGAATATCCATTAGGGGATGGAGATGTATTGGAGGTAATTATAAATGAGTGATAAAATTGAAATTAAATACAGTAAGGAAAAGGTCAAGGTTATTCTGCCAGCCAGCCATTTTTCTCGTCAAAAGTTATCTACAATTGAAAATTATGTGGATGCTGCCGTGACATTAGAAGATAATGGTTTTTTATCACTAATTTATGATAAGCCAAAATATTCTTATAGTCTTAAAGATCTTATTGCGGAAGAGATGACAGAAGTAAAGCGTTTGGAGTTGGCTCAGAAAATGGAGTCTTTGACATTCTCTGAGCATAATTTTAAGGTTTCTTATATCCATCCGAAAAATATATTTCTACAAGGAAGTGTTGTTAAGATTCTACATTTTGGTTTAGAAGGAATTATGAGTCCTATACCTTATACTTCAGAAACATTTCTAATGAGCTACAAGGCTTTGGTTGTCTCTATTCTGCGACCAAAACTTGATTTTGAATTACTAATAGATGGTATAGCTGCAATAAGAGATTCATTGGTACAGGATATAGCTGCATGTAAGACATATGAAGAAGTAATAAAATATGTTAATGAAGCTTACGACAAAGCTTATCAGGAAGAAAAGAAAAAAAAGATAGTGGTTTCAAAACGGAGTTGGCGTATTTTTTCTATTGGAATGGGAATTTTTAGCGTTACAACTGTTGCTTTAGGAGCTTTTGCAGCATATTTTTATTTTTGGTCTATCCCTGTTCAGCGTGCGACAGTGGATGCACAGAGCCATTTTATTTCTAAGCATTATGACGATGTTGCCGACGATTTACAAAAATTTCAAGTAAATCGCTTAGGTAAAGAAGCAAAATATGTTTTAGCGTCTTCTTATGTTCATTTAGATAACTTATCAGAGGAGCAGAAATCAAGCGTTTTAAACACAATCACTCCATCCAGCGAGGAAAATCTTTTAGATTATTGGATTTATCTTGGAAGGGGAGACTATAAAAAATCTCTAGATTTAGCTCAGAATATTGGGGATGATCAGTTGACCCTGCACGCTTATACTAATTTATATGAACAAACCCGTGAAGATAAGAATATGAAGGGTGCTAATAAACAAAAAAAATTAAGTGAATATCGCAAGGAAATAGAGGAGCTTTCTAAAAAACTAGGTGTAAAAGTAGGTGAAGAAAAAGATGAGTAGGGAAGACAAAAAATTTTTTCACAATACAGAAAAAGAACTGATTTCTAATAAAATTTCTGAGCAAATCAAAGTGGTTATATTTGGCAATCGACTTTCTTTACTCACTTTTATGGAAGGCGACAGTGCTGAAGTGCAAGGACTTTTTTTCAACGTGACTGATAGTAAGGTGTTCTCTAATGGAAAAGAATTAACCAGAGGAAAAAATACTATTGAAAATAAGACTGTTTTTGTCCTTGAAGAAGAGAGTGACATTTCTGTTAGTTACATTTCTCCTCCAAATCAAGATTTTATTATTTCAAAAGAGAAAGAAGCAGATCTCCTCATTCACTCGAAAGCCTATGTTTTGTTTTCCAATGGTAAAGTTTATCTCTATCCCAATGGCAGTGTCTTCTATTTGAACGAGCAATTGATTTCTTCTGATATTATTTCTGAATTTAAAAAAGGAGATAGTATTTTTGTAGAGAACTATTTTATAGAGTTTTTAGAAAATCAATGGCAAATTTCATCGTTCTTTGAGAAAGCAAATTTCAATAGTCAAAGTGTCCTGTTGGAAGAGAAAAAGTCAATTTATCAATCTAATTTCCCAGTTTATCGTCGTAGTCCTCGAGTACTCCCCACGATATACGATAAACGTCAGAGAATAGAAAAACCTAAAAATCCCCCAACAAAACCTAAAAATGCTATTTGGCGAGCAATTGTTCCGCCTCTAGGTATGGTTGCTCTTTCTGGCTTGGTAGTTGTTCTAATGGGACGAAATGCCATTATGATGTTGAGTATGGGGGGAATGAGTGTTCTTACAGCTGCATTTTCAATTACGAGTTATTTTACTGATAAAAAAGAGTATAAACAAAAGAAGATAACAAGGGTAGAAGATTACGAGGCGTATTTATTAAAACAATTATCCACTCTACATAAGCATTATGCAGAGGAAAAGAATATTCTATTTTATCAGCAACCAAATATCAATACGTTAATTGATATGATTATGCGTTATGATGAACGTCTCTATGAACGCTTACCTTTTAATGAGGATTTTATGACTGTCTCGCTTGGCTTGGGAGATATTGATAGTCAGCTTCAAATTGATTATCAAACGGACTTTTTAACCAAAGACAAGCTGACAATTTTTTCTCAAGATTTGTTAAAGACTTATGAGAAACAAAAAGGTGTTCCTGTTACGACAACACTTGCTCAGAATATTGTTGGGCTGGTTGCTCAACATGACATAGGTCAGTTGTTTATCCAGCAACTTTTATTGCAAGTTGCAGCTTTTCATTCTTATCACGATGTAATATTTGTTAATTTGACTTCGCAGGAAGATTATGATCAAATTTGGAAGAAATGGCGGTTTTTACCTCATTTTCTGTTACCAATGATTAATGTTCGTGGTTTTGTACATGATGATCGTACGAAAGATGCTGTACTTACAAGTCTTTATCAAGTATTACAGTCTCGCATTCAAGACAAGGAACAGAAGGAAAGAACCTTTTTACCTCAGATTGTGATAGTCATTTCAGATGATCGCTTGTTGTCTGGTCATGCTATCAACGAAAGCCTTTCACGAGCAGATTTGGCTTCTTTTGGAGTAACTGTTATTTGGGTAAAAGAAAGTCGTCGTCAATTACCTGAAACGGTAACCACGCTTATTGATTTAAAGAATGGAGATACAGCTACTTTAATCAATAATAGAGGAATATATGTAAACCAAGTTTTTACTCCGTATCCGTTGATAGATGATTATGAAGGTGCTGTTCGTAGTTTAAGTAATCTAGTTCATGAGGAAACTCAAAAAAATGCACTTCCTGATGCAATTACATTCTTAGAATTGTATAATGTGGAACAGGTTGATGACTTAAATATTTCTAGCCGATGGGCTCGAGGAGATACATCGAAGAGCCTTGCTGTTCCACTTGGGGTTCGAGGAAAAGATGATATTGTCTACTTGAACTTACATGAGCGTGCTCATGGTCCCCACGGTCTTGTTGCCGGGACAACAGGATCGGGTAAGTCGGAGATATTACAATCTTACATTTTATCGCTAGCATTAAACTTTAGTCCAGAAGATATTGGTTTTCTCCCAATAGACTTTAAAGGTGGAGGGATGGCAAATTTATTTAAAGATTTGCCACATTTGATGGGCGTTATCACAAACTTAGATGGAGCAGGAATCCAGCGCGCGTTAGCTTCCATTAGAGCAGAGTTGCAAAAGCGTCAACGCCTATTTGGTAGATTTGGGGTCAATCATATTAATGGATATACAAAATTATACAAGGAAGGTCGCTCTGGAATAGAGGGAGATTTCCCTACTGAGCCGCTTCCACATCTATTTTTGATCTCGGATGAGTTTGCTGAGTTGAAGCAAAATGAACCTGAGTTTATGACAGAACTTGTAACAACAGCGCGTATTGGACGTTCCCTAGGGATTCATTTGATTCTAGCTACTCAAAAGCCTTCAGGAGTTGTTAATGATCAAATTTGGTCTAATTCTCGATTTAAGTTGGCACTCAAAGTGGCGGAAAAAGCGGATTCAAATGAGATTATAAAAACACCAGATGCTGCAAGTATTACTCAGCCAGGTCGTGCCTATTTACAAGTTGGGAATAATGAAATATATGAACTTTTTCAATCAGCATGGAGTGGAGCACGATATGCGCCAACAGTGAAAGCACGTAGTGAAGAAGTTGACAGTCGGCTTTGGATAATCAATGAACTGGGGCAGTATGAACTCGCTACTACAGATTTGTCTTACTTGGAAGAGACGGTCAGCACAGATGCTAATACTGATGAGACTGAACTAGATGCTGTTGTGGAGTATATTGCTCAACACGCAAAGAATGTAGACCTTTGTATACCAGCTAAGCCATGGTTACCTCCGCTTGATGAAGATATTACGTCACCGGTTTTAACTACGAAATGGACAGAGAAGAAACTTCACAAAGCTCCTTTTGCTCTAATGGATATTCCTTCAGAGCAGGATCAGCGGATGCTAGAGTTTGATTTAGAAGAGTTTAGTCACAGTATCATTTATGCTTCCCCAGGGTTTGGGAAATCTCAAGCACTTCAGACGCTAGTTATGAATTTTGCTCGGCTTAATAGACCAGATCAAATGCAATTTAACTTATTTGATTTCGGAACGAATGGACTGTTTCCTCTGAAAGGTTTGCCGCATGTGGCAGATATTGCTACTCTAGATGATGCCGAAAAGCTATTGAAGCTCCTTAAGAGTTTACAAAAAGAAATACAAAAACGCCGTGATTTATTGGCGGAATATGGAGTTACTTCTATTGAACAGTATGAGCAGAAGACAGGTCAGTATTTACCATTCATTTTAAATATTGTTGACTCTTATGATACTGTACGTGATCATCCACTCGAAAGTTCTGTTGAATCCGCTTTTCATCAGGTGTTACGTGAGGGCGCAAGCTTAGGTATCTATTTGATAGCAACAGTTCTTCGGAACACTACTATGAAGTTAAGTATGCGAAGTAATTTTGCTACACAGTTTGTTTTGTATTTAGTCGACAAGGATTCTAAAAAAGATCTTATTGGTTTTGATGCTCTAGCTGATCAAGTAATTCCTGGTCGTGGTCAGATTAGATTTGAAGAACCTATTCGTTTTCAAGTATACCTTGCAACAGAAGGAAGTTCCAATCTTGAAAGACTACAGAGTTTAGAAAACGCTATTGAGGTAATGGATAAGTTATGGGATGGCCCTAGACCAGAAGCCGTTCCAATGCTGGCTAATGAAATTACTTTTGAGCAATTTGAAAATGATGTAGTTGTCCAAGAGGAACGGCAAAAATACAATATTCCAATTGGTTATGATAAGGAAACAACGTTGGTTCGCTCTATCGAACCAATGAACTATGAATTTATTCTTCTCATGGATGATACTCCTTCTCAAACATATAGTATTGAGCGTACGATATTATCTGCTTTTTCAGAGTTTTCTGGGAAAGTTGATCGCGTAGTGGTTGATACTGATGGACGTTTTGTTGGTATGAATGAATATTTTGATACTAGAATTGAGGAGGCGAATATTAGCCAATTCCTTGGTGAACTATTAGGAATTATTCAGTCTGGTAAACGTAGAGAGCAACCAATGTTTGTTTATCTTCCAGATATAAACTTAGCTGGTGATAAGATTGTACTGATGGATAAAGATGTAAATACTTTGTTCACAAAATCTTCGTCGGTCAACATTCATTTGATTTTCCATGGTTATCAAAGTGGCATAGTTAGCAAATTCACACCGTTCTTCAAACGGCTTCGCCAAAATGTTCCAATGGGAACGTTTGGTACCATCTTTAACGAACAGAAAGTTGTGCCTGGTCGTACTCAATACAATGAACCGTTGGTTGAACTTAATGAAACACAGTTCTTCGTTGGTAGAAGTGTTCATCGTTTGAGAATTCCGCAAGAAAAATAGGTACATAAAGCTTCCATAATAATTTCTGAATATGCTATAATAGAAGAAATCCTACTATTTGTAATAATTATAATGATTGTAGGATGTATATTATCATAAATAAATTATAAATATTTTGATGATAATGTTAAAATCAATTTAGGAGAAAAATCCATAATGGGTATAAAAAAAGGAAAAAATCACTTGCTTAGGAAAGGCTTGGCTATTTTATGTATAGTAATTACTGCAGGACTTCTTATCTATATGGGACAGTCAGATAGCCTTTCTTTTGTTCTAGGGACTAAAGAGAAGACACATCTTCGTATTGGGATTGTAAATCAAGACGAAGGCGAACAGTTAAATAGCGCTCAATATAATTTTGGAGATGATTTTACAAAATTACTAGCAAAAGATGAGAGAAAAAAAGCAAGTTGGAAAGTCATGTCTAGGGATCAGGCGGAGAGTCAGTACAAAGACAATTCCCTCGAAGCGATTATTTACATTCCTAAAGATTTTTCACACAATATATTGCAGCTATCTAGTTTTAATCCTGAAAAGGCCAAAATTACATATAAAGTAAAAGATTCTGTAAAAAAAGAACAGTCGCTTGAGATGGCCCAGCAGGTTGGAGATTATGTTAATAGTTTGAATCAGAAAACAATTCGTCTGTACTTTACAAGTGTCATTAATAACCTTGATGATGCTAAACTTCAGATGAATACAATTGTTGGTGACGAGTCTGATATCTATGATTCTTTATTTACTTCAATTGTTCAACCTGCTGATAGGAGTATCAAATCAATAGATTCGATCCCTTCAATTGCAGAGAGTGTTCAGTCCTCTAATAGATCATTTGAGCAAGCGACATCAACTTTCAAAACTTCAACTGCTGATTTATTAAAAAGAAATGCCGAATCTTTAATGGGCCAAACAGATCCAATTTTAAAGTATAAGCAAGTTCAATCACAAGTTGCTAATCATAATGCTCAGGTGGCGGGAAACTCTGTTAAGAATCAGTATGATAAAGATAACAAATTATATCTTGACCTTTATAAAAATTCAATAAGTTATTTACATCTTTTTGGGAATACAGAATCACCTACTGAGCCAAATGAACCAGATTCTTATTTGCTTCGTTTAGCTAAGCACATAGAAAGTTATAATGATAAAATAAATCATTCTCAAGAGCAGATTGAGCAATCTCAAAAGGAACTGGAGTCCATTAGAAACTCTCTTGAGGGTTCTCGTGACCAAATTTCCCAGAATTATTTTAATGGGGTGCAGGTTGATACAAGTTCTTTGGGAGATGATAAAGATGCGATTTTAAAAGCTGTTAGTGATGGTGTGGATAAAGATAATGTGAGGCAGGCGCTGGCCAAACAGGTTGTTAATACTTTATCAGATTCAGATGAGTTGCCTGGAGATTATACTAATTATGTAAATAGTACAATTGCTTCTATTAGTGTTAATTCTGGAGATTACGCGACCTTATTTAATAAACTAAAAGAGTTTGGGGCTTTAACAGATGACCAAATTGCTTCTTATTATGCAAAATTAAACTTGTTGGCTAGCTATGCTAGTGTTAAAGGTGCTACTACTGGCTCAATGCCAGGCTATACTTTTATAACTGTAGCTAATGATTCTTTGCCGTCAACAGATGCAAAAACAGTTACAATGGAGCATGTTTACCCTGAGATGACTTCTGAAGGAAATGGGGGTAATAAATATACTGCAACTACTATCCGTGTGACGAATATACAGGTTCAAGGGGCTCAGGGAGCTACGGTAGTTCCAAGTGTTGATAGTATTTCTGAACCTACTAGCCTTCAACTGCAAATTCAGCTTTCTCCTAATTATGGTCTCAATACGGTTGCATTTGATCTTGAGATTGGTAGTGAGAGAATACCTTTACAATACAGTTTCTTTTATGATAACAATAAGGGAAATGATGCATTAATTAAGACAGATTTGTCTAATATTTTTGAACAACTATCTAGAATTGATACCGCGGCAGCTACGATTAAGAACCTATATGGAAGCCCATCTTCGTCCTACGATATTGATATTGCTAATCCAGCAAGTAACTCAGTTGCAAAGATGTATGGGAACATTTCGCCATCGTCTGTAGCGGATAAGCTACAACCAGAAGATGTGGACCAATATCGACAGTCAGGGATTGAACTATATGTTAAGTTAAGTGCAGAGATAAATCGACTTCAGAAAAATACCGCTTCTCTTCCACAACTGACAAAAGAAGAATTACCGAATGATTATTTTGCTGCAATTGTTGGAGAACTATCTGATTGGCATCAACAAGCCGTTGACGATTTAAATAAACAGTATGAAGAGTGGAAGAAAAATAGTCCAGAACTTCTGGAAGTTTCTCCAACAAGTTCTAGTGACAGTTTATCTAATAATAGACTTTATACAACTGATGATAGTAGTAATAGTTTGCTAGATATTGTTACAAAGCTTGCATCTAGTACTCGAAATACATCTGATACAATCGCCTCTAATGGAAATGCAATCGGATCTATGGATACGCAATTTAACACTTTAGCAGAGCAAGCTAAAAGGGTCCAAGGAGAAGTGAAGGAAGTTCACCAACAAACAGAGTCGCTTATTAAGAATCAGGCCAAAAATATTGAAGATAGTACTGAGTTTAATAAGAACTTTCAAGGAGTATTATCGAATGCTCGTTCAAACGGAACAGATAACCAAGCTGTTTTGAATTTCTTATCCAATCCTGTTGTAACTGAAAAAACAAGCCAATCTGGTGTTTTATCAAATACTCCAATATGGGTTTACTTACTCGTAATCTTACTTTTAACCAACATTGCTACGGGTCTGACAATTAGAGAGTACGCTCATAGAAAGAAAGAGAAGATGGTTGAAAAAGAAGAAGAGGAACAATTTGAATAGGTAGAATCTTAGCAATAGAAATGCTACTGGAAGGTGTAGAAAGTAATGATGAAACTTGTGTATATCATCTATACTTAGCTTCGTTTATTCAAGTAGTTCTTGAATTATTGGATAAGGCTGTGATAGAAATGTCACAGCCTTATTTTAAATAGATAAGTAAAAGTATAGAAATCTAATCTTAAGATTAAAGTGACAACATAAAAAACGGGAATTGAGGCTCAAATAGCTGACTTTAATGATTTCTCAAAAAATTTATTAAAATTGTTTGAGAAATCTGCTGCTTGGAATATTAAGTAGGTGGACTAAATAAATATTTCGTATAGATTTTGTACAGAAGGCTGTTTCCCTTTCAAATTTTGAGATCAATTTCCCTTTTTGCCTCAAGTGTCTATTTCAAGATTTTAGAGCGGAGTAGTTTTGTATCTCTATGTTTCTTTGCTTGGGTTTTGGTCAACAATTAGTATAACATATAGATGTTTTTTAAGTTTTAGGAGGCTAACTTCAGTTTAGAGCTTACTACCTATTATTGATTCCACTTTTTTGTACTAAAACAAACACAGAACCGTCTTCTAGGTTTTCATATCGGGTTAAAAGTGATAAAATAGTAGGCAGGAATTGGAGAGACGAGATGCCAAAAGAAGTGAATTTGACGGGCGATCAGGTATTGGCCCTTACGAGAAAATATCTGGCTGCGGAGGATGTGGCCTTTATACAGAAAGCTTTGATTTATGCGATTGACTGTCACAGCGGGCAGTTTCGCAGGTCAGGTGAGCCTTATATTGTGCATCCTATTCAGGTGGCAGGAATTTTGGCCACGCTCAAGCTAGATGCGGTAACGGTTGCCTGCGGCTTCCTGCATGATGTGGTTGAGGATACCCGTGCGACGTTGGATGATTTGGAAAGAGAGTTTGGGACGGATGTGCGCGTGATTGTGGATGGGGTTACCAAGCTGGGCAAGGTCAAGTACAAATCCCACGAGGAGCAGTTGGCGGAAAACCATCGCAAGATGCTGATGGCCATGTCGGAGGATATTCGGGTTATTTTGGTCAAATTGGCAGACCGTCTCCACAATATGCGGACGCTGAAGCATCTGCGCAAGGATAAGCAGGAGCGGATTTCCCGAGAAACAATGGAAATCTACGCACCCTTGGCTCATCGCCTGGGAATTTCCAGTGTCAAGTGGGAGCTGGAAGATTTGTCCTTCCGTTATCTCAATGAAGTGGAATTTTACAAAATTTCCCACATGATGAAGGAGAAGCGTCGGGAGCGTGAAGAACTGGTAGAAGAGGTGGTTCAGAAGATTGAGACCTATGCTGGCGAGCGCAATCTGCATGGTAAGATTTATGGCCGGCCCAAGCATATCTACTCGATCTATCGCAAGATGCAGGACAAGAAGAAGCGTTTTGATGAGATTTATGATCTGATTGCCATTCGCTGCATCTTGGATACTCAAAGTGATGTTTATGCCATGCTGGGCTACATTCATGAGCTTTGGCGGCCGATGCCGGGGCGGTTCAAGGATTATATTGCCAACCGCAAGGCCAATGGTTACCAGTCTATTCATACGACCGTTTATGGCCCCAAAGGTCCGATTGAGTTTCAGATTCGGACCAAGGAAATGCATGAGGTCGCTGAGTATGGGGTTGCGGCTCATTGGGCTTACAAGAAAGGTGTCAAGGGACAGGTAGACAGCAGAGAATCAGCCATCGGGATGAACTGGATTAAAGAGCTGATGGAGCTGCAGGACCAGTCTAACGATGCCAAGGATTTCGTTGACTCGGTCAAGGAGAGCTATCTAGCTGAGGAAATTTACGTATTCACACCGGATGGAGCAGTGCGCTCTCTGCCTAAGGACTCGGGTCCCATTGACTTTGCCTATGAGATCCACACTAAGGTCGGTGAGAAAGCCACAGGAGCCAAGGTCAATGGCCGCATGGTTCCTCTGACAACCAAGCTTAGGACAGGGGATCAGGTGGAAATCATCACCAATGCTAACTCCTTCGGACCGAGCCGCGACTGGCTCAATATTGTCAAGACCAGCAAGGCCAGAAATAAAATCCGTCAGTTCTTTAAAAATCAAGACAAGGAGCTGTCTATCTCCAAAGGGCGGGAGCTCTTGCAGGCTCAATTTCAGGAGCATGGCTATGTAGCTAATAAGTACATGGATAAGAAGCACATGGAAGAAGTGCTGCAGAAGACAAGTTATAAGACTGAAGAGGCGCTTTTTGCGGCGATTGGCTTCGGTGAGATTGGTGCCATTAGTATTTTCAATCGTTTGACAGAAAAAGAGCGCCGTGAGGAAGAGCGAGCCAAGGCCAGAGCAGAAGCGGAGGAATTGGTCAAGGGCGGTGAGGTCAAGGTCGAAAACAAAAAAGACACCCTCAAGGTTAAGCACGAAGGCGGTGTGGTTATTCAGGGGGCGTCTGGTCTCCTCATCCGGATTGCCAAATGCTGTAACCCTGTACCGGGTGATGATATTGTTGGCTATATTACCAAAGGACGTGGTGTAGCCATTCACCGGCAGGACTGCATGAATCTCAAGGCCCAGGAAAATTACGAGCAGCGGCTGATTGATGTGGAATGGGAAGACAATAACACGACCAAAGAGTACACGGCTCACATTGATATATACGGTCTCAACCGGTCTGGTCTCCTCAACGATGTGTTGCAGGTTCTGTCTAATACCACCAAAAATATTTCAACGGTAAATGCTCAGCCGACCAAGGATATGAAATTTGCTAATATCCACGTTTCTTTTGGTATTGCTAATCTGTCTATGCTGACGACGGTGGTGGATAAGATCAAGAGCGTGCCGGAGGTCTACTCGGTCAAGCGGACCAATGGTTGATCCATTTCGGAAATCATTATCTAGCTGTAAGTTACCCTTGGTGACTTGCTTAAATCAAAGGAAAAGATATGAAAATAGTGATTCAGCGCGTGAAACGTGCTCAGGTCAGCATTGACCAACAGCTGCGCAGCAGTATTGGACAAGGTCTCCTGCTCCTAGTAGGCGTAGGGCCTGACGATAGTCAGGAGGATATGGATTATGCAGTCAGGAAGATTGTCAATATGCGGATTTTTTCCGATGCTGAGGGCAAGATGAACCTATCTATCAAGGACATTGCTGGAGAGATTTTGTCAATTTCCCAGTTCACCCTGCATGCAGATACCAAAAAGGGTAATCGGCCAGCCTTTGTCAAGGCTGCTCCGCCAGAGATGGCTAGCAATTTTTATGATACCTTCAATCTTTCCTTGCAGCAGGAGGTGCCAACTCGGACGGGGATTTTTGGGGCAGACATGCAGGTAGAGCTAATCAATGATGGCCCAGTGACCATTATTCTGGATACGAAGAATCGCTGAGAAGAAGTATGAAAAGGAGTTTGAACACTAGTGTTCAAACTCCTAATTTTTTTGCTTCTGTAGCAATGAATGTATAATTTCCTACAACATTTCTAAAAACCATCAATCATTTCTTGAGGAATGACTTGTTTGATGGTCGTCACTAGCTGATTGATAAGCTTTATCGCTTCAGCGGGCTCAGTATAGAGTTTTTGAAAATAGGTCTGTATATTTTCTTCGAAATGCTGAGGCAATAGCGAGCAGTTGGTTTTTGCAAACTCCAGCATTCTCTTTTCTCCAGGGTGCGTCTGTTCGTTTAGGGCGAAGAGCAAGTCAAAATAGGAAGCAAAAAATTCACTGCTACGGTGATTGATACTGAGCAGGTCCTGACGCTTGAGCGCTTTTTCTATTTGTTTGGAGAAAGCTGGCATGGCTTGATCAAGTAAGAGGAGCTGCTTCTTAATAATATTCTTTTTCAGCTCAGCTGGATAAGGCAGTCTGTACTTGTTTTGAAGTGCTTCATAGCGACCATTTCGGTCGTAGATGATTTTGCTGTGGAGCAGATTGTGCCACATACAGGTGGTATAGGCATTCTGGGCTTGGTGGTCTAGGACGACAGTCTGTAGGTCTTTATCGAAGCTATCTAGTGTACGGTAAATGAGCTCAATTTCGATCTTGCTCTTTAGCACACAGTCATCCTCTAGTTCCCAAAATTGATTGCCGATTTCCATGTAGGAGCAGTACTTGCTGAGGATATCGCGTCGAGTCAGGGGAGCGATGGAATCTGTCAAGTAGATATAAACATCATAGTCTGAGTCTTTGTCAAAATGCTGTCCAGCACGAGAGCCACCGAGAACAATAGCTTCCACTTGATCTAGCTGGGCAAATTCTTTAAAAAGTTGTTGTGGCATAATTTTTCCTTACTGATTTTTGACATCATTTTAGCAAAATGTAAGCGGGTTGGCAAGAAGGGAAAAACAGCTTTTGGCATGGCACTAAGCCTGCAAAATTGAGACCCCGAGGGATAGGAAATGGATAAGCAGGAGTTGGAAGTATTTGACTAAAAAGAAAATTATCTAGGATAGATAGGCTGAAACTTTTACTTTGTGTTATAAAGTTTTAGGTTTTTTCCTTCCTTGAACTCATCGCCTTATTTTTATCTGCAACTTTTATTAGATTTTTGAGATAGATCTTTAAAGAGTTTTTGGCATCATTTAGTCCAAAAATGAGAAGCATAGTAAGCAAGTTGAAGTGGCGATAATCCTTGATTTGTTTATGTTTATGATTTCTTTTATTCTTTAGAAATATTTTAGAATTACTTTATAAATTCTTGAAGTTTGTCTTGTATAATCATATTAAAGAAAAGAAAGGAGTCTCTTATCATGGAAAATCTAGTTCAACAGATGCTGAATGCTCTGATTCAAATTGCTTTGTTTGCTTTTCTTCCTTTTGTTTGGTGGTTGATAAGTGCTAGAAGAAAAAGTCCATTTTTAGAATGGCTTGGCTTAAAACCACTAAAAGATGCTGGCAGCCGAAAGATCTGGCTGTGGATTTTGTTGGGTTCGCTATCTTTCTTGCTTCTTTCGTTTTTGCTAGTATATCCTGCTGTAAAAAATCTGGATACAGCGACTTCGAATTTCTCAGGCCTAGGCTTCCAAGCCTTGCCAGCTGTTCTGATTTATGGTATTTTTCAAACTTCTCTGTCGGAAGAACTGCTATTCAGAGGTTTTCTTTTAAAGAGATTGGCTAGTCGCTTATCCTTTGTGGTAGCCAACACCATACAAGCTGCTCTTTTTGGTCTGCTCCATGGCTTAATGTCTATAACAGTGCTCTCTTGGCAGCAAACCCTGCTCATCATTTTGTGTACGGGTGGCATCGCGGCTTATATGGGCTTTGTCAATGAAAAGAAATCTGATGGCTCCATTTTAGCTAGCTGGATTATACATGCTTTAGTAAATGTGATTACGGGTAGTTTATCGGCATTTATGCTGATTTGATGACAGGTGAGCAAAGGTTTAGGTGTAAGTCAAACGAAGCTGCTTCTACTGATTTGTAGGGTTGTCCAGTTTCATTTGCTCAAAAACATAAAGGAAGAAGTCTTTCAAAACTTCGAAATGTCCGTATCTTATCTGAGAAGCATATTGGCGCCACTGAGGATGCTGTCGGACTTGGTCAATGGGGCAGTCTTTGACCGGCTGGTAGTAGCTGACATCTCGCCGAAATGGAACAAAGCCTTCAAACATCTCTACTTGGTAGGCAGTGTCATCTAGAATCTTGCCAACTGCTGTAAAGGCCTGCAGCTTTTCCTGACCATTCAGCTGATATTTGGGGCTGTAGTACAGAAGATAGTCCCCCTTTTTCATTCGGTTCAATGGTGCTTTCTTTCCATGGCAGACTTGACAAAATCCACCCTCTACACCTCTTAGTACATGTTCTTTTGATACGACACCAATCCAAAATCTAGTCATTTTCTGCCTCCAGTTTTATTAAGAGTTGGTTTAATATTTCTGTTTTATTTCCTAATTTTCCAAAGAATGCCTGATCAATGCCTTCTACTAGAGGAAGGGCTTGGTTGACCTTTTGAAGCCCCGTATCCGTTAGAAGTATGATGTTGGCGCGGCTGTCTTTGGGATGGGCTTCCCGCATTATCAATTCTTTCTTGACCAAGAGGCGGATGATTTGGGATACGGTCATAACATCCATGTCAGAAAATTGGGCAATATGGGTCTGACTCACCCATTCTTGCTGACGCAGGAGTGCAGCAAGAGTGGTCAGAACGACAAACTGAGGATGGGTCAAATCAATCGTTCTCAGTTTGTTTTTTATCAGCCCATGCCACTTGTGGTAGGCACGGATAAAGAGCAGACCGGTTGATTTTTTGTATTCATCCTTGTAGATGGAGTTAAATTGCGATTTTTCCATTAGCTTCCCCTCTAGATTTTTATAAGTACACTTATTATATTCTGACATCTTATTTTTGTCAATAAAAACCCAGTTTAGACTAAAAAGTCCGAACTGGGTTCTGTTTATAGTTTTTCCACATAAATCTGCTGGGCAATCATAGGATTGATTTGGATTTCTTGGGTTTCTGTCTTGAGGAGATAAGCCTGAGCGAAAGAATCGTATTGGATGAAGGTGATGGTTTGGCCGATTTGCAGGTTATATTTTTCCAAGTATTTGAGCAAGTCAAAGTCGTCGTGTACGCGTTTGATGATATAGTCACCAGGGGCAGAAGCCTCTTCCAGAGTCAGTTGGTTTTCTTCGTCCAGAAGCTCTCCCTTGGATGGGATGGTGCCTCCGTGAGGACAGGTCTTGGGGTACTGGAGCATGGCATCCAGACGCTCAACGAAACGCTCAGAAACAGTGTGCTCTAGGACTTCGGCTTCCTCATGGATTTCATCAGTCGAGTAGCCGAGATGATTGACCAGAAAGACTTCAATCAGCCGGTGCTTGCGATAGAGGTCAGAAACTAGCCTTAGCCCCAAATCAGTCAGCAGGTAGCCAGCTTTTTTATCCTTGACCAGAAGTTCTTCCGCCAGCATTTTTTTCATCATTTCCGTCACAGCCGGAGGTGAAACCTGCATGAGCTGGGCGATTTCTTTATTGGTGATTTTTTTGTGGCGGCTGCCAATCTCATAGATACACTTGAGATAGTCTTCTTTATTTGGGGTCATCTTGCATCCTCGCTGAACTCTCTATCATTAGTATAACAAAAATCGCTGCAAGAATACAGTGTCTAAGCCTTTCTTTGATGTTTAGATTTTCTTCATTGTGATGGTCGCTGGGGCGGCAGGAAGTATGGTCCTTACAGCATGGATGCGACAGGATGCGTGCCGACAACGCTAGCCATGGTTATTTCTGGAATTACTGGGACAGAAGTGCTTCCGACAACTGTTGCGGATTACCTATATAACCATACTAATGAATTTAATAAAGATGGATTTGGCACCAGCAGCCGTGGTATTGTCCGAGCTGCCCAGCACTGGGATCTGACGACTGAGACTCTGTTTACAGCTTCTGCAGTCAAAGAAGTGCTTTCGCAGGGGCATCATGTCCTAGGTGCCGTTGGTACCAGCATCTTTGCCCATTATCCAGTCACTCATGAGCTGGTTCTTAAAGGCTATGACAATGGAAAAACCTATGTCCGTGACCCTTATAATGCAGCTAATAATGGCTGGTATCTAGTAGATTATCTCTTTGGAGTCAAGAGCGTAGATCCGACGGATAATACAGAAGGATCCCCCTTTATTGCCATCAAAGGATAAGAAATTCGTGAATAAGAAGACCGCTCGTTGCTTGACGGGCGGTTTTCTGCATTCTATGACTAATATGTTTGTAATCTGTTAAGACTTCATCCTTGGCAAGGTCAGTAAGCGTAAAATTCATTATACAATTATAGCTAGACACACGGTTTTTTGGAAGCGATGGGGACGGGATTCTATTTTTGGACATATTTATGATAAGTGTTCTCAAAAAAACATGTAAATAGTTTGACAAACAAAGCTTTTCTCATTATACTATTAACATATCAGGAGGAAACCCATGAAAAAAATCCAAAAACATGTCATTCTAGGTGCAGCAGTTCTTGCTAGTGCTGGCTTTGCTCAAACTGTGGCTGCAGATACAACTCCAGTGGATGCAAATGCACCTGCAGACCAAGATAAGTCTCTATCTGCAAGTTCAGAAGCTCTTAAACAGCAAACTGAGCAGGTTAATCAAGCGAAAGCGGCTGTTGACCAATCCAAAGAACAGGTTGCGACTGCTGAGACTAAGGTTGAAACAGCTAAGAAAGATAATGCTGATACAAGTGCAGAAAAAATTGCAGAGGCTCAGGCAGCTGTGACAGAAGCTGAGAAAAAAGTTGCCCCAGCAGAAAACACAGCCAAACAAGCCCAAGCAGCTCTTGATACAGCTAAAAAAGCAGAAGACACGCAGGCAGCTGTAGCTCAGGATGCTCAAGCTCAAGCAGCTAAGGCACAAAACGAGACTCAAGCTGCTCAGGATGCTGTGAATGCAGCCCAAAAAGCTGTGGATAGCAAACTGGTAAGTGAAGAGGTCACGAAGGCAAAGGCTGAGCTTGACAAGGCTAAAAATAACTTAGCTTCTTACGAAGATCAGTTGAAGACAGCTGAAGCGGAAGATGCCAAACGTCAAGCAGTGATTGATAAAGCCCAGGCTGATATCAAAGCAGCACAAGCAGAAATCAAGGAAAAAGAAGCGAAACTTTCGTCTCAAGATCAGGTTCACAATACTTTTACCCTATCGCAAGCTTATATAAATGCAATTAAAAGTAACAATATCAACGGTACAGCTAAATTAACATCTGAGGCACAAGAAACACTTGCTAAAGAAGCAGCTACCCTAAAATCTAGCAACAATTATATTGGTAGTCAAAAAGATGCGCAACGCATGGTTAACATTAATGCTATTCCAAATGATGTTCTGATGGAATTGAATTATTATGCACAAGATTTGATTAATCAAATCCGTAAGCAAGCAGGAACAGCACCAGTAACATTAACACAAAATAGTATTGACTATGCAGCAGCTCTAAGCCAAGCAGCCCGTGAACAAAAATATAAATACCAATCAAAAGAACCTATAACTTCACAAGTAGATGTTCCAAGAAGTGTGGTTGCTAAATTTGGACTGGATCAGTTTGGTCATAGAGTATCAGGAACTAACGAACTCGGCCCTTATCCTATTCTTGCTAGCCAAGAGAATGTCTCTGTTGACTATTTAAAAAAGGCAATTTACGATGATATCAAATTCCAACTGTTTGATTTAGGAGATAGCAGTGCGTATAGGGAGAGAGGGACTATCTATGCCCAAAAGGTAGTGGGGCATCTTGATAATCAGAAGAAAGGTGCATATGTTGCTGTTAACTTTAGCAACAACGGCATTATTAACCGAATTAACTTCCTTCTTTTCCCAAATAATGACGGTGATATTAAAGACCCTTCCAAAATCACACCAGCCTTGATCAATCCAAATGCCAATAATCAAGAGGCAGACGCTGCTCGTAAAGATTTAGCAGCTTCGCAAGCTAAGCTGGACGCTGCTCAACGTACGTTGACAATGCTTCAAAACAAGCAGGAGACAGCCCCATTACTGCGTGAGGTTGTGAAAACTGCTAAGGACAAGTTGGCTAAGGCGGAACGTACTTACCAAGCTGAACTCGAAAATAGCAAGAATTCGGCTTCTGAAGAAACCAAGGCTAAGCTTGCAGTTTTAGCTAAAGCTCAAGCAAGCTTGAAAGAAAAAGAAGCAGCCCAAGCAAGTGCGCAAAAAACAGCTGAGGAAGCTAATGCCAAGCTTGCCGAATTGAAAGCAGCTACAGCGACCGCTCAAGAAAAGGCAACTGCTGCGGCTACAGCTCTGGAAGAGGCTCAACGTGCTGTTCAAGCTGCTAAAGACTACGTTTCTCGCTTGCAAAATGCCCCTACTCTTCTAAAAGAAGCAGAAGCGGCTCTCAATGATGCTAAAGCAAACTTGGCAAGTAAGGAAGAAACGTATAGAGTCGAAAATGCCAAACTTGAGGCTTTGAAAGCAGCTCTTGCAGCCCTTGAAACAGACGACCCAACCAACCTCGTTTCTAAGAATGAGCGAAAGGTTCTGAAAGTCACTACAACGGGAGTGAAGAACGGAAAGAAACCAGTTCAGACCTATCAGGCTCCAGCAGCTCTTCCAAAAACAGGTTCTGCTGAATCATCTCTAGCGCTAGTAGGTATGGGATTGCTCTCTATGCTGGGACTGGCTTTTGCAAAACGCCGTAAAGCTTAAGTGAAGTCGTTGACAAGGTCGAATTCTAGATGAATTGTCCAATTGTGAAAAGTTGGACGACTCATTTCAATAAAACTCATACTGAGAGAGGGCCGGTTTGGTCTTCTCTTTATTTATTGAGTGATTTGTTAAGAACATCTTTATTGTTAGTACTCCAAGGATTCATTTTTTGTTCTTTGCTATCATCTGAGTTTGTGATAAAATCTAATTGTTCTATGTAGATTAGATTTTTTATTATAATCTTAACAGTTTTAAACTATTAGAGCTAACTGAAAGGAGGGGGGCGTGTATCCTAAAGTGGTAAAAGAGCAGCTCTTTCAGCAATTGCAATCAATTGGTTGGTCTCGGGCAGCACTGGAACGAGTTTTTGCAGAGATTAGTGTGCAAGGGAAGACATTGACAGAAGAAGGAGATTACTTGCAGGAGGCTCAGCTTTTTGGCAGTCCTTTCTTTCAAGAGCTCTGGCAGGCTGAGGAGACTCAAATCAGCAGGTTAGGAGCTCAGGAGCTGCTGGTTTTGGCTATGAATCTTGTTAATATGCCTGAGGAGCTGAGCGGAGACAAGTCAGAGACAGATCTTTTACTGGCTCGGATTGCTCCAAACCTAACACCTCATGATGACTTTTGGAAAATTTTCTCAAGGACCTTGCGCCAGGCTTTTCCAGCAGATGATTTCAGCCAAAGGGATGGCAATCAAAAGCTCAAAAGGCAGCTACATCAGTTTCGCTATGTCATTTCCTGCCAGCAGTCCCGGTGGGTCAGAGATCACTATCGTCAGGCTGGCATGACTGATGTGGAAGCCTTGGCCTCCTATCTAAAGGATTGGCCAGCGCTGTCTTATAGCTTTCAAGAATCCTCTCGCTTGCATAATAAAGCCTATATTGATAAGATGTATGGTCAGGCTGTCTATCCGGATGGTCAAGCAAGTCAGGCCAATATAAAAATCCTGATTGATTTTCATACAGAGTTTATTTTGGATCAGACAGGTCGTTTTCTCAATATTATCGATCCAGAGGGGGCTAGCCAAAATGGTATTGTGAATGGCGCTAGCTTTAACTATGGTGAGCGCAATCGTCCGGTCAATCAGGCTTCTCATACCCGCTACGATGTCAAAACGCCTGCGGTCTGGGATCCTCGCTTTCGCAGGCTTGCCATTGAAAATGGTGACCGCAAGTTCAAGTCACCTCAGAACAATCGTGGGCCATTGGGCTATCGTTCGGCTAAGAGCCCTTATGCTCGAAAGGGGCGGAGTGCTTATAAACAGGTAAAGGCAGAGATTGCTCGGTTCAAGAAATTGCTGAATCGGCCATCCATCCTCTTGCGTTCCTGGGCTTGGTTCCGTCAGTTTTGGCAGAAGTTTTTCGCACAAAAAAATACGGACTAGCAGGTCCGTATTTTTATCTCTTATAAACTCTTAACTGCTGCAATCGCCGCATCATAGTCAGGCTCGGTATTGATATTGTCAACATATTCAGCGTAGGTCACAGTGTTGTTTTCGTCCAAGACAAGAACTGCACGAGCCAAAAGGTGCCATTCATTGATGAGGACAGCATAGTCATGGCCGAAAGAATGGTCGAAGTAGTCAGAGAGCATGACAGCATTCTCAATGCCTTCAGCAGCACACCACTTGCCTTGAGCAAAAGGCAAATCAACTGAAACCGTGATAACAACGGTATTGTCCAAGTCAGAGAGTTCTTGATTGAAACGGCGGGTCTGAGTTGAGCAGACACCAGTATCGATAGATGGGATGATGCTTAGGACTTTCTTTTTGCCAGCAAAGTCAGCCAGAGTTTTCTTTGAAAGGTCAGTTGCTGTCAGGCTAAAATCGTGGGCAGTGTCGCCGACTTGCAGTTGCTTTCCAGTAAAGGTTACAGGGTTTCCGAGAAAAGTTGTCATAGGAAGTCTCCATTCATGTTTGATAGCTTCATTGTACAGCGAATAGTGATTTTTTTCGAATAATTTGACCGGAAATTTGAAATCGACTCCATGTGAAGCTCCTTCTCCAAAAATAAAGAGGTTAGGATTTTGTCTTCCTAACCTTTTATCATTATTTGGCCAATCCTTCAGAAATTTTATCTAGATTGTATTTCATCATGCTGTAGTAGCTGTCGCCTTCTTCGCCTTGATCAGCGATTGAGTCAGTAAAGATTTTAGCGTGGATTGGGATGTTGGTGTCCTTAGAAACGGTCTTCATCGGACGGTCGTCTACACTTGATTCGACAAAGAGAGACGGCACTTTGGTCTTGCGTAGTTTTTCAACTAAGCTTTTGATTTGGTCTGGAGTTCCTTCTTCTTCGGTGTTGATTTCCCAGATGTAGGCCGACGGCACGTTGTAGGCCTTAGAGAAGTACTTGAAGCAGCCTTCGCTGGTCACAATCATTTTCTTTTCTTCTGGGATATTGTTGAATTTCTCCTTGGCCTCCTTATCCAAAGCGGTTAGCTTTTCCACATAGGCTTTAAGATTTTTCTCGTAAGTAGCCTTATTGTCAGGGTCTTTTTCAATCAAACGCTTGGCAATGTTTTGCGCATAGATAATGCCGTTTTCCAAGTTGAGCCAAGCATGGGGGTCTTCCTTACCCTTTTCACTTTGACCTTCAAGGTAAATGACGTCAACGCCATCGCTGACAGCATAGTAGTCCTTGTTTTCTTCCTTATTGGCATTTTTGACCAACTTGGTAAACCAAGCATTACCGCCAGTTTCCAGATTGATACCGTTGTAGAAGATGAGATCCGCTTGAGAAGTCTTTTTGACATCTTCAGGTAGGGGCTCATATTCGTGGGGGTCTTTGCCGACTGGTACAATGCTGTGCAGGTCAATCTTATCGCCAGCTATATTTTTGGTAATATCAGCGATAATTGAGTTGGTTGCAACAACCTTGAGCTTGGACGAGTCACTGGACGCGTTCTTCTGATCGGAGCAGGCAAAGAGAGTGCAGACTGCTAGCAAAAGCAGGGATAAAAAACCTAATTTTTTCATGGGATTCCTCCATTGATTTTTATTTTAGTTTAGGTCGGTTTTTAAGTTTTAAATAGCGTTGCTTAGGTGCAATAAAGAAAGAGATGAGAAAGATGAGGGCAGAGGTCAGGACAATGCTGGATCCTGCAGCGACATTAAAGCTATAGCCGATAAAGAGGCCAAGTACAGAAGCCAGAGCTCCCAGTCCTGAGGACAGCAGGATCATGGTTTTCAGACTGTTGGCATAGAGGTAGGCCGTTGCTGCTGGCGTTATCAAGAGAGCGACGATGAGAATGGTTCCCACGCTCTGCATAGCTGTCACAGAGACCAAGGTCAAGAGAATCATCAGCAGATAGTGGTAGAAGCTGACTGGCATGCCCATTGCTTGAGCCAGCAAGGGGTCAAAGGAAGTAATCAATAGCTGTTTGAAAAAGAGGGTGATGATTAAGAGCACAGCTATTCCGACTCCAATACTAATCCACATATCAATATCCTGTACGGCCAAGATATTCCCGAAGAGAATATGAAAGAGGTCAGTGGAGCTATTGGCAACGCCGATTAGGATCACACCCAGAGCTAGGAAGGAAGAAAAGGTAATCCCAATGGCCGTATCGCTTTTAATAATGGAGTTGCCCTTGATGTAAGTGATAATAATCGAGGCCAAAAGTCCGAAGGTGATGGCTCCGATAAAGAAATTAATCCCTAAAATGTAGGACAGGGCCACACCGGGCAGAACCGCATGAGAGATAGCATCCCCCATGAGCGACATGCCGCGCAGAATGATAAAGCAGCCGACAGCTCCAGCAACAATCCCAATGACGATGGCTGTGATGAGGGCATTTTGCAGAAAGTGAAAGTCCCGCAGCCCTTGGAAAAATTCTAAAATCATTCTAGGCACCTCCATTCATAAAGAGCTGGGAGCCGTAAGTCTTTTTCATATTGTCCTTGGTAAAGCTGGTCTCGGTAGGACCAAAGGCAATCAGCTTACGATTGAGCAGGATAACTTGGTCGAAATAATCAACAACCTTGCTCAGGTCATGATGGACAATCAGGATGATCTTGCCTGCGGCTTTGAGACTGCGCAGTGTAGACATGATAATCTCTTCACTGACAGAGTCAATCCCGACGAAGGGTTCGTCCAAAAAGATACAATCCGCCTCTTGAACCAAGCAGCGAGCAATCAAGACTCGCTGGAATTGCCCGCCAGACAGCTGGCTAATTTGACGCTCTGCCAAGTCTTCTAAACCGACAATTTTCAAGGCCTCAGCCACCTTGTTCCAATGGGAACTCTTTAGCCCCTGAAAAAGTTTAAGTTGAGGGTAAAGCCCCAAAGAGACACACTCTTTGACTTTGATAGGAAAATGATAATCAATATTAATCTTTTGTTCCACATAGGCAACCCGTTGGAGAGAGTTCTGCAGTGGCTTTTGATCCAGCAGAGTCTGGCCTTGGTGGTCGATAATCCCTAGCATGCCCTTGAGCAGGGTGGATTTTCCAGCTCCGTTAGGACCAATAATCCCAGTAATGGTTGGCTCCTTAATGGTTAATGAAAGGGGCTCAAGAGCCAGCGTATCCTGATAGCTGACAGTCAAATCTTTAATCGTAATCATCTCATACACCTCTATGGTTTTAATATACATTAAAACAAAAATTAAGTCAAGTTAATTTTTAATAAATCTCTAAAATTAATATGAGAAACGTTTGAAAAAACAAGTAGATTTTGATAAGGTTATATCAAAAGCATGAAAGCGAGAAGAAGATGACACGACTACAAGATGATTTCTATGATGCGATTAATGGTGAGTGGGCCAAGACGGCGGTTATTCCTGATGATAAGCCAGTGACGGGCGGCTTCATGGATCTGGCAGATGAGATTGAGGAACTTATGCTTTCTACGACCGACAAATGGCTGGCTGGCGATGGAGTGCCAGAAGATGCCATTCTGCAGAACTTTGTTGCTTACCATCGACTAGCAGCGGATTATGACAAGCGGGAAGCGGCAGGGATTGAGCCTGCGCGTGCCTACATTGATGAGATTCGCAACCTAGCGTCTTTTGAAGACTAT
This sequence comes from Streptococcus sanguinis, assembly GCF_050225395.1. GTDB lineage: Bacteria > Bacillota > Bacilli > Lactobacillales > Streptococcaceae > Streptococcus. Next base: position 2,133,042 of record NZ_CP071431.1, on the reverse strand, counting down.
GCTTCTAAGATTGCTGATTTTGAGCTGGCTGGCAAGCCGACTTATTTCCCCTTTGGTGTGGCGCCTGACTTTATGGATGCTCGTATCAATGTCCTTTGGGCAGACGGACCGGGAACGATTTTGCCAGACACGACCTACTATGCGGAGGATCATCCGCAGAAGGCAGACCTGCTCGCGAAATGGCGCAAGGCTCAGGAAGATTTGCTGGCAACATTTGACTTTGCAGAAGAGGAAATCAAGGATCTTTTGGATAAGGTCTTGGAGTTGGATGCTGTTTTTGCTCAGTATGTTCTGTCTAATGAAGAAAGCTCTGAGTATGCTAAACTCTACCATCCTTATAAGTGGGACGATTTCAAAGCCTTGGTACCAGAATTGCCTCTGGCGGGTATTTTCACCAAGTTAATCGGTCAAGAACCCGACCAAGTCATTGTGCCAGAAGAGCGTTTTTGGCAGGTGGCTAAGGATATCTATACAGCCACTAACTGGGATAAGCTCCATGCTTTGCTGATTCTCTCTGCTGTCCGCAATACGACCCCTTATCTAACGGATGACATCCGTGTCTTAGCAGGAGCTTATCATCGTGCTCTATCAGGGACTCCTCAGGCTCAGGACAAGAAAAAAGCAGCCTTTTACCTGGCCCAAGGTCCCTTCAATCAAGCTGTCGGTCTTTGGTATGCTGGTCAAAAGTTCTCACCTGAAGCCAAGGCTGATGTGGAGCAAAAAGTGGCGACAATGATTGAAGTTTACAAAAACCGCCTAGCCCAGAATGACTGGCTGACACCAGAAACTCGGGACAAGGCTATTGTCAAACTCAATGCCATCAAGCCTTATATTGGCTATCCTGACGAGCTGCCTGAGCGCTACACTCGAAAGGTTGTGGATGAAAAGCTGACTCTCTTTGAAAATGCTCAGAAGCTGAGCCAGATTGATATTGCTTACAGCTGGAGCAAGTGGAATCAACCAGTAGATTACAAGGAATGGGGAATGCCAGCCCATATGGTCAATGCCTACTATAATCCACAGAAAAACCTGATTGTCTTTCCAGCGGCTATCCTGCAGGCACCTTTCTATGACCTGCATCAATCCTCGTCAGCCAATTACGGTGGTATCGGAGCGGTCATCGCCCATGAGATTTCTCATGCTTTTGATACCAACGGCGCTTCCTTTGATGAAAATGGCAGTCTTAATAATTGGTGGACGGAGCACGACTATCAAGCCTTTACCGAGCGGACTCAAAAGGTCATTGACCAGTTCGAAGGACAGGATTCCTATGGTGCTAAGGTCAATGGCAAGCTGACCGTTTCAGAAAACGTGGCAGATTTGGGCGGCATTGCAGCAGCCCTAGAAGCAGCCAAGAAAGAAGCAGATTTTTCTGCTGAGGAATTCTTTACCAACTTTGCCCGTATCTGGCGGATGAAGGGCCGGGAGGAATATATGAAGCTCCTGGCAAGCGTGGATGTCCATGCGCCAGCCAAGCTTCGGACCAATGTACAGCTGCCTAACTTTGACGATTTCTTTACGACCTTTGATGTGCAAGAGGGAGACGGCATGTGGCGGAGCCCAGAAGAGCGGGTGGTCATCTGGTGATGCAGAGATAAGACGCTTATCGAATCCTGCTCAGTTCAAAAATAATCGAGTTCATTTCAATAGTCTGCTTTTGGTTGTGAAAGCAGACTATTTTGTCAAAGAAAATATAAAGCGTTTACATTTCTATGGCCTTGTGCTATACTGTAGTTGATAACAAAAAACAAACAAAATATCCAAATAGAATAGATTTCAAAGTGTTTATTAATGAATAATAAAGAAAAGAGATGTTCTTATGGTAAAACGATTCATTAGTTCAAATGCTTCAGAAATTTTAAATATGACTGCGCCGGAGCTGAAACAGAGCATCAAGGCCAGTGAGGGCCGCGTTATCCTGTCTGAAAACGTGGCTTTTAAAGAATCTTATATCGGTGATGTGACCAATGCAGAGATTGCTCGGTCTTTTGGTGCTGACTTGATTTTGCTGAATGGGATTGATATCTTCCAGCCTTTTGTGGCTGGTCTGGACGCCAAGGAAGATTTTGTTGAGGAGCTGCACCGCTTGGTTGGCCGTCCTATCGGTATCAATCTAGAGCCGGTGGACAGTCAGGCCCAGATGGCAGGAGAACGCCTGATTATTGATGAGGGGCGTCAGGCTAGTCTAGCGACCATTCAGCGAGCAGAAGAGTTGGGCGTTGACTTTATCTGCCTGACGGGTAATCCGGGAACTGGTGTCACCAATCAAGCCATTATTGACACCATTCGAGTGGTCAAGGAGAATTTTTCAGGCCTCCTGATTGCAGGCAAAATGCATGCTTCGGGTGTGGATGAGCCGGTAGCAGACCTAGAAGCAATCGCTCAATTTATCGAAGCTGGTGTTGATATTGTCCTAGCACCGGCAGTCGGCAGTGTGCCAGGCTTTGATGAGCAGGACTTAAAGCAGATTGTCCGACTGGCTCATCAAAAGGGGGCACTGGTTATGAGTGCTATCGGTACCAGCCAGGAGAGTGCTGATGAGGATATTGTCAAGCAAATGGCCATCCGCAACAAAATCTGCGGTGTAGATATCCAGCATATCGGAGACTCCGGCTACGGCTGTCTGGCTCCGGTGGAAAATATCTTTGCCATGAGCAAGGCTCTCAGAGGACAGCGCCACACCATTTCCATGATTTCACGTTCGATTAATAGATAGTAAAATGAGACAGACTTTTTTGGGGAAGCTCCTAGAAAGCCTGTCTCTATTTTTTATAAAAAAGACCGAGATTGTTGTCTCGGCCTTTATAGGTTTCCTTTTTTATCTAAAAATTCATGATAGACACAGAGGCTGACTGCAGAGCGGGCAATGCTGTATTTAGAGTAGGGGATAATAACAATCTCTGCTTGTTTTTGTTTTGGAAAGAGAGGCACTTCCTGCTCTAATTGAGCCAGAACCTGCTCGGCAATCACCGGATAGGAGAAGAGCTGGCCGTCCAGATAAATCCTTTCGCTATCAATAAGCTGGCAGAGATTGGAAATGGAAATGGCCAGATAGCGGCAGGCAGTATGAATCAACTCAATGCTGCCCAAGTCTCCTAAGCGATAGGCTGTCATCAGACTTGTCAAATCAATGTCATTGACGTCCTCTACAAGGGTCTTTAAGAGCGAGGTCTGGGAAGCCCGATACAGGATAGCTGCTTTATCAATCAGAGCGCTCTCACTGGCATAAACCTGCAGGCAGCCGTGCTTACCGCAAGGACAGCGCTCGCCTTCAGGATTGATGACGGTATGTCCCACCTCCCCGATAAGATAATTTTCCTGACTGTAAATACTGCCCTTGTACATGTAAGAGCAATGAATACCTCTGGCGACATGATAGACGATAAAATTACTGTCTGTCGGATGATAGCTAAAGAGACGTTCAGCCAGTGTCAAACAGTGGGACTTATTGGCAAAGTAGACAGGGAGGTCAAAGGCCTCTTGAATAGTCCGCAGGTTAATCTGTCCCCAGTGGGGGTTTTTAGAAATAATAAAATCACTCTCAGAGAGATTCACATGCCCCGGCAGCCCGAGGGCAATCGCTGAGATGGGGTATTGGCTGTTCTTTTTCAGAAAATCTTGAATGAGCTGGATGATTCCCTGGTCAGACGGGCCACCTGTCACCTCGACCTGATAAGTCCGAATGCTGCTTTCTGCAATCTCACCGGTATTGTCAGCGATGACTATGGCCAGCTGTTTTTCAGAAATCTCAAAGCCCAGATAGTAGCGGCTACGAGGCGCAATATCTAGCAGGGTTTTCTTGCGGCCTACGCTCTCGTCATTGAGCTCACCCAGCTCCAGAACCAAGCCTTCCTTGATCAATTCATTGATGATGCTGCCGGTCGTGGCTGGTGTAATCTGAGTTTCTTTTGAAATATCAATCCGGGAAATCGGTCGTTTGGCGTAGAGCTGATCCAGAACAGTTGCCCTTAGCTCGTTTTGTTTTCTAGTTCGTGTCATCTTGTTTCCTCTGCTGCTATACTATCAAAAAAAGCTAGAAATCTCAAATGTAAGCGTTGACATAGTACAGAAAAATAGTTATAATGTTTATAGAATATTAATAACATAGTGAAAAATATTCTATTTTTGGATTTTTGTTTATATATTAAAAATAAATAGCAAGCGTCGTTGCAGGTTAGGTCAGATTTATAAAGGAGGATGTCGATGGAAACAAAACAGATTATGTTAGTCTGTGCGGCTGGGATGAGCACCAGTCTCATGGTCAATAAAATGCAGAAAGCTGCAGAGGAGCGAGGCTTAGCTGCGACGATATTTGCGGTGCCAGTGTCAGAAGCAGAAGACTATCTGAGCGAGAAAAAGGTTGATGTCCTTTTGCTGGGACCTCAGGTCCGCTATCTATTGGAGGATTTACAGGAAAAACTAACTTCAAAAGGCATTCCGGTGGATGTTATCCCTATGACGGACTACGGAATGATGAAGGGGGATAAGGTCCTGGATCTGGCAGAGTCGCTCATGAAGTAGGTACTCCTATGGAAAATAAAGATTCCTTAGAGGTCGCTATGACCCTCATTATGTATGGCGGAGAGGCCAAGTCTTGTGCTATCGAAGCCATTGCAGCAGCAAAAAAGCAGGACTTTGACCGGGCGCAGGAGAGGCTGAGTCAGGCTCAGAAGGCCCTGCTGCAAGCCCATCACGCTCAAGCTGAAATGCTGACCAAGGAGGCACAAGGAGAGAAGACAGAACTTAGTTTATTTATGGTGCATGGGCAGGATCATCTCATGACCAGTATCGCCTTTGTTGATTTGGCAAAGGAGATTGTTGATTTACATAAAAAATTTGATGAATAGGAGAAATGCAGATGAGTAGTTTGGTTGATAAATGGCAAGCGCGTCTCATGCCTATTGCCAATAAAATCGGCAACCAAAAATTTCTGGTTGCCCTGCGGGATTCCTTTATTGGGACCATGCCTGTGATTATGACGGGCTCTTTCGCCCTCATGGTAAATGCCTTTCTATCTGACTTGCCAGGACAGTTCGGCTGGACTTGGATTTCCTCTACCTTCCAGTGGCTGATTGATATTAACTGGCTGGTATTTAAGGGCAGTATTCCTATCGTTACCCTCTTGTTCCTCTTTACCTTCGGGGTCAATATCGCTAAGATTTACAATACTGATAAGGTGTCTGCCGGTCTGGTAGCTGTTGCTTCCTATATCATTACCATTGGTGGATCAGTTACTAAAACCTTTGAGTTGGCTGGCAAAACACCAGGGCTGAGCAAGGCGATTTCAAAACTTCCAGAGCTAAAACTTGACGGCAGTAACTTGTCTGTGACGATTAACAGTGTCATTCCCGGTGACCAGATTAGTGCGCGTGGTTATTTTACTGCCATTCTGATTGGTTTTGTGTCTGTCATCATCTTCTGTAAGGTCATGAATCGTAACTGGACTATCAAACTTCCGGATTCTGTTCCTCCAGCTATCATGAAGCCGTTCCTGTCTATCATTCCGGCTGCAATTGCCATGTATGTCGTGGGAATTGCGACCTATCTCTTTAATCTGGTGACAGGCGAGCTCTTGATTGACTGGATTTACAAGATTCTTCAGGCGCCGCTTCTCAGCTTGTCTCAAAGCTTCTGGGCTGTGCTGCTCATTGTCTTTCTCAATAAGATTTTCTGGTTCTTCGGACTGCACGGCGGTAATGTGCTGGCGCCAGTTATGGCTAGTCTCTTTGGTGTGACCATGCTGGCCAATCTGGAAGCTTATCAGGCTGGGTATGCGATTCCTTACATGTGGACGGATAATTCTTTCGGTGCTTTTGTCTGGTTTGATGCGATTGGGGTTGCCATTGCCATTCTCTGGCAATCTCGGAACAAGCACTATCGCGAAGTTGCCAAGTTGGGAATTTTCCCAATGGTTTTCAACATCGGTGAGCCAGTCATGTACGGTCTGCCAATCGTTTTGAATCCAATTATGTTTATTCCATACGTCCTGACGCCAATGGTCATGGTAACAGTAGCCTACTTTGCAACCTCTATGGGCTTGGTTGCGCCGGTTACTCAAAACGTTACTTGGGTAATGCCGCCGATTCTCTACGGTTTCTTTGCGACAGCCTTCGACTGGCGGGCAATTATTCTTTCGCTGGTTAACATCGCTATTTCGACCGCTATATATCTGCCCTTTGTCAAGATGGCAGATAAACAGGAGGAGCTTGGATAGATGGCAAAATTTGAAATTAAAGAAGAATTTTACCTGGATGGCAAGCCTTTTAAGATTTTATCGGGAGCTATTCAGTATTTCCGGCTTCATCCAGACCAGTGGCGAGATACCCTTTACAATCTCAAAGCTCTAGGCTTTAATACGGTAGAAACCTATATTCCTTGGGCATTGCATGAGCCTCAGGAAGGACAGTTTCAGGCAGAGGGCATGCTGGATTTTGAAGCATACTTCAAGTTGGTTGAGGAGATGGGGCTTTATCTCATTGTCCGTCCGACGCCCTACATCTGTGCAGAGTTTGACTTTGGCGGCCTGCCGGCTTGGCTCTTGAGATATCCTTCGATGCGCCTGAGGGTCAATCATCCGCTTTTTCTGGAAAAGGTCAGTCATTTCTATGACTGGCTCTTTCCCAAGCTTTTGCCCTATCAGAGTGATCAAGGCGGCCCTATCCTCATGATGCAGGTGGAAAATGAATACGGTTCTTACGCCGAGGACAAGGCCTACATGCGCAGCATTGCCCAGATGATGAAGGTACGTGGAGTTTCGGTTCCCCTCTTTACTTCTGATGGGACATGGATAGAGGCTTTGGAATCTGGGACCTTGATTGAGGATGATATTTTTGTGACGGGGAATTTCGGATCTCAGCCCAAGGAAAATACAGACAATCTGCGAGCTTTCATGGAACGCTATGGCAAGAAATGGCCACTTATGTGTACAGAGTTTTGGGATGGTTGGTTCAGCCGCTGGAGCGAGGAAATCGTTCGGCGAGAGGCAGAAGATTTGGCCCAGGATGTCAAAGAAATGCTGCAGCTGGGCAGCATGAACCTCTTCCTCTTGAGAGGTGGGACAAACTTTGGCTTTATCAGTGGCTGTTCAGCTCGAAAGACCAAGGATTTGCCACAGATTACCTCCTATGATTTTGACGCACCCATTACTGAGTGGGGGCAGCCGACCGAGAAATACTACGCTGTTCAGCGGGTGACCCACGAGGTCTTTCCAGAGCTTGAGCAGATGGAGCCTATTAGCCGACAGGCTAAGGCCTATGGCAGTTTTCCACTGCTTGGTACTGCAAACCTGCTGGATGTGGCAGCGGATATCACAGAGGAAATTCTGCTGGATTATCCGCAGCCTATGGAGCAGATTGGGCAGAATCATGGCTATATCCTCTACCGTTCCGATATCAAAAATCAATACCATGAGGAAAGGCTCAAGGCCTTGGAGACTCATGACCGCTGTCATTTCTATGTCAATCAGGAGCACCTGGCTACTCAGTATCGTGAAGAAATCGGTGATGAAATGCTCTTCTCAGCTGATACCGAGCGGATTCAGATTGATGTGCTGGTGGAAAATATGGGGCGGGTCAACTATGGTTACAAGCTGGGCGCACCCAGTCAATCCAAGGGAGTCAAGGGCGGTATCATGATTAACCACCAGTTCCGTAAGGGCTGGAAGCATTATGCGCTCAAGTTTGACCAGGAAATGCTGGCCAAGCTAGACTGCTACTCAGCTCCACCGGAAAGAGTCAAAGCACCGACCTTCTATCGCTTTGAAGCGGAGTTGGATGATATCGCTGATACCTTCATTGATTGCTCCAAGTATGGGAAAGGCTGTATTTCGGTCAACGGCTTCAACTTAGGCCGCTACTGGAATGAAGGACCGATTCACTATCTCTATGTGCCGTCTGGCCTGCTTAAGGAAAAGAATGAATTTATCGTCTTTGAAACTGAAAATGTCAAGATTGAAGAGTTGACTTTACTTGACCATCCAGTCTATAAGAAATGAGGTGTTGCGATGAAATATATGACAGTCGGGAATGAACTGGAAAGAGCCAGTCAGCTGATTTTGGGTTGCATGCGACTGGCAGAGCATGATCCTAAAGAGGTTGTTTCCGTTCTTGAAACAGCATTAGAAGTGGGAATTAATTTCTTTGACCACTCAGATGTCTATGCTGGCGGCCAGTCTGAAGCTAAGTTTGCGCAGGCTCTTCGCTCGGCTAAGATTCCCCGGGATCGAGTTCTCATCCAGTCCAAGTGCGGACTGCGAGATGTTCACACTAACTACCATTTTGACTTTTCTAAGGATTATATCATCAGCTCGGTTGAAGGCAGCTTGGAGCGCTTGCAGACAGACTATCTGGATGTGCTCCTCCTGCACCGGCCAGATGCTCTTGTAGAGCCGGAAGAGGTGGCTGAAGCTTTCTCACAGCTGCACCAAGCCGGGAAGGTTCGCTATTTCGGAGTCAGCAATCAAAATCCTTATCAAATTGAGCTGCTGCAAAAGAGTGTGGAGCAGCCCTTGATTGCCAACCAACTGCAGTTTGGTCCAGCCCACACTCCGATGCTGGATGCTGGGCTTAATGCCAATATGCTCAATCCTTTAGCAATTGTTCGGGACGGTAGTGTGCTGGACTATTGTCGATTGCATCATATCACGATTCAGCCTTGGTCACCATTTCAGGTTGACTTGAACCAAGGACTTTTTATGAAGCATCCTAAATATGCTCAGCTTACAGAAACTCTGCATGCCTTTGCGTCAGACTATCAAGTTTCTTTTGAAGCCTTAGTTCTCGCCTGGATTTTGCGTCATCCAGCACAAATGCAGCCGATTGTTGGCTCCATGAATCCACAGCGAATTCGCTCAATGGTGGCTGCTTTTGATATTGAACTCTCTAGGGCTGATTGGTATAAGATTTACAAGAGCGCGGGGAATCCTCTGCCCTAAGCTTGTTTTTGCAGGGAGATTATTTGTTATTCAGAATCAATGAAGGTTAAGAGCAGTGAATCAGTCTGCTTGCTTTATTGATTAAGCTCGACTCTGCACCTTATGAAAGGAGAATGATATGAATAATAAGTTTTCTTGGCAAGCCCTAGCAAAATCTACTTCTGCTGCTAAGTATGGGAGCAGCTTGCTGCTATGTGCTTCCCTCTTGTCCTTAGCAGCTTTGACAGCTGTCTCAAGAGTTGAAGCAGAAGATGTTGCCCCTGCCGCAGTAGCTGAAACGCCGGCTTCTCCAGCAGCGCAAGCAAGCCCCGAGGCTGAAAATCCAGCTGTAGCTGAACCCCAAGCAGCTCCTGCAAATCAGGCCGAATCAGCTGCAGCCGCTAGCGAGTTGCCAGCCAGTCAGGTCATGTCCGATGAGCAGAAGCAGCGCGCCATTGCTCAGATGGGAGCCAATCAAGGGGATGTCTGGGTTTGGTCGGAGGAAAATGTCGTTGAAGAAAATGGGGAGCGTCAAAAGCGCGGTCCTAATGGCGGTCCTGGCCAATTTAATGGCGGAGCTGTCGTGTTAGGCGGCCGTCCGACATATGACCCAGCGGCGGATTGGTACTACCTTGCTTATAAAGGCGAAGGGATGACCGACGAAGAAGCGAAGGCTGTCTTTGACAAGGAACGCGGCAAATGGATGAACGAATTTGATCCTTGGGGCGTTGTGATGGAAATGACGGACAATAAGGCTGGCAATGCTTGGGCGGATATTCGGAACATGCAGGCTTTTGTGCTCCGGAAGGACTCCAATGTCTGGGAGAAAATTGTGGATCACCCTCAAGGGGTTCAATGGGTGGCTCAATTCAAGGGCAATATGTCCAGCTATGTAGAAGATGCACGGCAGGAAGCCTTGGCTGGCGGTGGAACAGCTATTGAGGTATTACCTAAGCAGGATCGGGTTACCCACTGGGGCTCTGATCAAGCCCGTGATATTCCGAATCCTCAAAACATTCGGGCTGTTTTAGTTTCCGTAGAAGCTCGTATTTCTGAAAAATCTGACCCTGATGCCAAGCTTGGTATTCAAGTTGGCGGTGACTGGAAGTTTGCTGAAGAAGTGAGTAAGCCGCTCTGGTATCCAGGAGCTGGTCTAGCTGGTATTCAGCGACTGACCAAGGATTGGGCTCGTTACTATTTTGTCAGTCTCACTGGTATTCAAGATGCAGTTGAAGAAAGGGCCATTTCACAAGATGAGTTTATGAAGAGCGTCGTGCCGTTGGCCGATATGGAGCAGGCCTCTCAAAATCAAGCCCAGCAGCAAACTCCTGCAAGCCCTGATCCAAAGAGTAGCCAAGCAGAAAATCTGACCTACAAAACAAGCGGCCAGACGGATCCTCAAGAAGCGTCTCAAGAGTCAACTCTTCAACAAGCTTCTTCCAAACAATTGCCTAAGACCGGCAGCCAAAGCAGCCTATTGACCAATCTGCTTGGACTCGGGCTCTTAGGACTGGGTGCTGGCTTCCTTGGCTTGAAGAAAAAATCTTAGTTTTGCAAGCTAGAGGGAAAAATAATCTATAAAAAAGCAACAGCAGATTCTAGCTGTTGCTTTGTGTTTGATTTAGGTTTTGCACGACAGGCTGTCCAAAATTAGGTATTTGCGCAGCGGGCGGACTGCAGACTGGCTCCTGGTATTTTTGAGTAAAGCGGCATCTAGGGAAGTTGGAGCAGCCCCAAAATTTCTGACCGGCCTTAGAACCTTTGCCTGCTGTACGGAGCACCAATCCATGTTGGCAGCGAGGGCAGATCTTTTCTGCTTCTCTACGCTGCTTATTCTGAGCAATGTGGTTAATATGGCGCTCTTTGATGACCTGCTTTCGCTTGGTCAAGGGCAGGAGCATACGATAGAGGTCGTCAATCTGATCAGGCGACAGGTAGACTTGACTTTGGCAGGCCTGCCGGTCAATTGTCCCAATCACTTGCCAGGTCTGAATAACCTTATGCCTGTCACTGTTTAGATGGATTTCCTTAAGCTGACAGTCATTGCCAAAGACGATATAGGAATATAGATTTGGCGTGTATTGGTTGAGATAGTAGTTGAGCCATTTGAGATGAACTTTATTTTGAATAATGGGATTGAAAAAAGAATGCTTGTAAGATTTTCCGCGGCCACCGGAAAGAACCTGAGTCCAGTATTGCTGGTTTTCTGAGCCGAAGATCCAGCCCTTGTAGTTTTTTGACTCAAAAATGTAAATTCCAGATGGATGAATCAGCAGGGCATCAATCTCAGTGGTAGTGCCATCTTCTTTGAAGATATAGAGATTGTACAAAATCTTTTTATAGCTATAGAGCTGGTTCAGGACCTGACCAAGCTGGTACTCTCCTTGTTTTCCCTTGTTATATTTGAGTTCCCAAGGGGCAGTCTGGGTTTGCTGGAAATAGTCAGGCTCTGGGCTTTGGCTGGACGACCAATCCGAGTCCGTATCTTCCCTGTCTTCGAGTAGCTTATAACTGATAAAAAAGACGATGCCAAAGACAGCCACAAATGCGACGAAAAAGAATCCAAACATTTCCTAATCTCCCTTAAAATCCCTATTTTGAGTATAGCACAAAATAAAGGACGAAAGATTTTTATAAGTGTAAAAACACAACAATTGAACAATAGGTTAAAATATGTCTAAAAATAGAAAGCTATCCTTTAAAAACTTATTTTTCCAAAAACACCTCACAAACCTAAAAAATCATGTATAATAAAAAGACAGGAAAAGAATAGGAGTTATCATGTCTCAGGAATTAATCAGTGTTATCATCCCTGTTTACAATGTTGAGCAGTATTTAGCAGAATGTGTGAACAGCGTCTGTCGTCAGACCTATCAAAATCTGGAAATTATTCTAGTCAATGATGGTTCAACAGATGCTTCTGGCCAGATTTGCCAAGAGCTGGCTGACCAAGATGCGAGGATTCGTCTTATTCATCAGGACAATCAAGGCTTGTCCGGTGCCCGCAACACAGGGATTGAGCACTCTAGTGCAGACTATTTGATTTTTGTGGATTCGGATGACTGGCTGCCTGAGCAACATGTTGCCCGTCTTTATGAAAAGCTCAAGGAGTACGATGCGGATATTGCCATTGGTCACCACTGTAGCTTCCGTGCAGAGGATTCAGCCTTCCTCTACTATTCGACAGAGCATTTTGAAACCCTTTATACGCGAGAAGAGATAATCGAGGAGTATCCTAGACGGCGCATGCTAGACGGTGTCTTTCTCTGTGCCTGGGCCAAGCTCTATAAGCGTAAGCTCTTTGATACAGTGCGCTATCCAGTCGGCCGAGTGGCCGAAGATGCCTTTACAACTTATAAGCTGTATCTTCAGTCAGAGAAGATTATCTACCTCAATGAACCGCTCTATTACTATCGCTTGCGGCCAAATAGCATCTCCATGACTTGGAATGAGCAGTGGTTCCGAGACTTGATTGTAGGTTTTGAGGAGCAGCTAGCCATTTTGGGTAAGCTGGGCTATGACCTGAGCTTCTACTACAAATACTACACTTTCCTGCTCCAGTATTGTCGCGACAGCGCTGCAGCCGTCGGTATGCAGTCCAGTCTGGTCTATCAGGAAATTGAAAGTAAACTCCAACTATTTGGAGAATAAACAAAACAAGCCACCTTTCATCCATAGGGCTGAAAGCGTAGCTTGTTTTTTAGTGTTTGAAAATTAAAGACTAAAAATAACAATTAATGTCATGCTTCAAAAAAACATCTTGGTATTCAAATAAGTCTTCAGGGTGCAAGGCCTTGACATCTTCCATGGCATACTTTCGGCCAAGTAATTTGTATTTATTTTCGCCAAATTGATGGAAAGGCAGCAGCTGGACTTGATCGATGGATAGTTCATTAAACAAAGTCGCAAACCGCTCTGCATCTTCTAAGGAGTCGTTAAAATCTGGAATGACAGGAATGCGGAGAACAATCGTCTTTTGATGAGTAAAGGCGTAGTGGATATTCTGAACAATTAATTCGTTTTTTACTCCAGTCACCTTGCGGTGGTTGACAGAGTTATAATGTTTCAGATCGGTATAGATGAAATCAACGTACTGGATGAGATCCACGAATTTTTCATGTTCTACAAAGGCAGTTGTTTCAATAGCGGTATGAATCCCTTTTTCCTTAGCCGCTTTGAGAATGGCCTTGGCAAATTCAAACTGGGCGAAAATCTCTCCGCCAGATAAGGTTAGGCCACCGCCAGATTCTTCATAAAAATCTCTGTCCTTTAGGACTTCGTTGATAATCTCCTCGACACTTCTTTCCTCCCCCATAGTGATGCTTTTTTTGGTAGTAGCATCCAGCATAGGCTCGGGTCTGAATTGCTGTGATTCTGGGTTAGAGCACCAAGGGCAGCGCAGAGGACAGCCCTTGAGGAAAACCGTTGTACGAATCCCTGGTCCATCATGAATACTGAAATGTTGGATGTTGAAAATAATTCCTTTTGTTGTTTCCATACTCAGGCCTCCTTTGGATACAATTATTATAACTTATTTTAGAAAGAAAAACAATTACGAATGAAAGTTATTTTTATTTTATTTTTAAGGCGTCTTTTGTTACAATAATAGCAGAGGTGAAAGAATGGAACGTTTAGATGAAATTGTTAAATTAGTATCTGAATTTGAACGAATCGATGTCAATACTTTGTCTGACCGCTTAAAAGTGTCCAAAGTAACGATTCGCAAGGACTTGGATAAGCTGGAAACCAAAGGTCTGCTGCGCAGAGAGCATGGCTATGCTGTTTTAAATAGCGGCGATGATCTGAATGTCAGACTTTCCTTTCATTATGATACCAAGCGCCGAATTGCCCAGGAAGCAGCAAAAATTGTTCAGGATAATGAAACCATTATGATCGAATCAGGCTCGACCTGCGCCTTGCTAGCTGAGGAAATCTGCCGAACGAAGAAGAATGTCAAGATTATTACCAATTCTTATTTTATTGCGGATTATATAAAACAAACTGATTCTTGTAAAATTATCTTACTGGGCGGAGAATTTCAGAAAGATTCTCAAGTGACAGTAGGGCCTCTTCTCAAGGAAATGATCCGCTTTTTTCACGTAGAACATGCCTTTGTCGGAACAGATGGCTATGATGAAAATCTAGGCTTTACAGGCAAGGACCTGATGCGGAGTGAGGTTGTGCAGTATATGTCAGAGGCATCTGACCAGATGATTGTCTTGACGGACTCAAGTAAGTTTACCAGAAAAGGAATAGTTAAGAGATTCGGCTTCAAGCAGATTGCTCAAGTGGTGACTGACAAGGCGATTCCTAAAGAGGCTGTTGAGCGCTTGAAAGCTGCCGATATCAAGCTGACTCTGATCTAGCAGAGAAGGAGATAAGATGAAAAATGAAAGAAAAAAACTATTGGCAAAAATTGCTTATCTCTACTATATCGAAGAAAGAAGCCAGTCTGACATTGCGGCTGAGACAGGGATTTATCGTACCACTATCAGCCGAATGCTGGCAGAAGCGAAAAAAGAGGGCATTGTAAAGATTGAGATTGAAGACTTTGATACCCGCTTGTTCCATTTGGAAAACTATGTAAAAGAAAAATACGGGCTCAAGGGAATCGAAATTGTCAGTAATTTAGTGGATGAATCTCCAGCGGACTTGGAAGAAAGGCTTGCCCAAGCTGCTGCGGGTATGCTACGCAGCCTGATTAAAGACAATGATAAAGTGGGATTTTCTTGGGGCAAGAGCTTGAGCCTTTTAGTAGAGCACTCCAGCAACAAGCATTTGACAAATGTTCATTTCTTTCCTTTGGCAGGTGGACCTAGTCATATCCATGAACGTTACCATGTGAACACCCTCATCTATAGCATGGCTGGGAAATACCATGGGGACTGCCGTTTTATAAATTCTACGATTATTCAGGAAGATGAGCAACTAGCAAATGGAATTTTAGCTTCTAAATATTTTGAAGATCTAAAAAGCAGCTGGCAGGAGCTGGATGTAGCTGTGGTTGGTATTGGCGGGCAGGTTGACACCAGAAATCGTCAATGGCTGGACATGCTGACCTCAGAGGATTTTCTTGCTCTAGAGAGTCAGGATGCTGTTGGAGAAATCTGCTGTCGCTTCTTTAATAAAAAAGGGGACATGGTCTACCAGCATTTGCAAAATCGAACGATTGCCATCTCTTTGGAAAATTTGAAAAAAGTGCCGCTTAGTCTAGCCTTTGCTTATGGCAGTCAAAAATCTGCTGCTATCTTAGCGGTGTTGCGAGCTGGCTATGTCAATCACTTGGTCACAGATGAAGCGACTATTTTAAAAATGCTAGAACTAGATGGAGATAGTAGCTTCCTCACTTCTTGATGGTAGTAGAATTTCAGGTGCAATAGATTTCCAAGACGGAATTCAGGAATCCTATTTTTTAATAGTGGATTAGCACTTATGTATGGAGGTGGATTGTTGATTTGAAAAAGCTTATGAAACAAAAATTGACTAGTTTAGCCACAGGGGAGCTAGTCGCTGTGCTAGTATTTTGGATGAATTTTTTCCTGCTCAAAAAATGGATTCTTACTACTAGAGCTTTGATTTCTATTTCTTTCTCCTTGTTTGTACTGAGTTTTATTCTGATACAGGGCTCTGTTTTTTGGTGGATTTTGATAAAAAGGATTTCCAATCCAGGATTTGCTGAAAGATATACAGGCAAGATTTATAAGGTACTAAAGATCTTAGACCTTATTTTGCTGGGTGTGGGAGCCCTGATAATTATGTTAAATTACAGTGGATTTCCCACATTTATAATCCCAGTAGCAATTTTGTTTTTTGCTGTCATCGAGTGGATGAATTATTTTAAATTACAATTATCCTACAGTCTGAATCCTGCTGTTTTATTGAAATACATTCTCCAGAGGAAATTGCGGAAAAGTAAAATAGCAAAGGAAATTGAGAAAGCCATTTAAAAAGATAAGTTTCGGTTTCTTAAAATAGCATATATGAGGAAGTAGAAGCGAATAGCTGCTGCTTCTTTTTTTGTGCCGAATCTGCTTATCGTTCTTATCTAATAGAGTGCCTTTGATTCGCAGTTGCATAAAGCTGTACAGAATTGTCCTTTATGGGGGGAGTTTTTATTTTTTTGCACAAATGTGCGAAAAAATTTAAATAAGCTAATTTGTTCTATAATGTATTGACGGACTGAGATAAAGGTGATACATTCTAGTTACAAACAAAAATAAATTACTTTCAAACAAAAGAACAGGTTTTTGTTAATCATAAAGATAGGAGCGGTTGTAACATATGGAAATGATTGTAGCAGATCAAATTATCATGGGCCTTATCTTAGACGCCGGTGATGCTAAGCAGCATATTTATCAAGCTTTATCACTAGCTAAAGATGGTAAGTTTTCAGAATGCGATGAGCAGATTGAGCTTGCAGATAAGGCGCTGTTAGAGGCCCATAACTTGCAGACCAAGTTCCTAGCTCAGGAAGCTGGAGGAACGAAAACAGAGATCACAGCGCTGTTTGTCCATTCTCAAGATCATTTGATGACCAGCATTACAGAGATTAATCTCATCAAGGAAATCATCGACTTGAGAAGAGAATTACAAGGGAAAAATGAATCATCAGGAGGATGAAAAGATGGTTAAGATTGGTTTGTTTTGCGCGGCAGGTTTTTCAACAGGAATGTTGGTCAACAACATGAAGATAGCTGCAGCTGAAAAAGGGCTGGAAGCTGAGATCGAAGCCTACTCTCAGGCTAAGCTGGCTGATTATGCAGCGGATTTGGATGTCGCTTTATTGGGCCCGCAGGTAGCTTATACTCTGGACAAGTCTAAAGCTATTTGCGACAGTTGCCATACTCCGATTGCAGTTATTCCGATGGCTGATTACGGTATGCTAGATGGCGAAAAAGTGTTAAATCTCGCTTTGAGTTTGTTGGATAAACATTAAAATCAAGGAGCTTCGTTATGTCTAAAGTGGATACTCAAAAAATCATTGCGCCGATTATGAAGTTTGTCAATATGCGCGGGATTATCGCCTTAAAAGACGGTATGTTGGCAATTTTGCCTCTTACAGTTGTGGGAAGTCTATTCTTGATTGTAGGGCAATTGCCGTTTGAAGGTCTAAATCAAGCCATTGCTGGTATGTTTGGGGCTGACTGGACAGAACCGTTCATGCAGGTTTATTCAGGAACCTTTGCCATTATGGGGCTGATTTCTTGTTTTTCAATCGGCTATTCTTATGCCAAGAACAGCGGTGTAGAGCCTCTGCCGGCAGGAGTGCTGTCTCTTTCTTCTTTCTTTATCCTTTTGAAATCCTCCTACATACCAGAAAAGGGTGAAGCGATTGCAGATGCGATTGCCAAGGTCTGGTTTGGAGGTCAAGGAATCATTGGGGCCATTCTGATTGGTCTGGCAGTTGGCAGTATCTATACGATTTTCATTCAAAAGCATATTGTCATCAAAATGCCAGAGCAGGTTCCTCAAGCGATTGCCAAGCAGTTTGAAGCCATGATTCCGGCTTTCGTTATTTTCTTGCTGTCAATGCTTGTTTATATTATTGCCAAGATAGCGACTGGTGGCGGTACCTTTATTGAGATGATTTACGATGTCATTCAGGTGCCTCTGCAAGGTCTGACGGGCTCTCTGTATGGAGCTATCGGTATTGCTTTCTTCATTTCTTTCCTGTGGTGGTTCGGTGTCCACGGCCAGTCTGTTGTCAATGGTGTCGTAACAGCCTTGCTGCTGTCAAATCTGGATGCTAATAAGGCCCTGCTTGCTGCAGATAAGCTGTCTGTCAGTCAAGGTGCTCATATTGTGACCCAGCAATTTTTGGATAGTTTTCTTATCTTGTCGGGCTCCGGTATTACTTTCGGAGTGGTCGTGGCCATGCTCTTTGCTGCCAAGTCTAAGCAGTATAAGGCTCTGGGGAAAGTTGCAGCTTTCCCGGCAATCTTTAATGTCAATGAGCCAGTTGTCTTTGGTTTTCCGATTGTGATGAATCCGGTCATGTTCCTGCCCTTCGTTTTGGTTCCAGTTCTGGCCGCTTTGATTGTCTACATGGCGATTGCGGTTGGCTTTATGCAACCATTCGCAGGTGTGACTTTGCCTTGGAGTACGCCGGCTATCATTTCTGGCTTTATGGTCGCTGGCTGGCAAGGGGCAGTCATTCAAATTGTCATCTTAGCCATGTCCGCCTTTGTCTATTTCCCATTTGTGAAGTTTCAGGATAAGATTGCCTACAATAACGAATTGAAAAATGAAGAATGAAGAATAATCTGATTTTGATGGATAAAAACACAAAAGTTTCTTGGCTCAGATGGCACAAATGTGCAAAAAATCTTTAATTCAGTAATCGCCTATAAATGATTGAATTCTAAGATTTTGCATGTTACAATAGTTACGAAAGAAATAAATTAAATTTCATAAGAAAGGCCGTGACCAAATGATCCAAGTAAAAGAAGTAGAAAGAACAACAATAAAAACAGACTATTTTGGCAGCTTAACAGAGCGGATGAATAAATATCGGGAAGATGTTTTAAATAAAAAGCCCTATATTGACGCAGAGCGTGCTGTCCTAGCTACTAAGGCCTATGATAAGCATAAGGAAAAACCAAATGTGTTGAAACGTGCTTACATGCTCAAAGAGATTTTGGAAAATATGACGCTCTATATCGAAGATGAAACGATGATTGTCGGTAATCAGGCTTCATCTAATAAAGATGCGCCTATTTTTCCAGAGTATACTTTAGAGTTTGTACTCAATGAACTAGATCTTTTTGAGAAGCGGGACGGAGACGTCTTCTACATCACAGAGGAAACCAAAGAGCAGCTCCGCAGCATCGCTCCTTTCTGGGAAAACAATAACCTCCGTGCGAGAGCTGGAGCTTTACTTCCAGAGGAAGTTCAGGTTTATATGGAAACTGGCTTCTTTGGTATGGAAGGAAAGATGAACTCTGGGGACGCCCACTTGGCGGTCAACTATCAAAAACTCTTGGCCTATGGGCTGAAAGGTTTTGAAGAAAAAGCCCGCGCAGCTAAGGAAGCTTTGGATTTGACCGATCCGGCTAGTATTGACAAATACCACTTCTATGATTCCATT
The DNA here is from genome assembly GCF_050225395.1 of Streptococcus sanguinis. Classification (GTDB taxonomy): domain Bacteria; phylum Bacillota; class Bacilli; order Lactobacillales; family Streptococcaceae; genus Streptococcus. The sequence goes on along the minus strand of NZ_CP071431.1, from coordinate 2,114,044 downwards.
TTCATCGTTGTGGATGCTGTGAAAGCTTATGCAGAGCGTTTTGTGGCCTTGGCCAATCAGCTGGCAGAAAAAGCAGAGCCTAAGCGCCGTCAAGAGCTCTTAGAAATCGCTAGAATTTGTTCTAAAGTGCCGTACGAGCCAGCATCAACCTTTGCTGAAGCTGTTCAGTCTGTTTGGTTTATCCAGTGTATTCTTCAGATCGAGTCCAACGGACATTCACTCTCTTATGGACGCTTTGACCAGTACATGTATCCTTATGTTAAGGCAGATTTGGAAGCTGGACGTGAGACAGAGGCTAGTATTGTGGAACGCTTAACCAATCTCTGGATTAAAACGATTACCATTAATAAAGTGCGCAGTCAGGCCCACACATTCTCATCTGCGGGCAGTCCCCTTTATCAAAATGTGACAATCGGTGGCCAAACGAGAGATAAGAGAGATGCAGTCAACCCACTTTCCTACCTTGTGTTGAAATCTGTAGCTCAAACTCATCTTCCTCAGCCGAATCTGACCGTTCGTTATCATGCAGGCTTGGATGCTCGCTTTATGAATGAGTGTATCGAAGTCATGAAGCTTGGTTTCGGTATGCCAGCCTTCAATAATGATGAAATCATCATTCCGTCCTTTATCGCAAAAGGCGTTTTAGAAGAAGATGCTTACGACTACAGTGCTATCGGCTGTGTGGAAACAGCTGTGCCTGGTAAATGGGGCTACCGTTGTACAGGTATGAGCTACATGAACTTCCCTAAGGTGCTCCTGATTACTATGAACGATGGTATTGATCCAGCATCTGGCAAGCGCTTTGCGCCAAGCTTCGGTCATTTTAAAGATATGAAGAGCTTTGCTGAGCTGCAAACGGCTTGGGACAAGACCTTGCGTCATTTGACCCGCATGAGTGTCATCGTGGAAAATTCTATTGATCTGTCTCTTGAGAGAGAAGTGCCGGATATCCTCTGCTCAGCTTTGACAGATGACTGTATCGGGCGCGGTAAGCATTTGAAAGAGGGCGGAGCTGTCTATGACTATATTTCTGGCCTTCAAGTCGGTATTGCCAATCTATCAGACTCATTAGCGGCCGTCAAGAAGCTAGTCTTTGAAGAAGGCAGGTTGACTCCGGCTGAACTCTGGCATGCACTTGAAACGGACTATGCAGGTGAGCGTGGTAAAGAAATTCAAGAGATGCTGATTCATGATGCACCAAAATATGGTAATGATGATGATTACGCAGATAAGCTAGTGACAGATGCTTACGATATTTATGTGGATGAAATCGCTAAATATCCAAATACCCGCTATGGCCGCGGTCCAATTGGCGGTATCCGCTACTCTGGAACATCTTCTATTTCAGCCAATGTCGGTCAAGGTCGCGGTACCTTGGCGACACCAGATGGCCGCAATGCTGGAACACCGCTCGCTGAAGGCTGCTCTCCATCCCACAATATGGACAAGAACGGACCGACCTCTGTATTGAAATCTGTTTCTAAATTGCCGACAGATGAAATCGTAGGAGGCGTTCTGCTCAATCAAAAAGTGAATCCTCAGACCCTGTCTAAGGAAGAAGATAAAGTGAAACTAATTGCCTTGCTTCGTACATTCTTTAACCGTCTGCATGGCTATCATATCCAATACAATGTCGTTTCTCGGGAAACCTTGATTGATGCTCAGAAGCATCCTGAAAAACACCGCGATTTGATTGTTCGCGTTGCAGGCTACTCTGCTTTCTTCAATGTGCTTTCCAAGGCGACGCAAGATGATATTATCGGACGTACGGAGCACACGTTGTAAAAGAGGTCCAATTTATGGAATTCATGCTTGATACCTTAAATTTAGAGGAGATAAAAAAATGGTCGGAAGTCCTCCCCTTGGCGGGAGTGACTTCTAATCCGACCATCGCAAAAAAAGAAGGGAAAATAGATTTCTTCGAACGGATTCGCGCTGTTCGGGAAATCATAGGAGAAGGTCCATCTATCCATGTGCAGGTTGTTGCCAAGGATTATGAGGGAATCTTGAAAGATGCTACTGAAATTCGAAAAAAATGCGACGATGCTGTCTACATTAAAGTTCCGGTCACACCGGCTGGGCTGGCAGCTATCAAAACTCTTAAACCAGAAGGTTACAAGATTACAGCGACAGCCATTTATACAACCTTTCAAGGGCTATTAGCTATTGAAGCGGGGGCTGATTACCTTGCTCCTTACTATAACCGCATGGAAAATCTCAATATTGATTCAGATGCTGTCATCAGCCAGTTGGCTCAGGCGATTGAGCGGGATCATTCCGCCAGCAAAATATTGGCAGCTTCCTTTAAGAATGTTGGACAAATCAATCGTGCTTTTGCTGATGGGGCCCAAGCCATTACAGCAGGACCAGATATCTTTGCAGCAGCCTTTGCCATGCCGTCTATCTCTAAGGCAGTGGATGACTTTGCTGCTGACTGGTCAGCAATTCACAATCAGGAATACATTTAAAAGGCATATTTAATGCTCTATTTATGAATAAATGAAAGAGGTGTTCTATGAGAATTTTTGCAAGTCCGTCTCGTTATATTCAGGGAGAAAACGCTCTGTTTGAAAATGCAAAACAGATTCTTCAATTAGGAAGCCATCCAGTCTTGCTTTGTGATGATGTGGTTTACCAGATTGTTGGGGAAAAATTCAATGACTACCTTACTCGTTATGGTTTTCATGTGCTGCATGTCGCTTTTAACGGAGAAGCTTCAGATGCTGAAATTGATCGGGTCGTTGCTCTGGCTGAAAAAGACGGAGCAGACTTGGTTATTGGTCTAGGCGGTGGAAAAACGATTGACAGTGCGAAGGCGATTGCAGACATACTAGGTCGTCCCGTAGTCATTGCGCCAACCATTGCCTCTACGGATGCCCCAACTTCAGCACTTTCTGTTATCTATACAGAAGATGGCGCCTTTGAAAAATACATTTTCTATAGTAAAAACCCAGAACTTGTCTTGGTGGATACGAAAGTGATTGCTGGAGCGCCAAAACGGCTTTTGGCTTCTGGGATTGCAGATGGTTTAGCGACTTGGGTAGAAGCGCGTGCTGTCCAGCAGAAAAATGGCACTACCATGTTGGGACAAAGACAGAGTCTAGCTGGTGTGGCAATTGCGAAGAAGTGTGAAGAAACACTGTTTTCAGATGGCCTGCAGGCTATTGCAGCTTGCGAAGCAAAAGTTGTAACTCCAGCTCTGGAAAATATCATTGAAGCCAATACCCTTCTCAGCGGCGTCGGCTTTGAGAGCGGAGGTTTAGCAGCAGCCCATGCTATCCACAACGGCTTTACAGCTCTCACAGGCGATATTCATCACCTGACCCACGGCGAAAAAGTTGCCTATGGAACCTTGACCCAGCTCTTCTTAGAAAACAGACCTAAAGAAGAATTGGAAAAATATATTCGCTTCTATCAAAAGATTGGTATGCCGACAACTCTGAAAGAAATGCATTTGGAAAATGCCAGCTATGAAGATTTGCTCAAAGTTGGTCAGCAAGCGACGATTGAGGGCGAAACCATTCATCAGATGCCATTTGAGATTTCAGCTTCTGACATTGCAGGTGCCATCCTAGCAGTCGACCAATATGTCAGGGATTTGGATAAATAAAAGTAAGATACAAAACAAGCTACCTTTCAACTGTAGGACTGACAGGGTGGCTTGTTTTTTGGTGGAGAGATCCTTTGGCTGATGTGTCTGGCAGTCATGAAATTCCGTCTTTCAAAATCCCTTGAAAATGGTATAATAGAAACAGTACAAAAAATGGAGAAAAGAATGGCTTATTATAATCACAAAGAAATCGAACCCAAGTGGCAGAAATATTGGGCAGAGCACCATACATTTAAGACAGGTACGGACAAGGACAAGCCTAACTTTTATGCGCTGGACATGTTTCCTTATCCATCAGGAGCGGGACTCCATGTAGGGCATCCGGAGGGCTACACGGCGACAGATATCCTCAGCCGCTATAAGCGGGCTCAGGGCTATAATGTCCTGCATCCTATGGGCTGGGATGCCTTTGGTCTGCCGGCTGAGCAATATGCCATGGATACAGGCAATGACCCAGCTGACTTTACAGCGGAAAACATTGCCAACTTTAAGCGTCAAATCAACGCTCTTGGCTTCTCCTATGACTGGGACCGAGAAATCAATACAACTGACCCTAATTACTACAAGTGGACCCAGTGGATTTTCACAAAGCTTTACGAAAAAGGCCTAGCTTATGAAGCAGAAGTGCCAGTAAACTGGGTTGAAGAACTGGGAACGGCTATTGCCAATGAGGAAGTTCTGCCAGATGGCACATCTGAGCGCGGTGGCTATCCAGTTGTCCGCAAGCCTATGCGTCAGTGGATGCTGAAAATCACAGCCTATGCAGAACGTTTGCTCAATGACTTGGAGGAGCTGGATTGGCCTGAGTCTATCAAGGATATGCAGCGCAACTGGATCGGCAAGTCAACCGGTGCCAATGTAACCTTCAAGATTAAGGACACAGACAAGGACTTCACCGTCTTTACGACTCGTCCGGACACCCTTTTTGGAGCGACCTATGCTGTTTTGGCTCCAGAGCATGCTCTCGTTGATGCCATTACAAGTGCCGAGCAAGCCCAAGCAGTAGCAGACTACAAACACGCAGCCAGCCTCAAATCCGACCTCGCTCGTACTGATTTGGCTAAGGATAAGACTGGTGTCTGGACAGGAGCTTATGCCATTAATCCTGTCAATGGCAAGGAAATCCCCATCTGGATTGCCGACTATGTGCTTGCAAGCTACGGAACAGGAGCCATCATGGCTGTTCCTGCCCACGACGAGCGCGACTGGGAGTTTGCTAAGCAGTTTAACCTGGAGATTATTCCTGTTCTAGAGGGTGGCAATGTTGCTGACGCTGCTTACACAGAAGACGGTCCGCATATTAACTCTGGCTTCTTAGATGGCTTGGACAAGGCTGCCGCTATTGAAAAGATGGTTGCTTGGCTGGAAGCGGAAGGTGTCGGAAATGAAAAAGTCACCTATCGCCTGCGCGACTGGCTCTTTAGTCGTCAACGCTACTGGGGTGAGCCGATTCCAATCATTCATTGGGAAGATGGGACTTCAACAGCTGTCCCTGAAAATGAACTGCCGCTAGTCTTGCCTGTAACCAAGGATATCCGTCCTTCTGGTACCGGTGAAAGCCCTCTGGCCAATCTGACTGACTGGCTGGAAGTTACTCGGGAAGATGGTGTCAAAGGACGCCGTGAAACCAACACTATGCCTCAATGGGCTGGTTCCAGCTGGTATTACCTGCGTTACATTGACCCACACAACAATGAGAAATTAGCAGACGAAGAGCTGCTCAAGGCTTGGCTGCCAGTTGATATTTATATCGGTGGCGCAGAGCACGCTGTGCTCCATCTTCTCTACGCTCGCTTCTGGCACAAATTCCTCTATGATCTTGGAGTGGTTCCGACCAAAGAGCCTTTCCAAAAACTCTTTAACCAAGGGATGATTCTGGGGACTAGCTACCGTGATCACCGTGGAGCACTTGTGGCGACTGACAAGGTGGAAAAACGTGATGGTTCATTCTTCAACATCGAAACGGGAGAAGAGCTGGAGCAGGCGCCTGCTAAGATGTCTAAGTCTCTGAAGAATGTAGTAAATCCAGATGATGTAGTGGAGCAATACGGTGCCGATACGCTTCGTGTGTATGAAATGTTCATGGGACCGCTGGATGCATCTATCGCTTGGAGCGAGGAAGGTCTGGAAGGCAGTCGCAAGTTCCTGGATCGGGTTTATCGTCTCCTTAACTCTAAGGAGCTGGTCTCTGAAAATAGCGGAGCTTTGGACAAGGTCTACCATGAAACAGTCAAGTCTGTCACAGAGCAGATTGAGGAGCTCAAGTTTAACACAGCCATTGCCCAGCTCATGATTTTTGTCAATGCAGCCAACAAGGAAGAAAAGCTCTATGTCGAATATGCCAAAGGCTTTATCCAATTGCTGGCACCTTTTGCACCGCACTTGGCTGAAGAACTCTGGCAGGCAGTCGCTCAAACTGGCGAGAGCATTTCCTATGTAGCTTGGCCAACTTATGACGAAAGCAAACTGGTCGAAGCAGAGGTCGAAATCGTAGTTCAAATCAAGGGTAAAGTTCGTGCTAAGCTAGTCGTAGCTAAGGACTTGAGCCGTGAGGAACTGCAGGAAATCGCTCTGGCAGATGAAAAAATCAAGTCCGAAATCGCTGGCAAAGAAATCGTCAAAGTGATTAGTGTGCCGAATAAACTGGTTAATATCGTGGTGAAATAATTAGTTTGTTACAGCATTATAGTGATGATAAAGAAAGGAGTCGTTTAAAACGGCTCTTTTTTCAATGCCTTTCTTTCTCTTAAATAGTAGAACTTTTCTCATTTTTCGATTTTCTCTTGTATTAGTTCTAGGTTTTATTTATAATCATTATAAATAAAAGGAAAGAGAAAATTTAAATAGTGGAAGAACATAAAATTGATACGAACTTTAGTGGTCGGCTGAATATCTTGCGGGCTGGTGTTTTAGGAGCTAATGATGGTATTATTTCCATTGCAGGTGTGGTTATCGGGGTAGCTAGTGCGACGGACGATGTCTGGATTATCTTTCTGTCTGGTTTGGCGGCAGTCTTTGCGGGCGCCTTTTCTATGGCTGGCGGAGAGTATGTATCAGTTTCTACTCAAAAGGATACAGAGGAAGCTGCTGTTGCCAGAGAGCGGGAGCTTTTAGAGAAAAATCCGGATATCGCTAGGCAGTCTCTCTATGCTGCCTATGTTCAAAATGGCGAGTGTGAGACTTCTGCTCAACTCATGACCAACCGAGCTTTTCTCCAAGATCCGTTGGAGGCTTTGGTACAGGAAAAATATGGAATCGAGATTGAGGAGTTCACTAATCCCTGGCATGCTGCCGTATCAAGCTTTTTAGCCTTTGCTGTTGGTGCACTTTTTCCTATGATTACCATTATCCTGCTTCCTGCCAGCGTCCGTATCTGGGCAACCGTTCTAATCGTGGCCTTGGCCCTTTTGGGAACAGGTTACACCAGCGCTAGATTGGGCAAAGCACCGCTCAAAAATGCTATGCTTCGAAATCTTGTGATCGGTCTTCTAACCATGGCGGTCACTTATGCAGTAGGACAGGCTTTTGCGATTTAGTAATGAGAAGAGTTAAAGTCAGTAGTTTTACTGGCTTTTTGAGTTGTCAAATCTAGAGAAAAATCCAGCTTTAACTATTGTCTGAATGAGTTCAGAGCCCTTCTTCCCATTCTCTAATTCCAAAGTTCGAGAGAAAGAAGTGCGTGGCACTTCTTTTTTGTGAAAATTTTCCTTATATCAAGAAAACTTTTGGAAAATATGATATAATAGTTGCGTATAAAATATGAAAAGGAGTTTTTGTAACATGGCAAAACTTACTGTTAAAGACGTTGATTTGAAAGGTAAAAAAGTCCTCGTTCGGGTAGACTTTAACGTACCATTGAAAGACGGAGTGATTACGAATGACAACCGTATCACTGCTGCACTTCCAACTATTAAATACATCATTGAGCAAGGCGGTCGCGCAATTCTCTTCTCTCACCTTGGACGTGTCAAAGAAGAAGCGGACAAAGAAGGTAAATCACTTGCACCAGTAGCTGCAGACTTGGCTGCTAAACTGGGTCAAGATGTTGTTTTCCCAGGTGTTACTCGTGGTGCTGAATTGGAAGCAGCTATTAATGCTCTTGAAGATGGACAAGTTCTTTTGGTCGAAAACACTCGTTTTGAAGATGTTGACGGCAAGAAAGAATCTAAAAACGATCCTGAACTTGGTAAATACTGGGCATCTCTTGGAGATGGTATCTTTGTAAATGATGCATTTGGTACAGCTCACCGTGCACACGCATCTAACGTCGGTATCTCTGCAAACGTTGAAAAAGCTGTTGCTGGCTTCCTTCTTGAAAATGAAATTGCCTACATCCAAGAAGCAGTTGAAACTCCAGAACGTCCATTCGTAGCTATTCTTGGTGGTTCAAAAGTATCTGACAAGATCGGTGTTATCGAAAACTTGCTTGAAAAAGCTGATAAAGTCCTTATCGGTGGTGGTATGACTTACACATTCTACAAAGCACAAGGTATCGAAATCGGTAACTCACTTGTAGAAGAAGATAAATTGGATGTTGCGAAAGCTCTTCTTGAAAAAGCAAACGGAAAATTGATCTTGCCAGTTGACTCTAAAGAAGCAAACGCATTTGCTGACTACACTGAAGTGAAAGACACTGAAGGTGAAGCAGTGGATCCAGGCTTCCTTGGTTTGGATATCGGTCCTAAATCTATCGCTAAATTTGATGAAGCCTTGACTGGTGCGAAAACTGTTGTCTGGAATGGCCCTATGGGTGTATTTGAAAACCCAGACTTCCAAGCTGGCACAATCGGTGTTATGGACGCTATCGTGAAGCAACCTGGCGTAAAATCAATCATCGGTGGTGGTGACTCAGCTGCCGCAGCCATCAACCTTGGCCGTGCAGACAAGTTCTCATGGATTTCTACTGGTGGTGGTGCATCAATGGAACTCCTTGAAGGTAAGGTATTACCAGGACTTGCAGCACTGACTGAGAAATAAGCAGTAAGCTTAGAAACTTTGATTTTGTAGATAACAAGTACAAAACTGTAATAAGGAAAGACTAGCGTAAGCTGGTCTTTTTCTTGTATTCTCATTGTCCAGCTGTAGGGAAAAGTCCTACAATAAAAAATACGTTTTTCCTTGGATGTCTAAATCTGCATAAAGGTAAATAAAACGAGCATAAAATGCTTGCAAAACTGAGAAAAACTTGTTAGGATTAAGATATATATATTTATTCTGATGCTTAAAGAGGGTCAAAATGAGAAAGAAACTTCTGATTGGTGGTTTCCATTACTTTTTGATTTTCTGAGGGCATTAGAAAACTGCAGACTGTAAAAGTTAGCAGAGGGAGGAGAAAAATGAAGAAAAAAGAAGTTTTTGGTTTTCGGAAAAACAAGGCTGTTAAAACTTTATGCGGTGCTGTTCTAGGTGCGGCTTTTTTAACGTCAACGATACAAGCAAGAGCAGATGAAGTAGTATCTGATACCAATGGTCCTGTCAATACTGAAATGGTGGGCACTGGAATGCAGCGACCAATCTACCTCAAGCTCAAGGACCAGCCAGTCAGGCATCTAAAGAGAGTCAGGCGCGAGAAGGTCAGGCAGATGGCGGTGTGACAGTGACTGTTCCAACAGCTGGTTTAGATGAAAGCGTTAAAAAGGCTCAAGAAGCTGGACTGACAGTGGTCAAAGACCCAGCTGTTGACAAAGGAGTCGCTCAGACTGCTCAAGAAACTGCAGACAAAAAAGCGGAGATTGCAGCAGATTATGAAGCGCAAGTAACCGAGATTGACGCCAAGGTCAAGGAGTACAAAGAAAAAGTATCAACCTACGAGGCGGAAGTAGCTCGGATTACAGCAGAAAACAAAGCGATAACGGAGCAATACGCTAAAGATTTGGCTGCTCATCAAGCAGAAGTAGCTCGGATCACAGCAGAAAATGCTCAGTTGAAAGCAGATTATGAAGCTGCCCTAAGTAAATACAAAACAGATTTAGCAACGATTCAAAAGACCAACGCAGATAATGCGGCTGCTTACCAAGCTGCAAAAGCGGCCTATGATGCAGAATTAGCCCGTGTTCAAAAACTGAATGCAGAAACAAAGGCTAATTATGATACGGCTCTGGCGGCTTATGCTAGTGAGCTGGACCGTGTTCAAAAGGCGAATGCGGCAGCTAAGGCCCGGTATGAAAAAGCTTTGGCTGACACTGAAGCTGCTAATGCTAAGATTGCTGCTGATAATGAAGCTATTAAACAGAGGAATGCGGCTGCAAAAGCGGCCTACGAGGCAGCACTTGCCCAATATCAAACAGATTTAGCAACTGTCCGAAAAACCAATGCTGATAATGAAGCGGCATATCAAGCGGCTCAGGCAAATTATCAGGCAGAATTAGCCCGTATCCAAAAGGAAAATCAAGATAAAAAAGCTCAATATGAAGCAGATTTAGCAGCTTATGAATCTAAAAAGACTCAAATTGAAGCTGAAAATGCAGCAGCTCAAAAAGAATATGAGCAAAAGCTAGCAGAGAATCAAGCTAAGAATGCCACTATAGCAGCTGAAAATGAAGAAATCAAGAAGCGTAATGCTCAAGCCCAAGCAAACTATCAAGCTCAGTTGGCCCAGTATAATGCTGATTTGGCTGTCTATAACACAAAATTAGCCAAGTATCAGCAAGATAAGGCTAAATATGATGCTGAACAGGCCAAGATTAAGGCTGGTCTGGCTCTCGCAGAAACAAAGAAGACTGAAGACGGGCATTTGAGCCGTCCAATTGCGCAAAGTCTGGTTTTCAAATCAGAACCTAATGCTGATCTGTCACTGACTACAAATGGTGAGTTCGTCAGCTATGCTGGCATGGAAGCCGCTGTAAAGAACACTGCAGAGTTTTCTAAGAAACTCTTCCAGTTGGACAACTTCAAAGTAACAGATATTCAAAATGCTAACTATCAGACCAATCAGCAGGAAAGCTTTGGTACGGTTGGTAAGTATGCAGACTATAGTTCTAACGTAACAAGTGGTAAAGGGCCAACTGAATGGTCTTCTGTCTTGTTGCGTCGCGGTGAGTCTGCTACAGCAACCTATACAAATCTCCAGGGGACTTATTATCGAGGGAAAAAAGTTTCTAAAATTGTCTATACTTATACCCTTGATCCAAGCTCTCAATTCCGCAATGATAAGGCCTGGTTAGGTATTTTTAAAGACCCGACAATGGGAGTTTTTGCTTCAGCTTATACAGGAAATTTTGAAGATGCAACCTCTCTCTTTGTGAAGACGGAATTTGTCTTTTATGATGATAAAGGCCAACCTATTAATTTTGATCAGGCTTTGATGTCCGTGGCTTCCCTCAACCGTGAAGCTAATTCTATCGAAATGGCCAAAGATTATACCGGAACTTTCAACAAGATTTCGGGTTCATCTATTGGTGAAAAGAACGGTCAAATCTATGCGACCGAGTCTGAAAACTTCCGAGAAGGAGAGGGCGGTTCTCGTTTTACAATGTATACACGCCGCGGTGTGCCTGGCTGGGATACTACAGATGCTCCGAATTCATGGTATGGAGCAGGGGCGGTAGAAATTTCTGGCACTACCAACAGCATGACGATTGGAACAATTTCGTCTTCTGAAGTGTTAGGCCAGCCAGCAGCAACTGATCCACGTAGGGCTGACAAACTAGCTCCTAAGAAACCAAATATTTGGTTTGCGATTAATGGTGATATCCGAGCGACTGATCTGCCAATCATCACAGTAGAAGAACCGGAAGCGCCCGTAGCTCCTACAGCTCCTGCAGTGCCAAGTGAAGAAGCGCTTAAGCCTTTGGATCCAGCTCCAACTGCACCAACACCGAAGGCTCTTCCAACACCTCCGGCAGCACCGACTTATGAAAAAGAACCGACGCCACCGACGCGTACACCGGATACCCCAGAGCCTAGTAAGCCTTCTGAGCCAAGCTATGAAGTAGAAAAAGCTGTCCGGCCAGCAGTGGTAGAACCGACCTATGAAAAGGAGCCAACACCTCCGGCAGCACCGACTTATGAGAAGGAGCCGGCAGCGCCAACTCCTACACCAGATACACCGGAGCCTAATAAGCCGGTAGAACCAACTTATAGCCCGCTGCCAACCTTACCAGCAGAGCCTGTTTATCAAAAAGAGCCAGCAGCGCCCGTAGCTCCGACTGTGCATTATCATTATCATCTCTTGCAATCTCAACCGCAGATTAATAAAGAGATTCAAAATGACCAAGGCACCAATATTGATAAGACTCTGGTGGCTAAGCAGTCCGTCGTTCAGTTTGCTCTAAAGACAGAAGCTCTTCCAGCTGGACGCAGTGAGACGACTTCATTTGTCATTACTGATCCGTTGCCAAGTGGTTATGAAGTTGACTTAGCAGCAACAAAAGCTGCTAGCGCAGGTTTTGACGTCAGCTATGACAAGGCTAGTCACGCAGTGACATTCAAGGCAACTGCAGCAACGCTAGCTGCTTATAACGCTGATAGGACCAAAGAAGTTGCTACGCTCTTTCCGACAGTGGTTGGCCGAGTGCTCAACGATGGCGCAACCTATACTAATAATTTCACCCTGACAGTCAATGATGCCTATGGTGTCCGCTCAAACGTAGTACGCGTGACTACACCAGGCAAGCCTGATGATTCAGACAATCCAAGCAATAATTACATCAAACCAACCAAGGTCAATAAAAACAAGGCAGGATTGGTGATTGATGGTAAGGAAGTCTTGGCTGGTTCGACCAATTACTACGAGCTGACTTGGGATTTGGATCAGTATAAGGGTGACAAGTCATCTAAGAGCACGATTCAAAAAGGTTTCTACTATGTAGATGACTATCCGGAAGAAGCACTTGAACTTCGTCCGGAATTAGTCAAGCTAGTAGATGCAGATGGCAAGGCTGTGGCAGGTGTGACAGTGACCCACTACGAGAGCCTTGAAACAGCACCTGCAGCAGTTCGAGACCTCCTTCAAAAGGTGAATATCACTGTTAAAGGTTCTTTCCAACTCTTTGCAGCAGACGATGCCCAAGCCTTTTATGACCAATATGTCGTAACAGGTAAGTCTTTGACGATAACAAGCCCTATGGCAGTCAAAGAAGGAATGGGTCGCACAGGCGGTAAATTCGAGAACCGGGCTTATCAAATTGACTTTGGAAATGGTTATGCGACAGACTTAGTCGTCAACAATGTTCCTAAAATCAGTCCTGAAAAAGATATTACATTGAGTCTTGATCCAACAAATGCAGAAAACTTGGATGGCAAGGAACTGACTTTGGGACGGCATTTTAACTATCGTCTCATCGGAGGCTTGATCCCTGCTAACCACTCTGAAGTTTTGACAGACTATAGCTTTGTGGATGATTATGACCAACGAGGAGATGAGTACACGGGTGCTTACAAAACCTTTGCCAAAGTAGACATCACGCTCAAAGATGGTAAGGTGATAAAGGCTGGTACAGACTTGACTGAGTATACAGTTGCGAATATTGATTCTGAGAAAGGCTTGATTTCTATTCGGTTCAAGGAAGAATTTTTAGAGACTATTTCTCTGGATTCAGCTTTTCAGGCTGAAACCTATCTACAGATGAAGCGGATTGCTGCGGGTACTTTTGAAAATACCTACATCAATACCGTCAATCGTGTGGTCTATGCTTCAAATACAGTTACAACAGTCACTCCTAAGGCACAGCATCTGCTTGTTTCAGATGTAAACGATCCAAGAAGAGCTAATCAAACTCCAGCAGCTAAAAAGATTCCTGTTTCTCTTCTGCCAGAAACGGGAGCAAAAGATACAGTCTATCTGCCATATCTAGGTTTAGCAGCCATTATGGGTGCTTTAGGTCTAGGAAAATTGAGACGTAAAGAAGACTGATAATAGATGAGGCTAGGGAATCCCTAGCCTTTTTATCTTTAAAAATACTGGAAAATCTCATGTAGCAAAAGTCTAAATCATTTGTAACATGACAAAAATATAACTCTAAAAAAACTGACATGTAAATGAGGTATGATTTTTTTATCATCAAATTATACGGAGAAAAACATTTATGAAAAAAGCATTTGCTAAAGCAACTCTTGGTTTAACTTCTACAGCTTTTTTGGCGACAATCGGCGCTCAAGCTGTCAATGCAGATTCTTATGTTGTCCAGCATGGGGACTCTTTTTTTGCCATTGCTAGCGCCAATGGAATGAATCCTTACGAACTTGCTGCCAATAATGGAAAGACAATTTTTGATACGATTAACCCAGGAGATGTGTTGCAAGTAAATGGCACTGCTGTGGCTCAGACATACAATCCTTACAGCGCTCCAGCTTATGAAGCGACAAGTGATGCTGCTTTGGTATCTGATACTGAAGATGTTGTCTTAAATACGCCAACTGACTATGGCAATTCTTACCCAATCGGCCAATGTACATGGGGTGTGAAAGAAATGGCGCCTTGGGCAAGTAACTGGTGGGGCAATGCTAATACTTGGGCAATTAATGCTGGTGCTCAGGGTTATGCAACAGGAAATGTTCCAGTACCAGGTGCTATTGCAGTTTGGGATGGCGGTGAATATGGACATGTTGCTTATGTGACAGATGTTCAAAGTGATAGCTCTATCCAAGTCTTGGAAGCCAACTACAATCGCCAAAAGCAGATCAACAACTATCGTGGCTACTTTAACCCGAATGAATTTATGGGTGGAGTTACCTACATTTATCCAAACTAAAGAAAATAAAATGCGGCTGGGACAGATAATGTCTCAGCTTTTAAATAGTCGATAGCTCTTGATGCGGTAGCTGATAGGGCTTTTTCTTTGTGTGGGAAAAGTCCTGAGCAGAAAGAGTTTTTTTGAGACGAAATATGTTAAAATGAAGAGAGGGAGGATTTCCTGGAAGGAGACTAATGAGTTATTTCAATAAGTACAAGTTTGATAAATCGAAATTTCGTCTGGGCATGCGTACCTTTAAAACCGGTCTGGCTGTCTTCATCATCCTATTGCTCTTTGGGCTTTTTGGTTGGAAAGGCCTGCAAATCGGTGCTTTGACGGCAGTCTTTAGTCTTCGGGAGGATTTTGATAAGAGTGTCCACTTCGGGACATCGCGAATCTTAGGAAACAGCATCGGTGGTTTTTACGCTCTGCTATTTTTCATTGCCAATAGTGTCTTTAAGGAGCAGTATTGGGTCACCCTCCTTTTGGTACCGGTCTGTACTATGCTGACAATCATGACCAATGTTGCTATGAACAACAAGGCGGGAGTCATTGGCGGAGTATCTGCTATGCTGATTATTACCCTGTCTATTCGGCCGGAAGATACCATCTTGTATGTCTTTGCCAGAATCTTTGAAACCTTTATGGGAGTCTTTGTTGCAATTCTGGTAAATTCTGATATAGATCGGCTGCGAACCATCTTTGAAAAGAAAAAATAAAATCCGTGTAAGAAAATCTGACATTATTTCTTGACATAAGATTTATTTCGTCCTATAATAGTGCGTAGAGAGGAATTTGAATGAAGGAAAAAGAGTTTCGCCGAAACATGGCAGTCTTTCCCATCGGCAGTGTTATGAAACTGACGGACCTATCTGCCCGTCAGATCCGTTATTATGAAGACCAGAATCTGATTACCCCTGCTCGGAATGAGGGCAACCGTCGGATGTATTCTTTGAATGATATGGACCGCCTTTTAGAAATTAAAGATTATATTTCGGAAGGTTATAATATCGCTGCAATTAAGAGGAAATATGCTGAGCGTGAAGCCAAGTCCCACAAGACCATTAGTGAAAAAGATGTCCGCCGTGCTTTGCATCATGACATCTTGCAGCAAGGCCGTTTTGCTTCTTCTCTGCCAACCTTTGGTCAGATGCGTCGACCATAGCTATTTTGTTTGAATTACAAGGAGAAATTTAATGTCTATTACAGCAGCTGATATCCGTCGCGAAGTAAAAGAGAAAAATGTCACCTTTATTCGTCTTATGTTCTCTGATATTTTAGGAACTATGAAGAATGTAGAAATTCCTGCCACGGATGAACAGCTTGACAAAGTCTTATCCAATAAAGCCATGTTTGATGGTTCTTCCATTGAAGGTTTTGTCCGTATCAATGAATCAGATATGTATCTTTATCCTGATCTGGATACTTGGACAGTCTTTCCCTGGGGAGATGAAAATGGCAGTGTAGCGGGTCTGATTTGTGATGTTTATACGACAGATCATGTACCGTTCCTAGGGGATCCTCGCAGCAACCTCAAGCGCGCCCTCAAGCATATGGAAGAGCTGGGCTTCAAATCCTTTAACCTCGGACCAGAGCCAGAGTTTTTCCTCTTTAAGCTGGATGAAAATGGGGACCCGACGCTGGAAGTAAATGACAAGGGTGGTTATTTTGACTTGGCGCCGACAGACTTGGCAGATAATACTCGTCGGGAAATCGTCAATGTCCTGACCAAGATGGGCTTTGAAGTAGAAGCTAGTCACCATGAGGTAGCGGTCGGCCAGCACGAGATTGACTTTAAGTATGACGAAGTGCTTCGTGCTTGTGATAAGATTCAGATTTTCAAGCTGGTTGTCAAGACCATTGCTCGTAAGCATGGTCTGTATGCAACCTTTATGGCTAAGCCTAAGTTTGGCATTGCGGGATCTGGTATGCACTGTAACATGTCTCTCTTTGATCAAGACGGAAATAATGCCTTCTTCGATCCAGAAGATCCAAAGGGTATGCAGCTGTCAGAAACAGCCTACCATTTCTTGGGTGGATTGATTAACCATGCCTATAACTATACAGCTATCATGAACCCAACGGTTAACTCATACAAACGTCTGGTTCCTGGCTATGAAGCACCAGTTTATATCGCTTGGGCAGGACGCAATCGTTCACCGTTGGTGCGCGTGCCGGCTTCTCGTGGTATGGGTACTCGCTTGGAGTTGCGCTCCGTTGATCCGATGGCCAATCCATATATTGCTATGGCTGTTCTCTTGGAAGTTGGCCTGCATGGTGTTGAGAATAAAATCGAAGCTCCAGCACCAATCGAAGAAAACATCTATATCATGACTCCAGAGGAGCGTAAGGAAGCAGGAATTACAGACCTGCCATCAACTCTTCACAATGCCTTGAAGGCCTTAACAGAGGATGAAGTCGTTAAAGCAGCACTTGGCGAGCATATCTATACGAGCTTTTTAGAAGCCAAGCGCATCGAGTGGGCTAGCTATGCAACCTTTGTCTCCCAATGGGAAGTAGATAATTATCTAGATTTATACTAAGCATAGAGCAGGAGGATTGGTATATCCCCTGCTTTTTCGTGGAGGAGGAGAAAGATGGAAAAATTTCATGATTTTATAAAGCGGGTTTTTGATGAGCAATATGAGGCTAGTTTTGGTTCAGGTATGCTTAAAAAACTTGAACCTCAAGATTATTATCTAAGGCGGGAGGAAGATGGCCGGTTGATTGCCTTGCTCCATGCCCAACAGGTGCTGGGAAACATTCATATCAAGGCTTTGGTGGTGGATAAAGAACATCAGAAAAAAGGTTTGGGAGCCAGTCTGCTGGCAGAATTAGAAGAAAAGGCTGCAGAAGTTGGAGCTACTAGTATTACCTTGTCCACTAAATCTTATCAGGCCAGAGATTTTTACATCAAGCAAGGCTATGAAATCTATGCCAGTCTAACAGATGTCCCGCAAAAGGGCATTACCAAGTATCATTTTATCAAGCGATTGAGCTGAGCTAGTCTCAATAGATGGAAGTCAATTTGGCTTCTGTTTTTTAATGTTTATTTGCATACATTCAGTATGTATGTTAAAATAAAGTTTAAGAAAAGGAGAACAAATGATTACCAGTTTATATCCGGTTTTAATGAGTGAAGACCTTAATCAAGCGGCACAATTTTTCGTTGACCATTTCCAATTTCAGGAAACCTTCCATTCAGATTGGTATATTAGTTTAAAGAATATCGAGAGTGGTTTTGAGCTTGCTTTTATTGATAGTAAGCATGGGACAGTGCCACAAGCCTACCAGACTAAGGCGAGTGGCCTGATCATCAATATCGAAGTTGACAATGTGGATTGTCTTTATGAAGAATTGCGTCAGCAAGAAGAAATGGAGTTCCTTCTTCCCATTAAGAGTGAAGATTTTGGTCAGCGCCATTTCATTGTGAAAGCGCCGGGTTCTGTTTTGGTTGATGTCATTCAAGTCATTCCACCTAGTGCTGAGTTTGCGGCAAATTATTTGGAGAGTGAAGATGAATAAAAAACAGCAGGCTTCCTTAGAGACAAGCAAGAAAATATTAGCTATCGCCCGGAAACATTTTTCTTTAAAGGGTTTTTCAGAAACTTCCTTGGAAGAAATTGTAGATGAGTTGGGAATGACAAGAGGTGCACTTTATCACCATTTCGGGAATAAGAAGACTTTATTTACCGCCGTACTAGCACAAATTCAGTCCGAACTGGGGGCTTATGTAGAAAAAAACGCCCTGGAAGCACAGGATTCTTGGGAGCAGTTGGTGGAAGGCTGTGTTGCTTTTGTTCGTTTTGCGACCTTGACGGAAAATAAACGTATTCTCCTGCTTGATGGTCCCAATGTCGTTGAGTGGAAAGAGTGGCGTCGTCAGGACGAGGCTAATTCTTTCTTTCATTTGAGAGAGCAATTAGACATTTTATCTAAAGAAGGAAGACTTATCTCTATTGATCTGGATATGGCGGCTCATATGATTTCAGGTGCCTTGAATGAGTTGTCTCTTTTTCTAGCTGAGAAAGAGGAAGAAGCAGAAGTTAGAAAAGCAGTGAGAAGTCTGTTAAGGGGATTTAGAAATTATGGCGAAAAAGGTTAAAGATTATTATGATTTGGTTTATGCGGAGGATTTGGGCCGTCGCTTGCAAACAGTAACAGATAAATTTGATGCTCAGCATTTTATGTCTCTAGTTGAAAGCGAATTAGAGGCTTTGGAATTTACTCAGCGTCAAGAGTTGCTGGCAAGGAGTATCAAAGAATGCTTGCCGCTTTCTTATGCTGATTCTCTGAAGGTTTTTGAGCAGATACTTGGTCCGGAGTTAGAGGGCGGCTTGGGTATGTTCTCAGAAGGGTACTGGTTGTGGCCGATTGGCAAATACGTAGAACTTTACGGAAGTCAGGAATTCGAGCTGAGTGCAGCCTTCAGCAAGGAATTAACCAAGCGATTTACTGGAGAATTTTCCATGCGGCCCTTGCTGGCTAATTATCCTAAAGCTACGATGGATTTACTGCTAGAGTGGAGCCGAGATGAGAATATGCGCGTCCGCAGATTAGCCAGCGAGTGTATGCGTATCCGACTGCCTTGGGCTAAGAAGCAGACTGTGGTCTTAGATTATTTTGATGAGTTTACCGCTATTTTAAGGAATCTAAAGGATGATGCGGATAAATCAATCCAAAAAAGTGTCGCTAATAATCTGAATGATTTATACAAAGAAGATCCTGAAAAGTTTGAGTGTATCATTCAAGCTTGGCAAAAGGAAGAATTGAGTCCGAGTTGCGTTTGGATTATCAAGCATGCTTCGCGAACAAAAAATAAAGCAGAAAAATAAGCTTTGCTAGATTTAGCAAAGCTTATTTTTTAGTTGTCTTCGTCTGGTGTAAGCACCATCGGAATGATAATCGGTTCGCGCTCGGTGCTTTCGTAGAGGAAAGGACGCAAGGCGTTGACGATAGCGCCGCTGACAGATTGGACGCTGGCATCTTTATTCTTGAGTGCAATGCGAATGGCATTGAAGAGGATGCGCTGGCTTTGGCGAATGAGGTCACCTGATTCGCGCATGTAGATAAAGCCACGGCTGAGAATATCTGGACCGGCTAAAATCATCTTGGACTCAAAATCAACCGTCGCGACAGCCAGGACAACGCCGTCCTCTGACAGGTCTTTACGGTCGCGCAGGACTGCAGCTCCGATTTCACCAATGCGGTTCCCATCAACATAAATATCCTGAGCGTTGAAGCTGCCGGCAATACGAGCTGAGTCAGCTGTCAGAGCCAGCACATCACCATTGCTCATGATGAAGATATTGTCTTTTGGTACTCCAGTATCAACGGCTAGACCTGCATGGACTTTTTGCATACGGCATTCACCATGGACTGGCATGAAATATTTAGGCTTGATCAAGCGAAGCATGAGTTTCTGCTCTTGCTGGCCACCGTGTCCAGAGGTGTGGATGTTGTTAATCTTACCGTGAATCACTTCTACACCAGCCTCGGAAATGATGTTAATCAGCTTGTTAACGCTGGTCGTATTACCAGGGATAGGGCTAGATGAGAAGATGACTGTATCTCCTGGCTGCAGCTGAACCTGACGGTGGGTACCATTGGCAATCCGGGACAGGGCTGCCATCGGCTCACCCTGACTTCCGGTACACATAATCAGCACTTCGCCAGCTGGATAGTCCTTGAGTTCATTTGGCTCGATGAAGGTATCTTTGGGAACCTTGATATAGCCCAGCTCAATCCCGTTGACAATAGCCTTTTCCATGGAGCGGCCAAAGACCGCAATCTTACGACCGGTCTTAACAGCAGCATCTGCTGCCTGCTGGAGTCGGAAGATGTTTGAAGCAAAGGAGGCGAAAATAATCCGTCCGTGGATGCCTTCGATAATCTTCATGATAGACTGCCCGACCACTTTTTCGGAATTGGTAAAGGTCGGAACTTCAGCATTGGTCGAGTCAGATAGGAGACAGAGAACGCCTTCTTCGCCCAGAGCGGCCATACGGTGCAGGTCGGCCGGCTCTCCGACTGGTGTAAAGTCAAACTTGAAGTCACCGGTACAGACAATCTTACCTTGCGGCGTATGGATGACAATTCCCAAAGGCTCTGGAATAGAGTGGGTTGTCCGGAAGAAAGTAGCTTTCAGATGCTTGAACTGCAGTTCTGTGTTTTGATTGATTTCATAGAGCTTGGCATCGCGCAATAGACCATGCTCTTCTAGCTTGCCGCGAATGAGAGCAAGAGCCAAAGGACCAGCATAGATAGGAACATTGGCTTGCTTGAGCAAGAAAGGAATACCGCCGATATGGTCCTCGTGCCCGTGGGTGATGAGGACAGCTTTTACGCGGTCAATATTTTCCACGATATAAGAGTAGTCAGGAATGACATAGTCAATTCCTAGCAGGTCGTCTTCTGGGAACTTGATGCCGGCGTCTACGATGATAATTTCATTTTGGTATTCAATCCCGTAGGTGTTTTTACCGATTTCGCCTAACCCACCAATCGCAAAAACGCCAACTTCTTTGGGTTTTAAGGTATATGCCATGGGTTAGAACTCCGTCAATTCAAAAGTGCCTGACTCTTTTTCGTATTCGAGGTGTTTGTCAGACAAGAGCTCGATAAATTCAATATTGTAAGGGGTATTTTCTTCGATGAGCTTACGAGCCTGAATGCGACCTTCCAACTCGCTGTCAGCTTGAATATCCAAATAGAGGGCGCGTGTCTTTTCACGGCGCGGGCTGCGCTCTTTTGTTTCCTGATAAAAAACTTTGTAAATCATAAGATTCCTTTCTGTGATAAGGTCTAAAAAATAAAAGAAGGCAGGCGTTAGCGCATTTCTTCACATGATAAATTAAAAATGATAAATGGAAAGTGAGCGATTGCTGTGACTTCTGATAGGGCTTACTCAAATGAAGAGGCTAAAATGCTGTTTTAGCCTTGTATCTTATGGAAAAGTAAGAGTAATGAAATTGACCTGATGTTTAATTATTATTGTAATTATACCATAGAATGAGCTTAGGAAGCAAGTCGGGACGGTGAATTTCAGAGACGGTTTTTCAGCCAAAGCGGCTTGACAAAAAGAAAAATCAAGCGCTGAACATTTGGTCACTTGATTTTGAGGGCTGCTTATTTGGCGAAATAGCCGTGCTTGCGGTACCAATCTACCACGTCAGCTAAGCTTTCTTCGAGAGGGCGATGCTGTCCGCCTAGCTCGCTCTCGGTTTTGGCAAAGCTAAAATTACTTTTGAGATATTCTTCGGCCATGAGATGAGCGAGCTCATTGGTAACCAAAATTGGTTTTTTGGTGAGCCGGTGGTAGAGCTCACTTGCTTGGGCATAGATTTTGACGAAAAGAGGGGAGATCTTGCGCTTGGGGGCGGGAACGCCAGTGATTTTTTCCAGTATTTGGTACAATTCTGTCATGGTCACTTGCCGTCCAACTGCCAGATAGCGCTCCTTTGAGCGTCCGTATTTCATGGCGCGGAGATGAATATCTGCTACATCTCTAGCATCCACCATATTATAGCTAGCCTTTAAGATACCTGGAAGTTTTTGCTCTACAAAATTGATAATCAGCTGCCCACTGGAGGTCGGACCAAGGTCTCTAGGACCCAACATTACACTCGGCAAGATAAAGCAACCGAAAACATCTGAATGCTTGTCCAAGAAATCACGAACGGCCTCTTCACTCAAAATCTTGCTGCGATAGTAATCAAAAGGAGTATCTTTTGAGCGAGACATGCTTTCATCGATTAGCTGATTGGCCTCACCTTCCAGTACGACACAGGAGGAAGTATGGACAAATTGGCGGATACCAGCCTCGTAAGCAGCTTCTAGGAGGTTATTTGTGCCTATAATATTAGTGTCGTAGAGCTCCTGCCAGTGCTTGCCGCCTTTATAATTATCGCGGAAAAAAGCAGCGGTATGAAAGAGGCTGTCGCAGCCTGCTAGATAGTCACGATAGCTTTCGGGCTCTAAAATATCCCCCTTGACAATCTGGATAGGCAGGTCGGCAAATTGTTTGCGCGCTTTTTCCTCGGAGCGAACGAGAGCGGTCACTTGAATGTTTTCTTTTAGCAGAGCACGCACGAGATTATTTCCTAAAAGACCGGTCGCACCAGTCACAAAAGCGTGGGTCATTGTTCTAGCTGGTTTTTGATTTGTAGGGTTTGGGGTCATCCGTTTTTCCTCCTTTTGCAAATAGATGATATATCATCTATTTAAGATTTTATATTTTTTAACTAAAATTGTCAACAATTTACCTAATCTAGTGTAAAATAGTATAGAAGTGATTTTTGAAAGGAGAGCAGCGTGGTAGCAGAAGGAATTCGATTTGGCTATTTGTTTAGAAGTGCAGAGAGCTTAGCGACGAGAGAATATGGGAAGTTGCTAGAGCCTTTGGGAATTACGCCCAATCAAAGCGAGGTCTTGCTCGTTTTGGGCGAACATGCTCCGCTGTCTCTCAAGGGCTTGGGGGAATCCCTGATTTGTGAGGAAAAAAGCCCTAGTCGCTTGGTGCAGGCTTTGATTAAAAAAGGCTTGGTCAAGAAGGAAATTTCTAGCAAGGACAAGCGCAGTTCTCGCTTGAGCTTGACTGCTGCTGGAGCGGATTTGCTGCCCAAGATTGCTGAGCAAGAAGCGATTTTTGGAAAACACTTGGCGCAGCAAGTGCCTAATTTGGAGGCTTTTAGCCAGATTTTAGAGGAATTTTTGGTAGATAGTTTCTACGAAGACAAATTAAAACGCCGCTCACTTTGGCGGCAAGAGGAAAAATAGAGGATAAGCATGAAGATTGCAGCTTTTGATACGTCAAGTAAGGCGCTGACGCTCGCGATTTTAGAGGACGAGACCTTGCTGGCGCAGATGACTTTAAATATAAAGAAAAACCACAGCATTACCCTGATGCCGGCTATTGATTTTCTGATGAATAGTCTGGACATGAAGCCGACGGATTTGGATCGTATCGTAGTTGCTCAGGGTCCGGGCAGCTACACAGGTCTGAGAATTGCGGTGGCGACAGCCAAGACTCTGGCTCATACCCTCAAGATTGAGCTGGTCGGTGTGTCTAGTCTGCTGGCTTTAGTCCCAGAGCAGGCGGAAGGCTTGGTCATTCCTGTCATGGATGCCCGCCGCAATAATGTCTATGCTGGCTTTTACCAGTCTGGTCAGGCTGTACGGCCAGAAGCTCATCTACCTTTGGCAGAGGTTTTGGAAATAGCTGTCGCTGCTAACCAGCCGGTCACCTTTGTCGGAGAAACGACAGCTTTTGTGGAGCAGATTGAAGCGGCTCTTCCTCAGGCTGCCATTCAGCCGACCTTACCAGACGCAGCAGCTGTTGGTCGTCTCGGTCTAGACCTGCCAGCCCAGTCCATTCATGACTTTGTTCCTAACTACCTCAAACGGGTAGAGGCTGAGGAAAATTGGCTCAAGACCCATCAGGAATCCAGTGATTCTTACATTCAGCGCCTATGATTGAGATGAGAAAATGGAGCGCTAACTCGGATGTGGACGCGGCAGTTCTGGCAGAAGAGCTGGAACAGCTCTTACTTGCTGTCTATGAGGTCAGCCCTTGGACTGTGGGTCAATTGGAAGAGGTCCTGCTCTCGAATGTGAATAGATGTGCGCTGGCAGAAGATGGGAGTCAGCTTGTCGGCTTTTTAGTCTGGCAGGATACAGACTTTGAAGCAGAAGTTCTGCAGATTGCTGTATTGCCTAACTATCAGGGGCAGAAAATCGCGACAGCCTTGTTTGACTTTTTGCCTGCCGACAAGGAAATATTCCTCGAAGTGAGAGAGTCGAACAGGCCAGCTCTGCTATTTTACGAAAAAGAAAAATTTGAAGAAATCGCGCGGCGGAGGTCCTACTACCATGCGCCGGTGGAAGATGCGATTATCATGAAAAGAGAGATCCATGAAAGATAGATATATTTTAGCTTTTGAGACGTCTTGTGACGAGACCAGTGTGGCGGTTCTGAAGAATGAGACGGAGCTTTTGAGCAATGTCATTGCCAGCCAGATTGAGAGCCACAAGCGTTTTGGCGGAGTGGTACCAGAAGTTGCCAGTCGCCACCATGTGGAGGTCATTACGGTTTGCATTGAGGAGGCCTTGGCAGAAGCAGGGATTAGCGAGGAGCAGGTCACAGCGGTGGCCGTCACCTATGGTCCTGGTCTGGTTGGGGCGCTTTTGGTCGGCTTGGCAGCAGCCAAGTCTTTTGCTTGGGCTCATGATATTCCCTTGATTCCGGTCAATCACATGGCTGGACACCTGATGGCAGCACAGAGCGTGGAGCCTTTAGAGTTTCCCTTGCTGGCTCTCTTGGTCAGTGGCGGCCATACCGAGCTGGTCTATGTTAGTCAGGCTGGTGACTATAAGATTGTGGGGGAAACTCGCGATGATGCGGTCGGTGAAGCCTATGATAAGGTCGGTCGAGTCATGGGGCTGACCTATCCAGCAGGCCGGGAGATTGATCAGCTGGCTCATGAGGGACAGGATATTTATGATTTTCCGCGGGCCATGATTAAGGAAGACAATCTGGAATTTTCTTTTTCCGGTCTCAAGTCGGCCTTTATCAACTTGCATCACAATGCCCAGCAAAAAGGAGAGGTCTTGTCTAATCAAGACTTGTCAGCAAGCTTTCAGGCAGCGGTCATGGATATTCTCATGGCCAAGACTAAAAAAGCCCTGGAAAAATATCCAGTCAAGACTCTAGTCGTGGCGGGCGGTGTTGCGGCTAATCAAGGCCTGAGAGAACGCTTGGCAGCTGAGATTCAGGATGTGAAGGTGATTATTCCGCCTCTTCGCCTCTGCGGTGACAATGCTGGTATGATTGCTTATGCTAGTGTCAGTGAATGGAACAAGGAGAATTTTGCCAGTTTGGACCTCAATGCTAAGCCAAGTCTGGCTTTTGAAACCATGGAGTAAAGGAGAAGAATGCGAGGACAGACATTTAAACAAGGGGCACAAGCGGCGGTGCCAACGGCTCTGGGCTATATTGGGATTGGTCTAGCCTGCGGCATCATGG
This sequence comes from Streptococcus sanguinis, assembly GCF_050225395.1. Taxonomy (GTDB): domain Bacteria; phylum Bacillota; class Bacilli; order Lactobacillales; family Streptococcaceae; genus Streptococcus. The sequence continues at coordinate 2,088,738 of NZ_CP071431.1, read as the reverse complement.
CGGCGCCCTATATGAATCCCTTGGAGATGGGACTGATGAGTATTCTGGTTTATGCAGGCAGTGCCCAGTTTGCCATGATTGGTTTATTTGCCCAGCAGGCGCCGGTCTTGGCCATCGCACTGACTGTTTTTCTTATTAATATCCGGCATCTTTTGCTCTGTCTGCATGCATCAACTCTTTTTCGTAAGTCTAGCTTGATGCAGAATATTGTCATTGGCTCTTTTTTGACGGATGAATCTTATGGAGTCTTGATGGGAGAGCGGGCACATATAGAGGAAATCGCTGCTAGCTGGATGATGGGTAACAATTTCATGAGTTATACTGCTTGGATTTTGGGGTCTATTTTGGGAACTGCCCTCGGTGCCCTTCTGCCCAATCCTGAGAGCTTCGGCCTGGACTTTGCCCTAGTCGCCATGTTTATTGGCATTTTCTCTTCTCAGTTTACAATCATGCTGCGACGGGTCAAGATAAAGAAGCTCTTTTTCGTCTTGGGCGTGGTGGGCCTTGCCTACTTAGTCCTAACTATGCTGCTTCAAAATTCGCTGGTGGTGCTTTTTGCAACCTTGCTAGGCTGTACAGTGGGGGTGCTTTTGGATGATAAGTAAATATATTTTGCTAGCTATTCTTTTGTCAGCCCTGGTCACTTGGATTCCGCGGGTTTTGTCCTTTATCCTAGTCAAATACAAGGGGCTTCCGCTCATGGTAGAGCGTTTCCTCAAATATCTGCCAGTTTCCATTATCTTTGCCCTTATTTTATCCAGTGTCACCAATGCTAAAATAAGTCAGTTGCCGAGCTTTAAATGGCTGGATTTAATGGCCGTTTTTCCGACTAGCTATGTGGCTTTTAAGTATAAGAACTTAATTACAACTGTTGTATTTGGTGTAGTCTTGGTGGCCTTGCTGCGCTATCTGGCGGGATTTCTTGGCTTGTAAAGAAGATACAAGACAGATTGAATCGGTCGACTCGGTCTTTTTTTTGCTAAATTCCAAGAATTATCTGAAAATATAATATTTTATGCTATAATGGAACCAATCAAAATTATGGAGGTTCGGAAATGGCAGAAGCAGGTCATAAATTTTTAGCAAAATTAGGAAAGAAACGGCTTCGTCCCGGTGGTAAGCTGGCAACCGACTGGCTGATTGAGCAGGGGCAGTTTTCCAGCGATAAGAAAGTTCTAGAGGTTGCCTGCAATATGGGGACCACAACAATCGAGCTGGCTAAAACATATGGCTGCCAGATTAATGCGGTTGATTTGGATAAGGCTGCGCTGAATCAAGCTAAACTTGCCAGCGATAAGGCTGGTGTTGGTGAGCTCGTCACATTTGAGCAGGCTAATGCCATGAAGCTGCCTTATGATGACAATTCTTTTGATATTGTTATCAATGAAGCCATGCTGACCATGCAGACGGAGAAGGGAAAAGCCAAATGTATGAATGAGTACTACCGGGTGCTGAAGCCAGGCGGAGTGCTCCTTACCCACGATGTTATGCTCAAACAAAGAGATGAGAATGTCCGGGAAGAGCTATCTCGTGCGATTAATGTCAATGTGGGGCCTCTGACAGAAGGTTCTTGGATTCAGCTGGCACGTTCTCATGCTTTTGACCGTGTAGACACCTTTGTCGGCGAAATGACTTTGTTGAGTCTTCGAGGTATGATTTATGACGAAGGACTGGGCGGCACACTGAAAATCTGCTTCAATGCCCTTAAAAAAGAAAACTACGGCCAGTTTATGAAGATGTTTAAGATGTTCCAAAAGAATCAAGAAAAACTGGGCTTTATTGCTATGGTTTCTCGCAAATAAATACTAGCCGCTTTGGAAACTCTAAGGCGGTTAAAAAAATTTCTAAAAAAGCTTGACCCTGACCTTAGGTCAGGGCTTATACTATAGTGGTAAGGAGGTCTATCATGTACCATATCAAAGAAGCTGCGCAGCTTTCGGGAGTCTCTGTCAAAACCCTGCATCATTACGACAAAATCGGACTTTTAGTACCCGCCAAATCAGAAAATGGCTATCGGACATACAGCCAAGATGATTTAGAGCGGTTGCAGGTTATCCTTTACTATAAGTATCTGGGTTTTTCTTTGGAGAAAATAGCAGAGCTGCTGACTCAGGATGATCAGGCCTTATTGCCTCATCTGATTAGGCAGTTAGAGTATTTGCAGCAGGAAAGAGACCGCTTGGATACCTTGATTTCCACCTTGCAAAAAACCATCCAAGATGAAAAGGGAGAAAGAAAGATGACAATGAAAGAAAAATTCGCAGGTTTTACCTACGAAGACAATCACAAATACCATCAAGGTGCTGTCGAAGAATACGGTCAAGAAGTCATGTCAGAAGCATTGGCTCGTCAAAATGGACGGGAAGAAGAATCTGCCGCAGCCTTCAATCAAGTTTTTCAAAGTCTGGCAGAGAATATGCAACAAGGCTTGCCGATTGAAGCAGCAGAAAATCAAGAGCAGGCAGCGCGTCTCTTACAAGCCATTCGCACTTACGGTTTTGACTGCTCACTGCAAGTCTTTGCCCAAATCGGTCAGGGCTATGTCCACAATCCAGAATTCAAGAAGAATATCGATCAATTTGGATCAGGAACTGCCCAGTACACAGCAGATGTGATTGCTGCTTATGTTCGGACAAATGCGAAATAAATAGGCTAGGAATTTCCTAGCCTATTTATTTCTACTTCAAGTCATAAAGCCAGTCATCACCGTCTTTATAGTAAAAGAATTCACTTAAATCGTCTTCTAAAAAAATACGCAGCATATCAGACATGTCACTTGTTGCCAGCTTTAAATGGGACAGATTTTTAAAATCTTCCCACCAGACCTTTCCTTCGTCTGAGGATTGCAGCACACCGGAATAGTGCTTTGTCTTGTAGAGCAGGACGACATAACGAAAATCTTTATCATCATACCAATTCTTTATGCCACAAAGTTGAGGATTGAATATGGTTAATCCAGTTTCTTCTTTGATTTCTCTGATAACTGCATCGGTAAAAGATTCTCCGCGCTCTACATGCCCGCCAGGAAAAGTGATGCCGGGCCAGTCAGACTTGACTCGTTCTTGTACGAGAACTTTTTCTCCGTCATAAATCATGCACATGTTGACGAATTCTACATTTTCTAGTCGATTCATTTGCTTATTCCTTTTGTTTGACCTGAATGGATAAATATGAGTCATCACTCATAATGCAAGCTTCCTGCCACCCAGCCGGTGCAGAGGGCAGATGTGATGTTGAAGCCGCCCGTGTGGGCATTGATGTCTAGGACCTCTCCAGCAAAGTGGAGGCCGGGAACGAGTTTGCTTTCTAGAGTTTTGGGATTGATTTCTTTGAGGCTGACGCCGCCCTTGGTTACAAAGGACTTGGCCAGGGACATTTTGCCAGTGACAGGGATGGGCAGTTCTTTGATTTGTTTGATGAGGGCTTCTTTTTCACTGAGATTGAGTTGTTTGACTTTCTCAGGAAAGGGCTGGGCAAAAAAGTCTGCCATTCGCTCGGGCAGGAGGATTTTCAGGCAGTTCTTCAGAGATTTTTCCCGATGATCTTCTAAAAAGTCCGCCAGATCCTGCTGACTCATCTGAGGAAGGACATCCAGAAAGATGGTTTCTCCACCCTTGATAAAGCTAGACAAGCGCAGAGCTGCCGGACCTGATAGGCCAAAGTGGGTAAAGAGCAAGTCGTGGGTGATGACATGCTTGCCATAGCTGAGGGTCACATCGTCCAGCGAAATCCCCTGAAGCGCTTTGTGAGGAAAGTCAGTCAGAAGAGGACTTTCAGCAGCTTCCAGGTCAGTCACCGTGTGCTTGAAGTGTCGGGCAATATCGTGACCAAAGCCTGTCGAGCCTGTTGAAGGGTAGGACTTACCACCAGTCGTCACAATCAATTTCTGGCAGGTCCAAGTCTGGTCGCTGGATCTGACGGTGAAAAGCTCATCAGTTTTTTTGACGGAGACGATTTCGGTATTGGTGATGACAGTGCCACCCAGCTCTGCAATTTTCTTTTCCAAAGCTTCGATGATGGTGCGGGACTTGTCTGTCGCAGGGAAAACACGTCCGTGGTCTTCAACCTTGAGTTTGACGCCGTTCTCTGTAAAAAAGTTGATGATATCATGGTTATCAAACTGAGAAAAGACACTGTAAAGAAAGCGCCCGTTGCCAGGAATACCGGCCATGAGGTCATCTAGGTTTCCATTATTGGTCACATTGCAGCGGCCACCACCTGTACCAGCTAGTTTCTTGCCCAATCGTTTATTTTTCTCAAGGAGCAGGGTCTTCTGTCCGTAGAAAGAACTGGAAATGGCAGCCATCATGCCAGCCGGTCCTCCTCCGATGATGATTGTGTCGAAATGCTTCATTTGTGATTTCCTTTCAGAGATAAGTTTGGCTAAGACTATGTTGAGTTTTTTATCAGCTACTATTATCTAGGAGTTAGCCATTGCTTACCTGTTTATTTTGGCTGTGGTATCTTATTCGTTTTTAAGTCACTTAATCTGTCTCATTGTATCACAAAAAGGGGGTGAAAAGATAGGAGTCAGGCTCAAAAAATATTGTGAAATTTGACAGTTAAGGCTTGATATGATAAGATTTAGGTATCTACAAACTAGAAAAAGTTTTTGAGGAAATTATGGCAATTGAAAAGACAGTCAGCGAGTTAGCCGAGATTCTTGGAGTTAGCCGCCAGGCGATTAACAATCGTGTCAAGGCACTGCCGCCAGAAGATACGGAAAAGAATGAAAAAGGAGTCACGGTGGTGACCCGCAGCGGCTTGATTAAGCTGGAAGAGATTTATAAGAAAACTATTTTTGAAGATGAACCTGTTAGCGAAGATGTGAAGCAACGCGAGCTGATGGAAATCTTGGTGGACGAAAAAAATGCTGAGATTGTGCGTCTCTATGAACAGCTTAAAGCCAAGGATAGCCAGCTGGCTAAGAAAGATGAGCAGTTGCGCATCAAGGATGTCCAGATTGCTGAAAAGGACAAGCAGCTGGACCAGCAGCAGCAGCTGACAGCTAAGGCTATGAATGAGCGTGAAACCTTGCTGTTGGAGTTGGATGAAGCCAAGGAAAAGGTGCAGGAGCAGGAAAGCAAGGGCTTCTGGGCACGTTTATTTGGAAAATAAAAATAAGGTTGGGACATCTGTCTCAACCTTGTTTTAAATAAGAATCGCTTTTTAGCAAGTTTTGTATCGTTCACAAATAAAGGAGGAAAATGAAATCACAAAGACTGGGACTTTTACGTCTCTATCGTAATCTTGATAAAATTCTGTTGCTCTTTTTCACAGTCTTTATGCTCATGGAGCTGGCCTGGGTGCCTTTCAACTCCTTTGTAGCAGAGACTCTGCTCAAGCAGACAGGATACCTCTTCTTATCTTATACGAATGCCCTAAAGGTTCTGACTTCAAATGTCTGGGTTGGCTTAGCCTTTCTAGCGCTTTTTGCGGCCAATCTCTTTATCGCTTATTTTCAGATTGGACTGATATTTATGGGGCTCCGCAATCTTCTGGACGAGGAAGAACGCAGCGCCTTTCAGTTTATTAAGAAAAGTTTCAAAGACAGCGGCTCGCTGATTCGCTACGCCCGACCCAGCAAGGTCCTCTTTATTGCACTGTATATGGGCTTTATCTTTCCCTTTCTGCGGCAAATTCTCAAAATCTACTACTTAAATAAAATTCTGATTCCAGAATTTATCGTGACCTATCTCAAGACGGCCTTATGGATGAAATTATCAATCTATGCTTTAGGTTTTCTGCTTTTTTTGATAGCTGTCCGACTAATGTTTGCCCTGCCCAAGCTCTTTTTTGAGCATTTCCGCCTACGAGACGCGATTCGGTATAGTTTGGAGAAGACCAAGGGGCACTTGATTCGCTATACTTGGCAGCTCTTTTGGATACTGGCCAAGAGCTTTCTCTTCTTTCTTTTAAGCAGCATTCCGATTTTAGTGTTGCAGCAGTATGCGGATGGCCAGTCCAATCAGATAGCCTTGACAGCAGCGGTTGTCAATTACTGCCTCATCAAGCTGGCTTATTACTTCATGGTAGCCTACTTTCTGATTAAGTTTGTGGCTTTTCTGACAGACAGCAGACTGTCTGAGTATCGCTACAGGAAAGGCTTGCCTCTCATGCGCTGGTTTATCCTTTTGGTCACTAGTTCTGTCTTTGCCCTTGAAGGATTTGTCTATCTCAATCTGCCCTTGGAAAACGTCCCTCTGACCATCTCGCATCGTGGCGTTTCGCAGGGAAATGGTGTCCAGAATACGGTTGAGTCGCTAGAGAAAACCGCCCTGCTCAAGCCAGATTATATCGAAATGGATGTACAGGAGACCAAGGATGGCCAGTTTGTCATGATGCACGATGCCAATCTAAAAGCCTTGGCCGGCGTCGATGCCAGACCGCAAGAGCTGACTCTGCAAGAGCTGACGGCTTTAGATATTTCAGAAAATGGACACACTGCCAAAATTTCCAGTTTTGATGCTTATCTCAAACGAGCCAATCAGATGGGCCAGAGACTCTTGATAGAAATCAAGACCAGCAGCTTGGACTCAGACGATATGATGGACCGTTTCCTTAGCCAATACGGAGCCAACATCAAGGTTTATGGCCATCAGATTCAGTCTTTGGATTATCAGGTTATTGACAAGACAGTCCAGTATGATGAGAGCATACCGACCTTCTTTATCCTGCCCTACAATACTATTTTCCCACGGACACAGGCTTCTGGCTATACGATGGAGTACTCGACCCTCGATGAAAACTTTGTCGATAAGCTTTGGACGACGGATAAGCAACTCTATGACTGGACCATCAATGATGCAGACAGCATTGGCAAATCCTTCCGCTTGGGTGTTGACGGCATGATTACCGACGATTTGGAGCTGGTGCAGAGCTCTATCAAGGAACTGCAAAACAATCCCGATTATGCCCTACTTTTGATGAGTAAGGCAGCGGATTTACTTAATTTTGTGTAGTGGACTGGTGAGGAAACGACTATAAATCAAAAAAAGACTGAGAATTCTCAGTCCTTTTTGCTGGTTCGAATATCTCTTAACTTATGTTTAGTTAAGTTGAGAGATTATTTACCTTGCTTAAAATGGCAATTTACCTGCAAAAGCGCCCATTTTCTTCTGAGTGGCCTCATCAATCTGAGCCAGCGCGTGATTCAGGGCCTGCGCAGTCATTTCTGACAGAGTTTCCAAATCTTCAGGATCCACAACGGCTGGATTGAAGTCAATGCTGACTACTTTTTTATCGCCTGTCAGTTTAGCAACGACTAAGTCTTGAGCTGATTTGCCGGTAAATTCTGTTGCAGCTAGTTCTGCCTGTCCTTTTTCCATTTGTTTTTGAAGCTTTTGTGCTTGCTTCATCATGCTTTGCATGTTCATCATAAGATTTTCTTTCCTTTCTCTCGCAAGGGCTAAGCCCTTGGTAATCTTCACTCTTCAAATTATATCATTTTTTGGAAAAGTGGCAAGAAGAAGATTTCTAAGAGGTTTGACAAAAATTTAGCCTTTATAGTAGAATGGTCATGAATCTATATACCAAGGAGAAGAAAACTTGAAAAACAAGAAGATAAAAGCTTTGCTGTTAGTAGTGCTCTCATCCCTCTTCATCCTAATTGGCTGCAGTGGCAGTCCCAAAATTCAGGGAAAATGGAATGTACAGGATGCTAGCGGTGAACAAAAGACCATTGAAATAAAAGACAAGACCATTATTGTCAACGAAGAAGAGTATGAGTATACTCAAAATGCAGTTGGTTTTAAGAATGGAGTGAGTTATTACGGCCTGACTCGGAAAGATAATGGCGGAACATTTTCTATCGTCTTTCCTGAGAAAGATAAAAACATTGCTATTATGCTAATTCCTGACTCAGACGATGACTATCTCACAGGCAGTATGCTCTTTGCTATGAACCGCAAGGAAAAGCCAGATTATAAAAAATATGCAGAGGAATATCTCAATCTACAATAAGAGAAAAGCCCTTAGAAACTTCTGTTCTTAGGACTTTGTCTTCAATCTGAAGCGCTGAATTTCAGCGCCTTTTTCTTTTATTAATGTGATGTCATAGTCGGCAAATCCAGACTAGACTTCTCCAAATCTACCGTCAGCTCATAGTCAGTCTTATCACGAACGGTATGCTCAAAGTCTGTAGTGTAGAGGACGAGGCGCAGTTGGTCGCCTTTTTTCATCTTATAGATGGTTGGTTGCAGTTCAAAGGAAAATTCTAGCCATTGGTCAGGAGTGACTTCTTCGACGCTCAGTAGATTGGTTCGATTTTGCAAATTGAGAAAACCTTTGGTGATGACGCGATGGGGCGTTTCGGCAAAGGGCAGTTCAACCAGATTGTCCAGCATATAGTAGCGGCCGTTGTCCATGACTCTAGGTTCAATAGGCGTAGGAATTGGTGTGTGTCGCTTAGCTAGTCCGAAGTCCAGCAATTGAGCAGAAATCAATCCCTTATCGGTGCTGGATTTGAGGCGAAGATTGAGCTGGGTCGCTCCGTTGAGAAAGAGGTCCTTTTCCAAGGTCCAGTCCAGAGTAATCTGGTTGACCTTACCTTCAAAAAGCTCAGTCTTAAAGCTTTGGTAATTTTTAGCAAAGCGATTATAGTCTTCTTCTGGGTATTGATTTTTGATAGATTGGCAGTCTTGGCCTAGTTGGAAATGAAGTTTCTGCTCTTGTCCACCGAAGTCTTCCAAGGTCAGCCAGTTTTGAGCTTGGCTGTTGTCCTGCCAGATGACTGCTGGCAGTTCGAAGTTTGATTCATATCCCAGCAGTTTTTTGCTCAGCAGAGCATTGATAGACTCACGGAAGTCGATGGACTGCCAGTTGTTCATGTAAACATGGGCACCGTTATGGAAGAAAAGATGCTTTTTGATGTGGGGCGGTAAGGCCCGAAACATATTATAGACATGGAGAGGCTTGACATTCCAGTCTTGAGAGCCATGGGTGAAGACGACTTCAGCCTTGACCTTATCTGCATGGAGCAGGTAGTTGCGGTCATGCCAAAATTGATTGTAATCTCCGGTTTGCCGGTCTAGGTCTTTGCGCTGCTGCTCTAGGCTTCTCTGATAAGCCTCGTTGTTGCGCAGGTAGTCACCAGCTCTCAGATTGCGGGAGTAGGTCAGTTCGGTCAGGGATTCAAAATCCTCTCCTGGATAGCCGCCAGGGCTTGTGACAAGGCCGTTTTCGCGGTAGTAGTTGTACCAAGAAGAAATCCCAGCTTCGGCGATGATGACTTCCAATCCGTCTACGCCAGTCGTAGCCAGCCCGTTGGACATAGTGCCTAGATAGGAGATACCGGTCGTAGCCACTTTTCCGTTGGACCAACTAGCCTTGATTTCCCGCTGGCGTGTGTGGTCGGTGAAGGCTCTGCAGCGGCCGTTTAGCCAATCGATAACGTTCTTATAGGCTTCGATCTGCTGATAGTCGCCGCTGGTCATCAGTCCTTCAGAGTCTTTAGTTCCTACGCCAGACACATAGAGATTGGCAAAGCCACGGGGCAGCAAGTAATCATTGAGCGTGTAGGTGCCGATATGACCTAATTTTTCCTCGGCTTCAGAGACTTCTTGGGCAGGAGCCGGTGAATCCAGTTGGAGCAATTTAAGCTCAGGATCTTGTACTGTGATTTGATGGGGTTCTTTTTTTGCTAAGTCCACATTCATATCGTGAAGCGACTTGTTGCTGGCGGGGTCGTTGGTTCCTTGATGATAAGGAGAGGCAGTCATGACGGCCGGAATTTTCCCTTGGTAACGAGGACGGATAATGCTGACCTTGATGAGGTCCGGACGACCGTCTTGATCAGTATCCACGCGTGATTCTACGTAAACCACCTCTCGGATGGCGTCGTGGCTGGAAAAGGTTGCCAGGCTCTTACCGTTGAAGTAGTGGTGGGTATTGTCCTCAGGAATCAACCCCTCGCTGACTAGCTTATCAACTAAGAGGTTACCATTTTTTGTCCGAGTGTTGAGCAGCTGGTAGAGATTTTCCAACAAGTCTCCAAATGTAATGGGAAAGCCCGTTTCTTTGCGAAAGGCCTCAACATCTGTAAAATCAATAAAGGGCGAGAACTCAAGCAGCTGAAAGGCCACAGTGTAAAAAACAGACGCCGTCAGTTCTCTGTCAGACTGGAAAAAGCTCAGCAGGTCTGTTTGGCTGTCAGCAGCCCAGGATTTCAAGGGATAATCTGTATTTTTATAAGTGAAAAAGCTGGTGCGGAGAAAATCTTCAAGATTTTCCTTATCAGAGCGATTGCTGTCATAAAAAAAGCCTAATTCAGCTAATTCTATCAACATATTTTCCCGTTTCGTTTTTGCATAACTATACTGATTAAAACGCATATTCTTCCCTCTTTTTCTTATTTTTATAAAAAATGACCTTTACATTATCCATTATACTTGATAAAATAGACTTTGTCTAAAAAATATTTAAGGAGTATCACTAAATGGATTTCGAATGGGTCGTTAAATACGCCACAGAATTTTTAGGAACAGCTATCCTCATTGTCTTGGGGAACGGAGCTGTTGCCAACGTTGAATTAAAAGGAACTAAGGGACATCAGAGCGGTTGGTTAGTCATCGCTGTCGGATACGGCATGGGGGTTATGATTCCAGCTTTGATGTTTGGTAATGTGTCCGGTAACCATATCAACCCTGCCTTTACTTTGGGACTGGCTGTCAGCGGTTATTTCCCTTGGGCACAGGTTGCGCCATACATTGCAGCGCAGATTTTGGGAGCTATCTTCGGACAGGCCTTGGTCGTTGCGACCCACCGTCCTTACTATCTGAAAACTGAAAATCCTAACAATATCTTAGGTACTTTCTCTACCATCTCTAGCTTAGACCATGGCACACCTGAATCACGCAAAGCAGCCTTGTTCAATGGTTTTATCAATGAATTTGTTGGTTCTTTTGTTCTTTTCTTTGCTGCTCTAGGCTTGACAAAACTTCATTTTGGTGCAGAGCTAAAATCAATTATTGAGTCAAATGTTCAGCAACAAGCTTTACAAGCGGCTCAAGTTGGTCAAAAAATAGCAGAAGCTGATTTGGATAAGGCGGTGCATAATACCTTTGCTCAAGCAACCAATGCTTCATCAGCAGTCGCTCACTTGGCACTTGGTTTCTTGGTAATGGCTTTGGTAACCTCACTGGGAGGCCCTACTGGACCAGGACTGAACCCAGCTCGTGACCTCGGACCTCGTATCCTCCACTTCATCCTGCCAGAATCTGTTTTGGGCAAACACAAGGGTGATTCAAAATGGTGGTATTCTTGGGTTCCAGTTGTGGCACCGATTCTTGCAGGTATCACAGCGGTTCTCTTGTTTAAAACAATCTACGGATAAGCACATAAAATCAGAGTTGGGGGGATTTCCTCAACTCTTTTTTCGAACGACAGAGAAGGTAAAGATGCAGATGCAAGTTTGGCAATTTTATATTTATTTCACTGTCTCTAAGGGGCATTGCTCAGACCGTTTACCAATAAATCCAAGGCCTTCTTGTTTTAAAAATTGTTTATTTGCGCATAATTTCTTGTCAAAAAGATGAAAATCCATTACAATAAAATGGTTTGGAGGAATTATGAGCGCGAATCATATTATTAGAATTATCCCTGTATTAAAGATCAATAATCGTCATTTAAATCAAGAATTTTTCGTAAATCAGCTGGGCATGAAGGCCCTTTTAGAGGAAGCTGCTTTTCTGTCCTTGGGTGATCAGACTAAGACAGAGAAACTGCAGTTGGAAGAATCACCCAGTATGCGGTCGCGGCGAGTAAAAGGTCCTAAAAAATTAGCCAGAATCGTTGTCAAGGTTGCAGATGCTAAAGAAATCGAGTCTCTATTGGCCCAAAAGCCTGCTTGGACTAAGCTGTATCAAGGAGAGAAAGGCTATGCTTTTGAAGCTCTGTCACCAGAGGGTGACCTAGTTCTCCTGCATGCAGAAGAGAATAGAACAAATCTTCAAGAAGTGGCGGAGGCGCCTGAATTTGAAAAGCAAGAGGACTTCATCGGTCTTAGTCAATTTGAGATAGAGACAGTAGAAATTCGTGTGCCTGATGCCAATGCAGCCCAAGAATTTTACAGCAAGATTGAAAATGCGCTGGATTTCCTGACCTTTGCAGAAGCAGAGGGACAAGACTTGCAGGCAGACAATGCCCTAACTTGGGACTTGACTATGCTCAAAGCTCAAGTCAATCGTTTAGAAACCGCTGCGCTGCGTCCTATCTTTGAAGGACACGAGGTCTTTGTACCTAAGTCAGATAAGTTCCTGCTGAGTCAGGATTTTAGTAAGATTGAATTGTGGTTTGAAGCATGACTCTAGAAAACATCATCAGTAAAATCAAAGAACAGCTAAAAGACGGTATCTATCCCGGTGCTAGTCTGGCCTTGTATCAAGCTGGCCAGTGGCAGGAATTCTACTTTGGTCTAGCTGATCCGCAAGAAGGAAAGGCCACTCAAGCGGGTTTGGTCTATGACCTGGCTAGCGTCAGCAAGGTGGTCGGAGTTGGTACTCTGGCAGCCTTTTTGTATGAGCAGGGCAAGCTGGAACTGGATTTGCCCTTACAGCATTATTATCCGGCCTTTCATCAAGAAGATGTGACCTTGCGTCAGCTCTTGACCCACACATCAGGACTAGATCCCTTTATTCCTAATCGTGAACAGCTGACAGCTCCCAAGTTGAAAGAAGCACTCAATCATTTGACAGTGCTTGAAGATAAGACCTTTCGCTATACGGATGTGAATTTTCTGCTCTTGGGTTTTATGCTGGAAGAGATCTTCGGTCAGGCCTTGGATCAGATTTTTCAAAGTCAGATTTTCCAGCCTTGGGGTTTGACTGAGACAGGTTTTGGGCCAGTTCCAGGAGCTGTGCCGACCGTTCGCGGTGTCAAGGATGGTCAGGTTCATGATCCCAAGGCGCGTGTTCTAGGCATCCATTCTGGTAGTGCTGGCTTATTTTCAAGTCTCAGGGATTTGGAAATATTTCTGGAACATTATCTGCAGGATGACTTTGCGGCCAATCTGACCCAGAATTTTTCCAAAGAGCCTGGCAAAAGACGCAGTCTAGCTTGGAATCTGGAGGGCAGCTGGCTGGATCACACTGGCTACACAGGAACCTTTATCATGTATAATCGTAAGGAGCAAAAGGCGGCTATTTTCCTATCCAACCGGACCTATGAAAAAGACGAGCGGGCTCAATGGATCTTAGACCGTAACCAGCTGATGGACCTGATAAGAAGAGAACTTTAAAAGACTCCGGCTGCAAGCCCCGGAGTTTTATCGTGTCTGCCTATATAAATATCGGTCTTTAGCCCCAGTGATTTTCTCTCAATAAAAATCGCTTTTTTTGCCAAAGTATATTAAAATAAGATAGAGAGAATCTACAGACAAGAGAAGAATATGACAAAAGAAATCGGTGTCGGCAAGGCACATAGTAAAATTATTTTAATGGGAGAGCATTCGGTGGTCTACGGCTATCCGGCCATTTCCCTGCCTCTTAATCGCATTGAAGTGACCTGTCAGGTCTTTCCGTCTGAGCGGGCCTGGACCCTCTATGCTGAGGATACGCTGTCTATGGCTGTTTTTGCCTGTCTAGAACATCTCGGTCGGCAAGGGGCTAAGATTCGCTGTCAGGTGGAGTCCATGGTCCCTGAGAAGAGGGGAATGGGGTCTTCAGCCGCGGTTAGTATTGCAGCTATTCGGGCGGTCTTTGACTACTTTGAGGAAGAGCTGGATGACCAGACACTGGAGATTCTAGCCAATCGGGCTGAGATGATTGCCCATATGAATCCCAGCGGGCTTGATGCCAAGACCTGCCTTAGCGATGTAGCTATTAAGTTCATCCGCAATTTCGGTTTCAGCGAGATTGAGCTAAATCTGGATGCCTTTTTAGTCATTGCAGATACTGGTATTCACGGTCATACCCGCGAAGCCATCCGTGCTGTAGAAAGTCAGGGTCAAAAGGCTTTGCCTTTGCTGCAGGAATTGGGGAATTTAACGAAAATCCTTGAGAAGGCTATTTCTATCAAGGACCTGATGACAATGGGGCAAGCTATGACCAAGGCTCATGAGAAGTTAGACAAGCTAGGAGTGTCTTGCCAGAAAGCGGATGAGTTGGTAGCGGTAGCTCTTGAAAATGGAGCTTTGGGTGCTAAAATGAGTGGCGGCGGTCTGGGTGGCTGTGTCATTGCTCTTGTAGGAGAAAAAAATCAGGCGGAGGCCTTAGCCGCCTTACTGAGAGAGAAAGGGGCCATTAACACATGGATCGAAAGCCTGTAAGTGTCAAATCCTATGCCAATATTGCAATTGTCAAATATTGGGGGAAGAAAGATGCAGAAAAGATGATTCCGTCTACCAGCAGTATCTCGCTGACACTGGAAAATATGTATACCGAGACGCAGCTGAGTCCTTTGCCGGATTCAGCGACTGGAGATGAGTTTTATATTGACGGTCAGCTGCAAAGCCCGGCAGAACATGCCAAAATCAGTAAGATTATTGACCGTTTCCGCTCTCCAGAAGATGGTTTTGTCCGCGTTGATACCAGCAATAATATGCCAACTGCAGCAGGGCTGTCTTCCAGCTCTAGCGGTCTATCTGCTCTAGTCAAGGCCTGCAATGCTTATTTTCAGACGGGCTATCAGACGCAAGAGCTGGCTCAGTTGGCCAAGTTTGCTTCAGGGTCCTCTGCTCGGTCTTTCTTTGGTCCGCTAGCGGCCTGGGATAAGGACAGTGGGGTCATTTATCCAGTCAAGACGGATTTGAAGCTAGCCATGATTATGTTGGTTCTGCACGATGAGAAAAAGCCCATTTCCAGCCGCGACGGTATGGAGCTCTGTGCTAAAACTTCCACGATTTTCCCAGATTGGATTACCCAGTCTGCCTTGGATTATCAGGCTATGCTGGGTTATTTACGGGACAATGATTTTGTCAAGGTGGGCCAGCTGACGGAAGAAAATGCTCTTCGGATGCATGCCACGACAGAGAAAGCTTATCCGCCCTTTTCTTATCTGACAGAGGAGTCTTACCAAGCTATGGATGCTGTCAGAAAGCTGCGGGAGCAGGGCGAGCGTTGCTACTTTACCATGGACGCGGGACCAAATGTCAAGGTGCTCTGCTTGGAGGAAGACCTAGACCATCTGGTGGCTATTTTTGAGAAGGACTACCGGCTTATCGTCTCCAAAACAAAGGACTTGTCAGATGAAGGCTAGTGCAAGAGTCCAAACCTGCGGCAAGCTCTATCTGGCGGGTGAATATGCAGTGCTGACGGCCGGTCAGCCAGCCATTATCAAGGCCATCCCAATCTATATGACGGGAGAAATCCAGACAGCGCCTGACTATCACTTGACATCAGATATGTTTGAACACAGCTCTAACCTAGAGCCAGATCCTGATTATGCCTTGATTCAGGAGACGATAGGAGTTATGAACACTTATTTATTGATCTTAGGCTTCCAACTTCAGCCTTTTTCTCTAAAGATTAGTGGCAAGATGGAGAGAAAAGGCAAGAAGTTCGGGATTGGCTCCAGCGGTAGTGTTGTTATTCTGACCATCAAGGCCATGGCAGCCCTTTATGAGCTGGACTTAGAGCCAGAGCTACTCTTTAAGCTGGCTTCTTACGTTCTCCTCAAGCGCGGGGACAATGGTTCCATGGGAGATCTAGCCTGCATTGCTTATGAAGACCTGATTTACTACCGATCTTTTGATAGAGAGCTGGTCCGCAAGCGTATGGACAAAGTTGATTTACAGCAATTACTAGCAGAGGATTGGGGTTTTGAAATTCGCAGTATTAAGCCTTGCTTAGCCATGGATTTTCTAGTTGGTTGGACCAAGCAGCCGGCTATCTCTAAGGACTTGGTCAATCAGGTCAAGTCAGCTATTTCAGAGTCCTTTTTGACAGGCAGTAGGACGCAGGTTGATGCTTTGGAGAGAGCTTTATTAGCAGGAGAGCAGCCCGTTATTCAGTCCAGTTTGGAAAAGGCTAGTCAGCTATTAGAAACACTCAGTCCGGTTATTTATACAGACAGGCTGAAAGTCTTAAAAGAAGCGGCAGAGGGACTGAACTGTGTGGCTAAGAGCAGTGGTGCCGGCGGTGGTGACTGCGGGATTGCTCTCAGCTTTGATGCCGCATCTAGCAAGCAACTAATTCAAGCCTGGCAAGAAGCTGGCATTGAGCTATTATACAGAGAAAGGATGGGTCATGATGAGCCAGAATCGTAAGGACGACCATATCAAATACGCTTTAGAGCAGCGTCCGGGTTACAACAGTTTTGATGAAATGGAATTGGTTCACCGTTCTCTGCCCAAGTATGATTTGGCAGAGATTGACCTATCTACTCACTTTGCAGGCCGTGACTGGGAGTTTCCTTTTTACATCAATGCCATGACTGGCGGCAGCCACAAAGGCGGTCAGATTAATGAAAAGTTGGCTCAAGTAGCTGAAAGTTGTGGCCTTCTTTTTGTGACTGGCTCTTACAGCGCGGCCTTGAAGAATCCTTCTGATCCTTCCTATCAGGTGGCGACTGGTCGGCCTAATTTATTGCTGGCTACCAATATCGGCTTGGACAAGCCTTATCAAGCCGCCCAGCAGGCAGTAGCTGATTTGCATCCCCTCTTTTTGCAGGTCCATGTCAATCTCATGCAGGAATTGCTGATGCCAGAGGGCGAGCGGGAGTTTCGCTCTTGGCGCCAGCACTTGACTGATTATAGTCAGCGACTGGATATTCCCCTAATTCTTAAAGAAGTTGGCTTTGGCATGGATCGCTCTACTGTCGAAGAAGCGCGCTCCTTGGGGATTCAGACTTTTGATATTTCCGGCCGGGGCGGCACTAGCTTTGCTTATATTGAAAATCAGCGGGGTGGCAATCGTGACTACCTCAATGATTGGGGACAATCTACTCTGCAAAGCCTGCTAGCTCTTCAACCACTTCGCGATGAGGTTGAACTCTTGGCTAGTGGAGGTGTCCGCCATCCTTTAGACATAATCAAAGCTCTGGTCTTAGGAGCCAAGTCGGTTGGCCTCTCTCGTGCCATGCTGGACTTGGTGGAAAATCACTCTGTGGAAGAGGTTATTGATATTGTAGAGGGCTGGAAATCAGATCTGCGCCTCATCATGTGCGCCCTGTCCTGCCGAAACTTGCAAGAATTAAAGAGTGTACCCTATCTACTCTACGGTCGGCTAAAAGAAGCTCATGAACAGATTCAATAAATAGCATAAAGTCATACAAAAAAGGCCATCAATGGCCTTTTTACTTGTCCTGTTTTCGTAAGTCAGCTAGGATTTCTTGAGCAGTAGCGAGGTTGAAAGTCTTCTTGGCTGTTAAGCGATTGGCTACAGCAGCGATTTCTTCGCCTTGGGCTCCAGCTTGTAATGCTAAAGATTTGGCTTGCAATTTCATGTGTCCGGCTTGGATGCCAGTGCTGACAAGGGCTTTGAGGGCAGCGAAGTTTTGTGCCAATCCGACTGAAACGATGAGGGAAGCCAAGTCCTTGGCCTGAGGCTGCCCCAGCAAGTCAAAGCTGGCTGTCACTGTGGGATTGAGGCCGATGGAGCCTCCCTTAGTTGCAATAGGCATGGGCAGGGTCATCTGACCATGAAGCTGGCGTTTGTCTGGGTCCGCAGTCCAAGTAGAGAGGCCGCGGTAGCTTCCTTCTCGGCTGGCATAGGCATGAGCGCCAGCTTCTATAGCCCTCCAGTCATTTCCAGTAGCCAGCACCAAAGCATCAATACCATTAAAGATACCTTTATTGTGGGTAGCTGCTCGGTAAGGGTCGACCTGGGCTAGCTTGCTAGCCAGTTGTATTTTATCCGCAAGAAGTTCCGCCTCAGCCTTATCCCGACTGAGAAAGCGATAGTCGATGACACAGCGGGCTGTTACCAGGCTATCTGTTGCATAGTTTGATAGGATAGCCATCAGACCCTTACCACCAGTCAGCTCTTCCAGAGAAAGGGTGAGAGCTTCCAGCATAGTGTTGAGCATATTGGCTCCCATGGCTTCCTGCGTATCCACAGATAGATAGAAAATAAGGAAGTCATCCTTTTGCTCCAGCCAGAGATCTCTAGCTCCGCCCCCACGGGCAACAATTGATGGATAGGCTTGGTTGGCCTGTTCCAGCAACTCTTTCTTTTTTCTGAGAACATCTTTGATGGCTTGGTCGACCTTATCAACCTGATAGAGGGCGATTTGCCCAATCATCTGGCGTTTGTGAACCTCGGTCTCAAATCCACCTGACCGTTTGATAATCTTAGCCGCAAAGCTAGCCGCTGCTACAACAGATGGCTCTTCTGTCACAAAAGGAACTTGATAGCTTTTGCCATCCACCAAAAAGTCTGGCACTAGAGAGTAGGGCAGGGCCAGAGTGGCCAGTACATTTTCACTCATCTGGTTGGCCGTTTCCAGAGGCAAAGTCTGCTGACTGTCTAGCAGCTGCCAATGTTCATCTTGTAAAAGCCCCTTTTCTTTCAACATCTGCAGCCGTTCAGCAGGAGTTTTTTTGGAAAATCCAGTCCAGTTTACTTTCATGATGATTTCTCAACTTTGATGTACTTGCGCTGGTGCTCTGCAATTTCCGCCAGAGCAAAGCTTTGGTCTTCATAGCCAGAGAAGCTGGCATTGCCCTCCGCATCCAGCTCAGCTTCTTCAAAAAAGATGCGCTCGTAGTCTGCGATGGAAAGAGCCTGACGCTGGTCTAATTCTTCTAGGCGTGTCCGCGAAAGGTGTTCTTCATAGCCTGGGACCAAGTTGGCGCTGAAAATCTCGGACACAGCTCCGCTGCCATAGCCGAAGAGAGCAATCCGATCGCCAGCCTTGAGGTTGTCAGAGTTTTCTAAAAGAGACAGGAGGCCTAGGAAGAGGGAGCCTGTATAGATATTTCCAACTTTTTGGCTGTAGAGGATTGACTTTTCAAAGTTTTCCTTAAGCTGGTCTTGCTGCTCTTGGGGCAGGCTTTTATCCATGATTTTATTGAGGCCTTTAAGGGCCAGTTTTGGATAAGGCAGGTGGAAGCAGTAGGCCGCAAAATCTTTGAGAGCTAGCTTGTGGCGCTTCTGGTACTCCGTCCAAGTTGTCTTTAAGCTATCCAGATACTGCTGGGTTGAATAGAGGCCGTTGACATAAGGTGTTGTCGAGTAATTTGGGCGCCAAAAATCCATGACATCGCGTGTCTGAGCTACATTATCATCATTGAAAGCAAGAATACGGGGATTGCTGCTAATCAGCATAGAAATAGCTCCCGCTCCCTGAGTTGGCTCGCCAGGTGTGTTAATGCCATACTTGGCAATGTCGCTAGCTAGCACCAAAACTTTGCTGTCTGGATGTTTTTCGATATGGAGCTTGGCATAGTCCAGTGCAGCAGTAGCTCCATAGCAGGCTTCCTTGATTTCAAAGCTGCGGGCAAAAGGCTGGATATCCAAAAGGCCGTGGACAAAAACGGCTGCCGCCTTGCTCTGGTCGATCCCTGACTCAGTAGCCACGATGACCATATCAATCTTTTCTTTGTCCTCTATTGTCAGGATGGGTTCTGCTGCCGCCGCTCCCAAGGTAACAATATCCTCAGTCAGAGGAGCAATGCTTAGTTCCTTGAGCAAGAGCCCCTTGCTAAGCTTGTCTGGGTCAGTCCCACGGGCTGCCGCTAAATCATTTAATTTTAAGACATAATTACTGGTCGCAAAACCGATTTTGTCGATTCCGATTGTCATTATAAGACCTCTTTAAATCCTTTTATTCTAGTATATTCCGAAAACTATTTTACCATACTTAGGAATAAAACTCTTACAAAAAACATCTAATCTCAGCTAAATCAGGCTTAAGATGTATTTTCCAAAATAAAAACAGCAGATGGCTCTACTGTTTATTTGCTGTGAGTTTGGTTTGGCGCTTTTTTAAATAGTGATAGAGCTTGAGTACGACGGTGCCGCTGGCCATGCCAATTGAGATGACCAAGGCTAGAATGACTACCAGAGTGGCGTGAATCATGGCCTGGCTATAGTCACCAGTGACAAAGAAGGCAGTCGTCCGATAGGAAATGTAGCCTGGGACCAGAGGCGCTAGAATAGCCAAAATAAAAACAACAGCGGGCGTTTTATAGATAATGCTGAGAATTTGGCTGATGCAGGAACCAAGGATAGCTGCCACAAAGGTTGCTATGATGACGTTGGTCGGTCCTTTGAGCAGGAGATAGAGTAGCCAAATAGCCATGCCCAGCACTCCGCCGGGAATCAGCATACTGCGCTGGACATTTAGAACGATTAAAAAGGTAATGATGGCCAGGAGACTGGCAACGGCTTGCAGTAAGAATGTCAAGATTGTCATAGGCTTATTTCATAATAAGGAGGGCGACAGAGGTACCTGCACCGAGAGCAAGAGTGATGAGGAGCGATTCAAAGAGCTTGCTCATCCCAGAGTTGATATGGTTGGTCATGATGTCACGCACAGAGTTGGTCAGAGCAATGCCGGGCACAAAAGGCATGACAGAACCTGCAATAATTAAATCATCTGTGGAGTTAAAACCGGAATAGCGCGTCCAGATATGAGCCAGCAGTCCGAAGACAAAGGCTCCAGCAAAAGCTGTCACAAAAGGAATGCGGATATACTTGTCAACATACAAAGAGAAGGCAAAGCCAAAGAAGGTAGCAATGGCAGCCCCCAAAGCATCGTAGAAATTTCCGTCAAACATGATGGAGAAGAAGGGAGCACTGAGCGTTGCGGCAGCAATCAGTTGCTTGTTGTTATAGGGCAGCTCCTTAACTTTGAGGCAATTCAGCTCATCAAAAGCCTCTTGAAGGCTGATTTCTCCTGTTACCAACTGACGGGAGACCTGATTGACATCACAGACCTTCTCGATATTGTAGTTGGTCTTGAGATTACGCTTCATCCGTGAAACATTTGTATTTTCAATCGAAAAGAAAATAGCCACTGGCATTGCTAAGGCATTGCAGTCGATGATCCCTTGCGAATGAGCGATACGAATCATGGTGTCTTCCACCCGATAAGTTTCGGAACCGCTCTGCAGCAGCAGTGTCCCAGCCAGCATGATGACATCTACCGCCAGATTGAAATCTTTGGCTTCTTCCCTGATACCTTTCTCTGTCATTTCCCCAGTCCTTTTCCTAGTATAGCAATAGAACCATTATACCATAAAGCCTCTTAAAAATATCATCAAGTTGGCAGTCATTTGGAGTCTGAAATACAAAAAAGAAGATTGGGATTTCCAATCTTCTTTCAAATGGTTTGTAAGTCCTTAGTCGTTTATTAGCTCAAAGCATCGTCCATAGAGAGTACTTCGTGGAATACACGTTGAGTCAATTCAGTCTTTTGCTCTGGAGTCAAGTACTTAGTATTTACACAGTAACCTGAGATACGAACGATAACATCTTCACCAGACATAATCTTGTCATAAACGTCCTTCAAGTCCATGACGTTCAAGTTAACGTGCTGACCACCGTTTTCGAAGTAGCCATCCAGGATAGTAACCAAGTTGTCTACTTGTTCGTCGTGAGTCTTACCAAGCGCACGAGGTGATACTTGAGTTGTCAATGAGATACCGTCAGCTGCGTAACTGAAGTCCAAGCTAGCAAGAGAGTTAAGGTTTTGCAACCAGCCACCTTTTGCCTTGTTAGATGGGTTAGCACCTGGTGAGAAGAATTCCAATTTAGACAAGTTTACGCTACCATCTTCGTTGAGGTATACCCCTTTATGGACTGGTGAGTTACCAGTTTGTTTAGAGTAAGCAACGTTAGATGTGATAGTCAAGAGTGATACTGTTGCTTCAGCGTTCTTGTAAAGTTTGTGGCTACGCAGACGAGTTGTGTAAGCTTCTACCAACCATTCAGCCAGTTCGTTAGAGCGTGGATCATCTTCACCCCAACGTGGGTATTCTCCGATTGTTTCATAGTCGTAGATATAGCCGTTTTCGTCGCGGATTGGCTTAACAGTTGCGTACTTGATAGCAGATAAGGTATCAACAGTGTTGGCAAATCCACAGATACCGAATCCCATGTTAGCGCGTTGGTAAGTTGGCAAGAAGGCCATTTGAACAGCTTCGTAGTTGTACTTGTCAGTCATGTAGTGGATGATGTTCAAGGCATCTACGTAAGTGTCAGTCAACCAATCCAGAGATTTTTCAAAGTTCGCTTTAACTGATTCGAATTCAAGAACTTCGTCACGGATAGGCTCGATGTCAAATACCTTGTAGTCTTTATGAACATCGTCGTAACCGCCATTGAGACCTGTCAGAAGGGCTTTCAGCACGTTTACACGGGCACCAAAGTATTGGATGTTGTGGCGTTGTTCTTCGTTTTCAGGGTCAAGTGGAGACACACAGCAAGAGATACAGCTCATTTCACCGTAGCCGTCTTTAGCCATTGTTGTTACACCTTCGTATTGGATAGAAGAGTGCTTGTGGCTCATGTGCATACAGTAGCGACGGAATGAGTATGGAAGTTTATCAGTCCAGAGAACGGTCAAGTTTGGCTCTGGAGAGTTACCAATATTGTCAAGTGTGTTAAGGAAACGGTAGTCCATCTTTGTAACACGGTGACGACCGTCATTACCCATACCTGCCATAGAAGTAGTGATGAAGGTTGGGTCACCAGAGTAAAGTTGGTCGTAAGCTTTCGTACGAGCAAACTTCACTGTACGAAGTTTCATAACGAAATCATCAACAAATTCTTGGATTTCTGATTCAGTGTAAGTACCGCGAGCCAAGTCACGTTCTGCGTAGATGTCAAGAACGATAGGCACACGTCCGAGAGAAGTAGCAGCACCGTTGATGACACGGCAGACAGCCATGAAGGCGATGTTAGTCCATTGGATAGCTTCTTTAACGTCAAAGGCAGGACGGCGAACATCTACTCCGTAAAGGTCACCAAGTTTTACAACTTCACCAAGTGCTTGGTATTGCAGGTTGATTTCTTCGCGCAGACGGATTGTTTCTTCGTCAATATCAGTCAAACCATTCCAGTCGCGAACTTTTTCAGCCATGAGGTAGTCAGCTCCATAAAGAGCAAGACGTGCGTAAACCCCGATGATACGTCCACGTGAGTAAGCATCTGGAAGACCAGTTACAGTGTGGGCGTGACGAGCACGGCGGATGTTAGAAGTGTAAGCACGGAAGATTCCGTCATTTACTGTAGTAACATATTTAGTAAAGATTTCATGAACAGCAGGATCTGGTTCGTATCCATTTTCTTTCAAAGTAGTTTCAGCCATGCGGATACCGCCTTTTGGCATGAAGTTCAATTTGAAGAGTTCGTCGTTTTGGATACCGTAAATCAGTTCGTTGTCCTTGTCAATGTAACCAGCGTCAATATCAGCGATAGATGCTGGACGAGTGTCCATTGGGAAACGAGTTTCTTCGTAGTGAGCTTTTGTTTCTTCTACGATTTTCTTGATGTGGAGTGAGCGCTCAGTAGGACCTGCCAAGAAGCTTTCATCTCCATCATAAGGTGTGTAGTTAGCTTGAACGAAGCGAGAAACACTTGCTTTCTCTTTCCAGTCTTCACCTTTGAAGCCTTCCCAAGCTTTGTCAAAAATATCTTGAGCTTCAACAACTGTTTTTACAACCATTTGATTTTCCTCTTTATTCTAGCAACATAAACTGTTACATTTATAAGTAAAGTATATCATACGGTAATCGGTTTCACAAACCATTTTCGGCAGAAAGAAAGACTTTCTTTTATAATACAGAAAGTAAAAAGTCGCGGATGTGTACTATAGATTTGAAAAACATAACTCTTTTCAAATATTTTGGAAAAATGGGTAAAAAAGTTATAATAAAAGTAATTAAAATGTCATACAAAAATTGCTGACGAAGAATCTTACGTTTAAAATACTTTTTACAAGAACGAAAAACTGTTTCAGATTTATTTGAGCAAAATGGGCTGACTTTGTGAAAGCTTGTAAGCTGAGATTGATGGCAGGAGAAAGGAGGAGGGCATGCTGATTTTTCCACTGATTAACGATACATCTCGGAAGATTATCCACATTGATATGGATGCTTTTTTCGCTTCGGTGGAAGAGCGGGATAATCCTAAGTTAAAGGGGCATCCGGTCATCATCGGCAGCGACCCACGCTTGACTGGAGGTCGTGGTGTCGT
Source organism: Streptococcus sanguinis (assembly GCF_050225395.1). Taxonomy (GTDB): domain Bacteria; phylum Bacillota; class Bacilli; order Lactobacillales; family Streptococcaceae; genus Streptococcus. Next base: position 2,064,661 of record NZ_CP071431.1, on the reverse strand, counting down.
CTCCACCTGCAATTATGAGGCCAGAAAGTTCGGAGTTCATTCGGCTATGAGCTCCAAGGAAGCCTATGAGCGTTGTCCCCAGGGGATTTTTATCTCGGGGAATTACGAAAAATATCAGGCGGTCGGATTGCAGATCCGAGAAATTTTCAAACGTTATACGGACTTGATTGAACCCATGAGCATCGACGAGGCTTATCTGGATGTAACGGAAAACAAGCTTGGGATTAAATCCGCAGTCAAAATAGCCAAGCTGATTCAGCATGATATCTGGAATGAACTCCATCTGACAGCTTCGGCAGGCGTTTCTTATAATAAGTTTCTGGCCAAGATTGCCAGTGACTATGAGAAGCCTCATGGTCTGACTGTTATTCTGCCTGAGGAAGCAGAGGCCTTTCTGGCGCCTATGGATATTGCCAAGTTTCATGGAGTTGGTAAGAAGAGCGTTGAAAAACTACATGGCATGGGTATTTATACCGGTGCAGATCTGCTCAAGGTATCAGAAATGACCTTGATTGATAAGTTTGGTCGCTTTGGTTTTGATCTCTATCGTAAAGCGCGTGGCATCAGCAATAGTCCAGTCAAATCCAATCGTATTCGTAAGTCGATCGGGAAGGAGCGGACCTATGCCAAACTGCTCTATAGTGAGGAGGACATCAAGAAAGAGCTGACCCTGCTGGCACAGAAGGTAGAAAATAGCTTGACTAAGCATGACAAGAAAGGGCGAACTATCGTTCTGAAAATCCGCTATGCTGATTTCTCCACCTTGACTAAAAGGAAAAGTTTGAATCTAGCCACTCAAGACAAGGAGCAAATCGAGCGAACGGCTCATGAGATTTACGATAGCTTGGAAGAACAACCACGAGGTATTCGTCTGCTAGGACTGACAGTGACGGGGTTTGAATAAAGATAAAGGCTTGGTTCATTACCGGGCTTTTTTAGATATAGTTTTTAGTATGAGAGAGTTGCTTGTGACGAGTTTCTAAGTTGTCTGATAATTTTCATTGACTAAAAATAATCTTTTTTGAAAAAATACTGGACAAAGTTTTCTGTGTCTGTTATACTGAGTTTATAAAATAAAAAACCGTCTGGTCGGTTTTTAAAAAGAAAGGAGCAGAAATGAAGAAATCTGTAGTAGAAAAAACAAGCGAGCACATCCTCAAGTTTAATCAGGAGCTGGATCGGCAGCTGGAAGGTCAGAAAGAGTTTTTGCAGCAGCATGCAGAAAAGCTGAAAAAGATGTCACAGGGTGAGAATGGCATACGCTATTCTAAGTGGGGAGTCAAAGCTGGATATGCTGTCCTTGCTGGTGGCTTGCTGACTTCTGTCTTTAGCCCATGGCGAGGACTGGGTATTATGGCAGTAGGCGGTCTGAGCCTTGCCTCCAATCTCTGGCAAATTCGGCGATTGCAAAATCAAGAAAGGAGCAAGTAGCAGAGAAATGGCCTGTCTTAAGCATCAGAGTCAGGACAACTTAGAAACTAAAAGCAGCAGGCAGTAGCTAAACGGTGCTGACATAGCTTTTAGCATTATTTAGTCTATCTTTGCTTTTTATTTTAAGCAAGGACTAAAAGACTACGTTTTCTATTTGGCGCAGGTCTTTATTTTTTATAACAAAACAAACCGAATGGTCGGATTTTAAAAATCTGCGTTTCAAAACAGGCAATCATCTGAAAGACTGAGAGTAAAGGATGCCTTTGTCCAGTTTTCGGATGACTTTTCACTATTCTACATTTGATAAGGAGTTATCGTATGAACAAACAAACACATGTAGAGCCAGAGACAAGGCATATCCTGCCCTTTCTGGCCTGGACTTTTGGCATTACCTGGGGAGCCTGGCTGCTTCAGTATATTTTAACCGCCCTGAAGCTGACCAGCGGGGCTGAGCCTTTGGGCTTTGCTCTCAATTTCATCGGGGGCTTCGGACCGACCTTGGGAACTTTTATCAGCCTCAAAATTTCTCATCCCAAGAAGATGCTGGACTTTATCTTCTCCCATGCCAAAGGCTGGTGGATTTACATGCTGGTCTTCTGTCTGGTTCGGGTTTTGACCCTTTTTATCGCTAATCCAGCCTTGCCGCCCCTGAATGCCATTCTGATGTTTCCCCTGGGCTGGACCTTTGTCACCTTTGCTGGAGGCGGCAATGAAGAGATTGGCTGGCGGGGCCTCCTGCAGCCGGCTCTGGAGAAAAAATTCTCCTTCCCTCTGGCAACTGTCATCACGGCTCTGGTCTGGGTGGCCTGGCATCTGCCCCTCTGGCTGATTCCGGGAACGAGTCAAAGTCAGATTTCTTTGCCCTTCTATCTCTCCTTTGGTATCTTGCTCTGTTTCTGTCAGGCGGCTCTCTACAAGCAGACGGCCTCTGTCTTTGCCTGCATGGTCTTTCACGGCTGCATTAACTTTGCTCAGGCGACGATTGTCGGCAGTGCTACAAATGGCGGAAGGTATCTCAGCTTCCAGGTTGCTAATCTGGTCATGACCGCCCTGCTGGTCGGCTGGTGGTATTGGAAGGGCAATCGGAAAGGAGTTCAGAAAGATGCAAGCTAAAAATCTTGGCGATCGCTCTTCTGCCAAAGAAAAAGGAGTAATCATATGAAAACACAAACACATGTAGAGCCAGAGACAAGGCATATCCTGCCCTTTCTGGCCTGGACCTTTGGTATCAGCTGGTCTGCCTGGCTGGCTTCGGCTTTCCTGAGGATTCCTATTATTTCCCAGCTCCTAACCATCGCTGGTGTTTTTGGCCCGGCCATTGGAGCCAAACTGGTCTTAGGAAAATCGTTCAAGGAGCTCTTGGCTTCTATCGGATTGGCCCGAAAAAGGACTTGGGTCCATCTCTTGATTTTGACAATTCTTTATACCCTTTCCATAGTCTTTTGGAGCCCGCTCCTGCCTGGTTTTAGCCCCCTCAGGATTGCTCTGCTTTTTCTCATGACGACTTTTCTGACAGGCGGCAATGAAGAGATTGGCTGGCAGGGCTTCCTGCAGCCAAGTCTGGAGAAGATCCTGCCCTTCCCTTTGGCAACTGTAACAACTGGGTTAATCTGGGTTGTCTGGCATCTGCCCCTCTTCTTTACCCCCGGCAGCAGTCAGGCGGGGACCTCTCTTCTGCTCTTTACAGCCGGTTGCCTGCTCGCCCGTTTCTGGCTGGCGGCTCTTTACAAGGTCAGTCAGTCCATCCTTTACTGTGTTCTTTTCCACGGGGCCATCAATACCATTGGTGAAGGCATTTTCCTGGGGAAGGGGACGGAAAATCCGCTCTTTTTCCTAGGCTATATCTTGATGGCGGCTTACAGTATCTATCTTTGGTATCAAAGGGATCAGCAAGACAAGGCTTAAAGATATTTTTATGATTTTGTATTTCTCCGGCTTTTTTGGTAGAATAAAGCTATACTAGAAACAAAGGGGAACAGAATGGCGCAGCGAAAAGACAAATCCCAGGCCATGAGAGAAAAAATTTTAAATACAGCAACCCAGCTCTTTATCCAAAAGGGGTCCGAAAAGACCAGTATGCAGGATATTGCTCAGACGGCGGGCATCTCCAAGGGGGCTATCTATCATCATTTCAAGTCAAAAGATGAGATTGTCCTGGCGGTGATGAGGAGCCGGCAGGAGCTGATGGAAGAAGAGATGAAGCAGTGGCTCAAGGCTACGGAAAATCTGACTGGCAGAGAGCAGCTGCAGACCATCCTCAAGTCTAATCTGGAAAGTCAGACAGCCCGGGCTACGGACGGCATTTTGGGTGAGTATGAGAAGGACGCGGGCTTTATTTTGACCATGATGCGGGACAATCTGTGGATAAGCGCCCCTCTGGTCAGTGACATTATCAAAAAGGGGATGGCAGATGGCTCCCTTCAGACCCAGTATCCGGACCAGGCTGCGGAAGTCTTTCTGCTGCTGGTGAATTTTTGGATGCATGGGACCGTTTTTGAAAGCGATCCTGAAAAACTGCCAGAACGCTTCCATTTTCTGCAGTTTATGATGACCTCGGTCGGTCTGGATATCTTTACTGACGAGCTCCTGCAGCTCTTTAGCCAGAAAAATAAGGCATAAAAAAAAGGCGATAGGACAGAACTAAAAAATTTAATTCTGTCCCAGCCTTTTTATTTATGTGCTGAATATACTGTGGATATCTTCCTCGGTCAGGCCGATTAGGGGGTCGATTTTCAGAGAAAAGTTTTGAAAAGCAGGCTGAGCGTCTCCGCTCTATCCGCTTTATGCTGGAATCTATTGGCATTGATATTCTTAGTGACGATCTGATGGAACAGACTCTGACATACTTAAAACGAAGCTAAGCGATGATTGGTACACCGAATTTTCCAAATACAATTGTAGAAAGTTAATATAAAGAGGACAGCTTGCTGTCCTCTTTATAATTCAATATTTGGAAATTTGTCATGGATTTGATTTTTTAAACGAGTTAAAGCAAGATCAGTTTTAGAAACGTTTTGATGTCTTAGAGGCAGTTTCTCTTCGTTGCCATCAGAAAGGACAACCCGAATCTCATTTTTTCTGATGATTGGAAAGATAGAAATCATGAATGAATTGCTATGATGATAAATTGTTAGCGCGTCATGTATGTCACATGTTTTAAAGCTAGATTTGTAACTGACCAGATGATTCTTGTAAAAGAAGACACGGATATCTGGGTCAACATAGCCACCATTGTTTTCAATCTGATCCAGCGTTTCATTCAACTCGGGATAGAGTTTGAAAAAATCATTCAATCTTTTATGGTTTAAGTAATAACGGATGAACCCGATCAAAATGCAGAATATAGTAATATAGGTGAAGAAAGTGAAGGAAGTTGTTCCACTTTTTTGGAATTCTTTGTCATCAGAGAGAGTGATGTAGTATTTCAGTTGTTGGTTATTTTCATCATTAAATAGATACGAGTTCATGATTTTAGCGTAATCAGGAATACCTGAAGCTGAGTGTACAGAGGCAATCAACCATTTTGGCTCTCCTCCTAAAGTATTCGCTTTTTCTAGTTCATCTACGAAGCGGCTAGTTGAAGAATCATTGCGCAGGCCAACATCGGCTTCCCTACCATTTTTATCTATATAAGTTACTCTGTAGAAATAGGTTGAGTCATGATCTTCTTTTAACTCTGCAACCGGTCCATCAATATGAGTAATTTGTATTGCTTGGCTGTAGGAGGTGTCAGAGATTTTTGCAGAAAGAATTTTTCCTTCTTTTCGCAAGGTTTCCACACTGATATCCTTAATTCTTGTTGATGAACGGGTACCAAATAAGATGAGACAGCATCCTACAAGCACCCATTTTATTAGAGAGGCATATTTATTGTATTTCATTAATATCTCCTTTGAAGAAAGTTAATTGTTGTTTTGTCTGGTCGTATAGCCGCATTTTAGCATTATACACAGAGCAAAGAAGGGAGTCAAGGATTACTTAAAAATTCCCTTTATATCTTCTTCTCTTATCCCAATCATAGGGTCAATTTTCTGGAAGTTTTCCTCAGTTAGGACATAGTTTTCCACAGGTGTTTTCATTTTATCCACAGGATTGTGGATATTGCTTTCGGCTTGCGGGAGGTCTCCAAAGCGCTCGATGAGATAGGTTTTACGGGCGGTGCCAGTGTTTTTTGCAGCATAGTCAAAGGCTGCTTTTTCCCCAAGTAAGATCAACTTGCTCTTGGCGCGGGTGATAGCGGTGTAGATGAGGTTGCGCTGCAGCATCCGATGACTGCTCTTGGTGATGGGCAAGATAACCACCGGAAATTCACTACCCTGAGACTTGTGGATGCTCATAGCGTAGGCCAGGCGAATCTTATACCACTCGCTGCGCTGATAAACAAGTTCATTGCCATCAAAGGCAATGGTCAGCTCGTCCTGCTTGGAGTCGCTGTACTTAGCAGGCAGAAGGTCACTGATATAGCCTAAGTCACCGTTGAAGACATTGCTTTCGGCATCATTGACCAAGTGGATAACCCTGTCTCCTTGGCGATACTGACAGTCGGGAGCTTCAAAGGTCAGTTCCTCTTTCTCTACAGGATTGATGAGATTTTGCATAAGATTGTTAATCTGGTCAATGCCGGCTGGCCCCCGATACATAGGTGCTAATACCTGAACATCTTGAGCTGGGATACCGCTGCGGATGGCTGCGCTAGCGATTTTCTCAATCATAGGCGGGATATGCTCATTTCTAGCTTCAAAATAAGAGCGATCCGCTTTTTTCTCTGTGAAGTCCGCTGGTAAAATGCCCTTCTGAATCTGGCTAGCCAGTGTGACGATTGTAGACTCTTCGCTCTGCCGATAGATGGTTTCCAGCTTAGTCTGTGGAATAGTTGGTATCTGCAGCAAGTCCGCCAGTACCTGACCTGGGCTGACAGAGGGCAGCTGATCCGCATCTCCGACAATCAAGAGCTTGGTCTGAGAGGAGATATTGCTGAGCAGCTGATTAGCCAGCCAAGTATCGACCATGGAAAATTCATCCACAATGATAAAATCAGCATCCAGATAATCATCCAAATGACTGGTATCATCATCGCCAGTCATCCCCAAGTGGCGGTGGATAGTGGCGCTAGGAAGACCAGTCAATTCGTTCATGCGACGAGCAGCACGTCCAGTGGGAGCTGCCAGCAGAATAGGCAGATCATTGACCTTTCGCAGATCCAAACCGCGAAGCTGGGCGTAGACTGCGATGATACAGTTGATAACGGTAGTTTTTCCAGTACCCGGTCCGCCAGTTAGGATAAAGACCTTTTGATTGATAGCCTGACGGATGGCTTTTTTTTGGATACTGTCATAGGAGATACCGGAGTTCTCCTCCACTTGCTGGATAGCCGCAGTAATGTTATCTGCGTCAAAGCAGTCTTGCTCTCCTTTTTCCAACAGACGAACCAGATTACTTTTTATTCCTTCTTCAGCAAAAAATAGGCTGTTTTCAAAGATCTTGGTCTCTACATTCTGGACCTTATCTTCCTCAATCAGATGAGCCAGCTCATCAGCGACTAGACTAGGGTTCAGCTCCACTTGGCGTGAGCTTTCTAAGAGCTCGATGGTATGTTCTAGTAAATCACGAGCTTCGACATAGGTATCTCCCCGCTCCATGGACTGGGTCAGCAAGGTGTGGACAAGACCAGCCCGAAAACGCTCAGGGGCATCACTTTGGATCCCCAGCTCTTCTGCCAGATGGTCAGCGATTTTAAAGCCGATCCCCTGAATATCCTCTACCAGCTGATAGGGATATTTTTCGACAATATCCAGCGTTTCTTCCTTGTAGGTATCCTGGATTTGAAAAGCCAGCTTATTGGGAATGCCGTAGGCTGCTAGCTTGGCCAGTACCATCTCAGTTCCGTAGTTGAGTCTGAGCTTGGCGACAAAGGCCTCGCGGTTCTTAGCTGCTAAGCCGTTTATCTGGGTTAGCTTTTCCGGCTCTGCTAAAATCTTGTCAATGGTGTTTTCGGTATCTTCTCCGTAGAGTTGGACGATTTTTTGAGCAGTCTTGACTCCGATGCCCTTGAAATGATCGCTGGAGAAGTATTTTACTAGGCCTTTGCTGCTGGGTTTTGCTCGCTCATAGCGGGAAATTTTCAGCTGCTGACCATATTTGGGGTGCTGGACAAGACTGCCCCAGAAGGTGTAATCTTCGCCTTCCATGACATCTGCCATAGAGCCGGTGACAATGATTTCAAAATCTTCAAAATCCTCGGCATCCGTATCCTCAATATCTAAGAGCAGGATGCGGAAAAAGTTGCTGGGATTTTCAAAAATAATCCGTTCAATCGTTCCTGAAAAGTAAAATTCCATAATTTATAGGTTCTTCTTTTAAAACGAACCCAGTTGACGTTCAACTGAGTTCGGTATGCTTAATAGGTCTTAAAAGGCAGCAGTGGCCAGAAGCGGAACTTGGCTTCTCCCTGGATTTGTTCTTTTTGGAAGGTACCGACTTGGCGACTATCCTTGGAAACAATCCGGTCGTCACCCAGAAGTAGGTATTCATCATCCAGAAGCTTGATGGTGAAGACAGGGCTGCCTTCACTATCAACAGTGAAAGCTTGAGCCTGAGCTGCGAGTTTTCTGAAAAACACACCATTGTCATCATAATCATCCCCAGTATAAGTGGATTGGAGCTTGTCTTCTTTAAATTTCTTGATGTAGTCCATCAGGTAAGGCTCGTCTGTTTTTTTGCCGTTGATGTAAAGAGTATCGTTTTCATACTGAATAGTGTCGCCCGGCATACCGATGACCCGCTTGACAATCTCCTTGGTCGTTCCGTCATTATCTGTCTCAGTGGCGACAACGATATCAAATCGGTCAATAGACTGATGTTTGAGGACAAGCAGGTATTCCCCATTAGCCAGCGTAGGGTCCATAGAGTGGCCATCTACCTTTACAGGGGACCAGAGATAGAGCCGTGATAGGATAATGATAGAGATAAAGATGATAAACAGCCCCCATTCTTTGAGAATGACAACGGCAGTATTTGATTTTTTCATAGGTTACCTTTCTAGAATTTTTTGTGCTTTTTCAGTATTTTTAAAGTGGAGTTTAGCAGAATGCTGCAGACCGGCCATTCCATAGGCTTGAAGAATCTGGCTGGCAACATGATCGCTCTTGCTTCCGGCCCCGCTAGGCAGGGTATAGCCTAACTCTTGGCTGAGGTTTTCTAGATTTTCCAGAAAGAGGTCACGAGCGATAATAGAGCTGACCGCAACAGCTAGGAACTTTCCTTCAGCCTTTTCAATCAGACTTACTGGATTTGGAAAATGATTTTTTTCCTGCTTTAGGTATTTATTATAGTTTTGCTGGCTGGTAAAGGCATCGATGACGATTTTTTCGGGATTGATGCCTTTCTGCAGCAGCAGGTAGATAGCTTGATTGTGCAGAGCTACCTTGACAGAGACGGCGTTGTAGACAGAAGCGATGACTTCGTTGTATTTCTCTGGCGATAAGAGCAGAGCTTGGTGGGCAATTTTTTCTTTCAAGACCGGTGCCAGTTGGCGAATCTTGCTATCGTTCAAGGTTTTAGAATCACCGACACCAAGTTTTCTCAGAAAGTCGTGCTGATCTGGAGTGACGAAAGAAGCTACGACGGCTAGACCTCCAAAGTAGGAGCCGTTGCCGACCTCATCGGTCCCAATGAGGGCAAAATTCTGAGAAGCAGGACTAGAACTGGTCTTGGTCACTTGATGGCCAAAAAAGCCAGCGTAGTGAGCAGCTTTTGCCCCTTGAAAGAGAACTTTGCCAGAGCTAAAGACACTGACCGTTGCCTGATCCAGCCGGAAGAAATATTGAATATGTGGGTTTTTGCTGGGAGCCAGCTGGCTCTGATATTTCTCAACAAAAGCCTGAATTTCGTGCTGTTTGGGACTGAGGGTGATACTTTCCATACCCCCTATTGTACCATAAAAAGGAAAAGTCGAAAGCCATAAGATTGAAAATCCTACAAAAATTTTGTAGGAGAGCACCGCTGTTTACAATGTCAAAAAAGATGAAAAAGAAAGTCCCAGTCTAGTTCCAAGTGTTTTAATAACTGACAAAGGGCTTCTTTTTTGATATAATACAATGAGGTGATTTTATGGCAAATTTGAATCGATATAAATTTACATTTGGAAACAAGACCTTAACTCTAACAACAGAACACGATAATCTCTTTATGGAAGAAGTAGAACGGGTAGCAAAGGAAAAATACAAGGCTATCAAAGAGCAGATGCCTGCGGCAGATGATGAAGTCCTGGCGATTTTGCTGGCGGTCAATAGCCTATCTACCCAGCTCAGCCGCGAGATTGAGTTTGACGACAAAGAAAAAGAACTAGAAGATTTTCGTCACAAAATGCTCAGTGATTTGAGAGAAAAGTCGGGTAAATAGAGGAGAAATAATGTTTTCTATTATTATTTTACTAATATTGGCCTGGAGTTTTTATATTGGCTACTCGCGTGGTATTGTTCTGCAGGGCTATTATGCCGCTGCGACCATGGTTTCTATGCTGGTAGCTGGAGCTTTTTATAAGAGTTTGGCTAAGTTTATCAGCCTTTGGGTGCCTTATGCCAGTGCGACTCAGGGCTCTTCGACCTATTTTTTCCCTAGCTCCCAGCTCTTTCAGTTGGATCAGGTTTTTTATGCTGGTTTGGCCTATCTTATTATTTTTACAGCTGTCTACATCCTTGGTCGCTTTTTTGGGATTTTTGCGAATCTGATTCCCTACCCCAATAAGCTAGACACCAAATGGTACAATGTGACCAGCGGAGCCATCGCTGTTTGCATCTCTATTTTTGTTTTGGGAATGTGCCTGACCATTTTAGCAACGGTGCCGATGGAGATGGTTCAGGAGCGGCTCAATAGCAGCTTCATGATTCGCTTTATTGTCAAGTATACCCCTATCACATCCAATATCCTCAAAGATCTCTGGGTGAATCAAGTTATCGGATAAGAGACGACTCAGTTGGCCTGCTAGCTGGGTTCTTTTTTACTAGAAAAGAAAATTATGAACACAAAAATTTTAGAAACCTTAGAATTTAGCAAAATTAAAGAACTTTTTGCTCCCTATCTTTTGACAGAGCAGGGGCAGCTGGAGCTGGCCCTGCTTTTGCCGACCAGCAAGAAGGAGACAATGGCCTCGGCTTTTCTGGAAATGACAGATATGCAGCAGATTTTTGTGCAGCATCCGCACTTTAGTCTGGCTGCGACTCAGGATATTACTGCCTTGACCAAGCGCTTGGGGCTGGAAAGCGACTTGAATATCGAGGAGTTTTTAGCCCTCAAGCGCGTCTTGGCTGTGACTCAGGAGCTCAAGTCCTTTTATGAGGACTTGGAAAATGTGCACTTGGAAAAGCTGGACCGTCTGTTTGATAATCTAGTTGTTTTCCCTAAGCTGCAAGGAAGTCTGCAGGCTGTGAATGATGGCGGCTTTATCGAAAGCTTTGCTAGCGAAAATTTGAGCCGTATCCGCCGAAAAATTCAAGAAAATGAAAACCAGGTGCGGGAGATTCTGCAGGAGATTCTCAAAAATAAGGGAGAGATGCTGGCGGATCAGGTAGTGGCCAGCCGGAATGGCCGCAATGTGCTGCCCGTGAAAAATACCTACCGCAACCGCATTTCAGGTGTGGTTCACGATATTTCAGCCAGTGGCAATACCGTCTATATCGAGCCTAGAGCAGTTGTCAATCTCAACGAAGAAATCGCCAGCAGTCGGGCGGACGAACGTTATGAAATTCAGCGGATTTTGCAGGAATTATCGGACCTCTTCCGTCCCCATGCAGCTGAAATTGCCAACAGTGCTTGGATTATCGGACATCTGGACCTGGTGCGTGCCAAGGTCCGCTTCATGCAGGAGACGGGAGCGGTGGTGCCAGACCTGTCGGAAGAGCAGGATATCCAACTGCTCAGTGTCCGTCATCCCCTGATTGAAAATGCAGTGGCTAATGACTTGCATTTCGGGCCAGACTTGACAGAGATTGTCATTACCGGGCCTAATACGGGTGGTAAGACTATCATGCTGAAGACCTTGGGTTTGGCTCAGATCATGGCCCAGTCAGGCCTGCCGATTCTGGCGGACAAGGGTAGTCGCGTCGGGATTTTCAGTCAGATTTTTGCAGACATTGGTGATGAGCAGTCCATTGAGCAGAGCCTGTCAACTTTCTCTAGTCACATGACCAATATCGTCTCTATTTTAGAGCAGGTTGATAGCGAGAGTTTGGTCCTGCTGGATGAGCTGGGAGCTGGGACTGACCCACAGGAGGGGGCAGCTCTGGCTATTGCTATCTTGGAAGATTTGCGTTTGAGACAGATTAAAACCATGGCGACGACCCACTATCCTGAGCTCAAAGCCTATGGTATTGAGACAGACTGGGTGGAAAATGCCAGCATGGAATTTGATACAGATAGTTTGCGGCCGACCTATCGCTTTATGCAGGGAGTTCCTGGCCGCTCCAATGCCTTTGAAATCGCTCGACGTTTGGGCTTGGCGGAAGTTATCGTTGGCCATGCCCAAGAGCAGACTGACACAGACAGTGATGTCAATCGAATCATTGAGCGCCTAGAGGAGCAGACGCTGGAAAGCCGCAAGCGCTTGGATAATATCCGCGAGGTGGAGCAGGAAAATCTCAAATTTAACCGAGCCCTCAAAAAACTTTACAATGAGTTTAACCGAGAAAAGGAAACCGAACTCAATAAGGCGCGCTTGGAAGCCCAGGAAATCGTTGATTTGGCTTTGTCAGAGAGTGAGAGCATTCTCAAAAGTCTCCATGATAAGTCCAGTCTCAAACCGCATGAGATTATTGAAGCCAAGGCTCAACTCAAAAAGTTGGCACCAGAAACGGTTGATTTATCAAAGAATAAGGTGCTCAAGCAGGCCAAGAAAAATCGGGCGCCCAAGGTGGGAGATGATATCCTAGTCACCAGCTATGGTCAGAGGGGAACCTTGGTCAAGCAACTCAAGGACGGCCGTTGGGAAGCTCAGGTCGGTCTTATCAAGATGACTCTAGAAGAGCAGGAATTTAATCTTCTCAAGGCTGAAAAAGATCAGCAACCTAAGCGCAAGCAGGTCAATGTGGTCAAGCGAGCCAATACTTCTGGACCCAAAGCCAGACTGGACTTGCGCGGCAAACGCTATGAAGAGGCTATGGAAGAGCTTGATGCCTTTATCGATCAGGCCCTCCTCAATAACATGGCACAGGTGGATATTATCCACGGTATCGGGACCGGCGTCATCCGTGAAGGGGTGACCAAATATCTCCGCCGCAACAAGCACGTCAAGTCCTTTGGCTATGCTCCGCAAAATGCCGGCGGGAGCGGTGCGACGATTGTGATATTTAAGTAAGAGGCTAGAAATGAAAATACAAACCTATGACTCGACTTATGAGAAAAGTTGGGTTTATACAAAAGCTTTGAGCTATCTCTTTTCGCCTTTCTTTGATGATATGAGCCGCATCAAGGATGAGTTTACTGAAGAGCCTTACCAAGATTCGGTTGAGCTCATAGCAGTGGAAGATGATCAGGTTGTGGGGCTTCTGGATGTTGGGATTTACACCGAAGAAGCAAGCCATGCTTATCCATATTATCCGGGAGAAAAGATAGCTTACTTCGCTAATCTGGCTGTCCATCCTGATTTTCAGAATCAAGGCATAGCCAGCCAACTCTTTCAAACTGCTTGGGAGAAGCTGCAAGAAAAGAAAGTTGAGGCCTTGATCATCTTTACCAGAGACGGAGAACAAGCAAATCACCTCTATCAGAAGTGGGGCGGCAAGCTGATTTGTCAAGAGTACTTGGTTGTCGGACGCCCCAAAGATCAAACACCGTTTTCTTTCAGCGTTGATAGGAAGCAGCAGACAATCTGTCTGACAGATAAGTCGGGAAATTCCTTAGGCTATTATCAAAGAGAAGGGCATTATATTGTCTCAAGGAAAGAAGATTTAGAGAATTTTGATATTGATGAACTTTACAAAGAACATACCTATGTCTTGAAAATCGAATAGGGCATTAGAAATTTCAGCGAGAGATAACGGCGGGTCCTTTTATGAGGGCCTGCTTTTTGCTATAATGTAAGCAGCATAAAGTGTTTCGGAGGGAAAATAATGAGAATAAAACATGCATCAGATTCCTGCACGACTATTTTGGTTGGAAAGAAAGCCAGTTATGACGGTTCAACCATTGTGGCTCGTACAGAGGATTCACAAAATGGGGTCTTTACGCCCAAGAAATTTGTCGTAGTGGAGCCACAAGACCAGCCCTGCCATTATCAGTCTGTTTTGACGTCTTTTGAGATGGATTTGCCGGACAATCCAGTCCGCTATACGGCGGTGCCTGACGCAGTTCCCAAGGATGGGATTTGGGGAGCTGCTGGGATTAACAGCTATAATGTCGCTGTCAGCGCAACGGAAACAATTACGACTAACAGCCGCGTACTGGGGGCTGATCCTTTGATAGAATCAGGTATCAGCGAGGAAGATATCCTTACGCTGGTCTTGCCCTATATCAAGACGGCTCGCGAAGGGGTTCTACGCTTAGGAAAAATCCTGGAGGAGTACGGCACTTATGAGTCCAATGGGATTGCTATCTCAGATGTCAATGAAATCTGGTGGCTGGAAACCATTGGGGGGCATCATTGGATGGCGCGGCGCGTGCCAGATGATGCCTATGTGACCAATCCCAATCAGCTGGGCAGTGATTATTTTGAATTTGACAATCCTGAGCACTTCCTCTGTCATCCAAATCTTAAAAACTTTATCGAGGAAAACCATCTCAATCTGAATTACTCAGATGAGGGCTTCAATCCACGCTATGCTTTTGGCAGCCAGAAGGATAAGGACCGTCATTACAATACACCGCGAGCTTGGGATATCCAGCGTTTTCTCAATCCAGAAGTGGAGCAAGATCCAAGGAGTTTCTTCATTCCTTGGTGCCGCAAGCCTTACCGCAAGATCACGATCGAAGATGTCAAGTATGTTCTGAGCAGTCACTATCAGGATTCGCCTTATGATCCTTACGGAGCAGAGGGAGATTACCACAGCAGACGGGCCTTCCGGACTATTGGTATCAATCGGACCAGTCAGACAGCTATCTTACAGCTGCGCCATAACAAACCGCAGGCAACGACGGGTATCCAGTGGCTATCTTATGGCTCCATGCCTTACAATACAGCTGTTCCTTTCTTTACTCAAGTCTCAACAACGCCAGACTACTTTGCCAACACAACGGACAAGGTTTCGACAGATTCTTTCTACTGGGCCAATCGCCTGATTGCTGGGCTGGCTGATGCTCATTTTAGCGGTCATGTCGGAGATTTGGATGATTATCAGGAAAAGACCATGGCTTGGGGCCATGAAATGATCGGTCGGGTAGACCGAGCTCTGGCCAAGGGCGAGGATGTGGATTTTGAAGCTGAAAATCAAGCTATGAGCGACAAGGTGCAAGAAACGACAGACCAGCTCTTGGAGAAAGTTCTCTTGGATGCCAGCAATCTCATGACCAACCATTTCTCACTGAGTGACTAAGAACCTACCCGTAGCAAATATTTTTCTTTCTCCTGCTTTTGTTGTAAAATGTTAACAAAAGTAAGCTATTAAAGGAGAAAATTTATGGTAGCAGCAGTTACAGATGCAACATTCGCAGAAGAAACAAAAGACGGACTGGTTCTGATTGACTTTTGGGCAACTTGGTGCGGTCCATGCCGTATGCAGGCGCCTATCTTGGAGCAGTTGGCAGGAGAAGTCCATGAGGATGAATTGAAAATCCTTAAAATGGATGTGGATGAAAATCCGAATACTGCCCGTGAATTTGGCATTATGTCTATTCCGACCCTTCTGTTCAAGAAAGACGGTCAAGTCGTTAAGCAAGTCGCAGGTGTTCACACCAAAGACCAGCTCAAGGCTATTATCGCCGAATTGAGTTAATAGCATAATGAAAAAATCGTTACATGTCGTAACGATTTTTTCATTATTTAGCCGATGACAGTAAAGGCCATACAATTTTGGGAAGAGCAAGTATACTATCATAGTGTGCAAAAAAAATGAAAAATCGTTTGCTCAGGCATTTCCCTATTACTTATCATATGCTACTTATTGTGAAATATGCAAAATTTCAAATGTTGGCAGTTGTGTATCGGGTTTATTGGTATAAAAAGTAAAAATACATTTTTTCCATTTATCAGGATTAAAAATAACGGCTTTGCCACTTTCGTTATTTTGCATTTGCTCATGAATGGCAAAGGATTTTAAACTTTCAGATGCTTCTATATCAATGACTTCTAATGTAGCATATTTACTTGAGTCAAAATGATCAGATATTTCGACTGATGAAGTCACTCCGATTTCAATATTTTGCCAGCCAAACGAATTTAAAATATGATCAAAATAA
Source organism: Streptococcus sanguinis (assembly GCF_050225395.1). GTDB lineage: Bacteria > Bacillota > Bacilli > Lactobacillales > Streptococcaceae > Streptococcus. Next base: position 2,048,845 of record NZ_CP071431.1, on the reverse strand, counting down.
CCATCAAATATGAATTTTGTCATTCCGTTGGTATCTTTCCAAATATATAGCGGACAATAACTGTTAAATAATTAGCCTTCAGGCTTTTCAGAGATTAAATAAACTTTGAAAAACAAATCGTCGAATCCATCCATCAAATGACCTGTATTTCGGACACGTTGTCTAATGATATCCATATCATAATCTGCTGGTAATTTTATAGTATATTGCATTGCTTGCATTGCAGTACCCCTTTTCTAATGAACTATTGACAGTATAAATGATTTATATCATGTTGAATAATACTTAAAAATGATATAATTATCATAAAAAGTGATAGGGTGTTTTAAATGAATTTTAATGATATGAGCATTTTTGTGACAATCTATGAGACAAGGTCAATAAACAAAAGTTCAAAGATCTTACAATATGCGCAATCTAATCTCAGTGTTAGATTAAAGGTGCTTGAAACTGAATTAGATACAAAATTATTTTACAGAAAATATAATGGTTTAATTCCGACAGAAAGTGGAGATTTATTTTATCAATTTTGTAAGGAAACTTCTAACAATTTAGAGAAATTAAAAAAGAAATGTGAAACCTCGAAAATATCCATCTTAATTTCAGAATTATTGTTCAATCACGATATTAATAATTCACAAACAATTGATTTGAATAAAAGTGAGATCAATATCCAAAAAACTTCGGATATACCAATCATTGCTCATCAGGAAGATTTTGATAAAATTTTTTGCTTTCAAAAAATTGAAAATTTAAAGCATTATGATGAGACTATCGGACATATTGAGTCAGTTTATGCTTGTTCGAGTATCATAAAGGCTAGTGAGGGAATGCCCATATTCGTTAATAAAGATGAAAATTGTCCTTTTAGAAAACAAAGCTTAAAGAAGTTTGCTCATTTAAAATCAGTTGTAGAAATTGATTCTTTTGAAAACATTATCAGCTTAGTTGAGAACGGGAAAGGAATCGCACTATTGCCTAAATGGTTAAACAAGAGAGCGAATATCAAGCCATACGACCAAGATATCGTTCTTATCCCATTTTATCAGTATGAAAAGCAGAACCAAAACAAGTAGACTATTTTAGAAGAAATACTAGTGCTAGAAAGAAAAAACGTTTGACAAATATTATAAATACGCTTATAATAAGTATACATATTATAAAGGAGTTATTGTAATGGAATTTAGTTTCAGTTTAAGCATGAAAGTAGCAAAAGAAGATGTATGGTCCTACTATGAAAATATTGAAAAGTGGTATGAATGGGAAGAAGATTTAAACAATATTACATTAAATGGTGGATTTAAGACAGGTTCTTGTGGGATGATGGAACTCGAAGGAATGCCCCCAATGGAATATCAGCTGACACTTGTCAAGCCCTTTGAGGAATTTTGGGATAAAACAGCGACTCCGTTTGGAGATATCCTTTTTGGTCATCAGATCATTGAGAACGATGATGGCACTGTAAATGTCAAGCACACCGTAGCTTTAGATAGCAAAGATCAGCAACATTTGGAATTTTTAAGCCAAGTTTTCTCAGATGTTCCTCAATCTATTTTTATTTTAAAAAATTGTTTGGAAAAATAAAAATTCTCTACTTAGCTAGAGAATTTCAGACCGAAGACAAACACCATTTGGAATGTTTGTCTCCGATCTGAAAGAAGCCTGAGGGCTTCTTTTTTGTATCAAAAAACGTTTACATGCTCAAAAATTTTCATAAAATATTGACAAAAGGCGAATGTTCTTTTAGAATAATAGAAAATTAATAATCAACACCGAACGAAGTTTTTCAGAAAGAGGCAGGCACCTCTGACTGTGAAATGGACGGAACTCTGGAGAGACCATGAATGGCACCGAAGGGGCAAGGCGGTTTAGAATCGCTCAAACTCTCAGGTAAAAGGACAGAGCGAAGAGGCAGGGCTTTCCCTACTCCAGCACATCCAGAGTACATGTTTTGCATGTGCTCTTTCTTTTTCTCGGTGTGAAAAGGAGCTTATATCATGTTGGAAATATTGAATCGTCTGGATTCTTTGGTTTGGGGTCCGCCCCTGCTCATTTTGCTGGTTGGTACCGGTATCTATCTCAGTCTGCGTCTGGGTTTGCTACAGATTTTTCGACTTCCGCGTGCCTTTTGGCTAATTTTTGTATCAGACGAGGAGCATCAGGGCGATGTCTCTAGCTTTGCGGCTCTTTGTACTGCTCTAGCCGCGACGGTGGGAACGGGAAATATCATCGGAGTGGCAACGGCCATTAAAACCGGTGGACCGGGTGCTCTCTTCTGGATGTGGGTAGCTGCTTTCTTTGGAATGGCAACCAAGTATGCCGAAGGTCTCTTGGCTATCAAGTACCGCCGCAAGGATGCTCATGGAGCCATGGCAGGCGGTCCTATGCACTATATCTTACTAGGGATGGGCGAGAAGTGGCGCCCGCTGGCCATCTTTTTTGCCCTAGCTGGTATCTTGGTGGCTCTTTTGGGGATTGGGACCTTTACGCAGGTCAATTCCATCACAGAGGCCATGCAGAATACTATTCAGCTGCCTCCAGCTGTGACAGCTTCTATCTTGGCTATTTTGGTGGCTCTGGTTATTTTCAGCGGCATCCAGTCTATTGCTCGAGTATCGACCAAGGTTGTGCCCTTTATGGCAGCTATTTATATCTTGGGCACTGTGACTGTCTTAGCGGTCAATCTAGATCGTCTGCTGCCCACTCTCCAGCTGGTCTTTAGCTCAGCCTTTAGCCAGACAGCTGCTGTCGGTGGCTTTGCCGGTGCGACCATCCAGATGGCAATTCAAAACGGGGTCGCGCGTGGAGTTTTCTCCAATGAATCTGGTTTGGGTTCAGCACCCATTGCAGCGGCGGCAGCTCGGACCAAGGAACCGGTAGAACAGGGCTTGATTTCTATGACCGGAACCTTTATCGACACCTTGATTATTTGTAGTCTGACAGGATTAACGATTTTAATCACAGGGGTCTGGGATGGCAATCTCAATGGTGTGTCCCTGACTCAGGCAGCCTTTGCGACTGTTTTTGCTAATTTTGGTCCGGTCCTGCTTTCAGTCTTTCTGGTCCTGTTTGCCTTTACGACTATCTTGGGCTGGAACTACTATGGTGAGCGCTGTTTTGAATTTCTCTTTGGGGTGCGTTATATCCGTGTCTATCGTCTGCTCTTTGTCCTGATGATTGTCCTCGGTGGTTTTGTAGGATTGGAAGCTGTCTGGATTATTGCAGATATTGTCAATGCACTCATGGCCTTGCCAAACTTGATTGCCTTATTAGTCTTGTCTCCAATTGTCATTAGTGAAACAAAGAAATATTTTGACAAGCATCGAAAGAACTAATCTTCGCACATAAAAAAGCCTCTAGATTTCTGTAATGATGGAAGTCTAGAGGTTTTTTGTCGAAATTAATAGCGTTTTTCTTTTGGCCAGCTGCTCATCTCGGCCACAGCTGTAAAGAGAACGTCAGTAGAAGAGTTGAGGGCGGTCTCGCAGGAGTCCTGAATGACACCGATGACAAAGCCGACGCTGACTACCTACATGGCCAAATCATTGGAAATCCGCTTGATTAGATTGGTTTTATTCCAAATGGTGATGAAGCGATGGAGCATGTCAGTTCCTGTCTTGACTTAGATACTTATTTTATTATACGATAGAAAGCTGCTGAAGGCAATGCTAGGTCGGACTAACCATTCTATGTCCGCGCAGATTGGTCTTTGTGGTATAATGGTAGTAATCTTTTTGGAGGTAGCCTATGTCTAAGACCGGAAATGTCTTTTCCCGCTATATCCAGCAGTTTGACTGGAGCAAGATTGCAGATGACCTTTTTTCCAAGTTGGTCTCTTTACTTCTGCTTTTTATCTTATTTTACATCGTTAAGAAAATCCTGCATTTGTCAGTGACCAAGATTATTGCCCCTTCTCTCAAACTATCCAAGCAGGATGTAGCCAGACAGAAAACCATTACTCGTTTGATTGAAAATCTGCTTAATTATGTCTTGTATTTTCTCTTGATTTACTGGGTTTTATCCATCTTGGGACTGCCGGTTTCCAGCCTTTTAGCTGGTGCCGGAATTGCCGGGGTGGCCATCGGGATGGGAGCCCAGGGCTTCTTGTCGGATCTGGTCAATGGCTTTTTTATCCTTCTCGAGCGACAGTTAGATGTCGGTGACAATGTTCGACTGACTAACGGCCCTATCAACATCGCTGGAACAGTAATCAGTGTAGGGATTCGGACGACGCAGGTACGGGACGCGGACGGAACGCTTCATTTTGTGCCTAACCGCAATATCATGGTTGTCAGTAATCTGTCTCGTGGAGATATGCGGGTTCTGATTGATATCCCCATTTATGCCCAGACGGATTTGGACGAGATTTACCGCATCATTTCTAAGGTCAATGAAGAAGCCGTGCCAGAACATCCAGAGATTCTCAAGGAACCGAATATTTTGGGGCCACAGATGGCTTCAAATGGCCAGTTCAACTTCCGTATCAGTATGATAGTGCAGGGAGGCATGCAGATTTCTATTTACCATATCTTCTACCGTCTTTACCATGAGGCGCTTTTACGAGAGGGGATTGAGCTTCCGACGCTTGGACCTCTTTCAAAAGGCAAGTAATTATTGATTTAGAAAGGTCCTTATGAATCAGCGAATTCAGCAGGAGATTGTCAGTGAGGACAATCTTGTTTACCGTTTAAAACGTCCTCTCCACAAGCAGGGGCTCTTTTGGGCAGCTCTGGTGTCTGGTATTATCATCTTTCTTCTGGCCTTGCTCAGCATTCTCCTCGTCATCACCACGATTGGCCTTATGGAGGAAAATGACCATCTCAAGTCCCTCACAGGCTACCATAACTCGCCTTTAGAGTCCTATAACAGCCATGCTTTTGAGAAAACAGTTGAATTTTCCAGTGGACTCAAGGTGACAGTTCATTCGGCAGTGGAAGACAGCAAGCGAGTCATGAGCGATGAGTCGACAGGAGTAGCTGTCGTTGCGACCATCACGGTTGAAAATACTTCTAAAAAGCCCATTCTGGTCAGTCCTTATGACTTTGGACTCTATGACAAGAAAGAAAATGTCTATATTTTGGACGGCTCAACCTTTGACAATACCCAAATCGGCACCAATCTGGCGCCTGGCAAGTCGATCAGCTTTGACCTAATCTTTGACGGGGAAGGCGGCGATGAGGATACCTATACCGTGACCTACGAAAATGCTAAGTGGCAAAAGGAGAAACAAAAGACACAGAAAGAGAAAAAGAAGGAGCAATAGGGAAAATTATCCTATTACTCTAATGCCTTTGCTACTTTCCGCACCCAGATTTGAAAGTGGAGGCAGCAAACTGTATAGATAAAAGAGGATTTGAGGCGAAAGTTTCAAATCTTTTTCTTGACTCTGACCTTAGAGGAGGGTGTATACTGGTGAAAATTAGAAAAGGAGATTACCATGCAAATCAATATCATTCGTTCAGATAAAGTTTATCAAGAGATGCTCGAGCTGCCCTTGGAAAAGAGAGAGGGATGTTTTCGAGCTAAATTGTTAGCGCCTTTTGCTCCCAAATACCAAACTCAACATATTCCTCTGAAAGCGAAGTACCCCGGAGGGTTTGATGCTTTGTTCCTACTTGGTTTTATGAATCAGCTACCCGGAACTCTGTCAGAGAAGGATAGACCAGCTATTGACGCTCTGAGCTCTGATCAACTCTGGCAAGATTGCCAGACTACCATCAAGAGGAGTATCAGTCTTTTCGAGCAGGCTGGCTATGACTTAGAGGTTGAGGATTATCATTTCACTATTTTATTGGGCAATCCTGAAAAACCTATGCTACAGCTCAATAAGGGTTACAGCGGAGATGGTGGAATTCCAGGATACCTCATGCTTAGTCTGCTGCCAAATGACTATACTTTGCCACGTGTGCAGGCGGCGCTGGCCCACGAGTGCAATCATAATGTCCGCTTCCAATTTATCAAATGGAACCAGCAGACGACATTAGCAGACTGGGTAGTCAGTGAAGGATTGGCAGAGTCTTTTGCTGCTGAGCTCTATGGCAAGGAGCTCATCGGACCTTGGGTCACTTCAACTAGTTCCGAGCAGTTAGAAGAGATTAAGACCATCATCTCAAATCAGCTTCAGCTAACGGGGATGGCGGAAATGGCTCCTTATCTCTACGGTGATGAAATCGCTGAGATTCAAGGTCAAATACCGGTTGGAATGCCCTATGCTGCAGGCTATGCTTATGGCTATCATCTGATACAAGCTTATCTGAAAAAGACTGGCAAGAGCATTACTGAGGCTACGGTGACACCGACAGAAGAAATTTTAGAAGCGACTAAAGACTTTTGGAAATGACACATTTTTACTTGAAAATCTACCAGAACCTGATATAATGTAGGTGATTTCTGGAGGTATCAGTATGCATTATAAAAGAATTGAATTAAAAGTCACAAATCAAGGTATCCATGAGCGCAAGATTTTTCAAGGTGTTAAAATTTTCAGCCGCAGCAAGCTCTCCAAAGATCAGAAAAGCATTCTGACGCAGAAGATTTACCTGACACCGAAGCAAAACATTGTTTACTATCAACGGACAGATGTCAACTATGACCAGAACTGGCATCATAATAAGGACTATTATGAACTAACTTATGGCCAGTTGGACAGAGAAACTGTCTTTAAGGTTTGTCAAGATTTTGACGAACTAAGTCCTTTTCTGGAGAATGAGCTGCTGGAGAAGCTAAAAGAAAAGCAGTCAGCAGGCACATTTTTTGAAAAATTAGATATATAAAAATCCGACTGCTTTTATAAGCAGTCGGATTTATTCTAGTTTGATAGTGCTTAAACAATACCTTGAGCAATCATAGCTTTGGCTACGTTTTCGAAGGTGGCGATATTAGAACCAGCCAGATAGTCTTTACTAAGTCCGTAAGTTTCAACGGTAGTTTTATCTGTGTTGGGGATGCTGGTCATGATGTTCTTGAGACAGCCAGAGTATACTGACATCTATTCATCTGATAAGAGGGATTTTATCATCCAGATATTCATAGCTGGGTGGCCGGCAGCGTTAGAAATTGGTTTTTGCAGTGATGTAAAACCATAGTGCTGATAGACGGCCACGGCCGTAGCCAGTTCAGTAGTGGTTTCTAGATAAAGCTGTTCATAACCTGCTAGGCGGGCTTCTTGGAATATCTGCTTTATCAGCCGACTGGAATAACCTTTGCCACGACTGTTTTTAGTAACATACAGTTTTTGTAATTCAGCAATCTTATCAGAAACAGGTGCAAAGCCGCCACAGCCAACGAGATGACCTTCATCTTCCAGAACAAAGTAAGCTGCCCTCTCTTGATGTTGATAATAGTCGGCCAAATGATCTAGATGAGAATCAAAGTAGACAGTTCCTGGTTTGTCAAGCCCGAATTCTTCTAGACTGGCTCGAATGAGCTGCGCTACAGCCAGATTGTCTCTCACTTCCATAGGCCGTAAGTTCATGATTTGTCCTCCGATAGGATGTATCGACTAGTTAAACAATACCTTGAGCAATCATAGCATTTGCTACGTTTTCGAAGGCAGCAATGTTAGCACCAGCCAGGTAATCTTTGCCAAGTCCGTAAGTTTCAGCGGTAGTTTTAGCTGTGTTGAAGATGTTGGTCATGATGTCTTTGAGGCGACCGTCAACTTCTTCGCGAGTCCATGACAGACGAAGGCTGTTTTGGCTCATTTCCAGAGCAGATACAGCTACACCACCAGCATTGGCAGCTTTGGCAGGTCCGTAGAAGATATCATTTTCTTTGTAAACTGCGATAGCATCCAGGTCGCTCGGCATGTTAGCACCTTCAGATACACAGATAACTCCTTGAGCAACCAAACGTTTAGCTGCGTCACCATTGATTTCGTTTTGAGTGGCACATGGAAGAGCGATGTCGTAGTTCCCAGCGTAGGTCCATACTGAACCTTCATGGTAAGTAGCAGTAGCTTTTTCAGCAGCATATTCTGTCAAGCGAGCGCGGCGTTTTTCTTTGACATCAACCAAAAGATCGAAGTCAATACCGTTTTCATCGATAACATAACCGTTTGAGTCAGATACAGAGATAACAGTTGCACCAAGCTCAGTTGCTTTTTGAAGAGCATATTGAGCTACGTTACCAGAACCGGAAATAACCACCTTCTTGCCAGCAAAGCTTTGGCCGTTAGCCTTGAGCATTTCTTCGGTATAGTAAACCAAGCCGTAGCCTGTTGCTTCTGGACGGATCAAGCTGCCACCAAAGCCAAGAGGTTTACCAGTCAAGACACCAGCATCGAATTGGTTAAGGCGTTTGTATTGGCCATAGAGGTAGCCGATTTCACGTCCGCCGACACCAATATCACCAGCTGGAACGTCAAGAGATGGGCCGATGTGCTTTTGCAATTCTGTCATAAAGCTTTGGCAGAAGCGCATCACTTCAGCATCAGTCTTACCTTTGGGATCAAAGTCAGATCCACCTTTACCACCGCCGATTGGCAGGCCAGTCAAGACGTTTTTAAAAATTTGCTCAAATCCGAGGAATTTCAAGATACCTTGGTTTACAGTTGGGTGGAAACGAAGTCCGCCTTTATAAGGACCAACTGCTGAGTTAAATTGCACGCGGTAACCGCGGTTGACTTGTACATTACCTTCGCGGTCTACCCAAGGAACACGGAAGCTGATAACGCGCTCAGGCTCAGTAATACGCGCTAGAATGTTTTCTTCAATGTATTCTGGATGTTTTTCGAAAACGGGCTCCAGAGTATTGAGAAACTCTTCAACAGCTTGGAGGAATTCTGCCTCGTGTCCGTTGCGGGCTTTTACGGTCTCGAAAGTGCTTTGGATATATTCTTTAGCAGTTGTCATCTGTCATTCTCCTTTAAATAAAATAGTAAACCATCCTGTCGGAAGCTGCTTGCAGCTTGTGTGACGAGGATGTGTTTAAATTTTTAAAACAGGCATCTTTTAGATGTCATATTTTGTTACATGGAACATTATAGCAGACTTTTTTTCTCTTGTAAAGAAAAAAGTTGAATTTTCTAAAAATTTCCACAATTTGTTTTCTGAAATATTCCAGAAAATAGCTGAGCGAACTGGATGTTTTCCGAACGTTAGTCAGGAATTGCTGGTTTAAAAAACGAAAAAGCGGAGTTTGGTGATATAATAGAGGAAATGAGCTAAAGGCACTCGCCTTCAGAAGAAAAAGGAGCGTTTTACTATGGTTTCGACATCTACACAGATTGCTGGTTTTGCATTTGACAACTGCCTGATGAATGCAGCTGGGGTTGCCTGCATGACAAAAGAGGAACTGGCGGTAGTCAAAGATTCTGCTGCGGGAACATTTGTGACCAAGACAGCGACGCTGGAATTTCGTCAGGGAAACCCAGAACCGCGCTATCAGGATGTTCCGCTGGGGTCTATCAACTCCATGGGCCTGCCCAACAATGGCTTAGACTACTATCTTGACTACCTGCTGGAACTCCAGGAAAGCGAACCAAATCGCACTTTTTTCCTCTCTTTGGTCGGTATGTCGCCAGAAGAAACCCACGCCATTCTTCAGAAAGTGCAGGCAAGTGACTTTAAAGGCATTACTGAGCTCAATCTCTCCTGCCCTAATGTCCCTGGCAAGCCGCAGATTGCTTATGACTTTGAAACGACGGAAAAAATCTTGTCAGAAGTTTTTGCTTATTTTGAAAAGCCTCTAGGCATCAAGCTGCCTCCTTATTTTGACATCGTGCATTTTGACCAGGCCGCTGCGATTTTTAACAAATATCCGCTCAAGTTTGTCAATTGTGTAAACTCTATCGGAAATGGTCTTTATGTAGAAGATGAGTCAGTGGTCATTCGTCCGAAAAATGGCTTTGGAGGTATCGGAGGTCAATACATCAAGCCGACTGCTCTGGCCAATGTCCATGCTTTTTACCAACGCCTGAAACCAGAAATCCAAATCATTGGAACAGGTGGTGTTCTGACGGGGCGCGATGCCTTTGAGCATATCCTCTGTGGAGCCAGTATGGTGCAGGTAGGAACAACCCTTCATAAAGAAGGAGTGGCAGCCTTCGAGCGTATCACCACAGAACTCAAGGCTATTATGGAAGAAAAAGGCTATGAAAGCTTAGAAGATTTCCGAGGGAAATTGAAGTATATTGAGGAGTAATCTTCTATACAAGAGTTGTTGTGATTTGAAATGAAGAACATGGCTGGGTTGATTGTCATTAAGACCCAGCTTTTTCATATCAATTTGAAGAAAGTTCTAATCAAATTGCTATAATTTCAACTTCTTTTATGAGAAAATAGGTGCAAAGAAATGAGGTGTTTTTATGGCTGAAATTTATTTAGCAGGCGGATGCTTCTGGGGCTTGGAAGAGTACTTCTCCCGCATTGAGGGTGTTGAGGAGACGACAGTGGGATACGCCAATGGACAGGTGGAATCAACTAACTACCAGCTTATTCACCAGACGGACCATGCAGAGACGGTTCATCTGATTTATGATGAAGAGCGGGTCAGTCTGCGGGAAATCCTGCTCTATTATTTCCGAGTTATTGATCCTCTGTCTGTCAACAAGCAGGGCAATGATGTTGGCCGTCAATATCGGACGGGCGTTTACTATACCAATCAAGCCGATAAGACAGTCATTGAGCAGGTCTTTGCTGAGCAGGAAAAGCAGCTGGGCCGAAAGATTGCTGTTGAGCTAGAACCTTTGCGCCATTATGTTCTAGCTGAGGACTATCATCAGGATTATCTCAAGAAAAATCCTGGTGGCTACTGTCATATCAATGTCAATGATGCCTATCAGCCCTTGGTCGATCCTGGCCAATACGAGAAGCCTACAGATGCGGAACTAAAAGACCAGCTGACGGAAGAGCAGTACCAGGTGACTCAGAATAGTGCGACAGAGCGTCCTTTCCATAATGCCTACAATGCCACTTTTGAAGAAGGAATTTATGTAGATGTGACGACTGGAGAGCCCCTCTTTTTTGCTGGAGATAAGTTTGAGTCTGGCTGCGGCTGGCCTAGCTTTAGCCGGCCTATTGCCAGAGAAGTTCTGCGATACTATGAAGACAAGAGCCATGGAATGGAGCGTATCGAAGTGCGTAGCCGTTCTGGCAATGCCCATCTGGGTCATGTCTTCACAGACGGTCCAGAAGCAGCAGGAGGCCTACGTTACTGTATCAACTCAGCAGCTCTGCGATTTATTCCAAAAGAAAAAATGGAAGCAGAAGGATATGGCTATCTGCTGACTTTCATGCAGTAAAAAGGCATAAAATCAACTCAAATGCTTCAATCAGTCATATAAATTTTTTATCACGGCGATAAATTATTTATATAAGCCAAGTCTTCTTTAACATGGTAAAATGAGAAGTAATCTTATAAAATAGAAGATTTAGAATTTTATCCATCAAAGGAGAATCAATGATGAATTTGAAAAAAATCTTTTCAGTCGGCTTAGTCGGCCTTGCAGCCTTGGGTTTGGCAGCTTGCGGCGGCTCTTCTAGTAAGGAGAGCAAATCAGCAGACGGACCTGTAACCGTTAAGGTTGGGGTGATGAGCCTGAGTGATACAGAAGAAGCGCGCTGGAACAAGGTTCAAGAGATTCTTGACAAAGAAAATGCAGGCGTTAAATTAGAATATACGCAGTTTACCGACTACTCTCAGCCTAACCAAGCTCTGCTTGACGGTGATGTGGATATCAACGCTTTCCAACATTATAATTTCCTTGAAAACTGGAACAAAGAGAAGGGAGCAGACCTTGTGTCTGTTGCAGATACCTATATCGCTCCTATTCGTCTCTACTCTGGTACAAAGGACGGCAAAAATAAATATACAGATGTGAAAGACATCCCAGAAAATGGTACGATTGCCGTTCCAAATGATGCGACAAATGAGAGCCGCGCTCTTTATCTTCTTGAATCAGCTGGCTTGATCAAGCTTGATGTTAAAGGTAAGGAACTTGCGACTGTTGCCAACATCAAAGAAAACAAGAAGAATCTGACAATTTCTGAGTTGGATGCTTCTCAAACACCAGCTTCTCTGACTTCAGCAGATGCTGCAGTTGTCAATAATACTTTCGTTCGCGAAGCAGGCATTGACTACAAGAAGGCCCTCTTCAAAGAAGAAGCCAATGAGAACTCAAAACAATGGTATAACCTGATTGCAGCGAAACCAGATTGGAAGAAATCAGACAAGGCTGACGCGATTGAAAAAATTATCAAGGCTTACCACACTGATGAAGTGAAAAAAGTTATCGAAGAATCATCAGATGGTATGGATCAACCAGTTTGGTAATTTTTAAGTTGCAGAAGGTCATTGTATTGAATAAATGAAATGATTAAGAAGGGCGGAGATTAGCTTCTCCAGCCCTTTATCTGCTATTATGGTCATTTAGTTTGAACAGTATCTGGCTTTGGGTTAGGTCGGTAAAGATTGCGGCTTGTGGCATCACATTTCCCTAGTCAAGCGACAGGCGAAATCAAACAAAAAAGGCTATAGTGGCTAAATCTCATATTGGACAAATCAAGGAGTGAATCGGAAATTATGAGCAAAGAAATTATCAAATTGGATCACATTGATGTCGTTTTTAATCAAAAAAAGCAAGACATTAAAGCTGTAGAAGATGTGACCATTCATATTAATCAGGGAGATATTTATGGAATTGTAGGCTATTCTGGTGCCGGCAAGTCTACCCTGGTCCGTGTCATTAACTTGCTGCAGGTGCCGTCTGCTGGTAAGATTACGGTGGATGATACGGTTTTCTATGATCATCATCAGGTTCAGCTTACTGCGGCTCAGCTACGTCAAAAGCGTAAGGATATCGGGATGATTTTCCAGCATTTTAACCTCATGGCTCAGATGACAGCCAAGGAAAATGTTGCCTTTGCGCTCAAGCATTCTCCTTTATCAGCTGCTGAAAAAGAGAAGAAAGTTCATACACTTTTAGACTTGGTAGGCTTAGCAGATCGGGCGGACAATTATCCTGCCCAGCTGTCTGGCGGTCAGAAGCAGCGGGTGGCTATTGCGCGGGCCTTGGCCAATGATCCCAAAATCCTAATCTCGGACGAGTCTACATCTGCTCTGGATCCGAAGACGACCAAGCAAATTCTGGCTTTATTGCAGGATTTGAATCAAAAATTAGGCCTGACTATTGTCCTCATTACCCACGAAATGCAGATTGTCAAGGACATTGCCAACCGAGTAGCAGTTATGCAGAATGGCCGACTGATTGAGGAAGGATCAGTTCTGGATATTTTCTCTAATCCCAAGAATGAGCTGACCCAAGATTTCATTACGACCGCAACCGGTATCAATGAGGCCATGATCAAAATCAACCAGCAAAAGATTGTGCAAAAACTGCCGGAAAATTCCATTCTGGCACACCTGAAATACTCAGGTGTGGTGACGGACACAGCCATTATAAACGACATTTACAAGCAGTATCAAATATCGGCCAATATTCTTCACGCCAATATTGAGATTTTAGATCATGTACCAGTCGGAGAATGGTCGTTATCTTATCTGGAGAGACCAAGCAACTGGCGGCGGTGCAGGAAAGTCTGCGCGAAGCAGGAGTAGAGCTGCATGTTCTGAAAGAAGGGAGTAACTAATGCTACAGCTGATTCAACAATTTATGCCCAATGTTTATAGAATGGGCTGGTCTGGGCAGGCTGGCTGGGGAACAGCTATTTACCTGACTCTGTATATGACTATCATTCCTTTCTTTATCGGAGGGATTCTAGGCTTTATCGCTGGTCTCTTGCTCGTCTTGACAGGGCCGAGAGGTATTTTGGAAAATAGACTGGTCTTTTTCGTCCTAGACAAGGTTACCTCTATCTTCCGAGCAATTCCTTTTATCATTCTCCTAGCCCTTATCAATCCCTTTACTCGGATTATTGTGGGAACTGGGATTGGACCGACTGCGGCCTTGGTGCCTCTTTCACTGGCTGTTTTTCCTTTCTTTGCTCGTCAGGTTCAGGTGGTCTTATCCGAATTAGACCGAGGAGTCATTGAGGCGGCACAGGCTAGTGGAGCAACCTTCTGGGACATTGTTGGTGTTTACTTGCGGGAAGGTCTGCCGGATTTGATTCGTGTGACGACAGTTACGCTCATCTCTCTGGTTGGTGAGACTGCTATGGCCGGAGCGATTGGAGCTGGTGGACTGGGAAATGTTGCCCTGACTTATGGTTATCAGCGTTTCAACCATGATGTGACTATTCTTGCGACCATTCTTATTTTGCTGCTCATCTTCTTTATTCAGTTTGTTGGGGATTTCCTGACACGGAAGATTAGTCATAGATAATGATTGACAACTAGGGCCACAGCTGGGGCTCTTTTTTATGCCATGATTTTATTAAAAGACTTGCACAATTAGATTAGGCTTGTTATAATAGCTAAAATCTCTTGAAGCCAATTGTTGGGAAAGTGAGGATATGGCGGATGAAAGCTTATACAAATGTCAATCTGGTGACCTGTGACAGCGTATTTCGTGTTTACCGGGACGGGCTGCTAGTGATTGAAGACGACCGCATTGCCTACTGTGGTCCCTATGATGAAAAATGGCTAGGGAAATGCAGTGAAACAGTGGATTATGAAGGTGCTTGGATCATGCCAGGGCTGGTCAACTGTCATACTCACTCGGCCATGACCTTGCTGCGCGGGATTCGTGATGACAGCAATCTGCATGAATGGCTGGAGGACTATATCTGGCCAGCAGAAAGTCAATTCACGGAGGATCTAACGACCGAGGCTGTCCAGCTGGCTCTCGCTGAAATGTTGCTGTCAGGAACAACGACTTTTAACGACATGTATAATCCTCAGGGAGTGGATATTGACCGGATTTATCAGACTGTGCGGCAGTCTGGTATGCGCTGCTATTTCTCACCAACACTCTTTAGCTCAAAGTCAGAAACAGCAGAAGAGACTCTGGCTCGTACTCGTGGTATTATTGAGAAAATCCGATCCTATAATGATGGAGATTTTCAGGTCATGGTGGCGCCTCACTCGCCTTATGCCTGTGACGAAGAACTGCTCAAGGGCAGTCTTGAGTTAGCGCGTGAGCTGGATTTGAAGCTTCATATCCATGTGGCGGAGACACAGGAAGAAAATAAAATCATTCTGGAGCGTTATGGTAAACGGCCTCTGGCTTTCTTAAAGGGGTTGGGCTACTTGGAGCAGCCAGGTATTTTTGCTCACGGGGTTGAACTAAATCCGTCTGAGATTGCGGATTTAGCGACTTCACCAGTCAGCATCGCCCACAATCCTATCAGCAATCTCAAGCTGGCTTCTGGTGTAGCTCCGGTGACCGACTTACTAGCCGCTGGGGTGACCGTTGGCCTAGCGACGGACTCTGTCGCTTCCAATAATAATCTGGATATGTTTGAAGAAGGTCGGACAGCTGCCCTCCTTCAGAAGATGCGAGCAGGAGATGCGACTCAGTTTACGATTGAGCAGGCCTTGAAAGCTTTGACCATTGAAGGAGCCAAAGCTCTGGGCTTAGAGAAAAAAATCGGCAGTCTGGAAACGGGCAAACAAGCCGATTTCATTGTCATTCAGCCTAAGGGACGACTTCATCTTTATCCTTTGGAAAATATGCTGTCGCACCTAGTGTACGCAGTCAAAGGCAGCGATGTTCAGGATGTCTACATTGCAGGACAGCAGGTTGTCCGAAACGGCCAAGTGCTGACCGTTGATGTAGGGAGTTTTGTGTAAGAATGAAAGTCGAGTTTCAGCTCGGCAATCAGCTCTTAGAATTGAAAAAATAGAAAATGAAGCAGGAGATTGGGAGAGATTGCCGCAATTTGAAGATTGTAGCATGCTTCTCCCAGCTTCTGCTTTTTGCTTTCCTTTTCTTTTGGCAGTAAAAATAGTACAATATAGTAAAGGTTGATGTGCTGTTATCAAGCAAGAAAAAGCGGAGAAATGCGATGGATAAAAAATTTCTTTGGGAGAAGATTCAGACTTTTTTTCAGGAACTTTGGAAAAAGATATCGGGTTTTGCTACGGAGCACACTCTTCTGACAGATGCCTACCAAGCTTGGCGGGATTGGATTAAGAAGTTGCCGCTTCCTCGTCCTAAGTTCTTTCAAAAACAGCTTAGCAATCGGCAGTTTGTCGGAGTGCTTTTAACAGTTGTTGGACTGTCAGCTGGCTTAATTCTGCTGTCAGAGCATGTGCAGGACTTCTCCTTTCTGTTGCCTAGTAAGAAAGAGCAGCAGTCAGATTCCTCACAGAATCAGACGGTTCGTATCATGGCGACTGGAGATTTGCTTTATCACGACGGCCTTTATCTGAGTGCTCAGAAAGAAGATGGCACTTATGATTTTTCTGAGAATTTCCAATATGCTAAGGAATGGCTTCGGCAGGGAGATTTGGTCTTAGGGGACTTTGAAGGCACGATTCGGCCGGACTATCCCTTGAATGGCTATCCGCTTTTTAATGCTCCAGAAGCCGTAGTTCCAGCAATCAAGGATGCTGGCTATCAGGTGATGGACCTAGCTCATAATCACATTTTAGACTCTGGCTTGGAGGGAGTTTTCACTACAGCTCAGGCTTTTGAAAAAGAGGGAATCACTCCCATTGGTGTTTATCCGCATGAAAGCCGCAGTCAGGCACCGCTCTTGATAAAGGAAGTTAAAGGCATTAAGATTGCACTGCTAGCTTACTCCTATGGTTACAATGGAATGGAGGGGCTTCTCAGTCAGGAAGACTATGACAATCGCCTGTCCGATCTGGATGAAGAAAAGATGCGAGCCGAGATTGAGCGGGCAGAAAAGGAAGCGGACATCACGGTTGTTATGCCTCAGATGGGGATAGAGTACCAGCTGGAGCCGACAGAAGAGCAGATGACCCTTTACCATAAAATGGTTGACTGGGGAGCAGATATCGTCTTTGGAGGGCATCCGCATGTGGTTCAGCCGGCGGAGAGTTTAGAGAAAGACGGCCAGAAGAAGCTGATTATGTATTCTATGGGGAATTTTATTTCCAATCAGCGCATCGAAACTATGGAGGGAATTGAAAATGCTCATTGGACCGAGCGCGGAGTGCTGATGGATGTTACCATTGAAAAGACAACAAAGGGCACGCAGATAAAAAGTGCTCAGGCTCATCCGAGCTGGGTCAGCCGAGTGGAAAAAGGCACTACTTCGGCAGACGGTCTACCTTTATACACTTACCAGACCTGGATTTTGGACGACTTTGTCGAAGGTGGCAAGTATCGAGACAAACTGGATCAAGAAACCAGAGCACGGATTGATACCGCCTATCAGGAAATGAATTCTCATGTTGGACTGAATTGGCCGGGGCAATAAATTACTTGACTAAGATTTTTAGCCAGATTGGATTTGCCAATCTGGTTTTTGCTGTTTTAAAATTGAGGACTTTGTTATAATTAAAAAGGATTATAGAACTGTTAATGAGTGAAACTGACAGCTTTCGAGCTCGTCTATTATTTTGACTTATTTGATTAGAAAGAAAATGAAATGCATTTTGGTTTGTGGCTGCTTTTGTATATTATACCCATGTTTATCTTGTTTTTGTTGCTAGTGTGCTCCCTGGTCTTGTTGATTTTCTGCCTGTTTCTGAGAAGAAATCTCTTCAAGGAAAAGCAGGGACGCAATTTGCTACTAGCTATCTTTTGGCTGGGGCTCTTCAATCTTCTGTTGAACTTGCTAGTATAGAAACGATGAGGTCGTAATGAGAACAATCCAAATGAAATGATTGGATGATGGGGACTAACTTTATCCTTGTTGGTTAAAACTAAATATTGATTGAAAATTAAAGAAAGGCGAAATATGAACTTTTTTGAACAACTTTTTCTTTTAATAGACTTTTTAATTCACTTTTTACCGCTCTTGTTTATCTTTGTTGTTTTTATTGTTTCATGGATAGTTTATATCTGTATAAAGAAGCCTTTCTATAAAAGCATTTATGGGAAAGTGATTAGTCTACTCTTTTTGGGAACTTTGATTTGGAATCTTGTTTATTTTTGCGGAGAAGATCATGGCGGCTCTTACCAATTAGTAAAATTAAAACCAGGCGAAGCTGTTTATGTAAAGATTAAAAAGCCTAATTTTGAGCTAATACAGGGTTCAGGAGTCAGTGTTTTAAAATTTAAAGATAAAACAGATGGGAAAATTAGAATATACGATTCTTATTTGAGAGAGCAGATAGGTGAAAATGAGTATATCTACGATGCAGAAAAAAAGTCTGTTTACTACTATAATGAAAAGGATGGAGGGATAACAATCCCAAACGAACAGGCTTTATCCGATTTAGGTGTTGAGTTTAACGAAAGCTATAGCATTGATGTCAACTTTACCCAAAATAGAGCGTTTGTTTTTAGTGTAAGTGACAGTGATCAAGATATCACTGTCCAAAACGAATCAGATAAACCCATATCTTTTTATGTCAAAGCCTATCACAGAGTCTATGGCTCAGAAGGTAGGGATCGAGATATAGAATAATATCTTACAAAACATGCTGCTGTTTCTGTCTTTCTTTGAAATCAGCATAAAAAAACGAATACCCTCAGCATATTTTGGTTAACAGGTATTCGTTTTTATTTTCTATTTTAGAGCTTCATTTCTTCCGATACTGGCTTGGTGTCATTTGGTAGTATTTTTTAAACTGGCGGTTGAAGTTGGACAGATTATTAAAGCCTACTTGGCTGGAGATTTCCAGTACAGAGAGATTAGAGTGCTGCAGGAGTTCGGCTGCCTTGCGCAGACGGAATTGGATTAGGTACTCAATGCAGGAAACGCCCAGATGCTTCTTGAAGAAGTTCATGAAATGGGTGGAGCTGTAGCCACAAATGCCAGCCAGTTGGTCAATATTCAGGTCTTCTTGGTAGTGGGCATTGATGTAGTCAATGATGGAGCGAATTTTTTCTTCCTTGCGGTAGCCTTCGGGTGACAGGTCTTTGGAAATGACATAGCCGTTCTCAAAGAGCAGGTAGAAGAGCTGGTTGAGTTGGGCTTTGAGCTGAAACTCGTAGTGAGATTTGCGGAAATAGCCTGTTTCCATAGCTGCTAAGAGGCACTGGCGAATCTCCGCATAGGCTGTATCATTGGGCTTGATCACATGAGTCAAGTCCAGCTGACCATTGTAGAGGGGCTGCAGGTAGTTGATGCTGGCCTGATCCATGGCAGAGTAGCCCATCAGATCCAGATGAAAATTAATGGCGTCCATATAATGGTGCTCGTCGTTGATGGGGTGGATGGAGTGTAGGGCATTGGGGCGAATCAGGATAATATCACCTTTTTCGCTGTTAAAGTAGTCGTCGTCAATATGAAATTGTGCTTTTCCTTCGTGGACATAAATCATTTCAACATCGGTATGCCAGTGGAAAAGAATATCTGGATGACCATTCTCAGTGATGGTGCGAGTCAGAGAATAAGGGGTTCCTTGGTTTTTGAAAACGGTATTTTTATGTAGTTGGCCTAAATCAATCATGGGGACACTCTTTCATAGAATAGTACAATTTATTAAGATAATTGTGTTAGAAAATATGTTTGACAACTATTATAATATAAATATAAAAAAAACGAAAGCGAGAAAATGCAAATGGGTAAATTTCCGCAGAATTTCCTCTGGGGCGGTGCAACTGCAGCCAACCAGTATGAAGGTGCCTATAATCTGGATGGAAAAGGCCTGTCTGTTCAGGATGTGACTCCAAAAGGCGGAGTGCCAGCCAAGCCAGGTGACCGCAATCCTTTGATTACCAAGGGGCCGACAGCAGATAATCTCAAGCTGGAAGGGATTGATTTCTATCATCGTTATAAGGAGGACATTGCCCTCTTTGCGGAGATGGGTTTCAAGGTCTACCGAACTTCTATTGCCTGGTCTCGGATTTTTCCAAATGGGGACGAGCTGGAGCCCAATGAAGCTGGTCTGCAATTTTATGACAATCTTTTTGACGAACTGGCCAAATATGACATTGAGCCGCTGATTACCCTGTCTCACTATGAAACTCCCCTGCATTTGGCTCGTCAGTACAATGGTTGGGCCAACCGTGATTTGATAAGCTTCTACGAGCGCTATGTCCGCACGGTTTTTACTCGCTACAAGGATAAGGTCAAGTATTGGCTGACCTTTAATGAAATCAACTCTGTTCTCCATGCACCTTTTATGAGCGGAGGCATTGCCACGCCAGCTGAAGAACTATCCAAGCAGGACCTCTATCAAGCAGTCCATCATGAGCTAGTGGCTTCTGCCTTAGCAACGAAAATTGGTCATGAGATTAATCCTGATTTTAAGATTGGCTGTATGGTTCTCGCCATGCCAGCCTATCCCATGACACCTAAGCCTGAAGACGTGCTGGCAGCTCGGGAATTTGAAAATCAAAACTACCTCTTCTCTGATATCCATGCGCGTGGGAAATACCCTGCCTATATCAATCGTTTCTTCAAGGAGAATGGGATTGAGATTCAGTTTGCGCCAGGTGACAAAGAGCTTTTGGCTGAAAATACTGTAGACTTCATTTCCTTCTCTTACTATATGAGTGTGGTTGCGGCTCATGATCCGGAAAATTATTCTTCCGGCCGAGGCAATCTGCTAGGTTGTATTATGAATCCTCATCTGGCTAGCTCAGAATGGGGCTGGCAGATTGACCCAGTTGGCCTGCGTTTGGTATTGAATAGCTTTTATGACCGCTATCAGCTGCCTCTCTTCATCGTGGAAAATGGTCTCGGAGCCAAGGATGTCTTGGTGGATGGTCCAACTGGCCCAACGGTTGCAGATGACTACCGCATTGATTATCTCAAACAGCATTTGCAGCAGGTAGGAGAAGCGCTGGAAGATGGCGTAGAACTGCTAGGTTACACAACTTGGGGCTGTATTGACCTGGTCTCAGCCAGCACGGCAGAACTCAGCAAGCGCTACGGCTTTATCTACGTTGACCGCAACGATGACGGTAGCGGAACTCTAGCCCGTTATAAGAAAAAATCTTTTGATTGGTACAGAGAAGTTATCGCGTCGAATGGTGAAAGTCTTTATCGGGATTGAAAGTCTTGTAAAAAATAAAATCTCTCCTTATAAAATAAACCAAGTCCTATCTGGCTTGGTTTTTCTATATTTTAAGATGGGAATTGGTTGAACCTTCTTGATTTCAAAGGAAAGCTGTCTCTATAAAAAAGTAAGAATTTATTTGCAAAATTACAGATACATGAATCCGTTTGCAAAAAAACAAAGACGCCTCAAATAAAATATGGTATAATATGTTAAGAATATCTATTTCAGGAGGGAAAATCATGAGTAGGAAAATCCGTTTCATTTCTCTGCTTACTCTGTTGATTTGTTTTCTGATGGGCTGCAGTCTATTTCAAAAGAACGGTGGCGGTCCAGGAGAGCAAGGCAGCCAATTTTCGGAAAGTGTTCGTAAGCTGAGAGAAAAATACAGCAAAAATACTCCTTATGATGTCCAAGAAAAGGTCATTCAGATCAAGGAAAATGAGCCTATTACATTTCCGACAGAGGTACAAAAACCTAACGATTTTGAGACACTGCCACATGCAGGACAGACTGAGTTGATTTCTTCCTTTGAAATTTATGGGGATAGCAGCTTACGAGCTATTTTAGGAGGTGACTTTAAGCTGAATGATAAGCGGCAGATAGTGATTGAGCCAGCTTATCATTTCTCTGCGACTAGAGTGGAGGCAAATGGAGAGCATACGGAATATGGTCTAGCCAAGCAAGGTGAGAGCTGGGGTGTCTTTGATACGCTCTATTTGCTGCAACGGGATGATGAGCGCACAGGTAAAAAGCTTAAAAAGCCAAAACTTTGGATCGTTAAGATAGATAAGAAAGGGCGCGATAAGCTAGCTCTGAAGACCAAGAGCAGTCTGCTCGGAGATGGTCGCTTGCAGCTGGAATGGACGGAAGTGCCGGGAGCGGACTCTTATTCCATTATAAAAAGAGAGTATGTAACCATACCTGGCAGTGATACCAAGACAGGTCTTTATAACTATAAAGAGGTCGATCGGGTCACTTCGACAGTGTATCGGACAGATTTGCCTACCCACTATGATAGCCGCAACGGGGGCCGTTCCGGAGATGATCCGATACTTGCCAGACAACGGTTGCTGCAGGCTTACGATCAGGATTACAGTAAGAAAACGGTTGAGAAAAAGCCTTATGAACTCCTTGTTGTTCCCCTCAAAGACAAAGAAGCTTTAGGCACGATCAGCAATCCTATCTCATCTGATAGCTTTGCGAAACTGATGCCGAATCAAATCGATTTTCGGACTTTTTCTGACCAGGTTTCCGCCCTACGGCAGAAGGGAAACATTCCTGAAGAAGCACCACTGCAGATGATGGATGGCCAGACTCAGAACTTTCCAATCGTCTATGAAAAAATTGAAAAAGAAGGTCGGGATGTCAGATGTCTGGTCTCTATCAAGGGCATGCCTACTGTCAAAACGGACTTTTTCATTGAACAGGCCAGTGTCGAAGAAGTGCAGCCTGTTGTAGATAAGCATAATGAAAAGGTCAATAAAGAGGAAAGCAAGTCAGGTGTTTCAGAGAAATATATCAGTGTAGAGCAGGCTGACTTGGATCTCAAGGGTAAAACAGTCGTTCATGATGTTAGTGATATTGAGGAAAGAGTGGCAGCCAGAAGTGCGGCGCAGGAATATTTTGCTAAGGCTCTTCTGTCCGATGCAGAATATGTCGATTACAGTGAGTTTCCAGAGCTGAGTGAAGGAGATGTCAGTGAATTGCTTCACGATGTTTTAGAGCAAAATCCAGTCATTCAGCAGGGAGTGGTTCCTGCCATTGATGCTAAGCAACATGTGGTAAGTTTTAAATACGATGCTGATGAAACAGCCAAATATAAGAAGGCCCGGAAAAAAGTCAAAGAGATTGTTAAAGACATCATCAAAGACCAGATGAGCGACAGAGAAAAGATTGAGGCAATTAATCAGTATATGATTGAGCATATTAGCTATGATAAGGCTGCTTACCAAGGCTTTTTGAATTACAAAACATCTATTGAGAATAAAGAATCAGAAGAAGCTATTTCAAAAGCGTTTAAGGATATGCAGGACGGTATTCGCAAGTATGAATCTAGTTTTGATATTACTGGTCCGCTATTTGAGGGTAAGGGAGTTTGTCAAGCTTATGCTGTAACCTTCCAGGCTCTTGCTCAGGAAGCTGGTCTCGAAACCATGTATGTGAGTGGAAATACAGATGATTTTGACCCGCATACTTGGAACTTCGCAAAAGTAGATGGTCAGTGGCTGGCTTTAGATGTTACCTGGAATGACTCTGATGGAGACAGCGATAAAACAGAAAACGAATACTTGCTATTGGCCATGGATAATCCACTCTACGCACAGAGCCACTATGCCTTTGACAGATACGAAGATGCTATTAAAGAATGATGCTCCAAATAGAAGCAATCTTTAATAGATGCCAAAGTCTTGTAAGGCAAGGAAGAAGCCAATCAAAAACCCTGAGATACTGTTATCTCAGGGTTTTCTATGCTTTTATTTCCTCCAGCTTTCGACTTCTTTCTGGTGGTTTTTAATCCACTCTTTGGCTGCAGCTTCTGGTGAGCTGCCTTCGTTAATCTTAAGCATAACTTCTTCCATGTCCTTTTGAGTCCAGTTGAAGTTGTCTAGGACCTTGTTGACTTCTGGTAAGTCCTTGTCTAGATTTTTCCGAGTAATAGTGTGGATAGCTTCCTTGCCGCCCATGGTTCCCTTAGGATCCTTGAGGTATTTGAGGTCGTATTTGGAGAACATCCAGTGTGGTGACCAGCCGGTTACGATGATATCTTCTTTATTCTTAATAGCCTGATCCAGAGCAGTAGTCATGGCTCCTGTTGAGGAAGAAGAAAGATTCCAGCCACTGAGATTGCTGTATTCTTGCATAGTCTTCTCAGTTGCGGTCATGATACCAGCGCCGGGCTCAATACCTGTGATGGTTTTCTTGGCTTGGTCTGACAGGTCTTCGATGGAGTCGACATCCATATAGCTTGGTACGACTAGCCCTGTTTTAACGCCCTCAAGGTTTGGCCCCAAGTCCACTAGCTTGTCCTTGTACTCCTCATAGAGAGCAGCGTGGGTGGTCGGCAACCAGGCAGAAACCATGGCATCGGCTTCGCCATTAGCAACGGACTTCCACATAACGGCATTGTCCAGCGGTGTGATGGTGACATCGTAACCCATTTCCTTGAGAGCTTCCGCTACGACATTGGTTGAGGCAACTTCGGAGTCCCATTCAACATAGGCAAGGTTGACCTTTTCTTTTTTGCTTTGCTGAAGCTTGGTCACTTGATTTCCGACAAAGGCTGTCAGGATGACAGCAACCAGAGCAGACCAGAGCATAATCTTGTTGCGTTTTTCCTTGGCAGTGACCGGTGATTTTTTAGCCAGAGGCTGGTTGAGCTTCTGGGTCAGGCGGTCAATGATAATGGCCAGAATAACCAGAGATACCCCATTGACAAAGCCGGAACCGATGTCGGCATGCTGCAGGGCGGAAAGAACGCCGCGGCCAAGTCCTGGCGCCCCAATCATAGAGGCAGTAACGACCATGGACAGAGCCAGCATGATGGTCTGATTGACCCCAGCTAGGATGGTATTTTTAGCCAGAGGCAGCTCGACTTTGAAGAGTTTCTGCTTGCCAGTGCCCCCAAAAGAGTCTGACGCTTCAATCAGCTCGGTTGGAATCTGACGAATGGCTAGATTGGTAAAGCGGACAGTCGGTGGCAGGGCAAAGATGACAGAGGCAAAGACCCCAGGCACCATACCAATACCGAAGAAGGCCACGGCCGGTATCAGGTAGACAAAGGCCGGCATGGTCTGCATAAAGTCCAGCAAGGGCTTAATGACAGCTTCGACACGGTTGCTCTTAGCCATCCAAATCCCCAGAGGAATACCGATGATAATGGAAATGGCACTGGAGACGATGACCAAGGTCACAGTATTCATGAGATTTTCCCAGAGGCCTTGGTTGTAAACAAAGAGCAGGCCTAGGAAGGTGAGCAGGGGCAGCCCCAGCTTACGCTTGGAAATCAAATAGGTAAAGATAGTGATGACTGCGATAAAGAGCAGGGGCGGAATGAAGAGCAGGGTATCTGTCATTCCATTCATGATGGCATTTCCGATAGCCTGAAGGACCGAGAAAAGCCCAGAGAAGGTATCTGTTACCCAGTTAGTAAAGGCCTCAACCCATTGAGAAACGGGGATTGGCTGTTGTAAAATATTCAAAATGCGAACCTCCCTTATTCTTCAGATTCAGTAGTATTGGCCAAGGCTTCGATGACTCGACCTTTGATAATAACGCCGACTAACTTGTCCTTATCATCTACAACGGCCAGAGGCGCTGGTGAATCGTAAATCAACGGGAAAATATCGGTAATCAGGGTTTCCTGAGTGACCTTGCGGACGTTCTTATCAATCACTTCAGCCAGTGCTTGATGCTGTTTACGGGCATCGCGGGCAGCTTCGGCAGTCAGACTGCCCTTGAGGTGCCGCTTCCTATCCACAGCCAGCAGCATACTGACCTCTTCTTTTTTCATCCGATTAAGGGCCACGGTTGGTCCGTCGATGTCAATGTTGGTAGTCAGTGGCGTTGTCATGATATTCTGGGCAGTCAAGACCTTGGAGCGATCCACATCCTCAACGAACTCTCGAACGAAGTCATTGGCTGGATTGGTCAAGATTTCCTCACCAGTGCCAATCTGCATAATCTGACCGTCAGCCATAATGGCAATGCGGTCACCGATACGCAGAGCCTCATTGAGATCGTGGGTGATAAAGATAATGGTACGCTCATGCTCTGCCTGCAGATCCAGCAGCTCATCCTGCATTTCTCGTCGGATGAGGGGATCTAGAGCTGAGAAGGCCTCGTCCATGAGGAGAATGTCAGGATTATTGGCCAGGGCTCGAGCTAGGCCGACCCGCTGCTGCATCCCACCGGAGAGCTGATCGGGGTATTGATCCTTGAAGGACAGGAGACCGGCATTGTCCAGAGCTTGTTCAGCTAGGCGCGTGCGCTCCTCCTTATCAACACCTCGGACTTCCAGGCCGAACTCAGTATTTTCCAGAATGGTCCGATGCGGAAATAGTCCGAAGTTCTGGAAGACCATATTGAGCTTGTGGCGGCGAACGTCACGCAGCTCCTCTTCGTTCATCTTAGCTACATCCTGGCCGTCTATGTAAATGTCGCCTGATGTCGGGTCAATCAATCGGTTGAGCAGGCGGATAAGAGTAGACTTCCCACTACCGGACAGTCCCATGATGACAAAAATTTCTCCGGTCTGGACCTCAAAGTTTACATCATAAACTCCGACAGTAGCACCGGTTTTTTCTAAAATTTCCGTTTTGCTTTTGGCTTGCTGCACCATTTCCAGTGCCTGCTTTTGCCTTTTACCGAAAATTTTAGTCAAATGTTTTACTTCTAGTTTATTCAACGTATTTCTCCTTTTGCACAAGTGACTACATGTTTATTTTGATAAGTTGTCACTTAAAAGACCATCACAGTATAACATCGTGTGGTCACTTTGTCAAACCCAAAAGGCCGTCAGACCGGCATTTTTCGGCTATTATAAAAAAGGAGGTTGATTTTCTGGAATATTTCTGAAAGCCGCAAAAACCCTGTCAGACAGCGGATTCGTCTGTCTATTCTGTTTTTTGACAAAGAAAAAACAAGTGCTGTTTCACTTGTTTGTTTCAATTTCATTAAAAAATAAATTATGCATCAAACCGACTGATAATTCGTTGCCAACAAAGTAGATAGTATTGCCGGCTTCCAGCTTGGTATAAGGACCAGGCGAGATTAGGAGTTGGTCTCCCTGCTGGACTGCGACAATGGTAGCGCCAGTCGAGTGCCAGATATTGAGCTCATTGATAGATTTTCCTAGGTTGATGGCGTCTGCTGAGAGCTGGAGCTCGTAGGGATTGAAAGGGAAGCGCTGCTGGACATCCTTAGTTCGACTGAGAAGCTGATTGAGCAGCTGGGAAAAGTTGGCAAATTCTTCCTCTTGGCGCTGGATGCTTTGGTGGAGCTTGCTTTTGAGGTCCTGCAGAGAGTTGACATCTTTATAGGTCTCGAGAAACTGCTGAGCTTTTTCCTTGGAGGAGATGAAGGCCCCGCTGCCGTGACGGACTTCCATGATTTCCAGATCTACCAGCACATTGATAGCCTTGCGGGCTGTCTCAGGGGAGACATTGAAGTTGCTGGCTAGGGTAGAGCGGGCATAGATTTTGCTGCCGATGGGATATTTGCCGTCAACGATTCGCTCGGCAATGGCGACGGCAATCTGCTGGTAGCGTGGGAATGCGACTTCTTTTTTGCTCATGAGGACCTCCAATTTTACGACAGGAATATAGCTATGATTATAATATAAAACTGGAAGATTGAAAAGTGCCCTTTGTAAAATCGACCGTCTTATCCACCTCTTCTTGCCTTTCTTTTTACTTTTTTAAGTAGTATAATATGTCTAAAAGTCAGAGGTTTTCTGGAAGGGGTGAGGACATTTATGTCACAATTTATCTTGGTATTACCGGGCTTTTTGGCGGTACTGGTGCTTGTCATAGTCTCTGCCATTCGGAGAAAGCTTCGTTTTAAGAAACGTTTAGCTACTGCTTGGGGAAGTCGTGAACGGGTGGATTGCCGGCCAGACAGTGAGTCCAGTCTATATGAGTCCTTTTTATTAGACGAAGAAGCTGGAACCTATGATAGTTTGGTGGACGACCAGACTTGGGGAGACTTGGACTTTTTTGATATTTTTCAGGATATTGATACAGCAGCTCAATCCAGTCTAGGTTCAGAGTACCTTTACAGCAAACTCCGCCTGCTACATTTCGAGGCAGATCAGGAATTTGATGATTTGCAGTCCTATTTGGCTCAGCATCCAGAGGTGCGCAGTCAGCTGCAGCTACTTTTTTCTGAGATTGGCAAGAAAAATCACAATCAAGCAAAGAAACTGATCTATAAACCAGCTCAAGCTAATCACAGGGGAAGTTTATACCTATTTTTGGCTTCGATTCCGCTACTTTCTCCTTTCCTCTATTTTATCAATCCAAGTCTGGGATACATAGTTCTCATCATCAGCATGGCCTTTAATATTGTTTACTCCATGGCCACGCGCTGGTCTCTCGAGATGAAGTTGGACAGCATGAGCTATCTGGTACGGATCTTCTATATTGGTAAAAAGATTGCCCGCCTGCCCTTGCCCCAGCAAGCTGCCCTGAAAGAAGCGTTGGCTTCTTTCAGCCGAATAAAGCTTTTTGGAGAAGTCTTTCGGCCCCAGTCGGGTGCCTCTGAGCTGGAGATTTTCTATCTTTATCTCAACTCCGTCTTGCTGATACCTCAGTTGGCTCAGGCCTATATCTCCAATCGTCTGGTCAAGGCCAATCAACAGGCTAGGCAAGTGCTGGAGATTCTAGGTCGCTTAGAGGCAGCGATTGCTGTACTTAACTACAAGGAAAGCCTGCCAATTTATGCGAAACCTAGTTTTACAAGCTCATCTGGAATGAAGGGCAAGGGTCTCTATCACCCACTCTTAGAGCGACCTGTCAGCAATGATTTGGACTTTTCTAAGAATATGATGATTAGTGGTGATAATGCTTCTGGAAAATCGACTTACCTGAGAATAGCAGCTATCAATGCTATCTTGGCTCAGGGCTTAGGCTTTGCCTGCGCAGAGAAGATGACCTTGCAGCATGGTCATGTCTTGAGCTCAATGGATGTGACCGATGACATCGGCTCTGGGGATAGTTACTTTATCGCTGAGAGCAGGGCTATTGAGCGCATGATAGATTCCTTGGAAGAAGAGGGCTTGCACTACTTTTTCATCGATGAGCTTTTTAAGGGAACCAATACTGTTGAGCGGATAGGTGCAGGGCTGGCAATCATTGATTGGCTAGCTCAGAAGCCCTGTCTTTACATGATTTCGAGTCATGATGTGGAGTTGGTAGCAGCCTCTGGTCAGCTCAATGCTCAATATCACTTTGACAGTCAATATATAGCAGGAGAGATTGTCTTTGACTATAAGATTAAGCAAGGCAGCGCTTTGACCAAGAATGCGGTTAATACACTAGAGAGCCTGAACTATCCAGAAGAGATCACGGATACAGCCAGGGAGATAATCACCGCCTACGAAGCCAGCGGTTCTTGGAACTTGCTGGAAAAGGAACAGTAAAAACCAGATGATAAAGATAGAAATGGATAAAAAGATGACTGTAAAGATGATAGCGACAGACATGGATGGAACCTTGCTAGACGGACAGGGACAGCTGGATTTGCCGCGTCTGGCTACTATTTTAGATGAATTGGAGAAGAGAGACATTCGCTTTGTGGTGGCTACTGGTAATGAAATTCCACGGATGCGTCTGCTATTGAGAGATTTGGTAGAACGCATGACCTTGGTAGTCGCCAACGGAGCCCGGATTTTTGAAAAGAACCAGCTAAGCATGAGCAGCTTCTGGGAACCTGGATTGATTAGGGATGCGCTGGCTTATTTTTCCGGTCATGAAAGGGAGCTTCAGCTGGTTGTGACCTCCGAAAGAGGCGGCTTTGTTCAAGAGGGAACAGAGTTTCCCTTGATTGAAAAGGTTATGACCAAGGAAATGGCCCAGCTTTTCCACAAACGGATGAACTTTGTGCCTAGCCTTCAGGATTATTCCTTTGACAAGGTCTTGAAAATGAGTATGATGGTAGAAGAGGCGGCAGCAGCAGAGTATGCTCGTCTGATTAATCAGCATTTTGCAGGCCGATTGAGCGCGGTTGCTAGTGGTTATGGAGCCATTGACATCCTCCAAGATGGGATGCACAAGGCTTGGGGCTTGCAGCAACTGATGGCTAAGTGGCAGATTCAAAGCTCGGAAATCATGGCTTTTGGCGATAGTGAAAATGATATAGAAATGCTTGAATTAGCTGGTATTTCTTACGCTATGGAGAATGGCGATGAGCGAGTCAAAAAGGTAGCAGATTACCTAGCGCCGGTCAATACAGAAGCCGGTGTTTTACAGGTGCTTGAGCAATACTTAGAAGAGGAAAAAGGATAATGGCAGTACAATTATTAGAAGAATGGCTTCTCAAGGAGCAGGCAAAATTGCAGCAAAACTACAGAGAACTCAATCAACTCTCCGTCAAGGATCCAGACATCATCTTTATCGGAGATTCTATCGTAGAATACTATCCATTGCAGGAACTATTGCAGACGGATAAAAGACTGGTCAACCGCGGCATTCGGGGCTATAAGACTGATTTGCTTTTAGAAAATCTGGATGCCCATCTCTTTGGGCAGGCTTTGGATAAGGTCTTTATCCTGATAGGTACCAATGATATTGGCAAGGAGATGCCTCAGACAGAAACGCTGGCCAATTTAGAAGCCATTATTCAGGAGATTTCTCGTGATTATCCTCTGGCTCAGATCCAGTTGCTGTCTGTCCTTCCCGTCAATGAAGCTCCGGCCTACAAGAGCACGGTCTATGTCCGCAGCAATGAAAAGATTCAGGCCCTCAATCAAGCCTATCGCCAGCTGGCTAGCGCCTACATGAATGTCCAGTTTATTGATCTCTACGATGCTTTTCTGGACGAGGGAGGCCAGCTGCGCCCAGATTATACAACTGACGGCCTCCATCTGACCATTTCTGGCTATGCTGCTCTGTCCAAGGCTTTGCAGGAATATTTGTAGTTTCTTCGTAAGGATACAGCTCTGTTTTACCAGAACAGAGCTTTTTTATTTTCCTTAACTTACAAAAATTTTCTGTGAATGATGCTTGATTTCAAAGGGATTATGAAAATTATTATAAAACACATTGGACTTTGTGAAAAAATTTAGGGCTGTGTGTTATGTAATAGTTCTATATCATCTATGAGCATATTCTTATACAAGAGCGAAAAAACATGATAAATTGATAGAGTAAAGTTGCTTGAAGCGTTTTCATTCACAAGTGGAAATGTTTTCAATAACTGAAAAATTATTTTATTGAAGGGGAGTTATTATTATGACTCAAGGAAAAATTACTGCATCTGCAGCAATGCTCAACGTATTGAAGACATGGGGCGTAGACACCATCTACGGTATCCCATCAGGAACACTCAGCTCACTCATGGATGCTTTGGCTGAAGACAAAGATATCCGCTTCTTGCAAGTTCGCCACGAAGAAACTGGTGCTCTTGCAGCGGTGATGCAAGCTAAATTCGGCGGCTCAATCGGGGTTGCAGTTGGTTCAGGTGGCCCAGGTGCGACTCACTTGATTAACGGTGTTTACGATGCAGCTATGGATAACACTCCATTCCTTGCTATTCTTGGATCACGTCCAGTCAACGAACTCAACATGGATGCCTTCCAAGAATTGAACCAAAACCCAATGTACAACGGTATCGCTGTCTACAACAAACGTGTCGCTTACGCTGAGCAATTGCCAAAAGTAATTGACGAAGCTTGCCGTGCTGCTGTTTCTAAAAAAGGTCCTGCCGTTGTTGAAATTCCAGTAAACTTCGGTTTCCAAGAAATCGACGAAAACTCATACTACGGATCAGGTTCTTACGAGCGTTCATTCATTGCTCCTGCCTTGAACGAAACTGAAATTGACAAAGCAGTTGAAATCTTGAACAAGGCTGAGCGCCCTGTTATCTACGCTGGATTTGGTGGTGTTAAAGCTGGTGAAGTGATTACTGAATTGTCACGTAAAATCAAAGCACCAATCATCACAACTGGTAAAAACTTTGAAGCTTTCGAATGGAACTATGAAGGTTTGACAGGTTCTGCTTACCGTGTTGGTTGGAAACCAGCCAACGAAGTAGTCTTTGAAGCAGACACCGTTCTTTTCCTTGGGTCAAACTTCCCATTTGCTGAAGTGTACGAAGCCTTCAAGAACACTGAAAAATTCATCCAAGTGGATATTGACCCTTACAAACTTGGTAAACGCCATGCCCTTGACGCTTCTATCCTTGGTGATGCAGGTCAAGCAGCTAAAGCGATTCTTGACAAAGTAAACCCAGTTGAATCTACTCCATGGTGGCGTGCAAACGTTAAGAACAACCAAAACTGGCGTGATTACATGAACAAACTCGAAGGTAAAACTGAGGGTGAGTTGCAGTTGTACCAAGTTTACAATGCAGTTAACAAATACGCTGACCAAGACGCTATCTACTCAATTGACGTAGGTAACACAACTCAAACATCTACTCGTCACCTTCACATGACACCTAAGAACATGTGGCGTACATCTCCACTCTTTGCGACAATGGGGATCGCCCTTCCTGGTGGTATCGCTGCTAAGAAAGACAATCCAGATCGCCAAGTATGGAACATCATGGGTGATGGTGCATTCAACATGTGCTATCCAGACGTGATCACAAACGTTCAATACGACCTTCCAGTTATCAACCTTGTCTTCTCAAATGCTGAGTATGCCTTCATCAAGAACAAATACGAAGACACAAACAAACACTTGTTTGGTGTAGACTTCACAAACGCTGACTACGCTAAAATTGCTGAAGCTCAAGGTGCCGTTGGATTTACAGTTGACCGTATCGAAGATATCGATGCAGTCGTTGCAGAAGCTGTTAAATTGAATAAAGAATGTAAAACTGTTGTTATCGATGCTCGCATCACTCAACACCGTCCGCTTCCAGTAGAAGTACTTGAACTAGATCCAAAACTTCACTCAGAAGAAGCAATCAAAGCCTTCAAGGAAAAATACGAAGCAGAAGAACTCGTACCATTCCGCCTCTTCTTGGAAGAAGAAGGATTGCAATCACGTGCAATTAAATAATTCCTCTCGTCGAAAATCAAATGTAAATTTTGTAGACTTTGTTCTTTGATTTTCTTAGAGCAGAACTTGAAAAGATCGGAGCAATCTGGTCTTTTTATGGAGAATAGTCAATGAATTTAAATCAATTAGATATTATTGTTTCAGATGTTCCCCAAGTCTGTGCTGACTTGGAGCGTATTTTTGATAAAAAAGCCGATTATGTTGACGACAGTTTTGCTCAGTTCACGATTGGCAGTCACTGCCTCATGTTGTCACAAAATCATTTGATTCCTTTGGAAAGTTTTCAGTCAGGCATCATTCTTCACATCGAGATTGAGGATGTAGAGCAGAACTACAAACGGTTGAAAGAGCTTGGTGCCGAGATTTTACACGGCCCAGCTGTAACTGATTGGGGTACGGAATCGCTACTAGTTAAAGGACCTGCTGGTCTAGTGATTGATTTTTATCGAATGAAATAGGACGATTAGTCATTTGAAGTTGACCTTAATCATTCTTAAAACAGAATGTGAGAATATGAACAATTGAAAGATCGGAGAAACCCGGTCTTTTTTAGGTAAACCTAATAGTGACTTCTGAGCTTGACTATCGTGAGGTAACGGATTAAAACAGTCTCGTGATAGACCCGTTTTAAGTATGACGTTGGACATAAGAATCGTCAGAGGAAGGAATAGCGAGATTGTGTCTCTACGAACAGAAATGTGATAGTAAGGCATGTATAGTAGTAGATAAGGAGATTTGAAATTAGTTTGTACTTGATTGAAAATTATTAAAATGTAGAACTTTTCTAATTTTCTGACTTTTGTTTGAATTATCATTTTAATAGGTATATAATGTATGTAAAGAAATCAAAGAATAAAGAGGTGGTAATATGAAATTATCACGATATGTCTTAAGGTATGATACTGAAGATGGTAGTGTATATTTTAATACCAAAAATAATCATTCATTTTTGATTACTAATGAATTGAAGAAGAATATACAAGAAAATAAAACAACGGAAAGTGAATATATTGCCTATTTGGAAGAGAATAAATATTTACTTGAAGAAAATGAGGTAAACAAATATTTAAAACAGATAGAAGATAGGAATAATGAGATACTAGAGTTTACAATTCTTACTCATGGAGATTGTAATTTTCGATGTAAGTATTGTTATGAACACTTTAAAAATATTGGAATGTCTATTGAAACAGAAAATGCTATTTTAAAATTTGCTGAAGAAAAATTGAGTAATTCTCAATATCATTTCCTAAGGATAGCATGGTTTGGTGGAGAACCTCTGTTAGGCTATAAAACAATTCAACGGCTTTCACTAGAATTTTTGAAAATTTGCGAGCGATTTGGAATAACGTATTCAGCAAGTATTACTACTAATGGATTTTTGTTAACATCTTCCAAATTTGAAAAATTAGTAAGAGAGTATGATGTTACTAATTTTCAGATTACTATTGATGGTGATGGAGAGAGTCATGATTCTCAACGTGTGTTAAAAAATCAAAAAGGTTCCTATGCGCGAATTTTAAACAATCTTCATAAAATGAAGGATAGTGATTTAGATTTTATTTGTACTTTAAGATTCAATATATCGAAAGAAAATTATGACCATATGGAGTCATTTCTATTAAATGATGGCCGTTACTTTAAGAATGATGATAGATTTTTTCTTCTATATCATAATATTGGTAACTGGGGACAAGGAGATCGTTCTAAAGACGACTGTGTTACAGTATTTAAAAATGATATGAGTTTTGGTATTTCTAAGAAAGCAGTTGATTTGGGATACCATCTATCTTTGCCAAGCATTGTGGTTCACAATTCCTTTTCTTGTTATGCCAATCGTTTAAACCACTATATGTTTAATGTTAGAGGTATTGTACAAGCATGTACAGTTGCTTTGTACGATAATCAAAATGTTTTTGGAAATATCAATACTGGATTTATTAACAAAGATAAAATGAAAGGATGGTTTCTATCTGTTAGAGAAGATTGTAAAACATGTCCCTTTGTTTTGGTTTGTAAATCAGGCTTTTGTCCAATGGCCAAGCATATTACGAAATTAAGCTCTTCTGTGATTTGTAAGAATATGCAAGAGAAAATTCGTAAAAATCTAGCACTTTATGCTATTTCCGGATGCTATGAAGATATTTTAGATGTGGACTAGAGAGGGGTAAGCAAAAATGTCTATCAAGAAAAACAAAAAGGTTGTAAAAAAACCTGAAGTTGTAAGCAATAATTGTAATATTTGTTAAGTTTATATAATAAAAATGGAGAGGAGTGCTAGCCTCTCTCTTTTTCTAGGAGGGCATTATGAATAAAATATTTCACTATCTGGATAAGAAAACGAAGTTTTATACTATCATCGGTGCACTGGCAAATGGAGGTTTAGCTCTTGCTCAACCCTTAGTCGTATCACAAGCCTTGTCCTTAAATCAAGGAGAACTGACTTATTCTAAAATCATACAGTTTGCTATTTTTGGCTTTACAGTATACTTCGTCTTGTATAGCTTAATGCTCTTTTGTAATCATACACATAATGTTTTTCGACGTGAAATTCAAATGAATATGAGGGCAGATTTATTTGACAAGCTGATGACAAATAAAGATTTTAACGAAGATGAAAAAATCACCATGCTCACACAAGATATGGAGTATTTGGGGGATAATTACTTAGAAAAATACGTCAATATCATTTGCTGGAGCTTTGTAGCAATACTAACAGCGATTTATATTATTTCGCAAAATTTGTTACTAGGTAGTATTTTTGTCTTTTTCACTATTTTACGTCCTATTCCTCAGTTCTTGATGAGTAAAAGACTCAAACATACTGGTGATGACATGGCTCAAGGCAGAGTAGAAGTGCATAATCAAGTATCTGATAGTATCCGAGGAGCACATACTCTACTCATGAACCAAGCAATTTCTGAAAATCAGAACAGATTTTGGAAGATTAATCGACATTATCAACTAGCCATTCAAAAATTTTGCTTTACCCATAATATAATTTTCTTTTGCAACGGTTTCATGGTCTTTTTAAGCCAAGTTTTACCACTTGTTTTAGGTTTTTACTTTGCTATGGCTGGGCAGAAAGTGTCAGTGGCAAGTCTTGTTGCCATGTACATCGCAGCAGGTCAGCTAGTGAGCCCTATTCAGACTATTATGTATGATGCTGTAGATATACAAGGGGCAAAAACGACAGCAGATAAGATTTTTGGAGTATTAGAAATTGGAGATGTAAAACAGATAGATAAAAAAGATGCGCAAGAATTGAATGCTCTACACATTAAAAATTTAAGTAAATCCTATGGTGACAGACAACTTTTTACTCATCTAAATTTGGATGTTCAAGCAGGTCAGAAAGTTTTAATCAAAGGACCGAGTGGTTGTGGTAAGTCAACCTTGTTTCGACTCATTACTGGAGAAGAAATAGCAGATGAGGGAGAAATTATCGGCGTTACAACTGTTAATGAATGTACATCAAGTTTTGTATCCAGTATAGGAATTATTAGTCAACATCCATTTCTCTTTAATGATACAGTGCGTTATAATTTGACCTTAGGACAAGAATTTTCTGAGGAAGAGTTGCTTGCTGTTTTGAAACAAGTCAAACTAGATTTTGAATTGACGGGTGGGATGGATTTTATTATCAAAAATAACGGGGAGAATATTTCTGGGGGACAAAGAGTAAGGATTGAATTGGCACGTTTTCTTCTTCGTAGAAAAAATCTGTTATTGGCTGATGAAGTGACCGCAACCCTAGATAAAGAAAACGCCCTCATGGTACATGAACTACTATTTTCTCTTCCTGTTATGATGTTAGAAATTGCCCATCATATTGATGATGAAAGTAGATATCAACAAGTTGTAGATTTAGGAAAATATTGAATCTGGCTTAAAAGTCAGTTTTATCAGAAAATAAAGTAAATATTTCAGCAATAAAACACCCAGTATCAAGATTTTTCAATGCATAGTAATATGCGTTTTTCTGATTATATACTTTTTCTAACCTCACTCTTCTTTCTTATCACAAGATTGTGATAGTTTACAACTTTATAACAAAAGTTTTAAAGACTTGATTGTTTTGAAAGAAGATTATAAAATAAGATTCAGCAAAAATGAAAGAGACTATAAAAATGTCTGAAAAACAAATGAAAATTCTGGGTTGGGTAGCGACCTTCATGTCTGTTATGATGTATGTGTCTTACTTCCCACAAATCATGAACAATCTAGCTGGCCAAAAGGGGAATTTCATCCAGCCCTTGGTTGCAGCAATCAACTGCAGTCTCTGGGTCTATTATGGACTTTTCAAAAAAGAAAGAGATATTCCACTTGCAGCAGCCAATGCACCTGGGATTGTTTTTGGCTTAGTAACGGCTATCACAGCTTTGATTTAAAAGAAACAGGAGGAGACTGGTTTTCAGTCTTCTTTTTTTGTTTCAGAGGAGACTATTGCTTTTTTTGAGAGGATAATTTTTTTAAAAAGGATCTGATCAACTTAAATAGTAGAATAGTATCAGTGTATCACAGTATTTTATAAGAAAAGGTTTACAGAATGACCTATAATATAAGTAAATAAACAAGCAATTAGAAAGCGAGTAGACATATGACTGAAAAACTGACTTTTCCGGATGGTTTTTTGTGGGGCGGAGCGACAGCTGCCAACCAGTGCGAAGGCGCTTATGATGCGGATGGTCGCGGGCTAGCCAATGTAGATGTGGTGCCGATTGGTGAGGATCGTCTGGCCATCATCACGGGTAAGAAAAAGATGTTTGACTTTGAGGAAGGCTATTTCTACCCAGCCAAGGAAGCCATTGATATGTACCACCGTTTCAAGGAGGACATTGCCCTCTTTGGCGAGATGGGTTTTAAGACCTATCGTCTGTCCATTGCTTGGAGTCGGATTTTCCCTAAGGGGGATGAGCTGGAGCCCAATGAAGCTGGCCTGAAATTTTACGAAGACCTCTTTAAGGAATGCCATAAGTACGGCATTGAGCCCTTGGTGACCATTACTCACTTTGACTGTCCCATGCACTTGATCGAGCAATATGGTGGTTGGCGGAATCGTCGCATGCTGGAATTTTACGAGCGTCTCTGCCGCACTCTCTTTACCCGCTACAAGGGCTTGGTCAAGTACTGGCTGACCTTCAATGAAATTAATATGATCCTCCATGCACCATTTATGGGGGCGGGGCTTTGCTTTGAAGAAGGCGAAAATGAGGAGCAGGTCAAATACCAAGCAGCCCATCATGAGCTGGTCGCGTCAGCCATTGCTACCAAGCTGGCTCATGAGATTGATCCGGAAAATAAGGTCGGTTGTATGCTGGCAGCGGGTCAAAATTATCCTAATACCTGTCATCCACGTGATGTATGGGCTGGTATGGAGGAAGACAGGAAAAACTATTTCTTCATTGATGTGCAGGCGCGTGGCGAATATCCCAATTATGCCAAGAAAGCTTGGGAGCGCGAGGGCATCACTGTCGAAATGACAGAAGAAGACCTGCAACTACTCAAGGAGCATACGGTGGACTTCATTTCCTTCTCATACTACTCTAGCCGGGTGTCTTCGGGAGATCCTAAGGTCAATGAGCTAACGGAGGGCAATATCTTTGCTTCACTGAAGAACCCTTATTTGGAAGCTTCTGAGTGGGGCTGGCAGATCGATCCACTGGGCTTGCGCATTACGCTAAATACCATCTGGGATCGCTATCAAAAGCCCATGTTTATCGTGGAGAATGGTCTGGGTGCAGTGGATAGTCCGGATGAAAATGGCTATGTGGCTGATGATTACAGGATTGACTACTTGGCGGCCCATGTCAAGGCCATGCGGGAAGCCATCAATGAGGACGGCGTGGTGCTGTGGGGCTACACGACCTGGGGCTGTATCGACCTGGTATCAGCCGGTACTGGCGAGATGAAGAAGCGCTATGGATTTATCTATGTGGACCGGGATAATGAAGGCAAGGGAACACTCAAACGTTCCAAGAAGAAATCCTTTGACTGGTATAAGGAAGTCATCGCAACTAACGGAGCATCTGTGAAATAGAAAAAAGGCTGAGATATGAATGTCTCAGCTTTTTTCCTTAGCCCTCAAGGACGAAAGTAATACTTCTAAAAACGATTTTGCAAAAAATTTTAAACATTCTGAGTCTCCTTTTTATAGCACATACATTTCTTATTTCTTTCTATTTTAAAGTTCGATTCTCAAATATCCTTCAAGTAATTCTAAAATATTTCTAAAGTTTTTCGAATAGTCCATCTTTTATTGACTTAGCCTCTTATCCTTGCTACACTAGTGATAGGAAATTTCTGGAGGCGAGTGTTTATGGCTCATATTTTACTCATCGAAGACAACAGTGATATTCATGAAATTCTAAAAGATCTTTTTCAGAAGGAACACACAGTTTATTCCGCCTATTCGGGGACGGAGGGCATCTCGCTGTTTGAGCGGGAGGAGATTGATTTGGTCCTTTTGGATATCATGCTGCCGGGGAAGAATGGCGATGAAGTGTTGAGGGAAATTCGCAGTAGCAATGCTACGGTGCCTGTGGTCATGCTGACGGCCCTTGGTGAGAAAGCGCTGGTTAGCCAGTACCTGCTGAATGGTGCTAATGATTATATCGTCAAACCTTTCAATCTGGATGAGGTTTTTGCCCGTATTACCGTGCAGCTGCGCAGCCAGCAGGCTTTGACTGGCGAGGAAGAAGGCCAGTCCTTTAAAAATATCCGGCTGCTCAAGACTACCTTTGAGGCGGTCTGTGGAGAGAAAAGCGTCCGTCTGAGCAAGAAAGAATATCATATCCTCCAGCTCTTACTCCGTCATCCCAAGAAGATCTACACCAAGGAAGAGCTCTTTGAGCAGGTCTGGGAAGAGAGCTATCTGCCTGGGGATAATACCCTGAATACCCACCTCAGCAATCTACGTAAGAAACTGGCTCAGTTGGACCCAACAGAGGAATACATAGAGACTGTTTGGGGACTGGGTGTCCGGCTCAAGGAGGACTGATATGTTGGTGTTAGTCATTTTATTTGCCCTTATCAGTCTGTTTCTGGCCATTGGTTTCATACGCTATCATCTGGCGGTCAAGGATGTGGCTCAGCAGATTCGTCTGAAGCGGCAGACAGGGAGCCAGAATCGTCTGGCTCCTGCTGCCCATGCCCCCAGTATTTTGGAATTGACAGAGGAAGCAGAGCTGCTCTTTAGGGAGCTAGATAAGACGACCTTTGTTGTCCAGCAGGAAAAGAAGACGCTGGATATGGCTATCAGTAATATCGCCCATGATATCCGCACCCCTCTGACCATTGCCAGCGGCTATACCCAGCAGCTGCTGAAGGATGATAGTCAGGAAAGTCAGCAGCTAGTCAAAATTGCAGATAGTCTGGGAATGGTATCCAAACGGCTGGAAGCCTTGATGGAGTACCGCCGGCTGATGGAGGGAGCCATTCGGGCCAATGTCCAGCCGACAGATATATCTCAGCTGGTAACCCAGCAGCTTTTTACTTATTATGATGCCTTCCAGAAAGCCCAGATTGACCTGCAGGTAGAGCTGGCTGAAGGTCTAGAGCTAGAGACAGACCCAGAAATTCTAGAGCGCATTGTTCAGAATATGATAAGCAATGTCCTCAAGCACGGTCGTAAGGCTGCCAGCATTTCTCTGAAAAAAGAGGGCGAGCATTGTATCTTTACCGTCAAAAATATCGTCCAGCAGCCTATCCAATATCTAGATAAGCTGACCAATCGCTTTTACTCAGAAAATCTATCCAGCAGTGAGGAGTCTTCTGGTCTGGGGCTCTACATCACCCAGCAGTTAGTCGAAATCCTAGGCGGGGACTTGACAATGAAAGCAGAGGACGACTGGTTTGAACTGGTTGTGACTTTGTAAAAAAGACTTAAAAAAGCAAAATAAGGAAGGCTCAGCTCTATCAGCTAGCCTCAAAATCCGCTCATAAACCTCAGTTAATTTTCGAATTGGCTGAGGTTTATTTTTAGATTAAGTCGAAGAAAGTCATGATAAAGATGCCTTTTTGTTTTGTGATTTGAAAAGCAAGTCATATCAACGAGGTCATTTTACCGGTCAAAGTGAAAAATCAGCCAACTACTCTAAACCCTTGATATAACTGACTTGCAACTGACAGTTGACAAAGATTCCAAGTTCAATCACTCAAAAAGCAACTAGATTTTTTCTTTATTCCAATTCCAGTCGCTAGAAAGGCAACTGGCTTTTTTGTTAATCTGAAAGCAGAAGCCGAGTTTTTGATTTCGGAATGAACGAGTCGCTGTCTTTGAAGATTTGGATCAAAAACTTGAGTTTAATTATATTATAAGGAGGTATTCTCATGAATACAGAAACAACTATCAAACCACAACTAAAACTAATTTTGCCGTTCCTAGCTTGGAACTTCGTCTGGACATGGGGATTCTGGCTGCTGGACATTATCCTCAAAAACCTTTGGCCAGACAGTCCACCTACAGCCTATCTAGCTCTTGAAGCTATTCTAAATGGTATTGCTATGTTTGGGCCTATGCTGGCCAGCCTAATCGTACTGAAAAAGAAAGGCTTCAAGGCCATTTGCTCCTATCTCTTTTCAGGCAAGAAAGAGACCTGGCTCTACTTGCTAATCTATGGTGGCGGTCTGACCACCTTCTATGCCCTAGCTTCTGGTGGCAAGCTGGTAGACGGCGCTTTAGTAAGATTTCCTTGGTTTTTTATCTATTGTATTGTCCTATCGGGCGGGATTGAAGAATTTGGCTGGCGCGGTTT
Source organism: Streptococcus sanguinis (assembly GCF_050225395.1). Lineage (GTDB taxonomy): Bacteria > Bacillota > Bacilli > Lactobacillales > Streptococcaceae > Streptococcus. Next base: position 2,007,378 of record NZ_CP071431.1, on the reverse strand, counting down.
CCTACAGCCAGCCTTAGAGAAAAAGTTTTCTTTCTTTGTCTCTACCTTGATGACCGGTATTATTTGGGCCATCTGGCATATCCCTCTCTGGTTTTACGATCGCTTTTATGATCGAAGCCAGGATCTGTTCTCAGTTTTTATCATTTTCAGTATCCTTCTATCTTTTTGGCTTGCAGCTCTGTATAAGAAGACCCAGTCTGTCCTTGCTTGTAACATCTTTCATGCACTCTCCAACACCCTCATCCCGACTTTTGTTGGAATAGCTCAAGCTAACAATTTAGATTTCTCTCAAGTTAATCCCTTCTTTTACTTTGGAGGTGTGCTTCTCCTGACACTTTATAGTATCTATCTCTGGTATCGGACGGATAGGGAGGAAAAAGCTCTTCCATCTAAAGAAGAAGTCTAGCATTTTATGAAGAGATGACAATCAGACTTTGCAGTCTCTCCGCCTTGTGCTATAATAAGTTTAAATGAAAGAAAGTATAAAAAATAAGAAAGAATAGGTAAAACAATCCATGAATCTATCAGACAGAATCCAGTACCTGCGGAAAGCGCGGGGCATTTCGCAGGAGGGTCTAGCCGACCAACTCGGTGTGTCCAGACAGGCCGTTTCCAAGTGGGAGAGCGAGCAGAGTATGCCTGATTTGGATAAGATCATTTCCATGAGTGACTATTTTGCGGTGACCACAGACTATCTGCTCAAGGGAATTGAGCCTGTAGTCCAGAAAGAGGAAGAGCAGTCAATCAAGTACAGGAGAATAGCCAGCAATATTTGCTATTAGCTCTCTCTTGGCTTTATCGGTCTGGGCATCATCCTCTCCATTATCCTAGCTGATTTTCTCAAGATTAGTGTCTTGCTAACGCCGGTGCTGATTGTTCAGGGAGTAGGGCTGCTGGTGTGGGGAACAGGCCGCAATCTATCCGATGTAAGACCTTCTTTTCAGGTTAAGCTAGCCTTGATTTTATTCTTGCTCTTTGTTCCCCTCGGATTTCTATCTAATGTTCTTTTTCCTCTGGGCAAGATCTTTCCATATCCGACCAGTTTGGCAGCTAGTCTTACCTTTGTCACTTTCTACCTTATCCTAGGAGTCTGCATCAGTCTGTTCTTGAAAAAGCAAGATTGGAAGCAGTGAAAGAAAGCCGATAAAGAGGGCTAGACCAGAAAGGGTGAAATCCGCTCATAATCCAATCAAAATCCGCTCAAAAAAACTCAGCTAATTTAGTGATTAGCTGAGTTTTTATTTTACAAATCTCTCTTTTTCAGTGTAGCCAGTCCTGCTAAGCTAAAGACCGTGATCAGACTGAGAGCAAAGATAGCTGTTTTGGTGATGACACCTGGTATTGAAGCGTCTCCGTAGACGAACTCCATCTTGATAGCCTTGAACCATTCATTATTGGCATCAACCATTTGACTAGGGAGGCCGAGTAAGATGTAGGTCATGATATAGGTGATAAAGACGACACTATAGTTTCGAGTCAAGTAGAGGACAAAGCTGGTAATGCAGTACCAAGCATAGGTACAGATGACCTGCATGACAAAGAGTATTGCGAATTGTCCCCAGAAATTAGCTGGCAGGGTTCCCATATTACCACCGGTTCGGACAAATTCGATGACAATACCAAAAATGTAGAGTAGTATGAACTGTATCGGAAGTAAGCTACCGATAGTCAGTGATTTAGAGAAGTAATACTGGGTCCGAGTCTTGCCTGTAGTCAGGTTATTGTGATAAAGTTTGTCATTGAGATCAACACCGAGAAGCAAGCTAGTCATGACATTGCAGGCAATAAAGAGCATGCCGCTGTTGTAGGAGACGACATCTATGGCAAAAAAGATACCGTTGTCGGAACTGACAACTTTGGAAGTGAAAATGCCGAGGAGAATTCCAAAGATGCAGAAAGCCTGCACTCCCCAGAATCCTACGGAGCGGAAGAGACGGTAGTAATCCGCCTTGATACTATTAAACATGAGTGTTTCCTCCTTGTTGGTTGATTAAGGCTGTAAAGTATTTTTCTAAGTCTTTGTGGGCGTAGTAGATTTCCCCGATTGGGATGTCGGCTAGGACTAGTTCCTTGGCAATCTTGCGAATTTCTTGTACCTTACCGGAAATATGCAGCTCATCTTCCTTGTTGGTCGGTCTGAGCTGGTAGCCTAGCTTGTCTTGCACTAAATGAGCAGCTTGCTTGATATTATCCGTTTTTAGGATGATATAGTCGCCGCTTTCTCGGTCAAATTCTTCCTTAGACAGCTCCTTGATGAAATGCCCTTGATTGATAAAACCAAAGCGAGTTGCTACTAGATAAAGCTCGGACAGGATATGGCTGGAAATGATGATGGTGATGCCTAATTCTTGATTGAGGCGCTTGACCATTTCTCTAAATTCCTGAATCCCAACTGGGTCTAAACCATTGATGGGCTCGTCCAAGATGAGCAAGTCGGGACGCCCCAAAATGGCAATGGCAATGCCCAACCGCTGTTTCATCCCTAGAGAGAAATTGCGGAATTTCTTCTTTCCAGTATCGGTCAGGCCGACATATTGCAGGGTTTCTTTGATGACTTTGTCAGCATTTGGAATGCCCCGATCGGTACAGTAGTAGCGCAGATTTTCATAAGCCGACATATGGGCATGAGCTACAGGGGTCTCGATAACAGATCCAGTATGGCTGAGGGCTTTTGTCCATTCTTGTTGGTTCTGAGAGCCCAGAACAGACACGGACCCTCCGCTAGGATAGATGACTTGCGTGATGATTTTGATCAGTGTGGTCTTACCAGCACCGTTTTTTCCGATGAGACCGTAAATCTCTCCTTTCTTGATGGAAAGACTGACATCTTTCAGAGCATACTGATCACCGTATTTTTTAGTGAGTCCTTTCACTTCTAAAACATTTTGCATGATGTTTCTCCTTTAATTACTTTGTTTATACTTTTAGTATACAAACTAAATTTCAAATATTTCTCAAGAAATTCTAAAATATTTCTAAAGAAATTTAAAATTGAAAAGATTAAAATGAGCCAGTCGAGAGCCAGCTCATTTTCAACTATAAATCCTTTTTGTGGAAAGTATAAAGACTTGCTGCGGTGAAGACTGTTCCTAAAAACAGGGCGATTAGAACAATTCTCAAGGTTACACCGTTGCTTTGGAGCGTCTCAAAATCAAAGCTCATGGTGAAATGCTGCAGCCATAAAGATTTGGGATAAAATTGAGCAAGAGCTCCGGTTAAGGATGCGCAGAAAAGGTAACCTCCCAGGGCAGCAATCATAGATTTACTCAGATAAAGAATAAAGGAAATAATGGCTGTCCAAGCAATGACAGTCAGACACTGCACAAAGAATAGAAGAATAAACTGAAGCAGGAAGGTAGCGGATAAATCACCGATACCATTTAGAATGGCTGCTAGGATAAAGTTGATGCTATAATAGAGAGCCAACTGCAGGAACGTTACGCAGACCATGACTAGGGCTTTAGAGACGAAAAAGCTGGTACGAGAAACGCCGCTGGTTAAAGTATTCTTGTAAAGCTGCTTGTTCAGATCTGTCCCGATGACGACCATAGAGAGGATAATGATGATAAATGTATTATTACCGATAGCGTTGGACACCGCTTGTATAAGCTGGACGGCATTTAATTTGCCAAAGACTGCGCTCAAGGTCGTCAGTAGAAAGATGAATTCGGTAATCCAAACAGCCTTGGAACGAAAGAAACGGTAAAAATCTGCTTGAAAAGTATGTAACATGGTTTTTTCTCCTTACTGGACTAAATCTGTAAAGTATTTTTCTAAATCTTTGTGAGCTGCATAGATACCATTGACATGAATGTTGGATAGGACCAACTCCCTGTTGATGTCATTTAGTTCCTGCTCTTGGGCGACAATGTGCAGTTCGTCAGATTTATCAGCGTCCTTGAGCTGATAGTGGAGCTTGCCTTGGATGAGATTGGCAGCCTGTTCTTTATAGCTAGTCTTGAGGACGATATAATCTTCGCTGGCTCGGTCAAAGTCATCCTTGGTGAATTCTGCAACAAGCCGTCCTTGGTCAATCACTCCAAACTTGGTGGCTACCAGATAAAGCTCAGACAAGATGTGGCTGGAAATGATAAAAGTGATTCCCAATTCTTGATTGAGTCGCTGAATCATCAGTCGAAATTCCTTGATGCCAAGAGGATCGAGGCCATTTATGGGCTCATCTAAAATCATGAGTTCAGGCTTGCTTATAAGTGCAATAGCGATTCCCAAGCGCTGCTTCATTCCTAGCGAAAAGTTGCGGAATTTCTTTTTACCAGTATTGCTCAATCCGACATAGGCCAGGGTTTCCTTGATGAGCTGGTCGGGCTGGGCAATCTGGTGAACCTTGCAGTAGTAGTTGAGGTTTTGATAAGCAGTCATCTGATTGTAAGCGACTGGTGTTTCGATGACAGTACCTATCTTGCGCAGGGCTTCATTCCATTCCTTAGAGTTCTGCGAACCAAAGACAGAAACGGTTCCGCTGTTGGCATGAATGAGCCGGCTAATGGTCTTGAGAAGAGTGGTTTTGCCAGCTCCGTTCTTGCCGATTAAACCGTAAATTTCGCCCTTCTGGATCGAAAAACTCACATGATCAAGGGCATATTGCTGGCCATATTGTTTGGTAACTTGCTTTACTTCTAAAACAGTTTGCATGGTATATTCTCGCTTTCTTAGGTTTGATTTTAGTATACAAGCTAGATTTCAAATATTTCTCAAGAAATTCTAAAATATTTCTAAAGAAATGCAGAACCAATCCAAAAGCAATAAAAAAGCAGCCAAAGGGCTGACTGCTTAGATTTATAAGTCCCTGTGCTGAAAGGCTTGGTAACCACCTAAGAGAGAAGCAGCTAGGATAAGGAATAAGAATAGTTCAGAATTTATCTGAGGGAAAACGATGACGAGGCTAGACTGAAGCATAATCAGGGCGAAAAAGACGAGATAGCTGGCTAGGGTGGAGCGGGTTAGGTAGAGGAGACAGGTAATTACAGAACTGCAGGTCATAATAAAGAGAAAGGAGCGAAAGAAAGACAAGGAAAAGCTCCAGAAAAAGTTCTTTGGCATAGTCCCAAGTCCGTGGAAGAGGCTCCCAAAGATAAAGGCTACAGCAAAGGCTGCCGCCATTTGCAAGATGATAATTGTGATAAGAACAGCTATTTTGGATAGGTAAAATTCTTTCCGAGAAATCCCGCCAGCTAATATATTGTTGTATAGTTTTCTAGTCAGGTCACGACCTAACAGAGAGATGATGAGCACAAGGACAGTAATCATGACAAAGGGCAGGAAGTCTTTAGCAAGCTGCCCGAGAGCTTCAAATCCTGTCCAACCTTGGATGACTATTTCTTCTGGATCAGAAGACGTAGAGATATAAAAATTAAAGTTTCGTTCACCAAGAGAGCTGATGGAAATGAGAAAAAAGAGCAGCCCTTCTATTAGCCAAAAAGGTTTGGAGCGGACAAGCTGGTAGAGCTCCGCCTGGATAGTATGTAACATGAAATCTCCTCTGAATATTTAAGATTGTTCCTGCTTTTTATAAATCTTTCTTTTTGAAAACTATCAGCCCGCCACCCAGAAAGAGCAGGGTGACCGTTACCACTGTCAGGATAGCCTTGATAACAGCCCCGCCATCTGCTGCCATATTTGTGTTAAAACGCAGAGTCAGATAGATCAGCCATTCATTGTCCGGGTAAAAGATGAGGGGAATAGTCAGTAAGGTACCGCCAAGGAAATAGGTCAGAAAGATAGATACGATGGAGTGGCTGGCATAGAGTACAAAAGAAATGATGGCAATCCATGTAACCGTGCTGAGAAATTGAATGAAGAGAGCAGCTCCCAGCTGAGGCAAAAAAGAGCTGGGGGCACTTCCAATTCCGTTGGACAGACTAGCGGTCACAAAGGAGATAGATAAAATCATCAGGAAGTGAAAGGCTGCGATACTAACGCAGACAAAGAATTTAGAAAAATAATAGCTGAGCTTAGAGATGCCATAGCTCAGACAGTTTTTATAAAGTTTCCGAGATAGGTCCACTCCAAGGACCATACCGATACCAATGATGGTGAAAAAGAGCATACTGTCTGTATTTCCTGCAAAATAGTCCAGAGCTTGAAGGCCGGTTAGTTTTCCTAGAGCTTGAGTAGCAGCCTCATTTCTGGAGATATTTGCTCCAAAATGAATATTTGCTTGGAAGAAGGTTGCTGAGAAAATCACACAGACTAATAAAAACTCAGTAATCCAAAAGCCTTTTGAACGCATGAGCCGGTAAAAATCGGCTCTAATGAAATCCATCATGATAAGCCTCCCTTTGTCATTTGACCAAGTCTGTAAAGAAGTTTTCTAGGTTTTGTCGTGCATAGTAAATCTCCTGCACCGGTATATCTGCGACCGCAAGTTCCTTGACAATCTTGCTAATCTCATGCGAATGGGTAAAGATATGAATCTCGTCAGAAGCATTGACCACCTTGATACGATGCATGAGCTGGTCGTGAATCAGCCGGCTGGCTTCTTCTAACTGCGATGTTTTAAGCACGATATAGTCTTCGCTCTGTTCTTCAAACTCCGCCTTGGAAATCTCGCGGATCAGTCGTCCCTCCTCGATAATGCCGAACCGGGTCCCCACCAAGTAGAGTTCAGACAGGATATGGCTGGAGATGATAAAGGTCATGCCCAATTCCTCGTTGAGCCGCTGCACCAGCTGGCGGAATTCCTTGATGCCGACTGGATCCAGTCCGTTGATAGGCTCATCCAGTATCATCAGGTCAGGTCTGGTAAGAAGCGCAATAGCCAGACCCAGCCGCTGTTTCATCCCGAGAGAGAAGTCGCGGAATTTCTTCTTTCCGGTATCCGTCAAGTCCACGTATTCTAAGGTTTCACGGATGACCTTATCTGCATGGGGAATATGGCGGAGCTTGCAGTAGTAGCTGAGATTTTCATAGGCTGTCAGGTGGTTGTGAGCAACCGGAGTTTCGATAACCGATCCGACCCGTTTGAGGCTCTGCGTCCATTCTTGATAGTTCTGAGAGCCAAAGAGGGAGACATTGCCACTGCTTGCTTCCAAGAGCTGGGTAATGACCTTAATCAGAGTGGTCTTACCGGCCCCGTTCTTGCCAATTAAACCGTAAATATCTCCTTTTTTTATCGTCAGATTCACATCGGTCAGAGCGTACTGTCGGCCGAATTTCTTGCTGACTTGCTGTAAAACCAAAACATTTTCCATGATTGAGTCTCCTTTTCATGATACTAGGAGAGAAAACTCCTCTTCTTATTAACTAGTATAGCACCAAACTTTCAAATATTTATAAAGAATTTCTCAAATATTTCTAAAGTTTTTGGTTGGTCTTATAAAAGGGTGAACTCATGTAGGAACTTCTCTATTATTTGAGCAAATGTTTCTGGCGCTTGGCTATTCAGAGTATGGCCGCCCTTTTCTATAATGCAAAGCTGAGAATCTTTCAGCAGCTTGTTAAGCTCATAGGCAGCTTTTAGATTAGGCTTGTCTTTGCTGCCGCAAACCAGCAGGCTGGGAAGCTTGATTTTCTTTACTTTATCAGTGAGATTTACCTTACGCAGTTCGGTCAAAATCCGCAGCATCTGGACCTTATCGGCTCCTTGCTTGGTGAAGACGCTTTTGGGCATCAGTTTAAAGACGAGAATCTGCAGTCTGTAGAGAAAATTATCTGCTAAATTGTATTGAGTTCCGGATAAAATCAAGCCCTTTAGATGAGGAAGGGCTTGGTCAGCCAGGTCCAGTGCCAGCAGGCCACCGAGTGACAAACCGACTAAGATAAAAGGCTGTTCTTCAGCTTGAAGGTGCTGGAGGGTTGCTTGTCGAATGTCTTGGTAACTTTCATTGCCCTTCGGAAAGAGAGCCAGCGACTCCGTTGGGACATTGGCTAGGGCTTCTTGGACTTTCTTCCAAGAATGTGCATCTTGCCCTAGTCCGTGCAGAAAGATAACTTTCATGTCAGAGCTTTCCTTTATCAATCTCCAGCTCGTACAATCCCCTGACTGCGTTGCAGGCGTAGATTTTCTCTGCTTGAGCCAGGTCAGCCAGTGTTAAAATTTTCTCAGTAGCTCGACCCTTATCCAGTAGCTGCTGGATATAGATGCCCTTGAGCAGGCCCAATTCAGCTGGAGGCGTGTAGAGCTTGCCGTCTAGCTCCAGCAGCAGATTGCCGATAGAAGTTTCCAGTAGTTGGCCTTGGGCATTGTAGTAAATCTGTTCTTGCTGCTCCAAGGTCAGATGTGGCCGATGACTGGTTTTGAAATAGGTGAAAGGCTGGGCTAGATTGGCTGTCTGCTCGAGCAGTTTTGCCTTTCTGAAAGTATCCGTCAGTGGCAGTAGAGGAGTCGTTTCTAGCTCAATACTGCCGTCTTTTTTTAGAGCTATACGCAGCCTGTAATCCTGCCCTTTATCTAGTTGAGCGCAGGTTTCTTCTAGTTCTTGCTCTAGTTTGTCTTGGTCAAAAGGATAGGCGAAGTAGCCGGCTGCTTCTGTCAGTCTTTGCAGGTGTTGGTCTTGCAAGGTCAGCTTTCCATTCGTTACTTTTCCTGTAGAAATCAGGTCGAATCGCGGATTTTTTCGATAGAGGACGGCAGATTTTTGCTGGGTTTCGATGTATTCAGATTTCCACGTGCTGTCCCAAGTGATGCCGCCGCCAACGCCGTAGATAGCTTTTTCCCGCTCTAGCTGAATGGTGCGGATGGCGACATTGAAAATCCGTCTCTGGTCTGGCAGGCAGATGCCGACTGTACCGCAGTAGACCCCGCGGGCGGCTTTTTCTGTTGCCTTGATGATCGCCATGGTCGAAATCTTAGGCGCGCCTGTGATGGATCCGCAAGGAAAGAGCGCCTTGAAAAGCTCTGCCAGTCCGATTCCCTCATGCAGAAGGCTTTTAATGGTAGAGGTCATCTGCCAGACTGTAGAGTATTGCTCGACACTGCAGAGCCGCTCAACTCGCTCACTGCCCGTCTGAGAAATACGGTTCATGTCATTCCGCAGCAGATCGACAATCATCATATTTTCTGCTCGGTTTTTGGCATCTTGGGCCAGCCATGCGGCCTGCTCTCTATCCTGCTCTAAGGTCAGTCCCCGATTGGTAGTTCCTTTCATCGGACGAGTTGTCAGTTGACCTCGGTGCTCCTCGAAAAAGAGCTCAGGGCTGATGGACAAGATGGCGGTCTCATCATGCTCTACATAGGCATTGTAGGCCGCATTTTGCTCAACGACCAGCCTATTGTAAATAGCCAAGCTATCCTCAGGATTGAGCTCCGCGCACAGCTGCATCGTGAAGTTGACCTGATAGGTATCGCCCTGGCGGATATGGTGATGAATAGTCTCGATAGCCTTCTGGTACTCTTGCTCAGAAGTCAGCCCCTGCCAAGCCGCTGGCATTTCCACTTCCTCATAGGTCAAGGGAATGGAAGCCTCCTCAGCCTTATCGTGAATAGTAAAGTAGAGGAGATATTCCTTCTGGAGCGGAGCCGAATGAACTTGGAATTTTTCCTCGAAGGCTGGCGCTGCTTCATAGCTGACATAGCCGACAGCATAGTATCCTTTCTCCTGCCAGCCCTCAATCTCTGTCAAAAGTTCCTCCACTTGGTCAAGACGGCGAGTCTTTAGCTCCTTGATGGGATTCGTAAAAATCAGGCGTTGGCCCAACTGCTTAAAATCAATAATCGTTTTCTTGTGCATAAAGTTATTTTATCATAAGATAATTTGAATGAAAACGGATTTATCGGATGAAACAGCCATTCTTTGATAACGGTTGACAGATTAGAAAGTGGCTAGGTATACTATGTTAAAAAAAGAAAGAATGAGATTTATATGAAGTCGAATAAATTGTTATTGGTAAATGGAGTTGTGAGTATCTTAGGAGGTCTTCTAATCCTTTACGCTTCTTCTAAGCGATGGCACTGGAAAATAGTTGCTTTAGTTCCCAAACTGGTTGAAAACTCTGGTTGGGGCGGTCTGATAGTATTAATCAGCTTGTTGTTTTTGGGACTTTCTATTGTTGGAATGGCTCATTATAGCGAAAATTCAAGAGTCAATAAGATGAGCCATAAGCTTCTCTTCTTTGCTTTCCTTGCAGGAGTTATTCCATTTTTGGGAGAGGCGGCTGGTCTTCTGGCTATCATATCAGGAAGTCTCTATCTTCAAGATTTGCAAAATTTTAAGAGCAATGACAAAGCTGACTAAAGACCGCTTTCTCCTGCTCGAAAGCCCTCGAAAATTATGATAAAATAAGGAAATGACAAAACATTAAAAGGAAGCTTTATGAAAAAAATAAATGAATCTTATAAACTAATCGTCTTTGCGGCGCTCGCTCTGGCTCTGGTTCTCTATATCGGAAACATCTGGTCTGGCCTGCAGAGTCTGACTTCGGTTTTTTCGCCTATTATACTGGGTGGAGTCCTAGCCTTTATCTTCAATGTTCCGATGAAAAAACTGGAAGAATTCTTGGACAAATGCCGAGTCCCTCAGAAGTTGCAGCGCGGTTTGGCCTTAATTTTAGAGGTGCTGATTTTAGCTCTCATTATGACAGGGATTGTCTCTATCGTCGTACCGACTCTGACCACAGCGGTCAATCAGCTGAGCGCAACAATCGGCAAGGTAGCGCCTCAGGTAGCCAAGTGGCTGCAACAGTCTGGCTTGCTTTCCTCTAGCCAGCTGAAAGATTTGACCAAGCAGCTGCAAAACAGTGACATTGTCAACCGAGCCATCTCTCTTCTGGGCAGTCTGACGGGCAATATCTCTGCTATCTTTGGCAATTTCTTCTCTGTCATCATGTCTATTTTTCTCATGTTTGCCTTCTTGAGCAGCAAGGAGCATTTGCAGACAATCACTAGCCGTCTCTTGCAGGTCCTGCTTCCTGAGAAGGCTGTGAAACGCCTATCCTATGTCGGTTCTGTCATTGTTGAGACCTATGATAAGTTTCTGATGGGGCAGATGATAGAGGCCGTCATTGTTGGGATTTTAGTCTTTATCGCCTACTCTCTGACAGGCCTGCCTTATGCAGCCTTGACAGGAGTTCTGGCTGGAGTGCTCTCTTTCATTCCCTACATCGGGCCTTTCTCAGCTTGTGCTCTAGGTGCTATCTTTATCTTCACCGACAGCCCTTGGAAAGCCCTTCTTTCAATCGCAGTTTTTCAGGTGGTTCAGCTGATTGAGGGCAATGTTATCTATCCGCGCGTGGTAGGCCAGTCCGTCGGTCTCCCAACTCTCTTTACCCTAGCCGCCGCCCTGATTGGAGGTAATCTCTTTGGTTTGGTCGGCATGATTTTCTTCACGCCGATCTTCGCAGTTATCTATCGCTTGGTTAGAGAGTTTGTTGTGGAGAAGGAGGAGAAAAAAGCACTAGTAAAAGAATGAAAAGAAACCAGCGAAAATAAAAATCGCTGGTTTTTTTCAAGTTCCAAGGTCATAACTTCTACCTATAGCAAACAATAATTTCAGTCAATAGTGTTGTTAAAATAGGGATTTTGGATTGGTTGATGAGGGTGGTTATAGTTTTAGGCTATATCAAACTCTGGGAAATTCCAATTATACAGAGGGGGGATTTTCTGATAAGATAAAATCAAGAAAAATTTTGGAGGACGTTTATGTCAACGACTATCATTGGTTTCCCACGTTTGGGTGAATTCCGCGAATTGAAATTTACAACTGAAAAATACTTTAGACATGAAATCTCAGCAGAAGAGCTTCTGGCTGCGGCCAAAGAGCTGCGTGCTAAGCACTGGAATATTGTTAAGGGAAAAGGAATTTCAGAGATTCCGTCAAATGACTTTTCTCACTATGACAATGTGTTGGATGCGGCCTTTCTCTTTAACGTGGTGCCATCATCTGTGCAAGGCTTGGAGTTGACTGACTTGGAGCGTTATTTTGCCCTGGCTCGTGGTTATCAGGGCGAAAAAGGGGATGTCCGCGCTCTTCCGATGAAGAAATGGTTCAACACCAACTACCACTATATCGTTCCTAAATTTGAAAAAGAAACCCAAGTCAAGCTGGCTGGGCATAAGATTTTTGATGAATTTGCAGAAGCTAAAGAGTTGGGCTTGGTAACCCGTCCAGTTGTGGTTGGCCCATTCACCCTCCTGCAAGTATCTGACTTTGAAGACGGTGTAGCGCCGGCTGACTTTGTAGATGCCCTGGTTGCAGCTTATCAAGAAGTTTTTGCCAAATTAGCAGAGCTAGGTGCAGAGCGTATCCAGCTGGATGAGCCAAGTCTGGTCAAAGACCTGTCAGCAGAAGAAAAAGCTCTCTTCTTGGACCTTTATAAGAAGCTTTTGGCAGACAAGAAAGGCTTGGAAGTCTTGATTCAAACCTACTTTGGTGACGTTCGTGACATCTATGCAGACCTGGTACAGTTGCCAGTAGATGCGATTGGTCTGGACTTTGTCGAAGGTAAGAAAACTCTTGACCTTGTCAAAGGTGGTTTCCCAGCTGATAAGACACTTTATGCAGGGATTGTCAATGGTAAAAACATCTGGCGCAACAACTACGAAAAGAGCTTGGCGGTGCTTGAGCAAATCCCAGCTGAAAATCTTGTTTTGACAAGCTCATGCTCACTTCTCCATGTGCCATTTACAACGGCTAACGAAGAATTTGAACCAGCAATCTTGAACCACTTTGCCTTTGCGGTAGAAAAATTGGATGAAATCCGTGACTTGGATGCTATCCGTAATGGCGGTGGCGCAGAAGCACTTGCTGCTAACAAAGCTCTCTTTGCAGCAGAGCGTGTTGGGCAAAATGCAGAGCTGGCTGCTCGGATCGCTGGCTTGACAGATGCAGACTACACTCGCCTGCCGGTCTTTGCAGAGCGTGAAGAAATCCAGCACAAGGCGCTCAATCTGCCACCATTGCCAACTACGACAATTGGTTCCTTCCCTCAAACCAAGGAAGTCCGTGCCAAACGCTTGGCCTTCCGCAAGGGCGAGCTGTCAGCAGAAGACTATGACAAGTTCTTGGCTGAGCAAATCGATGATTGGATCAAGTGGCAGGAAGAAGTCGGCTTTGACGTGCTGGTGCACGGTGAGTTCGAGCGTAATGACATGGTTGAGTACTTCGGTCAAAACCTGTCAGGTTACCTCTTCTCTAAGAATGGTTGGGTACAATCATACGGTATGCGTGGGGTGAAACCACCAATCATCTGGGGTGATGTGACTCGTCTTAACCCAATCACTGTTAAATGGTCTAGCTATGCACAAAGCCGTACAGACAAACCTGTTAAGGGCATGCTGACTGGACCTGTAACCATCCTCAACTGGTCATTCCCACGTGAAGACATCTCTATCAAGGATTCTACCCTTCAAATCGCCCTGGCAATCAAGGACGAAGTGCTTGACCTTGAAGCTGCAGGTGTTAAGATTATCCAAATCGACGAGGCTGCTCTTCGTGAGAAATTGCCACTCCGTCGTAGCGACTGGTACGAAGACTACCTTGATTGGGCAATTCCAGCCTTCCGTCTAGTACACTCAACAGTAGCGCCAGATACGCAAATCCACACTCACATGTGTTACTCAGAATTTACCGATATCATCCCAGCTATCGACAACATGGATGCGGATGTGATTTCCTTTGAAGCAAGCCGCTCTAACTTGGAAATCCTGGATGAGCTTAAGGCTAAGAACTTCCAAACAGAAGTGGGGCCTGGAGTTTACGATATCCACTCACCGCGCGTGCCAAATGAAGGGGAAATTGACCATACAATCGAAGCTATCTTGGCTAAGGTGCCAAGCAGCAAGGTCTGGATCAACCCTGACTGTGGTCTTAAAACTCGTGGTATCCCAGAAACTAAGGCTAGCTTGGAGCGCTTAGTAGAAGCAGCTAAAGCAGCTAGACAACATTTGCAATAATCCTCCTGGAACCTCAAAAGTTGATCTTGATGGAGGATACCCCAAAAATTGAAGCAGAGCTGACAATCCTGCAGGAGCTGTTCTTCTAGGATTGTCCTCAGCTATCACTACCATCATTGAAAGGAACTTTTTGTTATATGGTTCGTCGTCATACACCTAGTCTCTCGTTTGAAGTATTTCCTCCCAATCCGGCAGTAGGCAATGATAAGATTTTTCAGGCATTGAGAGAGATGCAAGATTTGGCTCCACACTTTATCAGTGTGACAGCCAGCAATAATAAGTTTGACATTGAGGAGACGACGGTTCGTTTGACTGAGTTCATCGCCAATGATCTCAAGATTCCGACCATTGCTCACTTACCAGCGGTCTATCTGACCAAGGACATGGTGTCTAATATCTTGCAGTCTTTGGATCGGGTTGGTGTCCATCAGATTCTGGCTTTGCGAGGGGATATTTTTCCAGATGCAGCGCCTAAGGATGATTTTACCTATGCGACTGACTTGATCGAGTACATCAAGACAGAAGCGCCGCACTTTAACATCATCGGAGCCTGCTATCCAGAGGGGCATCCAGATTCGCCAAATCAGATTTCAGATATTCAAAATCTCAAGAAAAAGGTGGATGCTGGCTGTTCTAGTCTAGTGACCCAGCTTTTCTTTGACAATGAGCGCTTTTATGATTTTCAGGATAAGTGTATTTTAGCCGGTATTGAAGTGCCAATCCATGCTGGGATTATGCCGATTCTCAATCGTAATCAGGCTCTGCGCCTGCTCAAGACATGCGAAAATATTAAGCTGCCGAGAAAATTCCGGGCTATTCTGGATAAGTACGAACATGACCCAGAGTCCCTGAGAGCAGCTGGTCTGGCTTATGCCGTGGATCAAATTGTTGACTTGGTGACTCAGGATGTGGCGGGCATACACCTTTACACTATGAATAACGCTGCAACAGCCTACCATATCTATAAGGCTACCCATGCTCTCTTTAATCATCACCCATCTGTCCAATCTTTTTAAGATGAATGAAGAAACCACTAATCAGATTCAGTTGCTGTTTAGTGGTTTTTGTTTTATAATTAGGATAAAAGTTTTATCTAAATCTAAGGAGGAGCTGATGGAACATTCGCTGACCTTGGTTAAGTCTATGCAGTTTGGCCAAGAAGATTGTTTTTTTGCCTTCTGTGGTTATTCAAAAACGGAAGCCAATCATAGCTTTGGGCCGGCTATTCGGGATGTTTATGTTGTTCATATTGTATTGGCGGGACGAGGGACTTACTCCGTTGGCAATCAACGTTATGATTTGCAGGAAGGGCAGGGCTTTGTGGTGCCGCCAGGTCAATCGGTCTTTTATCAGGCTGACAGGGAAGAGCCTTGGTCTTATGTCTGGATGGGACTGGGTGGGCGTCTCTTGCCTCGCTATCTGCAGGATCTGAGCTTACAGTCGGGCCAATGGTCTTTTGAGCTGACTTCTTTGCAGGAATTTAAGGCCTTGGTCTTTGAAAGTTTGGCCTATGAGGGCAGTGGAATAACAGCTGAACTAGCCCTGCAAAGGCAAGTTTATCGCTTCTTGGAGCTCTTGTCCCAGCGTCTCAAGCAGACCTCTTTAATCACGGAAAGCCGTCGGGTCAATCCTTATGTCCAGCAGGTATTGGAACTGCTGAGTAGCCATCTGCCAGAAAGTTTATCTGTGCAGGAGTTGGCGCAGAAATTGGCGCTGCACCCTTCCTACCTATCTCGGCTTTTCAAGGATGAAGTAGGCAAGGGAATTAAGGAGTACAGTAATGATTTGCGGCTCAATTTGGCCGCTGATCTGCTGACGAGCAGTCAGCTTTCGGTGGAAGAGATTGCCAGTAAGACAGGTTTTGCCGGAACACAGAGCTTTTCAAAAGCCTTCAAGAAGGCGCGTGGTCAGTCACCCTTAAATTTTCGCAAGGCTAGCTCTCATCTGGGGCAGGAGCTGTAAAAAGTCACATTTGGATAAATAATACTAGAAAGAAAGGCTTACCAAAAGGGGTGGCCTTTTTTATAATGAAAGTGGAAGTTTGATTGCAGACTGTGAAAGGAGAAGACCATGAATAAGGCGAGTATTTTGTTTAAGGAAGAGTGCAGGCAATTTCATCTGACTAATGGTGAGATTTCTTATATCTTCCAGGTTTCGGAGGATGGTAAACTCTTGCAGCTTTACTACGGAGCGGCGGTACCGGAGCGAGATTATTCTTATCTGGTGGAGCTGCAGCATCGGCCCATGACGACCTATCGGAAAGAAGGAGATTTACGCTATTCTTTGGAGCATGTGCGGCAGGAATTTCCAGAATACGGCACGACAGATTTTCGTCATCCCGCTATCTGTCTGCGGCAGGAAAATGGCTCGCGTATTACTGATTTTGTCTATGTCAGTCATCAGATAGTAGATGGTAAGCCTGCTTTAGAGGGGCTGCCCGCTACTTATACAGAGACTCAAACGGAGGCTAAGACTCTTATTCTAACCCTACGAGATGAGGTGACAGAAGTAGAAGTTCAGCTGTTTTATACGATTTTTGCTGATTGGCCGGTTATCACTCGCTCCAGCAAAGTGATTAATCAAGGCAGGGAAACTTGCTACTTGGAATCCCTAGCTAGTCTGTCGCTTGATCTGCCAGATGCTGATTATGACTGGCTGCAGTTATCAGGGGCATGGGCCCGGGAACGCCATATCAAGGAGCGCCCGCTTCAGCAGGGGATTCAGTCTATTGAGTCAACCCGCGGCATTTCCAGTCCCCACCACAATCCTTTTGTGGCTCTTAAGCGACCGGAAACGACTGAATTTTCAGGTCCAGTACTAGGAACGGCCTTGGTGTATTCAGGTAATTTTCTCATTCAGGCTGAGGTGGATACCTATGATGTGACCCGGTTGCAGCTAGCCATCAATCCTTTTGGTTTTGAGTGGAAGCTGGCTGCAGGCCAGTCCTTTACCAGTCCAGAAGCTCTGCTAGTATATTCTGAGCGGGGCCTCAACGGCATGAGTCAAGTCTTTCATCAGCTATTTCGTCGACGCCTAGCTAGGGGCTACTGGCGCGAGCGAGCGCGTCCTGTTCTCATCAATAACTGGGAAGCTACCTATTTTGACTTTAGTGAGAATCAGCTGCTGGAGCTTGCTGAAAAGGCTCAAGATGTAGGAGTGGAGCTCTTTGTGCTAGATGACGGATGGTTTGGCCAGCGGACTAACGATCGCGCTGGGCTGGGGGATTGGTTTGTCAATCCAGAAAGGCTGCCGAAGGGGCTGGGCTCGCTAGCAGAGCGTATTCACGGTTTGGGCATGCAGTTTGGTCTTTGGTTTGAGCCGGAAATGGTCAATAAGGACAGCCAACTCTACCGAACTCATCCTGACTGGCTGCTGGCAGTGCCAGATAGACAGCCCCACCATGGTCGGAACCAGTTTGTTTTGGACTATTCTCGGCCGGAAGTAGTGGATGAGATTTTTGAGCGTCTATCAGCGGTTATCGAGGAAGCGCAGCTGGATTATATCAAATGGGATATGAATCGCCCTCTGACGGATGTCTTCTCAGCTGCCTGGCCAGCCGATCAGCAAGGAGAGATTTTTCACCGCTATGTCTTGGGCGTTTATGACTTGTATGAGCGTTTGATCAGTCGCTACCCAAGCTTGTTATTTGAATCATGCTCTTCAGGTGGGGGCCGCTTTGATCCAGGTATGCTCTACTATGCTCCTCAGGCTTGGACCAGCGATGATTCGGATGCGATTGAGCGCTTGAAAATTCAGTATGGGACCAGTCTTCTCTATCCCCTTTCGTCTATGGGAGCTCATGTCTCCATCGTGCCCAATCACCAGACCAATCGTGTGACTCCGTTAAAGACGCGGGGCAATGTCGCCTTTTTCGGTTCCTTTGGTTATGAGCTGGATCTTAATCAGCTAAGCCCAGAAGAATTGGCTGAAGTCAGGAAACAGATAGCTTTTTACAAGCGCCATCGAGAGCTGATTCATAATGGAACTTTTTATCGACTGCAGTCGCCATTTAAGGGAGATGGACAGACAGCTTGGATGGTTGTCAGTCAGGATCAGAACACTGCGCTTTTAGGCACTTTCAAGGTCCTCAATCAAGTCAATCGCTCTCATCAGCGTTTGCAACTGAAAGGGCTGGCTGTGGATAAGGTCTATCGGCTAGAGGGGCGTTTCTATACTGGGGCTGAGCTCATGCGAGTTGGGCTGGTCACCACGGACGCTTCCAGCGGTCAGTTACTGGAGGATTCTGAGCAAAAGCCAAGCTATGACTTTGATTCCAAACTCTGGCTGTTTGAAGCAGAGGATGAGTAGATAAGCTAGGAAATAAAAAGAACAGAAGGAACAAGTTGACTAAAAGCTGTCCTTCTTGCTTTTTTTCTCTGAAAAAAGGATAGTACCATTATCTCTGATAATTCTATAGGAAAAGGCTTTCAAAAAGGTATATAATAGGATGAAGCTTTTATAAAATAGAGCTGGGTCAGAATGGGAGAATTTGTAAAAAATGAAGAAAGCATTCAGCAAATGCCAGGAAAAAAAGAGAAAGAAGGGAGCATTATGACGAGAAAAATCATCTTTCTTGATGTGGACGGTACCCTCATCGACTATGATAATCATATACCGGAGTCTGCTGTGGTTGCCATTCGGAAGGCACGGGAAAAGGGCCATTTGGTTTATGTATGTACAGGTCGCAGCAAGGCTGAGATGCCGCCGGAAATTTGGGATATTGGCTTTGATGGTATGATTGGTGGTAACGGCTCCTATGTGGAGCATGAGGGGCAGGTTATTTTGTACCAGCTGATTCCGCGAGATGTCGCTAAAAGGCTAGTCGACTGGCTTCAGGAGAGAGGGCTAGAGTTTTACCTGGAGAGTAATAACGGTCTCTTTGCAAGCAGGGGCTTCCGCGAAGCAGCGCGACCAGTGCTTCAGACCTACGTCCTTGGAAAAGGTGCTAAGCCAGAAGAAGTCGTAAATATGGAGGCCGAAGAAGATCTTCACGGCTTGGTCTATGGAGGAGAGCTCTATCGGGACGACCTGAACAAAGTCAGTTTTATCCTAAAGAGTTACCAAGACCATCTGGATTCCAAGGCTGCTTTTCCTGAGCTCAAGGCAGGTACGTGGGGTGGCAAGGGCGAGCATGCTCTCTTTGGTGATTTAGGAGTCAAAGATATTACCAAGGCGCATGCTATTGAGGTTCTGCTGAAGCATCTTCATGCTGATAAGGCAGATACTCTGGCTTTTGGCGATGCCAAGGTTGATATTTCTATGCTGGACTATTGTCAGGTCGGCGTTGCTATGGGAAATGGCGGAGCGGAAATCAAGACCATGGCCGATCTGGTGACAGACTCGGTCAGTCAAGACGGTCTCTACAAGGCCTTTGAAAAGTTAGGTCTCATCTAAAGGAGAAATGAATGATGGCAAAAACTCTTTATCTGATGCGGCATGGCCAGACGCTTTTCAACCTACGCCATAAGGTGCAGGGCTGGTGTGATGCTCCTCTGACCGATTTTGGCATCTATCAGGCCAAGGTGGCAGGGCAATATTTTAAGGATGCCGGAATTACTTTTGATGATGCTTATAGCTCTACTCAAGAGCGGGCCTGTGATACCTTGGAATTGGTAACAGATGGTAAGATTTCCTATAAACGTGTCAAGGGACTCAAGGAGTGGAACTTCGGCACCTTTGAAGGGGAAAGCGAAGACCTCAATCCACCCCTGCCTTATAAAGATTTCTTTGTTACCTATGGCGGTGAATCACAAGATCAGGTCGGGGAGCGCATGGCAGCGACCATTCTCCAGCTCATGCAAGAGACGGATGGTCAGTCTGTGCTCATGGTCTCCCATGGCGGGGCTATGGCCAATTTTGCCAGAGCTTGGCGGAAAAACTGGCGTCTGGATGACCTAGGTCACATGACCAACTGCGGGATTTTGAAGTTTACTTTTGAAGATGACCAATTCTATCTAGAAGAGGCCATCGGTCACGATTTTAGCGAATGGGAGGGAAAATGAAAGATTTATATTTGATGCGGCATGGTCAGACTTTTTTCAATCAAGAGGGCTTGGTACAGGGAGCTTGCGATTCTCCTTTGACAGAACTGGGGCAGGATCAAGCCCGGCAAGCAGGAGCTTATTTGCAAGAGCGGGGCATTCGTTTTGGTCAGCTCTACTCCTCCACCCAGGAGCGGGCTTCTGATACTTTAGAACTTGTCTCCGGTCGGACCGACTATACTCGCCTTAAAGGCATTAAAGAATGGAACTTTGGTCTCTTTGAAGCCCAGCCTGAACGCCTGCAGCCGAAATTTCGACCAGGAGCCACCTCATTTGAAGACCTATTCGTTCCCTATGGAGGAGAAGGTGTGGACCAAGTCGGTGAGCGTGTGCTAATCACTCTGACTGAGGTTATGGAGCAGGCAGGAGCAGAGCCAGTCTTAGCTGTTAGCCACGGCGGTGCCATGTGGGCCTTCTATCTCAAGATTGCGGCTCAAGCCCTGGACCCCAAGGTACGCTTTGGCAACTGCGCCATCTGTCATTACCATTATGAGCAGGGGCATTTTAGGCTGGCAGAAGTCATTGACCCGCTGACGGGTAGTGTGTATGAGTGTGAATGAAAAAAACTGGTTTCTTATATGTACTGACCCCCAAAAGTTAGACAATTTATTTATCCAAAGGATTTAGTTCTGTATTGAACAGGGCTAAGTCCTTTTAGTTTTGTCTTAATTCGTTTGTTGTTGTAATAAAAAATATAATCCGCAATAGCTTGCTCAAGCTCATCCAGGGACTGATATGATGTCTCAAGACCATAAAACATCTCAGATTTAAGTATCCCAAAGAAAGATTCCATCATTCCGTTATCAGGACTGTTCCCTTTACGTGACATGGATGGACGAATGCCCTTGTTCTCTAAAAAATGATGATAAGATTGGTGCTGATATTGCCAGCCTTGGTCACTGTGAAGGATTGTTCCACTATATGATTTAGCTGGAAAGGCCTTCTCAAGCATGCTCTGAACTTGTTTCAAATCTGGTGAACGTGACACAGTGAAGTTAATAATCTCGCTGTTGTAACCATCCAACACAGGGGACAAGTAGAGTTTTCCTTCTGCTAAAGCAAACTCTGTCACATCAGTATAACACTTCTCATAAGGTTTAGATGCACTGAACTGACGGTTAATGAGGTTATCAGCCTTTTTACCTATTTCCCCTCTGTATGATGAATACTTGCGTTTGCGGCGGATACGGGCTTTTAAGCCTAACCTCTTCATCAAACGTTGTATTTTTTTGTGATTGACGATAAAACCACGATTTCTTAGTTCCAGATGGATGCGACGATAGCCATAATTGCCATGATGTTCATCATAGATGTCTTGAATGAGCTCCTTTAAGGCCATGTCCTGATCTTCTTGAGCAGCTAGTCGCTTGACTTGATAGTAATAGGTTGACCGTGATAAATCAAGGATTTCCAGCAGAGTCGCTAGAGAAAATTGACCGATTAATTCTTGGATGATTTCTGTTGCTCTTTGAGCTTTGCTTCGTCCCTCAATCGGTATTCTCTCAGCTTTTTTAGCACCGCATTCTCCGCTCTAAGGTAGTCTAATTCTTTCTGGAGTCGTTCCAACTCTGTCATTTGTTCCCAAGTCTTCTTTGGTTTACGCCCCATCTTTATTGGTCTCCCTCTTCTTTTCTCAAGAATAGTATAGCCATTTTTCTTGTATTGCGCAATCCACCTTGAAATCATACTAGAATTTGGTAAGGCATAATCTAAGGACGTCTGTTTCTGAGATTGCCCATCAATCAGAACTTTATCTATTATCTCTTGCTTCAGTTCTGGAGAATAATAACTATTCTTCCCTTTTTGGACAATGGCTAACCCATACCTGTCAATCAGGCGAATCATGTACCTTAGTCCAGAAACATCCACACCAAATCTTTTTGAAAGCTGGTTAAAGCTTAAACCTTGTTTTATGAGCTCATAGATTTGAACCTTGTCTTCATAACTCAATTTCATAAAAATAGCACCCCAATCGTTAGATTTTATGTCTAACTTTTGGGGTGCAGTTCATTGCGTCCTCAGTTGTTTTTCCTTTATATATAGTCATAATATCTCCCACCTTTTTCAATTTAAATTTATATAAATCTCTGATACTATATATAATACAGAAACATGTTTATGTCAATAATTTTTTTACATTATTATCTGATTTTTTATATTTTGACATCGAACTTATCCCCTCCATTTAGCTGAAGGGGATGATTTTTTATGCTCTTTCAAATTCTGTATGTGTAAAATCTTTTCTCTTTTTACTGATTTCCCCTTCTGCCTTCCACTCACTGCGGGTAAAGACCATGGAGAGTAGTGCCAGAGCCGCAAAGGCAGCTCCTAGGTACCAGTAGGGCATATCCAGCGTCGTGGAGCGGCCAGATAGGTTGACGATGCCACGGAAGAGCATGCCAGTTGTCATAATGGCTACAGCTGAGTTCCAGAGGTTGAGGCTGAGCCGAGAGAGATTAGGGATGACCTTCATGAAGAGCAGGAGTAGGATGCCGCCCGCTAGAGGAATGGCAAAGAGATAGTGCATGTGGCTAGATGTTTCGCCGAAGCTGAAGGATTCATAGATTCTGCTGAAAGCAAAGAAGAAAATAGTTAATAGTGCATAGATAAGGGCCGTTTTTCTAAAACGTTTTTTGCTGGGATTAGTAACCGATGTAGACAATATCACTCACCGACCTTTCTGAGATAGTATTTCCGTTGGTTGTAGGCTTGTTAATGACCTGACCATTAAAGTAAAGTGTAGAGGAACCGCCGCCGTCTAGGTTGTATGCGGTCTTAACACCATAAGATTTCATGATTTCTGCCATCTGGTAGAGGGAAAGCCCCTCGCTTTCTGAGGTGCGTCCGTCTGAGACGATGATGATGTAGTGGTTTTCATCAATGATACCGATAGCTGTCCGAGGATTGGAAGACATGGACTGGCCGACTTCGGAGTTGGTATCAACGACAATCTCACCATTTTCTACGAGAGATGGGCCGAAGGCCAAGAGATTGACCACACCGTCTTTGACCAGTTGATCAGCAGAGACTTGGTCTTCATAGATAATCTTGAAGGAGCCGTCTTTGTAAATAGCTAAATCGCCATTGCTGGAGTCTTCGCGGACAGTATCGCGGTAAACGACGCCATTGCGGATGACATAGCCAGTTGTGTTGGCTCCATAGTAGTCGCCGTTAACCGCTAGGATAGCATTGTTGTTGGCGGCCGTTTCCGAGGTCTTTGCTGTGACATTGTTTCCGTAGGTGTTTTGAGCAAAGGCGGTTTTGAGGTATTCCGAGGAGCTGACGGTTACATCAGCGATGTAGACTTGGGTGTTGCTGACGGTCTTTTCAGTCAGCGTGACTGAGATGTTGTCGTCTGAATAGCTGGTATCCGTCACTGTCGCTGTTTCAGCAGCCTTGCTGGCAGCCTCGACATTGGACGACGAACTTGCGCTTGAAACCGTGGAAATGGTCTCTGCGATGACAAAGGTTTTCAGCATGGAGTAGCTGAAAGAAGCTGTCAGAAGCAGTCCGAAAATGGAGGCATAGGCATAGCGTTTCTTTAAAAATTTCATGATGCGGTGTGTGTCCTTTCCTTAAAAATAAATCTCTTTTGCACCATCCAGGAGACGGTGAAGAGTAAGATGCCGACGATGATTTTGACAATCAGAAGATTGAGATCAAAGACAGCGTAGAAGAGGCGAATCAGCAGTGTATCTAGGATAAAGAGTACTACAGCTAGGCTGAAATAGCCGGTTCCTGTCTTGAGTATACTGTCATCGTTCTTAAAGACCAGCCTTTTATTGGTCGAGTAATTAAAGATTGAGCTGGTCACGCGGGCAATCCCGTTTGCGAGAATAATTCTCAGGCTGGTCGGCGCAGCAGTTAAAAACAAGAGAGCCAGAGCATAGACGATGTAGTCAACGACGAAACTGCTGAGAGAAGTCAGGGCAAATTTAAAAATATTTTTATAAATCATGAGCCCATCCCGAATTGGTCGGAAGTGCGAGCCTTGATTGTCATTGATATAGACCGTCTTAATGGGAACTTCCAAAATGGGATATTCCTTGCTGGCTTCTAGGAGCATGTTCATTTCATACTCATAGCGCTGCCCCTCTACCTTTAGCATAAATGGAATCATGTTGGTCGTAAAGGCTCGTAAGCCTGTCTGAGTATCGGAAACATCCACCCCAGTCTGAAGCTTGAAAAGAGCCCGAGTCAGACTATTGCCGAAGCGGCTGCGCAGAGGCACCTTGCCAGTAAAGGCGCGTGCTCCCAGAATCAGCCTATTGGGATTTTCAGAAGCTTTGCTCGCTACACGGAAAATATCCCAGACCTTGTGCTGGCCGTCCGCATCTGCTGTTATCACCGTGCCATAGTTCTTCAGTGCTTGGATAAAGGTAAAAGCAGTTTTCAGCGCTTGCCCCTTGCCTTGATTGACCTGATGACGGAGCACGGTCGCGTACTGCTCCGCCTGCTCAAAGACTATCTGGCATTTGGAAGAGCTGCCGTCATCGATAACAATGATATGAAAATCACTCTTATGGTGAATTTTTTTTATCAGCTTAATAAGATTATAATCAGGCTCATAGGCCGGAATCACTAGATAATCCATATCCATACCTCTTTCTTAGATGATTTGTAGAAAGTATACAGACTGCGGCTTAAAGATTCCTAATATAAGTTAGTTTTAAGAAAATGTTAACATTTCTTTAAGGAAAGAGCAGAGAAAGAAGAGGATAGAAAGGCTGGTGGGGAGAGGATTAGAGGTGGTTTTATGAAATGAATGCTAGAGTATGACAAAGGGCTTATGTAGATATGTATAAAAATAGATCGTTCCGATTTTTGGAATTGATTGGTATGTCTTAAATGTAGAATGTTAAGAAAATATATTCCTGAATACCCAAAAAAACGACCTTAACGGTCGTTTTTTTGCATCATTCCACTTCCAATTCTTCTTGGTCAATTTTATGAGCTGTTCGGTAGGCTTGGTAAAAGATAAAGACAGCCACAGCAGTCATAGCCGGTACAATGATTGGGATATCTGTTTCGATAGCAGTCAGCGGTGAGTTCCAGAAGAAGTGGAGAACGAAGGCTGCTAGGAAGTAGAAGAGCCCCACTCGGAAGTAGTTTTTCTGAGTTTTGGCATAGCGTAGCATGAGAGCTAGACCGAGAGTGGTTAGGGCGGTGTAGAGCCAGTGAGAGGCGACGCCGCCAGTGATGCGGCCTAGAATCCCAGAGATAGTGAAGGAGAAGCCTTCGGGCAGGTCAGAGAGGATATAAGAGAAGTCCTCGCTAATCTGAAAGCCCATGCCAGCTGTAATCCCAAGCATCAAGAAGGATTTGAACTTTTTGACGGGGACTAGGTAGACAGCGAAGGCAACTGCCAACAGCTTGAGTGGTTCTTCAACCAGCGGAGCTGCGATGGCATTTTCTAGGTCACTGAGCAGAGTATTTGGGAAGCTGGTGCTGACCCATTCGTGGATATAGGTGTTGGCCAAACCAGAGGTCCAGCCAGAAATGAAAAGGCCACCTAGCAGAGCTACCCCAAGGCTAAGTGCAGGCGTCTGCCATTTTTTACCCAGTTGGCGAATCAAGAGCAGGGCAGGGACGATATAGAGCAGAGCCAAGAGGGCTGACAGTCCGACAATCCCATAGGAAGTGCCTGACATACTGCCAGTAGTATAGGCTTGTGTCTCGTATTCTAAGCCAATCGCGCTCAGAAGGAGAAAAATGAAAAGAACAATATTTTTCTTCATAAGTAACTTTCTAAAATTTTATTTTCATCCTAGTATAACAAAAAAATCATAAATAAAACCAATTTAAAAACTGGAAATTAAGGGCTGGTATAATACTTTACTTGCCAAACTGTCTCTTTTTGTTTATATTAGTTCTATAAGGTTTCTTGGAGGCGTTTGCATGTCGAAAAATCTGTTGAGATTGAAATTGCTGGGAAGTCCGAGTGTCTTTCTCAATCAGGAGGAAGTCTTTTTTCCTTTTGCTAAAATCAATGCTCTGCTTTATTATCTCCACATCAATGGTGCAGTCAATCGGGAGGAGATTGCAGGAATCCTTTGGGAAAACAAGGACAACCAGACCGCCAAAAAGAATCTGCGTAATACCATTTATCAAGCTAACAAGCTACTAGGTGGGGAATGGATTGTCGCTCCCAACAGGACTGTACTGTCGCTTAATCCCGAGTGTGCGATTGAAAGTGATGTAGAACTTTTTATGAACCATCCTGCGGAGCATCTGTCGCTCTATCAAGGGGATTTTCTGCAGGGCTTCTATCTCAAGGACAGCGAGGCTTTTGATTACTGGGTGTCCAAGATGCGGGCGCGATATGAGCAGCTTTATATCAAAGCCTGCTACCAACAGCTGGAAACAGAAAAAGACCAGTTGGATTTGGAAGAGTCTGAGCAGAATTTGCGCCGCTTGATCAGCATTGATGAGTTTAATGAGAAGAACTACCATCTGCTCATGAAGCTCTATCAGGATCATGATCGGCCTGGCAAGGTGATTGAGACTTATTATAAATTGGTCAATATTTTGGATAAGGAACTGGGCATTAGTCCTACTGAGCCTATCCAGCAACTATATCATGAGGTGCTTGCCAAGGACCGGAGCGAGCGTAAGACCAAGCAGTTTCTGCGCAATACGGATCACTTTTTCGGGCGGGTCGATGAAATCAAGCGTTTGGAATCTTACTTTTCTAAGGTGATAGAGACTCAGGAGGCGCGTGCTCTGGTCCTAGTCGGTGGTACTGGTATCGGAAAGAGGACAGTGACTCGTCAAGTATTGGCCAATCAGACCAAGTATTTCCAGATTGTCATGGCGGAGTGCTTCAAGGAAGAGATGAAGGCAGAGCTGCAGCCTTGGCGTGGCTTGCTGGACGGCCTGGGCGACTTGGTCATTCAGCACCAGATTCTCTCTATCAGCCAGTGGCAGGTCATTTTGGAGAGTTATTTTCCTATTTTGACAAGCGGCACTTCTGGTCTTCAGTTGGATGCGGACAAGCTGGCTCAGTTTGTAGTGGATATTCTGCAGAAGATTTCTAAGAAAAAGGCTTTGATTGTCTTGATTGAGGACTGTCACTGGATGGATAAGGCCAGTGTTGCTGTCTTGGAGCAGGTCATGAATCATTTGACTGGTTATCCTGTGGCCTTTGTGCTGACCAAGCATCTGAGCACCCCTTCTTATTTGGAACATTTTTTCAATCACCTGCTGGTTCGCAATAAGCTAGGCTTTATTGAGCTGCAGCCGCTGAATTTTAAGGATAGTGTGGCTTACTTGCAAGCCCAGACAGGTCAGCTAGCCATGTCTGAAGCACGCCTTGAGGATATTTATCGGGTCAGTCAAGGCATCCCTTTCTTCCTGTCGGAATACGCTGAGCAGCTCCTGCGAGGAGAGAAGTTTTATCCGTTGACTCCGGCTATTAAGGCTAAGTTGTCTCTGAAGCTGGATTACCTGAGCAGTCAAGAGGAGGAGTTGGTAGACTATCTGGCCTGCTTTAGGGCTTCTGCGTCGGTTTCGCTTTTGGCTAGGCTAATAGGCCTTCCGACGGAAGAGGTGGTCGAAATAACAGAGGAGTTTGAGCAGAAACGGCTGTTGGTGGAAGAGGAGCAAGGCGAGGAATTGGTAGTGCGGTTCAGTCAGGAGCTTTTGAGAATCTACGTCTATGACCGCCTGTCGCTTGCCAAGAAGCGAATGCTGCATCACCAGATTGCCCAAGGCATGGAAGACCAGCTGGGAGACTCTCTCCATCATGCCCAGCTGCTCAATGAAATCACCTATCACTACAAGATGTCCAAGCAGCCGATTAAGTCTCTGGAGTACGAATTGCATTATCTTGAGGCCACTTTGCAGTTTCATCACGAGCTCTTTCCGATTTATTCACGGGAGTTTGGCTTTATCGAAAAGACGGATGATAGCAATCAATCAGCGGTTTTAGACCAATTTGACCGTATTCGTCGGGAGATAGAGTACTTAGAGAGAAAACATCAGAATCACAAGGATTTTCAGCTATTGGTTCTCCGCTTTCTCTATCTAGAAGGGCGCTATGCCATTCGGACAGGGAATTACAAGCAGGGGATGGACAATATCCAGCAGGTGATTATTTCTGCCAAGGAGTTGCAGCAGATGGAGTTTCTTCTAGAAGGATATCGGCAGATGATTTATTACTGCATCCAGACGGAGAATATCTCTGAGATGCGCTATTATACGGAGTTGGCTCTGGATGCTTCGGTCCAGGCCAACAATCACGAGGCCATTGCTATCAACCTTCGACTCAAAGGACTCTATCATCTCATGATTGGAGATGAGGAGCAGTCGCTTCACCATCTCTACCAGTCCATTGACTGTTTCAGCCTGACGTCTTCGCTGCGTTCCAAGTACTCGATTCAGATTGCGGCGGCTCTAGACTATTTGGCAGAGATTGAGCAGATTCGCGGGAATTTTACGGCATCTCTGGCTCATCAGAAAGAGGCCATTAAGCTGACGGAAAATAAAACAGCAGAGCCTTCGATTTTTGCTTTCTACATCGGCTTGGGCATGACCTATTATCAGCTGAAAGATTATGAGCAGGCGGAGCGAATTTTCCTCAAGGCGAAAACAGCTCTGAAGTCCCTCAGCTTTCCTTGGAAAGAGACCCAGTTAGAAGTTTATTTGGCCTTGATTGGCTGTGAGAAGAGAGATTATCAACCGGTGCTTGATCTGCTGCGGAAAAAGGATAGTCTCATCAGCCGCTATGGCAATCCGCGGGACAAAGGGCTGATCTACTATCTGATGGCTGTGATTAAGTATTGCCTGCTGACTGGCAGCTTGCAGGAAGCAGGCTTTGAAGACTTGCTGGATCAGGACTTTGAGACCTACTATGAAACGGCTAAAAGCCAGCTCAATCCCTACCGAGATCGCCACCAGCTAAAGGAATTAGAAAACTTACGCCAGAACTTGTCTCAGGCATTAAACGCACAATAAAAGAGGATGAACATAGATTCCATTCTCTTTTATTGTTTGTAATGAAGTTTTTAAATGTCCATCAATCATGTGCTTGCGCCCAGACTTGGGTCAGGTAAAAGACAAAGCTGGCTGCCAGATTGGCCGTATGGTTGTCTATATCATGAGGTGGAGAGACTTCGACGATATCAAAGCCGATCAGCTTGCCTGAGGCGGCGATGTGCTGGAAGACTAGAACAGCTAGATTAGGGTCCACACCGAGCGACTGAATGGCACTGACACCAGGCGCTGCACCAGCTGCAAAGCAGTCAATGTCAATGGTCAAATAGACCTGCTCCTTGCCGGCCAAAAAGGTATCGACCACCTTACAGACTTCCTTGTAACCCATTTGGTACATATCCATTCCAGTCAGAAACTGGATAGCCTTGGATTTTGCCACAAAGTCAAAGAGAAAGAGATTGTTATTATGCTCCTGAATCCCTAGGATAAGGTAGTTAAAGGCCTGCTTCTGAGCCAGAGTGTCATCGAACATCTGGCGAAAGCCGGTACCAGAGTTAGGACCAGTCTGGTCATAGGGACGCAAATCAAAATGGGCATCCATATTGATAACGCCCAAGTCTTGGTCAGATCCTAGTGACGACTTGAGGCCCAGATAGTGGCCGTAGGCTGTTTCGTGGCCGCCCCCTAGGACAATAGGCCGGAGATTGAGCTCTCGCAGGCGTTTGACTGCCCGAGCCAAGCTTTGCTGCAGCTGCTCCAGAGAGCGGTTAGGACCGTCAATATCGCCAGCATCAAAGACGCGAACGTTTCTGCCCAGATGCCAAGGAAGCTTGGCCAGCTGGGTTCGGATAGCCTGTGGTCCTTCGACAGCGCCCACTCGGCCGTGGTTGATATAAACCCCTTTGTCACTCTTGAAGCCAATTAGGGCAAAGTTTACGCCGTCAAAGGGTTTTAAGTTAGGGTCATTTAAGTCCAAAAACTCAATAACCATACCCCACTTGGCAGCATATAAATCATCATCCAGTCTCTTATGATAGTAGCTGTTATCTAGCTGATAGTAATCTTCTAACATGATTTTGTCCTTTTCCATAACGATACTTGCGACTTTATTATAAGAGTTTCCCGCAAGCCTGTCAATGACTTTTGGCGGGAAAAGAAGCCCAGCTGAACGAGAGCGGGCTTCTTATGTTAGCTTTTTTTACAGAGTCACCAGCTTTAGAACTGAATGCTCAAGTCTACAGCCTTTTCAACGACGGCTAGGAATTCTTCGTTTTCAATCAGCTCAGAAGCCTTGTTGAGCTCTTCATAGATTTCGATATCCTTGTCGAACTCGATAAAGCGGACATGCTGACGGAAGAGGTCGTAGGCTGGCTTGGTTCCTTTACCAAGTTCATGGTTTTCTGGTTTCAGATCCAAAGCTTGGCAAGCTGCCATGATTTCTGTTGCCACGATGCGGCGAGAATTCTTGAGAATTTCAGCTGCCTTGCGTGCTGCGGTTGTTCCCATGCTGACAAAGTCTTCTTGGTTTTCACAAGATGGGATAGAGTCTACGCTGGCTGGATGAGACAGAACTTTGTTCTCAGAAGCAAGCGAAGCACAAGCATACTGGGTAATCATAAAGCCAGAGTTGAGGCCAGGGTGTTTAACTAAGAAAGATGGTAGCTTGCTCAGTTGGCTGTTGACCAGACGTTCAACACGACGCTCGGATACATTACCGATTTCAGAAATAGCGATACCGAGGAAGTCAAATGGCTGAGCCATTGGTTCTCCATGGAAGTTACCGCCTGAGATAACATGGCCTTCCTTGGTGATGATAGGGTTGTCCGTAACAGAGTTGATTTCAATCTCAACTTTAGTTTTCACATAAGCGATAGAGTCTTTGCTGGCACCATGAATCTGCGGAATACAACGCAGGGTGTAAGGGTCTTGGACCCGTTGTTGAGTAGCTACGGTCGTATTGCCACTGCCTTCTAGAAGGTTGCGGATATTGCGGGCTGTAGCCAGCTGTCCGCTTTGAGGACGGATGGTATGTAAGTCTTCTTCGAAAGGACTGGTAATACCATTGTGGACTTCCATGGAAAGAGCACCAGCGACATCTGATAGTTTAAGAAGCTGGATGGCATCGTAGGTAGCCAGAGCTCCGATACCTGTCAGGACAGTCGTACCGTTAATCAGTGCCAGCCCTTCCTTGGCTGCTAGAGCAATTTTCTCGATACCAGCCTTGTCCAAAGCTTCCTGTCCAGAGAGCAATTCACCCTGATAATAAGCGCGGCCTAGTCCTAACATAGGCAGAACCATGTGAGCCAGCGGTGCCAAGTCACCAGAAGCTCCCAAAGAGCCTTTTTCTGGAATGTAAGGCACTACGCCTTTATTGAGCAATTCCAGGAGCTTTTCGACAGTAGAGAGACGGATACCAGAATAGCCCTTGACCAAGGAATTAATCCGGATTAGCATAATCGCACGGACTGCATCTTCAGGCAGGGGATCACCGTAGCCTGAGGAGTGCGTCCGAATTAGGTTTTCTTGCAGTTGAGTCGTATCTTCTGGTGAGATGCTGACATTGCAGAGAGAGCCGAATCCGGTTGTAACACCGTATACGACCCGCTTTTCGCGGACGATGTCATCTACGATTTTGCGGGAAGCTTCTACAGCTTTCTTAGCTTCTTGGTCGATTTCGCAAGTGGCTCCATGACGGGCTACTGCGATGACGTCTTCTAAAGTAAGGTGTTCGCCATCCAAATTGATTACATGTGTCATAAGATTCATTCTCCTTCTTGTTCAAGAACTTTATTTTTACAAATCAGTACTATATAGATAAAGTATACTGCACTGGCGATAAGGACACCGATGAGGCCGTAGACATAGTTCATTGGGTTTTCACCCCAAATCATGACGAGGCTGACTAGAACCGCCAAAATTGGAATTACTGGACCAAATGGAACGCGGAAAACTACTTTCTTGTCTGGATATTTCTTTCTTAATACTAGTACAGCTAGAGCAGTTGGGATGTATTGGAAGAAGCGGAAGACCACGCTGAGGGCTGCTAATTCTTCAAATTTACCAGAGAAGAGCAGGACGATGGCCAGGATTCCTGAAATAATAATGGCAACTATAGGGGCATTTTTAGAGTTGGTTTCTGCAATTTTCTTAGGAAGCAGACCTTCATTTGCGATAGCTGCACCATAACGTGGAACCATGATAGATTCCCCGATGTTAAGTCCAGCAATAGAAATCAGCGCTCCGATAGAAACAATCCATGCTCCAACAGGGCCAATCATTTCGACAAAGGCGTCTTGTACAGAAGCATCTGTTTGCAGGATACGGCTGCCTAACATGGCGATAGTTCCTGCGATAATCAGCATATAGAGAACAGAGACAATACTGATAGAGCCCAAAATAGCTCGAGGTACATTCTTTTCCGGATTGCGCATTTCACCAGCAACGATAGACATGGTTTCAAATCCGATGAATCCGTAGAAGATATAAATGGCTGTACTAGAGATAGCTTTCATGATATCTACGCCAGGTTCTAGCTGAAGAAACGGAGTGAAGTTTCCTTTGTCAATTCCTCCTTTGATGAAGAAAATCGCACATAGACTGAAAGCGACAATTGGGATGAGCTTGGCTACGGTTGCGGTCAAGGTGAACATTTTGGAAGTCTTAAGACCTGATATATTCATTAGACTGAGCAAAATAATCAGGCTCACACTGAGCAGAAGTTCATAGGGGGCAAAGGATTTAAAAGTAATAACAAAAAGTCTCGCAAATCCTGCTGCCATA
Source organism: Streptococcus sanguinis (assembly GCF_050225395.1). Lineage (GTDB taxonomy): Bacteria > Bacillota > Bacilli > Lactobacillales > Streptococcaceae > Streptococcus. The sequence continues at coordinate 1,974,774 of NZ_CP071431.1, read as the reverse complement.
GCAGACCAAGCGATGATGGTAACCGCCCAGCCTAGGAAGCCAACATTAAATCCGACAAAGTCTCCAAAGGCTGCTTTGGAATATTGGAAGGCTCCACCATTTTTATTAAAATAACCAGCAGTTTCTGCCAAGCAGACGGCTAGGAGAATAACGAGAAGGGCAGTTCCAAGCATGACAGCTAGAGAGGCAGGACCAAGTCCTTTATAAATCTTTTGCGGTAGGAGGAAAATCCCTGATCCGATAACGGCGTTGATACCGTAGAGGGTTGCACCGGAAAAGCTGAATTTCGCTTTTTCCTGTTCTTGTTCTTGTGCAGTGAGTTTAGTTGCATCCATAATAATGTTTCTCCTTTAGAGATATGGGATCCTTTCCAAGTAAAGATAGAATGGTGACAAGGCATCATGGTATCTTTACCTAGTAGGGATGTGGGTCAAACCAGCCCATATAGCAAGGGGAGCGCCCTTTGGCTGGTTACTCGAAAACATTATTTGCAGCTCAGTTTCCTGAGTCTCTTTTTCCACTATCAGAAGCTGCTCTGCCTCTAAGTTAAGCGCTGGCAGGTTTGTTCCCGTCACCGTCAGATCCTCTAAGGCATAGATAAATTGAATTTCTTCATCTCGTGCGAGCCCTTGCCCATTCGAGATAGCAATCATCTGTCCCTGATAATGGTCGCTGTAGATTAAGTTAAAGTCGGTACAAGTCCCCCGACTTGTGATAGAATCACTCCCTTCAAAGGCGTAGGGAGTAAAGGGAGCTAGAACCGTTTCCTCTTGCCGGCTGGCATTGTGGAGATGGAGTGTGTGGTCCAGGCTCACGAGAATGCGGTGAAAGCCACTGAGGTCAGAAAACTGACTTTCAGCCAACTCCACAGTTGCTGTCGAGAGTCGATAGTCAAATTCCCGATTACTATAGTGGCCAGTTGGCGGGGAAAGATAAAGCTGTTTTGTCTTTCCCCCCGACCAATCGGAAACTTGAAAATCTTTTGCTCTTAAAAGGCTTATATTTGTCATTTTTGGTATTTATTAGAACAAACCGCTGATATTGCCGTCTTTGTCAACATCAATCTTTTCGCTGGCTGGTACCTTAGGCAATCCTGGCATGGTCATGATCGCACCAGTCAGAGCAACGATGAAGCCTGCACCAGCAGAAACTTTGAGCTGGCTGATAGTCACGACAAAGTCTTTAGGTGCGCCTAGTTTCTTAGCATCGTCTGAGAAGGAGTATTGAGTCTTAGCCATACAGATAGGATAGTTGGAGAAGCCCAGCTCTTCCAGTTGTTTGAGCTCGCGTTTAGCAGCAGGAGTCAGGCGAACGCCCTTGCCTCCATAGACCTTAGTAACAATTTTGTTCAGCTTGGTCTCAATGGAGTCCTCTTCATTATATACAAATTGGAAGTGATTGTCTCCTTCGGCCAGTTCTACGACTTTTTCAGCCAACTCTTTACCACCGGCTCCGCCATTCGCCCAGACGTCGGAAATCACGACGTCAACGCCGCGTTTTTGGCAGGCATCATAAACTGCTTGCAGTTCTGCTTCAGTGTCCAGCGGGAATTTATTGATGGCAACGACTGCTGGCAATCCATAAACATCTTGAATGTTTTCCAGATGTTTTTCCAAGTTTGGCAGACCATCTACAACGGCTTGGACATTTTCTTCAGCCAGGTCGCTCTTAGCCACACCACCGTGCATCTTGAGAGCGCGGATGGTAGCAACTAGAACTACAGCGGCTGGACGCAGGCCAGATGTACGACACTTGATATCAATGAATTTTTCAGCACCAAGGTCAGCACCGAAACCAGCTTCTGTGACTGCATAGTCGGCATATTTGAGAGCCAGCTTGGTAGCTAGGACACTGTTACAGCCATGGGCAATGTTGGCAAAAGGTCCACCGTGAATCAAGGCTGGTGTGTGTTCCAGAGTTTGAACCAAGTTTGGATGGATGGCGTCTTTGAGCACAGCAGCCATAGCGCCACCAGCTTTCAGATCCTTAGCAGTTACTGGCTTACCTTCAAAGCTGTAGCCAATGATGATTTTTTCCAAGCGGTTCTTGAGGTCAGTGATATTTTCTGACAGACAGAGAATAGCCATAACCTCAGAAGCAACTGTAATGTCAAAACCATCTTCACGCGGAACACCGTTGACTTTACCTTGCAAGCCGTCTACGATGTGGCGCAGTTGCCGGTCATTCATATCCACTGCCCGCTTCCAAGTGATGCGGCGAGAATCGATACCTAAGGCATTTCCATGATGGATGTGGTTATCAATGAGGGCTGCCAGCAGGTTGTTGGCAACACCGATGGCATGAAAGTCACCAGTGAAGTGGAGATTGATATCCTCCATGGGCACAACTTGAGCGTGCCCACCGCCAGCAGCTCCGCCCTTGATACCAAAGACAGGTCCGAGTGAAGGCTCCCGCAGAGCGATAACGGCTTTTTTACCGATAGCAGCCAGAGCATCGACCAATCCGACAGAAGTCGTGGTCTTGCCTTCTCCAGCTGGTGTCGGAGAAATAGCTGTCACGAGAATCAGTTTGCCGTCTGGCTTGTCTTTTAAGGCTTCCAGTTGGCCGGCACTGATTTTTGCCTTGTAATTTCCATAAAGAGACAGGGCATCTTCAGCAATTCCTAGCTTTTCTGCTACCTCTTTGATGGGCTTCATTTGAACCGAATTCGCAATTTCAATATCTGATAAAACCATATTGTTACCTCTTGAGAAAAGAAAGTCCATTCATGGGAAAGAGTGGGTTTCTCTTCCGTTTATCTATTAGACAACTTTCAAAATTTCTTGATAAATTTCATCGGCTAGAGCGCAGCCTTTTTGCAGGAGGTCTTCACCCTTGCTGCGGTAGTCTGCGACGAATGCTTCATCCTTGACACCTGACAGATTGATGAGGACATTGAGCCAAGCCCCCTGCAGACCAGCCTTAAGATTGAGAGCTGCTACTCCCAGGTCGCTGGCAGCATTGGTATTGGACTTGCCAACAGCTTTTTGAGTTGTTTGCAGGGCAGCAAAGATGTCTTCCATCATGCCATAAGGCGACTTGGTCGCTTCCTTGAGGGCTTGCTGCATCGCCTCTCGACGGGCAGCCTTGTCTTCGTCTGTTTCTTTAGGCATATCAAAGACGGCGGAGACTAGATTGAAGGCTTCAGTGTCCTTGTCAATAGCTGCGAGCAGGTTTTCTTGCAGGCGGGCACTTTCTGCGTGCACTTGAGCAATTTCTGCTTCAAATTCTGCGTATTTTTTCTTGCCAAGGGTCAATTCACAGACCATCTTAGTCAGGGAAATACCGTTCGCTGCGGAAAGAGCAGCGACAGAGCCACCGCCAGGTGCAGGAGCATCTGAGCCTAGGACCTGGGCAAATTCTGTCAAGCTTAAATCTACTAATTTCATATGTTTCAGTCCTCCTAGCCCAGCAAATGGTTTTCCAGAACTTGCTTGCCGTAGTCAAAGTTTTCGATTTGCAGATAGTATTCTGCTGCGTCAATCAAAGCCTTGGCTGGTGCCAAACCGATGACTTCTGAGCCGAGGATTCCAACTCCGTAGCGCTTGGCTTCAAAGCGAACAGTTTCAAAGACACGATAGAGTGGGAATTTTTCCAGATTGACCATGTTGATAGAAACCTGAGCAATGTTGCGGTCTTCCAGCATAACGCCGATAGCTTTACAGTACTTGTAACCACCGCTTGATCCACGGATGACTTTGGCAATATTGTTGGCAATTTCCAGATTGTCTGTATCCAAGTTGATGTTGTAGGCGATGAGTGGCATTCTAGCTCCGACAGCAGTAACACCAGCAGTTGGGTGAATCTTTCTTTCACCGTAGTCAGGCGCCCAGTCAGGTTCCAAGAGTTTTTCAGGCATGCCTTCAAATTGTCCTTTACGAACCTTAGCCAAGTTCTTACGCTCTGGACGAGTCGCTGCATCTTCATAGAGGAAGATAGGGATACCGAGTTCACGGTTGATCCGCTCAGATACGGTCTTCGCAATTTCTACGCATTCCTCACTTGTGATGTCCTTGATCGGTACAAAAGGCAGGACATCAGTTGCGCCCATACGAGGGTGTTCACCCTGGTGCTTGGTCAAGTCAATATTTTCAGAAGCGTATTTAACCAAACGGAAGGCAACTTCCTGAATGTTTTGGTCATCACCGACCAAGGTAAAGACGCTGCGATTGTGGCTGGCATCAGAAGAGTGGTCCAAAAGTGTTACGCCTGGCACGCTCTTAGCTGTTTCCACTAGACCGTCAATGACCGCTTGGTTGCGGCCTTCAGAAAAGTTAGGAATACATTCAACAATTTTTGCCATAAGATATTACCTCGTGTTATATGTTATTAAAATTTACAAAGTAGATAAAGTGGAACTTCCGTTTGAGCCAGGTTGACACCCAGCTCAGGTCGGAAGTCGGGGGACAAGTTTTTCTTATTCGAACAACTTCTTAACAGATTCTTTGACCAAATCTTCGTCAGTTAAGTATGGAATGGTAATGTGGTCTGTTCCTTGGTGGAGGCGGTTGTACTCGATAGCAGTTTCGATGGCATGCTCATTACGTGCCCAGTTACGACGAGCGACTCCGCCGATTGTATCCCAAGCGATAGCAGATTTGATGATTTCATCAATGCGTTCGCTACCGTCCAGTACCAAGCCAAAGCCACCGTTGATTGCTTTACCGATACCAGTTCCGCCACCGTTGTGGAGAGCTACCAGACTCATACCGCGAGCTGCATTACCAGCGTAACATTGCACGGCCATGTCGCAGGTGACATTGGAACCGTCCTTAATATTAGAAGTTTCGCGGAATGGAGAGTCAGTACCGGATACGTCGTGGTGGTCACGGCCAATCATGACAGGACCAATCTTGCCTTCGCGGACTAATTCATTGAACTTGAGGGCGATATTGACGCGTCCCATACAGTCTTGGTAGAGAATCCGAGCCTGAGTTCCAACAACCAGCTGGTTCTTTTCTGCATCGCGGATCCAGTTATAGTTATCGCGATCTTGGTAGCGACGGTTAGGATCGATCACTTCCATAGCTGCATGGTCAGTAGCGACTAGGTCTTCGTGCTTACCGCTCAGACATACCCAACGGAAAGGACCATAACCATAGTCAAAGAGCATTGGGCCCATGATATCTTCTACATAAGATGGCCAAATGAAGCCGTCTTTATCGTCAAAGCCATTCTTAGAAATTTCCTTGATGCCAGAGTCATAGACTGCCTTCATAAAGGCATTACCATAGTCAAAGAAGTAGGTACCATTGCTAGTCAGGGTCTTGATTGCCTTGAAGTGACGTTCCAAGGTTTGGTCAACCAACTTAGCAAATGTTTCCTTGTCTTCAGCCAGAAGGCGAGTCCGCTCTTCAAAGCTGATACCAGCTGGACAGTAGCCGCCGTCATAGACATTGTGGCAAGAAGTTTGGTCAGACAGCAAATCGACATGGATATTGTTCTCGTTGACGTATTCCAAGAGGTCTACGATGTTACCGTGATAGGCAATAGAAGTTGATTCGCCAGCTTCCAGAGCTTTTTGAGCCAAGTCGATAGCTTCCTTCGGACTTTCAGCCAATTGGCTAATCCAGCCTTGTGAATGACGAGTTTCAATCCGAGATTGGTCTACTTCAGCTACGATTGCCACAGCTTTAGCAATTTCGGCCGCTTTCCCTTGAGCTCCACTCATGCCGCCCAGACCAGAAGAGATGAAGAGTTTGCCAGTCAGGTCGCCATCATCAGCTACACCCAGTTTCAAGCGCCCAGCATTGAGGAGGGTGTTGAAAGTACCATGGACGATGCCTTGAGGGCCGATGTACATCCAGCCGCCAGCTGTCATTTGACCATAGTTGGTCACGCCCATTTCTTCTGCAATTTCCCAGTCCTTCATGTTGTCGTATTCACCGACCAAGAGGCCATTGGTGATGATAACACGCGGAGCTTCTGGTTTAGATTTGAAAAGTCCAAGTGGATGGCCAGATTCCACGACCAAGGTTTGATGGTCGGTCATGATTTCCAAGTATTTCTTGATCAGGTTATACTGCATCCAGTTAGCGCAGACAGATCCAGTTTCTCCGTAGGTAACCAATTCATAAGGATAAAGGGCGATTTCAAAGCTCAGGTTGTTGTCAATCATGACCTGCATAGCTTTGGTCGCAGTACAGTTCCCTTTATATTCATCAATTGGTTTGCCGTAGATGCGTTCTTTTGGACGCCAGCGGTAGCCATAAATCCGTCCGCGAGTCTTCAGTTCTTCTAAGAATTCTGGAATTACTTCCTCATGGAATCTCTTTGGAATATAGCGAAGGGCATTTTTTAAAGCAATTTCGGTTTGAGCTTGAGTCAAACGGAAGCCCCGGTCAGGTGCTCGGCGGATGCCTTCTTGGAAAACTGTTTTTTCAGGCAGTACATCGTCTAATTTGACGGTCATTGCTGCTGCAATTTCATTTTCGCTAAAGTATGACATGAAAAATCCTCCTTTTAGTCAAGTGTAAAATATCTTTCTCCTACATTCTATAAGACTCCCGTCCATAAAGAGTCAAGAAAATGACAAAAACAGTAAAAAAAGTGGGGCTCCTATCTTTTACAAGCTTTTGACTATAATTTGACGATAGTGTATTATGATGAAAAGCAAATATGTCGGAAAATGAAATGGAGGAACAAGCATGACTGCTGATTTACTATTAACTCACTTTAATCAAGTCTTCTGTCCCAAGGACCTCGGCCATCCCCTTTTTGGAGCAGAGATGAAGGAAGCTCAAGTGTTAGAAGACGGCTACATTGCAGTCAAAGACGGCAAAATCCTAGTGGTTGGCAGCGGAGAGCCGGATGCCAGTCTTGTTGGACCAGATACTAAGATTCAGTCTTATGAGGGCAAGATTGCCACACCTGGCTTGATCGACTGTCACACTCACTTGGTCTATGGCGGCAGCCGGGAGCATGAATTTGCTAAGAAATTAGCCGGAGTCCCTTATCTGGAAATTCTTGCCCAAGGCGGCGGTATTCTCAGTACAGTCCGGGCAACGCGAGAAGCTTCTTTTGACACTCTCTATGATAAGTCCAAGAGGCTGCTGGACTATATGCTACTGCATGGGGTAACGACTGTTGAGGCCAAGAGTGGCTATGGTCTGGACTGGGAAACAGAGAAGCGCCAGCTGGATGTCGTTGGGGCTTTGGACCGTGACCACGATATTGATTTGGTTTCGACCTTTATGGCTGCCCACGCCGTTCCACCAGAATACAAGGGACGTTCTCAGGAATATCTGGAACTCATCGTCGAGGAAATGTTGCCTCGGGTAAAGGCAGAAAATCTAGCTGAATTCTGTGATATTTTCTGTGAAAAAGGCGTCTTTACAGCTGACGAGTCACGCTACCTGCTTTCTAAGGCTAAAGAAATGGGCTTCAAGCTTCGTATCCATGCTGATGAAATCGAGTCTATCGGTGGAGTAGATGTAGCAGCTGAACTAGGAGCAACTAGTGCAGAGCACTTGATGGTAGCGACCGATGAGGGCATTTGCAAGATGGCAGAAGCCAAGGTTATCGGGAATCTCCTACCAGCAACTACCTTCAGTCTGATGGAAGATACCTATGCACCAGCTCGCAAGATGCTGGAAGCTGGTATGGCCATCACCCTGACTACCGACAGCAATCCAGGCTCCTGTCCAACAGCTAACCTGCAGTTCGTCATGCAGCTGGGCTGCTTTATGATGCGTCTGACACCAGTAGAAGTTCTCAATGCTGTAACCATCAATGCAGCCTACTCAGTTAACCGCCAAGATAAGATTGGTAGCTTTGATACTGGCAAGCAGGCTGACATTACCATTCTAGATGCTAAGAATATTGACTATCCACTTTATTTCTTTGCGACTAACCTGACCCATCAGGTCTACAAGGCAGGAAAACTGGTCGTCGATCAAGGTAGAATTGTCTAGCGTCTCTAAAAACGAATCGTATTTTTCGGACTCTCTCTGGTGACAGGGAGAGTTTTCTTTATATCAAAATTTTCCCTTGCCATTCTGCTGGAAGTCTGCTATAATAGTTATTTGTGAGCAAACCTCACTTACCCCTTGCAAAGTCTTGGGGTCATTAGACCAAAAGGAGGAAAAATCAATGGCTAAATACGAAATTCTTTATATTATTCGTCCAAACATTGAAGAAGAAGCTAAAAACGCTTTGGTAGCACGCTTTGACTCTATCTTGACTGACAATGGTGCAACTGTTGTTGAATCAAAAGACTGGGAAAAACGTCGTCTTGCATACGAAATCCAAGATTTCCGTGAAGGACTTTACCACATCGTTAACGTTGAAGCTAACGACGATGCAGCTCTTAAAGAGTTTGACCGTCTTTCAAAAATCAACGCTGACATTCTTCGTCACATGATCGTCAAACTTGACGCTTAAGAAGGTAAACTATGATTAATAACGTTGTACTGGTGGGTCGCATGACCCGTGATGCCGAGCTTCGCTATACTCCGCAGAACCAAGCGGTCGCAACATTTACTCTGGCTGTCAATCGCAACTTTAAAAATCAAAGTGGCGAGCGAGAAGCAGACTTTATCAATGTTGTCATCTGGCGCCAACAGGCAGAAAATCTTGCAAACTGGGCTAAAAAAGGAGCCCTGATCGGAATTACAGGCCGTATTCAAACGCGTAACTACGAGAATCAGCAAGGCCAGCGTGTCTATGTCACAGAAGTTGTTGCGGACAATTTCCAACTCTTGGAAAGTCGCTCTAATCGTGAAGGTCAGTCATCTGGCGGTTACGGTGGAAACAGCTTCGGCGGCAGCTCTGCTTCAAGTTATGGCAGTGCAGACTCGTCTAACCAAGTACCGAACTTTTCTCGTGATGAGAGCCCATTTGGTAATTCTAACCCGATGGATATCTCAGACGACGATCTACCTTTCTAAGGATCGAATCTAACTATAATATAAAGGAGAAAACACATGGCTCAACAACGTCGTGGCGGATTCAAACGCCGTAAAAAAGTTGATTACATCGCAGCGAACAAAATTGAATATGTTGATTACAAAGATACTGAGCTTCTTAGCCGTTTCGTTTCAGAACGTGGGAAAATCCTTCCTCGTCGCGTAACAGGAACTTCAGCTAAAAACCAACGTAAAGTAACAACAGCTATCAAACGCGCTCGCGTAATGGCTTTGATGCCTTTCGTAAATGAAGACTAATTAGATTAGCAGCAGGCTCTGGCTTGCTGTTTTTTTATTTCATCATTGACAAAATGTCAGTGGAGTGCTATACTGACCACAAGGAGGCAGAAATCATGCGTGATGTCAAGGAAGTAGAGGTACGGCGGGCAGAGATTATGTCTGCAGCCTTGCAGCTCTTTGCCCAAAAGGGCTATCTAAAGACTAGAACTCAAGACATTATTGATAAGCTTGGAATTTCTCGAGGCCTGCTTTACTATCATTTTAAGGATAAGGAAGACATTCTCTATTGTCTGATTGAAAAGAACTCTGAGCCCTTGCTGAGAAAGCTCGAAACAATCAGCTATCAGCCAAATGTCGGAGCTAAGGAAAAAATCAGAACTTTTATTGAGGCAACCCTTATCCCAGAGGAGAGCAGAACACAGGAAAATCAAGTCTTGCAGGAAACAGTCAATTTAGAGACCAATCGTTATGTCTTGGATCGCTTTTATCATAGACTCTGTGAGCGGATGATTGTTTTCTTCACTCATATCTTGGAGGAAGGTCAGAAATCTGGAGATTTTCATTTAAAATATCCGCATGAGACGGCTTCTTTTCTCATGACTGCCTACGTATTTGTGTCCAATGATATCAAGATGAGTCAGGAAAAACCAGAAACTTTGCAGGATTATCTCACCAGCTTCCAGGCAATCCTAGAAAGAAGCTTAGGATTAGAAGAATCTATTTTTTAGAATAATCGGCAGTTTTCTGCCTTTTATTTAGAAACATAACTGACAAAATGTCAGTTCAAGCCTTCAATCTCTTAATCTAAATTTTAATAAATTTTACGCTAAAACTGACAAAATGTCAGTTCAAATAAAAGGAGAAATTCATGTTAAAAATAGAACATTTAACAAAAGTATATAGCAATGGTAAAAAGGCTGTGGATGATCTTAGTCTGATGGTGGAGCCTGGAGATATTTATGGCTTCATCGGCGCTAATGGAGCAGGTAAGACATCCACCATTAAGTCCATTGTGGGGATTCATGATTTTGATAAAGGAGAGATTTATATCTGCGGGTACTCTATCAGTAAGGAGCCCTTGCTTTGTAAGAAAAAGATGGCGTTTCTGCCGGATAACCCAGACCTTTATAAAAATCTGACAGCAAGGCAGTTTTTGGATTTTGTAGCAGACATTTATAGGGTTTCTATGGAAAAGAGGCAAGCAGCTATAGAAAAGTATTCTAAAATGTTTGAGCTGGATACGTCTTTGGATCAGTTGATATCGGCTTATTCACATGGAATGAAGCAACGATTGGCACTAATAGCGGCCCTCTTGCATGAGCCAGAATTACTGATTTTAGATGAACCTTTTGTCGGTTTAGATCCGAAAGGCGCATATTATTTTAAGCAGATCATGAGAGAGTTAGCCGATCAAGGGCATGCGATTTTCTTTTCTACTCACGTTTTAGAGGTTGCGGAAGAACTCTGCAATAAGGTAGCAATTCTGCAAAAGGGACGTTTGGTGGCTAATGGAAGGACCTCTGAAGTTAAGGGGACATCCAGTTTGGAACAAGTATTTATGGAGTTACAGGAAGATGACTAATATTCTTTTGCTTTTAAAAGTACAATTATACAGCACATTTTCGCTTAATGATTTAAGGAAAGGAGGATTGATTAGGTGTTTTAAGCTGGGTCTGCTCTTCTTGCTTGTTTTGCTATTTTCAGGCTATAACCTTTTGACGGCTTTGAGTTTGGTCAGGTTGGGGCAGGCAAATTTGATTCCAGCCTATATGATTGCCTTGGTTAGTTTTATTATTTTCTTTTTCAGTCTGATGCAGTCAAATGGCATCTTGTTTGACCAAGAGGAACTTGACAGGCTCATCGTATTGCCGCTCAGTATTAGAGAAATCGTCTATGAGAAATACGCTTTTCTTTATCTTTTGAACAGTGTGTTTTCCGTCCTTCTCATGCTTCCAGCAGGCCTCGTTTGGTTTGGATATGGTGCGTCCTTGTTGGAGTTGCTTCTTTATCTGCTTTTAATGGGATTTGTTCCTCTTTTACCTCTCTGTTTAGCCTCTTTACTTGGCTTGTGCGTTGCCTACATAGCCTCAAAGGCCCCTCATAAAAATCTAGTTGCCTTCCTTTTTTCTCTACTCTTGCTTTTGGGGCTGGCAACAGGCAGTATGTGGGCTATGAGAGCCGGACTGTCAGCGGAAAATGTTGGTCTCTTGCTTACCAAGCAGCTGACTTCTCTCTATCCTCCGACAAGCTTGTTTTTTAACTCTCAGCATTTTTGGTGGCCTAGCCTTCTGTTGATGCTTATATCTTTTGCGCTGACAGGACTTTTTCTAAGGTATTTAAGTAGAAATTATTTAAAAATAAATCAGATGATAACAGGGGTGAAGTCAGAAAGCAAAGTCTATAGAAGCCGGCAGAAGTCTCCCTTTATGGCTCTTTATAGGAGAGAAATTGCGAATTTTATGAGTTCCTATCTTTATATGCTCAATAGTGGACTGGGAACCATTTTAATCATCGTTTTAGCCATCTCACTTTGTTTTATGAGCCCTGATGTCCTCTTTTCTTCGATTGTACTCAGAGATAGCCGAGAATTTTTACCCCTATTACTGGCTGGCTGTCTCAGTATTTCCAATCCTGCAGCTGTCAGTATTTCCTTGGAGGGGGAAGAGATTTGGCTGCTTCAGACACTCCCGGTTTCTATGAGGCATATAATGATGGCAAAGCTGGCCTTGACGGTGTCCTTACACTGCACAGCCTTGCTGCTGGGCTTGCCTGTTCTGGTTTGGCGTTTCTCGCTAGGAGGCTTGCAAGTAGTGGATTTGGTCCTTGTTTCACTGGCTTATTCTCTATTTACAGCTCTTCAGGGACTTGTGGTCAATTTTCATTATCCTAAGTTCATCTGGGACAATGAAATGATTGTTATTAAGCAAAGTTTTTCGACTATCTTGTCTGGAGGAATTGGCATCTTGGTTCTTGTGTTCCCTCTTTGCTTATCCTTACTATTTGGTATGGACTTGGAGATTTCGCTGCGAATCTCAGCTCTTGAACTTTTGCTTTTGACAGTCGTCCTTTATAGGCATTTAATAAAACAAGGATATTTTAAGGAGGTCCATGGCTAATGAAAAAGAAAGATTTATTCGTTTTGTTTTTCTTAGCAGTAATCATATTTTTGATTATCTGCCTGCTGCCAGAGCAAGTGCCCATTCATTTTAACAGCGCAGGAAAGGCGGACATTGTTGTCAATCGCTTTTGCTTGATTCTCAGTTTGCCCATTCCCTACTCTCTTTATTGGAAATATTTTCGAAACAAATCAAAAAGAGGTCACTGACCTCTTTTTGATAGTTTGTCTCATCAATAAATTGTAAATGACTAGCAATTATTTTTATTAGTTTTATAGATAAAATAAAAGCTTTTAGTCAGGAATAACAAAACGAATAATATTGTGGAGATTGTTATGTTAGAAAGTATTAAGCCAGAATAATTTAACTCCTTGAGAGAAACTCCGTTTAGAGAGTAATATATCAATGCTAGGATCTTAATAGTTAATAGCAGAGAAATTGCTGCGATAACTATTGTTAAAAACAGAGATTCCCCTAATTTAACCATTATCATTTGATAGTTTGAAACACCTAAAATTTCAAATTGATTTATTTCGCTCTTTTCTTGGTAAGAGGATAGAAATGCAATAGAAATGATATTTCCTAGCACAATAAGAATAGGGGCACCTACATAAACAATGAATGATACTTTCATCTCTAAGTCACTATTGTTTTGAAATTGTGCTAATATGTTCTGAGATATCATTTGAAAACTAGAAATTAGGAGTATTGCTCCAATAATTGCAGCGCTAACAGACTTTATATATGGTTTACGAAATAATAAATTCCATTTTGAAGAAATAAACATGAATTTGCTTCTAAAAATCGATTTTGAAAACAACTTGATAAATAATATTTGTAGGTATGGAGATACTTGGTAAATAATAACAATGTCTAAAATGACAATATTGAAAATTAGTTGGGCTCTCATTAAGATAGTATTATCCTGAAAGATTTGATAGAATAAGGCTCCCCAAATCATTATTAAAGTGCATAGTAGGCTCCCTTTTATCATAATGGATAATATATGTTTGAATTTAGTAGTATTTTTTTCTTTAATACCTTTAAAGGTATAGTAGCAGCCGCTAAAAAATGCTAGAAGCGAAATGAGCAAGACTGTTATTACACAGCCTAATAAGCTCATTTGGAACTGAATATCAGGTAAAACATTTTTTCCGAAAAAATATTGTAAAAAATAGTAATAACTAGATGTGATAGGGATAGAACATAAATATGCAACAAAACTAACTAATGACGATATTATAAATAGCTGTCCCCCGACCAAGAACGAGAGTTGAAATCGGCTTGCACCTAGTACAGCTAGAAGCGTATAATCATCTTTGAACATTTCAATTAGCATATTTATTAAAGCAGAAATTGCAAAGAATAACGTTATTCCTCCAAATACTACTGGAAACATAAAAATAGGTTTTGGATCTGGGAGTCCTGCGAAAGCTTGTGAGTTAATATCGACATTAATATATCTGTTGATCGCCAAACCTATAACTAGGCTAGAAACAAAAATTACAGGAGAAATGCCTAACCATTGTTTTTTATTATGTTGAAACTGATATTGTATTAATTTAAGCATTTCTACTCCTCCTTAGATGAATGTACTTCTAGTATTTTATAAAGTTCCTCTCCTTTAGGATTTTGTAGTTCTTTAAAAATTTCTCCATCTTTTAGGATTAGCGCTCGGTCAGTTTTTGAAGCTAATTCAATATCATGAGTTACCATTATGACGCATTTCCCTGCTGTAACAAGCTCTCTTAATAATTCGAAGATTACTTCACGTGAGACACTATCTAGTGCTCCGGTTGGCTCATCAGCAAAAATTATATCACTGTCCGCGACAATAGCGCGAGCAATGGCTACCTTTTGTTGTTCCCCACCTGACAAGGTATTTACAAAATCATTTAAGCCTGCATTAAACTTCATCCGTTCAAGTAGATTTTTGATTTCTTTAGTATTTATCTTTTTTCCAGATAATCTTAAAGGGAGGACTATGTTTTCAAAAACTGGTAAAGATGGTACTAGATTATAGGATTGGAAAATAAAGGCTATATCGTTGCGTCTTAAACTTGATAATTTTGAATTTCCGATATTATAAGGATTTATTCGATTCAACATTACTTTTCCACTGGTTGGCTTTAATAAACTGGAGATACACTTTAATAGTGTTGTTTTTCCAGAACCACTAATCCCCAGAATACTGATAAACTCGCCTCTTGAAGCGGAGAGCGATATATTTTTTAACACAGGTAAAGTTTTATTATTTCCAAGCGAGAATTGATGGTATAATTCTTTTACTTGCAAAATATCTGCAGCTTTCATCATGATTTTACCTCCAATTACTTTATTTTCACAAGCTTACCATTCTCTAGCTTACATATGTCAGTTATAAATAAAATGTTTAAATTAAAAAGAGTGTCGTGAATGGAATATGAATTATTGCTTTCTAAATTAGAAAATAATTCATCAAACAACTAACCCATTCTATTATACCTCTCTTAAAAATGAGTTTGCAAGCGTTTTATCAATTTGTTTTTGTACTTTCTAAGAATAAGTGCTAAATTAAAACGAGTCTAAATTTTATATTTCAGACTCGTTTTATTATCTTATCTCGTCGGTCCCATAGTCGCACTCTTGATGTTGAAGCGTTTTTTGAGATAGAAACGCAGGACTAGGGTAATAGCGCCGACAATAGCAACTACGATATTGGATAGACGGGGGTTGAGGAATTCAGGCAGGAGACTAGTCAATACGATGGACATGCTCCAGAGGAGAATAGCCGCTGCCATTGTAAGGATAGACTTGAGCAGTTTAGGGCGCTGACTGCGGTCCTTATCTGGTCCGTAGAAACGGTAGATAAAGTGGTAGAGGGCATAGAAAGAAAGGCCACCGACGATGCTTCCGAGTACGAGAGTCGTCAGTCCATAGACAGATGGCTGAGAGGAAGCTAGATTGACGATTGAGGTCAGGAGGGTAAAGAAACCAAAGATAAAGAGGACAGAGTCCAGCATCATCCATTTAGGATCGTCATTTTCTTTTGGATGCTCGGCATCATAGCGCTCTTTTGCGGTCAAAGAAGCTGCCCAAGTAGTTGGGGCTCCGTAGAGGCCGCGGGCAGTGATTCCTTTGGTTTGATTTTCCAGGATTTCCGGTAGAATACCTTCTAAGATAGTCTGGATTTCCTGATCAGATTTGCCATCTTGTAGGAGTTGATTAGTCGCGATATGGATAAATTCTTTGTTTTTTTTGCTGAGTTTGTCGAGGGATACTTGTGACATAGGCGTTCTTTCTAAAGGTTAAAATAGTTTTTTGTGCATGAGATAGGCCATGACCGAAGCACTCATGGCAAAGGCGATGAACATGATAATCCAGAAGGCATGTGGTTCACCGTTGAGAGGCAGTTCGTTATTTTTGAAGTTCATCCCATAGGCTGAGAAAATCATGGTCGGGATAGACATGACAATGGTCACCAGAGCCAAGGCTTTCATGATATTGTTCTGATTATTAGAAATGATAGAGGCGAAGGTCTCAGTCATACTGTGGAGGATGTTGCCGTAGATATCAGCCATCTCAATGGCCTGCTGGGTCTCGATCAAGGTGTCTTCCAGCAAGTCCTCGTCTTCTAGGTATTTCTTGATATTACTAGTAGAGCTGGTCAGCTTCTTAATCACGCGCTCATTTGTCTTAAGAGAGGCCTTGAAATAGACGATGGTCTTTTCCAACTCCATGAGCTCAATCAGTTCTTCATTTCGTGTGGACTTGTGCAGTTGGCTTTCAATCTGCTCACTCTTACGGTCAATGGAGCGCAGGGCTGTCAGATATAGCTCGGCATTGTGGTAGAGAATCTGAAAGATAAAACGTGACTTCATAAAAGTATAGAAGTTACGCAAGCGCCGGTGGATGAAGATATCCAGCAGAGGTAATTTTTCCAAACAAGTGGTAATAATCGCCTCTTCCGTGATGATAATACCAAGGGGAATCGTGACATAGTAAGTCTGGTTATTCCGCTCCTCAGTGATGGGCACGTCAACGATGATCAGTGTGTACTCATCTTCGATGGTGACCCGAGACATTTCTTCCGCATCAAGCGGCGCTCGCAGGTCAGTGATGTCAATGCCAAAGGCGTTGGCGATTTCGATTGATTCGCTCTGGGAAGGATTGACAAGATTGATCCAAGTGCCTGATTCGAGCGCATCAATCTCTTTGAATTCGGTCGTAGTAGATAAAAAGACTTGCTTCATGATCTTTTTCCTTTCCAGAGTGTTTTTTGCATACCGTACTATTATACTACAAATTCAGGCTTTTGGGGCAAAAGTTTGCAGAAAAATTTGTTATAATGGAGAAGGTTTATAAGTGAAACGAGGTCAAGATGCAAGATAAAATTGTGATTCATGGAGCGCGAGCTCATAATTTAAAAAATATTGATGTAGAAATTCCACGGGACAAGCTAGTCGTGGTGACGGGGTTGTCTGGTTCAGGCAAGTCCAGTCTGGCTTTTGACACCCTCTATGCAGAAGGGCAGCGCCGCTATGTGGAGAGTCTGTCGGCCTATGCTCGGCAGTTTTTGGGCAATATGGAAAAGCCGGATGTAGACTCGATTGATGGTCTCAGCCCGGCTATTTCCATCGACCAGAAGACGACCAGTAAAAATCCCCGCTCAACAGTGGGGACAGCTACTGAAATCAATGACTACCTGCGCCTTCTCTATGCTCGTGTTGGAACGCCATACTGTATCAATGGTCATGGAGCTATTACGGCTTCATCTGTTGAACAGATTGTTGACAAGGTCTTGGAATTGCCAGATCGTCAGCGTTTGCAGATATTAGCGCCGGTCATCCGCAAGAAAAAGGGTCAGCATAAGACCGTTTTTGATAAGATTCAGAAAGACGGTTATGTCCGTGTGCGCGTGGATGGCGATATTTACGATGTGACGGAAGTGCCAGAGCTTTCTAAGAGCAAGCAGCATGATATTGAGGTTGTGGTAGACAGAATTGTTATCAAGGAAGGGGTGCGCAGTCGCCTCTTTGACTCGGTCGAAGCTGCTCTGCGGATTGCTGAGGGCTATGTGGTTATTGATACCATGGACGGTCAAGAGCTTCTCTTTTCTGAGCACTATGCCTGCCCAGTCTGTGGCTTTACGGTGCCAGAGTTAGAGCCACGTCTCTTCTCTTTTAATGCGCCTTTTGGCTCCTGTCCGGACTGTGATGGTCTGGGGGTTAAGCTGGAGGTGGATCTAGATGTGGTTGTGCCAGAAGCTGGTAAGACCTTACGCGAAGGAGCGCTAGCACCTTGGAATCCCATATCCTCCAACTACTATCCGCAGATGCTAGAACAGGCCATGGCAGCCTTTGGCATTGATATGGACAAGCCTTTTGAGGAGCTGACGGAGGAAGAAAAGCAGCTGATTTTCTTTGGCTCAGATGGACGAGAGTTCCATTTCCACTATGAAAATGAATTTGGCGGCGTGCGCGATATTGACATTCCTTTTGAGGGGGTTGTCACCAATATCAACCGTCGCTACCATGAGACCAATAGTGATTTTACTCGGACGCAGATGCGGGCTTATATGAATGAGCTGACTTGTGCGGCTTGTCATGGTTATCGACTCAGTCCCCAAGCCTTGTCTGTCAAGGTTGGCGGCGAGGACGGCTTGCATATCGGTGAGATTTCAGACTTGTCCATTGCAGATCATCTGGTTCAGTTGGACAAGCTTAGCTTGACTGACAACGAAGCTACGATTGCGCGGCCTATTCTTAAAGAAATTCATGACCGACTGACCTTCCTCAATAACGTTGGCCTTAATTACCTGACTTTGTCTCGCTCGGCTGGGACTCTATCAGGAGGTGAGAGTCAGCGGATTCGTCTGGCGACTCAGATTGGTTCTAACTTGAGTGGGGTCCTCTATATCCTAGACGAGCCCTCTATTGGCTTGCACCAGCGTGACAATGACCGCCTAATTGCTAGCCTCAAGAAGATGCGCGACCTAGGAAATACCCTCATTGTGGTTGAGCACGATGAGGACACCATGCGGGAGGCTGACTGGCTGATTGATGTGGGACCAGGAGCCGGTGTTTTCGGTGGTGAAATTGTCGCAGCGGGCACTCCTGCACAAGTGGCCAAGAGCAAGAAATCCATCACTGGCCAATACCTGTCAGGTAAGCGCGAAATCCCAGTGCCATTGGACCGCCGTGTAGGCAATGGCCGCTTTATTGAAGTGACAGGGGCTCAGGAAAATAACTTGCAGAATATCACGGCCAGATTCCCCTTGGGCAAATTTATCGCTGTGACAGGAGTTTCTGGATCCGGTAAGTCAACGCTGGTCAATTCTATCCTTAAAAAGGCCATCGCCCAAAAACTCAACCGTAATTCTGCCAAGCCAGGTAAGTTTAAGAAAATCAGCGGTATTGAGCATGTGGATCGACTGATTGATATTGACCAAAGTCCGATTGGCCGGACACCACGCTCTAATCCGGCTACTTATACTGGAGTTTTTGACGATATTCGCGATCTGTTTGCCAAGACCAACGAAGCCAAGATTCGCGGATACAAGAAAGGCCGTTTCAGCTTTAACGTCAAGGGTGGCCGCTGTGAGGCTTGCTCGGGTGATGGAATTATCAAGATTGAGATGCACTTCCTGCCTGACGTCTATGTGGCCTGTGAGGTCTGCCACGGCACCCGCTATAATAGCGAAACTCTAGAGGTTCACTACAAGGAGAAGAATATCGCTCAGGTTCTGGACATGACGGTCAATGATGCGGTAGAATTCTTCCAGCATATTCCCAAGATTGCCCGCAAACTCCAGACCATCAAGGATGTGGGGCTAGGCTATGTGACTCTAGGGCAGCCAGCCACAACCTTGTCAGGTGGTGAAGCCCAGCGGATGAAACTGGCCAGCGAACTTCACAAGCGCTCGACTGGTAAGTCCTTCTATATCTTGGATGAGCCGACCACGGGTCTGCATTCTGAAGATATTGCCAAGCTCCTTCAAGTGTTATCTCGCTTTGTGGACGATGGCAATACAGTCCTCGTTATCGAGCACAATCTGGATGTTATCAAGACGGCTGACCATATCATTGATTTGGGACCAGAAGGCGGTGTCGGTGGCGGTACGATCATAGCGACGGGTACACCAGAAGAAGTCGCTACTAATCCAGCCAGCTATACCGGCCAATATTTGAAAGGCAAGCTGCATGTGAAATAAT
This sequence comes from Streptococcus sanguinis, assembly GCF_050225395.1. Lineage (GTDB taxonomy): Bacteria > Bacillota > Bacilli > Lactobacillales > Streptococcaceae > Streptococcus. The sequence continues at coordinate 1,955,319 of NZ_CP071431.1, read as the reverse complement.
ACATCAAATCCCTGTTTTTCTAGAAAAGAACAGGGATTTTTCGTGTCGGAGAATGTTGGTCAGATTTAAGTCTTGAATAGGACTTGTTAAAAAATGTCCTATTTGACTGGTTTTTTGATATAATAAGCTTAGTTATTTCATGGAGGTGCCTCATGTTAACAAGAGTTGAGAAGTTTGAAGCAGCATTGGCTCAGACAGAATGCGACGCTGTTTTAGTAACCAATCTGAAAAATATTTACTACCTGACTGGTTTCAGCGGTACAGAAGCGACGGTTTTCATCAGCAAGACTCGTCGGATTTTCCTGACGGATGCACGCTATACGCTGATTGCCAAGGGAGTAGTCCAAGGTTTTGATATTGTCGAAACGCGCGACGCGATTGGGGAGATTGTCAAGATTATTGCAGACGACAAGCTACAAAAAATCGGTTTTGATGACGAGATTTCCTATGCCTATTTCAAAATGCTGGAAAGTGTCTTCTCGGCCTACGAGCTGGTTCCCATGACAGCCTTTATTGAAAATTTGCGCATGATTAAAGATGAGCAAGAAATCGTGACCATTCGCAAGGCCTGTCAGATTTCGGACCAAGCCTTCCTAGATGTACTGGACTTTATAAAGCCCGGTGAGACGACAGAGCTAGCTGTTATGAACTTTTTAGATGCCCGTATGCGTCAGCTAGGTGCTTCAGGTGCCTCTTTTGACTTCATCATCGCTTCGGGCTACCGCTCTGCTATGCCGCATGGTGTGGCTAGTGACAAGGTTATTCAAAAGGGTGAAACCCTGACCATGGACTTTGGCTGCTACTACAACCACTATGTCAGCGATATGACGCGGACTGTTCATGTGGGGCAAGTGACAGATGAAGAGCGGGAAATCTATGATATTGTCCTGCGCAGCAATCAAGCCCTGATAGAAGCAGCCAAGGCTGGTCTTAGCCGAATTGATTTTGACCGGATTCCGCGCCAGATTATTAACGATGCTGGCTACGGTCCTTACTTTAGCCATGGGATTGGCCACGGTATCGGCCTGGATATCCATGAAATTCCTTACTTTGGCAAGTCAGAAGAGCCGATTGAGACCGGCATGGTCCTGACCGATGAGCCGGGTATTTATCTGGACGGTAAATACGGCGTCCGCATCGAAGACGATCTCCTCATCACAGAAACAGGCTGCGAAGTCCTAACTCTTGCGCCGACAGAGTTGATTGTTATTTGAGAATTATCAGGCTTTATGATAGAATAAGTAGAAATATAATTTTAAAAAGAGGTAATATAGAATGATTGAAGCAAGTAAGCTGAAAGCTGGAATGACCTTCGAAACAGCTGATGGGAAACTCATCCGCGTTTTGGAAGCGAGCCACCACAAACCAGGTAAGGGAAATACGATTATGCGTATGAAGCTGCGCGATGTTCGTACGGGCTCTACCTTTGATACCAGCTACCGTCCAGAAGAAAAATTTGAACAAGCCATTATTGAAACTGTTCCAGCTCAATACTTGTACCAAATGGATGACACTGCTTATTTCATGAATACTGAGACTTACGATCAATATGAAATTCCAGTAGTCAATGTAGAAGAAGAATTGAAATTCATCCTTGAAAACTCTGATGTGAAAATCCAGTTCTACGGAACAGAAGTGATTGGTGTGACTGTGCCAACAACAGTTGAATTGGTCGTAACAGATACTCAGCCATCTATCAAGGGAGCTACTGTTACTGGATCTGGTAAGCCAGCAACACTTGAGACAGGTCTTGTTGTCAACGTACCAGACTTCATCGAAGTTGGACAAAAATTAATTATCAACACTGCAGAAGGAACTTACGTTTCTCGCGCATAATATAGAAGAGGTAATAACTATGGCAGCTGAACAATTAGGTGAAATCGTCATTGCGCCACGTGTTTTGGAAAAAATCATTGCCATTGCAACGGCAAAGGTAGAAGGTGTTTATTCCTTCGCAAATAAGAGTATGTCAGACAGTCTTTCTATGCGCTCACTCGGTCGGGGAGTATCGCTCCATACAGATGAGACAGGTGATGTGACTGTAGACATCTATCTGTATTTGGAATACGGTGTCAGCGTTCCGACTGTTGCAGTAGCAATCCAGAAGGCTGTAAAAAGCGCTGTTTTTGATATGGCTGAGGTAGAGCTGTCTGCGGTCAATATCCATGTGGCAGGCATTGTTCCAGAAAAGGCACCGAAGCCAGACTTGAAAGATCTATTTGATGAGGACTTCCTCAATGACTGATATACTGTTGGAATCCAGAAGAGGTCTGCGCCAGCGGGCTTTTCAGGCCCTGATGAGCCTAGAGTATGAAGGGGATCTTGTAGAAGCTTGCCGCTTTGCTTATTCGTATGATAAGGATGAAGAGGCTGACAAAGCTGCGGAAGCTGATATTCCAGCCTTCTTGCTCAATCTGGTCTCTGGTGTGGTCCAGTCCAAGGACGACTTAGACAAGAAAATTGCCCAGCACCTCAAAAAGGGCTGGACAGTGGATCGTCTGACGCTGGTAGAGAAAAATATCCTGCGTCTGGGTATCTTTGAGATTACAGAGTTTGACACCCCACAGTTGGTAGCAGTCAACGAAGCCATCGAGCTTTCCAAGCAATTCTCTGACGAAAAGTCCAGTAAGTTCATCAATGGGATTTTGAGTCAATTTATCGTTGAATAAAATGAAGGTCGAGACAAGTGTCTTGACCTTTTTGTTTACTAGAAATCAGAGATTAAATCAGAAATAATTCATCAAAATCTGCTCAGAGAGCATGAAGTATCTGAGTGAGAAAAACTCTTATTGAAATCCTTTACAACTTGAAAAAGAATCGGTATAATAAATACAGAAAACGTTTGCATAGATGTTCTCTATAAGAAAAAATAAAGGAGTTTTCTGTTTATGAAAAATTACGATCACCTACAGTCTCGGATGGGCGAAAAGCGTCATTATTTCGGCATTCGTTGCTTAAAAGTAGGAGTAGCCTCTGTTGTCATTGCCTCAGGTTTCCTCCTGGGAAATGCCCAATTAGTCCAAGCGGAGGAGGTGAGCACATCGGCCAGCACTGCAACAGAAGCAATCTCTGATGCAAATGCGACAGCCCAAGCTAAGTCAGCAGATGAAGAAAAAGCTGGAGAGGCAGATAGTTCAGGAGCGGAGGCTTCAGAGCAGGCTGCGCCAACTGGTGTGCAAGCAGATCAAGCTCCAGCTAGTGCAGGTTCGGAAGCAGCTGGGCAAGATGCAAAGGAAACCGCTGCTTCCACTGAAAAAGACAAGCAAGAACCAGTTAGTCAGCCGCAAGCTTCGGCAAAAGATGCTATCGAAGAAGGCAATATTCGCTTTCATTTCAAAACCTTGCCGTCACAAAATCTAGACAGCTTGGGCCTGTGGACTTGGGATGATGTCGAGACGCCTTCTAGCCAAAAGGGAGGTTGGCCAACCGGAGCGACTAGCTTTGCGACTACTAAAGAAGATGACTACGGCTATTATCTTGATGTTAAAATGGCTGAGAAAAGAAGCAAAATCAGCCTTCTAATCAATAATACAGCAGGTCAGAATATTACGGGTGACAAGACGGTCGAACTGCTCAGTCCTCAGATGAATGAGGTTTGGTTTGACACGGACTATCAACCTCATACTTATGAGCCATTGAAAAAAGGGATGGTACGAATCAACTACTATCGTACAGATGGCCAGTATGATAAGAAGTCGCTCTGGCTCTGGGGAGATGTCCAAAATCCAAGTAAAAATTGGCCTGACGGAGTGGATTTTGAAAATACTGGGAAATATGGTCGCTATGTAGATGTTCCCTTGAAAGATGCTGCTAAGATGATTGGCTTTTTGCTTCTAGACGAAAGCAAATCAGGAGATGATGTGAAGATTCAAAATCAGGATTATAATTTCGCGAATTTGGAGAAAAACAGCCAAATTTTCTTGCGTGATGCGGATCCGACAGTTTATACTAACCCTTACTTCGTCAACGATATTCGCATGACGGGAGCCCAGCATATAGGCTTGACCGAGATTGAAGCCAGCTTTTCTACCTTAGAAAGTGCTAAAAAAGAAGACATTTTAAAGAACTTAAAGATTACAGACAAAGATGGCCATGAAGTCGTTGTTAAAGATGTGGTTCTGGATCCTAAGACCAAAAGTGCCAAATTCATCGGTGATTTTAACCAAGCCCAGTCACCTTACCTTATCAAATATGGCAATGATCAATTCAAAACCAGCATGAACTGGCAGCTGAAGGATAGTATTTATAAGTATGATGGTGATTTGGGAGCGCGTGTTTCTCAAGCGGGCAAACAAGTGGATGTAACCTTCTGGTCTCCAAGTGCCGACCAAGTTGAATTGGTAGTCTATGACAAAGAGGATCAGAACAAGGTCATTGGTCGCCTGGCTATGGAAAAAGGGGAATCTGGCACATGGACTGGCAGCTTGACCCCTGAGAGCGGTCTGGGGATTTCTGACTATCGAGGGTATTTCTATCATTATGAAATTACTCGCGGTGGCAAAAAGGTTCTTGTGCTGGATCCTTATGCCAAGTCTTTAGCTGCTTGGAACAGTGAAGATGCGGACAAGGGGGATGCCTACAAGATTGCCAAGGCAGCCTTTGTAGATCCAAGTGAATATGGACCGAAAGACCTGACCTATGCTACTATACCGAACTTTAAGAAGCGGGAAGATGCTTTGATTTATGAGGCACACGTTCGTGATTTTACTTCAGATCCAGTTATCTCAAAGGATTTGAAATCTCAATTTGGAACTTTCTCAGCTTTCATTGAGAAATTAGATTATTTGAAAGACTTGGGAGTGACTCACATTCAGCTCTTGCCAGTTCTAAGTTATTACTTTGTAAATGAGCTGAAAAATGCTGAGCGCATGGACAAGTATGCTTCCAGCAACAGCAACTATAACTGGGGCTATGACCCGCAAAACTACTTCTCGCTGACAGGTATGTACTCCAGCGCGCCGACAGATCCAGCCAAGCGCATTGAGGAATTCAAAAACCTTGTCAACGAAATTCATAAGCGTGGCATGGGAGTTATCCTGGATGTGGTCTATAATCATACGGCTAAGACCTCTATCTTTGAAGATTTGGAGCCCAATTACTACCACTTTATGGATGCGGATGGTACACCGAGATCCAGCTTTGGCGGTGGCCGCTTGGGTATTACTCACTATATGAGCAGACGGGTCTTGGTGGATTCGATCAAGTACCTGACAGAGCAGTACAAGGTAGATGGTTTCCGCTTTGATATGATGGGAGACCATGATGCTGAGTCCATCCAAAAAGCCTACGAAGAAGCCAAGAAGCTTAATCCAAATCTCATTATGCTAGGTGAGGGCTGGAAGACCTATACAGGTGATGAAAATAAAGCTGTCCAGCCTGCTGACCAGTCTTGGATGAAGTCAACGGACACGGTAGCGGTTTTCTCGGATGATATTCGCAATACCTTGAAATCAGGTTATCCAAATGAGGGAACACCAGCCTTTATCACCGGTGGCAAACGCAGTGTGGAAAATGTCTTCAAAAACATCAAGGCGCAGCCAACAAATTTTGAGGCGGATAGCCCAGGGGATGTGATCCAATACATCGCAGCCCATGATAATCTGACGCTCTTTGATATCATTGCCCAGTCGATCAAGAAAGATCCGGCAGTGGCTGCCAATTATCAAGAGATTCATCGCCGCCTGCGTCTGGGAAATCTGATGATTTTGACTTCGCAAGGGACACCATTTATCCACTCTGGTCAAGAATACGGCCGAACCAAGCAATTCCGTGATCCTGCCTACAAATATCCTGTCTCAGAAGACAAGGTTCCAAACAAAGCGCATTTGTTGACCAATGAAGACGGCACGCCCTTTGACTATCCGTATTTCATTCATGATTCTTATGATTCGAGCGACGCGGTCAACCACTTTGACTGGACTAAGGCGACTGATTCAGAGAAGTTTCCTGAAAATGCCAAGAGCCGTGCCTATATGAAAGGCTTGATTGCCTTGCGGAAATCAACGGATGCCTTTACCCGCAGTTCCAAAGATGAAGTGGAGCAAAATGTGACCCTCATCACCCAGCCTGGCAAGGATGGTGTTGAGAAAGAAGACCTCGTGCTCGGTTACCAAGTGGTTGCGGCGAATGGCGATATTTATGCTATCTTTGTCAATGCAGACACCAAGGAACGACAATTCAACTTTGGTGAAGCCTACAAGCATCTAGCAGGTGCAGAGGTTGTGGCAGATAGCAATACGGCAGGAGTGACAGCTATTTCTGATCCAGCAGGTGTCACCAGACACAGCAATGGCTTAGCCCTAGCTCCGCTGACAGCGACAATTTTGCGACTTCGAAAAGTTAACCCAGCTCAGGAAGAAAAATCCCAAGCTCCAGCAGCTCATGAAGAGAAGCTGTCTGCCGCTTCTGTAGCCAAGGCTCAGCCTCAGGCTTTATCCTTGGATGCGCAAAAACCTCAGGCTTCAGAAGTAAAAGAAGTGGCTAGCCAAACAGAAAAAGCCTTGCCAAAAACTGGAACAAGCACTTCCCTACTGGCACTTTTAGGTGGCTTCCTTGCTTTCCTGGCCGGTCTGTTAACCTTTAGAAAGAAAGAGTAATAATTTGATGAATGCCCTGTGAGAATTTTTAGACTATGGCTAAATAAAGACGACTTCCGATAATGGAGGTCGTCTTTTCTTGTTTATATAAGTTTCAAACACTCTTACCAGGCAAGAGACTGACTGGCAGGAAATAGCCAGTTGTTTGAACTTCTTGGCCGGCTATCTTCTTGAGGAGTAGGTCTACAGAGAGACGGGCAATATCTTTCAGCGGCTGCTTGATTGTTGCCAGCTGTGGGTAGTAGTTCTCCACAAAGTAGGTGCCATCATAGCCAATGATTTTCAAATCTTCGGGAATCTGGATGTCCAGCTCCTGAGCTACTTTCATAATTAAGATGGCTGTCAGATCGTCTGATGTAAAAATGCCATCAGGTTTGGTCTGAGTCAGAATTTGCTTGATTTCCATCTCCTTTCGGACGGGAGAAAAATCACTGGAAACATTGATAATCGGTGCGTCCGGCAGGACGGAAGCAAAGCCAGCATGGCGCAGGCCGGTTGGTGAGTTGGAATTGTCATTACCGGTTATCATGATGATGTTTTGAGCTCCAGCCTTGATTAAGGTCTGAGCCGCTAGCACTCCGCCACCATAGTTGTCTGAGGAAACAACTGGGATATCCGGTGAGAGATTCCGGTCAAAGGCAATGATTGGAGCGGTCACGCGATTGTAGTCCTCGATGCCTAGATTGTGGCTGCCAGAAATGATGCCGTCCACCTGATTGGCTTCCAGCATCTCAAGGTATTCACGCTCCTTGTCTGAGTCATGCTCACTATTGCAGATGATAGTTTTATAGCCTTGTTTAAAGAGCTCATGCTCCAGCTTGTCAATCAATTCTGCGTAAAAGACATTGCTGATATTAGGGAAAATGAGTCCAATTAGCTTGGCCGATTTTCCTTGGAGGCTCCGCGCAAGATTGTTGGGCTTGTAGGACAATTCTCGCATGGCTGCCTCAACCTTAGAGATTGTTTTGTCGGATAAGTAGCCTTTTCTGTTGATGACGCGGGAAACAGTTGTGGGGCTGACTCCTGCTAGTTTTGCTACATCAGTTAGCTTTGCGACCATAATCTAATTCATAGTAAGTACCGGTTGGATTGCCCTTAGTAATAGCAATGCCTGTCTGGTCTTCTCTCGGGAAGACACGGCCGGAAAATACTTTCTCTCCTTTATTGATGAAAATTTCAAAAATTGATTTATCGATGAAGATAGTAGCACTTGTGGCTTCTTTGTCAATATCACAGCTTCGGCTGGTTCCAAAGTCCAGAGCGAATGGCTCACCCGCCTGACTGCGGTCAACGGTCACTTGACCTGCCTTGAGGTCGAAATTGATGCGTAGTCCCTTGCCATCCTTGTCCACAAAGAGAATGATTTCGTGTTCGGCGTCTGCAGCGAGATTCAGTTCTAGTTCGTAGCTGTTCTTGCTTTCTACCAAAGCAGCGAAAGGCTGTTCCCCTGCTCGCAAATGCTTAATAGCTGGCACTGGGTATTGGTAAAGCTTGCCGTTTTTCAGACTTAATTCCTTGACGAGGGAGAAGGCACCTTGATGGTCGAAGCGGTCAGATGGGTATTCCACATCAGGCAAGCCCAGCCAGCTGACAGCGAGTGCACGACCGTCAGGTGCGTTAAAAGCCTGGGTGGCGTAGCAGTCGAAACCGTAGTCCAGATTTTGGATAGGGCTAGGATTAATCAAAGCAGCCTTGTTTGTGTCAAACGATTGACCTATTTTATACATGTTCGGGTAAATGTTACCATAGTCCAGTACGTCCTTGGACAAACCTTGAGGGCAATAAAGCAAGACTGGTTGGTCGTTGATAAAGACTAGGTTAGGACACTCCATCATATAGGCTGTCTTGTCATTGGCGAAGTCTAAATCGCCGACGACTTCCCAGTTGGTATAGTCATTATCAACAGCCTTGTACAGCTTGACATAGCCTTGTTTGTTTAGATTTTGTCCTCCGACGATAGCATAGAATTGTCCTTTGTAGTTGAAAATCTGGGGATCGCGGAAGTGGTCGGTCGCTTCAGTAGGCTGCTCAATCAAGACCTTGTCAATTTTTTTGAGATTGCCTGATTTATCTAACAAGGCACCGATTTGATAAGGATGACGCACCCAATTCTCATCACGAACATTGCCAGTATAGAAGAGAAAGAGCTTGTCGTCAAACTGCATGGCAGAGCCTGAGTAGGCACCGTGGCTGTCCAGAGCAGTATCTGGCAGCACTTGAAGACCAGTTTCCGTGAAGTGAACTAGGTCGTCGCTTTCCATCTGGACCCAGCACTTGAGGCCGTGAGCAGCTCCGAAAGGAAAGTTTTGGTAGAAAACCACCCACTTGCCGTCGAAATAAGAAAAGCCATTGGGGTCATTGAGCAGACCTGTATGAGGCTCTACATGGTAGTTAGCCCGCCAAGGAGATTTAGAGATGTTTTCTTTGATCTGCTGTAGCTCTTCCTGAGTCCAGTCTTCATAGCGTTTGTAGCGTTTTTCAGTCGTCCAAGCCAATCTTTTGTCCTCCGAATCATATTATTTCTTATTACTATAGTAAACGTTTTCCGATGAAAAATCAACATTTAACAGTGAAAAAATATTTTTTCTGCAAAACGCTTGACATATTTTTGAATCATGGTAAAATAATATTCGTAAAGGCGATAAAATCGCTTTCAAAAGTTAAAAATATTTATAAGGAGATTTTTGCAAATGAATAATACTGACATTGCAAAAAAAGTCATCGAAGCCCTTGGCGGACGTGAGAATGTCAACAGTGTGGCTCACTGTGCGACTCGCTTGCGCGTGATGGTTAAAGATGAGGGTAAAATCGACAAAAACACTGTCGAAAATCTGGAAAAAGTTCAGGGTGCCTTCTTTAACTCCGGCCAGTACCAGATTATCTTTGGTACCGGTACGGTTAATAAAATCTATGACGAAGTTGTAGCTTTAGGATTGCCAACTTCATCAAAAGATGACATGAAAGCAGAAGCTGCTAAGCAAGGGAATTGGTTCCAACGCGCCATCCGTACATTTGGTGATGTATTTGTACCAATTCTTCCAGCTATTGTTGCGACAGGACTTTTCATGGGAGTTCGTGGAGCAATTGCTCAGGATCAAGTTTTAGCTTTGTTTGGTACTACTGCGGATGCTTTCAAAGCAACTGACTTCTATACTTATACAGTAGTCTTAACTGATACTGCCTTCGCTTTCTTCCCTGCTTTGATTTGCTGGTCGGCTTTTAGAGTTTTTGGCGGAAACCCAATCATTGGTTTGGTTCTTGGTCTAATGATGGTTAACTCAGCACTTCCAAATGCTTGGGAGGTAGCTGGTCAGGCTACTAAATTTGCTGTTGATCCTTCTAAGGACATTTTAGACAAAATTGCTAATATGGATGTTCTAGGAAGTTTGAAATTTACCAGCGAAGTTACAGCAACAAAAGTTCACCCAATTTACTTCTTTGGTTTTATTCCAGTAGTTGGCTACCAAAACTCTGTGCTTCCAGCCTTCTTTGTAGGTTTGTTTGGTGCAAAATTTGAAAAATGGCTGCACAAGAAAATTCCAGATGTTTTGGATCTTCTTCTTGTTCCATTCCTTACTTTCCTTGTCATGTCTATTCTGGGACTCTTTGTGATTGGTCCAGTCTTCCACATTGTAGAGTCATATGTTTTAAATGGAACAGAGTTCCTTCTTAGCCTTCCGTTTGGTCTTGCTGGATTGATTATCGGTGCTGTGCATCAGCTGATTGTCGTAACTGGTGTTCATCACATCTTCAACTTACTAGAATCTCAGTTGGTATCTCAAACTGGGAAAGATCCATTTAATGCGATTATCACTGCTGCTATGACAGCTCAAGCTGGTGCGACTTTGGCTGTAGCTGTGAAGACAAAATCTAAAAAACTCAAGGCTCTTGCCTTCCCAGCAGCACTTTCTGCAGGATTGGGTATTACTGAGCCAGCTATCTTCGGGGTTAACTTGCGCTTTGTTAAACCTTTTGTAATTGGACTGGGTGCTGGTGCCGTTGGTGGTTGGTTAGCTTCTATTATGGGGCTTGCAGGTACAAGTTTCGGTATCACAATTATTCCAGGTACTCTCCTTTACCTGAATGGTCAATTGTTGCAATATATCTTTATGGTTGTTTTGACAACTGGTTTGAGTTTTGTTCTGACTTATTTGTTTGGTTACAAAGACGAAGAAACTGCTGAAGAAAAAGCTGTAACTGAAAAACTGGTCGAAGAAGAAACAACTGGTAATGTGCCAGCTGCCCTCCAAGACGAAACGATTATTTCTCCAATTGTTGGTCAGGCAGTAGCTTTGAGCGATGTTGATGATCCTGTTTTCTCTAGCGGAGCGATGGGACGAGGAATTGCTATCAAGCCTAGCGAAGGTGTGGTTTATGCTCCGGCCGATGCAGAAGTTACGATTGCATTCGCGACTGGCCATGCTTATGGTTTGAAGACAGCTAATGGTGCTGAAATTCTGATTCACGTCGGAATCGACACAGTATCTATGGGCGGAGAAGGTTTTGACCAAAAGGTTGCTCAAGGTGACAAGGTCAAAGCTGGCGATGTTCTGGGAACATTTGAAGCTGAGAAAATTGCAGCTGCTGGTCTGGATGATACGACTATGGTTATCGTTACCAACACAGCTGACTATGCTTCTGTGACTCCAGTAGCAAAAGGAGCTGTTGCGAAAGGCGACGCAATTATCGAAGTGAAAGCCTAATGGAATTTAGAAAACGAACAAAAGTTGATTTGTTCGTTTTTTCTAATAACGTAAGTCTATTTAATAAGAGTGTCATAAGGAAAGTTTTTGGCAAATAGTCTGCAAGAGATATGCTATAATGAATAGAGTAGAAATCAAATTTTAAAAGAGGATTTATAATGACAAAATTGTATGGAAGTTTGGAAGCGGGCGGCACTAAGTTTGTCTGTGCTGTAGGCGATGAACGGTTTGAAGTTGTTGAAAAGACACAGTTTCCAACGACCACGCCTATTGAAACGCTAGACAAGACGATTGAGTTCTTTTCTCGTTTCGACAATCTAGCTGGTCTAGCTGTTGGATCTTTCGGGCCGATTGATATTGATCCCAACTCAAAGACTTACGGCTTTATCACGACTACGCCTAAGCCACACTGGGCTAATGTGGATATTGTCGGAGCTCTGCGCCGAGCTCTCAATGTGCCTATTTACTTTACAACGGATGTCAATAGTTCAGCTTATGGTGAAGTGGTAGCTCGCAACAATGCTGGCGGCCGTATTGAAAATCTGGTCTATTATACGATTGGGACAGGAATCGGTGCTGGTGCTATCCAGCGAGGCGAATTTGTAGGGGGGACAGGTCACCCAGAGATGGGGCATTATTATGTAGCTAAGCACCCTATGGATGTGGAAAAAGAGTTCAATGGCGTTTGTCCTTTCCACAATGGCTGCTTGGAAGGATTGGCGGCTGGACCAAGCTTAGAGGCGCGGACCGGAGTTCGTGGGGAAAATATTAAACTCAATAGTTCAGTCTGGGATATTCAAGCTTACTATATCGCTCAGGCGGCTATTCAGGCGACAGTAACTTTCCGTCCAGATGTTATCGTCTTCGGTGGCGGGGTTATGGCTCAGCAGCACATGCTGGATCGGGTGCGTGAGAAATTCACAGTTCTTCTGAATGGTTATTTGCCAGTTCCTGATGTCCGTGACTATATCGTGACACCGGCTGTGGCTGGAAATGGCTCCGCAACGCTGGGCAACTTTGTACTGGCTAAAGAAGTTAGTGAGCGCCACGCAAAATAAGTTTATAGGGTCTGATTTATCAGGCCCTTCTCTATGAGGAAAAGTAATGGAAAAAGCAATTGTCAAAGATATTTTCTTCCTACAGCAGCCATCAGAGCAGGCTAGCAGAGAAGACCTTTATCTGGCTCAAGACTTGCAGGATACTCTGCAGGCCAATCGAGAAAACTGTATAGGACTCGCAGCCAATATGATTGGCGTCCGTAAGCGAGTCATTATCTTTCTATATGGTTTGGTGCCGGTAGTCATGTTTAATCCGGTGCTGCGCTCTAAGTCAGGCCCTTATCAGACAGAAGAGAGCTGCCTGTCCTTGGTTGGAAGCCGTCCTACCCAACGTTATCAGGAAATCACAATTGATTATCTGGATAAACATTGGCAGCAGCAGACCATGACCTTGAAAGGCCTGCCTGCCCAAATCTGCCAGCATGAATTGGATCATTTGGAAGGGATTATCATTTAGAAAAATTTGACAAAATTGCAAAAAATGTCTAAAATTAGAGATAATTAGCAGAATAATATTGAAGGAGGCAAGATGTAAATGAAAACAAAAACTTTAGCACTGATAAGCGGTCTGGTTGGTTTGATTGGAGGGACTATTTTGCTGCTCTCGAATATCTTTTTTGTTCCTTTTTCAGCCCTACTAGGTGATTCTGGCCTGAATTTACTGGGAGCGGTGATTAAATTGGCAGCTCTGGGCTTGGGAATTACTTCCTTGGCTTATTACAAAGGTCAAATGCGTTTCAGTGTCGCAGCGGGCGTCCTCCTTATCGTCGGAAGCAGCAACATCGCGCCCATTCCATTTATAGGCTGGATTGCAGGCATTCTCCTTATCATTGGAGGGGCTCTATTCCTCGCTTCTTCTTCAAAATTTTAATGCGGGACCAATCAATTTTTAGGCTGTTTGTCAGTTTGAAAGGAAGGGTGAAGAAATTTTCTTCGCTTTTTTTCTTGTTGAAAAAATAGTTCTCATGGAAACTTTTTTCTTGACTTTCTTTTTTCTTGTGTTAAAATAGTTCTCACGAAAACTATTTTTACAAAGGATACAGGTATGGATAAGCCTTTACTGGAATTGAAGCGTTTTGGACGAAAGATTCATCTCATAGCGGAAAAGCTTGCCAAGGAGCAAGGGATTGAGTCCATGGCTGGGCCACAGGGGCAAGTCTTGCATATTGTCGCCTGTCGTACGGAAGAGGGGAAGAATACTCTTATCAAGGATATTGAGCAGAAGTTGGATATTTCCAAATCGGTGGCCTCTAACTTAATGAAAAGGATGGAGAAGAATGGCTTTATCCAGCTGGAAACGAGCAAGACGGACAAGCGGGCCAAGTATATCCGTCTTACTCCGCAGTCGCAGGAAAGAATGAAGAAAATCCGTGACTTTTTTGAGGAAATGGACCGTTCTATTTTGAATGGTGTTTCTGAGCAGGAACTGCTGATTTTTTCTCAAGTCATGGCCAAGTTTTATCAGAATATCGAAAGTTTAGAAAATGGAGGAAAAGATGTTTAAGTTATTTAAACGGCTGACGGCAAGGGAAGTGAGCATGATTGTTCTCAGTGTGCTCTTCACCTTCCTGACAGTATATTTGGAATTAGAAGTTCCAACCTATATTTCGACGATTACAGAGTTGCTGCAAACACCAGGGACTGGTTTGGCAGATTTGTGGGAGCCAGGTCTGAAAATGATTGGTCTGTCTTTTGCAAGCTTGCTGTCAGCTATTGTGGTTGGCTTTTTTGCAGCTCGTATAGCAGCTAGCTTTACCCAGAGTTTGCGGAGCGATATTTTCAACCGTGTGCTAGACTATTCACAGACGGAGATTAAGAAATTTTCGATCCCTAGTCTGCTGACTCGGACGACAAATGATATTACCCAGGTACAGACCTTAATTACCATGGGGCTGCAGGTGGTGACTAGGGGACCGATTATGGCGATTTGGGCTATGACTAAGATTATTGGCAAGTCCGAGAACTGGCTGATAGCTGTTCTTATTGCTGTTATAGTCAATATCCTGCTGACAGTAGTTTTGGTGACATTGGCCTTTCCTAAGCAGTCAGTTGCGCAGCGCTTGGTCGATAAGCTAAACAGCGTCACTAGAGAGAGTCTGACTGGGATTCGCGTGGTCCGAGCTTACAATGCTGAGGATTATCAGGATAAGAAGTTTGCGGCGGCCAATGATGAAGTAACCCGGCTCAATCTTTTTATCGGTCGTCTAATGGCTATGATGAATCCAGTTATGATGGGGATTTCTAGCGGCTTGACACTGGCGATTTACTGGATTGGTGCTTATTTAATCCAGGAGGCTGGGCTGCAGGAGCGTCTCCCACTCTTCAGTGATATGGTTGTCTTTATGTCCTATGCTATGCAGATTGTGATTGGGTTCTTGCTCATGGGGGCACTCTTCATCGTCCTGCCTCGGACCATTGTATCCGCTGGCCGGATTAATGAAGTACTGGACCTGCATTCTTCTATCACCAGTCCAGAACATCCTAAGGCAGCATCAGATAGCAAGGGAGAGGTGGTCTTTCGAGATGTATCCTTCCGCTATTCCAAGAATTCAGAAGCGGTCATTGAGCATGTTAGCTTTACAGCGCAGGCTGGTGATACCGTGGCCTTTATCGGTTCAACCGGTTCAGGGAAATCCACGCTAGTCAATCTCATTCCTCGTTTCTATGATGTGACTGAAGGAGAGATTCTGGTAGATGGTGTCAATGTTCAGGATTACCAGCTGGAAGATCTGCATAATAAGGTTGGCTACATCCCGCAAAAGGCTGTGCTTTTCTCTGGCGATATCGAGAGCAATCTGGACTTCGGTCAAAGCAAAGAAAGCCCGCTGGATGAGCAGAAAATGTGGGAGGCTCTTGACCTTGCACAGGCTAAGCCCTTTGTCCAAGAGAAGGAAAAGGGGCTGAAAGCAGAAGTAGCTCAAAGCGGAACCAACTTCTCTGGTGGTCAGCGTCAGCGTTTGGCCATTGCCAGAGCCTTGGCTCGTAAGCCAGAAATCCTCATCTTTGACGACTCCTTCTCAGCCCTAGACTATAAGACAGACCGCATTTTGCGCAAGGAACTGGCTGAGCGGACGCAGGATATGACCAAGCTGATCGTGGCGCAGCGGATTTCTACTATCATGGATGCGGATCAAATCTTGGTCTTGGATGCTGGTAAGGTGGTCGGTCAAGGTACCCACCGAGAGCTTTTGGCCAGCAACGAAGTCTATCAAGAAATTGCTTACTCACAACTATCCAAGGAGGAATTAGAAAATGGAAAATAAGAAGCCTTCATTATTTAGCCAGATAAGGCCTTATCTCAAAGGTTTCCAGCTTCCTCTTGCTTTGGCATTTGTGGGAGCTGTCTTGTCAAACATTATCACGGTCTATGGGCCAAATAAACTAAAAGAAATTACCAATCTCATCTCTGATGGTTTGGCTACCAATATTGATTTAAAAGCTGTGTCTGAGATTGCCCTTCTGCTGACCGTTCTCTATGCAGTCGGAGCCCTGCTCAACTACGGCCAGTCCTTTATCATCAGTACGGTTATCCAGTATTTCTCCAAGCGACTACGGACGGCCATTGCGGAGAAGATTAACAAGCTGCCGTTGGGCTATTTCGATGGTCATTCTCAGGGGGATACTCTGTCGCGCGTGACCAATGACGTAGATACGGTCGGCCAATCCCTCAACCAGAGTCTGGGGAATGTTATCTCTGCCAGCTTGCTCTTGGTGGCTGTGGTCTTGACCATGTTCTTCATGAACTGGATCTTGGCCTTGGTAACTATCTTGGCTACTATATTAGGCTTTGTCTTTGTCGGCCTCATCATGGGCAAGTCTCAGGGCTATTTCACTGCCCAGCAAAACGATCTGGCTGCGGTAAACGGTTATGTAGAGGAAATGTACTCCGGTCATAATGTCGTTACCAGCTATAATGCCATTGAGCAGTCTAAGGAGCGCTTTGCAGTTCTCAATCACAATCTCTATAACAGTATTTGGAAGTCTCAATTTATCTCTGGTATGATGATGCCGCTCATGTTCTTTACAGGGAATTTTGCTTATGTGCTGGTTATTTTGGTAGGTGCTGCTCTGGCGATTAATGGCTCTATTAGTATCGGAATTATCGTCGCCTTTATGGTTTATGTGCGGACCTTCTCTCAGCCTTTGTCACAGATTGCCCAAGGTATCGCTGTCTTGCAGCAGGCTGGTGCAGCACTGGTTCGTGTCCTTGAATTTCTGGCTGAGCCTGAGATGGAAGACGACCAGCATAAAGAGCAGCAGCTTGCTGCTGTCAAGGGAGATGTTGCCTTTGAAGATGTCTTCTTCGGTTACAAGCCAGACCAGACGATTATTCATGATTTCTCAGCCCAGGCCAAAGCCGGACAGAAGATTGCCATTGTCGGCCCAACGGGTGCTGGTAAGACGACCATCGTTAATCTGCTCATGAAGTTCTATGAAATTGATAAAGGGCGTATCAGCATTGATGGTATAGATATTAAGGATATGAAACGCTCTGAGGTTCACGATGCCTTTTCAATGGTCTTGCAGGATACCTGGCTCTTTGAGGGGACGATTCGGGAGAACTTGATTTATAATCAGAAGCATGTCACAGATGAAGCAGTTATCGCTGCAGCGAAGGCGGTCGGTGTTCATCACTTTATCATGACTCTGCCACAGGGCTATGATACAGTGTTGGATGATACGGTTAACTTATCGGTCGGTCAGAAGCAGCTATTGACAATCGCTCGTGCTCTGCTGAAAGATGCGCCGCTCTTGATCTTGGATGAGGCAACTTCGTCAGTCGATACGCGGACGGAGGAGCTGATTCAAAAGGCTATGGACAAACTCATGGAGGGCCGGACTTCCTTTGTCATTGCCCACCGACTGTCTACTATCCGTAATGCGGATCTTATCTTGGTCATGCGCGATGGAAATATTATCGAGCAGGGTAACCACGATGAACTCATGAATCAGAATGGCTTCTATGCGGACCTCTATAATAGTCAGTTTGTAGAGGAAGATGCAGGTTGATGCTCAAATAAAACATCAGGAATGTTCGTTTTTCTGATGTTTTTTTAAATTTAACAGAATTGTAAAAAATGCTCAATTTTCAGTGAGGACGCTCTAAAATCCTGACTTTTTTCGCAGATGCTCTGTTAAAAACTTGACAGCTTTTGTCGTTTATATTAAAATAAATTTAATATAAGAACTGAGAGCGAACACAACGGGGTGTTTGTTCTACATATAAGTGAGCAACGGTGCTACAAAAAAATAAAAATTCCTTATTTTTTTGTAGTACTTTTTTTATCAGCGAATCTGGAGTAAAGCAATGAAGCAATTTATGCTGGCTGGTGTTTCCAGCGGTGTCGGAAAGACCACAGTTACCCTAGGGATTTTGAAAGCTCTGGCAGACAGAGGTTATCGGGTCCAGCCTTATAAGGTAGGACCTGATTATATTGATACAGCTTATCATAGTCGGATTACCAAGCGACCGTCGCGGAATGTGGACAGCTTTATGATACCGGACGATCAGAGTCTGGCTTGGTCCTACTACAAATGGCATGGAGATGCGGATGTGGCAGTAGTCGAAGGAGTCATGGGGCTCTTTGATGGTCTGGGAACAGACAAGGACTGTGCGTCCTCTGCTTCTGTTGCTAAGAAGTTGGGAATTCCGGTTGTCTTGATTATTGATGGGAAAGCTACATCCACCTCAGCGGCTGCTATGGTCCATGGCTTTGCGACTTTTGATCCGGATTTGGATATTGCTGGGGTCATTATCAATCGGGTAGCTTCACAGAATCACTATGAACTCATCAAGGGCGCCATTGAGCGTTACACGGATGTGGAGGTGCTGGGCTATCTGCCTAAGAATGCGACAGCAGAGCTGCCATCGCGCCATCTGGGTCTAATCCCTGACGTAGAAATGGATGATTTGGACCGTCGATTTGAGGACTTGGGAGCAGCAGCGGCTAAGCATATAAATCTAGACAGACTGCTGGAAAAGGCAGAACTTCCCGATAAGCAGATGACCAATCCTTTTCATATTCGAAACGATCAGCCCTTGACTTTGGCCTATGCCTTGGATGATGCTTTCCACTTTTACTACGAAGATAATCTGGACTTTCTAAGAGAGCTCAATGTCCAGCTGGTACCTTTCAGCCCTCTGAAAGATAAGGAACTGCCAGCAGCAGATGCATATTATTTTGGTGGCGGTTTTCCAGAAGTCTACGCTCAGGAGCTGATGGCAAATGCTGACTTTCGGGCTTCGGTTAAGAAAGCTCACGAGCAAGACCGGCCAATCTATGCAGAATGCGGCGGCCTCATGTACCTGGGAGAGCTGCTGGAAGTAGATGGTCAGGTCTATGAAATGGTCGGTATTTTCAAGGGCAAGAGCCTGATGACTCCCGGCCTGAAAAGCTTTGGTTATTGCCAAGCAGAAACGCAGGTAGATAGTCTTTTTGGTCCTAAAGGTACAGCGGTCAGGGGACATGAGTTTCACCATTCGGTCTTTGAGACGGAGGAAGATACGGTCCTCAAGCTAGAGAAGGCCAGAGACGGTCAAGTCGTAGCTGCCTGGACAGGCGGTTATCAAAAGGGCCGGACCTTTGCCAGCTACCTGCATGTTCACTTTTATCAGGACGAGCAGCTGCTAGCCAACTGGCTGAACTATATCAAAGAGGCGAACTGATATGACACTCATTGCAATTTTTTTGGCTGTCTTACTGGACTGGCTCATTGGCGACCCCTATAGCTGGCCTCATCCAGTCAAGTGGATGGGTTCCTATATTTATTTATGTATGCGCTCGCAGGAGAAAAGGCAGTTTTCGCCCTATCTGTTTGGCTTTTTCCTCTGGCTGACAACAGTTGGACTTGCGCTGGGAGTGAGCTACGGGTTGCTCTGGTT
This sequence comes from Streptococcus sanguinis, assembly GCF_050225395.1. GTDB lineage: Bacteria > Bacillota > Bacilli > Lactobacillales > Streptococcaceae > Streptococcus. Next base: position 1,936,079 of record NZ_CP071431.1, on the reverse strand, counting down.
GGCTGGTCTGGTTCATCCCGTCCTCTACTGGCTCGTCTGGATCTATCTGGCCTATGCTAGTCTAGCGGCTAAGAGTCTAGCTTTTGAGGCCCAAAAGGTTTACCATACGCTCAAGTTTGGCACTTTGGAAGAAGCTAGAAAGCAAGTTGGTATGATTGTTGGCCGTGAAACTTCCCAGCTGACACCAGAGGAAATCAGCAAAGCGACGATTGAGACGGTGGCCGAAAATACCAGTGACGGGGTTATCGGACCACTGCTCTGCCTCTTTCTGGGCGGCCCCATTCTGGCTATGACATATAAGGCCATCAATACCTTGGACTCCATGGTAGGCTATAAGACGGAAAAATACCGCAAAATCGGCTTGATATCTGCCAAGATGGATGATCTGGCCAATCTGATTCCTGCGCGTTTGACTTGGTTTTTCTTGATTCTCAGCAGTCAGATTTTACTGCTAAATTTCAAGGGGGCGTTGCGAATTGGCTGGCGGGATCGCTACCAGCATGCCAGTCCCAACAGTGCTTTTTCGGAGGCAGTTGTAGCTGGGGCTTTGGGCATTCAGCTGGGCGGACCGCACGTCTATCACGGAGAGCTGATTGAGAAGCCGACCATTGGAGAGGCTTCCAGACCGGTTGCGGCGGATGATATTCAGACGGCTATCTCTCTGCTTTATACAAGCACCATGACAGGTTTAATCTTGTTCACTCTTTTTTATTTAGTAAAGCAAGCATATTTCTAGGAGTATACTATGACATATATCCAAAATCCTTCCTCTATCGAGGAAAAGAGTTTTCAAATTATTCAGTCTACGATTACTGAAAAAGATCCTGATTATGTCTTCCATTCGGAAATGGAAGAATCCATCATCAAGAGGGCTATCCATACGACGGGAGATTTTGATTATCTCTATACCATGCGCTTTGAGCATGATGTTCTTCAAAAAATAGAAGAAGTAATCAGAGCTAAGGGAACAATCCTGCTGGACTCCAATATCTCTCTCAATGGGATTAACAAGCGCGTACTTGACCAGCTAGGTGTGAGCTACCGCTGTTTAATCAGCGATGAAGAAGTGGTTGCGCTGGCCAAGGAAAAGCAGATTACCAGAGCTATGGCAGCTGTTGAGATAGCAGCTAAGATTGAAGCCCCTAAAGTATTTGCCTTCGGTGGTGCTCCTACGGCTCTGTCTTATTTGATTGAGCTGGCAGAGCAGGGACTGGTAGAAGCAGATGCAGTGATTGGGGTTCCAGTCGGCTTTATCAATGTCGAAGAGTCAAAAGAAGAGCTACTTCAGTCAGGTCTTCCTGCCCTTGTCAATGTCGGCAGAAAAGGTGGCAGCACGATTGTTGTAGCTATTATCAATGCTATTATCTACCAGCTGAGAGAAGTGGTGACGGATGACTATGTCCGCTACTCCACACCATCCAGTAAAGAAGGAGGAAAGAACTAGATGTCCTATCTAAAAGCAGCGCACAAGATTGAAGAAGCTAGTTTCAGCAAGATTCAGGAAATTATTGACCAAGAGCATCCAGATATTCATTTTTCAGATCCTTTTGAAGAGGCAGTGCTCAAGCGGGTTGTCTTTACCAGTGCAGACTTTGACTACCTCTACAATATCAAATTTTCCAATCAGGTTATTGAGAAAATTCTCTACGTCCTCCGAAACAAGGGCACCATTTTTACGGATACGACTATGGTCTTGGGTGGTTTTAATAAAAAACTGCTGGATGACTTAGGTGTTTCCTATCGCTGTCTGGTCAATGAGCCAGCAATCTTTAAGGAAGCTAAGGAGAAAGGAATCACTCGCTCCATGGCTGCTGTGGAATATTCGGCTAAAGTGGATGGTCCAAAGCTATTTGTCTTTGGGAATGCTCCAACGTCCATCTTTAAGGTTTTAGATATGGTCGAAGAGGGAAGCTTGCAGCCGGATGCGGTTGTCGGGGTTCCAGTTGGCTTTGTCGGAGCGGCAGAATCCAAGCTCAAGCTACATGAAAGTTCTGTGCCTTCTATTGCGGCACTGGGTCAAAAGGGCGGCAGTACCATCGCAGCAGCGGTCATCAATGCTATCCTCTACCAGCTCAAGCTCGACACTACAGACTATGAGCGTTACAGTGTTTCAGATAAAAAGCAGGCTCCGGGGAAAGGAGAAGGCTAATGATGGATGAATACGCTTATGTCAATGGAAAGAAATTAAGAAAAGGTTTTACAACTGGCACTTGTGCGACAGCAGCGACTGTTGCAGCCTTGAGCATGATTTTAAATCAGGAAAGAGAAGAAAAGGTTACTGTTCATACGGCTTCAGGTGTGGAAGTGACCATGGATGTTCACAATCCTTCCTTCGGACCAGAAGAAGCGACCGCGGCCATTGAAAAAGATGGCGGCGATGATGCGGATGCGACGCATGGCCTCTTGATTTATTCGACCGTGACTCTTTTGCCAGATCAGACGGAAATCGAGATTGACGGTGGTCAGGGAGTCGGGCGCGTGACTGAGAAAGGACTGGCCTGCGATGTCGGCATGGCAGCCATCAATCCGACTCCTAGACGGATGATTGAGCAGCATGTCCGTGAGATTATCGGTCCCAACTGTGGGGCGCGGATCATCATTTCCGTTCCTGGAGGAGAAGAAACGGCCAAGCTGACCTACAATTCCAGACTAGGTATTGTCGGTGGCATTTCAATTTTGGGAACGACAGGGATTGTCAATCCTATGTCCGAGGATAGCTGGAAGGCGTCCATAACGATCGAGTTAACCATGCTCTATAATCAAGGACATCGCTCAGTCGTCTTGGTGCCAGGGAATTACGGTGAAGATTTTGCTACTAATACTGTGGGAATTCCAGGCGGGCGTATCGTCAATATGAGTAACTTTGTCGGCCATGTCCTCAAAGAAGTGCAGCGGATTGGCTTTACCAAGGTTTTGATGATTGGCCACATGGGCAAGTTTGTCAAAGTGGCGGCTGGGATTTTCTCTACCCACAGTAAGGACTCGGATGCCCGTATGGAAACGCTGGTGGCTAATCTAGCCCTGATGGGGGCGCCCATGGAGCTGTTGGAAAAGGTTGACAAGTGCTTGACGACCGAGGCAGCTGGGACAGCCATTAAAGAATTTTCTTATGAGGGTGTCTATCAGGTCTTGGCGGATAAGATTAAGGCTAGAAGTGAGCGTCTGCTCCGCTATCGTAAGCCAGAAGTCAGTATTGAAGTGGTCGTCTTTGGGACTGAGGAAGGCTATCTGGCATCAACTCAGCCTTTAGAGCAGATAAAGGAGGAATGGACATGATTTATGTTATCGGAATTGGTCCGGGAGATCCGAGCTATGGTCTTCTGGGACAGGAAGCCTATTTTGAAAAGGCTGACCGCATTTTAGGCAGCGAGCGGCATTTAGAAATTTTGCCACCGGCTTATAAGGATAAGGGTCTGGTCCCTCCTAAAAAATTAGCTGCGCTGGCGGAGTTGCTGGCGAGCTTTGGTGAGGATGAAGAAATTCTATATCTGGCCTCAGGCGACCCGCTGATTTATGGCTTGGGCAAATGGCTATCAGAGAAGTTTAAGGGACGCGTGGTCATCTCGCCGGGTATCAGCGCTATGCAGTATCTGGCCAGCAGAATTGCCCTCCCCATGAACGATGCTTATCTGACCAGCAGTCACGCTAAGGCACCAAACTTTGACTTGATTATGAGTCTGTCAAAAGTCTTTATGGTGACAGATCAGAAAGTTGGCCCCTACGAGATTGCTCAAGAGGCTGTTAAAAGAGGCTTAGATAAGGTGCTGGTCATCGGTGAGCAGCTGAGTTATGAAGACGAGCGTATTACCATTCTGCCTGCTAGCGAGGTAGAAGATAGAGAATATGAAATGAATGTGGTGGTGGTGTTAGATGAGGGATTCGGAATTTATCAGGGCTAAAGTCCCTATGACTAAGGAAGAAGTCAGAGCCATCAGTTTGGATAAGTTGGAGCTGCATCGGGCCAAGCGCATGCTGGATGTCGGCTCTGGAACTGGCAGTGTTACGATTCAGGCAGCCCGAACCTATCCAGAACTGGAAGTGGTGGCAGTGGAGCGAAATGAAGATGCGGTGGCCTTGACGCAGGAGAATATCCAGCACTTTGGCTGCCACAATGTCCGTCTCTATCAAGGACTGGCTCCGATTGAGCTGGAAGGCAGCTTTGATGCCATTTTTGTCGGAGGGACTGGGGGCAATATGCAGGAGATTTTCGACTGGTGTGCCGAACTCATGGAGCCGGGAGGTCGGCTGGTCTTGAACTTTATCCTGCTGGAAAACGCTCTGGAAGCAGCTCAAATAGCAGAACAGATGGACTGGGAGGATTTAGAGATTGTTTCAGTTCAGGCTAGCCGCTGGACAGGTATAGGCAAGGGGCACTACTTTAAGCCTCAGAATCCGACCATTATCGTTTCTTGTAAGAAAAAAGAAAGAGAGGCTAATTGATGTCTAAAGTACATTTTGTTGGAGCCGGACCAGGTGACGTGGAGCTGATTACACTCAAAGGTTACAAGCAGCTGTCTGAGGCTGATGTGGTCATTTACGCAGGATCCTTGGTCAATCCAGACCTTCTGAACTACTGTAAGGAAGGAGCTGAGGTTCATGACAGCGCCAGCATGCACTTGATGGAAATCATCGATGTCATGGAAGCTGGAGTCAAGGCTGGTAAAGATGTAGTCCGCCTGCAGACGGGAGATTTCTCCATTTATGGCTCCATTCGAGAGCAGATTGAAGAGATGAAGAAGCGGGATATAGAGTTTGACTGTACGCCGGGCGTCAGCTCTTTTCTGGGAGCTTCTTCCAGTATCGGGGCAGAGTATACCGTACCAGAGGTTTCTCAAAGCCTCATCATCACTCGGATGGCTGGTCGGACGCCTGTGCCAGACCGGGAATCCCTGAAAAGTTATGCTCAGCATCGGACCTCTATGGCCATTTTCCTGTCGGTTCAAGGTATTGAAAAGGTCGTCAGCGAGCTGATCGAGGGCGGCTATCCTCCAGAAACGCCTGTGGCTGTCATTTACAAGGCTACTTGGCCGGATGAAAAGAAGGTCTTTGGCGATTTGACAAATATTGCTGAGAAGGTCAAGGAAGCTAAGATTAGAAAGACAGCTTTGATTTTGGTCGGTGACTTTTTAGGTCAGGAATTCTACTATTCCAAGCTCTACCATGCGGATTTCCAGCATGAGTTTAGACGGGGGAAGAGCAGCCATGCCAAGTAATCCTCAACCTCGCTATGCAATCGCAACAGTGACAGCGGTCGGCAAGGACTTGGCTCTGACTCTGCGGGAGAAGCTAGGCAAGGAAATTCCTATCTATACGACGCCTCGCTTGGCAGATGACAGGGTCATTGCCATCGAAGGACGTGTGATTGAGGCGCTTGGTCAGCTCTTTCAGGAAGTGGATGTTCTCATTTGTATCATGGCTATCGGTGCAGTTGTGCGAGCTATTGCACCAGTCTTGAAAGACAAGGCGACTGACCCAGCAGTGATTGTCATGGATGAGAAAGCGACGAATGTTATCAGCCTGCTGAGTGGACATCTAGGCGGAGCCAATCAAGTGACGCTAGACATCGCAGGATTGCTCGGTTCCAATCCTGTTATCACGACAGCGACAGATGTGCAGAATGTGACAGCCTTGGACAATCTGGCCAAATCAGTCAATGGCTGGCGGCCAGAATTAAGAGAGTTCATCAAGCCTTTCAACAGCTATCTAGGCAGTGGCCGAACAGTCTATTTCTATCAGGAAAAGGACTGGGTTACGGACCTTCGCGGTCTGACTCTGGTGCATGAGGAAGAGTTGGCGGCTGTTCTCAAGGGAACGGAACCGCTGATTCTGCTGACTGCAGAAAAAAAGGACATTCAAAGAGAAAACCTGGCTCTCATCTATCCTCAACCTTATATCTTAGGAGTTGGTGCTAGGAAAGATGTGGCTCCTGCTGTCTTCCGAGAAGGCTTTGAGGAATTTTGTCAGCAGCAGGGGATTTCTGCCAGTGAGATTTCCAAAATAGTCAGCATTGATGTCAAGAAGGATGAAGCAGCTATTCTGGCCTTAGCTGAGGAATTGGGCTGTCCTTTTGAGACCTTTAGCAAGGAGGAGCTGTCTGTCGTAGCAGACCGCTATCCTCAGTCAGAATTTGTCAAAAAGACAGTCGGAGTCGGCAGTGTCGCCTTGGCCAGCGCAGATTTGGCCAGTCAGGGTCAAGTCCTGACAGAGCGCTTTGCCAAGAACGGCTGTACCTATGCGCTTGCAAAAGCAATAACCAAAAAGTAAATCAAAAAGAGCAGACGGTCTTATGAACCAACTGCCCCTATAAAATTTTATCATACCCATAAAGGAGAAAAAATATATGTTATACGTTATCGGATTAGGCCCAGGTAAAGAAGAATTGATGTCACAAGAAGCATTGGCTGCTATAGCCGATTGTGAAATTATCGTCGGCTACTCAACTTATATGCGATTGATTCTTGATTTGGTCAAGGACAAGGAGCTCGTAGCGAATGGTATGCGCCAGGAAATCGACCGTTGTCAAAAGGCTATTGATTTGGCTAGAGAGACTGGCAAAAATGTCGGAGTTGTTTCCAGTGGAGATGCCGGAGTCTATGGAATGGCTGGCTTGATTTTAGAATTGCTGGGAGATGCCAGTGATGTAGAAGTTAAGGTTGTTCCAGGTATCACAGCTAGTCTGGGTGCCGCTGCTGCTATGGGAGCTCCTCTTATGAATGACTTCTGTCACATTAGTCTGAGTGACTTGATGACGCCTTGGGAAATGATTGAGAAGCGTCTGCATGCTGCAGCTCAAGGTGACTTTGTAGTCTGCCTCTACAATCCTCGGAGTAAAGGACGTCCAGACCATCTGGCAAAAGCACTTTCTATCATGTCTGAGTATAAGTCAGAGGATACTATTGTCGGTATCGGTAAGGATATTGGCCGTAAGGATGAGGAAATCATCTTGACGACTATCAAAGACTTGGATGAGACTTTGGTAGATATGACGACAATCGTTATCGTTGGTAACAAAGAAACTTATGTTAAAAACGGACGCATGATCACACCTCGAGGATATACTTTATGATGAAATTACTGCTGGGAGGGACATCCGACAGCACCGCTATTTTAGAAGTGCTTGACCGCTTGAAAATTGATGTGACCAGCTCTGTTGTCACAGACTACGGCCGGCACTTGGCTTCCAAATACGGCCAGCCGGTCATTCAGGGCCGGCTGACAGCCGAGGACATGGTTGCCTTTATCAAAGAGAATGATGTGGATGAAATCATTGATGCGACCCATCCTTTTGCGGACATTGTGTCCAAGGAAGCCATTCGGGCGGCAGAGATGGCCGGTGTATCTTACCTGCGCTTTGAGCGTCAGGCGACCTTGGATTTGAGCGGAGCCATCGTGGTGCACTCGACCCAAGAAGCGATTGATGAGATTGCCAAGCGCGGCTACAAGACAGTCTATCTGGGAACAGGCAGCAAGACTCTGCCACTCTTTGTCAAAGGGCTGCCAGAGCAGCGGATTGTTGTTCGCGTTCTGCCAACTTCAGAAGTGCTTCTGGCTTGTGAGCAGCTGGGACTGGTAGCGGATCAGATCGATGCGATTAAGGCTCCATTTTCCAAAGAGTGTAATAAAGAGCTCTTGCTGCGCTCGGGAGCAGATGTCTTTGTTTCTAAGGAGAGCGGTACCGTCGGTGGTATTCGTGAAAAAATTGACGGCTGCCAAGAGCTGGGGATGGACTGCATTATCATCTCTCGGCCAATTGTGGCCTATCCGCAGATGGTTTCTAGCTTAGAAGAGCTAGAGGCTTATCTGACAAAATAGCTAATAAAATAAAAGGAGAAAAAATGTCCGGTTTAGTAACATTACTGGGAGCAGGCCCTGGCGATGCGGAGTTGTTGACCCTCAAAGGCAAGAGACGTCTTCAAGAAGCAGATGTCTTGGTCTTTGACCGCTTGGTCAATCAAGAGCTCTTTCAGCATCTAAAGTCTGACTGCGAAAAGATAGATGTCGGTAAAAAGCCAGGCCAGCCCTGCATCCGACAGGAAGAGATTGAAAAGATTCTCATCGAAAAAGCCCGTCAGGGTAAGCGGGTAGTCCGCCTCAAGAGCGGTGATCCCTATATCTTTGGCCGAGGCGGAGAAGAAGGAGTCAAGCTGGTGGAAGCCGGTGTGGACTTTGAAGTGGTGCCAGGTATCACCTCTGCTGTGGCTGGTCTGACCTATGCAGGGATTCCTATGACTTATCGGGATGTAGCGACAAGCTTTCATGTCTTTACAGCCCATCTCAAGGATGAGACAGAAATGCTTAATTGGGAAGCAATTTCTAAGCTCAAAGGAACCTTGGTCTTCCTTATGGGCATGAAAAATCTGCCTACCATCGTCCAAGAGCTGACGGCTAGAGGCTATGGCAAGGACAAGCCAGCCGCTATCGTTGAATGGGGAACCCATCCTCAGCAGCGATCGGTGGACGGAACCTTGGGCAACATAGTCGAACTAGCAGAAGCTGAGGACTTTAAGGCGCCGAGTGTCATCGTAGTAGGTGATGTCGTGGCCTATAGACAGCAGCTGAATTTCCATGAGAATCTGCCGCTTTTCGGCCGTAAAATCTTCATCCAGCAGTCAGAGACTGGCAGACTTCCTCGCTTGCTCAAGGATGCTGGGGCTGCGCTGAGCACTTTCCCTGCTCGAGATTTGGTTGAGGAGTTAGAATTGAATCTGCCGGACTTGGAGCAGGTAGATGGTCTCCTCTTTGCAGATATGCAGAGTTGGCCGCTCTTCTTGAAATCCCTCCGCAAGGCAGGCAAAGACTTGCGCAGTCTGCCGCATATTCGCTTTGCAGCTATCGGTCATCATACGGCTAAATCTATCGAAGCGAGCGGGATTGTGCTGGATCGGAGGACGCCACAGCAGTCGGATGCGGATTTTGCAGCTGCTCTTGAAAAAGAAGGCGGCAACTGGTATATTCTGACAGCTGAACATAAGAAAGCCAGTCTGGCAGAACTCTATTCGCTGCCGATTATTGCTAGCCACAGGCTGGCCTTTGACAGTCAGATTAGCAGTGACAATTGGTCAGAGATTGAAGTGGTCTGTCTTCCGAACTCTGCTGCGGCCATGAACTTTGTGGCAGCCAGTCAAGAAGCTGGATATGACTGGAAGGATGTTCCAATCGTTGTCATGGGTGCCAGCACGCGGGCTGTTTTAGAGGAAGCAGGCTTTAGCAAGATTGTTGAGACAGATGAAGCGACTATCGCTTCCATCATCGATAAATGTCGGGAAATTCTCTGAAAGGATACGGGTCATGAGTAAAGCTATAGTAGTAGTCAGTTTCGGAACGACCTATCCCGAGACCAGACGCAAAACAATTGAGGCTTGTGAGCAGGCTATTCAGGAACATTTTCCAGCCTATCCGGTCCACCGAGCTTTTACATCCAATGTCGTTAGACGGCGGATTAAGAAGCAAGAAGGGCTGGATATCCCTACGGTCAAAGAGGTTTTGGAGCAGCTCTTGAAAGCGGGAACTGAAGAGGTCTATATCCAGCCTCTCCATGTCATTTTGGGCAGCGAGTATGAAAAGATTCTCACCCAAGTCAAAGAGTTTGAATCAGCTTTTAAAAAGCTGGTCGTTGCCAAGCCTCTGCTCAACAGCCAGGAAGACTATGAGGCTGTCAAGGATATTCTGCTGGAACGGTATGGCCATGAGGGGCAAGATGCAGCAACAGTTTTGATGGGCCACGGCAGCCAGCATTATGCTTTTACAGCTTATGCAGCCTTGGATCATATGCTGAAGGGAAGCTCAGTCTATGTCGGTTGTGTAGAGAGCTATCCTCCGGTTGAGCTGATTGAGCAGGAACTGAAGAAAGAGGGCGTCCGAGAAGTACATCTGGCACCTTTCATGCTGGTAGCGGGTGACCATGCGACCAATGATATGAGCTCAGATGAGGAAGGTTCTTGGTATCACTTCTTCAAGGAGCAGGGATATGAGGTCAAGGCCCATCTGGTCGGTCTGGGTGAATACCCTGAGGTTCAGCAGCTCTACATCCAGCATTTAGAAGAAATCATCGAATAGGAGGAAGGAATGGCAAAATTTTACGGAATTGGTGTGGGACCAGGTGATAGCGAGCTAGTAACTATCAAGGCCAGTCGGCTTTTGGAGGGCTTAGATATTCTCTATACACCGGAAGCTAAGATGGGGAGCAAGAGCTTTGCATTAGGCATTGCAGAACCCTACCTAAAAGAGCATCTGGAAATCAAACAGCGGCATTTCCCTATGGTCCGTTCCAATTCGACCAAAGAAGTCCAGTGGCAGGCCATCTCTGCTGAAATCGCGGAGGATGTCAAGTCTGGCAAGAATGTCGGCTTTATCACACTGGGGGATCCCATGGTCTACAGCACTTACAGCTATCTGCTGGCCCTGCTGGAAAAGGAAATCGACTGTCAAACCATCCCTGGTATCACCTCTTTCTGCAGCATGGCTTCTGAGTTAGGTCAGCCCCTGACTATGGATGAGGAGTCTCTGGCGGTTATGCCAGCTACGGCTTCTGCTGAGAAGATTGAGGCGGCGCTTGAGCTGCATGACTCGATTGTGATCATGAAGGTGGCCAATCACTTAGATACCGTCCTGCCCCTGCTAGAAAAGCTCGGTCTCTTGCAGCAGACTTTTATGGTTAGTAATTCTTCGACGGATAAGCAGCAGACCCTGCTGGGCCTCGAGGGAATCACACCAGAAACCAAGCTGCCTTATTTTACTACCTTCCTCGTGAAAAAGAAGATTTTTTAATATCAGAACCCATGTTCATGGATAAACATTCATCCTTTTGAGCTTAGGTTCTTAGTAAAGGAAAAAAATATGAAACTATTGAAAAATAAAAAAGTAACTTTTGTGGCCTTGTTGGCTATTTTGGCGGTACTGAGTACCCAGTCTGTGTCAGCTATGCATATCATGGAAGGCTATCTTCCACTCTTTTGGTGTATCTTCTGGTTCGCCGTATTCCTGCCTTTCTTTGTGGTCGGCTTGATGCGCATCAAGAAAATCGTTGCAGAGGATCCAAATTCCAAGACCATGCTAGCCTTGTCCGGTGCCTTTATCTTTATCCTGTCTTCTTTGAAGATTCCGTCTGTTACAGGATCTAGCTCGCATCCGACTGGGGTTGGTCTGGGGACAGCTATGTTTGGTCCGTCCGTTATCAGCGTTTTGGGAACCATCTGTTTGCTCTTCCAAGCCCTCCTCTTGGCTCACGGCGGCTTGACTACTCTGGGTGCCAATGCATTCTCAATGGCAGTGGTTGGTCCATTTGTCGGTTATTTTGTCTATAAGTTTGCTAAATCCATCAAGCTGTCTACACCGGTATCTATCTTTATCTGTGCGGTGATTGCGGACTTGGCGACTTATGCGACAACTTCTATCCAGCTCGGTTTAGTCTTCCCAGATGCTAACAGCGGTTTTGTTGGTTCTGCATTGAAATTCATGGGTGTCTTCTTGACCACTCAAATCCCGATTGCTATCGTAGAAGGATTGCTGACAGTTGTCCTCTATAACTTGATCTCAGAAAATATCAAAGAAAGAGCAGGTCTGTTCAAATGAAAAAATATAAGAATATCATCTTAATCTTGGCTGCAGTAGCAGTCACTCTAGCTGCCTTTATCTTTGCCCCTAAGGGTGTGGAATACAGTGGAACAGATGACGCTGCTGAAAAAACTATTAGTTCTATCCAAAAGGACTACGAGCCTTGGTTTTCACCGATTTTTGAGCCAGCAGGTCCGGAAGTAGAGAGTCTGCTCTTTACCCTGCAAGGCAGTATCGGAGCGGGGATCATCTTCTATGTCATTGGCTACCACAAAGGGAAAAAACAAGGCCAACAAAAGGAAGTTTCTGAACATAAATAAAAGCCTTCAACAGTAAGAGCGAGCTCTGGTTCTTGATAGCGATTCAGCTTGTCTGGGACCGGAGTTGCTCTGTGCTGGGAGGTATTGCAAAACATAGCTAGAAAGGAGAGCTACCTCATGTTTGCGATTGATAAATACGCCTATCAAAACCGGTTGAAAAATCTGCCGGTTGCTTATAAATTTGTCATCTATGTACTCTTGTTAGCTGTCAGTTTTTCTGGTGTCAGGAGTCTGCAGCTAGGGCTCATTGTCTTGGTGGCGCCTCTGACTTGCTATCTAGCTCGGCTTCCGTGGTTGCGCTATCTAAAGTGGTATCTGCACGCCAGTATTTTTATTCTGATTAGTCTCTTGACCTTTATCTTGACCTATCAGAATAATCAGGAGCAGCTCTTGCTGGCCTTGCCTTTAGGTCAGGGTTATCTGGGCATCAGCCAATCCTCTGTCCAGCAGACCATTTTTATCCTTTTGCGCATCTACTCATCCTTGGTTTCGACTTATTTCTTTGTCCTGACAGTGCCTTTTGCTCAGATGCTGCGGCTTTTTAAAGCCATGCACGTCCCGCGGGTACTGCTAGACTTGATTGTCCTCATGTATCGCTTCATTTTCCTGGTCTTCTATGAGTTTGTGACCATTCGGGATACCTTGGACTTGAAATTCTCCTTTTACAATAAAAGGAAGCAACACCAGGCTTGGGGCAGATTAGCCAATACTCTCTTTGTCAAACTGCTGGATGATAATCAGCATTTAAATGAGGTGCTGACGCTAAGATTTGATGCAGAGCACAGTGAATAATGAAAGCGCATTTACAAGAAGACTGCTTTTATACTATAATGGAAAGTAGATAGGAAACTCAGATGTTACAAGTGAAGAATATTTCTTTTGCGTATGACGAAAATCCAACGCTGCACGATATTTCTATGGACTTCGAAGAAGGCCGGATTACCGGCATTCTAGGAGTTAACGGCTCAGGTAAGTCTACCATCATGAAAATTATCACCCGCCTGCTCAAACCGCAGAAGGGCAGCATTTTATATGATGGTCAGCCTGTGGGCGACTCTAAGAAGGCCTTGTTTCAGTATCGGCAGCATGTCAATATGGTCTTTCAGAATCCAGAGCAGCAGCTCTTTTATACCATTGTGAAGGACGATATTGGTATGGCCTTGGAAAACTTAGGCTATGAAGAAGACGAGATAGCAAGCAGAGTCGCGACAGCTTTAGAGATGATGGATATTTCCCATCTGCAGGACAGACCCTTGCAGTATTTGAGCTACGGCCAGAAAAAGCGGGTGGCTATTGCTGGCATGCTGGCCCTGCAGCCCAAGTATCTGCTGCTGGATGAGCCGACAGCTGGACTGGATCCAAAAGGGCGGGACCAGATGGCCGCGACCATGAAAAAGCTAGTCCAAGCTGGAACCAACATCATCGTATCCAGCCATGATATGGACCTGATGTATGATTGCTGTGACTATGCCTATCTGCTGCAGAAGGGGCATTTGATAGCGGAGGGCAGCAAGTTTGATTTCTTCCAGCAGGGAGAACTGCTAGTAGAGGCAGGCTTGGCTGTACCTTGGATTGTCAAGCTTCATCAGACTATCCAGACGCCACTGGCAGAAAATGAAGCTGCTTTCTTTGAGCAGCTAGGAGGAAATGGAACATGGTCAAATCATTGATGGTACAGGGAACTGCCTCAGATGCTGGAAAGAGCATTATTGCGGCGGGGCTCTGCCGGATTTTTAAGCAGGATGGCCTAGAAGTGGTGCCTTTTAAGTCGCAGAATATGGCGCTCAATTCCTTTATCACCAAAAAAGGAGATGAAATGGGCCGGGCTCAGGTCGTTCAGGCTGAGGCAGCTGGCAAAGAGCCGGATGTCCGCATGAATCCAGTCCTGCTCAAGCCCACGTCTGACCGCAAGTCTCAGGTCGTTTTTCTAGGTCGGGTACTGCGGGATATGGATGCCGTCGAATACCACGAATACAAGCAGCAACTCCTGCCTAAGATTAAGGAAGTCTGTGAGGAGTTGGGTGCTGAAAATGATATCATCGTCATCGAGGGTGCTGGCAGTCCAGCTGAAATCAATCTCAATGACCGAGACATTGTCAATATGGGTATGGCCAAGCTGGTCGATGCGCCAGTGATTTTAGTGGCGGATATTGATAAGGGAGGCGTCTTTGCCTCTATCTACGGAACGATTGAGCTCATGCCGCCTGAGGACCGCAAGCGGATCAAGGGGGTTATTATCAATAAATTCCGCGGTGATGTTGCCTTGCTGCAGTCTGGTATTGACATGATTGAGGAGCTGACCCAGGTGCCGGTTATCGGAGTCGTGCCTTATGCCCAACTGGATATTGACAGCGAAGACAGCGTCGCATTGGTGCAGAAAAGCCGGCGCTTTGATAGCAGAAAGAGTCTGGATATCGCAGTTGTCAGCCTCAAGCGCCTGTCCAACTTTACGGATTTCCACAGTTTAGAAATCCAGCCGGATGTTTCTGTCCGCTATGTTCAGCCTGGTGATGCAATCGGTCGGCCAGATCTCTTGATTTTGCCGGGCAGCAAAAACACCATCGAAGACATGAACTATCTGCGTGAGTCTGGTCTTGAAGCCGAGATTCTCGAGTGTCTGGAGCAGGGTGTGCGAATCTTTGGTATCTGCGGCGGCTATCAGCTGCTGGGACAAAAGATTAGCGATCCCCTTCACTTAGAGTCTGACTTAGATGAGATTAGCGGTCTAGGTATTTTAGAGACAGAGACGGTGCTTCAGCCGGTCAAGAGGACGACTCAGGTCAAAGCCCTGCATGAGGGCCAAGAGCTAGAGGGCTACGAGATTCACATGGGGGAAACCCAGCTGGCGGATAGTCTGGAGGCATTCTCCATCATCAAGGAGCAAAATGGTGAAGTAACCGAGCGTCTGGATGGAGCAGTGGCTTATGATGGCCAGGTCCAAGGAACCTATCTGCATGGGGTCTTTGACAATCTAGAATGGACTCGTCAGTACCTGAATGAACTTCGTCTGGCTAAGGACTTAGAGCCGCTAGAGGACCAGCTTATCAGTATCAAAGACTTTAAAGACAGGGAGTATGATAAGTTAGCAGACGTCCTGCGCCAGTCTTTGGACATGGAGCAAATTTATCAAATCATCAACAGAGAAGAAAAATGAGAATTTATACGAAATACGGAGACAAGGGCTTTACACGGCTCTACGGTGGGGATCGAGTATCCAAGACTCATATTCGGGTCGAAGCTTATGGAACGATGGATGAGCTATGCTCTCATCTAGGCTATGTCGTATCTGAGATGCGCGACTATCCCATCTTGGATGACCTGCGTCTGGAATGTGAGGAAATCCAGCAGCATCTCTTTGACTGTGGCAGCGACTTAGCGACACCGAGGGAATTGCGTCCCTACAAGCAGGAGCCAGGCAATGTCATCTGGCTTGAGGAGCGGATGGATGAATATATGCATATTCCTCCGAAAATCGACCGCTTTATCATTCCGGGCGGCCATCGGATTGCCAGTCTTCTACATGTAGCCCGCACTATGACGAGACGCTTAGAGCGTCGGATGGTGGCTGTTATAGAGGCAGAAGAAGCGGTCAATGAGGTAGGATTAATCTATATCAACCGCCTATCGGATTACTTTTTTGTACTGGCTCGCTTGGTCAATGACCGTCTAGAGGAGCCGGATACAGTCTACAAACGCAGCGCGAAAATCTTTCGGGAAAAGAAATAGGAGAAGCTAGCATGTATCCAGTCATGATTAATATCAGAGAGAAGAAAGTCGTGGTAGTGGGAGGCGGCAAGGTCGCAGCGCGGAAGATTAAAACCCTGTTGGCTGAGCAGGCTGCTGTGACAGTGGTCAGTCCGACTCTGCATGCTGACATTCCTCAGGTGGAAATTCAGTGGCTAGCTAGACCCTACCAAACAGGTGATTTGGAAGGCGCGAAGCTGGTCTTTGCCTGTACAGATCAGGCGGAAGTCAACCGTCAGATTATGGAGGATGCGGCACCTAGCCAGCTGGTGAACAATACGGGCGACAAGACCTTCTCTGACTTTTACAATGTAGCCATTGCGCGAAAGAAGGATGTATCTGTCATGATCTCGACCAATGGTCTCTCGCCTAGTCGCTCCAAGGAGATTCGCAAGAAGATAGAAGCAATTTTAGACCAACTTTAAAAGAAGGAAAGAAGCATGCACCTATTATATGTGGGTTTGACCCATCGGGAAACGCCGCTGACAATTTTGGAAAAAGCGCATTTTTCAGATCAGGAGGGGCTCAAAGCTCTGAAGCTCCTGAAAAGAGAAAAAAGTATCTTGGAAAATATTATTCTGTCCACCTGCAATCGGACCGAGCTCTATCTAGTGGTGGACCAGCTGCACACTGGCCGCTACTATTCCAAGCATTTTTTGGCAGACTGGTTTCAAATTCCTGTCAAGGAGCTGGAAGAGTATTTAGTCTTTCGTGAGGGGGATGAGGCCTTGCGGCATCTGCTGCGGGTCTCTATCGGATTGGAATCCAAGATTGTTGGTGAAAGTCAGGTCTTGGGCCAGCTCAAGCAGGCTTTCTTGACAGCGCAAGATGCTGGCACGACTGGAATTGTCCTCAATCAGGCTTTCAAGCAGGCTCTGACCTTTGCCAAGCGCATGCACGATGCTTATCGGATTAATGACCGACCTATTTCTATCGGTCTGACAGCTATCCAAGAGCTGGATCGTTTAGGTCTAGATTACACCAGCAAAAAGGTAGCTGTTATCGGTTTGGGAGAGATTGGTCAGCTAGTGACCAAGTATGCTTTACAGCGGCCATTCGAATCCGTCATGCTGCTCAATCGGACGGTCAGCAAGGCCCAGCCTTTTCTGACAGAAGACAGGGTATCTGCCCATGGCTGGGATGAATTGGAAGCGGTGCTGGCGGATGCGGATGTGGTCTTTTCAGCGGTTAAAACGGAAGAATACATTATCTTTCCCTCCATGCTTAAGGCGGATGCGGTCGTGTTTGACCTCTGTCTGCCGCGTTCCTGCCATCCGAGCTCGTCTCTGAAGCTCTATAATATCGAAAATCTAACCAATCAACTGGAGCAATATAAGGCAGAGCGGCAGGAGATTGCCGCTCGGATTGCTTTGGAGATTGATGAGGAGCTGGTCAAGTTTGCTGACTGGCGTCAGCAGTTGGGTATTATTCCTCTGATTCAGGAAATCCGGGACAAGGCTTTGGAAGCTCAAGCTTCGGCCATGGAAAGCCTTAATCGCAAGATTCCAGATTTGACCGAGCGGGAGCAGAAGCAGATTTCCAAGCACATGAAGAGTATTATCAACCAAGTCTTGAAGGAGCCAATCTTGCAGCTCAAAGAGCTGTCAGTCGGAGAGCATTCAGACTATGACATTGCCTTGATTGCCAAGATATTTGGCTTGCACAGAGAAAGGGGAAAAGATGAAGGTCATTAAGGTAGGAACCCGCAAGAGTAAGCTGGCCATGACCCAGACCCAACAGTTAGTAGATCAGCTCAAGGAGCTCCATCCAGAGCGGGATTTTGTCCTCGTTCCCTATACGACAAAAGGAGATCGCTTGACCCATGTCAGCCTCCAGGAAATTGGCGGCAAGGGAGTCTTTGTCAAGGAAATTGAGCGGGCTCTCTTGGCTGGTGAGATTGATATGGCAGTCCATAGTCTCAAGGACATGCCGGCTAAACTAGCTGAGGGTTGTGCGCTCGGTGCGATTAGTCAGCGAGAAGATGTCCGGGATTGCTTGATTTTCCGTCAAGCTGGCCAGACGCTGGCGGACCTGCCTGAGGGTGCTCTGATAGGAACCAGCAGCATTCGCCGACAAGTTCAGTTGCAGGCTCAGAGGCCGGATCTGACGTTTAAGCCACTTCGGGGCAACATTGATACACGCATCAAGAAGCTGGAAGAAGGGGAATACGACGCGATTGTCTTGGCTATGGCTGGACTTAAACGCTTGGGCTGGCTGGACCAAAGCCATCTTCACATTCAGCCTTTAGAGACCAGTCTTTGTCTGCCAGCTATTTCTCAGGGCGCTTTGGCAGTGGAATGCCGGGAAGAGGATAAGGAACTGCTGCAACTGTTGGCAACTGTTCAGGATGAGAAGACAGCTGCTGAAGTAGCAGTTGAGAGGGCAGTTTTGGCTCAGATGAATGCAGACTGCACCTTCCCTATCGCTGCTTTTGCCCAGAAAAAAGGTCAGGACTATCAGCTAGAGGCCATGCTGGCCAAGGAGGACGGCCAATGTGTCTTTGTCAGCCTTAAAGGGCAGGATGGTCAGGAATTAGCAGAGCAGGCTGTGCGCCAGTTAGCCGATAAGGGAGCAGTAGGAATGCCATGGTTAAAAAAATAATCTTTACCAGGGAGCAGGCGCCGGACTCTGCCTGGCTAGAAAAGATCAGACAGGCTGGATTTGAGACGCATCATGTTCCTCTCATTCGCTGTCAGTCTCTGCCCTTGCCAGAAGCTGTCCAAGCAATTCTGTCAGAAGCTGACTGGGTCTTTTTTACCAGTGCTGTCGCAGTGGAGGCTTTTAGTCCCTATCTGAAAGCTGACTACCAGATTGCGACCATCGGGCCGCAGACCAGTCAGGCGCTGTCTAAGCTAGGCCGAGACTGTGATTTTCAGGCCAGCAGTCACTATGGTCTTGACTTCATTCAGGAGTGGCTGGACTTGGATCTGCCGACGCAGAAGATCTTGCTGCCCCAGAGCAGCCTATCCAATCCTAGTCTGGCCGAGAAGTTAAAAGAAGCAGGCCATGATGTCTGGGCTTGGCCTATGTACGAAACGACCTCAAATCCTGCTGGTCAGGACCAGCTTGAGACCTATCTGTCCCAAGAGGATGTGATTTGGACCTTTGCCAGTCCATCGGCTTGGCAGAGTTTTTGTGCTATTAAGCCCCATCTAGCGTCCAGCCATCAGATTGCAGTGATTGGCCAGACAACGGCTCAGGCAGTCAAGGAGTCTGGCTATGGAGTAGACTACCAGCCCCAGAGTCCTTCTGTCGAGGAAATGGTCAATGAAATAATCAAGAAAGAAGAGAAGAAGCATGGAATTTTATAGACATCGCAGACTGAGAAGAAGCAGCGGTCTGCGGCAGCTGGTTCGAGAAACCAAGCTGTCTGTGGATGATTTTATCCAACCCTTGTTTGTCAAGGAAGGCTTGACTGAAAAGCAAGAAGTAGCTTCCATGCCGGGAGTTTATCAGTTCTCCCTCAAGGATTTGCTGCCAGAAGTGCAGGAATGTGTGGACTTGGGCATTCGGGCTTTTATCGTCTTTGGCATTCCGTCAGAAAAGGACGAAAGAGGCAGCCAAGCTTCAGCTGAAAATGGTATTGTGCAGGAAGCTATCCGTCTAATCAAGAAGCATTTCCCTGAGACGGTCGTCATTGCAGACACCTGTCTCTGTGAGTTTACCAGTCATGGCCATTGCGGTATTTTGCGAGGGGAGGAAGTGGACAATGATCTGTCTCTGACTAGACTGACAGAAGTCGCTGTCAGCCAAGCCAGGGCTGGAGCAGATGTCATTGCCCCTTCCAATGCCATGGACGGTTTTGTGGCGGCTATTCGTCAGGGGCTTGATGCAGCGGGCTTTGAAGAGATTCCAATCATGTCCTATGCGATTAAGTTTGCCTCTAGCTTTTATGGACCTTTCCGAGATGCTGGTGAGAGTGCTCCGACCTTTGGTGACCGCAAGACCTATCAGATGGATCCCGCCAATCGCTTGGAGGCTTTGAGAGAAGCCAAGAGCGATGAGGAGCAGGGAGCAGACTTTCTCATGGTTAAGCCAGCTCTAGCCTTTCTGGATATCCTCAGAGAGCTGCGCCAGGAAACCTGGCTGCCTCTGGTGACCTATAATGTCAGTGGAGAATACGCCATGGTGAAGGCAGCAGCTCAGCAGGGGTGGATCAATGAAAAAGCCATTGTCATGGAAACTTTGACCAGTATGAAGCGGGCTGGAGCAGACTTGATTATCACTTATTTTGCCAAAGATGCGGCTGGCTATCTGAAAGAAGGATAGAGACTGCGGAAAATCAGCAGTTTTCTAGATAAGGAGGACGAACTTGAAGAGAGAACATTCCAACCAATATTTCACAGAGGCTCAAAAGCTCTTTCCAGGCGGGGTCAATAGTCCTGTCAGGGCCTTTAAGGCTGTGGGCGGCCATCCGCTTTTTATCGAAAAAGCCAGCGGAGCCTATCTGCATGATGTCGATGGCAACCGCTATATTGATTACGTTCTGTCTTGGGGGCCTATGATTTTGGGGCATGCTCCTAAGGATGTGTTACCAGCAGTTGAGGAAGCTATTTGGGAGGGGACCAGTTTTGGTGCTCCGAGTCCCAGAGAGATTGCCCTCGGCCAGCTGGTGCAGGAGCGTCTGCCTTTCATGGAAAGAATGCGGATGGTCAATTCGGGAACGGAAGCGACCATGAGCGCCATTCGGGTAGCGCGTGGGGTGACCAAGCGTTCTAAAATTGTCAAATTTATCGGCTGCTATCACGGCCACAGCGATTCCTTTTTGGTTCAGGCTGGTTCAGGCTTGGCTAGCTTTGGGATTGCTGATTCTGCCGGAGTCATTGCTCAGGTAGCTGGGGAAACTCTGGCTTTGCCTTACAATAATACAGATGCTCTCAAGACTTGCTTTGAAAAGCACGGAGACGACATTGCCTGTGTCATTTTAGAAGCAGTTGCTGGCAATATGGGCTTGATTCCTGCGAATGCGGACTTTATCAGTAATATTCGCTCCCTCACTCAGGAATACGGCTCTCTCTTCATCGTGGATGAAGTCATGAGTGGTTTCCGAGCTCATTATCAGGGGGCAGTTGGCCTCTATCAGACAGAGCCGGATCTGGTCTGCTTGGGCAAGGTTATCGGTGGCGGCTTCCCAGTCGCAGCCTTTGGCGGCAAGGCCGTCTATATGGATCAGGTAGCGCCCCTAGGCAGCATCTATCAGGCTGGTACTTTGTCAGGTAATCCCGTGGCCATGACGGCCGGTTACGAAACCCTGAAACAGCTGACACCTGAGCTCTTTGCTGAGATTGAAGAGAAAACGAACTACCTCTGTGATGGCTTACGAAGTCTAGCCGATAAGTACAGCATTAATCTGCAAGTCGTGTCCAAGGGAACCATGTTTGGCTTCTTCTTCAGTCAGAAGCCGGTTCGTAACTTTGAGGATTCTAAGGCGGCTGACCATGCTCAGTTTGCAAGACTGCACGGTCTCTTGCTGGAAGAGGGCATTTATCTGGCGCCATCTCAGTATGAAACCAACTTTATGTCCAGTGCCCATACTAGAGCGGATTTAGACCAGACCTTGGCAGCCTTTGAGCGGGCATTTCAAGAAATGAAAGAAGAAGCAAATGGCTAAGATTGTGTTAGTGACAGGCGGGGCCAGAAGCGGTAAGTCGGCATTTGCGGAGGAGCGACTAGCGGACCGAGAGCGAGTTTGCTATATTGCGACCGGCCTGCCCCGAGGAGAAGATCCAGAATGGCAGGAGCGGATTCGGCTGCACCAAGAACGCCGACCGGCTTCCTGGACAACTCAGGAGCAGTATGCAGGGCTGGCGGACTGGCTGCGAGAGCAGTCGCATCCAATTTACCTGCTGGATTGTGCCACCCTTCTGACCAGCAATCGCCTCTTTGATTTGATTGCCCAGCATTTTCCAGACAAGCTGGAGCTGACCGAGGAACACTTTCTTAGTAGGCAGGAGCAGTCTTTCCTGCTGCAGCTCTTGGAAGAAGAATGGCAAGAGCTCCTATCTGCAATCCGTCAGACAGATGCTGAGTGCTGGATTGTAACGGACGAGGTTGGACTGGGTATTGTCCCAGAGACCAGACTAGGACGCTTTTTCCGTGATGTGCAGGGCAAGATTAACCAACTGATTGCAAAGGAGGCGGGTGAGGCTTATCTAGTCATCTGCGGCCTCGCTCAGCAGTTGAAATGATAAAGGCATTGATTATCTATACCCAATTTTTTAGCCGGATTGTGATTCCAAAAGCAGTGGATATCTCCTACTTGCGACGGGGACTTCCTTTTCTGACCCTCTTTGGCCTCTTGCTGGGTTTGATTTCAGGAGGATTTTATTTCCTGACGAACCTAGTCCTACCAGGGATGGTCGCTTGGGTTCTGACCCTTGCTTTCGATGTTTTGCTGACAGGTGGCTTTCACTTAGATGCCTTGGCGGATACGGCGGATGGGCTCTTCGCCTCTCGTAAGAAGGAGCGGATGCTAGAGATTATGAAGGACAGCCGGATTGGCAGCAATGGCGTTCTGGCGCTCATTCTCTACTATGCTCTGATGCTGGTTCTCTACTCTTATCTGCCAGAGCCTCGCTGGTTTATCGTGGCTAGTCTGTCCATGATTGGCAAGGCCGGTCTGAGCCTACAGCTTTACCGGATGACCTATGCCAGAGAAGGCGGTGGCTCAGGAAATTTCTTCAGTGGCAGCAAGACTAGTCATATCCTTCTTGCCCAGCTTTTGCCTTTGCTCCTGTCTCTGCTGGTTTTCAGCTGGAGAGGCCTTCTGGCTTACGGCTTGGTATTTCTGGGAGCAATTGGCTATCGTCGTTTCGTTTATAATAAAATTGACGGCCACACAGGCGATACGCTAGGGGCCTATGTCGAAATTGCCCAGCTCCTCTATCTCTTAGGTTTGGTGGTACTAGGATGAAAAGATGGTATCTAATGCGGCATGGTCAGACAGACTACAACCGCAGGCGTTGCTTTTACGGCAGCCATGACGTCTCTATCAACGGGCAAGGCCAAGCGGACGCCAAGCAGCTGGCGCTACTGATGCAGGAGAACACGGTTGATGTGATTTACACCAGTTGTCTCAAACGGACACAGGAAACAGCCCAGTTAGCTTTTCCAGACAGACAAGTCCAGCCCATAGGCGACTTTGACGAGCGGGGCTTTGGACAATGGGAAGGTTTGACAGCTGATGAGATTCAGGCAGCCTTTCCAGAAATCTGGCAGGCTTGGCTGGAGGCTCCCTTTGAGGTCACGCCTCCTGAGGCAGAAGTTTTCTCAGACTTTCAGACCAGAGTCTGGAGGGCAACAGACCGCTTACTGGATAGCGAGGAGGAATCAATGGCTCTAGTCGCTCATTTGGGAGTCCTTCGCTTGATTTACCAGCATTTGGTTGATGGAGAGGCTGTTTTTTGGAACATTGATGTCCCTCAAGGACGAGTGCTGCTCTTGGAAGAGCGGGATCAGACTTGGCAGGCTACCTTACTCTAAGGATTTATTATTTAAAAACAAACAACATGATTTATCTTGGGAAAGAGGTGACCAGATGAATACACAGATTCAGGATAAATTTACTTTTAAAAATGGTCAGACCATACGCAATCGCGTTGTATTGGCGCCTATGACCATCTGCGCTAGTGAGCTGGGCGGCTATGTCTCTCAGGCAGATATTGACTTTTTTGCCCGCCGGTCTAGGTCGGTTGGTATGGTTATCACTGGCAGTACCTATGTCCATCCTCTGGGCAAGTCCTTTGCGGAGAGCTTCAGCGGCGCCGAGGACGATAAGATTGAGGGGCTTAGCCGTCTGGCCAAGGCCATCAAGGATCAAGGGGCTCTGGCTATTGTCCAGCTCTATCATGGTGGTCGTATGGTTCTGCCTGATTTGATTGACGGGCAGCCAGTGGCACCCAGTGCTGTCAAGGCTCCGCGCGATTATTTGGCAGAGCCAAGGGCGCTCAAGAACGCTGAAGTGGAGCAGGTGATAGAGGACTTTCTGTCAGCTATTAGAAGAGCGATTCAGGCTGGCTTTGACGGAGTCGAGCTTCATGGTGCCAATACCTATCTGATCCAGCAGTTTGTCTCCCCTCATTCCAATGTCCGTCAGGACAAGTGGGGCGGCAGCCTTAACAACCGCCTGCGCTTTCCAAAGACTTTGCTGAAAAGAGCCAAGCAACTAGTCAAAGAAGAGGCCGACCGCCCCTTCCTGATTGGCTACCGCTTTTCTCCGGAAGAGATTGAAGAGCCAGGTATCCAGCTTTATGATACCCTGCAGTTACTGGAGCAGCTCATCTATCATCAGGTGGACTATCTGCATATTTCGACCTCTGATGTCTGGCGCTCGTCTATCAGAGATTCTCAGGACTCGGAGCCAGTGATTGAAAAAATTATCAGAAAAATTAATGATAGAGTGCCCCTGATTGGTGTCGGTCAGATAGAGACCAAGCAGGATGCCCAGCGAGTATTGGATGCGGGGATTCCGCTCTTTGCTCTCGGCAAGGCCCTGCTCCTAGACCCAGACTGGGCTGAAAAAGTTGTCTCCGGCCGAGAGGCAGAAGTTATCCGAGCTTATCGCGATGAGTTGCAGGCTGATTTGGCTCTGCCAACTGCCTTTGTCGAAGATACTAGAAGCTATCTGGAAGGAAAAGATTAAGACTAAGACAAACAAATCTCCAAGGAGGAAAGAAAATGAGCAATCACTTGTTTTTCACTCGTTTGCTCTCTCATCTTCAGGACATAGAACCACCTTAGACAGAGAGCGAAGCGTATTTAGATTTGACTAGGACAGACCGTCTTAAAGTAGTTTACAAAATAGAAAAGGAAGTTGAATATTTTATGAAACATTTTAAAAAAATTATGGCTCTAGCCTTGGCAGGCCTAGCCCTAGCCTCCTGTGTAAACCCTAGCAAAACCAGTGAGCCTTCTGGCGATAGTGGCAGCAAGACTGTAACCATTGGCTATACTCAGTTTCCAGCAAATGTAGATCCAGCAGCGGAATACAATGGCTGGTTCACGGTCCGTTACGGAGTGGGAGAAACCCTCTTTAAGATGGACGACAAACTTGAAGTAAAACCTTGGCTGGCTGAGAAAATCGAAGCAGTCTCAGACCTAGAGTGGAAAATTACCCTCAAGGATAAGGTGACTTTCCAAAATGGTGAAAAAATGACCGGTGAAAAGGTCAAAGCTTCTCTGGAACGCTTGATTAAGACCAGCGAACGGGCAGCATCAGATATGGGCATTGACAGTATCTCTGCGGAGGGTCAAACCGTGACCATCAAGACAAAGGCTGTGCAGCCTATCATGGCGAATCTCTTGGCAGAGCCCTACTCCGCTATTGTTGATACGACTGGCAAGAGCGCATCTGACAAGGCTCCTGTCGGAACTGGACCTTACATGGTGACCAAGTACACTCCTGAGAGCGGAGCAGAGCTCAAGGCTTATGAAGACTACTGGGATGGCAAGCCAAAAGTTGCTAATCTGAAGATTAAATACTTCTCTGATCCGACAGCTATTTCTGCAGCCCTCAAGTCTAAGGAAGTCGATGCCGTCTATGGTCTGCCTTATGCAAATCTAAGTACTTATGCTTCCGATAAGAACTACAAAATTTCTGAAGTAGAAGGTTCCCGCTACCTAGCTTACTACTATAACTTTGAAAATCCTTACGTAGCAGATGACAAGTTCCGTCAGGCTTTAGATACCTTGGTAGACAAGAAGACCTACTCAGAATCCCTCTTTAAAGGCTCAGCTGTACCAGCTGTTGGACCTTTCCCTAAAGGGTTTGCCTTTGCCCTGCAAAAGAGCGTCCATGAATTTAACGTAGACAAGGCTAAGAAACTCTTGGATGAAGCTGGCTACAAGGATACTGACGGCGATGGCTACCGTGAAAAAGACGGTCAAAAAGTCAGCATTGAGCTGCTGTCCTTCACCCGTCTGCCTGAAATGCCGCTGGCTGTAGAAGCAAGCCAACAACAGCTCAAGGAAGTCGGAATCGAAGCGACCATTAAGAAAGTTGAAGTCAGTGCTGTTGCCAGTGAAAAGGACTATGCTTTCACACCTTACGCGGTGGTAGCAGCTCCTATCGGTGACCCGTATGCCTTCTTCAACAGTGCTGTTAAGACCAATGGTACAGCCAATATCGGTCACTACAGCAACCCAGAAGCAGACAAGAAAATTGAAGAGCTGGCGACTGAAACGGATCCAGCTAAGCGCAATCAGCTCAGCAAGGAAATCCAAGAAATCATGGATAAGGACTACGGCTTTACCATTATCGGCTTCTTCAAGGTCGCTCTGGTAATGGACAAGTCCGTCTCTGGTTTGGAATCCCATCCAACAGACTACTATCACGTCAGCAACAAACTATCAAAGGAATAAAGCATGCTGGAAATGAAAGATCTGCTGGTGCAGTCAGCAGATAAAGTCATTCTCGATCGGGTCTCCCTCTCTCTTGCAGAGGGGGAGTCCCTTTCGATTGTGGGCGAGAGTGGCAGTGGCAAGTCCACCCTGCTCAAGATGCTGCTGGGCCTCCCTCTTAGGGGGCTGACAGTGACAGAGGGCAGTATTACCTTTGAGGGGCAGGAAATTCAGCCCCAGGACCACCGCATTTATCTGCCTTTTGTAGGCCGAGAAGTGGCTTGGATTAGTCAGCATGCCAGTCTCAGCTTCAATAACCGCCGTAAGATCAAAAAGCATTATCAGGACTTGGTGAAAAATCAGGGCCAGCAGGCAGCAAATCTCCGTCCCTTGGAAGAATGTCTAGAAATGGTGGGACTGCTGCCTGAAAAAGTCGTCAATAAGTATCCTTTCGAACTTAGTGGCGGTATGATGCAGCTAGTCGGTGTGGCGCTAGCTCTAGCTAGCAGACCCAAACTATTGCTGGCTGATGAGCCGACTAGCGCTCTGGATGTCCTGTCGAAAATGAAGCTGCTTGATCTCTTGAGCAAGCTTCATCAGGAGGAAAAAATGGCCATTCTCTTTGTTACACATGATATCAGTGTGGCTGAGCATCTAGCGCAAAAAGTAGTCGTCATGAAAGAAGGGCAGATTGTCGAAAGTGGTCCAGCCCATCAAGTTCTTCGCCATCCTGAGCAGGCCTACACCCAGAAATTGCTGAAGGCTGTGCCTAAGCTAGCAGCATTTAGAGAAGGGGGGCAGCTATGAATCAAGTATTGGTTGGTCGCCAACTGACCTACGAGTATGGTCAGATTGATAATCGGAGAATCGGTGTCTTTGATATTGACATTAGCTTGGAAAAGGGACAGGCTTTGGGTCTGGTCGGTGAATCAGGCTCTGGTAAGAGCACCATTGCCAAACTCATCTGCCGCTTTTTAAAGCCGGACCAAGGGGAGCTAACCCTACTGGGCCAGCCAGTCTCTGCCTACAAGGATAGGGACTACTATGGTCGGGTCCAGTACATCGCCCAGCAGCCCCAGTCGACTTTTCATCCCAAGCGCAGCATTCAGCAGAGCCTGGAAGAGGTCTGTCGAAACTTCTCTCTCTATCAGCAGCCGTCAGATAGAAAGCAGGCCATCCATGACTTGCTGACCTCAGTTGGTCTGACAGCTGAGCTTGCCCAGCGGCTACCGCATCAGCTGAGCGGAGGAGAATGCCAGCGGGCGGCCATCGCCCGTGCCCTGCTGATTAATCCTGATGTGCTCATCTGCGATGAAATCACCAGTGCTCTGGATGTGACCGTTCAGTATGAAGTCATGCAGCTGCTGGCAGACATCAAAGAGCGCTCGCAGACCTCCTTTCTCTTCATCTCTCATGACATCGCTCTGGTCAGTAATTTTGCGGAAGATTTGGTCGTCCTCAAGGACGGAATCGTGCAGGAAAAGGGCAGCATGCGAGAGGTCGTCTCTGCTCCCAAGAGTGACTATACCAAGCTCTTGCTCAGTCAGTACAGGGAGGATAAAGATGAGGATTAAGCAAGAACTAGACTCTATGGCTCCATGCAGCAGCTATCAAGGAAGTCTGCCTATCACAGATGAGCTGGCTATCCAGTACACTCTGCTCAAAGGACAGGCTTCCCAGCCCTTGCTGACCATCAGTGCTGCAGTCCATGGCTGCGAGTATGTCGGTGTCAAGGCGCTGATGGACTTAGCGCATGAGTGGGACTTTAACTTTCAAGGCTCTGTCCTCCTCCTGCATGCAGTCAATGTCAGCGGCTTCTGGGCTCGGGAGACGACGCTTGTACCTGAGGACGGTCTCAATCTGAACAGGATTTTTCAGGACCAAGAGCCAGTTTCCAGCCTCAGCTATCAGATTCGGTCTGTGATTGAGAGCCAGGTCTTTAGCGTCAGTGATTTCCTGATTGACCTGCATAGCGGCAATCGGGAAGAACTGCTTACACCGCATGGTTACTACTCTCTACGGGCCGATCCAGAGGTGGTCGAAAAGTCCTATCAGATGCTGCAGGCTTCAGGGACACCGATTATCTATCAATCTCAGGACTGCGGCAATCTTTATCACGCTGCCTCGGTAGATTATGGACTGCCTAGCATCCTGCTGGAGCAGGGGGAAAATGGCACCTGTCTGCCAGAGGATGTGCTGGCTATGAAAGAGTCAGTCAAGCAAGTCGCCCGCTATCTTTTTGAAGGGACCATGCCTTATTATAAGCAGACACCGCTAATCTTTGACGACAGTTATTATCTGACCTGTCAGAGGTCGGGCTGCTGGATGTGCTTTGTCCGGCCCAATCAAACAGTACAGGCTGGTCAGGTCATCGGCGAAATCTGTGATATTTATGGCAATATTTTAGAAAAGGTGACTGCCAAGGAAGACGGTCTGGTCCTCTACCAGAAGGCGACCCTGGTTGTCCACCAAGACGAAGTGCTGCTGGCCGTAGCTAGCAAGAAGCCTGAAAGCTACCAGACATCTGAAAGGGAGGCGCATGATTAAATTTATTATCAAAACTATTCTGCAATTCGTCCTCATCCTGCTCTGCGTCAGCTTTATCTCCTTTTTGCTGGTTTATCTAGCACCGGGAGATCCGGCTGAGAGTATCCTCAATGCTCAGGGCATTCCTTTTACCAAGGAATTGCTGGAAATCAAGCGGGCAGAGATGGGTCTGAATGGTAGCTTTATGGAGCAATATCTGGCCTGGCTGGGCAGGATTGCCCATGGCGACTTTGGTGTGACCTATAATTCCGGAGCTTCGGTCTGGGAGCAGCTGATTTTCTATTTTCCCAATACAGTCTACCTAGCTTTTTATACCCTGCTAGCGACTTTGGGAATTTCCCTGCCGACAGCTCTCTACACATCCTACCATGCTGGAAAGCCAGTTGATCGCTTCCTGATGGCAGGTCTGGCCTTCTTAAATGCCATTCCAAGCTTTGTTATGGGGATTATCCTGATTCTGATTTTTTCCGTTCAGCTGCACTGGTTTCCCATTCAGGCAACGGCTAATGAGTTGGGCTTGGTCTTGCCAGTCATAACACTGGCCATGATTATGTCCACTCGTTATATCCCGCAGCTGCGGACCGCTCTGATAGAAGTGCTGCATTCGCCAGAAGTCGAAGGTGCGCGTGGTCGGGGGATTCGAGAGGGGCATATCCTGTTGCATGACGTGATTTACAATGTCCTGCCCTTTCTTCTCACCTTGGTCAGCCTTTCTCTGGGTTCGCTCTTGGGCGGTGTGGCTATTATCGAGCATCTTTTTTCCTGGCCGGGCATCGGTAAGATGCTGATTGGCGTAGTTGCCAAGCGGGATTATCCCCTCATTCAGGGGGCGGTCCTCTTTATCACAGCGGGAGTCTTGACTGTAAATCTAGTCTTTCAGCTGCTTACGGTTTGGCTCAATCCTCGCGTCCGACTGGCTCAGGAAAATCCCAAACTGCTGCCGCGCACGAAGAAATTAAAAGCAAGCAAGGAGGGTTCGTATGGATAAGAAAATCAATCGAAAACTCCTGGCCTTGGGCGGCCTCATCGTCCTGGCTCTGATCCTATCCTCCTTGGCCCCTCATCTCTTGGGTGATAGTTTAACCAAGGTCAATTTGGGCCAAGCCCTGCAAGGGCCGAGCAGCAGTGAGTGGTTCGGAACGGACGCTCTAGGACGGTCTGTCTTTGCGCGTGCAGTGAGCGGAGGTGCGGAAACAGTCCTGCCAGCCCTGATGATTCTGATGCTAATTGCGACGGTAGGCTCCTTTATTGGGGTAACCAGCGCCTTCATCGGCGGGAAATTCGACCAGTTCATCTTGCTGGTTATCACGGCTTTTCAGTCTTTCCCATCTATCATTCTGGTCATTGCTATCGTCAGTATCTTGGGCATCGGTCTCCAGCAAACCCTCATCGCTATCTGCTTGACGGCCTGGACCAAGTATGCCTACCTGATGCGCTCCATGACCCTGCAGCTGAAAAATGAACCCTATATCCAGTCCTCGAAAATGTATGGCAATAGTTTTTGGACAAGCCTGAAAAACTATTATTTCCCCAGTCTTTTTCCTCAGATTCTGACGACCATGAGCTTTGACATCAGCACCATTATCATGGAAATCGCTGGTCTCAGCTTTGTCGGATTGGGAGCTCAGGCACCGTCTCCTGAGTGGGGAGCCATGATCAATGACGGCCGGATTTACATCCAGGAAGCCCCCTGGATTGTGGTCTTCCCTTGTATCTTGCTAATTTTGACCATTCTCCTCTTTACCAAATTCGGAGACGCTCTGAACAGCAAGTACAACCGCATGAATTGATCATCAAAAAAACATAAACTATAGCCCCTATCTTTTGGGACTGCAATCATAAAAAAATATGAATACAAGAAAGTGATTCAATAAAAATGAGAAAAAAACTATTTTTATTAGTTGTCCTCTTGCTGCCTTTATTCTTGGTAGCCTGCCAGCAAAACTCAAATTCTTCCAAACAAGCTAATGAGAAAGACAAACTCACCATGGTCTGGGGAGAGGACTTTGGGGATGTCAATCCTCATCGCTACAATCCAGACCAATTTGTCATTCAGGATATGGTCTATGAAGGCCTAGTCCGCTACGGTGACAATGGGAAAATCGAGCCAGCCTTGGCTGAAAGCTGGGATATCAGCGAAGATGGTAAAACCTATACCTTCAAGCTGAGAAAGGCAAAATTCTCAGACGACTCTGACTTTAATGCTGAGAATGTCAAACGGAATTTCGATACCGTCTTTTCAGAGGAAAATAAGAAAAACCACACTTGGTTTGACTTTACGAACCAGCTGGAAAGCTATCGAGTTGTAGATGACCATACCTTTGAGATCAAACTCAAACAAGCCTACAGTGCGACTCTCTATGATTTATCAATGATTCGTCCAATCCGCTTCATAGCTGATGCTGCCTTCCCTGACGGAGACGACACGACTAAGGACAACCTTAAGAAGCCAATCGGAACAGGTCAATGGGTTGTCAAAGATAAGAAGCCAAACGAGTACATCACCTTTACCCGTAACGAAAATTACTGGGGTGAAAAGCCTAAACTGAAAGAAGTAACAGTCAAGATTATTCCAGATCCACAAACCCGTGCTCTTGAGTTTGAGTCTGGCAATGTTGACTTGATCTATGGAAATGGCGTTATCGGTTTGGATAACTTTGCCAAGTATGCCAAGGATGACAAGTACACGACAGATGTATCTCAGCCAATGTCCAGCCGCCTCATGCTCTTGAATGCCAAGCAGGAAATCTTCAAAGACAAGACTGTCCGTCAGGCTATGAACCATGCGGTTGATAAAAAGTCTATCGCGAAAGACATTTTCCGCGGAACAGAAACACCAGCTGATACCATCTTCTCTAAGTCTACACCACACTCTGACGCCAATCTGACTCCCTATGACTACGACATCAAACTGGCTGAAAAGATGCTGGATCAAGCAGGCTGGAAGAAAGGCTCTGACGGTATCCGCGAAAAAGATGGCAAGAAATTAAGCCTAAATGTTCCTTATATTTCTTCTAAGGCGACAGACAAGGACTTGGTTGAGTACTTCCAAGGCGAATGGAAGAAAATCGGAATTGACGTTCAGCTCAAAGCTATGGAAGAAGATGACTATTGGGAAAATATTAAGACGGGCGACTTTGATTTGATGCTGACCTTC
Source organism: Streptococcus sanguinis (assembly GCF_050225395.1). Lineage (GTDB taxonomy): Bacteria > Bacillota > Bacilli > Lactobacillales > Streptococcaceae > Streptococcus. Next base: position 1,904,420 of record NZ_CP071431.1, on the reverse strand, counting down.
TCTTGGGGAGCACCGTGGGATCCGCATGCTTGGATGACTGCCCTGACTTCACCAGCTGACCATGGCCACCCAGAAAATGTTTCCCTAGAAGCTCTGCCATCTAAGTCAGAAATGAACAGCATTATCAAGGCGACTCTGGTCGAACCAGACGAGGCAAAAGTTGATGAAGGCTACAAGAAAGTCCTCACTATGCTCCACGATGAAGCTATCTATATTCCAATCACTTATCAATCCGTTGTTTCCGTCTACCGCAAGGGAGAAATCAATGGCATGCGTTTTGCTCCAGAAGAAAATGCTTTCCCACTGCGCTATATTGAGAAAAAATAAAAACTGGCTTCATAACTGCAAATTTTAATATAAAGGGAGTAGTGCTGCTAAGTTGAAAAGCTTATCAGCCGCCCCTTTTCTTTTAAGGACTATGAAAAAAGATTTATTTAAAAAAATAGTTTCTTTCTTAGCTGCCCTGTTGATGATATCAGTATTGACCTTTCTCTTAGCCAAGCTATCCTCGGCGGATCAAGCAGAAAATTATCTAAGGGTATCTAAGATTCAAGTGACTCCTCAATCCTTGGAAAAAGCCAGAGAATATCTGGGACTCAATCAACCTTGGCCCCAGCAGTATCTAGGCTGGCTGACTAAGGCTCTTCGTGGGGATTTTGGGACATCTTATCTATTAAAGGTTCCTGTCCTGCCCCTGGTGTTGGAGCGTTTCCAGTCCACCCTTTCTCTGGGCTTGACTTCCTTTGCCCTCATTTTGCTTACGTCTATTCCTTTGGGAATTTTTAGTGCAGTCTACAAGGGTTCTCTCTTTGATAAGGTCAATCGCTTTCTATCCTTTTCCAGCGTTTCCATGCCCAGCTTTTGGCTAGGTTACATGCTGATTGTGGTTTTTGCTGTTCAGCTCAGATGGCTGCCAGTTTCGGGCAAGCAGGATTTTAGCAGCTTGATTCTTCCCAGTCTGACCCTTAGTATGTCATTGATTGGCCAATATACCGCCTTGATCCGTAAGGCCGTGATAGAACAGATGAAGAGTGTCCATGTTGAAAATGCCCTCCTGCGCGGAGTCAGCAAGTTCTTCCTGGTCAAGAATCATCTCTTGAGAAATTCCCTGCCAGCCATTGCGACAGGCCTGAGCCTGACCTTGGTCTATCTTCTGACAGGCTCCTTGATTGTCGAAGAAGTCTTCTCTTGGAATGGTGTCGGCTCTCTCTTTGTGGATGCTTTGCAGGCTGTGGATCTACCCATCATCCAGTGCTGTATGCTTTTATTTGGCCTATTATTCTTGGGAAATAATATTCTAACCCAGCAGCTGCCGCTCTGGATAGACCCTAGAGTCAGAAAAAGGAGGAGCAATGTCTAAACGATTTATTTTTTCAAGTGTCATTTTGCTGGTCCTCTTCATCTTCGCTCTCTTTGCTCCCTATCTATCCTCTTTTGATCCCCAGCAGGTAGAAATCTCAAACAAACTAATGGCGCCTGACACTGTTCATCTGCTGGGAACCGATCAGCTGGGCAGAGATGTCTTGTCTCGTCTGCTGCACGGGGCTCGTTATTCCCTCTTTTTATCCTTGACTATCAGTCTGCTGGAAGTAGTTATCGGTGTCACAGTCGGCTTGCTGATCGGATGGTACCAAGGAAAGGCTGAAGCCACCTTCTTATGGTTTGCAAATGTTATTTCCGCCTTTCCTAGCTTCCTGCTATCGCTAGCTACAGTTGGGATATTGGGACAGGGAATGACCAATATGATTCTAGCCATTGTCATCATAGAGTGGGTCTACTATGCAAGGGTAACGGCCAATCTAGTCAAGAGTGCCAAAGAGGAAGCCTATGTCATTTCTGCCCAGACCATGGGACTCTCTCAGATTCATATCCTCAAAACTCATATCCTGCCCTTTATATACAAGCCTATTTTGATTATTGTGTTGATGAATATCGGGAATATCATTCTCATGATTTCTGGCTTTTCCTTTCTGGGAATCGGTGTCCAGCCCAACATTACCGAGTGGGGCATGATGCTGCATGATGCTAGAAGCCATTTTCAAACGGCAACTTGGATGATGCTGGCGCCTGGACTGGCTATCTTTCTGAATGTGGTCGCCTTTAATCTATTTGCCGAATGCTTTGAAGAGAAAGGCTGGAAACAGATATGGAAAAAATAGTAGTAAAGCAACTGACAGCCCAGATTGAGGGAAAGACCATACTGCAGGACATCAGCTTTGAAGTGGAGGCGGGTCAGTCTCTGGTCATCATTGGGGAGAGTGGTTCTGGTAAAACTCTCTTAACCAAGATATTGATTGGCCAGTTGCCTTCATCCTTGAGCATGCAAGGAGAAGTTCACTATGGCTCCATGTCTCTGGAGCGCAATTCTCTCAAGGACTGGCAGCAGCTGCGGGGGAGACGAGTGGCCTATATGTCTCAAAATCCGATGGCTATGTTCAATCCCTTTCAGACCATTCAAAGTCATTTTTGGGAAACCCTGCGCAGCCATAGCAAGATTTCAAAAAGCGCTTGTCTGGCTAAGGCCATAGCTTCTATGAAAGAAGTCAGACTGGGAGAGCCGGAAGAGCTTTTGAAGAAATATCCTTTTGAGCTCAGCGGCGGTATGCTGCAGCGTGTCATGCTGGCTATCTTGCTTTGCCTAGAGCCAGAGACTATTATTTTGGATGAGCCTACTTCGGCGCTAGATATCCACAATCGCGAGCAGATTATTCTCATCTTAAAGGAGCAGTTAGCTAAAGGAAAGACCCTCATCACAGTGACCCATGATTATCATTTGGCGCGAGAGCTGGGAGGCAAGATGCTTGTCATGTATCAGGGGGCTATCATGGAGGAAGGGTCAGTGGCCAAGCTCCTTGAAAGTCCTTCGCAATCCTATAGCCAAGACCTTATCTTAGGAAATCCATACGAACGGTTGGTGAGACAAGATGCTGGAATGTAGACATGTTTTTAAAAAATTCGAGGACAAAATGGTTGTCAAAGACTGTAACTTCACCGTCCAGAAGGGTGAAATGATCGGTCTGATGGGCGAGAGCGGCAGTGGCAAGAGCACGCTGGCTAAATTGCTGATTGGTCTAGAAAAGCCCAGTCAAGGCCAGGTCTTACTGGATGGCCTGCCCTACTCAGTCAAAAAGTCTGGCGTGAGAATTTTACTGGTCTTTCAAGACTCACTCCATTCGGTCAATCCGCATTTTACAGTCGAGCAGGTCTTGACAGAGGCCCTGCCAAAAGATGTGGCTAGAGAAGAGATAGAAGCCATTCTAGAAGACGTCGGTCTGGATAAAAGCTATCTGGATCAGCCTGCGCGCCAGCTCAGTGGCGGCCAACTCCAACGGATTTGCATCGCCCGCGGCTTACTCTTAAAGCCAGATGTTCTCATCTTTGATGAGGCTCTGAGCGGTCTGGATCCCATTGTTCAAGGCAGGTTGTTACGCCTCCTATATGATTTGTGGGAGAAATACCAGCTGACCTATCTTTTCATCTCACATGACTTCAAGCTGAGCTACGCTCTCTGCCATCGGATTTTGGTCATGGCAGATGGGGAAATCGTTGACGAGATAAAGGACTTTGAGCTTCCTATCCAGGCTCATCACCCCGTGACAAAAAAGTTGATAGGCGACAAGGGACATTTCAGCTCACGAATATCTTAACTAGCTGATCTATTTTAAAATTAAAAATAAAGGAACATATATGAAACGTACTTTTGAAACAAGAAAACTTTACTTCGGCTTTCCAGTCTTCTTTTTAGGCTATAAGGACGATGTGCACGGCTATAATATTTCAACCTCAAGCTCGGTTTATTCCTTGGGCAGCATGATGGTTATTGCCATGCGTACAAAAGGAAATGCCATTACAGAGATTACCAAGCACCAGCAATTCACTGTTAATGTCCCAGAGAAGGATCTGACCAAAGAGTCTGAAATTGCTGGTTTCAACAGCCGCAAGGACAAGTTTGCCTTAACCGGTCTTAGCTACACAATCGGCGAGACCGTGGATGCTCCGCTGGTAGACCAATGCCCTGTATCCATTGAGTGTCAGGTGCTGGATATGGTCGAATGCGGTGCCTTGACCAATGTCATAGCCCGTGTCACTCGGCGCGTGGTTGATGAGGAGTTGATTGATGAGAATGACGCTTTCCGCAGCGATCGCTTTTCCCCTATCAGCTACATGGGAGACGGTGATGGACGGCTTTACCGCTATTTCAGCGACGAGTCAGTCAAGATGGGCTCTATCATCAAAGAAATCCGCAAACAAGAAGAAAAATAAAGAAACCGCTGAGATTTGAAGAATCTCAGCGGTTTAGTTTTCTATCACAAGTTTTTCTTTTAGGCCAAATTTCTCTAGGAAACGGCCTTGCTCTTCTTGGATTTGAGGGGTCGGATTTTTGACGTTCATGACCAGTTCTATCATTTCTGGATGGACCTCACGCACCAGCTGACTCAGAGCCCAGATAGCTGTAGCGACATGAATCGGATTTTGCCCCTTGTCAATAATTTCCAGCATTTTAGGAATGGCAGAGCGGTCATTGGCATTTGCCAGAGCGATAATGGCATTGCGCTGTAGGATATTTTTACCCCGCCAGCTGCCGGCTACATGACCGAATTTTTCCTTAAACTGACCGTTGGAAAGCTCCAAGAAAGGCAGGAGCTCGGGATGAGAAAGGTCGGGGTCAATTTCTGTCGCCAGAGGATTGTCCAAACCTTTATTATAAGGACAGCAGATTTGGCAGATATCGCAGCCGTAGATGACCGTTTTAATCTTCTTGCGAAATTCCAAATCCATGACGCCCTTGTCCTGAGTCTGAAAGGACAGACAGCGCTTGGCATTCATGCTGCCATCGCCAATCAGGCAGGAAGTAGGACAGGCTGTCACGCAGCGGTTGCAGTCTCCGCAGCCGTAGTTGACAGGCTGATCAGGCTCAATGTCCAGATTGGTGATTAGCTCTCCCAAAAACATATAGGAGCCAAATTCCTTGGAGATGACCAAGCCGTTCTTGCCGATAAAGCCGATTCCTGCTCTTTGGGCTACGGCGGTATCGACCAAGGCGCCCGTGTCCACCATGCCCTTGTATTCAAAATCAGCGGTCAGCTCTTCGATTCCCTTGGCAAGCCGGTCCAGCTTGTCCTGCAGGACATAGTGGTAGTCCAGCCCCCAGCTATTAGGGGTGAATTTCCCTCGCTTGTAGGCCGTTTTATGAGGTTGCTGCTTGAGCTTGTGGGGGTAGGCGACTGCGATAGAGATAATGGTCTTGGCCGAGGCTAGACTGAGCTTGGGCTTGATCCGCTCCTCGATGTTTTTATGCTCAAATCCAGAATTTCGTCCTTCTTCTACAGCCAAGCGCAGCGACTTCTCCAGATAGTCAAAATCATCCGCTGTCGTAAAGCCAATCTTAGAAATCCCAATGTCTTTTGCTAAGTTAATAATTTCTTCTTTGATGTTCATCCTTACTATTATAGCGGAAAAATGCCAACTTGGCGAATGATTGAGAAAGGGAATTATCCTATAGAACTATACCTATAGTTTTATAAGACTTCCTTAGCCTATATACTGTATGATATAATGAAATGTGGAATTTTTTTATAGAAAATTTCGCAAAGTTTAGGGGAAATTTTATAAAGTTAAACAATGGGAGTTTACAAAATGAAAAAGAGATATTATGAATTTTTGAATGTTCTTGTTACGGATTGTAATCCAATTAGAAACTTAGATTTTTATAAGGCTGGTTTAATTGAGTTATTTTTTATCTCACTGGTATTTATCGTTTCTATTTTCTTACGCGGTGAGATGCATCATCTGAGCATGATAGTCATGAATTTTACTATCATTCACGCGCTTATTTTGTTCCTGGCCTTTTTACTCTTCCAAAAGTTTTTTGATACCAAAGTCTTGCAGCTCATTCCGACCAGCTCTTACCTATTTCTTCATTTTGAATTGCTTTTTTGGGGCTCCATCTTTTTTGGTGAGAACCACTTAGCATTTTTTATGATTTTTATCATACTCAGCTTGTCTTATCAGTTGATTAATTTGCTCTATCAGATGGTGATCGTTTCAAAATTGAGATATTTTGAACAGAAACAAAAGATCAATATTTTGCAGATTCATGCCATCGTCCTGTGCTGCTTGTCAGCAGCAGTAGCAGTCATCACTCGCCTGTTTATGCTGTCAGGACTCTATATGATTATTGCTTTGGTAGGCTTGAGTATCGCATTGACGCCCTTGTATCTATTGGGCTATGCACAAGTTTTCACAGGCTGGAGAAATCAAGTGCCTGAAAAATTGTAGAATTGAAGGGGATTATCGAAGAAACGATTTCCCTTTTTTTATTAAGAGGAAAGCTGGAAATATGAACGTGTCCTCTATAACTGGATTGTTTATCAAGAATGATTTAAAATGGATAAGAGTAATTAATACTGAGAAGTTTAGAAGAAACAAAAATATCAATACAGGAGTTGCGAAATGAAGAAAAAATATTACGATTTTTTGAATATGATTATTATAGATTATAGTCCAATAAATAATTCAGATTTTTACAAATCTTTTCTAATAGAACTAATGGCTTAAACTAGTGGAAGGGTGGTCTCGTTAATGGTAAAGATAAATAGAAAAGATAAAGTAAATATCACTAATATAGAAAAAGGAAGATACCATGGTCCATTGATTACACATGGTGTCAGCTTAGGTTATATTAAATTATATCCATGGATTGGTTTGGCATTAAGCGGTTTTATGTATTTGGTTGGAAGTTATGAAGATTATCTAGGTATCTTTAAAGGGCTTTCTTTGCTTTGCGGTGTTGTGAATATATTGGGTATTATCATTTCTTTTATTCCCTATTTAATAAATGCATGGAAGGTTTTAACATATTATTTAATAGCCCTCACAGTGTTAAGCTTAGTGATAGGTCTAAATTTTATTGGTTTACTAATGGTTATTTCAGACGGTAGTCCTATTGGAGCTAAGGAGATATATCAATCCCCTCTCACTCCATTTTATGTAATATTGATGATGTTCCTTTTTATCTTTGCTTGTGGCCTCTATGCTTGGTACTATCTCCCAAAGAATCAAGGAAAAGTCTGGGCTTTTAATCAAGTAAAAGAGGGAGATAGAAAGAAAACATGGTGGAATAATTTTGCTATAGCTTTTGCGGGGGCAACAATCATTCCCTCCCTCCTAACGGGTTATATTCAGAATGCTTTTGGTGTTTTATTGGGAATTTTGTTGACCTTGACTTTGCCAGCTGTCATGGTAGATGCGGTTTATGCAGCTATTTATATAAGGAAGCATCCGAAAAGTGATGAACTGATTTGAGGTGTTTTTAGTAGCTGACAAAAATTTGAGTGGTGTTCCGAATGTCTCCTATGTAGTTAAACAATGATAAAAAATATACTTTAAAAGGAAAATGAATGAAGAAATATTCTAATTTAGTAAACTTAGGCTGGTATCAGGGTAAGGCCCTTTATTATGATTTAGAGAAGAAACAATTAAAACTATCTAACGTTTTACAAAACACTGAGAAAATTCAGACCTATACCCCTGCCTTTATACTGATAGTTGGTCCATTGTTAAGGATGATAGCAAAGAAACTTGTAGTAGATTCTTTTAACATTCGATTAATAATACTAATTTTAACCATCTTTCTTACTGGGATTATTACTAGAATGGCAATGGTTTCTATGAAAAAGAAAACCACTTTTTCTATAGTAAATTTAGAAGGTTCTGAGGGAAAGGAGTTTATAGAAAAAGCAAAAAAACATTATAAAGTAATTAGAATAACACAATTACTTGGTACCCCATGTGTGGTACTACTTTCCATATTGTATTTAAAAGATGGTGATATGATGATGATGATACTCGGTAGTATTTTAAGTTATGCGCTTATTATGATTCATTATGACTACCAAATGTCTAAACGTAAGAAAATCTTGCAACATTTAGAAGAAAACTTTGCTAAGGCAGAGAAATAATTTTTCTCTGCCTTTATTTTTTTACAAAATTGAAAGCGCTTCATTGACAAAGTCTGCCAGATAGTTTATAATATAATAACAGTATAGAAAATGGCAAGGAAGCCTGATTTGATCGCAATGAAGCGAGTGTTTCAGAATCAAAGGGGTTTTCTATGCCATTTTTTTGCGCACTATTATTTTTTATGGAGGATTGTTTCTATGCGGACAAAAGGAATTGTGCTGCTTTGTAGTTTGGCTTTGCTTCTGGGAGCTTGTCAAGCGGGGAATAATAAGACGACAACGGAGTCGTCCTCGGCTAAGACAGAGACAACGGATAAGGACAAGGCTAAGACTTTGGATAAGGGCGTTTGGGAAGACAAGCTTTATGCCCGTCTGACTAAGCTCATCAAGGAGAATGGGAACACCAGCTCTAGCTATGATAAAAATAAAAAACCTTATGCCGTCTTTGACTGGGACAATACGACCGTCATTAACGACATTGGCGAAGCAACCTTTACCTATCAAATTGAAAATCTGGCCTTTAAGATGACGCCGGAAGAATTTGACCAAGCAGTGCGGACCAATATACCGAGCGACGATTTCGTTGAGGATTTCCATAACAAAGATGGTGAACCAGTGAACATTGACAAGATTGCGGCTGACCTGCTTTCTGACTACACGGTTATTTACAATAGCTATAAGGGAATGCAAGGAGACAAGTCTCTGGAAGAAGTCAAAAAGACCGATGAATACCAAGACTTTGCTGCTAAACTCCGCTATCTTTACGAAGCGATTGGTGATACCTTCAGCTCTGACATCAGTTATCCATGGGTGACCTACCTCTATGCAGGTATGACTTCTGAAGAAGTTCAAGCTCTATCTGAAAAGTCTATTGACCAAGCTCTCCAAGACAAGCTGACTTCTGAAACTTGGGAAAGTCCAGAAGGCTTGAAAGGTGAGTCAGGCCAAATCACTGTGACCTTCAAGCGCGGTGTTCGCTCGGTCAAGGAAATGCAAAATCTCTACAAGACTCTGATGGCTAACGGCATTGATGTCTATATCTGCTCAGCGTCTTATATCGATGTGATTATCCCTTATGCTAGCAATTCTAAGTATGGCTACAATATTCCTAAAGAAAATGTCACTGCTATGCGCCTGAAAAAGGATGATCAGGGAGTGATTCAGCCAGAATACGATACCAATTATGCTCAGACTCAAGGTGAGGGCAAGACAGAAACTATCAAGAAGCTGATTGCTGTCAATCATGACAATCAAGAACCAATCCTGATTGCCGGCGATAGTAATGGCGACTATGCTATGCTCAAGGACTTCCCTAAACTGCAAATGGGTATCATCTTCAATCTTTTGAGAGATCCTAGCAAGGGAATCGGTCTTTTGCAAACTAAGGCAATTGAAACATACGGTCAGGAAGATGCCCTTTACTACCTGCAAGGCCGCGATGAAAATAAGGGTGTACTGCTCAATGGCAGGGAAACTATCAAACTAGATAGTAAGAAAGCCCAGCTCAGCAGATAGCAGGCAGTTCCCTGTCATAGAGAGGAATGGATGCAAGATATGAAAAAAATTATGTTTGTCGGTCCAGTCGGAGTGGGTAAGACCACTCTGACCCAGCGACTGAAAGGATTGGAGCTGACCTACTTTAAGACTCAGGCTATTGAGTTCTATGATGCCATCATTGATACGCCCGGAGAATTTCTCCAGCATCGTAAGTATTACAATGCTCTGAACGTGACAGCAACGGAAGCTGATGTGATTGGCCTCTTGGTGGCGGCTTCCAATCAGATGCAGACCTTTCCTCAGGGTTTTTCTTCCCTCTTCAATAAAGAAGTGATTGGTATTGTCACCAAGATTGATATGGCTGATAAGGAAGAACAAATCGAAAAAGCACGGCGGCAGCTGAAAGCGGCTGGAGCCAAGGAAATTTTTGAAATATCAGCGACGGAAAACGAAGGAATTGACCGTCTCCAGGCTTATCTGGAGTCAGACTAGGGACGAGAAGTCGAATATGGTATACTAGATTCTAATAAGGAAACGAGGAAGGAATGTCTTTTTATGAAAGTAGAGCACGGGGGAAATGCGGCAGCTTTGGCTGAGGAATTTGGTTTTTCTCTAGAAGATTGTCTGGATTTCAGTGCCAATATCAATCCTTTGGGGATTTCTCAAAAGCTGAGGGCTTGTCTGACCGAGTCCATTGATTGGCTGGTTCATTATCCAGACATCAGCTACAGCCACTCCAGAGAGCTTTTGGCACATCATCATGGCCTAGAAAAGGACAATGTCCTGCTGGCAAATGGTGCGGTAGAAGTCTTTTATGAGCTGGCCCGCTTCCTGCGTCCAAAAACTGTCCTGACTCTGAGCCCTACTTTCATGGAATATGAAAAAGCCTTCTTGCAAGTGCAGGCCAAGGTGGAGCGCTTTAGCCTCCCTTCCCCATCCTATGAGTGGAATCTAGCTGACATGTTGCCAGCCTTGGATTCACTGACTGCAGGAGACGCTGTACTCATCTGCAATCCCAATAATCCGACGGGTACCTTGATTCGGCGTACTGAGCTAGAAAAGCTAGCTGACTACTTGCAGGAGCGGCAAATCTTTTTGATACTGGATGAGGCTTTTATGGACTTTCTGGACAATGAGGAGGACTATAGCTTCGTCTCACGTCTGGCCACCTATCCAAATGCAGTAGTGGTGCGGTCTCTGACTAAGTTTTATGCTATTCCTGGTCTGAGACTGGGCTATGCTCTCAGCTGCCATCCAACTTGCTTTGATGAGATAGAGGGGAGCCGCGCTCCTTGGTCGGTCAATGCTATGGCGGACCAGGCCCTGCCTGTCCTTTTGGAGGATCAGGCCTATCAGCAAGCTACCAAGCAGTGGCTTCGAGTAGAAAGAGATTTCCTTTTTCAAGGGCTGACTGTATTTTCACAGATTCGGCCAGTCAAGCCTAGTGTCAACTATATCTTCTTTGAGTATCTAGGTCAGCAGGACCTGCGTCAGGAGCTTCGGCAGAGAAAGATTTTTATTCGTTCCTGTCAAAATTATCATGATCTGTCAGAACGGCATTACCGCATAGCCATCCGCAGCCATCAGGAAAATGAACAGCTTCTGGCTTGTCTGACAGAGGTCTTGGCGAAAGAGGCTCCTTATGACTAAGGGTATGGTTTCCTGTCCAGGTTCCTGCGGTGAATTATTTCAAGGTTTAGCAGGAGAGCAGGAGGTCCTGCTCTCCTATGGGATTGAGAAGCGAAGTCGAGTGAGATTGGATGGAGCTTCGTCTCTCGCAAGGCAAGCCCAAGGTGAAAAGGTAAGGCGAGCTTTGGAGCTCCTGCCTGTGGCCAATGCTTTCTCTTTTGTTCAGGAGTCAGACCTGCCTATCAGCAAGGGCTATTCTAGCAGCACTGCTGATATGATTAGCTACCTGCAGGCAGCTGCTCTGGGACAAAAGCAGCTTCTAAAGGCATCAGATTTGACTCGTCTCTGTGCTAAGATTGAGCCTACTGACTCGGTGGCTTTTGCGGACTGGACGGTCATTAATCCCCTGACTGGTCAAGTGGTCTGGCAGACAGACTGGCGACCGGAGCTCTATGTCTATATCTTGGAGCCTGTGGAGATGGTGACAACTCTTGACTTGGTTCGGATGAAGGACAGTCCTAGCTATCCGGCTGAGGAGTCTAAGCGTTTGCTTCCTCTCTTTCAGGAGGCTTGTCAGGAGAAGAGTTTGGAAAAGATTGGCCATTTAGCGAGCTATAGTGCTTTGTTGAATAACCAACGGCTGCCCAAACCCTATCTGAAAGAATTACTGAATTTGGTAAAAGAACACCAGTGTTTAGGCCTCAATGTTGCCCATAGTGGTACATTGGTTGGTCTGTTGCTGAGCAGGGAACAGCTAGAAGTCTTGCCTAAGCTAGAGGCTGAACTATCTCGCTCAGCCAGTGGGGCTTATTATCAGACTCGGACCTTGAGCAGGATTATTTTTGAAGGGGTGCAGCCGGTCAGGGAGGAGATAGACTAGTTTGAAAGACTTAGAAAAAATTATTGAGCAGATTCTTCCGATAGACAAATACAAGCTTCAAGAAGGACAGAGCTACTGCGATCAGCTTGGAAAGCCGCCAGGCTCCTTGGGAAAGCTAGAGACTATCTATGCTCGCTTGCATGCCATGTTTTCTGGTCCCATTGATTTGGAAAAGAAGATTGTTCTCGTCTATGTGGCAGATAATGGCATCGTAGCTGAAGGCGTTTCTGCCAATCCTCAAGAAACGACCTATACTGTTGCTCGCAATATTCTAGCAGGGAAGTCAGGCTTGTGTGCTATTTCCAAACATGCAGGTTCAGACATCTGCCTGGTAGACATTGGTTGCAAGAAGGATATCTTTGAGGAAAATAAGGACAAGGTTTGTCATGGGACGCGTAATATGCTCAAGAAGCCGGCCATGACCCGCGAGCAGGCTATAGCGGCAATTCTAGTCGGCTACAAGAAGGCAGAGGCCCTGATCAAAGACGGCTATCGTCTCTTTGGAACAGGAGAAATGGGGATTGGCAACACCACCACCTCAGCTGCTGTCATTGCAGCGGTTCTCGGCCTTAAAGCAGAAGACGTCACCGGCTATGGAGCTGGTCTGACTCAGGATATGAAGGCTCATAAAACAGCCATTATTCAGCAGTGTCTGAATCGTCACACTCCTTATGGAGATATTCTGGATCTGACCGCTAAGCTTGGTGGGCTAGATATGCTGGCTATGGCAGGCACTCATCTCGCCTGTTCCCGCTATCAGCTGCCATGTGTAGTGGACGGTCTTATCTCTCTGACGGGGCTTCTGATTGCCCATCAGCTGACTCCTCATGTCTTGGACTATACCTTTGCTTCCCATGCATCGACGGAGCCTGCTTACAGACTGATCAGTGACTTTCTAGGACTGGAGCCCATGCTTTTGTTGGACATGCGACTAGGTGAAGGTTCGGGCTGTCCTTTGGCTTTCTTTCTGCTTGAAAATGCTGTTTATACCATGGAACACATGCCGACCTTTGCTGAAGGCAGTTTGAAAGAAGAAGATTATGTTGATATTCGCAAAAATGTGACTTAAAGGAGGAAAAATATGCAACTCTATACAAAAACAGGTGACAAGGGCTTGACCAAGCTAGTTGGCGGCCAAAGTGTTGCCAAGGATGCGGAACGAGTTAATGCTTACGGAACCATTGATGAGCTGAACTCTTGGATTGGTTATACTATTACCAAGCTGGACAAGGATGATAAGCTGAGAGATGAGTTGCTCCAGCTGCAGCATTATCTCTTTGACTGTGGTTCAGACCTCTCTACTCCTCAGGGAGTTTACCCTTATAAGGTCGATCAGCAGCTGATTGACTGGATTGAGGAGAGGATTGATACCTACGCAGAAATTCCACCAGCTTTGGAAAGGTTTATTCTGCCGGGCGGTGACGAGATTGCTTCTATGATTCATGTAGCTCGGACCATTGCAAGACGGGCAGAGCGTCATATCGTAGGGACTATGTGGACCACGGAAATTAACAATAATGTCCTGATTTTTGTCAACCGTCTGTCAGATTACTTCTTTGCCTTGGCTCGAGTAATCAACTTTACCAAACATCAAGAAGACGTGGCCTATGAAAGAGGTGCCAAGGTCTTCCACAATATCACCAAGGCGGATGTTGAGCGTTGGGCTAGCAAGCGCCAGTGATAAAAAGAAACAGAAAAAGTTCTGTCTTTCCAAATTGACTTTTACCAAGTCTTGGAAGGACAGAACTTATTTTGATCTTCTAAAAAAAGAAAGCCGCCTATACATCATCGTATCTTCATGCTAAGCTTCGTTGATTAGCACTAGCTTTCCAATTATTGACTCTGCTCCTTTGCAGAAAGACAAGAGAAACCTCATCTTTAGAAAATTAACGTACTTAAACGTAGAGTCAATAATGGAAACTAAGCTAAAATGTTTGTTCCAAACTGACATCACTACCTTACATCGAGGCATGAAATCTACTAAAATTTAAGAATAAAGACCTGACTTAAAGCTGAAAAGCTTATCACAGTGGCGGGACCGCGCTGGATTTGCACCAGACTTCCATATCCTTAAAAGTACTAAAATCAATTTCCTAGTAACTAGATTGTAACACCTTTCACAGGTAATTACAAGGAAAACGAATCAAATTTTAATAAAAATTTAATCCTTCAAATAAGCTTGGCTTTGCAAGGAGAAGCAGCACTAAAAACTTCTTATATTAATGACTTTTTTATTGCTATGAAAGCGCTTTTGTGTTATAATTCAATATAGTACAAAGGGGTACTGAAGATAAATAAGCAATGAAGCTATATGAAAATGCTGTGACGTGTGTAGGGGAGCAGTCTTATTTTCATATAGCTTCTTTTTGTTTAAAAACAGATACAACAGAAAGGAGAAAAGATGTATAAGATTTCCTATAAGACTGAATTGCATGTGGGCAAGGGCGCTCTGCAGCAATTAAGCCATTATAAAAACGAGCATATTTTAGTCGTTGCCGATCCTTTTTTGAAGACATCTGGCACGCTGGATGCTATTTTAGCCAACTTTGATGACAGCAATGATATTGTTGTTTTCACAGATATTGTGCCTGATCCGCCAATCGAAACGGTTGTGGCTGGCATCAAGAGTGCTGGAGACAAGCCAATCAGCATTGTGCTTTCTATTGGCGGAGGCTCTGCCATTGATGCTTCCAAGGCTATGTATTATTTTGCCAAGAAGCAGGGTGCCTTCTCAGAGGCCATTCTCATTGCCATTCCTACAACAAGCGGAACTGGATCTGAAGTAACGTCCTTTTCTGTAATCACGGATGCAGAGAGAGGGACCAAATATCCTTTAGTGACCAAAGAAATCCTTCCGGATGTTGCAATCTTAGATGCGGATTTGGTTCTGTCACTTCCTGGTAACATAACGGCTGACACTGGAATGGATGTATTGACCCATGCCATTGAAGCTTATGTATCGACCAAGGCTACGGACTTCTCTGATGCCTTGGCTGAAAAGGCAATCAAGCTGGTCTTTGAATACCTGCCTAAAGCCTACAAAAATGGTCAGGATGTAGAAGCGCGTGAAAAGATGCATGCAGCATCCACTCTGGCTGGTATGGCCTTTAACACAGCTTCTTTGGGTATCAATCACAGTCTGGCACATGCGGCAGGAGCTAAGTTCCATGTACCTCATGGTCGTTTAAACAGTATTTTAATGCCCCATGTCATTCAGTATAATGCTGGTATCGAATTCAACAATCGGAACCGGCAGGCGACAGACAAGACTGTAGCGAGCCGCTATCAAGATATTGCCAAACTATTGGGATGCAGTGCTTCAAGTCCTGTGTCAGGAGTAAGACAGCTGGTTGAAGCCATCAAGAAACTACAAAGAAAGCTGGAGATGCCAACTTCTCTGAGAGAATATGGTGTGAAAGCAGATGCTTTTGCTCAGTACAAGGTAGAAATTTCAGAAGCTGCCCTGCATGATGGCTGTACTCCGACTAACCCTCGTGTCCCTACGGCAGAAGAGCTGCTTAAAGTATTAGAGAAAGCGTTTTAATCCTCTGAATTGCTGTTATGCCAAAATTATTGTATAATGATTAAGAGCATGCAGTACACTTCTGAACGTTTAAAATCATGAAGAAGGTTTACTAAATTGGAAGAAAAACAAAGAATGATACAGGAATACGTTCCTGGGAAACAAGTGACCTTGGCGCACCTTATCGCCAATCCTGATGAAGTCATTTTTGAAAAATTGGGATTGCAGGCAGAAATCAAGGATGCGATTGGAATCTTGACGATCACTCCGAGTGAAGCGGCTATCATTGCGGTTGATATTGCGACCAAGGCTGCGGATGTTCAAGTTGGTTTTGTGGATCGTTTCAGCGGCTCTGTCGTGATGACAGGTGACGTTTCTTCTGTTGAGGCAGCTCTCATTGCCGTTTTACAAGGTCTGGAAGAGATTTTGGGCTTCTCCAGCACTGTCGTAACGCGGACATAAAAAATCAAACTGTCGAGGGGAAGTATGAAGGGCAGAATACTAATTGTTGATGATGATCCAATTGTAAGATTAGATATCCGAAATATATTAGAAGCAGCTGATTATGAAGTGGTGGCTGAGGCATCCGATGGCTTTGAGGCTATTGATTTGTGTCAGAAATATCGTTGTGACTTGGTCATGATGGACATCAAGCTTCCGCTTTTGGATGGCCTGACAGCGGGTAAGAAAATACTCGAAGATGCTTTAGCCTACAGTGTGATTCTACTGTCAGCCTACAGTGATGAACACTATGTTCAAAAAGCTAAAACCAATGGGATTAGTGCTTACTTGGTTAAACCTTTGGATGCCAAGTCCTTGATTCCTATGGTAGAGGTCTGCATTGAGAAGGGCCGCCAGCTTCAGCAGATGTCCAATGAAATGGTCAAGCTGTCGAAAAAGATAGACGATCGGATTGTGATTGAAAAGGCCAAAGGCTTGTTGATGGCTCGTGATCATTTGTCAGAGCCAGAAGCTTTCAAGCGCATTCGGACAATTAGTATGCAAAAGAGAGTGCCAATGATTGAGATTGCCAAATTGCTGGTGCTCCAAGATGATGTGTAATGATGTATAAAGATAAGATAAAGCAGCTTTGTCAGGAACAGACAAATTTGGATGAGGCTGATATCGAGCATCTTGTCCAACAGGCTGACGAATTATTGAAAAACTCAGCTTATGCCAATGAAGATGTCTTCATTGACGTAAAGAACATCTTTTCGGAACATGCCATTGTCATCTTTCACAAAAAACCGGAAAGCAAGCTCAGCTTGTACGAAAACTCGGTCGTAGGTGCTATGGCCTATCTGGAAAATGAGCCAGGTGTTATCCGGACCTTGGAGACGGGCGCTCCCTCGATTGGGCTTTCGGCCAGATCGCAGGAGGGCTTAGCCATCCATCAGACGGTCTTTCCGATAGTGAGAGAAGAGCGCGTCATTGGAACGCTGATTATCGAAAGAAATGCTCCACAGACTTTGCCGGACCACTTTTCTTTAGATAAAGAGGACGACGATTTTGAGTTACGGAGCAATCCTGAGATTACAGCGCAAGAGCAGTTTGTTTTATTTGATCATATTGACGAAGCTTGTCTGGTCTTTGACCGGCAGGGCTATCTCAAGTATTTCAATCAAGCAGCTGCCGACTCTTATCGCCATAAGTTAGGCTATATGGACTCGATTGAGGGAATGCACTATAGCAATCTGGTCTTAGACAGTCTGACTTTTGAAGAAATCCAGCAACTGGGACCGCAAGCCCCTCAAGAAAAACCTCACCAAGTTGAGGTACATTATGGCACTTATTGCTTTTTGGTCAAGCGCTACTTGCTGGCTGAGAGTGAAAATGTGGTCATGATCTGTAAGGATATTACAGACATCAAGGAAAAGGAAGCGCAGCTCTTAACCCATACAACTACCATTCGTGAAATGAACCATCGGGTAAAGAATCACTTGCAAACCGTTGTTTCCTTGCTGCGACTACAGGCTCAGCAAAGTCCAGGAGCAGAAACCAAAAAAGCTCTTAATGACAGTATGAATCGTGTGCTCTCTATAGCAGCGACTCACGAGCTCCTGTCTTCTCAGCAGGATGACAGCATTCAGATTGAGCATCTGCTGAAAAAAGTTATCGAAAATGTTCAGAGCTGTTTTTTCGGGCATAGGGAAATAGCCCTGACCTACAGCTTGGAACCGGAACTCTGTCTCGACAGCAGCCGGGCTACTTCACTGGCGCTAATCGTCAATGAATTACTGCAGAATAGCTATGAGCATGCTTTTAAGGATAAAAAAAATCCAGAAAAACCGCAAATCCGTTTGCAGGTTGGATTTAAAAATGATATAATAACTTTAAAAGTACTGGATAATGGTAGCGGTTACAATCAAGAGCATTCCTTTGAGAATCATCTGGGCCTACTCTTGGTGGAGCGCTTTGTCCAAGGAAAATTGTTTGGAACCTTGTCTATCCACTCAGACCATGAGGGGACGATAACGACCATTCGTTTTAAAAAATAAATACTACCAGACTAACAATGATGTCAGTCGAAAAAAGCAATGACGCTTGAAGAATGTAAATGAACTCTGTTTGTTTGCATTGCTTTGAGCGTCTTTTTTTGGAGGTTTTTAGTATGTCAGATAAAATTTTGAGTGTGGGGCTTGATATCGGGACAGCCACTACACAGCTGATCCTTTCAGAGCTTACCATCGAGAATATTGCTTCTGTGTTTACTATTCCTCGTGTCTATATTACAGATAAAAAAGTTCTTTATAAAAGTGAAATTATCTTCACACCAATTTCGGATCAACTTTTGATCGAGGTAGATAAGATCAAAAACTTTGTTCTGAATGAGTATGCGAAAGCAGGCATTCAGAAAAAAGATATTCAGATGGGGGCAGTCATCATTACTGGTGAGACAGCTCGAAAGGAAAATGCCAGTCAGGTGCTGCAAGCCCTGAGTGGCTATGCTGGTGACTTTGTCGTTGCGACGGCCGGCCCAGACCTTGAGAGTATCATCGCTGGTAAAGGGGCCTGCAGTCATCAGTATTCCCAAGAGCATCATACATCAGTCGTCAATATTGATATTGGTGGGGGGACTTCCAATCTGGCAGTTTTCCGAGAAGGAGATGTGATTGATACAGGGTGTTTTGATATCGGAGGTCGGCTAATAAAGATGGATCCGCAGACCCAGCGGATTAGCTATATTGCTCCAAAACTGCAGACTATCATTGCAGAGCAGGGGCTTCAGCTGGCAGTTGGTGAAACAGTCCATCGGGCTGATTTGGATCGGCTGATTCAAGAAATGGTCTCCGTATTAGAACAGTCTGTAGGAATTGACAATCACAGTCCTTACTATGAGCTCCTACAGACCAACCACGGTCTCAAGTTGAACTATGATCTCCACTGCGTATCTTTCTCTGGTGGTGTAGCTGATGGAATATACTTGGAAACGACCTCGGCGGATGATTTCCGCTATGGGGATATCGGTATCTTGCTAGGCAGGGCGCTGAGCAAATCCAAGATTTTTGATCAAAAGAAAGTCATCCAGTCAGCTGAGACTATCCGGGCAACCGTTGTTGGAGCGGGCAGCCATACGACCGATGTCAGCGGCAGTACCATTACCTACATCTCCGATATCCTCCCTATTAAGAACATTCCAGTTCTCAAACTGGCTGCTTCTGATGAGCATGAGGATAAGGAGGGACTGCAGCAGATTATCAGGGACAAGGTGGCCTGGTTCACACTGGAAAATGAAGTCCAGCAGGTGGCTTTGGCAATCAATGGAGAAAAAAGCCCAAGCTTCGCCCGGGTTTTGGAATACGCAGAGGCTATTGTCAGTGGAATGAGCGAAAGCATTGAAAAGAAAATTCCGCTGCTAGTGGTGGTCAGAGAAGATATGGCCAAGGTATTAGGTCAATGTCTCTTTGCTCAGTTGCCTAAGGATTATCCATTTGTCTGCATTGACTCAGTGGATGTTCAAAATGGCGACTATATCGATATTGGTAATCCAGTTATCGAAGGCTCGGTCCTACCGATTGTCGTGAAAACATTGGTGTTTAATTAAACTTTTATTTACACAAAGGAGGAAGTAATCCATGATTTTGAAAACAAAATTGTTTGGTCGGCTTTACGAATTTAAATCCGTAAAAGAAGTGCTGGCCAAAGCCAATGAGTACAAATCCGGAGATCAGCTAGCCGGAGTAGCAGCAGAATCTGCTGAAGAGCGTGTCGCTGCTAAGGTTGTACTAGCTCAGCTGAAACTGTCTGATTTGTTCAATAATCCAGTAGTGCCTTATGAAGAAGATGAAGTAACACGGATTATCATTGACGACGTCAATCTTCGTACTTACGAAAAGATTAAGAACTGGACAGTAGAAGAGCTGCGTGAATGGATCTTGGATAACAAGACTAAGAACGTGGACATTCAGTGGCTGTCTCGTGGGTTGACTTCTGAAATGGTAGCAGCGGTTGCTAAGTTGATGACCAACTTGGACTTGATTGTAGCTGCCAATAAGATTGTCATTACCAAACATGCCAATACAACGATTGGTATGCCGGGAACATTCTCTTCTCGTCTTCAACCAAACCATACCACAGACGATCCAGACGGGATTATGGCTTCTACTATGGAAGGTTTTGCCTATGGATGTGGGGATGCTCTCTTAGGATTGAACCCAGTAGACGACTCAGTAGAAAGCGTCAAGCGGGTCTTACATAAGTTTAACGACTTTATCGAAGAGTACAAGATTCCAACTCAGCACTGTGTGCTAGCTCACGTTACTACTCAGATTGAAGCCATGAATCAAGGTGCTCCGACAGGATTGGTCTTCCAGTCTATCGCTGGATCTGAAAAAGGAAATGAAGCTTTTGGTTTTGATGCTAAAATCATTCAAGAAGCTTGGGATACAGCTCTGAAAGTGGGAACAGCTGCTGGACCGAATGTCATGTACTTTGAAACAGGTCAAGGTTCTGAACTTTCATCTGACGCTCACCATGGAGCAGACCAAGTGACTATGGAAGCTCGTTGTTATGGTTTCGCTAAACGCTTCGATCCATTCTTGGTAAATACCGTTGTTGGATTTATCGGACCTGAATATCTCTATGATTCTAAGCAAGTTATCCGTGCTGGTTTGGAAGACCATTTCATGGGCAAACTGACTGGTATCTCAATGGGTTGTGATATCTGTTACACTAACCACATGAAGGCTGACCAAAACGACGCTGAAAATCTCTTGGTTCTTCTCGGAGCAGCTAATGTTAACTACATCATGGCGATTCCTCATGGTGACGATATCATGCTTAACTATCAAACAACTGGTTACCATGAAACAGCAACCATGCGTTCACTTCTCAATAAACGTCCAATCAAGGAATTTGAAGAGTGGATGGAAAAGATGGGCTTGATGGAAGATGGCCACCTGACAGAAATCGGCGGAGACGGCTCCATCTTTATGAGACAAAATTAGCAAGGAGGAAATCATTGTGGATGAATTGCAATTAAAAGAAATGATTCGCTCATTGTTAAATGAGATGGGCGGCGACTCAGCTGCTAAAGAAACAGCAGCGACTGACCAGAATAAAGTTGAAAAATCTGCAGTTTCTCTGCAGGAAGAAGTCAAACAAGACACTTCAGTGATAGAAGATGGCGTCATTCCAGATATAACAGAAGTAGATATCCAGGAACAGTTCTTGATTCCGAATGCCATCAATGAAGAAGCCTACCGGAAGATTAAGAAATTTACTCCGGCACGTCTGGGCTTGTGGCGGGCAGGTGATCGCTACAAGACACAAACTGTTCTGCGTTTCCGAGCAGACCATGCGGCAGCTCAGGATGCGGTCTTCTCCTATGTTTCAGATGACTTTATCAAGGAAATGGGCTTCATTCCTGTACAGACAAAGGCAGTTACTAAGGATGAGTACCTGACACGTCCAGATTTTGGCCGCATCTTCCCAGAAGATCAGCAGGCGATTATCAAGGAAAAATGCAAACCTAATGCCAAGGTTCAGATTGTCGTTGGTGATGGTCTTAGCTCATCAGCTATCGAGGCTAACGTCAAAGACTTCCTGCCAGCTCTGAAGCAAGGTCTGAAAATGTTCGGACTGGACTTTGGCGAAGTACTCTTTATCAAGCATGCTCGGGTTGCAGCTATGGACCAAATCGCAGAACTGACTGGTGCAGAAGTTATCTGTATGCTGGTCGGTGAGCGTCCAGGTCTAGTAACAGCTGAGTCCATGAGTGCTTACTTGGCTTACAAGCCAACAGTTGGTATGCCAGAAGCGAAACGGACCGTTGTTTCCAATATTCATAAAGGCGGAACACCAGCCGTTGAAGCTGGGGCCTATGTAGCAGAAATCATTAAGAAGATTCTTGATAATAAGAAATCAGGAATTGATTTGAAATAATAGGAGGTAGTGGCTTTGAAAAATGATCGATTAGGTGCAAATGTATTGAGTGCCCTTCTGATTTCGAACGTGGATGCAGGTTTGGCAGCTTCTTTGGAGCTTAAACCACATCACAGAAGCCTGGGAATTATCACTTCTGACTGTGATGATGTCACTTATGTAGCCTTGGATGAAGCAACCAAGGCAGCAGATGTCGAAGTAGTCTATGCTCGCAGTATGTACGCTGGTGCAGGCAACGCTTCAACTAAGCTGGCTGGTGAAGTCATCGGTATCTTGGCTGGTCCAAACCCAGAAGAAGTTCGCAGCGGTCTGGATGTAGCAGTCTATGAAATCGAAAATGGGGCTAGCTTCTACAGTGCCAATGATGATGACAGCATTCCTTATTTCGCTCATTGTATCTCTCGTGCAGGTTCTTACCTGTCAGAGGGGGCTAATGCGGAAGAAGGAACAGCGATTGCTTACTTGATTGCTCCACCGGGTGAAGCTATGGTGGCACTGGATGCGGCTTTGAAAGCGGCAGATGTGCAAGTTGGAGCCTTCTATGGACCACCGAGCGAAACCAACTTTGCCGGCGGTCTTCTGGTCGGATCACAGTCAGCATGCCGAGCTGCCTGCGACGCATTTGCGAATGCAGTCATCGCAGTAGCAAATGATCCTAAAAGTTATTGATTAGGAGTTGATTAAATGGCAGATAGAGCACTAGGTTTAATTGAAGTAAAAGGTTATCTAGGTGCTGTAGTTGCGGCAGATGCGGCTTTGAAGGCTGCCAATGTATCATTGCTTAATATTGAAACGGTCAAAGCTGGTTTGAACACAGTTCAATTAATAGGCGATGTCAGTGCAGTCCGCTCAGCGGTTGATGCGGCAGTTGAGTTGGTACAGGATAAACCTTACTATCTGGCCAGCCATGTAATTTCTAGGTTGGATAACCAGACAGACCTTCTCTTTGCACCAAAGAGAAATAGTAAAACAGCTAAAAAAGAGATTGCTTCTACGGCGGAAACAATCCCTTCAGAAAAAATCGAAGAAAAGCCTCAGCCTGTAAAGGAAACTAAGGCTAAACCAGCAGAGAAGCTTGAAGGAGAGACAAGGACCTACACCAGAGAAAAACTGGAAAAACTAAAAGTCGTCGAACTACGCAGCCTTGCCTATCATCAAGAAGGTATCCGTCTCAGCAAGAAAGAAATAAAATTTGCCAACAAGAAACTTCTCGTTGAGACTTTGATGGAAACAATAGGAGAGGAGTAATTGCGGATGTTTTTAGAAGATAAAGATTTGGTATCGATTCAGGAAGTAAGGAATTTGATTCGGGATGCAAAGAAAGCCCAAGCAGAACTTGCTAAAATGAGCCAAGAGCAAATTGATACCATTGTAAAAGTAGTAGCGAAAGCTTGTTATGATGAGCGTGAACGCCTAGCCAAAATGGCGGCTCAGGAAACAGGCTTTGGCCGCTGGGAAGACAAGGTATTGAAAAATGCTCTTGCTTCCAAAGGTATTCTTGAAGAAATCAAGGATATGAAAACTGTTGGGGTTCTCCGCGAAGACAAGGAAAAGAAAGTCTTGGAAGTTGGGGTTCCAGTCGGCGTCATTGCTGGCTTGATTCCATCAACCAACCCGACATCAACAGTTATGTATAAGGCTTTGATCGCTTTGAAGGCAGGAAACAGTATCGTCTTCTCTCCTCACCCAAATGCTCTTAAAAGTATTGAGGAAACGGTGGAAATCATCAAGAAAGCTGCTAAATCAGCTGGCTGTCCGGATGGAGCCATCAGTGCGATTCATCGGGTATCCATCGCAGCTACCAATGAGTTGATGCGACACAAGGATACAAATCTCATTTTGGCGACTGGCGGAAATGCAATGGTCAAAGCAGCATACTCATCTGGTACACCAGCAATCGGTGTAGGTCCTGGTAATGGTCCAGCCTTCATCGAAAGAACAGCAGATGTGCCAAAAGCAGTTCGTCAGATTTTGGATTCTAAAACCTTTGACAATGGTGTGATTTGTGCATCTGAGCAGTCTATCATCGTCGAAGAAGATATGAAGGAAAAGGTTGTAGCAGAGTTCAAGAAACAAGGTGCTTACTTTGTTCCAGCAGAAGATGCTAAGAAACTGGGTGCCTTCATTATCCAGCCGAGTGGTGCGATGAATCCGAAGATGGTTGGTAAAACACCTCAGGTGATTGCTGAGTTAGCTGGTATTTCAGTTCCAGCTGATGCTCGGGTCTTGATTGCAGAAGAAACAGGCGTCGGCAAGCAGTATCCATATTCTATGGAAAAACTGGCTCCAGTCTTAGGCTTCTACACTGTCAAGGACTGGTTGGAAGCTTGTGAGCTGAGCATTAAGATCTTGCATCACGAAGGTGCAGGCCACACTCTTGCTATTCACAGTCAAAACGAAGAAATTATTCGTGAATTTGCACTGAAAAAACCAGTATCTCGCCTGCTGATCAATACGCCAGCAGCTCTGGGTGGTGTCGGTGCAACGACTGGTCTCTTCCCAGCCTTTACTTTGGGTTGTGGAGCTGTGGGTGGCAGCGCGACATCTGATAATGTCAGCCCGCTCAATCTCTTCAATATCCGTCGTGTAGCTTACGGAACAGCTGAACTGTCAGACCTGCGACAAGCAGAAAATATGGCAGTGGAAGAACCAAAAGCAGTAGCAGTTGACGGATCAAACGAAGAAGAACTGGTAACCTTGTTGGTTCAACGCGTATTGGAAAAACTAAAATAGTCAATATTAAACATTAAAATTGGAGGATACAATCATGGCAATCACAAATGCATTAGGAATGGTAGAAACAAAAGGACTCGTCGGCGCAATCGAAGCAGCTGATGCAATGGTTAAAGCCGCTAACGTAACTTTGATTGGTAAAGAACAAGTCGGTGCTGGATTGGTAACTGTAATGGTTCGTGGTGATGTCGGCGCAGTCAAAGCAGCGACAGATGCTGGAGCAGCTGCAGCTGAAAACGTTGGTGAATTGATTTCAGTTCATGTAATCCCACGTCCACACGCAGAAGTAGAAGTAATCTTGCCTCATCAAGAATAAGATTACAGACTTTCGGATAAAATTAAAAACAAGAAAATAATTGGAGGAAATAAACATGGCAAACGCAAATGCATTAGGAATGGTAGAAACAAAAGGACTCGTCGGCGCAATTGAAGCAGCTGATGCAATGGTCAAAGCCGCTAACGTAACTTTGATTGGTAAAGAACAAGTCGGTGCTGGATTGGTAACTGTAATGGTTCGTGGTGATGTCGGCGCAGTCAAAGCAGCGACAGATGCTGGAGCAGCTGCAGCTGAAAACGTTGGTGAATTGATTTCAGTTCACGTAATTCCACGTCCACATGCTGAAGTGGAAGTTATTCTGCCCAAATAATCTGGGACAGATAAATATTTGCTGAAGGGGCCTGTATTATAGCGTTTAGGTCTTATACAGGCCCCTGAGGCAAATAGAATACTCAGTGAAAATGAAGCTTATGGGCAGTAGCTCTATACGTAAACGAAAATCTTGATTTTCGAAGAGTATCAGATTGATTTTCACAGAGTATCAACGGAGTAGAAGGATGTGAATACATGTCAGTTTTTACAGAAGCTAAGATCAGAAAGCTTTATAGAGAATCCGTTCTCGCTGATAACGGTGTCTTTGAATTAAACAAAGATGAAAAACTGACGCCAGCAGCCAGAGGTTTTCTCAATGATCACCATATTCGAATTATCTGTTCAGGTCAGACCAAAGGGAAAACAGACTCAGCTGCTGATGCTATCAGGGTGCCGATTACAAACCTTGAGGACTCTGCTGTGTATCCACGACTATTTAGACTGACTAAACTTTATACTTGCTTTTTGAAGAACCAGAGAGAATTGCATCAGGCTTTTCAGGATGAAAAGTGTGAGCAAGTTGGCCAACTATTGAATATAGTAGAACAAATCGTTGGCCAGCATATTCTGGATGATATTTCTGATTACCAGACAGACCTGCCTAGCAATGCAGAATTGCAGGCCATTCGGGTCAGTCGACAGCTCGATCAAGAAACGGTTATGATGAGTTATCAGGAGCCGACTTGGCAGCTGAATTGCTATGAAACATATATCGAAACGACCCTCCTGCGCAAAGAATTGGAGCAGGCTGCTGATGGTGACAGAGATCAATTTGCTTGTAAGGTTTCTCAATTATTAAAATCAATTGAAGTCTTGCTCTGGTTGATAGCAAGCTAATAACAAGAGAAAGAAGAACAGCAATGACTTTAGAAAATTTGGTAAATAAAGTAATTGATAAAGTTCAGGAAGAATTGCAGGGGTCATTTGAGGTAGAGGCGAGCGGACGTCATGTCCATTTGAGTCAGGAAGATTTGGAAGCCTTGTTTGGTCCCAACTATCAATTAACAAAAGCAAAAGACCTATCACAGCCAGGCCAGTTCGCTAGTCAAGAAAGGCTGACAGTTGTCGGTCCAAAAGGCGCTTTTCACAATGTGGTTATTCTGGGGCCTGTTCGCAAACATTCTCAGGTAGAAGTTTCCCTGACCGATTGTTTGCAGCTGGGCACCAAGGCTCCCATTCGCGAAAGTGGTGATATCGAAGGAACACCGGGTGTCATCTTGGCTCATGGGGACAAGGCAGTTTGTCTGGATAAGGGCCTGATTGTAGCTAAGCGTCATGTTCATATGACACCGGAAGATGCCGAACGTCTGAATGTAAAAAATCACGAGATTGTACAAGTCAGAGTAGAAGGTGCTCGTCCGCTGATTTTTGACGATGTGGTTATCCGTGTTAGTCCCAAGTTTGCGACTTATATGCATATTGACTACGATGAAGCCAATGCTTGTGGTTTCAAAAAAGGAACACGCGGACGGATTATTAAAAAATAAGTCCTATGAGCAAATAAAAGGTAGGTAAAGAATGGAAAATCTAGATCATTTGGTAGATTTGATTACAGACCGCCTGATGGAAAAGTTGAAGAAAAAGCCTCAGAAACCCTCAGTATACGTCATTGGAGGCGATAAGATTCCTGACTTATTAGAAGGGGAAGGCTTTCAAGTCGTAAAAGATTCTTGCACAGCAGAGATTGTTGTTGTTGAGTCGCTTGGTTTTGATGCTTTTCTAAGACTCTCATCCCTTTGCCCTTTAGCGGTGGAGGAAGCAGTCATTTTAAAGAGTCTTTTGAAAGGCAAAAAAGTCCTCGTATCAGACAGCGCCTTTGCTATTCAGCAGTACAAGCAATCTTCTAAAGTGTACTTGTATCAGGAACTGCAGGGACAGCGAGAAAAGCTGATTCGCTACGGTCTGCAATTTTATAAAGAAGGCCAACTCTTAGCACTCCTAGAAAGCGATCAGGCTGAAGAGCCTCGCCCGGAAGTGAAACGGGCGGTGGCAGAAGAAGTCAGCCAGAAGACTAAGGCTCCGAGCAAGCCGGTTTTGCTTACAGAGAAGAGGCTGAGAGAAATGGGCTTACCTGAAAATGGAAACTTTAAAATAGAAAAAGGAATGATTGTGACAGCCTTGGCGAGAGATTATCTAAAACGTCAAAAAATAGAAATCATAGAATAAAGGAGTGGGTAGAGATGTTTGTTGGTAAAGTAAAAGGAAGCCTTTGGGCGACTAGAAAAGACGAAAATTTAAATGGTTTGAAATTTTTAGTGGTCGAACGGCAGCTAAATGAACATCAAAGTGACCCAGCTCTGCTTATTGTGGCCGACTGCATCGGTGCAGGCGAAGGAGACCAAGTAATGGTAACCACTGGCAGTTCTGCCCGGATGAGCCTAAATAAGACGAATATCCCTGTGGATATGGTCGTTGTGGCTATCATTGACAAGGTTGACTATCACAGTGATGAAGAATATTAGAAACTAAGGTAATGTTATGAGTATCAATGAAATTATCATTTATATCATGGTTCTATTCATGCTGATCGGTGCAGTGGATAAATGTATCGGTGGCAAACTAGGACTAAGTGAAAAATTTGAAGAAGGAATCATGGCTATGGGAGCTTTGGCTCTGTCTATGGCTGGGATTATGGTAATCGCTCCCCTCTTGGCGGATGTCTTGAAACCAATTGTCGTGCCTTTGTATGGCTTGGTGGGCGCTGACCCGTCTATCTTTGCGACAACCTTCATTGCCAATGATATGGGAGGAGCTCCTCTGGCTCTCAGTCTGGCTCAGGATCCAGCAGTAGGAAATTTCGCTGCCTTTGTACTGGGCTCTATGATGGGGCCAACCATCGTCTTTACGATTCCAGTTGCCTTGGGTATTATTGAAAAAGATGACCGTCCGCTTTTGGCTCGCGGAATCCTATACGGTTTGGTAACTGTTCCGATTGGCTGTCTCCTTGGAGGAATTTTCGTGCCAGGTCTGCCTTTTGGAACCTTGGTTGTCAATCTTATCCCGATTATCATTGTATCTGCTCTGATTTTCATAGGATTGCTTTTGGCACCTAATGCCATGATTAAAGGTTTTGAAGTGTTTGGTCAGATTATTGTTATCTTGGCAACGCTCGGTTTGGCTTTTGGTGCAGCTCAGCTTCTGACTGGAAATGAATGGCTCATCAGCCTCTATCCAAAAGGTGCTGAGACACTGAAGGAAGCCTTTGAAGTTGTCGGAACGATTGCCGTAACCTTGGCTGGAGCCTTTGGTCTGGTAGCTGTCTTTACCAAGGTAGCCAACAAACCGCTTTCTGCTATCGGAAAATCCCTAGGAATGAACGAAGTTGGTGCAGCTGGTTTGGTAGCTTCTTTGGCTAATAACATTGCCATGTTCCAGATGATGAAGGATATGGACAAACGCGGTAAGATTATCAACGTAGCCTTTGCTGTATCTGCTTCCTTCGTTATCGGAGATCACCTAGGCTTTACAGCCGGTCAAAAACCGGAAATGATTGTGCCGATGATGATTGGTAAATTTGTCGGCGGTATCACAGCGGTATTACTGGCTTTCTTCCTAACGAAGAAGGAAGCTTAGACTTGGAGGTATGAAGTATGGCAGATATTAATCGTTCTGACCTAGAAACATTGGTTCGTAAGATTTTATTGGAAGAATTAGCCACTAAAGATGGTGGGAAGAAAGTCAGCAAGGCAGGCGTAGCTTCTATCGCCCTGCCTGGTCTGGATGTTCGTCCAGAAGATCGCTTGGATACAGGTGATGCGAGCCATCAAGTTTATACACGAGATTTGCTGACCTTAGATGAAAGCCCAAGATTGGGCTTGGGTCTGATGACCATGGAAAAGACAACTTTCCCTTGGCATCTGGACTATGATGAAGTGGACTATGTTATTGAAGGGCGTCTTGATATTATCGTTGGTGACGAAGTCATGACAGCTGGCCCTGGCGAAGTACTCTTTATCCCTAAAGGCAGCGACATTCAGTTCTCTGTCAGAGATAAGGCCCGCTTTATCTATGTGACTTATCCGGCTGACTGGCAAGGCTAGTTTGTTGGAGGATTGAACTATCAGATTTACTAGAATGGCAGGACAGCGGCCTGCTGTCCTGCCATTCTGTAATGAAGGAAAATAAAAAAACAGATAGAAGATGAGCAACCCTGTGAAAAGTTTATCATCTGTTATCTGTCTCTGCGATTGTTATTTCTGAAGGGAAAGGCCTGTCAAGTATATTTCTTGTAGGCTTAGCTTGGCATTCCTAAAAAAGTTGGTTAGGCCCTTTTTGAGAATGCAGAATTTTTTCCTTTATAAAAAACAACCATACTCATTTTAACAGAAAACCTTAGAATAATCTATTCTTTTGACCCCCAAAAAGTAAAAAAATAGAATCAGAAAGAGGTGCATAGTTATGGTGCTCCCCTTATCTGATTTCTCTATTTCCTAAAAATGTAAGCGCTTCAAAAAATGTGTCAGCGAAAGGAGTTGTCTTATGGAAAACAAATGCAATATTACAGAATTTGTCGGTGTTAATCCGATAGGCGATACAATTGGACTTGTCATTGCCAATGTGGACCAGCAGGTGCTGGATGCTATGAAGCTAGAAAAGAGCTATCGCTCAATCGGTGTGGTCGGTGCTCGTACCGGTGCAGGTCCTCATATTATGGCCGCAGATGAAGCGGTCAAAGCAACCAATACAGAAATTGTTAAAATCGAACTGCCTCGTGATACCAAGGGCGGTGCTGGACACGGAAGTTTGATTATCTTCGGTGGTGAAGATGTATCAGATGTCAGACGAGCTGTGGAAGTAACCTTGAAGGAAGTGGATCGAACCTTTGGTGATGTTTATGCTAATGATGCAGGGCATATTGAACTCCAATATACTGCGCGTGCTAGCTATGCTTGCCAGACTGCCTTTGGTGCTGAATACGGCCGTGCCTTTGGCTTGATTGTCGGAGCACCTGCAGCCATTGGTGTTGTCATGGCAGATACAGCTGTCAAGGCTGCCAACGTTACTGTTGTCGGCTATGCTTCTCCAGGAAATGGTGGCACCAGCCACTCAAACGAAGCCATCCTCTTTATCAGTGGGGATTCTGGAGCAGTTAGACAATCAGTTATCTCAGCGCGTGAAGTTGGACTGGCACTTTTAGGCAGTATGGGTGACGAGCCAACCAACTCACAGCCATCTTACATTTAAGAGTGAGAGGGAGGAAACGGTATGAGATCCAAACGTTTTGAAGTATTAAGCGAACGCCCTATCAACCAAGATGGATTTGTAAAAGAATGGGTTGAAGAAGGTTTAGTGGCTATGGAAAGCCCCAATGATCCTAAACCCAGTATCAAGATTCAAAATGGGAAAGTGGTTGAGTTAGACGGCAAACCAAAAGAAGAATTTGACCTGATTGACCAGTTCATTGCCAACTACGGGATTGACTTGAGCCGCGCTGAAGAAGTTATTCAGATGGACTCACGAGAGATTGCCAATAAAATATTGACACCGAATGTGCCTCGGACAGAAATCATCAAGCTGACCAAGGCCATGACTCCGGCTAAAATCATTGAAGTAGTCAATCAGATGAATGTCGTGGAAATCATGATGTGTCTGCAAAAGATGCGGACCCGTAAGCAAACAGCTACTCAAGCCCACGTCACTAATGTCAATGATAATCCAGTTCAGATTGCTGCAGATGCAGCTGAAGGAGCTCTGCGTGGTTTTGCAGAGCAGGAAACAACGGTTGCCGTAGTGCGTTACGCTCCTTTTAATGCCCTGTCTCTGATGATTGGCTCCCAAGTGGGCCGTCCTGGGGTACTGACTCAGTGCTCCTTGGAAGAAGCGACAGAACTAGAATTTGGTATGCGTGGCTTTACGGCCTATGCTGAGACCATCTCTGTTTATGGTACAGAAGATGTCTTCACTGATGGAGATGATACACCTTGGTCCAAGGCCTTTCTGGCTTCCGCCTATGCCTCTCGTGGACTCAAGATGCGCTTCACTTCCGGTACAGGGTCTGAAGTGCAGATGGGACAAGCCGAAGGCAAGTCCATGCTCTATCTGGAAGCTCGCTGTCTCTACGTAACAAAAGCAGCTGGGGTTCAAGGAACTCAGAATGGATCGGTAAGCTGTATCGGTATTCCAGCAGCTGTTCCGAGTGGTATTCGGGCGGTCGTTGCTGAAAACTTGATTGCCAGCATGCTGGACTTGGAATGTGCTTCATCAAATGACCAAACCTTTACTCACTCAGACTTACGTCGCTCCGTTCGGACTTTGATGCAGTTTGCGCCAGGTACAGACTTTATCAACTCTGGCTACTCTGCTACGCCAAACTATGACAATATGTTTGCCGGCTCTAACTGGGATGCGGAAGACTTTGACGACTACAATGTCCTGCAACGTGACCTGCGGGTAGACGGTGGTCTTCGTCCTGTACGTGAAGAGGAAGTTGTGAAGGTTCGGAACAAGGCGGCACGCGTTATGCAAGCTCTTTTCAAGGGCTTGGGCCTGCCGCCGATTACCGATGAAGAAGTCGAAGCAGCGACCTATGCTCATGGCTCTAAAGATATGCCAGAGCGGGATAAGGTTGAAGACATCAAGGCTGCTCAAGGTATTCTGGAACGCGGCGTTCAAGGAGCCGATTTGATCAAAGCCTTGGCTAATAATGGCTTCCCAGAAGTTGCCAATGAGCTGCTCAATTTGTTCAAGCAACGTGTAGCAGGGGATTTCCTGCAAACATCTGCTATCTTTGATCGAGATTGGAATGTTATTTCAGCGGTGAATTCACCGAATGACTATGTTGGTGTCGGTACAGGCCATCGTCTGGTCGGTGAAGAATGGGAAAAAGTCAAAGACATTCCTAAAGCGATTGACCCGCGTGATGTATAGGAGGAGCTAAGATGACAGAGATAAATGAAACTTTACTGCGCTCCATTATTGCAGAAGTGATGAAAGAAATGAGCGCCAATACCAACGAAACAGCTGCTGCAACAAGCGAAAAGCCTGCCACAAAGCCTGTGTCCAATGAAAAAGCTGTCATCCGTACAGTTGGTGTGGCTAAGCCTAGTCAATCAACGGATGAAGTCGTTATTGCAGTTGGACCTGCCTTTGGAGAACAGCAGGTGAAGACGATGGTGGACATTCCTCATACGGAAGTACTGCGTCAGCTGGTGGCTGGTATCGAAGAAGAAGGGCTCAAGGCTCGCATTGTCAAGGTCTATCGTTCTTCTGACGTTGCCTTTGTAGCGGTAGAAGGAGACCACCTGTCTGGTTCTGGCATTTCTATCGGTGTTCAGTCTAAGGGAACAACGGTTATTCACCAACGTGATTTGCCACCGCTCAGTAATCTGGAACTCTTCCCGCAGGCACCTTTGTTAACTCCTGAAACCTATCGTTTGATTGGTAAAAATGCTGCTAAGTATGCTAAGGGTGAAACACCAAATCCGGTGCCAACCCTTAACGACCAAATGGCTCGTCCTAAGTACCAGGCCTACTCAGCCTTGCTGCATATCAAGGAAACGAAACTGGTTAAAAGAGGAAAACCAGCTGATGAATGTCAGGTGATTTAATGCATATGATGTCTACAAGGAGAAATCAGAATGAGTGAATCAGTAGAAACATTAGTAAAACAAATATTAGCCGAGCTAAGCGACAGCGGCTCAGCTAGTCAAGGAGCAACCAGTCGTCCTGTCAGTTCTGATGAAGCGACAGCGGCTGATTATCCTATTTCTAAAAAACACCCAGACTGGATAAAGGTTGGTCAGGATAAGAAATTCGAAGATATTACACTGGAAAATATCTTGTCTGGCTATGTAACAGCAGAGGATTTGCGGATTAAGCCAGAGATTTTGATCAAGCAAGGTGAAATTGCTAAGAATGCCGGCCGCGAAGCAATCCAGTATAACTTTTCTCGGGCTGCGGAACTGACCAAGGTTCCGGATGCGCGTGTGCTGGAAATCTACAATGCCCTGCGTCCTTACCGGTCTTCCAAACAGGAATTATTGGACATTGCCAATGAATTGGAAAACCAATATGGAGCTGTTATCTGTGCGGGCTTTGTCAGAGAAGCTGCTGAAAATTATGAGCGCCGCAAGAAGTTGAAAGGCGACAACTAATCCGGTTTTATCAAGGCTATTTTAGGTTGAAAAAAGCTTGTTGTCACTGCTTTTATAAATGCTGCTCAAAATAGCCTAATTTTGGTGGAGGTGAAAATGTGAAACGAATCATTGGAGTAGACATAGGAAATTCTTCGACCGAGTCTGCCTTAGCTGAAGTGCAAGATGATGGAAGCATTCACTTTCTTGCCTCAGCCATTGCGGATACAACAGGCATCAAGGGGACCAAGGAAAACGTCCATGGGATTTATCAATCTCTGAGGAAATTGATGGAGCAAACACCGCTTGAGTTGGGACAAATTGATTTGATTCGGATCAATGAAGCGACGCCTGTCATCGGCGATGTTGCCATGGAAACCATCACAGAGACAGTTATTACTGAGTCTACCATGATTGGCCATAATCCCCGTACTCCAGGCGGTCTGGGTCTGGGGATCGGACTGACAGTGGATATTCTCGACTTGGTTCATCATCCGATTGATGGGAAATACATCGTGGTAGTGCCAAAGATTATTGATTTTGACTTGGTTGCCCAGCTGATCAATGCCTATCTAGCTAAGGGTTATCAGATTACTGCTGCCATTCTGCAGGCGGATGATGGGGTTCTGGTCAATAACCGCATTAGCCAGAAGATTCCAATCGTGGATGAGATTCTCTTTATTGACAAGGTTCCTTTGGGAATGCAAGCTGCTGTTGAAGTGGTAGAGCAAGGAAAGGTGATTTCCCAATTATCCAATCCCTATGGGATTGCGACGGTTTTCGGCTTGAGTGCAGAAGAGACGAAAAGCATCGTTCCCATTGCCCGTGCCCTCATTGGCAACCGCTCAGCTGTCGTGATTAAGACACCAGCAGGCGACGTTCAGGCTCGGACGATTCCAGCAGGCAGTATCCAAATTATCGGCAAGGAGCATACCTTAAAGGTGGATATTTCCAAGGGCGCCGATGAGATTATGGAGAAAATTGTCTATGCTGGCGAGATTAGCAATGTTGTCGGAGAAGCGGGAACCAATGTTGGTGGCATGCTAGAGAAGGTGCGCCAAACTATGGCTGACCTGACCGAGAAAGAGCCTTCCGACATTTATATCCGTGACTTACTGGCCGTCAATACTTTTGCTCCGATTTCTGTGCGCGGTGGTGTGGCTGGAGAATTTTCTATGGAGCAGGCTGTCGGCATTGCTTCTATGGTAAATTCCGACAAGCTGCAAATGTCCATCATTGCCCAAGAAGTCGAACGTGAGCTGGGTATCACTGTAGAAATCGGTGGAGCAGAAGCTGAATCAGCTATCCTCGGGGCTCTGACTACACCAGGGACGGATCGCCCCTTGGCTATTTTGGACTTAGGAGCAGGCTCGACAGATGCTTCCATTATCGATAGCAGGGGTCAAATCTTGGCTGTCCATCTAGCCGGTGCCGGTGATATGGTAACCATGCTGATCAATTCGGAGTTGGGACTGGAAAATCATCATCTTGCAGAGGACATCAAACGATATCCTCTGGCCAAGGTAGAAAGTCTTTTCCATATCCGGCATGAAGACGGCACTGTTCAATTTTTTGATAAGCCGTTGTCTGGAGATTTGTTTGCCAGAGTCGTCATCGTCAAGGAAAATGATGAATTTGTTCCTATTGATGACGGAGACTACTCTATTGAGAAAATCAAACTCGTTCGGCAGTCTGCCAAGGAAAGAGTCTTTGTTACCAATGCGGTGCGAGCTCTCAAGCGTGTCAGTCCCACTCAAAATATTCGAGACATTCCTTTCGTTGTTATCGTGGGTGGCTCAGCTTTGGACTTTGAAATACCTCAGCTAGTGACCGAAGCCCTCTCTCAGAATGCCATTGTAGCTGGTCGAGGCAATGTGCGTGGCTTGGTAGGGCCTCGAAATGCAGTAGCGACCGGACTGATTTTGACCTATGTCAGAGAGAAATGGGGGGCCGGCTATGGAATTAGCTTATACTAGAAAGCCAACCATTAGACTTATAGCTACGGACAATGCTCCTGCGGATAAGGTGGCCCAAATCGGCTACGGTATCGAAGAGGAAGGTATTCCTTTTAGTCTGGTCAGCCCAGATGAAGTTAGTGATCCTGTATCACTAGCGCATGTGGCTGCAACTCAATCCCAGCTTTTAGTAGGAATTGCCTGTGACGGGCGAGACGCAGTCCTCCATTATCGTAACTTGCCGCTTGAAAAATTTATCTATCGTATCAAAGATTATTCCGCTATACCAGACCACGTCTTGCGCCTGTTTGGCTCAAATGCAGCGCGTCTGGTCAAGGGAGTCCCGTTTAAAAAATCTGACCTGTTAGAAGCATCTTTTTGACTTGTTCCGATCAATTCAAAAAGATGTCCGTATCAACTACTGAAAAGAGGTGAAATGGATGGCTAGAGATAGAGAGAGAGACGAGCTTGATAGTCCAGAATTATCAAGCTGGGAAGGAAACTCAGAATTGCAGGACATCATCATCCAAAAAGTCCTTGCCAGATGCCAAACCTTACTGGATAAAGAGCCTGTTCTTTTCACAAATATCTATCAAGATGCCTGGGAATTGGTAACAAGGGCCAGACGCAAGGCTGAAGAGCTGGGACTAGCTGTCGTGATAACGGTGGTTGATCCAGCAGCACAAGTCGTGATGACCTATCGTATGGAAAATGCCTTGTTAGTGAGTAACGATATGGCTTATAAGAAAGCTTACACAGCTGTTGGCATGAGGATGCAGTCCAAGGATCTAGCACCTTTAACTCAGCCTGGCCAGTGGCTCTACCAGCTGGAAACGATGACTGACAATAAGGTCGTTAGTTTAGCAGGTGGCATTCCGATTTATTGCCAGTCAGAGATGATTGGCGGTATCGGCGTCAGCGGAGGAAGTTCTGAAGAAGACCAGTCCATTGCTGAGTATGCTGTAGGGCTGTAGATAAGC
Organism: Streptococcus sanguinis; assembly: GCF_050225395.1. Lineage (GTDB taxonomy): Bacteria > Bacillota > Bacilli > Lactobacillales > Streptococcaceae > Streptococcus. Next base: position 1,868,157 of record NZ_CP071431.1, on the reverse strand, counting down.
CAGCTAGCTAATTAAATAATATCAGAGGAGAGGATACCACTTGCAATCCATGCTTTGGAGCTAGGGATTTTCTCCTATTTTACGAGCATATTTCTCTTATACTTTCTTAGAATCTATATTGCGCTGTAGAAGCAATATAGAGGAGAGAGTATAAACTATTTCGAAATGAAGGAGTATGGAGTATGGAAAAATATCTAGGTGAATTTTTAGGCACCATGGTTCTGATGGTTTTTGGGAATGGAATCGGAGCGTCTATCAGTCTTAATAAGAGTCTCGCAAAAGGTTTCTCTCCCAACTGGTTTACCGTTGTATTTGGCTGGGGCTTGGCAGTGACCTTGGGTGTCTATACGGCAGGATTTTATAATACTGGCGGTCACCTTAACCCAGCTGTCACCATTGCTTTTGCGGTAGGAGGCATCTTCCCTTGGGAGCAAGTGGTGGGCTATATCATTGCTCAGATTCTCGGAGCCTTTGTCGGAGCAGCTATTGTGGTGCTCTTCTACTATCCCCATTTCAAAGAAACCAAGGCAGAAGAAGGCAACTCAGTTGGCGTATTTGCTACTGGACCAGCCATCCAGAATCCAGCATTTAATCTGCTCAGCGAAATCGTTGCGACTTTCTTCTTCATCTTTGCACTTTTGATGATAACGCACGGCGAAATCACGCCTGGACTCACTCCACTCTTAGTTGGCTTCCTCATTATGGCGGTCGGCTTGTCTTTGGGTTCGACGACAGGTTTTGCCCTCAACCCAGCCCGGGACTTCGGTCCGCGCCTTGCTTATGCCCTCTTACCAGTTCCGAATAAAGGAGATGCAAACTGGGCTTATGCTTGGGTGCCAATTGTAGGACCGACTATCGGCGCTGTCTTGGCTGTCTTGGCAGTCAATGCTATGTAATATACAAAATAGTAAATAAGCTAGCCGACCATTTGAAGCTAGCTTATTTATCTAACAAGCAGCAATGGAAAGTTTCAGTTTTCAAAAAAAGATTATTTGGAAAAATCACTGTTTTCATTGCTCAGGAGAAAAATATGTCTAAAAAAATTTTTGCGATTAATGCGGGCAGTTCGTCATTAAAATTTCAACTGCTCAGTATGCCTGATGAAAGCCTTTTGGTGAAAGGAATTTTTGAAAAGATTGGCTTAAAGGAAGGTATTTTTAAGATTGAATTTGAAGGTCAAAAAGAAAAGGAACTGCTGGCCATTCCTTCGCATCAATTTGCCGTGGATTACCTGCTGAACTTTCTTTTGGAGCGGAAGCTGATTGCATCTCTGGACGAGATAGATGGAGTCGGTCATCGCGTAGCCCATGGCGGAGAATCCTTTGATGATTCTGCTTTGATAGACGAGCAAGTGCTATCCATCATTGAGAAGCTGTCCTTCTTAGCTCCTAGCCATAACCCTGTCAACTTGGTAGGGATTCGAGCTTTCCAAAAGGCGCTGCCAGAAACAGGACAAGTGGCTGTGTTTGATACAGCCTTTCATCAAAGCCTTTCAGAAGCCTATTATCTCTATCCTCTTTCCTGGGATTACTATCATAAATACGGTTTGAGAAAGTATGGTTTCCATGGAACGAGTCACAAGTATATTGCTCAAAAGGTAAAGGAGATTTGGGAAGGGCAAGGAGAAGCTGCGGAGCATTTGAAGATTATCAACTGCCATTTGGGCAATGGTGCTAGTATCTGCGCCATTAAAAATGGTCAGTCTGTCAATACTTCAATGGGCTTTACCCCCTTAGCTGGCCTGATGATGGGCTCCCGCTCGGGTGACATAGATCCCATGATTCTTCCTTTTTTGCTAGAACAGGAAAAATTATCAGCCCAGCAATTAAGCGATGTCCTCAATAAAGAATCCGGTCTGCTGGCCATCTCCCAACTCAGCAATGATTTAAGAGATGTTTTGGAGGCTTGTGACAGAGGCGATGAAAAAGCTAGTCTAGCAGTTAATATGTTTGTCAACCGTATCGCTCAGACTATTGCAAGCTACATCACAGATTTAGATGGTCTGGATGCCTTGGTCTTTACCGCTGGAATCGGGGAGAATTCAGCCTTGATCCGCAGCTTGGTCGTTCAAAAGCTCAATTGCTTAGGACTTTCTTTAAATCAGGCAGCTAACGAGCAAGGTCAGCTCTTTATTCAAAATTCCCAGTCGCAGGCTAAAATTCTCATTCTTCCAACCAACGAAGAACTGATGATTGCCCAAGACACCATGCACTTGTTGGATTTTAAGTAGCCGAAAGAGCGGTAGAATGTCCAAGGAGTGTTAGACACTATCGGAAAAAGGTCTCTTTATCAAAAAGAAAAAACACTTGTTTATCCTTGTGCTGTTTGGACTCGAAAAGACAGAGTAAAACCTCTGCCTTTTCTTTTTTATCCTCTAATCTCCTGCTATCTCCCGGTTCTGTAAGCACAGTCTGATGGAGCTTTTTTGCTTTTTTCATTCTTGAAAGATATAGGAAAACATGCTATAATGAAAAGAACATTCTAAAAATCAGAAAGATTATTATATAGTAAGGAAAAAAATGGCGAATATTTTAAAGACTATCATTGAAAATGATAAAGGTGAATTAAGAAAATTAGAAAAAATGGCTGATAAGGTCTTGGCTTATGAAGACGAAATGGCAGCTTTGTCTGATGAAGAACTTCAGGCAAAAACAGAAGAATTTAAGAAACGCTATGCTGATGGTGAAACTTTAGATCAGCTCTTATTTGAAGCATTTGCAGTTGTCCGTGAAGGAGCTAAGCGAGTGTTGGGTCTTTTCCCTTATAAGGTACAGGTTATGGGAGGAATCGTTCTCCATCATGGTGACGTTCCAGAGATGCGTACCGGTGAAGGAAAAACCTTGACTGCGACGATGCCAGTTTACTTAAATGCCCTTGCAGGTAAAGGAGTGCACGTTGTCACAGTCAACGAATACCTGACTGAGCGTGATGCGACTGAAATGGGTGAACTCTATTCTTGGCTTGGCCTTTCTGTCGGTATCAATCTGGCAGCTAAGTCTCCATCTGAGAAGAAAGAAGCATATGCTTGCGACATTACCTATTCAACCAATGCTGAGATCGGCTTTGACTACCTGCGTGATAACATGGTAGTCCGCGCTGAAAACATGGTACAGCGCCCACTCAACTATGCCTTGGTCGATGAGGTGGACTCAATCCTGATTGACGAAGCTCGGACACCGCTGATTGTTTCAGGACCGGTTTCTTCAGATACCAACCAGCTTTATCATATGGCTGACCACTATGTCAAATCTCTGGATAAGGACGACTACATCATCGATGTTCAGTCTAAGACGATTGGTCTGTCTGATTCAGGGATTGACAAGGCAGAAAGCTACTTCAAGCTGGACAATCTCTATGATATTGAAAATGTTGCCCTGACTCACTTTATCGACAATGCCCTGCGAGCTAACTACATCATGCTCCTTGACATTGACTATGTGGTTAGTGAAGATCAGGAAATTCTGATTGTCGATCAGTTTACCGGTCGGACAATGGAGGGACGTCGTTACTCCGACGGTCTCCACCAAGCGATTGAAGCCAAAGAAGGTGTGCCGATTCAGGAAGAAACAAAGACTTCTGCTTCTATCACTTATCAGAACCTCTTCCGTATGTATAAGAAGTTGTCCGGCATGACAGGTACAGCTAAGACAGAGGAAGAAGAGTTCCGCGAAACATACAACATTCGTGTTATTCCAATTCCAACTAACCGTCCGGTAGCACGTATTGACCATTCTGACCTGCTCTACCCAAGTATTGATTCTAAGTTTAAGGCAGTTGTTCAGGATGTTAAAGAGCGTCATGAAAAAGGCCAGCCAGTTCTGGTTGGTACCGTTGCGGTTGAAACCAGTGATTATATTTCTAAGAAATTGGTAGAAGCTGGGGTTCCTCACGAAGTTCTTAATGCGAAAAACCACTATAAAGAGGCGCAAATTATCATGAACGCCGGCCAACGTGGAGCGGTTACTATTGCGACCAATATGGCCGGACGGGGAACCGACATCAAGTTGGGTGAAGGTGTTCGCGAATTGGGCGGTCTCTGCGTTATCGGTACAGAACGCCATGAAAGCCGCCGGATTGACAATCAGCTGCGCGGACGTTCAGGCCGTCAGGGTGATCCAGGTGAGTCACAATTCTACCTGTCACTGGAAGATGAGCTGATGCGTCGCTTTGGCTCAGAGCGCATTAAAGCCCTCTTGGATCGGATGAACCTTAGTGACGAAGATTCTGTTATCAAGTCTGGCATGCTGACCCGTCAGGTAGAGGCAGCTCAGAAGCGTGTCGAAGGAAATAACTACGATACGCGGAAACAAGTCTTGCAGTATGATGACGTGATGCGTGAGCAGCGGGAAATTATTTATGCTGAGCGCCACGATGTCATTACTGCTGACCGTGACCTCAGTCCTGAAATCCATGCTATGATTAAACGGACGATCAACCGCATCGTTGATGGAAGCAGCCACTCTGATCAGGATGATAAGATTGAAGCAATTTTAAACTTTGCTAAGTATAACTTGGTTTCAGAAGATTCTATTTCTGATAGCGATTTGGAAGGCAAGTCTGACCAAGAAATCAAAGATTATCTGTTTGAACGTGCATTGGAAGTCTACGACAGTCAGATTGCTAAGCTGCGAGATGAAGAAGCGGTGCGTGAATTCCAGAAGGTCTTGATTCTGCGCGTGGTGGACAGCAAGTGGACTGACCATATCGACGCCCTTGACCAGCTGCGCAATGCTGTTGGACTGCGTGGCTATGCTCAGAACAATCCAGTTGTCGAATACCAAGCAGAAAGCTTCCGTATGTTCAATGACATGATTGGCTCTATTGAGTTTGATGTAACTCGTCTGATGATGAAAGCACAGATTCATGAGCAAGAGCGTCCTCGGACAGATCGGGCTATCAATACCACAGCTACCCGCAATATCTCTGCCAAGGCGCCAAATATGCCTGAGAATGTAGACCTGTCTAACGTAAAGAGAAATGACCCTTGTCCATGTGGTTCTGGCAAGAAATTCAAGAACTGTCACGGCCGTAAAAAGTAAACATAAAAGAAGGAGAATAGATGACCTTTAAAGCAACTAGTCAACCCATTGATGTGGCAGAAGTTCGCCAACTTGCTAAGCTAGAAGGCGACATGTTAGCTCGCAAGGAAAAGCGTGACCGAGAGTTGGAAGCAATTCTGCGTGGTCAAGATGACCGCATTCTCTTGGTTATCGGTCCCTGCTCTTCAGATAACGAAGAAGCGGTGCTAGAGTATGCCAAGCGTCTATCTGCTCTCCAAGAAGAAGTAAAAGACCGCATTTTCATGGTCATGCGGGTTTATACTGCTAAGCCTCGGACGAACGGAGATGGCTATAAAGGGCTTATTCATCAGCCCAATGCGACTGCCGCTCCAAGTCTGATTAACGGCATCAAGGCAGTCCGCAATCTGCACTATCGGGTTATTTCCGAGACAGGCATGACCACAGCTGATGAGATGCTCTATCCAGAAAATCTGCCTCTGGTAGATGATTTAATTTCTTACATGGCTGTAGGAGCTCGCTCGGTCGAAGACCAGCAGCATCGCTTTGTAGCTAGTGGAGCGGATCTGCCGACTGGCTTGAAAAATCCGACTTCTGGCAATCTCAATGTCATGTTTAACGGCATCTATGCAGCTCAGAACAAGCAGAGTTTCCTATTCGCTGGTAAGGAAGTAGAAACATCTGGCAATCCCTTGGCGCATGCAATCTTGCGCGGTGCTCTGAATGAATACGGTAAGAATATTCCCAACTACTATTATGATAACCTGCTGGACACCATTGCCCAGTATGAAAAAATGGGCTTAGAAAATCCCTTTATCATCATTGACACCAATCATGATAACTCTGGTAAGCAGTATCTGGAGCAGGTCCGTATCGTTCGCCAGACTCTGATTAACCGAGACTGGAATGAAAAGATTAAGGCTACCGTACGGGGCTTTATGATTGAGTCTTACCTGGAAGACGGTCGTCAGGACGAGCCGGAAGTCTTTGGCAAGTCCATTACTGACCCTTGTCTGGGCTGGGCAAATACAGAACAGCTGGTTCGTGAAATTTATGATACATTAGGAAAATGGTATGGCATTTATTGAAAAAGGTCAGAAGATTGACATTGAGCAGATTAAGTCCAGAACCAGACTGACTGGTCAGGCCTTGACTCATAAAAACAAGCGAGACCAAGAACTAGCTGAGATTCTCAGTGGGGAAGACGAGCGTATTCTCTTGGTGATTGGTCCTTGCTCATCAGACAATGAAGAGGCTGTGCTGGAGTATTCCCGCCGTTTGTCAGAGCTGCAGAAGAAGGTCGCAGATAAGATTTTTATCGTCATGCGCGTCTATACTGCTAAGCCGCGGACCAATGGGGATGGCTATAAGGGCTTGGTTCACCAGCCAGATACTTCTAAAGCTCCTAGTCTTATCAATGGTTTGCAGGCTGTTCGTCAGCTGCACTACCGTGTCATTACAGAGACTGGTCTGACGACGGCTGATGAGATGCTCTATCCGTCCAATCTTGTGCTGGTAGACGACTTGGTCAGCTATCATGCTGTGGGAGCTCGCTCAGTTGAAGACCAGGAGCACCGCTTTGTGGCATCAGGCATTGACGCTCCAGTCGGCATGAAAAATCCAACTTCTGGCAATCTGGGGGTTATGTTTAATGCTGTCTATGCAGCACAAAATAAGCAGACTTTCCTTTTTCATGGTCAGGAAGTAGAAACCTCTGGGAATCCTTTGGCTCATGTTATTCTGCGTGGGGCTACCAATGAATACGGTAAAAATATCCCAAATTTCTACTATGAGAATATGCTGGAAGCCATTTCCTACTACGAAAAGATGGGCTTGGAGAATCCCTTCATTGTCATTGACACCAATCACGATAACTCTGGCAAGCAGTATCTGGAACAGATTAGGATTGTGCGTCAGACCTTGCTGAATCGGGATTGGAATGAAAAGATTAAGAGAGCGGTTCGTGGTTTTATGATTGAGTCTTATCTGGAAGACGGCCGGCAAAATGAGCCGGAAGTTTTTGGTAAATCCATCACCGACCCTTGCCTGGGCTGGGACAATACTGTTCAGCTCATTGAAGAAATTTACAACACTTTAGATAAATAAGGAAAATTGAAAGGGACAGTCTTGACCTGTAAAGAGGACTAACTGTCGGGTGAAGACGAACTCAGCTGGCTGCCCAGCTGAGTTTTGTCGCCTTTCCAGAGAATGATATGATAAAAGGACACGGAATTGACATAGAAGAACTGGCTGCCATTGAGCGAGCCTATCTGAAAAATGCCCGCTTTGCAAAGAAGGTGCTGACCGAGGCGGAGCTTTCTCGTTTTGAGGAGTTATCCGGTAAGCGGAAAATCGAATTTCTAGCTGGCCGTTGGGCTGCCAAGGAGGCTTTTTCTAAAGCTTGGGGAACCGGTATCGGTAAACTCAGGTTTCAGGACTTGGAGATTTTAAACGACCGTCAGGGAGCGCCTTATTTCAGCAGGTCACCTTTTACTGGCAAGGTTTGGATTTCGCTGAGCCATGCTGCTGGCCTAGTTACGGCCAGCGTTATTTTGGAGGAAAATGATGAAAGCTAGTCTGCATAGACCCAGCAAGGCAGTGATTGATTTAGCTGCCATTGCTTTTAATATTAGACAACTGAGTGCCCATCTGCCTCAGACGACTGAAAAGTGGGCTGTCGTTAAAGCCAATGCTTATGGTCATGGAGCTATTGAGGTTTCTAGGCATATTGAGCCCCTCGTAGATGGATTTTGTGTGTCTAATATCGATGAAGCCTTGGAGCTGCGCTCAGCGGGTATTGGCAAAAAAATTCTGGTGCTAGGAGTGTCAGATCTGGCTGCGCTCCCGCTGGCTAGAAAAGGAAAGGTGTCTCTGACCGTAGCCAGTTTGGATTGGCTGGATCTAGCCTTAGACGCTGAAGAAGACTTGACTGGATTGAATTTTCATATCAAGATTGACTCTGGTATGGGGCGGATTGGTTTTCGAGATAGTCAGGAAGCTCAGGAGGCAATCCACCGCTTGCAGGTTGCTGGGGCTGTCGCGGAGGGAATTTTTACCCATTTTGCAACGGCAGATGAAGCGGAGCACCATAAGTTTGAAGCCCAGCTGGCTCGTTTTCATCAGATCTTATCTGAGCTGGACAATGTTCCCTCTCTTGTCCACGCTAGTAATTCCGCCACCTCTCTCTGGCACAGAGAGACCGTTCTAAATGCAGTTCGGCTGGGGGATATCATCTATGGTCTCAACCCCAGCGGAAGAGTCTTGGCACTTCCTTATGAATTCAAGTCAGCTCTGTCGCTGGTCTCAGAATTGGTGCATGTCAAGGAAGTCGAGGCTGGAGCAGATGTTGGCTATGGAGCCACCTACACTAGCAAGTCTCAAGAGTGGATTGGCACCATTCCTTTGGGTTATGCGGATGGCTGGACACGCGATATGCAGGGCTTTGATGTCTTGATTGATGGTCAGCGCTGCCCTATTGTCGGCCGCGTTTCCATGGACCAAATTACAGTGTGCCTGCCTCAGGCTTATCCCCTTGGCACTTCGGTTGTGTTGATTGGAAATAGCGGTGCGGAGACCATTACGGCGACAGATGTGGCAGAAAAGCGTGGCACCATTAACTATGAGGTGGTTTGCCTGATTAGCGACCGTGTACCGAGGGTCTATAAAGACTAAGAAGATTAATGCAGGGAACCGCTTGAAGTATTTGATAATGTTCTAGCTTGGCCCCCCTGTTTGCGATATTAGCACCGCAGCAGTATCAGAACTGAAAGAGGAATTATGAATTTACACCAACCTTTGACGGTTCTGCCTGGTGTGGGACCGAAATCAGCAGAAAAATTTGCCAAGCTGGGTCTAGAGACCTTGCAGGATTTGCTGCTTTATTTTCCTTTTCGTTATGAGGATTTTAAGAGTAAGAATGTCCTAGACTTGGAGGATGGAGAAAAGGCGGTTGTTTCTGGTCAGGTCGTAACCCCGGCCAATGTCCAGTATTACGGCTACAAACGCAATCGCCTGCGCTTTACCATCAAGCAGGGAGAAGTCGCTCTGGCAGTTAATTTCTTTAACCAGCCTTATCTGGCAGACAAGATTGAAGTTGGAGCTAATTTAGCGGTCTTTGGAAAGTGGGACAAAGCCAAAGCCAGTCTGACTGGTATGAAACTGCTGGCTCAGGTAGAGGACGACTTGCAGCCTGTCTATCGGCTGGCTCAGGGAATTAGTCAGGCCAGTCTGGTCAAGCTGATTAAGACTGCCTTTGACCAAGGATTGGACTTGCTCTTAGAGGAAAATCTGCCCCAGTCCCTGCTGGAACGCTACCAGCTAGTGAGCAGAGTTGAGGCTGTGCGGGCTATGCATTTTCCAAAGGATTTGACTGATTACAAGCAGGCTCTTCGGCGGGTTAAATTTGAAGAACTCTTTTATTTTCAAATGCAGCTGCAGGTCTTAAAGAGAGAAACCAAGGCTGTCAGCAATGGATTAAAAATTGATTGGCAGTTGGATGCTGTGGCCGAGAAAAAGAAGAGCTTACCTTTTGAACTGACTTCAGCTCAGGAGCGCAGTCTGACAGAGATTTTGCAGGATTTGCGGTCGCCTGGGCACATGAATCGTCTGCTGCAGGGCGATGTAGGAAGCGGAAAGACAGTAGTCGCTGGTTTGGCTATGTATGCTGTTTATACAGCTGGCTTTCAGTCAGCTCTGATGGTTCCAACAGAAATTTTGGCTGAGCAGCATTTTGACAGCCTAGCTCAGCTTTTTCCAGAATTGAAGCTTGCCCTGCTAACTGGTGGGATGAAAGCAGCTGAGCGCCGGGAAACCTTGGCAGCGATTGAAAACGGTCAGGTGGACATGATTGTCGGAACCCATGCCTTGATTCAGGAAGGAGTCCGTTACCATGCATTGGGCTTGGTCATTATTGACGAGCAGCATCGCTTTGGGGTGGAGCAACGCCGGATTTTACGGGAAAAGGGAGACAATCCTGATGTCCTCATGATGACGGCGACGCCTATTCCCAGAACTCTTGCAATTACAGCATTTGGTGATATGGATGTCTCCATCATTGACCAGATGCCGGCAGGACGCAAGCCTATCATCACCCGCTGGGTCAAGCATGAGCAGCTGGGAGTCGTCCTCGACTGGCTTAAAAAAGAGCTTCATAAGGGAGCTCAGGCCTATTTTATTTCTCCTTTGATTGAGGAATCTGAGGCGCTGGATCTTAAGAATGCCATTGCCCTAGAAGAAGAACTGACAGCCTATTTTGGTCAGCAGGCCCAAGTGGCTCTGCTTCATGGCAAGATGAAGAGCGAGGAAAAAGAGGCGATTATGCAGGACTTCAAGGAAGGACGGACTGATATTCTGGTCTCTACCACGGTCATTGAGGTCGGAGTCAACGTCCCCAATGCTACGGTGATGGTCATCATGGATGCGGACCGCTTTGGACTCAGCCAGCTTCATCAGCTAAGAGGCCGCGTCGGCCGAGGCAGCAAGCAGTCTTATGCGGTCTTGGTTGCCAATCCTAAGACGGAGTCAGGCAAGCGCCGCATGAAAATCATGACTGAGACGACTGATGGTTTCCTGCTGGCTGAGGAGGATCTGAAAATGCGAGGCTCTGGAGAAATCTTTGGCACTCGGCAGTCTGGTATTCCTGAGTTTCAAGTGGCAGACATCGTGGAAGATTATCCGATTTTAGAAGAAGCCAGAAAGGTTGCCAGCCAGATTACAGCTGATCCGAACTGGCGGACAGATCCTAGTTGGCACTTGATTGCTCTTCATTTGGACAAGCGAGATTACCTAGATTAAGAGTTCTTTGGATTAAGTTTCCTGCAAGATATTTATAAGTAGGCTTTAAGTTTGAGGGATTATACTATTGTCAAATCAAAGAAAGAGGTAGGACCAATGACAAAGTAAACATCCCTTAAAATCCTATAACCAAAGCTTGAAGACAAGAAGACTTGCGAGGTATGAGCCACTCAAAGAATAAGAATAATTTAGAATTTTTTCATCATAAATCTTCTAACAAATCACAAACTTCACCCAATCGGTGAAGCTTTTTGTATGTGACTGGAAAGACTTGTTCATTTCAAGTAGTAGATAGAGATTGCTGCCGGATTTCTTTGACTATAAGCTTTCCCTAAGAAATCTATAAGAGATTCTTAAGTTTAGGGCTGTATCCTTATATCCAAGTAAGAACAAAAAGATTAGAGACCAAACTTGAAGCTAAAGACTCCAAGAGTTTCGTTTTTGCTCTTAAAGAATGAATGATAAGCGAGGTAAAAGCTATGAAAGTTACAATCAAAGTCCACTATCCGAAGAAATTTAAACAAGCTAAGAAAATGGAGGTGACCTATGGTAAGTGATTATATTTTTGAAATTCTAGAGTCTCTGTTTGAGGTTATCCTCTAAGGCCAGCGATTCAATGAAATTTTCCCAGTGTTAGAATATGAAAGAGTCAAAAAAATGCTAAGCAACCTTAGCACTTTTTGATTTAAAGAAAATAAATAGGGATTTTTTTCTCAGCCTTCCATATAATCTCGGAGTTCTTGACCTTTGAGTCCAGCATTCAGGGCGATGAGCAGTTTGATTCTGGCTTTTTGGGCATTGAGCTCCTTGACGAAGAAGAGACCAGCCTGGTGCAGTTGAACGCCGCCTCCTTCATAAGCATAGACTGGCTCAGCAATCCCGTTGAAGCAGCGAGAGACCAGAGCGATTGGCAGTCCGGCTGCTATCATATCAGTCAGCTTGTCAGCTACTTCCTTGGGGAGGTTGCCAGCACCGAATGCTTCTATGGTGAGGCCGTCTATCTTGTCTAAATCCAGCATGTCCAGAAGTTCTGTCTTCATACCGGCATAAGCTGGAATGATGGGCACCAGACCAGAAATGCTGTTCAAGTCAAAGCGGACCCGAGGCTCTGCTGTCTTAAAATAGAGAATCTCTTGTTTCATAATCAAGCCAAGCGGTCCGTGAGTCGGCGTTTGGAAGGTGCTGACATTGGTCGTATGGGTCTTGGTTACATACTTGGCAGCATGTGCCTCGTCATTCATAACGACAAGCACGCCTTTATCACTGGCTTTTTCATCACTAGCCACCCGCAGGGCTGTCAGGTAGTTATAGACTCCGTCGCTCCCCAGCTCATTGGAACTGCGCATAGCTCCGGTCAGAACGACCGGAATCCTTGGCAGCTGCATAGTATCCAGAAAGTAAGCTGTCTCTTCTAAGGTATCCGTCCCATGAGTAATGACTACTCCGTCAAATTGGTCAGCACTGGCTTTGATTTTTTGGTAGAGCTTGAGCATGTGCTGGGGTGTGATATGAGGACTGGGAATATTAAAAAAGTCAATGACTTCTGTCTCAATCCCCTCAAGCGGAACGGTCACATGGTTCATAGGGTTATCAGCATTGGTGACGACAGCCCCAGAGCCGTCAGCCTGCATGGAAATGGTTCCTCCTGTGTGCAGGACCAAGATTTTCTTTGTCATAAATCCTTTTTCTCCTTGTAGTCATAATGCAGAGTTGAAAACTCACATTCTGTTTTCATAGAGTTTTCATTTCTGTTGCATAGATATTACTCCAGCTTTTCTTTTCTGCAATTCATGTGATTGTATGTCATTTTTGTGTTATAATTTATTGTATCATAAAAGGAAAGAATGAGAAAATCAATGGAAGTAAAGGCCGTCTTTTTCGATATTGATGGGACACTGGTCAATGACAGTCGAACGGTTTTGAAATCTACAGAAAAGGCTATTCAGAGTTTAAAGGAGCAAGGAATATTGGTCGGTTTGGCAACCGGCCGCGGCCCTTTCTTTGTCAAACCTTTTATGGAGCAATTGGACTTAGACTTTGCTGTGACCTATAATGGCCAGTATATTTTTTCAAGAGATAGGGTGATTTCTGCCAGTCCCATTGACAAGCAGAGTTTGCGGGATTTAATTGCCTATGCTAAGAAGCATCGGAAAGAAATTTCCTTGGGAACGGCTGAGGCTATGCTGGGCTCCAAGATTATGTCCTTCGGCATGAGCCCTTTCTCCCAGTGGACTAGCCGCTTCATCCCTAAGCGAATGGCGCGAACAGTCAGTCATGGATTTAATAAGGTCATCAGCAAGGCCTTGCCCCAGCATGAAAAGGATCTCCTGCAGCTGATTCAGGAGCCGATTTATCAAGCTTTGATTTTGGCCAGTCCAGAAGAAAGCCGTAAGATTGAAGCAGACTTCCCTGATTTGAAATTTACCCGCAGTAGCCCCTATGCGGTCGATATTATCAATAAAGACACGTCTAAGCTAGAGGGGATTCGCCGAGTTGGAAAGGAATATGGCTTTGACATTCATCAGGTCATGGCCTTCGGCGACTCTGACAATGACTTGGAAATGCTATCGGGAGTTGGTCTCTCTATTGCTATGGGAAATGGAACCAGCTCGGTCAAGGAAGTGGCCAAGCATACGACTAGCAGCAATAGTCAGGATGGGATTCACAAGGCTCTGGAGCATTTTGGTATCCTAGCGAGGGAAAAGGTCTTTACCAGCAGTGACCATCACTTTAATAAGGTTAAAGAGTTCCATAGTGTCATGGATGAAAGTACTCAGGAAGAGCCGATTGCTTGGTCGCCTCAGGACGCTCGCTATCGGGCAGGCTTCAAACTGGAAGAGCTGGTCGAGTTTCTGCGAGCAGCTAGTAACTCAGAGGAAGACTTTGACAGTTCTGTAGCCTATCTCCATCAAGCGCTTGACAAGGCTGCTGACAAGGTTCGCTCCAAGAGTCAGGCTGAGGTTTCTCTAGTCGGTCAAGTAGATGCCTTGATTGATACTCTATACTTCACTTATGGCAGTTTTGTTCTGATGGGAGTGGATCCAGAGCAACTGTTCGATATTGTCCATCGGGCTAATATGGGCAAAATTTTCCCAGACGGGAAGGCTCACTTTGACCCCGTTACCCATAAAATTCTCAAACCAGAAGACTGGGAAGAAAAATACGCGCCCGAAGGAGCTATCAAAGAAGAACTGGAACGACAGATTCAGGCCTACCAGCGTAGCATAGAGCAGAAAGAAGAAAACTAGAGCAGTTACCTGCTCTAGTTTTTATAAAGTCTTTTCAGAGTCTCTGACCACCAGCAAGTCAACCTTGGCATGACGCAGGATATATTCGGAGGAAGAGCCGACTAGCAGCCGTTCAAAGGCATTGAGACCGGTAGCACCGACCATGATCAGATCTACCTTGTGCTCTTCTGGGATATCTGTAGCTAAGAGAGTCTTGGGATTGCCCATTTCAATGACAATGTCAACATGCTTGACACCGGATTTTTGAGCTTTTTCTTTCAACTCAGCTGTCAGCTTTTTGGCATCTTCTTGTAAGTCCTCGTAGACATCTGCATCAAAGGTTGAGACACTTTGCAAAGCCCGGGTGTCAATGACATGGGCGATAGTGAGACGAGAGCCGTTTCGGAGAGCCACATTAACACCCTTTTCAAAGGCTAGTTCGGATTCGTGAGAACCGTCCACAGCAACCATAATGTTTTCATATTTCTGAGTCATAGAGCTACCTCCTCTAAAATGGTCGGCAAAGGACGTCGCATCATTCACAGAATGATTGGGCTGACCAAAAATCAATCAATCCATAACGTCCGAGTGATTTGCAACTATTTTCTTGTTTCTATTGTAACCCTTTTCAGAAAAAAAGTAAAGATAAAATGGAAATGCTGTCAGAAAATTACAAGCAGAAAAAGATTCCTTTACTTTGAGGGGTTAGAAAAGGAATAGTGCTCTTTATCTTATAAATCGCTTCATAATCGCGTGAAAAGTGAGCTTATTTTTTTGTTGTCAATCGCTTTTTCTGGTGGTATAATGATAACATTCTGATGAATAGAGGAAAAATAAGAATGAAAGAATTTGACAAGTCCAGCAAGCTGGAACATGTTGCCTATGATATTCGCGGTCCGGTTTTGGATGAAGCTATGCGCATGCGGGCCAACGGTGAAAAGATTCTCCGCCTCAATACAGGAAATCCGGCTGAATTTGGTTTTACCGCTCCTGATGAGGTCATTCATGATTTGATTATGAATGCGCGTGACAGTGAGGGCTACTCTGACTCCAAGGGGATTTTTTCAGCCCGTAAGGCTATTATGCAGTACTGCCAGCTTAAGAATTTTCCTAATGTAGATATTGATGATATTTATCTGGGAAATGGCGTCAGCGAGCTGATTGTTATGTCCATGCAGGGCTTGCTTGATGACGGGGACGAGGTGCTGGTGCCGATGCCAGACTATCCACTCTGGACGGCTGCAGTCAGTCTGGCTGGTGGGAATGCTGTTCACTATGTTTGTGATGAGCAGGCAGAATGGTATCCAGATATTGACGATATCAAGTCAAAAATCACATCTAATACCAAGGCTATCATTATCATCAACCCTAACAATCCAACGGGAGCACTTTATCCTAAGGAACTGCTGCTGGAGATTGTGGAAATTGCTCGCCAAAATAATCTCATTATCTTTGCGGATGAAATCTACGACCGCATGGTGATGGACGGCAATGTCCATACGTCTGTGGCTAGTCTGGCTCCTGATATCTTCTGTGTCAGTATGAATGGTCTTTCTAAGTCGCACCGAATCGCAGGCTTCCGTGTTGGCTGGATGGTGCTATCTGGGCCTAAGCATCATGTTAAGGGTTATATCGAAGGGTTAAACATGCTCTCCAACATGCGCCTGTGCTCTAATGTCTTGGCTCAACAAGTCGTCCAAACCTCACTTGGCGGTCATCAATCTGTGGATGAACTGCTGTTGCCAGGTGGTCGTATCTATGAGCAGCGTAATTTCATCTATCAGGCTATTCAGGATATTCCAGGACTGTCAGCTGTAAAACCTAAAGCTGGTCTCTATATTTTCCCGAAAATTGACCGGAACATGTATCACATCGACGACGATGAGCAGTTTGTGCTCAATTTCCTCAAGCAGGAAAAAGTCCTTCTCGTCCATGGACGAGGTTTTAACTGGAAGGATCCAGATCATTTCCGCATCGTTTATCTGCCTCGAGTAGATGAGCTAGCTCAAATCCAAGAAAAAATGACGCGCTTCTTGCGCCAATATCGCCGTTAATAAGCGGATGTTATAAAAAGGCTGGAAAATATTCCGGCCTTTTTATAACTTATTTTACATATTTTTTAGTCCAATGGTTGTCTTTGAATTGCAAAAATAAAAAAATTAAGATGCTCTGGAAATTGAATTTGAGGTCGATTGGTAAAAATTATAGGTGGTTTTACCGACATTTTTTAGGAATTTGTCCAACATTTTTTATGTATCTGTCCAAAAATGCTTAAAAAAATGTGTTAGCGTCTTCCTTCCAGAAGACAAACATGATAGAATGTGTTTGTCAATGTTTTTAACAATGATGAAAAAGTGGAGGAGATTATATTGACAATGAAAAAGACACTTAGTGCTTTTTCTGTCAGTGCAGCGGCATTGTCTTTGGTGCTCGCAGAAGGAGTTCAGGCTGATCAATTAGTTGATAATCAGTCTTATTCTGATGCGCCCGTTAGTCAAAGCCAACCACAGGCAGAAAACACACAAAAGGATGAATCTGTTTCGAAAGAACAGGTAGACGCTGCTCAGGCTCTTGTACAAGAAGCCGACAGCAATGTTGCACAAGGGAAAGCTGATTTGGCTCAAGCTCAGGCAAATACTGCTGCGGCTCAAAGTCAGGTCGAGCAAGCACAAGCTGAAGCTAACCGGGCACAGGAGGCAGCTGATAAAGCTGGTCCGGAAGCTATTGAAACAGCTAAGCAAGAAGAGAGCAACCAAAAAGCTCAAGTGGACAGCAACAAGTCAGAACTGGCTAAAGCTGACCAAGCAACCAAGACGGCTCAAGCTGAGCGCGATGCTCAGGCAGCCAAGACTAAAGAAGCTCAAGAGCAAGCGAAAACTCAAGAAGGACGCCTTGCTAAAGCTCAAAATGACGTCAAGGATGCTCAGGCTAACCTAAGCGGTGAAGCTACAGCTAAGGCAGAAAAGAATGTGAAAGTAGCCCAAGATAAGGTGGCAGCTGACCAGTCTGCTGTTGAAACAGCGCAAGCAAAAGTAGCTACAGCTCGTCAGACTGACAGTCAGAAGCAGGCTGAGGTTGCAAAAGCTCAGACCAACCAGACTCAGGCTAAGACGGCTCGTGATGCTTCTCAGAAGAACTTGCAGGACAAAACTGCTGCAGCTGAGAAGACCCAGTCAGACTTGAACCAAGCTCAACAGGCTTTGCAAAAGGCTCAAGCTGGAAAAATTACTACTGAAGCTTCTAGCAATAAAAACCGTGTGTCTATGACTCCGGAATACATTGCAGCCTTGAGAGAGCTAGTTGCACCGAATTTATCAGAGCAAAAAACTAATGAGATTCAAAAGAGACTTGCTGCACTGAATGCCAGTGCTAAGGCTCTCAATCGATACGTAGCAGATCCTACAGATAGCAAAGCTTTGATTGATACCAATAATATTCCACAGAATGTTCGTCAGGAACTTTCACAGTTTGCTTCTGAACTCATCAACCAGCTGCGTGCTCAGATGGGAACAGGTGAAGTAGTTGTGACACCATCTTCAATTGATTTCGCTGATAAAGTAGCAACAGAATACCGCAAAGACAATTGGAACTGGGATTTGATGGAGGAATACCATCACGATGCTAGAGGAATCAACCGCGTAGCACGTGAATATGGTTTGATGACCACAAGTGCTGAGCAGGAGAGTAAAGGTCTCCAATATTACGAAAACGCTTATATCTGGAGAGAAAATGCTAGTCAAATGAGTGTGGCTGAAATGAAGAGACGGGTCTATGATTCTGTTGTTGAATTCATGTTCAATGGCTACGAATGGCTGCATGCTACATCTATCTCAGGTCTCAATACTGGTCGCCAGAAAAACTATCTGGGAGTTGATTTCTCAATGGAAGGCGACATCACTATGGCTCATTTCACCATGGTGTCAGAAGATCAAGTCAAGTATGCTAGCAAAAAGAACTTCAATGCCAGCCCTATTACAGGAAAAGCTCCAACAGCAAAAGTAGATCCGCAGGAAGTAGCCAAGGCTCAAACAGCCTATGATGCCGCCTTCAAGGCCAATCAACTGGCTCTGGCATCTAAGGGAGTTGCCCAATCTACTTATAATCGGAGAGCTGCAGCTTTAGAGCAAGCCAACCAGCAACTTGCTCAGGCGCAAGCTCAAGCAGGTGAGTCAGCAACTGCTCAGGCTCAAGCAGCTCTTGCAGCAGTTCAAGAGAAGTTGGCAGCAGATCAAGCAGCTTTGGCAGCAGCACAAGCGGCTCTGCAAAACTCAAACTTGGATGACAAGACTAAAGCGGACAAATTAACTCAGGCCCAAGAAGCTCTGACTGCTGTTCAAGCAACAGTTGCCGCAGCTCAAGAAGCTCTAAAAACTGAATCAGATAAGTTGGCTCAGCTAGAAGCAGTTTTGAATGCAGCAAAAGAAAGAAAGACTAACCTTGAAAAAGCTGTTACAGATGCTGAAGCAGCTTTGCAAAAGGCTAAAGAGTCATTGTCAAATCTTGAAAATGCAGAAGGAAACTTGGAACAAGCTAAAAGCAAGTTAGCTGTAGCTCAGGCAGCTTACCAAGCGGCTCTTACAGCTCAAACAGATCAAGAAGCAAAAGTAGCAGTTTTAACTGCAGTTCAAGCACAAGCTAAGGCGACATACGACTTGCTAGCTCAAACTTATGCAGAACAAAATAAGGAAGAAGATATTCGCTATTATCAGTCTGTTTTGGCTCACACAGAGGAGCGCTTCGCTCGCTCTCCGCTTACTGGACAAGTAGGAGATCCTCAGCATACAGCTCTTGGAACTACTGGAGATGCTGGAAGTGCTAGCCCTGGAAATCATAAGCAGGCAGCTGCTTCAGGTCATGTCTTGCCTAAGACAGGAGAAAACTCTTCTTGGCTTCTTCTAGCAGGCCAAATGCTTCTGCTCATGGCTATGAAATTGTTCTACAAGAAACGTTCTCTTGATTAGAAAGAACAAAATCAATCAAAAACAGTCAAATTCTTGACTGTTTTTTGTTTAATATGGCTTGATATATCAAGTCATATACTTGAAAAATTCTTTATTTTATCGAATTGTATGTAATTGTTTTTCAATAAAAAATTTTCAGATAATTATTGAAATTTTACTGCTTTTATGTTACAATGAAGCTAATAAATATGAGGTAAAAACATGGCCAATTTACTAGAAAAAACACGAAAAATTACGTCTATTTTGAAGCGCTCGGAAGAGCAGATGCAGGAAGAACTACCCTACAACGCTATTACGCGTCAGTTGGCTGATATTATCCACTGCAATGCCTGCATTATCAACAGCAAGGGCCGTCTTTTAGGCTATTTCATGCGCTACAAGACCAATAATGACCGTGTGGAAGCTTTTTTCCAGGATAAGAATTTCCCAGAGGAATACGTTCACGAAGCCAATCTGGTCTATGAAACAGAGGCTAATCTGCCAGTTGCACATGATTTGACGATTTTCCCAGTGGAGACCAAGGATGAGTTTCCAGATGGGCTGACCACCATTGCTCCTATTCATGTGTCAGGGATTCGTCTGGGTTCATTGATTATCTGGCGCAATGACAAGGAATTTGCGGACGATGATCTGATTTTGATTGAGATTGCCAGCACAGTGGTTGGTATCCAGCTGCTTAACTTCCAGCGGGAAGAGGATGAGAAAAATATCCGCCGCCGGACAGCAGTGACCATGGCAGTCAATACCCTGTCTTACTCAGAACTGAGAGCTGTTTCAGCTATTCTGGGCGAGCTCAATGGCAATGAAGGCCAGCTGACAGCATCTGTCATTGCTGACCGTATTGGGATTACCCGCTCAGTGATTGTTAATGCCTTGCGCAAGCTGGAAAGTGCTGGGATTATTGAAAGCCGCTCACTGGGAATGAAGGGAACTTATCTGAAAGTCCTGATTCCGGATGTCTTTGATGAAATTAAAAAGAGGGACTACTAATGGCTAAAGCACTGATTTCCATTGATTATACAGTTGATTTTGTCGCAGATGAGGGCAAGTTGACAGCAGGAGCGCCAGCTCAGGCGATTTCTGAAGCCATTGCTCAAGTAACAAAGGCGGCTTTTGAGCGAGGAGATTATATCTTCTTTGCTATTGATGCCCATGATGAGAATGATGCCTTTCATCCTGAAAGCAAGCTGTTTCCGCCTCATAACATCAAAGGAACCAGCGGTCGTAACCTTTTTGGTCCTTTGGCTGATTTTTATGACAAGCATCAAGCAGACTCTCGGGTCTTTTGGATGGATAAGCGTCATTATTCTGCCTTTTCCGGCACGGATTTAGATATCCGCCTGCGAGAAAGAAAGGTAGATACAGTCATTTTGACTGGAGTCTTGACGGATATTTGCGTCTTGCACACAGCGATTGATGCCTATAATCTTGGTTATCAGATTCAGGTGGTAGAGCCGGCAGTGGCTTCTCTGTCAGAGGAAAATCACAAATTTGCCTTAAACCACTTGCAAAATGTCCTGGGTTCGACTATAATAGATACAATTTAAGAGTAAAAGAGAAGCAGAGTAGGCTTGCTGACTTGTACAGAGAGTGCTGATAGCTGAGAGCAGCACCAAGAAAGCAAAAACCGAAGAACATGTTTCGTAATCTTTTGTGTGATTAAGCACAAACGTCGCTCACGTTACGAGCTCAGAGGCTGCCTTTTAGGGCAGCGAATAACAGTGGTACCACGGCTTTCGTCTGTTTTAGAGACGAAAGCTTTTTATTTTGCAGTAGGTCAGGTGAAGACGATGGAAAACTGCGGTAAATATCCTGAACAACAGGGCGGAGCTACAAATTGATTTGAGAGGGAAAGAACATGAAAGAAATTTTTATCGGAAATTATGGTTTAGAGCAGGTCGGACAGACCATGACCGCAACTGGCTGGGTGGCCAATATCCGTAATCACGGCAAACTGGCCTTTATTGAATTGCGGGATCGCGAAGGCTTGCTTCAGGTCTTTGTCGGCGGTGAGATTAAAGATTTTGCTAAGCTGGAAGACATTGGCAAAGAGGATGTCATTGCAGTGACGGGGCAAGTAGTTCAGCGGGAAGAGCGCTTTGTCAATAAGTCCATCAAGTCTGGTCAGGTTGAGCTGAGGGCTGAAAAGATTGAGGTTATTGCTAGCAGCAAGGCACTGCCTTTTGAGCTGGATCAACACGCCCATACTGGAGAAGACCTACGTCAGAAATACCGCTACTTGGACTTGCGCCGTGAGAAGATGACACATAACCTTAAACTTCGTCATCAGGTCACATCAACCATTCGGGAATATTTGAACAGTTTGGACTTTTTGGAGGTGGAGACGCCTTATCTGACTAAGTCAACTCCTGAAGGTGCTAGAGACTTCTTGGTTCCTAGTCGGGTCTTTAAAAATCAATTCTATGCGCTGCCTCAGAGCCCACAGATGCTCAAGCAATTGCTTATGGGAGCAGGACTTGAGCGCTATTATCAGATTGTTCGTTGTTTCCGTGACGAAGACCTGAGGGGCGATCGTCAGCCAGAGTTTACCCAGGTGGATTTGGAGCTGAGTTTTGCTAGCGAGGAAGAAATCCGAGCTCTGGTTGAAGCCATGCTCAAGGCTGTTGTCAAGAAAACTCATGGTTTAGAGTTGACAGAAGCATTTCCGACTATCAGTTATGAAGAGGCTATGAGCCGCTTCGGTTCTGATAAGCCAGATACGCGCTTTGGTTTAGAGCTAAAGAGTTTGACGGATTTGTGCCAGTCCAATGATTCGCTTCTCATCAAGAAAGCTTTGGATAACCAAGAGGAAGTGATGGGAATCTGTGTGCCAGATGCGGCTAGTGCTTTTAGCAAGAAACAGCTGAGTCACTACTATCAGGAAATGAAGGAATTTGGTTGTAGCCGTTTTGCCAGCCTCAAGATTGAAAATGGCCAGTTAGCTGGTGATTTGGCTAGCACCTTTGAGGCTGAGAGTCAGGATTTACTAGCACGTTTTGAGGCCAAAGATGGAGATTTGATTCTGCTAGTCATGGCTAAGAAGCGTCGGGCTCAGGAAGCTTTGGGACATCTGCGCATAGAAGTCGCAAAAGTTTTGGATTTGATTGACGCAAGTCTGCTTCATTTTCTCTGGGTTGTGGATTGGCCGCTGCTGGAGTGGAATGAAGACCAAAACCGCTATCAAGCCATGCACCATCCTTTCACACAGGGAATCTTTCAAGATGGACAGGAGCCAGATCAATTCCGCAGTCACGCTTACGACATCGTCTTGAATGGCTATGAAATCGGCGGTGGGAGTCTACGGATTCATGACAGGAAGGCTCAGGAAGCCATGTTTGAGCTATTGGGCATTGGCCGGGAAGACTATGAGCGGGACTTTGGTTTTTTCCTAGAAGCCTTAGAATACGGTTTTCCGCCACACGGCGGCTTGGCTCTAGGCTTGGATCGCTTGGTTATGATTTTGGCTGGGGAAGAAAATATCCGCCAAGTCATCGCTTTTCCGAAAAATGGTACTGGCTTTGATCCTATGCTGGAAAGTCCAAGTTTGGTGGATCTAAGACAGCTCAAAGAACTGCATTTGGAATTGAAGAATTAGCCTGAAATATGGTAAAATGAAATGATGCGAATTCCTGAAGAATGGCAGGAAGAAGCTGAAGAAAAGAGCTAGCGGATGGTAAATAATTCAGCGTCCCTAGCTTGTCAAAGTAAAGGTGAGCTGAAGCTTGGAAATAAGATGTTATCTAGAAATTGTTATTTTCAGTCGCTAAAGATCACATATCTTATGAAAGGAATCAGAGATGAAGATTACTCAAGAAGAAGTAAGTCACGTAGCAAAGTTGTCAAAACTGGCTTTTTCATCAGAAGAAACTGCTGAGTTTGCGACGACATTAACCAAGATTGTCGACATGGTCGAATTGCTCAATGAAGTGGACACAGAGGGTGTGCCTTTCACTTCCAATGTAGCTGCCAATATCAACTATATGCGAGAAGATGTGGCTCAGCCAGGCTGGAACCGGGACGAGCTTTTCCAAAATGTACCTGAAAAAGAGCGGGGCTACATCAAAGTGCCTGCCATCCTAGATGACGGAGGAGATGCCTAATGACTTTTAATCACAAGACCATTGAAGAGTTGCATGATTTGCTGGTCAAGAAAGAAATTTCTGCGGTAGAGTTAACTCAGGCAACTTTGGCAGATATCAAAGAACGTGAAGGAGCTGTAGACAGCTTCATTACTGTCAGCGAAGAGGAGGCTTTAGCTCAGGCTGCGGCTCTAGACGCCAAGGGCATTGATGCGGACAATCTTATGAGCGGAATTCCGCTGGCAGTCAAGGATAATATCTCAACCAAGGGGATTTTGACGACGGCTGCTTCTAAGATACTCTACAATTACAAGCCGATTTTCGATGCGACTAGCGTAGAGAAGCTTTACGGTAAGGACATGATTATCGTTGGTAAGACCAACATGGACGAGTTTGCCATGGGGGGTTCTAGCGAAAACTCTTACTTTAAGACGACTAAGAATGCTTGGGACAGCAGCAAGGTTCCTGGTGGATCATCTGGTGGTTCAGCGACAGCTGTTGCCTCTGGTCAGGTTCGTCTGTCACTGGGTTCAGATACGGGTGGTTCTATTCGTCAACCGGCTTCCTTTAACGGTGTAGTCGGCCTCAAGCCAACTTATGGACGGGTTTCGCGTTTTGGTCTCATTGCCTTTGGCTCTTCTTTAGACCAGATTGGGCCTTTCTCTCAGACAGTGAAGGAAAATGCCCAGCTTTTGAATGTTATTTCTGGTAATGATCCTAAGGACTCTACATCATCACAAGAAGCAGTACCAGACTTTACCAGCAAGATTGGCCAAGATATCAAGGGGATGAAGATTGCCTTGCCTAAGGAATACATGGGTGAGGGAATTGACAGCAAGGTCAAGGAAACGATTTTAGCAGCGGCGAAGCACTTGGAAAGTCTAGGAGCTATTGTTGAAGAAGTCAGCCTGCCCCACAGTAAGTATGGCGTAGCAGTCTACTATATCATTGCTTCTTCTGAAGCCAGCTCTAACCTGCAACGTTTTGACGGTATTCGCTATGGCTACCGCGCAGAAGGTATTGAAAATCTAGAAGATGTCTATGTTAAATCTCGTAGTGAAGGCTTTGGTGAAGAGGTGAAACGCCGCATCATGCTGGGAACTTTCAGTTTGTCATCTGGTTACTACGATGCTTATTTCAAGAAAGCTGGTCAGGTTCGGACCTTGATTATGCAAGATTTTGCTAAGGTATTTGAAAAATACGACTTGATCTTAGGTCCAACTGCACCAACTGTAGCTTATGACTTGGGCAGTCAAAACCAGGATCCAGTGGCTATGTATCTGGCTGACCTTTTGACCATTCCAGTCAATCTGGCTGGCCTACCGGGCATTTCAATCCCAGCTGGCTTTGCAGATGGTCTTCCTGTCGGCCTGCAGTTGATTGGTAACCACTTCGATGAAGCGACTATCTATCAGGCAGCCGCAGCATTTGAAGCAACGACTGACTACCACAAACAGCAGCCAGTTATCTTTGGAGGTGAAAAATAATGAACTTTGAGACAGTTATCGGACTGGAAGTCCATGTTGAATTGAAGACCAATTCAAAAATTTTCTCACCGGCTCCAGCTCACTTCGGTGAAGATCCCAATGCCAACACCAATATCATTGACTGGTCTTTCCCTGGTGTTCTGCCTGTTATGAACAAGGGTGTCATTGACTACGGTATCAAGGCTGCTCTGGCTTTGAACATGGACATTCACCAAAAAATGCACTTTGACCGCAAGAATTACTTCTATCCGGACAATCCAAAAGCTTATCAAATTTCTCAGTTTGATGAGCCGATTGGCTACAATGGTTGGATTGAGATTGAGCTAGAAGACGGCACGACCAAGAAAATCCGTATCGAGCGGGCCCACTTGGAAGAAGATGCCGGAAAGAATACCCACGGCAGTGACGGCTACTCTTATGTGGACCTCAACCGCCAAGGGGTGCCGCTGATTGAGATTGTATCAGAAGCGGATATGCGCAGTCCAGAAGAAGCTTATGCCTATCTGACTGCCCTCAAGGAAATCATCCAGTACACGGGCATTTCGGATGTCAAGATGGAAGAGGGTTCCATGCGGGTGGATGCCAATATTTCTATCCGTCCTTACGGCCAGAAAGAGTTTGGTACCAAGACTGAGCTGAAAAATCTTAATTCCTTCAACTTTGTTCGTAAGGGTCTGGCATTTGAGGAAAAACGCCAGGCAGAAATTCTACGCAGCGGTGGCCAAATCCGTCAGGAAACCCGTCGTTATGACGAAGCGACTGGCGAAACCTTGCTCATGCGGGTGAAGGAAGGTTCAGCGGACTACCGTTACTTCCCAGAGCCTGATCTACCTATCTTTGAGATTGAAGATGCTTGGATTGAGCAAGTACGCAGCAGTCTGCCAGCCTTTCCAAAAGAACGCCGGGCTAAGTATGTGGGCGATTACGGTCTGTCTGATTACGATGCCAAGCAGTTGACAGCGACGAAGGCTGTGTCAGACTTCTTTGAAGCAGCTCTTGCAGCAGGCTGTGACGCCAAGGCTGTCTCTAACTGGCTCCAAGGGGAAGTGGCTCAATACCTCAATGCCGAAGGCAAGACCATCTCTGAGATTGAGCTGACACCTGAGAACTTGACTGAGATGATTGCTCTGATTGCAGACGGAACGATTTCTTCTAAGATTGCTAAGAAGGTCTTTGTCCATCTGGCTAAAAATGGTGGCTCTGCCAAGGAGTATGTACAGAAAGCCGGCCTGATTCAAATCTCAGACCCTGCGCAGCTTCTGCCAATCATCCAAGAAGTATTTGCAAACAACGAAAAAGCTATCAATGACTATAAGGGCGGCAATAAGAATGCGGCCAAGTCACTGATTGGTCAGCTTATGAAGGCCACTAAGGGTCAAGCCAACCCACAAGTAGCACAAAAACTGCTCAATGAAGAGTTGGAGAAATTATAGAAATAAGTAGAAAACCAGTCGTGAGGCTGGTTTTCTATCTTTTCTTTAGCCATCGGTTATGTTAAAATAATTAAAAAAAACAAAGGAGTCTTTATGTCGGAAATCAAAGTGAAACGTGGGACAGGTTTTGTAGGGATTATTGGAAAGTTTCCAATCTTTATAAATGAACAGAAAGTTGGCGCAATTAAGAATGGTGACGAGGCTATTTTTCCTATTGAGGGAGAAGAAGCTGTTGTTCGTGTAGGAGCAGCTCCTATGAAAACCAAGCCAGTGACAGTTAAAGCAGGGCAAACCTTGCTGATTGAAACAAATTTTACTAATTTTTCTATTTGTTTGGGAACTTTAGTAGTTGCTTTTCTATTTGGTGGATTGCTTCGTGCGATTCTCTTGATTCTTTATATTGTTTTAATGTTCCTTCTTCCTTTCTACTCTGCTAGAATTGCAGAATAAACTTGATACCAGCAGATGCTGGTTTTTTGTATGTTATTTTTTGAAAATGTAGCTAATCTTTTGACAAGATTTCTGAAAGGGTTTACAATTAAACTAACAAATTATAAAGTGAGGTATGTTTATGGCAAAAATGAATGCTGCGCGTTGGTATGGCGCTAAAGATGTCCGTATTGAAGAAGTGGATGTACCGGAAGTCCAACCGCATCAGGTTAAAATTGCGGTCAAGTATACAGGAATCTGTGGAACTGACTTGCATGAATACTTGGACGGACCGATTTTTATTCCGACAGAAACAGAGCATGTCTATTCTGGCCAGAAAGCGCCTGTAACTTTGGGACATGAGTTTGCTGGCGAAATTGTTGAGGTCGGCAGTGCTGTGACACGGGTCAAAGTTGGCGACCGGGTGACAGTTGAGCCCATTTTGGCTAAGCATAATCTTGTCGGTGATTATAATCTGGACCCCAATCTAAACTTTGTCGGTTTGGCGGCAGACGGTGGTTTTGCCAAATACTGTGTTTTGGACGGAGACATTGTTCACAAAGTTCCAGACAGTCTTAGCTATGAGCAGGCAGCCTTGACAGAACCTGCTGCTGTGGCTGTTTACGCAGTCCGTCAGTCAGCTCTTAAGACGGGCGATACAGCGGTTGTCTTCGGTTTGGGGCCAATCGGGCTCTTGATTATTGAGGCTTTGCGGGCAGCCGGTGCCTCTAAGATTTATGGAGTTGAATTATCTCCAGAACGCCAAGCCAAGGCAGAGGAGCTTGGGGCCATCATTGTGCGACCAGAAGAAGGCGAAGATGTGGTAGCTGCTATTCAGCGTTTAACTGGTGGCGGGGCAGATGTGTCTTATGAAGTGACTGGGGTGCCGGTTGTGCTGGGACAAGCTTTAGCTGCTGTCCACAAGGCCGGAGAATGTATGGTGGTTTCTATCTGGGAACGAGAAGCTAGCATCAACCCTAATGAATTTGCCATTCAAGAAAAATCGCTTAAGGGTATTATCGCCTATCGGCATATTTTCCCTAAGGTGCTGGAACTGATGGAGCAGGGCTATTTCTCTGCTGACAAGCTTGTGACCAAGAAGATTAAGCTAGAGGATATTGTGCAAGAAGGCTTTATCGAGCTGACTCAGGACAAGGCGCAGATCAAGATTTTGGTATCGCCAGAATAAAATCTTTGCTTAATCATGAGACGAAAATCAGTCAAAACTGGCTGATTTTTCTTTATGGTTTGTGCTGTAATAAGTAAAGATTTAGAAAGAGGTTGGATGTCAAAAGTTTTGAAAGGTTCATTTCATATTTTTCTGAAAGTCGCTTTAAGCTGATTCCTTGTTTTCTTAGTTCATAGATTCGAACTTTATCCTCATAAGTTAGTTTCATTTAAAAACACCCCAAAAGTTAGATTTTTTCTGTCTAAATTTTGGGGTGCGGTTCAATTCAACTTCTTTTTATTTGGAGACCATTTTCCAGAAAAAATCAATGATATAGGTCAATCCGTAGGTATAGATGACGAGGGTGATGGGCTTGCAGAGAAGGATAATCAGCATGTACTTTTTGAAAGTCATCTTGGTCAGGGCCGCCAGCATGCAGAGAAAGTCGGCTGGACTGATAGGCCAAATCATCATGAAGATAAAGAAGCGCTCAAAGCGATTCCCCTTATCCAGCCAGCCGATATATTTATCATAGGTGCGCTTGCTGACGACGGACTGGACAAAAGCTGGACCATAGGTGCGGGCCAGATAAAATATAATGGCGCAGCCAATGACAATACCGATATAGTTATAAATGGTGCCGACGATATGGCCGTAGATGAAAACACCGGCGACAGAGGTCAGGGCTCCGGGGATAATAGGCACGACCGTCTGTAGAATCTGCAGGAAGATAAAGAGAGGAGGTCCCCAGATGCCCGCCTGCTGGATAAAGGCTGAGAGAGTTTCCTTGGACTGGAGAACACCTGCGAAATAGGCCCAAAGACAAAAGGCCACCGTTCCTAGAGCGCCAATGGCGGACGACCAGTTGATAATCTTTTGCAAAAGAGGGGAAACAGCCTGCATCTGCCTGTTTTTTTCTGTCATACAAACCTCCAGGACATTTATACTATCACCACTATAATATCATCTTTTTTCCTTTTTGTAACTCTTGAGGCTGAAGGTGCCAAAAAGCCTCAAAGATGATATAATGATGTAATTAGTAAACCATAAGTTTTCAAATAATCGTTCAAAATCAAAAAATGCGTAAGAGGAGAGCCTATAGTGGAAGAATATCTAAATTTATATCATCAAAAATTATGGGAAATTGCATATGATAATCTCATAAGAGTATTTTCCCACCCTCATACAATTATTCTCTTTGTATTATTTTTAATTATTTGTTCCTTAATTTGTTTCTTATTTTTCGGAAAAACACGTACTTTACTATTTGTAGTTAGTTATTTCTTCTTGTTCCTTTTGGGAGGAGTCGCAGAGTATGTGAATAGCTATAGCAAAATTATGAATCCATCTTCTCCATACAACAATTCTTTAAGCATTGCTTCATTAAGACATGAAACCGTTCTTCCGATGCTTGAGCATGTAGATGAGATTCCCCTAGCTAGTGTCGATGGAGAGCTCAAGAGAGAAGATATTATATTGTTTGCAGTGTCGAATCCTACCTACTACGACGGTCTTTTTAATGATATAGCAATGTTATTAACCGGTGAGTATAAAATAGGAACAGATTTTCTAGTTGCTTTAGTAGGCTACGAAGAGAAAGATGGTGAATGGCAATCTGTCGATATTCGTATCGCCCCAGGTGTTGAGGAGAAGGATTTTCAGAAATTTTCTAAGGTTCTTCATATAAAAATAGATGAAGCAGAGGGTGCTACCGGTATTATTCTCGATCTTCAAGAATTTTATGAATTAAAATTACGGAAAGAAAAAGATGGCCACTGGCCTAGACTGTGAGTATAAATTTTTGTTCCATTTTAAAATGAAGCTTCCCGCTTGGGGAGCTGTTTTCATTTGCTTGAAAAATAGAAAAGTGAACATCACCTATTCACTCTAGAAGAAATAGGACCAGGAGTGCCAAAAAGCCCATTTTATGCTATAATAATGAGAATACGAATTTTTGGAGAGAGATGTGGCGATTGAAGATTATATGCCGGACTTTGCGGTTGAGGCAGTTTACGATTTGACAGTAGAGAGTTTGAAAAAACAGGGGATCAAAGCGGTTTTGGTGGATTTGGACAACACCTTGATTGCTTGGAATAATCCTGACGGGACCCCAGAGATGAAGAAGTGGCTCCATGATTTGCGGGACGCGGGCATTCGGATTATCGTGGTGTCCAATAATAACCAAAAACGGGTCAAGCGGGCTGTTGAAAAGTTTGAAATTGACTATGTCTACTGGGCGATGAAACCCTTCACTTGGGGAATTGACCGGGCGCTCAAGCTTTTTCATTTTGAAAAAAATGAAGTGGTCATGGTGGGCGACCAGCTCATGACGGATATTCGAGCTGCTCATCGGGCTGGGATTCGTTCGATTTTGGTCAAGCCGCTGGTCGAGCACGACTCTATCAAGACCCAGATCAATCGGGCGCGTGAACGCCGTGTGCTCAAGAAAATCACTGAAAAATACGGCCCAATTCAATACAAAAAAGGAATTTAAGTATGGAAGAACTTCTCTGTATCGGCTGCGGAGCCCCTATTCAGACAGAAGATAAGGGCAAGCTGGGCTACACACCTCAGTCAGCTCTAGAAAAAGGCTTGGAGACAGGTGAACTCTATTGTCAGCGCTGTTTCCGCCTGCGCCATTATAATGAAATCAGCGATGTCCAGCTGACGGATGATGACTTTCTGCGGCTTCTGCATGAGGTTGGAGATAGCGACGCCTTGGTCGTAAATGTTGTCGATATTTTTGATTTTAATGGTTCGGTTATTCCTGGCCTGCCTCGTTTTGTTGCTGGAAACGATGTTCTCTTGGTTGGGAATAAAAAGGACATTCTGCCTAAGTCGGTCAAGGATAGCAAGGTGACCCAATGGCTGACAGAGCGGGCTCACGAAGAAGGCCTGCGTCCGGTCGATGTGGTCCTGACCTCTGCTCAGAACAAGCAGGCCATCAAGGACTTGATTGACAAGATTGAGCATTGCCGCAAGGGACGTGATGTTTATGTAGTCGGCGTGACCAATGTGGGCAAGTCCACTTTGATTAACGCCATTATTCAGGAAATCACGGGTGACAAGGATATTATTACGACTTCGCGTTTCCCGGGCACAACTCTGGATAAAATCGAGATTCCTTTGGCAGATGGCAGTCATATCTATGATACACCAGGCATTATCCATCGTCACCAGATGGCTCACTATCTTTCTGCTAAGAATCTCAAATACATCAGCCCCAAAAAGGAAATCAAGCCCAAAACCTATCAGCTTAATCCAGAGCAAACCCTCTTTTTGGGTGGTTTAGGTCGTTTCGATTTTGTGGCAGGCGATAAGCAGGGCTTCACGGCTTATTTTGACAATGAGCTCAAGCTTCACCGGACCAAGTTGGAAGGTGCCAGCGATTTTTATGACAAGCATGTCGGCAGTCTCTTAGTACCGCCGGTTGGCAAGGAAAAGGAAGAATTTCCAGCCTTGGTCAAGCATGAATTTACTATCAAGGACAAGACAGATATCGTCTTCTCTGGTCTGGGTTGGATTCGCGTCAGTGGTCCTGCTCGAATAGCTGGCTGGGCGCCAGAGGGTGTGGCGGTTGTCACTCGGAAAGCTATTATATAATACTCAAGAAACAAAGAGGAATAAATCCCCTTAAAACAAGGAAGGAAAAGGCCATGAGCAGTGGGGAGACAAGCAGGTCCCAACTGTCTCAAGCCTTATAGAAGAACATGACACTAACATCAAAACAACGTGCCTTTCTCAACAGTCAGGCACACAGTCTCAAACCCATCATTCAGATTGGGAAAAATGGACTCAATGACCAAATCAAAACCAGCGTTCGTCAGGCACTGGACGCACGAGAATTAATCAAGGTTACGCTCTTGCAGAATACAGATGAGAATATCCATGAAGTTGCTGAGATTCTGGAAGAGGAAATCGGAGTGGATACAGTGCAGAAGATTGGCCGGATCTTAATCCTCTACAAGCAGTCCAGCAAAAAGGAAAATCGCAAACTCTCTGTCAAAGTCAAGCAAATTTAAGAAAAAATTTCTGTGGAGATATCAGCCTATGGCTATTGAATTACTGACCCCCTTTACCAAGGTGGATTTAGAACCAGAAGTTAAAGATAAAAAACGCAAGCAGATTGGTATTTTAGGTGGGAATTTCAACCCTGTCCACAATGCTCATTTGGTCGTGGCGGATCAGGTCCGGCAACAGTTAGGCTTGGATCAGGTCCTACTCATGCCTGAGTACGAGCCGCCCCATGTGGACAAGAAAGAGACCATTGATGAAAAGCATCGGCTGAAAATGCTGGAGCTGGCTATTGAGGGCATTGAAGGCTTAGGGATTGAAACCATTGAGCTGGAGCGCAAGGGAATTTCCTATACCTACGACACCATGAAGCTCCTGACAGAGCAGCATCCAGATACGGACTATTACTTTATCATCGGTGCAGATATGGTGGACTATCTTCCTAAGTGGTACCGGATTGATGAGCTGGTTGAGCTGGTTCAGTTTGTCGGTGTTCAGCGGCCGCGATACAAGGCGGGAACTTCTTACCCTGTCATCTGGGTGGATGTGCCCCTTATGGATATTTCCTCCAGTATGGTGCGGGATTTTCTGGCTCAGGGACGGACTCCTAATTTCCTGCTGCCTCAGCTAGTCTTAGACTATATCGAGAAAGAAGGGCTTTACCTATGATCTATGAAAGCTATATCAGCATGAGCCGTGAGGCTTTGCTGGCTAAGATGGAAACTGTTATGCCTGAGAAGCGCCTGCGGCATTGTCTAGGCGTGGAAAAGGCTGCTCGTGAATTAGCGGAGCGCTTCGGTCTTGACGTCGAAAAAGCGGGTCTGGCAGGCCTTCTACACGATTATGCCAAAAAGGTATCGGACGAGGATTTTCTATCCTTGATTGACAAATATCAGCTGGATCCTGACTTGAAAAACTGGGGCAATAATGTCTGGCATGGCATGGTGGGCATTTACAAGATTCAGGAAGATTTAGGCGTGAAAGACGCTGATATTCTGCGAGCCATCGAGATTCATACAGTAGGCAGTGGCACCATGTCTGAACTGGACAAGGTCGTCTATGTCGCTGACTATATCGAGCACAACCGAGATTTTCCGGGAGTAGACAAGGCCAGAGAGCTGGCTCAGCGGTCACTCAATCAAGCTGTGGCCTATGAAACAGCAAGGACGGTGGAGCATCTAGCCCATAAAGGAATCCCTATCTACCCGCAGACCTTGGAGACCTACAATGCCTTTGTAGGATATTTGAAGGAAATAGAAGAATGAAAACAGCTCTAATCATTATAGATGTACAAAATATCTTAGTAGAAACAGGTTTTCGATCTGATAAAATGATGGATAAAATTTCCTTTCTGCAGCATCAGGCTAGGAGTAAAGGTGTCGAAATTATCTATATTCAGCATATTGAAAATCCAGAAGACAGTGCATTGGAAGATTGGTAGTTGTCTCCTCTCTTGAATAGAAAGTCAGATGAAAAGGTCTTTCAGAAGAAGTATAATAGTATATTTAAAGAGACAGGTTTGAAGGATTACTTGGATAAAGAAGATATTGGTCGTCTAGTTTTATGTGGAATGCAGACAGAATATTGTGTAGATGCATCGGTTAAAGTTGGATTTGAATTTGATTATAAACTCGTCATTCCAGAGGGTGCTTTTACAACTTTTGATGGAGAAGACGCTTCGGCAGAAAAAATAAATACTTTTTACCAAAAAATTTGGGACAGACGTTTTGTGGATGTTCTAGATTACAAAAACATTTTTAATTAAAGAGGAACTATGAAAGAACAAGAATTATTGGAACTGGTCGTGAAAGCGGCCGATGAAAAGCGTGCAGAAGATATTGTGGCGTTGGACTTGCAAGGTCTGACTACTGTGACAGATTATTTTGTTATCGTCAGCTCGATGAACAGTCGTCAGCTGGATGCAGTCGCTGAAAATATCCGTGAGAAAGCTGCGGCGGCGGGTGTTTCTGCTGGTCATGTTGAGGGAGACGCAGCTGGCGGCTGGGTGCTCTTAGACTTGGGCGGCATCGTTGTCCATGTCTTTTCTGAGGAAATGCGGGCGCATTACAATCTTGAAAAGTTGTGGCACGAAGCAACTGGTGTGGATGTTGCAGCCTTATTGGAAGAAAAAAACAAGTGATTTTTTGCCCTTGGGCAGAAAGCAGAATTTAGCTCAGTCAGCCTGCTGGCTGGGCTATTTTTGAAAGGAAAAGTATGGCAACTTATGAAACCTTCGCGTCGGTTTACGATGCGATTATGGATGATTCTTTGTATGAGAAGTGGACAGATTTCAGCCTGCGTCATTTTCCCAAGGATAAGAAAAAGCTGCTGGAGTTGGCCTGTGGTACGGGCATTCAGTCTATTTATTTTAAGAAGGCTGGTTTTGATGTGACGGGGCTGGATCTGAGTCAGGAAATGCTGGATTTGGCAGAGAAGCGCAGCAGAGAGGCTGGTTTGGACATTCCCTTTATCCAGGGCAATATGCTGGATTTGAGCGGCGTTGGTCAGTTTGATTTGGTGACTTGTTACTCAGACTCCATTTGCTATATGGAGGACGAAGTCGATGTCGGTCAGGTTTTCACTCAAGTCTACCAGCATCTAAATGAGGGCGGTCGCTTTATCTTTGATGTGCACTCGATTTACCAGATTGATGAGGTTTTTCCAGGCTATTCCTATCATGAAAATGCTGAAACCTTTGCCATGGTCTGGGATTCTTATGCGGATGAACCGCCTCATTCCATCGTGCATGAGCTGACCTTCTTTGTCCAAGAGGAGGATGGGAGCTTCACGCGCCATGATGAGGTGCATGAGGAGCGGACCTATGAGATTCTGACCTATGATATCTTGCTGGAGCAGGCTGGTTTTAAGAATATCAAGGTTTACGCGGACTTTGAGGACAAGGAGCCAACTGACAAGAGCGCTCGCTGGTTCTTTGTGGCGGAGAAATAAAGCCTAGCAATATGTTTTGAGGAATTGAATTTGGAAAATAAACAGACTTTAATTTTTATAAAACAGAAAAATCGGACAGATGATGTTTTATCAATTAAGCCGGGAATAGAGGGCAAAATTAAGGTGAGGTATACAAATAATAAAGAATATTCCTATAACAAAGAAGATGTTGAAGAATATCAATTTTTGGAAAAATTACCTGTAGAAAATTATCAATTTAGCCGCTCAGGATGTGGCGCCTATAATAATGTTATCTCTGTTGAAAAATACTCATATTTAGAGAAAAATAAAATAAAAGTTTGTTTTGAACATGGTAAGAACGTTATTTTAAATCAAGAGAATTTAAAAATTGAACAATCCGCCTTATTTGAAAAAGAGGCTAATGACGTCTTTGAGTATCTTAAAAAACTTGCCAATTTAAATAATATAAAATCTGACGATGGTAGTTCTCTTTTAGGTAAGAATTATGAAAGAGTTACTTTTGTTTCACAACAATCTGTCTTACATCGTTTCCTATCAGCATCAAGTACAAAATCTGAATCGGAATCTAAATCTGATGATCAAAATCTAATATTTCCTTTCGGTTGTAATAATAGTCAACTCATTGCGACAGAAAAAGCGTTGAAAAATCAAATTAGCTTCATTGAGGGACCTCCCGGAACAGGAAAAACTCAAACAATTTTAAATATTTTGTCGAATATTATTTACAGAAATCAGACAGCTTTAGTGGTGTCAAATAATAATTCTGCAATTGCTAATATTAAAGAGAAATTATCTCAACCAGAGATAGCTTTAGATTTTTTGACAGCTACACTGGGCAGTAAAAAAAATAAAGAAAAATTTTTAAAAAATCAATCTTCTCATTATCCTAATTATTTACCAGATATTCTTGAAAATAAAGAAAGAAATCTAAAGTTTGAACTGGTTAAAAAGGCTTTTTCGCTAAAAGAAGAAATAGCAAATATAAAATCACAGATCTCTTTTATTGAGATAGAATATCAACATTTTCAAGATTACATGTCTGATAAGGATCTTTTTGAAGTAGATTTATCAAAGTTATCTCCAAAAGTTCTTTTGGATTTATTGTTAGAGTATGAAAAAATTTTTGAACAAAATAGAAAAATCGGTTTTATATTTAAAATAAAAAGTATTTTTAAATATAAAATAAGGAATTTTAGTTTTTATAAGCAAAATCCAGATTTTTTAGCTGCAACGATTCAGAAGAAATTCTATGAGACTGAGTTGGAAAAACTTAATAAAAAGTTATCAAAACTCGAAAATGATTATAAAACGAATTTGGGCGATGAATATATAGCCAATATGATAGAATATTCAAAATCTATTTTGAAAAGTGCTTTGTTAGAAAAATATATTCCTGGGGCGCCTCGGAAAGTAAATAATACAGATAACTCTGCAAAGAATAGGCTAAATTTTTCTAAAAAAATTTTAAAAGATTATCCTATAATCTTAAGTACAACATTTTCTGCCAGAAACTGTGTAGCTGATTCTATGTTGTACGACTATTTAATTATTGATGAAGCCTCACAAGTCGATATTGCTACAGGAGCATTAGCTTTATCATGTGCTAAAAATGTAGTAATTGTTGGAGATCTTAAGCAATTACCAAATATTGTTACAAGGGAAGCAAAAGAAAAGTCAGAATGTTTACGAAAGGATTTGAAGATAAAACCTATATATAGCTTTAAAAAGAGCCTTTTGGAAGTAATGGTAGAATTATTTCCTGAAGAGCCTGCTACCTTATTGAAAGAGCATTATCGCTGTCATCCTAAAATTATTCAGTTTTGTAATCAAAAATTCTATAATGGGAAATTATGTATTATGACTAAAGATCATGGCGAGAAAGATGTACTTATTGCTTATAAGTCTGTAGCGGGGAATCATGCACGCCAGCACTCAAATCAGAGAGAAATTGATATCATAAAAAAAGAGGTGATTGATTATTATCTATTAGATAATAATACCACAGGAATTATTGCTCCATATCGTAATCAGATTGAGTTGTCTCAAAATCAACTGGAGGAATATATTAGTGAAACTGTACATAAATTTCAAGGTAGAGAATGTGAAACAATAATCCTTTCTACAGTAGATAATCAAATAACACATTTTACTGATGATCCCCACCTATTGAATGTGGCTGTTTCAAGAGCTAAAAATCGACTTATTTTAGTTACTTCTGGTAATAAACAAAAATCAAATATGAATATAACAGATTTAATAGACTATATTGCATATCAAAATTGTGATATCAAAGACAGTATGGTTAGATCAGTATTTGATTATCTGTATAAACAATATGAAGAACGTAGACTAAATTATTTTAAAAATCGGAGCAAACATTCAAAATATGATTCAGAAAATTTGATGTTTGAATTACTAAAAGAAATTCTTACTTCATATTCAGAGCTTGACTTTATCACACAGTACCGATTAAAACATTTGATAAAAGATTTTTCATTGCTGTCATCTGATGAAGCAAAATTTGTTAATCAGAGTCGAACCAGTGTAGATTTCCTGATATTTAATAAGGTTACAAAAGTTCCGGTTCTAGCAATTGAAGTTGATGGAGTTAAGTATCATAATAATCCTGACCAAATGAAGCGAGATTCGATGAAAAATAATATTTTCAAAAATTATCAACTTCCTTTACTAAGGTTAGCAACAAATGGTAGCGGCGAGGAAGAAAAAATAAGGATTGCTTTGGCTGATTATAAATCAACTGACGAAATCATTCAGTCAAAAGATATGATTAACAATATTTAAATAGTAATAATTCTATATTCGAGGAGGAATTAATGCCTATCACCGGTATTATCGCAGAGTTTAATCCTTTTCATAATGGGCATAAATATCTGCTGGAGCAGACTTCTGGTCTGAAAATCATCGCCATGAGCGGTAATTTTGTTCAGCGAGGGGAGCCGGCTATCGTGGACAAGTGGACTCGGGCGAAGATGGCTTTAGAAGCTGGAGCGGATCTGGTCCTTGAGTTGCCTTTCTTGGTCAGCGTTCAGGCGGCGGACTTTTTCGCTAAGGGGGCAGTAGATATCTTAGAGAGACTGGGCATCGAACAGCTGACTTTTGGGACCGAGGAAGTGCTGGATTATGAGAGAATTTCCAAGGTCTATGGTGAAAAGGCAGAGCAGATGGAGGCTTATCTGGCTGGCTTGCCTGATTCCTTATCGTATCCCCAGAAGACTCAGGCTATGTGGCAGGAGTTTGCAGGGCTCAATTTCTCAGGCTCTACGCCCAATCATATCTTGGGCTTGGCTTATGCCAAGGCTGTGGCGGGAAGAGATATAAAACTGTGCCCGATTCAACGTCAGGGAGCTGGCTACCATTCCTTATCAGCTAATCAAGAATTTGCCTCTGCAACTGCCCTTCGTCAGAATCTGGATCAGCCAGACTTTCTCAAGAAATTCACCCCAGCCCATCACTTGCTGGAAACGGCTCCCAAGGTGACCTGGTCGAATTTTTTTTCCTATCTCCGTTACCAGATAGTGACCTGTCCGGATTTGACAAACTTTTATCAGGTCAATCAGGAATTGGCCGTTAGGATAAGAGAGGCCTTGAAAAGCAGTGAGACCATAGAAGAGCTAGTTGAACAGGTGGCAACCAAGCGCTATACCAAGGCTCGGGTTCGGCGTCTTTTGACCTATATTCTGGTCGGAGCTAGGCAAGAAGAGCTTCCGTCAGGTGTTCATATTTTAGGATTTTCCGAGCAGGGACGCCAGCATTTGTCCAAGCTTAAGGGCAAGGTTGAATTAGTCAGCCGTATCGGCAAGGAGCCGTGGGACAGTTTGACCCAGCAGGCTGATAAGGTCTATCAACTAGGCAATCCTGCACTTACGGAACAGAACTTTGGACGAGTTCCGATTATGAAAGACAAGTAAGGCTGAATGTTCAGCCTTTTTGCTTTGTTTGCGACGATAAATAAAAAATGGTATAATAAAAAAATAAACTTGTTTTCACTAAGAAGTACGATTTGCTTTTTATTGATTTGACTGTAGATATGAAAGCTAGCATTTGGTCAATAAAACATTGCTGTGCTGATTGAATGATTATCTTTCCTATCCATGTCTCAAAGGAGGAAGACTCATGAAAATTCAAAAGATTACCTTTATGGCACTTACAGCCTTGCTTACGCTTAGTTTAGGTGCTTGTAGCTTGATTGGGCAGAAGCATTCTCAAAAGAATCAGGGTGGGACTGAGAATAGCTCCCGTGAGAGCCAAAAGAATACTTCTTCTGACGATATTGAAGAACTCTTGGAGAAAGCAGAAACTGCGAATGAAGATCTAACTTCAATGAAAATGAAGGTGAAATTATCTATCACTGTAGATGGTTCCAATAAAACTCAAACGATGAGCGGGGATCTTCTCTATGATAAAAGCACGGATGAGCTAGCCAAGGGGCATTTAATCATAGATGGAAAAGAGAGTGGTCAGGAGAGTTATCAAGAAGCGATTATGCCGGGCGGAGAGAATAAACTTTTGTATACTCGTTCTTCTAAAAATGGAACCTGGTCTAAGCAAGAAATGGGAAGCGGAGCAGATTATTATGTTCAGCCCGATTATTTCAAACTCATGGATGGCTTTTATCAAATGGCTGATGATGTCACTGTAAAGGAAAGCGGTGATGAATATATCTTTAAATTAAGCAGTAAAAATGCTGATTTGCTAGGACTTTTTGGTGAAGAATTCAAACTAGAGCTGACAGGTGTTACTCAGGCTGATATGGATAAGAAGTTAGAAGTACGCTTGGATAAAAAGACCTTATTCTTAAAAGACTTTAAGTTAGGTTTATCTTATAAAGGTGAAGAAGGCAGTTTGGATGTTCAAACAGATACTCAATATTCTGACTGGAATAATGTAGAGGAAGATGAGTTTAAGGCGCCTCAGTAAAGCATAAGCAAAACTATTAGCTGAGAAAGAAGGGAAAAGCCATGCCTTTATTGTTTGCTTTTCGCTATCGTAGAGGACTCTATTTGACCATAGTCATCTTGGCATCTGTCTTCTTAGTCTCAGGCATCATTTTCGGTGCTTTAGCTTGCTTGCTCTTGTTTTCAATTGATAAAGCCATGCCTGGAGCAGGAATACGCTCGTTCAGTTTGCCTTTTATACTTGCTTTTTTCATGACTGCTGTAGTCGAAATCTTTGCAATAGTCCATGCAGGACGTAAGCTGAGTAAAAAGTGCTTTGTTCTTGCGGGAACAGAATGGGGCTTGACCGTGCGAGGTGTTTTGTTGAAAAGGCATAGCTTTGCTTGGAATCAGCTGGAAAGCATCTTGTACCGGCCGGCTTGGGGCCGGACTTCTGACGGGCAGGCTTCTTTTCGACTAGGAGTCAGGTACTATCGGAGAGACTACCTATATATCAAGCCTTATCATGGCAAGTCCGTTCGAGTAGATGTTACTTTTTTAGATGGCCGAATAGAAGATGTCTTTGCCTGCTTAAGCAGATGCAAACCGGATTTGCCTATTGTGAAAAATTATCAGTGATATTTTTGATGGATTTCGGTAAAGGTCCGTTATGACAGACCTGCCGGTTTCGGGAAATAGAATGTATCGTCCAGTTGCTCTTTTAGCGACTGGATTTTTTATGGAAGGAAAACAGAAATCAATTTTGTCTCGATTTTAGCCTAGTAGAAGTTGAAGAAACCAACCAGAATCTTCTAGGAACAATCATTTTTTCTTAGTGATTTTTCTGATTCCCTGTGTTATAATAAGAAAGATTAAAAATGTAATTTATCAAAAGGAGAATCTCCAATGGGACGTAAATGGGCCAATATTGTGGCAAAGAAAACGGCCAAAGACGGCGCGAACTCAAAAGTATATGCTAAGTTTGGTGTGGAAATCTATGTAGCAGCTAAAAAAGGTGATCCAGATCCAGAGTCTAACACAGCTTTGAAATTCGTTATTGACCGAGCTAAGCAGGCTCAGGTGCCGAAGCATGTCATTGACAAGGCCATTGATAAGGCAAAAGGAAATACTGACGAAACCTTTACTGAAGGCCGCTATGAAGGATTTGGGCCAAACGGTTCTATGCTGATTGTCGATACTCTGACTTCAAATGTCAATCGGACTGCAGCCAATGTCCGTGCTGCTTTTGGTAAAAATGGCGGCAATATGGGAGCTAGTGGCTCTGTAGCTTATCTTTTTGATAATAAAGGTGTGATTGTCTTTGCGGGTGACGATGCTGACAGTGTCTTTGAACAGCTGCTGGAAGCGGATGTGGATGTTGATGATGTTGAAGCAGAAGAAGGAAGCATCACTGTCTATACAGCGCCAACTGACCTTCATAAGGCCATCGTGGCTCTGCGTGAGTCTGGCATCCAAGAATTCCAAGTAACGGAGCTGGAAATGATTCCTCAGTCTGAAGTAGAGTTGACCGGTGAAGACCTCGAAACCTTTGAAAAGCTTTATAGCGTTTTAGAAGACGACGAAGATGTCCAAAAAATCTATACGAATGTAGATGGATTCTAAAGATACTTGACCTGTAGTTGGAGCTACAGGTTTTTCTATGATGATAAGCTTCAAATTATATTTACTAGCTCAGCTAAGTAGGGTAAAATACAAAAGTCATAGTATTAACTTGTTAAGGAGATGAGCTTGGCGGCCTGTGACTTGCTTCCAAACCAGAACGAGATTATCAGTTAAAATTTGTAAAGACAGATGGTAAGTGGGTCTTGGAGTGTGATTTTTCTAATGAATCCATTGTCATCTCCTTCGAAGGCGATATATCATAATACAAAAATTAGAGGGCTAATTATTGATTATTTGCTCTCTATTTTTGTTTCTGCGTCCAGCTTTGTGCTATACTGGATGGTAGATAGGTGTATTCGAGTAAAGGAGTCGGCCATGAAAAAATTTTATGATAAACTGATACAAACACGGCATTATCTTCATCAGCATCCAGAGCTGTCTGGGCAGGAATTTGAAACGACGGCTTTTCTAAAAGGCTATCTGGAAGATTTGGATATTAGGATTTTAGAATCCGGTCTGAAAACCGGCCTAGTTGCCGAGGTAGGTTCTGGCAAGCCGGTTATTGCCCTGAGGGCTGATATCGATGCTCTGCCCATTTTGGAGCAGACTGGTCTGCCTTACGCCAGTCAGAATGCAGGCGTCATGCACGCTTGCGGTCATGATTTTCATCAGACCAGCCTTTTGGGGGCAGCGGAGCTACTCAAGGCTATGGAAGGAGATTTGAGAGGGACGGTTCGTCTGATTTTCCAGCCGGCTGAGGAAACTTCTCAGGGAGCCAGTCAGGTACTTGCGACTGGTTTGCTGGACGATGTGTCTGCGATTATCGGCTTTCACAATATGCCCCAGCTTAAGGCGGGGCAGCTGGCACTTAAAGCTGGAGCCATGATGGCTGGGGTTGAGAAGTTCAAGGTTGAGGTAGAAGGAGTCAGCAGCCATGCGGCTAGACCAGATCTGGGGGTTGATACAGTATTGACCTTGACTAGTATGATTCAAAATCTGCAGGCTCTAGTGGCTCGTACTGTGTCTCCTTTTGAAGCAGCTGTCTTGTCTGTAACTCATATAGAATCGGGGGCAACTTGGAATGTACTGCCGCAGTCGGGCTTTTTTGAAGGAACGATTCGCAGTTTCAATCCGACCTTGCAGCAGCGTCTCAAGGAAGACTTTATCCGAATTGTAGAGAATACAGCAGAGAATTTTGGGGCTCAAGTCAGGATTTCTTGGGACCATACTCCTCCAGTGACCTATAATGATCCCGAATTGGCCGAGCTGCTTTATGAGCATTCACAGAATCTAGCCGAGGTCCTGCCAGCCAATCCATCCTCAGCTGGAGAAGATTTTGCCTTTTATCAGGAGAAACTTCCAGGTGTCTTTGCCTTTATCGGCTCAAATGGGGCAGAAAATGCTCCTGACCTCCATCACGACAGCATGGTCATTGATGACGAAGCTTTCAAAGTTTCCGTTCCTTACTATGTCGAAAGCGCCCTCTTCCTCCTGCAGCACTACAAGCAAAAAGCCTAGAAATAGCTGCCTCAAAGCTGATAAAGAAAAGCTATCACCTCCATAAAAAATATATAATGGTCAAGTTTCTCCTTATTTGATATGATAAAGAAAGACTTTTTAGGAGGAATTCGAAATATGAACCTGAAGAAAACCTTGAAATACTTCTCTCTGGCGGCTGTCAGTGTCTTGGCCATTGGTGCCCTAGTGGCCTGCTCATCATCAAGTGAGAAGAAAACAGAGAAAATAAAGGTAGAAGTCGGAACAGTGGGAACGACCAAACCATTTTCATACGAGGATAAAGATGGTAAACTGACTGGATACGATATCGAAGTCCTTCGCGCTATCTTTAAGGACTCAGACAAGTATGAAGTCAATTTCAATAAGACCAAGTGGGCTTCTATTTTCTCAGGTCTGGACAGCGACCGCTACCAGATCGGTGCTAATAATATCAGCTACTCTGAAGAACGGGCTAACAAATATCTCTATGCTAGTCCATATGCGAAAAATCCAACAGTTCTAGTTGTCCGTAAAGGCGAGGGAATCAAATCGCTGGATGACATTGGCGGCAAGTCTACTGAGGTTGTTCAGGGGACTTCAACAGCTCAGCAACTAGAGGACTACAACAAGGAGCATAGCGATAAACCGACAAAAATCAATTATACGGACGGAACCATTCAGCAAATCTTGGCCAATCTCAATGACGGTCGTACGGACTATAAGATTTTTGAGCGCATAACTGTAGAGTCTATTATCAAAGACCAAGGCTTGGATAATCTGGAAGTGATTGAGCTTCCAAGCGACCAGCAACCTTATGTCTATCCGATTATTGCTAGCGGTCAAGAAGACTTGCAAAAATTTGTCAACAAGCGAATCAAAGAACTCTATGAGGATGGTACGCTTGAAAAACTATCACAAGAATTCTTTGGCGGCTCTTACCTGCCAGATGCAAAAGACATCAAGTAAGAAATCTCATCAAGTCTAGTCTGCATTTGGCCGACTAGACTTTGATACAAGAAATACGATAAGGGCGGGGAAGCTTATTTCCCCAGCCCTTTATCTGCTGTTAATAGGAGTAACGCATGCCTTTCTCAACTGAGACTGAACAAATCAAGAAATTTGAAAACGACGAGGTAGCCCAGCACTATTTTGAAGTGCTGCGGACCTTGATTTCTAAAAAATCAATCTTTGCCCAGCAGGTTGGTCTTCAGGAAGTAGCCAATTATTTAGGAGAGATTTTTACAGCTGCAGGTGCCAAGGTCATGATTGACGACAGCTATACTGCTCCATTTATTTTGGCGGAGTTTCTTTCTTCAAATCCTGCTGCTAAGACTATTATTTTCTACAACCACTACGATACAGTGCCGGCAGACGATGACCAGCCATGGACAAATGATCCCTTTACACTGTCGGTTCATTACGGGGTTATGTATGGGCGAGGAGTGGATGATGACAAGGGGCACATTACCGCTCGTCTGACGGCCGTTCGCAAGTATATTCGAGAGCACGGTGATTTGCCGGTCAATATCATCTTTATGATGGAAGGGGCAGAAGAGTCCGCTTCGACAGACTTGGATAAATATTTGGCCAAGCATCGCAAACGCCTGCGAGGAGCGGATTTGCTGGTCTGGGAGCAAGGCAGCCGCAACAATTTAGGTCAGCTGGAAATCTCAGGTGGCAACA
This sequence comes from Streptococcus sanguinis, assembly GCF_050225395.1. Classification (GTDB taxonomy): domain Bacteria; phylum Bacillota; class Bacilli; order Lactobacillales; family Streptococcaceae; genus Streptococcus. The sequence continues at coordinate 1,823,919 of NZ_CP071431.1, read as the reverse complement.
AGGGAATTGTTACCTTTGACATGACGGTCAAAAGTGCAGATGTAGACATCCATTCCAGCTTCGGTGGGGTTATCAATTCAGCTTCTTGGTATTTGCTCAATGCTTTATCCAGCTTGCGCAGTCCAGACGGCCGCATTCTAGTTGAAGGCATTCATGAGCAGATTCAAGAGCCAAATGAACGAGAGCTGGCCTTGATTGAGGAATATGCCCTGCGGACTCCTGAAGAGTTGAGTCAAGTCTATGGCTTGAAATTGCCGGTTTTGTTGGGCGAACGGAAGGAATTTCTCCGTCGCTTTTACTTTGAGCCTTCGCTGAATATTGAAGGTTTCGGATCAGGCTATCAAGGCCAAGGGGTTAAAACCATTTTGCCTTCAGATGCCCAGGCTAAGATGGAGGTTCGTCTGGTGCCAGGTCTGGAGCCACAAGATGTTTTGGACAAGATTCATCAGCAACTGGATAAAAATGGTTATCCAGCGGTTGAACTGACCTATACCTTGGGAGAGATGAGTTATCGCAGCGACATGAGTGCGCCTTCCATTCTCAATCTTATCGAGCTGGCTAAAGATTACTACCAAGAGGGCATCTCTGTTCTGCCGACTTCAGCTGGAACTGGTCCGATGCACACGGTCTATGAAGCCTTGGAGGTTCCTATGGCAGCTTTCGGACTTGGAAATGCCAACAGCCGAGACCATGGCGGAGATGAGAATGTGAAAATTTCTGACTACTATACGCACATAGAGCTCATTCAGGAGCTGATTGGCAGTTACCGTCAAGCTGACTAGCGGGAAAGGAGGTCTTATGCTATACTCTATAAGAAAAGACAAACTGAAGCAGGCTGGTTTCTTTTACCTCTTTTATTTCTTAGCCATGATCTTAGGCGTCTTGGTTGGGCTTCTATTTGACCGCTCAGGCAATATGTTTTATGCTCCGGCTTTTACAGCTTTCTTTGGCGGAGTTCTGTTCATCTTCTATACGGAGAAAATAAAGACCTTCGGTCTAATCAGCGGTCTAGGCTGTCTGCTAGGTTTCTTCTTTTTGCTTAGTCGACATGGCTTTGGAGCCTTTCTACCAGGTTTGATTTGCGGTGTTTTAGCGGATCTTATAGCTCGGTCAGGCGGCTATAAAAAGACTGTTAGAAGTTTGCTGGCTTTTATGGTTTTCAGCTTTAGCACAGCGGGTCCTATTTTCCTAATGTGGCTGGCACCCAAGCAGTACGAAGCTAGTCTTCTTGCCAGAGGAAAGACTCAGGCTTATATCGAGAAAGTCATGCTTAAGCCAGAACCCAGCTTAGTTCTTTGGTTTGTAGCCAGCATTTTACTGGGCGCTTTACTTGGAGCCCTTTTAGGAAAGAAAATCCTTAAAGCTAGACATTCCAAGTCAGCTTCGGTCTAATATCATTGAAAATATAACTAAGGAGAAAACATGAACAATTTACTTGTACTCCAGTCGGACTTTGGTCTGGTGGATGGAGCTGTGTCAGCCATGATCGGAGTGGCGCTAGAAGAGTCGCCCACTCTGAAAATTCATCATCTGACTCACGATATCACCCCTTACAATATCTTTGAGGGAAGCTATCGTCTCTTTCAGACAGTTAATTACTGGCCAGCAGGAACGACCTTTGTGTCAGTAGTGGATCCGGGCGTTGGCTCCAAACGTAAGAGTGTGGTAGCCAAGACTAAAAAAGGTCAGTACATCGTTACGCCTGACAATGGCACCCTGTCTTTTATCAAGAAGCATGTTGGCATTGAGGCTATTCGGGAAATTTCTGAGGTGGAAAATCGCCGCAAGAATACTGAGCATTCCTATACTTTCCACGGCCGTGATGTCTATGCCTATACAGGTGCCAAGCTAGCCAGTGGCCATATCAGCTTTGAAGAAGTCGGGCCAGAGCTTAAAGTTGAAGACATCGTCGAAATTCAGGTAGTAGAGACTACGCTTGCGGAGAATTATGTCAGCGGAGCTATTGATATCCTGGATGTCCGCTTTGGTTCTCTCTGGACCTCTATCACCCGCGAGGAATTCTGCACCTTGGAACCGGAATTTGGCGACCGGTTTGAGGTTACCATCTACAACAATGACATGTTGGTTTATCAAAACCAAGTAACCTATGGCAAGTCCTTTGCGGATGTCCGCATCGGCCAGCCTATCCTCTATATCAACTCCCTCTATCGGGTTGGCTTAGCGATTAACCAAGGTTCCTTTGCTAAGGCCTACAATGTTGGCGTCGGTGCCCAGTGGCATATTGAAATCAAGAGAATTGAAAATTAAGGAAGAAGAAAATGAAAAATAATACAATCAGAAACGTAGTCGCAACAGGAATTGGAGCTGCCCTATTCGTGGTCATCGGAATGATCAATATCCCAACGCCTGTACCCAATACCAGCATTCAGCTCCAATACCCTCTGCAAGCTCTTTTTAGCGTCATCTTTGGACCAATCGTCGGTTTCCTGATGGGCTTCATTGGGCACGCCATTAAAGACGCTATGAGTGGTGGCGGACTTTGGTGGTTCTGGATTGCCGGCAGCGGGGTCTTTGGTCTATTGGTTGGCTTCTTTAGAAAATTCTTCCAAGTGGAAGAAGGAAAATTTGAAGTCAAGGATATTATTCGCTTTAACTTGATTCAGTTTGGAGCCAATGCAATCGCTTGGCTAATCGGCCCGATTGGTGACGTGATTGTGTCTGGCGAGCCGGTCAATAAGGTTATTGCTCAAAGTATTGTAGCGATTCTGGTGAATTCTGCGACAGTAGCAGTCATCGGAACTGTCTTGCTGACTGCTTACGCTCGCACCCGCACTCGCGCAGGAAGTCTGAAAAAGGATTGATTACACCAAAAATTGAAAGATTGGGAGAATTCCCAGTCTTTTTTTGTACAAAATAAAAGATAAAATGTAATTTATATATTGCATTATTTAAAATATATTGTATAATAGAGTTATAAAGATGAAAGGAGAGCGGAGATGGATAAGAAAAAGCCGTCGCTGGTCTGGCTTGCAGCGGCTGGAATTTTTTTCTTTGTAGGCTGGACTCAGAAAAATCAAACCTTTATCGTCCTTGCTTTTAGCAGTGTCATCTTTGCCTGTTCATCCTATGCTATAGGCGGGCAGAAGAAGGGAGACAGGGACAGAGAGGATGGCGACCATGGCTAAAAATCTTAGACTAAAAATGGCACGAGCTGAGCATGATATGACCCAGGGGGACTTGGCAGATGCTATCGGAGTGACCCGCCAGACCATTGGCCTGATTGAGGCAGGTAAGTACAATCCCAGTCTCAGTTTATGCTTAGCGATTTGCAAATGTCTCAATAAGACGCTGGATCAATTGTTTTGGATTGAATAGAGAAAGGACTAGTCATGAAAATTAAACTTATTAAACGACAGATCTTGGACGAGCGGGAAGAGCAGCTGGTTAATAAGGCTGGTATGGAGGCTTTTAGTCTCTTCTTGTATGGTGGTTTAGCCTTATATGCTGGTTCTGTAGCTATGAATGCTAGAGCCATTAACTATCAGCCCTTCTTGGTTTTGATCATTATCGCCTGCTTATATTTCTTCTTTCGGGCTCAGTATCTGGGAGCCAATTATTACAATAGTTTCAGTCTGACTATTTGGGGTATAGCAGCTTGGACGGGGTCTCTAACTCTTTTGATTGCCTGCCAGAATTTCCAACTGAATCATGTTATTTATCATAACAGTGTTTTTCACCCCATGTTTCTATTTGTTATTTTTATTACGTTTGTCATTCACTTTCCCTTTATGCTGCTGGTCAATATTTTCTTGGAGTATATAAATAAATGGCAGAAAAAGCGCTTTGAGAAGTATTTGGATCAATTGGAAGAAGAGTGATAACTTGTTCTTCTCGCTTAAACTTTCCAGCTCTGCTATTTTTCAAACAAATATTTTGCCCAGCTTTTTCAATCAGGTTATAATAAATAGATGAATTAAAAAATTCAGAAAATTTTATAGAGAAAAGAGAGTTGAAATCTTATGGCAAAAGATATTCGCGTCCTACTTTACTACAAATATGTTCCGATTGAGAATGCTGAGAAATTTGCAGCTGATCATCTGGCCTTCTGTAAGTCCATTGGTCTTAAAGGCCGCATCCTAGTAGCAGATGAGGGAATCAATGGAACGGTTTCTGGTGATTATGAAACCACTCAAAAATACATGGATTATGTGCACAGCCTTCCGGGCATGGAAGACCTTTGGTTCAAGATTGACGAAGAAAATGAGCAAGCCTTCAAGAAAATGTTTGTTCGCTACAAGAAAGAAATCGTGCACTTGGGCTTGGAAGACAATGATTTTGATAATGACATCAACCCGCTGGAAACGACAGGAGCTTACCTATCACCTAAGGAATTTAAGGAAGCCCTCTTGGACGAAGATACTGTTGTCCTAGATACTCGTAACGACTATGAGTACGATCTAGGTCACTTCCGCGGTGCTATCCGTCCAGACATCCGCAACTTCCGTGAGTTGCCGCAATGGGTTCGTGATAACAAAGAGAAGTTCATGGACAAGCGCGTGGTTGTTTACTGTACCGGTGGTGTTCGCTGTGAGAAATTCTCAGGCTGGATGGTGCGTGAAGGCTACAAAGATGTTGGTCAGCTTCATGGCGGTATCGCGACTTACGGCAAGGATCCAGAAGTTCAAGGTGAGCTTTGGGATGGTAAGATGTATGTCTTTGATGAGCGTATCTCGGTTGATATCAACCATGTTGATCCAGTTGTGATTGGGAAAGACTGGTTTGACGGTACTCCTTGTGAGCGCTATGTCAACTGTGGTAATCCAGAGTGTAACCGCCGCATCCTGACTTCAGAAGAAAATGAAGACAAGTACCTCCGTGGCTGTTCGCATGAATGCCGTGTTCACCCTCGCAACCGCTATGTGGCTGAAAACGGCTTGAGCCAGGCAGAAGTGATGGAGCGTTTGGCTGCGATTGGGGAAAGCTTGGAAACATTGGTGGCTCAGTAATTTAATCGTGAAGACTAAAAACTTTAGACGATTTAAGCGTCTAAAGTTTTTTCACATTTATCTACAGGTAGAAGTCTTGTTAGACAGAGATTTGGGAAAGCAGACTATTTCCGCCAGTTCTTGGGACATCTCGCGGAGTAATACTTGCTTTCTGGTTTTCTTTCCACAGTTTCGATGTTTTGTGTCTTTTTTTTGATGTGATATAATGGGCTTAAATAAATGGGAAAGGAGCAGGTCTATGTCTAAAGCTATCATGGAAGAAGTGGCAGCCTATCTGCGTCAGCATGCAGATGAAGAGCTGAGTCTGACTGATTTGGCTGAGCATTTCCATTATAGTCCTTCCCATCTATCCAGAACTTTCAAGAAAAAGATGGGCTTTTCTATCAAGCAATATGTGGAAGCTCTTAAGATGGAAAAAGGGATTCAGGAGATTGTAGAAGGCCGGCAAAATGTGACCGAGACCTCTATGGAAGCTGGTTATGATAGTCTAGGCAGTTTTTCTAATACTTTTAAGCGGCATACTGGACTTTCGCCTAAAAAATATTACCAGGAATCAACCAAAGCTTATGATTTTATGGTAAAACAGCTGGATGAGAAGGGAGCTTTCTTGCATCAGGATCCCGACTGTAAAAGTGGCAATCGCTTGACCGTGGTGCTATCTTATCCTGAGGGGTATGAACCACGTATTAGTTGTGTCGGGCTTTTTAAAACCCGCATACCCAAAGAAGAGCCGGTTATCGGAGTAGCACTGAGCCAAGAGAGACAGTTTACTTTTGAAAATGTACCGGATGGTGACTACTATCTTTTGGCCTGTGAATTGCTGGAGGATTTACGCCTAACTAAAAACTATGTCTTGAAGCATAACTTTCGCTGGGGCAGCGATGAGCCTCTCACTTTTTCAGGCGATAGCATCTATCAAGAGGAAATCAGCATGCGCAGGCCCTTGCCCAGCGATCCACCTATTACAGTTAATCTTCCAGTTTTAATCATGCGTTCCCTAGCCAAACAAGCGCAATTGAGAATAAGAAAATTTTTATCCTAATTGATAAACTGATACTAGAGATTTATTCTCAGCTATAAAAAATTGGAGGAACAATAATGAAATTAGACGTGTTTTTAAGTTTTAATGGTCAGGCCGAAGAGGCTTTTCGTTTTTATGCAGATCTTTTTCAGATAGAGATAAAGGGACTTGTCCGAGCCAGTGAGATGCTGGATCCAGCAGACCTTCCTGCAGAAAAACGGGATAAAGTTGCCTGGATTGCCTTAGATACGGAAAACTTAACCCTGAATGGTGAGGATGTAGGCATTTTTAACGACCTATCTATTCCTAGCAATCACCAGCCCAATCAATGGTTGGTTCTGAGCCCAGACAGTAGAGAAGAAGCTGATGAGCTTTTTGCCAAGCTTGCTGAAGGTGGACAAATTCTCTATCCTTTAGAGGAACAAGCTTTCGCAGAGTTTTATGGTCGCTTGATTGACCGTTTTGGCATCGGCTGGGATGTGATGAAATGAGGCAGAAGGATGGTTTATAGTGAATCCCTAGCCCAGCAAGTCCGTGCCATTTTAGCTACTGAACTTCCTCCTCATGTTTTTGAAGAAGAGGTAGAAGAGAAGAAGATGTTTGGTGGTTTGGCTTTTATGGTCCGTGGTAAGATGGCCGTTACTGTGAGTTCGAGAAGTCAAGAGCTTGTCATGGTACGCATCGGTAAGGAACTGGAAAAGCAGGTCCTGCCTAAAAATGGTGCCAGTGTCACAGTGATGAAGGGTAGGCTTTATCATGGCTATATTGATTTAGATGGCGAAGGACAAAAGGAACTGCCTTACTGGATCAAGCTAGCCTTGTCCTACAATCAGGAGCTGACACAGCAGGATAAAAAGTAAGAAGTACTCAGAATGAGTTTTGTTCTCTTAGAAGTTTATTCATTACCTTTTTATGAAATTCAAATATATTCTTAGAATCTGTATTGATGAAACTTTCAGTCGGAGAGTCTCTTCATGGATACAGGTTTTTTCGTCTTTTTCTTCCAAAAATGTTATACTAATACCAGAGTCCGTTTTAAGAATGGAGTTTATCCTTAAAAGTCTTTGAGAAAAGCTAGTTTGTACCAGTATTGAGTTTTGTTTTTGCATTTTCTCGCTTTCTGAAAGGCTTTTGTAGTTAGAAAGGAGCATAGTATGAGTATTTCTTTTTACATTCAGAACCGAAAGGGCTTGTTTAGCTATAAGGCGGTCGAAACACCCTTGTCTTTGGTTTCCCTAGTAGAAGGGTTGGAGGTCGTAGGCCTCGAGGGTGATAAGGCTTATCAATCCTTGGATCAGGTCGGAACTTTTCTGGCTGTCTATTGGGAAGGGGCAGGCCGAGGGTTTGAAGTTTATTATCTGCCAGACCGAGAAACCTATCAGGTTCGTGTTTTGACACCATCGACTGTTGGCGACTGGAAAGGAGCTATTCTCTTCATGAGTCGTTTGGCTCAGAAGATGAAGCAGGATATTGTTGACGAATACGGCACCACCTACACAGCTGACGGGATTTTTAATATTGATTTTGAAGCGGATATTCTCTACGGCCTGAACGATGCCAGAGTTGCAGCTGCGCCCATGCATGTTTTTGAAGGTTATGCTCATGATTTGTACATGTCGCAGGAAAAGCTTCTGGAGCTATTCAAGGCTGAAGATCCCGTGGAGGAGTTTGGCAGGCAGATGGCTGAGATGCAGCAGGTTCAGAGTCAATTTTCTACTCCTAAGTATTATAAGGATCAGGGTGGGAAATACCTGGGTTCTTATGTTCTGGCAGAAGGAGTAGACACAGTCCTTCCAACTCAGCCCATGCCCAAGGGCTACTTGGTTAAAGAGATGATTGAGAGCGGTGCTAGTCAAGATATGGAATGGCATCTTCATATCCTGATAGAGGATGCCAGCAGTCCGCAGGGCTATAAATATCTGACAACAAAGGATTTAAAAGCTTTTTTGGAGAAGATTCCAGAGACTCACCGTACCTATCTGGATTCCAGCCAGATCCGGATTCAGCCACTCAATCGGCTGGAACTGGAAGACATTTTGGAACAGCTCCCCAATGGAGAGCCAAAGTTTTAAGCGCTAGGAAAATCTACTTTTTGAATCTTAACAGAGCTGCCAAAAGGCGGCTTTTTTAGGGCTGTCAGCAGTTCTCACAATTTTGTGACTCTTTTCGTTTTGATAACATTATTGAAAATATCTTGAAAATTTCAGAAAGAAACTATAGAATAGAGGTCAGTTTTATAAAAAGGAGAACGAAATGAAAGAAAAACACATGCTAATCTTGGGCTGGGTGGCCACGTTTATGTCTGTTATGATGTATGTTTCCTATATCCCACAGATTATGAATAATCTAGCTGGCAATAAGGGTGACTTTATCCAGCCTTCAGTAGCTGCTCTAAACTGTACTCTCTGGGTCATTTATGGTCTATTTAAAGAGAAGCGGGACATTCCTTTGGCAGCGGCTAATATGCCGGGCATTGTATTTGGCTTGATTACTGCTGCAACGGCCCTTATGTAAGATGAGATTGGGAGTTATGCCCAGTCTTTTTTGTTGGAAAATTATTGGACAAAGTGCTCACTTCACTTGAGCTATAGAGCCTGCCTATGGCTTTTGCTATGTAGAAAATATGCAGGCAGCGTTCAGCAGACCGCCTTTTTATGATACAATGGTAAGATGAAGTCAGTAGACATCTGCTGGCTGTTTCATCAGGAAGAAAGGGATAAGAGAGCAAGCCTATGATACTTGAAGAATTTGACCAAAGTCGCAAGGCCATCATCAATCCAGAAGACTTGAATGAATCCATAGAAGGATTTCCTGAGACGGCTGTTTCCTGCTTTGCCAGAGAGACTTTTGCGCGGATGCTAGCGGATTTTGAGCATGAGCTGATTACAACAACTAGCATGGCTAATATTGAAATTCCTATCTATCGTGTTTTCGCAGATGGACGGGAATTAGCTCTCTTCAATGCACCTGTTGGAGCTTCGGCCTGTGTAGCTATTCTGGAAGATTTGATTGCTTTTGGTATGAAAAAGCTGGTACTTTTCGGGACTTGCGGCATCTTGGATGAGGAGATTAAGGAAACGTCCGTCATTATCCCGACGGAGGCCCTGCGTGATGAGGGGACTAGCTATCACTACCAGCCAGCTAGCCGTGAGCAGGAAGTCAATCTTGGCCTGAAAGATTTTCTGACGGCTTTTCTGGATGCGCGGGGTATTTCCCATAGTAAGGGCAAGGTCTGGACGACAGACGGCATTTACCGTGAGACACCAGCTAAACTCCGCCAGAGAAAGGCTGAGGGAGCGATCTGTGTGGATATGGAATGCTCAGCCGTAGCGGCTTTAGCAGCTTTTCGAGAGATATCCGTCTGCCAATTCTTCTATGCAGCTGACCACTTATCTGAGGAAGCTTGGGATATGCGCAATCTGGCTAACCACGCTGACTTAGACGAAAAAGATAAGATTGCCAATCTCGCGATTCAAATCGCTCTGGTACTATAGAGAAATAAGATGAAAAAACCAATTATCCAATTTGAAGACTTTAGCTTTCAATATCAGGCCCAGTCTGAGCCGACCCTGAAGCAGATCAATCTGACCATTTACGAGGGGGAGAAGGTTTTGATTGTTGGACCATCTGGCTCTGGTAAGTCAACGCTGGGCCAGTGCCTCAATGGGATTATCCCCAACATTTATAAAGGAGAGGTCAGCGGTCAGCTCTTGATTAAGGGGCAGCCAGTCTTTGAATCCAGTATTTATGATAAGTCCAATCTTGTCAGCACGGTCTTGCAGGACACGGATGGCCAATTTATCGGGCTTAGCGTAGCAGAAGATCTGGCCTTTGCGCTGGAAAATGATGTGATGGAGCTGTCGCTTATGCGCGAAAAAGTCCAAACCTGGTCAGAGAAGCTGGATTTAGCGGAGCTTTTGCAGCATCGGCCCCAGGATTTATCAGGCGGTCAAAAGCAGCGCGTCAGTTTGGCTGGGGTTTTGATTGACGAGAGTCCTATTCTGCTTTTTGACGAGCCCTTGGCCAATCTGGATCCCAAGTCGGGTCAGGATACCATTGATTTGATTGACCAGCTTCATCGGGAGACGGCAACGACGACTCTGATTATCGAGCACCGCTTGGAAGATGTTCTTTACAGACCGGTAGACAGAATTGTGCTTGTCAATGACGGACGCATCCTCTTTAATGGACAGCCAGATGACCTGCTCAGAACACAACTGCTAGCTGAAAATGGCATTCGCGAGCCGCTATACATTACCACTCTACGCCAGCTGGGCGTTAAAGTGGAAAAGACTGAAGGCTTGTCTCGCTTGGATCAGCTGCAGCTAGCAGATGTGACCTTTGAGGGCAGGGATTGGTCTGATTCTGACAAAGAATCTCAGGAGCCCTTACTGGAACTGGAGCATGTTTCCTTTGCTTACCAGAGCGGCGGCAAGCCTATTTTGCAGGATATGAGCCTGAAGATTTTCAAGGGAGAGCGGATAGCTATCGTTGGTAAAAATGGAGCTGGTAAGTCAACCTTGGCCAAGGCCCTCTGTCAGTTTATCGAGACTGAGGGGAGCTATAGCTGGCAGGGTCAGGATATCAAAGGAGACTCCATCAAGGAGCGAGCTGAGCGGATTGGCTATGTCCTGCAGAATCCCAATCAGATGATTTCGGCAGCCATGATTTTTGATGAAGTGGCCCTAGGCTTGCGCTTGCGTGGACTGGCAGAAGCGGAAATCGAAGAGCGAGTCCATACGGCTCTTAAGACCTGTGGACTCTATGAATTCCGTAGTTGGCCGATTTCGGCTCTATCTTTCGGACAGAAGAAGCGGGTGACCATTGCATCTATCTTGGTGCTTAATCCGGAGATTATCCTCTTGGATGAGCCGACAGCTGGCCAGGACCAGCGCCATTATACAGAGATGATGGACTTTCTAGACGAGCTCAACCAGCAGGGACATACGATTATCATGATTACCCATGATATGCAGCTGATGCTGGATTATTCAGATCGGGCAGTGGTTGTGGTGGGTGGTCAGATTTTAGCCGATAAGGCGCCTGCTCAGGTTCTGACAGATCAAGAGTTGATTGCAGCGGCTTATCTAAAGGAAACGTCAATCTTTGCTCTGGCTGAGAAGATTGGTGCCGATCCTCTGGCTTTGACCGAGTTTTATATGCGAAAAAAGGAGGACAAGCATGCTTAATCAGCGAAAATTAATCGGCTACCATTCAGGCAACACGTTTCTTCATGGTCTGTCCGGTGCCAGCAAGATGCTGTTCTTCGTTCTGGTATCAGTGGCGGCCATGATTAGTTACGATACTCGCTTTTTGCTGGGGCTAGCCCTGCTGTCCCTCTGTCTCTTTCGGCTGTCCCATATCCGCATTCGAGACATTTCATTTGTTTTAGTCTTTGCGGCATCCTTTGCGGCCCTTAACTTAGTGATGGTCTATCTTTTCGCGCCTCAGTATGGTGTCGATATCTACGGAGCCAAAGATGTCCTCTGGACTGGATGGGGAGCCTATAATCTAACAGCTCAAGAGCTGTTCTACCTCTTTAATCTCCTGCTCAAGTATGTTTCGACCATTCCTCTGGCAGTGATTTTCCTCATGACAACCCATCCCAGTCAGTTTGCTTCCAGCCTTCATCAGCTTGGTATTTCCTATAAAATTGCTTACGCAGTCAGTCTGACGCTCCGCTATATTCCAGATTTGCAGGAAGAATTCTTCCTGATCCGGATGTCTCAGGAAGCGCGTGGGCAGGAATTATCCAAGAAAGCCAAACTGGCTCAGCGCGTGAAGGGAAATCTGCAGATTATCATTCCGCTGATTTTCAGCTCCCTAGAGCGCATAAATACCATTGCCACAGCAATGGAGCTGCGTCGTTTCGGAAAAAATAAAAAACGCACCTGGTATACCTATCAGGCTCTAAGCAAACGAGATATGCTGGTGCTGACACTGGCAGTCGCCTTTCTATTACTTTGCTTTGGCCTCTTCGCAGTTAATCACGGCCGCTTTTATAACCCGTGGAGGTAGGATAAAGTGTGTGAACTTCGTTTAATATATATTAGGAGGATAACTACTAGGTGGAAGAAAGAATAAAGAGTAGATTCCGTAAGGACTTATTATTTCCTGTTTTATATGGTTTAGGAGGTATAATTTTTCTCTTCTATATGCCACATGCGGACGAATTTGGTTTTTGGGCATCCTTGATTTTTGCTGCTTTGCTACTACTGATGAGTGCACTCTTTACCTGGCTTGCTTGGATTACTAAGCAAAAGAGCTTGCAGAGCTATCAGAAGCTTTATTCTCAATATCCGGAGCTGGAGAAGAAGTTTTACAAGATTTATAGCCAGTCTCGCTATTCACGTGAAAAACTATCTCTTTATCTTTATAAGGATGCAATCATACGGGATGATACCTATTTTCAGTTTCTTATGCTTTCTGATTTAACTGATTTGACTATTAAGATTGAGAAAGTTCAAGAGAACAAGTACGTCAAGTATCCTCATCTATATTTGTATTATAGTCCCATGAGTGCCAATAAAGATATTCGTCTGCATCTGGGACGATATACTAATCAAAATTATGTTGAACTATTACAGTTTTTAGATGTGGTGAATCAAGTCGCCCCTCAGATTAGAATCTATAATGAAGCAAAAAAATAATATTCTTTAATAGCGAAGAAAAATCAGACAATCCTTGCCTGATTTTTCTTTTTATAATGGCCTTTTATTGGGCATGCCGGCTTTGCGGGGGTATTTATTGGGTGTTTCTTTCTTCTTTTCTACCACTGTGATAAAGCGGGGATCGCCGTTTGGTAGGGCATAGCTGAGGTTGTCTTGGACCTTGCTAAAGAGTAAGTTAAGGGCATTTTTGGCTTCTTCCAGTTCTTCTGGAGCATTGGAAGCCTTGAGCGCTAGGAGCTTCCCGCCAACTTTTAGATAGGGAATGGTCAGTTCAGACAGAACCTGCATCCGAGCAACTGCACGGGCAGTGACCAGGTCAAATTGAGCCCGAAAAGCCTTGTCCTGAGCAAAGTCTTCTGCGCGGCCGTGGTAGAAGTGAACCTTGTCCAGCTCGAGCTCCTCTGCCAGCAGTTTGAGAAAGTTGATTCGTTTGTTGAGCGAGTCAATGATAGTCACATCCATCTGAGGACAGATGATTTTCATAGGGAGACTGGGAAAGCCGGCACCGGCGCCGATATCCAGCAGCTTACGGTCTTGATTGTCAATCAGGCCTTGCAAAACGGGGGCAATTGAATCATAGAAATGCTTGAGATAGACTTCATTTTTCTCGGTGATAGCTGTCAGATTGATTTTTTCATTCCATTCGACCAGAAGTTCAAAATAACGCTCAAACTGGTCTTTCTGGCGGTCGTTCAGCTCGATTCCTTGCTGGGCTAAGAGCTGGTAAAATTCTTGCGGTGTCATAGTTTCATCCTTGTTTGTCAGTATTCATCCTATTATATCATAAAAAGGAGACCCCAGCATTCTGCCAAAGGGCCTCTTTTCTTATATGCCAATTTGATTTAGCTCCGCCAAGAGCAGCTGACGCCGCTCATCCTGATTAGCAGCTGGGTCAAAGAGAATTTCTTTTTTGATCTTGCCATCTAAAATGAGCAGGACCTTGTCGGCATAGGTAGCCACGCTGGCATCGTGCGTCACTAGGAGAATACTTGCACCCTGCTGGTGGAAGTGCTGCATGAGCTCCATAGCTTGACGGCCAGCCTGAGAATTGAGCGCTCCTGTCGGCTCGTCAGCAAAAATGATTCGAGGCTGGTTCATGAGAGCCCGGCAGATACCGGCTCGCTGGAGCTGGCCCCCCGATACCTGATGGATAGAGCGGTGAGCAATGTCCTTAATGCCAGTCAGAGCCATTAACTCCTTGGCTCGTTCATAGGCTACCTTTCGCTCACTGCCTTTCTTACCAATGATACTCGGTAGGCAGATATTGTCTAGGATATTGAGATTTTTCAGGAAGGTTGCCTGCTGGAAGACAAAGCCGAAAGCCTCTCTGCGAAGGCGGTCTAAGTCCTTGTCTTTCATAGCTAGCAGGTCCTGTCCCTCGTAAAGAATCTGTCCTTGGTCAGGTCTGTCAATGGTGGACAGAAGATTGAGAAGAGTGGATTTCCCGCAGCCAGACGGCCCCATGATGGCGATGAATTGGCCGCTCTCAATCTCTAGCGACAAATCACGGAGAATGGGTTCCTGATTTTCCTGATAGCTTTTGCTGAGGTTGTGTGCTTCTAATAACATAGGCTTCTCCTCGGATGTAAAATAATGCTAAATCTTTTTAAGGTCAATGTTCCTTGAGATAGCGTCCAATTTCCAGCTTGTTCAGCGCTCGGAGACTGATGTGTGCTGCTGTAAGTCCGCTAAGAAGTAGAGCCAGCGGTGTCCATAGAAAAGTAAGGGGCTTATTGATGATGAGCTGGAGTTTGCTGATACCGAAGCTGCTGAGCAGCAGACTGCAGACTTCTTGCCCTAGGCTAAGGAGCAGCAGGTCGGCTATTGCCAGAGCCAGCATCAAGATGAAGCAGACGGCGAGCAGGTAGTGGCTCCTGAGTCGTTCACTGCCAAATCCCAGCATCCGATAAAGTGCCAAGTCAGCTTGGTCCTTGGTGAAAATCATATAGACAAAGAGAGTCATTAGGATGAAGACAATGCCAAGCCCTGTCCAGAAAACGCTGATCTGAATCAGGCGGAGCATAGCTAGAGTATCATCAAAAGTCTGATGGAAAAAGTCTTCTACGTCGGTTAATTTATAATTGGAATAGTGTTTTTTCCATTCGTTGATTTTTTGAGCTTTGTTGCTAGCATCTTTAAGACGGATGGTCGTCAGACTATTGAGCGTTTGAGCTTGCTTTGTCACAAAGACAGCCTTGGCGGTCTTGCCGCCGTAGGTCAGGTCTGAGTAGATACCGACTACTTTTAGTTTTCTGGCTTGACCGTCTACCGTCAAGGTCAGGCTGTCGCCTACTTTTAGCTTGAGCTCCTCTGCCTTAAGCTTGGAGAGGGCAATTTCATGATCGTTTTTAGGATAGCGGCCTTGGCTGTATTTGACTGGAAATCCCGCATGGTTTCCCAGAGTTACCCGCAACTGTTGAGTCTGACCTTGCTGGTCTTGATAGGAGAAATTCTGGCTCTGATACTGATTAATCTCTGCGATATCCTTGTCTGCCTGCAGTTCTTTCAGAAGCTGGGCAGCCTTGGTATCGATATCTTCAGTCTGAGAAATATCGACCAACACATCTGCCTGACCGGCTCCCAGATACTGGATGAAATTCTTGTCCATCACGGTGCGGTAGAGACTGGCTGGCAGCAGGATAAGCAGGCTAATCAGACTGACAATGAGCAAGATAGTCAAATAGAGTTTTTTATGATTCAGAATCGTTTTCAGAGCGAAATAGGGTCTGTCTAAGAAGGGGATAGACGGTAAGCCCATCTTCGGAGTAGAACGCGTCTCGGTCAGACTGTTGGAAGAAGCTAATCTTAAAGCTTGGCCGGGCGTCATTTTCTTAAAAGAGCTTAGAGGCCGGGCAGTTAGCCAGAAGACCAAGAGACAGAGCAGCAGCGCTACTAGCATTTCCAAAAGATAGCTATAGAAGGGCGTCGGACTTTGCCCCATAGACAGTGCCATCTGCTTTTTAAAAGGAGCACTTAGAGAAAAGGATAGCCCCCAGCCTGCGATGGTTGCTAGAGCCAGGCAGAAATAATACTTGGTCAGGTAGATTCTGCTGATAAAGCTTTGGGGCAGCCCCATCACTTTCATAACAGCAATCTGCTGCAGTTCTTCTTGAATCTTGGTCAGGAGGGCAAAGCGCATGCAGAGAAAGGTGATGCCGATAATGGCCACAACTAGCAGCCCCATGACTAGGATGACTAGAGCATCATTGAAGCCGTTAATCATCTTGATCGTCGGATAGGTAATCATGGGCGGCCCATTGGACTCGAGCTCGGCATTTTTATAGGCTTGCTCGACAGCTGAGATCTGGCTAAGCTTATGTACTCGAAAGGCAATCAGGTTCTCATTAGATGCAAATGCTTCTTTTTTCAGAGTCTGCAAATCAGTCTGTGAGATGAGGAAGCGCTTGGAGGAGACTAGGCCAGCATTCATCTGGGCATCTCGGATAAAGCCCTGGACAGTTAGCCGTAGCTTGCCGACCCTTATTTGGTCGCCGATTTTGATTTTTCCGCTATTGTAATAATAAAGGGGGATATAAACTTGCCCTGGTCGAGGCTGGGCTGGCTGGTTATTCTGATCTAGCAGAAAGTCAAAGTTTTGGTTCTGACTGGAAAAGCCATTATCCTGGGAGCTGTCGTGAAGTGAGCCCTGCCCATTGATGTGTATGGCTGACCCTTCCACATTGACAAAGTCTGTCAGCTGCCAAGAGGCAATTTCCGGATGCTGCTGGACGAAGTTTTGCATCCGTTTTCGGTCGACGCTTCCGCTGTGCATCTGTAGCAGGTGAGGACTTTTAGCTGTTTCCACAAAGCGCTCAATTGAGCTAGTCAGACTGACGGTCAGGCGCGTGGCTGCAAAGCTCAGAGTCAGAGTCAGAAGCAGGAAAAGTCCAATGACTAGCATGCTGACTTTGTTTTCTTTTAAATCATTTTTTATCAAGCGTTGAAACATATTCCAGCTCCTTTACTGAACGTGCTCGGGAGAGCAGATAAGCACCGATGCTGATAGAGATACCGGATAGGATAAAGAGCAGACCGTAGCCTCTGCCTCCGCCAACACCGATGATTTTTCCAACAGAATTTGCCAGCCAGCCAAAGTAAGTCAGTGAGGGTTTGAAAAAGGTATCCGCGACCCAACCCATGCCGGCATAAGCTAGCACATAGCCTAGCTGAGAAATAATCCCGATGGTCCCCCAGACCTTGCCTTGATCGGCTTTGTTAATATTGATGCGGACTAGATAGTCAATGGCTGTATTGGCGAAAGGTAGGGCAGCAAAGAGGAGAAAGCCAAAACTGCAAATCCAGATGAAGTTTTCCTTCATTCCTAGCCCAACCATGAAGAGTCCCAGTAGAAATAGTGAGAGACAGAGCATACGATGGAAGTGCTTTTTGATGGCAAATATCCCCAGAACCAAGCCTCCTATCAGCATCCCGCTGCTGGAGATGGTCATGACCAAGCCGGCTGTTTTGGCATCTGCGAAAGCTAGCACCAAGGGAGAAAGCAGGATTTGGACTGTTCCCAGAAAGAAGGAAAAGCCTGTTCCAGCTAAGACTAAAAACCAGATGCCTTTTTTTCCATAGACGATTTGAAAACCTTTAAGGAAATCAGCCCAGAAACGGCTATCACTGCTATAAACTTGTGAACGAATGGCCCGTCGGGCTAGCAAGGTGCAGGCTACTGTCACGAAAATGGTCGAAAAATCCAGCAACAGAATCGTGCTGATATGTCCACTCGCCAAAATCATTCCAGCCAAGGCTGGTGAAATCAGATAGCGGGCAATGCCATTAATCTGGGACAAACCAGTTGCTTTTGATAACTGATCTTCCGGCAGCAAGTCGGAAATCGTAGCTCGAAAGGCCGGATTGACCAAGGCTGAAAAGAGCGAACTAATGGCAGCTCCGATACAGATAAAAATCAAAGCAGGATTCTTCATACTGAAGTAAATCCAGAGAACGCCTAAGCCTGACAAGCCATCTCCCAGAGCCATCAGCAATCTTCGGTCATAGCGATCTGCCAGAATTCCAGCAAGAGGAGTAACCAAAAGACCAGGCAGGAAAGCACAAAGAGTAACAAAAGAAGAAACAGAAACCAAACCGGTCAGCTGGAAGATATAAACACCTAAAGCGAAAGAAGTCATACCAGAGCCGATTTCTGAAATGAGGCTTCCTATCCAAATCAATAAAAAGAGTCTAAAGCCTGATTGTTTCATAGTTACCTCCTAATCTTGTGATGTCAAGTAAGTGTAAATAGTGAATTAGTAATTAGCTTTCTAGCTGCTTTGGGTCTGAATCAGAGATAGAAAGGGATCGAAGTAGCCTTGCCGGCTGTGAAAAAGAGTTTCTAAAAGATAGAGAAAGGCCTGAAGTTTTTGCTGCTGTTTTTCTGGCGGAAGAGCCTGAAAACTGCTACCAAAAACTTGAAGCGAATAAGTAAGAATCATTTCCAGGCTTTCGTAGGGATAGTCAGTCTTCATATCTCCAGCAGCGATACCGTCTTGGATGATGGGAAGTAAAATCTGAGGTGCCCGTTCAAGAAGAATTTGATTGGTCTTTTCGTGCAGGAGCGCATTTTGCGGCTGATTGAGATGCAGCAGCACTCCCTCTCCCTCTTGATGATTAAGATTTAGAGCAGCCATGCTGCCAACCAAGCGCTCTAATATAGTCAGTTCATGATTATCAGCAAAGGCTTGGGAAGCTGTAAATGCTCTTTCAATGGTTCGCTCAATGATGGCATCCATTATCTCTTCCTTAGAAGAAAAGTAATAGTAGAGAGTACCGCGGGCGATTTGAGTCGCTTCTAAAATCTGGGAGATCGAAGTCTGGTCAAAGCCTTGCTCCATAAAAAGCTCCTGAGCGGTATCTAAGATAAAGTCTTTTTTATTGGCCATGTTTGCATCCTTTTTAGTAGTAAAATTTTATTCGACCGACAGTCGGTTTATTCTTTCCTTCATCATACATCTTTTCTAAATCCATGTCAAGAATAAAGACAGTTCCACTATTTTTTGATATAATAAGTCTAATCAAAATTGAAGGAGTATATCATGACTTTTATTATTGTTCTTATTATTGTCGCGGTTTTAGCATTCTTTGTCGTTGGCGCATACAATACTTTGGTTAAAAGCCGCATGCAGACTCAGGAAGCTTGGAGCCAGATTGATGTGCAGCTCAAGCGTCGTAATGACTTGATTCCCAACCTCTTGGAAACGGTCAAAGGCTATGGGAAGTATGAGCAGGCAACCTTGGAAAAGGTAACGCAACTGCGCAACCAGGTAGCTTCAGCTGCTTCACCAGCAGAAGCTATGCAAGCCAGTGACGCTCTTTCTCGTCAGATTTCTGGAATCTTTGCAGTAGCTGAAAGCTATCCAGATCTGAAAGCTAACACTAACTACCTGAAGTTGCAGGAAGAGCTGACCAATACAGAAAATAAAATCGCTTATTCTCGTCAGCTTTATAATTCAGTAACTAGCAACTACAATGTGAAGCTGGAAACTTTCCCAAGCAATATTGTTGCAGGAATGTTTGGCTTTAAAGCTGCAGACTTCCTCAAGACACCAGAAGAAGAAAAGGCTGTGCCAAAAGTTGACTTTGGCAGTACTGGACTAGGTGACTAAGATGCTATTTGATCAAATTGCCAGCAATAAAAGGAGGACATGGCTCCTCCTTATCGCTTTTTTCGGTCTCTTGGCTCTCCTTGGAGCGGCTGTTGGCTATCTCTGGCTGCGGTCTGCTGTAGGTGGTGTCTTGCTAGCCTTGATTATCGGAGCTATTTATGCCGGAGTGATGATTTTTCAGTCTACAGAAGTGGTCATGGCGATGAACGGAGCCCGTGAGGTCTCTGAGCAGGAAGCACCTGAGCTCTATCATATCGTACAAGATATGGCTATGGTCGCTCAGATTCCTATGCCACGTGTCTATATCGTAGAGGATCCCTCTCCCAATGCTTTTGCGACCGGTTCTAAGCCTGAAAATGCAGCTGTCGCAGCAACGACAGGTATCTTGCAAATCATGAATCGTGAGGAGCTTGAGGGAGTGATTGGCCATGAAGTCAGTCATATTCGTAATTACGATATTCGAATTTCAACGATTGCTGTGGCTTTGGCCAGTGCTATTACCATGTTGTCGAGCCTGGCTGGCCGGATGATGTGGTTTGGTGGCGGACGGCGCAGTAGTAATGATCGAGATAACGATAGTGGTTTGGGAATTATTCTCCTTATCGTATCGCTGATTGCCATCATTCTGGCACCTTTGGCAGCTACCTTGGTGCAGTTGGCCATTTCTCGTCAGCGGGAGTTTCTGGCTGATGCTTCCAGTGTAGAGCTGACCCGCAATCCGCAAGGGATGATTAATGCCCTGCTCAAGCTGGATCGCAGTGAGCCTATGGAACATCATGTCGATGATGCAAGCGCAGCTCTCTATATCAGCGACCCTAAGAAAGAAGGCGGACTGAAGAAACTCTTCTATACGCACCCATCCATCTCAGAGCGGGTGGAGCGCTTGAGACATATGTAAAAACTGGGAGAAATCTCAGTTTTTTTATTGTTTATGCTATAATGATAGATGAATAATATAGTAAGTAGGAAATGTAATGAAAAAACTAAAAGCCTCTAAAGATTTATTTGCAATTTTTTATATTGTTAATTGGATTCTGTCTACAATAATAGCCCCTTTGGGTGGCTATGCAGTTATAGTTCTAATGCTATCTACTATAGAATTTCTGAGTTCAGGCAAGACAAGCATATTAATGCAGTTTATGATGTTTAGTATGATTTTTAAGTGTGTTGTTCTGATCTATCTGTTTATTTATCTGATTTTGAGCTTTCGTTCGCTGATTCAGAGTATAAAGACAAGCAAGGACTCGCTTCATCTGGCTCCAATCAGTCTAATTCTGACTCTGTTGCTTCAGCTATTTCCATTCATCTCTGCTTTGAAAGATACGCGAACCATAGAACCTTATCGCTGGTTGATAGGGGTTGTGCCACTATGCTCGATTTTGTCTTTCCTCAGCTATCTTTACGCTCGGTATGGACTCAAAGGACAAAGAAAGAAGGCACTGCTCTGGGCAGGGCATGTGGTTAATGGCGTGCTAACTTTGCTCATGATTGTAGCTTTTTTTCAGCCTATCATTCCCCAACTAACACGAACCAGCCGAGTTCTCAGCAGCTTGGAGCAGGAGTACAAAAAGCGAGGTGTGGATGCTAAGGTAGAGACTGTACCAAGTGGATACGGGGAAGAAGATTCGAATAATCCAGACTTTAATGATATATACCCAATCGGGAAATTTAAAGTAACTATTGGCAAGCATTCTTTCTATGAAGAAGTTCGAGTCAATAAGGCGGGAGGCATTGAAGAAGCTGCGTTTATTGATCCGAAAACAACACCTTCTCCCATCCTGCGAGTTATTCTCCAAAAGGAAAATAGTCAAGAAAATCTAATCAAAACGAAAGAAAATGTAGAAAAAAGTCTAGATAATATAGATGAGAGTGTTAATATCATTCCTCATTATGGGAATACAGAGGTTTCTGTAGAGTACATAACTAATCCTAAGCGCTTAAAACCCAAGAGCTTTGAGGAAAAAGATTTCAAGTTAAATTCTCTCTTTGATATTACTGATGAGAAATTGCTAGAAAAAGAAGATGTTTGGATCAGTATTAGAATTGAGCTGAATCTGAAGCAAAGGCTCTTTGCTTCAGATTCAGGAGAAAAATTCTTGCATGATATGGACTATTCCCTCTTTCAGACAGGAAACTATGTCTTTGAGATAGAGGAGACAGACAAGGATAATGTTACTAGCAAAAAGCAATTTTTTGCTAAAATTAAGGACGGAAAGTTAGTCCAGTTAAATAAGAACGACAGTGACCAAGACTTGACTGAAGGGTCAGTATCATTGCTAGAATACTCTTATCGCGGTAGTATAGGCTATTCCATAGACGAAGGGTATGACCACATGGTTGATTGGCCTGATTGATACAGAAAGGAATAGAAGAGGGGGAATTTTATGATTCTATTCCCTCTTTTTTTAGTCAAATCTATTTTAGTTCATTAGGCAGATTCATTTTACTTCCTTTCATTCATGTCTAAAAAATATTCGTTTAGATTTTGTTACAGTTTTATGTCAGTCATCTATAAACCTTAGATTATCCAAGTTTATTTTTGTATAAGTAAGGAGGCTAGATTTAAAAAAGCCAATGTTTTCAAGTTGTCAGGTTGAACCCTTCTGAAATTCTTATAAAATCAATATTTTCTTGAAAACCATAAAACTTTCAAAAAAAATCACTATATTGAGTATTCCTGTCTTTCAAATTAATCTATTTGTATTATTTGGAAATATAAAGTAATTTTTTTGTAACATATACGAAATATATTACTAGTATATTAAATTTAGTAAAAAATTTTATTGCATATATGAAACCGAGGGCTCAATATGTTGAAAACATTTGGAAAAATTTTCAAAGTCATTAGAGAATCAAAAAACATGTCTCTTAAAGAGGCTGCAGCCGGAGATATTTCAGTGGCTCAGCTGTCTCGTTTTGAGCGGGGAGTCAGTGGTATCACGCTTGATTCTTTCTATTGCTGCTTAAAGAATATGGCTGTTTCTCTAGACGAATTTCAGTATGTTTACCATAACTACATTGAGGCAGATGATGCGCTTTTCTCAAAAAAAGTAGCTGATGCTTATCAGGAAAACAATGTCGTCAAGCTCCAAAGTATATTGGCTAGCTCAGAAGCTTTGGCTAAAAAGTTCCCTGAGAAGAAGAATTATAGGCTTAATACAATTGTTGTTAGAGCAGTATTGTCTTCCTGCAGTCCAGATTTTCAGATTAGCAAGAAAGATGTAGAATTTCTGACCGATTATCTCTTTTCCGTTGAGGAGTGGGGGCGTTATGAGCTCTGGCTCTTTACTAATAGTGTGGATCTATTGACCTTGGAAACACTGGAGACCTTTGCTAGTGAGATGATTAACCGCACCCAGTTTTATAATAATCTACCGGAGAATCGCCGGCGTATTATCAAGATGCTGCTTAATGTTATCAGCGTCTGTATAGAGAGTAATCATTTGCTGGTTGCTATGAGATTCCTCAATTATCTTGACCATTCTAAAATCCCTGAGACAGATCTTTATGATCGGATGCTGATTAAGTATCATAGGGCTCTTTATTCCTACAAGGTTGGGAATAGCTATGCTCTGAGTGATATTGAGGAGTGCTTATCTTTCTTGGAATTTTTAGATTCCTTCGGTGTTGCCCAGAAGCTCAAGGCTCAGTTTGAAAGAATTTGCCTTTCGCAGTTGCAGATGTGCAAATAAAATAGACTCATCTCTAAAAATATACTAGAATAAGAGTATAACTTTATACCAAATTCAGAAGGAGGCTTTATGATGGAGAAAAAAATTCATTATAAGATGCATAAAGTTAAGAAGAACTGGGTAGCCATCGGTGTGACTACCTTAGCACTTATCGTAGCACCAAAAGTACTTGGTCTCGAAGCAGGTCTTGTCCACGCTGATGATGTTAAGCAGGTGGCAGTTCAAGAACCAACTGCAGCTCAGGATAGTGGCTCAGGTCAGCCAGTTCAAGTACAAGTCAACTCAGCTTCTCAGTTGGAAGCAGAAAAAGTAACTTCTGCAGACAAGGTGACTGATGTTGCTGTAGCCAGTGAAAAAACTGTTGAAACTGCAGCAAATACGGAAGCGACAGCTCAAACAGATGCTCAAGAGCCGACTAAGCCGGCAGTAGAAGAAACAGCAACTACAGAAAAGGCAGCCGTTGCTGAAGAAGCAAAAGTAGCTAATGCAACATCAGAAACTGCTAACACTGCAGCAATTGCTCAGGATAGACAAGCAAGTCCAGCAACTGCTGACAAACAAGCAAAGAAGACTGTTACAGACAAGATTGTTGCAAATCCAAAAGTTGCAAAGAAAGACCGCTTGCCAGAACCAGCTCAAAGACAGGGAGCGATAGCTGAAAGAATGCTTGCTGCTCAAGCCCAAGCAGCACCTGTTAATACTGAGCATGATGACGATGTCTTATCTCACATTAAGACCATTGATGGCAAGAAATATTATGTTCAGGACGACGGTACAGTTAAAAAGAATTTCGCTGTTGAGCTCAATGGAAAAATTCTTTATTTCGATGCAGAGACTGGAGCTTTGATTGATTCAGCTGAGTATCAATTCCAGCAAGGTACTAGCAGTCTTAACAATGAATTTACCAGAATGAATGCCTTCCATGGCACTACGGAAAAGGATATTGAAACAGTTGACGGCTACCTGACAGCAGATAGCTGGTATCGTCCAAAAGCTATCCTCAAGGATGGAAAAACATGGACTCAGTCTACAGAGACTGACTTGCGTCCGCTTTTAATGGCTTGGTGGCCTGATAAGCAAACGCAGGTTAGCTATCTCAACTATATGAACCAGCAAGGTTTGGGAGCAGGAGCTTTTGAAAACAAAGTGGAACAAGCTATCCTGACAGGTGCTTCTCAGCAGGTTCAGCGCAAAATTGAAGAAAGAATCGGTAAAGAAGGCGATACTAAATGGCTGAGAACACTGATGGGCACATTTGTCAAAACTCAGCCAAACTGGAATATCAAGACAGAGTCTGAAACAACTGGTACTAATAAGGACCACTTGCAAGGCGGAGCTTTGCTTTATACCAATAGTGATAAGACTTCTCATGCTAATTCTAAGTACCGTATCCTGAACCGCACACCTACCAACCAAACTGGTACACCTAAGTACTTCATTGACAAGTCAACTGGCGGTTATGAGTTCCTGCTAGCCAACGACTTTGACAACTCTAATCCAGCTGTTCAGGCTGAGCAACTCAACTGGCTGCACTTTATGATGAACTTCGGAAGCATCGTAGCCAACGATCCGACTGCTAACTTTGACGGAGTCCGTGTCGATGCGGTAGACAATGTCAATGCGGACTTGCTCCAAATTGCTTCTGATTACTTCAAGTCTCGCTACAAGGTTGGAGAAAGTGAAGAGCAGGCTATTAAGCATCTGTCTATCTTGGAAGCTTGGTCTGACAACGACCCTGACTACAACAAGGACACCAAGGGTGCTCAATTGCCGATTGATAATAAGCTTCGTCTGTCCTTACTTTATTCGTTCATGCGTAAGCTTTCTGTCCGTAGCGGAGTTGAGCCAACGATTAGCAACAGCCTGAATGACCGTTCTACTGAAAAGAAAAATGGCGAACGGATGGCCAACTATATCTTTGTTCGAGCTCATGACAGTGAAGTGCAAACCGTTATTGCCGACATCATTCGGGAAAATATCAATCCAAATACTGATGGTTTGACCTTTACCATGGATGAGCTCAAGCAAGCCTTCAAGATTTACAATGAAGATATGCGCAAGGCGGACAAGAAGTATACGCAGTTCAATATCCCAACTGCTCATGCCCTCATGCTCTCCAACAAAGACTCCATCACTCGGGTCTACTATGGGGATCTCTATACTGATGATGGCCAATATATGGAGAAGAAATCTCCTTACTATGACGCTATTGATGCCTTGTTACGGGCTCGTATTAAATATGTAGCCGGCGGTCAGGATATGAAAGTCACCTATATGGGTGTGCCTCGTGAGGCGGATAAATGGTCTTACAATGGAATTTTGACTTCTGTTCGTTACGGTACTGGTGCCAACGAAGCGACAGATGAAGGAACAGAAGAGACTCGTACCCAAGGGATGGCAGTTATTGCTTCTAATAACCCGAATCTTAAGCTGAACGAGTGGGATAAACTGCAAGTCAATATGGGAGCAGCCCATAAGAATCAATACTACCGTCCGGTACTCTTGACGACCAAAGATGGTATTTCCCGCTATCTAACTGACGAAGAAGTGCCGCAATCGCTCTGGAAGAAGACAGATGCTAATGGTATTTTGACCTTTGATATGAATGATATCGCAGGCTACAGCAATGTCCAAGTTTCTGGTTATCTGGCTGTTTGGGTACCAGTTGGTGCTAAGGCAGATCAGGATGCTCGTGTAGCAGCCAGCAAGAAGAAAAATGCCAGCAGTCAGGTTTACGAATCTAGCGCAGCCCTTGATTCTCAGCTGATTTACGAAGGTTTCTCTAACTTCCAAGACTTTGCAACCCGTGATGATCAGTATACCAATAAAGTCATTGCTAAAAATGTCAACCTCTTCAAAGAATGGGGAGTGACTTCATTTGAGCTGCCGCCTCAGTATGTATCTAGCCAGGACGGGACTTTCCTAGATTCTATCATCCAGAATGGTTATGCCTTTGAAGACCGTTATGACATGGCAATGAGCAAGAACAATAAATATGGTTCTTTAAATGACCTGCTCAATGCTCTCCGTGCTCTTCACAGTGTCAATATCCAAGCCATTGCGGACTGGGTGCCAGACCAAATCTACAACCTGCCAGGCAAGGAAGTGGTAACGGCAACTCGTGTCAACAACTATGGAACCTACCGTGAAGGCGCAGAAATCAAGGAAAAACTTTACGTTGCCAATACTAGAACGAATGGTACAGACTATCAAGGCAAGTATGGTGGAGCCTTCTTGGATGAACTCAAAGCTAAATACCCAGAAATCTTTGAACGAGTACAGATTTCCAACGGTCAAAAGATGACGACTGATGAGAAGATTACCAAGTGGTCAGCTAAACACTTCAACGGTACCAATATCTTAGGTCGTGGTGCTTACTATGTTCTTAAAGACTGGGCTAGCAACGAATACCTCAACAACAAGAATGGTGAGATGGTACTGCCTAAGCAACTAGTCAATAAGAAAGCTTCCACTGGATTTGTTAGTGATGCTAGTGGTACTAAGTACTATTCAACTAGTGGATATGAGGCTAAGAATGCCTTTATCCAAGATGAAAATGGAAATTGGTATTACTTCAACAACCGTGGCTATCTGGTGACAGGCGCGCAAGAAATTGACGGCAAACAGCTCTACTTCCTCAAGAATGGTATTCAGTTGCGAGACTCTCTCCGTGAAGATGAAAACGGCAATCAGTACTACTACGATAAGACTGGCTCCCAAGTTCTCAACCGTTACTACACTACTGATGGTCAAAACTGGCGTTACTTTGATGCCAAGGGTGTCATGGCTAGAGGTCTGGTAACCATGGGCGGCAATCAGCAATTCTTCGACCAAAACGGCTATCAAGTCAAGGGGAA
The DNA here is from genome assembly GCF_050225395.1 of Streptococcus sanguinis. Classification (GTDB taxonomy): domain Bacteria; phylum Bacillota; class Bacilli; order Lactobacillales; family Streptococcaceae; genus Streptococcus. The sequence continues at coordinate 1,797,103 of NZ_CP071431.1, read as the reverse complement.
GATTGCGCGTGCCAAAGATGGTAAACTTCGTTACTTTGATAAGGATTCAGGTAACGCTGCTGCTAACCGCTTTGCCCAAGGTGATAATCCAAGTGACTGGTACTATTTCGGAGCAGATGGTGTTGCCGTAACAGGTCTTCAAAAACTTGGTCAACAAACCCTTTACTTCGACCAAGATGGCAAGCAAGTCAAAGGTAAAGTAGTAACTCTGGCTGATAAAACTATCCGTTACTTCGATGCTAATTCAGGAGAAATGGCAGTCGGCAAGTTTGCAGAAGGTGCCAAGAATGAATGGTATTACTTCGATCAAGCTGGTAAAGCAGTGACAGGTCTTCAGAAGATTGGTCAGCAAACCCTTTACTTCGACCAAGATGGCAAGCAAGTCAAAGGTAAAGTAGTGACTCTGGCTGATAAAACTATCCGTTACTTCGATGCTAATTCAGGAGAAATGGCAGTCGGCAAGTTTGCAGAAGGTGCTAAGAATGAATGGTATTACTTCGATCAGGTTGGTAAAGCAGTGACAGGTCTTCAGAAGATTGGCCAGCAAACACTTTACTTTGACCAAGATGGCAAGCAAGTCAAAGGACAGCTAGTAACTCTGGCTGATAAATCTATCCGTTACTTCGATGCCAACTCCGGTGAAATGGCAGCTAATAAGTTTGTTGAAGGTGCCAAGAACGAATGGTATTACTTCGATCAGACTGGTAAAGCAGTGACTGGTTTGCAGCAGATTGGTCAACAAACCCTTTACTTCGACCAAAATGGCAAGCAAGTCAAAGGCAAGGTTGTCTATGTCAATGGTGCTAACCGTTACTTTGATCCGAATTCAGGTGAAATGGCGCGCAATAAATGGATTCAGCTGGAAGATGGAAGCTGGATGTACTTTGACCGCAATGGTAGAGGCAGACGCTTTGGCTGGAACTAATAGCAATAGAAATAGCTGAAACTTAATCTTTAGCTTTCTAATATACAAAAACGATAACTTCTAAATAAGAAGTTATCGTTTTTTATTTTACTACATTCTAGGGTAAATCAAAATAAGGGCGAGAACTAAAAAGTAAAGTTCATTTCTCTTAGAAAACACCTTGTATTTATAAAATATAAAAAAGATTTACAAACTAAATCAAATTTTTTACGTTTATTATATTTTTATCAACAACTGAAAAATAGCATTTATTTTACTTTTATAATACCTAGTGTAAAAGTTAGTTGAAAAATTTACTTTTATAATATCTAATGTAAAAGTTGGTCGAAAAATTTACTTTTATAATATGTAATGTAAAGTGCATTCATCAGCAAGAATAAAAGGAGGTGATGAAGATAAATCGCGTGAATAGCAGTGAATACCATTAATTTTTTAAGAAGAAAGGACTTATTCAGATGAGCAAAAAATATTTGGTGAATCGTATAAGTAACAATAATAATAAAATTTCATTAGAAAGGAAATCAAAGTATGAACAATATTCTTATAATTCTGACGACTATCGCTTTCTATATTAGTTTAAAAAAGGAGAAAACCAATTTGGAAAAAAAGAAAAAATTTTTAGTTATCATTCATTTAATTATTTTAAAAACAGGAGATTTCATATTGACAAACACTAAAACAAATCTAGTAAAAGTTATAACAAACTTTACTCCCTATGAAAAACAAATAATCGGAACAAAATTGCTTAGTTTATTGCGGAACATTCTTTTGTTAGCATATTGTGTCTTTCAATTTTATCCATTCGACAATTCGTTTCCATATATTCTTTTATGTATTTCGAGGATTCAGAGGATTATTGAGCTAATTAAAGAAATAAAAAAGAAAGTTTTGGAAATTATTAAAATTTTTAAACGGAAACGAAAAGAGCTTGAAAAGTCAGTCGTATCAAGCGATAGGAGAGTTTTTAAGCGTCTTTCCAACAATATTTTAAAAATTTTTAACACAAATTTTTAAAAAATACGATTATTTCAAAAATTCACCATTATACTATATTTTGTAATTTAAATTCATTAGAAAGGAAATGTAATTATGAATCATTTATTTATCATTCAATTTATAATCGAAAAGCTACTCCAACCAGAGTTGCTAACTACCTTAAGCAGTTGTCTAGAGGCTTTTAATAACTTTCTACAAGTAGCAACTGGCTTCTTAAATTCATTAGAAGCACTTCTAGAATCAGTAAAAGGGCTTATAATGACTATAACTGTTTCTATCGTTTTTTATAGAATACACTGTGTGAAAAAGTCTTCCAAAGTAAATGAAAAAAATGACGATGGATGATAGAATAAAAAAAGGATAAGCTTCTTTGACCATAAAAAGCTATCCTGACTATAAAAAGTTCTCCTAGCTATAAAAAAGCTAAAGATTGCTCTAAAAAAAATTAAAGATTGCTCTAAAAGACCTATAGTTGCCTTAGACAATATTTTGAAACGGTGCTAGAATACAAGGTGAAAGGAGGTTCAGCAATTTTCTAGAAACTTTTATCAACTTTCTAACAGTAGTATTGATTTTATAAAATATACAGTGTGTGTAAAGTTATAGTTTCTAGCATAGACACGATTCTACAGAATCGATATAATACATTTAAAATTAAATGGAGGGAGGTGATGAATATGCATCAGCTAAATGTAATTTTATTTTTAGCGGCAAGTTTGAAACTATCGTTTGAATTGTTCCCAATCTTGCAAATTTCGCTAAGCGCATTGAGCGGTTTGCTAGAGCTTTTTAGTAACTTTCTACAAGTATCAACTAATTTCTTAGATTCACTAGTAAGGCTTCTAACTATTTTAGTTATGTTGTTAGAACTCATTAAGAGAATAAAAAAAGAGCCTAAGCAAACTCGCAAACCCCGCAAATTTAAATAAGCTCTTATCATAATAAGGAGTTGCAGCTCCTTGCTTATGACTATTGTACCATAATTTCTAGTAAATATAGTGAAAATTCAGCTTAAAATTCGCACGCGCCCCTTTCCCCCTACTGATTCCCCTAATTTCGATTTTCTCGGTAATTTTTGCAGAAAATACTAGAGAATTATAAGAAAAAGGAAGAATCAAACGAGGGTAGCGCGCGTGTTTTATCTAAAGGAATCAGACGATTATTGCCTGATTCCTTTTTGTTATGACTGTCTTACAGGCGAATAAATTTTGATTTAAAAGAAACAAGATTGATCTATCAATTTTCTTTAACATCTTTCTTTTTTTCGATAGATAGGAGCAGAGAAATCACACCGATAATGCTGAAGATGAGCCAGCTAGCGTTCATATTCCAGAGGGCTAGGCTGCTGAAGACCATAGTACCAAAGGGAACAGAGAAAGAAAAGAGCAGACTCAGAAAGCTGGAAGTCTGAGCGAGAACATCAGAAGGCAATTTGCTCAGTAAGAGGGTGTTGATTTTGGGATTGATCTTACCGGAGATATAAGCTAGTAAAAATCCAAAAGCAATGCCGACGAAAACAGGCAGATGCAAAAAATTGCTGACAGCAAGCAGAATCATGGTAAGAGCAGCCCAGAGGGTTAGTTGATTTAGAGAGAGACGGCTAAAGTAATCGTTGGGCGTCAGGCTGGCTGCAATCATGGCTAGGACAAGAGTGGTCTGAAGAACCAAGAGAGACTGACTAAAGGATAGCTGGAAGATGGGGTTATCCAGCAAGTAGAGATTATAAAGAGCTATAAGAGAACCTGCCATAGCGTTGACGATCAGGATTTGAGCCAGCAGTTTGAGAAAATTGTTAGAACCTTCCTGCTCAAAGATCAGCTTGGACGATGTGTACATTTTCTTCAATTCTTCCTTCAGAGGAGCTTTTTTCTCAGAAATTGCCACTGGGTCATGGGTCAATCTGCGGCGGACTAAGTAGAGGATGGTGGAGGATAGGAGAAAGGTCAAAGCGTTAACCAAAGCAACTAAGAAAAAGTCTTGCTGGCTGACGGTTAGGAGCCAAACTCCCAAAGCTTGTCCGGCCAGGCTGCAGAGAAAACTGATAAGCTGGGTAAAAGAGAAGGCTTCCATAAGGTCTTTCTCTGGAACATTCTTTTTCAAAATCGGCATTTGCAGGCCGCTCCGATAGTCGCTGATGATATCTGAAAGAATATTCATCAAGCAGACGGCTGAAAAGGCTAGGTAGGAGCTGGAGCGAGTCATGAAGGCAACAAGGACAAAGAGTAGGGCTTGAAGATAACCAAAATGAATCAGCCAATGAGCCTTATGAACAGTCTTGTCAGCTTTGATGCCGGCAAAGATTGTAAAAAATGTCGGAACTAGGACGATAAAATTAGCCACAGCAATGGCAAACTTGGGATTGGGCATACTGGAAGCAAATACCACAAAAACAATATTGAAAATAGAAGCTCCCAAGGTGTTGAAGATTCGGGAAAGGCTGAGTGAGGCATAGACCCCATTTTTAAAAAATAATTTCATCGTAGACTCTTTTTCTAAACTGCAAGATTGTATAAAAGCTGATTGGGTGCATCTGTAATCTAGCTTTTTTCTCTTTCTGATGACCATTATAGACCGTTTAAAGCCAAAAACAAGGGCTTTTCGGCAACTGGTTAGGTCTCATAAGTAAGTGGTAAAATTCTGAAAGTGACTTGCGAGAGCTCTTTCTGCTTTTAGTATAAAATAGAAAACCTAAGCAGCAGGAAATATTGCATATATTCAACGATTCTTGGGTGCAATTGTTAAGATGAGTAAGTTGGAGTATATTTTGCATAAAAAAACCACTTTTCAACTCGACATCGCTGAGCTTAAAAGTGGAGATTTGCATTATTTGCTATATTTTTGAAAAGCAGTATCAAGGGCTTCTTGATAGTAGTCAGCGCTATGCTGACAGTTCAAGATTCGGAAAATATCGACAGCTTTCTTCATTTGCGAAAGCCCCTCTTCTGTTTGCCCTTTCAAACAAGCTAACTCTCCCTGAGCAAAGAGATAGACAATTCGGAAGTAAGTCTCATTTTCTTCATAAAAGTGTCGCTCAATGACTTGTTGGAAATAGTCTGCCTGGGTGATATTTTCCTGACTGATGGCCAGCAAATATCCATTAAGAAAAGTAGTGTGCAGGGTGTTGCGGTTGTTGGCAAACAAGGCGGCAAAATCCTTTCTTGAGAGGATTTCTTTGGTGTATTGGGAAAACAAGTCTAGGGATAAAACCGGAGTGCAGACAGAGAAGAGATTGAGCTCGTAGCGCCCCCAAATATCAACTGAAAAGAGGTAATCATGCAGGAAATCCAGCTCGCCTGGGCTAGCCTTCTCAGACTCTTTGAGGGCACAGAGATAGGCCTTTACAATCAGGCGTTCAACCCAATCACTAGCATGCTTGCTTTTTTGAGTGATTTTTTCTTTTTTCAGATAAAGTTCTTCTAAGAGATCAAGCTGATTGGCTTGCAACAGGTCTTGAATTTGGCTTAAGAGTTCCTTGTGAGAATGATGATTCTGGATGCCGGCTGCAACGGTAAATTCTTCCGTTTCCGTGCGGATGGCGCTGAGAGCGCTAAAAAGTTTCTGTGCCGAAAGTTCGCTCTGCCCATTTTCAAAGCGAGAGAGCATAGATTTTGAAAATTCTCCGCCAGTCGCCTCGGATAAAGAGATGTGCCTTGCCTCGCGAAAAAATCTAAAAACCTGTCCTAGATGTTCCATTGTCTTCCCTCCTTACAATTTATTATAACAAAATAATTTTCAATAACATTGAAGCGCTCAAACATGATATAATATAAAGAAAAAAACAAAGAGGAACTTATGTTGCATATTCAAGAAATTCGGAAGAATCCAGATGGACTAGCCTTTGAGAAAAAGCTGGACTTGGCAGAGGAGTTAAAAGAACGCAATCCTGAGATTTTAGATGTTCAGGATATTGTAGCCAAAGGAAAAGTTCAATATGAAGACGGCCTTTATTTTCTGGATTATGACCTGTCTTATACCATTACCTTGACGTCCAGTCGCAGTATGGAGCCGGTGGAGCTCAAGGAGTCTTATCTAGTCAACGAAATTTTCATGGAAGAAGGCCAGGCTGCATCGCAGGAATTGATTGATCAGGACTTGGTGCTTCCGATTGAAAATGGCGAGATTAATATAGCCGAGAGTGTAGCTGATAATATCCTGATGAATATCCCGCTGAAAATCCTAACAGCTGAGGAAGAAGCCGGTCAAGGTTTTCTGTCTGGTCAGGACTGGCAGGTTATGACAGAAGAAGAATTCGCCGCTGCCCAGGAAGCTCAAAAAGAGAAGAACAATCCTTTCGCCGGTTTGCAAGGACTGTTTGATGAATAATTCTTGTAAAAATTTTGAAAATAATTTGAGAATTTGAAATAATTTGTTATACTAAGTATAAAAAGAAAATAGACAATGGAAATTGTCTTTTAGAAGGAGATTTAATGGATACATTTTTCTTTCCAACTTGGTTGATTCCAGTAATTATTGGTCTGGTTGTCCTTGTCGTACTTTTAGTGAAAGGCTATGTTAACGCACGCCCTAACGAAGTAGTTGTAATTACAGGTCTTCGTAAACAGCGTCACCTTCGAGGTAAGGCTGGATTTATGATTCCTTTTGTTGAGCAACGCTCTTATCTGGACATTGAGCAGTTCTCAACAGATGTTCGTACGTCTGAGGCGGTGCCAACTCTAGACTTCATTAATGTTCGTGCTGATGCAGCAGTTAAGCTAAAAATCGGAACGACTGACGAAATGATTGCTCGTGCGGCAGAAAACTTCCTTAATTGGAATACAACTGATATTTCTAACTCTGTTCAAGATGTCTTGGAAGGAAATCTTCGTGAAGTAATTGGTCAGATGGAATTACGCAAGATGGTCAATGACCGTCAGGAATTTGCCTCAAAAGTGCAGGATAACGTAGCTCCTGATTTGGCTAAAATGGGCTTGGAAGTCATCGCTTTTACTGTCCAATCTTTTTCAGATGAAGGTGGCGTGATTGATAATCTCGGTATTGAAAATGTCGAAACCATCAAAAAAGATGCCTTAATTGCAAAGGCTAAAGCTGAACGTGAGCGCAAGGAAGTAGAAGCTGAGCAAGACAAATTAGCAAACGACAAGCGGGTAGCTGCTGACTTGGAAATTGCTCAAAAGCAAAATGAGTTGAAACTGAAGCAAGCAGCCCTCAAGCAGGAAGCAGATATTGCGCAAGCTAAGGCTGATGCAGCCAAAGGGATCGAGGCAGAAATTCAGCGTCGTGAGCAAGAGCGCGTGGCCGCTGAAGCTAATATCATGAAGCAAGAGAAGGAAGCTGAAGTCAAGGAACGTGAAGTTAAGGTCCGGGAGCAAGAACTGGATGCTAACATCCGCAAACAGGCTGAGGCTGAAAAATACTCTCGCCAACAAGCGGCGGAAGCACAATTGATTGAGCGTCAACGTCAAGCCGAGGCAGAACTCTTTGAAACACAAAAAGAAGCCGAAGCTCGCAAGGCTCAAGCCGAGGCTGAAAAGTTTGCGCAACTGCAAGAAGCCGAAGCTATTGAAGCTAAAGGACGTGCTGAAGCGGAAGCGATTCGTCTTAAGCTAGAAGCCGAAGCTCAAGGTTTGGATAAAAAAGCAGAAGCCATGAAGAAGATGCAAGAAGCAGCCATTACTGAGATGATTGTAGACAAACTGCCAGAAATTGCCCGTGCTGTAGCAGAGCCGCTTACTAAAGTGGACAAAATCACTATGTATGGTGAAGGCAATGCTTCTAAGATGGTTGGTGATATCATGCAGAGTATTGACCAAGTGTCGCAAGGTGCAGGCTTCGATATTCGTCAACTCCTAGCAGGAGCTCTTGGTGTTAATATGACTGTTAACAAGCTAAAACAAGATGAGCAGCCGGTTATTGAAGCTGCAAATCTTGACACCGATAAAAAATAAAAGAAAAGATAATTCGCTTTGACTTTCACCCCAAAAGTTAGACAGAAAATCTAACGATTGGGGTGTTTTTAGTATGAAATTAGTTTATACAAATGAACTGAATAGATAACCTAAAAAGAATGGCGCTTCTTGGCTTTAAATATAGCTGGCTCAAATCTTTAATGTTATTTACCTGACTTAAAGCAATAAATAATTGAGAAGATTCTAGTAGATGGCCAGTTCCCTACAATAAGCTCCCAAACTAAGTTTGGGAGCTTATTGATTTATATCTTCTGTTTGGCCTTGATAGTGGTAGATACAGAGTCGTTTTGCTTGGTCTGGACGACTGACGGTAAAGTGGAAGTAATGGTCTTTCTTGTCCAAACTTTTGGTCTTGGAAAGTTTGAAATGAGTGACCTGGCGGCTGGCCATGTGGAGTAGGATATCATCTTCCATGACCATCAGAGGCTGGGGAAGATTGGAAAATTGATAAAAATCCTCTTGAAATTGATAGTAATTCTGGGAAAAATAGTCAAATTGAAGTTCCTCATGTACATTTTGAGTGGTCATCTGCGCCTCCTGAAGCTTGTATCGAAAGAATCTGATGGATAGCAAGGCCTTTGTAATGGTCACCTTCCTGCAGGAGGACCTGCTTGCAGTCCAGATGAAAGACGGTAGCAGTAATGTCGGTCAGCTTTCCCTGATTAAGAAAGGTGATTCTGATGGGAACTTGATGACTGTAGGCTTGGTTGAGTAACTGGAATTTCTCCTGTCTGTCAAGCTGGGCCAGGCGACTGATATCTAGTTCTTTTTTGGCCAAAGCAGTGCTATGCTCAGAGAGGAAAAAGCCAGCCCATTTAGCCATGCCCCGATCCTGAAAGTCACGAGCAGACTGATAGGGGAGATAAGAGCGGTCAGTCATGATAAGCCCTCCAAACCTCCAGCAGAATGGCCACCGGTTAGCTTGCTTCTAGCAATAGCACGGGAGGAGTCCAGCAAGGCATTTCCCTTAAGCAGAGAGGCAAAGCCGAAGCAATCTCTGATGCGGTCAATCGTCTGTTGGAGCTCCTCTTCTTTTTGAATTTGCAGAGGATCGTCAAAGAGAGAAATCAGACCATATCCTTGATCGACAAAGTCACTGTAAAAAACGCCAATCTGTCGGATAGCCCCGCCCTGATATTTGGAACGAAAAAGCTGAACGACGATTTGAGCCAATCGATCGCTGTTGTTAGTGGGCTCAATTTTTTTCTGTGTATGAATGGAAGGCAGGCGCTCCTGTTTGGAATAGCGGGCATAGATTGAGACGCGTTGGCATTTTTTGCCAGAGCGTCTGAGACGAATGGCGACCTGCTCAGCCATTTCTCGAAAAACCAGCTCAATCTCTGCCTTCTGTCTATAATCTCGGGGGAGAATTTGCGAATTCCCTAGGCCGTGTGACTTGACCTGATAAGGCTTGTGCACATTGCTTTCATCAATGCCGTGAGCGTGAAACCAAAGCTGCAGGCCCATGACCCCCATTTCTTTTTTGAGAATATCGGGATTAAAGTGAGCCAAATCATAAATGGAGTGGATTCCCAGCTTCTTAAGACGGGTGGCTGTTCGGTGGCCGATGCCCCAAAAATCAGTCATGTTTGGAATAGTCCAGACCTTACTGGGAACATCTTCATAGGACCAGTTGACCCGCATCTTTTTTGTATGTTTGGCTTCAATGTCCAAGGCTAGCTTGGCGAGGAGGGGATTGGCGTTGCTCAGGCCGATAGAGGCATAAATCCCGGTCTTCTTCCAGATAGCCTGTTGAATGCGGGCAGCCAGCAGATCCAGTTTGGTCCTGCGGTCCAGCGTCTGATCGGGAATGAAGTAGTTGATAGAGCTTGTCAAATCTAGAAAACCCTCATCGATTGAGTAGGGAAAAATGTCGTCGGGAGCTGCGAAATCCTGGAAAATTTTTTGGATTTCCATGTTTTTATGGATGTAGTAGTTCATCCGAGGTGGGACCAATAAGGTCTTTTGAGCAGCATATTCAATAAAGCGCACATAATCTGCTGTAATCGGCAGTCCCTGCTTGCGAGCAACAGCATAGTTGAACTTACGGGTGTGGACATCAAAAGGAAGATTATAGCTTCGGCTGACATTCTGGTTGCCGAAATTATTTTTAAAGAGAGGGGTAGCAGCTAGTATCAGTCCAGCAGAATTTTCAATTCGGCTCATGACACAGAGCGAGGTTTTTAAAGGGTCAAGGCCGAGGGCAATGCATTCGCAAGAGGCATAAAAACTTTTCATATCCACAAAAGCGATGTCTGAACGAGGCTCGCGTGAATAATCAAATAGGACCATAGTTTTATACCTCAATCGGCAGAAAATGTCCGACTACGATACCAACAATGCTAGGCTGGTCTTCGTAGGGAGCAAAGAGATCCTCGTAGTCAGGATTGATAGATTCTAAACGTAGACCTTCAGCTTCTCGGTAGACTTTTTTGATATAGGTCTTGCCATTCCACATGAGAGCATAGACTGCCCCATCGTAGTCGAATCCTGTCTGTTTCATAAGGGCAACAGAGCCATTGGGATACTTGGGCTCCATAGAATCCCCAGAGACCCAAGATGCAAAGTCGTGCTGGATATCTTGATCAAAGTAGACAGTTTCATAGTCTGTTTCATTGTCATAATAACTGTGACCACGACCTGCAGCCAGCTCAACGGATAGAACTTTATAGGCTGTAAGAGAGCTAACCTTGCGCTGTCTCTCTAGGAGTTGACTAGCTAGCTGGTCTACTTCCTTTTTATGCGGTGGGGTTAGTAAAGGGTAGGTGTAGAGCGTACTGGTCTCATCCACAAAGTAGTTCTCTTGGACCTTGAGACAGGTGGCCAACCTCCTGAGATTTTTTGCGTGGGGTTCTGCTAGACCATTTTCCCAAGCAGAGTAAGTTTTTCGAGAGATGCCAAGCTCTTGGTAAATGGAAGACTGTGTCAGATTAAGCTCCAGCCTGCGTTTTTTTAATTTTTCATGCGAAAACATATCACACCTCCTATGTAACGTTTTAAAAGTTACATATAGTATAACAAATGAAATCGAGAAAAGCAAGTTCTTTCTTGAGTATTGTTATTTTTAGCAAGAGTGTGGTAAACTGTAGGGAGGAATATAACTTGGAGGTAGAGAGATGTTTCCTATGACAGCAAAAACGATTATGACAGAAGAAGCTTATCGCCGTTTCGCTTGGACCAATTTTTGGTATAAAAAGAATGGCCTCTTTTCACTGATTCTCCCTGAGATAGTGGTGCTGATATGCGGTGCAATCTGTTTTTTCATCGGGGAACCTTTGCGAGGCGTAGCTTTTCTTGTTACTGTGGCTGTCCTTCCTTTTCTTTACTATCTGTCCATGAATCGCCATATTAAAAAGTTTTATAGAGGCAACCCCCTCTGGCATGATATAGAGCAGGAGTTTAGCTTCTATGAGACAGACTTTCGTGTCGTTAATCGGAATAACAATGCCAGATTTGACTATCAAGATATTGTGGCGATTATAGACAAGCCAGAAACTTTTTATATTATGGTTGGCCGGTCAATAGGGCTGATCTTGGATAAGGCAGACTGTCAGCCTGAATTAATTGATTTTTTACTAAAACTAAAAGAAAACAGAAGTCTCTAATTTGGGGGACTTCTATTTTTTGTCTGTCAAGTTTTCAAAAAATTGGCCTCCTGTGCGATGTGTGTTATAATGTTTTTTATGAGAGTTGTTGCAGGTAAATACGGGGGCAGGCCCCTCAAGACTTTGGACGGCAAGACGACCAGACCTACGACCGATAAGGTCAAGGGGGCAATTTTTAATATGATTGGTCCCTATTTTGACGGCGGTCGGGTGCTAGATCTTTATGCTGGGAGTGGGAGTTTGGCCATTGAAGCTATTTCGCGAGGTATGGAGGAAGCTGTCTTAGTCGAAAGGGATCGCAGAGCTCAGGCTATTATTTCAGAGAATATTCAGATGACAAAGGAGCCGGAACGTTTTGACTTGCTCAAGATGGAGTCTGGCCGAGCTTTGGAAATGTTGACGGGGGCTTTTGACTTAGTTCTCTTAGATCCGCCTTATGCCAAGGAGCAGATTGTGGCTGACCTTGGGAAGCTAGAGGAGCGTCAGCTCTTGAGTCAAGATGTCCTAGTAGTCTGTGAGACGGACAAGGAAGTAGAGCTGCCTGAGGAAATTGCAGGGCTGGGCATTTGGAAGCAGAAGATATATGGAATTTCAAAGGTGACGGTGTATGTCAGATAAGATAGGATTATTCACAGGGTCTTTTGACCCGATGACCAAGGGCCATGTGGACCTGATTGAGCGGGCCAGCAGGCTCTTTGATAAGCTCTATGTAGGGATTTTCTATAACCGAGAAAAGTCTGGTTTTTTCACAATTGAGGCCAGAGAGCGCATGGTCAAAGAAGCTCTGCAGCATTTGGATAATGTTGAGGTTATTACTTCTCAGAATGAGCTAGCAGTGACAGTGGCCAGAAGACTAGGAGCCAAGGTCTTTGTGCGTGGTCTCCGTAACAGTCAAGACCTAGACTATGAAGCCAATATGAACTTTTTCAATCAGGAATTGGCGGGAGAAATAGAAACGATTTTCTTACTCAGCAAGCCGGACTATCAGCATATCAGTTCATCACGTATTCGTGAGCTGATTGCTTTTCAACAGGATATCGCAGCCTATGTGCCCCAAAGTGTAATCAAAGAATTAGAAAGAATCAACAATGAAAAGAATTAAGAAGTTTATATTGCCGACGGTCATTGGCGTCACTATTGCCTTTTTTATAGCAGCTCTTTACGTTCGTCTGCCTTATTATATAGAAGTTCCTGGTGGTGCCGAGGATGTTCGTAAGGTCTTGCTGGTTGATAATAAGGCCGACAAGGAAGCGGGTTCCTACAACTTTGTGACGGTCGGAGTAGAGCAGGCAACCTTTGCTCATCTGGTCTATGCTTGGCTGACCCCTTTTACAGATATTTATTCTGCCAAGGATATGACGGGTGGCTCCACGGATGAGGAGTTCAATCGGATCAACCAATTTTACATGGAAACATCACAAAATATGGCTAAATATCAAGGGTTGACGACAGCTGGTAAAGAGATTAAGATGGATTATCTGGGGGTTTATGTCCTGCAGGTAGCTGATAACTCAACCTTCAAGGGAGTTCTCAATATTGCTGATACGGTAACTGGTGTCAATGACAAAACATTTGAAAGTTCTGAGGAGCTGGTCAAGTATGTCAACGCGCAGAAGCTTGGGGATAAGGTCAAGGTGACTTTCCAAGAAGATGGTCAGGAGAAATCGGCAACCGGAAAGATTATCAAGTTGGAGAACGGTAAGAACGGGATTGGGATTAGTCTGATAGACCGGACGGAAGTCAGCAGCAGTATTCCAATTACATTTTCAACTGAGGGTATCGGCGGTCCTAGTGCTGGTCTTATGTTCAGCTTGGCTATTTATACCCAGTTGGCTGATCCGACCCTTCGTGATGGCCGCGATATTGCAGGGACCGGCAGCATCAGCCGAGAAGGTGAAGTTGGTGAGATCGGCGGAATTGATAAGAAAGTTGTTTCAGCAGCCCAAAGCGGAGCAGATATCTTCTTTGCACCCAACAATGAACTGACAGAAGAAGAGAAGAAGCTTTCTCCTAATGGGAAAAACAACTACCAAACGGCTCTGGAGACAGCCAAGAAGATTAAAACGGATATGAAAATTGTTCCAGTTAAAACGCTACAGGACGCCATTGACTATCTGAAAAAGAACAAGTAAGATCTTAGCTTTTGCTAAGATTTTTCTTGTGAAACAGACAAGATCAGCTGGTCTTCTCTACTTTAAATCGTCTGACTTTTTTCAGAAAGATATTTTTGATGAAAAGTCCGCGAAATACTGGCTGATTTATGATAAAATAAAGTGTTGTAGATAAACTATCCAAGATTGTTAAAGGAAGAGTATGCGTAAAGATATTTCACCTGAATTATATAATTATAATAAATTCCCAGGACCGGAGTTCAAACAGATTGATAGCAAGATTGTTGCAGAAAAATTCGAGTTTGAATTGATTGAGAACTATAAGGAAGGCTTTGACTTGACGGCCTTTCATCAGCGTTTTTCAGAAATTCTCACCAAGTTTGACTATATTGTCGGTGACTGGGGCAATGAGCAGCTGCGCCTGCGTGGTTTTTACAAGGACGAGCGGGCTAATGAGAGCGATGAGAAGATCAGCCGCTTAGAAGACTATTTGCTGGAGTACTGCAGCTATGGCTGTGCTTATTTTGTCTTGGAAAATCCAAATCCCCAGCGCGCTTCCTTTGATAAGAAATCGCATGGCAAGAAAGAGACAGAAGGTCGGTCAAAACGTTCTCGCAATAGCCGTTCTGGGAACAACCGTAATCGCAGAAGCGAGCGAGACCGAGACAGCCGTTCTAAAAGAGACAATAAGCGCTCTCGTAACAATTCCCAGCAAGATAGGCAGAAAAAGCAAAAAGACAGCAATCGCCATTTTGTAATTCGTCAGAATAAAGGAGAAAAATGAAACCATCTATTTATAGCTTAACGCGTCAGGAAATGATTGAATGGGCGGAAGCTCAGGGAGAAAAGAAATTTCGGGCCGCCCAGATTTGGGAGTGGCTCTACCGTAAACGGGTTCAGTCTTTTGAAGAGATGACTAATCTGTCCAAGGACTTGATTGCCAAGCTAAATGATCAGTTTGCCGTCAATCCGCTTAAACAGCGTATCGTCCAAGAGTCTGCTGACGGTACGGTCAAGTACCTCTTTGAGCTGCCGGACGGTATGCTGATTGAGACGGTGCTCATGCGCCAGCACTATGGACTTTCTGTCTGTGTGACCACCCAAGTTGGCTGCAATATCGGTTGTACTTTCTGTGCCTCTGGCTTGATTAAAAAGCAACGCGACCTCAATAACGGTGAGATTGTAGCTCAGATTATGCTGGTTCAGAAGTATTTTGACGAGCGTGGTCAGGATGAGCGGGTCAGCCACATCGTGGTTATGGGAATCGGTGAGCCTTTTGACAACTATGACAACGTGCTCAAGTTTGTCCGGACGGTCAATGATGACAAAGGTTTGGCTATCGGAGCCCGTCATATCACGGTTTCGACTTCAGGGCTGGCTCATAAGATTCGTGACTTTGCCAATGAAGGTGTGCAGGTTAATCTAGCTGTATCCCTCCATGCCCCGAATAATGATTTACGGACCAGCATCATGCGGATTAACCGGTCCTTCCCTATCGAAAAGCTTTTTGCGGCTATCGAATACTATATTGAGACGACCAACCGCCGGGTGACCTTTGAGTACATCATGCTCAATGAAGTCAATGACGGGGTAGAGCAGGCCAAGGAGCTGGCTGAGCTGCTCAAGAATATTAAGAAACTGTCTTATGTCAATCTCATTCCTTACAACCCCGTTAGCGAGCACGACCAATATAGCCGCAGTCCCAAAGAGCGCGTGATGGCTTTCTATGATACTCTCAAGAAAAACGGAGTCAACTGTGTAGTTCGTCAGGAACATGGTACAGATATTGATGCAGCCTGTGGCCAGCTGCGTTCTAATACTATGAAGCGTGATCGCGAGAAAGCATTGGTAGAAAATGTTCAGCCTTAAGAACTATCTGACTTCAGACGGTGAGCTGACTTCTAAGGGACGGAGATTGCTAGCAGGGGGAAGCTGGCTCTATTTCCTGATGCTTTGCATTCTGTGCTTTATTCCTCAGGTTCCAGAGCCGGGAATGGAGACGCCGGGAATCCAGTATTTTGGCCGAATAGTGGTTTTGTTAATCCCTTTTAATTCCTTTGTAAATATTGGCGAGATTACTTCTTGGATTCAGCTGGTCAAGGTCTTTATCCAAAATCTAGCCAATATCTTCTTGCTATCACCCTTAATCTTTCAATTGCTTTACCTCTTTCCTAAACTGCGGAGCACAAAGAGAGTTGTATGGCTGAGCTTTGGGATGAGCCTGTCTATCGAAGTGACTCAGATTCTGCTGGATCTTCTTATCAACGCCAACCGAGTCTTTGAGATTGATGATCTTTGGACCAATACTTTGGGTGGTTATCTGGCTTGGCGGGCATTTCAGCTTGGTCAGAAAATCTGGAAAAATCGTCAAGACGACGCTCTCAAAAGAGATTAGCGCGCGAAAGGTTCGGGTTTAGGAGAAAAAATTAAATTTTTTCTTGACAAGAAAAAGGGAAAGGCCTATAATAAAATAAATCATCAGAAAAGTAATAATTTTTTCTACTTTCAGGGAGCCTGTGGTTGGTGGAAACAGGCAGTGGAAGGTTATGAAGTGGGCTGATGCAAAAAATGAATTTGAAGCAATAAAAATTCGGTGAGCACACCTTACAGTGCAGCTTGTTGTTAGACAAGACAGAGATATGGAGGCAGTCTATACTTTGCTCCATAATTGAGGTGGCACCGCGATTTTACGCCCTCACACAGAGTTTTTTCTGTGTGTGGGCTTTTGTTTTGCTTGAAAATAAAGAAATGAGGCAATCAAGATGACAGAAACTAAAGGATATTTTGGACAATTCGGCGGCTCCTTTGTACCGGAGCCTATCCAGGCCTTGCTGGATGAATTGGAAGCGACTTTTGAGAAGTACAAGGATGACCCAGAATTTTTAAATGAATACCGACATTATTTGGCAGATTATTCAGGTCGGGAAACCCCGCTCTACTATGCAGAAAGTCTGACCCAGCACCTGGGCGGAGCTAAGATTTATCTGAAGCGGGAAGATCTCAATCATCTGGGCTCTCACAAGCTCAATAATGTTTTGGGACAGATTCTTCTAGCTAAGCGCATGGGCAAGACCCGAGTCATCGCTGAAACTGGAGCTGGCCAACATGGTGTGGCAACTGCGGCAGCCGCAGCTAAGTTTGGTATGAAGTGCGATGTTTACATGGGTGCAGAGGATGTAGAACGCCAGCGCCTTAATGTCTTCCGCATGGAAATGATGGGTGCGACTGTTCATGCAGTGGAAACGGGAACCAAAACCCTCAAGGATGCTGTGGATGCAGCCTTTGGAGCTTGGATGAGCGATTTGGAAGCCTTCTATGTTTTGGGTTCTGCTGTCGGTCCTCACCCTTATCCGACGATTGTTCATGAGTTCCAAAAGATGATCAGTGAAGAATCTCGCCGGCAGATTTTGGACAAGGAAGGCCGCTTGCCGGACTATGTTATTGCCTGCGTAGGTGGCGGCTCCAATGCTATCGGCGCCTTCTCTCAGTATGTGGCGGATGAAGAAGTCAAGCTGGTTGGTGTTGAAGCAGCTGGGCGTGGACTTGATACAGACCAGCACGCGGCGACCATGACCAAGGGAAGTGTCGGAGTAGTGGACGGTATGAAGACCTACGCTGTCTTTGCTGAAGATGGTCAGGTGGCACCGGTTTACTCAATTTCAGCAGGCTTGGACTATCCGGGAGTTGGTCCTGAACATGCTTTCTTTAAAGATTCTGGTCGAGTAGAATATGTAGCAGCGACAGATGATGAAGCTGTAGATGCTTTGCTCCTCTTGACACAAAAGGAAGGAATTTTGCCGGCAATCGAAAGTTCTCACGCCATTGCTGAAGCCATCAAGCGAGCTCCGCAACTGTCATCTGACCAAATCATCATTATCAATGTATCTGGTCGTGGAGACAAGGACGTGGCAGCCATTGCCGACTATCTAGAAAAACGAAAATAAAATACCCAGCAGAAGAGTAGTAACATCCCTCCTTTCAGAGAGTCTGTGGTTGCTGAGAACAGGCAGGAGAAGTTATGAAATGGGCTGTTGGAGTCAAAATTTTGTCCATTAGTTGAACTTTTATTACTTTGTTAGCATGCTTTGTTGTAAACCAGTATGCTGCCTTCTACTAAAAGGGATCTAAATGACTGTAAATAGGTAAATGAGATGTGGAGCCTGAAAACTCCATAACTGAGGTGGCACCGCGATGACACGCCCTCACAGGATGAACTGTGCGGGCGTTTTTCTGTAGTTCTGGAGCAAGTTACGACAGTGAACAGGTGCTATCTGTTCTTGCGAATGCAGTCATAGCTAGCAGTTTGTTCCTCCTTAAGCACTTCTGATTAAATAGAAAGAAAAATTATGCAAAAGATTTTACCAGCTGATATTTTATCACCGATTCTGGCTTATATGCGGATTCAGGGCGACCACAAGGTGATTTTGGAGAGTATTCCGAGAGATAGCGAGACAGCCCGCTTTTCTATCCTAGCCTATAATCCAGTCTTTGAAGTCCGCTATGAAAGCGGCCGATTAACAAATAACGGGCAAGTAATAGAGGCGGATCCCTTGGACTATCTTCATGAGTTGGCCGTAAAAAAAGGCCATCATTCAGACCTGCCTTTTGGTGGTGGAGCTATCGGTTTTGTCGGCTATGATATGATTTCCCTCTATGAGGAGATTGGCCAGATTCCAGCTGATGTGATTGGAACGCCGGATATGCACTTTTTCGTCTATGAGAGTTACATGGTTTTTGACCATAAAAAAGACAAGGTCTATATCGTTGAGGAGGCGCTCTACAGTAATAGAAGCGAAGCTGATTTGGCTGCTAGTCTGGAGCGAATCATGACTGAGCTGGCGCAGCCAGCAGCAGATGAATTTTCACCACTGGAACTGTCCAGTTTGAACTTCCAGAGCCATATCGAGCAGATGGCTTTTGAAAAAATGGTGGAAGATGCGCGCAGCTTGATTCGGCAGGGAGATATGTTCCAATGTGTGCTCAGTCAGCGGTTTTCAGCAGAGTATTCTGGTAAACCACTGGATTACTATCGCAATCTGCGTGTGACCAACCCTTCCAACTATCTCTACTTCTATGATTTCGGGGATTATCAGATTATCGGAGCCAGCCCAGAAAGTCTGGTGTCTGTCAAGCAGGGTCAGGTTACGACCAATCCTATCGCTGGGACCAGGCCGCGCGGGAAGGATGAGAGAGAGGATAAAGCCTTGGCAGAGGAGTTGCTGGCTGACGAGAAGGAAGTGGCGGAACACCGCATGTTAGTTGATTTGGGGCGTAATGATATTGGTAAAATTGCTCAGAATAATAGCGTGGAAGTCACTAAGTACATGGAGGTAGAGTATTTCCGCTATGTCATGCATCTGACCAGTGTAGTCCGTGGTCAGCTTTTGCCCCAACTGACAGCTATGGATGCCCTCAAGTCAACCCTGCCGGCCGGCACCGTCTCGGGTGCACCTAAGATTCGAGCCATGAAGCGAATTTATGAGTTGGAGCAGGAAAAACGTGGTGTTTATGCGGGTGCTATTGGCTATCTGTCTGCGACAGGGGATATGGATTTTGCCATTGCTATCCGGACCATGATTTTGAAAAACGGCAGAGCTTATGTTCAAGCTGGAGCGGGTATTGTTTATGACTCAATCCCTACTAATGAATACCAAGAAACCATCAACAAGGCCAAATCAATGACCAAGATAGGAGAGATGCAATGATTTTATTGATTGATAATTATGATTCTTTTACTTACAATCTAGCCCAATATATCGGCAATTTTGCAGAAGTTAGGGTCTTGCGAAATGATGATGCAGGTCTTTATCAAGCAGCAGAAGCAGCTGATGCTTTGGTGCTGTCTCCGGGTCCAGGCTGGCCAGCAGATGCAGGACGGATGGAAGAACTTATCCGTAATTTTACCGGTAAAAAGCCGATTTTGGGGATTTGCTTGGGGCATCAAGCCATTGCAGAAGTATTTGGCGGAAAGCTGGGTTTGGCTCCCAAAGTCATGCACGGCAAGCAAAGTATTCTGCGCTTTGAGAGAAAATCTCCTATCTATCAAGGGATAGAGGATGGGCGGCCGGTCATGCGCTATCATTCGATTTTGATTGAGGAGATGCCGGAGGAGTTTGAAGTGACGGCTCGGGCGGTTGATGACAACTCAATCATGGCTATCCAGCACAAGAGCCTGCCTATTTATGGTTTTCAGTATCATCCAGAAAGTATTGGCACGCCGGACGGCTTGTCGTCTATCAAGAATTTCATCGATTTAGTAAAGTAAAGGAGCGTGTATGAAAGAGATTATTGCAAAACTAGCTGATTTTAAGGATTTAAGCAGCGCTGAGATGACAGATGTGATTGAGCGTATTGTCACCGGACGGGTGACAGAGTCTCAAATTGTAGCTTTCTTACTGGGGCTTAAGATGAAGGGGGAGACGATTGAGGAACGAACTGCTTTGGCTCAGGTCATGCGAGGCCACGCTAAGCAGATTCCGACCACTATTCGCACTGCAATGGACAATTGCGGTACGGGCGGGGACAAGTCTTTCAGCTTCAATATTTCGACTACGGCAGCTTTTGTACTGGCAGGTGGCGGGATTAAGATGGCTAAGCACGGCAATCGCTCCATTTCTTCTAAGTCAGGCTCAGCTGATGTGTTAGAAGCTCTGGGTATCAATCTAGACTTGGATGCTGCTAGCTTGGGCAAGGTTTTTGAGCAGGCAGGTATCGTCTTTCTCTTTGCAAAGAATATGCATCCAGCCATGAAATACATCATGCCAGCACGTCTTAGTCTCGGCATTCCTACTATCATGAATCTAACTGGTCCGCTTATCCATCCCATGACTCTGGAAACTCAGCTTTTGGGGACCAGCCGGCCGGATATGCTAGAGAGCACAGCAGAGGTCTTGAAAAATATGGGCCGTAAGCGTGCAGTAGTTGTGTCGGGGCCAGATGGTCTTGACGAGGCGGGTCTTCATGGCCGAACCCAGTATGCTCTGCTGGAAAATGGGCAAATCAGCCTGCACAGCTTTCTGCCGTCAGATATTGGCATGGAAGAAATACCTCTTGAAGCGATTCGTGGAGGCAATGCCAAGGAAAATGCAGAAATTCTGCTATCTGTCCTGCAAAATCAAGCCAGTCCCTATCTGGAAACGACAGTTCTGAATGCTGGATTGGGCTTCTACGCTAATGGGAAATCAGACAGTATAGAAGCAGGAATAGCTTTGGCCCGCCAAGTGATTGCTAGTGGTGCAGCCTATGAAAAACTCAAGCAACTACAGGAGTATCAAAAATGAGCAAAGAATTTCTCCCGACCATTCTAAAGCAAAAAGAGCAGGAAGTGGCAGCCATGTCCTATGAAGAACTGCAACCCCTGCGCTCGACCTATTCCCTCTATGAGTATCTCAAAAGCCAGTCCCAAGAGCTGCAGCTGATTGCTGAGGTCAAAAAAGCCAGTCCAAGTTTGGGAGATATTAATCTTGCTGTGGATATTGTGGAGCAGGCACGCACTTATGAACGATGCGGTGCAGCTATGATTTCGGTCCTGACAGATGAGATTTTCTTCAAAGGACATCTGGATTACCTGAGAGAGATTTCCAGTCAAGTGACCATTCCAACCCTCAATAAGGACTTTATCATTGATGAAAAGCAGATTGTTCGCGCCCGCAATGCAGGAGCGACAGTTATTCTTCTGATTGTAGCTGCCTTGTCTGAAAAGCGTCTACAAGAACTCTATGATTTTGCGACGGGTTTAGGATTGGAACTTCTGGTCGAAACCCATAATCTGGCGGAGTTGGAAATTGCCCATAGAATAGGAGCCCAGATAATCGGTGTCAATAACCGCAATCTAGTCACTTTTGAGACAGATATCAATACCAGTCTTCAGCTGTCTGCCCATTTCAAAGATGACAGAGTTTACGTATCTGAGTCCGCTATTTTCAGCAAGGAAGATGCTGAGCTAGTAGCTCCTTATTTCCATGCAATTTTAGTCGGAACTGCTTTGATGCAGGCTGAGGATGTGGCAGAAAAAATTAAGGAGCTAAAAATTGACAAAGGTTAAGATTTGTGGCTTATCAACGGCCAGCGCTGTGGAAACTGCATGCCAGGCTGGTGCGGATTACATTGGCTTTGTCTTTGCTAAGAGCCGTCGGAGGGTCAGTTTGGAGCAAGCTCAGGAGCTAGCTGCCTTGGTGCCGCCTGCTGTCCGAAAGGTAGGAGTTTTCGTCTCTCCGAGCTTGGCAGAGCTGCAGGAAGCTATTTCAGTGGCAAATCTGGATTTGGTGCAGATTCATGGCGATTTTGATGAAGAGCTCCTGACTCAGATTGGCCGGCCGGTTATTCGAGCTTATCAGGTCAAGGGAGCGTTAAAAGATGTCAGCCAACAAGCGGACTACCTGCTCTTTGATGCCCCTCTTGCTGGTAGTGGTCAGACCTTTGACTGGCAAGCTTTTGATAAAGGACAAATCCACCAGCCCTTCTTTATCGCTGGTGGTTTGAATGCAGGAAATGTCCGAGAAGCTATTCAACATTTTGCCCCTTACGCAGTTGATGTCTCAAGCGGGGTCGAGACTGACGGCCAGAAGGACTTAGAGAAAATAAAAGAATTTATAGAAAGAGTGAAACATGGCATATAATCAACCCAATCAAGAAGGATTTTACGGTGAGTTTGGCGGGCGCTTTGTTCCAGAAACTCTGATGACAGCAGTTTTGGAGCTGGATAAAGCTTACCGTGAGAGTAAAAAAGACCCAGCCTTTCAGGCAGAGCTGGACGAGTTGCTGAAGCAGTATGTAGGGCGAGAAAATCCTCTCTATTTTGCTAAAAATCTGACAGCCTATGCTGGCGGTGCTAAGATTTATCTGAAGCGAGAAGACCTCAACCATACCGGTGCCCATAAAATCAATAATGCTCTAGGTCAGGTTCTATTAGCCAAGCGAATGGGCAAGAAGAAAATCATTGCCGAGACTGGCGCGGGTCAGCATGGAGTGGCCACCGCTACAGCTGCAGCCCTTTTCAACATGGACTGTACTATCTACATGGGTGAAGAAGATGTCAAGCGCCAAGCCCTTAATGTCTTTCGGATGGAACTTCTTGGAGCCAAGGTGGAGTCAGTGACCGATGGCTCTCGAGTCCTCAAGGATGCAGTCAATGCTGCCTTGCGAGCTTGGGTGGCTCAGGTGGATGATACTCACTATATTATGGGCTCAGCCTTGGGACCCCATCCTTTCCCAGAGATTGTTCGCGACTATCAGAGCGTGATTGGTCGTGAGGCCAAGCGTCAGTTTGCTGAGCAAAATGCAGGTGCCTTGCCAGATGCTTTAGTAGCCTGTGTTGGCGGTGGCTCCAATGCTATTGGGCTCTTTTATCCCTTTGTAGACGATAGCGCAGTTGCTATGTATGGAACAGAAGCAGCTGGGCGGGGCGTGGATACAGATGAACATGCTGCGACCTTAACCAAGGGACGGCCGGGTGTTTTACATGGTGCCTTGATGGATGTCCTACAGGATGAGCAAGGGCAGATTCTGGAAGCTTTCTCTATCTCTGCTGGGCTGGACTATCCAGGCATCGGTCCAGAACATTCTCATTTTAATGCTATCCAGCGCGCCACTTATGTCCCAGTCACAGATGAAGAAGCCTTGGAAGCCTTCCAGCTCCTGTCTCGTATCGAAGGGATTATCCCCGCTCTAGAGTCTAGCCACGCTATTGCTTACGCAGTTAAGCTGGCTAAGGAGTTGGGACCAGATAAATCAATGATTGTCTGCCTATCCGGCCGTGGTGACAAGGATGTCGTTCAGGTAAAGGAACGCTTGGAAAGAGAAGCGGCTCAAAAAGGAGGTGCCCATGACTAAAACACTCACTCAGCATTTAGAAGCCATCAAAAAAGCAGGTAAGGGAATTTTCCTTCCATATATCATGGCTGGCGATCATGAGAAAGGTTTAGCAGGATTAGCAGAAACTATCGCATTTTTGGAAAACTTGGGTGTGTCAGCCATTGAAATCGGTCTGCCGTTTTCAGACCCTGTTGCAGACGGGCCAGTTATTGAAGAAGCCGGTCTGAGAAGTCTGGGTCACCATACTTCCGCCAAGTCTTTAATCGCAAGCTTGCAGAAGTTGGACACTCAGCTGCCTCTCATCATCATGACCTACTTCAATCCAATTTTCCAGTACGGGCTCAAAGATTTTGTCAAGGATTTGGCTACGACGCCGGTTAAAGGATTGATTATTCCAGATTTGCCCTACGAACATAGAAATTTCATCTTGCCTTTACTGGAAGATTCAGATATCGCTCTTGTTCCTTTAGTGAGCCTGACGACTGGACTAGAACGCCAGCAGGAGCTGATCAAGGAAGCTGAAGGTTTTATCTATGCTGTAGCCATCAACGGTGTGACAGGTAAGAGCGGAAGCTACCGCGATGATTTGGACCAGCACTTGAGTAAGCTTCGTGATATTGCAGAGATTCCAGTATTGACGGGCTTTGGCGTTTCGACTTTAGAGGATGTTGACCGCTTCAATCAAGTCTCAGACGGAGTCATTGTCGGATCTAAGATTGTCAAAGCTCTTCATGAAAAGGACGCCAGTATAGCGGCCTTTATCCAAGAAGCAGCAGCTTATAAGAAATAATCACCACCACACCAAACAAAAGACAGGGTACAAATGCCAGCCTGTCTTTTTTCTTTTTAAAGCAGAAGCAGGCGAGGCCAGAGAAGCTAGCGATTTGGATAAGAAGGAGAATTTCTGTTAGATTGAAAATAGCTGAGCAGGACGCCAGAAAGAGAAAGTCTCCAGCTCCGATATGGAGATTGTAAAAGAAGGCTAGAAGTCCTAGGGTTAAAAAGAAGAACATGAGAGGATTGACACTTGTTGTCATCATCAGCGAAAGCTGAAAAAACAGCCAGACCATCAAGGGGTATTGCTGCTCTCTTTGATCGTAGATGGCTAGGATCAAGCCCATAGTGAGCAGTAGAAGTTGACTGATGGAAATCGTACCAAGCGAAGTTGCCAGAAAAAGACTGCCTAATATAAATTCAAAAAATAAATAGCGTAAGGGAATCTTGTCTCCACAGAAGCGGCAACGAAGACGGTTCATGACTTGAGAAAAAATAGGAATCAAATCACGGGGAGCCAATCTTTTCCCGCAGGCATTGCAATGGCTAGCGGGAGTGATGATAGACCGCTCTGGAAAGCGGTCTATGACCAAGCCTAGGAATGAGGCAAAGACAGTGCCAATAAGAAAAAAGTATAGATGAATCATACTTATTTATTCGTAATTTTAAACAGAAAAATTCTGAAATTTTGCAACTTTTCTAATAAAGTCTTTTTTTGAATCTTTTGTCTTGACTTTCTTATTTAGAAGCATTATAATTAAACCATAATCTAAAAAGATTAGAATCATTATAAATAAAAACGAGGTAAATACAATGACACAAGTAAAAAATGGTGCAGCAACTGACGTAGCAACTTTCAGCAATCAAAAGGCTTTGCCAAAGACTAAGGCTATTCTTAATCAAGTAGTGGCAGATCTTTATACAGCTCATATCGCTCTTCACCAAGTTCACTGGTATATGCGTGGCGCAGGCTTCATGGTTTGGCATCCAAAAATGGATGAATACATGGAAACTTTGGATACAACTTTGGATGAAGTCAGCGAACGCTTGATTACATTGGGAGGCAAGCCTTATTCTACGTTGACCGAGTTTATCCAACACAGCAAGATTGAAGAAAAAGCTGGTGAATTCAGCAAGAATGTAGAAGAAAGTCTGGCGCGTGTGATTGAGATTTTCCGTTATCTGACAAGTCTTTACCAAGAAGCTTTGGATGTAACAGACGAAGAGGGGGACGATGTAACCAATGATATCTTTGTCGGTGCCAAGGCTGACCTAGAAAAGACTATCTGGATGCTGACAGCTGAAATTGGTCAAGCACCAGGTTTATAAAAAGTTATCCATGCCAAACAGAAAGGAAACAGGCTTTCCTTTCTGTTTTTTCATCTTGAAAAGCGCTGGAAAATCTGATAAAATATAGCTCATGAAAACCCTGTATGATGTTCAGCAATTTCTTAAAAGTTTCGGAATCATTATCTATATGGGCAAGCGCCTTTACGATATTGAGATGATGAAAATTGAGCTGAAGAGGATTTACGATGCCGGTCTAATGGATAAGCTAGCTTATTTTGAGGCGGAGGCAGTCTTGCGACGAGAACATCGCTTAGAGTTAGAATATTTAGAAAAGAAAAAGGAGACTTGAGATGACAATTTGGATTTTGTGGGCGGTACTTTTGGGAATAATTGGCTGGATGGGCTTTAATTATCTGCGCCTTCGTCAGGCAGCAAAAATCGTAGATAACGGAGAATTTGAAGACCTGATTCGCCAAGGTCAGTTGGTTGATCTGCGGGATCCATCTGATTTTCACCGGAAGCATATCTTAGGCGCTCGCAATATTCCATCTCAGCAGCTCAAGGATAGTGTCGGTGCACTTCGTAAGGACAAGGCTGTTCTCCTCTATGAAAATAGTCGTGGTCAGCGCGTGACCAATGCGGCTCTGTATCTGAAAAAACAAGGATTTAAAGAAATCTATATTCTTTCTTATGGGTTGGATTCTTGGAACGGTAAGGTGAAGGCAAGTTAACATAAATCAAAAATTTGTCGCACTATATATACAAAGCCAGTTTCTTATGTTATAATAAATTAATATTAATTTTAAGGAGTTTTTAAAACATGCAAGAAAAGAAAAAATCTTCACTTGTTTTAGGTATCCTATCTATCATCTTTGGTTTTTTCATTCCATTGGTAGGTCTTATTTTGGGTATTATCGGTTTGGTGTTGGCTAATTCACATCAAAAAGAGTCTAAATTAGACTATAAAACAGAAAAAATTCTGGGTATCGTAGGGATTGTAATTTCCGTAATTGTTTGGATTCTAAATGTCATGGTACTTATGAACGGAGCAGGCTACTAACAAAAAAGCTTTATTTTTAAAGCTTTTTTGTTTTACTGACTTTTCTCCAAATATTCTTTAATAATCTCTAATTCTTCTTGGTTTAAAGGACGGCAATCACCTGTTGCTAGGTCTGGGTCTAATGTAAAATTCCCAAATTGAATCCGCTTGAGATAAATGATCTTGACACCAACTACCAGAAACATCTTTTTGATCTGGTGGAATTTCCCCTCGGAAATCCTGACGCTAGCACGGCTCAGACTGAAGCAGCTAGAGAAGATAGTGAGCTGGGCGGGCTGACAGACGGTACCGTCTAAAAAGCGAATGCCTTCTTGAAAGGCAATTTTGTCCTGAGGGGTCAAAGGTCCATTGACTTCTACATAGTAAGTTTTTTCAACGTGGTATTGAGGGTGCAGCAGCTGAAATCCCAGAGGACCATTATCGGTAATCAGAAGAAGCCCTTCGGTATCTCTATCCAGCCGTCCGATAGAGTAAAGATTTTCTTTCTCTACCTCCTTGTCCAGCAAATCCAGAACAGTCAATTTTTCAGCGTCGCGATTGGCAGTGACTGCACCTGCGGGTTTATTCAGCATGTAGTAATGGTGGGCAGGACCGCTGACCTGTTTTCCTTGAAAAGTAATCTGCTGCAGGCCGGTATCAACGTTTTGGCTGAGTTTGCAGGCGGGCTTACCATCCACTAAAATCTGTTTTTGCAAAAGGCTTTGTTTCATCTTTTTTCGGCT
This sequence comes from Streptococcus sanguinis, assembly GCF_050225395.1. GTDB lineage: Bacteria > Bacillota > Bacilli > Lactobacillales > Streptococcaceae > Streptococcus. The sequence continues at coordinate 1,769,880 of NZ_CP071431.1, read as the reverse complement.
GATATGATTGGCAGCCAGCAGTTGGTCGAGGCGCATCTGTTTTCCTTGTTTTTTTCTAAATCATATCATAAATTTTCAGGATGGGAAATGCAAATCCTCATGCAGCTCCCATATTTTTTAATGAAAACATTTACACTTATCAAAGCCGTGTTTTTTGCCTGCGTCTGTGGTATAATTGTTCAGTTAGAAATAAAATTTAAAAATTCAGAGGAAATCATGACAAAATTAAGAGAAGATATCCGTAACATTGCGATTATCGCCCACGTTGACCACGGGAAGACAACCCTCGTTGACGAATTATTGAAACAATCAGAAACGCTTGATGCACGTACTGAATTGGCAGAGCGTGCTATGGATTCAAACGATATTGAAAAAGAGCGCGGTATTACCATCCTTGCTAAAAATACAGCCGTTGCTTACAACGGGACTCGTATCAACATCATGGATACACCAGGACACGCGGACTTTGGTGGAGAAGTTGAGCGTATCATGAAAATGGTTGACGGTGTTGTTTTGGTGGTAGATGCCTACGAAGGAACCATGCCACAAACTCGTTTCGTATTGAAAAAAGCTCTGGAACAAGACCTTGTCCCAATCGTGGTTGTCAACAAAATCGACAAACCATCAGCTCGCCCAGCAGAAGTAGTGGACGAAGTTTTGGAACTCTTTATCGAGCTTGGTGCAGATGATGATCAGCTTGATTTCCCAGTTGTTTATGCTTCAGCTATCAACGGAACTTCTTCATTGTCAGACGATCCAGCTGATCAAGAAAAAACAATGGCACCAATCTTTGATACCATTATCGACCATATCCCTGCTCCAGTGGACAACTCAGATGAGCCTTTGCAGTTCCAAGTCTCACTCTTGGACTACAATGACTTCGTTGGCCGTATCGGTATCGGCCGTGTCTTCCGTGGTACTGTTAAGGTTGGTGACCAAGTAACCCTGTCTAAATTAGACGGCACTACCAAGAACTTCCGTGTTACAAAACTATTTGGTTTCTTTGGCTTGGAGCGTCGTGAAATCAACGAAGCAAAAGCGGGTGACTTGATTGCCGTATCAGGTATGGAAGATATCTTTGTTGGTGAGACGATTACACCGACAGATGCCATTGAACCTCTTCCAATTCTTCACATCGATGAGCCAACGCTTCAAATGACCTTCTTGGTCAACAACTCACCATTTGCTGGTCGCGAAGGGAAATGGGTAACTTCTCGTAAGGTTGAAGAACGCTTGCAGGCCGAACTGCAAACAGACGTATCCCTTCGAGTTGACCCGACGGATTCACCAGATAAGTGGACTGTTTCAGGTCGTGGTGAGTTGCATTTGTCAATCCTGATCGAAACCATGCGTCGTGAGGGATATGAGCTGCAAGTATCTCGTCCAGAAGTTATCGTGAAAGAAATTGACGGTGTCAAATGTGAGCCATTTGAGCGCGTCCAAATCGATACACCTGAAGAATATCAAGGGTCTGTTATCCAAAGTCTTTCTGAACGTAAGGGCGAAATGTTGGATATGATTTCAACTGGTAATGGTCAAACTCGTTTGGTCTTCCTCGTTCCAGCGCGTGGTTTGATTGGTTACTCAACTGAGTTCTTATCCATGACTCGTGGTTATGGGATTATGAATCATACATTTGACCAATACTTGCCATTGATTCCAGGGGAAATTGGTGGCCGTCACCGTGGTGCTCTAGTATCTATCGATGCTGGCAAGGCAACGACCTACTCTATCATGTCTATCGAAGAGCGCGGAACCATCTTTGTCAATCCAGGTACTGAGGTTTACGAAGGAATGATCATCGGTGAAAACTCTCGTGAAAATGACTTAACTGTTAATATCACTAAAGCTAAGCAGATGACCAACGTTCGTTCGGCAACCAAGGATCAGACAGCAGTTATCAAGACACCACGTATCTTGACCTTGGAAGAATCGCTGGAGTTCTTGAACGATGATGAGTATATGGAAGTAACGCCAGAATCTATTCGTCTGCGTAAGCAAATTTTGAACAAACAAGAACGCGAAAAAGCCAATAAAAAGAAAAAATCAGCTGCAGCTGAATAAGCAAAAAGGAAAGGAGCAGCAAAATGGTTTATCTTATCATTGGGATTTTAATCCTCTTTTTCTACATTTTTGCTGTTCCATCCAGTATTAAAGGGACTGTTAATGCAGTGACCATGGTGCTACTGATTGTAGCCTTAATTATCTTATTTGGCTTAGGCATTTTTAAAATTTTCCAGTTGCCGGCTGAATATTTTGTAGGTTTCGGCCTATCCGTAGTGACTGTCTTGGCTTTGCGGGATATCAATCGCCTCAAGCCGCCTAAGAAATCAAAAAAGAATTTTGATGAAGAATAATAAATGAGCAAGAACTTAGAAAGCTAGATAGACTTTTTGAGATCTTGCTTTTTTGTTGATCTATATTTTTACAAAAATAATAGGTTTATGTTACAAAATATTTCAAATAGATGAAAACATATCATTTTTTTCAAAACTTGCTTACAGTCGAAAATAAAAGACTCCTATGACTTTTTTATTTTCACAAAAAAAGGTAAAATAGAATGAAGTATGAATGGAAGAGGTTGCTTATGAAAAATATAACAAATTTTACCAATAAAAAGGTCTTGGTTTTGGGATTGGCCAAGTCGGGTGAGTCAGCAGCTCGCCTTTTAGATAAATTAGGAGCTATCGTGACAGTTAACGACGGCAAACCTTTTGAGGAAAATCCTGCTGCCCAATCCTTGCTAGAAGAAGGCATAAAAGTGGTGACAGGAGGTCATCCCTTGGAGTTGCTGGACGAAGACTTTGAACTGATGGTGAAAAATCCAGGTATTCCTTATGACAATGCCATGGTCGTCCGAGCTCTGGAGAAGAAGATTCCAGTTATTACTGAAGTCGAGTTGGCTTATCTGATTTCGGAAGCACCGATTATTGGTATTACGGGTTCAAACGGCAAAACGACGACCACAACCATGATTGCGCAAGTCTTGACGGCTGGCGGTCAAAACGGTTTATTGTCTGGTAATATCGGCTTTCCTGCTAGTCAGGTAGCCCAAACAGCCAGCAGCAAAGATACATTGGTCATGGAACTGTCTTCCTTCCAGTTGATGGGGATTGAAGATTTTCATCCGCAAATCGCTGTTATTACTAACCTCATGCCGACTCATTTGGATTATCACGGCTCTGTTGAGGAATATGCAGCTGCCAAGTGGAATATCCAGAAAAACATGACAGCTGATGATTATTTGGTTTTGAATTTCAATCAGGACTGGGCCAAGGAAATGGCTAGCCATACTCAGGCTACTGTTGTCCCTTTTTCAACAACTGAAAAGGTGGATGGTGCCTATTTAGAGGGTGATGTCTTGACCTTCCGTGGAGAAGCGATTATGCAGGCGGCTGAAATCGGCGTCCCTGGCAGTCATAATGTCGAAAATGCTCTGGCTACGATTGCAGTAGCCAAACTGCGTGGCATTGACAATCAGACGATCAAAGAAGTCTTGTCTGCTTTTGGTGGTGTTAAGCACCGCCTCCAGTATGTGGGGCAGGTGAATGAGGTTGCCTTTTACAATGACAGCAAGTCTACCAATATCTTGGCAACCCAGAAAGCCTTATCTGGTTTTGACAATAGCAAGGTGATTCTGATTGCAGGCGGCTTGGACCGTGGTAATGAATTTGACGAGTTGGTGCCTGACCTCAAAGGACTCAAGAAAATGGTGATCTTAGGACAATCAGCTGCGCGTGTAAAGAGGGCGGCTGATCTGGCAGGTGTTTCTTATCTCGATGCGACTGATGTCCGGGATGCAGCTCACAAGGCCTTTGCTCAAGCGGAGCCAGGAGACATTGTCTTGCTCAGTCCTGCCAATGCCAGCTGGGATATGTATAGTAATTTTGAAGTCCGTGGCGATGAGTTTCTCGCTGCATTTGAAGAATTAAAAGGTTAAGATGAAGAAGATTGTATTTACAGGCGGAGGAACGGTTGGGCATGTAACTCTCAACCTTCTCCTGATTCCGAAATTTATCAAAGAAGGCTGGCAGGTTCATTATATTGGCGATAAGCATGGTATTGAGTACCAGGAAATCCAAAAGTCAGGATTAGACGTGACCTTTCATTCGGTGGCTACGGGTAAGCTTCGTCGCTATTTTTCATGGCAGAATCTGCTGGATGGCTTTAAGGTCGTCTGGGGCATTTTCCAGTCGCTGGGCATCATGCTCAAGGTGCGGCCGCAGGCTCTCTTTTCTAAGGGAGGCTTTGTGTCCGTTCCACCCGTGATTGCAGCCCGGCTGTCAGGAGTTCCCGTTTATGTTCATGAGTCGGATCTATCCATTGGCTTGGCCAATAAAATTGCCTATAAGTGTGCGACCAAGATGTATGCAACCTTTGAGCAACCTTCCAGTCTGACCAAGATTGAGCATGTCGGAGCTGTGACCAAGGTCGGTAACCAAGAGTCAGTCGCACCGCAGGAACTAGAAGAAATTCGTCAATATTTTAATAGAGAACTGCCCAGCCTGCTTTTTGTCGGCGGTTCTGCTGGTGCTAAGGTCTTTAATGACTTTGTCAGCCAGAATCAAGCTGCGCTGACCGAACGCTACAACATTATCAATCTGACAGGCGATGCAAGTTTGGATGTTCTGTCTGACCGTTTCTTTCGCAGAGCCTATGTGACCGACCTCTACCAGCCTTTGATGGACTTGGCAGATGTAGTGGTGACTCGCGGCGGTTCCAATACAATCTTTGAGCTCTTGGCCATGGCTAAGCTGCACATTATCGTTCCTCTGGGACGCGAAGCCAGCCGCGGCGATCAGATTGAAAATGCGGATTATTTTGTGAAAAAGGGATATGCCAAGCAATTGGCAGAGGAACAGCTGGATATGAGCAATTTACAGGCAGCACTTGATGACCTTTTGGCTAACCAAGCTTCTTATCATCAAGCTATGAAAAATTCCCAAGAAATCAAGTCTGTAGATGAATTTTATGCTTTATTGAAAGTGGATATTGACAAAGGAAAGAAATGAGCAAGAAAAACAATGATGAGCCAAAGGAAGAGGTAAGTGAGCACCTCTCTGAATGGCAGAAACGAAACAAAGAATATCTTGAAAAGAAGGCTCAGGAAGAAGCAAGTAAACAGAAGGAGCTGGAAGAAGAGGAAGTAAAAGAAGCTGAAGCTGAGGACCCAATCGAAGGCGGAGAAATAGCTGAAGAGACGGAAGAAGACGACTCATCTTATGAAGAGGAAGAAACAGAATATTTGAAAGATGATTCATCCGAACCTGAGCTAGAGACCGGATTGAGCGAGAAAGAGCGCAAAAAACAGGAGAAACTTCAGAAAAAGGCAGAAAAAGAAGCTGCTAAGGTGCATATCTCGAAGGTTCATATTTATCGAGCACTGCCGGTTTTACTGGGCAGTGGCTTGATTTTTATCATATCAGTTTATTTTTTGACGCCACTGGCGACCATGAAGACAATCGAATTTTCAGGGAATCAAATGGTCAGTCAGGAAGACCTGCTCAAAAGCAGTAAGATTGATGAGAAGGACTATACTTTAACAACCTTTATCAATGGCGGCAATCATATCCGCAATATGAAAGCTTCTAGTCCTTGGATTAACAACCTGGAGATGGCTTATCAGTTTCCGATTACTTTTCAGGTAAAGGTCAAGGAGTACGGAGTTCTGGCCTATCTGCATAAGGGTGGGCAGTACTATCCTATTCTGACAAATGGGGAGATTATTTCGGACCCGACTGCTGCAGATTCTATGCCGGAAACCCATATTTCGATAGAGTTTTCAGATAAAAAATTGATTAAAGAATTTGCTCTTCAAATTGAAAAAGTACCGGCTTCGGTTAAGAAAAATATTAAGACAGTTCAGCTGACCCCAAGCAAGGTGACACCGGATTTGGTTACGCTGACCATGCATGATGGCAACAAAGTCTTGGTACCAATTTCGCATATTGCTAAGAAACTGCCATATTATAAGGGAATCCAATCGCAGCTGGAAGAGGGTGTACCTAGTGTCGTAGATATGGAAGCAGGGATTTTTAGTTATGTTGAAGGAGCTCAAAACGAGTCGTCTTCTTCTGACGAAGAAAAGCAGAAAGCAGAAGAGGAATCGACGGGACAGCCAACAGAACAAGCGGCTGAGCAGGTGACAGAAAGTCAAGAACAAGAATCTGCAGAGCAACAAAATTCAACAGAAAACCCGGGAAATACCGAAAATCGCTAAATTATATGTAGAAAAACTGCGCATTTTCATTTTCTTTATGTTATAATAAAGCTTGGGTAACTCTAATTTTTAGCGTTATTAGTATAGACCGGAAACATGGAAGATAGAGAGGACTGGTGTAATGGCTAGAGACGGCTTTTTTACTGGATTAGATATAGGAACTAGCTCAATTAAAGTGTTGGTGGCAGAGCACATCAACGATGAAATGAATGTTATTGGGGTCAGCAACGCAAAAAGCGCTGGCGTTAAAGATGGAATTATTGTTGATATTGAGGCTGCTGCTGCTGCCATTAAGACAGCTATTTCTCAAGCAGAAGAAAAGGCAGGCATTTCAATTGGTTTAGTTAATGTCGGGCTTCCGGCTAATCTCTTACAGATTGAGCCTACTCAGGGTATGATTCCTGTGACTAGTGATTCTAAGGAAATCACAGATACAGATGTAGAGAATGTTGTTAGATCTGCTCTGACTAAGAGTATGACTCCTGACCGGGAAGTGATTACTTTCATCCCAGAAGAGTTTGTAGTGGATGGTTTCCAAGGGATTCGTGACCCACGCGGTATGATGGGGATTCGCTTAGAAATGCGTGGTCTTCTCTATACTGGACCACGGACTATTCTCCACAACCTCCGCAAGACAGTGGAGCGTGCGGGAGTTCAGCTTGAGAACGTTATTATCTCCCCATTGGCTATGACTAAGTCAATCTTGAACGAAGGGGAACGTGAGTTTGGGGCAACTGTCATTGATATGGGCGGCGGCCAAACTACAGTGGCTTCTGTTAAAGGTCAAGAACTTCAATATACGAATATATACCAAGAAGGTGGCGACTACGTAACCAAGGACATCTCCAAGGTTTTGAAGACTTCGCAAAAGTTAGCTGAAAGTCTCAAGTTTAACTATGGTTCTGCTTATGTTCCTGAAGCTGGGACAGAGTCTTTCCAAGTAGAAGTGATTGGAGAGATTGAGCCGGTTGAAGTAACTGAAAAGTATCTGGCTGAGATTATTTCTGCTCGTATCCAACATATTTTTGAGCAAATCAAACGCGATTTGGATAGAAGGCATCTCCTCGAGTTGCCAGGCGGCATTGTGATTATTGGTGGAGCAGCTATTCTTCCAGGAGTGGTTGAGCTGGCTCAGGAAGTGTTTGGCGTGAATGTCAAGCTTTATGTGCCAAATCAAATCGGCATTCGCAATCCAGCCTTTGCACATGTTATCAGCTTGTCAGAGTATGCTGGAAACTTAACAGATGTGGATATGCTGGCTCAGGTTGCTGTTCATGGTGATGAGCAACTGCGCCATCGACCTGTATCCTTTGAGCGTCCTGCTCAGTCAGTACCACGCTTTGAACCTCAACCAGCTGATGAGATTCCTGAGGAGCCGGTCCAAGAAGTTCCAATTGCCAGTGCTGATGTGCCAAACCAAGAACCCAAAACAGGTATTACAGATCGGATGCGCAACCTAATTGGCAAAATGTTTGATTAAGGAGAATACAGAGAATATGACATTTTCATTTGACGCTGCTGCTGCACAAGGCGCAGTAATTAAAGTTATTGGTGTCGGTGGAGGTGGCGGTAACGCCATCAACCGAATGATTGATGAAGGTGTTGCTGGTGTTGAATTCATCGCAGCAAATACAGATGTTCAAGCTCTTAGCAGTGCCAAAGCTGAAACAGTTATTCAGCTCGGTCCTAAGCTGACTCGCGGACTTGGTGCCGGAGGGCAGCCTGAAGTAGGACGTAAGGCAGCTGAAGAAAGCGAAGAAGTCCTGACCGAAGCTCTGCAAGGAGCAGATATGGTCTTCATCACTGCTGGTATGGGTGGTGGATCTGGGACAGGTGCTGCTCCAGTGATTGCTCGTATCGCCAAAAATGTTGGTGCTCTGACTGTTGCTGTAGTTACACGTCCTTTCGGTTTCGAAGGAAGCAAGCGTGGAACTTTTGCGGTAGAGGGAATCAACGAACTTCGCGAGCATGTAGACACACTCTTGATTATCTCAAATAACAACCTGCTTGAAATTGTAGACAAGAAGACTCCGCTCCTTGAAGCACTCAGTGAAGCAGATAATGTTCTTCGCCAAGGTGTCCAAGGGATTACTGACTTGATTACCAGCCCAGGACTGATTAACCTTGACTTTGCTGACGTGAAAACAGTTATGGCAGACAAGGGTAATGCTTTGATGGGAATTGGTGTTGGTAGCGGTGAAGAACGCGTCATTGAAGCTGCTCGCAAAGCTATCTACTCACCTCTTTTGGAAACAACCATTGATGGTGCAGAGGATGTGATTGTCAATGTTACTGGTGGCTTAGATATGACTTTGATTGAAGCTGAAGAAGCTTCAGAAATTGTCAACCAAGCAGCAGGCCATGGTGTGAATATCTGGCTCGGTACTGCTATTGACGAGTCTATGAAGGATGAAATCCGCGTGACGGTTGTAGCTACTGGTGTTCGTCAGGACAAGGTTGAAAAGGTCAGCGGCATTCGTCAGACACCACAACCTACTAGTCCAAGCCGTCCGCAGCAAGTTGAGCCAAATCGCGAAGTTCGCTCAGGACAGTTTGAACGAAACTTTGATATGACCGAAACGGTTGATATTCCTGCTCCAACTCGTCAAAGAACGGATGCGCCTAAAGGTTCAGCCTTTGGTGATTGGGATCTTCGCCGCGAAGCGATTGTTCGTCAGGCTGAACCAAGTTCCTCAGCCCGCGTGGAGCGCTATGCAGAAACTAATGAAGATGATGATGAATTGGAAACACCTCCATTCTTCAGAAATCGTTAATCTAAATCATGAATTTGCAGAATAATAAAGAGTTGGTCTTTCAATCCGTCGCTCAAGCGGCGGAGCAAGCCCAGCGTTTGAAAGATTCAGTAAATATCATTGCAGTTACCAAATATGTTGACTGCGAAACAACTCAGGAGCTTGTTCGTACAGGTATTCAGCATATCGGAGAAAATCGGGTAGATAAATTTCTAGATAAATACCATGCTCTGAAAGATGAGAATCTGACATGGCACCTGATCGGCAGTTTGCAGAGGAGAAAAGTCAAGGATGTGATTAACTATGTTGATTACTTTCACGCTTTAGATTCTGTAAAATTGGCCAAGGAGATTGACAAACGGGCCCAACATGTGATTAAATGTTTCCTGCAGGTGAATATTTCTAAAGAAGAGAGCAAGCATGGCTTTTTGATTGAAGAACTTGAAGTTGTCCTGCCTGAACTTGAAAAATTAGAAAATGTTCAAATTGTGGGATTGATGACTATGGCTCCGTTTGAAGCTAGTCATGAGGAGCTGAACCAAATTTTTGAAAAGGCTCATCAACTACAAAAAGAATTAAAAAAGAAACAGTTAAATAATATGCCCTTTTCTGAATTAAGCATGGGAATGAGCCGTGATTATCCAGAAGCAATTGCCCATGGCTCGACCTATGTCAGAATCGGTACAGCATTTTTTAAATAGGAAAGAAATATGTCATTAAAAGATAGATTTGATAAATTTATAGATTATTTTACAGAAGATGGAGATGAGACTGAGGTTCAGGAGCAGACTGTCAGCAGACCTGCAGCGCCTGTTAAGCAGAAGCCTGAATTGGTTCAGCCTAAACCAGTCAGAGAGAGCAAGCCAGCTCCTCGTCCGGTTGCTGCGGCTAAGCCACAGCCTAAACCACAGCCACAACAGAAATCTTCGACAGAGAATATTACCAGACTGCATGCACGTCAGCAGGAATTGGCTCAGCACCGGGCAAATGCGGATGAGAAGATTACGATTGATGTCCGTTATCCGAGGAGATATGAGGAAGCGACTGAAATTGTTGACTTGCTTTTGGCCAATGAAAGCATCCTGATTGACTTCCAGTATATGACTGAGGTACAGGCTCGTCGCTGTTTAGACTACCTAGACGGTGCGCGTTATGTCTTGGCTGGAAATTTGAAAAAAGTTGCAAGCACTATGTATTTGCTGACTCCGATTAATGTAGTGGTAAATGTGGAAGATATCCGCCTGCCTAACGATGTTGAAATCAGTGAATTCGACTTTGATATGAAGCGCAGTAGATAAGAGATATGTTATATTTTGTAATTCGTGCCATCTCTAATCTTTTCGATCTTTATAGCATTGCCTTGATTGTCTATGCACTTCTGTCTTGGTTTCCAGGAGCCTATCAAACCAAATTCGGAGAGTTTCTAACACAAATTGTAGAACCGTATTTAAAACTTTTCCGCCGTCTTCCCTTGCAGTTTGCAGGGCTGGACTTTACCGTTTGGGTTGCAATTCTGGCTTTAAACCTTTTAAATCGTGTGGTCTTTTATTTAATAAGCGTCTTACTAATGTTATTATGATGAAAGATTTATATCAACACTTTTCGCATGAGGATCGAGAGTTTATTGATAGGAGTCTGGAGTTGCTTCAGCGGGTTCAAGATACCTATGCCTTTGAAACAACGTCTTTTCTGAATCCCCATCAGGTCTCAATCCTGAAGAATATTGGCAAGCAATATGATGTGCAAGTCTTTGCTAGTTCAGATTATTTTCCAAGTGAACTGGCAAGAGTTCTTGTGGCGCCTTCTTATTACCAACTAAATATGGATGATTTTGAATTGAGCTTGCTGGAAATTTCCTATGCAAGCAAATTTTATAAAATCAGTCATTCGCAGATTATGGGAACTCTTCTCAATCAATTAGGGATTGAAAGACGGACCTTTGGTGATATTCTTGTGGTTGGAGACCGCGCTCAGCTCTTTGTAGATAAGAGACTGGCTCAGTATTTTATAGATCATGTCACTAAAGTAGCAAAGATGCCTGTCAAATTAAAGGAAGTTTCCTTTGAGGAGCAGCTGAAAGAGCAGAAGCAGGCTGTTACCAGAGAAATTTTAGCATCTAGTCTTCGCTTGGATAAATTGGTAGCCAGCACCTTTAAGTTGTCAAGGAGCCAGGCTGCTCAGCTGATTTCTGGCAAGCATGTGAAAATGAACTATGCTGTTAATGACAATCCCAGCCAGCAGGTCGGGCTTGAAGACTTGATAAGCGTTAGACGATTTGGAAGATTTAAGGTTTTAAGAGAAAATGGCCTTTCCAAGAATGGAAAACATAAGTTAACCGTTGAATTATTAGCTAGTAAATGAGGAGGAACTATGACACTTACAGCATTAGAAATTAAAGATAAATCCTTTGGAACCAAGTTTAGAGGCTATGATGTTGAAGAGGTAGATGAATTCCTTGACATCGTTGTCCGCGATTATGAGGACTTGGTTCGCGAAAACCACGAAAAAGAAGCAAAAATTCGCAATCTGGAAGAACGTCTGACATATTTTGATGAGATGAAAGACTCTCTCAGCCAGTCTGTTTTGATTGCTCAAGATACGGCTGAGCGTGTTAAAGTTGCTGCCAACGAGCGGTCTACGAATATTGTCCGTCAGGCAGAGCAGGATGCGCAGCATTTGTTGGATGGAGCTAAGTACAAGGCTGATGAAATTTTGCGTCAGGCAGCTGACAATGCTAAGAAAGTAGCCATTGAAACAGAAGAACTGAAAAACAAAACACGTGTCTTCCATCAACGTTTGAAATCAACCATTGAGAGCCAACTCAGCATTGTGGATTCTTCTGAGTGGGAAGAAATCCTGCGTCCGACAGCTACTTATCTGCAGACCAGCGATGAGGCCTTCAAGGAAGTTGTATCTGAGGTTCTGGGAGAAGAAGCAGTTGTTCGTGAGGAAGAAGTGGATGTGACTCGTCAATTTTCTCCAGAAGAAATGGCTGAGCTGCAAGAGCGCATTGAAGCTGCTAACCGTGAATTAGCTGCGACCCAAGCTTTTTCTCCGCTCAGTGATGAAGATATAGAAGCTCATGCAGCTGAGGAAAACTCAGAAGCTGACCATCACGATGATGATACAAATGGGGAACAAAAAGTTCCAGTAAATATTTTATAATTTTTAAAGAAGATAAGATTGTAAAAACACAGACCAAGCAAAATACTTTCAGCGAGCAGATGATGGTGAGAGATCTGCAGTCCATCTTGCTTGGGCTATCATTTTACAGAACTTTCGTCTGAAATCAGTAGGATGAGACGGCAGTCCACGTTACGGACAAAGAGGGGCAAGAGGAGCATTATGCTATTGTCTTGCCTAAACAAAGGTGGTACCGCGAATTTTCGTCCTTTTTGGAGAAGTTTGCGGTTTTTAATTTGTAATTTTAAAAATAAAGAGGAATAGAATGAAACTGAAAGAAACACTTAACCTTGGAAAAACTGCTTTTCCTATGCGGGCCGGTCTTCCAAATAAGGAGCCAATCTGGCAGAAGGAATGGGATGAAGCTAAGCTTTATCAACGCCGTCAGGAACTGAATGAAGGTAAGCCGCACTTTATCCTACATGATGGCCCTCCTTATGCTAACGGGAATATTCACGTTGGCCACGCCATGAACCATATTTCTAAAGATATTATCATTCGTTCAAAATCCATGACTGGTTTTTATGCACCGTATATTCCAGGTTGGGATACACATGGTTTGCCAATCGAGCAAGTCTTGGCAAAACAAGGTGTCAAACGTAAAGAAATGGACTTGGTTGAGTACTTGAAACTTTGCCATGAATACGCTCTTTCTCAAGTGTACAAACAACGTGATGATTTCAAGCGCTTAGGTATGTCAGGTGATTGGGAAAATCTATATGTGACCTTAACTCCCGATTATGAAGCCGCTCAGATCCGCGTCTTTGGCGAAATGGCTAAAAAAGGTTATATCTATCGTGGCGCTAAGCCCGTTTACTGGTCTTGGTCTTCTGAGTCAGCTTTGGCTGAAGCGGAAATTGAATACCATGATTTGGTTTCCACATCTCTTTACTATGCCAACCGAGTTAAAGACGGAAAAGGGGTACTGGACACAGATACTTACATCGTCGTATGGACAACAACTCCATTTACCATTACGGCTTCCCGTGGTTTGACAGTTGGAGCAGATATTGATTACGTAGTCGTTCAACCAGCTGGTGAATCTCGTAAGTTTGTGGTTGCTTCAGAATTGTTGAATAGTCTGTCAGAGAAATTTGGCTGGACTGATGTTCAAGTTTTAGCTACCTACCGTGGTCAAGAATTAAACCACATCGTGACAGTTCACCCATGGGATACTGCTGTAGATGAACTTGTTATCCTGGGTGACCACGTTACGACTGACTCTGGTACCGGTATCGTTCATACAGCGCCTGGTTTTGGTGAGGACGACTACCATGTCGGTGTAGCCAATGGACTGGAAGTTGCTGTGACAGTCAATGAGCGCGGTATCATGATGGAAAATGCTGGTCCTGACTTTGAAGGCCAGTTCTATGATAAGGTTGTGCCGACGGTTATTGAAAAGCTTGGTGATTTGCTCCTTGCTCAGGAAGAAATTTCTCACTCTTATCCATTTGACTGGCGTACTAAGAAGCCAATCATCTGGCGGGCAGTACCACAGTGGTTTGCATCTGTTTCTAAATTCCGTCAAGAAATTTTAGATGAAATTGACAAGGTTAAATTCCATTCTGAATGGGGGAAGGTACGTCTCTACAATATGATTCGTGACCGTGGTGACTGGGTTATCTCTCGTCAGCGAGCTTGGGGAGTTCCACTTCCAATCTTCTATGCCGAAGACGGAACACCAATCATGACGTCTGAAACTATCGAACACGTAGCTCAGCTCTTTGAAGAGCATGGCTCTATCGTCTGGTGGGAACGCGAAGCTAAGGATTTGCTTCCTACAGGCTTTACTCATCCGGCTTCTCCAAACGGCGAGTTTACTAAGGAAACGGATATCATGGACGTTTGGTTTGACTCAGGTTCATCATGGAATGGGGTTTTGGTTAACCGTCCAGAATTGACTTATCCGGCTGATCTTTACCTAGAAGGCTCTGACCAATACCGTGGTTGGTTTAACTCATCTCTTATCACATCAGTTGCTAACCATGGCGTGGCTCCTTACAAACAAATCTTGTCACAAGGATTTGCCTTAGATGGCAAGGGTGAAAAGATGTCTAAATCCCTTGGAAATACCATTGCTCCAAGTGATGTGGAAAAACAATTTGGTGCGGAAATCTTGCGTCTTTGGGTAACCAGTGTCGACTCCAGCAATGACGTTCGTATCTCCATGGATATATTGAGCCAAGTTTCTGAAACCTACCGTAAGATTCGGAATACCTTGCGTTTCTTGATTGCCAATACCTCTGACTTTAATCCAGCTGAGGATGCCGTAGCTTACGAAGAACTTCGCTCTGTTGATAAATACATGACTATCCGCTTCAATCAATTAGTAGACACTATTCGCAAGGCTTACGCAGACTTTGAGTTTCTGACAATTTATAAAGCGATTGTCAACTTTGTGACCGTTGACTTGTCCGCTTTCTATCTGGACTTTGCCAAAGATGTCGTCTATATCGAAGCAGCTAAATCATTAGAACGTCGTCAGATGCAGACTGTCTTCTATGATATTTTGGTCAAGATTACTAAGCTGTTGACGCCAATTCTGCCACACACAGCAGAAGAGATTTGGTCTTATCTGGAGCATGAAGAGGAAGAATTTGTTCAGTTATCCGAATTGCCAGAAGCTCTGACTTTCCCAAATCAAGAAGAAATCTTGGACACTTGGTCTGCCTTTATGGACTTCCGCAGTCAAGCTCAGAAAGCCTTGGAAGAAGCCCGCAATGAGAAGGTTATTGGGAAATCGTTGGAAGCACATCTGACTGTCTATCCGAATGAAGTCATCAAGACCTTGCTGGAAGCAGTTAACAGCGATGTGGCCCAGCTCTTCATCGTTTCTCAATTAACGATTGCTGAAGGACCTGCTCCAGAAGGCGCTCTAGTCTTTGAAGATGTAGCTTTTGTCGTAGAGCATGCGCAGGGACAAGTCTGTGATCGCTGCCGTCGCATTGACACAACAGTTAAAGAGCGCAGTTATCAAGCTCTTGTCTGTGACCACTGTGCAGAAATTTTAGAAGAAAATTTCGCTCAAGCTGTCTCAGAAGGCTTTGAGAGCAAGTAAGTTTCCAAAATAAAAAATGGCTTTGCCCTTTAGTGGCAAGCCATTTTTTAGATAGATTTGAGGATTTTTTGATTTGTAGGCGGATTAGAAGAAACAAACAGTTGCAAACGCAACTGTTTTCTGTTATACTACTTATAACTTAGGTGTGTCTATTTTAGCCAAAATATTTTGGAGCTGAAAGAGCTCAGAGGAAGTTAGTTGCTGCAGAGCCTGACTGGCGTAGGTATTTTCAAAGCCAATCAGCTGGTCATAGAGTTTGAGAGCCTGACTGCTAGGATAGAGCTCTTTGAACTTCTTATTTTGAGCTTTGGTCTTTTTGATAATCAAGCCTCTATCTTCCAGCTTTCCTAGAGATCGGCTGAGCGTAGTCTTGTCAATCTGCACTAGCTCTGCCAGTTGTGATTGGCTGAGACCTTCATTTTCGACGATGCGAATGAGAAGTAGAAACAAATTATTGTCTAGGCCGTAGTTACTAGCTTTCTGATTCATTTTCATCATGGCTTGTCTAGAAATCAAGCCCATTTGCCGGAAAAGTTGACGGTAATCCATAGGAACTCCTTGATAGTTGCATTTGCACTTATTATACATTAAAAAGTTAGAGGAAACAAGTATGTGGTCTAGGAAAAAATTAACAGAGCTGAACCCGATAGAATTTTATCAAATCTTAAAACTTCGCATTGACACCTTTGTGGTGGAGCAGGAGCGCATCTATCATGAACTGGATGAGAAAGACCTAGAAGCAGTGCATGTTTACCATGCTAATAAACAAGGGGAAATTGATGCTTATGCCGGTGTCTTTGAAGAGGGAGAGCATTTAGTCTTTGGTCGAGTAGTCACAGCTCAGTCTGCACGAGGACAGGGCTTAGGAGGACAGCTTATCAGAGAAATCTTGCAATTATGTGCTGAGAAATGGCCAGGAAAGGAAATTGAAATAGAGGCTCAGGTTCAGGTGGCTGCTCTCTATGAAAAGTATGGCTTCAAATCAGTTGGCCAACCCTTTATTTTTGAATCGACACCTCACATTACCATGATCTATAAACAATAAAAAAACTAAGGACAGGCCTTAGTTTTTACTGTTTCACAGGAATGGAAATTTCGATTAGATTATTAGCGTAAATCGTGCGGATAGCAGCTCTATCAATAGTATTTGCATCAATTTTTCTCTTCAAGAAAAACTCTCTAATTTTTTCGATTTCCTGTTCGCGTACAGCACGGTGCATGTTTGAAATCAAAATTTCATAGTGAAGAGGAGCTTGTGTAAAAACAATATCGCTGTTTCCAGCAGAATAAACTTCGACTAATATCGCATCGGTGCTTTCCAATTGGCTTTTGACAAGGTCAGCATGACTGTTTGTTGTATTAATAAGCTTCATACGATTTCCTCCTGCTTTATACCTGCTATTATTATAACATGTTTGCTATGAATTGTGAATGATTTCTTTAAGCTTTAAGTGTATTTTTCCAGGCTTGGATACCCCATTTATGGCTGCCGCGTTTTAGTGTTTCAATAGCTTCTTCGACTGGGAACCAGGCAAGCTGGTTGAAATCTTCCAGCGGTTTTTGGACTTCTTGGAAAGAGGTGACCTCATACAGGTAGGCCGGGTTGTAGAAATGGGTGTCGCGATGGCGGGAGTAAAAATATTCATCAGCTTGTCCAAGATAGCGTCCAAGCTGGGCTGTGAATCCAAGTTCTTCCATCAGCTCGCGTTCAAGGGCAGTCTGATGGTTCTCCCCCTCTTCAATCTCTCCACCGGGCAGGAACCAAGCCCCGTTAGGCGCCTGAACCAAAATAATCTTTTCTTTCTTCTCATCTGGGATAACGGCATAGACTCCGTAGCGGGTCACATATTCTACATTTGCTTCCTTTTCACCAAAGGTTGGATTTGTCATTCTAATATCCTCAATCTCTAGTCAGTTTACTATCTATCATAATGGACTAAGGCCCAGCTGTCAAGAATTTACTCGGTTTATTGGACAGAAAAAGAATGATAGTCTTTGAAAGAAATTCCTTTCAAATTATAAATTCCTTCTTTGGACTGTTTAAAAATCTCTTCTTTATGGGAATAGTAAAACATTTATAGGAGAAATTGTTATAATAGTAGCGAGGTGGTTTTATGACAGAAAGCAGACTTTTTAAAATCCTATATCTTCTTTTAGAGCAGGGTCGCACAACAGCTCCCGAATTGGCCTCACTATTTGAAGTATCCATTCGGACCATCTATCGAGATGTGGACAAGCTGAGTTTGGCAGGAATCCCTATCTATTGCAGCCCAGGCAAGGGCGGGGGTATTTTTCTGATGAAGGATTTTGTCTTAGACAAGGCCTTATTTTCAGAGTATGAGAGGGATGAGCTATTAGCTGCTCTTCAAGGCTTGCAGATTTTAACAGATGGCGAGCAAGTAGAGACCCTGTCTAAGTTGCAGTCATTGTTTCAAGTTCAGGCAACTTCCTGGCTGGAGGTGGATTTCACTGATTGGCGCAAGAAAGCAGATCAGAAAGAACTGTTTGATACCATTAAGCAAGCAATATTGCAAAGAAGAGTCTTATCTTTTTCTTACTTGAATGGGCGTGGAGAAAGAGAGCAGCGCAAGATAGAGGCGCTGAAGTTAGTATTTAAAAGCCAAAACTGGTATGTTGCTGGCTTTTGTCGTTTAAGACAAGCTCCGCGCTTTTTTAAACTCAGCAGAATGAGAGACTGTCAGATGTTAGAGGAAAGATTTAAGCAGAGAGTCTTGGATGAGAAATTGAGTCCTGAGGAGCGGCTAGGAGGCACTGTAAAAGTCCTCTTGAAATTTGATCGGAAGCATGCCTTTCGAGTGTACGAGGAGTTTTCGGAAGCAGAGATAGAGGAGACTGATGGGAGCCTTTATGTCGAAACCCTTTTGCCGAGTCACGATAGTCTTTATACCTACTTGCTATCCTTTTTGGATGGAGTTGAAATCATGGAGCCGCCTCGGTTACGGGAAGAATTCAAAGAAAAGTTAAAAGCTATTGCCGATATTTATAAAAGCTGACAGAGGTTGTCAGCTTTTCTTTGCTATACTGTTTGTAGTAAAGAAAGGAGGGCTCTCTCATGAAATATGAATGGAGAAAAGCCAATCGTGAAATCTATCAAATCAAGTCTGCACCCTGTCTTATAGATGTTCCTGCCCAATCTTTTATCATGATTGACGGCAAGGGCAATCCTAATGCTGCCGACTTTTCTGAACGAGTCGGTGCTCTGTACAGTTTAGCCTATGCTATCAAGATGAACTACAAAAAGACAGCGGCCGAGCAAGAATTTACTGATTTTACAGTTTATCCCTTGGAAGGACTTTGGCAGCAAGAGCAAGCAGGAGAACTCATTAAAGAAGAATTGATTTATACTATTATGATTGGCCAGCCGGACTTTATCACTGGAGAGATGGTGAAAAAGGCTCTGGAACAAGTCCGTGTCAAAAAGCCTAATCCTCTCTATGATGAGATTCGCTTTGAAGAAATGACGGAAGGAGTGTGTGTCGCCATGCTGCACCTAGGACCTTTTGACGAAGAACCTCAATCTTTCGCTAAAATGGATGCCTTTTGCCAGAGTCACCAGCTGACACGGATTTCAAATACTCATAGGGAAATCTATCTCAATAATCTGAATCGGACAGAACCTAGCAAGCTGAAAACAATTCTGCGCTACAAGGTTCAGAAGGATAAATAAAGAAATAGAGCAGAAAACTAACTGTTTTCTGCTCTATTTTGTCGAAATTTATTTTTCTTCTTGAGATGAATGAACGGACTCTGTGCTTTCAGTTTTCTTTGCTGACTTGATGAGAATCTTGCCATTGCTGGTCATGATAGCTTTGAGCTCTTTTTCGCTTGGATTTTCCAGATAGAAGTCAGTAATAGCATCTTCGATATGGTCCTGAATGGTACGGCGCAGTGGGCGAGCCCCCATTTTCGGATCGTAGCCCAGGTCAACCAATTTTTCCTTGACCTTCTCCGTAACATCCAGATGAATGTCGTTGGTTGCCAAGCGTTGATTGACATCGTCTAGCATAAGGTTGACGATTTGCAGCAGATTGTCCTTGCTGAGCGCCTGGAATTCGATAATGCCGTCAAAGCGGTTCATAAACTCAGGACTGAAGAAGTTGCCCAATTCACCCAAAACGGAGTTAGTGCGGCCTTCACGCGCTGCTCCAAAGCCAACGCTGGCTTCAGCTTTGCCAGTTCCGGCATTGGATGTCATGATGATAATGGTGTCCTTGAAGCTGACAGTCCGGCCTTGGCCATCAGTCAGGCGGCCATCATCTAGAACCTGCAGGAACATGTGCATAACATCGGGATGGGCCTTTTCCACCTCATCCAGCAGAATAAGTGAGTAAGGATTGCGGCGGACGCGCTCAGTCAATTGACCAGCTTCATCATAGCCGACATAGCCCGGAGGAGCACCGACTAGCTTGGCCACGCTGTGTTTTTCCATATATTCACTCATATCAAAGCGAATCATGCTGTCAGCCGAGCCAAAGAGCTCAATGGCTAGTTGCTTAGACAGCTCAGTCTTACCGACACCAGTAGGTCCGACAAAGAGGAAGCTGCCGATTGGGCGATTAGGACTTCCTAGTCCGACCCGGTTGCGGCGGATGGCCTTGGCAATCTTATCTACGGCATCGTCTTGACCGATGACATGGGCCTTTAAGTCACTGGCAAGATTGACTAGTTGAGACTGTTCCTTTTCTTTGAGGTCGCCAACTGGGATATTGGTCTTTTGCTCTACGATGTGCTCAATCGTTTTCTCGCTGATAATCGGAGTGTCCTTGTCTAGCACACTTGTCTGCTGGAGTTCCTTGTACTTGGCAATCTGGTCGCGGAAGTAAGCCGCCTTCTCGAAATCTTCGTCACGCGTCGCTTGAGCCTTGAGGTTTTCAGCCTCAATCAGACGTTGGTCAATGACCTTGGGATCGACAAAGTTGAGGGTCAGATTCATCTTAGAACCAGCCTCATCCAAGAGGTCAATAGCCTTGTCTGGCAGGAAGCGGTCTTGGATGTAGCGGTTGGAGAGAAGCGCAGCAGCTTCAATAGCCGCATCCGTGTACTTGACGTGATGGTAGTCTTCGTATTTTTTCTGAATCCCTTTGAGGATGGTAATGGTTTCTTCAACAGTCGGCTCATCTACCTTAACTGGCTGCATGCGGCGCTCCAGTGCTGCATCCTTCTCAATGATACGGTATTCATTGAGGGTGGTTGCTCCGACCATCTGGAGCTCACCGCGAGCCAGAGCTGGTTTGAGGATGTTCCCAGCGTCCATATTGCCATCGCCAGCAGAGCCTGCTCCGACAATTTCATGGATTTCATCAATAAAGAGAATGACATCCTGACGAGAACGAATCTCATCTATAAGCTTCTGCATTCTCTCCTCAAATTGGCCACGGATACCAGTTCCCTGTACTAAACTGACAACGTCTAGGCGGATAACTTCCTTGCCTTGGAGTTTATGAGGCACATCACCATCGACAATTTTCTGGGCCAAGCCTTCAACCACGGCTGTTTTTCCGACTCCTGGCTCTCCTATGAGAACAGGATTGTTTTTGGTGCGGCGGTTGAGGATTTCAATGACACGGACGATTTCTTCATCACGGCCAATAACAGGATCAATCTCGCCTCGGCGAGCCAACTCAGTCACGTTAATACCAAACTCTTCCAGCAGGCCTTTTGGCTTTTGCGGACTTGGCTGAGGCTGACCACCCTTGCTAGGATTGGAACCGTAGCCGCCACCGCCTCCATAGGCTCCGCCAGATTGGGTAGGAGGAGTAGTTGGTTCCTGAGGCTGTTGAAAATTGCTGAGGCTGTTAAAGAAGTCATCAATAGGATCTGTTCCGTGATTGTTGGCATTAGCAATTCCGCCGAACAAGGAATGTTCGGGGTCTGTTTTCATGATTTGGTAGCAGTTTTGGCACAAATCCACCTGCTGTTTATGGCCATTTACATTGGTATAAAGGTGAATCGTAGATTCATTGATTTTACAATTTTGGCAAAGCATGCAGTTACCTCTTTTCTTTTAGTGTGCAAGCTATTTATAGAAATGATTAAAGGTCAAAAATAGTCAAAGTTTTATATTTTCATTATATCAGTATTCTCGAACTTTGCAAGAATTTACTACAAAATCCTCCCTTAGACCGAGCAGAATGAAAACAAATTCTTGAAAAATTGCAAAAAATTGGCTTTTAGTGGTATTTCAGTCGCTATTTATGGTAAAATAAGAGGGAACTAAGTAAATAGGAGAAACAAAATGGAATCACATTTAGTTAGAATTATCAACCGCTTAGAAGCTATGGCTAAGGATGGCGGAAATTTAAAACGTAATTTTGAGCGTGAAGGAGTGGTTGTGGCTGAAGTAGCTTACAGTTACGACGAAGAAAACGGCTCTGTCTTCACCTTGCGTGATGTTGCAGCGCGTGAGACCTATACTTTCGACAGCATCGATTTGATTGCAATGGAAATTTATGAATTACTCTACTAAAAAGCACTTAGCTGCTTTTTATTTTTACCCTTTTTATCTTATTTTGAAAAAGATTTAGTAGGTCTGAAAATTTTACCACTAGCTGCCAATGAATCCTCGCCTTATAACCTTGTATAAGAAAAAGTTATAGGTTGGGCACAGATTTTTTTGGTATAATGAAAAAGATAATGAAAAAGAAATGAGAATGACATGGCCCAGATTATTGATGGTAGAGGTTTGGCAGAGAAGCTTCAGAAAAAATTAGCTGAAAAAACGGCTCGCCTCAAAGAAAAGACAGGTCAGGTACCGGGCTTGGTAGTGATTGTGGTGGGAAATAATCCAGCCAGTCAAATCTACGTACGTAATAAAGAGCGCTCAGCCTTGGCTGCTGGCTTTCGGAGTAAGGTAGAACGTCTGCCAGAAGAGACCAGCCAGGAAGAGCTCTTGAGCTTGATTGAAACTTATAATCAAAATCCTGACTGGCATGGCATTTTGGTCCAGCTGCCCTTGCCTGACCATATCGATGATGAAGCTGTGTTGTTGGCCATTGATCCAGACAAGGATGTTGATGGCTTTCATCCGCTTAATATGGGTAAGCTATGGAGCGGCCATCCGGTTATGATTCCAGCTACTCCTGCAGGAATTATGGCAATGTTCCATGAATATGGCGTTGAACTGGAAGGCAAGCGAGCGGTCGTCATCGGGCGGAGTAATATTGTCGGTAAACCCATGGCTCAGCTGCTTTTGGCTAAGAATGCGACGGTTACTCTAACGCATTCGCGGACTCACAATCTAGCCAAGACTGCTAAGCGGGCAGATATTTTGGTGGTGGCTATCGGACGTGGACATTTTGTGACCAAGGACTTTGTCAAGGAGGGGGCCGTTGTCATTGATGTCGGTATG
The DNA here is from genome assembly GCF_050225395.1 of Streptococcus sanguinis. GTDB lineage: Bacteria > Bacillota > Bacilli > Lactobacillales > Streptococcaceae > Streptococcus. The sequence goes on along the minus strand of NZ_CP071431.1, from coordinate 1,747,297 downwards.
AACCGGGATGAAAATGGCAAGCTGATTGGCGATGTTCAATTTGATGAAGTGTCTGAAATTGCCAGTCTGATTACCCCAGTACCTGGAGGTGTTGGGCCTATGACCATTACCATGCTAATGGAGCAGACCTACCAAGCATTTAAACGGAGTCTTGAATCATGAAATTTGTTTTTGATTTGGATGGGACCTTGTCCTTTGATTATATGACGATTGATGAGGAGATTAAGCAGGTTCTGCTGACGGCTCCTCAGTTTGGGCATGAAGTTCTGTTTGCTTCGGCGCGCTCCTATCGGGATTGTCTGGGACTATTAGGTCCGGAATTGAGCCAGCAGATTGTGATTGGCCTGAACGGCGGAGTGGCTTATCAAGATGGACAGCTGATGTTTGAGCGTCAGCTGCATCAGTCAAGTTATCAAGCCATTCTAGATACTTGTTTGACCTATAATTTGCCTTTTTTCGTTGATAATACTTTTGACTACAGCGGCCAGATTTTAGAAAAAATTCCTTTTATTGCCAGTGTAGATCCTCTCAAGCGAGCAAGACATCTGAAACTGAGTGAACTCCAGCATCCCATTAAGGTTGTTATATACATGGGGAATCATGAGCAGCTCTTAGACGATTTACAGGCTCGTTTTGGAAATTTGCCCAATCTGAGTCTAGACTATCATGAACATGAGAAATGTTTTTATATCAATCCGGCTGAAACCAATAAAGCTTCAACTGTAAAGGAACTCTGCGGTTCGGATTATGTAGCTTTTGGTAATGATCAAAATGATATCCAGCTCTTTAAGAATTCTCTCTATGCTGTGCAGGTTGGTGATTTCCCAGGCTTGAGCGATTATGCGGATGAGCAGGTCGCCTTTCAGGAAAATTTACCCAAGGCAGTCGCAGCAAGAATCTTACAAAAATTTGCAGATTTCCGAGAAAAATAACTTTCTTGCGATACGAGGCACCTGTTTAGGTGCCTTTTGGTGTATAATGAAGATAGGTTTGGTCATCTTGAGACAAGTGCAGGATGAAGTTGATCTAGGAGAATATCATGTCAAAAAATGCTGAAAATATTTTAAAAAGAGTCATTAGGGAACGTCCCTTGGATAGTCACAAGGGCGACTACGGCCGTCTCTTACTGATTGGGGGGACCTATCCTTATGGGGGCGCCATTATCATGGCAGCTTTGGCAGCAGTCAATAGTGGGGCCGGTCTGGTGACTGTTGCTACAGACAGAGAAAATATCGCCCCTCTGCACAGTCATTTACCGGAGGCCATGGCCTTTGACCTAGAGGAGCAAGACCGATTGACAGAGCAACTAACCAAATCAGATCTAGTCTTGATTGGTCCTGGCTTGGCGGAGAATCAACTAGGTCTAGATATCCTACAAAAGGTAGTCCAGACTGTGGCAGAACAGCAGATACTCATCATGGATGGCGGAGCCATTTCACTCTTTAGCAAGGCAGCTTTGCCATTTCCAAAAGCCCAAACAGTTTTTACCCCTCACCAGAAGGAGTGGGAAAGCTTAGCGGGTTTGAGCTTGTCAGATCAGACAGCGGCAGCCAATCAGGTAGCAGTCAATCAGCTGCCTCTAGGTAGTATTGTTGTGCAGAAAAAGCATGGGACGACCATCTATCAAAGTGGGCAAGAACAAGTCTTTGAGCTGACAGTAGGCGGACCTTATCAGGCAACTGGCGGCATGGGGGATACGCTTGCTGGTATGATTGCCGCATTTGCAGGACAGTTCAAGTCCAGCAGCCTCTTTGAGCGAGTGGCGGCTGCAACACTTCTTCACTCCCTTATCGCAGATGATTTGAGTCAGGAAGCTTATGTCGTCCTGCCAACGGCAATCAGCAGGGTCATTCCAAAGTGGATGAAGGAGGTGAGTCAGTAGACTTTTTCTTGGGTTTTAAGTCAGCTGGGTTTCTTTTGTGGAAGCCCAGTTTTTTTCTTGCTTTTCAGGGAATTTTTAGACTTTGTAATCGGTTTTTTATGCAGTTTTTTGTTATAATAAAAGTTACTGAAAAACTAGAAAAGAAAGGAAAAGGGCATGCCAGAGTATTTGTCGGTTTCGACCTTGACCAAGTATCTGAAGATGAAGTTTGAGCGGGATCCTTATTTGGAGCGGGTCTATCTGACTGGCCAAGTGTCCAATTTCCGCCGGCGTCCCAATCACCAGCATTTTTCATTGAAGGATGAGAAGACCGTCATTCAGGTTACGATTTGGTCTGGTGTCTATCAGAAGTTGGGCTTTGAGCTGGAAGAAGGCATGAAAATCAATGTCATTGGCCGGGTGCAGCTCTATCAGCCGAACGGTTCCTATTCTATTATTATTGAAAAGGCAGAGCCAGATGGTATCGGGGCTTTGGCTATCCAGTTTGAACAGCTCAAGAAAAAACTGGGAGAAGAAGGGCTTTTTCAAGATAAATTCAAGCAAGCCTTGCCCCAATTTCCTAAGAAAATCGGTGTCGTAACCAGTCCCAGCGGAGCGGTCATCCGGGATATTATCACGACGGTCAGCCGTCGCTTTCCGGGAGTGGAGATTGTCCTTTATCCGACAAAAGTGCAGGGAGATGGTGCTGCAGCTCAGGTTGCTGACCACATCAGACTGGCCAATGAGCGGTCGGATTTGGATGTACTGATTATTGGTCGAGGTGGCGGTTCTATTGAAGATCTCTGGGCTTTCAATGAAGAGGAAACGGTTCGGGCTATTTTTGAGTCTCGGATTCCTGTTATCTCTAGTGTCGGCCATGAGACAGATACGACTTTGGCGGACTTTGTAGCAGATCGCAGGGCTGCGACTCCGACGGCTGCGGCTGAGCTAGCAACACCGGTCACCAAGCTAGACCTGCTGGGCCATTTGCAGCAGCAGGAAAACCGCATGTCTCGAGCGATTTCCAATCGCCTGAGCTATTATCGAGAGAGGTTAAATAAGCTGACCCAGTCGGTTATCTTCAGACAGCCAGAACGGCTTTACGATGGTCATCTGCAGAAGTTAGACCAGCTCAACCTGCGACTCAAGCAAAAAATTCGCGAATATTATAGTGAAGAGCAACAGCGGGTCAAAATCTTGCAGCATCGTTTGGAAGCATTGAATCCGCTCAGTCGCGTTCAGCGTCTTCAGGAGCAGACTGCCCAGTTGGAGCGCTTACTGCGCAGTAATATGGCAGTTATTTATGATAACAAGGTGGCTCAAGTCAGGAGATTGTCCGAGGCCTTGCTTATGCTGGATACCAGTCGAATCGTGGCGCGTGGCTATGCTATTGTCCAAAAGAATCAAAAGGTTGTCGAATCAAGTGCAGGCATTGAAGAAAAAGATGAGCTGACCCTGCTCATGCGGGATGGGCAGCTGGAAGTAGAGGTAAAACATGTCCAAAGAAAAGAAATTTGAAGAAAACTTAGCAGACTTGGAAGTCATTGTCCAAAAGCTGGAAAATGGTGATGTAGCGCTAGAAGAGGCGATTGCGGAATTCCAAAAGGGGATGAAGCTTTCAAAGGAACTCCAGGCTAGTCTGGACAAGGCAGAAAAGACCTTGGTTAAGGTCATGCAGGCAGACGGCACAGAAACGGAAATGGAATGACAAGAAACGAGCAATTGGAAAAAATCGGTCTGACGATTGAAGATTTTTATAGGTCTCAGCAAGTGTCGTCGGATTTATCAGAAGTTATTTTGTATTCGGTGCAGGCAGGCGGCAAGCGAATTCGTCCCCTATTGCTATTGGAGTTGATTCAAGCTTTTGGCCTAGAGCTGGCTGAGGCCCACTATCAGGTCGCGGCGGCTCTTGAGATGATTCACACTGGTAGCCTTATCCATGATGATTTGCCAGCTATGGATGATGACGACTATCGTCGCGGCCGCCTGACTAGCCATAAGAAGTTTGGAGAGGATATGGCTATTTTAGCGGGTGATTCTCTCTTTTTGGACCCCTATGGACTACTGGCAAGGGCTGAGCTGCCTAGTCAGGTCAAGGTGGACTTGATTTCTGAGTTGTCTCTGGCAGCAGGGAGCTTTGGTATGGTCGCAGGTCAAGTTCTGGACATGCAAGGCGAAGGTCAAGCAATTAGTCTGGAAGATTTAAAAAATATCCATGCCAATAAGACTGGAAAACTTCTGACGTATCCCTTTGTCGCAGCTGGTTTGATTGCTGAGGCCGAGCAGCCTGTTCAAGACAAGCTTCGTAGGATTGGAGAGCTCTTAGGGCTGGCCTTTCAAGTGCGGGACGATATTTTGGATGTGACAGCCAGCTTTGAAAAGCTGGGTAAAACCCCGCGGAAAGATTTAGCTGCGGCCAAGTCGACTTATCCAGCCTTTCTGGGACTGGATGGAGCTAAGAACTTTTTCAATCAGACCCTTGATGAAGCTGTGGTTATTCTGTCAGACTTGGAAGAGAAGACAGTGTTTTCAGGTGGAAAAATTCAAAAGATAATAGAAAGTTTGAGATTGAATGGCTAAGGAAAGAGTAGATGTGCTGGCCTACAGACAAGGGCTCTTTGAGACCAGAGAGCAGGCTAAGCGTGGTGTAATGGCTGGGTTGGTCATTGCTGTGGCCAATGGCCAGCGCTTTGACAAGCCGGGTGAAAAGATTGACACAGCCACAGAGCTGCGCTTAAAAGGTGAGAAACTCAGATATGTCAGCCGAGGCGGCCTCAAGCTAGAAAAGGCTTTGCAAGTGTTTGATATTTCGGTCACTGACCGAGTGACCTTGGATATCGGAGCTTCGACCGGCGGTTTTACAGATGTCATGCTGCAGCACGGAGCTAAGCTGGTCTATGCAGTAGATGTCGGTACTAATCAGCTGGCTTGGAAGCTCAGACAGGATGAGCGGGTTGTCAGCATGGAGCAGTTTAATTTTCGCTATGCCCAAAGGACTGACTTTGAGCAGGAGCCGAGCTTTGCCAGTATTGACGTCAGCTTTATATCGCTGAGTTTGATTTTGCCAGCTCTGCATGAGATTTTGGCTCGGGATGGCCAAGTGGTTGCATTGATCAAGCCCCAGTTCGAAGCGGGCCGCGAGCAGATTGGGAAAAAAGGGATTGTCAAGGATAAAAAGGTCCATCTGGCAGTTCTGGAAAAGGTCATAGCATTTATGATGGAGTCTGGATTTTCTGTTAGGGGACTGGATTTTTCGCCTATTCAGGGCGGTCAGGGCAATGTGGAATTTCTGGCCTATTTAGAAAAGAGCACAAAGCCGCAGCCTCTTGATTCAGCAATGATGACAGCTGTCGTAGAGGCAGCACACAAGGAATTTAAGGATGAATAAGAAAGATAGATTAGAAAAGATTAGACGCTTTGTCAGTGACTATGACATTGGCACACAGGAGGAAATTGTAGAACATCTCAGGGAGTCTGGGATTACAGCGACGCAGGCTACGGTCTCTAGGGATATCAAGGAGCTGGGCATTGTCAAGATACCGCTCAAGGATAACACCTATATCTACGAGCTGCCTAAGACCATGACTAGCAGTCTGGGCTTGGCTGAAAATAACATCCTGTCCTGTCAGGTTTTGGGAAATATGATCAATCTCAGTCTGGTTCCGGGGAGCACAGCACTGGTCAAGCGCCATCTTAGAAATGAATTTGCTGAGGATATTTTCAGTATCTTGGCAGACAACGACAGCATTTTGATGGTTATGATGACAGAGGAAGCAGCTGCAAGGATTGCAACCATCATTCACCATTGGTAGGAAAGCCTATGTTATTAGAAATTTCGATTAAAAATTTTGCCATTATTGAGGAGATATCCCTTAATTTTGAGCAAGGAATGACGGTTTTGACCGGGGAAACTGGAGCCGGCAAGTCTATTATTATTGATGCGATGAACATGATGCTGGGCAGCCGTGCCACGACGGATGTTATTCGTCATGGAGCGCCCAAAGCTGAGATAGAGGGACTTTTTTCTCTGGAAAATAGCAGAGCTTTGCGAGAGATTTTTGAGGAGCAGGGCTGGGAACTGACCGATGAGCTGATTATCCGTCGGGAAATTCTGCAAAACGGCCGTAGTGTCAGCCGTATCAACGGTCAGATGGTTAATCTGTCTGTTCTAAAGGCTGTCGGCCAGCACTTGGTGGATATCCATGGTCAGCATGATCAGGAAGAGCTGATGAGACCCCAGCTTCATATTGCCATGCTAGATGAGTTTGGCTCAGCAGACTTTTTAAATCTCAAAGGCCGATATCAGGAGACCTTTGACCGCTATCGAAGCCTGCGCAAGCAAGTCCTGATTTTGCAGAAAAATCAGCAGGAGCATAAGGCCAGGGTTGAGATGCTGGAGTTTCAGATGGCGGAGATTGAGAGCGCAGCCCTCAAAAGCGGTGAAGATACTGCCCTGCATCAGGAACGAGACCGCCTGCTCAACCACAAGTTCATTGCCGATACGCTGACGAATGCCTATACTATGCTGGATAATGAAGATTTTTCCAGTTTGACCAATGTCCGCTCAGCTATGAATGACCTTGAGTCTATCGAGGATTACGATCCAGCCTACAAGGAGCTTTCAGGCAGCTTGTCAGAGACTTATTATGTCTTGGAAGATGTCAGCAAGCGCCTAGAGGATATTTTAGATGGACTGGACTTTGACGGAGATCGGCTGTTGCAGGTGGAGAGTCGCTTAGACTTGATTAACAGCATCACACGTAAATACGGCGGTCAGGTAGATGATGTGTTGGATTACTTTGCTCAAATTTCCAAAGAATACAGCCTTTTAACTGGAAGTAACTTGTCCTCAGAGGATATGGACCGAGAGCTGAAGGCCTTGGAGAGAGAGCTGGTAGAGCTAGCTCAGGAGCTAAGTCAGGCCCGTCACGGCCTAGCAGCCCAGCTGGAAGCGGAAATCAAGCAAGAGCTGCAGGACCTCTACATGGAAAAGGCGCGCTTTAAAGTGCAGTTCAGTAAGGGCAAGTTCAACCGTGAAGGCAATGAACAAGTAGAGTTTTACATCTCAGCAAATCCGGGCGAGGATTTCAAACCTTTGGTGAAGGTTGCGTCTGGCGGGGAGCTCTCCCGTCTCATGTTGGCTATCAAGTCTGCCTTTTCTCGTAAGGAAGGCAAGACCAGCATTGTCTTTGACGAAGTGGATACGGGCGTTTCTGGCCGAGTGGCCCAAGCTATTGCTCAGAAGATTCACAAGATTGGCTCCAACGGCCAAGTCTTGGCTATTTCCCATTTGCCGCAGGTTATTGCGATTGCCGATTATCAGTTCTTTATTGAGAAGATTTCGGATGAGAATTCAACCGTCTCAACGGTTCGCTTGCTGACGGCTGACGAGCGTGTTCAGGAAGTTGCTAAGATGCTGGCTGGCGAAGATGTGACGGAGGCTGCTTTGACTCAAGCCAGAGAATTATTAAAGAAATAAACAATCGAGACTGAGACACTAGTGTTTCGGTCTCCTTTAGGAGGTGACGAGTATGACAGAACATTTTGCAATCGGTGATGTCCATGGCAAGGCTGGTATGCTGGATGAGCTGATCCAGCATTGGGACGGTCGCAGCCAACTAGTCTTTCTAGGGGACTTGATAGATCGTGGCGAGGACAGCCGAGCGGTTTTGGAGCGGGTCAAGGATTTAGTGGATCAGAAAGGAGCTATCTGTCTTTCTGGCAATCATGAGTATATGTTTCTGACCTGGCTGGATAATCCTGAAAAGTCTTATGACCACTACCGACGCAATGGCGGAGATACGACGATTAATTCGCTTTTAGGCCGACCTCTTAATGCTCCTGTAGATGGAGTAGCAGACGCGGAACGTGTCAAGACGGAGACGGCCAATTTAGTAGATTTTATTCGCCAGATGCCTTTCCTATTGGAGACGGAACAGTACATTTTTGTTCATGCTGGTCTAGATTTGGAGCTGAAAGACTGGCGAGAAACCAGTGATTATCAAAAGGTTTGGATTCGTGCTCCTTTTCACGAAGGCAGCAATCAGACTGGCAAAACGATTGTCTTTGGCCATACACCGACATTTTACCTCTTGCATGAAGCGCCAGGTACTAAGCAACTATGGATGACTGAGGATGGCAAGATTGGAATGGATGGCGGAGCTGTCTATGGAGGAGTCCTCCATGGAGTTCTCTTTGGCCATAATGGCATTATAGAGCAGTATGCTATAAAAAATGATGGTTTGGTAGCTGAAGACTGAAAAAAGATTGGGAAAATCCAATCTTTTTTTGCTGAGTTTCTCTTTGAAAACCAGCTTTTTCCCAAAATTTTCCCCAATAAAGCTAAAAAAAGCGGCATGTAAACACTTTTTCATCTAATTTTAAAGAAGCGCAAAAAGATTAAAAAACTAAAACAAGCAGATTAAATTTAGGAAACGCTTGGCCTGAGCTGTGATTTTAGCGAATATTCCCCCACAAAACCATAAAAATTTGGTATAATGTAGTGTAATAACAAGTTAAAATTTAGATACAGAGTAGGAAATCTATGACAAAAATAAAAATCGTAACTGACTCATCCGTAACCATTGAACCGGAGGTTGCTAAGGAATTAGACATTACAATTGTGTCTCTCTCTGTTATGGTGGACGGGGTGGTCTATTCGGATGCAGACCTAGAGGAAGGTGAGTTCCTTCGTCTTATGCAGTCTAGTCGCAATCTTCCTAAAACCAGCCAGCCGCCTGTCGGAGTCTTTGCTGATGTTTTTGAGCGCTTGGCAGAGGATGGAGCACAGATTATCTCCATTCACATGTCTCATGCCTTGTCAGGAACTGTCGAAGCAGCCCGTCAAGGAGCGACTTTGGCTAATGCTGATGTGACGGTTGTTGACAGCTCTTTTATTGATCAGGCTATGAAGTTCCAAGTCACTGAAGCAGCTAAACTGGCCAAGGAAGGAGTTAGCCTAGAGGAGATTCTGACTAAAATAGAGGAAGTGAAGGAAAAGACAGAGCTCTACATCGGTCTCTCTACCTTAGAAAATCTGGTTAAAGGAGGCCGTATAGGCCGAGTTTCTGGTTTGATTAGCTCCCTGCTCAATATCCGAGTTATCATGCAAATGAAGGATCATCAGCTGGAGCCCATTGTCAAGGGAAGGGGCGCTAAGACCTTTAAGAAATGGCTGGATGATTTGACAGTAAGTCTGCCAAACAAACAAGTGGCTGAAATTGGAATTTCCTATGCAGGCAGTCCAGAATTGGCACTAGAAATGAAGGAAAGTTTACAGCCATATGTCAAGAAACCTATTTCAGTGCTGGAAACAGGGTCCATTATTCAGACGCATACTGGGGAAAATGCTTGGGCTGTGCTGATTCGTTACGAATAAAACCATAATAATTTAGAAAATAGCGGTTTAGTACTTGACCTGAATGCTTTTTTTAGATATGATAATATTTGTTAGGGTTATTAACCCAGAAAAAATTTGGAGGATTTGTTAAATGGCTAACAAACAAGATTTGATCGCAAAAGTAGCAGAAGCTACAGAATTGACTAAAAAAGATTCAGCAGCAGCAGTTGACGCTGTATTCGCAGCTGTAACTGAGTACCTTTCAAAAGGTGAAAAAGTTCAACTTATCGGTTTTGGTAACTTTGAAGTTCGTGAGCGTGCAGCACGTAAAGGCCGCAACCCACAAACTGGTAAAGAAATCAAAATCGCAGCTTCTAAAGTACCAGCTTTCAAAGCAGGTAAAGCTCTTAAAGACGCTGTAAAATAATTTTGGTTAATAAAGCCTGATACACTTGCCTCTGGCGAGTATGTCAGGTTTTTCTTTTTGCTCTCATTTCTTGAGCTTAATAAGAGATTTAGGTGATTCGAGAAAGTTGATTTATGAACTTTCTTGGAGTTTTTACTTTGCATTAAAGTGAAGGAATTTGTCTCTAAACAAAAGAAAATGATAAGAGACAAACTTTTTTAAAGACTTAAAATAAAAAGTTTAAAATTTTAGCAAAAGTGCTTTTAAATCATAGGTGTTTATGATAAAATGAAGAGAGCATTTCTTTTTGTGTAATGATTGCGAAATCATTGAAAAAGTTTAGGAGGTAAGAAATGAAATGGAAACCACTTCAGGGCTCATTGCGTCCTGTTAATCCTTATGGCAGCAAATTTCGCTTGCTGATAGGATTATTTGTTGTGCTTTTTTCAATCTTTCTGCTCCCCATTCAGACCTTGTCTGCCTTGGAGGAGCTGAAGGATGGCACGGATTTGTCCAAGTTGAATATTCATAAGTTTGACTTGAATGTTAACAATGTCAGTGTTCTTTCTAAGTCAGAGGCGATTGAACAGGTTCATTTGACTAATCCAAACTATGAGTATCTGGGAGCAGTTTATCCTGGAGAAATGGAAAATTTCACCATCAAAGTAGACAAGTCTCAAAAAGCAGATCAGGTCTTTAATAAGCCGCTTTCTCTTAAGTTCTCTAATGTTGGAACGGCTTATGGAAAACAAGTAGATGCCTATCTGACTTTTAATAAGGTAACACTCCACTATCTGAACTCATCTACAGCAGAAGCTCAGATGAATGATACTCAAAAAAATGCAGTTGAATTTTTCTCTATTTCAGAGTTGTGGGAGAGAAGCGCTTTTGAGATTGGGAATATCCCATATGTGGATGCGGCCCATAATAACATTATGAACAAAGCTTTCTGGGTGGAGGCTGATGTTACAGCAGAGCTACGCTATGCGGATGGTTCGGATACAGATTTGAAGTTGGTTATGAAACCGACTGACATTGATGTAGTTGACGGTTTTGGTCTAAAAGAGTCTTTCTATATTAATGATTATAAAAATGCTGTTGATAAGCGCTTGATGAACAATGCCAATGCTTTGAATCAAACAGATCAGAGCGGTCGGACAATTTGGGAAGCAACGACTTCAACTAGCGGTGCTGCTAATGAAAACAACATCTCTGGTTTGGCCGTTCGTTCTGCAGATAACACGTTGAATTTCGGTTATTTATCAACAGAAGCTTGCTCGGCAGTCTTTGGTCTTTATATTGAAAAAGTTGATCCCAAGCCAGTCTTAGAAGTGGATCCAGTTAAGATTCCAGCTAAGGAAGGTCAAGAGGTGACTTATAAGGGAACCTTCAAGATTCCAGTTCCTGGTAAGGATATTTTGGCTACCCCGACTACTATTGAGATGACTGAAACCTTTGACGAGCGTCTGGATTACAAGGAGCTCAAGGTTGAGGCTGGCGGTAATGCCTTGCAGGAAGGTCGTGATTACACGATTGAAAAGAAAGGTCAGACCGTTATGGTCAAGATGACACCGGAGTATGTTAAAGCAAATTCTTCTCAGGATATTGTCATTACCTACAAGACTGCAACCAATCAAAAGTTAGCAGAAAAGGGTGCTGCAACGATTGCAAATACCGTGACTTTAAAAGTAGATAATCTTTCAGCACCATCTAATCAAGTTACTACTGACTTGCTCTATGAAAAGAAACATGAATTTGTCAGTGGCACTGCTGGTAAGGAACTCCCGCAGGAAATCAAAGACCTAACACCAGAAACAGAAAAGAATCTGGAGAATGGTACTAAGTCCACCCCGACCCAGCCATCTAAGACAGAAGTGAAGACCGCCGACGGCACTTGGACCTTTAAGTCGTATGATAAGAACGAAGAGACTATTAACGGAGCGGATGCACACTTTGTCGGCACTTGGGACTTTACACCAGCGCCAACTTACAAGGCAACTCAGGAGTTCGTCAGTGGTACAGTAGGTAAGGAATTGCCACAAGAAGTGAAGGCTTTGCTTCCAACTGATAAATCTGATTTGGCAGACGGCACTAAGACCACTCCAACACAGCCGGTCAAGACAGAAGTTGAAACATCTGATGGCAGCTGGAGCTTCCAGTCATATGACAAGAACGAAGCAACTATTAATGGTGCAGACGCTAAATTTGTTGGAACTTGGACGTTTGTGGCAAAACCTAGTCCGGCACCAACTTACAAGGCTACACATGAATTTGTCAGCGGTACAGCAGGTAAGGAATTGCCACAAGAAGTTAAATCCTTGCTTCCAGCCGACAAACTTGATTTAGCCGACGGTACGAAAGCCACTCCAACACAACTAGTGAAGACAGAAGTTGAAACATCTGACGGTACCTGGAGCTTCCAGTCATATGACAAGAACGAAGCAACCATTAATGGTGCAGATGTTCACTTTGTCGGTACTTGGACTTTCGCAGCTGACTCAACTACGCTTACTGGCAGTGTGATCTGGATTGACAATGATAACGCTGCAGGTCGCCGACCACAGAGTGTCCTTGTTCATTTACTTGCAGATGGACAGGATACAGGCATCAGCGTAACTGTTGATGAGGCGATGGGCTGGAAATACAGCTTTGAAAACCTGCCTCGCTTCAAGGATGGAAAAGAAATCATCTATAGTGTCCGCGAGGACGAAGTGGAAGGCTACAACAATCAAGCTGAAGGCATGAATGTAACCAACCGCTTGCTTGTAGATGCTCAAGTTAAAGAGATTGGCAAGAAACGAATTCTGCCTAAGACCGGCCAAGATACATCTGTCTGGATGCTGATTCTTGGATTCTTGGCTCTTGGAGGAGCAGTTGGCTTGACCAAACGTCAGCGTGACTAAGATTAAGCTTCAGTAAAAAGCTTTGAAAATCTAGAATAAATGAAAAGTCTGTTATCTCAACTTTTGTTGGGAATAGCAGGCTTTTTATTTTTGGCAGGAAAATCAAGGCACTGATAGAATTTAAAAATTTTAGGTCTTATTTACAATCATTCTTAATAGCCAAGTAAGCCTAGTCATGGTATAATGGTAATGACTTAGATGAGAGGCTACAACGGAGTAAATAATGAAACAAGAACATCAGCATGACTTTGACCGAGTAATTGGCCATTTGCGCGCCAAGGGTGTGCGCATTACAGAAACGCGGAAGGCGGTAATTGACTATATTATCCAAAGTCACGACCATCCTAGCGCTGAAATGATATATCAGGACTTGAAGCCCAATTTTCCTAATATGAGTCTGGCAACAGTTTATAATAATCTCAAGGTTCTGATTGATGAGGGTTTTGTCGCTGAGCTCAAGGTTCGCAATGATACGACGACCTACTTTGACTTTATGGGCCATCAGCATCTCAATGTCATCTGTGAAAAATGCGGCCGTATCGCTGATATGGAGCTGGAACTTCCAGATGTGAAGCATGAGGCTGAAGTGCAGACTGGCTACCACATCACCCAAAGCCAAACGACTGTCTATGGCCTATGCCCCCAATGCCAGCAAGGGGCGGTGTGACTGCGAGGATTATTAGCAGCTTTTTGGAGCCTAAAGACGAACAAAGTTGTGACTCGCTTCGCAAATTCAATCAGCAACTTCAAAGCAGTACTTGAGCAATCAGCTATTGCGTCAAGATTCTATTTCTAATAAAAAGAAAGGCTAGAACTTATGTCTCTTAGCCTTTTTCTATGTGTTTTAGCAAGGCATGTTCGCAGGATATTATCTGAGCATAGAGACGTTGATACCTAGTCAAGTACAGCACTTAGCAAGATCATATATTTTAAGGATAATACCTTATATATTTATGCTGTTATTTTACAGGCCAATTCTCTTTTGATATAATGAAAGCAGAATAAAGCCTTGTACAAAGAGATTCAAAGAGTTCTGAAGGATTTACAATATAGGTAAATTCGCCATAAGTCTGTAGTATCGAAATCTTTAAGGGGTATTACTTTGTGGGTAGGTTAGATTTTTAGGAGGTCTTATGTTCTGGTGGAGAAAGAAATGGCTGGATGAGTTGTCAGACAGTGATGAATCGCCTCTTTTGGAATGTCGTCATCTTCTCTTTGAAGAGGAAGCTGGCTATCCCATTTGCCCCTCTTGCGGTGGACTCATAAAAGAGAATTTTCCTAAGAAAGGCGCGGACAAAGCACGTCTGCACCTGATATGGGAGAAGATGCAGCGAGTATGGAGTGTAAGATTTGGAAGGGAATTTTCAGCAGCTTTGTTTGTGATACCAGCTATTTTTCTTCCAGAATTTTTAAGCCGTTGGATTTTAACCACTGGAGATTACGGCTTTTCTAGCTTTTTCATTGCTAGCCGTCATACGCCTACAATGATTAGCTTCACTTATGAAGGCTACATTCCTTTATTCATCTTTTTTATGGGCAAAGAACGCTTTAAACGTTTCTCTACTTTTTCTTTAGGATTTGAGCGTTTTCATAAAATCCTTTATTCTTGGCCTGTTCGGCTTGTTACTTTTATCGCTGTTATTTGCTTTATTAATATTATTATGCCAAAGATTTATGGGGTTGAAGGAGATGTCTTTATAGGTAAACATAGCCAGCTAACTCCGGCCCAGCATGCTAAAGGTGTAGAACTTTTCATTTTTGTCAATATGCTCTCTATCTGGATTGTGTCTGGCTTACTGCTTATTTATCAGTTGATAGACAGGCGGCGGACTTGGTGGCTTAAGGAAGCCAACGAGGTTTATCTATCTGGTGGGTGTTAGGGCAAAGGTTTCTGCTCGGAAATACAAAAGCGCTTTCTTGCTGAAAAACGTCTGATTTGACGAAATAGGCTAGCTTTTTAGGCGAAAATTTTGTAAAATAGAATAGATAAACGGGGACTGCCTCGGAAAATAAAAGGAGAATCCATCTAATGGTAAAATTAGTTTTTGCTCGCCACGGTGAGTCTGAATGGAACAAAGCGAACCTTTTCACTGGTTGGGCTGATGTTGACTTGTCTGAAAAAGGTACACAGCAAGCAATCGACGCTGGTAAACTGATTAAAGAAGCTGGTATCGAGTTTGACCAAGCTTACACTTCAGTATTGAAGCGTGCGATTAAGACAACTAACCTTGCTTTGGAAGCGGCTGATCAGCTTTGGGTACCAGTTGAAAAATCATGGCGTTTGAACGAGCGTCACTATGGCGGTCTGACTGGTAAAAACAAGGCAGAAGCAGCTGAGCAATTTGGTGATGAGCAAGTGCATATCTGGCGTCGTTCATACGATGTATTGCCTCCAAACATGGATCGCGATGATGAGCACTCAGCACACACTGACCGTCGTTATGCTTCACTGGACGACTCAGTTATTCCAGATGCTGAAAACTTGAAAGTTACGCTTGAGCGTGCCCTTCCATTCTGGGAAGATAAGATTGCTCCAGCTTTGAAAGATGGCAAAAATGTCTTTGTAGGTGCACACGGTAACTCAATCCGTGCCCTTGTGAAGCACATCAAACAATTGTCTGACGATGAAATCATGGACGTGGAAATTCCAAACTTCCCACCATTGGTATTCGAATTTGACGAAAAATTGAACGTAGTAAAAGAATACTACCTTGGAAAATAAGCTTAAAGGAATCTGAGATTATTCTCAGGTTCTTTGCTTTTCCAGAGAGGAAGGACAAGGATTGTTAGAAGCCTAGCCGGCAAGTCTTTTAGGTTCTGTGGTTTAGCGGATTTCCTCTTAACTCGTCCATATTTTCAGATTTTCTATCAGTTTTGAAACATTCATCGAGCTGGATTTATGGTAAAATAAAGGTCAGAACTTTTACTAGAATGAGAGAGAAGATGGCAAGGAAGAAGAGAAAATTTGACAGTCATTCCATCACCAGAAGGCTTTATCTGCTGTTTGGAATCGTGATGCTTTTGTTTTTAGCCTTGATTGCCCGTCTAGGCTATATGCAGGTGGTCAATCAGGACTTTTACACGGATAAGTTGGCCAAGGCTAGCAAGACCAAGATTACGACTAGCTCAGTACGTGGGCAGATTTATGATGCTACTGGCAAGCCTTTGGTGGAAAATACGACCAAGCAGGTAGTGACCTATACACGGGATAACCGGCTGACGGCTGGGGAGATTCGGGCGACTGCTCAAAAGCTCCTGACCTATGTCAGTGTCAGCGATACAGAGGTGACAGACCGCCAAGAAGTCGATTATTATTTGGCGGACAGCGCAGTCTATCAAGAAGTAGTGGAAAAGCTACCCAAGGACAAGAAATTTGATACAGACGGCAACCGCCTGCCTGAGTCCAAAATCTATAAAGCGGCAGCTGAGAGCATTGACCCTAAGCAGCTGGGCTATACGGATGAGGAAAAGAAGGCCATCGTTCTCTTTAGTCAGATGAATGCGATTTCCAACTTTGCGACGGGGACCATCCAGACAGATGCGCTAACAACAGAGCAGGTAGCTGTACTGGCTTCCAGCAGCAAAGAGCTGCCAGGTATCAGTGTCTCAACGGGCTGGGACCGCAAGGTCTTGGATACCTCACTGGCTTCTATCGTGGGTAATATCTCGACAGAAAAGACTGGACTTCCGGCTGAGGAAGTGGATGATTACCTGAAAAAAGGCTACTCCCTCAATGACCGGGTGGGGACCTCCTATCTGGAAAAGCAGTATGAGTCAGTCCTTCAAGGCAAGCGAGCTGAGAAGGAGATTCATCTAGATAAAAATGGTAATATGGAGAGTGTGGAAAATATCTCTGACGGCAGCAAGGGCGACAATCTCAAGCTGACGGTGGACTTGAACTTCCAGCAGGGAGTAGAGGACATTCTCAAAAATGCCTTTAATGCAGAGTTGGCTAGTGGCAATGCGACTTACTCTGAGGGTGTCTATGCCGTAGCTATGGATCCCAATACCGGCGCCGTCTTAGCTATGGCAGGCATACGTCACAATCTGGAAACTGGAGAAAACTCTGTCGATGCTCTGGGAACCATGACCAATGTCTTTGTTCCGGGATCTGTGGTCAAGGCTGCAACATTGACCTCGGGCTGGGAGAATAACGCCATTAGCGGCAACCAAGTCCTGACAGACCAGCCGATTAGCTTTGGCGGTACGGACAGTATCACTTCTTGGTTCACCCAGTATGGTTCACGTGCTATCACAGCCCAAGAGGCCTTGGAATACTCTTCCAATACCTATATGGTGCAGGTAGCGCTGAAGATGATGGGGACGCCTTACTCAGCGGATATGAAGCTGGATTTTGATGAGCTGGATCCGTCCATGAAAAAGCTGCGGTCCACCTTTGCAGAATATGGTTTGGGCACTTCAACAGGGATTGACCTGCCAAATGAGTCCACAGGCTATCTTCCAGACAAGTTTACCTTTGCCAACTATCTGACCAATTCGTTCGGCCAGTTTGACAACTATACAACGCTTCAGCTGGCCCAGTATGCCTCAACAGTAGCTAATAATGGCAAGCGTGTGGCTCCGCATATCGTTGAAGGCATTTACGGCAACAGCGACCAAGGAGGACTGGGTGATTTGGTGCAGAAAATTGACACCAAGGAGCTGAATCAGGTCAATATCTCTGACGAGGATATGAGCATTATCAAGCAAGGCTTCTATCAAGTGGTTCATGGCAGCAGTGGCTTTACGACTGGCCGGACAATTTCTCAGGGAGAGAGTGTGCCAATCAGTGCCAAGACTGGTACGGCTGAGACCTTTGTGGACAAGGGCAAGAAAGAAGCCATCAATACTAATGTCGTGTCCTATGCACCGAGTGAGAAGCCACAGATTGCGGTGGCAGTGGTGTTCCCTCACAATACGAACCTATCTTCTACTGTCAGCCACAGTATCACTCGTGATATTATCAATCTATACAATCAACAACACCCTATGAATTAGCACTCAATGAAAATCATCAGCAAACATAGAAAGCTAAGAGCAGTTAGTACGCAAGTGCAGCAATCTGGTTTGAGGAGATTTTTGAGAATAGAGAAAGGATTTTATGCTTTACCCAACCCCTATTGCCAAGCTGATTGACAGTTTTTCAAAGCTGCCCGGCATTGGCATCAAAACAGCCACTCGACTGGCTTTTTACACTATTGGCATGAGCGATGACGATGTCAATGAATTTGCCAAGAATCTGCTGGCTGCTAAGCGTGAGCTGAGCTACTGCTCTGTCTGTGGCAACCTGACGGACGAAGACCCTTGTGCTATCTGTCAAGACCAGTCGCGAGACCAATCAACTCTTTTGATTGTTGAGGACAGCCGGGATGTGTCAGCCATGGAAAATATCCAAGAATACCACGGACTTTATCATGTCCTGCATGGCTTGATTTCGCCTATGAACGGCGTTGGACCGGACGATATCAATCTCAAAAGTCTAATCACTCGTCTGATGGATAGTGAGGTGACGGAGGTTATCGTCGCGACTAATGCGACTGCGGATGGCGAAGCGACCTCCATGTACATCTCACGGGTCTTGAAACCCGCTGGGATTAAGGTGACTCGCCTAGCGCGTGGTTTGGCGGTTGGCTCCGATATTGAGTATGCGGATGAGGTTACGCTGATTCGCGCTATCGAAAATCGGACGGAATTGTAAACGTCAAGGATTTTTCTGGCTTTAGCTGGCTGGAAGAGTCCTTTTTTCTGTTCAAAAATGCTGGGAATTGTGATATACTAAAACGGACTGATACAGAAGCTCTTGCTTAGAAGAATCGACCAGCTAGGTAGGTGTAAAACCAAGCTTTTGAGCCTGATTCTTCTCGAGATGGCAGCTTTTGTAAATCGTACTATTTTTAGAAAATGATAGGAAAAATCATGGCAAAACAAAGATTGATTTTATTGTATGGCGGACGCAGTGCAGAGCGGGAAGTTTCGGTTTTATCAGCTGAGAGCGTCATGCGGGCTGTCAATTATGATAGATTCTCGGTGAAGACTTACTTCATCACCAAGGACGGAGCTTTTATCCAAACTCAGGAATTTGAAGCAAAGCCAGCGGCTGATGAGAAGCTGATGACCAATGCCACAGTGGACATGTCTCGAAAGATCAAACCCAGCGATATTTACGAAGATGGAGCAGTAGTCTTTCCAGTTCTGCATGGTCCCATGGGCGAAGATGGCTCTATCCAAGGCTTCCTAGAAGTACTCAAAATGCCTTATGTTGGCTGTAATATTTTATCTTCTAGCCTAGCCATGGATAAAATCACGACCAAGCGAGTGCTGGAATCGGCAGGTATTGCCCAAGTGCCTTATGTAGCACTGGTTGATGGCGAGGATCTCGAGCAAAAAATCCAGGAAATCGAGGAGAAATTGACCTATCCAGTCTTCACCAAACCTTCCAATATGGGCTCCAGTGTCGGCATTTCTAAATCCGAAAATCGAGAAGAATTGCGTGCTTCTCTGGATCTGGCCTTCAAATATGACAGCCGGGTGCTGGTTGAGCAAGGAGTGACGGCTCGCGAGATTGAGGTTGGGCTTCTGGGCAATGTGGATGTCAAGAGTACCCTGCCCGGAGAAGTGGTCAAAGACGTAGCTTTCTATGACTACGAAGCCAAATACATTGATAATAAAATTACCATGGATATTCCGGCTAAGATTCCAGAAGAAGTAGTGAGCCTGATGCGTCAAAATGCAGAGGCCGCTTTCCGAGCTCTGGGCGGTCTGGGACTGTCCCGCTGTGATTTCTTCTATGCAGAAGATGGTCAGGTCTTCCTTAATGAGCTCAATACCATGCCAGGTTTTACCCAGTGGTCTATGTATCCATTGCTTTGGGAAAATATGGGGCTGGCCTATCCTGACTTGATTGAGAAGTTAGTTGGCCTAGCTGAAGAGGCATTTGCCAAGAGAGAGGCGCATCTTCTCTAAAATATGATATAATAGAGGGGCTGAAAATTTTCGGTCCTTCTTTTTGCGAGCAAACCGAAAAACGAGGAAGAAGTATGAAATTAGATTTATATGAAATTGCAGAAGTCCTATCTGCGAAAAATGATGTGACTCAGTTTGAAAATGTTGCGCTTAGAAATGCAGAGTTTGACAGCCGCTTGATTGAGTCGGGTGACCTTTTTGTGCCGCTTAAAGGGGCGCGTGATGGCCATGACTTTATCGCAACAGCCTTTGCTCAGGGAGCTGCTGCCACCCTATCTGAGCGCCCAGTGGCAGAGGGGACTTACATCTTGGTTGATGATGTCCTGACGTCCTTTCTGCGCTTGGCCCAGTACTATCTGGAAAAGATGCAGGTGGATGTGCTGGCAGTGACAGGTTCCAATGGTAAAACGACGACCAAGGATATGCTGGCCCAGCTACTAGCAACCACTTACAAGACCTATAAGACCCAGGGCAATTACAACAATGAAATCGGTCTGCCTTACACAGTACTGCACATGCCTGAGGACACAGAGAAACTTGTCTTAGAAATGGGGCAGGACCACTTGGGCGATATCCATCTCCTGTCTGAACTTGCCAAACCTAAGACCGGCATTGTAACTCTGGTCGGAGAAGCCCATCTGGAATTTTTCGGCAGCCGAGCTGAGATTGCCCAAGGCAAGATGCAGATTGCAGATGGCTTGAGAAAAGATGGTCTCTTGATCGTTCCGGCGGATAAGATTGTCAATGAATTTCTGCCAGCAGACTGTAAACTGGTTCGCTTTGGTCCTGATGCGGATATCTTCCTGACGCGTCTGGAAGAGCGCAAGGACAGCTTGAGCTTTGAATGCAACTTTTTGGAGCAAAGGATTGACCTGCCTGTAACTGGCAAGTACAACGCAACTAATGCCATGATTGCGGCCTATGCAGCTCTGCAGGAGGGTATATCTGAGGCGGCTATTGCTCAAGCCTTTTCTGAGCTAGAGCTGACCCGCAATCGAACGGAGTGGAAGAAAGCTGGTAATGGCGCAGATATTTTATCGGATGTCTACAATGCCAATCCAACAGCTATGCGCTTGATTCTTGAGACTTTCTCGACCATTCCGACCAATCTAGGCGGACGAAAATTGGCGGTGCTGGCGGATATGAAAGAGCTGGGAGCGGACTCTAAGTCCATGCATGGCTCGATGATTACCAGCCTCAATCCAGAAATTGTGACCGACCTTTTCCTCTATGGACAGGATATGGAAGCCCTCTATGACTATGCCAAGGAGATTTACCCGCCAGGCAAGGTGCTTTACTTTATCAAAAATGACGAGAAAGACCAGTTTGAACAACTAACTAAAGCTGTCAGAGAGAAGTTGACTCCTACCGACCAAATTCTTCTCAAAGGCAGCAATTCCATGAATCTGGCTAAGCTGGTAGAGGATTTGGAAGATGGAAACTAAAGAAGCTGCAAAAACCATTCAACGTCTCCTTTCTATTACAGAGACTGGACTGGCATTTAGTCGTGATGAATTTGATCGAGAGCGTTACTTAGAACTCCGTCAGCTTTTGGGACACCTTCTGGCTGATTGGTCAGATTTGGATGGGAAAGAATTGGCAGAGCTGTTGCGCCCAACGGATTTTTATGCCACTCCCTTGATTGATGTCCGCGCCTTACTGGTTCGAGACGGAAAAGTCTGTTTGGTCAAGGGTAAAAATGAGAAAACTTGGGCTTTACCTGGCGGCTTTTGTGAAGTCGGCCTATCTCCTAAGGAAAATATCGTCAAGGAAGTCCAAGAAGAAACGGGATTTAATGTTTCAGTTTCTCGTCTGCTTGCAATTTTTGATACCAATAAATTTCAATTTCAGAGTAAGCAATATGCTAAACTGGTCTTCGAGTGTCAGATAGAGGATGGAGATTTTCAGCCTAATACAGAAATAGAAGAGTTAGCTTTCTTTGATATCCAATCTTTACCAGAATTATCTTCTAAGCGGACGACAAAAGAACAGTTGGAAATCCTTTGGGAGATTTATCAAGGAGACAGAGAACAGTATGTGGATTAGTTAAGTAAGTTTCTGGGATACTTTTTGTCTGAAAAAGCTAGAAATTATTGCAACAACAGGCAAACTCAGCCTTGTTCAAAACTTATATTAGAATGGGAGCCTAGGAGATGGGAATAAGAGATATGTTTACAACCTATAAAACCGAACCGCCTCAACTGGGACTTTGGTATTTTGTTCTTTTGGGGCTGGTCTTTGCGATTATCTGGCTTTCCTATCGCTACTACAATCGGAAGCCTTACCAGCGGCTATTTGTCGGGATGCAAGCTTGCCAGCTGATAGGCCTCTACTCTTGGTATATGCTGGCTGCTGCCCCGCTGTCTGAGAGTCTGCCTTTTTATCATTGCAGAATGGCTATGTTTGCCTTGATGTTTCTGCCTAATCGCTCAGTGTATAAATTTTATTTTGCGCTTTTGGGGACTTTTGGCTCGATTGTAGCCTTTATTTATCCGATTTTCGATCCTTACCCTTTTCCCCATATTACTATTTTGTCCTTTATCATCGGCCATCTAGCGCTCTTGGGAAATTGTTTGATTTATCTTTTCAGATATTATCATACTTTCTCTATGAGCTGGCAGCGAGTGGTGTGGATGACCTTTCTGATGAATGCTTTTTTGCTTGTTATCAATATGTTGACAAAGGGTTCTTATGGATTTCTCACTGATCCGCCGCTTGTCGGCAATCACGGACTCCTGCTCAATTATCTGCTTGTCTCAATTGTCTTAAGTGCAGCAGTCTGCTTGGTTTCTGAAATTTTTAAGCGCGTGGAGCAGACCAAGACAGTCACCCTAACTTAATTATCTCATGGAGGATTTATGAAAGATTTTTTAACTACGGCAAAAACGGTGGCACCGCCTATCTCGATTTTATGGTATGCTGTGATGATTGCTCTGGTCTTGCTGTCTATTTGGAGCTCGCTCAAATATCATGATAATCCGCGTTTTGTCAAGGCTTTTAAGTGGATTCAGATTGCTCAACTGCTGATGCTTTATAGCTGGTATTTTGGTTTTCGGATTCCCTTTTCCAATAGTTTGCCCTTCTATCATTGCCGCCTGGCTATGTTTGCGGTGGTCTTTCTGCCAGACAAATGGCGCAGCAAGCAGTATTTTGCTCTTTTAGGAGCCAGCGGAGCGGTCTTTGCCTTGGGCTACCCAGTCTTTGACCCCTATGATTTCCCGCACATTACCAGCATTTCTTTCTTAATTGGCCACTATGCCCTTTTGGTTAATTCCTTGATTTATCTGATGAATCACTACGACAAGACCTTGCTCAAGAAATACATGATTGTCGCCTACACCTTTGGGCTCAATCTTTTCCTAGTCGGTGTTAACCAAGTGACAGGAGGAAATTACGGTCTGCTAAAAAGTCCGCCTTTCATCCCTGATGCCCCCCTATGGATAAAGTACCTCCTTGTGTCAGTCATCCTTTCTCTGGCTCTGGTCCTCTTTGATATCTTGTTTAAGAAACGGTGGAAAAAGCAGTTAAGTCTGGTCCGCAGTTAATTCATCTCAAGTTTACAAGTCCTGTCAAGTTAATGTGGCAGGATTTTTTTAATTAGAAAGCTTAATTATGACTTGCTTTGCTTCTAGTAACAAATGGACGGTTTGTCTATCAACTCTTTAAGCTGGTCGAGCTAGACGCTTTTGTTCGCGGAATGAAACGCCCCAAATTTTAGTCTTTCTTAACAGCTGGAGTACAACGAGGAAAAGGCTTGAACCTCTGTCTCTTGAAACGGAATAAAGCCATTTTTCAATGACAGCTGAAGAGAAAGAAGAGCTGGAAACCAGAAAAAGCGCCTGCTCCATTTACTGGGTTTGAACTTAATCGTTGCAATTTGCGCCATTGTCAGGGTTTAAAGGAAATTTCATTGACATAGGAGAATAGAATCGCTCGAAAGGGCGATTTTTATCTTCTTTAGATAATTGAAAAAAAGCGCTAAATCCGCTATAATAGGTAGGTTGAAAGGATTGAAATACTCCGATGTAAAATAAAAAAATACTAAGATTCACCATTATCCTAAATAAAAGAAAGAGAAGAAGATGACTTTACAAGAAGAAATTAAGAAACGCCGGACCTTTGCCATTATCTCCCACCCGGACGCGGGGAAGACGACCATTACGGAGCAGTTGCTCTACTTCGGAGGCGAGATTCGTGAGGCTGGGACAGTCAAGGGGAAAAAGACGGGTAATTTTGCCAAGTCTGACTGGATGGATATTGAGAAGCAGCGGGGGATTTCAGTGACTTCCTCTGTCATGCAGTTTGACTACGATGGCAAGCGGGTCAATATCCTGGATACGCCAGGGCATGAGGACTTCTCAGAAGATACTTATAGGACCTTGATGGCTGTGGATGCTGCGGTCATGGTTATTGACTCGGCTAAGGGTATTGAGGCCCAGACCAAGAAGCTCTTTGAGGTTGTTAAGCATCGTGGTATTCCAGTCTTCACTTTTATGAATAAGCTGGACCGTGACGGTCGCGAGCCCTTGGACTTATTGGAAGAACTGGAAGAGATTTTGGGTATTGCCAGCTATCCGATGAATTGGCCGATTGGGATGGGGAAGAGCTTTGAGGGTCTTTATGATCTCTACAATGAGCGGCTGGAGCTTTATAAGGGTGAGGAGCGCTTTGCAACTCTGGCAGAAGGCGACCAACTGTTTGCTTCTAACCCTTTCTATGAGCAAGTTAAGGAAGATATTGAGCTCTTGAGCGAAGCTGGGAATGAATTCTCGGAAGAAGCGATTTTGGCTGGCAAGCTGACACCTGTTTTCTTCGGATCGGCCCTGACCAACTTTGGCGTCCAGACTTTCCTGGAAACCTTCCTCAAGTTTGCTCCGGAACCGCATGGCCACAAGAAGACAGACGGTGAGGTAGTCGAGCCACTCAGCCCAGACTTTTCAGGTTTTGTCTTTAAAATTCAGGCCAATATGGATCCGCGCCACCGCGACCGCATCGCCTTTGTTCGTATCGTTTCTGGCGAGTTTGAGCGCGGTATGAGTGTCAATTTGCCTCGCACTGGCAAGTCTGCCAAGCTGTCTAACGTTACCCAGTTTATGGCCGAAAGTCGGGAAAATGTGACCAATGCTGTAGCTGGTGATATTATAGGGGTTTATGATACGGGGACTTATCAGGTTGGCGACACCCTGACTGTAGGTAAGAATAAGTTTGAATTTGAGCCTCTGCCAACCTTTACTCCTGAAATCTTTATGAAGGTTTCAGCCAAGAATGTCATGAAGCAAAAATCCTTCCATAAGGGGATTGAACAGCTGGTGCAAGAGGGAGCCATCCAGCTTTATACCAACTACCAGACAGGCGAGTACATGCTGGGTGCTGTCGGTCAGCTCCAGTTTGAGGTCTTCAAGCACCGCATGGAAAATGAATACAACGCTGAAGTGGTCATGAATCCTATGGGCAAAAAGACTGTCCGTTGGATTTCGCCAGATGACTTAGACGAGCGTATGTCTTCTAGCCGTAACATCCTAGCTAAAGACCGCTTTGATCAGCCTGTCTTCCTCTTTGAAAATGACTTCGCCCTGCGCTGGTTTGCGGACAAGTATCCGGATGTTAAGTTGGAAGAGAAGATGTAACTCATCGGCGAAAAATAATCGTTTTCGCCTCTTCGCCTCTTCGTGTCGTAGTGAATGGGATTGTTATGATTGTATAACAGACTAAAGTTACTAAGGCCGAGTTCTATTGGAGCCTTGCTAGCCGCCTGACTAATCTCATCGGGCGAGGCAGTTAGTTAATTTGCTTGATTTTGTGCTTCGATATTGCATATTTACTTGCAAGAACAGTTTAGGAAGTTGGGGGATAGTTTATTAGAGAATCATTCTATCTCATAGAAAGGAGCTCCATGTTTCTGGAAAGAAAGCTAAAAGATCAGTCTGTCTGGATCAACATTGACTCAGATAGTTTTAAAAAGAATGCCAGGATTTATCAGGATTATGAAATTGATCAGGAGACCATCGAGTATGCGCTGGATAAGAACGAGCGGGCTCACATGGACTACAATCGTGAGAATGGAACGGTTGTCTTTATCTACAATGTCCTTGATCTAGCGACAGATAAGGAACATTATGAGACGATTCCTATGACCTTTGTGGTGCAACAGAGACGGCTCATTACGATTAGCAACCAGGACAATGCCTATGTTGTTGATATGATGAAAGCCTATACTGAGCATCATGAGCCAGTATCGGTCTATAAGTTTCTCTTTGCTAGTCTAGAGTTGATCTCCAATTCTTACTATCCAGTCGTTGAGCGGATGGACAAGCGTAAGGACGAAATTAATACTCTTCTGCGCCAGACAACTACTAAAAAGCATTTGTTTGCCCTGTCAGACTTGGAAACCTCAATGGTCTATTTAGTTGCTGCGGCTAAGCAGAACCGCATGCTTCTAGAGCATATCAAAAGCCATGGTATTTACCGCCGTTTTGACGACTTAGAAACTGAACAGTTTGAGGATGCCATGATTGAGGCTCGTCAGCTCGTTTCGATGACTGATCTGATTGCTCAAGTTCTCAGTCAGCTCTCAGGATCCTACAATAATATCTTGAACAACAATCTGAATGACAATTTGACTGTCCTGACTATTATTTCAGTTCTTTTGGCAGTACTTGCAGTTATCACTGGTTTCTTTGGTATGAATGTTCCTTTGCCATTATCTAATGATAAAAATGCCTGGATTTATATTGTTGTCATTAGTCTAATCATCTGGGGACTTCTGACCAAGCTTCTTAAATGGCTGGCCAATAAGAAGTAAGCATTTGAAATTATTTTCCCTAAAACAAGCACCGAGATGGTGCTTGTTTTTTTGCTTTGGAAAGAAAATGATTAGTACAGTTGGTCTATATTAAAAAAACTGTTATTTTGTGTTAGAAAATATAACATAAAAATTATAATTTTTATTGCATAAATTTTCATAATAAAGTATAATATAAAACAATTTAAAATAAGTGAGGGGTAGAAATATGGCAGAATACCTAAGCAATTTAAATTATAAAGGCAAATCATACCAATATACAGACCTTGGAAAAGCCTCAGCTCTACTAGGAGGGGATATAGAAGGACTTCCTTATTCTATACGAATATTATTAGAAAGTGTTCTCCGTAAGGAAGATGGTATTGACGTAACAAAAGATAACATTATCTCTTTGATACATTATCAAGCTAAATCACCAAGTGGAGAAGTTCCTTTTAAGCCTAGTCGAGTCATTCTCCAGGATTTTACAGGTGTTCCTGTCGTGGTGGATTTGGCTAGTATGCGCGATGCTATTGTCGGGCAGGGAGGTCAGGCCAATCAGATTAATCCAGAGATTCCGGTCGATTTAGTCATTGACCACAGTGTTCAGGTGGACTTTTATGGCTGTGATACAGCTCTAGAGGCCAATATGACCCAAGAGTTTGTCCGCAATAATGAGCGCTACGAATTTCTCAAGTGGGCAGAAAAATCATTTGATAATTATCGAGCAGTTCCTCCTGCTACGGGGATTATCCATCAGGTCAATATCGAGTTTCTCAGTGATGTCATCATTGAAAAGGATGGCCAACTCTATCCGGACAGTATGTTTGGGACGGACAGTCATACGACCATGATCAATGGGATTGGTGTTCTGGGCTGGGGAGTCGGTGGGATTGAGGCTGAGGCTGCCATGTTAGGTGAGGCTTCTTATTTCCCAGTTCCTGAGGTGATTGGTGTTCGTCTATTGGGCAAGCTGCCTAAGATTGCGACTGCGACAGATTTGGCTTTAAAGGTCACGCAAATCTTGCGGCAGGAAAATGTTGTTGGCAAATTTGTCGAGTTCTTTGGGCCTGGTTTGTCTAATCTAAGCCTGGCTGACCGGGCAACAGTGGCTAATATGGCGCCGGAATACGGAGCTACCTGTGGTTATTTTCCGATAGATGAGGAAACGCTCAATTACATGCGTCTGACCAATCGATCAGAAGATCATATCGAGCTGACCCGTCTCTATGCTCAAAAAAATCACCTCTTCTATGATGAAAGAGTTGAGCCGATTTATACCAAGGTAGTTGAAATTGATTTGTCTGGCATTGTGCCGAGCATCTCAGGACCCAAGCGGCCCCAAGATCTAATTGAATTAACAGCTGCTAAAGAGGAGTTTCAAGCTAGTCTAGTAAGAGAAGCGGGGGTCCGAGGCTTTGGTCTAGATGAGAGCGAGCTGGAAAAGTCTGCAGTAGTTCAATTTTCTGACCATGAGGAGATGATTAAAACGGGTCATGTGGCTATCGCTGCCATTACTAGCTGTACCAATACATCTAATCCCTATGTCCTGATGGCGGCAGGACTTTTAGCCAAGAAAGCAGTAGAAAAAGGCTTACGAGTTTCAAAGACTGTCAAGACTTCTTTAGCACCGGGCAGCAAGGTGGTCACAGGTTATCTCAAGAAAAGTGGTCTGCAAACTTATCTGGATCAGCTTGGTTTCAATGTTGTTGGCTATGGCTGCACTACTTGTATTGGAAATTCAGGCAATCTCCGACCGGAAGTGGCTCAGGCGATTACGGATACTGACTTGCTGGCTAGTGCTGTTCTTTCAGGCAATCGCAATTTCGAAGGTCGGATCAATCCATTGGTCAAGGCCAATTTCCTAGCTAGTCCGCCCTTGGTGGTTGCCTATGCTCTGGCTGGAAATACCAATATCGATCTGACCAGCGATCCGTTGGGTTATGATCAAAAGGGGCAGCCTGTCTATTTGATGGATTTGATGCCGGAGCACGACTTGGTTGCTGATTATGTTCAAAAATATGTGACGCGCCAGCTTTTTGAAAAAGAATATGCTCATATGTTTGACGACAATGAAAAATGGAATCAGATTCCGACAGCCTCTTCTCAAAATTATCAGTGGAATCAGGCTTCTACCTATATCCAAAATCCACCTTATTTTGATGGCTTAGCTGATGATTTAGTCATTCAGCCACTGAAAAATCTTGCAGTGCTGGCAAAATTTGGGGATACGGTGACGACAGACCATATCTCCCCAGCAGGAAATATTGCCAGAAACAGCCCAGCAGCTTCCTATTTGATGGAGCATGGAGTGGATTACCAAGAGTTTAATTCCTATGGCAGCCGTCGGGGCAATCATGAGGTCATGATGCGGGGGACTTTTGCCAATATTCGGATTAAAAATGAATTGGCGGATGGGAAAATTGGTGGTTACACAGATTATAAAGGAGAGTTGCTATCCATTTATGAAGCGGCCATGCGTTACAAAGAAGAGCAAATTGACACCATTGTCCTAGCTGGCAAAGACTATGGTATGGGGTCCAGCCGTGATTGGGCAGCCAAGGGGGCTAATCTTTTGGGTGTCAAGGTGGTGCTGGCAGAGAGTTTTGAGCGGATCCACCGGTCCAATCTGGTCATGATGGGGATTCTTCCTCTACAGTATCTAGAGGGTGAAAATGCGGATAGTCTAGGCTTAACAGGCAAGGAGACTTTCGATATTAATCTGCCACAGAACCCACAAGTTGGCCAGTTAGTTGACGTGGTGGCTAGGAAGGGTGCTGAAGAAATAGCTTTTCAAGCTCGGCTACGTTTTGATGCAGAGGCGGATATTCGTTACTATGAAAATGGGGGGATTTT
The DNA here is from genome assembly GCF_050225395.1 of Streptococcus sanguinis. GTDB lineage: Bacteria > Bacillota > Bacilli > Lactobacillales > Streptococcaceae > Streptococcus. The sequence continues at coordinate 1,718,188 of NZ_CP071431.1, read as the reverse complement.
GCCCATGGTCGTTAGAAAGAAATTAGAGGAGGTGTGAGCATGAGTCAGACGGACGGTTTGAAAGATACCATTGCCTGTGACACCAGGATTAGCCAGATTGTGGATGATTCTTTGTCTTATGCAGGCTACAATATTTCTGAATTGGTAGAGCACCATGCCAGTTTTGAAGAGGTGATTTACCTGCTCTGGCATTTGCATTTGCCGACTCAAATTGAGCTCAAGCATTTTGAGGAAGATCTGCGAGCTAATTATGCTATTAGTGATGCGGTGGAGCAGTGCATCCTTATCCAGTCCCGCAAGCATCTTCATCCCATGAGTGTCTTGCGCTCAACGGTCAGTCTTCTGGGTGTTTATAATGTCCATGCTGAGGAAGCTTCTCTAGAAGCAACCTATGAGCAGAGCATCCAGCTTATGGCAAAGATGCCGACCATTATTGCGGCTTTTGCCAGACTGAGATTGGGTCAGACTCCGATAGAGCCGCGGGAGGATTTAGGTTTTGCGGCTAATTTCCTCTATATGCTCAAAGGACGAGAAGCTAGTGAGCTTGAAGTCAAAGCCTTTAACTGCGCCTTGGTGCTCCATGCCGACCATGAACTCAATGCATCAACTTTTGCAGCTCGAGTCTGCGCCTCAACCTTGACCGATATTTATTCCTGCGTGACAGCAGCTGTTGGAGCGCTCAAGGGCTCGCTTCATGGCGGTGCTAATGAATGTGTCTTTGATATGCTGAAAGAGATCAGAGAGGAAGGGGATTGTCAGGCCTACCTAGACCGCAAGTTGGCCTCTCACGAGAAGATTATGGGCTTTGGCCATCGAGTTTACAAGACTCAAGATCCGCGTGAAAAATACCTGCGACAAATGGCCAAAGACTTGACGCAGGGAACTAAGGATGAGGTCTGGTACCAGCTTTCAGTGGAAATTGAAGCCTATATGAAGCATACCAAGCACCTCATACCGAATGTCGATTTTTATTCGGCTACGGTTTACCATGTGTTGGGCATTGACAGCAGTATCTATACCCTGATTTTTGCCATGAGTCGGGTGGCTGGCTGGATTGCCCATATTCAGGAACAGCGCAAGAACAATAAGCTGATTCGGCCACGTTCTAACTATATTGGTGCTCAAGGTTTGGAGTATCTTCCTATTGGAAGGAGATAAAATGGCAGATAAGATTTTGTTTGAGAATGGGCGCTTGCTGGTACCGGATGCTCCTATTATTCCTTACATCCAAGGTGATGGGATTGGGATTGATATCTGGCGAAATGCCCAGCTGGTCTTTGATAAGGCAGTGGAAAAGGCTTATGGTGGCCAGAGAAAAGTTGTTTGGAAGGAAGTTTTGGCTGGGAAAAAAGCGGCAGACCTGACGGGTGACTGGCTACCGGATGAAACACTGACAACGATTAAGAGCCATCTAGTGGCTATTAAGGGACCACTAGAAACCCCAGTCGGAGAAGGGATTCGTTCGCTGAATGTCGCGCTGAGACAGGAGTTGGATCTCTATGCTTGCCTGCGGCCGGTTCGTTATTTCAAGGGAGTTCCCAGTCCGCTCAAGCACCCAGAGAAGACAGATATCACGATTTTTCGGGAAAATACAGAAGACATCTATGCAGGGATCGAGTGGGAGAGTGGAACGGCTGAAGTCCAAAAAGTTATCGATTTCCTGCAGAAGGATATGCAGGTTGACAAGATTCGCTTCCCAGAAAGCTCTGCTATAGGGATCAAGCCTATCTCTAAGCAGGGCAGTGAGCGGCTGATACGGGCGGCTATTGACTATGCGCTAGCCAAAGGCCTGACGCGGGTAACACTGGTCCACAAGGGCAATATCCAGAAATTTACAGAGGGTGGTTTTCGGAAATGGGGCTATGAACTAGCTCAAAGAGAGTATGCGGACGAGCTGGCTTCTGGAAAACTAATCATCCAGGATGTCATTGCGGATAATTTTCTGCAACAGATTTTGCTCTATCCCGAGAAATTTGATGTTGTTGCCTTGACCAATCTAAATGGTGACTATGCCAGCGATGCCTTGGCTGCTCAGGTGGGCGGGATTGGTATTGCGCCAGGAGCCAATATCAATTACGAGACTGGTCATGCTATTTTTGAAGCTACTCACGGAACGGCGCCAGATATAGCGGGTCAAAATAAGGCTAATCCTTGTTCACTTCTCTTATCAGGGGCCATGCTCTTTGATTACATTGGTTGGCCGGAGGTCTCTCATCTCCTGACTAAGGCCATTGAGAAGGCTCTCTTTGAGCAAAAAGTGACAGGGGATTTTGCCAGTCATCTGGAAGGAGTAGCAGCCTTGACCACTGGTCAATTTGCCGAGGAGCTGCTGGCTAATATAGAAAAGTGCTCATAGTGAAGAAAAAAGCGATGAGGAAACTGCCTATCTAATCTAGACGGTCTCTTCATCACTTTTTTGTCTTTTTCGATATTCCAGTCCCCAGCCGATGATCCAGCAGAAGACGAGCAGATAATTTTCAATCCAGCCTAGTAGATTGGCTTGATTCGCCTTTTCCAGATGGCCTAGCAGATGGTTGGTGCCAAAGCCCAGCCCGCCCAGAATCAGTGCTATCAGGGTCATACGCAGATAGAACCAATCATACTTTATGTTGGTGGCAATGACTAAAGGCAGAATAGCCAGATTCCAGAAACCAATTTCCCGCTGCCAGTAGGGAGCTAGACCATAGATGGACTCATTGCCCAAGAGCTGGGGCTGGAAAATCTGGATTGTAGCTGCGCCCAGCATAGCTAAGATTAGTAAAATGAAAATCACTCGTAAAAATTTATTCATACCTGTCTCCTTTCTTCTTTGTAGATTATAATGTTTTTGAAAATGATTTTCAAGTTTTCATTTTTTACAAAAGAAATCTCTAATAAAATATTTTACAGGCAAGTCCTATCTTTTTAGGTACTTTTGTGGTATACTAGATTAGTTGCAGAAATACAGTTTTTCTATTCAGTGGGAACTAGCGACCGAGTCGGCGCTTTTTTAGTGCCTAGACTTGAGAGACCATATTTATGAAGAGAAGAGCGAATACTCTCAGAAAATCGAGATTTAGCAAGGGAAAAGCACTTGCTATGTTTCGATAGTTGAGTATCAAAAGCCTTATAAGGTGGCTTCGCACCGCCTTTAGAAAGAAGAAGAACATTGAAATTTAATGAATTACATTTATCTACTGAATTACTAGCAGAGATTGAAAAAGCTGGCTTTGTAGAAGCAAGCCCTATTCAAGAGCAGACAATTCCACTTGCTATGGCAGGTAAGGATGTCATTGGTCAGGCCCAGACAGGGACAGGAAAGACAGCGGCCTTTGGCTTCCCAACTCTGGAGAAGATTGATACAGATAATCCTGCTGTGCAGGCTTTGATTATTGCTCCAACCCGTGAATTGGCTGTGCAGAGTCAGGAAGAGCTTTTCCGTTTTGGCCGCAGCAAGGGTGTCAAGGTGCGTTCTGTCTACGGTGGCTCCAGCATCGAAAAGCAAATCAAGGCTCTCAAGTCTGGTGCTCATATCGTCGTAGGAACACCTGGTCGTCTCTTGGACTTGATCAAACGCAAGGCTCTTAAGCTGAATCAGATTGAAACCTTAATCTTGGACGAAGCGGACGAAATGCTTAACATGGGCTTTTTGGAAGACATTGAGTCTATCATTTCCCGTGTGCCAGAAGAACGTCAGACCTTGCTTTTTTCAGCGACCATGCCGGATGCTATCAAGCGTATCGGTGTCAAGTTCATGAAGGAGCCTGAGCATGTCAAGATTGCTGCTAAAGAGCTGACAACGGAGCTGGTAGACCAGTATTATATCCGTGTCAAAGAAAATGAAAAATTTGATACCATGACCCGCCTGATGGATGTGGAGCAGCCAGAGCTGTCTATCGTCTTTGGGCGGACCAAGCGCCGGGTCGATGAGCTGACTCGCGGTCTGAAAATCCGTGGTTTCCGAGCAGAGGGTATCCATGGTGACTTGGATCAAGGCAAGCGCCTCCGCGTCCTCCGCGACTTTAAAAACGGCAACCTGGATGTCTTGGTGGCGACAGATGTGGCTGCGCGTGGATTGGACATTTCTGGTGTGACACATGTCTACAACTATGATATTCCGCAGGATCCAGAAAGCTATGTTCACCGGATTGGTCGAACTGGTCGAGCTGGTAAGTCAGGTCAGTCCATCACTTTTGTTGCGCCAAATGAAATGGGCTATCTGCAGATTATCGAAAATCTGACCAAGAAGCGCATGAAAGGCCTCAAGCCAGCGACTGCAGAGGAAGCTTTCCAAGCTAAGAAAAAAGTTGCTCTTAAGAAGATTGAACGCGATTTTGCGGATGAAAGCATCCGTTCTAACTTTGAGAAATTTGGCAAGGATGCCCGCAAGCTAGCAGCAGAATTCAGTCCGGAAGAGCTGGCTATGTATATCCTCAGCTTGACGGTGCAGGATCCAGATGCTCTTCCTGAAGTAGAAATTGCCCGTGAAAAACCATTGCCATTTAAACCGTCTGGCGGTGGCTTTGGCGGAAAAGGCAAGGGCAGTCGTGGCGGAAATAGCAACCGTCGCAGCAATGACAACCGCCGTGACCGAGGTGGCCGTCGCGATCAATTTAAGAAAGGTCGCAAAGACGAGCGTTTTGACAAAGAAAATCGCTACCGCAAGGACCACAAGAAGCCACGCAATACTTCTAGCGAAAAGAAAACCGGCTTTGTTATCCGTAACAAGGGTGATAAATAAAGCGAGGTGTTAACTGGAGTTGACGACAATTTTAGCGTTGAGAGAGAATGCAAGTTCTCTCTTTTTTGTTTGTTTGTTCAATAAATCTTCTTATTCTCAGCCATGTAAAAATATAAGTCTGAGTCAATGTAGTTTCCTTAAGCGTGCTAATTTAACTTGTCCTGTTTATCAAAGTAAATTATAGCCCCCTTATTTCTGCTGTGAACAGTTCTTGGTCTTCTTGCTATAGAACAGGATTTGAACTATTTCAACTAATTTCGACATCAAAATTCAACATATCAGCTATTTAAAATAAAAAAATTCACAAATCTTTGTTTATATGCTGGAACTGTTGTATAATAAGGTGAAGGTGAGTCTGTAAGAAATTCAGGAGCAAAAGGAGAATGTAAAATGAAAGAAAGTAGACATAGAATCATTCTGCAAGAACTGGATCAAACAGGTGTGGTTGCTGTGAAAAACCTCAAAGAAATGCTGGGCGTTACGGATATGACTATCCGTCGAGATTTGATTGACTTGGAGAAGCAGGGCATGCTGACCCGAGTTCATGGCGGAGCCCATAAGAAGGTCAAAAATGCTCTCAACGAGATTTCCCATTCAGAAAAGCAAATGCTGAATGTTGAGGAGAAGAAGCAGATTGCCCGTAAATGTGCGGATTTGATTGCTGACGGGGATACAGTCTTTATTGGGTCAGGCACCACAACGGATTTTATCGGAGACTATTTGGATGGCAAAAATATCAGCATCGTCACCAATTCGCTGCCAATTTTTGAAAAGTTAAAAGAAAGAGCCAATTTAGATTTAATTCTGATTGGCGGACGCTATCGGGCTAAGACTCAAACCTTTGTTGGTCAGTTTGCCAATAATCTTTTGAAAGAAATCAAGGTTTCTAAGGCCTTTATTGGGGCGAATGGCATTGACGGTCATAATGTTACGACCAGCAATGAAGAGGAAGGCAACGGAGATGCGATTATCCTTAACAATGCTATCAGCAAATATATTGTAGCTGATAACAGCAAGTTTGATAGCTATTCTTTCTATTCTTTTTACCGGCTGGACAACCTTAGTGCTGTTGTGACAGACGACAATATTGCTACAAAAGTCAAGGAAAAATACAGCACCTATGTTGAAATTCTGTGATGTCTGACCGGTAAAAGAAACTTGCTTCAAATAAATATTTTATAGAGGTTGTGACTGGGATTTTGTCTAGAAATTCTAGTCGCAGCTTTTTTAATATCTTGGTCGATTTTTGTAAACAATAGTCTTGACTTTGCTGCAGAATTCCTTATATAATAAAATGTATTATTAAATTTTAGGAGGTCTTATGACAATCAATATAGTGATTTTTGTGGCTGTGTCGCTTTTTCGTTTGGTGTTTTTGAGGAAATCCTCTCAGAATGAGCAGGATATTCTGGCCAAGGGTGGCATGGAGTACGGGGTGAAAAACTCAAATATTATGAAGTACCTGCACATGCTTTTTTATGCGGTCTGCTTTTTGGAATTGCTGCTGAAAAAGCCAGCTTTTGACTTGGTGAGTCTATTGGGAGCTGTCTTGTTGCTCTTTTCTATGTTTATGCTCTACCTTGTTGCCAAGCTCTTGGGACCAGTTTGGACCATCAAGCTTATGCTGGTTAAGGATCATAAGTTTGTTGACCACTGGCTCTTTCGCAATGTCAAACACCCTAATTATTTCCTGAATGTTGTACCAGAATTGGTGGGCTTGGCTCTGCTCAGTCATGCTTACTTTGCTCTTTTCATCCTCTTTCCGCTCTACTGTATCACCCTCTATGTCCGTATCAAGGAAGAAGAGCAGTTACTCAAGGAAGTTATCATTCCAAATGGCATTGCTGGTGAATAAAATTAATAAAATGCATATCGACTGCAAAAGAAAGGCTAGGATGTTTATGTCCTAGCCTTGTCTTGCATTAATTTTCGTATTTCATCAGCCATTTGCTGGGGTTGGTTCGCTTCAAAAAGTAAAGTATTTTCTTCAGGCTGGTGGGCAGTTTGGCTGAAAGCCAAAACTGGCTTCCCCTTGCTGATAGCCCTTTGGACAATTTGGTCGACCTCTCCCCAGTGATTGATATCCAAGTAAATATCCGCCCTATCAAGCAAATCTTCTATAAAGTCATCCTGGTGAATATTGGTGTAGAGGTTGATATTGGGATAGTCATTAAAGCTGGCTAAGTAAGGAGAAATATTGGTCTTAGCAGCAATATGAAATTCCAAGTCTGGCAGATTTTCTGCTAAATAAGCCAATTGTTCCAAGGTATCAGAAGCTGTCAGCGTGAAGGCATGAAAATTGCCCTGTGGACGCTCCTTAATGATAAGCTCTTCCTTGCTCATGGCGATAGAGTTGCTGGGAATATCTTGGAAAATCAAGCTGTTGGCTCCAATGATGACATTATCACCAATGGTCACACCTTTGAGAATCACAGTATTGGCCCCAATCCAGCAGTTAGCTCCGATCTTGACTGGCGCAACAGTAAAATCAATCTTCTCAATGTGATAATTAGAATACTGATGATTATGGTCAAAAATGCGGACCCCATCGCCAAACATGGTGTCCTTGCCGATTTCGATAGAGTGCTGACAGCGGACAGTACAATGGTCGTTAAAGAAAACCCGGGTTCCTAGCTTGAGTTGTGCGCCACTTGCTACATTGAGGCTGGTAAAAGATTGGAAGATGACATCTTGACCGATATCGAGCTGGCTGTCTGGGGAAATTTCGATATGATGAAAGTCGCCTTTAAACTGGATTTCAGGCATTTTGAGTCCTTTCTTTGATGTAAGCCAGTTTGGCTCGTCTAGTTTTCTTCTTAAAGAGTGCTTCAGCCGACATGGCAGCCGGCTTGCTAGGGTGTTCTTCTTGGTAAAGTAAGGTAACTGGCAGGCGAGCACGGGTGTACTTGGCTCCTTTGCCAGCTTGATGTTTTTTGAGTCGGGCTTGGACATTCGTTGTGTAGCCGGTATAGAGGGAGCCGTCCCCGCATTCAAGCACGTACATATATGCTTTATTTTCCATAGTAAATCTCGTGAATCTCCGGAGTGTAGCTGCCGTCCTGATTGTGAATAAAGAGAGGGGGCAGGATTTTTAGACCGTCGCGGGAACCATCTTTAATAGCTTCGATAAGCAGCATATTGGCCTCTTTACCCAGCTTTGGATAGACAAACTGGATGCGCTTGGGAGCCAGGTTGTGGGCTTGCATGGTATCTAAAATATCTAAAAAGCGTTCTGGTCGATGAACCATGGCCAACCGACCATTGGATTTGAGGACTCGCTGGGCAATCTTGCAAATCTCTTCCAGATTGGTTGAGATTTCATGGCGGGCTAAAAGGTAGTGCTGGCTTTCGTTTAGATTGGATTGCTTGTCAACCTTGAAATATGGGGGATTGCAGAGAATCATATCAACCTTGCTGCCAGTGATATAGCGTCCTAGATTTTTCAGATCATCCTGGATGACTTGCATTTGCTGGGTCAAGTCATTGAGCTCAATGGAGCGCTCGGCCATGTCTGCCAGGCGTTCCTGGATCTCGACGGCCAAAATCTGAGCCTTAGTGCGAGTGCTGGCAAAAAGTCCGACGGCACCATTTCCAGCACAGAGATCAACAATCAACCCCCTCTGAGGCAGCTTAGGAAAGCGGGAAAGCAGCACGCTGTCTACCGAGTAGCTGAAGACCTCACTATTTTGAATAATCTTGACATCCGTCGAAAAGAGCTGGTTGACTCGTTCTCCGTCTTTTAGTTTTGCTTCGTTCATAAGTCAATTATAGCATGATTTAGCAAGGATTCCAAAGGGATATGGGAAGTTTTTGCACAATCAAAAAAACATGCGAGGATTCTCACATGTTTCCATGAGCTTAAATGCTGATTCTATTTTAGCTAGCCCTTAATCAAATCTGTATTTCTGCTTGATGGTGCAGGCAACAAAGACAAGTCCGAAAATGACCATGAGAATCAGATAGACTGGCAAAGTTGCGGCTGTCAGCGTTGCAATTTCCAAAAGGTGCTGCAGGACAAAGGCTGACAGATAGAAGCCAAAGACAGAAAAGATAATGAGCAGGCTGCGCCAGAGGTTGAGTGGCAGACAGGCCCTAATGACGGACAGGAAGCTGATGCTGCCTAGCAAGTAGTAGGTCAGGGTGGACATTTCTATGTCACTCCAGCCATGGCTGCTGCCCCAGATGCGGACAAATAGCACGCTGAAGACAATCATGAGGGAGCTTGGCAGAGCCAGCTGCAGGGAGCGTTTGAGGAAGTGCTTTTCAACCGGCTTAATATTGCGCTCAAAGGTGAGGACAAAGGGTGGGAAACCTTCGACAAACTGGTCAATCAAGGTGATTTGAATCGGGATGAATGGGAAAATCAAGAGGTATTCGGATTTTCCTAGCAGGATACTGGCGATACAGATGATAGCCAGGATAAAGGAATAGATGGTCTTGATGAAGAAAATCGGAGCAATCCGGCCGATATTGTTAACAACTCGGCGGCCTTCAAAAAGAATCTCAGGGACATCGTTAAAGTCGGAGTTAAGAAGGACCAAGTTGGCAATTTGCCGAGTTGCGGGGTCTCCCTCGGCCATGACGATGGAACAGTCTGCTTCACGTAAGGCCAAGATATCATTAACACCATCTCCCGTCATGGCTGTTGTCCGACCAGCGGCTTTAAGAGTCTGGATGAGCAGCTTCTTCTGATGGGGAGAAACACGGCCAAAGATGGCTGTTTCTTCTGCTTGCTCAACCAGTTCTTGGTCGCTGATTTTAGAGCAGTCGATGTAGCTGTCGTAGTTGGCAAATCCAGCCTGGCTCGCAATATGGGAAACGGTCACAGGATTGTCACCAGAGATGATTTTCAGATCAACATCCTGAGAACGCAGATAGTCCAGTGTCTCAGCCGCTCCCTCACGAATAGGGTCGGTGATTTCCAGAACAGCCAGAGCAGTCATATCTTCAGGCAGACGGATGCTGTGTTTGTCTAGCACTTGGTCGCTGTGAGCCAGCACCAAAACCCGCGATCCGCGTTTTTGAGCCTCTCCAACCGCTGCAGGATTGCTGTCCAGCAGTATTTCGGGAGCCCCCAGAAAGATAGTTCCGACACTGGATAAGTGCATAGCGCCCCATTTTCGGTCACTAGAAAATGGAATAACATTGTCGCTAGTATAGGTGTGCTCCAGGTGGCCGTATCCCTTGCGGATAGCCTGGGCTGTTGGGTTATTATCCTCGCTGGTTTGGATGTAGGCTGCTAAGATTTGACCGACGGTCTCATCAGAAAACTTATCTGACAGGCTATGCAAGGCTTCAACAGTCATCTTACCTTGAGTAATTGTACCGGTCTTGTCCAGGCAGAGAGTGTCCACCCGAGCCAGCGTCTCAACAGAATACATTTCCTGAACAAGGACCTTGCGCATGCCTAGCTTGATGACAGCTGTCAGGAGTGACGTGACTGTTAGCAGGGCGATTCCCTTAGGCAGCATACCCAAAAGAGCTGTCGAGCTGGTAATGACAGAGTTCTTGACAGGCAGGCCCTTTATCATCAGGGCTTCAAAGAAGAGAGCCATTCCGAAAGGAATGATGATTTTTCCGGTAAAGCGGGAAATTTTCCCAAGATTGTAAAGAATGCGCGAGTTGATAGGCTTGAGGGTTTTAGCCTCAGTCATAAGCTTGTTGGCATAGTTATCTGCGCCGACATGGTGCACCTCAGCATAGATCTGCCCACTAGCCAGAAAGCTACCAGACAGCAGCTCGGCGCCTTCTTCCTTGAGAACCAAGTCACTCTCCCCTGTCAGCATGGCTTCATTGGCCTCGGCAACACCCTCTACTACACGGGCGTCACTGGGAATTTGCTCGCCGGCTGACAGCTTGATCAGATCACCCAGTACAATTTCTTCTGGCTGAATCTTGACTTCTTGGCCGTCGCGGATGACTGTGACCAGCTCTCGGCTGACCAGATTGAGCTTGTCAATCATGCGTTTGGCTCGCAGTTCCGTAATAATACCAGTGACGGCGTTAAAGCTGATAACAGCGAAGAAGACCAGATTGCTCCAGGCTTGGACAGAGACCAAGGCTAGAGCAATAACAAAGTTAAGGGCATTAAAAAGGGTGAAAACATTCCGCTTAACGATTTGCCAGTTACTAGTGCTGGTGTCACTTGTAAAATCGTTGGTCAAGCCCTGCGAAATCTTTTCATCTACTTGGGTTTGGTTTAAACCAATTAATTCTTTCTTGTTCATGAGATTAATGATACCATTTTTTTATGGAAATGGCTATCAGAATCAGCTGTTACAGCCAAAGTTTGGAAAAATATTGCAGACTATAAGGGTATAGGGTATAATGGGAAAGGATGTAATAAATTTCAAGTACAATCACAGTTTGAAATAAGGAGAGTTTATGTTTTATACTTATTTGCGAGGTTTAGTGATTTTTATCCTGTGGACCTTGAACGGCAATGCGCATTACCACAATAAAGAAAAGATTCCTTCAAAAGATGAAAATTATATCTTGGTTGCCCCTCACCGGACATGGTGGGATCCAGTTTACATGGCTTTTGCGACCAAGCCCAAGCAGTTCATTTTCATGGCCAAGAAACAGCTCTTTGAAAATCGGGTGTTCGGCTGGTGGATTCGCATGTGTGGTGCTTTTCCTATCGACCGGGAAAATCCTGGTCCGTCAGCTATCAAGTACCCTGTTAATATGCTGAAAAAGAGCAATCGTTCTCTGATTATGTTCCCAAGCGGCAGCCGCCATTCTACGGATGTCAAGGGAGGAGTGGCAGTGATTGCTAAGATGGCTAAGGTCCGTATAATGCCAGTAGTCTATGCTGGTCCCATGAGCCTTAAAGGCTTGGCAGCTGGGGAGCGCGTGGATATGAATTTTGGTAATCCAATTGATATTTCAGACATTAAGAAGATGAATGATGAGGGAGTTGAGGAAGTGGCTCGCCGTATTCATTCTGAGTTTGATCGTCTGGATGCTGAAGTGGCCCCTTACCAGACACAAAAGAAAGGCAATATCTTCTTACGGATTTTACGTGCCTTTGTCTTTATTCCTGCTATTTTGATTGGAATTTTGACCATCATTTTCAGCTTTTTTGCTAGCTTTGTCTGGGATCCGGATAAGCACAGAAAATAAGAGACTAATCAGCTTGCTGAGCAATCTTGCTTAGGAGCTGATTTTTGTATGTGAGTGAGTTATAATGTAGGTATGTTTTATAAGGAGGATGCTATGTCTCTTACTTTTTTATCTTTTGTAACCTTATCACTGTTCATGCTGCACGAGTTTGATGAGATTATCCTGGTTCGGCCTTGGATTTCTCAGAATCAAGACCATCAAGGCTATCAAAAGGAGTTGTTCATTGCTGGGAGAGGAAGTTATCTTTCTGCTGAAAGCATTGCTCTGATGATTGCAGAGGAATTTCTACTGGCTTTTATCCTTTTGCTGCTCGCGATACTATTTCGCATTCCCGAGCTGGCTTTGGCTATTGGCTTCTGTCATACCCTCCATCTGCTGGGCCATATCATGCAAGTGTTTCGCTTTCGTCGCTGGGTACCGGGCGGCTTCACAGCTTTGACGACTTTTCCTATACTCACCTTAGTCTTCATCCTTTATCTATGTCAGCAGTCAGTTTCTTGGCCGCTGCTTCTGATTCTAAGCGTGCTTGTGATGGCTTTTCTTTTAGCAAATCTGGCTTTTTTACATAGCAGAGCTCAAAAGATAGAAGCTTGGATATACAGGATAAGCAAAGCAGACTGATATTGCAGCTTCTATTTTTGTCAATGGCCTTTCTATCTATACGACTTCTTGCAAAATAAAGATTTTAAAATATGACAAGCTGAAAATATTCTCGGCTTGTTTTATTTTTTTGAATCTTTTACGAATAAAAAGACAAAGGAGAAAAATATGCTTGAAGAAATTATTGAAAAGCTGAAAGAATACAAGCTCTTTGTCGGTCTGGCAGTAGTTGGCGCTGTGCTAGGTGGTTTTTTCCTCATCAAAGGAAATCATCAACCGCAAAATCAGGTGGCCGCCTTGAGTCAAGAAATAACTTCCTCATCCAGCTCAGCTGATGAAGAGAGTGAAAAAGTTCTTTCTAAGGCCAAGGCGGCCGAAGAGGAGAGTGAGCAAGTCACTGTGGATATTAAAGGCGCAGTTAAGAATCCTGGTGTCTATGAGCTGAGAGCAGGAGCGAGAGTCCATGAAGCCATCCAAAAAGCTGGCGGATTGACAGCAGACGCCGAGGCTAAGTCCATCAATCAGGCACAAAAATTAACGGATGAAGCAGTAGTCTATGTGGCAAAGATTGGTGAAGAAGGAGCCGATGTCACACAGGGTGGCCAGCATCAAGCAGGAGCTTCTGATTCTGCTGGTGCCAGTGGTGGAAAGTCGGACAAGGTCAATCTAAATACGGCGACAGAGGCTGAATTACAGACCATTTCAGGCATCGGACAGAAGCGGGCTTCTGACATCATCGCCTACCGCGAAAGCAATGGCCGCTTCAAGTCAGTAGATGATCTGAAGAAGGTGTCAGGGATTGGAGATAAGACCTTAGAAAAGCTGAAAGAATATGTCACAGTGGATTAAAAAGCTACCTATCGCCCCAATCTATCTGGCTTTCATCCTTGTATGGGCCTATTTTGCAGTCTATTGTGGCAGTTCCTTGGCTTATTTTGGGTTGGGTGTCCTTCTACTTCGTCTCTTTTTCAGCTATTCTCTCAAGAAAAGTCTAGCTGCTTTGGCATTCCTGTCCCTTTTTGTCTTCTTTTTCTTGCTTCGTCGGGGAATAGCAGAGCAGGCCTTTAGGCAGGAACCTCCTTCAGCTAGCTCGGTTCAAGTTTTGCCAGATACGATCAAAGTCAATGGAGATTCCCTATCTTTTCGAGGGCGAGCAAACGATCAACTTTATCAGGTCTTCTACAAGATCAAATCAGCCAATGAAAAGGAAACTTTTCAGCAACTGACAGATTTGGTCGCCCTTGTTATTGAAGGAGAGTTTGAACAGGCCCAGCAGCAACGAAATTTTTCGGGCTTTGACTATCAGGCTTATTTAAAGAGTCAGGGGATTTACCGTACCTTAAAAATCAATAAGATTCAGTCACTAAGACCAATTTCCAGCCTTAATCCACTCGATTGGCTGTCTATCTGGCGCAGAAAAGCGCTGGTCTATATTCGAAATAATTTTCCTAGTCCAATGAGCCATTACATGACAGGACTCTTGTTTGGTGACTTAGATACGGAGTTTGCGGAAATGAGTGACCTGTATTCTAGCTTGGGTATCATCCATTTGTTTGCCTTGTCTGGTATGCAGGTAGGTTTCTTTTTGGATGGCTTTCGCAGAATTCTTCTACGTTTGGGGATGAAGAGGGAGACAGTAAACGCATTGCAGCTGCCTTTTTCATTTATCTACGCTGGACTGACAGGCTTTTCTGTTTCTGTCGTTAGAAGCTTAGTTCAAAAGCTATTGGCTCAGCAAGGACTGACCAGAATGGATAATTTTGCTCTGACACTGATGATTCTCTTTATCCTCATGCCCAATTTTCTTCTGACAGCAGGCGGTGTCTTGTCCTGCGCCTATGCCTTTTTGATTTCTATGATGGATTTTGAAAAGTTGCCGCCGATTCGTAAGCTTTTAGCGGAAAGTCTGACTATTTCATTGGGGATTTTGCCTATACTAATCTACTATTTTTCTGAATTTCAGCCTTGGTCCGTGATTTTAACTTTTTTATTTTCACTACTCTTTGACCTGCTGATGCTACCGGGGTTAACCCTCATTTTTATTTTGTCACCACTTATAAAAATCTCTCAGGTCAATTTTTTCTTTGAGTTACTTGAAGGTGTGATTCGTTGGGTAGCTGACTTTACTCCGCGCCCTTTGATTTTTGGGAAACCCAACCTCTGGTTACTGGCCGCTCTGCTTTTGGTTTTAGCTTTAATCTATGACTTTCGGAGAAAGAAAAGCTGGCTTTTATCTTTTAGTTTGCTTGCTCTTCTTTTATTATTCCTAACAAAGCATCCGCTGCAAAATGAGATTACAGTAGTGGATATTGGTCAAGGTGATAGCATTTTTCTCAGGGACTGGCAGGGCAGGACGATTTTGATTGACGTAGGAGGACGAGTTGAGATAGGAAAAAAGGAGGCTTGGCAGGAGCGACAGACTTCATCCAATGCAGAAAAGACCTTAATCCCCTATCTCAAAAGCCGTGGTGTTGCTAGTCTGGATGTATTGATCCTGACTCATACTGATACCGACCACATGGGTGATATGCTGGAGGTGGCCAAGCATTTTTCTATCAAGGAAATCTATGTTTCTAAAGGAAGTCTGACTCAGCCTGATTTTGTTCAAAAACTGGAGCAGATAGAAAGTTCTGTCCATGTCGTAGAAGTGGGAGATGAGATTCCGGTATTTGACTCAGCTTTGCAGGTTCTCTATCCTAGTGGGACAGGCGACGGTGGAAATGATGATTCGATTGTACTCTACGGGGAGTTCTTTCAGACAAAATTTTTGTTTACAGGTGATTTGGAAAGGCAGGGAGAAATTGAACTGCTGCAGCGATTCCCTCAGCTGACAGCAGATGTCTTAAAAGCAGGACACCATGGTTCCAAAGGATCTTCCAGTCCAGAGTTTTTAGAGCAAATTCAGCCGAAGCTTGCCTTGATATCAGCCGGCCAGAATAATCGTTATCGACATCCGCATCAGGAAACTTTGCAAAGATTTGAGAAGTTTAATACAGCTATCTATCGAACTGACCAGCAGGGGGCCATTCGGTTTACTGGTTGGAATTCCTGGAGGATTGAAACAGTTCGTTGATAGCTGCGCTAAAGATGCCAACTGATACTTTTTTCTCATGTCCATTTAGCTTCAGTCAGGAAGTCATATTGATTTATTTATGCATTTGTGATAAGATAGTGGGTATAAAAAAATTATAGAGGAGAATTTTATGTTTGCTGCATATAAAAAATTCTGGACACACTATGCTGATTTTTCAGGCCGTTCAAGTCGGTCAGACTATTGGTGGGCGTTTTTGTGTCACATGATTATCATCGTACCATTGTTTATCATTTTTTGGGCATCTGCTTTTGGAAGTATTCTTTCAGCCGCAGTTCAAGACTCAACATATGGATATGAATCAGATCCATCAGCAATCTTGGCTGGAGCAGGATTCGCTGTAATCTTTATTTTCATCTTAATTCTATATGCTCTGGCAACTTTTGTACCTAATTTGGCTATCATTGTCCGTCGTTTACGTGATGCTGGTTATCATTGGGCTTTCCTTTTCTTGTATGTTGGTCCTTTTTTACTATCATTTATTCCAGTTCTAAATATTATTGCAGGAATAGTATCTCTTCCATGTAGTATTGCTTTGATTGTTTTGCTTTGTCAAGGATCTAAGCCTGAAATGGTTGGAAATTCAAACGGTCAGCAATATGGTCAGCAAAACTTCCAAGGCCAACAGTTTGGCCAACAGCCTTACAATCAAGGTTTGAACTATGAAAAACAACCACAGCAAGGTGGTTTCCAAGGCCAACAGTTTGGTCAGCAATCACAACAAGGCGGTTTCCAAGGTCAGCAATTTGGTCAACAGCCACAGCAACCTGTTCAAAATCAACAGTTTGGCCAACAGCCGCAACAAGGTGGTTTCCAAGGTCAGCAATTTGGTCAACAGCCACAGCAAGGTGGTTTCCAAGGTCAGCAATTTGGTCAACAACCACAACAACCAGTTCAAAATCAACCATTTGGCCAACAGCCACAACAAGGTGGTTTCCAAGGACAACAGTTTGCTCAACAGCCACAGCAACCTGTCCAAAATCAACCATTTGGTCAACAACCACAACAAGGTGGCTTCCAAGAACAGCAGTTTGGTCAACAGCCACAACAACCTGTTTCTGATCAAAGCCAAGCAGTTGAGCAAGCAGAACCAGTTCAAAATCCATTTACTGCTGAAACACCTGAGCAGTCAACACCTGAGGATTTTGGAACGCAAGCACCTGTTGAGGACAATCCGTTTGTTTCACCAATTCAAGAGGAGCAATCTGCTACACCAGTTGAAAATAATGTAGATGATGCAACTGAAAACCAAGAATAAACAAAGAAAGAGTTGGAATTTTTCCAGCTCTTTTTGTTCTGTCGCTCGCAGAAAATCTTGAACAGAACTGGACATTGATAGTTTTTTAGAACAAAGAAAAATGAAGCCACTAACAGTTTCTATTTATATAGCGGATATACTTAAAAATTAGATTTTGTTTGCAAAGAAAATAGCAGACTTTCCGACTCTTTTTTGTTACAATCAATACATGAAAAAAATTGACAAGAAATATAAAGCAGGGGAGACTTTCTGTGTTAGCTATTGAGGAAATTAAAAAAATCACGCCAAGCAATCTTCCTGCTTTGACCATTTTGGCTGGGGATGACTTGGGGCAGTTTGAGTTGTTGAAAGAGCAGTTTCTCCGCCAGATTCAGTTTCAACCGGGCGATTTGAACACTGCTATTTTCGATATGAAAGAAGCAAACTATCAGGACGTGGAGTTGGACTTGGTGAGTCTGCCTTTTTTTGCGGATGAAAAAATCGTAATTTTGGACCATTTTGCTGATTTGACAACAGCCAAGAAGCGGTATCTGACTGATGAAGAACTCAAATCTTTCGAAAATTATCTGGAAAATCCAGCGGATACGACTCGTCTGGTTATCTTTGCAGAAGGCAAACTGGATAGCAAGCGCCGTCTGGTCAAACTGCTGAAACGGGATGGGAAAATTTTTGAAGCTGCAGAACTCAAGGAAGCAGATCTACGGGCTTATTTCAGCAAGGAAGCGCAGGCAGAAGGATTACAATTTGCTCCGACAGCTTTTGATCAGTTGCTGCTGAAATCAGGTTTTCAGTTCAGTGAAGTTAGTAAAAATTTAGCCTTTCTGAAAGGTTACAAAGAGTCTGGTCAGATTGATTTGGAAGACATTGCCGAGGCTATTCCCAAGACTCTTCAGGACAATATTTTTGACCTGACCCAGCTGATTTTGCAACAGAAGATTGATGAAGCAAGAAGTTTGGTACGAGATTTGACTCTTCAAGGTGAGGATGAAATCAAGCTTATTGCTATTATGCTGGGGCAGTTTCGTATCTTTACGCAGGTTAAGGTTTTAGCAGAAAATGGCAGAGCTGAAAGTCAGATTGTGTCTGATTTGTCCGACTATCTAGGCCGCAAGGTCAATCCTTATCAAGTCAAATTTGCTTTAAAGGATGCTCGCTCACTGAGTTTAGCCTTTCTTAAAAAGACTATGGCCTGTCTAATCGAAACAGATTACCAAATTAAATCGGGGCTGTATGATAAAGATTACCTGTTTGATTTGGCTCTACTCAAGATTGCGACGGGTGAGCTACAAGCAAAATAGTTGAAAAATTCTAATGATTGCGTTATCATTTTTATAATCATATAGAAAAAGAGGTCTATCAAATGGCAATTATCTTACCTGATCTTCCTTACGCTTACGATGCTTTGGAGCCTTACATTGATGAAGAAACAATGCACCTGCATCATGACAAGCACCACAATACCTATGTAACGAATGTTAATGCTGCGCTTGAAAAACATCCTGAAATCGGTGAAGACTTGGAAAAATTATTGGCCGATGTGGAGTCTATTCCAGCTGATATCCGCCAGGCAGTCATCAACAACGGTGGTGGTCATCTTAACCACGCTCTTTTCTGGGAATTGATGACACCAGCAGAAACATCACCATCTGCAGAATTGGCAGCAGATATTGAAGCTACTTTTGGATCATTTGAAGACTTTAAAGCAGCTTTCACTGCAGCGGCTACAACTCGTTTTGGTTCTGGCTGGGCTTGGTTGGTTGTCAATAAAGAAGGCAAGTTGGAAGTGACCTCAACAGCAAATCAGGATACTCCTATTTCAGAAGGTAAAACTCCAATCTTGGGACTGGATGTTTGGGAACATGCTTACTATGTGAAATACCGCAATCTTCGTCCGAACTACATTCAGGCTTTCTTCTCAGTTATTAACTGGAAAAAGGTTGACCAACTTTACGCAGCTACGAAATAAACAGGCAGTTTCAATATATAAAAAGGTGAATCAATTAAAGATTTACCTTTTTTAATGCTTAAAATACCTTTTTTCTGGATTTCACTTGTTATTTTCCTCATAATTTTTTATAATACAAATGCTAGGAGAAATGTTTTGAGTAAAAAAATTGTAACGATTATCGTAGCTGTCCTTTCTTGTATTTGTCTGCTGGGCTTCATCGTCCTTTTTATAACCCAACGAAATAAGGCCATTGAAAAGAAAGCACAAGAGGCTGCCCAACTTGCAAAGTCTGGCGAGCAAGAACAGGAGGAGGAGAAAGTCAAGCCTGATTCCAAACCAGTTGAAGAAAAGCCCAAGCCAGTTGAAAAAAGTCCAGAGGAGAAGCAGAAGGTCATGGAGGCGGACGGCCCGACTATGGATGCTTTAGGACTTCGATTTGACTATGCAAATTTGGATTTGACTCAGGTCATTCAGGCTTATATGACCGAAATGGGAATTGAACCCTCCCAGGTTGCATTTTCCTATAAGGATTTGACGACTGGTAAGACCTTTGCCATAAATGATACCCAGCCTATGACTGCGGGATCGACCTACAAGCTCCCTCTCAATATGCTGGTAGTAGATGAGGTTGCTGCCGGCAAACTTTCTATGGATGAGCGGTTTGATATTACTAATACAAACTATGAATATAGGGGCGAACATGATAACTATGTCGGTGCTTTCAACGGTGCTATGAGAATATCAGACATGCAGGAATATTCCTTGGTTTATTCTGAAAATACGCCAGCCTACGCTTTAGCAGAGCGTCTAGGCGGAATGGAAAAGGCCTATGACATGTTTAGCCGTTACGGTCAGTCCAAGGCTGATATTAAGACGATCAGCCGGGAGAATAATAAGACCACGACGGATTACTATATTCAAGTCCTTGAGTATTTGTCTAAAAATCAGGAAAAGTACAAGGATATCCTTTATTATATAGGCGAATCCTTCCCAGGTGAATACTATAAGCGCTATCTGCGTGACATTACCATCTATCAAAAGCCTGGATATGTTCGTGAGGCGCTCAATGTGGATGCATTAGTTATGGAAGAGAAGCCCTATATTATAGCTCTCTATACGGCTTATTTAGGTGGTAGCACCGAGGCCAGTGATGAGATCAGTGGTGTCGGAATTGAGCAAGTTGGTCAGTTAGCCTACGTCATCAATGAATGGCATCGGGTTAATATGAACTAAGAGCAATCTAGTCTAGACAGGCTAGATTTTTTGATAGCTATTTAGAAAAAAACCAAAATACCTCTTGCTTTTTTGAAAGAGAAGTGTTACAATCTATTTAGAAGATGTTCTAATTACTTTATTCTGCTCTGTTTAATTAGTCACTGAGCAATTTTTTATAAAAGCTATTTAGAAAAAATTCTAAATTTCTCTACTCAAAAAGGAGGAAAAATGAAGAAAGCAAGAAACTCAATCCTACTAACCGTAGTAGGTCTAGTGACGGGTCTATCCATTTGGCTGGCTGTTTTTTCCTGGGTGCTCTATAAAAATAAGGACGACCTGCAAAAAATATCCAATCAAAAACATTTTTAAATACAAAATAGGCAATCTAGTTTTTCTAGACTAGATTTTTTAATCCAGAGTATTTAGAAACAAATCGAAATACCTAAGAAGGATTAGATTGCTTCGTTTCGTACTCGTTATTTAGAAAATTTTCTAAATAGGTAGATAAAGGAGAAAAGTTGAAAAGAGGATTACTTTTATTGCTTATAGGCTTGCTCACGGTTTTATCCGTCTGCTGGGCAATCCCGTCTTGGACCGTTTTCAAAAATAGACGAAAATTGGAAGGAAAAATTAAATGTTGAAAGAAATTTTACGGAAATACCGCGCTTCTTATCTGGGTGCGACTATCTTTAGCATTGGAGCAACGATTTTTATCACTTTGTTTTCTTTGCAGCTGGGAGTTGTTGTGGACAGTGCGCAGAAGGCTCATTCTAACTTGCTTGGACAATTCTTTATCTGCCTTTTTTGCACTTGTGCTTGGTCTCTTTGCAGCTTGCTGGCTATTTGGTTCAAGAACAATCATAATAAGCAAGTCTTGGAAGAAGTCAAAACGAGGCTTTTCCATTCTTTTTATGACAAGAATTTGCATGACAAGGCTTCCGAGCAGGAAAATAGCTATCTCAACACAACGACCAAGAATATGGATATTTACCAAGAGAATTACTTGACCCCGCGCTGTGATATTGTGGCTGCCTTTTCTTCAGTTTTTATCAGTACACTGGCTATTTTTTGGATTGAATGGCGCATGGCTCTGGGCTTTATTCTCATTTCTTTTTTGACCATGGCTGCGTCACAAATTCCAGGGATATTGATGCGCAAGGCGACAGCGAATTTCACTCAGAAAAGCAATTACTTTTTGAAGCAAGTCACCAATTTTTTGGAAGGCTTTGAGCAAATCAAACTTTTGCAAATCCAAAAAAGGGTGGTTGAGCACCTGTCTAGCAGCAACAGCGACTTTGAGCAAGCCAGAAAAAGCTATAATGCGGCTAAGGAGGGCGCTGTGACTCTGATGATGTTCTTTAGCTTTCTGTCTCAGATATTTTGTATGTCTCTGGGGATTTGGTTTGTCAGCCAAGGGTCTCTGACCATTGGGGCTTTGATTGCCAGTGTTCAGCTTTTGAACTTTGTCTTCACTCCTTTGCAGCTTTTTATCAATAACAAAAATCTCATGAGCACGGTCAAGGATATTGAGAATGATTTTGATGCTAAGTTGGCTAAGAAAGAAGCGGAGCCCGCTCAAAATCTGACCGAAACGATTGATCGGATTGATTTTGAACATCTCGGTCTGGAGTTGGGCGACAAGGCTCTCTTTCAGGATTTTTCTTATCAGTTTGCCAAGGACAAGCACTATGCTATTATCGGCGAGTCTGGTCGGGGCAAGTCGACCTTGATGAAGCTCTTGCTCAATTATTTTGATAGCAAGGACTACGCTGGTCAAATCATGGTCAATGGTCAAGCGGTCAGCCAGCTAGCAAGCGACAGTCTCTATCAGAAAATCGCCTTTATCCAAAAGAATGACTTTTTTATCGAGGGAAGTGTGGCGGACAATATCGCGCTATACAGAGATATAAATGCACCTGACCAAACTTTCTTGTACCAAAGTCTGCATTTTAATGAGGCTTTCTTGAGCAAGAAGCTGGATTTGGAGCGGCAGGAAGTTTCCTATGGTGAAAAGCAGCGGATTGATTTGGCGCGTTTCTTGGTTAAGGATTATGATGTGCTGATTTTTGATGAGCCGACCAGTAATCTTGACCCGAGCTTGGCGGCGGAAGTCATGGACTATATCTTGTCCATCAAGGACCGCATTGTTATCGTTATTACTCATAATCAAGGCAGGGCACTCTTAGACCGCTTTGATGACTGTCTGGAATTATAAAAGGAGGAAAGAAAATGAAATTAAAATGGAAAGAATTAGTGGCAAGCCTAATCGTTATTTGGCTACCGCTTATCTACGCTTTGTCAATCTATGCAGACCTATCTCAGCTAATCAGAGGGCATTTGCCCTATAGCGGTCTAGGCATGCCCAAGCAAGTCTTTATCTGGTTTCTGCCAGTTCTCTTGAGTGTAATTCAACTGATTGTTTGCTACACGACGACTATTAAAGAGATTATCGACAAGCAATTTGTCCATTTCCTTTACTGGCTGGTTCCCTTTATCAATGCCGTAGTTTATATCAGCGTTCTTCTTTATGGGCTCAATCCGGCTTTTCCGGTATTTAAGGTCAATGGGATTATGTCTGCAATCATCCTTAATGCTGTCAGCTACTTCCTCACGAGAAAAATAGTGGCAGACCAAGAGCCGGCTCCACGCGTTTTAGCTTATATCTTCGGAGGAGTTGGCTCAATCCTGTTTCTGGTCAGCCTCTTCCTCTTTTAAAATAGCAATCTGATAGGAAAGGAGAAAATCATGTTTCATATTTTTACTTTTGTTAAAATGCTTTTATTCTTTATCTTTGGCTGGATCTGGCTCCTTCTCGGTCTACTCAGTTTGCTCTTTCTTTTTCCTTTTTAAGTGAAGGAAATATAGAAAATAATGATTGGAGATCATCATGAAATCATCATTTTTGAAAAGCACTGTGGCGCTGGTAACGTGTGGCTTGCTAGCTTTTGGAGCAGCCCACGCTTACGCCGACCAGCAAAAATTGCCGTCAGGCACGTCTTACGACCAAATCGGTCAGAAGATTGAAAATTACTACCAAGAACACGAAAAAACCAGCGCAGGACTGGCAACAACGGTCTTTGACAAAGACGGCAATACTCTCTATCAAAAGAACTTCGGCTATACGGACAAGGAAAAGAAGCTAGCGGTGGATGACAAGTCGGTCTTCGAGTGGGGTTCAACCACCAAAATCACCGTCTGGGTCAGCGTCATGCAGCTTTGGGAGGAGGGCAAGATTGACCTGAAAACGGACATCAGGGAGTATCTGCCCCAAAATCTCCTAAAAAATCTCAAATACGACAAGCCCATTACCATGCTGGACCTCATGAACCACCAAGCGGGTTTTGAAGACTACCCTTTGTATATAGGCTCCGACAAGGATTTAGGAGCATTGATGAAAAAAACTCCGTCTCAGATTTATGAGCCGGGGACGGTGACATCCTATTCAAACTATGGAACAGCGCTGGCGGGCTATATCGTGGAGCGCATTAGCGGGCAATCCTTTGCCGACTATGTCCACGAGCATATTTTCCAGCCCTTGGGTATGAAACACACCGCACTCAAACCTGATTTATCAGATAATGTATTTGTACAAAAACAGCGGGAGAAGGAGAAAACTTATGATACAAATGGAGACTTACTAAAAGGCGACCAACCCTTTGTTCTTGGAGAATATCCAGCGGGGCGGGCAACAGGAACATTTGCCGACATCAAGAAATTTGCCCAAGCCCTCCTGCAAAAGGAGAAGCTCTTTAAAAGGGCAGAGACTTGGGAGAATTTTTACAGCGCTAGCCATACTTATCCGGGTACAGATATTCCCGTCAATGCTCACGGACTTTGGGTGACGGAGTTTGAAAACACCAGAACTTTTGGGCACGGGGGAAACTCACCAGGCTTTACGACCAGCCTCTTGCTTGATTTGAAGTCAGGGATTGGCTCAGTCGTTACAGTCAATCAAAGAAATGAGTTTCATTTCGCTCTTAGCATGCCTGACCTCATTTACGGTAAGAAAAAAGAAGCCTCAAAGGCAGCTCAAAAGGACTTTCAAGCTGGTTTTTACCGCGAAGCGCGTATTTATAGTGGAGGTCCCCTATCTATATTTAGGGTTTTCAAGTCGACTAGCTATCTAACTAACCCTTCTGAAAATGCGGCTATCAAAGACTATTTTGGTTTTTGGACGGCAGGAGAAAGAGGAGGGCACTATATTCTGAACCTGCCTATTTCAGATAGGACAAAGCTGCCCTTGTTGGATGTTATCAAAGATTATGGTAGTTTATTACTCGCTGGGCTTGCCGCACTGTATGTCGCCCTTTGCTATCTCAGCGGTATTTTGGCAAAATTGTATCGTTTGCTCACTAGGAAAAACAAGGGAACAGGTTCGGTTGTCTGGTCTAGTTGGCATTATCTGACTGGCTTCCTTATTCTTTGGGCTTTTCGTAATTTGTTCTCATTTTTCTCAATTATTCTCGCGAAAAATTCTTTCGATCTCGCTGGTTTGACGGGGCATTTCCAACTGTTTGCCTTGCTTGCTGTGGTCTTGCTGATTAGTGCTTTTCTTCCCTATCTGCCCTTCTTCAAAGCGAGGTTGAAGCAAGGGAATAAGTACCTCACGCTAGCAACTAGCTCCGTCGCTTTTATCATCGCTTTTAATATTTTCTATTGGTCGCTATACCAATGGTGGACTTTATAATTTTACAAATGACAGAAAGGAGCATTTTATATGCAAAACACAATTTCAACTTCAACCATTAAAAGGTTTCTAGCTTGGGCATTTGGGCTCGCTTGGCCAGGTATGCTAGCCATAGCTTACTTTTATGCGATCAATCAGAAACTTGTCGGTAACATTTTATCCGCAAGTGTGGTAATGTTCGCCCCTATGGTGGCTGCTTTTTTGGCTAAAGCTCCTGTCAAGTCTATCGGCTGGAAATTGAAGCTCGCCAGTAAATGGCGCGATTACCTAGCCTGCTGGTTAGCCATTTGTATCATTATACTTAGCGGCGCACTTGTCTATTTTGCTGTCTTTCCGCAGCATTTGGCTTTTGCCCTGAACCCACAAGTCGCCCTTCAAATTTTAATGATTTTAACGGTCTTAACTCTAGTCATCAGTCTTTCTGGCTTGGGCGAGGAAGTCGGCTGGCGGGGTATTCTCTATCCTTATTTGAAAGAGCGCTACGGACGGACTAAGGGACGCATCATTGGTGGTCTCATCTGGGCTATTTGGCATTTTCCTGTCAATATGATTGGAGCAGGGACGCTGGGTGAGCGTTTCTTAAATTTAATTCCCTATTATATCATGGCTATTTCTTTTGGGATTATCCTTGATATTTACTATGTACGTAGCAAAACCATTTGGCTGCCAGCCTTTGGACATGGGGTCATTGATGCCGTTGCCATGATAACTACCGTTTTCACTGTTAGTGGGGTAGAAACGTTTAAATTCCTTGGTCCTAGTCCAACTGGACTTTTTGGAGCTCTCATTGCTCTTGTCATTGCCGTTTGGCTGACCAAGCGTGAAGCGAGAGAAATCCAGCGGGTAAACTCCTAATCTTTTTGAAGTGATTTTTCTACCACTTACTTGGAAAATCTAACCACTTACCAAAAAGAGCTAGATTTGGTGTGCTTCTTTTGTTAGGATAAGGCTGTAAAACATTTCAAGGAGGTCGAAAATGACACACACTTATCAAAAGATGCAACATCGCTCTAGTCTAGAAATCTTGCAAGAAGAAGCAGGGGCAAAAAATTGGTGGCTGAGCCTGCCGCTGGCTTTTCTTGCGATTGCTGCGGGAAGCCTAATCAGCGGAGCTTTGTCGCAATGGCTTTTGCTGCCGAGCATGACGGACGCCAATCGCTTACTGATAGGCTTCGTTTCTTTATCCGTCTTTTTGGGCAGCAGTTTAGTCCTCATTCTCTTCGTCGCTAAATTTTGGGAACGGCGCAGTCTTGCTAGTTTCGGTCTCTGGAAGGAAAAATTAGGGTTCAATCTGCTGCTTGGTACAGCACTGGGTTTCTTCTTAGTCCTTCTGGAAGTGGGCTTCAATCTGCTCGGCGGACAGCTCCACATTCAAGTCGAAAAGCAGTTCAATCTAGGAATTTGGCTCTTTTTCCTGGTCAATTTCTTCTTTCAGGCGCTGGCTGAAGAGATGATTTACCGCGGCTTTGTCATGAACAAGCTCCGCACCAAACTGAGCTTGCTGCCGGCTGTCCTGCTCAACTCCCTGCTCTTTGCGGTTATCCACATTTTTAAAGGTGGAACGTCCGTCCTTTATATCCTCAATGTCTTTCTGACCGGGATTTTCCTTTCCCTCCTTTTTGCACTGACGGACAATCTCTGGCTGGTCACAGCGCTGCATGCGGCTCATAACATGATTTATCTAGGCGTTTTTGGAGTGATTGGGGCGGGCAATAATCTCCAGCACGGTAGTTTCTTACAGACGACTTTGACCAGTCAAGCCAACAGTTTCTTAGCAGGAACGCCAAGCGAACCTCTATCAGGCGGGCTGATAGCAGTCATCGTTATGGCGCTGGCTGCTCTTCTCACCGCCTATCTAGCCAAGAAAAAGCAAGTGTTTAGCTAAGCCCTCCTTGTCTTTTATCCTCAAAAACAGTATAATGGAGAAAAGAATTTGAAAGTTCTCTAAATAGTTTTAGGAGGATTGCTGGCAGAAAATCTTGTCCGTTTGAGTAGCGCCTTGCTTACATTTGTAGGAGCCATGACTTATCTAGAGCTAGTTGCTTTGTTTGTCCTTAGCTAGAAATCAATTTTAAGAGGTATCAAAATTGGGAATTAGTGAAACCATGAAAGCCCTAGCTGATCCAGTTCGGCGGGAAATATTAGAAATATTAAAAAAAGGCCCTAAGTCGGCTGGTGAAATCGCTCAAGTCTTCGATTTGACGGGAGCGACGGTATCCTACCATTTGTCCCAGTTGAAAAAAGCGGGGCTCATCTATGAAGAACGGCAGAAAAATTACATTTACTACCATTTAGATGCCACGGTTTTTGAGGAAATTTTGGTCTGGATTGCCGCGCTAGGAGGGAAAAATAATGAAAACGAAACTGAGAAATAACCTTAGGGAATTGCTGCTGACTTTCTTGGTTATTTGGCTGCCACTTGCTTATGCCTTATGGATTTATCCTAGTTTGCCAGAGAATATTAGGATCAATTTCGTGTCGCTGATTAGCCCGACATTTGAGTATGCACCCAAATTTCTCTTTATCTGGGGTCTGCCAATCTTTATGACTTTGATACAGCTGATTGTTTATGGGGCAACGGCTTACCGAGAAATCACCAAGCCCGCTTTTGCCCGCTTCGTCCTTTGGATTGTTCCTTTGACCCATATTGCTGTCTATCTTTCCATTCTGTTCTATGCTCTTGATTCCCACTTCAACATTAATAAAATTGCAGCGATTTTTTCGGGGGTAATGTTTCTAATTTCTGGAAATTATATGCCTAAGAAAATGGTGGTGGAAGAAAAACCAGCGCCGCGTTGGCTAGCCTACCTCTTTATCCTGGTCGGATTGACAGCCGTACTAGTGGGACTCTTTCTTTTGTAAATTAAGTGAAAACAAAGTGCACAGATTGTGCGCTTTTGTTTAGTCTCATTCTGACTCTTTGTCAACTGTAGTGGGTTGATGAGAAGTTATAATCTGGAGAGGACTAAATCAGTCCTCTCCTTTTTGATGTTCAAAGCGATGATTTCTTTATGAGTTCCAGCATCTATAACATCCAAGATTATGATGTTAGGGTCTTTTATTCCCAGTAAGTTTGTGATAAAATTGAACTGTTCCATAAGAGTCTTTCTAATGATGGTTTTGTCGCTTTTCATTATAGGTCTTATGGGACTTTTTTTCTACAACAAATAGGCTCCATCATTCCTACAGTGGTTTTACCCACTACAGAAATTATAGAGCCGTTTTTTATTGCAGTAGAGCTTGATGATTTTTAGATTGAAGTTATTTAGAAAAAACTCGAAATAGATTTGACAGAAAGAAAGGAAAGATGTATAATCTATTTAGAAAAAAACCAAAACAGTTTAGGAGAAAAAACGATGATTTCCATTCATATCTTGATTGCTATGCTGCTGATTTTAGGGACAGTCCTTGTTCCTTTGGTTTATTTTAAAAAGACCAAGCACATTTCTCTATTAGTCTTTCTTTTAGGGGGAGTCGGTTTTTATTTATCGAGTCAAGTTCTGGAAAATATTTTGCATCGTATCGTTTTACAGCCTCAGGCTGATGGAACTATCGCTTTGCAGACGGAAAATCCTTGGCTATACGTTATTTATGCTGTTGCTGCGGCAGCTATTTTTGAAGAAACAGCCCGCTGGGTCATCTTTTACTGGCTGCAAAAGAAGCGTCCACTGACCTTTAGGGATGGTGTGGCCTATGGCTTGGGGCATGGTGCTATTGAGGCTTTGTTCGTTGGTATTGTCAGTCTCTTAAACTTTTGGGTTATAGCTCAAGTAGTAACTCAGGGGAATGCTCAGACGCTGGCTCAAATTCCTCAAGCAGTTATTGACAATGTCCGTTCCATGAACGCTGGCAGCATCTATCTTTTGGCTTTTGAACGGATCTTGGCTATTCTCATTCAAATCCTTCTGACCTTCTGGGTTTGGAAAGCGGTCAAGGAGAAGGCTCCAGTGTATTTTTTAGCCGCTCTGGGACTTCACGCCCTGATTGACTTAGCGCCTGCTCTGGCTCAGGTAGGCTTTCTTCCGCCACTGGCTGTTGAGGCTCTGCTCTTAGTAGAAGTAGTGGCACTAGTCTTTCTGACCAAGAAAATTTTGAAAGTTTACCTGAAAGAAAGGTCTAATCATGGGGATCAGTCAAACGCTTAAAGCTCTAGCTGACCCAGTTCGAAGGGGGATTCTGGAAATGCTCAAGCATGGTCCGAAGTCTGCAGGGGAAATTGCCCAAGCTTTTGAGCTGACGCCTGCGACGGTATCCTACCACCTCTCTCAGCTAAAGAAAGCCGGTCTGCTCATAGAAGAAAAGCAGAAGAACTTTATATATTACAGTTTAGATGTCACTGTTTTTGAAGAAATTCTTGTCTGGTTTCAATCTCTTGGAGGAGGAAAAGAAAATGAAAAAAAATAGTTTTCAAGAATTAGGCTGGGCGCTTTGCGTCATGCTCTTGCCAGTTTTATATGCCATCTGGGTCTATCAGAAGTTACCAGAAAACCTAGCTATTCACTTTGACTTATCTGGAAAAGGTGATTCCTTTTTACCTAAGTTTTTAGTAGTTTCGGCTTTTCCAATTGTCATGATGCTGCTAGAAGTCATGATCTATTGGACAACCATTGCCAAAGATATCTTGAATAGAACTTTTAAGCACCTTATTCGCTGGGTCTTTCCCTTTAGCTTTGTCTTACTCTATATAGCGACTATCTATGGGGGCTTAAATGAGGAATTTGATATCCGTAAAATAGCAGCCATGATGGTTGCTTTGGTTTTCATAATAGTAGGCAATTACTTGCCCAAAAAAGTACAGGCTAACAGAAATCCCATGAATAGAAAATGGGCATACCTCTTTATTTTGTTAGGATTTCTTACTTTTACAGCTAGCATTTTCTATTTGTAAGCGAATTTATGCTATAATGGTATCAAGTATCAAATAAAAGGGTTATCATGATTACCAAGGAGCATTATCAATTTATCCGGCAGCACCCTGCCTTTGTCAATCTGCCAGTGGAGCTTTTCGATAAATTAGCAGTGGAGATTCAGTATCGCAAGATTCCAAAAGGGCAAATTATCTTTTTTGCAGGAGACCGACGAGAGCGCCTTTTTCTCTTGTCTCAAGGCTATGTTCGGATTGAGCAGTATGATTCGACAGACACATTTTCTTATATGGATTATGTCAAGAAAGACAGTGTTTTCCCCTATGGAGGTATGTTTTTTGATGAGCGCTATCATTACACAGCCAGCGCTGTCACCAATGTCGAATATTTCTCCATTCCTATTGATTTGTTCGAAGAATATTCTAAGAAGAGTGTGGATCAGCTTTTGTTTATTACCAAGCGGCTGTCGCAAATTCTGGAATTTCAGGAACTTCGTTTGCGCAATGTCGTAGCAGCCAGTGCCAGCGAGCGTGTGGTTCAGTCCTTGTCTCTGCTCTGCATGGATTTGTGCAAAGTGGAAGATAGCCTGCCCTTTCCTATCAGTATGAAAGAGTTGGCAAAACTAGGAGCCACGACTCGGGAAACGGTCAATCAAGTTCTGAAAAAGCTCTTGGATGAAGGTCGGATTGAATACCAACATAAAAAATTAACTTTTAAAGAGAAAGAGTATTTTATGAAATACCTTGCTGGAAGCTAATCGGTTTTGATTGGCTTCTTTTTTGTCAAATAAATTCAAAATATTCTAATATTAACCGTGTACTGATTTTGTTTTAAAAAATAAATATTCACAAAAATAATATAATGAGTAAAATATTCAAAGAAAACGCTTTAAAGAAGAATATTATAAAAATAAAAATAGAAAAAAGCAAAAGATTTGGCATTTGTAATGTGGTTTTTTTCTTGAAAGCGGTAGCATTAAATGCTAGAATAGTACATGTAAACGGGATTAGAAAAACCTAAACCGCAAAGAAAAAGGAGGATAGTAGATGTCTACACATCCAATTCGTGTTTTCTCAGAAATTGGAAAACTGAAAAAAGTTATGTTGCACCGTCCTGGCAAGGAGTTGGAAAACTTGCAGCCGGACTACTTAGAACGTCTTCTTTTTGACGATATTCCTTTCTTAGAAGATGCACAAAAAGAACATGATAACTTTGCTCAAGCGCTTCGTAATGAAGGAGTTGAGGTGCTCTATCTTGAGCAGCTGGCTGCTGAGTCACTGACTTCTCCAGAAATCCGTGAGCAATTCATCGAAGAATATCTGGAAGAAGCCAATATTCGTGGCCGTGAAACCAAGAAGGCTATTCGCGAACTGCTTCGTGGTATCAAAGATAACCGAGAGTTGGTTGAAAAAACGATGGCAGGGGTTCAAAAAGTTGAATTGCCAGAAATTCCTGAAGAAGCAAAAGGATTGACGGACTTGGTAGAATCTGATTATCCATTCGCTATTGATCCAATGCCAAACCTTTACTTCACACGTGACCCATTTGCTACAATTGGTAATGCTGTATCGCTCAACCACATGTATGCAGATACTCGTAATCGTGAAACTCTCTACGGTAAATACATCTTCAAATATCACCCAGTATACGGTGGAAATGTTGAACTTGTATATAACCGTGAAGAAGATACACGTATCGAAGGTGGGGATGAACTGGTTCTTTCAAAAGATGTGCTGGCGGTTGGTATTTCACAACGTACAGACGCAGCTTCTATCGAAAAACTCTTGGTCAATATCTTCAAGAAAAATGTAGGCTTCAAGAAAGTTTTGGCTTTTGAATTTGCCAACAACCGTAAGTTCATGCACTTAGACACTGTCTTCACTATGGTTGACTATGACAAGTTCACGATTCACCCAGAAATCGAAGGAGATCTTCGCGTTTACTCTGTGACTTATGTTGATGACAAACTTAAGATTGTTGAAGAAAAAGGTGATTTAGCAGAAATCTTAGCTGAAAACCTTGGTGTGGAAAAAGTTCATCTGATTCGCTGTGGCGGTGGCAATATCGTAGCTGCTGCGCGTGAGCAATGGAATGACGGTTCTAACACCTTGACTATTGCACCTGGTGTGGTAGTGGTGTATGATCGTAATACAGTTACTAACAAGATTTTGGAAGAATACGGCTTGCGTTTGATCAAGATCCGCGGAAGTGAATTGGTTCGCGGTCGTGGTGGACCACGCTGTATGTCTATGCCATTTGAACGTGAAGAAATTTAAGCATACAAGTGCTAACAATACATAAAGAAAAGAAAGAGGAAATAATAGAATGACACATTCAGTATTCCAAGGACGTAGCTTCTTAGCAGAAAAAGACTTTAGCCGTGCTGAGTTAGAATACCTTATCGGTCTTTCAGCTCACTTGAAAGATTTGAAAAAACGCAATATTCAACACCACTATCTTGCTGGCAAGAATATCGCTCTCTTGTTTGAAAAAACATCTACTCGTACTCGTGCAGCTTTTACAACAGCAGCCATTGACCTAGGGGCACATCCAGAATACCTTGGTGCTAACGATATCCAGCTTGGTAAGAAAGAATCTACAGAAGATACTGCGAAAGTTTTGGGCCGTATGTTTGACGGGATTGAATTCCGCGGCTTCAGCCAACGTATGGTAGAAGAATTGGCAGAATTCTCAGGTGTTCCAGTATGGAATGGTCTGACTGACGAATGGCACCCAACTCAAATGTTGGCTGACTACTTGACTGTTCAAGAAAACTTTGGCCGTCTGGAAGGCTTGACATTGGTATACTGTGGTGATGGACGTAACAACGTTGCCAACAGCTTGCTGGTGACAGGAGCTATCCTTGGCGTAAACGTTCACATCTTCTCACCAAAAGAACTCTTCCCAGAAAAAGAAATCGTTGAATTGGCAGAAGGCTTTGCGAAAGAAAGCGGCGCACATATCCTCATCACTGAAGATGCTGACGAAGCAGTTAAAGGTGCTGATGTTCTTTACACAGACGTTTGGGTATCTATGGGTGAAGAAGACAAGTTTGCAGAACGCGTTGCCCTCCTCAAACCTTACCAAGTAAACATGGATTTGGTGAAGAAGGCTGATAATGAAAACTTGATTTTCTTGCACTGCTTACCAGCATTCCACGATACAAATACTGTTTACGGTAAAGATGTCGCTGAAAAATTCGGTGTAGAGGAAATGGAAGTAACAGACGAAGTCTTCCGCAGCAAATATGCTCGTCATTTTGACCAAGCAGAAAACCGTATGCACACAATCAAAGCGGTTATGGCTGCAACTCTTGGAAACCTCTACATTCCAAAAGTATAATCTTACCTAAGAAACCGTCTACCAACAGCTATGAGGGCTGCGACTAATAGCTTTAGTCCGGCCCTCTTTTATATGATAAGGAAAGCTCATTTTCTTATTGAAAATTAAAAAATCTACTAAAATAAATTGGAAGCGCATTCATTAGAGCGCATTTAAGGAGAATTTAATGGCAAATCGTAAAATCGTTGTAGCCTTGGGAGGAAATGCCATCCTTTCATCTGACCCATCAGCGAAAGCACAGCAGGAAGCCTTGGTGGAAACTGCTAAACATTTGGTAAAATTGATTAAAAACGGGGATGATCTTATCATTACCCATGGAAATGGTCCGCAGGTAGGGAACTTGCTGCTGCAACAGTTGGCAGCAAACTCTGAGAAGAATCCTGCTTTCCCACTAGACTCTCTTGTGGCTATGACAGAAGGCAGCATCGGCTTCTGGCTACAAAATGCTTTACAAAATGCTCTCTTGGATGAAGGTATCGAAAAGAATGTTGCTTCTGTTGTGACGCAAGTAGTAGTGGATAAGAACGATTCAGCCTTTGTCAACCTCAGCAAGCCAATTGGTCCTTTCTATTCAGAAGAAGAAGCAAAAGCGGAAGCTGAAAAGAGCGGAGCGACTTTCAAAGAGGATGCTGGCCGTGGTTGGCGTAAGGTCGTTGCTTCACCAAAACCAGTGGATATCAAGGAAATTGAAACGATCCGTACGCTTTTGAATCAAGGTCAAGTAGTGGTAGCTGCGGGTGGCGGTGGGATTCCTGTCATCAAGGAAGACAATGGCCATCTTACTGGTGTTGAAGCTGTTATTGATAAGGACTTTGCTTCTCAACGCTTAGCGGAGTTGGTTGATGCTGACCTCTTCATCGTCTTGACTGGTGTGGACTATGTCTTTGTTAACTACAACAAACCAGATCAAGCAAAACTGGAACATGTGAATGTTGCTCAGTTGGAAGAATACATCAAGCAAGAACAATTTGCACCAGGCAGCATGCTTCCAAAAGTAGAAGCAGCTATCGCCTTTGTCAATGGCCGTCCAGAAGGCAAAGCAGTTATCACATCTCTGGAAAATCTGGGCGCTCTGATTGAGTCTGAGAGCGGTACGATTATTGAAAAAGGCTAGGCATAGAACTGATTGAAAGTCGATAGCAGCTGAACTCTGTCGCTGCTGCAAGTCTTTTCCTGAAAATCTTTGATTATTTTCAAAAATACTGGCTTTTTCAATGTTAATATGGTAAAATAAAAACAAAGTAAGCGTTTTCTTGTTTGCTCATACAGGGAAATGCAGGTTCGTAACCTCGTTAAAAAATTTTTAGGAGGGAATACAAATGAGTGAAAAAACAAAAAAAGGGTTTAAGATGCCTTCATCTTACACCGTATTGTTGATAATCATTGCCATTATGGCAGTTCTGACTTGGATTATCCCAGCAGGGGCTTTTGTAAAAGGTGTTTATCAGCCTCAGCCACAAAATCCACAAGGGATTTGGGATGTCCTGATGGCACCGATTCGTGCAATGCTGGGTACGCATCCAGAGGAAGGGTCGTTGATCAAGGAGACGAGTGCAGCGATAGATGTTGCCTTCTTCATCCTCATGGTCGGTGGTTTCCTTGGCGTTGTCAATGAAACTGGCGCTTTGGATGTGGGAATTGCCTCTATCGTTAAGAAGTACAAGGGGCGCGAAAAGATGCTGATTGTCGTCTTGATGCCTCTCTTTGCCCTCGGTGGTACTACCTATGGTATGGGTGAGGAAACCATGGCCTTCTATCCACTTTTGGTGCCGGTGATGATGGCGGTTGGTTTTGACAGTCTGACCGGGGTGGCTATTATCCTGCTTGGTTCGCAAATCGGATGTTTGGCTTCTACGCTAAATCCATTTGCAACTGTTATCGCTTCAGAGACTGCTGGTGTTGGAACTGGTGAAGGGATTGTCCTTCGTCTTATCTTCTTTTTTGTCATGACAGCTCTCAGTACTTGGTTTGTTTATCGCTATGCAGATAAGATTCAAAAGGATCCGACCAAGTCACTGGTTTACAGTACTCGTGAAGAAGACTTGAAACACTTCAACGTTGAAACTTCTTCATCTGTTGAGTCAACACTGAGCAAAAAGCAAAGAATTGTTTTAGTTTTGTTCATTTTGACATTTGTCCTTATGGTATTGAGTTTCATTCCTTGGACAGATCTCGGTATTACAATCTTTAAGGATGTCAATACCTGGCTGACAGGTCTTCCAGTACTCGGTAAGATTATTGGTTCATCTACTTCTGCGCTGGGTACTTGGTACTTCCCAGAAGGAGCTATGCTCTTTGCCTTCATGGGAATCTTGATTGGCGCTGTTTACGGTCTCAAGGAAGACAAGATTATCTCAGCCTTTATGAACGGTGCGGCTGACCTGCTTAGCGTAGCCCTGATTGTAGCAATCGCTCGTGGTATTCAAGTTATCATGAATGACGGTATGATTACAGACACAATTCTCAACTGGGGCAAACAAGGACTCAGCGGTCTGTCATCACAAGTATTTATCGTCTTGACCTACATTTTCTACCTGCCAATGTCCTTCCTTATCCCATCATCATCTGGTCTGGCCAGTGCAACTATGGGAATCATGGCTCCTTTGGGAGAATTTGTCAATGTCAAGGCAAGCTTGATCATCACAGCTTACCAGTCTGCTTCAGGTGTGCTGAACCTGGTTGCTCCAACTTCTGGTATCGTTATGGGGGCTTTGGCACTCGGACGTATCAATATCGGAACTTGGTGGAAATTTATCGGCAAGCTGATTGTAGCTATCATTGCGATCAGTATTGGTCTCTTACTCCTAGGAACTTTCTTACCGTTCCTATAAGCTAGAAGCTGAGGTGATTCCATGAAAAATTTTATAACGGAAGAAGTTAAAGAAGATTTTCTTGAATCTTTGAAAACAATCGTTTCTTATCCTTCAGTACTGAATGAAGGTCAAAATGGAACACCTTTTGGACAAGCTATCCAGGATGTCCTAGAAAAAACTTTAGAAATCTGTCGGGAGCTAGGTTTTACAACCTACCTCGACCCTAAAGGTTATTACGGATATGCAGAAATCGGTCATGGAGCTCAGCTCCTGGCCGTTCTCTGTCATTTGGATGTTGTTCCATCAGGTGATGAGTCGGACTGGCAGACGCCGCCTTTTGAAGCCACTGTCAAAGATGGCTGGATTTTTGGTCGTGGGGTGCAGGACGACAAGGGACCTTCCATGGCCGCTCTTTATGCTGTAAAAGCATTGCTGGACAGTGGAGTGGAATTTAAAAAGCGGGTTCGCTTTATCTTTGGTACAGATGAGGAGACACTTTGGCGTTGTATGGGTAGATACAACCAGCTAGAAGAGCAGGCTACACTTGGCTTTGCGCCAGACTCTTCTTTCCCTTTGACCTATGCTGAGAAGGGGCTTCTGCAGCTTAAGCTGGAAGGGCCAGGCTCTGATACTTTAGAGCTCGAAGCTGGTCAAGCTTTTAATGTCGTTCCTGACAAGGCTTCCTATTCGGGTGACTTACTGGAGTCAGTCGTTGCTGGCTTGGAAGGTTTAGGCTATGAATATGAGCGAACGGCAGAAGAAGTAACGGTTATCGGCTTGCCCAAGCACGCTAAGGATGCCGCTCAAGGAGTCAATGCTATTATTCGCCTAGCCAAGGTCTTGCAGTCCCTGGATTCGCATCCGGCTCTTGCCTTTCTGGCTCAGGCGGTTGGTGAAGATGCGACAGGCAGCCATCTCTTTGGGCCTGTGTCTGATGAACCGACAGGCTTTCTTTCTTTTAATGTTGCCGGTCTGACTTCAACCTCTGACCGCTCTGAGATTCGGATTGACATGCGGATTCCGGTCTTGGCAGACAAGGACAAGTTGGTTGAAAAGCTGGCAGAGATAGCCAGTCAATACGAGCTGACCTATCAGGAGTTTGACTATCTGGCTCCGCTCTATGTACCTTTGGACAGTGAGCTGGTCAGCACCCTGATGGCAATTTATCAGGAGAAAACAGGAGACAACAGTCCAGCTATGTCTTCTGGCGGAGCGACCTTTGCTCGTACGATGCCTAACTGTGTTGCTTTCGGCGCTCTCTTTCCGGGAGCTGATCAGACAGAGCATCAGGTCAATGAACGATTGCGCTTAGATGATCTGTATCGGGCAATGGATATTTACGCGGAAGCTGTTTATCGTTTGGCTACAACACCTTAAATGCTGACTTTTTAAAACCCTCTTCAAATCTTATTTGTACTGCCTTGCTCTGGTCAAGTATGGCTTGCTGATTTGCTAATGGGTTTTATCGAGGAAAAATCTTAAATAGAAAAAGCTGAGGCAATGTTGTCTCAGCTTTTATTTACTAAAGAAGAATGGTGGGGTGAATTCTTTGAGCTTCTCAAAGCAGTCAAGGGCCCCTTGATCATCCTCGCAGATAATCAGACAGACGTCATCACCACAGACAGTAGCAACAATCTGAGGCAGTTCTAGAGCATCTAAGATTGCACCGAAAGATTGAGCCAACCCAGGCAGAGTTTTCATAACGACTTGATTTTGAACTGGCCGCAGCATGACCAAAGCATCCTCCATGTAGAAGCGGAGGCGTTTTTCCCAACGGGATGGCGCGATGCTATTGATGATATAGTAGGAAGTATCGTTCTCACTGACCTTGACCAGATTGAGTGCTTTCATATCTCGTGAAAGAGTGGACTGGGTTACAATGACGCCGTTTGCTTCCAAATGCTCCTGAAGTTCTTGCTGGGTATGGATTTTCTTTTCCATGATTAAGGAGCGGATGAGACGGTGTCTGCTTTCAATTTTATTCATAAATTTTCACCTATAGTTATTTGATAAACATGGCATCACCAAAGCTGAAGAAGCGATAGCGCTCAGCAATAGCATGCTCATAAGCTTCAAGTGTTAAGGAACGTCCGGCAAAGGCAGAGACTAACATAACCAGAGTTGACTTGGGCAGGTGGAAGTTGGTTGAAAAAGCATCAACGATCTTCCAATCGTATCCCGGCTTGATAAAAATATTGGTCCAGCCAGAGTCAGCCTCAATCTGACCCTGAAATTTACTACCAATTGTCTCCAAGGTGCGGATAGATGTTGTTCCGACTGCAATGACATGTCCGCCATTTGCCTTGACCTGACGGAGTGTCTGGGCAGCTTCCTCGGACAGACTGTAAAATTCGGAGTGCATCTCGTGATCATCTAAGCTGTCTACAGAAACCGGTCGGAAAGTTCCCAGTCCGACATGAAGGGTGAGATAGACCAGCTTGACTCCCTTGGCAGCAATCTGCTCCAATAGCTCTTCTGTGAAATGAAGTCCGGCAGTTGGCGCAGCAGCAGAGCCATTTTCTTTAGCATAGACAGTCTGGTAGCGTTCGCGGTCTGCAAGTTTTTCGTGGATATAAGGCGGAAGCGGCATTTCTCCCAAACTTTCCAAGACTTCTAGGAAAATCCCTTCGTAGCCAAAGCGCACAATTCGGCCGCCGTGCTCAAGCTCTTCTATCACAGTAGCAGTTAGGCGTCCATCACCAAAGGAAATCTGAGCACCTACTCTGAGGCGCTTGGCTGGCTTAGCTAGCACTTCCCAGTCATCTCCCTGAGTATTTTTAAGTAGCAGCAGCTCGACATGGCCTCCTGTCTCAGGCTTGATACCATAAAGGCGGGCAGGAAGGACACGCGTATTATTCATCACTAGGGCATCGCCGGGCTGGAGCTGATCAATAATCTGGTCAAAGTGCTGGTCGGAGAAGACTCCTGTTTCTTTATCGACCACTAGCAAGCGGGAAGCATCCCTTTTCTCCAAAGGTGTCTGAGCAATCAGCTCTTCGGGCAAGTCAAAATCAAAATCAGCGGTATTCATCGTATCTCCTTATATTGTTTTCATCAGCCAGAGTAGATAGGCAGCGAGTAGAAAGGGACTAGCTGTAAGCAAGCCGCCCAAAATCAAACTTACAATCTGCCAGCCTGGTTGTTTTTTCATGAGGAAACTCAAGCTGCAGAGTAAGACTCCGACTAAAAATAAAATCAATAAAACAATCAGTAAAAACATGTCTCTATTATAACACGATTTGCTGCAAAAGGAAGCGAGCATGACTAAAAAGTATGTCTATTTTGCAGACTTTTTCTTGACAAAAATTGGTCTATACCATATAATAAAATTAAGAAAAGAAGTGGAGGTAGAAAATGAAAATTATTCAAGTGGAAAACCAAGTAGAAGGTGGAAAAGTGGCTCTCGAACTGCTCAAAGAAAAGCTAGCTCAGGGGGCAAAAACGTTGGGATTAGCTACAGGCAGCAGCCCAGAAGGATTTTACAAGCAAATCGTTGAGAGCGATCTTGATTTCTCAGAGATGTTCAGTGTTAATCTGGATGAATATGTTGGTTTGCAGGAGGACAATCCTCAGTCTTATCGCTATTTCATGAATCAGCACCTCTTTAACCAAAAGCCTTTTAAAGAAAGCTTCCTGCCTAATGGCGCAGCGAAAGATTTAGAAGCAGAAGTGGCGCGTTACAATCAGCTTCTTGCAGAGCATCCAGCTGATTTACAGATTTTGGGAATCGGTACGAATGGTCATATCGGCTTTAATGAGCCGGGAACTAGTTTTGACAGCCAGACTCACTTAGTGAATTTGACACCGTCCACCATTCAGTCCAATGCTCGATTCTTCGACAAGATGGAAGATGTTCCGACTCAGGCTATTTCCATGGGGATTGGCAACATTCTCAATGCTAAGTCCATCATTCTCTTTGCTTACGGTTCAGCTAAGGCCAAGGCTATAGCAGGGACTGTTGAGGGTGAGGTGACGGAGGAGCTGCCTGGCAGTGCTCTCCAGAAGCATCCAGATGTTGTGATTATCGCTGATAAGGAAGCGCTTAGCTTGTTAAATCACTAAGATTTTAATGCTATTGCTATAAAACTGGTTTTGCCAGATAAAAGTCTCTTAATTTCCTATCTATTTTTTAGGTAGGATTTTTAGATTTATGGTTAACTTTGCGTAAAATATGATATACTAGATAGGTATAATTGTTCTTTGGAGGATCCTGTGAAGAAAAAGCTTTTGTTATTGGGAATTGCGTTCCTGACCTCTTTAGCGCCACTAGCTGCTAGGGCTGATGAATTGGTGGATATGGCTAAAAAGATGTATCCGCATGATAATGTTCAGGCGATTAATCGTCCCAAGTCTTCTCTCGTTATTGACGGCAGTACAGGTGATGTTGTCTGGGAGGATAATGTTGATGAGGTGCGTGATCCAGCCAGTATGAGTAAGCTTATGACGCTTTACTTGGTCTTTGAAGCGATTAAAGAAGGAAAAATCAGCGAAAAGACGGTCATTACAGCCACACCTCAGGATCAAGCCACTGCAAATATTTATGAAATTTCTAATAATAAAATTGTCGCTGGTGTGGACTATACCGTATCTGAGCTAATTACCATGACAATCGTGCCTTCATCCAATGCGACAACCGTTATGCTAGCCAATTATCTATCGGACAATGATCCAGATGCTTTCTTGGATCGGATGAATGCCAAGGCTCAAGAGCTGGGCATGACGAATACCAAGTGGTTCAATGCCAGCGGTGCAGCGGCGGTTTCTTTTAAGGGCTATTATAACCCTCAAAACTACGATAATTATGCTAGCAATCAGACAACAGCCCGTGATTTGGCGATTCTGGCTTACAATTTTGTCAATCACCATCCTGAGATTCTAAACTATACTAATAAAGCCAAGGTTACGGTTAAAGCTGGAACTCCTTACGAGGAGACCTTTGAAACCTATAATTACTCCCTGCCGGGTGCTAAATACGCACTCAAGGGCGTAGATGGTATGAAGACAGGCTCTAGTCCTAACGGTGCTTTCAACTATATCGCGACCATTAAGCGTGGAGATCAGCGCATGATTGCTGTGATTATGGGAGTCGGTGACTGGTCTGACCAAGACGGTGAGTATTACCGCCATCCTTTTGGTAATGCTTTGATTGAGAAGGCTTATGCGGACTACGAGTACAAAAAACTCTTATCCAAGGGTGAGCAGGAGATTGATGGACAGAAATATAAGCTGCCTGAGGATTTCTACGCTACTGTTAAAAAGGGAACCGAGCCTAAAGTCAAGGTTGAAAACAATGTTCTCAAGGCTGAAAATGGCTTGAAGACCTTGTCTAGCAAGATCTCTGATGAAATGAAAGTCGAGAAAGTTGAGAATCCAGTTGCTCAGGCTATTGAAAATGTGACTGGCAGCAAGTCGGAAAGCAAGCCTTGGTATGGTGTGTTCTTCAGCGATAAGATGTTAATTATGCTGCCTGTTGGCATCCTGCTAATCATTCTGTACTTTGAATACCGCAGTCGCCAAAAACGCAAGGCTGCAAAGCAGGAACGTCGTAGAAATACAGATGTTGAATAAAGGGAATGTCCTCTGTCACATACGAACGGAATGACTTTCCAAACTAAAACTCAGTTCTTTTGCTGAGTTTTCTTTCTGTCTTAAGGAGATTTTCATGCAAAAAAAGTTTCATAACAGCTATCTAGCTCATTTTTTACTCTTTAATTTTTTCTTCTTAGCCTACTCTCTTTTTTCGACTCTGATATCAGTCTATATGCAGGACTTAGGCTATTCTAATGCCCAAGTATCTATGGTAGTGTCAGCTTCCTTCTTTGCTTCCATGTTGGCTCAGCCGCTGTTTGGGATTCTCAGCGATGCTTTGGGGATTAAAAAGATCTTCCTTTTTAGCTTTCTAGTTATGATGGTTGGGGCTGTATTTTTCATGAAAGCGACTCAGCTTTGGCAGTTACTGGTCTGGTATAGTCTGGTCCTCATGCTGGTTAACGGGGTCAATCCAGTCATGGATGTTCTGGCAGCTCAAAGTCCTTATACTTATGGTAAGATTCGGATTTGGGGAACCATTGGCTATGCACTAGGCTCTCAGCTGGCAGGATTGATTTATCAAAGAGTCGCACCACAAGCTATTTTCCCAGTCTTTATTGGCATGATGCTTATCAGCAGCATAGGGCTTTTGGGAATCCAGCCCAAGCACGACCGAGCAGCCCTAGAAAGCAGGAATACCCGCAAGCAGACAGGTCTGGGGAAGATCTTGACCAACAAAACCTATCTCTTTTACCTGCTTTTGGTCGCCCTCTACTCTGGGGTGGGGAATACTGGTCATACCTATATCCCTGCCATGCTACAGCATAGTGGCTTAGAGGTGGATATGGCTTCGACTGTCGTTGCCTTATCAGTTCTGGTTGAAGCGCCTTTTATCTTTTATTCCTATCTCTTTATGGACAAGATTTCGATGAAAAAGCTTCTATATATCTGTCTGGGAATCATCTTTCTCCAGTACAGCGTCTATGCTTTAGACCTAGGTTTGATTTCGAAAATCGGGATGACTCTCCTTTCCAAGCACGTGACAGGCATGGTTTTGATTATGGTGACCTTGAAAATCGTAGCTAGCTTGGTCGATGAAAAATACCTAGTTACAGCCATTGCTCTGGTCCAGACAGCCCGCAGTCTAGGAACCATTCTCATTCAAAATCTGGCCGG
Source organism: Streptococcus sanguinis (assembly GCF_050225395.1). Lineage (GTDB taxonomy): Bacteria > Bacillota > Bacilli > Lactobacillales > Streptococcaceae > Streptococcus. Next base: position 1,675,819 of record NZ_CP071431.1, on the reverse strand, counting down.
CCATTTTCTGGACAGTTGGGGTTACGAAGGAATGAACCTCTTTCTAGCAGCTGTTGTCTGCCTAGTCTGTCTGCTGGCCCTCTTTTTAAAATTGCCAGAACGAAAAGGAAATCAATTATTTGGATAATGAAAAACGATTCGGAGAGATGTTCTCCGAATCGTTTTTTTGATGGTGTAGATACTTTCTCTTTTCTTTTGCGAATATTTTAGTAAATGAGAGAAATTTTAGAGGGGTTAGAATATGTTTGTGGCGCGAAATCATAAGGGGCTTTTGTGTAATGCTCTGGAGGAGAAGATTGAGAAGGGAGCTGATTTCGTCTGCCCCGCTTGTTCAGGGGCAGTCCGTTTTAAAAAAGGGAAGGTTATGCAGCCGCATTTTGCGCATGTTTCGCTAGAGCAGTGTAGCTTTTACAGGGAAAATGAGAGCGCTGAGCACCTCAACCTCAAGGCGGAGCTTTTCCGCTGGGCTGTACAGACAGAAGAAGTTGAGGTGGAGACTTTTTTGCCTGCTCTGCAGCAGATTGCTGATTTGCTGGTCGATAAAAAACTGGCGCTAGAAGTCCAGTGCAGTCCTCTAAGTATAGAACGGCTACAGGAACGGACGCTTTCTTACCGCCAGCATGGCTATCAGGTTCTCTGGCTCTTGGGGAGAAAACTTTGGCTCAAGGATTCTCTAACCCGTCTACAAAAGGATTTTCTCTATTTTAGTAAAAATATGGGCTTTCATCTCTGGGAGCTGGATCAAGAAAAGCGAGTTTTACGTCTCAAATACCTGATTCACGAAGATCTGCATGGAAAGGTCCAGCACAAGACCAAGAACTTTCCCTTTGGTCACGGCCGGCTTTTGGATATTTTGCGTTTGCCCTTTCAAAAGCAGGAGATGAACAGCTTTCTGACCCAGCAAGATCCGCAGATCTGCAATTATATCCGCCGTCAGCTTTATTACCAGCAGCCTAGATGGATGAGGCTGCAGGCCCAGCTCTACCAGAATGGCGATAATCTCTTGACTAAGACTGCAGAGGATTTCTATCCACAGGTTCGCCCAATACAAGCTGCCTCCTTCTGTCAGATAACTACTGATTTGACTGGCTATTACCAGCAGTTTGAGAATTATTACGCCAATCTTCAGCAAAAAAATCTGCAAATTGTTTATTCACCGGCTTTTTATACAAGGATTTTACGTTGATTTGTGATAGAATAGGGGAGTCGGAGGATTTTTTATGGCAAAACAAAGAAATGAAATTGAAGAAAAATATACTTGGGATTTGAGTACAATTTTCCCAACAGATGAAGCCTTTGAAGCGGAGTTGGCGCAGGTTTCAGAAGAAGTGAAGAAAGCAGCTGATCTGGCTGGACATTTGCTGGATTCAGCGGACAGTCTCTTAACAACGACTGAAATCCAGTTGGACTTGATGCGTCGTATTGAAAAGCTTTATTCTTATGCTCACATGAAGAATGATCAGGATACACGTGTAGCTAAGTACCAAGAGTATCAGGCTAAAGGTATGACTCTTTACAGCGACTTTGGTCAAAGCTTTGCTTTCTATGAGCCAGAATTTATGGCGATTACAGAAGAGCAATACCAAGCTTTCTTGGCTGAGCAGCCAGGTTTACGGCTGTATCAGCATTATTTTGACAAGCTTTTGAAAAAGAAAGCCCACATCCTGACACAGCGCGAAGAGGAGCTATTGGCCGGTGCTGGTGAAATTTTTGGTGCAGCGGGCGAAACCTTTGCTATCTTGGATAATGCGGATATTGTCTTTCCGATGGTGCATGATGAAGATGGAAATGAAGTTCAGCTCAGCCACGGTAACTATATCACCCTGGTCGAGTCTAAGAACCGAGAGGTCCGCAAGGAAGCTTACGAGGCTCTCTACAGCGTCTACGAGCAGTATCAGCATACCTATGCTAAGACTCTGCAGACCAATGTCAAGGTTCACAACTACAATGCGAAAGTCCGCAAGTTCTCATCTGCCCGTGAAGCGGCCTTGTCAGCTGACTTTATTCCAGAAAGTGTTTATGACAGCCTAGTTTCAGCTGTCAATAAGCATTTGCCTCTCTTGCAGCGTTATATTGCTTTGCGAGCGAAGATTTTAGGCATTTCTGATTTGAAGATGTATGATATGTACACACCTTTGTCAGAGACAGACTACAAGTTCACTTATGAGGAAGCCTTGGCTAAGTCTGAGGAAGTTTTGGCTATTCTGGGTGAGGATTATTTGAGCCGAGTGAAGACAGCTTTTTCAGAGCGCTGGATTGATGTTCATGAAAATCAAGGCAAACGCTCAGGAGCATACTCAGGCGGTTCTTATGATACCAATGCTTTTATGTTGCTCAACTGGCAGGACACGCTGGACAATCTCTTTACCTTAGTGCACGAGACAGGCCACAGTATGCACTCCAGCTATACTCGTGAGACCCAGCCTTATGTCTATGGAGACTACTCTATCTTCCTAGCTGAGATTGCTTCGACGACCAATGAAAACATACTGACAGAGAAGCTCTTGGAAGAAGTAGAAGATGATGCTACCCGCTTTGCTATCCTCAATCACTTCTTGGATGGCTTCCGAGGAACGGTCTTCCGTCAAACCCAGTTTGCTGAGTTTGAGCATGCTATCCACGAGGCTGACCAAGAAGGTCAAGTTTTGACCAGCGAGTTTCTCAATGAGCTCTATGCTGACTTGAACGAGAAATACTATGGACTGAAAAAAGAAGATAATCCACAGATTCAGTACGAATGGGCTCGGATTCCGCATTTCTACTATGATTACTATGTTTTCCAATATTCGACAGGATTTTCAGCGGCTTCTGCCCTGGCTGAAAAGATTGTCCATGGAAGTCAGGAAGACAAGGACAAGTATCTGGACTATCTGAAAGCTGGGAACTCTGACTATCCACTTAATGTCATCAAAAAAGCAGGTGTGGATATGGAAAAGGAAGACTACCTAAATGCTGCCTTTGCTGTCTTTGAGCGTCGTCTGGATGAATTCGAAGCCTTGGTAGAAAAGTTGGGACTGGCATAAGATGGTCGAGACTTATAATCAAAACTCTAATCCCAATATGCGCCGGCCAGTGGTCAAAGAAGAAGTCGTGGACTTTATGAGACAGCGTCTCCAGCCGGTCACTGGTGGCCTCAAGGAATTGGAGGATTTTGCCAGAGCTGAAAATGTGCCCGTGATTCCCCATGAGACAGTGGCTTACTTCCGCCTGCTAGTCGAAAGCCTGCAGCCTGAGAAGATTTTAGAAATCGGGACGGCTATTGGATTTTCGGCCCTTTTGATGGCAGAACATGCTCCTCAGGCCCAGATTACGACTATTGATCGCAATCCAGAGATGATTGAGCTTGCCAAGGCTAATTTTGCCAAGTATGACAGCCGTCAGCAGATCACCCTGCTGGAAGGCGATGCGGTGGATTTACTTGAGACACTGGAGGATTCTTACGACCTTGTCTTTATGGACTCTGCCAAGTCCAAGTATGTAGTCTTTCTGCCCCAAGTCCTCAAGCGCCTTAATCCTGGTGGCCTAGTCCTCATTGATGATGTCTTTCAAGGAGGAGATGTTGCTAAGCCTTTTGAGGACATTAAGCGTGGCCAACGGGCTATTTACCGAGGACTGCATAGTCTTTTTGACGCAACTCTGGACAATCCAGATTTGACTGCGAGTCTGTTACCGTTAGGAGATGGGCTGCTTATGATTAGAAAAAAATGACATCTATGATTTTTTCCTAATTTCCAAAAATTTTTAGTAAAATTTAAGATATCAATTCAAATTTGTGCTACAATAGAAAACATGAACTTTTAAGAATAAGGAGTCAATATAAAATGAAGAAAAAAATATTTGCAGGAGCTGTGACACTCTTGTCAGTCGCTGTATTAGCAGCATGTTCTAACTCAGAAGGCAAGGACATCGTGACCATGAAAGGAAACACGATTACTGTCAATGAGTTCTACGATCAAGTGAAAAACAATGGTGCAGCTCAGCAGGTCTTGCTACAGATGGCTATCAAAGACATCTTTGAAGAAAAATACGGCAAAGATGTCAAAGACAAGGACGTTAAGGATGCTTTCGAAAAGTCTAAAACTGCTTACGGTACAGCTTTTGCCCAAGTCTTGGCTCAAAACGGATTGACCGAAGATGCCTACAAGGAGCAAATCCGCACCAATATGCTGGTAGAGCATGCCGTTAAGAAGGCTGCTGAAAAAGAGCTGACTGACGAAAACTACAAGGCTGCCTTTGAAAACTACACGCCAGAAGTAACGGCTCAAATCATCAAGGTTGACAGCGAAGACAAAGGTAAGGAAGTTCTCGAAAAAGCTAAAGCAGAAGGAGCAGACTTCAGTCAAATCGCTAAGGAAAACTCTACCGATGCTGCCACTAAGGAAAAAGGCGGAGAAATCAAGTTTGACTCTGGCTCTACTGATGTTCCAGATGCTGTCAAAAAAGCTGCTTTTGCTTTGGAAGAAAATGGCGTTTCAGACCTTGTGACAGTGCCAGATTCACAGTACTCAGCAAGCTACTATATTGTTAAGTTAGTCAAGAAGTCAGAGAAATCTTCTAACTGGAAAGACTACAAAGACAAGCTGAAAAAGATTATCATTGCGCAAAAAGAAAAAGATACTAGCTTTATACAAAGCGTTGTGGCGAAAGAGCTGAAAGATGCCAACATCAAGGTTAAGGACAGTGCTTTCCAATCTGTCTTTGCTCAGTATATCGAAACGACAGGTTCTTCAACTTCTTCATCAAGTGCTGCCAGCAGCTCAAAGACATCTGAGTCTAGCTCAGCAGCTGAAAGCAGTTCAACAGAAGCTTCATCCTCAGCCGCAGAATAAGGTTGACGAAAAGAGAATAAGCAAGTATAATAAGACTGGTGAGAATTGATTTTTCAAGTTCTTAGTTCAGAGAATTGGCGGTGCTGCGAGCCATCTGAGACGGAGAATCATGCTACTCATCTTGAAAAATAGAATATGAAATGAGAATGACAAGTTCATTGAATGAAGGTGGTACCGCGGTTTTTCGCCCTTCGGACAAGGAACTTGTCTTTTATGTTGACTGTGGAGGTAATATAATGAAAACCTATCTTGTCAAACAGAAATTTCGCTTAGGCGGCGAACGCTTTGATATCAAGGATGATCGAGGAAATGTGGATTATCAAGTGGAAGGCTCTTTCTTCCAGATTCCTAAGACCTTTACTATCTATGATAGTCAAGGACAAATCGTCAGTCAGATTACCAAGACCCTTATAACCCTCCTGCCCCAGTTTGAAATCAAACTCAGCAGCGGGCATAGCTTTTATATCCGTAAGAAATTCTCTTTTTTGCGTGATAAATATAAATTTGATAATTTGGGTCTTCGAGTTGAAGGGAATATCTGGGATTTAAACTTTCGTCTGCTGGATGACAGCAATCAAGTCGTTGCAGAGATTACAAAGGAGCTCTTTCATCTAACCTCTACTTATCAGGTGAGTGTCTATGAGGAGACTTATTCAGATTTGGTGATTTCCCTCTGTGTCGCTATTGATTATGTTGAAATGCTGGAAAATTCGTCGTCATAATGCAATTATTTTTAGAAAAAAATTAAGGAGAAAAAGAAATGAAACAAATGTCAAGTGCTCAGGTTCGTCAAATGTGGCTGGATTTTTGGGCAACTAAAGGTCATGCAGTAGAACCATCTGTCAGCTTGGTGCCGGTCAACGATCCAACCTTGCTCTGGATTAACTCTGGTGTAGCAACCCTCAAGAAATACTTCGATGGAACCATCATTCCGGAAAATCCTCGGATTACCAATGCTCAAAAGGCCATTCGAACCAATGATATTGAAAATGTCGGAAAAACTGCCCGCCACCATACTATGTTTGAAATGCTGGGCAACTTCTCTATCGGTGATTATTTCCGTGATGAAGCGATTGAGTGGGCTTACGAGCTTTTGACTAGCCCTGAGTGGTTTGATTTCCCCAAAGACAAGCTCTACATGACATACTATCCAGACGACAAGGACTCTTACAACCGCTGGATTGCTATGGGAGTTGAGCCTAGTCATTTGATTCCGATTGAGGATAATTTCTGGGAAATCGGTGCAGGACCTTCTGGGCCGGATACAGAGATTTTCTTTGACCGGGGTGAGGCTTTTGATCCAGAAAATATCGGAGTCCGTCTCTTAGAAGAAGATATTGAAAACGATCGCTATATCGAAATCTGGAATATCGTCTTGTCACAATTCAACGCAGACCCTGCTGTACCGCGTAGCGAGTACAAGGAATTGCCACATAAGAACATTGATACGGGCGCAGGGTTGGAGCGTTTGGTCGCAGTTATCCAAGGGGCTAAGACCAACTTTGAGACCGACCTCTTCATGCCAATTATTCGTGAAGTAGAGAAGCTGTCTGGCAAGGTCTATGACCAAGATGGCGACAATATGAGTTTCAAGGTTATCGCAGACCATATTCGTTCGCTTTCCTTTGCCATTGGTGATGGGGCTCTTCCTGGAAATGAAGGTCGAGGCTATGTTCTTCGTCGTCTGCTCCGTCGTGCTTCAATGCATGGTCAAAAGCTGGGGATCAATGAGCCATTCCTTTACAAACTTGTACCAACTGTGGGCAAGATTATGGAAAGCTACTATCCAGAAGTTCTTGAAAAGCAAGAATTTATCGAAAAGATTATCAAGAGTGAGGAAGAATCATTTGCTCGTACTCTGCACTCTGGTCAACATTTTGCAGAAACAATCGTGGCAGATTTGAAAGCTAAGGGACAAACTGTTATTGCTGGTCAAGATGCCTTTAAACTCTACGATACTTACGGTTTCCCGCTGGAGTTAACCGAAGAAATCGCTGAAGAAGCAGGCATGACTGTGGACCGTTCTGGCTTTGAAGCGGCTATGAAAGAGCAGCAGAATCGGGCGCGTGCTTCTGTCGTCAAGGGTGGCTCAATGGGCATGCAAAATGAAACCCTGCAGGCCATCACCGTAGAGAGTGCCTTTAACTACGAAAAAGAAGAGCTGACAGCTGAACTCCTTGCTATTGTGGCAGATGATGCAGCAGTGGAGTCTGTTGAGACAGGAACAGCTGCCCTTATCTTTGCAGAAACGCCATTCTACGCAGAAATGGGTGGTCAGGTAGCCGACCACGGTCAAATCTTTGATGGAGCAGGCAAGCTGGTAGCGCAAGTTACGGATGTGCAAAAGGCACCAAATGGTCAGCCACTGCATACTGTAGAAGTTTTTGCTCCTCTGGCTCTGGGTCAAAGCTATAAACTGGAAATTGACCACAGTCGTCGCCATCGTGTGATGAAGAACCATACGGCGACTCACCTCTTACATGCTGCCCTGCATAATGTTCTTGGTAACCATGCAACCCAGGCAGGCTCTCTGAACGAAGTAGAATTCCTGCGCTTTGACTTTACACACTTCCAAGCGGTGACTGCAGAAGAGCTGCGCGCTATCGAGCAAGAAGTCAATGAGAAAATCTGGGAAGCCCTTGCTATAGAGACAGTAGAGACAGATATTGACACGGCTAAGGAAATGGGGGCCATGGCGCTCTTTGGAGAAAAATATGGTAAAAAAGTTCGTGTCGTAACCATTGGCGACTACTCTGTCGAGCTTTGCGGAGGAACCCACGTAGGCAATACTTCTGAAATCGGCATTTTCAAGATTGTCAAAGAAGAGGGTATCGGATCTGGAACTCGCCGTATCTTGGCAGTCACCAGCAAGGAAGCTTTTGAAGCCTACCGTGAGGAAGAAGAAGCGCTCAAGGCTATCGCAGCGACCCTCAAGGCACCGCAAATCAAGGAAGTGCCTCACAAGGTAGAAGCGTTGCAAGAGCAGCTGCGTCAACTGCAAAAAGAGAATGCAGAACTCAAGGAAAAGGCAGCAGCAGCGGCCTCTGGTGAAGTCTTCAAGGATGTTCAAGAGACAAATGGACATAGCTTTATCGCTAGTCAGGTCTCTGTGTCTGATGCGGGTGCCCTGCGTACCTTCGCGGACACTTGGAAGCAGAAGGACTATTCAGATGTTCTCGTACTGGTAGCAGCAATTGGAGACAAGGTCAATGTTCTTGCAGCCAGCAAGACTAAGGACGTACATGCTGGTAATCTAATTAAGGAATTGGCACCGATTGTAGATGGTCGAGGCGGCGGTAAGCCAGACATGGCTATGGCCGGCGGCAGCAAGCAATCAGCTATTCCAGACCTGCTAGCAGCAGTTGCTGAGAAGTTGTAATATTAGATAACAGATAGATGAAAAGGTCTGCTCTTTGGGCAGATCTTTTTAGCTCTCTTACTTCTCTATATGAGAAGCAAATAGGCCGCTTTTCGGCAAGAAAGTATGAATTTTTTTAGAATAAATAATGATATTTTCGGAAATATTGCATAAAAATACGGAAAATACTTGACAAAGGGAAGATATACGAGTAAAATAAAACGCATATTTATACGGAGGTGTTTTAAAAATATGCGAATTTCAATTGTAGGAATTACTGGTTACTCAGGTATGGAACTCCTCCGTATTTTACTGCAGCATCCGCAGGCAGAAGTCGTTTCCCTTCATGCCAGTCAAGATATGGAGGCTCCTGTGTCAGAGCTTTATCCTCATTTGAAGGGGATTTGCGACCTGAGAATAGAAGCTTTCGACAGTCAGGAAATAATGCGACGAGCAGATCTTGTTTTCTTTGCAACGTCAAGCGGAGTGGCTAAAGATTTGTCAAAAGACTTTGTAGAAGCAGGATTTCCAGTCATTGACCTATCTGGTGATCATCGTTTGCCAGGGAATATTTATAAAAAATGGTATCAGAAAGAGCCGGCTGAAGACTATGTTCAAAAAGAGTTTATTTATGGGCTATCTGAGTTTACAGATGTCAGAGGGAAGCGATTTATTGCCAATCCCGGCTGCTATGCGACAGCTACAGAGTTGGCTTTGATTCCTTTGCTGCAGGCTCAGGCGATTGAGCTGGACTCCATTATTGTTGATGCCAAGAGCGGTTTGACAGGGGCGGGAAAAAATCCAGCTGCATCCAGCCATTTTGTCCATGTGCACGACAACTATGTGACTTACAAGCTGAATCAGCATCAGCATATTCCAGAGATTGTGCAGCAGTTGCAGCTTTTTGATGAGGGGTTGCAGCAGATTCAGTTTTCAACTTCCCTTATTCCGCTCAATCGTGGCATCGTGGCGACAGTTTACAGCAAGTTGAAAGAACCTTTGACTCGAGAAGAGCTGGCAGCTATTTACCAGGAATGCTATCAGGACAAGCCTTTTGTCCGCATTCAAGCAGCTCTGCCGAATCTGCACCAGGTTGTCGGTACTAATTATACCGATATTGGTTTTAACTATAATCCTGTGACAAATATTTTAACTGTCGTGGCTGTGCTAGATAACCTGATTAAGGGGGCTGCTGGTCAGGCGGTTCAAAATATGAATCTGATGCTGGGCTTTCCCGAAACAGATGGACTACTCAGTCAACCGTCCTATGTCTAGATGAGAAAGGGTTAGATATGAAGATTATTGATGGAACGATTGCCAGTCCGCTAGGCTTTTCGGCTGACGGTTTACACGCTGGCTTTAAGAAAAAGAAGTTGGATTTTGGCTGGATTGTATCAGAAGTACCGGCCAGTGTGGCAGGAGTCTATACAACTAATAAGGTCATTGCTGCTCCACTTCTAGTGACCAAAGCATCAATTCAAAAGAGCCAGAAATTGCAGGCAATAGTGGTTAATTCTGGTGTTGCTAATTCCTGTACAGGACAGCAAGGACTGGCTGCTGCCTATGAGATGCAACTATTGACTGCTCAAAAGCTGAAGATTGAGCCCGACTTGGTAGGTCTGGCTTCTACAGGAGTCATCGGCGAGCAGCTTCCAATGAATGCTCTTAAAAATGGTCTGTCACAGATTCTAGTGAGTGGCAAGGCAGAAGATTTTGCTGAGGCTATCTTAACGACGGATACTTGTACCAAGACCTGTGTAGTCACAGAAGAGTTTGGCTCAGACCTGGTGACTATGGCGGGGGTGGCCAAGGGCTCGGGCATGATTCATCCGAATATGGCGACTATGCTGGCCTTTATCACCTGTGACGCTAATATTTCTAGCGCAACCCTGCAAGCGGCTCTCAGTCAGCATGTGGAGACGACTTTCAACCAAATCACGGTGGATGGAGATACATCGACCAATGACATGGTGCTAGTCATGGCAAATGGATGCCGACAAAACGAAGAAATTCTACCAGATACGGAAGAATTTGAAAAGTTTTCCAAGATGCTCCGCTATCTTATGGCTGACTTGGCTAAGAAAATTGCTAAGGATGGCGAGGGGGCAACCAAGCTGATTGAAGTCAATGTTCGGCATGCCAAGGATGAACGTAGCGGCCGTATGATTGCTAAAAGTGTCGTTGGCTCTAGCTTGGTTAAAACCGCCATTTTTGGCCAAGATCCCAATTGGGGCCGAATCTTAGCAGCTATCGGCTATGCGGGAGCAGATGTCTCAGTAGATAATATTGATATTTGGATTGCGGGGATTCCAGTTATGCAGGCCTCTAGCCCTGTGGCATTTAATCCCGAGGAGACTAGTGATGCCATGGCTGGAGAGCTGCTGACCTTGACCATTGACCTGCACGATGGGGACACTGAAGCTCAGGCCTGGGGCTGCGATTTATCCTATGATTATGTGAAAATCAATGCCCTCTATAGAACCTAAGGAGAAATGCAATGAAAGATGTGATTGTTATAAAAATTGGCGGTGTTGCTGCGCAAAAACTGTCTGATAAGTTTATCAAGCAGATGCAAGAGTGGATAGCAGCTGGTAAGAAAATCGTGGTCGTTCATGGGGGCGGTCTGGTCATTAACCAACTCATGAAAGAGCGTCAGCTGCCTACTCACAAGGTTAAGGGATTGCGGGTGACAGCTAAGTCTGACTTACCCATCATTGAGCAGGCTTTGCTAGGTCAAGTCGGCCGGACGCTGACACAAGAACTGAACGACTCAGATATTGAAAGCCTTCAGCTGGTTTCACATTTGGGAAAGACAGTTTCGGCAGATTTTATTGATAAAGAGCTCTATGGCTATGTCGGTCAGGTGAAGGCGATTCAAACTGCCTATCTAGAGCAGCTGCTGGCTGCGGACATGGTCCCGGTGCTGGCTTCGCTAGGGGAAAATGCAGCTGGTGAGCTCTTGAATATCAATGCAGACTATCTAGCTGCGGCAGTTGCCAGTTGCTTGCAGGCAGAGAAGCTGATCCTGATGACAGATATAGAAGGGGTTCTAGAGGACAAAAAAGTTCTGCCCCAGATTCTGACCAGTCAGGTGTCCAAGAAGATTCAGACAGGTGTCATCAAGGGCGGCATGATTCCTAAGATTGAGAGTGCTGTCCAGACTGTGCTTTCCGGTGTCGGGCAGGTTCTGATTGGTGACAATCTTTTGACGGGCACCTTGATAGCAGAGGGATAACGATGACTTATTTATTTGAAAACTACAAGCGGGCGCCTATTGAGTTTGTTAAAGCAGAGGGCTCCTATCTGATTGACAGTGAGGGAAAGGCTTATTTGGACTTTTCATCGGGGATTGGCGTAACCAATCTTGGCTTTCACTCGCAGGTCCAGCAGGCTTTGATCCAGCAAGCAGGGCGCATCTGGCACAGTCCCAATCTCTATCTTAGCTCTCTGCAAGAGCAGGTGGCTCAGGAACTGGCAGGTTCTTATGATTATTTGGCTTTTTTCTGCAATAGCGGAGCAGAAGCCAATGAAGCAGCTATTAAGCTAGCCCGCAAAGCTACTGGCAAGCAAGGTATTATCACTTTTCAGCAATCCTTTCACGGTCGGACCTTTGGCGCTATGGCCGCAACAGGACAGGATAAGATCAAGAAAGGATTTGGTGATGGGGTGCCCCATTTCAGCTATGCGGTTTACAATGATTTGGCCGGCGTAGAAGACTTGGTCAATCAGGATACGGCCGCTGTCATGCTGGAATTGGTCCAAGGAGAATCAGGAGTTCGACCAGCAGAAGTTGCCTTTGTTAAAAACTTGGCTGATTTTTGCCAACAAGAGGGGATTTTGCTGATTGTTGATGAGGTACAGACAGGTATGGGGCGCACGGGTCAGCTTTATTCCTTTGAGCATTATGGGATTATACCGGATATTGTGACTCTAGCTAAGGGCCTGGCCAATGGCCTGCCCGCAGGAGCTCTATTAGGAAAATCCAGCTTGGCTCCCGCTTTTGGACCTGGCAGTCATGGTTCTACCTTTGGTGGCAATAAATTATCCATGGCAACTGCCTTGGAGACCTTGAATATCATGAAAGAGACGGGATTTATGGAAGAAGTCAGGTCTAAGAGTGCCATCTTACTGGAGCAGCTGCAGCTTGCTTTTAAGGACCATCCAAAGATTTCTGCTGTTCGCGGTCTGGGCATGATGATTGGGATTGAAACAAGTGCCAGTCTGTCAAAGATTGTTGAAGCCGCTCGTCAGAAGGGCTTGATTATCCTGACAGCCGGAGAAAATGTTATCCGTCTCCTGCCGCCTTTGACTATCAGCAGGGAGGAAATCCAGCAGGGTATTGCTATTTTAAAAGAAGTATTTTCAGAAGTAGATGAATAAAGGAAAAGGATTCAGTTTGAGCTGGATTCTTTTTTGTCTATGATAATAGAAAATTTGACAATGATTATTATTTTTTTGACAAAGATACTTGTCAAAAAGAAAAGAATCTGTTACAATGATTTTATCCAAGGGAGAATAATAAATAAGGAGTTTATGATGCAGCTTAGAAATCGACTCAAGGAGTTGAGGGCGCGTGACGGTCTCAATCAGACAGAACTGGCTAAGCTGGCCGGTGTTTCCAGGCAGACAATCAGCCTTATAGAGAGAGGCGAATATACCCCATCGATTGTGATTGCCCTTAAGATTGCCCATATTTTCAATGAAAACGTTGAGAATGTCTTTCGGCTGGTGGAGGAAGCAGAATGAAGAACCAATTAAGATTCATTTCAACAGGAGCTAAAACAGTCCTTCAGCCTCAGCATTCTTGTATCATCTATTGTAAAAAAATAAAGGAGAAGAAGTCGTGAAAGAGCAAAAACGTATATCTACACAGAAAAGAGTTTTATATAATGTCCTTATATTTCTAGCTGGAGCTTTAATAGGCGGTCTGTCTATTTTGTTTTCTGAAACTGGTCTGCTAAAAAACATCAGTTGGTCGACTATTTTTTCTGTTCAACTGCTGCGCCAGCTAGGTAGGGCCAGCCTTATCATCCTCTATCCCTTGGTCTTTTTCTTGATTTATCGGACTCGTAAATACAATGAAGCCTATGAAAAAGAAGCAGATGAGGATAAGAATTATGAATGGTACCGGCTAACCTTTAAAAATCTGGAATATGCGACTATTATCTTTAATATCAGCAGTGCTATCGTTCTTTTTACGATTTTAGTTGGAGTTGTTTTTATTGGAAATATTACTAATCATAAGAGCCCTCTTCAGTGGAGTTTTATAGATTATGCGATTGCCTTTCTTTATATTATTTTGCAAGTTGTCTTTTTAAAGACAGTTCAGAAGGTGCGGCACTATAAGCTATCAGCCTTTCCGACTACTGAGGAAATAAAAGAATTTGTGCTCTCTTATGATGAGTCAGAGCTGCAAGCCAATTATGAACAGTGCTATCTTATTCTCTTCAATGTAAATCAGAGACTTCTGCCAATCCTCTATATTGTTTTAGGGATAGTGGGAACTTTCACCCCCCTCAATGTCGTTTCCGGTTTTGTCGTCCTAGTGGTGATCCATATCTATATCAATCTTATGTATTATCCAATGGTAAGAAAATATTTCAAATAAGCTTATTTCCCGATGAAAGGCGGAAATTATGAAACTACTGAAAGAACTTGATTTTATCCATAATAAAAAGGTCAATCTGGCTCTGAATATAACGGCTGTGTTGCTGATCTTCCCTTTTCTAGCCCTCTTTACTTGGATTGCTATTCTGATGTATGGCAAGGGCAGCGAAGTTTTTCATTTCTTTGACTTACTCTACCTCCTTGTTCTAATGGTCATCCATGAGCTGATCCACGGCTTTTTCTTCAAGGTCTTGGGAGATGAAAATACCAAGGTCAAGTTTGGTTTTAAGAGTGGCATGGCCTATGCGACCAGCCCAGGCAGTCGTTACAGTCGGAAAAGGATGTTCGTCATTATCCTGGCACCTTTCTTTCTGATTAGCTTAGCCCTGACCTTAATCTATGGCTTGCATATTTTAACTGCGGCTTCTTATATCGTCCTTGCTAGCTTCCATGCAGCCGGCTGTGCAGGAGATTTTTTCCTGGCTGCCACTATTCTCCGGCAGAAGGGAGATATTGCTGTTGAGGATACGGAAGTCGGTATCAATATTTATCAAAAGGAGAATACAAAATGAACAACTTCAAATCAACTGCTTTAGGACTTGTAAAATGGATAGGCTTAATTGCTCTTAGCCTCCTTATAAATGTTGCTCCGATGCTATTCTTAAGGCTCGGGAAGAATTTACCGATTTATGCAGAAATCTTATTGGTAGCCTTGTATCTGATTTTAGTTTTCTTAATTTTTCGTAGCTTGTGGCGGCGATATCAGAAGCATGTGCCTGAAGAAAAGAAGAAATTCAAACTGTCTGGCAAGGACATCGGTTTTGCTTTTCTATTCTTTTTCCTTGCCAGAGTGGCTGCTATTGTCGGTGTTTATCTCAATCTCATCCTGAGCGGCAATTCCCAGACCAGTAATGACAGCGCCATACAAGGGCTAGGGGGAATGATGTCTTCGCAGCATATCTTCTTTGCCTTGCTCTTTGTTGCAACGATTGCTTTTATTGCTCCTATCATGGAAGAATTAATTTTCCGCGGTTTTGGAACTGCCTTCTTTTTCAAAAATAATCAAAAAGTTTTGCCTGCTATTGTGACTTCTGTGGTCTTCACTCTGCCTCATATCACTCAATTGACAGAGTTTCCAATTTATTTTGCACTTGGACTGGTTTTATATTTATCCTATGCTCGTCGGGGGAATATAAAAGATTCCATGTTGGTTCATATCCTGAACAATCTTCCTATGGCTATAATACTGCTGCTAGCTATGTTTCAGTAAAGCAAACTATAAGGAGTCACTATGAAATTAAAAACTTTTCTTACTAATTTTGGATTATATTTACTAGCTTTTTTGTCTTATCTCTTTATCTTTTTTACTATAGTTGCCTATACTGTTCGTTATCTGGCAGGAGGATTTTCTCAACTATTGATTTTGCCAATCTTTGTCATACTTGCTAGTCTCTATTTCTTTGCTATGTGGAAATGGTACCAGCAAGATTTGAAACTGGAAATCAAAAGCACCAAGCTGACCAGTTCTATCTGGCTTCCCAGTGTTCTCTTGCTTGCTTTTCTCATCTTTCAGCAGCTAGTTCCTATTGAATCTTCTGCCAATCAGAACACTGCTGTACAATTGATTCAGCAGCAGCCAGCCTTTGCCTTCCTATACATGGTAATCTTTGCTCCTGTTCTCGAGGAGTTGCTGACACGAGGATTTTTGGCTAAGTTTCTCTTTCCTGACCAAAATAGCTTGGCGAAAATCCTGCTCTATTTAACTGTATCTGCCAGCTTTTTCTCTCTTCTGCACATGCCGGGCAATCTAGTCCAGTTTCTGGTCTACTTCATCTTGGGGGCAATCTTTGGCCTAGGCTATTTGGCTAAGAAGGATCTGCGCTACTCAATGGGCCTACATCTGGCCAATAACCTCATTGCCTTTGTTCTTATTGTCTTCTTTTAATAGAAAAACTAAATATAAGACAGCACTTCTAAAGTTAGGCAGAAAAGTCTAACGGCAGAAGTGTTTTTCTGTGGAATGGAGTTTAAATACTAAACTGCTGTTCTGGTCTTTCGAAAGCCAGCAGATTCAAATTCTTGTGAAAGTGTTTTCCAGATGGTATAATGAGCTATCAAATGAAAAGAGGTTTCTTTATGTCTAAAGTCCTATTAATTGTCAACCCTAGCTCGGGAGGCGAAAAAGCCAAGTCCTATGAAGACTTGGCAAGAGAAAAGCTGGCAGAATGTTTCGATGAGGTAGTGGTCAAGCATACTGAAAAAGGCGGAGACGCAGCGGCTTTTGCTAAGCAAGCAGCAGAAGACCGTTATGATAGCGTCTTTGTCATGGGTGGCGATGGAACAGTCAATGAAGGAATCAGCGGTCTGGCTGAACTAGACTATCGTCCGACCTTTGGTTTCTTTCCACTTGGTACGGTCAATGACTTGGCGCGTGCTCTTGGCATTCCCCTAGACGCTGAAGAAGCCATCCAGAATCTGGATATCAATAAAGTCAAGCCACTTGATATCGGTAAGATTAATGACCAGTACTTTATGAATGTGGTTGCCATTGGAACTATTCCTGAGTCGATTAACAATGTAGATTCAGAAGACAAGACCAAGTGGGGCAAGTTTGCCTACTTTATCTCTGGTTTCAAGCAGTTGATGGATACTAGTTTTTACGAATTTCACTTAAATATTGATGGAGAAGAGCGTACGATAAAGAGCAGTACACTCTTGATTGGCTCTACCAACTCTATCGGAGGTTTCGAGAGCATTCTCCCTGAAGCTACTGTCAATGACGGCTTGCTCCATCTTTTGTATCTTAAGGATAAAAATCTCTTGGACACCTTGGTTTCTGTGCCGGATTTGATTTCGGGCAATGGAGAAGAAAGTGATAATATCGAGTATCTGACCTTTAGGGAAATCACAGTTGAGTTGGCTGATGACAAGGCAGAGCTCAGCGTCAACGTTGACGGAGATGAGGGTGACCAACTGCCAGTAACGATTCGTGTCTTGCCTTCTCACTTGAATGTGTATTACTAGTTTTTTTGTGTTTAGACTCAAAAAAGAATATGGTAGAAGGACTCTAAACTTTTAAGTTTGGGGTCCTTTAATACTTGTAATATACTAATTTTTAGATTTACATGCTTTTCTCAAGTGATGGCGGATGTCAGCGACCTCCTGCAGAGTTCCATGACTAGCTATTGAGCCTAAGGTCTCAATAGCTCCGCTCTACCTAACTGTTGCAACAGTTAGGTAGATTTCATCACTGAGAAAAGGAAGTAATCTTTTTGGAATTTTATTAGTAAAATCTTTCCAATTATGCTATAATAAATCTAGAATAACATGATAACATAACCAAAAGTTTCCTGATTTATTTGGGAGGGGATTGACGATGCAAGGAAAAGAATTTGGACAGCATTTGAAACAGCTTCGATTAAATAGGGGCTGGACTAAGGAGCAATTGTGTGGTGATGAGTCAAAGCTTTCTATACGGCAGTTAACCCGTTTGGAGTCAGGCATTTCCCAGCCTACTCTTTCTACTTTAGAATATCTGGCTTTCTGTCTAGAGGTCGATTTGACAACTTTGACAGGAAGTAAAAAAGAAGATGTAGCTCTACCTACTGACTATCAGCGCTTGAAGTATAAGCTGATTCGGACGACCACTTATGGCAATACCGAAGCTTTGTTCGAATTGGAGCATATCATAGATGAAATTTTTGAAGTTTATTATGATGATTTGCCAGAAGCTGAGCAGAATGTAATGGATATCTTGCAATCAAAGATTTATACTTATACTTCTGAGAAATTCCATAAGTATGGAATGACTCTCTTTGCCCAGCATTTGGACGATTTGCAGAGTAAAAAGCATTATGACGTGAATGATTTACTCTACATCCAGCTCTATCAGATCTATGTGGGAGATGAAGAGGAGATTCGGTCAGCTAAGTTTGATAAGGAATTATATGCAAGAATCGCTCAGCGATTACTGCAGTCAGTTGACTATATTCCAAATGAATATCTCTTTCTCATGCGAGATGCTCTACTGACAATCCCAGGTATTGAGTGCGAGCGAAAAGAGTTCATTTATACAAAAGATACGCTCAACAAACTTAATGTAATCATGGAATTGACAGAGGACTATCAAAAGAAACCGCTGATAAGAATGTTAGAGGGAGAATATGAGCTTTTCGTACACAAGGACGAGAAAAAAGCTCAACAATACTATGAAGAGGGACTGACACTGGCAAGATTGTTAGGTCATACTTTTCTATCTAAAAAAATGGCTGAGGAGTGGAATAAAGAACTTCGGCTCTATCATCAAGGCTAGCAGGACATCTATGTCCTGTTTTTTATTTGTAATTGAGTCTATAATTGAAACATGGAAAAAGTTAAATAGGAAAGGAGAGAATCACATGTTTAGGATTTCTTATTATCTCGCCATGATTTGGTTTTGGCTTTAGGAAATTAAATGTTGTCGTGCACAAAGATTAATAAAGGGAGCAAATAAAATGAAAAATCAATTTTTTAATAAGCAGGTTCAACGTTTTTCTATTCGTAAATATTCTCTAGGAGCAGTTTCAGTGCTTCTAGGAACATTATTATTTGCAGGGACTCAAACAGTTGCTGCTGATCAAGTAATTTCGCCAACTGGTACTGATTCAGTAGTTTCTACAGCACCTTCTGACATAGCTGTGGACACAAATCAGAGTGTTTCAGAAAAGTCAAATGCAACAGTAAGTTCTGATATTGAATCGGAAACAAAAAATGCTGTAAATAACAATTTAGTTAGTATTGAAAATGGAGTAACTTCTGAAGTTCCTGAACCACTAGAAACTGAAAATAAAGCGACAAATGCAAATGATATTCCAATCAACACTGAGCCTGTTTCTGATCAAACTTCAACAGTTAATGAAAAACAGAAAACTGTTGAAATAAATCCAGTTATAGATGATCCTACTAATCCTAAACATTTAGTAACACGTGGCTATGCCGCTTCGAATGTAGATAAGCCAGCCACCTCAATTGTTAATGATGTCAGCCGCCGCCGTGCAACTAAAGAAGAAAAAACAACTCTCAAAACAACTGTTGGTAAAGTTGCAAACGGGACTGGACATACGACTTTACTGGCTACAGGGAATGGTTCAATCGCTCGAGGCGATGATTATCCAGTAAGGTTTAAAAATCTCCCTGATTATGCTGCGGACGATTGGGGACTTATTGTTAAAAATTGTACTTCATTTACTGCTTATAGATTAAGTTCAGTTAATGGTTTTAACATTCCTCGTGCGTACGGAAATGGCGGTGAATGGGGATATCGGGCAAGAAGAGAAGGATACAGGGTAGATAATCATCCAGCTCTTGGCTCAGTCGCTTGGATTGATGATGGAAGTTACGGACATGTAGCATGGGTGTCCAATGTATTGGGAAATAATGTAGAAATTGAAGAATATAACTATGCTTGGAGTAAAAGTTATAATCGCAGAGTAGTTGCTGCAAGTTCAATCTCAGGCTTTATACATTTTAAAGATATCATTGGAGGTACATCCACACCGATTTCCCAGCCTTCTGATAATCAAGGAATCCCTGCCAGTGGAGTGTATCATTTCACTCAAAGAGCCTCCATTAAAGCTGAGCCTAAGATGTCTAGTCCTGAATTAGCTTATTATGATGCAGGACAAACTGTTACATATGATCGTAAATTGGAAGCAGATGGCCATCAATGGATTAGCTATCTCTCCTTTGCTGGAAATCGTAGATATATTGCCATTGGAGTAACAAAGACAAAGGCTCCTTTAAAGGGAACCTTGACTATCCAAAACAATAATGCTCAGACAGGGACTTTTGATGTCATTGTATCTGATGTCTCTAGCCCGTATGGTGTGAAAGAAGTGAAATTACCAACTTGGTCAAGTGAAAATGGACAAGATGATATTGTTTGGTACACTGCTGCTAAACAGCCTAATGGAACATATAAAATAACTGTCAATGCAAATAAACATAAAGGTTCTACGGGAGAGTATAATATCCATCTATATTATGTTCAAAATAATGGGGAAATGGTTGGAGCTGGGGGAACGAAGACTACCGTTTCTATTAAGAAGCCTGAAGGGAAAATTACTATTCAAAATAATAATTCAAAAACAGGAACCTTTGATGTTGTTATATCTAACATTTCCAATCCTGGTGGTGTAAAAGAAGTAAAAGTACCTACATGGTCTAGTGCGAATGATCAAGATGATATTATTTGGTATACTCCTAAAAGACAATCGGATGGCACTTACAAATTGACAATAAAGGCTAGCGATCATAAATATTCCACTGGAAAATATAATGTGCATTTATACTATGTTCAAAATAATGGCCAAATGATTTGTGTAACAGGAACGACGACAGAAGTCTCCTTGGATAAGGAATTAATCCGGCCGACAGGAACTATTACTATTCGGAATAATACTTCAAAGACAGGTACCTTTGATATTATTGTGTCTAATGTTTCTAATCCTGGTGGTGTAAAAGAAGTAAAGGTACCTACATGGTCTGCTGCCAATGACCAGGATGACGTGGTTTGGTACACTGCTAGCAAGCAACCAGATGGGACTTACAAACAGACTATTAAAGTAAGTGATCATAAAAATTCCACAGGGAAATACAACGTCCACCTGTACTACGTTCAGGATGATGGAAAACTTGTAGGTGCCGGCTCAGCTACTACGGAAGTCGCATTACCAACTATATCTATTCCATCAAAAGGGAATTACGTTTTTCAAGGCTATGCTTCTATTCGGTCTGAAGCTAAAATATCAAGTCCAGAACTAGCAAACTTTGACAAAGGGAGCACAGTCTTTTATGATCAAACTTTTATTGCAGATGGTCATCAGTGGATTAGCTATGTTGGGTATAGTGGTAGCCGTCGTTATGTAGCAATAAATTAATTTTATAATATTTCAATATGATTATTGATTTTATTAATTCAAAATGTTACAATAAGATTACAAAAAGGTATTAATTCATGAGGAGGCCTCTTTTATGAAAAATGCAAAATTAATGTTTCTTGCGACTGCACTCACTTCTTCCATTATCTTGCTTGGTGCTTGCAGTAAACAGCAGGACAAGCAAACATCTCAAAGTAATAGCTCTAGCCAAACAGTTCAAACTTCTAAATCAGATTCTAAGTCTGAAGCGAAAGCTGTTCCATCAGCTAGCCCAGATGAAACTGATGCAGCGTCAGTATCTTCTGAAGCTCAGCCTAAAAATGAAACAAAGTCTGACACGAAAGACCCAGCCACTCCAGCAGCGGGTATCGATGTCAATGCTTTGGCAGCAGGAGATTTTTCGACTGTAGCCGGTACTTGGCAAAATGATTTGGGGGATGCGATAGTATTGAATAATCAAGGGGTCGTTTCTCATACTCTGAATGGAAAAGAATCCAGCGATTATACTTTACTAAAAGGTCAAGTAAGCGATGGTAGTTATGTATCTACTCTTGCTTATACTGCTGGTAGCAGTAGCGCAACCTTTTTAGTAATTCCAGAAGGAGCTGTTTTGCCTGATACTGGAAACGAGAATCCTAAAGCACAGATTCGAGTTGGACAAGATGCTATCACTGCTTCCCAGCATCCGTATTATCGCGTATCTAATTAGTGACTGCATAAGTGGAGTTAGGGATGATGTTCCTAGCTCCACCTTTATTTGGATAAAAAACATGAAGGGAGGAAAAGATGGCTACTTTAATGATGAAAAAAATAGCTGAGGATTTAAATAAGACTAGAGTATTGGATGAAAATGGAGCTTTGGTAGCTTATTATGCCCTTCTGCCAGCTGACTTTTCTGGTGGTGACAGCAAGCTTTATCTTGAAAATCCAACGAGTCAAAGGCGGATGTATAGAATTTATCAAAATATGAAGCCCTTTTTATTTCCTATTGTCCCAGCTCATGACTGTACCGTGATTTATCTAACATCTGATGTTGGAGTTGAGATTACAGTCGCAGAACATCTGGAAGAATATATCTATGATAGTCAATAGATTAATAGTCAGTCAAAGACCCCCTCTTTCCGTATTTTGGAAAGAGGGGTTCTTTGTCCTATAAACCGTAATTATAGTCGTCATCCTGCATGGCTTCAACTTCGCCTAGCAGGTAGCCGTTACCCACTTGGGAGAAGAAGTCATGGTTGGAAGTACCAGTTGAGATGCCGTTCATGACGATAGGATTGACATCGTCCGCTGAGTCTGGGAAGAGAGGATCTTGTCCCAGATTCATCAGAGCCTTGTTGGCATTGTAGCGCAGGAAGGTCTTGACCTCTTCGGTCCAGCCGACTGTGTCATATAGGCTTTCAGTGTAGCCTTCTTCATTTTCATAGAGGGTGTAGAGCAGGTCGTACATCCACTCTTTGAGTTTGTTCTGCTCGTCTTCTGGAAGCTCGTTAAAGGCCAGCTGGAACTTATAGCCGATATAGGTTCCGTGGACAGATTCATCACGGATGATGAGCTTGATAATCTCAGCAACGTTGGCCAGTTTGTTATTACCCAGATAGTAGAGCGGAGTAAAGAAACCAGAGTAGAAGAGGAAGGTTTCCAAGAAAACGCTGGCTATTTTCTTTTCCAGTGCTGTACCGTTCAGGTAAATTTCGTTGATAATCTCTGCTTTCTTTTGCAGGTATGGATTGGTGTTGGTCCAAGCAAAGATTTCATCGATTTCTGACTTGGTGTTGAGCGTAGAAAAGATAGAAGAGTAAGACTTGGCGTGAACGGACTCCATAAATTGGATGTTGTTGAAGACAGCTTCTTCGTGGGCAGTGCGGACATCCTTGCGCAGGGCATCCACACCAGACTCAGACTGGAGGGTATCCAGCAGGGTCAGGCCGCCGAAGACTTTGCCGACCAGGTCTTTTTCCTTGTGGGATAGCTTTCTCCAGTCATCCAGATCATTGGATAGGGGAATCCGCGTATCCAGCCAGAATTGCTCAGTCAGTTTTTCCCAGGTGGACTTATCGATGACATCTTCGATAGCGTTCCAGTTAATGGCTTTGTAGTAAGTTTGCATTCTTTCTCCTTTAGTAGATGGTACGACCTGATGTGGTATCAGCTATCCCTTCTTGGATACTGTCCCAATGCTTCACGATTTTACCTTCCTGACAATGATGAGGAAGGTAAAATTGTGACATGGTCGAATTTCCTTTTCTTTTTCTAAAATCTCTTGTTAGATGACACAGCTTTCACATTGGTTGGCACCTACTTCGCCGCCATCATCAGTGAAGGTGCGGACGTAGTAGATGGACTTGATTCCCTTGTTGAAAGCGTAGTTACGAAGGATAGAAAGGTCGCGGGTTGTCTGCTTGCTTTCTTTTTTCCATTCGTAGAGACCTTTAGGGATATCGCTGCGCATAAAGAGAGTCAGGGAAAGACCTTGGTCCACGTGCTCAGTTGCGGCTGCATAGACATCGATAACCTTGCGCATGTCCATGTCATAAGCGCTGGTGTAGTAAGGAATAGTCTCCGTTGACAGACCAGCAGCAGGATAGTAGATCTTACCGATTTTCTTTTCTTGACGTTCTTCGATCCGTTGAGTAATTGGATGAATTGAAGCAGAAACGTCATTGATGTAGCTGATAGAGCCATTTGGTGCAACGGCCAAGCGGTTTTGATGGTAGAGACCATCAGCTTTGATCTTGTCGCGCAACTCTGCCCAATCTTCTGCAGATGGGATAAAGATGCCAGCGAAGAGTTCTTTGACACGATCAGACTTAGGTACAAATTCACCCGTCAGGTACTTGTCAAAGTAAGTGCCGTTGGCATAGTCAGATTTTTCAAAGTTGTGGAAGGTCACGCCACGTTCGCGAGCGATATTGTTAGACTCAACCAAGGTCCAGTAGTTCATGAGCATGAAGTAGATGCTAGTGAACTCTACAGCTTCCGCAGATCCATAATCGATCAACTGCTGAGCTAAGTAGCTGTGCAGTCCCATAGCTCCCAGACCAAAGGTGTGCGCCAGACTGTTACCATTGTCAATAGATGGCACAGCTGTGATGTGCGAGCTGTCTGTGACAAAGGTCAAAGCGCGTGTCATAGTTCGGATGGATTTTCCGAAGTCAGGCGAAGTCATCATGTTGACAACGTTAGTAGAGCCTAAGTTACATGATACATCTGTTCCTAGGTGAAGATACTCTTGCGCATCATTCAAAAGGCTAGGCTCTTGTACTTGCAGGATTTCAGAGCAAAGATTACTCATGACGATTTTACCGTCGATTGGATTTGAACGGTTGGCCGTATCAATGTTTACGACATAAGGATAGCCGGATTCTTGTTGGAGTTTGGAAATTTCTGTTTCCAAATCACGGGCCTTGATCTTGGTCTTAGTGATATTTGGATTAGCGACCAACTCATCGTATTTTTCAGTGATGTCAAGGTAGGCAAATGGCACTCCATACTCGCGTTCAACAGAATATGGGCTGAAGAGGTACATTTCTTCATTTTTACGCGCTAATTCGTAGAATTTATCTGGAATGACAACACCGAGTGAGAGGGTTTTAACCCGAACTTTTTCGTCAGCATTTTCTTTCTTAGTTGAAAGGAAAGCGATGATATCTGGGTGGAAGACATTGAGGTAAACAACCCCAGCTCCCTGACGTTGGCCCAGCTGGTTAGAGTAAGAGAAACTGTCCTCAAAGAGTTTCATAACAGGTACAACCCCAGATGCAGCTCCTTCATAACCCTTGATAGGTGCTCCAGCTTCCCGCAGATTGCTGAGGGAAATACCGACCCCACCTCCGATACGAGACAATTGCAGGGCAGAGTTGATGGAGCGACCGATTGAGTTCATGTCATCTGTTACTTGGATGAGGAAGCAGGAAACCAATTCACCACGACGAGCACGACCAGCGTTGAGGAAGCTTGGTGTCGCCGGTTGGTAGCGCTGGTGGATAATCTCATTAGCAATATCCTTGGCAATGGCTTCATCTCCGTTGGCAAAGTATAGGGCGTTGAAGAGTACCCGATCTTCCATGCTTTCTAGGTAGTATTCGCCATCATTTGTCTTCAGGGCATACTGGTTGTAGAACTTATAAGCAGCCATGAAAGATTTAAACTTGAAATCTTGAGCATGGATAAAAGCAGTCAGCTCCTCGATGTATTCAGGAGAATAAAGTTCAATAAATTCCTTCTCCAAATAGTTTTCTTCTATTAAATATTTAATTTTTTCTGTGATAGAAGAAAATTGCTTGGTGTTTGGCTCAACGTTTTCTTTAAAAAAAGCTTTTAAGGCTTCTTGGTCTTTATGAAGCATAATCTGACCATTAACTGGACGGTTGATTTCGTTGTTGAGTCGGAAGTATGTCACATCCTCTAAATGTTTGAGTCCCATGTTTTTCCTTTTCTATACAAATAAGATAATTAGCTAGCGGAAAAATATCCGCCTTACAAAAGAAACGGCCCCTATGAGCATAGGAGCTGCAGTTTGCCCTGATAATCTGTCTTTTAGTTTATCTCCCAATCAAGGCGCGCCGCCCTCAAAATAAACTACATTAAGACAATTTTTTCAATTTACCAGGTTGGAAACCAGAAAATGCCTCAGTTGCTGTCTGAATCACAGGAGCAGCATTGAAACCAAGATCTTTGACATGGTCAATAAATTCTGGCTGTTCGTCCAAATTGATTTCGCGGTATTCTACATGATTAGTATCTAAGAAGCGCTTGGTCATTTTGCACTGAACGCAGTTGTTTTTTGAGTAAATAGTTACCATTAAAAATTCCTCTAAACTTTCGTTTTTTCTTTTAAATAATACGAAACTAGTATATCTAAAAGAAAATAGAATGTCAATAGTTTTGAACTAAATATTGTGTGATATTTTGTTATAGGATAGATTAAAATACAATATATAGTGTTTATATAAACGATGAAAAGAAGTGAAAAATTGCAGAAAGGGAGCAAAATGCTGTTGCAGCAATGCTTAAACAAGTCTTAAAATGTTAGATAAATGACTGGAAGATTTTCCTCCCAAAAACCAAAATCCAATATCTTGTGTTACAGAATTTAGGGAATCACTAGGAGGAGTGGAGGGGGAGTTTATATTCTTATTTTTATAACAATTAGTTTCTATAAAATAAGAAATTTATGATTAAAAACTTAGTGGAAGCCATTTTTGAATAAAGCTTGGGGAATGTGGGATTTAGCTCGAAAATTCTCTCTTCAATATAATAAGAAGAGTTTTCATTTCCCAAGAAATATTTTGTAAGCGGGCTATAAAATTCTTGAAAAAGATTTCAAAAGGTGATATAATATCAACTTGTAAGGGTTATCACAATAACTCAAAAAGAATTATTTAAAAGGAGAGTCTAACTATGGCTTCTAAAGATTTCCACATTGTAGCAGAAACAGGTATTCACGCACGTCCAGCAACTTTGTTGGTTCAAACTGCTAGCAAATTCGCTTCAGACATCACGCTTGAATACAAAGGTAAATCAGTAAACTTGAAATCTATCATGGGTGTTATGAGTCTCGGTGTTGGCCAAGGAGCTGATGTTAAGATCTCAGCTGAAGGTGCAGATGCAGACGATGCTATCGCTGCAATCTCTGAAACAATGGAAAAAGAAGGATTGGCTTAATATGACAGAAATGCTTAAAGGAATTGCAGCATCTGACGGTGTTGCCGTTGCTAAGGCATATCTATTAGTTCAACCGGATTTATCATTTGAGACTGTTTCAGTCGAAGATACGAATGCAGAAGAGGCTCGTTTGGATGCAGCTCTTGAAGCTTCACAGAACGAGCTTTCTGTTATCCGTGAGAAAGCAGTAGATAGCCTTGGTGAGGAAGCCGCTCAGGTATTTGACGCTCACTTAATGGTGCTTGCTGACCCTGAAATGGTTGGGCAAATCAAAGAAACAATCCGTGCGAAAAAGACCAATGCAGAAGCTGGTCTGAAAGAAGTAACGGACATGTTTATCACTCTCTTTGAAAACATGGACGACAATCCATATATGCAGGAACGTGCGGCTGATATCCGCGACGTGACAAAACGGGTTCTTGCTAACCTTTTGGGCAAGAAATTGCCAAATCCAGCGTCTATCAATGAAGAATCAGTTGTCATTGCTCATGACTTGACTCCTTCTGATACAGCACAGCTGGATAAGAAATTTGTTAAAGCTTTTGTAACTAATATCGGCGGCCGGACAAGCCACTCTGCTATCATGGCACGTACGCTTGAAATCGCAGCAGTATTGGGAACTAATAATATTACAGAGCTTGTAAAAGACGGCGATGTGATTGCAGCTAACGGTATCACTGGTGAAGTGATTATCAACCCAACTGAAGAGCAAATCGCAGCATTTAAAGCTGCTGGTGAGGCTTATGCTAAGCAAAAAGCTGAATGGGAATTGCTTAAGGATGCTCAGACTGTGACTGCAGACGGCAAGCACTTCGAATTGGCAGCCAATATCGGTACGCCAAAAGATGTTGAAGGTGTCAATGCTAACGGTGCAGAAGCAGTTGGTCTTTACCGGACTGAGTTCCTTTACATGGATTCTCAAGACTTCCCGACAGAAGATGAGCAGTATGAAGCATACAAGGCTGTACTTGAAGGCATGAATGGAAAACCAGTTGTTGTTCGCACGATGGACATCGGTGGAGATAAGGAACTTCCTTACTTCGATATGCCGCATGAAATGAACCCATTCCTTGGTTTCCGTGCTTTGCGTATCTCTATCTCTGAAACTGGCGATGCTATGTTCCGTACACAAATCCGCGCTCTCTTGCGTGCTTCTGTACATGGACAATTGCGCATCATGTTCCCAATGGTAGCCCTTCTAACAGAATTCCGCAAAGCTAAAGCGGTTTATGACGAAGAGAAAGCTAAGCTGCAAGCTGAAGGCGTTGCAGTAGCAGACAATATCCAAGTGGGGATTATGATTGAAATCCCAGCAGCAGCTATGTTGGCGGATCAATTTGCCAAGGAAGTAGACTTCTTCTCTATCGGTACCAACGACTTGATCCAGTACACTATGGCAGCTGACCGGATGAATGAGCAAGTCTCTTACCTCTATCAACCTTACAACCCATCTATCCTTCGCTTGATTAACAATGTTATCAAAGCAGCTCATGCTGAAGGCAAGTGGGCAGGTATGTGTGGAGAAATGGCCGGCGATCAAACTGCGGTGCCATTGCTCGTAGGTATGGGCTTGGATGAATTCTCTATGAGTGCAACTTCTGTACTTCGGACTCGTAGCCTCATGAAGAAGCTGGATACGAAGAAGATGCAAGAACTGGCTCAGCGTGCACTTACTGAATGTGCAACGATGGAAGAAGTTCTTGAGCTTGAAAAAGAATATCTGGACTTTGATTAATCTGAAAAATTAAGATCAGGAAAAATTTCCTGGTCTTTTTTAGTTTTCTTCAAAGGCATAGTGAAGCTTGTGCAGAAGGTTGAAATCAAAGAAAACAGAAAATAAGCAGATCTAATATGAACAAAATTAGATAATCTATCTTAATTGTGAAAAAATTCTTTAAATTTATAACTTTTGGTTGAAATTTTCAGAAAATTTGGTAAAATAATATTTAATAACATTTTGGAGGGGACAAGTGACACAATATAAAAACTATATAAATGGAGAGTGGAAAGTTTCTGAAAATGAAATTACCATCTCATCTCCTATCAACAATGAGATTTTAGGAACTGTACCTGCCATGACTCAGGCAGAGGTCGACTATGCTATGGCGAGCGCTCGTGCGGCTTTGCCAGCTTGGCGATCTCTTTCAGCAGTTGAACGTGCAGCTTATTTGCATAAGGTTGCGGATATTTTGGAGCGCGATCAGGAGAAGATCGGTGAAATCCTTGCAAAAGAAGTTGCCAAGGGTATCAAAGCGGCAGTCGGAGAGGTAGTCCGGACAGCAGACTTGATTCGCTATGCGGCTGAAGAAGGCATTCGTATTCACGGTCAGGTTATGGAAGGTGGCGGCTTTGAAGCTGCCAGCAAGAAAAAATTGGCTGTGGTTCGTCGTGAGCCTGTAGGAGTTGTACTGGCTATTGCGCCATTTAACTACCCAGTCAACCTGTCTGGTTCCAAAATTGCTCCTGCCCTTATCGGCGGAAATGTCGTGATGTTTAAGCCACCTACTCAAGGTTCAATCTCTGGTCTGCTCTTGGCTCAGGCTTTTGCTGAGGCTGGTCTGCCTGCTGGTGTTTTCAATACCATCACAGGCCGCGGTTCAGAAATCGGGGACTACATCATTGAGCATAAGGAAGTAAACTACATTAACTTTACTGGCTCCACTCCAATCGGTGAGCGCATCGGTAAGTTGGCTGGTATGCGTCCAATTATGTTAGAATTGGGTGGTAAGGATGCTGCAGTTGTGCTGGAAGATGCTGACTTGGAGCATGCAGCTAAGCAGATTGTTGGCGGGGCATACAGTTACTCCGGTCAGCGCTGTACGGCTATTAAACGTGTCATTGTCATGGAGAGCGTAGCAGATAAATTAGCGGCGCTGATTAAGGCAGAGGTAGAGAAACTGACGGTTGGTGATCCCTTTGATAATGCGGATATCACACCAGTCATTGATAACGCATCAGCAGATTTCATCTGGGGCTTGATTGAAGATGCTCAAGAAAAGGGAGCGTCAGTCTTGACAGAAATCAAACGTGAAGCAAATCTCATCTGGCCTGCCTTGTTTGACCATGTGACACTGGATATGAAAGTAGCTTGGGAAGAGCCATTTGGTCCTGTTCTTCCGATTATTCGTGTGACTTCCGTTGAAGAGGCTATTCAGATCTGTAACCAGTCAGAGTTTGGTCTTCAGTCTTCAGTCTTTACAAATGATTTCCCGAAAGCATTTGAAATTGCTGAGAAACTGGAAGTGGGTACTGTACACATCAATAATAAGACCCAACGTGGTCCAGATAACTTCCCATTCCTTGGAGTTAAGGGATCTGGAGCAGGAGTGCAAGGGATTCGTTACAGTATCGAAGCGATGACACAAGTGAAATCCATCGTGTTTGATGTGAAATAATGAGAAAGGCGGCTTTGTGCGGCCTTTTTTCTTACCTTGATGAACTTGTAAATTTAACAAGATTATCGAACCATTTGAAAAGAATCAAGCATTTATATGTTTAATTGCTTATTATTTTAAAATGTAAATTTACATATTGGTCTATATCTTTATGAAAATTTTCATCTTTTTCTTGTTTTGGACAGTTCCTATATTTAGCGAAAAAGGAATAAAAACATACTTAGAGGCACAAAATGCAGTGTTTTCTCTCTCATTTATTACTAATTTCAGCTAATGTTCGGTTTTAGTGATTTTCCGTAAGGATATTTGAAATTTACTTGAAAAAGAGATAAAAATAATGTAGAATAGTATTATAGAAAACGCTTACAAATAGAAAGGTGATTGCATGGATAAGAACGAAGCATTAAGAACCTTTACAACAGGTGAAAACTTTCATTTACAGCATTATCTAGGGGCGCATCAGGATGAAGTGGACGGCAAGTCTGGCTATTCTTTCCGCGTTTGGGCGCCTAATGCTCAGAGTGTCCATTTGATTGGAGATTTCACCAATTGGTATGAAGAGCAGATTCCTATGGTCCGAAATGAAGCGGGCGTTTGGGAAGTCTTCACAGAGCTACCTAAGGAAGGAGATATTTACAAGTACAATATCAAACGCAGCAGCGGTCAGGAAATTTTGAAAATTGATCCGCTAGCTATCTATCTGGAAGAGCGTCCGGGTACTGGAGCAGTCATCCGCACTATTTCTGAGAAGAAGTGGAAAGATGGTCTTTGGCTGGCACGCCGGAAGCGTTGGGGCTTCTTCTCTCGGCCGGTCAATATCTATGAAGTGCATGCTGGCTCTTGGAAACGTAATGAAGACGGCAGTCCTTATAGCTTTGCCCAGTTAAAAGAAGACTTGATTCCTTATCTGGTGGAAATGAACTACACACATGTGGAATTCATGCCGCTTATGGCTCATCCGCTGGGACTTAGCTGGGGCTATCAGCTTATGGGCTACTTCGCCTTTGAGCATACCTATGGCACACCTGAGGAATTTCAGGATTTTGTCGAAGAATGTCACTTAAACAATATCGGTGTCATTGTGGACTGGGTACCAGGTCACTTCACTATTAATGATGATGCTCTGGCCTACTATGATGGGACACCGACTTTCGAGTATCAGGACCACGATCGGGCTCATAACTATGGCTGGGGTGCTCTCAACTTTGATTTGGGCAAGAATCAGGTTCAGTCTTTCTTGATTTCCAGCATTAAATTCTGGATTGATTTCTATCATCTAGACGGGATTCGGGTTGATGCTGTCAGCAATATGCTCTATCTGGACTATGACAGCGGTCCATGGCAGCCAAATAAAGATGGCGGCAATCGCAATTATGAAGGTTATTACTTCCTGCAACGCCTCAATACGGTTATCAAATTAGCTCATCCTGATGTCATGATGATTGCAGAGGAAAGCTCCTCAGAGACCAAGATTACTGGTATGAGAGAGCTAGGTGGTCTTGGATTTGACTACAAGTGGAATATGGGCTGGATGAATGATATCCTTCGCTTCTACGAGGAAGATCCGATTTATCGTAAGTACGATTTTAATCTAGTGACCTTTAGCTTTATGTACGCTTTCTCTGAAAATTTCCTCCTGCCATTCTCGCATGATGAAGTGGTTCACGGCAAGAAGAGTCTTATGCACAAGATGTGGGGTGACCGTTACAATCAATTCGCAGGGCTCCGCAACTTGCTGACCTATCAGATCTGTCATCCAGGCAAAAAACTGCTCTTTATGGGCTCAGAATTTGGTCAGTTCCTAGAGTGGAAGTCAGAAGAGCAGTTAGAGTGGTCTAATCTGGACGATCAGATGAACAAGAAGATGCAGGGCTTTACTGCTACGCTCA
Source organism: Streptococcus sanguinis (assembly GCF_050225395.1). Classification (GTDB taxonomy): domain Bacteria; phylum Bacillota; class Bacilli; order Lactobacillales; family Streptococcaceae; genus Streptococcus. Next base: position 1,644,157 of record NZ_CP071431.1, on the reverse strand, counting down.
ATGCTTTCTATAAAGACAATCGTCCGCTTTGGGAAATTGATCTGAGCTACGATGGCATTGAAATCATTGATGCGGATAATACTGATCAAAGTGTCCTCTCTTTTATCCGTAAGACGGAAAAAGGAGATATGTTAGTTTGTGTATTTAATATGGCGCCGGTAGAGCGGAAGAACTTTACCATTGGTGTTCCAGTGGAAGCCATTTATGAAGAGGTATGGAACACTGAATTAGAAGAATGGGGAGGTGTTTGGAAGGAACATAACGAAACAGTTCAGTCTCAAGAAGGACTTTGGAAAGATTATCCACAGACCTTGACCTTTACCTTGCCGGCTCTTGGGGCCAGCATCTGGAAGATCAAGCGTCGGATTGCTCGCAAAAATGTTAAAAAAGATTCCACAAAGGAGTAGTAGTCTATGAAGAATGAAATGCTAGCTTTGATTCTTGCCGGCGGGCAAGGAACTCGTCTTGGAAAGCTCACACAGAGTATCGCAAAACCTGCGGTACAGTTTGGCGGTCGCTATCGTATTATTGACTTCGCCTTGTCTAACTGTGCCAACTCCGGTATTCACAATGTCGGTGTCATTACTCAATACCAACCACTAGCTCTGAACAGTCATATCGGAAATGGTTCTAGCTGGGGTCTCGATGGTATAAACTCAGGCGTGTCCATTCTTCAGCCTTATTCTGCGAGCGAAGGAAATCGTTGGTTTGAAGGTACCAGCCATGCGATTTATCAAAATATCGACTATATCGACAGCATCAATCCTGAGTATGTCCTGATTTTGTCTGGGGACCATATCTATAAGATGGACTATGATGATATGCTTCAATCTCACAAGGACAACAATGCCAGCTTGACAGTTGCCGTTCTGGATGTGCCTCTCAAAGAAGCCAGCCGTTTTGGTATCATGAATACAGATGCTAATAATCGGATTGTTGAATTTGAAGAAAAACCAGAAAATCCTAAGTCCACCAAGGCTTCTATGGGGATTTATATCTTTGACTGGCAGCGTCTGCGCAATATGCTGGTAGCTGCTGAAAAGAGCAATGTAGATATGTCTGACTTTGGTAAGAATGTTATCCCTAACTATCTTGAATCTGGCGAAAGCGTTTATGCTTATGACTTTGCAGGCTATTGGAAAGACGTTGGTACAGTAGAGTCTCTCTGGGAAGCCAACATGGAATACATCAGCCCAGAAAATGCTCTAGACAGCCGCAATCGTCGCTGGAAGATTTATTCTCGCAACTTGATTTCTCCGCCGAACTTCATCAGTGAAAATTCCCATGTGGAAGATTCGCTGGTCGTTGATGGCTGTTTCGTTGACGGCACAGTAAAACACTCTATTCTTTCTACTGGTGCTCAAGTCAAACAGGGCGCAGTCATTGAAGACTCTGTCATCATGAGTGGAGCTGTTATTGGCAAAGACGCTAAGATTAAGCGGGCCATTATCGGCGAAGGTGCTATCATCTCTGATGGTGTAGAGATTGATGGTACAGAGGAAGTATATGTTGTCGGATACAACGAGAAAGTGGGGGTACCAAAAGATGAAGATTGATAAATACTCAGCAATTTTAGGAAACACAGTCGGCTTCCATGATATGTCAACTCTGACAAATCATCGTCCAGTAGCTAGCTTGCCATTCGGTGGGAAATACCGCTTGATTGACTTCCCGCTTTCAAGTCTTGCCAATGCTGGTATCCGCAGTGTCTTTGGTATCTTCCAGCAGGACAATATCAGCTCTGTATTTGACCATATTCGTTCTGGCCGTGAGTGGGGTCTGTCTACTTTGCTTAGCCACTATTACCTAGGGATTTACAATACTCGTGTAGAAAGCTCTACAGTCGGTGAGGAATACTATGATCAGCTTTTGACCTATCTGAAACGCTCTGGTTCCAACCAAACGGTCGCACTTAACTGCGATATCTTGGTCAATATTGACCTCAATCAAGTTTTCCATTTGCACAATACAACAGAACAGCCGATTACAGTTGTCTATAAGAAATTGCATAAGGAAAATATTTCGGATGTAAATGCTGTCCTAGATATTGATGAGACAGACCATGTTAGAGGTCATAAACTCTTTGATGGTCGAGAAGATGCTGAGCTCTTTAATATGTCTACAGACATCTTTGTGGTGGATACTCCATGGCTGATTGAAAAGCTGGAAGAAGAAGCTAAGAAAGAGCATCCCCAAAAACTGCGTTATGTCCTGCGTGATTTAGCAACTCAGGAAGGGGCATTTGCCTACGAATATACAGGCTATCTGGCTAATATCTATTCTGTAGAGACCTACTACAGATCTAATATCGATATGCTTGAAAGTAAGAAATTTTACTCTCTCTTCAGTCCGAACCAAAAGATTTACACCAAGGTTAAGAATGAAGAGCCAACTTACTATGCTGAGTCTTCAAAAGTATCTCGCTCTCAGTTTGCGTCAGGAAGCATTGTGGAAGGTGAGGTCATCAATTCTGTGATTTCACGGAATACCAAGATTAAGACTGGAAGCAGTGTCAAACACAGTGTTCTCTTCCCTCGAGTGAAGGTTGGGGAAAAAGCAACTGTCGAGTACGCGATTGTGGACAAGGGTGTTGAAATTGGCGAAGGAGTGGTGATTCGCGGAACAGTAGAAGCCCCAATCGTAGTCAAGAAGGGCCAAAAAGTTACAGAGGACATAATTCGATGAAGATTTTATTTGCAGCAGCAGAAGGAGCCCCATTTTCTAAGACAGGTGGTTTGGGAGACGTTATCGGCGCTCTCCCCAAATCACTGGTCAAGGCTGGCCATGAAGTTGGTGTCATTCTGCCTTACTATGACATGACCCATGCCAAATTTGGCGACCAGGTGGAAGATCTTTTCTACTTTGAAGTCAGTGTTGGCTGGCGTCGCCAATACGTTGGGGTCAAGCGACTGGTCTTGAACGGTGTGTCCTTCTATTTTATTGACAATCAGCATTATTTCTTCCGCGGCCATGTTTACGGGGACTTTGATGACGGTGAGCGCTTTGCTTACTTCCAGTTAGCAGCAGTAGAGTTGATGGAGCGGATTGATTTCATTCCAGATGTTCTGCATGTTCACGATTATCATACAGCTATGATTCCTTTCTTGGTTAAGGAAAAATACCATTGGATTCAAGCATATCAGAATATCAAAACCGTCTTGACCATCCATAATCTGGAGTTCCAAGGTCAATTCCCTGACAGCATGCTTTGGGAACTGTTTGGAGTGGGCTATGAGCGCTATGCGGACGGAACCCTGCGTTGGAATGACTGTCTCAACTGGATGAAGGCGGGCATTCTCTATGCGGACCGAGTGACAACTGTATCACCAAGCTATGCAGGCGAAATACGTACACCAGAATTTGGTTGTAATTTGGATCAAATCCTGCGGATGGAGTCCGGTAAGTTGGTCGGAATTGTCAACGGTATAGATACAGATATCTATAACCCAGAAACGGATCCGCTACTAGCTCATCACTTTGACAAATCTGACTTATCTGGTAAACTAGAAAACAAGCGAGCTTTGCAAGAGCGAGTTGGTCTGCCTGTGCGTGATGATGTGCCGGTTGTTGGGATTGTTTCCCGTCTGACCCGTCAGAAAGGCTTTGATTTGGTAGTGGAAGAGCTACACAATCTCCTGCAGGAAGATGTGCAGATTATCCTCTTGGGAACAGGCGATCCAGCTTTTGAGCAGGCTTTCGCTTGGTTTGGCCATGCCTATCCTGATAAGCTTTCAGCCAACATCCTCTTTGATGTGACCTTGGCTCAGGAGATTTATGCTGCCAGCGATATTTTCCTCATGCCAAGCCGCTTCGAACCTTGTGGCTTGTCACAAATGATGGCGATGCGCTACGGAACCTTGCCTTTGGTGCATGAAGTGGGCGGTCTACGTGATACCGTAGAGCCTTACAATGTCTATACAGGACAGGGAACTGGCTTTAGCTTCAATAACTTTTCTGGCTACTGGCTGACCTGGACCTTCAAGGAAGCGCTCAAGCTCTATACCGATGATAAGGAAGCTTGGAAATCTCTGCAAGAGCAGGCGATGGAGAGAGACTTCTCTTGGGATACAGCCAGCAAGGCATACAGTGATTTATATCAATCACTCCTATAACATTTACTTCGGAATCAGTGTAAACAAATCCTCTCTTGCCCATGGGACAAGGGAGGATTTCCGTGAGAATTACATTTTTATATATTATCATACTGTATTGGAGCCCTGTTTTTAGCTTGTGGCTGAAGTGAGCGATTCCCATCTTGATTGAAAAAAGTATTTCTACGTTTAAATCTGCTTCCCGCTATTAAGAAAGGGAGATAACCATCCACTATGGAACTAACAAAAGAACGTTTTATTCGAGATTTTAAGGACATGCTGCACGAACGGACGCTGATTAAGGTTGCTGATGCGACTTCAGTGGAGCTTTTTCAAGCTCTGGCCAGCAATGTCCGCAAGTATATCACACCTCTGTGGCTGGAGCGCCGCAATCAGTTGATTGAGCAGCAGCAAAAGACAGCATATTACTTTTCTATTGAGTTTCTTCCAGGGCGCATGCTGGAAACCAATCTGCTCAACTTAGGTATCCTCGATACGGTTAAGGAAGGCTTTGCCGATTTGGGCGTTGACTTTGAAGATGTCAAGAATGCTGAGTATGATATGGCCTTGGGCAATGGCGGTCTGGGCCGCTTGGCAGCTGCCTTTATGGACTCGCTGGCAACCACTGGCTATCCAGGATTTGGAAATGGGATTCGCTATCGCTATGGCCTCTTTAAGCAACGCATTGTAGATGGCTATCAGGTAGAAATTCCTGATGCTTGGTTTGGCAGTCTAGGCAATGTCTGGGAGACCCGTAAGGACCATGATATTGTTGATGTTAAAATCTTCGGAAATGTTTCCCTCCATGCCAATGAAAAGGGCCGGATTGTGCCCCTTTATGAGAATTCCAAAACTTTGCGGGCCGTTCCTTACGATGTGCCGCAGATTGGCTTTGGCAATGACACTGTCAACAATCTCCGGCTTTGGGATGTTGAAATTCCAGAGGAGTATGAACTGGACTATCCGACCATTGAAGCTCGTCGCCGGGTGCAAGACATCACTGCCATTCTCTATCCAGACGACTCTAGCTACGAAGGAAAAGAGCTGCGCTTGATTCAGGAATACTTCATGACCAGTGCAGGTCTGCAGACCATTATCAAATCCTACCTCAAGCAAGGTCGTCCGCTCAAGGATATTCATGAGAAGGTTTCTGTCCATATCAACGATACCCACCCAGCTGTCGCACCGGCTGAGTTTATGCGTCTCTTGGTGGATGAGTACGACCTGGAATGGGCAGATGCTTGGAATGCTACGGTTAAAACCATGAGCTACACCAACCATACCATTTTGTCAGAAGCCTTGGAAAAATGGGATGCAGAGCTCTTTAAGAATGTCCTGCCGCGGGTTTATCAGATTATCCTAGAAATCGACAACCGCTATGTAGCTGAAATGGCTGGGCGTGGTCTTGATCCGCAAGTCATCGAAAACACTCGGATCGTCAAGGACAATCAAATCCACATGGCCCACTTGGCTATCATCGGTGGTCACTCAATCAATGGTGTTGCCAAACTCCACACCGAACTGCTCAAAGAAGACACTTTGCGTGATTTCTATAGCATTTACCCAGAGAAGTTTAACAACAAGACCAATGGGATTATCCAGCGCCGCTGGCTGCAAATTGCGGATGAGCCTTTATCGGCTGAGATTGATAAGCTGATTGGTAAGGGCTGGCGAAGTGATATCCATGAGCTGCGCAAGCTTTTGGAATTCAAGGATGATCAGCAAGTGCTGGGCGATTTCTACCGAGTGAAGCAAGAAGCTAAGGCTCGTCTGGCTGACTTCATCAAGGAATCAACAGGAGTAGAAGTCTCTACAGAAGCTATCTTTGATGTGCAGGTGAAACGCCTCCACGCCTACAAGCGTCAGCTACTCAACCTGCTTCATATCATCAAGCTCTACTGGGACCTCAAGGACAATCCTGACAAGGATATGGTACCGCGCGTCTTTATCTTCGGTGCCAAGGCTGCTCCTGGCTACCACTTTGCTAAGTCGGTTATCAAGCTGATTAATGAAGTAGCCAATCTGGTCAACAAGGATGAAAGCCTGCAAGGCAAACTCAAGGTTGTCTTCTTGGAAAACTACCGGGTCAGCCTAGCTGAGCTCATCATTCCAGCAGCGGATGTATCAGAGCAGATTTCTCTGGCTTCCAAGGAAGCATCTGGTACTTCCAACATGAAGTTCATGATGACAGGTGCCATTACCCTAGCTACACTGGACGGAGCCAATATCGAAATCAAGGACGAAGTCGGTGACGACAACATTGTCATCTTTGGGATGGACAAGGACCAAGTTTACGAGCACTATGCCCGCCACGATTACTACTCACGCGGTGTCTATGAAAGCAATCCAGACATTCGCCGAGTGGTCGATACCTTTGTCAACGGCACCATTCCAAACGTCCGTGAAGAAGGATCTGAAATCTACGAAGCCCTCATTACCCACAATGACGAATACTTCCTTTTGGAAGACTTTCATGCCTATGTAGAAGCTCAAGAGAAGATTGATGCTCTCTATCGTGACAAAGAAAAATGGGCACGCATGAGTTTGATTAACATTGCTACTTCCGATAAGTTTACCTCAGATGATACCATTGAGCAATATGCCAAGGAAATCTGGAACTTGGAGAAATAATACTCCTGAGAAAACATAAACAATAAGAGATTGGGATCTGGGTCTCAGTCTCTTTTGCTATCTATCTACCATCTTGTCTAGAAATATGCTATAGTAGATAAAGTATGAGAGTCCAACTTTTAGAAAAGCAGGGTAAGCAAGCATGAAAGACTACACGATTTTTTATCAACAATTAACAGCTCCCTTTTGTAGCCGCCCTCAGTGGCTGAAAGGTCTGGTTTACTTTAATCGGGGAATGACCCTCTTCATACCTATTGTTTATGGTCTCGTTCTAATCAGTGCCTTTCTGACGGAAGGTTGGAAAGGGTTGCTTACTTTTTTCTTCTTACCAGCCATTGGATTTGGCCTGTTGTCAGCTATTCGTAAACGACTGAATCAGCCACGCCCTTACGAAAAATGGGCTATTCAGCCCTTGCTGACCAAGGATACATCAGGCAAGTCCATGCCCAGTCGCCATGTTTTTTCGGCGACAGTGATTTCCATGTGTCTACTCTACTTTTTCTGGCTGCCGGGACTTATCTGCCTCTTGCTTTCAGCAGGGCTGGCCGTAGTGCGCGTGATTGGCGGCGTACACTATCCAAAGGATGTGCTGGTAGGCTATCTTTGCGGCATTTGCTGGGGAGCTTTACTTTTTTTATTATAAAGGACCTGTTTTCGGCAGAGAGTAGACAAAGGACCTCCAGCTATATTATAATAGAGGCAGCAAAAACCGTTTCGACACCAAGGGTTATTCCTTGCTGGATGTTAAAAATATTTAAGGAGTCTACTATGTCAGAACCATTATTTCTACAGTCTGTGATGCAGGAGAAGATTTGGGGTGGGACCAAGCTGCGCGATGTCTTTGGCTATGAGATTCCCAGCGACCATGTAGGGGAGTACTGGGCTATCTCGGCTCATCCTAATGGGGTATCAACCGTCAAGAATGGTCGATTTGCCGGTCAGAAGTTAGATGCGCTCTATGCCGAGCATCGAGAGCTTTTTGGCAATCGCCCAGAGCCAGTCTTTCCGCTTTTGACGAAGATTTTAGATGCAAATGACTGGCTCAGTGTTCAGGTCCATCCTGATGATGCTTATGGACTAGAGCACGAAGGGGAGCTTGGTAAGACTGAATGCTGGTATGTCATTGCTGCGGACGAAGGAGCAGAGATTATTTATGGTCACAATGCCAAGAGCAAGGAAGAGCTGCGCCAGCAGATTGAGAGCAAGGACTGGGACCATCTTCTGACCAAAATCCCAGTCAAGGCTGGTGACTTCTTCTATGTACCAAGTGGCACCATGCATGCCATTGGCTCAGGTATTCTGATTTTGGAAACTCAGCAGTCCAGTGACACGACCTACCGTGTCTATGACTTTGATCGTAAGGACGATGCTGGTAATCTTCGTGAGCTGCATTTGGAGCAGTCGATTGATGTTTTAACTATCGGTGAGCCAGCCAATAGCCGTCCTGTTACCATTCAGGCAGATAGTTTGACTTCTACTCTTTTGGTGGCCAATGACTTCTTTGCTGTTTACAAGTGGGATATTACCGGTTCAGTCAATTTTAAAAAGACAGCAGACTATAGCTTGGTCAGTGTCTTGGAAGGTGTCGGTGAGCTAGAAGTTGGTGGGGCAGTTTATCCTCTTGAAAAAGGGGAGCATTTCATCCTGCCTAGCGATGTCACAGAATGGACCTTAGCTGGAGATTTGCAGCTGATTGTCAGCCATCCATAACTATAGAAAAATCAAGAGCAAATAACCATTTTGCTCTTTTTTCTTTTAAAAATATAGGAAATAAGTAAAATTTTAGACAGTTTCTTCTTATTTATATAGCAGAATAGTTTGTATATCAATAATAATTCAATTGTTTTGACAGGAAAATTTATAAATCAAAAGAATGAAACAAAAAACGCTTACAATGGTGGCAAAAGATTGACTATTCGATATTTTAGGAGTAAACTAAGGAAGTAAATTTTAAAATATAAAGGAGAAGTCATCATGAATTTAACATATTTAGGACTTTGTTTGGCCTGCTTGGGCGTATCAATTGCTGAAGGTATGATTATGAGTAATCTATTTAAGGCAGCAGCTCGTCAGCCAGAAATTATCGGTCAATTGAGAAGCCTCCTAATCTTGGGAGTAGCCTTTGTTGAAGGTACTTTCTTTGTAACGCTGGCTATGTCCTTTGTTATCAAATAAGAAAGGATTCTCTTTAGAAAAGGGGGTGTCATCTGTTGGAAGAAAGTATCAATCCAACTATCAATATAGGTCCTGTGACCTTTGATTTGACCCTGCTGGCCATGACTCTGCTGACGGTGTTTGTAACTTTTGGACTTGTTTATTGGGCAAGTCGAAAGATGACGATTAAGCCGTCAAGAAAGCAGAATGCTTTGGAATATATCTATGACTTTGTCATAGATTTTACCAAGGGAAACGTTGGCGAGCATTATATGAAGAATTACTCGCTTTTTCTATTCTCCCTCTTTCTTTTCGTAGCTGTGGCGAATAACTTGGGATTAATGGCTAAGGTCCAGACAACCAATGGTTTTAATCTTTGGACATCGCCGACAGCCAATCTCGCTTTTGACTTGGGCTTCTCTCTTTTAGTGACGGTATTCTGTCATGTAGAAGGAATCCGTCGTCAAGGTATAAAAGGATATCTAAAAGGTTTTGTGACTCCAGGTATCATGACACCCATGAATATCTTGGAAGAATTTACCAATTTTGCTTCGCTAGCCTTGCGGATTTATGGGAATATTTTTGCAGGTGAAGTATTGGCTGGTTTGCTCTTGACTTGGGCACATCAAGCAGCGTATTGGTATCCGATTGCCTTTATTATGAACATGGTTTGGACTGGTTTTTCCATCTTTATTTCCTGTATCCAAGCCTATGTTTTTACCATGCTAACATCTATGTATCTTGGTAAAAAGATTAATGGTGAGGTAGAATAAAAAGAAAGGATAGAGAAAATGAATATAACCGTAGGTGAAATTATTGGCAACTTTATCTTGATTGCCGGCTCCTTTCTTCTTTTAGTATTTCTCATTAAGAAGTTTGCTTGGGGCAATATTATCGGGATTTTAGATCAGCGTGCTCAAAAGATTTCAGACGATATTGATGGTGCAGAAGCTGCCCGTCAGAAAGCTGAAGACTTGGCGCAAAAGCGTGAGGAAGCTCTGGCAGGCAGTCGGGTCGAAGCAGTTTCTATCGTTGAGACTGCTAAAGAGACAGCTGAGAAGAACAAGGCTGGAATCCTAGCTAATGCAGCAGAAGAAGCAGGGCGCTTGAAGGCTAAAGCCAATCAGGAAATTGCCCAAAACAAGGCAGAGGCTATGAGCAGCATCAAAGGAGAAGTAGCCGATTTGACAGTGACTCTGGCTAGTAAGATTTTGAGTCAGGAGCTGGACAAGGAAGCTCAGAGCGAGCTCATTGACCGCTATATCAAACAGTTAGGAGATGCCTGATGGATAAGAAGCAATATGCAATCATTGAGAAATATGCTTTGCCTTTTGTTCAGACGGTCTTTGAAAAAGCTCAGCAAGAAGATGTTTTTGAAAAACTTAGTCAGATTAAGGCTGTTTTCGCGGAGACCGGCCTTGCTGACTTTTTGTCACATATCGGCATCAGTGACCACGAGAAAGAAAAGAGTCTGCGACTCTTTCAAAACTCAGGCTCTCAGCTGCTTGATAATCTGATTGAAATCGTCATTCTCAATCATCGTGAGGACCTCTTTTATGAGATTTTGCTGGAGAGTCAGCACCAGCTTGAAAAGATCAGCAATGAGTTTGAGGTGACGCTGCGCTCTGTTCAGCCTTTGACAGCCAGTCAGAAGGAAAAGATTCGACCGATTATTGAGCAGAAGATGGGCCTAAAAGTCCGCTCGCTCAAGGAAGAATTGGACAGCAGCTTGATTGGCGGCTTTGTCATCTCTGCCAATAACAAAACAATTGATGCAAGCATAAAACGTCAATTGCAAGTCGTAAAAGAAAAATTGAAATAGAAAGTGGTGTGAATTTTGGCGATTAACGCACAAGAAATCAGCGCTTTAATTAAGCAACAAATTGAAAATTTCCAGCCAAATTTTGACGTCACAGAAACAGGGGTCGTCACTTATATTGGTGATGGAATCGCGCGTGCTCATGGACTGGATAAGGCTATGAGCGGAGAGCTCTTAATCTTTGAAAATGGCTCTTATGGTATGGCGCAAAATCTAGAGTCAACCGATGTTGGGATTATCATCTTGGGAGACTTTACAGACATTCGTGAGGGAGATACCATTCGCCGGACTGGTAAAATCATGGAAGTTCCTGTGGGAGAGGCCTTGATTGGGCGGGTTGTTGATCCGCTGGGTCGTCCTGTTGATGGACTTGGTGACATTGTCACGGACAAGACACGTCCGGTTGAAACACCGGCTCCGGGTGTCATGCAGCGTAAGTCAGTATCTGAGCCTTTGCAGACAGGTCTCAAGGCTATTGATGCCTTGGTTCCGATTGGCCGCGGCCAGCGGGAGCTGATTATCGGGGACCGTCAGACTGGGAAGACGACCATTGCCATTGATGCCATCCTGAACCAGAAAGGTCAGGATATGATTTGTATCTATGTGGCGATTGGTCAGAAAGAATCTACCGTTCGTACGCAGGTAGAAACGCTGCGTCAGTATGGTGCTTTGGACTATACGATTGTCGTGACAGCCTCTGCTTCACAGCCGTCCCCCTTGCTTTTCCTAGCGCCTTATGCTGGTGTAGCCATGGCAGAAGAGTTCATGTATAATGGCAAGCATGTTTTGATTGTCTATGATGACTTGTCTAAGCAGGCGGTGGCCTATCGTGAACTGTCCCTCTTGCTCCGTCGTCCGCCAGGCCGTGAGGCCTTTCCTGGAGATGTTTTCTATCTGCATAGCCGTCTCTTGGAGCGTTCAGCCAAGGTTTCTGATGAGCTGGGCGGTGGTTCGATTACAGCTCTGCCATTTATTGAAACGCAGGCTGGAGACATTTCGGCTTATATCGCAACCAACGTGATTTCAATCACTGACGGACAAATTTTCCTCAGCGACAGCCTGTTCAATGCTGGGGTACGTCCAGCCATTGATGCAGGTTCTTCTGTATCACGGGTTGGGGGCTCTGCCCAAATCAAGGCTATGAAGAAAGTAGCTGGAACCCTGCGTATCGACCTGGCTTCTTATCGGGAGCTTGAGGCCTTTACTAAGTTTGGTAGTGATTTGGATGCAGCAACGCAGGCCAAACTCAATCGTGGCCGCAGGACTGTAGAAGTCTTGAAGCAGCCGATTCATGAACCGCTGCCGGTTGAAAAGCAGGTCGTGATTCTCTATGCTTTGACCCATGGTTTCTTAGACAGTGTGCCAGTAGATGATATTTTGCGCTTTGAGTCAGAATTATTTGCCTACTTTGATGCGCATCAAGAAAGCATTTATGAAACCATTCGGACAACGAAAGACCTTCCAAGTGAGGAAGTCTTGGATGCTGCCATTACTGAGTTTATTGACCAGTCTAGCTTCAAATAAGAATAGAGGTGTCAGATGGCAGTTTCATTAAATGATATTAAAAATAAAATTGCATCCACGAAAAACACCAGTCAAATCACCAATGCCATGCAGATGGTTTCTGCTGCTAAGCTGGGAAAGTCTGAGGAAGCAGCTAAGAACTTTCAGGTCTATGCCCAGAAAGTGCGTAAGTTAGTTACGGATATGCTGCATGGCCACGAGGCAGAAAATGCCCGTCATCACTCGATGTTAATCAGTCGGCCAGTTAAGAAATCAGCCTATATCGTCATTACTTCTGACCGCGGTCTGGTAGGCGGTTATAACGCAACCATTCTCAAGGCTTTGATGGAGCTGAAAGCTGAGTACCATCCGACTGGAGAGGACTTTGAAGTCATCTGTATCGGAAGCGTCGGTGCTGATTTCTTCCGAGCTCGGGGGATTCAGCCAGTTTATGAACTGCGTGGTCTAGCAGATCAGCCTAGCTTTGATGAGGTCCGTAAAATCATTAGCAAGACCATTGAGATGTATCAGAATGAGCTCTTCGATGAGCTCTATGTCTGCTATAATCACCATGTCAACAGTCTGACTAGTCAGATGCGGGTGGAGCAGATGCTGCCAATCATTGACTTGGATCCCAATGAAGCTGATGAAGATTATACGCTGAATCTGGAACTGGAGTCCAGTCGGGATTCTATCTTGGATCAACTGCTGCCCCAGTTTGCAGAGAGCATGATTTACGGTGCCATTATTGATGCCAAGACGGCTGAAAATGCTGCCGGTATGACTGCTATGCAGACAGCGACAGACAATGCTAAAAAGGTCATCAGTGATTTGACTATTCAGTACAACCGTGCTCGGCAGGCTGCCATTACGCAGGAAATTACTGAAATCGTGGCGGGTGCAAGTGCCCTAGAATAAGGCCACAAATGAATTAGAAATTAAACGAGGGAAAAAACATGAGCTCAGGCAAAATTGCTCAGGTTATCGGGCCGGTCGTAGACGTTGCGTTTGCTGCTGGAGACAAACTACCTGAGATAAATAATGCACTTGTAGTCTATAAAAATGATGAGAAAAAATCAAAAATCGTCCTTGAAGTAGCTCTTGAGCTTGGTGACGGTGTGGTGCGGACCATTGCCATGGAGTCGACCGATGGTTTGACGCGTGGTTTGGAGGTCTTGGATACTGGTCGTCCGATTTCTGTGCCAGTTGGCAAGGAAACTCTGGGGCGGGTGTTCAATGTCCTTGGGGATACTATTGACTTGGATGCGCCTTTTGCAGAAGATGCAGAGCGCCAGCCGATTCATAAAAAGGCACCGACCTTTGATGAACTATCAACTTCATCAGAAATCCTGGAAACAGGGATCAAGGTTATCGACCTTCTAGCACCTTATCTGAAAGGTGGGAAGGTTGGACTCTTTGGTGGTGCCGGAGTAGGGAAGACAGTCCTAATTCAGGAATTGATTCACAACATTGCCCAAGAGCACGGTGGGATTTCAGTCTTCACAGGTGTTGGAGAGCGGACGCGTGAAGGAAATGACCTTTACTGGGAAATGAAAGAGTCTGGTGTTATCGAAAAGACCGCCATGGTCTTTGGTCAGATGAATGAGCCGCCAGGAGCTCGGATGCGGGTTGCTCTTACCGGACTGACTATTGCGGAATATTTCCGTGATGTGGAAGGTCAGGACGTGCTGCTCTTTATTGACAACATCTTCCGCTTTACGCAGGCTGGTTCGGAAGTGTCTGCCCTTTTGGGCCGCATGCCGTCAGCCGTTGGTTACCAACCAACACTTGCGACAGAAATGGGACAGTTACAAGAACGGATTACCTCAACCAAGAAAGGTTCCGTTACTTCCATCCAGGCTATTTATGTGCCAGCGGATGACTATACTGACCCAGCGCCAGCGACAGCTTTTGCTCACTTGGACTCTACGACCAACCTAGAACGGAAATTGGTTCAGCTGGGGATTTATCCAGCCGTGGATCCCTTGGCTTCCAGCTCGCGTGCCCTTTCTCCTGAGATTGTAGGAGAGGAGCACTATGCAGTGGCAGCAGAGGTTAAGCGGGTTCTGCAACGTTATCATGAATTGCAGGATATCATTGCTATCCTTGGTATGGATGAGTTGTCAGATGATGAGAAGACTCTGGTTGCGCGTGCGCGGCGGATCCAGTTCTTCCTATCACAGAACTTCAATGTGGCAGAGCAGTTTACCGGCCAGCCAGGTTCTTATGTACCAGTAGCTGAAACGGTTCGTGGCTTCAAGGAAATCCTTGAAGGTAAGCATGATAAGCTGCCGGAAGATGCCTTCCGTGGTGTAGGCTCCATCGAGGATGTATTGGCCAAGGCTGAGAAAATGGGATTCTAAGAGGTGAATGATGGCTCAAATGACAGTACAAATCGTGACACCGGATGGTCTTATTTATGATCACCATGCTGCATTTGTTTCCGTAAAGACCATTGATGGTGAGTTGGGGATTTTGCCCCGCCATATCAATACCATCGCTGTTTTAGAAGTGGATCAGGTTAAGGTGCGCCGGGTTGATGATGACAAGCATATCGACTGGATTGCGGTCAACGGCGGAATCATTGAAATTGCAGACAATGTCATTACCATTGTGGCGGATTCGGCTGAGCGAGCGCGTGATATCGACATTAGCCGGGCTGAGAGAGCTAAGCTCCGAGCTGAGCAAGAAATCGAAGAAGCACATGATAAGCACTTGATTGATCAAGAACGCCGGGCTAAGATTGCCCTGCAGCGGGCAATCAACCGGATCAATGTTGGAACAAGAATATAAGAAGCTATTCTTGTCTGGATTGATGGAAGTCATCCTTCATCTGACGAGACTTGCTTTCATGAATACAAAATGAATACGCAAAACTGAGGCAGATCTGTCTCAGTTTTCTTTTTCAAAGAAAAAGGACAGGACTATTTAGTTCGTCCCTGACTGAAGTCTTGTGGTATAATAAAAGTTATGATAGAAGTTATTTTTAAATTATGCAGTCATTTGCTCTTTATTTTCTTTGCCTTTCATCTGCTGTCAACAGTTGTTGAGTGGGAGAGATTTTTCAAGGTTAATGCCGATAATGCTGTGAAGATTCGCTTTTTGATTCTCTTGTTTAGTATTGCCTTGGGCTATTTAGTCAGCCTTTTCTTCATTGGTATTTATGATATGAGCCGAGCGATTTTTAACGGTACTTTATAAGGTCATATTTTTGATTTTATGGTATGATAGTATGGATGATTTTAAAAATTTAGAGTAAGGAATCGGTATGGAAAAAATTATTATTCAAGGTGGAGATAATCGCTTGGTCGGAAAGGTCAAGATTGAAGGAGCAAAAAATGCGGTGCTGCCTCTCTTAGCAGCGACAGTATTGGCTAGTGAGGGTCAGTCTGTGCTGAAAAATGTTCCGGTCTTGTCTGATGTCTTTACCATGAACAATGTGGTCCGCGGTTTAAACACTCAGGTGGATTTTAATCAGGAAGAAAATACAGTTGTTGTAGATGCCACCCACCCCTTGTCTGAGGAGGCGCCTTACAAATACGTCAGCAAAATGCGGGCATCTATCGTTGTTTTGGGGCCAGTCCTAGCTCGTAATGGTCACGCTAAGGTTTCCATGCCAGGCGGCTGTACGATTGGCAGTCGGCCTATTGACTTGCACCTGAAGGGCTTAGAAGCCATGGGCGCTCAGATTACTCAGACAGCGGGTTATATCGAAGCAAAGGCAGAGCGGCTCAAGGGAGCCCACATTTACATGGACTTTCCTAGTGTGGGAGCAACGCAAAACATCATGATGGCTGCAACGCTGGCTCAAGGCACCACAGTGATTGAAAATGCTGCTCGGGAGCCTGAAATCGTTGACCTAGCCCTTTTTTTGAATGAAATGGGAGCCAAGGTCAGAGGGGCAGGTACTGAGACTCTGACTATTGTCGGAGTGAACCAGCTGCGAGGGGCCAAGCATAATGTGGTTCAAGACCGTATCGAAGCAGGAACTTTTATGGTTGCTGCAGCTATGACCAGCGGTGACTTGCTGATTGAGGATGCCATTTGGGAGCACAATCGTCCCCTGCTTTCCAAAATGCAGGAAATGGGAGTGGAAGTGACAGAGGAAGATGAAGGGATTCGGATTCGTTCCGATTTTTCAAAGCTTAGACCAGTTGCGGTCAAGACCCTTCCTTATCCAGGCTTCCCAACGGACATGCAGGCTCAGTTTACGGCGCTGATGGCCATGGCCAAGGGCGAGTCTACGATGATTGAGACTGTCTTTGAGAACCGCTTCCAGCATCTGGAGGAAATGCGTCGGATGGGGCTGCACTCTGATATCATGCGTGACACAGCTCGTATCTGGGGCGGTGGCAGTCTTCAGGGAGCTGAAGTCATGTCAACTGACCTTCGGGCCAGTGCGACTTTGATTCTGATGGGCTTGATTGCTGAAGGCGAGACTAAGGTCAGCAAGCTCGTACACTTAGACCGAGGCTACTATAAATTCCATGAGAAATTGGCAGCCTTGGGAGCCAAAGTGAAGCGTGTAAAGGAAGAAGACGATGAGTGAAAATCTTAAATATTTAGGTCGGCAGATTGGCCTTGTTTTACTGGTTCTGTTGGTAGCCGTGATTCTCTTTTTCGTGTCTCTGATGATTGGCTATAACATTATCGGAAACGGTAAGGGCTCAGTTTTTTCACCAGAAACCTGGCAAGAATTAATCGGGAAGTTTACTGGAAACTAGCTCCTAGTCGAAAAGACTGGCTGAAATGATTCCAGTTTGCTAAGTTGAAAGAAAGAAGATGAAAAGAAAGACTAGTCAGAAAAGGAATTCTAAGAGCCTGCAAGGCTGGGCTGGGCTGACTCTGGCTTTGATTTTAGCTCTGGCTGGCTATTTCTGGGGACAGGATGGTCAGCAGCCACTTCAGAGTCCAAATTCAGAAATCAGGGTTGGGCAAGTCCAAGATCAGGGCACTCCAAGTCAGGAACTGGCTGAGAGCGTTCTGACGGATGCTGTCCGAGCTCAGCTCAAAGGCAGCATTGAATGGAATGGAGCTGGCGCCTTTATCGTGAATGGGAATAAGACGGACTTGGATGCGGGGATTTCTAGTAAGCCCTATGCTGACAATAAGGCCAAGCTTGTACAAGGGCAAACCCTTCCGACAGTGGCGAATGCCTTTTTATCCAAGTCTACCCGCCAGTACAAAAAACGGGAAGAAACTGGAAATGCCAACACTTCATGGGTACCAGCAGGCTGGCATCAACTCAAAGACCTCCCTGGTGAGTACAATCATGCTGTGGACCGAGGACATCTCTTGGCCTATTCGCTGATTGGTGGTTTGAAGGGCTTTGATGCTTCTACTAGCAATCCTGCCAATATCGCTGTGCAGACGGCCTGGTCCAACCAAGCCAATGAAACGGATTCGACAGGGCAGAATTACTACGAGACAAAGATCCGTAAGGCTTTGGATAAGAACAAGCGGGTGCGCTACCGGGTAACCTTGATTTATGCCACGGAGACTGATTTAGTACCAGTTGGGTCACATTTAGAGGCCAAGTCCAGCGATGGTAGTTTGGAATTTAATGTCTTTATCCCGAATGTGCAAAAAGGGATTCGTTTGGACTATAATAGTGGCAAGGTCAGTCAGGAGACGGGTTCTTAATTTTATACTCAAAAATGGATTTGCAAAGAGTATTCAATAGTATGAAAAGAAATGGTTGCAGATTTGTAGTCATTTTCTTTTATACTAATAGATGAAAGAAGGCGAATTTTTCAGTCTTCTTTAAGAAAGCGGTGGTAAAATCAACGTTCTCTTACAATCTAGTAAAGGAGGTTGCGATGAGACTTATTTTTAAAAGCATCCGGTTCCTCATGCGTCTGATTGGGCGCGTGGTTTGGGGACTTGCCTGGTCCTTTGTCCTGAGCTTTATGGTTATTGTCGGAATTTTCTATTTTACCACTTCGACAAAACCGGGTACAGAGGGACTGACGCAGGCTGTTCAGACAGCTGTTGGCAGAGTGGATCAATTTTTAAATCACCAAGGAATTTCCACAGGGCTTCACAGCAGTGAGGAGACACAGACGGATCAGCTGACAGATGAGCATGCAACAACAGGGGCTCGTTGGGATCAGCCAAGCGCCACGATTTATATCGATACAAATAATGAAACCTTCCGTTCAGCCTATAAGGAGGCCATTGATTCTTGGAATCAAACAGGTGCCTTCACCTTTCAAATCATCAATGACAAAGACAAGGCAGACATTGTTGCGACGGAGATGAACGATGGCAATGTCAGTGCAGCTGGTGAAGCTGAGTCGCAGACCAATCTCTTAACCAAGCGGTTTACCCATGTCACAGTTCGCCTTAATAGTTACTACCTGCTAGACAGTCGCTATGCTTATTCTCATGAGCGGATTGTCAATACAGCGGCGCACGAATTGGGCCATGCTATCGGATTAGACCATAATGAGGAGGAATCAGTGATGCAGTCAGCAGGCTCATTTTACAGTATCCAGCAGACAGATATCCAGGCTGTAAAAGACTTGTATCAATCGTAAGCCTATGTTAAAATCTATTTTTTACTTGATTCGACACTTTCCAGAGCAAGTTTTTCTCTTTGTTTTTAACTCAGGAATCTTTGTCTGGCTATGGAAAAGCGGCAATGAGATTGCCAACCAGCTAGGAGTGACAGCGGCTTGGGAAAATCATGTTCCGGCACCCATTCAGGTCTTCTTCGGCCGGAATATTGAGGCAGTTCAGGGATTTTTTCACAATTCCGCCTTTATGTGGCTAGTCGGATCCATGATTATCCTTCTGGCTATTCGTTTGATCAAGGGAATGATTAAATTTGTTGTCTTTGTAGTTCTGATTCTGCTGGGAATTTATCTGATTTTGCAGAATCAATCTATTCTCAATAGTTTTATGTAAGGCAGTCAGCTATGACTGTCTTTTTTCTTTTGGGGAGCTGAGTTCGCTTTCTCTTGAATTCTGATAGCTGTGCTTCTGGAAATTTGCTATAATGGTCTTATGATTATTTTACAAGCAAGCAAGATTGAGCGCTCTTTTGCAGGGGAGCTTCTTTTTGACAATATTAACCTGCAGGTGGATGAGGGTGATCGAATTGCCCTAGTCGGTAAAAATGGAGCTGGGAAGTCAACCCTGCTCAAGATTTTGGTGGGCGAGGAAGAGCCTACGTCTGGTCAGATCAATAAAAAACGAGAGCTTTCCCTGTCCTATCTGGCTCAGGACAGCCGCTTTGAGTCGGAGAATACTATCTACGACGAGATGCTGCTGGTCTTTGATAGTCTGCGTCAACAAGAGAAGCGCTTGCGGCAGATGGAGCTACAAATGGGAGAATTGTCAGGGGAAGAGCTGACTGCTCTCATGACCCAGTACGACCAGCTGTCAGAGGACTTTCGCCAGAAAGGTGGTTTTACCTACGAGGCCGATATTCGAGCGATTTTGAATGGCTTCAAGTTTGACCAGTCCATGTGGCAGATGAAGATTTCTGAGCTTTCAGGAGGGCAGAATACCCGGCTGGCTCTGGCTAAGATGCTTTTGGAAAAGCCAGAACTGCTGGTACTGGACGAGCCGACCAACCACTTGGATATCGAGACCATTGCCTGGCTGGAGACTTACTTAATCAACTACAGCGGTGCCCTGATCATCGTCAGCCACGACCGCTATTTCCTAGACAAGGTTGCGACCATCACGCTGGACTTGACCAAGCATTCCTTGGATCGCTATGTGGGCAATTACTCTACCTTCGTGGTCCAAAAGGAGCAAAAGCTGGCCACTGAAGCCAAGAACTATGAAAAGCAACAGAAAGAAATCGCTGCGCTGGAGGACTTTGTCAATCGCAATCTGGTTCGGGCTTCCACAACCAAGCGGGCTCAGTCCCGTCGTAAGCAGCTGGAAAAGATGGAGCGTTTGGACAAGCCGGAGACCGGCAGCCGCTCGGCTAATATGACCTTCAAATCTGATAAAGTTTCGGGCAATGTTGTTCTGACCCTGGAAGATGCGGCTATTGGCTATGGCGAGGAAGTCCTATCGGAGCCAATTAACCTCGATATTCGCAAGTTTAATGCGGTAGCTATTGTCGGGCCAAATGGGATTGGAAAGACGACCTTGATTAAATCACTAATCGGGCAAGTGCCCTTCATCAGAGGCAAGGAGCAGCTGGGGGCTAATGTGGAAGTGGGCTACTATGACCAGACCCAGAGTAAACTGACTGCCAGCAATACGGTTCTTGATGAGCTATGGAATGACTTCAAGCTGACGCCAGAGGTCGAGATTCGCAATCGCTTAGGCGCTTTTCTCTTCTCGGGAGACGATGTCAAGAAGTCTGTCGGCATGCTATCAGGTGGAGAGCGAGCACGCCTGCTCCTAGCCAAGCTGTCTATGGAAAACAACAACTTTCTCATCCTAGACGAGCCGACCAACCATCTGGACATTGACAGCAAGGAAGTGCTGGAAAATGCTCTGATTGACTTTGACGGCACCCTGCTCTTTGTCAGCCACGACCGTTACTTTATCAATCGCGTGGCCACCCAGATCATCGAGCTCTCTGAGACAGGCTCGACCCTTTATCTTGGTGATTATGACTACTATCTGGAGAAAAAGGCAGAGCAGGAAGCCTTGCGTGAGGAGACGGAGCAGTCCAGTCCTGACAAGCCAGCACCTGCCAATGACTATCAGCTTCAAAAGGAAAACCAGAAAGAACAGCGCCGGCTGGCCCGCCGCCTAGAGCAATTGGAAGCGCAAATCGAGGACTTGGACAGTCAGATCAGTCAGCTTCAGGAAGCCATGGAGGCCACTAATGACGCCGCCGAACTCATGGAGAGCCAGCAGCAAATCGACCAGCTGACCGCCGCCCAAGAAGAAGCCATGCTAGAATGGGAAGAACTGGCGGAGAAGGTGTAGGAGTATGCAGTTTCTGTGAGAAATGAGCTTCTTAGAGCTTACAGGAAAAATTAAATTGATATTCAATGTGGTTCAGTTATCGTATTACCAAAGATTTTGATGACTGAATCGTTTTATTTAAGAAAAATAGGAGAAAATGGTGGATTTTGTAATAATTTTTATTGTCATAATGCTAGTAATTTTTGCTTTCGTAGGTTGGATAGTTTATTGGGCAATTAGTCATTCCGCCAAAAAGAATAAAGTATATCAAGCCTTCGCTTCCGAGCACGGCTATCAATTTGACAAAGCACAAGGTAATGACTATTACAGAGATTATTCCAAGCAAAAAACAAGTAATGATCTCACACTAAAACTTTCCCAGAATCCGTATGTAGAAAAATATGCTCATTTTAGTCATTATCCCTTTGGTTGTGGAAATATGGTAAAGGTTGCCTATGTAATTTCGGGTAACTACAATGGTTCTCAATTTCAGGCTTTCACCTATCATTTTGAGGGGAATGTGATTGAGAATTCTGGTCCTGGTGGTGTTTTCAGTATTGTTATGATTCAGTGCCCCGATGAACCAAAAGGTCAGCTTTCAGAGCAAATGTTTTATGAAAATGGAGTGCTCTGTGAATACCTTCGAGAAAATTTGAATGTAGAAACGATTCATGAGAGAATTGAGAAATTGGCTTATATTGCAAGTACAAAATAAGTTTGGGAATAAAAAATAAGAATTTTTTTTACAGTACAGATATTGAATGAAAAAGTTAGCTAATTCAGTTTTGGGAACAGAGGTTTGCTGACAGAACTAGAATAAGAATTAGAAATGAGGAGAGATATGTTTTTTAATCAATATGGTGATAAAGCAATTTATTTTGATTGTAAGACTCACGAACTTTTAGAGGCGCCAAAGAGTAAACTATTAGATACAGAGAAGTCAAGCGAGATGAACCGACATATACCTCTCTTAGTTGTCCTATTTTTGTCTAGTGGAGGAGGAATAATTTCTTTTTTTAGATTATTCTTGCATGGAACATATACCATGACAACTTTTTGGAGTGTTATTCTTATTTGGATAGCTGAGTTTGCCTTTATTACTATCCTCGTAGAACGTGCCTTGTATCGAAATGTCAACAGAGCACAAGTGACCTCTCAAACAATTAGTTTGGTTATTATGGAGACATTGGACGAAGAACAAAAGGTGGAGAAGGATTTGAGCAAGAAAGAGAATAGAAATGGTACACGCTTGATAAAAGGATTGATTTTTCTAGTCCCCTTGGTTGGATTCTTCTATGCCTATGATTTCATTTTTAATTATCAAGACTTGTTAGGTAATCCTATTGGAGGAGAAATATTTAAAATTATTGCAACTGGACTTTTATTAGGTGTTTCTTTTATATTATATAATCAAAATAATCTTACTAAGAGTTTTGATATATTGGATTTATTCTATGGTGGAAAACTGAGTGTAGTATGTAGAGCTGACCACGATCCAGATGTCTATCTAGAAGTGAGTATGGGAACAGATCAAGAACCTATCATCACCGAACTACAGAAAGATGAAAACCAAGTTTTGAAGTAGAAGGTAGAGAGTGGAAAATAGTTTTCTTGTATAAAATCAATCTGACCAGATAAGGAGAGGGAGTTCATGTCAAAAGCTTCAAAGAAAAAGAAAGTAGTGATCGAAGAACGCTACCACGGCCCTTTGATTACAAATGAGGTTAGTTTAGGCTATATTAAATTTTTTCCTTGGATCATGCTACCGATTACGGCATTTTTATATTTTGCGGGTAGCTACGAAGATAGGATTGGTATTATCAAGGTTTTATTTCTTTCTTGTATTCTGATTAATGGATTTAGTATTATCTTTGGCCTTTTTAACTCTTTGGTGAATCGCTTTAAATCTCTGACCTACATCTTAATCGGCTTGGTAGCTTGGACAATAGTCGTCAGCTTCACCTTTATTGGCCTATTGATGTTTACCTCGGGCGAGGATTCTATTAGTGCACGAACGGTCAATGATTCCAGTTTCACCTTGTTTTATCTCATTCCCATCTTGCTCTTATTCCTTGGGATGACCTTGATTTACGCCTGGTATTACCTCCCTCAAAATCAAGGGAAAATTTGGAAGATTAACCAATGGGAGACCTATAAGGTGAATAGTAAGAAAAAAGAATGGCTTTTCAACATTTTGGGAGTTATTGGAATTATACTGCTGTTCATAGCCGTGATGACAGGCTATGTTGAGAGAATCTTCGGTCTTTTCTTGGGGATGTTAATCACATTAACGTTTCCTGCGGTTATCGTGGATGCCGTTTACGCAGCCATCTATATCCGAAAGCATCCAGAATATGAAGAGTTGTGATTGTACAAAAAAGTGGCCGTTAACTGGCCAATCATTATAGACCGATTGATCAATAGTGTAATTAAATTGGATGGAGTCAATGAAGAAACAATCTATAGTTCTTCGTGATTCGCTTGGATTTTCACAGTTTTTATGGCTATCATGGGCTTGGTGGGCCCGATTTCTATCTTCACCATGCTCGTTTTGAAGATGATGGGAACACCCATCGGCAGTGAGATATTCAATTTAAGCGTGATGGGGATTGTGCCAGCTGTCGCAGTTCTATTGCTATGGCAAAATAATATGATTCGATGGTTGAAGGCAGTTGAACGGTACAGAAATCATCGCGTCAAAAAGGAAATAGAATAAAGAAAATAGAAA
The DNA here is from genome assembly GCF_050225395.1 of Streptococcus sanguinis. Lineage (GTDB taxonomy): Bacteria > Bacillota > Bacilli > Lactobacillales > Streptococcaceae > Streptococcus. The sequence goes on along the minus strand of NZ_CP071431.1, from coordinate 1,620,348 downwards.
GAGGCTAGAATGTTTTTTAGAAGACGTCGTTTTTATTTGAATCAATATTATGACAAAGCCATTTATTATGATCGTAAGACCCATGAAGTTTTAGAAGCTCCAAAGAGTAAACTATTAGATACAGAGAAATCGAGCAGGATGAATCGGCATATTCCTCTATTAGTTGTTTTCTTTATGTTTAGCGGGGGTGGTCTTACTTCCTTCTTTAGTCTATTTTTACAAGGAATTTATAGCATGACTGCTTTTTGGAGTGTTATTCTTATCTGGATAGCAGAGTTTGCTTTTGTCACTCTCCTTGTAGAACGAGCCTTGTATCGAAATATCAATAGAGCGCAAGTGACTACCCAAACGGTTTGTCTGACGACTATGATTTATCCGGATGACGAAAATCAAGACGAGGAGGAAAAGACGGAAAAAGGTTTTAGTAAAGGTGCTTTTTTATATTTTAATGCACTCTTATTTACTATTCCTGCAGTAGGTTTCTACTATGTATATGATTTTATTTCCCGCTTTAAAGACTTGTTGGGGCAACCGATTGGAGGTGAAATTTTTAAGATTATATTTGCAGGTCTTTTGTTGGGAATTGCTTTTGTTGCGTTCAATCAAAATTACTTTGTTAGAATCTTGAAATTATCACAACAGTTTGAGGAGGGGAAAATTAGTGTGATATGTAGATCTGATGACGATCCAGGTGTCTATCTAGAAGTGAGCGTCGGACCGGATGGAGCTATTTTGACAAAAGAGCTACATGATTATAAAGCTGGAGCTTAGCTGATTTGAAATTAAATAAAAGTGAGTGAAGCAGTAGAGATTATAAAGTTTGGTAACAGAACTTCAATAACTAATTGGAAAGAGGTTAGAATGTTTTTTCTTAGACGTCGTCGAGTATTTATTGGCGAGTGTGATGGTCAGGCGGTCTATTATGACCAGCAGACTAGAGAGGCTTTAGCAGCTCCCAAAAGTTTCCTGCTCAATACGGAAGGAGCGCGTAAGACTAATGCCTATATTCCTGAATTGGTGATTCTCTTGATGGCAGGTGGACCTGCGGTCTTCGGATTCTTTTCAGCCTTGTCCATTGGTGTCTATAATTGGACCAGTTTGACCTATATCCTGCTATTTTGGTTGGCTGAGTTTCTGTTAATGGTCGCTATTCTTGAGCGAGGGCTTTATAAAAATGTTCGCAAGGCTCAGCCGACAACAGAGAAGGTGTTTTATTATGCGGCTTCCCATAATTTGATGGTGGGTGACGAGAATTTTGACCCAGCTAAATCATCTTCAACAATCTATCGAATTGCTCGCTACATAATAATTGCTGCTGTTATATATTTAGTATGTGTTTTTTACGGCTATACTCAAAAGTTTGGTCAGCCTATTGAGACCAATTACGATTTTTGGATAGCTGGATTTATGTTCTATATACCCTTTTTGTTTTATAACCAAAACAACCCTGTTCGTTTTGTAAAGATTATGAAGCTGTACAGTCAAGGGAAAATCTTGTTCAAGAAAGAACCGGAGAGCGAAACTTGTAACTAAGTGTTAGATAAAACAGTCGATCGCAGAAGGTAAGTGTTATATCTTTAACAAAGCGAGGAGTAGCTGCTGCGACAGTTGCTGTTTTGTGACACAATTTGTTGCCTATCCTCAAATGGAAGATTCTCAAGGATATGAGCCTTTCTGCCAGATGAAATTTGGAGATTAAAAATGAAAAAAATCAGTATTTTCGGTGCAGACTTTGAACGAAGTAAGAAAATCGTAACGAACGGAAAGTTTGCCTTAACCGCCGGTATGCCAAATCCTATTCATATGGGGATGATCAATCGGCTGTTTACGGTCGTGTTTTGCATATTTATCTTTTTTGGAATTATGGTTTACTTTCTATTAATTGCTTTGCCAAGTAGTGTAGGTCAAAGTGGAGAAGTACACTATCTTTCTCATCAATCGGTTTCTTTGTTTCACACAATTGGGCAAATAATGCGACCAATCAGTATAGTTTTCTATCTAACTTTCCTTTTTGGATCTATCCCTGTTTTTTGGCCCAAGAAACGCTTGAACAGTCAGCTTTGGACTTACTTTCCTTTTTATTTTTCAATGTCAATTTGTGCTTTTATATCGGGGTTTTATTTTGCTAGTGCGGTAGCTTACGATGCTTATACATTGGTGGGATTCTGGTTTCAGTTCGTCTTAGGAATCGTTCTCTTTTTCTGGATTATTACGAATAGTATCCAGAATCTGAAAAGGAGACTGAACGATGAAGAAGAAAAGTCAATTCTTAAGAAAGTGATGATGATTACAGTCGGAACGATGGTAGTGCTCTTTCCGGTATCACTGGTCTATCATCTAATGAATCAACTTCCGGTCCTTTGGTATTTTTATATGTTTGGATTATTTTTGGTGGTTTGGTTTGTCATTAGCGGTTATTTTATAGCTTTTATGATGAATGTGCATATTTTTCAAGCCTATTATATCCACAAGTACCCAGAAGAGTATAAATCCTACTTAAAGATTTCAGACCGAGAATGGTACAGCAAACGATATTATAAAAAGCTGGTCAAAAGTGGCAAGCTAAAAGAAGAAACAACACAAGAGAATGGAGAAGAAAATGAGTAAAAAATTATTGCTTTTAGGAAGTGATGTCAATAAAGAACTAGATCGAAATATTAAGTCTAAAAAGCTAATATGGAGATGTCCATTGTGAAAAAGATAAGATTATTATTTGCTGTTGATAATGGGATGGGAACTAATTTAAAAGGAACAGGCTTAGCTGCAGAGTACTATTTTTTATCAGGAGATATTGTTTGGAGAAGGCTCGATAAGGAAAAAATAGGGAATCACCAAAACATAGCTAAGAAAATTGGCAGATTAACTTGGATGTCTTCGCCATTTTTGATTGTCCCGATTATGGCTTTTATCGCTGGTTATTCTGATAATTACATTGTTCCTCAAAAAGAGTTCGGTCTTTTTTCTTTTCTGTTACCTATGATCTTAGGAATCTGGTTTTTTATACTTTTTGAATTATGGATGATTTCAATTAGAAATACTTATCCTTTGATTGAAGCTCCTAGTAGTACTGTCCAGAAAGAATATTTTGAAGTTATACACGATATAACTTTAAAACATAATGATGTTTTGAAACAGATAAAAACATCTTATCTTGCAAACATTTTAGTAGTGTTGTTTATTGTCTTTGCAGTTATTCCTTTTGTTTATTGGTTTTATTTTATGCCAAGTACAATTATAGAGTTTATAATAAAATTAGTTGTACTTGCTATACTACTTTCTTTGGTTCCAAATATTATATGGAATGGCATAGTCAAAACTGTTATAAATAATAAAATTTTAGATAAATTAAATTATGAATTGGAGAATGAAAATGGAAAATAATAACCCTATTTTACCAATTGGTTCGGTTGTCATAAACCAGTTGAGATCAAACCATGTAATGTCTGTATGTCTAGCAGAATTAAAAAAATGCTTTTAAAGATACAAAGGCCAAATTTTTTGAGGTAGAAAATGAGTGAAAAAATATAGTTTTAGGACCAGAAGAATTAAACAAGAACTACTTTCAATCACTAGGTGCGACACGAGCTTCTGTTGGGATGCTTGGTTTGGCCTGGTCCGGTATATTTGCCTTAAGTATTGCCTTGTCGCATGTGTATTATTTTATAAAAGATCAACTCAAATTGAATCCCTTTTCTAATCTTATATTCCTATTTTTTTGCGTATACCTTCTTTTTATGCTGATATGTCAAGTTATTTCTTTCAATCAAAAATTGATTTATAGACATCAATTTTTTGGTACAGCCATGCTTTTTGCAATGATTAATGGATTACTTCTGTCATTAGTTTTGACCGATTATGTTATTGTTGTACTCACTAATAATTTATTGAGAAATTCTTTTATATATACCATTATTTTTGGGCTTAGTTCTCTGATTCTATTTTGGGGTTTAATCCTTTATAATGTAAGATGGCTAAAGAAACAATTAGAAACAGGCTTTTCCGAACAACGGATTAATGCCAACTATGTTGCTGCTTCGAGTGTCTATAGCAAACCTTCTATCTGGATAATTCTAGGAGCTACCTTGCTAGGGGGAGTGTTGGTTGGTTGGATATCCGGTTATTCTAAGCAAATATTAGGTGTTTTTGGTAATATAGTGTTTATATCAGCTTTCTCGAGACTAATTGTCGAAGTCGGATATTTACTCAAGTTGAGAGCGAAAGATAAGACTTACTGGGAAGAAGTACCAGAAGAATTATATAATCAGAGTTTTTTTAAAACCTTAGATTTCAAAAAGACTAAGCCCCGTTTGATTACAGAGGTTATTCTATTTCTTGGCATTATTGCTTGTTTGCAATTATTGCATATAGATGCTGAAAATAGTCCGATTTGGCTAATATGGTTTATAAGAATTTTTGGCTATACGATTGTCTTGGATGCTACGGGGAGTTTTATTTATTATCAGTTTAAAAAGAGGAAGAAAAGAAAGTGCTGAGAACTATATCAACCTGACTTGTTTTAATTGTTGGTATATAGAGAGGAAAGAAAAAGGATGTTTTTTAGGAAAGTTATTTATATAGGGGAAAGTGATGGTCAGGCTATTTATGTAAATGTAGAAAAGCCAAGAGACCCCTTAGCAGCTCCTAAAAGTAAACTATTGAATACAGAGGCATCGCGTGGCAATCGGAAACAAATCATTTTAATTACATCATTTCTGATTGCTTTTAGTGGTGTGATGCAGCTTTTTCCTGAGACACGATTGTTTGGTGGTGTCTATGGCTATGGTACTTTGGTTTATTTTCTAATTGTTTGGTTTCTGGAAGGTACTCTTTTGCTGGTGATAGTAGAGCGAGCCCTTTATAAGAATGTTAAGTTGGCACAGCCAACCAGTAAAGAAAATTTTAGACGGGCAGTTGATACTAATCTTATTTGGGGTAATTTTGGCGATAAGAAGGTTACGCTTGGTAAGAAGATAGTTGCTTGTGTTTTCACAGTATCTATGGCTTTAATGGGGCTGATTAGTCCAATTTTAGTTATATCTATTCTAGTTTTTAATATGATAGGTACACCTATCGGCAGTGAGATTATTACTTTAAGCTTTATGGGTATTATGACAGCTGTAGGAGTTTTAGTATTATGGCAAAACAATATGGTTCGATGGTTTATGGCTGTCGAAAGATATAGAAAGAATAGATACAATAAAATTTCATAATAGGAAATACAAAAAGACTAGGCTGGAATAATTTCCAACCTAGTTTTCTGTATGGGAATTTTTAAGTGCTTCTTTGGTTTTCTTAAGCTCTTTTTTCAGTGAGAAATTTTTCACCATGCTGATGAGAAAGGTCGTGACAGAGCCTAGGAGCACTGAGACCAAAATCAATATGATTAGAGGAAGTCTGAAGCTGAACAAGATAAAGCTAACATTAACGCTCTGCATATTGGCCAAGGAAATACTGGCAACCAATAGAATGGTAATTAAAAGTAGGATATAATGCAATTTTTCTTTCATAGTGATTCTCCTGTTTATTTATTCAAACTCAGCCTTGCTCTTGATATCTCCATATTCTTCTGGGATTTCTTGGGCAAGGATATCTTCATAAGCGGCTAGTTGAATATCTGAGCCATATTTGTTTTTCAGAGCGGTGGTCACCAGACGGTAGGCCAAGTTCGCATTGCGGGACAAGATAGGGCCATGGAAGTAGGAGCCAAAGACATTTTTATAATGAACACCCTCGCAACCATCCTCTTGGTTGTTGCCATTTCCATAGACGACTTTGCCCAGAGGTTTTTCATCGTCCGAGAGGAAAGTCCGTCCTTGGTGATTTTCAAAGCCGTAGTAGGTCTCATTGAATTCTTCGTTATGAATCTTGATGTCACCGATATAGCGGTTTTTGGTCTGGTTGAGGGTATAGTGACCCATGATGCCCAGGCCTTCGATTCGTCGACCAGAAGCTTCGATATAGTATTGGCCTAAGAGTTGGAACCCACCGCAGATAGCTAGCACTACGCCGTTTTCATTGATAAAGCTTTCCAAAGCTTCTTTTTTAGCTTGCAGGTCACGAGCCACGATCGTTTGCTCATAGTCTTGACCTCCGCCAAAGAAGACGATGTCGTAGCTGTCCTTGTCAAAGTCATCTTCTAGAGAGACGATATCGACTTCAACCCTAGCACCTAGCTTTTCAGCCACATACTTGAGCATGAGGACATTGCCGTTGTCGCCGTAGGTATTCATGAGATTGCCATAGAGATGAGCAATCTTTATATCATAGCAATAGTCCTGATTTTCAGGAGAAGTGAGGGAACTGTATACCATTAGTTCATCTCCTTTCTGACCACTTGTCGTTCTGCCAGTAATTCGCGAAATTCCAGCATAGCGGTATAAGTTGCTAAGATATAGGCATGCTTGGTTTCTTGCTGCTCAATGGTCTTAAAGACTGCTTCCAAATCTTTGACTTCAGTAATCTGATCTGCTGGATAGCCCGTTACCCGCAGTCGACGAGCAATCTCAGAGTGGCGCACACCGCCTGCAATGACATGAGGAATCTCCATCTCTAGAATTTTCTCAAAATCAGCATCCCAGATCCAGCTGGTATCAATGCCGTCTGCATAGTTGGCATTGAGCAGAACGGATAGGCTAAAGTCAAAAGGCGCAAGCCCAATCATATCCAGTGCTTGGGTGGCTCCGACCGGATTTTTAATCAAGACTAAGGTACATTCCTTATCGCCAATTTTGAAGGTTTCCTGACGGCCAAAGACAGCCCGGCTCTTGTCAAAGCCAGCCTTGATAGTAGCTGGCTCGACACCAAAGAACTGAGCTACTGATACCGCTGCTAGAGCGTTATAGATATTGTAGAGACCGCCGATATTTATTTGATAGTCTTGACCATCAATGGTAAAGGCCGAGCGGTTATGCTCAAGTGTTTTGAGAGCGGTCAGGCTGTAGTCAAGCTTAGGACGCTTGAAGCCGCAGTCCTCACAGATATAAGCCCCCAGATTAGCATAAGTGTTGAGCTCGTACTTGAGGATATGCTCGCACTTGGGACAGAGGATGCCTTCTGTATTATAGTGAGCCAGCTGAGCCTGGCCTTTCTTGGTATTAAATCCATAGTAGCGAACAGGATTCTTCAGGCTGACCGAGTTAAAGAGGGGGCTGTCACCATTCATCAGTACAGTCGCTTCAGGAACTTTAGCTGTAGCATCCAGAATCATCTGGTAGGTCGTGTAGATCTCACCATAGCGATCCATCTGGTCACGGAAAATATTGGTAAAGACGAAGAGGCTAGGTTTGATATAATCACAAATCCGAGATAGGCTGGCTTCATCTATTTCCAGCACAGCGATATTTTTGCCAGATTTGCCTTTCTTAGCGGTTAGGAAGGTTGTGGTAATCCCCGTAATCATATTGGCACCGCTGGGATTGGTCACCACTTCTCCAAAGGCTTCCTTGAGAATGCCTACTGTCAGAGCTGTAGTCAGAGTTTTACCATTGGTTCCGGTAATAACCACGACCTCATAGTTCTTTGCTAGGTTCTGTAAAATGTTTTTATCAAATGTCAGGGCAACTTTCCCTGGCAGAGTCGATCCACGCCCCATTTTGCTGAGAACAAAGTGGGAGGACTTGCCTGCCAAGAGGCCCAATGCTGTATTTATCTTCATAAGAAATATTTTATCATAAAAAAGTAAAGAAGGTTACAGAAAAATATTGACAAACGTGATATAATGGGTTGGTAAGTCTTTAAGCATTAAGACCCACTGTAAAATAAAAAGAGAGAAGTTAATTGAGTGAACTCTAATTACAAGATAAAATCAGGCTGTGACTAGATTTAATAAGTTCGATTTGTTGCTATAGAGGTTTGATTTTGCTTGTATAGGAGTAGGAAGTCTAAGTATGAATTTTCAACAACTAACCAATCTCCAATATTGGGCCAGTTTGTTTTCTGACCCTTGGAGGATTGTAATTAATATTATTGACGTCGCTATCGTCGCATGGATTCTATATTATCTGATTAAGGCCATTGCCGGTACCAAGATTATGATTTTGGTTCGCGGTGTGCTCTTCTTTATCTTGGCACAGTTTTTTGCCAATATCATCGGCTTGACTACCATTTCTTGGCTGATTAATCAGGTCATCACTTACGGGGTCATTGCGGCCGTGGTGATTTTCTCGCCTGAGATTCGGGCAGGATTAGAAAAGTTGGGCCGAGCAACGGATATTTTTTCTGCGACGCCCATCAGTAACGAAGAAAAAATGGTTCAGGCCTTTGTCAAGTCTGTTGCCTATATGAGTCCGCGGAAAATCGGGGCTTTGGTGGCCATTCAGGGAACCCGCACCTTGCAGGAGTACATTGCAACAGGGATTCCTTTGGATGCAGATGTGTCCGGAGAGCTGCTAATCAACATTTTTATCCCCAATACGCCATTGCACGATGGAGCTGTCATCATAAAAAACAATAAGATTGCAGCTTCCTGTGCCTACTTGCCTCTGACAGAAAGCAGCGGCATCTCCAAGGAGTTTGGAACCCGGCACCGCGCAGCTATTGGCCTATCTGAAGTATCAGATGCTTTTACTTTTGTCGTTTCAGAAGAAACAGGTGGGATTTCCACCACGCAAAATGGAATTTTCAAGCATGATTTAACTTTGGATGAGTTTGAGACAGAGCTGAGAAAGGTCTTCTTATCAGAGCAGGACAAGCCAGCAGGTTTGAAAAAACGCTTCATGGGAGGATGGAAGAAATGAAAAAACGTAAAAAAATTCTTTATATCATCTCTTCGTTTTTCTTTGCCCTAGTGCTTTTTGTCTATGCAACCTCTAGCAGTTATCAAAACAATACTGGAGTTCGACAGGTCACATCTGAAACTTATACCAATACGGTTTCCAATGTGCCAATTGACATCAAATATGACAGCGAGAATTACTTTATCAGTGGCTTTACTTCTGAAGTTTCCGTTGCCCTAACAGGCTCCAACCGGGTCAATCTAGCCAGTGAAATGCAGGAAAGTACTCGTAAGTTTCGAGTCGTAGCTGATCTTTCCAAGGCTACAGAAGGCACAGTAGAGATTCCTCTGAAAGTGGAAAACCTGCCGAGCGGTCTGACTGCTACAGTCACTCCGCAGAAGATTTCTGTTAAGATTGGTAAAAAGGCCAGCAAGAAGGTTGAGGTCCGCTACCTCATCACAGACAGCCAGGTGGCTGAGAATGTGACGATCAGTGGTGTGACCTTGGAAAACAAGGAAGCTACTGTAACCAGTGACGAGGAGACCCTGTCTAAGATTGAGTATGTCGTAGCTATTCTCCCGACCAATGTCATTATCACCGGCAACTATAGCGGGACAGCGCCGCTGCAGGCTGTTGATGGACAGGGGAATGTCATGCCAAGCGTGGTGACACCATTTGAAACGACTATGCGTGTCAACACTAAAACAGCAGACAGCTCTGGCTCGTCTTCCTCTAACAGCAGCTCAAATACGAGCTCATCAAATAAAAACTAAATAAAATTTTGAAAATAAACCGGGATTAAAGTGGTCTGCCTTGCTTGCAGCCTAAATCTTTACATCCAGGTCTTATGAAAGGAAACTATTTATAATGGGTAAATACTTTGGAACCGATGGTGTTCGCGGAGAAGCAAATGTGGAATTAACGCCGGAATTGGCCTTTAAACTTGGCCGCTTTGGTGGTTATGTTCTGAGCCAGCACGAAAGTGAAGTTCCTCGGGTCTTTGTTGGCCGGGATACTCGAATTTCAGGAGAAATGCTGGAAAGCGCCTTGGTTGCAGGACTTTTGTCCGTTGGGATTCACGTCTATAAATTGGGTGTCATTGCAACGCCTGGTGTAGCTTATCTGGTCAAGTCAGAGAAAGCCAGCGCCGGAGTCATGATTTCTGCCAGCCACAATCCAGCTTTGGATAATGGTATCAAATTCTTTGGTGGTGACGGCTATAAGCTGGATGATGAGCGTGAGTTGGAAATCGAAGCTTTGCTGGACGCAGCAGAAGATACCCTGCCACGTCCGAGCGCCGAAGGTTTGGGTGACTTGGTGGATTATCCAGAAGGACTGCGCAAGTACCAACAATACTTAGTTTCAACTGGTTTGGAACTAGAAGGAATGCATGTAGCCTTAGATACGGCCAACGGTGCGGCTTCTACCAGCGCCCGTCAGATTTTTGCGGATCTAGGCGCACAGTTGACCATTATCGGAGAAAATCCAGACGGCCTCAATATCAATCTGAATGTCGGGTCTACGCATCCAGAAGCTCTGCAGGAAGTTGTCCGTGAGTCTGGTGCAGCAATTGGTCTGGCCTTTGATGGAGATAGCGATCGCCTCATTGCTGTGGATGAAAATGGTGAACTGGTAGATGGTGACAAGATTATGTACATCATCGGTAAGTACCTGTCTGAGAAAGGTGAGCTGGCGCAGAATACCATTGTTACGACTGTCATGTCCAACCTAGGCTTCCATAAGGCTTTGGATCGGGAAGGCATCCAAAAGGCTGTGACAGCAGTTGGTGACCGCTATGTAGTAGAGGAAATGCGGAAGAATGGTTATAATCTTGGTGGTGAGCAGTCTGGACATGTTATCATCATGGACTACAATACGACAGGTGACGGTCAGCTTTCAGCTGTGCAATTGACCAAGGTTATGCAGGAAACAGGTAAGAAGCTATCTGAATTGGCTGCCGAAGTAACCATCTATCCGCAGAAACTAGTCAATATCCGTGTGGAAAACAGTATGAAGGACAAGGCGATGGAAGTCCCAGCTATCAAGACGGTGATTGAGAGAATGGAAGCCGAAATGGCTGGCAATGGCCGGATTTTGGTTCGTCCGAGCGGAACAGAACCTCTGCTGAGGGTCATGGCTGAAGCACCGACTGACGAAGAAGTAAATTATTATGTAGATACCATTGCTAATGTTGTTCGAGATGAAATTGGGATAGACTAATAAACGTAAAGAAACTGAGACACAACGTCTTGGTTTTTTTACATTGTTATGAATTTTTAAACACTACGAATAAAAATGTTGATAAATTGCAATACTCTTGGTATAATAAGCTACGAAAGGAGAAAATGATGAAAAATAAAAATACAATTATTTTTAAAATTCTTATCTTATTAACAGCTATTGTTACAGGTTTAGGTTTTGCTGCTCGAACTCAGGCTTCTGAAGTAACTGAATACAGTCAGCAAACCAGCATTACTAAGGATGGTGAGCCATTAACAAGTGACTCAACTGTTAAGACTAATGAAACCTTGTCTGTAACAACCAACTTCACATTTCCAGCGGCTCAAAATATAGCTGAAGGGGATACCCTGACTTTTAAACTTCCGGAAGAATTAAGTCTGATTACTGCCTTAAACTTCGATGTCTATGATGTTGTTAATCATACGGGAGAGTTAGTCGGTACAGCTCAAACTGACCCGGCGACTCAGTCAGTTACAGTGACTTTCAGTAACTACTTTACAAACTATACCCAAAAGAAAGAGCTATCTTTGGGCTTTAACGTTCGCATCAATAACGAAAAAGTCAAAGAAACAGGTCCTGTTTCCTTCAAATTTGGCCAGACAGACTTTTCTTTCCAATACCAGAAAGAAGAAGGAACTGCTGGTGAGTATGAAATGAAATATGGCTACCAGGACAGCACTGATCCGAGTATTGTTAAATGGCGCATTATCCTGAATGCAAGACAGGACATGCTTCGCAACATGGTAATTTCAGACAACTTTGGTGATGGTCTGACACTGGTACCGGGTACTCTACGTGCAGTTCGTTATGCTCCTGTTGCAGGTGGTATTCGCAATGAAGCTCATATCCTGACTCTGCCAGTAGTTGATAACTTTACTAACAAGGCAGTTCTAACTCAAAACGCTAATGGCGATGCTAACGGTTTTACCATTAACTTTGGCGATAACTACAACTGGCCAATGTACATCGAGTACTCTACTCGTGTACCAGAAGGTACTAAAGTGGGGGATGTGGTTAACAACACCTTGTCTTGGACAGCAAAAGGCTTCCCAGAACGCACTATTACTAAGTCAGTACGCTTGGAAGAGGGCTTTGGTAAAGGAAGCGCTGTGCTAGCAAAAGATGTGAAGATTCAGGCACAGAAAAAACTTGTCAATAAAGTGTTAGAGAAGGGTCAATTTACCTTTGGTCTCTTTGACGAAAACGGTGTTTTACTTCAAACAGCTACCAATGAAGCTGATGGTTCTATCAATTTCAAAGCCTTGAACTATAATGCAGCTGGTGACTACCGCTACAGCATTAAGGAAATTCCGGGCAATGATGCTAACTACATCTATGATGACAAGGAAGCTCAGCTGACAGTTACTGTTAAAGATGTGAATGGTGAGTTTTTGGGCTCTGTTAAATATGATTTGGATCCTGTCTTTACAAATACCTATAGAGGTAATGATCCAGGCAAGGCAGTTCAGCCACCTAACCCTGGAAATAACAACAATCCAAACAATCCAAATAACAACCCTAACAACAATCCAAACAATAATCCGAATAATACCCCAGGTAATGGTAACAATACCCCTGGTAACAGTTCCGATAATCCAAAGGGTGGAACAGACAATCCAGGAAATGGAAATAACAATTCAAACAATGGTACCAATGATCTGGGTGCTGCAGGAGGCAACAAAAAAGTTCTGCCTAAGACTGGTCAAGAAACAACACTTTGGCTGTCAGTTGCAGGTTTGGCAATCTTAGTTGGCTTTGGAAGCTATGTCTTTCTTCAAAAAAAGACTAGATAAAATTCAAAGGTTTTAAGAGTTTTCTCTTAAAGCCTTTTTGCATACTTTTCCATTTGAAAAAACGGAGTAATCATGTTAGAATAGACCTAGTAATTTTTAAAGGATAGAGGTGTTATCGTGGCTTTTGGAGATAACGGACAACGCAAAAAAACAGGATTTGAAAAATTGACGATGCTGGTCGTGATTATCATGCTCATCGTGACAGTTGGAGCTATCTTTGCTTCTGCTCTCAGCGCAATCTTTTAATCCAAACGCTTCAGGGCGTTTTTTTAGACTAGAAAAAGAGAATAGAAAAAATGAGTATGTTTTTAGATACAGCCAAGATTCAAGTCAAGGCTGGCAATGGTGGCGATGGCATGGTGGCTTTTCGCCGTGAAAAATATGTTCCTAACGGCGGTCCTTGGGGCGGTGATGGCGGTCGTGGCGGCAATGTTGTTTTTGTCGTAGACGAGGGGCTTCGTACCCTGATGGACTTTCGCTACAATCGGCACTTTAAGGCTCAGTCTGGTGAAAAGGGAATGACCAAGGGCATGCATGGCCGAGGGGCTGAGGACTTGATTGTTCGAGTGCCGCAGGGGACGACGGTTCGTGATGCGGAGACTGGCAAGGTGCTGACGGACTTGGTAGAAAATGGCCAAGAATTTATCGTAGCGCGTGGTGGCCGAGGCGGTCGCGGAAATATCCGCTTTGCAACGCCTAAAAATCCTGCTCCGGAGATTTCTGAGAACGGAGAACCAGGTCAAGAGCGAGAGCTTCTGCTGGAGCTCAAGGTCCTAGCAGACGTTGGTCTGGTCGGATTCCCATCTGTCGGGAAATCCACTTTGCTTAGTGTTATTACAGCAGCCAAGCCTAAGATTGGTGCCTATCATTTTACGACAATCGTGCCCAATCTAGGAATGGTTCGTACTCACTCTGGAGAGTCCTTTGCAGTAGCAGATCTACCAGGTTTGATTGAGGGAGCCAGCCAAGGGGTCGGACTGGGAACTCAGTTTCTCCGTCATATTGAGCGGACACGGGTCATCCTGCATGTCATCGATATGTCAGCTAGTGAGGGGCGTGATCCTTATGAGGACTATCTAGCTATCAATAAAGAGTTGGAATCCTATAATCTTCGTCTTATGGAGCGCCCGCAGATTATTGTTGCTAACAAGATGGATATGCCAGATAGTGCTGAAAATCTCAAGATATTCAAAGAGAAATTATCGGCTAATTATGATGAGTTTGCGGAACTACCGCAAATCTTCCCGATTTCCAGTCTGACCAAGCAGGGCCTTGCGACCCTCTTAGATGCGACTGCAGAGTTACTGGATAAGACACCAGAGTTCTTGCTTTATGATGAGTCTGAAATGGAAGAAGAAGCTTACTACGGCTTTGACGAAGAAGCGCCAGCCTTTGAAATTTCTCGTGATGATGATGCGACTTGGGTGCTGTCAGGTGACAAGCTTGAGAAGCTCTTTAATATGACCAACTTTGACCGTGATGAGGCAGTCATGAAATTTGCCCGTCAGCTTCGTGGTATGGGAGTTGATGAAGCCCTTCGCGCTCGCGGAGCCAAGGATGGGGATCTGGTTCGCATCGGCAAGTTTGAGTTTGAATTCGTTGACTGAGGAGGCTTGCAATGGGTGATAAACCAATATCCTTCCGCGATGAAAATGGAAATTTTGTCTCTGCAGCTGATGTCTGGAATGCAGAAAAGCTAGAAGAGCTCTTTAATAAACTCAACCCCAAACGCAAGCTGCGTCTGGAAAGAGAAGCATTAGCGAAAGCAGAAGAGGAATAAAACTTCTGATTTTGAAACTATAAACGCTGGGAAAAATTTCTCAGTGTTTTTAAATCTTAAAAAATGGGTTCTGATAGGTAAGTCGATTTCCTTTTAGCTTCTAAGGACCTCATCAATGAAAAAATGGAAAAAGTCAAGGCTTATCAATCTGTCGTGGCCATTGCTTGCTATTTTATGGTATAATGAAAAAAATAAGTAGGAGAAGTGATAATTATGGCAAAAACGATTCATACAGATAAAGCACCAGCAGCGATTGGACCTTATGTTCAAGGAAAAATTGTGGGCAATCTTTTGTTTGCGAGCGGGCAGATTCCCCTGTCTCCTGAAACTGGAGAAATCATTGGGACAACTATTGAAGAGCAAACCCAGCAGGTACTGAAAAATGTTTCAGCCATTTTGGAAGCCGCTGGAACAGATTTTGACCATGTGGTCAAGGCTACTTGCTTCTTGAGTGATATCAATGATTTTGTGGCCTTTAATGAAGTTTACAAAACAGCCTTTACTGAAGCATTTCCAGCTCGTTCAGCAGTCGAAGTGGCTCGCCTGCCTAAGGATGTGAAAATTGAGATTGAGGTTATTGCCGAGATTCTCTAAAAAAGAGCAGGGGAAAACCACTCTTTGACGGATTCTATCTGATGAAAGGATTATTATGTCTGAGAAGAAAATTAAGCTTGTCATTGTGACTGGAATGAGTGGGGCGGGGAAAACCGTAGCCATCCAGTCCTTTGAAGACTTAGGTTATTTTACCATTGATAATATGCCGCCAACTCTGGTGCCGAAGTTCTTGCAGCTAGTCGAAGGGACTACTGACAATGATAAATTAGCTCTGGTTGTCGATATGCGGAGCCGTTCCTTCTTTTTGCAAATTCAGAACGTTTTGGATGAATTAGAGCAAAATGAGAATATAGATTTCAAGATTCTTTTCCTAGATGCAGCTGATAAGGAGTTAGTGGCTCGTTACAAGGAAACACGTCGCAGCCATCCGTTGGCAGCTGATGGACGGATTTTAGATGGGATTAAATTGGAGCGCGAACTCTTAGCACCTCTGAAGAATCTAAGCCAAAATGTCGTGGACACAACAGATTTGACGCCAAGGGAACTCAGAAAGACCATCTCTGAACAATTTTCAAATCAGGCTGACATGCATAGTTTCCGCATTGAGGTCATGAGTTTTGGTTTCAAATACGGTCTGCCTTTGGATGCAGACTTGGTCTTTGATGTGCGCTTTCTGCCCAATCCCTACTATAAACCTGAACTGCGCAATCAAACTGGCTTGGACAAGGATGTCTTTGATTATGTCATGAACCATGCCGAGTCAGAAGAATTTTACAAGAACTTGCTAGGCTTGATTGAGCCTATTTTGCCGGGATATCAGAAGGAAGGAAAGTCTATCCTGACTATCGCTGTGGGCTGTACGGGTGGTCAGCACCGCAGTGTAGCCTTTGCTCAGCGCTTAGCAGATGATTTGGCTAAAAATTGGCCGGTCAATGCCAGCCACCGCGACAAAAACCGTCGGAAAGAAACGGTGAACCGCTCATGAGAAAGCCACGAATTACAGTCATTGGCGGTGGAACAGGAATTTCAGTTATTTTAGACAGCCTGCGTAAAAAGGATGTAGAGATTACAGCCATTGTCACAGTAGCAGATGATGGAGGCAGTTCTGGTGAGCTGCGAAAAAACATCCAACAGCTAACTCCGCCAGGTGACTTGCGAAATGTCTTGGTAGCTATGTCTGACATGCCAAAGTTTTATGAGAAGGTCTTCCAGTATCGCTTTGCGGAAGGAGACGGCGTTCTAGCGGGGCATCCCTTGGGCAATCTGATTATTGCCGGTATTTCCGAAATGCAGGGCTCAACTTATAATGCCATGCAGCTTCTAACCAAGTTTTTCCATACGACAGGAAAAATTTACCCTTCTAGCGACACCCCCCTAACTCTGCATGCTGTGTTTGCAGATGGGACGGAAGTTGTCGGTGAAAGCAATCTGACCAGCAAGAGTGGAATGATTGAGCGGGTCTATGTGACCAATACCTATGATGACAAGAAGCCTGCTGCCAGTAAAAAGGTGGTCGAGAGCATATTGGAGAGCGATATGGTGGTTCTGGGGCCTGGTTCACTATTTACCTCTATCTTGCCTAATCTTGTTATCGAGGAAATTGGCCAAGCTCTTCTAGACACCAAGGCAGAAGTGGCCTATGTCTGCAATATCATGACCCAACGCGGCGAAACAGAGCATTTTTCGGACAGCGACCACGTCCAAGTCCTGCACCGTCATTTAGGCAGGAAGTTTGTAGATACAGTCTTGGTTAATATCGAACCTGTTCCTCATGAGTACATGGACAGCAACCAGTTTGACGAATATCTGGTACAGGTAGAGCATGATTTTCAAGGGTTGCAAGAGCAGGTTCCGCGAGTCATTTCTTCGAATTTCCTGCGTTTGGAAAATGGCGGAGCTTTCCATGATGGCGAGCTGGTTGTTGATGAATTGATGCAGATTATACAGGTACGCAAATGAGCTTTACAGTAAAAGTAAAAGAAGAACTGCTGAGCCTGGCCAACAGAGATAAAAATGAGCTGTCAGCCATGATCAAGATGTCTGGCAGTCTGGGCTTGGCCAGCAGTGGTTTGACTCTATCTGTCACAACAGAAAATGCCAAGATTGCTCGCCATCTCTATGAGTTGCTGTCGGACCTTTATCAGGTCAAGTCAGAAATCCGCCACCATCAGAAGACCAATCTGCGCAAGAACCGTGTATACACAGTATTTCTGGATCAGAAAGTAGAAGAAATCCTTTCGGACCTGCACTTGGCTGACTCCTTTTTTGGTATCGAGGCCGGGATTGACCAGGCCATTTTGTCTGATGACGAAGCTAGCCGAGCCTACCTACGGGGAGCCTTTCTCTCAAATGGTAGCATGCGGGAGCCAGACTCAGGTAAGTACCAGCTGGAAATCCTGTCCGTTTATCAGGATCATGCTGAGGATTTGGCTGCCTTGATGCGCCGCTTTCTGCTGGATGCCAAGACCATTGAGCGTAAGAAGGGGGCTGTCACTTATCTGCAGCGGGCTGAGGATATCATGGATTTTCTCATTGTCATCGGTGCTATGGAAGCCATGGCTGAGTTTGAGTCTCTTAAGCTCATGCGGGAAGCGCGCAATGACCTCAACCGCGCAAATAATGCGGAGACAGCGAACATCGCCCGTACGGTCACAGCCAGTATGAAAACTATCAACAATATAGCCAAAATCAGTGATAATATTGGCATTGAGAGTTTACCTGTAGACCTGCAGGAGGTAGCCCAGCTTCGTATCCAACATCCGGACTACTCCATCCAGCAGCTAGCTGATAGTCTGAGCCGGCCACTAACTAAGAGCGGTGTCAATCATCGCTTGAGAAAAATCAATAAAATCGCAGATGAATTATAAAAGCTGCTGAGCTTGAGCTCGGCAGCTGTTTTTTATAGGCTTGTAGAATGTTTGGGTTGGACTTTTTGCTCAGGATAGATATGGTTAATGGCATTGTTGACAGCAGTAGGTGCCTCGCCTAGCCCAGTCGCAATCAAATCAATCTTACCCTCGTAGCTGCAGCAATCTCCGGCGGCATAGATACCTGGCACGGAAGTTTCTTGCTTGCTGTTGACCAAAATCTTGTGACGATTGAGCTCCAAGCCCCAATCTTTGAGATTGCCGACAGAGGATTTAAAACCGTAGTTGACAAAGAGATGATCCAGATGCAGAAGCTGACTTTCCTCTCCCTTGACTTGGCTGATTTCCAAGTGGGTAATCTTGCCATTTTCTCCGACCAATCGACTGGGAACAAATGGTGTCTTAATCTCAACACTAGAAGCCTTGAGTTCTTCCACACTATGCTCCAAAGCTCGGAAGTTGTCCCGACGATGAACCAGACTGGTGTCTGCAATCTTTTCAAAAGCTAGCGCCCAGTCAACAGCCGAGTCGCCACCGCCCAGAACAATCACCTTTTTGCCTGCGTACTGGCTGATGTTTGACACATGATAGTGGAGGTTATTGTAGCTTTCAGCATCGTCTAGCTCCAAAGCTCTCGGTTTGAAAGCACCACCTCCCATGGCGATGATGATGGTTTTAGTCTGATGCTGGGCTTGAGAAGTTGTGATGGTGAAGCCATCATCAGATTTAACGATATCCAGAACCGTTTCATTGAGGCAAATCTCAGTCTGGAAAGTTTCCAGCTGCTCAATCAGACGCTGAGTCAGTTCTTCGCCACTTAGATTGGTAAAGCCCGGTACATCCAGAATCTTCTTCTCTGGATAGAGAATGGCCGGCTGACCACCAAGCTGAGGCAGGGAATCAATGATTTTAACCTTGGCTTGGCGCAAATGAGCGTAAAAAGCTGCGAATAGGCCAACTGGACCGCCGCCGACAATCGTAATATCATACAGTTCAGACATAATCTTCCTCAATCTTTTTAAAATAAACTAGCATTATTGTACCACAAAAAGGGGTTGAAATGTAAGCAAATGTTTTGAAGACATCTTAAAAGCCCCTGCTGGGGCTTAAAATTAGATTGCAAATAAATCATTGAGGTTTTCAGCCAAGGTTGGGTGAGTGAAGATTTGCTTGCTCAAGTAGGTGTAAGGAATCTTATTATCCATGGCCACAGTCAGGATGTTGATAATTTCCTGAGCTCCTGCTGAGAAGATAGTCGCTCCGACGATTTCCTTGGTTTCAGTATTGACAACAGCCTTGAAGGCACCACGTAAGTCAGCATTGACATGTCCGCGAGGCATTGCTGCTACTGGAATCTCCTTCACTGCAATCGGCAATCCTTGCTCTTTGGCTTCCTTTTCAGTCAATCCGATTTGAGCCAATGGTGGTGTGATGAACATGCTGGTAGGGACATTTTTACGGTCTTCCAGTGTGTAGCTGCCGTCGCCAGCCAGATAGCTATAAAGGATACGGAAGTCATCCAGTGAAATATATGTGAACTGCAGACCGCCATTGACATCGCCCGCTGCAAATACACCAGGTACAGATGTTTCCAAGTGTTTGTTGACCTTGATAGCTCCGCGCTCTGTCAGCTCGATATCTGTATTTTCCAACTGCAGTGGCTCAACATTAGGCTTGCGGCCAGTAGCATAGAGCAGGGCATCAAAGTGGAATTCTCCATCCTCTGTCACAACGACAACTTCATCACCATCATTTTTGACCTGTGTAGTGCGTACATTTTGTAAGAGTTGGATTCCGTCTTCTTCCATGTATTGCTTAGCTAGAGCAGCGATAGAAGGCTCTACTCGAGGGAGAAAGACAGGAGCAGCATCCAGTACAGTCACCTGACTGCCCATTTTATTGTAGAGTCCGGCAAATTCTAGGCCGATGTTACCGCCGCCCAGAACTCCTAAGCGTTTAGGAAGTTCCTTCAGATTTTGGATGCCAGTTGAGTCATAGACATGTTCGGTCTCAGTCAGTCCTGGAATTGGCAGGACATTGGAAACAGCGCCAGTATTGATGACAATAGTCTCAGCAGTCAGTTCCTCTTTCTCATCGCCAACTGTGATTTCGATGACTTTATTGGAAAGGAAATGAGCTTCCGCATCAATGATGTCGACACCAGCGCCACTGATTGCTGCGTAGTTCTTCCCGTTGAGACGACTGGTTACAGCATTCTTTTCAGCCATGACTTGGTCGAAAGCCAGGCCCTTTTCAGCTGCGACAAGCAGGGTCTTGGTTGGGATGCAGGCGATATTGATACAGGTTCCCCCGTACATAGCCTTGCTTCGCTCAATCAAAGCAACTTTTTTTCCTTGGGCCGCCATTTTGGCTGCCAATGTTTTACCGGCCTTACCAAAGCCGATGACAATTAAATCATAGGTTAACATAAACTACCTCCATTTTTCAAAAAGATTGTATCACATCTAGTCCTAAAATGCTTATTTCTGCTACGCTTTTTTTCTTCAGTATTTTTAGTCACACTTTTTATACAAACTGTCCATTTTTTGAGCAAGATTTTCGCAGTTCCAGTCAGTTTGTGTTATACTGATTTTCGTTATTTATTTTAGGAGAGTAAAATGCCTATTATTACAATGATTTTGGCAAGTTTGGTTGCCTTGGAATTTTTCTACATCCTGTACTTGGAGACCATTGCGACGACTTCTGCAGCAACAGCTCGGGTTTTCGGTATGTCACAAGAGGAGTTGGAGCAGCAGTCGGTCAATACACTTTTCAAAAACCAAGGAGTTTACAACGGATTGATAGCTGTTTTAGTGCTGATTGCGGCCTTTGTACAGCCTAGTCCGGTTTGGCTGGGAATTTTTATGGTTTATATCATCTTGGTGGCAGCATACGGTGCAGTGACCAGTGACCCTAAAATCTTGTTCAAGCAGGGAGGGCTGGCTATGCTGACCCTACTTAGTTTATTTTTCTAAAATAGAGTGAGGAAGTGATTTCCCGCTCTTTTTTTATATAATGATTGACTTTTTTGTTAGACAAGTGTAGAATAAAGATAGAAATAGCATTATTTAGAAAGCGCGTGGGAACGATGAAAAGATCTATTAAACGTTTGCCAGATGGGGAATTTACTATTTTGAAAGTAATTTGGCAGCTGCCTACCCCGACGACCTCTGCCCGTATCATGGAGAAGCTGGGACCAGACAATCACTGGAAGCCCCAGACTTTGCTGACAGTTTTGGCTCGCTTGACTGAAAAGGGCTTTTTAGAAAGTGTCCGCAAGGGGCGTGAAAGGCAGTATACAGCCTTGATCTCAGAAGATGAGTATCTGGAAGTTGAGGCTTCGGATTTCTTGAAGCGTCACAGCGGCCGTTCTATGGGCGGTTTTGTCAAAACACTTTTTTCTTCTAACTCCTTTTCGGAAAATGAATTGGATGAGCTGCGCAGTCTGCTCAACCAAGGAAAGTAGGATGGAGGGATAAGCATGAAACAGTTCCTTCTTTCTTTTCTGCTGACCAGTTTGTCGACATCCATTTTGGTGCTTTTGCTTAGTCTGCTTTTTACGGCCTTTAAGACTAAGATTTCGGTCAGAGTGAAGTATTTTGTTTGGTTTCTGATATTGCTGAGTTTTCTGTTCCCGTTCCGTCCCCAATTTGGCTCAGGCCTGATTCGGCTGAATACAGGATCGGTAGTTCAGACAGCAGTGACTGCCACCCAGACAGGTGGAGCTCAGGGCGCTTCTCCAGCAGTTGAAAAAGCTGCCCAGACAAATCTGTGGGAGGCTTTTCTAGGCCTACCTTGGTTTGAAATTCTCTTTGCCATCTGGCTGATTGGCTTTGTCTTTAGTATAGGAAGATATGCTTATTCCTATATTCGCTTCAGAAAGATGCTAAAGCGCTGGGGCACGGAGTTTCAGGACGAAGAAGCGATGGCTCAGCTACAGGCTGTTCAGCAGGAGATGGGAGTTAAGGGCCAGATTCGTCTGCTCCACTATCCTATGTCCCAAAGTCCTATGTTGCTAGGTTTCAGAGATATTTTAATCGTGCTGCCAGAGTTGGACTACACAGAAGAAGAGCTACAGCTTATTTTCAAGCATGAGCTGACCCACTACAAACACCGAGATGTTTTAATCAATCTCTTAGGGATTTTTGCCAAGAGTCTGCACTGGTTTAATCCGGTTGTCCGCTTTGCCTGCCGTGAAACCCAGGAAGCAGGAGAAATGTACTGTGACTACGATGTTCTGAGCTGTAGAGATACAGAGTATCGGACTTTTTACGGTGAAACGATTTTGACCATGATAGACCGTAGTAAGAAGACCCCAATTGCTCTGACGACCTGCTTTTACTCTGACAAGTTTAATCTCAAGCGGCGGATTATCGGCATTATGGATAACCGCCTGCCTAAGAGGTTTCTGTCTGCTGCCTTTGTAGTAGCAGTCCCTCTCCTTTTGCTCTTGACTAGCTCGGTCTTTGCTCTAGAAAGCCCAGCTGCTCAACAAAGCCAACCTGTAGCGGGTCAAAAACAGCCCCAGGGACTCAGTCAGCGTCAGGCACTAGCATCCGTCTTAAAAGAGCTGTCTCTTTCTGAAAAAGATATTAAAGATTTACAAATTTCGCGTGAGAAAGACACTTATAAGATTCTCTTCTCTCACGGGCAAACGGCCCATGAAACCATTGTCAATGCTAAGGATGGAAAACTGGTCAAATCCAAGCAGCATACCATTGTCGAAAAGACAGTAACGGTTGAAAAAGAAGTCAGTCCATCCTCGTCTGCTGCATCAACTCCAGCTGACAACAGCTCTACTGCAGGCGCAGGGAATACGGGAGCAGCGGGCTCTACCGGAGCTAGTACAGCGACAGTCCAGACACCTGCTCAGAACAGTTCCTCTCATACGACAGACACTGATGATCCAGATGATGATGATGACCATGATGACGATTAAAAAAAGGATTCTGCCAGTTTAAGTTTCTTAAAAGCTTAGACTGGTAGAATTTTATTATCTTCTCAAAGGGGGATTTGGCAATCCTCCAAGAGCAGTTAGTCATCAGTTTATCTTTATTTTAGGACGATTTTA
This sequence comes from Streptococcus sanguinis, assembly GCF_050225395.1. Classification (GTDB taxonomy): domain Bacteria; phylum Bacillota; class Bacilli; order Lactobacillales; family Streptococcaceae; genus Streptococcus. Next base: position 1,597,327 of record NZ_CP071431.1, on the reverse strand, counting down.
CTTACAGTTTGCACTTCGTTTCCTAATGCTAAAAAAACTGAAAGATTATTTATCTTTTTTCTTGACATTTAAAAACGACAATTGTAGAATATAGTTATAAACTACATTTGTAGAATGTTTTTAAAAAATACTGCTTGGAAAGGAGAAGAAAGCAAAGCTTATCCAGACGCTTGTAGGTGCAGAGCGGAAGCTCTATTTCTTTTAAAAGCAAAAACTACATTTGTAGAATCAAAGGAGGATTCAAATGAAACAAAAGCAAATCCAAACAAACTTCCAACGGATCGAAACGAAGTATATTCTTGACCGGGCAATGTTAGCTCGTCTTGAAGCTGATATGAGACCTTACCTCACCGCAGATGATTATGCGACATCAACCATTTCCAATGTGTATTTTGATAATGATGAGTTCCAGATGATTCAGGATTCCATTGCCAGAAAAGGCGGTCGCGAAAAGATGCGGATGCGCACTTATGCTGAGCAGCCGAATGATGATAGTCAAGTTTTCTTGGAAATCAAGAAGAAACGCGATGAAGTAGGCTTCAAATACCGTTTGGTTTCTAATCCTCTCTCTGTGACCAACTATATTGTGAATGGTGTGGCAGACCATACTATTTCTGATGACCGGGTCAAGGCAGAAGTAGAACAGTTACAGGAGCGCTATCTAGACTTGAAGCCAAAAATGGTGATTAGTTATGACCGTTACTCTATGAGAGGCTTGGAAGATAAAAAGGTACGTGTGACCGTTGATTCCAACATTCGTTACCGAGATTATGATGTAGATTTGGCTTCAGGTCGCTATGGACTTCCCTTGCTGGAAGATGACAAGGTGATTATGGAAATCAAGGTTCCTGGTCAATATCCTCAGTGGCTGGCTGATATTCTCAATAAATATGGACTAGAAGACCAGTCCTTCTCAAAATACGGCAAAGCCTACCTGAAAACTAAAGAAAGGCTGACTCAAACAGTCAAGGCCTAAGGAGGTAGTCTATGCTCAATCAGTTATTTAACAGTATCTACTCCTCCACGGAGGTCAAGATTAATCCTTTGGCACTGATTTTTTCACTAGCTACCAGTGTGGTTTTGGGAATTATCTTGGCCAAGGTCTATAAGCGCCAGACAATCTATACTAAGGAGTTTGTCATTACCCTCTCACTTTTACCGGCCATTATTTCCATTATTATCTTCTTGGTTAATGGCAATCTGGGGACCAGTGTCGCCGTAGCAGGGACTTTCAGCTTGATTCGTTTCCGGTCGGCCGCTGGTGGCTCCAAGGAGCTCCTAGCCATCTTTATGGCGACGGCTATTGGGATTACAACAGGGATGGGATTTGTAGCATTGGGAATTGTCTTTACACTAGCTATTTCAGGCATCTGGATGCTCTTTGAAAAGATGAGCTTTACTTCAGTCAGTCAGACCAGACGTTATGTTCAGGTTCAAGTTCCAGCTGACTTTGACTACGAAGTACTCTTTGATGCTATCTTTGAAACGGCTTGTAAATCAGCTGAACTGACCTCTCTCAAGTCGGCTGAAAAGAAGTCTATCAAGCTAGACTATGTCGTTGACTTGAATTCTGACATGAGCGACAGAGAGCTCATTCAGCAGTTCCTGTTCTACGATAAGGTTCAGGACATTTCCCTTTCCAAAGCCGCTAAGAAGCGTAAAACTCTCTAAGCAAAGGAAGACCAGCTGCAGCTTAGCAGTTGGTTTTCTTATTTGTATAATAAAAAGGGGATACATCATACTTACAGAAAATACTTGACACTCTTTTCTATATGTGGTATGATTATATAGATTTTGGACTTGAAGGGAGTGAAAAAAATGTCAAAAACAGTAGTACGCAAGAATGAATCACTTGATGATGCACTTCGTCGTTTCAAACGTGCGGTTACTAAAGCTGGTACTCTTCAAGAAACACGCAAACGTGAATTCTATGAAAAACCTTCTGTAAAACGCAAACGCAAATCAGAAGCAGCTCGTAAACGTAAAAAATTCTAATTGAACAAAAAAGCAGACTTCGGTCTGTTTTTTGTTTTGGCTCTTTGGAGAAAATCGCATGTGTTTCCAGTACAAGCAGTAGGGCAAGAAAAAATCACTGATTTTCATCAGTGAATTCTCTTTATTTTTTCTCAGCCAACAAAGCTTTGATTTCTTGCAGGACTTCCAATTCAGTTGGTCCAGCAGCTTCTTCGGCAGCTTCCTCCTTCTTCTTAGCAAGGCTCTGTGCTTTTTCAGCAGACTTAACGATGAAGAAGAGAACAGTACCGATTACCAAGAAGTTAATCACGGCGCTCAAGAAGTTACCATAAGCAATCCCGTTCCATTTCAATTGAGAAATTTGCTCCAAGTTTGCAGCTTTCAAAATTGGATTGAGGAAGAGAGGAGTGATTACGTCAGTAATCAAAGAAGTGACGATTGCTCCAAAGGCGTTGGCGATGATCACACCGACTGCCAAATCAATCACGTTCCCGCGCAACAAGAATTCTTTAAGATCCTTTAACATTCTTTCTTTCCTTTCAAGAATTTATTAATGATATTATATTATAGCTTATTTATATGACAACTACAAGATATTTGCTTGTCAAATATTTTACATTTGCTTCATTTTAGTATAAAATATAGAATGATATTCTATGATAAATTGGAGGTGTTGTCTCTTGATTGATAAAGAAATCATTTCTGAAATTAAAAACAGCGTCAATATCGTCGATGTCATAGGAGAAACAGTGGCCTTGACTAAGGCTGGGCGGAATTTTCTGGGACTCTGTCCCTTTCATGGCGAAAAGACGCCCTCTTTTAACGTTGTAGAGGATAAGCAGTTTTATCACTGTTTTGGCTGCGGCAAGTCGGGCGATGTCTTCAAATTCATTGAGGATTATCGAGGCGTTTCCTTTATGGATGCTGTGCAGATTGTAGCAGAACGGGCAGGGATTCCTTTGGCTGTGGAGACAGCGGGCAATGACCGACCGAGACAAAGCCATCCGCATCAGGCGCTCTACGATATCCATACCGAGGCAGCCAAGTTTTATCATGCGGTCTTGATGACGACCAAGATGGGAGAGGAAGCTCGGGCTTATCTCTACCAGCGGGGGCTGACAGATGATGTTCTTAAGCATTTTCAAATCGGGCTGGCTCCTAATGAGGGGAATTATCTTCATAAGAGTATGGTTGGCAAGTTTGATGAGAATACCATCATGAACTCGGGCCTCTTCAATCTGGCGGAGAATAATTTGGTCTATGATGCCTTTCAAAACCGGATTATGTTTCCCTTGACCAATGATAGTGGGCAGGTTGTGGCCTTTTCCGGTCGGATTTGGCAAGAGGCGGCTTCAGATGGTCATCAGGCCAAGTATAAAAACAGTCGCAGCACCGCTATTTTCAATAAAAGCTACGAGCTCTATCATCTGGATAAGGCCAAGCCGGTTATCAAGAAGAACCATGAGGTCTATCTGATGGAAGGCTTCATGGATGTGATTGCGGCTTATCGGGCCGGGATTGAAAATGCTGTAGCTTCTATGGGAACAGCTCTGACACCTGAGCATGTCCAGCACCTGAGCAAGTATTGCAAGAAGATTATCCTGTCTTACGATGGAGATAGGGCAGGGCAGGCAGCGACTGCAAAGGCTTTGGATGAGCTGAAAGATATGACGGTGGAAATTGTTCGGATTCCAGATAATTTGGACCCCGATGAATTTCTAGCTAAAAATTCTGAGGAAGATTTGCAGCATTTGCTGAGTAAAACGCGAATAAGTAATGTGGAGTTTCTGCTGCATCATCTGAAACCAGATAATATTGAAAATCTACAGGCTCAGATTGAGTTTGTAGAGAAGATGGCGCCGATTATTGCGAAGACCAAGTCCATCACAGCGCAGAACTCCTACATCTACATGCTGGCGGAGCTGCTTCCGGACTTTGACTATCAGCAGGTGGAGCAGACGGTAAATAACAGCCGACTGGCTGAGCGCTCTAGTCGCAGTCAGGAGGCGCCGATTCAGCAGTCTCAACCAGTCGTCATGCAGTTTTCGCCCTCAAATCGGCTGAGTCGTCTCATGAAGGCGGAAAATCATATTTTCCACCGCATGATGCATCATCCTTTGATTTTGAACCAATACCGGCTGAGAGAAGACTTTGCCTTTGACTCGGAAGAATTGCAGGCCTTATATGAGATTTTGCTGGCAAATGGCGAGGTGACACCGCAGGATTTGTCCCAGCTGCCGGATCATGTCCAGCAGGCTTGGTACCGCGTTTTAGAAGAAGACTTGCCCGATGAGGTTTTAGAAGATGAATTGAAAGAAGTGGAAGAAACCAGAGAGCGGGAGATTTTGCGCAAGCATAATCAATTTATTAGTAAGAAGATTCGAGAAGCCTCTCACAGCGGAGATACGGATACAGCCCTGTCCGAGCTGGAGCGCTTGATTGAGCAAAAAAGAAGAATGGAGTAGGAATGGCTACAAAACAAAAAGAAGTAACAACATTAGACGTTCAAATTGCAGAATTCATCCGCAACCACAAGCAGACAGGGGTTGCGACAGATGATGAAATCAATGACCAACTGGTTATTCCTTTCACTTTGGACGCTGATGGGATTGAGGATTTGCTGCAGCGTATCCAGGATGCTGGTATCTCAATTACAGATAAAGAAGGAAATCCCAGCGCGCGCGTCTTAAATAACGAAGAGGAAGAAGCAGAGCTGACGGATGAAGAGCTCTTGGGCAGCAATTCAGCCAAGGTCAATGACCCAGTCCGCATGTATCTGAAAGAAATCGGGGTTGTGCCCCTTCTCAGCAATGAAGAAGAGCAGGAGCTGGCTATCTTGGTAGAGCAGGGAGACTTGGAAGCCAAGCAGCGTCTGGCTGAGGCCAATCTTCGTCTGGTTGTTTCCATTGCCAAGCGCTATGTCGGCCGTGGTATGCAGTTCCTTGACTTGATTCAAGAAGGAAACATGGGGCTGATGAAGGCTGTTGATAAGTTTGACTACACCAAAGGATTTAAGTTTTCAACTTATGCGACTTGGTGGATTCGTCAGGCCATTACCCGTGCGATTGCTGACCAAGCTCGGACTATTCGGATTCCGGTCCACATGGTGGAAACCATTAACAAGCTGGTCCGTGAGCAACGCAATCTCTTGCAGGAATTGGGTCAAGATCCTACGCCTGAGCAAATCGCTGAGCGCATGGATATGACACCGGATAAAGTTCGTGAGATTCTCAAGATTGCTCAAGAGCCAGTTTCTTTGGAAACACCTATCGGTGAGGAAGATGACAGCCATCTTGGGGACTTTATCGAAGACGAAGTGATTGAAAATCCAGTTGACTATACAACTCGTGTCGTTCTTCGTGAGCAGCTGGATGAGGTCTTGGATACGCTGACAGACCGCGAGGAAAACGTCTTGCGTCTGCGCTTTGGTCTGGACGATGGAAAAATGCGGACACTGGAAGATGTCGGCAAGGTCTTCAATGTCACCCGCGAGCGGATTCGCCAGATTGAAGCCAAGGCCCTGCGTAAACTCCGCCATCCAAGCCGCAGCAAACCACTCAGAGACTTTATTGAAGATTAAGAACTGAAGAGCGCAAGAAGGGGCAGAAATTTTTCATTAGGAAGCGTTAAGTCGGCAATTCTAGCTGAAAAACAAAAGCCCCCTCAAGCTAACTTGAAATTTTTGCTCTATCTATAAGGAGGATATTGCATGTCAGAAAAAAAATACAGCCCTGAAGAAGTTGAAAAGATTAAAACGCGTATTTTAGAGAGCTTGGAGCAAGTCATTGACCCAGAATTGGGAATTGATATTGTCAATCTAGGTCTAATCTATGAAATCCGTTTTGACGAGACCAATGGAGAAACGGAAATCGATATGACCCTGACAACCATGGGGTGCCCTCTGGCGGATCTTCTGACTGACCAGATCTATGATGCCATGTCAGATGTTCCAGAGGTTACCAAGACTGATGTTAAGTTGGTTTGGTACCCAGCTTGGACGGTGGAAAAGATGAGCCGTTATGCTCGGATTGCTTTGGGGATTCGCTAAGAACTGATAGTAAGTGCTGGCCTGCTGCGTGCAGGCTTTTGCTTTTTTTAGCAGATTCTGTTATAATGTTCCTATTGTCTTGGGGTCGTTACGGATTCGACAGGCATTATGAGGCACATTTTGCGACTCATCTAGCGGATGTAAAACGCCAGTTAAATATAACTGCAAAAAATAACAATTCTTACGCTGTAGCTGCCTAAAAACCAGCCAGCGTGACCCGATTCGGATTGCTTGTGTCTGATGACAGGTCTTATTATGAGCAAGCTACGGCAAAATCTGGTCTAGGGATTTTGCAAGAGATTGATAGACTCGCTTGACTTGGGCTTGAGCTATGTGTCAAAGTGAAGTTAAACCAATACATAGCCTATGGTTGTAGACAAATGTGTTAGCAGGTGTTTGGACGTGGGTTCGACTCCCACCGGCTCCATTATTTTAAAATCTTTCTAAAGCGTTGAGAAATCAGCGTTTTTTGCTTTTACAATGTCCAGGAAATCTTGATTTCTATCTGAAAAAGTAATACAATGATGTTAGTGATGACAAAGGAAATATTTGTATTTCTATTGGGTTGATTTCATAAGTATTAAGGGAAGTTTGATATGAGTTTTTTTAAGAATCTGTTTGGTAAGCAGCGAGAGCGAGAGCAAGAGGAAGAGAAAGTAGAAAAGGTTGAAGAAGCAGTGCTTGATGTGCCTTCTGAAGATCCTTTTCCGAGTGAGTGGGGATCTTTCTCAACCTATATTGATGACAAGTTGGCTAGTATCCGTCTGAATCTTGCCTTGGCTGATGAGGCACCCTATCCTCTCTATGCCTATGCTATGAGGCTCAAGGTAACGCTCCTCCAGTACGATGGAGAGACAGGTTTTCCATCAAGTGATGAGTTTAAAGAGCTGAATGTGATTGAGGACCGGCTTTCTGAGACTTTGGGCCAGGTCGGCGGCATTCATGTCGGTGTGATTACGACAGATGGAAATATTGAGTTTTACTACTATCTGCAAGACAAGAAAAGCCATCTGGAGCCGATTGCAAACGTGATGCGCGACTTTCCAGACCGCCGCTATGACTCAGCGACCTTGGCAGATGAGGAGTGGGATCAGTATTTTGACTTTCTCTATCCTAATGAATACGAGTATCAGACTATTCTCAACCAGCGGGTCTGGTACCAGCTGGAGCAGGACGGCGATGACCATAGTCATGAGCGCGAGATTGACCATTGGGCATATTTTGCGTCTGAGGAAGACAGAGATGGTTTCCTAAAGGAAGTCGAAGAGTTAGGCTACAGCCTAATATCCGCTGAAAAGATAGAAGACGCGGACAAACCATATCAGCTGCATGTGATTCGTATGGATACGACGGAAATTTTTGATTTGAACCAGAATGTTTGGACTTTGGTCGAATTTGTGAAAAAATTTAACGGAAACTATGGCGGTTGGGGCTGTAATGTGGTATAATGATTAAAGTTTTGAGAAAGCTGGGCTTTCTCTTTTGTGGAAGATTACTCAAGAGGCTTAAGAGGCTGTGTTGGAAACGCAGTAGGCGTGTAAAAGCGTGCGTGGGTTCGAATCCCATGTCTTCCGTCATAAGATGCAAGAAACGCTGTTTGGCGTTTTTTTATTGCAAAAGGTTATGGGAGAATGGTGATTCTTTTTGAATATGAATATTTTTGGAAATGCTTGAAAACAATTTCAGCAAAAAAAATAAGTAAATTATTGTTCATTTTATATAATAGTGTGGTAAAATGGGATTAATGGATTTTTAAAAAGGATATAAATTAAAGGGAGAATTATGTTTTTTAAACGTCAAAAAGGTAAGTACCACGAAGTAGAGCGTGTGACTCGTTTTAAGCTGATTAAATCGGGTAAGCATTGGCTGCGTGCTGCGACATCACAGTTCGGCCTTTTTAGATCAATGAGAGGGGGAGGCCTTTCATCGATCGAGCTCAAGGTAACGGAAGAACAAGTTACCGATAAGAAGAGCGGCATAGACTTTTTGAGGGGCATTGTCGCCACGGGGGCCGTGCTGGGCGGAGCTGTTGTGACAAGCACAACTGTCCATGCAGAAGAAGGTCAGGCTCTGGAAAAGGTCATTGACACGACAGACGTTTTAGCGACACGTGGTGAAACAGTTTTAGGAGAAGAAAGCAGTGCTGCTGAGGCAGCAACCGTAACGGCAAGCTCGCATACTGAGTCAGAGTCTGTATCAGATACATCCTCAGCCAGTGCCAGTGCTTCTGTCAGTGCATCTATCTCTGCCAGCATCTCGGCTTCAGAGTCAATGTCACAGTCTAGCTCTGCTTCTATCAGTGCCAGCACATCTCAATCAGTCTCAGATTCCTTAAGTGTATCTGAGTCTCTTTCAGTGTCTTCAAGTACATCTGATTCAGTGAGTGCAAGCACTAGTGCCTCCGTTAGTGCATCAGAGTCAGTCTCAGCCAGTCAAACGTCTACTACCTCTACATCAGAGAGTGCTAGATCCGAAAGCAGCCAGCAGTCGACAGAATCCTCTAGTCAGACTGGGCGTAGAAGAACGCGTCGTGATGTAGCAAATGCTGTTGATACAGAGAGACCTGTTGTTGATTTCCCAAGGGAAATAACTGTCTATCGTGGCGAAAGTTTTGAGTTTGTTGCGACAGCGACAGATAATTCGAATGCTTTCGATATCGATAAGACGTATGTTCGTTGGTATAATGGTACTGATTCTGGTAAGGGAACTGAATGGATTCAAAAAACTGTCACTCAAGAAGGTAATCAGCTAAAGATTCAAGTTCACGGTAATGTGCCAGTAGATACAGTAATTGGTGACTATACTCGTTATGTTATGGTTACTGATGCAGCAGGAAACCAAAACGTTTCTAACGAGGAGTTTTCAGCTGCTGTTAAAAACAAGGACAGAATTCTTAATGGTCAGTTTATGATTGTTATTCGATACAGACCAAATCTTCCTGAGAATACAGTGTTAGTCAATAATCCAAGCCAACTATCTGAAACTGAAAAAAATCAGGTCAGAGAAGCAATTAAGCAGAGTAATCCAAACTTAAGACCGATAGATGTGGCGGGTAAAAATTTAGATACTGCCATTTCTGTTTCTAATAATGGTACGACTACTATAACGTTCAGAGATAATAGGAAAGCTACAATTCAAGGAAAAGATTTAGTAGATACCCGAGCAGGTAGTACCTCTAAATCTGCAAGCACCTCCGCATCCGTCAGCGCCTCTACCTCAACAATCGCATCTATTGCGGAAAGTAAGTCAGCCTCTGCTAGTGCCTCAACTTCAGCAAGTAGTTCCGCATCTATAAGTACTTCTGTGTCAATTAAGACCTCTGCGTCCACTAGCGCATCGGTAAGTGCAAGTACGTCCGCCTCCACGAGTGCGTCAGTAAGTGCAAGTACGTCCGCTTCGACAAGTGCGTCAGTAAGTGCCAGCACGTCCGCTTCGACGAGTGCATCGGTAAGTGCAAGTACGTCCGCTTCGACGAGTGCATCCGTATCAGCAAGCACGTCAGCGTCGACAAGTTCATCCGTGAGTGCAAGTACGTCCGCCTCCACGAGCGCGTCGGTAAGTGCAAGTACGTCCGCATCGACGAGTGCGTCAGTGAGTGCAAGTACGTCCGCGTCCATGAGTGCGTCAGTGAGTGCAAGTACGTCCGCGTCGACGAGTGCCTCTGTGTCTGCAAGTACGTCAGCCTCCACGAGTGCATCAGTAAGTGCAAGCACGTCCGCATCGACTAGCGCGTCTGTAAGTGCAAGTACCTCGGCTTCAACGAGCGCGTCCGTAAGCGCAAGTACGTCCGCTTCAACGAGTGCGTCTACAAGTGCCTCTGTATCTGCAAGTACGTCTGCATCGACCAGCGCGTCAGTATCTGCAAGCACATCGGCGTCCACAAGCGCGTCAGTTTCTGCCAGCACGTCCGCTTCAACGAGTGCGTCAGTAAGTGCAAGTACATCAGCGTCGACCAGTGCGTCAGTTTCAGCAAGCACCTCCGCATCGACTAGTGCGTCTGTAAGTGCAAGTACTTCGGCTTCCACGAGCGCGTCAGTTTCAGCAAGTACGTCCGCCTCAACGAGCGCGTCAGTTTCAGCAAGTACGTCGGCTTCAACCAGTGCGTCCGTAAGCGCAAGTACGTCCGCCTCAACGAGCGCGTCAGTAAGTGCCAGCACATCAGCATCAACGAGTGCGTCTGTATCAGCAAGTACGTCCGCCTCAACGAGTGCGTCAGTGTCTGCCAGCACGTCAGCGTCGACAAGCGCGTCCGTATCAGCAAGTACGTCAGCGTCGACAAGCGCGTCAGTGTCTGCCAGCACATCAGCGTCAACGAGTGCGTCAGTATCTGCAAGCACGTCCGCATCGACAAGTGCGTCAGTATCTGCAAGCACGTCTGCCTCAACGAGCGCATCAGTATCAGCAAGTACATCCGCGTCGACGAGTGCGTCTGTATCAGCAAGTACGTCCGCCTCAACGAGTGCGTCAGTGTCTGCCAGCACGTCAGCGTCGACAAGCGCGTCCGTATCAGCAAGCACCTCCGCATCGACTAGTGCGTCTGTAAGTGCAAGTACTTCGGCTTCCACGAGCGCGTCAGTTTCAGCAAGTACGTCCGCCTCAACGAGCGCGTCAGTTTCAGCAAGTACGTCGGCTTCAACCAGTGCGTCCGTAAGCGCAAGTACGTCCGCCTCAACGAGCGCGTCAGTAAGTGCCAGCACATCAGCATCAACGAGTGCGTCTGTATCAGCAAGTACGTCCGCCTCAACGAGTGCGTCAGTGTCTGCCAGCACGTCAGCGTCGACAAGCGCGTCCGTATCAGCAAGTACGTCAGCGTCGACAAGCGCGTCAGTGTCTGCCAGCACATCAGCGTCAACGAGTGCGTCAGTATCTGCAAGCACGTCCGCATCGACAAGTGCGTCAGTATCTGCAAGCACGTCTGCCTCAACGAGCGCATCAGTATCAGCAAGTACATCCGCGTCGACGAGTGCGTCTGTATCAGCAAGTACGTCCGCCTCAACGAGTGCGTCAGTGTCTGCCAGCACGTCAGCGTCGACAAGCGCGTCCGTATCAGCAAGCACCTCCGCATCGACTAGTGCGTCTGTAAGTGCAAGTACTTCGGCTTCCACGAGCGCGTCAGTTTCAGCAAGTACGTCCGCCTCAACGAGCGCGTCAGTTTCAGCAAGTACGTCCGCCTCAACGAGCGCGTCAGTTTCAGCAAGTACGTCGGCTTCAACCAGTGCGTCCGTAAGCGCAAGTACGTCCGCCTCAACGAGCGCGTCTGTAAGTGCAAGTACTTCGGCTTCCACGAGCGCGTCAGTTTCAGCAAGTACGTCCGCCTCAACGAGCGCGTCAGTTTCAGCAAGTACGTCGGCTTCAACCAGTGCGTCCGTAAGCGCAAGTACGTCCGCCTCAACGAGCGCGTCAGTAAGTGCCAGCACATCAGCATCAACGAGTGCGTCTGTATCAGCAAGTACGTCCGCCTCAACGAGTGCGTCAGTGTCTGCCAGCACGTCAGCGTCGACAAGCGCGTCCGTATCAGCAAGTACGTCAGCGTCGACAAGCGCGTCAGTGTCTGCCAGCACATCAGCGTCAACGAGTGCGTCTGTATCAGCAAGTACGTCCGCCTCAACGAGTGCGTCAGTGTCTGCCAGCACGTCAGCGTCGACAAGCGCGTCCGTATCAGCAAGTACGTCAGCGTCGACAAGCGCGTCAGTGTCTGCCAGCACATCAGCGTCAACGAGTGCGTCAGTATCTGCAAGCACGTCCGCATCGACAAGTGCGTCAGTATCTGCAAGCACGTCTGCCTCAACGAGCGCATCAGTATCAGCAAGTACATCCGCGTCGACAAGCGCGTCCGTATCAGCAAGCACGTCCGCCTCAACGAGTGCGTCAGTGTCTGCCAGCACGTCAGCGTCGACAAGCGCGTCCGTATCAGCAAGTACGTCAGCGTCGACAAGCGCGTCAGTGTCTGCCAGCACATCAGCGTCAACGAGTGCGTCTGTATCAGCAAGTACGTCCGCCTCAACGAGTGCGTCAGTGTCTGCCAGCACGTCAGCGTCGACAAGCGCGTCCGTATCAGCAAGTACGTCAGCGTCGACAAGCGCGTCAGTGTCTGCCAGCACATCAGCGTCAACGAGTGCGTCAGTATCTGCAAGCACGTCCGCATCGACAAGTGCGTCAGTATCTGCAAGCACGTCTGCCTCAACGAGCGCATCAGTATCAGCAAGTACATCCGCGTCGACAAGCGCGTCCGTATCAGCAAGCACGTCCGCCTCAACGAGTGCGTCAGTGTCTGCCAGCACGTCAGCGTCGACAAGCGCGTCCGTATCAGCAAGTACGTCAGCGTCGACAAGCGCGTCAGTGTCTGCCAGCACATCAGCGTCAACGAGTGCGTCAGTATCTGCAAGCACGTCCGCATCGACAAGTGCGTCAGTATCTGCAAGCACGTCTGCCTCAACGAGCGCATCAGTATCAGCAAGTACATCCGCGTCGACGAGTGCGTCTGTATCAGCAAGTACGTCCGCCTCAACGAGTGCGTCAGTGTCTGCCAGCACGTCAGCGTCGACAAGCGCGTCCGTATCAGCAAGCACCTCCGCATCGACTAGTGCGTCTGTAAGTGCAAGTACTTCGGCTTCCACGAGCGCGTCAGTTTCAGCAAGTACGTCCGCCTCAACGAGCGCGTCAGTTTCAGCAAGTACGTCGGCTTCAACCAGTGCGTCCGTAAGCGCAAGTACGTCCGCCTCAACGAGCGCGTCAGTAAGTGCCAGCACATCAGCATCAACGAGTGCGTCTGTATCAGCAAGTACGTCCGCCTCAACGAGTGCGTCAGTGTCTGCCAGCACGTCAGCGTCGACAAGCGCGTCCGTATCAGCAAGTACGTCAGCGTCGACAAGCGCGTCAGTGTCTGCCAGCACATCAGCGTCAACGAGTGCGTCAGTATCTGCAAGCACGTCCGCATCGACAAGTGCATCCGTATCTGCAAGCACATCAGCGTCAACGAGTGCGTCAGTATCAGCAAGTACGTCCGCGTCCACAAGTGCGTCGGTAAGTGCCAGCACGTCTGCGTCAACGAGCGCGTCAGTAAGTGCAAGTACCTCAGCCTCAACAAGTGCATCCGTATCTGCAAGCACATCAGCCTCAACTAGCGCGTCAGTCAGCGCAAGTACCTCAGCCTCAACAAGTGCATCCGTATCTGCAAGCACATCAGCTTCAACGAGTGCGTCAGTATCAGCAAGTACTTCAGCGTCGACGAGTGCATCTGTGTCTGCCAGCACGTCAGCTTCAACGAGTGCATCAGTTTCAGCAAGCACGTCCGCGTCGACGAGTGCATCAGTTTCAGCAAGTACATCGGCGTCCACAAGTGCATCGGTAAGTGCAAGTACGTCCGCGTCCACAAGTGCATCGGTAAGTGCAAGTACGTCAGCGTCGACGAGTGCCTCAGTTTCAGCAAGCATGTCAGCGTCCACCAGCGCGTCAGTGAGTGCAAGTGAATCAGCCTCAACAAGTACATCAGTGAGTGCCAGCACGTCCGCTTCGACCAGCGCATCGGTAAGTGCAAGTACGTCTGCTTCAACGAGCGCGTCAGTGTCAGCAAGTACGTCTGCCTCAACGAGCGCGTCAGTGTCAGCAAGTACGTCTGCTTCAACGAGCGCATCAGTGTCCGCAAGCATGTCAGCATCCACGAGTGCATCAGTGAGCGCAAGTACTTCAGCCTCCACGAGTGCGTCAGTATCCGCAAGCACGTCCGCTTCGACCAGCGCATCAGTATCCGCAAGTACGTCTGCCTCCACGAGTGCGTCTGTATCTGCCAGCACGTCCGCGTCTACTAGCGCATCAGTGTCCGCAAGCATGTCAGCCTCCACGAGTGCATCAGTGAGCGCAAGTACGTCTGCTTTAACCAGTGCATCTGTGTCTGCAAGCACGTCCGCATCGACAAGCGCGTCAGTATCAGCAAGTACGTCCGCTTCAACTAGCGCATCCGTATCTGCAAGTACGTCCGCGTCCACCAGCGCATCAGTGAGTGCAAGTGAGTCGGCTTCAACTAGCTCATCTGCGAAAGCGAGTGAATCAGCGTCGACGAGTGCATCCGTAAGCGCAAGTGCTTCAGCATCGACAAGTGCGTCTGTATCTGCAAGTGAATCAGCCTCCACGAGCGCGTCTGTATCCGCAAGCGAATCGGCTTCAACGAGTGCGTCAGTAAGTGCAAGTACCTCAGCGTCGACGAGTGCGTCAGTATCCGCAAGTGAGTCCGCGTCTGTATCTGCAAGTGAGTCCGCTTCCACGAGTGCGTCCGTAAGTGCAAGCACGTCAGCCTCAACCAGCGCGTCTGTCTCCGCAAGTGAATCAGCGTCAACGAGTGCATCCGTAAGTGCAAGTACGTCTGCGTCCACCAGTGCGTCTGTCTCCGCAAGCACGTCAGCGTCGACCAGTGCATCCGTATCTGCAAGTACGTCGGCTTCAACGAGTGCATCCGTATCTGCGAGCGAGTCCGCGTCGACGAGTGCGTCTGTCTCCGCAAGTGCGTCTGCCTCAACTAGCTCATCTGCGAAAGCGAGTGAATCAGCATCCACGAGCGCATCAGTAAGCGCAAGCACATCCGCTTCGACGAGTGCATCCGTATCTGCGAGCGAGTCCGCGTCCACCAGCGTGTCCGTAAGTGCCAGCGAATCAGCGTCAATGAGTACATCTGTATCTGCAAGTACGTCCGCTTCGACTAGTGCGTCAGTATCTGCAAGTGAATCAGCGTCAACGAGTGCATCAGTAAGTGCAAGTGATACAGCTTCAGCTAGCAGCTCTATATCCGCAAGTGAATCCGCATCAATCAGCGAATCGACTTCAGTTCAGGCTTCTGTCTTAGCGTTGGCAAGTAGATCTGCTTCAGTAAGTGCTTCAGAATCCGCAAGTACTTCGGCTAGTCTGTCTGGTTCAGAAAGTGCTTCGATTAGTGATTCTCAGTCAATCAGCGAGTCGACTTCACTGAGCACTAGCACATCAGTCTTGCATAGTCAGCTGGATCTGGTTCATGAGAAGGAATTCTACTCACTAAGCCTTTCTACAAGTGAGTCACTGTCAGCGGTAGTCAGCCTCAGCGAGCTTGCCCGTGTCAGTCAGTCTGTATCGGAAAGCCTGTCTAAGAGCCTGTCAGCTAGTCAGAGCACATCTGAAAGTCTGTCCGCTTCAGCAAGACAGTCTGAGTTGGATCTGATTTCCAGAGGTCGTCTGCCTCAGACAGGGGAGACGGAGAGCAAGGCTTCCATCCTGGCTTTAGGCTTAGGAGCATTGGGCTTGGCCTTCAAGAGACGTAAAAAGAAAAGCGACTCTGAGGAGTAGCAGTAAATAGAGCCGATCAGTTTATCTTTTAGTCCGTCGAAATTTCACTCAGTTAGTAAGTTGAGGAAGTGATGAATAGCGCAAGCCATTAAGGAAATCATGTCATGATTTCTGGTGCTTGCTTCCTAAAATCCTAGACTAGAAACTAGTAAAAAGAAACCGAGAGGCAATAGAAACAGGAAGTTTTGACAACTTCCTGTTTTTTTGACAATTTAGTAGAAAAAAGTGTTCTTTATTGTGCAGGAAAATCCTTGAGAATATAGATTTTTTGGACAATATTTTATATAATATCAAGTATAGAAATGATGTTTTAGAGTTTATGAAATGAAAGAGTAAGGGAAGAAATGAAAACGATTGTTTTGGTTGGGGATCAGGCCTATCAGGAGCAAGTTTCGACTACAATTAAGTCGATTTTATATTACAATAAAAATGTAAAAATCTATGTTTTCAATCAGGGATTGAGTGACGAATGGTTCCGTGATTTTAATGAGCTGGCCGAGCAGCTGGACAGTGAATTAGTCAATATCAGCTTGGACCAAGTGACTATCAGTCCAGAGTGGCTGACTCAGGACCATATCAGCTCAGCAGCCTATGCACGCTATTTCATTCCGCAGTTTGTAGCAGAGGAGCGCGTCCTTTATTTGGACAGCGATCTTGTGGTCAATAGAGATTTGCAGCCTTTATTTGATATTTTTCTAGAAGGCAAGCTTGTTGCAGCGGTTGGAGATGCTGGTGGTTACGGGTTTAACTCTGGAGTTCTGCTAATTGATAATCGAGCATGGAAAGAAAGGCAGCTGCAGGAGACCTTTATCAAGGAAACGGATCGCATCATGGGCTTGGTCCAGTCTGGTCAGATGGAGGATTTTAACGGCGATCAGACGGTTTTAAATCATGTGTTAGCTCAGGACTGGCTTGCCTTGGATAAGATTTACAATCTGCAGGTCGGCCATGATTTGGTGGCCTTTTACAGCGGCTGGAATGGTCATTTTGAGCTGGACCAGGAACCTCTGATTATCCACTATACCACCTTCCGCAAGCCTTGGAACTCGGAAATTAGTTATCGGTACCGTCAGCTTTGGTGGGACTTTCAGGCTTTGAGTCTGGAGGATGTTTTAGCCCATCATCGGGGAGAGTTTGAGATGCAGGACCGTTGGGAGAAGGCCGCTCTCAACTGTATGCTCCTGACAGATGTGCAAGAGCTAGAGCAGATTGAGTTTTTAGCCCAGTCCCTGCCTAGCGTTCATTTTTATATAGCCTGTTACACAGATATGGGAGATTATCTGCGTTCTTTGGATCGCTATGAAAATATCCATCTCTATCCGCAGGTTATCCATGCAGTGCTGGATGAGCTCATTGATAAGTGCCAGGTCTATTTGGATATTCACCATGGGAATGAGCACTATGAACTGAGTCGTCGTTTCAAGGCACTTGGCAAGCCAGTTCTGGCTTTTGACAATACTAAGAAAAATGAAAACGAAGAACTAGTCTATCCCCATGAGCACCCTCAGGAGATGGTGAGAAAGCTGTGCAGTCTGATGAAAAAAGAGAAGCCGCAAGCCTTTCGGGCTGTGGTGCTGGCGGCTAATGCTGCCTATAGTGAGCAGGTCTTAACCACCATTAAGTCCATCGTTTGCCACAATCGCTTTATCAAGTTTTATGTCATCAACAGTGACTTTCCAACAGAGTGGTTTGTCAGCATACGGAAAAAGCTGGCCAAGCTGGACTGCCAGATTGTCAATGCTCGGGTGGATGGCAGTCATATTAGTCAATATAAGACAAATATCCATTATTCAGTTTTTTTGAGATATTTTACGGCTACTTTTGTACAGGAAGATCAAGCTCTTTATTTGGACTGCGATATCGTAGTAACACGTGATTTATCAGAAATTTTTGCAGTTGATTTAGGTTCCTATCCGCTTGGAGCGGTAAGAGATCTGGGTGGAGAAGTATACTTTGGCGAGCAGATTTTTAATTCAGGCGTTTTACTAATTAATGTGAACTACTGGAGAGAAAACGATATTGCGGGTCAATTGATTGAGATGACTGATAACTTACATGATAAAGTTACTCAGGATGACCAAAGCATTCTCAATATGCTCTTTGAAAACCGCTGGCTTGAGCTGCCTTTTGCTTATAACTGCATTACGCTGCACACGACCTTTTCGGACCATGAGCCTGAAAAAGGTCTCTATCCGCCGGTGATTCACTATCTGACCGAGCGCAAGCCTTGGAAAGAGTATACCCAGTCTATCTATCGTGAGGTCTGGTGGTTCTATCAGGGACTGGATTGGTCGGATATGCAGGAGCCAGTCGGAGCCCTGACTCAAAAGATGGTGGAAGGGGAAGATGGCTCAAGCCTGTCCTGCCTAGTCTACACCTACTCTTGTGAACTGATGCATATCAACTATCTGATTCAAGCCCTGCCTGCCTGTCATTTCTACATCGCTGCACCGGTAGTGGTAGCAGAGCCAATCACGCGTCTGCTCCAGTATCCTAATGTCAGCGTCAGTTCAGATATAGCGGGCATTCCGGCTCTCTTGGAGTCGCTGGAAGCCAAGTCTCAGCTGCTGCTGGATATCAATGCCGGTGATGAGGTCGGAGATATTATTGCTCGCTTTAAGTCTGCTGGCAAGCCAGTCTTTGCCTTTGATAGTACAGTCCATGGCCAGCAGGGGCAGGAAGTCTTTCCAGCTGATAACCCTGAAGTCATGGTGCAGGCTATTGAGAAGCTGGGCTTAGCCGAGCCTGAAGAGCGGCAGATTTCTGTACTCTCTATCGACCAATCACTGGATTATCTCTTGGAGAAAGGTGCTTCAGTCCTTCGCTTTGGAGATGGTGAGATGGATTTGATTGCGGGCCGCAGTATCGTCTATCAGGATTTTGATCCAGAACTGTCAGCGCGCTTGAGAGAGATTATGTCTATGGAGAGCGATGAGCGTTTGATGATTTGTCTGCCTGATGTCTTTACAGGACTAGAGCGCTATTCCATTGATGCCCAAAATTTTTGGAGTTTAAATCATTTGCCACATTTTCTTGAAAAATATAAAAATATCTGCCGAGCACCTTGGTACGGATCGACTTTTATTTCCCGTCCTTACATCGACTTGGAAGATAAGACGCCGTCTGCAGGCTATTTTGCAAAGCTCAAGCAGCTATGGGAGGACAAGGATCTCTTGATTGTAGAGGGCTTGACTTCCCGCTCTGGTGTGGGCAACGACCTCTTTGACGGGGCTAGGTCCATCAAGCGGATTATCTGTCCTTCTCGCAATGCCTACAGCAAGCTGGAGGCGATTAAGCAGGCTGTTCGAGAACATGCGGACAATCGTCTGATTTTGACTATGCTGGGTCCAACTGCCAAGGTCTTGGTCTATGATCTAGTACAGGAAGGTTATCGGGCGCTGGATATTGGGCATATTGACTCAGAGTATGAATGGTTCCAGATGGGAGCTAGCCACAAGGTCAAGCTGTCGCACAAGCATACGGCTGAGCACAACTTTGATCAGGATATTGAGTTTAGAGATGACCAGGCTTACGACAGTCAGATTCTTGCCAATCTGGCTCAGGAATGAAGATTAGAAAAAGAATATGAAAGTTAATATTACCAACCTATACGGCATGTCTGGCCAGAGTACGGCCTTGATTGCCCAAAATGATGTAACCCAGCTGGCTAAACAACTAGGCTTTAATGAGCTGAGCTTTTACTTTTATGATATATACAGCGACAGCCAGTCAGAGCTGAGTACCCGTCTGGATGGCATCATGGCGAGTGTAGGCTATGGCGATGTCGTGATTTACCAGTCGCCGACTTGGAATGGCCGAGAGTTTGACAGGGCCTTTATCACTAAGCTCAAGATTTTGCAGGCTAAGCTAGTGACCTTTATCCATGATGTGCCACCGCTGATGTTCCCCTCTAACTACTATCTGATGCAGGAATATATCGACATGTATAATCAGTCCGATGTGGTTATCGTACCTTCTGAGCAGATGCGGGATAAGCTAGTGGCAGAGGGGCTGACCGTGGACAAGATTTTAGTCCAGCGCATGTGGGATCATCCCTATGATTTGCCCCTGCACCAGGCTCAGTTTGAGCCTAAGCTGTATTTCGCAGGAAGTGTGGAACGTTTTCCGCATCTGAGCAACTGGTCTTATGCTACGCCGCTGGAGATTTTTTCGCCTGAAGAAGAGTCAAATCCAGAGGCCAATGTCAGCTATCGCGGCTGGGTCAGCCGACCAGAGTTGCTCTTGGAACTGTCCAAGGGTGGTCTGGGTCTGGTCTGGGGTGTTGAGGAAAATCCAGCAGACGAGCCAGAATACTATGGTCTCAATATCTCTCATAAGTCTGCCACTTATCTGGCAGCTGGGATTCCGGTCATCGTCCCTTCTTACCTGTCCAATGCGGAGCTGATTCGCGAGCGCGGTCTGGGCTTTGTCGTAGACAGTCTGGAAGAAGCCAGTCGGATTGTAGAAGGCTTGACTGCCGAGGAGTATCAGGCTATGGTCGAGCGGGTTAGAAAGTTCTCTTTCCTGCTCAAGGAAGGTTATTTTAGCAAAAAAGTCTTAGTAGATGCGGTCATGGAAGTTTTATCTTAGAGTTTTTCCAGCCATTGTCATGAGGAGTCAGTGTGAAGTCATTTTTTAAACCGGTCATTATCAAGAAGTTTCTGTGGACCTTATTTTTCTTATTTATCTATGTCTTGGGAACCAAGCTGACCCTGCCCTTCATCGATATGAGTAAGGCAGCTGCCATGGACGGGACCTCTGCGACCTTGAACTATGCGACAGCCCTGATGGGGGGAAATCTGCGCAGTATGTCGCTCTTTTCTGTCGGCCTGTCTCCTTGGATGTCATCTATGTTAATCTGGCAGATGTTTGCTGTATCCAAGCGCCTAGGCTTGAGTAAGCTCCCTCTGGAAGTACAGGAAAGGCGGCGGATGCTGCTGACCTTGGTCATTGCCTTGATACAGTCTGTGGCCCTGGTCCTAAACCTGCCACTGCAAGAAGCAGGTGGGGTGGATATGACTACGATTATCGTCTTAGATACCTTGGTCTTGATGGCTGGGACCTACTTTCTCATCTGGCTGACGGATTTGAATGCTGCTATGGGACTTGGCGGCTCCATCATGATTGTCATGGCCAGCATGATTGCCTACATTCCGCAGGATATTTGGAACTCCATTCAGGAGCTGAAGATTTCTTCACTTTGGCTGGCCTTGATGCTGGTTTTTAGCCTAGTCTTTCTCTATCTGGCTGTTACAGTTGAGCGGTCCAAGTACCGAATACCAGTCAATAAGATCAATATCCATAACCGTTTCAAGAAATACTCTTATCTGGATATTCGTCTGAATCCTGCTGGTGGGATGCCGATTATGTACGCTATGACCTTGGTCAGCATTCCCCAGTATTTCCTTTTGATTATCCACTTTCTCCAGCAAGACAACCAGCTGATTGAGCAGTGGATAGAAGCACTGTCTATGGGAAGTCCAGCTTGGTTTATCCTCTATCTGCTGACTATTTTCATCCTGGCGCTGGCCTTTGCCTTTATCAATATCAGTGGCGACCAGATTGCTGAGCGGATGCAAAAGAGTGGAGAGTATATTGAAAATGTTTATCCGGGAGGAGCAACCCGCCGGTATATCAATGGTTTGGTGACCTATTTTGCACTAGTGGGGGCTTTCTATCTTATCCTGATTTCTGGCCTGCCTATGATGGTGGTGCTTCTGGACATTCGCTATCTGCGGCTCAGTATGATTCCGGGGATTTTTATGATTTTTATCGGAATGGTCTTTTCTATTAAGGACGAGGTGGAGGCCTTGACGCTTAATGACCGTTATCGTTCATTGTTGTAGGAGAAATTATGTATTACTTTATTCCTTCATGGAGTGGCAGTGGGAATCGGGTTTGGCACCGGGATATTATCCCTTGGTATCGCTCTATGCAGCGATTGGAGTTTGATGATACCATTCATCAGATTCGGATTTTTCAAAGTGAAAATCTGCCCGTTCAGCTGCTTTTGCCAGCCTATATGCCGCATGCCCGCTATCTCTTGCATCGGCAGGATATTTTTGAGACGGACTATTACTCGGTATTTGATGAGATTCAGGGAATCCAGTCTAAAGAAATGCAGGTCCTGCAAATCAAGGATCTGGACTGGGAGCCAGACTGCGAGTTTGTTTATACGCCCTTTCTAATCATGGTTCGCAGGCAGGGCCAGCTCTATGCCCATGTCGAGTTTGGAGTAGAAGGCTTTATCAGCTTCATCAAGTTTTTCAAGGATGACCAGCTGGAGAAGTTTTATATCTTTGATGATCGGGGCTTTGTCTCCAGTATCACCTATTATGAAGAGGGGCAGCCCCTTTATCAGGACTACCTGCAGCCAGATGGTGACTGGCGAATTCGTGAACATCTGAAGCCTGACGACAGTCGGGTAGAGGTCAATCCTGCTTACTTACTGGACTTTGATAAGCTGGAGTATGAGCGGATGCCAGACTTGATCTTGGAGAAATTAGGCCACTATATCGAGCGCAATGCAGGAGAGGACAGCCGTTTCGTCCTGGCAACACATCCCTTATACACTCAAGCTATTTTGCGCTTGTTGCCCAAGAATGTTCAAATCATTCTCAGCTTTTTCCACGAGCGCAATCATACGGTAGATTGGCAGGATCTGGAGGCGGATTTGCAGCAGGCAGATCTAGTCTTGACTGATCGTATGGATTTCAAGAAGGCTATTCAGCGCTACCTTCCTGGGCAGGCTCAGAAGGTGCATTACCTGTCGCCTTTTGATACTCGTCTGCAGCTGGGCAAGAGCCAGCGTCGTCGTGAATCCAAGATTTTTTATCAGATTAATCTGGAAGAAGGGCTTAATGACTATGCCATCTTCAAGGTTCTCCACTATGTGGCCAAGCATCCGGATACAGAGCTGACTATCGGTGTTTACAATGCTTGGCAGGAAGGAATCCAAAAGGTGGAGACCAAGGTGCAGGAGGTTATTGATGAATATCTGAATCAGTATGAATTTGTCAAGAACTACCGCCGCAGTGAGCAGGCTGAGAATGCCCTGCTGGAAAATCAGGAGCAGGACCTCCGTTTCACCATTAAGAATATCACGGACGAGCTCAGCTTGATTCAGGAGCTGGATGATACACGGTTAATTATTGACCTGAGTGAGCAGCCCAATCTCTATACGCAGATTGCTGGTATTTCTGCTGGGATTCCGCAGATTAATCTGGTGGGCTCGGACTATGTGACCCATCTGCAAAATGGCTATATCTTAGACTCTATCTCTGATGTTCCGACTGCTGCAGAATATTACTTGGAAGGTTTGAAAAATTGGAACCAGGCCCTGATTTATTCTATTGAAAAAATCCATCATAATACTGGTCTGGAGCTGATTGGCCGGTGGGAGCAGTGGCTCAAGGAGGCTGAGAATGCAAAATAAGCTGAAAATCTTACAGATTGGCTCAAGCGACTGGAGCAAGGAGCTTGCCATTCCAGACAATATGGCTTGGTATTATTTCTTTCCTAACTCCAATCTAGCTATCAAAAAGGTCATGGAGATGGATAAGATTGGCAAGTTTGATGCGATTCTGGTGGACGATTTGCGTCGAATCCCAGATTTGTTTATGATTGAAGACAAGATTGTCCCCCATACGGTTTTCTATGATCAGCAACAGGAAACCCAGGAAGCGGATATTGAATATTTCCTCAAGCGTCACTGCGCTCAGCCAACGGATATGAGCGATCGAGCTGATCTAGTCCGCAAGCTGTCCAAGGCTCTCTTTTCCGGCCAGTATGGGGATAAGATGACCCCGCTTGATATGGTCGTTAGCCCTGGATTTCGGGGCAAGATTTGCTACAATGGCTATGAAAATCTGGAGCTGGAAGGTGACTTTGGTCAGGACTTTCAGCCAATCCTGTCTTGGAAATACAATATTATTGCCAACAAGTTCAATCCAGTTGAACTCTGGCTTGAATATGAAAAGTCAGGCAGCTGTGAGCTGCGGTTGCGTCTCTATAATATCCAGGAAGGCTCGACTGCGGACATTTCTCGCGAGACTGTTTTCGCAGAAGAGGATATGCGGGAATCCATGGTTCTGGACAATGACTTTACTTCCTATCTGGGAGTTAGTCTGGAGGCTAGAGGAGAGGGACGGATTCAGGTCGGTGCTCTGCATCAGCGTCTAACCCGCTTTGAGTTTGGCAAGTATGTTCTGGGTGGGAAGATTTTTCGCGATAGCCACCGTCAGGAGATTAATTACTTCTTTTATCCGGGAGATTTGAAGCCGCCTTTGGCTGTTTATTTTTCTGGTTACCGTCGGGCGGAAGGCTTCGAGGGCTTTGGAATGATGCGGAGTTTAGGCTGTCCTTTTCTCTTGTTTTCAGATCCGCGCGTGGATGGCGGTATGTTCTATCTGGGCAGTCAGGAGCTGGAGAGCAGTATTCATAAGATTATCCAAGAACATTTGGACTTTCTGGGCTTTACCGAGCGGGATCTGATCCTATCGGGCATGTCGATGGGGACCTACGGTGCGGTTTATTACGGTTCGGAGTTTCGTCCGCGGGCTATTGTTTTGTCCAAGCCCTTGGGAAATCTAGGCACTATTGCCCAACGTGGCCGTTTACGCCTGCCTGAGGTCTTTCCGACGGCTCTAGATGTCCTTCACCGTCACACGGGTGGCAAAGATAAGGAGCATGTAGAGGAGCTGAATCGCCGCTACTGGCGTAAGTTTGAGAAGGCTGATTTCAGCCGGACGACCTTTGGTATCGCCTATATGAAAGAAGAGGACTATGATCCGACGGCCTATGAGGACCTGGTGGCAGCTCTTCATCTGACTGAGGCCAAGCTGATTAGCAGAGGTGTCCCTGGCCGGCATAATGATGACTTAACTGTGTCTGTGTCTTGGTTCATGAATTATTATCGAATGATATTGGAAAAGGAATTTGGGAGAAAGAAATGAAGATTCAAAAAAGAAAGGGAATTTACTGGGGAGAGCTGAGAGGGGTTTCGGCAGCTGGTAAAATGACTGACTTTACCTATCTTTATGGCACTACCCTTATTATTCATTCCCCTTCACATGTATTTTTTGAAAATAAACTGATGGCCTCCGGACAGACCATCCATGAATGGTCTTCCAAATGGAACTATCAGCGAGACCGGCAGGTGCCTGCTCTCCCCTTGCTCAAAAAGGGAGCTCGCTATTGCCTGTCTAGAGATATGACCACCTATCCTGAATCCAGCGTCTTTCTGAAAACCATCTTCTTTGACCGCTATGATAAAGAAATCAGTAATCAAGTGGAGCGCTCGGAGAGTATGATATTTACCTACCCAAACGAAGCCTATAGCTATAAGGTTCAGCTGCTTAGTGCAGGAGTTGAGTCCTTAGAGTTTCATTGCCTAAACATTGACCAAATCATAGAGGAGTCTGATGATTAAAAATCATTTTCAAATTCAGCGCTTAAAGAAAATCTTAGCCAAAGTCAAGAGCTTTGAGTCAGAAATGGCCGGCTTGTCAGACGCTGATCTGCGAAAGAAAACACAGGAATTTAAGGAGAGATTGGCCGCAGGTGAAACTTTAGACGACTTGCTGCCGGAGGCTTATGCTGTGGTGCGGGAAGCGGACAAGCGGGTGCTGGGCATGTTTCCCTACGATGTTCAGGTTATGGGGGCGATTGTTCTCCATGAGGGCAATGTCGCTGAGATGGCTACGGGAGAGGGCAAGACTCTGACGGCTACCATGCCGCTCTATCTCAATGCCCTGTCTGGTCAAGGAGCTATGCTGGTGACCACCAATACCTATCTGGCTCTGCGGGACGCTCAGGAAATGGGGCAGGTCTATCGTTTTCTTGGGTTGACTATTGAGGCAGCGGTGGTAGCTGATGAGACTGAAAAGCTGACGCCCAAGCAGAAGCGGCTGATTTACCAGGCGGATATTGTCTATACGACCAATAGTGCCTTGGGCTTTGACTATCTGATTGAAAATCTCGCAGAGAATAAGGATAGCCAATATCTTAGTCCTTTCAATTATGTCATCATAGACGAGATTGACTCCATCCTCTTGGACAGCGCTCAGGTGCCTTTGGTTATCTCTGGTGCTCCTCGGGTTCAGTCGAACTTCTATAGTATCATGGATACCTTCATTACGACTTTGAAAGAAGACGAGGACTACCACTACGATGACGAGAAGAATGAAGTCTGGCTGACATCGAAAGGTATTCTGGCGGCTGAGTCTTTTCTTGACTTGGAGCATCTTTTCTCCAAGGAAAATCAAGAGTTGGTCCGCCACCTCAATCTAGCCTTGCGGGCTCACAAGCTCTACAAGAAGGACAAGGACTATGTTGTTCGTCAGGGTGACAAAGAGGCAGAAGTTGTGCTTCTGGATCGCTCAACCGGCCGTCTGCTGGAAATGACTCGGCTTCAGGGAGGCCAGCACCAGGCTATTGAGGCTAAGGAGCATGTCAAGCTGACGGAGGAAACGCGGGCCATGGCTTCCATTACCTATCAGAATCTCTTCCGGCTCTTCCGGAAAATCTCTGGTATGACTGGAACCGGCAAGGTGGTGGAGAGCGAGTTTATGGAGACTTACTCCATGTCTGCCATCAAGATCCCGACCAACCAGCCAGTTATTCGACAGGATTTGCCAGACCAGCTTTACCAGACCCTTCCAGAAAAAGTCTTTGCTTCTCTGGACGAGGTCAAGCACTACCATGCTCAAGGCAATCCGCTCTTGATTTTCACCGGCTCAGTGGAGATGTCAGAGATTTACTCATCCCTACTGCTGAGAGAAGGCATCGCCCACAATCTGCTCAATGCCAACAATGCGGCGCGTGAGGCACAAATCATCGCTGAGTCTGGGCAGAAAGGTGCGGTGACGGTGGCTACATCCATGGCCGGCCGCGGTACGGATATAAAGCTGGGACCAGGTGTCGCAGATTTAGGCGGCCTCGTGGTGATTGGTACTGAGCGGATGGAGAACCAGCGGATTGACCTACAGATTCGTGGGCGTTCAGGCCGCCAAGGTGATCCGGGAATTAGTAAGTTCTTTATCTCGCTAGAGGATGACCTGCTCAGGAAGTGGGGACCAGACTGGCTCAAGAAGTTCTACAAGGACTACTCAACCGAAGAAGTTCAGCAGCATCCAGTCCAGCTGGGACAGCGCCGCTTTAGACGGTTAGTGGCTAAGGCTCAGAGAGCTAGCGAAAGCAGCGCCAAGATGTCCCGTCGGATGACGCTGGAATATGCCCAGTGTATGAAGATTCAGCGGGAGATTACCTATGCTGAGCGCAATCGCCTGATTCAAGCTGAGGAGCAGATTGATGAAGAAATCAGCCGTGTCCTCAGTCAGGTTATTCATCAGGCGGCCTATGAGCAATCTTATGGGACGCGGGCAGACCTCTATCGCTTTATCTTAGACCATTTCAGCTATCATGCTGAGCGTATTCCTTATGATTTCGATATTTATTCGCCGGAGAAAATTGCAGAGCTCTTGCAGGATATTGCCGAGCAGGAATTGCAGGCAAAGAAAGCCTATCTCAAGTCTGACAAGCTCTTTACCCATTTTCAGCGGGTCTCCGTTCTCAAGGCTATTGATGAGAACTGGGTCGAGCAGGTGGACTATCTGCAGCAGCTCAAGACAGCCTTAAGCGGTCAGCATTTCTCTATGAAAAATCCTCTGGTAGAATATTATCAAGAGGCTTACGATGGCTTTGAATATATGAAGGAGCGCATGAAGCAGCAGATTGTCAAGAATCTTTTGATGAGTGAATTGGCACTCAACCCTAAAGGAGAAGTCATCATGTACTTCCCGTAAGACGAGGAGAATATGACAGTATATAACATCAACTTAGGCATCGGCTGGGCCAGCAGCGGTGTGGAATACGCCCAAGCTTATCGGGCCCAGCTTCTGCGCAGGATTCAGCAGCCGGCTAAGTTTATCTTTATGGATATGATTTTAGCGGATAATATCCAGCATCTGACGGAAAATATTGGTTTTCTGGATGAGGAAGTTATCTGGCTTTATAATTACTTTACTGATATCAAGATTGCACCCACGACGGTGACGTTGGATCAGGTGCTGGCTCAAGTCGCAGGTCAGCCGGAGCGCTCGGAGAGAGAGGGCAAGATTGTCCGCTATTTCTATCCGCAGGATGATCAGTTTATCACTTGCTATCTGCGGCAGGAAGATCAGGACTTTGTGGAGCATGTGGAGTATGTCTCGCGGGGGAGATTGATTCGCAAGGATTATTTCTCCTATGTCCGCTATGCCAGTGAATATTTCGCGCCCCACAATGACGCCGCAACCCTCTACCAGCGCCGTTTCTACAACGAAGACGGCAGTGTGGCCTATGACATGCTGATAGAGGATGGTCAGGAAGAGCTCTATCGCTTTCCGGATCGGATTTTCTATTCCAAGGCTGAGTTGGTTCGTTATTTTCTCCAGTGTTTGCAGCTGCAGGCAGATGATGTGGTCATCTTGGATAGGGAGACTGGGATTGGTCAGGTTGTCTTTGAGGAGAGTCAGAAGGCTAAGCTGGGAGTAGTGGTCCATGCGGAGCATTTTAGTGAAAATGCCAGCAGCGACGACTACATTCTCTGGAATAATTTCTATGACTACCAGTTTACCAATGCTGACAAGGTGGATTTTTTCATCGTGGCAACAGAGGCTCAGAAAACGATTCTAGAGCAGCAGTTCCAGCATTACTCAGACAAGCAGCCCAAAATTGTCACCATACCGGTGGGAAGTCTGGACCAGCTGACTTATCCCAAAGATCCTCGCAAGCCTTTCTCCATGATTACGGCTTCGCGTCTCGCTACGGAAAAGCATATCGATTGGCTAGTGGCAGCGACTGTCCAAGCACAAGCCCAGCTGCCTGAACTGACTCTTGATATTTACGGTAAGGGGGGCGAAGAGGAGAAGCTACGTCGCAGGATTGAGGAAGCAGGAGCTCAGGACTACATTCTGCTCAAAGGGCATGCAGATTTAAGTCAGATTTATGCAGGCTATGAGCTTTATCTGACGGCTTCAACCAGCGAAGGCTTTGGTCTAACGCTCATGGAAGCGGTTGGCTCGGGTCTGCCCCTCATTGGCTTTGATGTCCGCTATGGCAATCAGACTTTTATCGATGATGGTAAAAATGGTTATCTGCTGCCGGTCAGTTCCAATCAGGTCGAGGATCAGATTATTGCCGCTTTTGTGGAGAAAATAGTAGCTCTCTTTAGCCAAGGACGCCAGCAGGAGATGAGCCAACACTCTTATCAAGTGGCCGAGAATTATTTGACCAGCCGGGTTGAAGCGGCTTGGTCCCAGCTTTTAAAGGAGGTCAGAGATGATTCAGCTCTTTGATTATTACAATCAGGAAACCCAGGATCTGCATGATTCCCTCCTTGCAGCTGGCTATGACTGTCCGACCATTGTCATTGAGGCCAATGGCTTTCTCCCGGACGATATGATTTCCCCCTATACTTATTTTTTAGGGGATGAAGAGGGAGCAGACCACCCGCTCTTTTTCAATCAAGTGCCAGTGCCACCTTTCTGGGAAATCACAGGCGACCATCAAGCGGCGCGTGTCAGTGACATGGGAGAAGAAAGGGCACGGATTCACTATGCCAGTCAAGCCAAGGGGCGCTTGGTCAAACAGGTGGATTGGCTGGATAAAAAAGGCCAGCTGCGAATGAGTGAGCGCTATAATAAGCAAGGCCGCTGCTTTGCCAAAACAGCCTACAAATCAGGCCAGGAGGCTTTCAACACAACCTATTACAGTACTGATGGTCAGGAGCGTATCGTGGAAAATCACGCCACCGGTGACATCATCCTGACTCTAGATCAGGAGCCGCTGCGGATGTTCAAAAGCCGAGTAGATTTTATCCATTTCTTTTTAGAGCGGCTAGACTTTGACTTGGATCACATTCTCTTTAATTCGCTGGCTTATTCTTTCCTAGTTTCCCACAGCTTGACAGGTCGAGCTGGGCAGGATATTCTCTTTTGGCAGGAGCCTCTGTATGACGAGCTGCCAGGCAATATGCAACTGATTCTGGAAAATAGTCAGCTGCGGGCGCAGACCATTGTCATTCCAGATCTGGCGACTTATGAAAAGGCCATGAGTTTAGCTGCAGCTGACCAGCAGCAGAAGTTCCTGCATCTGGGCTATCATTATGACTTCAAGCGGGACAACTTCTTGAGAAAAGATGCCTTAATCCTGACCCATTCGGATCAGATTGAAGGCTTAGAGTTTTTGGTTCAGGCCTTGCCGCAGCTAGTCTTTCGCATTGCTGCCCTTACGGAAATGTCGCCTAAACTCTTGTCTATGCTATCCTATAAGAATGTCGTCCTTTATCAAAATGCTAGTCTCAAACAGATCGAACAGCTCTACTTGGAATCGGACATTTATCTGGACATCAATCACGGAGGTCAGGTTCTGCAGGCAGTGCGCAAGGCTTTTGAGAACAATCTCTTGATTCTAGGCTTTGAGCAGACCCTGCATGACAGGCACTACATTGCCCAACAGCATATTTTCGACAGCAGCCAGCCAGCTCAACTGGCATCAACTTTGGAAGAAGCCTTATCTGGTGTTGAGCAGATGCGGTCAGCTTTGCAAGCTCAAGGTCGGCATGCCAACGATGTACCCGTCAGTCTTTATCAGGAGACTCTCCAAAGCTTGTTAGGAGGTCAACATGGCTAAAAAAGATTTATTTCATAAGGATATTGAGGGGCGGTTAGATGAGCTCAAGCATGGCAAGCCCAAGAAAGAAAAGGCCAGCTTGGGTGAAAATCTCAACAAGGCTTTTGTCATCGCCTTGGGCTTGATGATCTTGATTGGCTTGATTTTTACATTGATTGGAGTCTTGAGGAAATAAAATGCAAACAATATTGATTACACTTACCATTGTAGCAGCCCTTGTCTTGATTTTGCTGGTTAGTCTTCTTCCCAGAGAGAGCCAGCAATTTTACAGAGACACCAATACATCGATTGGCAAGTCAGGTTACTGGGAAACCCACCTCGCAAAGAAAATCTTAGTTCTTTTGGCAAGCCTTGCCCTGATTGTGCTCATGATTTTCTTTATGATTCAATCCATCTAGCATCTGTCTAGGAAGTTACTCAGACGACTGCTAAAAAAGAAAGACCCTCTATTGCAGACAATGGAGGGAATTTTTATAGGCTGATTTTTTATGTAAAGGTTTTAATTTCTGAAAGCACCTTGATATTTTTCTGAAAAGGAGTAAACTGGATATACTAGTGATGGAGGTTTGGTATGAAATTATACGTTCAGTTGATGATTATTTTTATGATTTCCCTCGTTGGAGAAGGAATTTCAAGTGTTTTCCACCTGCCAGTTCCGGGCAGTATCATAGGTCTGGTTTTGCTGTTTTTGGCTCTGCAGTTCAAGCTCCTGCGCCTGCGTCATATCAGCATGGTTGGCAATTTTCTCTTGGCAAATATGACCATTCTTTTTCTGCCTCCAGCAGTTGGTATCATGGATAAATTTCAGGTCATCGCGCCTTATCTGCTGCCGATTATTTTGATTGTTTTAGGAGCAATTGTGCTTAATGTCTGCGTGATTGCAGTTGTGGTGCAGCTGATTAAGACTCGTTTTGAAGGAGATTATGAGGAAGGAGACGCCAGCAATGTCTGATTTATGGAGCAACCCTCTCTTTGGCCTTGCCTTGTCTATTTTGGCCTATCTGTTCGGCCTATTGATTTTTCGGAGATTTCCTCATCCCTTGACAACACCTTTGTTGATTGCAGCAGTTTTGGTTATTGCTTTTTTGAAACTATCAGGGATTTCCTACAAGGATTACTATGTCGGCGGCTCCTATTTAAACAACCTAATTGTGCCATCTACGGTTGCTTTGGGGATTCCGCTTTACAAGACTTTTCATTTGATGAAGCACCATGCGCGCAGTATTTTGATTGGGACCTTTGCGGCAGTTGTAGTCAATACCAGCTTCACTGCTCTGCTGGCTAAGTTTTTCGGCATGGATTTCTTTCTGGCTGTTTCTCTTTTTCCGAAATCTGTCACAACGGCCATGGCTGTCGGTATCACAGACAAGCTGCAAGGTCTTGCTACAGTGACATTAGTGGTGGTTGTTGCGACGGGCATTCTGACCAGTGTCTTAGGACCAACGCTTCTTAAGCTCTTAAAAATTACAGACCCGGTAGCTATCGGTCTAGCTTTAGGTGGAACTGGCCATGCGGTAGGAACGGGAACCGCCTTTAAATACGGCCAGGTCGCAGGAGCTATGGCAGGACTTGCGATTGGCGTGACCGGCCTCATGTACGTTCTGATCAGCCCCATCGTGGCAGCCATTATTCTGAAGTAAAAATAAACAAGGTTGAAACGTTTTGTTTCAACCTTGTTTTGCTTATTGCAGATTTAGTTTGTTTTTTACGATGGCATAGATTGTAAAATAGAAACCAAAAATTTTGACCAGTTCAAAGACGATTCGGATAATAAGAAAGGCATCTAGCATCATTTCAAAATCCGTATCGGAGTGACTATAATCGTATGGAGAAAATAGGCCGTACGGATTTAAGAAACTAGGTAAGAAGATTGACAGGACCGCCAGAACACTCCAAATCAAAAATCCGAAAAGCACAGCCATCATAATCCGATTCTTCTTAAATAGCTGTCCGACTGAGATTGCTAGATAAAAGAAGAGGATACCAGAAAGGATTTGAAGGAGATTAAGGAAGCCGTATTTGACAATCCAAAGCCACAGATTTGGGATTTCACCAATATATTTAAAAATTTCATTAAATGAATAGCCTGTAATAGCGAGGGCAATGCCAAAAATGACAAGGCCGCTAATAAACATGATCAGCATACACAAGAGGGTCCAAACAAATGCGGAAAGAAGCTTAGACAGAAGAATCTGATGCGGCGTAACCGGCAAGGTCCAAGTCAGGTAGCCTTCTCGCCCAAAAACATTTTTATAAAATCGACGGATGATAATGATGGTATTGGACAGAAGGACAGCGCAGGATGCAGAAAACAGCAAGAGGAAGAGTAGGTATAAAGTGACAATAACACCACTAGTAGCCATTGGGTAGTCACTATAGCGTTCCATGACCTCAGGTCTCAAGCTGCTGCCAGTTATAAATCCCATCAAGATAGATAGAGTGAGAAGAATGGCAAAGGTGATACAGTACCATTTGTAATTAGACTTAAAGTCGTATTTAAAGAGTTTTCCGAACATATAATGAAGACCTCCTAATAAAAGCGAAACTGGCTGCGGAAGAGATTATCAATGGATTGATTGTACTGTTGACGCAGCTGATTAGCATTTTCATGCAAAAAGATCTGACCTTGGTTAATCAGGATTACTTCATCCAAGATTGGCTCGATATCCGCAATCAGGTGGGTGGAAATGATGACAGAAGACTGAGGCGTGCGATTTTGGATAATGGTCTGCAGGATATAGTCACGAGCAGCCGGATCCACACCACCGATAGGCTCGTCTAGGATATAGAGTTCCGCATGGCGGCTCATGACCAAAATGAGCTGCATTTTTTCTTTATTTCCTTTTGAAAGGCTTCCGATGCGTGCTTGAGGATCGATATGAAGATCCTTTAGAAGCTGCATGGCTTTCGTGCTGTCAAAATTATCATAAAAATCTTGGAAATATTTTACAGCTTCGATTACTTTGGAGCTGTCGCTTAGATAAGTCGTATCTGGTAGATAGGAAACGATTCTTTTGGTATCAGGAGAAGGCTTGACGCCTTTGAGATAGATATGGCCAGAGGTGGGCTGCAAGAGACCATTGATAAGCTTGATAATAGTTGTCTTGCCGCTGCCATTAGGACCTAGAAGTCCGATGATTCTGCCAGGTTGGATGTTTAAACTCACATCATACAGGGCGGGTGCGTCGCCATAATTTTTATGGACATGGTCAAGATAGACCAGAGGATACTGATTCATACATGTCTCCTTTGTTTTCTTCAATTTACAATTATTATACCTTTTCCTTAGGAAAATGGCAAAGAAAGCCGGAAAGAGGGAATGGAATCTTTCTGTTCAGTCAAACTCCTATTTCCCTCATTCAGTGAATTGCGGTATAATAGTTGTAAGAAGAAGCAAAGCGTGTTCAAGGAGAATAATGTGCTAATACAACTTGATACCAAGACTGTTTACAGTTTTATGGATAGCTTGGTCCCGATAAAGAAATATGTGCAAAAAGCCAAGGACTTAGGATACAGTCATCTGGGCATGATGGATGTGGACAATCTCTATGGAGCCTATCATTTCTTAGAGGAAGCCGAATCTGCGGGACTGCAGCCGCTTTTAGGCTTGGATCTGAGTCTGATCAAGGCAGAGAAGGAGCTTCATCTCCGTCTGCTGGCCTTGGACAGTCAAGGCTATCGCAATCTGATGAAAGTCTCGACTCTCAAGATGATGGGACAAAAAAACTGGGAGGATTTCCAGCATCTCTTTAAGGGGTTGGCTGTGATTGTTCCTGCTTTTAACGGAGTAGCAGATCTGGATTTGGGGTTGGATTTTTATGTTGGTGTCTTTCCAGCAACACCTAAGCAGGAGTTCGGTCGGCCAACCCTGCCCCTGCATACCGTCCGATATTTTGACACGGGGGATTTGGAAACCTTGCAGATGCTCCGGGCTATTCGAGAAAATGCCAGCCTGCGGGAGATTGGCAGCCTTCCCAATCATGAGTTTTTGCTGACACCAGATGCTCTGGCAGGAGCTTTTAAGGGAACTTTCCCAGAGAGTTTGGCTAATCTTGAGAAGCTAGTCCGTCATGTTCACTATGATATCAATAGGGAGCTGAAACTACCCCGCTTTAATCGGGAACGTCCTGCCGTGGAAGAGTTGCGGGAGCGATCCGAAGCTGGCTTAAAAAAACGCGGTTTAACAGGTAAACTTTATCAGGAACGACTGGACCAGGAGCTGGCTGTCATTCATCAGATGGGCTTTGATGATTATTTTCTCATTGTCTGGGATTTGCTGCGCTTTGGTCGCAGTCAGGGCTACTATATGGGTATGGGTCGAGGATCTGCTGTCGGCAGTCTAGTGGCCTATGCTTTGGAGATTACTGGGATCGATCCAGTCAAGAATAACCTGCTTTTTGAGCGCTTTCTAAATCTAGAGCGCTATACCATGCCCGATATTGATATCGATATTCCTGATGTTTACCGGCCGGAGTTTATCCGCTATGTTCGGGACCGCTATGGCAGCATGCATGCGGCTCAGATTGTGACCTACTCGACCTTTGGAGCCAAGCAGGCCATTCGCGATGTTTTCAAGCGCTTCGGTCTGCCAGAGTATGAGCTAACCAATATCACCAAGAAAATCCGCTTCGGGGATAGTCTGACCTCTGCTTATGAGAAAAATATGGGCTTTCGTCAGATTATCAACAGTAAGCTAGAATATCAAAAGGCCTTTGATATTGCTAAAAAAATTGAAGGTCATCCCCGTCAGACTTCTATCCATGCAGCCGGCGTTGTGATGAGTGACAATGACCTGACAGACCAGATACCGCTCAAATACGGTGAGGACATGTATATCACCCAATATGATGCCCACGGTGTGGAGAGCAACGGTCTGCTTAAGATGGACTTTCTGGGCTTGCGCAATCTGACCTTTGTCCAGCGGATGAAAGAAGCAACCCTGAAAAAATATGAGGTAGATATTGAGATTGCAGAGATTGACTTGGAGGATGCAGAAACTCTGAAACTCTTTGCGGCTGGCCAGACCAAGGGCATTTTCCAGTTTGAGCAGCCGGGTGCTATCAGCCTGCTCAAGCGGGTTCAGCCAGTTTGCTTTGAAGAAGTAGTGGCCACAACCTCTCTCAATCGTCCTGGAGCCAGTGATTACATCGACAATTTTGTCAAGAGAAAGCATGGGCTGGAGCAGGTGGAGCTGATTGATGACAGTTTGGCTGATATTCTAGCTCCGACTTACGGTATCATGCTCTACCAAGAGCAGGTTATGCAGGTAGCCCAGCGTTTTGGTGGCTTTAGTCTGGGGAAAGCCGATATTTTGCGGCGGGCAATGGGTAAGAAAAGTGCTGCTGAAATGCACCACATGCAGGAGGACTTTGTTGCAGGTGCTCTCAAGCTAGGTCACTCGGAATCCAAAGCCAAGGAAGTCTTTGCTATTATGGAGAAGTTTGCTGGTTATGGCTTCAACCGCAGCCATGCCTACGCCTACTCAGCTCTGGCCTTTCAGTTGGCTTACTTCAAGGCTCATTATCCAGATGTTTTCTTTGATGTCATGCTCAATTATTCTAGCAGCGACTATATCACCGATGCCCTGAGTTTTGACTTTGAAACAGCGCCCCTCAGTATTAACAATATCCCCTACCATGATAAGTTTCAGGATAAGAAGATTTTTTTAGGCCTGAAAAATATCAAAGGCTTGCCTAGGGATTTGGCATACTGGATTATCGAAGAGCGACAAAATGCTGCCTTTACTGGGGTAGAAGACTTTATTCTGCGCCTGCCTCAGAATTACCATAAGATTCCGCTGCTGACTCCTCTGATCCAGCTGGGGCTCTTTGACAGTTTTGAGAAAAATCGCCAAAAAATTCTAGCCAATCTGCCTAATCTATTTGTATTTGCGGATGAGCTGGGCAGCCTCTTTGCGGATACGACCTACTCTTGGACAGAGGCTCAGGATTTTAGCGATGCCGAAAAGTTTGAGCTGGAACAGAGCATTATCGGTGTGGGGCTTAGCGATCACCCCTTGGTTAAACTGGCCAAAGAAGCGGACCAGCCCTTTAGCTGGATTAGTGAGCTGACGGAAAATAGCAGAGCTAGGATTTTAGCTCAAGTCCAGACTATCAAGACTATCCGGACTAAAAAGGGTGAGAATATGGCCTTCTTGCAGGTTTCAGATACGAAGAAAAAACTGGATGTTACCCTCTTTCCTGTTACCTATCGTCAGTTGGCCGAACGTATTAAGGAGAAGGGCATTTACTACTTGACTGGCAAGGTGCAGGAACGGGATGGACGCTTACAGTTGGTCTTGTCAGATATAGAAGAAGCCACTACAGAACGCTTCTGGATAAAACTTGCTGGACATGAACATGATCGGGAAATATCTCAGATTTTGCAGAAATACCCCGGTAATATTCCGGTTGTCCTGCGCTA
This sequence comes from Streptococcus sanguinis, assembly GCF_050225395.1. Taxonomy (GTDB): domain Bacteria; phylum Bacillota; class Bacilli; order Lactobacillales; family Streptococcaceae; genus Streptococcus. Next base: position 1,560,900 of record NZ_CP071431.1, on the reverse strand, counting down.
TGAAGATGAGAAGCGCACCATGTCTGCACCGCATTTCCGAGTGGAGAAATCGGAGCAGCTGCAAGAGGAATTGAAGAATTATACTATGAAAACGATTTTTCGTTAAAAAATATGGAAAATAAGAGAATTTTCATGATGATTGTGGTATAATCTATAAGAATGTTAAAAAGAAAAAGGAGCAAAAAGCGAAATGAAACGTATTGCTGTTTTGACTAGTGGTGGTGATGCCCCTGGAATGAATGCTGCCATCCGTGCAGTTGTTCGTAAAGCAATTTCCGAAGGAATGGAAGTTTACGGGATTTATGATGGTTACGCTGGAATGGTAGCTGGCGAGATTTACCCACTTGATGCGACATCAGTTGGTGACATTATTTCTCGCGGTGGAACCTTCCTTCACTCTGCTCGTTATCCTGAATTTGCCCACGTTGAAGGGCAGCTGAAAGGGATTGAGCAGCTTAAAAAACATGGCATTGAAGGTGTCGTTGTTATCGGTGGAGATGGATCTTACCACGGTGCTATGCGCTTGACAGAGCACGGCTTCCCAGCTGTCGGTGTTCCAGGAACCATTGACAATGATATCGTCGGAACAGACTTCACTATCGGTTTTGATACAGCTGTTACTACAGCTATGGATGCGATTGACAAGATTCGTGATACTTCTTCCAGTCACCGCCGTACTTTCGTTATCGAAGTAATGGGACGTAATGCTGGAGATATTGCTCTTTGGGCAGGTATTGCATCTGGTGCGGACGAAATCATCGTTCCTGAAGAAGGTTTCAAGATCGAAGAAGTTGTTGAAAGCATTAAGAGTGGTTATGCCAAGGGTAAGAAGCACAACATCATCGTCTTGGCTGAGGGTGTCATGTCAGCGGATGAATTTGCTGAAAAGCTGAAAGAAGCTGGAGATATGAGCGATTTGCGTGTGACAGAGCTCGGACATATCCAGCGTGGAGGCTCACCAACTGCGCGTGACCGTGTTCTTGCATCTCGTATGGGAGCGCATGCTGTTAAACTGCTTAAAGAAGGTATCGGCGGAGTTGCTGTTGGAATCCGCAATGAGCAGATGGTTGAAAGCCCAATTCTGGGAACTGCTGAAGAAGGAGCACTCTTTAGCTTGACTGCTGAAGGCAAGATTGTTGTCAATAATCCGCACAAGGCTGATCTGGACTTGGCTGATTTGAACCGCAGCATCAATATTTAATTATTATTTGTTATTCAGGCCAAGAGGCCAAATAGAAGAAGGAGTTTCATACAATCATGAATAAACGTGTAAAAATCGTTGCAACATTAGGTCCTGCGGTAGAAATCCGCGGCGGTAAAAAATTCGGTGATGACGGATATTGGGGAGAAAAGCTGGATGTTGAAGCATCAGCTCAAAACATTGCTAAGCTGATTGAAGCTGGCGCAAACACATTCCGTTTCAACTTCTCACACGGTGACCATGCTGAGCAAGGAGAGCGCATGGCAACTGTTAAGCGTGCAGAAGAAATTGCCGGCCAAAAAGTTGGTTTCCTTCTTGATACAAAAGGACCAGAAATTCGTACAGAATTGTTCGAAGGCGATGCAAAAGAGTATTCATACAAAACTGGTGAAAAAATCCGTGTTGCTACTAAGCAAGGCATCAAGTCTACTCGTGAAGTAATTGCTTTGAACGTTGCTGGCGGATTGGACATCTACGATGATGTTGAAGTTGGCCGTCAAGTATTGGTTGACGATGGTAAACTTGGTCTTCGTGTTGTCGCTAAAGACGATGCTACTCGTGAATTTGAAGTAGAAGTTGAAAATGACGGCATCATTGCTAAGCAAAAAGGTGTGAACATCCCTAACACGAAGATTCCTTTCCCAGCACTTGCTGAGCGTGACAATGACGATATCCGCTTTGGTCTTGAGCAAGGAATCAACTTCATCGCGATTTCATTTGTACGTACTGCAAAAGACGTCAACGAAGTTCGTGCAATCTGTGAAGAAACTGGTAATGGACACGTTCAATTGTTCGCGAAAATCGAAAACCAACAAGGTATCGATAACTTGGATGAAATCATTGAAGCTGCTGACGGTATCATGATTGCCCGTGGTGACATGGGTATCGAAGTACCATTCGAAATGGTTCCAGTTTACCAAAAGATGATCATTACTAAGGTAAATGCAGCTGGTAAAGTGGTTATCACAGCAACTAACATGCTTGAAACCATGACAGAAAAACCACGTGCAACTCGTTCAGAAGTATCAGACGTATTTAACGCTGTTATTGACGGAACTGACGCAACTATGCTTTCAGGTGAGTCTGCAAATGGTAAATACCCACTTGAGTCAGTAACAACAATGGCGACTATCGATAAGAATGCTCAAACCCTTCTTAACGAATATGGCCGCTTGACAACTGATAACTTTGAGCGTAACTCTAAGACTGAAGTTATGGCTTCAGCGGTTAAAGATGCTACAAACTCAATGGATATCAAGTTGGTAGTTACCCTTACTAAGACTGGTCACACAGCTCGCTTGATTTCTAAATACCGTCCAAACGCTGATATCTTAGCTATCACTTTTGACGAATTGACTCAACGTGGTCTTATGCTGAACTGGGGTGTTATTCCAGTGACTACTGAAACTCCATCTAATACAGATGATATGTTTGAAATCGCTGAAAAGATTGCGGTTGAGCAAGGATTGGTTGAATCTGGCGATGATATCGTTATTGTTGCTGGTGTGCCGCTTGGTGAAGCAGTTCGTACCAACACAATGCGCATCCGTACAGTACGTTAATCTAAGACAACAAAAAAGAACCGTTGATTGGAAAATCACCGGTTTTTTTCTTGTCTATGTGATACCACTTATCTTACTTGAGAGAAGAACAAGTTTGAGAATTGATTTTTGAAATAAAATTGTACCTTTGTCTATTTTGTCTAAAAATGATATAATGGTATAAAAGAGATGGGGGAGACGAATGTTAAAGAGAGATTTATTAAGAAATATCATTATTTTTTCAGTACTGGCAGCTATCATTATAGGGCTGAGAGTTTTTATTTATACGCCTTATCGGGTGACTGAGCAGGACAGTAATTCCTATTTGGCAAAGAATGACTTGGTCTTGGCGACGAAAAAGCAAGACATCAAGCGTGGAGACTTTGTTCTCTATGAAGTGGACGGCAAAGACTATGTCGGCCGGGTCATTGCCCAGGAAAAAGATCAGGTAACCTATATGGATGACCTCCTTTACCTGAACGGTCAGGTCATGTCGGAAGAATATATCGAGAAAATGCGCGAGAAATATCTGGCTTCAGCAGGAAGTTCGGGTTACTATACTCATGATTTCTCTATTATGGATTTAAAAGACTCAAAGTCTGATAAAATTACTAAAGATTCTTATCTGATCCTTAATGACCGACGTGAAAATACCAAGGATAGCCGAGAATTTGGGCTCATCAAAGCCAGTCAAATCAAGGGAGTGGTGGAGTTCCGACTCTCACCGCTGAGTAAATTCGGATTTATCGAAACGAAGTAATCCACAGTTGCTTTGTTTTTTAAAAAAATCTTTTTAGAAAGAAAATTACTGTTTACAAAAAAACAACTAGACAGCTTGTCTAGTTGTTTTTTCGTGTCTCTTGGTGAAAGATATTTTGCCATACTTCGTGGCGGCGCCAGAGGCTTGTATGGATAACACTGTCCATTTCATAGCGGATGAGCTTGGTTTTCTGGCTGACAGAAAGCAGTTCAAATTTTTTTATGAATAGCTTTTATTTTGATTTATATTAAAGGGATTACAAAAATGTAAACGCTTGCTAGTTTTATAATTTTTTTGCTATAATGTACTATAGTTGTATTAGTATAGTTGAAGATTTTATGCTCTATAAAGGAAGGGAATATTTATGAAAATACTTAAATTACTTTTGATAGTATTTATTGGATTTTTAGGGTTGGGAACTCTCAGTGCATGTAGTCAACAGAAAAAAAACGGACAGAAGGAGGTGGTTACATTGACAACAGAGGAAAAAAAGAAACTTCGTAAAGCAGAAGAGCAAATTGCTTTGTACCTAGTAAATCATTATGAAGATGTGAAAAAAATTAAGTTTGATAAATTTCACAGAGGAGGATTTGGGATAGCAGATTCAATAAGCGTTATTGTCAATGATGATAGTTACATAAAACCAATCATATTTAACGATGATAGTGAAAGATATTCTGTTGATTATGATCCGAGTGATTTTCATCTAATAAAAAAGAAAAATTCTACGGAATTGACCAGTCTTGATGGGATTGAAGTGATATATTATGAGGAAAAGTAAATGGATTATTTAACAGACAAAGATTATAATGAGATTGCGCAAAAAGTTTATAAACTTGATCCGAAAGAAAATAGTTTGAAAGAACAATTATATAAAGGTAGTTTGATTGAAGTAGGAAATCGTCAATTCCAAGTCATTGATGCTATTGGTAATTCTGCTGAACCAACGGATAATAGTATGCAAGCTATGGCGGTTGCCCCTCTTGACAGTCAAGGAAACGTAGATTACAGTCAGGTAGTGGTTTCTTATGTTGGAACCAATTTTGGAGAAAAAAAAGATATTCTGAACGACCTTGAAAATCTAGGTATGGGTTTTACTGATACGATGATGGTAGGTGTTCCTTCTGGTTATGGAGTAATCAAGCGTATAATGGAGGGGGACTTTAAAAATGCAGTTCAAAAAGAATTTACAGAAAATATTGTTTCAGTTCAATCAAAGACTGCAGTAGAGTTTGCCCAGCGAGTAGAAAAAAAGGTTCGGCAAGAGAACCCCAATGCTATTATAACAACGAATGGTCATTCTTTGGGAGAGTCTATGGCTCTTTATACGGCTTTAAAAATGGGGTGGAATAATGTTGGCTTTAACGGCCCAGATATTCATAATATTCTTTCAGAAGAAGAAATAGCCTATATGCAGGCTCATCCAGAGCAATTTCGTAATTTTCGTAATCCAAATGATTTGATTCTGGGAAATATTTTGGGTAATAAAACTGGGGTAGCCATCTATGTCAATGTGACGGATGCTAGGTTTATTGATGAAGCAATTGGAATATTGCAGGATAAGTCTCTGTCTTGGAAAAAAAAGGCTGATAAAATCTATAGTTTGGGTAACAAATATCATAGTTACAAAACTTGGCAATTCAATGATAAAGGTCAGCTTATTGATGAAAATGGAAATATTGTAACAAATAATGCACGAGGGAACAGGAATATTCTCCTCTTAGAAATGAAAGCCAGAATGATGCGCTACTATGGATTGAAGTCTCTGCTGACCGAAAGCGGTGGAGGTTTGAGTTCTAATGAGCAGATTTTTCTGGACAGTGAGCAAGCTACGATTGCTGCAGAATCTTTAGTAAGTTCTGCACAGCAAACACTTGATCAGATTAAGATTGAAAAGCAAAAAGGAGTAGAGGAGGCTGAGGCTCTCTTTGAAACTACTAAGTCGCCGTTCATGGTTAGTAGTCTTAGCCCTTATGAGATAGAGGAGGCTTTTGCAGATGGCGGTGTAACAAATGATAGCATTGTCGGAGATGTTGAAAGTTCATTGGAAAAAAAGGTTCAACAAGCTAGCCAGTTATTGGACGAAATGGCTCGATTAAAAGAGCAAATTACATCCGGAATCAATAAAAAACTTGAGGAAGACACAGCTTTGGCAGGGGAGTTCAATCAATGGAGAAGTTTGAATTAGCACAACGTGAAGTTGAAAATAAAAAGCAAGAACTTGATGAATTAGAAGATTTTCACCGTACAAAGTTAAAAGAGTTTAAGAAGAGAGATGATTATTTTCAAACAGCTTGGCGTGCAGTCAAAGAGCTTCTTGATGAAAAATATAAAGAAACTTTGTATTATTTAAAAACTATAGATGCTGATCAGGAATTTTATAGGATTCTCAATAGAGAAATGGAATCTTATCAAATAATGTCGGAAGAAGTACTGGTCCAAGCACAAAGAACTCTTGAGTTAGAAGTTTTAAAAGAAGAAGAAAATTTTCGGCAGGAGAGGAGATATCTAGATGAGCAGTTGGAAGAGGCATACTTACGCCGGAGAATAGCTGTAGAGGAAAATAATCAAAAGAAGAAATAGAAAGAAAGTGATACAGCATGGCAAGAACAACAATAGATACAATTACAGATGTATTTACAAAAGGAACTTTAGATGATTTAAGTGTTCGTCTTAATGAGATAAAAAAACAAATTGAAAAAAATTTGATTAGAAATGTCTATGCTCCTCAAGCTCTGAAGAAACGTGATATTATAAAGTCCAATGCTGAGAAAAAGATTAGCGAAGTTGCTAAGGAAGGCAAATCAGCTTTGAAAGGTATTAACGATACTTTGGATGGAGCCATTAAAGGACAGTGGTCTACTGCAGTTAGAGATGCAGTTGTAAAAACAAGTAAAAGATATGATGAGATATAACCATAAAAAACAACCAGACAGCCTGTCTAGTTGTTTTTTCGTGTCTCTTGGTGAAAGATATTTTGCCATACTTCGTGGCGGCGCCAAAGGCTGGTATGGATAACACCGTCCATTTCATAGCGGATGAGCTTGGTTTTCTGGCTGACAGAAAGCAGTTCAAAGTTTTTGATAGGTGTTTTTGAGGCTCTTTCTGCCTGAAACTCAGCTTTGTTCAGTTGTCGGCCATCTTGGGAAATATAGAGAAATTCGGCGGACAGAAGCGTATCCAGTTGGCTGCCTTGGTCCACGAGCTGCTCACGCATGAGTAGGTTTGGGTAAAGATTTTCCAATCTCTCATCTTCAGGAATGGGAGCGGGCTCGATATGAATGTCAATGTCAAAGACCCCGAAGCGCTCCATAAGCATATCCTCAACTTGGTCCGCAATCTCATGACTCTCATAGACAGATAAATCTGGGTTCATTTCCAAGATAATATCCAGATAGATATTACTGCCATAGGTCCTACCCCGCTGGGACTTAACCTGAGTGATTTTAGGAATTTCCAGGATAGCTTGCTTATAGTCTTGGAGCAGGCTTTCATCAAATCCGTCGGACAGGCTGAAAGAAGATTCCATAAAGATATCATAGGCCGTCTTGAGAATGAAGAAGGTAATGACAATGGCTGCCAGCTTATCAACGATTGGAAAGTTAAAGGCGCTGGCAATGATAGCAACTGAAGTGCCGATAGAAGTGACAGCATCTGACAAGTTGTCCTTGGCTGCAGCATCCAGAGCCCTGGAGTGAGCTTTTTTAGCCAGTGTTTTATTGTAAAAATAAACACCCAACATAATGATTGCCGAGAGGATTCCGACCACGGCACCAACTGGGTCAATCTTGGTCTCTTGATTGGAGATAATCTTCTGAATGGTCTCAATCAAGACATCAAATCCAACGAAAAACATGATGAAAGATGTGATGAGACTGGCCAAATCTTCTATCTTCCAGTGGCCGAAGCGATGGTCACGGTCTGCTGGTTTTCTGGCCATACGCAGGCCAATTAAAACGGCGATATTAGCCACGATATCAGAGACATTGTTGAAGCCATCTGCCGTCAGACTGGAGGACTGGAGGGTCGAGCCTGCGATAATCTTGACCGCAGAGAGAATCAGATAGGTAGCGATGGACAGGATGGCTCCTCTCTCTGCTAGCTTCAGATTGTTACTAGGATTTTTCATGACAGCCTTTCTTTCTAAGTGGGGCAGCAGAATGGAAAAGAGACTTGTGAAAAAGTCATCTCTGGAAAGATATTCTAAGTCTCATATGGGCATATTATAGCAAAAATAGACCTGATTTTCAATTTGCGTCGGACGTAGGGCGACTTAAATGACTTTGTCGAAAATCTAATCTAAAACCAGAAATTCCTCTTCTTTCTGGTTTAGCTTCATCAGGATTTTTGTTATAATAGTAGCATTGACTTTGAAAGAGGAAGAAATATGCATCCTTTATTAAACGGTATGAATGACCGTCAGGCTGAGGCGGTTCAGACAACAGAAGGGCCTTTGCTGATTATGGCGGGAGCTGGTTCGGGTAAGACCCGTGTCCTGACCCACCGCATTGCCTATTTGATTGATGAGAAGATGGTTAATCCTTGGAATATCCTTGCCATTACCTTTACCAATAAGGCGGCGAGGGAGATGAGAGAACGGGCTGAAAAACTTAAAACGGAGGCCCAAGACTGCTTAATTGCCACCTTCCACTCCATGTGTGTGCGCATCCTGAGGCGAGAGGCAGACCATATTGGCTACAACCGCAACTTCACAATCGTTGATCCAGGCGAACAGCGGACTCTGATGAAACGGATTCTTAAAAATCTCAATCTAGATCCTAAAAAGTGGAATGAGCGCGCCATTCTGGGTACTATTTCCAATGCTAAGAACGACCTGATTGATGAGGTGGCCTATGCGAATCTAGCTGGTGATATGTATACAGAGATTGTGGCCAAGTGCTACAAGGCTTATCAAAAGGAATTGCGCCAGTCTGAGGCTATGGATTTTGATGATTTGATTATGCTGACCCTGCGGCTTTTTGATCAAAATCCTGATGTTCTGACCTACTACCAGCAACGTTACCAGTACATCCATGTAGACGAGTATCAGGATACCAACCATGCCCAGTACCAGCTGGTCAAACTCTTGGCTTCTCGCTTTAAGAATATCTGTGTGGTCGGGGATGCTGACCAGTCTATCTATGGCTGGCGGGGAGCCGATATGCAGAATATCTTGGACTTTGAAAAGGATTATCCAGAAGCTAAGGTAGTCCTGCTAGAGGAAAATTATCGCTCTACTAAGACCATCCTTCAGGCGGCTAATGAAGTCATCCGAAACAACCGCAACCGCCGTCCTAAAAATCTCTGGACTCAAAACGAAGACGGTGAGGAAATTGTCTACTATCGGGCTAATGACGAGCAGGACGAGGCTCTCTTTGTCGCCCGAACTATTGATCAGCTGAGCCGAGAAGGATACAGTCATAAGGATTTTGCAGTTCTTTACCGGACCAATGCCCAGTCACGGACAGTGGAAGAAGCCCTGCTCAAGGCCAATATTCCCTATACCATGGTCGGTGGAACCAAGTTCTACAGCCGCAAGGAAATCCGTGATGTTATTTCTTACCTCAATCTCATCGCAAATCCTAGTGACAATATCAGCTATGAGCGCGTGGTCAATGAGCCCAAGCGTGGTGTCGGTCCAGGAACGGTTGAGAAAATTCGGAATTTTGCGTTCAATCAGGAAATCTCTTTACTGGATGCGTCGACCAATATCCTGCTGTCGCCAGTCAAGGGTAAGGCGGCTCAGGCAGTCTATGATTTTGCCAATATGATTCTAGATTTGCGAGAGCGCTTGGACGACTTTACAGTGACGGAGCTGGTAGAAGCCGTATTGGAAAAGACAGGTTATGCTACAGTCTTGGCTGCCCAGGCAACCCTGGAAAGCCAAGCACGGATTGAAAATATCGAAGAATTTCTGTCTGTAACCAAGAACTTTGATGAAAGTCCAGATAATCCTAGTGATGAGTCTGGCCTGGATAAGCTTAGCCGCTTCCTCAATGACTTAGCCTTGATTGCAGACACAGATGACGGAGATACGGAGAGTTCCGAAGTGACTCTGATGACCCTCCACGCAGCCAAGGGATTGGAATTTCCAGTCGTCTTTCTGGTTGGTATGGAGGAAAATGTCTTCCCTCTGAGCCGAGCATCTGAAGATGAGGATGAGCTGGAAGAGGAGCGGCGTTTGGCCTATGTCGGCATTACCCGAGCAGAGAAGATTCTCTATCTGACTAATGCCAATTCCCGTATGCTTTATGGTAAAACCAATTATAATCATCCTACTCGCTTTTTGAGAGAAATCAGCTCAGACTTGCTAGACTATCAGGGACTGGCTCGACCGGTAAATAGCTCCTTTAAGGTCAGTTACACCAATAGCGATACTAGCAAATTCGGTCAGGGCATGAGTCTAGCACAGGCTCTACAGGAGCGGAAGCGTCAGGCGGCACCTAGTTCGATTTCTACAGGCAGTCTGCCTTTTGGAAAAAGCAGTCAGAGCCAGCCATCTAAGCCAGAAGTTGCTTGGGCTATCGGAGATATTGCCCATCATAAGAAATGGGGCGATGGGACAGTTTTGGCAGTCTCTGGCAGTGGAAATAGTCAAGAGCTTAAGATCAATTTCCCAGAAGTCGGTCTGAAGAAAGTGCTGGCCAGCATAGCACCGATTGAGAAAAAATCATGATGAGCCAGTCGATTGAAGCCTGGATCTATCATCCAGAGGATGGAGAAATCTTGCTCTTGAAAGTTGAGGATGAGAAAGTTTCCTTTTGGCAGCCCATTACTGGTGGGATTGAGAGTAGCGAGAGTCCAGAAGAGGCCTGCCTTCGTGAAATAAAAGAGGAGACCGGCTTGCTCTTAGCTTGTTCAAGTCTGACGGGCCTTGGAGATTTTATGGTAAAGATTGATGAACATCTGACCATCCACAAAAATCTCTTTCTAGTTCTGACTGAACAAAAGGAAATCCAGCTTTCAGATGAGCATGTAGGAGCTCAGTGGGTAGCTTTAGACAAAGTTTCGTCGCAGTTGTACTGGCCCAGCAATCAAGCGACTTTTGAGATTATAACCGAGAAGCTATAAGATATAGCTTCTCTTTATTTCTTTTGATAAGGAAATTCTATTAGTCAAGTGGGGCGTTTAGTGGTAGACTTATCAGATAACTATAGTGAGGTGACCTTATGACACGTGAATTTAAATTTGAAACTCTGCAGCTTCATGCCGGACAGATAGTTGACCCGACAACTAAGTCCCGGGCTCTGCCTATTTATCAGACAACTTCCTATGTGTTTGACGATACTCAGGAGGGTGAAGATCTTTTTGCCCTACGCAAACCGGGCAATATCTACACTCGGATTACCAATCCGACCCTGTCTGCTTTTGAGGAGCGGATTGCGGCTTTGGAGGGTGGAATCGGAGCATTAGCGACAGCTTCTGGTATGGCGGCCCTTACCTATACCGTTCTAGCTTTGGCGCATGCTGGCGACCATGTAGTAGCAGCCTCTACCATTTACGGCGGTACCTTTAATCTGCTCAAGGAAACCCTGCCTCGCTATGGCATTACCACGACTTTTGTGGATATTGAAAATCTGGCTGAAGTAGAAGCAGCCATTCAGGACAATACCAAGCTGGTTTTGATTGAAAGTTTGGGCAATCCTCTGATTAATATCCCTGACTTTGATGCTTTGGCAGAGCTGGTTCATGCTCATAAAATTCCGCTGATTTCCGACAATACCTTTGCCACTCCTTATCTGATCAATGTCTTTTCTCATGGAGTGGACATCGCGGTGCATTCTGCGACCAAGTTTATCGGCGGTCACGGAACTAGCATCGGTGGTGTGATTGTGGACAGCGGTCGTTTCGACTGGGAAGCTTCTGGCAAGTTTCCGCAGTTTGTTGATCCAGATCCGAGCTATCATGATATTAGTTATACGCGCGATGTCGGAGCAGCAGCTTTTGTCACTGCTGTGCGGACCCAGCTCTTGCGCGATACCGGCGCAGCCATGTCACCCTTCAATGCCTTTCTCTTCCTGCAGGGGTTGGAAACTCTCTCTTTGCGTGTAGAGCGCCATGTGTCCAATGCAGAGAAGATTGTGGAATTCTTAGCGGAGCATCCTAAGGTTGAGCAGGTCAATTATCCCAAGCTTGCTGACAGTCCTTATCATGCTTTGGCAGAAAAATATTTCCCTAAAGGTGTGGGCTCTATTTTCACCTTTAATGTCAAAGGTGGAGAGAAAGAAGCTCGTAAGGTTATTGACAGCTTAGAGATTTTCTCTGACTTGGCCAATGTAGCAGATGCTAAGTCCCTGGTCGTCCATCCAGCTACGACGACTCACGGTCAGATGTCACCAGAAGCTCAGCTGGCAGCAGGCATTACACCAAATCAAATTCGTCTCTCTATCGGCTTGGAAAATGTGGATGACTTGATAGAGGATTTGAGAATCGCCTTGGAATCTATCTAATTTTCAATGCCTCTAGACTGTGAAAATGAGAATAAAACTAGGTTTTCGCCTAGTTTTTTGTTATAATAGGATGAAATATATAAAATAGTAGGAGATTAAAATGACAATTTCGGTGATTGTTCCGTGTTTCAATGAAGAAGAGTCTATTCCTCTGTTTCATGAAGCCATGGAAGCGGTCAAATATCAAATCCGTGACCAGTTTGAATATATTTTTGTCAATGACGGATCGACGGATCAGACTTTGCCTGTTTTACGTGAGCTCAGCAGTCGCTGTCCAGATGTACACTATCTGTCCTTTTCTCGCAATTTCGGAAAAGAAGCAGCTCTATATGCTGGTTTGCAAGAGGCGAGTGGGGATTTTGTGACGGTAATGGATGTGGACTTGCAGGATCCGCCCGAGCTCCTGATTGAGATGAAGGCTTTGCTGGACTCGAATCCTGAGTTGGACTGTGTGGGTACCCGTCGCACTACTCGCGAGGGAGAGCCGCCTATCCGAAGCTTTTTTGCCAATTTGTTCTATAAGCTGATTAACAAGATTAGTCAGGTAGAGATGGTAGATGGTGCGCGTGACTTCCGACTGATGCGCCGTCAGATGGTAGAAGCTATTCTGGATGTTTCAGAGTACAATCGCTTCTCCAAGGGAATTTTTGCCTGGGTTGGCTTTAATACCGAGTACTTGGAATACAAAAATGTCGAACGAGTAGCTGGCAAGACCTCTTGGAATTTCTGGTCTCTTTTCAACTATTCTTTGGAAGGCATCGTCAATTTCTCTGATGCGCCGCTCAACATCGCCTTTTTAGGAGGTATCCTGTCTTGGATTTTAGCCTTCATCCTGATGGCAGTGATTATTATTCGTACCTTGGTTTTTGGTGATCCGACATCCGGCTGGCCGTCGCTCATGACCGTCATTCTCCTTATCGGCGGCTTCCAGCTGCTGACCATCGGCATACTGGGTAAATACATTGGCAAAATCTTTATGGAAACCAAGCATCGGCCGATTTATGTGATTAAGGAGAAGAGTAAATGATTTTCCAGAAACGTTTTTCTGATTTTAAAAACTATCTTCTTTTAAATAAATCGTCTGCCCTAGTTATTTTTATTATTTATTCAGTAGTCAATATTAATATCGGTTTAGCTGAGTATCCCTATATTGATGATATTGGAAGACAATTACAAGGCTATTCAAAATTCTCTGAACATTATTCAAGATATTTAAGTGAGTATTCCGCTCGTTTAATACAAGGTGGGGATCATCTGACAGAACTAGGCTTGACTTCAAATATTCTGTCAGCTTGTTTTTTAACTTTAGCGAGCTTAATTTTATTGTTTGTCTTATATCCCAATAAGAAGATTTCTTTTATAACAGCATCTGTTTCAACTATTATAGGGATTAATCCGTGGTTTTTAGAGCCATTAAGTTTTAGATTTGACAATCCTTTTATGACTTTAAGTATATTAGTTTCCATCATTCCATTTATTTTCTGGGATAATAAAAAAATATTTGGAGTTATGTCAGTTGTTGGTATATTCTTAATGTGCAATTCATACCAAGCTTCTTCAGGAGTGTACATTATTGTAACCATGACGCTAATATTTTTAGAATTATTGCAAGGAAGTTATTTTAAAGAAAAAATTCCTAAAATTTTCATCTCAATGTTGTCATATGTAATTGGTTTGCTTTTATATCGTATACAAATTTTTATAAAGCCACCGATTTTTGCTGATCAAGCTGATATTCCAAAGGGATTAGAGATGATTAAAATAATTGGGGTGAATGCTACAGGATATTTGAACAATATATTTTTTCAAAGTTCAACTATCTGGGTTTTATTAACGATAATTGCTATATTTCTCTTAACTATCAGTGTGATTCGCTTATCCAGTACTAAATTCCTTTTAAACTTTGTTTACATGCTGATTTGGCTAAGTTTAGGAAGTGTGTTTAGCTATGGAACCTATTTGATTTTGTCTAATCCTTATTATCTTATGAGACCAAGATATGAATATGGTTTCGGAATTTTTTTAGCGATTATCTTAATTGTTAGCTTAGAGTGCGTTGACAAGAGTAAAATTCTACGTAGAGGGAAGTCCTTCGTCTCGGGATTATTAGTTTTTTATTTCTTATCTTTCTCTTTTACTTATGTGAGCAGTTTAAAACAACAAAATGAAATGTTCAAAGCGCAGAGCATATTGCTAGCTTCCTCTCTAAACAAGTACATTACACCCGAAAAAACAGTTATTAATGTGAACCGCTTTCTTTCTGATTCGCCAGTATTTAGCAATACAGCTTCTGTTTATCCAATGTTAAAAAGTTTGATTATGCCAAATACAAATGTTTCTTGGGATATGACATTGAGATTTAATAGCATAACAAACTTAAACGTCGATTTCAAATTAATCGATATTGCTAATATAGATTTTAGTAGTGAAAATTATACATTACTTGAAGAAACAAAGTTATATAATATTTATCTTGAAAATAATGAATTATTTATTATCATGAAGTAGAATCTTTCTAAGAGAGAAATAAAGAAAAGATTCATTTTAATGTGATTATGCATTGTTAAAGTTTATACTGTCAATTTGAAATGATGCTAAGTTTTCTGATTATCACTTGCATAATTTTGCATCATTTATATATGGAGTATAAAAAGTATGAGATTTTATTTTCTAAAAATGACTAGAGGCATGATTCGACCAAGCAGATTTTTTCTGCTTTTTTTGTTATAATAAACTCATTGAATGTTTATGATGTGAAAGGAAAGACAAATGATTTTAATTACAGGTGCGAATGGACAGCTGGGTACAGAGCTTCGCTATCTTTTGGATGAGCGCAATGAGGAGTATGTGGCTGTTGATGTGGCAGAAATGGATATTACCAATGCCCAAATGGTGGACAAGGTCTTTGCGGAAGTCAAGCCAAGCTTGGTCTATCACTGCGCAGCCTATACTGCAGTTGATGCGGCTGAGGACGAAGGAAAAGAGCTGGACTATGCCATCAATGTGACCGGTACCGAAAATGTCGCAAAAGCTGCAGAAGCTCACGGAGCGACCTTGGTCTATATCTCAACAGACTATGTTTTTGACGGTCAAAAGCCTGTCGGTGAGGAGTGGGAAGTAGATGACCGGCCGGATCCGCAGACTGAGTATGGCCGTACCAAGCGCATGGGCGAGGAGCTGGTTGAGAAATATTCTAGCCGTTTCTATATTGTCCGTACTGCTTGGGTCTTTGGTAACTACGGTAAAAACTTTGTCTTTACCATGCAAAATCTTGCCAAGACGCACAAAACTCTGACTGTAGTCAATGACCAGCATGGACGTCCGACATGGACTCGCACTCTGGCTGAATTTATGACTCATCTGGCTGAGAATCAAAAGGAATTTGGTTACTACCATCTGTCTAATGATGCGGCTGAGGACACGACATGGTATGACTTTGCAGTGGAAATTCTCAAAGATACAGATGTGGAAGTCCAGCCGGTTGATTCCAGCAAATTCCCGGCCAAGGCTAAGCGGCCTTTCAACTCAACTATGAGCCTGGCCAAGGCTAAGGCTACAGGCTTTGTCATTCCGACTTGGCAGGATGCCTTAAAAGAGTTTTACAAGCAAGAGAAGAAACAGTGATTTTCTTTGACGTTTATAACAGCGACAGAATGTAGTCTCAGACTAGGTTCTGTTTTTTTCTTCTAGCTAGTTGGGGAAGTGGTTTCAGGTGCATGCTCTGCTGTAGAAATAGCTGGCTTGAAGATGCGAGGGGAAAATGATAATGAGAAGAATTTTCCACAGATCTTATCCCCTTAAAATAAAGATGTTTCAATTTGATGAAATTCTGTGGATAACCTTTATTATTTCATTCAACTATGTTACAATGTTACTATAAATAAAATAGAAGAGGTGTGTGAATATGTCACGTAAACCATTTATTGCTGGTAACTGGAAAATGAACAAAAATCCTGAAGAAGCCAAGGCTTTTGTAGAAGCGGTTGCTGCTAAGCTACCTTCTTCAGATTTGGTAGAAGCTGGTATCGCTGTTCCAGCACTTGATTTGACAACTGTTTTGGCAGCAGCTAAAGGAAGCAATCTTAAGGTAGCAGCCCAAAACGCTTACTTTGAAGATGCAGGTGCCTTCACTGGTGAAAACAGCCCTAAAGTTCTTGCAGAAGTTGGAGTTGACTACATCGTTATCGGTCACTCAGAACGCCGCGATTATTTCCATGAAACAGACCAAGACATCAACAAAAAAGCGCATGCTATCTTCCGCAATGGTCTGGTGCCAATCATCTGCTGTGGTGAATCACTGGAAACTTACGAAGCTGGTAAAGCAGTAGATTTCGTTGGTGCTCAAGTATCAGCTGCTTTGAAAGACTTGACAGCTGAGCAGGTTGCATCATTGGTTATCGCATATGAGCCAATCTGGGCTATCGGTACTGGTAAGTCAGCAACTCAAGACGACGCTCAAAAGATGTGTAAAGCAGTTCGTGATGTTGTAGCAGCTGACTTTGGTCAAGAAGTAGCGGACAAGGTTCGTGTTCAGTACGGTGGTTCTGTTAAACCTGAAAATGTTGCGTCTTACATGGCTTGTCCAGATGTTGACGGTGCTCTTGTTGGTGGTGCATCACTTGAAGCTGAAAGCTTCTTGGCATTGCTTGATTTTGTAAAATAAAAAAATGTTGAAAAAAGACTTGTCCTCCCAAAGGTGACAAGTTTTTTAAAAATTGGAGAGAAAAGTTGAAATCGAAAGAATTAGTTTATTTAGCGAGTACGGCTATTTTGCTGGCAGCGACTGCCAATGTTGCAAAAGCCGAGGAACATACTATCGCTGAGTCAGAAGTTTTAAAAACAGAAAGGTCTGTTAGTTCCCAGAATCAGACAGTGAATGCGGGCGCATCACAAACGTCTAATCAGCCGACTCTAGCAGTATCATCTGCAGAACAGTCAGTTCAAGCTGTTAAGCAAGAGGAGGAAGCAACGAACGCTACAGGAACAGCTGTTGAGTCTGGAGGAGCAGCTCAATCAGATCCTGTAGAAACTCAGGTGGCCCCTGCTAAGCCAGAAGGGCAAAGTCAGCCAGATGCAAATGCTTCTAATCAGAATGAAACTGCAGCTGATCAGTCAGCAAAAGCAAGCTCTTCTGTTGCAGATTCTGCTATTGCTTCGGAGACCAAGGCTAGTCCTGCTGTAGCATCAGCACCAAAAGCTAGTAATGCTGGAAAAACTGTATTTTACAATGCTGGTTCAAAGGCTCAGGCAGCCCGCGGGAATTCCCAAGCGGAGATAAAAGGCACTTCCTTTGTAGATGTCAGCAGCCACAATGGCCATATCAGCGTAGACGACTATCGTAAATTGGCCCAGCAAGGGGTTGGAGGTGTCGTTGTCAAACTGACAGAAGGAACCCATTACACTAATCCATTTGCCGAGTCTCAGGTAAGAAATGCGCAGGGAGCTGGTTTACAAGTATCGACCTATGCCTTCTCGCACTATACTAACGATGAAGAAGCGAGAGCCGAAGCTCGTTATTACGCTGCCTTTGCTAATAGACTAGGCCTGCCTAAAAATACAGTTATGGTCAATGACATGGAAGATCCTAAAATGCAAAATGGGATTAACCAGCATACTCAGGCTTGGGCGGATGAGATGCGCAGACTGGGTTATTCTAACCTGATGTATTATACCAGTGCCAGCTGGCTGGATCAAAATAATCTTCGCAGCAAGGGACCGGTTAATACATCGCAATTTGGCTATAGCAATTTTTGGGTGGCCCAGTATCCGTCTTCTAATTTAAATCTTGATGGAGCTAAATCTCTCAAATACAACAGTGGCGCTGGAGCATGGCAGTTTACAGCCCAGGCTCAGCTGTTAGCTGGCAAACATGTATTTGACCATAGCGTTGACTACTCTGGAAGATTTACCCAGCAGTCCGCTCTTGCTAAGCAGCCTTTAAAGGGTAACATCAGTATTCAGAATAAGAATAATGTCAACGGAAGCTTTGATGTTGTGATTTCAAATGTTTCTGCTCCTTATGGAGTGTCTGTTGTTAGTGTTCCAGTGTGGTCTGAAGCTAATGGTCAAGATGACATTATCTGGTACACAGCCAATCTGCAGGCAGATGGTACCTATAAAGTTTCAGTTGAGTCTAGCAGACATAAAGATTCAGTTGGCAAGTACAATGTCCATCTCTACTATGTCCGCAACGACGGCCAATTAGTCGGTGTTGGCGGTACTACAACCAATGTATCTGTCATCAAGCCACAGGGCAAAATCAGCATTCAGAATCGCAACAGCGAAACTGGTGATTTCGATATTGTAGTTTCAGGTATCTCATCTCCGGGTGGTCTTAAGACTGTCTCTCTGCCAACTTGGTCAGAGGCCAACGGCCAAGATGATATCAAATGGTATACTGCTGAACGTCAGGCTGACGGCACCTATCGTAAGCGAGTACGTATAAGCGATCACAATAATGTGCAGGGCGAGTACAATGTCCATCTCTACTATGTTCAAAATGACGGCCGCTTGGTTGGTGTAAGCGGCACTAAAACGACCGTTTCTCTTGGAAAACCTAAGGGCACCATCAGTATTCAAAATCGAAATAAAGAAACCGGCGATTTTGATATTGTGGTTTCAGGTATTTCATCTCCGGGCGGTCTTAAGACTGTTTCTCTACCGACTTGGTCAGAGGCCAACGGCCAAGATGATATCAAATGGTATACTGCTGAACGTCAGGCTGACGGCACCTACCGTAAGCGAGTCCGCATAAGCGACCACAATAATGTGCAGGGCGAGTACAATGTCCATCTCTACTATGTTCAAAATGATGGCAGCTTGGTAGGTGTAAATGGCACTAAAACGACTATTTCTATAGAAAAACCAAAAGTTCAAGGCAAAATCAGTATTCAGAATCGCAACAGCGAAACTGGCGATTTTGATATTGTGGTTTCAGATATCGTATCGCCAGGCGGTCTCAAGACTGTTTCCCTACCAACTTGGTCAGAGGCCAATGGCCAAGATGATATCAAGTGGTACAATGCTGAGCGTCAGGCTGACGGTACTTATCGGAAACGAGTTCGACTGAGCGATCATAACAATGTCCAAGGCGAATATAATGTGCATCTCTACTATGTGCAAAATGATGGCAAGCTAGTAGGAGCAGGTGGCATCAAGACCAACGTTTCTATCAGCAAGCCGCAGGGCAAAATCAGCATCCAGAATCGCAACAGCGAAACCGGCGATTTTGATATTGTAGTTTCAGGTATCGTATCTCCAGGCGGTCTGAAGGAAGTTTCCCTGCCAACCTGGTCAGAGGCCAACGGTCAAGATGATATCAAGTGGTACAACGCAGAACGTCAGCCGGATGGTACCTATCGTAAGCGAGTCCGTGTGAGTGATCACAAAAATGTTGAGGGCGAGTACAATATTCATCTCTACTATGTGCAAAATGATGGCAAGCTGGTTGGTGCTGGTGGCATCAAGACTAATGTTTCTCTAGGTAAGCCAAAGGGCAACATCAGTATCCAAAATAAGAATAATGTCAACGGCAGTTTTGATGTTGTGATTTCAAACGTTTCTGCCCCTTATGAAGTGTCTGCTGTCAGTGTTCCGGTTTGGTCTGAAGCTAACGGTCAAGACGATATTATCTGGTATACAGCTACTCAGCAGGCTAATGGTACCTATAAAGTTACTGTTGAATCTAGTAAACATAAAGACTCAGTTGGTAAGTATCATATCCATCTTTACTATGTCCGTAACGACGGGCAGTTAGTCGGTGTTGGTGGTACTACAACCAATGTGTCAGCAGTTAAACCACAGGGCAAAATCAGTATCCAAAATCGTAACAGCGAAAATGGCGATTTTGATATTGTGGTTTCAGATATTGTATCGCCAGGCGGTCTCAAGACTGTTTCCCTGCCAACCTGGTCAGAGGCCAACGGTCAGGATGATATCAAGTGGTACAACGCGGAACGTCAGCCGGATGGAACTTATCGGAAACGAGTTCGTGCTAGTGACCATAACAACGTTCAGGGCGAGTATAATGTGCATCTCTACTATGTGCAAAATGATGGCAGGCTGGTAGGAGCAGGCGGCATCAAGACCAACGTTTCTATCAGTAAGCCGCAGGGTAAAATCAGTATTCAAAATAAAAATAATGATACTGGAGAGTTTGACATTGTAGTATCAGGCATTGTGGCACCAGAAGGTCTCAAGACAGTTTACTTGCCGACTTGGTCAGAAGCGAATGGCCAAGATGATGTCCAGTGGTACACAGCGGATCGTCAGGCTGACGGTACTTATCGTAAGCATGTTTACGCACGTGACCATAAGAATAATGCAGGCGAGTACAATGTTCACTTGTATTACTTAAATAATCAAAATCAGCTGCAAGGAGCTGGTGGAGAAAAGACCTCTATCTCTGTGAACCGTCCTCAGGCAGCTAGTCAACGAGACCGTGTTCTTGCGGCGGCAGCTGCTATGGTAGGTGTCAAGGGAGGCAGTGCTGAGCATCAGCGCTTGGTCAACGATTATAACAGTGTCAGACCGCTGCCAGTTGGCTATGCTGTGAAAAACACAGATGACTGGTGCGACATTTTCACGACGGTTATTTTCCAAAGAGAAGGCTTGAGCGATCTTATCGGCCGTGAGTGCGGTGTAGAGCGCCATATTCATATTTTCCAAAGACTAGGTATCTGGAATGAAGATGGCAATTCGACTCCTAGCGCAGGCGATATCATCACCTTTAACTGGGACAAAGATACCCAGCAAAACGATGGCTGGGCTGATCATATCGGTATTGTCGAAAAAGTTGAGAATGGTATCATTCACACGATTGAAGGCAACAGCAATAACGTAGTTAAACGAAATACTTACCGCATTGGTCATGGAAATATCCGTGGTTTTGCGACACCTCGTTATAGATAAACACACAAAAAAACCAAGGGAAACCTTGGTTTTTTAACGTCTTAGAATTTTCTTTATAAGCTGAAGCAACTTAAACTTGAGAGGGTTAGGATAATAACGGAAAGTTCCCATTTTTCGAACGATGAAGCCATTGAAGTTTTGTTTGAAGCGCAGAACACCGTCAGAACCGTCGAAAATTCCCATAATGCCGAGGAAATTATAAAATGGAATGCCTCTCTTGATACTTTCGGTCATAACGTATTCCTGTAGCAGGGCTGGAGCGTAGAATTTATTAAACTCAGGATAGGAGCCGCTGAAGAGATAGGTTGCTTCCTGGGGGGTATAGATAAAGAGGCTGGCAGCCAGGATTTGGTCTTGGTCGCCGTACTTATCAATTAGTTCTTGGGCTTCAGTTTTGCGGGTTTCAAAGCTGTCAAACTGGCTGGAAAGCTCTCGCAGCTGATTTTGCTTCTTTTCAGATTGAGGATTTTTTTCCAAGTCAGCCTGCAGTTTCTGGATTTTTTGGCCCAGTTTCTCTTGGTCTTTTTGTAAGTTCTGAAGATAGTCCTTGAAGTTGAGACTGGCTGTCATAAAGTCCGCCTGCTGACCAAAGCTATCATAAAAATCTTGATAGTAGTCTAGTGGCTTGTCATCATATTCCCGCCGGTCAGAAGTAGCAGCTGTGATGTCTTTGAAAATGCTGAGTTGGTCACGTTCCAGCCTTTTTAGCTTGATACCAAAGGTATTCGCCTTTTTGACAGTCGCCTTACCATTTTTACTGAAGGATTTGAGCAGGTCTTTCTCCGTCAGACCAGCTAAGTCTTTGACATAATGCCAATCAGGCTCCCCGCCTGGATAGCCCGTCTGTAAACCGTCAAAGTCAAAGCCCAAGTCAGTCAGTTGCTGGATAAGCTCGACTTTTTCATCAGATGTGGGCTGGCCATTGCTGTCAAAGGTCTGATAAGTCTCGTAGGGCTTGATGATGAGCTCTAGAGCGCCTTCTTTTTTAGCGTAAGCCTGCAAAGATTGATAGAAGGGAGTCAAGTATTGAGCATCGGTAGAGACAGGGCCGCAGTTGATTTCCATATGGAGGCCGCCAGTCATCGGCATACTGTAGAGGACAGCAGACACCACTACCTGTCCCTGTGGGTCAGTGTAGCCAACATACTGGGTACTGAAGCCACGCTTGCTCAGCAGCTCTGCCATTTCTACGGTCTGCATGAAAGAGCGTTGGGAGCTAGCTGAGGTATGCTGGATGAATTCTTCTTGGCTGAGAAGTTTAAAGGTCATAGGCTTCCTTTCTGTTAATGCTTGCTGCGCAGTTTCTTTCTGAGTGTGTAGGCCAGATTAGAGAGGTGGTAGAGGGGATTAGTTGGCAGGTTGAACTCACCAGCGAATTCCTCAATGGTCGGATTGAACTTGGATTTAAAGCTATAGAGACCACCCTTGAGATCGTTTTCGATTCCGCCCATATTTTGCCAATCAGCTCCGCGCTCAAAAGCATGTTTGGCCGTTTCGTACCAAGTGATAATGGCTGGCTGGTAACGGCGGTATTCCTCGTCCATTCCGGCATAGATATTTTCAGAGGTTTTGCCGTATTCCAAGACCAGTGTGCCAGACAGGGGAACGACAGTAGCACCTTGGCTGATTTTGTCCTGCAGGAAGTCAATCTCTTCTTGGAGGCGTTTCTGTTCTTGCTGGTTATTCTCAATCTTGCCAGGCTTGGTTTTCTCGGTAAATTTCTCTGCTTCCTTGAGTGTCTTGGTCAGCTGAGCCTGCAAGTCTTCCAATCGTGCCTTTAGATCAATACTGGACAAGGTGATGTAGGAGTGCTCAGGATAAGTATCCAAGAGTTTTTGGTAATAGTCTTTGCCGCGTAGGTGGATGTTTTTTCTGTTTTCTGTCTTTTTCATCAAGTCTGAAAAGTCATCCAGTAATTCTGCTCCGCCAAATTGGATTTGGATGCCTTTGTTTCGGGATGTACGAATAGCCTGGCGAGTACTTTTAGAAAGCAACTCTTCGCTGAAATCTTTTTTATGAATATTGGCCTGCAAGCGAGGCTGGATGGTTTCGTCCAGAGACTCAGTCCGTCCGACCCAGACAGCTCCGGCTTGCTGCAACTGTTGAATCAGCTCAACAGTCTCTGTATTGTCTTGCAATTCACCGCCCATCTTGCTTTCTGCCAGAAAGAGGCTGGGGTCAAACTTGACAAAGAGCGCTTTTTTCTCCTTGGCAAATTTCTTGAGTGACGCCAAAACAAAGGCCAGCAGCTCCTTGTCACTATAGTCCATGATAGGGCCGCGCGGGATATAAAGCATGGTCATCCCCAAGGGCAGTGGTTTAATTAGGACACTGGCTGCGGCAACCAAGTGGTCATCTTTATAGAAGCCCAAGCGCTCATTGGCCCAGTTATCCTTAATTTGAGCCCAGGCTGAACTCTGCAGAAGGTTGGCCTGCGGATGAGCCGTGACAAAATCGTCGTGTTCCCGAGCTGAAATTCCAATTTTGTAATTAAACATTATTTTAAAACCCACTCTCTAATGGCGTGTGCTACGCCGGATTCGTCGTTCGATTTGGTAATATATTTGGCGATTTTCTTGAGTTCTTCCTTACCGTTTTCCATGACAACAGGAGAGCCAACAGCTTCCAGCATGGCGCGGTCGTTTTCTTCATCACCGATAGCCATAGTCTGCTCCTTGCTTAAGCCAAGTTTTTCAGCCAGATGAAGGATAGCAGCCCCTTTATTGACAGTCTTTTTGACAATTTCCAGATAGAAAGGAGCTGATTTAACCAGTGTATATTTTTCTGCTAATTCCGGTGGCAGCTTAGCAATGGCCGCGTCCAAAATTTCCGGCTCATCAATAAACATGCACTTGACGATTTCTTTATTGGCCATTTCCTCAGGTGTACGGTAGAAGATCGGCATGCTGACCAGATTGGACTCGTAAACAGTGTACTTGCCAATGTTGCGATTGGCTGTATAAATGCCGTCCTTGGTGATGGCATGCATGTGAACGCCTAATTTTCGCCCGAGCAGTTCGATATCCAGATAGTCCTCATAAGTCAATGTTTCTTTGATTAATTCTTCGCCAGTAACAGTATCCTGTACTAGTCCGCCGTTGAAGGTAACGACATAGTTGTCTGGCTGATTAAGCTCTAGCTCCTCGAGAAGCTTTTGAACTCCTGCAATAGGACGGCCGGTTGCAATGACGATTTTGACACCAGCAGCCTTGGCATCCTGAACAGCACTGAAGACTTCAGGAGTGATTTCTTTTTGGTTATTTAAAAGGGTACCGTCAATGTCAACGGCAACTAATTTGATAGACATATTATTCTCCGTAGGTAAATTGGTCGTTTTTGATATAGTGCATAAAGGTCTGGTTTTTTTCGCTGAAAAGTCCGGTCTCTGCAAGCATTTCCTTAGGGAAGTAAAAGCGATTATCGCCTTGTCTGGTCCCGGCTAGCGAATGAACGATAGGAGACAGGCTGGACAGTTCTGCTAGGCTGCCATCTTTTTGCAGAATTTCAATCTGGGTCCGGGGTTTTTCAACGTCAGGCCGGTAGAAATCATAAGGTAAATCAAAATTACGATGGATAGCAGTATAGTAATCAGGGTCGAAACCAACCTGTCCAACTAGGTCTCGCATGATATCCAAATGCGCTTCGTTTTCCTGAGAGAAGACGATAGACTTAAAGACCTTGCGGTTGATAAAACGCTGAGCCAGGTCAGATAAAATCTTGTCTGGACTAGTCATCCAAACTTGGAAATAGGTATTCATAACACCATCATCCAAGGCCAGATAATCCTGCAGTGTCACTCTGTTTTCAAAGAATGGAATGAGATTGGGCGATGACAGCGCAAAGTAATCCTTCTGAGCCGGATAGAGAAACTTGGCTCGCTTGAGCAGATTTTGCAGCAGAACTTCCATAGCACGGCTAGCCGGGTGGAAATAAACCTGCATGTACATCTGGTAGCGGCTGACTACGTAGTCTTCCACCGCATGCATGCCATTGCGCTTGAAGGCGATGCCGTTTTCTACTGGACAAATCACTCGTAAAATTCTGGTTAAGTCAAATTGTCCATAGGAAGCGCCAGTAAAGAAGGAATCGCGTAAGAGATAATCCATCCGGTCTACATCGATTTGGCTGGAAATCAGCTGGACCACCTGCTTATTGGGATAGGTATGGTTGATGACGCTAGCTACCTTTTCTGGGAAATCCGGCGAAACCTGCACCAGTACCTGATGAATCTCTGTTTCTGGACTGGTGATGATTTGCCGCGTAATGTCCTCGTGATTGGTATCAAAAAGGCGCTCGAAAGTGTGTGAATAAGCTCCGTGTCCCAAGTCATGCAGGAGAGCGGCTGTCATGGTCAGCAGACTTTCATGGCTGTCCCAGTTGGCTTGGTATTTTTCATTGAAAATCTTGGTGATGCGCCGAGCAATCTCGTAAGCTCCCAGACAATGCGAAAAACGGCTGTGCTCCCCACCGTGGAAAGTATAGCCGGAGGTACCCAGCTGTTTGATGCGGCGCAGCCGTTGAAACTCTTTGGTATTGATTAAATCATAAATAACCTGATGGTCCACATGGACATAATTGTGAACCGGGTCCCGAAATACTTTTTCAATCATGCTACCATTATACCACAAATCATAGTAGGAAAAAAATCAAAGCTGCAACTGAAAGAAGAGCAATTTTGTCCTTTTTTTGATAAAATAGGGAGAGAAAAAGAGAAACGAGATAAAGATGCAAATCAGAATAAAAAATCAAATCCAGCTGGACGGTCATACCGAGCTGATCGATCAGGCCTACGATACGGACTGGACGCAAAAGGGAGACTATCATTATCTGCTATACAAGAATGAGGAAGGGGAGAAAGTAGTTCTGAAATTTCATGATAAAGAGTTGGTTATGACGCGCTTTTCTGAGCCCAAGTCCATCATGCGCTTCATCAGTCAAGGGCAGGCGCTGGTTGGTATCCATACACCTGTGGGCTTGCAGCAGTTTGTGACCGATACTCCTTTCTATAAGGTTGATTTCACAAAACAGGTTCTACAACTTCATTATCAGCTGAAAACAGTTGATGGAAAGCAGATTTTTGCCAGCTATGAAATGGAGATTAGCTGGGGTTAATTGCTATTCTCCAAGAAAACTCTTGAAAATCATAATGTTTCCCCTTGCAAAAGCTTGAAAATTTGGTATAATAGTTTTTACTCAAGGGAGTAGCTAACGGAATAACCGTTACAAGGTCGTCAATACGAAAGAAATTTCCGGCCTTGTATGAAATAGCGAGACTTGTTAATAAACAGGTCTCTTTTTTGTTTCTGACTTTTGGATATGGCTGGTGCGACTTGAGATGATGAGTCCTAGTGGTCAGAAAATTTCAGAAATAAAAGAGGCCAAGAGGAGGAATACATTGTCAAAAGAACAAAAGCGCCAAGCTTTTTACACCCATAGTCCTGAGGAAATTTTCAAAACTTTGGACGCTTCAGAGCAAGGTTTGTCCAGTCAAGAAGCAGCCAAGCGTTTAGCTGATTATGGTCGTAATGAACTGGATGAAGGGGAGAAAAAATCTCTCTTAATGAAGTTTTTGGAGCAGTTCAAGGATTTGATGATTATCATCTTGTTGGTAGCAGCGGTCTTGTCTGTTGTCACATCAGGTGGTGAAGACATCGCAGATGCTTTAATCATCTTAGCGGTCGTAATCATCAATGCCATTTTCGGTGTCTATCAGGAAGGCAAGGCTGAAGAAGCCATTGCGGCACTCAAATCTATGTCCAGCCCAGCTGCACGTGTCCTTCGTGATGGCCATGTCACAGAAGTAGATTCTAAGGAGTTGGTACCTGGTGATATCGTTAGACTGGAAGCCGGTGATGTTGTCCCAGCAGATATGCGGCTTTTGGAAGCTAATTCACTGAAAATCGAAGAAGCAGCTTTGACAGGTGAGTCTGTTCCGGTTGAGAAAGATTTGACTGTTGAGGTAGCTGCAGATGCTGGTATTGGCGACCGTGTGAATATGGCCTTCCAAAACTCAAATGTCACCTATGGTCGTGGGGTTGGATTGGTTGTCAATACAGGGATGTACACGGAAGTAGGCCACATCGCGGGTATGTTGCAGGATGCGGATGAAACAGACACACCGCTCAAGCAAAATCTTAATAGCTTGTCTAAGGTTCTGACCTATGCTATCTTGGTGATTGCTGCAGTGACTTTTGTAGTCGGTGTCTTCATTCAAGGTAAAAATCCACTGGATGAGCTGATGACTTCTGTAGCCTTGGCAGTTGCGGCTATCCCTGAAGGTCTGCCTGCTATCGTTACCATCGTGCTGGCTTTGGGAACTCAGGTTCTGGCTAAGCGGAATTCGATTGTCCGTAAGCTTCCGGCTGTTGAGACTTTGGGATCAACTGAGATTATCGCTTCAGATAAGACCGGTACCCTGACCATGAATAAGATGACGGTCGAAAAAGTCTTTTATGACGGAGTCCTGAATGAAGCTGGACAAGATATTGAACTTGGACTGGAGCTGCCGCTCTTACGTTCGGTTGTTTTGGCCAATGATACCAAGATTGACCAAGAAGGGAAGTTGATTGGTGACCCAACGGAAACAGCCTTTATCCAGTATGCTTTGGACAAGGGCTATGATGTGAAGGCCTTTTTAGAGAAATATCCTCGTGTAGCTGAGCTGCCCTTTGATTCAGACCGTAAGCTCATGTCTACTGTCCATCCATTGCCAGATGGGAAATTCCTTGTGGCAGTCAAGGGAGCACCAGATCAACTCTTGAAACGCTGTGTTGCCCGTGATAAGGATGGAGATGTTGCAGCGATTGATGATCCTACTTCACAGCTGATTAAGTCTAACAATTCAGAGATGGCTCACCAAGCTCTGCGCGTGCTGGCTGGTGCCTACAAGATTATTGATGCAGTTCCGACTGACCTGACATCTGAAAATCTAGAAAATGATTTAATCTTTACTGGTTTAATCGGTATGATTGACCCAGAACGTGCAGAAGCGGCAGAAGCTGTTCGTGTCGCCAAGGAAGCAGGTATTCGTCCGATTATGATTACCGGTGACCATCAGGATACAGCTGAAGCTATCGCTAAGCGCTTGGGTATCATCGAAGAGGGAGATACTGAAGACCATGTCCTGACTGGTGCAGAGCTCAATGAGCTTTCTGATGCAGAATTCGAAAAGGTTGTTGGTCAATACTCTGTCTATGCCCGAGTTTCGCCTGAGCATAAGGTACGGATTGTCAAAGCGTGGCAAAACCAAGGTAAGGTCGTAGCCATGACAGGTGATGGTGTCAATGACGCACCAGCTTTGAAAACAGCTGATATCGGTATTGGTATGGGTATTACAGGTACAGAAGTATCTAAGGGTGCCTCTGATATGATTCTGGCAGATGATAACTTTGCGACCATCATTGTAGCCGTGGAAGAAGGACGTAAGGTCTTCTCTAATATTCAAAAGACTATCCAGTATCTCCTTTCAGCTAATACAGCTGAGGTACTGACTATTTTCTTGGCAACCCTCTTTGGCTGGGATGTGTTGCAGCCAGTTCATCTGCTTTGGATTAACCTAGTAACAGATACCTTCCCAGCTATTGCTCTGGGAGTTGAGCCTGCTGAGCCAGGTGTCATGAGTCATAAACCTCGTGGCCGTAAGTCTAGCTTCTTCTCAGGTGGAGTGATGAGCTCTATCATCTATCAGGGTGTCCTGCAAGGGGCTTTAGTTCTGGCGGTTTATGGTTATGCTATCTCTAATCCCGTTCATGTTGGTGATATAAAGGCTATCCATGCGGACGCTCTGACAATGGCCTTTGCAACGCTTGGCCTCATCCAGCTCTTCCATGCTTATAATGTAAAATCTGTTTACCAGTCTATCTTTACAGTTGGGCCATTCAAGTCTAAGACCTTTAACTGGTCTATCCTGGTTTCTTTCATCCTATTGATTTCAACTATTGTAATTGACCCACTGGAAAAGATTTTCCATGTGACCAAGCTAGACTTGTCACAATGGGCAGTTGTTCTGATTGGTAGCTTTGCCATGATTGTTATTGTTGAAATTGTTAAGTTCATCCAACGTAAATTAGGTATGGATAAAAATGCTATTTAACAGCAAAAAGTCATCTGCGGATGGCTTTTTTTATAGCAACCAAGACTTCATAGCTTTTTCCAATTTTCGTTCCTGTTTATTAGAAGTCTATGTGCAGTTGGACAGCAAAAAACAGCTCTCAGATGAGCTGAGAGCTGCAATTCAACATTTCCATTACTGAACTTCAATCACTGTTAAAGCATCTCGCAGTTCAGCTGCTAGGTGTTTTTTCTTATAGTCTCGAAATTCGGCTAAATCTTTAACAGCGTTATAACGCTTGTGCAGGCGATACATCTGGGGAATCTTATACTGAGGAAAGTCATTAAAAAAGTTCCGAGTCAGTTCCCATTCACGGATGTAGCCTAGAGGACGCATATGGTAGCGGACACCTTCGATGACACGGCTTTTGTGGCGGTGATGAAGATGGCCGAAAACGACTTCTTTCACTCTGTATTTGACAAAGAGTCGATGAAAAGCTTGGCTTCCTAGGAAGGCGTTGAAGCGCTGGAAATAGGGATGGTCGTATAGAAAGTCTTGATGGGGAACAAAATGCAGAGCAACAATAATGGGACCATCTAAAGTCATCAGCAGTTTTTCTAACTCTTGCAGTGTCTGAGCTGTAATGCTAGGGTCGTTGAGTTGACGCTCCAATCTGCGGTCAAACCAGAAATTTGTCTTGGTTCTCAGATGCTCTTCCTTGCTTTTTTCTGGAACAAAGCTGTAGTCATACCAGCCAGAAAAGCTGACGAGCTTGGTCCGGCCAAATTGCTGAATCTGAAAATCATAGTTTGAAATTTCTTGTTCAGAAAGTCCCAGCATATCGTGATTTCCTAGATTAAAAGAAAGGGGAATCTCTTGCTTCAAAGTTTCAATAAAGGGCAAACTAATCTTGGTCAGGTCGTTGGACAGGTCCCCAGCAATGTGTAGGTGGTCAATCCCTTCCTCTTTTAAAAGCTGGAGAAGAGCTTGGTGCTCAAAATCCCCAAACTGATTGGAGTCCAGATGGAGGTCGCTCATAAATCCGATTCTTGTCATGGTTTTAGTCTAGCATATTTTTCAAAACTTGGAAATGCTTAAGCACCCATGGAGAGTCTCCCTTTTATCTGAATACCTCATAAATTATCGTAACCATGTATTTCGTTTATTCATAGACGAAGTCTAGGAAGTCTTGAAATAATTCTTCCAACCCCATGTCATTATATTACTTTTCTAACAATTAGGTGACAAGGAGTCGCTTGCCTTGCCTAGCTAGGGAAAATCCGATAAAATGTAAGCTGCTGAATGTGAGATTAGGCAAACTGTTTAATTTATGTTATAATTAAACGATATGTGAAAAGAGGTATTTATGGACATTTCAGAAATTCGTCAAAAGATTGACGCAAATCGTGAAAAATTAGCTTCTTTCAGGGGGTCTCTTTGACTTAGAAGGTCTGGAAGAAGAAATTGCCATCTTAGAAAATAAGATGACAGAACCCGACTTTTGGGATGACAACATTGCAGCCCAGAAGACATCTCAAGAGCTGAATGAACTCAAGCAAACCTATGAAAATTTCCATCAGATGACCGAACTTTTTGATGAATCGGAAATCTTGCTTGATTTTCTGGCTGAAGATGAGTCGGTTCAGGGTGAGTTAGAAGAAAAGCTGGCCGAACTCGAGAAAATGATGACCAGCTATGAAATGACCCTGCTCCTATCTGAGCCTTATGACAATAACAATGCTATCCTTGAAATTCACCCGGGCTCTGGTGGTACAGAGGCCCAGGATTGGGGAGATATGCTGCTGCGTATGTATACACGCTTTGGCAATGCCAAGGGCTTCAAAGTAGAGGTCTTGGACTATCAAGCTGGTGATGAAGCAGGCATCAAGTCAGTGACTCTTTCATTTGAAGGGCCGCATGCTTATGGCTTGCTCAAGTCAGAAATGGGAGTCCACCGTTTGGTCCGGATTTCGCCATTTGACTCAGCTAAGCGTCGCCATACTTCCTTTACCTCAGTAGAGGTCATGCCAGAGCTGGATGACACCATTGAGGTGGAAATTCGCGATGACGATATTAAGATGGACACTTTCCGTTCGGGAGGAGCCGGTGGGCAGAATGTCAATAAAGTTTCGACTGGTGTGCGACTGACCCATATTCCTACGGGAATTGTGGTGCAGTCTACCGTTGACCGGACTCAGTATGGAAACCGCGATCGGGCGATGAAGATGCTACAGGCCAAGCTTTATCAGCTAGAGCAAGAGAAACAAGCAGCCGAAGTCGATTCACTCAAGGGAGATAAGAAGGAAATTTCCTGGGGCAGCCAAATCCGCTCCTATGTCTTTACGCCTTATACCATGGTCAAAGACCATCGGACTAGTTACGAAGTAGCACAGGTGGACAAGGTGATGGACGGAGATTTGGATGGTTTCATCGACGCTTATTTGAAATGGCGTTTGAACTAGGAAATGCAAGAGATTAGAATTAGATTGAAAGGAAATTTCAATAGATGTCAATAATTGAAATGAAAGATGTTGTCAAGAAGTATGGCAACGGGACCACTGCCCTGCGTAGTGTGTCTATTAACGTAGAACCTGGGGAGTTTGCCTATATTGTAGGCCCTTCAGGAGCGGGAAAGTCAACCTTTATTCGTTTGCTTTACCGGGAGATAAAGCTGGATAAGGGAAGTCTGAAAGTAGCTGATTTTGACTTAGCTAAGATTAAGAAGCGTGATGTTCCAATGCTGCGCCGTCAGGTTGGAGTAGTCTTCCAGGACTATAAACTTCTTCCTAAAAAGACGGTGTATGAGAATATTGCCTACGCCATGGAAGTTATCGGTGAGCGCCGCCGCAATATTAAAAAGCGGGTTATGGAAGTGCTGGATTTGGTTGGTCTTAAGCATAAAGTCCGCTCATTCCCTAATGAGCTTTCCGGTGGTGAGCAGCAGCGGATTGCCATTGCGCGTGCTATTGCCAATAACCCTAAAGTCCTGATTGCGGATGAGCCGACAGGAAACTTAGACCCAGATAATTCATGGGAGATTATGAACCTGCTGGAGCGGATTAACCTTCAGGGAACAACTGTCCTGATGGCCACCCACAACAGCCAGATTGTAAATACTCTGCGTCACCGCGTTATTGCTATTGAAAATGGCCGTGTGGTACGTGATGAAGCGGAAGGAGAATACGGATACGATGATTAGAAGATTTTTTCGTCATTTGATTGAGTCGCTTAAGAGTCTTACGCGGAATGGTTGGATGACTGTAGCGGCTGTCAGCTCGGTTATGATTACCTTGAGCTTAGTGGCTGTCTTTGCTTCAGTAATTTTAAATACAGCCAAGCTGGCAAATGATATTTCCAATAATGTCCGCGTTATGGTATACATGCGTAAGGATGTTTTCGATAATAGCGAAACGATTGTAAAAGAAGGTCAAACAGTTCAGAATGAAGACTATCACAAAGTCTATGATGCTCTGACTTCTATGAAAAATGTAGAGAAGGTTACTTTTTCTAGCAAGCAAGAGCAGTATAATAAGCTAACAGAGACCATGGGTAGTGAGTGGGATGTTTTTGATGAAGAAAATAATCCTCTTTACGATGCTTATATTGTTGAGACCAAGGCACCTAAGTATGTAGAATCTGTTACAAAAGATGCTCGTAAGATTGATGGTGTATCAGAGGTTCAAAATGGGGGTACCAATACCAAAAATCTCTTTGCATTTTCTAATTTCATCCAAACATGGGGATTGATTGGGACAGCGCTTCTGATTTTCATTGCTATCCTTCTCATTTCCAATACTATTCGGATTACCATTATTTCCCGAAGTCGCGAGATTCAAATCATGCGCTTGGTTGGTGCCAAGAATAGCTATATCCGCGGACCATTCCTGTTTGAAGGAGCGTGGATTGGCTTGCTAGGAGCGACAGTTCCGTCACTTGTAGTGTATTTGACATATGGTATAGCCTACCAGACTATGAATAAGAGCTTGGTAGGTCAAGGACTTTCTATGATTGATCCAAAACTCTTTAGTCCGATTATGATAGCAGCACTCTTTGTGTTGGGAATTCTTATCGGATCATTGGGATCTATCATCTCTATGAGACGCTTCTTGAAGATTTAACAAATCATAAAAAAACAGAGTTTGAAGAATTTCAAACTCTATTTTTGTTATAGTTAATTGCTTTAATGGCTACTGAGCTAAAAATGGATTAAAGATTTTTTCATGTGAAATAGTGGTATCATGACCATGCCCAGGATAAACAGCGTAGTCTTTAGGTAATACCAGAAGTTTCTCGCGAATGGATGTCAGCAATTGCTCCATGTTTCCTGTAGGAAGATCCGTTCGTCCGATGCTTTCCCGAAAGAGGGCATCGCCCGTCAAAACAAGGCGGTCATCTGGAAAGACTGGAGAGACACCTCCGATGGAGTGGCCAGGTGTTGCAAGCACATAGAAGTGAAAGCCTCCAAGATCATAGTCTGTTTCGTAGGAGAAAAACTCTTCTGCTGGTCGACAGATAATATCATCCAGATCAGCATGGCGCGCCAGACCAGATAGGTTATCTGTCGGTGTGTAGAGCCAGCTGCTTTCACTCTCAGCCACATAGACAGGTGGGGCAGCATAGTGCTCTCGGACCTTTTCTAAACTCATAATGTGGTCATAATGGGTATGGGTCAAGAGTACAGCAATCACAGGCTTGGCGAGTTCCTCTAGCTTGCGCTCAATCTTTTTCCAGTCACTGCCAGGATCGACGACTAGGAGGCCCTGGTTATTTTCTAAGATATAGGTGTTTTCAAAAGCAACAAGGTTGATAATTTTATGAATCTTCATTTGATTTCCTCGGAAAATGTATTCTGCTATTGAGTGTAACAGAAAAGAAAATTTTTTGCACAGAATTGCTTCATAGACTATGGCTGAAAATTTTCAGATGTTTCAGAATGGCTTTTATGATATAATCATAGCAGTATGACACAAAATGATTATAAGTATGCCGTTGTGGACTTGGAGGCTACAGGAACGGGCAGCAGTGCAAAGATTATCCAGATTGGCATTGTTCTGATTGAGAATGGAATCATTACCAAGACTTATGAAACAGATGTCAATCCTCATGAGGAACTGGATGAGCATATCAAAGAGCTGACAGGTTTGGATGATGAGCGGCTTGGCCGAGCACCGGAGTTTTCTCAGGTAGCAGCTGAGGTATATGAGTTGATTCAGGATGCGATTTTTGTCGCTCATAATGTCAAGTTTGACGCTAATCTACTAGCAGAGGCCCTTTTCTGGGAAGGGTTTGACTTGCTGACACCGCGTGTGGACACGGTAGAGTTGGCTCAGGTCTTCTACCCGACTTTTGATAAATACTCCTTGGGCAATCTTTGCAATTTGCTGGATATTTCTTTGGAAAACGCCCATACTGCTCTGGCAGATGCTCAAGCAACGGCTCAGCTATTTTTAAAAATACAAGACAAAATCAAGAGCCTGCCCAAGGTCTTGGTTGAGAAAATGCTAACTTTGGCGGATAGCATTATCTATGAGTCGCGTCTGGCTATCGAGGAAGTTTATCAGACAATGCCGGATCAGCAAGATAAGGAACTGCAATCCTGCCATGGTATTTTCCTGCGACGTCCCCAAAAGCTGACTTCGGAAAAGAAGCTGTCGCAGGATTTCCTGACCAATCTATACCTGCTGGGCTTAGAAGAGCGGCCAGAACAGCTCAAGTTTGCTCGCTTTATGGAGGAAGCTCTGGACCAGCAGGAGGCTAGTTTTTTAGAGGCGCAGACAGGCTTAGGTAAGACCTTTGGCTACTTGCTGCCTATCTTGTCTAGAGGTCAAGAAAAAGTACTAGTGACGGTTCCGACTAAGATCCTGCAGGACCAGCTGCTGCAAAAGGAAGGGCGATTGTTGGAGGAAGTATTTGGTATTTCCTTTCACAGTCTCAAGAGTCCGGAGAATTATATCAAGCTGGACCATTTCTATCAGACACTGGACAGGGAATATGACAACCGTCTGGTTAATCGCTGTAAGCTGCAACTCTTGGTTTGGCTGACAGAAACTAAAACAGGTGATTTGAACGAAATCGGGCAGGCTCATCGCTTCTCAAGCTACTTCAATGAAATCCGTCATGATGGCAAGCTAAGCAAACATTCTCTTTTTTATGAGGAAGATTTTTGGCGGTTGGGACAGGTCAAGTCGGCTACTAGTCGAGTCGTGATTACTAATCATGCTTACCTGCTGACGCGTTTAGAGGATGACCAGTCTTTGCTGGACAATCGTGTTCTGGTAGTTGATGAGGCTCAGAAGATGTTTTTCGCCTTGGAAAGTTTCTCTCAGGCCAGTATAAATCTAACTAAAACGCTGCAGCAGATAAATCATCTCCTTCAGGAAGAAGGGGAACTTCTGCGGCAACGGCTTTTGCAAAGCATTCAGTTTGAGCTGGCTGATGCCGCAGAGAAGCATCGCAAGAAAGCATCTGAGCTAAGTCCGGAAAAGATTGCCCGACTGCTTCAGGATGTGTCCGAGTTAAAGACTAGTGCACTGCCTGAGCTACAGCACTTGTTCAGTGGCAAATACCAGTATTATTGGTTGGTTGATGAAGTTTTGGCAGATCATCGCTTGATGACTCTGCATGCTGGCCGTTCAGAATTACTGCATTTTACCGACTTCCTGCCTGAAAGTACCAAGGTTATCTTGGTTTCGTCTACTCTGGAAATCAGCTCTAAGGTCAATTTGGCGCAGTTGCTAGGCTTTGAAAGTTATCACTTTTACAAGCTGAGAAGTAAAAAGAAGCCACTGCAGAAGCTCTTTTTAGATGAAAGTTTTCCAGCAGTAGTGGATTTGTCAACTGAGGATTTTGCTCGAGAGATTGTGGCTTGCCTGCAAGAAGTGGCGGAACTCGGTCTGCCTATCGTCGTCCTCTTCACCTCTAAAGACTTGCTTTTGACTGTTTCGGACTTGCTGGCTCTGCCGCATTTGGCCCAATATAAAAATGGCGATGCAGGTAATATCAAGCGGCGTTTCGATAGAGGAGAAGCAAGTATTCTGTTAGGCTCTGGCAGCTTCTGGGAGGGGGCGGATTTTGCTGAGCAAGACCAGATTATTCAGCTGATCACGCGGATTCCATTTGACAATCCCAAGGATTTCTTTGTACAGAAGATTAACAGCCGCCTGAAAGCGGAAGGTAAGAATGCCTTTTATGATTATCAACTGCCTCTTGCCATCTTACGGCTTAAGCAGGCTATTGGCCGGACTCGGCGTAATGAGTATCAGAGGTCAGCTGTCATTCTTTTGGACAATCGCATCTCTAGTAAACGCTATGGCAAGCAGATTCAGCATCATCTATCACAATTGGCTTCTTTGGATATTCTGCCAGAGGCAGCCATTATGCATGAATTACAAGACTTTTTTGACTGAAGCTATCTCAAATCAGCTGAGTTTTATTGGCTGATTTTTTAGTTCCATTCAGATTTTTGGGAAAGAATTTGTTATAATGAGAGGCATAAGAAAGAAGGAGTGCTCGTGAAAAAATATTTACCAGGAATTCTGTTATCCTTTGGCATAGCGGCTGTTTCTATCTTTTTAGGCGGCTTGCTTCCCTTGATAGGCTCTAGTGTTTTGGCTATTGTCTTTGGGATTGTTTTGAACAACAGCATGAAGCTGCCGGCTGTTTTTCAGGAAGGACTCAGCTATTCAGGGAAGAAATTGCTGCAGTATTCCATCATCTTTTTGGGATTTTCCATGTCCATTGGTCAGGTTTCTGAGACAGGGATTTCTTCTCTTCGTATCAGTCTTATTACGATTCTGATAGCCTTTCTGGCGGCCTATCTGGCTGGCCGTTTCTTTAAGATGAATCGTGTCTTGACTATTTTAATTGGTTTTGGAACAGCCATCTGCGGTGGCTCTG
Organism: Streptococcus sanguinis; assembly: GCF_050225395.1. Classification (GTDB taxonomy): domain Bacteria; phylum Bacillota; class Bacilli; order Lactobacillales; family Streptococcaceae; genus Streptococcus. Next base: position 1,524,092 of record NZ_CP071431.1, on the reverse strand, counting down.
CCATAGCGGCTGCTTCACCAATCTTGGAAGCTGATGAAGAGGAAATCGCTCTGTCTATCTCCACTATTTTCTTTTTCAATATTTTAGCAGTATTCATTTTCCCTTTTTTAGGGCATTTGTTGCAGATGTCGGATACCTTTTTCGGGACTTGGGCTGGAACAGCCATCAATGATACTTCGTCAGTAGTGGCGGCAGGCTATACATATAGCCCGTCAGCTGGCGACTTGGCGACCATTGTTAAGCTTAGTCGGGCTCTGATGATTGTACCGGCCTGCTTGATCTTCGCAGCTTATCGCTATATCAAGTCTAAGCAGTCATCACAAAAGACAAACTTGAAACAGATTTTTCCTTGGTTTATAGCTTGGTTTGTCCTAGCTTCACTTATCAGCAGTCTTGGATTTCTACCTGCTGCTGTCATCCCTTATACAAAATTCATTTCTCAGTGGCTGATGGCTATGGCCTTGGCAGCTATTGGCGCCAAGGTTTCCTTTAAGCAGTTTAAGCAAGCAGGAGCAGCGCCTTTGCTGACTGGTGCCTTTGCTTGGTTCTGCGTCGCTGTTTCTAGCTTGATTATCCAGTATTTTTTCTAAAAAGGAGGGACTATGCCCTATCAAAGACGGACGTTTGAGTCTCGGATTGATTATAGTTTAATTTTGCCCGTTTTGATGCTGCTCTCAATCGGAGTTGTAGCTATTTACATTGCTGTTAGTCATGATTATCCTGACAATGCCTGGCCCATGGTTGGTCAGCAAATCGCCTGGATTGCGGTGGGCTTCCTGCTCAGTTTTATCCTCATGTTCTTTAACACCAAGTTTCTCTGGAAAATCACCCCTTATCTCTATGTTTTTGGTCTTGGCCTCATGGTCTTGCCTCTGATTTTTTACAGCCAATCTCTGGTAGCCTCCACTGGTGCTAAAAACTGGATTGCTATTCGTGGTGTGACCCTCTTTCAGCCTTCGGAATTCATGAAGATTTCTTACATCCTCATGCTGTCGCGGCTGGTGGTTCATTTTCTCCAGCAACACAAGCAGGATGAGCGAACCTTGACTTTAGACTTTTTTCTGATCCTGAAGCTTGGGCTCTACACTGTGCCTGTTCTGGTTCTGTTAACTCTTCAGAGTGATTTGGGAACAGCTCTGGTTTTTGTTGCTATATACGGCGGCATCATTCTACTGTCAGGTGTTTCTTGGAAGATTATCCTGCCAGTTTTTCTGACAGGAGTCTTGCTGTTGGGAGGATTTCTCTTTATCTTTATTTCCGATGGCGGCCGTGCCTTTCTGCATAACCTAGGCATGCCAACCTACCAAATCAATCGGATTTTGGCTTGGCTTCATCCCTTTGACTACGCTCAGACGACCACCTTCCAGCAAGCACAGGGACAAATCGCTGTCGGAAGCGGCGGTCTGACTGGTCAAGGCTTTAATGTTTCTAATCTCTTGGTTCCTGTTCGGGAAAGCGATATGATTTTCACCGTCATTGCAGAAGATTTTGGCTTTTTGGGCTCGACCTTGGTTATCATGCTCTATTTATTGTTGATTTATCGCATGCTCAAGATTACGATTAAATCCAACAACCAGTTTTATACCTATATCTCAACTGGCTTTATCATGATGCTGCTCTTCCATATCTTTGAAAATATTGGAGCGGTGACAGGGATTCTGCCTCTGACAGGGATTCCGCTGCCCTTTATTTCACAGGGCGGCTCTTCCATCATCAGTAATCTTATCGGTGTTGGTCTCCTGCTGTCCGTCTCCTATCAGAACAGCCTGACGGATGAAAAGAAGGAGCGAATTCCAGCTGTCCGAAAAAAAGTCGTACTGAAGAAATTAAAATAAAGATAAAGTAAGTTTTTGACTCACAAATCAGATGTGTTTTTGTGATTGGCTCATATCAGAAAGGATATTTTCATGAAAAAAGCAGCTTTACTCTTAGCTCCCGGCTTTGAAGAAATCGAGGCCCTGACAGTTGTGGATGTCTTGCGCCGTGCAGGTCTTGTCTGTGATATGATTGGTTTTGATGAAGCAGTAACTGGGTCTCATGCCATCACTGTTCAAGCGGATCAGGTCTGGAAAGGCCGACTAGATGACTACGATATGGTCATCTTGCCAGGAGGGATGCCAGGGGCGGCTAATCTCCGTGATGATGACCGCCTGATGAAGCTTTTGCAGGATTTTCAGCAAGAGGACAAGTTCATTGCTGCCATTTGTGCCGCTCCCATTGCTCTTGACCGCGCAGGTATCTTGACTGGTAAGTATTTCACTTGCTATGACGGTGCGCAAGACAATATTAAAAATGGAACTTACCGTAAAGAAACAGTTCTTGTTGATGGGAAGCTGATTACTAGCCGTGGTCCATCGACTGCCTTGGCTTTCGCCTATGAGCTGGTTCGTCAGCTGGGAGGAGACGCTGACCAGTTGGCTGATGCCATGCTTTATACAGATGTATTTGGAAACTAAAGAAGATGCTGGGACTCAAAATATGTCCCAGCTTTTTTGAACCCTTATTCATCTTTGTCGTCGGTATAGAGATGGTGGGAAGGACGAAATCAGCAGCCATTTTTAAATTTTAGATTCTTTGAGATATTTTGTTTAGAAAAAGGGTTGAAAAAAGTCGGAAAAGTGCTGGTTTCGGGCAAATATTAGCCCCTTTTTCATGAAAATTATGGTATAATGAAAGGTATGAATTATCAAGATTACATCTGGGATTTAGGTGGAACACTCTTGGATAATTATGAAACTTCGACAGCAGCTTTTGTTCAAACCTTGAAAGAGTTTGGTCTGCAAGCTGGTCACGACGAAGTTTATAAGGCCCTCAAGGTGTCTACAGACTATGCTGTCCAGCAGTTTGCTCCCCAAGAAAAAGACTTTTTAAAGTTTTATAAGGCCAATGAAGCAGAAGAATTGACTCATCCTGTCTTATTTGACGGCGCGGCAGAGTTGCTTAGGCGGATTGTGGCCAAGGGTGGTCGGAACTTTCTGGTCTCCCACCGGGACAACCAAGTGCTGGAAATCTTGGAAAAGACTGCTATTTCATCAGCATTTACAGAAGTGGTGACATCGGCGAATGGCTTTCCAAGGAAACCTTCACCAGACTCCATGATCTATCTAAAAGACAAGTATCAGATTTCCTCTGGCTTGGTCATTGGTGACCGTCCTCTGGATATTGAAGCAGGTCAGGCAGCTGGCTTTGATACCTATCTCTTTGATAATATGCAGCATCTTGAAGAATTTATAGATATTGATTAGAAAAGGAACACTATGACAGAAGAAAAGCAGCAAGATATACAGGCCCAGGAATATGATGCCAGTCAGATTCAGGTCTTAGAAGGCTTAGAAGCCGTTCGTATGCGTCCAGGGATGTATATCGGTTCGACCTCCAAGGAAGGTCTGCACCATTTAGTATGGGAAATTGTTGACAACTCGATTGATGAGGCGCTGGCTGGTTTTGCCAGTCACATTCAGGTCTTTATCGAAAAAGATAATTCCATCACAGTAGTGGATAACGGTCGGGGAATTCCCGTTGATATTCAGGAGAAAACAGGCCGTCCAGCCGTGGAAACAGTCTTTACTGTTCTCCATGCCGGAGGAAAATTCGGCGGTGGCGGATACAAGGTATCAGGGGGTCTGCACGGTGTGGGGTCTTCTGTAGTAAATGCCCTGTCCACTCAGCTGGATGTCCGCGTTTATAAAAACGGTCAGATTCATTACCAAGAATACCGTCGCGGTCATGTAGTCGCTGATCTAGAAATCATCGGTGAGACAGACCGTACTGGTACAACAGTTCACTTTACACCAGATCCAGAGATTTTCACTGAAACAGTAGAATTTGACTTTGAAAAGCTCAATAAGCGGGTGCAAGAATTGGCCTTTCTCAATCGTGGTCTCAGAATTTCCATTACTGATAAGCGAGATGGAATGGAGCAGGTCAAGGATTACCACTATGAGGGTGGGATTGTCAGCTATGTCCAATACATCAATGAAAACAAGGATGTAATCTTTGAAACGCCGATTTATACCGATGGTGAAATGGACGACATTACGGTTGAAGTCGCTATGCAGTATACGACTGGCTACCACGAAACAGTCATGAGCTTTGCCAATAACATCCATACCCACGAGGGTGGAACGCATGAGCAAGGCTTCCGGACTGCCCTGACACGGGTTATCAATGACTATGCCAAGAAAAATAAGCTTCTCAAAGAAAACGAGGACAATCTGACTGGGGAAGATGTTCGTGAGGGCTTGACAGCGGTCATCTCTGTCAAGCACCCTAACCCTCAGTTTGAAGGTCAAACCAAGACCAAGCTGGGCAATAGCGAAGTGGTCAAGATTACCAATCGACTTTTTAGCGAAGCTTTCTCAGATTTCCTTTTGGAAAATCCTGCGGTGGCTCGAAAAATCGTTGAAAAAGGAATTTTGGCTTCTAAGGCTAGAATTGCTGCCAAGCGAGCTCGGGAAGTAACCCGCAAGAAGTCTGGCTTGGAAATCTCCAATCTGCCAGGTAAATTGGCCGACTGCTCGTCTAACGACCCTCAGGAAACTGAACTTTTCATCGTGGAGGGAGATTCTGCGGGTGGTTCAGCTAAGTCCGGCCGTAACCGTGAATTTCAGGCCATTCTGCCAATTCGCGGTAAGATTCTCAACGTTGAAAAAGCCAGCATGGACAAGATATTGGCCAATGAAGAAATCCGCAGTCTCTTTACTGCCATGGGAACTGGTTTCGGCGCTGACTTTGATGTCAGCAAGGCCCGCTACCAAAAATTGGTCATCATGACCGATGCCGATGTAGACGGCGCTCACATTCGAACCCTGCTCTTAACCTTGATTTACCGCTATATGAAGCCGGTTCTTGAAGCTGGATTTGTTTATATCGCTCAGCCGCCAATCTATGGCGTCAAGGTAGGAAGTGATGTCAAAGAATACATCCAGCCAGGTGCTAATCAGGAAGAAGAGCTTCAAGCTGCTTTGGCTCGTTACAGTGAAGGTCGCTCTAAGCCAACCATTCAACGCTACAAGGGGCTCGGAGAGATGGATGACCATCAGCTGTGGGAGACAACTATGAATCCTGAACATCGCTTGATGGCACGGGTTTCAGTGGATGATGCAGCGGAAGCTGACAAGATTTTTGACATGCTGATGGGGGATCGCGTTGAACCTCGTCGTGAATTTATCGAAGAAAATGCTGTATACAGTACGCTCGACGTCTAAAAAAATCAGAAAAATCAACCATTATGGGCAAAAATATGATATAATCATTATGTTTGCTTTATAGTAACAATGTGAAGGAGTTCTATATGTCTATTGGACTAGTTATTCTCGTTGCTGTGGTAGCTCTGCTTTTGGTTGTCGGCTATGGTACTGCAGTTCTGATGAGAAAGAGAAATGAAGCTTTACTTCAAAATTTGGAGGAGAGAAAAGAAGCACTCTATAATCTCCCTGTGAATGATGAAGTTGAAGAAGTAAAAAATATGCATTTGATTGGGCAGAGTCAGGTAGCCTTCCGTGAATGGAATCAAAAATGGGTAGACTTGTCCTTAAATTCATTTGCTGATATCGAAAATAATCTATTTGAAGCAGAAGGGTACAATAATTCTTTCCGTTTCATAAAAGCCAAGCATGCCATCGGCAATATTGAGAGTCAGATTGATTTGATTGACGAAGATATCAAGATGATTCGTGCTGCCTTGGAAGATCTTAAAGAGCAAGAGTCTAAGAATAGCGGTCGTGTGCTCCATGCCTTGGATTTGTTTGAAAAACTGCAAACTCAGGTGGCGGAGAATGCAGACTCGTATGGGCAAGCCCTAGCTGAGATTGAAAAACAGCTGGAAAATATCCAGTCAGAGTTTTCTCAGTTTGTAACTCTTAATTCTTCGGGTGACCCAGTTGAAGCAGCTGAAATCTTGGACAAGGCTGAGGATCATATTCTTGCTCTGACACATATCGTTGAGAAAGTTCCTGCCATTGTCGAAGAGTTGACTGTGAAATTGCCAGATCAGTTGGAAGACTTAGAATCTGGTCACCGTAAGCTCTTGGAATCTGGTTATCACTTTATCGAAACAGATATAGAGTCTCGTTTTCAGCAGCTTCATGCAAGTCTCAAACGCAACGAAGCTAATATTTCAGCCCTAGAGCTGGATAATGCTGAGTATGAAAATGAGCAAGCGCAAGAAGAGATTAACGCTCTCTATGAAATCTTCACTCGGGAAATTGAAGCTCACAAAGTAGTTGAGAAGCTGATTAAAAACTTGCCTAGCTATCTGGCTCATACAAAGGAAAACAATCAGCAACTCCAAAAAGAGATAGAACGTTTATCTCAAACCTTCCTTCTCTCTGATACGGAAACTTCTCATGTCAAGGAGTTGCAGGCTGAGCTTTCTGCCCAGGAAGATGTGGTGCTTAGCGCGGTAGAAGATTCTTCTGAAACCAAGCAAGCTTATTCTGTGGTTCAGGAAGAGTTGGAAGCTATCCAAGAGCGTTTGAAAGAAATCGAAGATGAGCAGATTTCTCTTGGCGAAGCACTGGCAGAGATTGAAAAAGATGATGCCAATGCTCGTCAGAAAGTCAATATCTATGCTAACAAATTGCATACCATTAAGAGATATATGGAAAAACGCAATTTGCCGGGTATTCCAGATTCTTTCTTAGAAATTTTCTTCTCAACCAGCAACAATATTGAAGAGTTGGTGAAGGAATTGGAAGCTACACGAGTAAACATAGAATCAGTTAACCGTTGGCTGGAAATTCTAGGAAATGATATGGAGCAATTGGAAGAAGAAACCTATCGTATCGTCCAAGATGCTACCTTGACTGAGCAGCTGCTGCAGTATTCAAACCGCTATCGTTCCTTTGACGATAATGTACAAGCAGCCTTCAACAAGTCCTTGTATGTCTTTGAACATGACTACGACTATGCTCAATCATTGGAAATCATTTCAAAAGCTTTGGATCTTGTCGAGCCAGGCGTGACAGAGCGCTTTGTGACATCCTACGAAAAAACACGCGAGAATATTCGTTTTTAAAAGAAGTTCCTTCGGGAGCTTCTTTTTCCATTCTCAGCAAAAAGGGTCTTATGTTATAATAGAGGGACAGATTAAAGTAGAAAGTCTAAAAAAATGAAAAAGATTAAAAAATATATTACTCTCATTTTTCTTGGAGGTGTAGCAGTTTTATCGATAGCGTTGATAAATGGCTGGCGTCTGGATGATTACACTGTCCCAAAAAACAGAACAAGAGAACAGTATGATTTTGAAGGCACTTTTGAACCAATGTTTAAGTTTTTAGAACAAGAGAAAAAGGATTTTACTGGATTAAAAGGTTACATAAGTCGTGTTTATATAGAACATGGAGACGAAGTCAAAAAATATTCAGTGGACTTAGATATTATACAATCTGATCTTAAGGGTAACTACACAATAACAATCGGTGATAAAGAAGAGATTGCTCCTGTTACTTATTCTAACGGTAAGCTGACTTACAGCTCGGAGATAACTCCTTTATTTGATGAAGAGATTCTTAATTTAGTTGTTCAAAGAGATTATTTCGCTTCCTTGGATGTGAAAGAGACTTTTAAGAGTGCAGAAACAGAGCTTCGTGATATCATCTACAAGCCAGAAAATCACTCTGAACTCTTTAAATATCTCAAAAATAAGTATAATATGTCAGAGGATACTACCTGTCGAATAAGATTAGATCACTCTAGTGGAACAATCTATGGGATTTCAATACGAATGGAATCTAAGGATGAGGCTGTTCAAATAGATTTAACTATATTTAAAAAATAGGTGGGGATAATCAATGAATGGAATTGAAAAAAGTAACCGACGAGTTGAAATGTCTGATTAGGTAGAGAGCAAAGAATGAAAAAACAGAACTGGTTATTAGGGATAGTGATAGCAGGGCTTCTCCTATTTTTTGTCGTATCACTACATGGATGTGATTTTGGCTGCGAAACTATTCCAAAAAACAGAACAAGAGAACAGTATGATTTTGAAGGCACATTTGAACCAATGTTTAAATTTTTGGAGCAAGAAAAGAAGGATTTTACGGAGATTGAAACTTACTCTCCATCATTGACTATAATTGACTCAAATGGTGAAATGACAACATATGACATTTTTTTAAAGCTCCAAGCTGGTTCTGGTAAAGGTACATATACCATCAGCAAAGGGAAGTATAAAAAAGATGCTCAAGAAGTTGGTGTGACTTATACTGATGGGAAACTGCAATACGAGGGAGAATTGGAGCCACTATTTGATGAAGAAATATTCAATCTTTTAATTGACAGGAACTATTTCGAAGCGCTTGAGGTTAAAGAAACCTTTAAGAGTGCAGAAACTGAATTGAGTGACATTATTTATAAAGCTGAAAATCAGTCAGTATTATATAAAAAAATAGTGGAAAAATATAATCTACCATCGGATACGAAACTTTCGGTTAGTCTTAGTCATGCATACTATAATAGATATGATGTCTTATTAAATTTTGAATCCAAGCAAAAGGTGATACAAATTAGTACAGCAATTTATTTAGTTAAAAGGAAGTGAATTTATGAATCCAATTGGAAAAAGTAACCGACGAGTTGAAATGTCGGCAGTCCTATCTGCTGCTGCTATAGATGTCAATAGAAAAGGAGTCAAGAGATGGATAAAGTTAAAGGTCTCTTAGTCATGGATGTAGACAGCACCTTAATCATGGAAGAAGGGATTGACCTGCTAGGAGAGGAGGCGGGTGTAGGAGCTCAGGTTGCGGCTATTACCGAGCGTGCCATGCGAGGAGAGTTGGACTTTGAAGCTGCCTTACGTGAGCGTGTCGCTCTTTTAAAAGGCCTGCCGGAGGATATTTTTGCTCGAATTGCTGAAAGGATCCACTTCACTCCGGGAGCTGAGGACTTGGTCAAGGAGCTGCATAAACGTGGTTATAAAGTAGGCTTGGTGTCAGGTGGTTTTCATGAGACCGTGGACAGACTGGCTGAGCAACTTGGAATTGACTACGTCAAGGCAAATCGTTTGGAAATCCAGCAGGGGTTTTTGACAGGACAAGTCTTAGGAGAGATTGTCACTAAGGATACCAAGCTTGCCATGCTAAAAGCATGGGCAGCTGAAAACAAGTTGGAATTAAATCAAACAATTGCTATGGGAGATGGCGCAAATGATCTGCCTATGATTCAAGCAGCAGGGATAGGAATTGCCTTTATGGCCAAGCCAATTGTGCGAGAGCAGGCTCCTTATCAGATTCAAGAATGCAATCTCTATCGGGTCATTGATCTTTTAGACAATAGAAAAGAATAGGAGAGAAGCATGCATATTCTTATTGCACCGGATTCTTTCAAGGAAAGCTTGTCAGCTCCTCAGGTTGCTCAAGCTCTTCAGACGGGCTTTTCTCAGGCCTTGCTAGATGCCAGCTTTGACTTGCTGCCGGTCGGTGACGGGGGCGAGGGGACAATGGCTGCGCTGACAGCAGCCTTAGGCTGGGCTGAATTTTACCACACCGTAACCGGGCCCTTTGGCCAGCCAGTAAAAATGCCCTATGCCAGAAATGGTCAGCAAGCGCTTTTTGAAATGGCTGACTTGGTAGGACTTGCCTCTATTCCGGAGGAAAAACGAAATCCCTTGGCCATAGAAACCAAAGGATTAGGGGAATTAATTTTGCATCTGGCTGAAGACGGTGTTAGAAAAATTTTAGTTGGTGTTGGAGGTTCGGCTAGCAACGACGGTGGGATTGGACTAGCAGCGGGCCTGGGCTATGAATTTTTCGATGCGGACAATCATAGATTGCGCCCCATTGGCTCATCTTTGGAAAAGGTCGCCCGAATATCTGCTGAGCAGGTTCCTGATTTCTTGAAAGAAGTTAAGATTGAGATTTTGACGGATGTAGACAATCCTCTTTGTGGAGCGCGCGGTGCGACAACTGTTTTCGGAGGTCAGAAAGGTCTATCTCCCCTACTATTTTCTCAAGTAGACCAAGCCATGGCTGATTTCTATCAGTTGGTCAATCCTCAGGTGATTGATATGGATGGAGCTGGGGCTGGTGGAGGAATGGCAGCAGGACTAGTTGCTTTTGCTGGAGGAAAAATCGTTTCGGGCATCGAAACCTGTCTAGATTTACTGGATTTTGATGACAGAGTCAAAAAAGCGGACTTGGTCGTAGTGGGCGAAGGACGGATGGACCGTCAGTCTCTGGCGGGCAAGGCACCGGTCGGAGTCGCAAGGCGAACACCTGAAGGCATTCCTGTACTGGCGATTTGCGGTAGCCTGGCTGATGATTTACCGGATTTCCCAGTTGAGAATATTCAGGCAGCTTTTCCTATCATTGCGCGAGCAGATAGTTTGGATAGGCTTCTAGAGCAGGCGGAGCAAAATTTGATTCGCACAGCCAGAAATATTAGCAATGTTCTGAAGATGAAAAAAAGCGGTTAGTCCGCTTTTTTTAGTAGGTATTCAATTTCTTTGACAATCATACCCTTTTCAAAGAAGAAGATATCACAAGACAGGTCACCAAAGTCATTTTCTAAAAGAGTCACAATCCGATTCTGGTCAGGACTAAGCTGATAATAAGTACAACGAAACTGAACGGGGTTGTTATGGTAGACTTTTTGAATATTAGTCAAGTAGTCTGCTTTACCTTTGATGATTTCGATTGTGTCACCCTCTAATTCCCAGCTAACATGATCAGAAAGAAAGGTCTGATAGGTTTGCCAATCACGCTGGTTTTCAGCTTCAAAAAAGGCAAAAAGTTTTTCTAAATTTGTCATTTTATCCAAACCATTTTTTCCAGAGGGAGCGCTTTTCTTTTGCTGGTTTTTCTGCTGGCTGAAGGAGATTAGCAAACTGTTGGCTCATGTCCTTATCATCTACTTGGACCAGATGGTCGCTATGGACAATTAGGCCAAAAGGAGAAGAATGGTAATCGCTAGAGACAATAGTTGCCTCGCAGCCCAGCTCCTTGGAGGTTTTTAGATAAAAGATTTGATTGCCTGACTCGACTTCTGGGGAAATTTTGACAATTACAGGTTGGCAGTTTTTCATGATGCTACTGATCATTTCCTTGAAATGACTGCGAATGAGGGTCTCGTTGGCTTGCTCAATAGAGCAGGAGGCCAGCACTCGCTCCTCAAAAGTCCCTAAAAATCTACGCTGTTCATCAGGGTTGAGCTTGACTCCGCCCTGGGCTTTTTCCATGATTACTTTATTAATATCAGTCATAATAAAATTGTACCATAAAAGGAGAAATTCTAAAAGCTCGAATGTCTGTTCTGATTTGCTGGAAAAGCATTTATATAGTAAATTTGGAATCGTTTTCTTGTGCAAAATTTCTCAAATTTGCTTAGATTCTCTATTTTTCCTTGAAAAAAAAGCGTTTTTGAGGTATCATAGACTAGTAAATAATTTTAAATAATAAGGAGAGTAAGAAATGTCAATTATTACTGATGTTTACGCTCGCGAAGTCCTAGACTCACGCGGTAACCCAACACTTGAAGTAGAAGTTTATACTGAATCAGGTGCTTTCGGACGTGGTATGGTTCCTTCAGGAGCTTCTACAGGTGAACACGAAGCAGTTGAACTTCGTGATGGCGACAAATCTCGTTACGGTGGTCTTGGTACACAAAAAGCAGTTGATAATGTAAACAACGTTATCGCTGACGCTATTATCGGTTACGATGTTCGTGACCAACAAGCTATCGACCGTGCAATGATTGCTTTGGACGGTACTCCTAACAAAGGTAAATTGGGTGCGAACGCAATCCTTGGTGTGTCTATCGCTGTAGCTCGTGCTGCTGCTGACTACCTTGAAATCCCTCTTTACAGCTACCTTGGCGGATTCAACACTAAAGTTCTTCCAACTCCAATGATGAACATCATCAATGGTGGATCTCACTCTGATGCTCCAATCGCTTTCCAAGAGTTCATGATTTTGCCAGTTGGTGCTCCAACATTCAAAGAAGCTCTTCGTTACGGTGCTGAAATCTTCCACGCTCTTAAGAAAATCCTTAAATCTCGTGGTTTGGAAACTGCCGTTGGTGATGAAGGTGGATTCGCTCCTCGCTTTGAAGGAACTGAAGATGGTGTAGAAACTATCATCGCTGCTATCGAAGCTGCTGGTTATGTTCCAGGTAAAGATGTATTTATCGGATTTGACTGTGCATCATCAGAATTCTACGATAAAGAACGTAAAGTATACGACTACACTAAATTTGAAGGTGAAGGCGCTGCTGTTCGTACATCTGCAGAGCAAATCGACTACCTTGAAGAGTTGGTTAACAAATACCCAATCATCACTATCGAAGATGGTATGGATGAAAATGACTGGGAAGGTTGGAAAGCTCTTACTGAACGTCTTGGTAAGAAAGTACAACTTGTTGGTGACGACTTCTTCGTAACAAACACTGACTACCTTGCACGTGGTATCAAAGAAGGTGCTGCTAACTCAATCCTTATCAAAGTTAACCAAATCGGTACTCTTACTGAAACTTTTGAAGCTATTGAAATGGCTAAAGAAGCTGGTTACACTGCAGTTGTATCACACCGTTCAGGTGAAACTGAAGATTCAACAATAGCTGACATCGCAGTTGCAACTAACGCAGGTCAAATCAAGACTGGTTCACTTTCACGTACAGACCGTATTGCTAAATACAACCAATTGCTTCGTATCGAAGATCAACTTGGTGAAGTTGCTCAATACAAAGGTCTTCAAGCTTTCTATAACTTGAAAAAATAATCTAACAGCATATAAGAGGAGCTAGGACTTAGTCCTAGCTTTTTTGATGTGTAAAGATATAACAATGGATATTTTTGATTTAGGATCAACCCTAATTGATGAGAGGGAGATTTATCATCTTTTCCTAGAAAATTGCCTAGAAGTAGTGTGTAGGGCTGGTCATGCTCTTTCCCTTGAAAAATTGGAGGACAAGATGACAGTTTTTCTTTCGGAAAATATAATCAAGAGATCCCTGCGTTTCCTTGTGGCTACATGCTTGAAAAAGTGAGTGATTTATTGAAGATTTTATAGCTTTCTTGTATCAAAATCAGTCTTTTATGGTATACTAGCAAAGTGGAAGGAGGAGTACAATGGAAGAATTATTAAATCAGGTCTTACTATCACAGGATAGTGAAGTTTTCAATCAGATATTTGATGATTACTATCCCATTGATATTGCTCTTTCTTTGGAGGCCTTGGAGGATGAGGAAGGGAATCTCCTCAAAACCTTTACGGAAATGGCTAGTGATGATCAATTGGTAGAGATTTTAAAAGAAGCCGAGCCGGAGTTGCAACGACAGATTATCCAATCGATTTCTTTCAAACGTACTAGCACTCTTTTTCATCTTATGCCAGATGATGATGTAGTAGATATTTTGGGTTACTTGAGTGTGGACTTGCGTAAGCAATACTTAAGTATGATGAAAAATACCAGTCAAGAGTATGATGAAAAATACCAGTCAAGAGAATTTGAAAGCTATGTTGGCTTACGATCCTCAGACAGCTGGTGGTCTGATGACGACAGAATTCATCACCTTAAATGAAAATCTGACCGTCTCAGCAACTCTCAATAAATTGAGGGAGATTTCGCCCAATACGGAAGTTATTGACACCTTATTTATTAGAAATGTGCATCATTCGCTAGTTGGCTGGATTGATATCCGTGATTTGTTTATTCATGATGCGGAGATGAAACTCAGCGAATTTATGAATACTCAGATAGTGAGTGTAACGCCAGAGGTTGACCAAGAGGAAGTGGCACAACTTTCTGCCAAATATAATTTATCTGTCGTACCGGTCGTCAATCATCGGCAGGTATTGCTAGGAATCATCACTATTGACGATATCGTCGATGTTTTGCAAGAAGAGTATCAAGAAGATATCTTGCGGATGGGTGGTGTCCAAGAAAGCGAAGAAATTGGAGGACCTTTCAAAGAATCACTCAAAAAACGCTTACCCTGGTTGATGATTAACCTAGTGACAGCCTTTCTAGCTTCTGCGACAGTGGCACTTTTTGATGATACGATTTCAAAAGTTGTAGCATTAGCAGCGATTAGTCCTATTATCACAGGAATGGGAGGAAATTCTGCCTCTCAGACACTTGCTTTAGTTATCCAGGGAATTGCCTTGGGGAAACTGGATCTGAAAGAAGATCGGAATTTAGTATTCAAAGAAATCGTGTTAGCTTTGGTTAATGGTTTCTTTACTGGTTTGATTGCAGCGATTGTTATGTTTGTCTTCTATCAAAATTTCTATCTGTCTGTTATTGTGGTATTGGCTATGATGATCAATCTAGCATGTGGGGCTCTATTTGGTTACTTTGTACCACTGATTATCAAGACACTGCAGCAGGATCCAGCTCTAGCCTCGACCATTTTCATTACCACAGCAACAGATGTATTGGGTTATCTAGCTTTTCTAGGCTTAGCACAAATTTTCTTACCATTGATTGTATAAAAAATGATATACAAAAAACGCTTGATTTTTCAAGCGTTTTTGTTTTCTTAGTTGTCGAACAAACCTTTAACTTTATCAATAGCACCGCTGGCCATTTCATTTCCAGCTACTAGTTTTTTAGCTTGTTCAAGGTATTCACCGAGTTTGTCTTTGTTTTCTTCGATAAACTTTTTGGCGCCATCAAAGTCTTTCTTTTCAATCATTTCTTTTACTTGGTTAAATAAATCTACTGGATTCATAGTTGTTGCTCCTTAGTAATTTTTTATACTATTTAATCAAATTTCTAATAGAAAGACAAGAAATTTGATTATTTAAAGGTCACACAAACAGCTTCGGGAACGTAGAAATCATGGGAGATTTCTGCCAATTTTCCACTTTCCGCATCGCGTTTGAAGATGGTTGCATTGTCTGAGTCTTGATGGACAGCGATGATATGATTTTGATCCGGTGTGATGTTGAAATCTCGTGGATTTTGGCCATTGGTAGGTGCAATCTGGATTAACTCCAAACTGCCATCAGCTAAGATTTTGTAAACAGCAAGAGAGTCATGGCCGCGGTTGGAAGCGTAGAGAAACTTGCCGTCAGCAGACAGGCGGATAGCAGCTGTTCCATTGGCTCCTTCAAAGTCCTCTGGCAAGGTGGAGATAGTTTGCAGGTGTTCAAAATGGCCGACTCCATCGTAAATCAGGACTTCAATAGTAGAATTAAGCTCACAGATTAAATAGGCGATTTTATAATGATGGTGGAAAACGATATGGCGGGCACCAGCTCCAGCGGCACACTTGTAGGTATTCAGAGGAGCGATCTTTCCATCTTCAGTAACATCATAAGTGGTGACTTCATCAGTTCCCAAGTCGCAGGTAATCAGGTATTGATCTGGTGTAAGGTCAGCATAGTGGACATGAGCAGACGCTTGGTTAGCATGTGGTCCTTGACCTTGATGGCTTGCTGAGTCAGCCAGTTCCAGTTTGCCATCAGCTAGGCGTCTGTAGACCAAGACTTGTCCCTTATGATAATTGGCACCGTAAACCAAGTCGCGTTCTTCGTCAACTGCCACATAGCAGAGCGGAGCTCCTTCTTCAACGACATGGTTGAGGAGCTGACCTGCCTGGTCAAAGGCTGCAATCCCCCCCTGTCCGTCCTTTGCTCCAACAGAATAGAGATGCCCAGCCTTATCAAAGGCTAGGTAGGTTGGACTGGGCTCTTCAGCAACCAAGGTCAAGTTTTCTAAAGTTCCTTTGTTAGAATTAAAATCTGCCTTGTAAATTCCCTTGGAATCTCTGCGAGTATAGGTTCCAAAGTAAACCGTTTGTGTCATGACATTACCTCTTATATATTTAAATTGCTTGCTACTATTATATCATAAAAGCAGATAATAGGCCTGAGAGCGAAGGATATGCTTGATTTTCAAAAGAATAGTATTGATTCGAAAAAACAGATAAAAAACAGATAGCGGGTAGGAAGGGGATAGATGGCTTTGTTAGAATAGAATTGTTCAAAAAAACAAATACTGTCAGGAAGCAACAAACTTCCTGCTTGCTAAAACAAAGGAGAAATCAAATGAACGTTAAAAAAATTGCTATGCTCGTTGCCCTTATCGGAATGTCAGGATTCTTTTTAGCCGCATGCGGAAATAAAGAAGCTGATAACTCAGAAATTAAGGATGGGAAACAAGTGGACTTCCAGAAGGATGCTGTTGATAAGAAGACCAAGACAGTTGATGGCAAAGAAGTGACAGAATACACAATGCCTGATGGAAATGTTATCCAAATCCCAGCAGATGGTGAAGAAATTCCAGAAGATGGATCAGGATCTAGCTCAGAAGCTGAATAAAGATTAAAACATGTAGGTTGGAGGCAATATGTTTCGAAGAAAAAAAATGAATCGTAAGACCATTCTATTGGGCAGCACGGTCATTCTTGCTTGTGCTGGGCTGGGAGGCTATCTGTATTTTAGACAGATCAATCAACAACAGGCCATGAAAATGGCAGATAAGACGATTGATTCGCTGACAGTCCAAGAAGCTGTCAACAACAGTAAAAAAACAAGCCTGGTTTTATCTGGGGAAGTAGTTGCCAACAATAGCAGTAAGGTCAAGATTGACCCATCTAAGGGGGAAGTCAAGGAAGTATTTGTCAAAAATGGTGATACCGTTACACAAGGACAGCCACTCTTTTCCTATGCGACAGAGCAGCAATTGACAGCCCAGTCGGCTCAATATGATGCCAAGTCCAAGGCTAATGGCATCACGGCCACTCAAAACAGCGCTGCGATTAAATGGGAAACCTATAATCGCAAGCTGGCCAGTCTTAACTCACTCAAGGACAAATACAATTCCAGTCAGGATGAGTCATTGCTGGAGCAGATAAAGTCAGCTGAAGACGAGTTGGCTCAAGCGCTGAGCGATGCTAAGACTGCGGATAATGAAGTAACGACAGCTCAGATTGAGGCTGAAAAGGCTCAAGTGACAGCTCAGACAGAATCAGACCGGATGAAGTATGATACTGTGACTGCCGATACAGCAGGAACAATTACCTCTATGAATGAAGATTTGCCTAATCAGTCCAAGGCCAAAAAGGAAGAAGAAAACTTTATTGAGATTATGGACAAGTCCAAAACTCTGGTCAAAGGTACTGTCAGTGAATTTGACCGTGAGAAGCTGAGTGTCGGCCAGAAAGTGGAAGTGGTGGATCGCAAGGATCCTAAGAAACGCTGGAGTGGTACGGTAACTCAAGTCGGCAGCCTGACAGCAGAAAATACTTCCAATAATAATGGTGGGAATAAGCAACAGGAAAATCCTAACCAAGGTAAGTATCCTTATACAGTTGAGCTGGATCAGGGTGGTGAAATGCCGCTGGTGGGTTCCCATTCCTATGTCAACATCGTGGAGAATGCTCCCGAGGCAGGAAAGGTAGTTGTCAATAAGGCATATACTTTCAGTAAAAATGGCAAGACCTATGTCTGGAAGGTAGAGGGCAAGACTCTGAAAATGCATGAAGTCAAGACCAAGAAAGTTTCTGACCGTTTGGTGGAGATTACAGAAGGTTTGACTATGCAAGATACCATTTCGACCCCAAGAGCAGGTATGGAAGAAGGGATGGAGGTAGGACAGCATGTTAAAGCTTAAGGATATCCACAAATCTTATCAGCAGGGCAGTCAGGAATTCCCAATTTTAAAAGGAATTGATCTGCATGTGAAAGAGGGGGATTTTCTGGCTATCATGGGACCGTCTGGATCTGGCAAGTCCACTCTGATGAACATTATCGGCTGTCTGGATAAGGCAAGTTCAGGGACTTATCATATTGAAGGGACAGATGTGTCTGAGCTGTCCGACAATCAGCTGTCTGATCTACGCAATCAGAAGATTGGCTTTGTTTTTCAAAATTTTAACCTCATGCCCAAGTTAACTGCCTGCCAAAATGTGGAACTGCCTCTGACTTACATGAAAATTCCTAAAAAAGAGAGACGGGAGCGGGCACTGGAAATGCTGCGATTGGTCGGACTGGAAGAAAGAAGTGATTTCAAGCCGATGGAGTTGTCTGGTGGTCAAAAGCAGCGGGTAGCCATTGCACGAGCCTTGGTAACCAACCCTAGCTTCATCCTTGGCGATGAACCGACGGGTGCTCTGGATACCAAGACCAGTGTGCAGATTATGGACCTTTTCAAGCAGTTTAATGATGAGGGAAAGACTATTGTCATCATTACCCATGAGCCGGAAGTAGCTCAACTCTGCAAGCAGACGGTTATCCTGCGGGACGGTAATATAGAGAGCAAAGCGATAGGATAGAAAGGAAGCTGTATGGAAGATATTTTTGTAGCTCTGAATTCAATCTTGTCGCATAAAATGCGCTCTATGCTGACCATGTTGGGGATTATCATCGGGATAGGCGCTATCATTGCTATCTTTTCTATCATTGAGGGAAATACGGAAAATACCAAGCGTCAGCTCATCGGCGGGAATAATAACACAATCAAGGTCGTCTATGACAAGAAAAGCGCCATCGATCCAACCATTCCAGAGAAATCTCAAGCTCAGAAACCTTCTTATATTCCCTTTATGGGAGAGGATGTCTTGAGTAAGATTAAGGAAATCTCTGGGGTAAAGAATGCTCTGCTGACCTATGGTACAGATGAGAAGATTTACTACCTGAGCCAAAAGTCGTCTGGGAAGATTCAGGCTGTTTCGCAAACAGCCGCTGACATCAAGCAGCAGCGTCTGCTAGAAGGTGAAGGATTTGACTCAGAAGCCTTTAAAAATCAAGAGCAGGTGACCTATCTGGAAAAGTCGCTTTATGATAGTCTTTTTCCAAAGGGGGATGGCATTGGCAAATATGTGGAAGTCTTAGGAAATCCCTTTAAGGTTATTGGCGTATTTGAGTCAACTGAGCAGAGTGGCTTAACAGCTGGTGCGGAAAAGGTGGCCTATATTCCCCTGCAGCAGTGGCATCGGATTTTTGATACCATTAATGTCAGTCCTGAAGTGACTGTCCAAACCCACAAGGCCGATGATTTGAAGAAGGTGGCCAAGAAGGTCAGTGATTATCTCAATCAGCAAATGCCACCGTCAGACTATATGTTTGGTGTGCTCAACCTGCAGGAATTTGAACGACAGCTGGACAATCTCAACAAATCTAACTTCGTCTTGCTAGCAGGTATTGCCAGCATCTCCCTCCTAGTCGGAGGTATCGGTGTTATGAATATCATGCTGGTTTCAGTGACAGAGCGGACTCGTGAAATCGGGATTAAAAAGGCTCTGGGAGCTAGACGGAAGATCATTCTCAAGCAGTTCCTGATTGAGGCAGTTATCCTAACTCTGATGGGAGGAATTATTGGCGTGGTGGCTGGTATCGCCTCTGGCTTTGCCATCACTCAGTCTCTAGCTTATCCGTATATCCTATCCCTCTTTTCTGTCTTTGTAAGTTTGCTCTTTTGTTGTATAATAGGAGTAGTATTTGGGCTCCTGCCAGCAGTAAAAGCATCCAAGCTGGATCCAATCGAGGCCCTGCGATTTGAATAGGTAAAGGAGAAAAATCTGAGTATGCACAAGATTCTAGTGGTGGAAGATGATACGACGATTAATCAAGTGATTTGTGAGTTTTTAAAGGAAAGTCAGTATGAGGTGAGGCCAGTCTTTGACGGAGGCGATGCCTTGCAGGCTTTTGAAGAAGAGCCCTTCGATCTGGTCATCTTAGATATGATGCTGCCAACCAAGAGCGGTCTGGAAGTACTGAAGGAAATCCGCAAGACTTCTCAGATTCCGGTCATGATTTTAACAGCACTTGATGACGAGTATACCCAGCTGGTCAGCTTTAACCATCTCATCAGTGATTATGTAACCAAGCCGTTTTCACCGCTAATCTTGGTCAAACGGATTGAGAATATTCTGCGCAGAAATACTCTTGCTTCAGAGATTGCTGTTGGCGACCTGACGGTTTCTATTGATGACTGCACGGTTTACTGGCAAGGTGAGAAAATGCCTCTGACCAAGAAAGAATATGAAATATTGCAGACTCTGGCTAAGAGGAAGGGCCACTTGGTGACCCGTGATCAGCTGATGAATACCATTTGGGGCTACAGCGAGCTGGATAGCCGGGTGCTGGATAATCATATCAAGAACATCCGTAAAAAGATTCCTGGTGTGCCGCTGAAAACCATTACAGGTATGGGCTATCAGCTTGGAGGAGAAGACAAGTGAAAATTGTCAAAAAGAACTTTCTCTTGACCTCGTCCATCATTTTCGTGGTGGTGACTATCGTTCTAGCCAGTCTTTACTTTGCCATGCCGGTGTATTATCAGCAGGTTAAGAGTGGAGAAGCTAAGAGAGAATTTGACCAAGTTTCCAAGCAGGTCAAGGGAAAGTCCAGTCAGGAAATCGGCGAGCTGTTGAGTGATTATAGTAAAAAGAGCAATCTGATTTGGTTTACCTTGCTGGCGAAAGACAATACGATTCTCTATCCTTCACTCGAAACTGGCGATGAAAGTTCTCTGCAGCTGACCATCGTCCCAACGATTGCCAACAGCGACTATGAGAGCAAGAGTTTATCAGAAAGCTTTCGAACTTCAGATGGTAAAGAAGTTGTCCTGAGAGGGGAATATTCCTTACAGCCGGTTTCTGATGCGAGTCGGATTTTGCTCAATCTCTATCCATTTGTCTTGATCATATCTCTGAGTCTGGGCGGTCTGGCTGCCTATCTCTATAGCCGGACTTCCAGTCAGCGGATCAAAGCCATCTCTAATAGCACCCGTCAAATGACGAGTCTGGCTCCGGATGTGACCTGTCAGGTTAAGGGGCGTGATGAGATTGCTGAGTTGGCCCAAGACATCAACCATCTCTATGCTAATCTACTGACCAGTATCGAGGCGCTGCGCCTAGAGAATGAAAAGGTGGCAGAAAGTGAGCGGGAAAAGGCAGAGTTTCTGCGGATGACCTCGCATGAGCTTAAGACCCCTATTACCAGTATGATGGGGATGGTCGATGGCATGATCTATGGAGTAGGAGAATTCAAGGATCGAGACAAGTACCTGCAGAAGTGCCGAGAAATTCTAGAGGAGCAGTCGGAGTTAGTCCAGTCTATCTTAGCCATTTCTAAACTGGAGATGAAGACTGAAACTGAACAGGAAGTCTTTTCACTCAAGCAGGTCTTGGAGGAAAATCTGAGCACCTATCGAGTTTTATCAGATGTCAGACACTACCATTTTCAGGTTGAGCTGATAGAAGCGAAGGTCAAGGGTAACCGCACCTATCTGCTCAAGGCTATCAAGAATCTTCTGGACAATGCCTTTCATTATACAGTAGAAGGTGGACAGATTCTACTTAGGCTGGAAGAGCGTAAGCTAGTCATCGAAAATGAAGCAGAACGAGTCTTAAACAAAGACCAAATCCAGCAGATTTTTCAGCCTTTCTACCGGCCAGACTACAGTCGCAATCGCAAGGATGGCGGGACAGGTCTGGGACTCTTTATCGTTCAGCAGATTTTGGACAAGCATGGTCTGCGATATCAGTTTGAAGCCCTTGATGGGCGGAAGATGCGCTTTAGCATTTCTCTGCCAGCTGTCGAAAAATAGCCTTGCATTCTAGCTGGCCCTGCAGGAGCCGAAGAGAGAAGTCAGATGCTGTATTTTACGAAAAATACAAGTCTTCTGGCTCCTCTCTTTTTTTGCTTTTCCCTATAGTTGAGCAGAGAATTTTTCTCTGAAAAATGTTACAATGAAATGACAAGTTAAAGGAGGAGAATATGGAGCACAAAGAAAAAGATTTTAGCCTATCTTGGTTTTTTAAATGGTTTTTGGATAACAAGGCCATTACAGTATTTCTAGTAACCCTTTTGATGGGACTGAATATTTTTATACTTAGTAAAATCAGTTTTATTTTTAGCCCAGTCATTGAATTTTTGGGAGTAATCATGTTGCCGGTTATTTTAGCTGGCCTGCTTTATTATCTGTTAAATCCCATCGTCGACTGGATGGAAAAGCACAAGATTAATCGACTGGTTGCTATTACCATTGTCTTTGTCTTAATTGCTTTTTTGATTATCTGGGGCTTGGCTGTTGCTATTCCTAGTTTGCAGCATCAGGTCATGGCCTTTGTCAGAAATGTTCCGGCTTATCTGAAGCAGGCTGACAGGTTCATCGACGATGTCGTGACCAAGCATATTTCGGCAGATTTCAAGCCACAGATTGAGGAATATACTAGCAATCTGTCTAGCCAGATTACTGATTGGGCCAGCAATTTTTCATCTAGGGCAGTCAATTGGGCGGGGAACTTAATTAGTACAACTTCGCAGATCATCGTGGCAATTATCATCATGCCATTTATCCTTTTTTACCTGCTGAGAGACGGGAAAAATCTGAAAGGCTATGTGACCCAGTTTCTGCCGACTAAATTCCGCGCTTCCTTTGGTCAAGTGATGACGGATATCAACAGCCAGCTGGCTAACTATGTGCGTGGTCAGGTGACGGTCGCTATCATTGTAGCTCTGATGTTTATCGTTTTCTTCAAGATTATTGGCCTTCGCTATGGTGTCACTCTTGGAGTAATTGCGGGCGTTCTCAATCTGGTACCTTATCTGGGCAGCTTTTTGGCCATGCTTCCGGCTCTGGCAATCGGTTTGATTGCTGGCGGTCCAGTGATGCTGGCTAAGGTCATTGTCGTTTTCATCATTGAACAAACTATTGAGGGGCGTTTTGTTTCTCCTCTGGTCTTGGGCAGTCAGCTCAGCATTCATCCGATTACGATTTTATTCGTATTATTGACTTCTGGTACTATGTTTGGCATTTGGGGCGTTTTCCTGGGAATTCCTGCCTATGCTTCAGCCAAGGTTGCCATTGCGGCCATCTTTAAGTGGTATCAGAAAGTAAGTGGACTTTACGAAGCCGATTTTGAACAAGAAGGAGAAATCAGTGAGCAAGAGTGAGCAAATGTTGGCAGCTTTACAGGAGCAGGACCTAGCTCTGGCTGATCGCTATTTCGAGCAAGCCCTGACTGCAGACAGCGAAGAAGAATTATTGGATTTGGCCGATTACTTAGAGAGTATCGGCTTTTTCCCTCAGGCCAAGCGTATTTTTGAAAAGTTGGCTCCTGACTATCCGGCTTCTTATATCAGCTTGGCAGCTATTGCCAGTGATGATGGAGAGTTGGAGCAGGCATTTGCCTATCTGGAGGAGATTCAGCCAGACAGTGACTGGTATGTTGCTGCTCTCTTGGCTAAGGCTGACCTCTATCAGCTAGAGGGGCTGCCTGATGTAGCTCGAGAAAAACTGGCTCAGGCAGCAGAGCTGACTGATGAGCCTTTGGTAACCTTTGGTCTAGCTGAGATAGATTTGGAGCTGGGGGATTTTTCTCAGGCGATTAAGGAATATGCTCAGCTAGACAATCGTACAATCTTTGAGCAGACAGGTGTCTCGACCTATCAGCGGATTGGAGTCTGCTATGCTAGTCTTGGGAAATTTGCAGTGGCCATTGAGTTTTTGGAGAAAGCTGTTGAGCTGGAATATGATGATGCTGCGGTTTATGAGCTGGCAACTATATTAGCGGATCAGGAAGAATACCAGAAGGCCAATCTTTATTTCAAGCAGCTTGATACTCTGTCGCCAGATTTTGAAGGCTACGAATATGGCTATGCCCTATCTCTTCATGCGGAGCATCGGACAGCTGAAGCCCTGACTCTTGCTCAGCAGGGCTTGGCTAAGAATCCTTTTGAGACTCGGCTCTTGCTCCTAGCCTCACAGCTTTCTTATGAACTTCATGATGAGAAAGCGGCTGAACATTATCTCTTGCAGGCTCAGGAAGATGCGGATGATTTGGAAGAGATTGCCTTGCGACTGACGACTCTTTATTTGGAGCAGGAGCGCTATGAGGAGATTTTAGAATTTGCAGAGCAAGAAGTCGATAATGCCTTGACCCGCTGGAATCTGGCGCGTGCTTATCAGGCCTTGGAAAATCTGGGAAAAGCAGAGGAACTCTATGACCAACTGGCTCATGAACTGCAAGATAATCCAGAGTTTCTGGAGCAGTATGTCTATCTTTTGCGTGAACTAGGCAGATTCGAAGAAGCTAAAAGGGCTGCTGCTTCTTACTTGAGACTAGTACCTGATGATGCTAGTATGCAGGAACTTTATGAAAGCTTATAAGAGCAATCGCTCAGCCCTTTCCCGCGATTTATGGTATAATGATTGGCAGTAGAAATTCAGTAAGCACATGTAACGATGCTTAGTCTTTAGGCTCTTTTAAAGATAGCAGCTGTTTATAAGGATGTATTAGCTAGCTGAACGAATAATCTAATAAAAGAAAAAGGAAAAAGAATGGCAGAACCAATCAAATTATTTCAATATAATACTTTGGGAGCTTTGATGGCTGGTCTTTACGATGGCAGTATGACTGTTAGAGAGCTGCTGCAGTATGGAGATTTGGGCTTGGGAACGCTGGACTCTATTGATGGTGAGCTCATTATTCTCGATGGTAAGGCTTATCAGGCAAAGGGATCTGGAGAGGTGCCAGAAGTGGTTGAAGTGTCACCGGATATGACTGTGCCTTATGCAGCAGTGGTTCCTCACCAAGCGGAAGTCATTTTCCGTCAGCGTTTTGAGATGGATGACAAGGAACTGGAGAAGCGGATTGAGTCTTATTATGATGGGGAAAATCTTTTCCGCTCTATCAAGATTCATGGTGATTTCGCCCGCATGCACGTCCGGATGATTCCCAAGTCTACAACGGAGCGGAAGTTTGCAGAAGTAGCGGTTAATCAGCCTGAGTACTGTAAGGAAAATATCACAGGCACCATCGTCGGTATCTGGACGCCTGAGATTTTCCACGGAGTCAGTCTGGCAGGTTATCATCTGCATTTTGTATCGGATGATCTGACTTTTGGCGGACATGTTATGGATTTTGTTATCAAAGAAGGTGTCGTCGAGTTGGGTGCTGTAGACCAGCTGGATCAGCGTTTCCCAGTACAAGATCGCAAGTATCTCTTTGCTAAGTTTAACATGGATGAGATGAAAGAAGATATGGAAAAGTCGGAATAAATAGCAGGGGCTAGCATTGTTTGCTGCCCTCTTTTTTGATATAATTGGAAAAAGAATAGAGGAGAAGTGAAGCTATGATTTATTTGGTAAACGCCAGCCCAAATATGAATGGCAATAGTTTTAAGCTGGGGCACTTTTTTCTGCGAGATAGAGATTATGAGGCTCTTCAATTAGTGGATTACCATATTGAGCAATATGGCCAGTCGGCAGAAAACGATCAGTTCTTTCAAGTCTATGAGCAGCTGAGCCAAGCCGATGTTTTGGTATTTACCAGTCCTATTTATTGGTGGTCTTTTTCAGGCTTGCTAAAAACTCTGTTGGACCGAGTAGCTAATGTGCATGAGCCGCAAGAAGCACTTAAGGGCAAAAAGGTGTTCTTGCTCTTGCAAGGTTCTCAGCCCAGCAAAGAAATTGAAATGCTGGACTACGTAATGAGCCGCTTTTGCCGGAACTGCGGACTCAAATATGAGGGGCTGGCAGTGACCAATCATAAGCTAAAAGAAATCGAAGGTTGGGAATTAGCAGCCCTGCAGGAAAAATTAGATAAGGTTTTATCAGAAGGTTAAAAGTAAGAAGATTCGTTTGCGGATCTTCTTTTTTACTATAAAAATGGAGCCTTTTTTTTATGTGTCCATTTTTGGACACAATAGCCCTCAACTACAGTCATATCCATGGCTAACTAAATATAAATGTTGTATAATACCAGTTGCTATTAAATATTAATATAGGAGATTCTATGGGAAAAGAATTATTTAATCCCCATTTAAACAAGTTTTCAATTCGAAAATTAAATGTTGGAGTTTGCTCGGTATTATTATCTACCGTTTTCCTTTTAGGTACTGCGGCTACAGTCAATGCAGATGAAACTGCCAACGGATCTGTAGATGATAATATCTCACTGCCAGAAAAACCGACGGAGTCTGCTGTCAGTCAGCCAGTAAGTCAGCCTGTTCTTGAGAATACAGCAACATCTGCTGTTTCAGAAACAGCTAACTTAGAAGCAAGTGTTGATCAAAATCAGCTGGTAAGTCCAGCTGCTGCCCCAGAGCAAGCGACACCTGAAAAGGCGCAAGAAGCTAATCAGACAGCTGAGATCTCTAATGAAGCAAGACCTGCTGAAGCTAGTCGGACGCGCTCTTATTCAGTTCAATATACGCCAAAACCAAGTTCTGCAGCTATGCCTAGGTCGGAGCGTAATGGTCAGCCAATGGAGACAGGAACATCATTTCGTACTACAAGTCCTGCTGGGCAAGCTAGCTCTGCTATACAAGATGCAACACCCAATCCTACAGTTTCTAAACCAACACTGGAAGAATCTGTAAGAAAACGCTCTGATGAGTTGATGAAGCAGGTGAACTGGCTAGATTTTGGTGATACTAAATCACTGAGAAATCTAGATAAAGATGGCTCATTTAAAGTTGGAACAGTATATGAAAAGGAAATTTCGCCGGGCTATGTGGTCAAACTGACCGTGACGGAATTGAAACCTTTCTATGCGACAGAGATCTATCGTGATCGAGTAAAGGGAACTGAGTACGAAAGCAGTTATGATCCCAATGCAAAAAATACTTGGCTTCAATATAACAATAGTAATAATTATGCTTATCAGTATTGGTATGGTGATGATTACCGTCCTAAAATTACTGGTGCTGCTCAAAACCAATGGTCTGCTATTAAGTCAGAAGGGATTGATACCAAAGGGCGTAAGACCCAACTGCAGGTTCCTAAAGATGAAGCCAACTATGGTGTGAAGTTCAAAGTTGAAGCTAGATATCGTGGGAAGCCAGTTAAAGCAACTGTTGTCATGGCTGATGGAGAAGAGGCAAACCCTGGTGAGTACGCTATCTTTACAACCAATGGTAAGGGTTGGGAACATTTGGCTGAGTGGAAGCGTACAGTTACAGACGCAAATGGTGTGACTACTGAGATTACAGAAACCTATAAGCCGATGAAGCCTACTACAGAAGGACAATTTATTGGAAATGACGGTACTGGGGTTCATTGGCAAGCCTATGTCAGTCCTGACCAAAAGACAGGCGGATTGGGAAGTCAAGTATTTGGACCGAACGTTTCTAGAAACAATACAATTCCGCTTGTGATGACTCGTGGTGCATCAGAGGTTGGTATTTACATAGCTTCTTCTGGTCAGCAGGCTGCGATGATTGGTTTTATGGCAATCGATGAAGGTGATGCACCGGATTCCTATGGAAAAGCTATCCATGCTATTTCAAGATACAATGCAGAAACTGGCGGTCAAAATCCACAGCCATTCTTGGGCCGTGTTGCGGCTGATATTGATACCACATCTGGAAACAACTGGAAGCATGACGATCAGAATGATTTAGCCGATGAAGGTATTAATCAGCTCTTGTCTGATGATTTAGTCGGGAAAACTAATGGTCTTTTTCCAGTAAACCGTCTGCACGACGGAGATTATTCTCTCCGCATCCATGCTTCAGCTAACGGATACGAAAAAGCCTATGTCCGTGCCTGGATTGACTTCAATAATAATGGTGTCTTTGATGAAGATGAAGCCAGTGAATTTACCGAAGTAACAACTGCGGGAGATTATACTGTCAACTTTAAGAAGAATCCAGCCATGACCAATCCTGAACTTAGCAAGCTGGGAATGCGGGTTCGTATTGCCTTGAACAAGGGAGATATTGAAAAACCTACCGGAACTGCATTTAGTGGTGAGGTGGAAGACCTAGAAGTTGAACTGACCTATCCACCAAAAGGCGAGAAGAAGGAAAGTACTGGAATCCGTGATCAGAGACAGACAGCCACTCTTCATTTCACTCCGCAGGGGATTGCTCAAAATACTGAAAATAAGAGAGTAGCGATTGATACTACTAAAGCTCCGATTGTATTGGATGCGAGAGGAAATGCCCTGACAGCTGATGCAGAAGGCTGGTACAATACTGCTGAAGGCCGTTATAAAGTAACTGCAAACGGTGCTGATGTAGATGTGGTATATGAGCCTAAGGCAGGCTTTATCGGCACAGCTCAGGGGATTAACATCCGTCGTTTTGATACTAACGGCGCAAGTACAGATTGGATTGCCAAGAATCAGGCTGAAGCAGTCATCAATGACCAACTCAATACCATGGATGGACGTTATGTACCAACCGTGCTGAATGTTCCTAAGTATGAAACAACGGATGCTCAAGGACTGACGCAAGAAAAGACGCCTGTCTTTAATGATGGTGATGCTGGCAAAACTCCGGCAAGTCCAAGTACAGAAAATCCTGTAAAATTTGTGAAAGCGGATGGAGCGACTACAGATGATACTAGAGTTCCAGCTTTATCAAATGGTCGGGAAGTCGGTCGTTTTGAAGTCGAATCTGCAACAGGTAAGATTACTTTCAAACCAAACAAAAACTTTGTTGGTACTGTAGACCCTGTGTCTGTTCAAATGATTGATGGTAAAGGTATTCCGCATCAAGCTGTTTATCAGCCAAAGGTGACTCCTGTTAGACCGACTGCTCAAGGTGCCAGCAGCGAGGGCATTCAAGGTGCAGTTCAGACAGGGCAATTGACCTTCAATGCAGGCAATAATCGTGTGCCTATTGATAGCAAGAAGTTGCCAACCTTTGATAATGACAGCCAAACTAAAACAGTTGATGGTGTCGGCACTTATCAGGTGGATAATCAAGGCTTAGTTACCTTCACTCCACTGCCGACTTATACTGGACGGCCAGCGGCAGAGACTGTCAAGCGACTAGATGTCAATGGAACAGAAGTAACAGCTACCTATCAGGCTGATGTGAAAGCAGCAGCACCAAGTGCAACGAATGCTGAAACCAGTGGTATACAAGGCCAAGTTCAGCGAGGAAAAGTCAGCTTCACAGAAGGTTCTGCGCAAGTCAATGGTCAAAAACAAACGGTGGCCTTTCCAGCTGGCTCAACTCCGCTCTTTGACAATGGTTCGACTGTTAAAGAAGTGGCTACTGTTGGTAAGTTTGAAGTGGATGTGAATGGAAATGTAACCTTTACTCCAGAGAAACAATTTAAAGGCCTTACGCCGGACATCAGGATTACTCGTACAGATACGAATGGCAGCACAGCTATAGCTATCTACAAGGCAACAGTCACTGCTGTTACTCCAACTGGAACAAACATCACTAGCACTGGTAAACAAGGCCGTCCACAGACAGGTAAGCCAAACTTTGTAAGTGGCAACCCAGATGTACCAATGGATAATGATACTCCAGCGACTTTCGATGATGGAAGTAAGCGCAAAGTCGTTCCAAATGTCGGAATCTTTGAAGTGGCACCAGATGGATCTGTCACTTTCACACCAGACAAGCAATATGTTGGGACACCAGATCCAGTTCTTGTTAAGCGAGTGGACAAAAATGGCACTCCTGTGACAGCTAAGTACACGCCTACTGTTGAGAAAGTAACCCCAAGAGCAACAGGTGCTCAGACAAAAGGCCCACAAGGTCAAGTTCAGAAAGGAAAAGTTACTTTTGAACCAGGAAGTTCGCAAGTTGGTTTTCCAGAGAACAGCACTCCAGTCTTTGACACCGGCACGAATGTGAAAGAAATTGCCAAAGTCGGTAAGTTCGAAGTGGATGGAGAGGGTAATGTCACCTTTACTCCAGTCAAAACGTTTGTCGGTAAGACACCAGAAGTTGAACTCAGCCGCGCAGATGTCAATGGCACAGTAGTCAAGGCCAAATATCGGGCGACTGTGACCGCTGTGACTCCGACGGGAACTGGAGATCAGACAGAAGGTCCGCAAGGCCAAGTTCAAAAGGGCCGTGTAACTTTTAAAGCTGGCGATCCAAAAGTAGGATTCCCAGCCAACAGCACCCCAGTCTTTGACACGGGTTCGAATGTCAAAGAAATTGCTAAAGTCGGTAAGTTTGAAGTAGATGGAGAGGGCAATGTCACCTTCACGCCAGACAAACAGTTCAAGGGTGAAACACCAGAAATTAGCATTTCTCGCAAAGATGCAAATGGTATTGCCGCAAAAGTCACTTATGTTGCGACGGTCACATCAGTAACTCCAATAGGGACAAATGTGACTAGCACAGGTCCTCAAGGTCTTCCGCAAACAGGTACCCCAACTTTCCAAGGTGGTGATCCGCTAGTTCCGATTGATGAAGCAGTCACGCCAACCTTTGAAGATGGAAGCAAGGAAAAGACTATTTCAGGTCAGGGAACTTACACCATTGCACCAGACGGCGCAGTGACCTTCATGCCAGAGAAGCAGTTTGTAGGAAAGCCAGATTCAATTACTGTAAAACGTGTTGATAAGAACGGCACACCGGTTACTGCAACTTACAGTCCAGAGTTTACCAAGGTAACTCCAACTGGTACTAATGTGACTAGCACCGGTCCTCAGGGTATCCCGCAAACTGGTACCCCAACTTTCCAAGGTGGTGATTCGCAAGTTCCGATTGATGAAGCAGTCACGCCAACCTTCGCAGATGGCAGCAAGGAAAAGACTATTCCAGGTCAAGGAACTTACACCATTACTTCAGATGGCGCAGTGACCTTCATGCCAGAGAAGCAGTTTGTAGGAAAGCCAGATTCAATTACTGTAAAACGTGTCGATAAGAACGGAACGTCAGTAACTGCGACTTATAGTCCAGAGTTCATGAAAGTCACTCCGACTGGTACTGGTGATAAGACTGAAGGATTGCAGGGTCAGGTTCAAGAAGGTCATGTTACCTTCACACCTGGTCATGCCTCTGTACCATTCCCGGCTGAAACAACTCCGCTCTTTGACAATGGTTTGACTGTTAAAGAGGTTCCAACCGTTGGTAAATTTGAAGTGGATGCCAATGGCAAGGTTACTTTCACGCCAGACAAGCAGTTTAAGGGAACCACTCCTGAGCTGACATTGGTTCGAGCTGATGTGAATGGCACTCCTGTCACCGTCAAATACCAAGCTGTAGTGAAAGAAGTGGTTCCAACGGGAACAAATATCACCAGCACTGGTGAGCAAGGCCGTCCACAAACAGGCAAGCCAAACTTCGTGAGCGGCACTCCGGGAGTTCCACTGGATAATGATACTCCGGCTACTTTCGATGACGGAAGCAAGCGCAAGGTTGTTCCAAATGTCGGTATCTTTGAAGTGGCACCAGACGGTTCTGTCACCTTTACCCCAGATAAGCAATTTGTTGGCACACCAGATCCGGTTATTGTTAAGCGAGTGGACAAAAATGGCACTCCTGTGACAGCCAAGTATACGCCAACTGTTGAGAAAGTGACTCCAAGAGCGACAGGTGCTCAGACGGAGGGGCTTCAAGGCCAAGTTCAAAAAGGCAAGGTTACTTTTGAAGCAGGAAGTCCGCAAGTCGGCTTCCCAATCGACAGCACACCGGTATTTGATACTGGTACGAACGTCAAAGAAATTGCCAAAGTCGGTAAGTTCGAGGTTGATGCGGATGGTAATGTTACCTTCACACCAGTCAAATCGTTTGTCGGTAAGACACCAGAAGTTGAACTCAGCCGTACAGATATCAACGGTACAGCAGCAAAAGCCAATTACCAAGCGATTGTGACCGCTGTGACTCCGACAGGTACTGGTGACAAGACAGAGGGCTTGCAAGGTCAGGTTCAAAAAGGTCATGTCACCTTCACACCAGGTCATGAATTAGTTCCATTCCCAGCAGGCTCGACTCCGCTATTTGGTAACGGAAAAAATATTAAAGAAGTACCAAATATCGGTAAGTTCGAAGTAGATGCTGATGGCACTGTAACTTTCACTCCAGACAAGCAGTTCAAGGGTGAAACACCAGAATTAGGAATTATTCGTGTGGATGCCAACGGAACTCCAGTAACAGTCAAGTACCAAGCGATAGTGAAAGAAGTAACTCCGATAGGTACTACCGTTACGAGCACCGGTCCACAAGGTATCCCACAAACAGGAACTCCAATCTTCAAAGCTGCGGACCCACTAGTTCCGATTGATGAAACAGTTGAACCAACTTTCGCAGATGGAAGTAAGGAGAAGAAGATTCCAGGCCAAGGAACTTACACCATTACTCCAGATGGCGTAGTGACCTTCACTCCAGACAAGCAATTTGTAGGTAAACCAGACCCAGTCACAGTAAAACGAGTGGATAAGAACGGCACACCAGTGACAGCGACCTACAGTCCAGAGTTTACCAAGGTAACTCCAACTGGTACTGGTGATAAGACAGAAGGTCTTCAAGGTCAAGTCCAAGAAGGTAAAGTAAGCTTCACCCCAGGCCATGACTCTGTTCCATTCCCAGCTGGTTCAACTCCGCTGTTTGATAACAATTCAACAGTGAAAGAAGTTCCAAATGTCGGCAAGTTCGAAGTGAATGCGGATGGAAAGGTGACTTTCACACCAGACAAACAATTCAAAGGTGAAACACCGGAACTCGAATTAACTCGTGTGGATGCCAACGGTACTCCTATCACCGTCAAATATCAAGCAGTAGTGAAAGAAGTGATTCCAACTGGCACCAATGCGACTAGCACTGGTCCTCAAGGTGTTCCACAAACCGGTACTCCAACGTTTGCGGGTGGTGATCCACTAGTTCCAATTGATGAATCAGTAGAGCCAACTTTCGAAGATGGCAGCAAGGAGAAAAAGATTCCAGGTCAAGGAACTTACACCATTGCACCAGATGGCGTAGTGACTTTCACACCTGAAAAACAATATGTTGGTAAACCAGATCCAGTCACTGTGAAACGTGTAGATAAGAACGGCACGGAAGTGACTGCGACTTACAGTCCAGAATTTACGAAAGTAACTCCAACTGGAACTGGTGATAAGACAGAAGGCTTGCAAGGCCAGGTTCAAAAAGGTAAGATTACTTTTGAAGCGGGAAGTCCGCAAGTAGGTTTCCCTGAGAATAACACGCCAGTCTTTGATACTGGCACGAATGTCAAAGAAATTGCCAAAGTCGGTAAGTTGGAGGTTGATATGGAGGGTAATGTTACCTTTACTCCAGTCAAAACCTTTGTAGGCAAAACTCCAGAAATCGAACTCAGCCGTGCCGATGTCAATGGTACAGTAGCTAAGACTAACTACCAAGCGACTGTGACTGCTGTAACTCCAACAGGCACCGGTACTAAGACTGAAGGCTTGCAAGGTCAAATTCAAGAAGGACAAGTCACCTTCACTCCAGGCCATGATTCAGTTCCATTCCCGGCAGGTTCAACTCCATTATTCGATAATGGTACCGCAGTTAAAGAAGTGCCAAATGTTGGTAAGTTCGAAGTGGATGCGGACGGCAAGGTGACTTTCACTCCAGACAAACAATTCAAGGGTGAAACACCGGAACTCGAATTGACTCGCATTGATGCCAATGGAACATCAGTAACCGTCAAGTACCAAGCGGTAGTGAAAGAAGTGACTCCAACAGGCACCAACGCAACCAGCACTGGTCCTCAAGGTATTGCGCAAACGGGCACTCCGACTTTTGCTGGCGGTGATCCACTAGTTCCAATCGATGAAACCGTTGAACCAAGCTTCGAAGATGGAAGCAAAGAGAAGACCATTCCAGGCCAGGGAACCTACACCATCACTCCAGATGGCTCAGTGACCTTTACTCCAGACAAGCAGTTTGTAGGCAAACCTGATCCAATCACTGTTAAACGTGTGGATAAGAATGGTACTCCAGTAACTGCGACTTACAGTCCAGAGTTTACTAAGGTGACTCCAACAGGTACCGGCACTAAAACAGAAGGCTTGCAAGGCCAAGTTCAAGAAGGCAAAGTTACCTTCACTCCAGGCCATGATTCTGTTCCATTCCCAGCAGGTTCGACTCCGTTATTTGACAATGGTTCCACAGTTAAAGAAGTACCAAATATTGGAAAGTTTGAAGTGGACGCAGACGGCAAGGTTACTTTCACTCCAGACAAACAATTCAAGGGTGAAACGCCAGAACTTGAATTGACTCGCACTGATGTCAATGGTACCTCTGTTACAGTTAAGTACCAAGCGGTAGTCAAAGAGGTAACTCCAACAGGCACCACCGCAACGAGCACTGGCCCACAAGGTCTTCCGCAAACCGGCACTCCAACTTTCAAAGGTGCAGACCCACTAGTTCCGATCGATGAGACAGTTGAGCCAACCTTTGCAGATGGAAGCAAGAAGAAGACCATTCCAGGTCAAGGAACGTATACCATCACTCCGGATGGAGCAGTGACCTTCACCCCAGACAAACAATTTGTAGGCACACCGGACCCAATCACTGTGAAACGAGTAGATAAAAATGGTACACCAGTGACTGCGACCTACAGTCCAGAGTTCACCAAGGTAACTCCGACAGGTACTGGTACCAAGACAGAAGGTCTGCAAGGTCAGGTTCAAAAAGGTCAAGTGACTTTTACGCCAGGACATAAATTAGTTCCATTCCCAGCTGGTTCGACTCCACTCTTTGGTAACGGAAAGAATATTAAAGAAGTGCCAAATGTTGGTAAGTTCGAAGTGGATGCGGATAACAAGGTGACCTTCACCCCGATAAAACAATTCAAGGGTGAAACGTCAGAACTGGGATTGATTCGTTTAGACGCTAACGGAACTCCTGTTATTGTCAAATATCAAGCAATAGTGAAAGCAGTAGTCCCAACTGGTAAAAATGCTTCCTCTACGAATATCAAAGGCCATGTTCAAACTGGCACACCTGTCTTCGAAGCAGGTGACCCATTGGTGCCAATTGATGAAACGATTGCGCCAACCTTCGAAGACGGAAGCAAGGAAAAGACTATTCCGGGTGAGGGAATCTATACCATCACACCAGACGGTACAATCACTTTCACTCCGGAAGCTGATTTCCTTGGTCAGGGAAGCGGTGTGACTCTTATTCGTCGTGATAAGAACGGTACCTCAGTGACGGCTCGCTATGTTCCGACCGTGGTTGCACCATCAACCAGTCAGGACAGTGTGTCCAGCGGCCGCAAGGGCCAAGCTCAAACGGGCACGCCAACCTTTGAAGGGGCGATTGACCAGGCAGTAGCACCTACCTTTGCGGATGGCAGCACCGAAATGGTTGTCCCAGGAGAAGGAACTTATCGTTTCAATATGCTGGGGGCAGTGACTTTCGTACCGGAGGCAGACTTTGTCGGAACTGCTCGCGGAGTTGTCGTGAAACGTTCAGATAT
Source organism: Streptococcus sanguinis (assembly GCF_050225395.1). Lineage (GTDB taxonomy): Bacteria > Bacillota > Bacilli > Lactobacillales > Streptococcaceae > Streptococcus. The sequence goes on along the minus strand of NZ_CP071431.1, from coordinate 1,489,046 downwards.
TTATGGCAATGCCGTGACGGCTACCTATACCCCAACTGTTTTGGGAAGTACTGCCACAGAAGATACCGGCAGCACGGGTCTCAAAGGCCAGCCGCAGACTGGTAAACCAATCTTTGAAGGCGACGTAGATCCAACTGTTCCGCCAACTTTCGAGGATGGCAGTACTGAAAAGGTTGTTCTGGGTCAAGGTACTTACACGATTGCACCAGATGGCACCGTGACCTTTGTACCGGAAACTGGCTTTGTCGGTCAAGCTGACGGCGTGACAGTGATTCGTAAAGACCGTAATGGTCAGACGATTTCAGCAGTCTACGTTCCGACTGTAACAGAAGCTCCTGTTCAGCCAGAGCGGACGATTACGCCTGCACCGCCATCACTTTCTAAGAGCGAGGGTGCAAAATCCCTTCCTAAGACAGGTACAGAAGAAACCTCCTACTTGGCAGCAAGCTTACTTGCGGGAGTATCAGGTTTAGGACTGCTTGGCTTAGCGAAGAGAAAGAAAAAGTCTGAAGACTAAGAGGTAGGAACTTAGGTTTTAACTCCTAAATTAAAAGAGGGAAGATTCATTAGTGAATCTTTTTTCTTTATATCCAAGGGAATAAATCTTAAAAAACTTCATAATAGCATTTTTAAAATACCAAACATTAAAGTAGAATCTGAAATGTTCCCAGATTTGTTTAATTTATAAGGATTTTTCTATGTTTTATTTTTTCTTTTGTTTTAAAAAATAGACTACAAAGTATTTTATGTCCATTTTTAAAAAATTTTATATAATTATAGTTATATATATAGCTAATTAAAACGGAATGTTGTATAATAAAACTATTGTAACTAGATGATAATTTAGGAGATTATTATGGGAAAAGATTTATTTAATCCTCACCTGCGTAAGTTTTCGATTCGAAAACTAAACGTCGGTGTTTGTTCTGTGCTCTTGTCAACCCTGCTTCTTTTGGGAGCAGCGGCACAAGTTAGTGCTGACGAAGCTAGTGATTCTGGTGTCCAAAACGAAGTTTCGCAAACAGGAATAGCCGAATCATCAGTGAATTCTGCTGAAACTGTTGCTTCTGAACATATACAAGCAAAAGAAAGTTCAGCACTTGCTTCTGCTACTGAGATTCCTCAATCAGATGATAATCCTAGTCCAAGAAGCTCAGAGCCTGAGAAGGTTGAAGGATCTACTGAATCTACAGCAACTAAATCAGTTGAGAATACTCAACCAATCACTGTTCACCCAGAAATATCTAACGCGGCTGTCGTGGCTGAAAAGTCAGAAGCAACCTCAGATCTAGCTCAGCCTAATCGCTCTCGTCGCGTGAGACGAGATGCGGCAACTACTGGACAACAGAACAGCGTAACAACAGGAGTTCCGATAGGTACTGGACCAGCTGGGGCTGATGATGCTACTTCCACGCCACGAGTACCTAAACCAAACTTGGAGGAATCTGTCAAGAAAGATAGTACCCAATTAGCCAAACAGATTAGTTGGCTTGATTTTTCAGATAGTTCAAGTTGGAAAAACTTGAATCAAAGCGGTGGCCTTCAGGTAGGGACTACTTTCACCAAGGAAATTTCACCTGGCTATGTAGTGACCTTAACGGTCAAAGAGCTCAAGCCTTTTAACTCGACTGAAATCTATAGAAAACGGGTCGCAGGTACTGCAACAGAGGGGACCTATAACCCCAACGCTGAGAATGGCTTCTTAAAATCTGCGCCAGATTATGGTAAAACACCTCCATCAGTTACAGGGGCAGCCCAGAACCAATGGACGACCATACGTGCCCAAGGCTTCAATACTCAGAATCGAAAGACCCAATTGGTTTATCCAAAAAACTCTACCAACTGGGGGGTAAAATTCGATATTGAGGCTACCTATCTTGGTAAGCGGGTGGCCCCTACGGTGGTTATGGCCGATGGTGAAGATGCCAATCCAGGTGAATTCGCAATCTTTACCACTAACGGTACGGGTTGGGAATACATGGGTGAATGGAAGTTGAAGAGCCCGGCCAAAGAAGCCTATACGGTTATCACCAAAAAAATGTTGGATGATGAGGACGTTAAGTTAAGGGGTCTTTTAATCTTAAAAGATAAGAGCGTAGACTGGTATAAATATCTCAGTCCAGATACTGTGACAGGAGGTCTGGGTACTCAGGTCTTCGGACCAAATCGTTCTAACGAACGGACGGTTCCTGTCGTGATAACGCGTGGGGCCTCTGAAGTAGGATTCTATGTAGCTTCATCTGGGCAACAAGCCATGATGATGGGCTTCCTCGTGGTAGATGGGAGTGATGGGCCTGAGAGTTATGGCGAAGCCTTCCATACCATTTCGGGACGTGACTCGGTGACCAACGCTCCTATTAATCAACCTTATTTAGGGACAACGCCAGCTGATATAGATGTTGAGTCATCCAATGACTGGGTTCTGGACGATAAAAAGGAGCATAAGGACGAGGGAGCCAGCCAATTACTAGCAGACGATCAATTAAGTACTTCTAATGATTTGCTAGATTTAGATAAAGCCAAAAACGGAACTTACACAATTAAAATCAAAGCTAATCCAAATGGTAATGCTAAATCCTATGTCAAGGCCTGGATAGACTTCAATAATGATGGAGTCTTCAATGAAAGCGAAGGTAGCAACCTACAAGAGATTACAGCTGCTGGTGACTATACCTTGACCTTCAATGCCAACCCAAATATTAGTGGCGGTCAAGTGGACAAATTGGGTATGCGTTTCCGAATTGCGACTAATAAAGGCGATATTGAGAAGCCAACAGGTATTGCCTTTAGTGGTGAAGTAGAAGATATGCTCTTGCATCGCATTTATCCTCCTAAGGGGGAGAAGCAGACTACGGATGGCTTTACAGGCGAGACTCAAACTGCTGTCCTTCACTTCACACCTAAAGGAACGGATCGCTCAGACGACAGTGTTAATGCGGTTATGAGTAGCCAAGCGCCTCAAGTCTTAGACAATCAGGGCAATGTTTTGCAGTCAGCGGATGGCACGAGTTATATTCGTCCAGAAGGGACCTATGTGGTGACCAACAATGGCAATGATGTGCAAGTATCCTTCACGCCAAATGCGGACTTTTCTGGAACTGCTGATGGAATTAATATTCGTTGGACTGACAGCAATGGCACCTCGACTGGTTGGACTTCGACGGATGCTTCTGACCCTAATAAAAATGATCAGTTGAATAACATGGACGGCCGTTATGTGCCAACAGTCCGTAAGATTCCAAACTACGAATCAAGTGGTCTTCAGGGACTGGAACAAAATAAAACGTTAGTCTTTAATGATGATGATGCGAATACGACCCCTGTCATGCCAGAAGTTACTCGTCCGGCTAGCTTCGTGGATGCGAATGGACGACTGGTAACAGAAAATACGGTGCCTGCCATGGCCAATGGCCAGCAAGTGGGAACCTATGAATTGGATCCAAATACCGGCCAAGTGACCTTCAAGCCTATCAAGACTTTTTATGGCACGCCAGACCCAGTGGTAGTTCAAGTCAGTGATACCGACGGTAAAGCACACCGAGCACGTTATCAACCTAAGGTAACCCAAGTAACGCCAAGAAGTACCAATGCTGAATCAACTGGTCTTCAAGGTCAGTTACAAAGTGGTAAGCCAACTTTCAGTCCAGGTGACCAACAAATCCCAATTGACATGAGCAAAGCCATGACTTTTGAAAATGGGACGGACACCTTGGAAGTAGCCAATGAAGGAACTTATACTATCAATTCAGATGATACCATTACCTTCAAGCCGCTTAAGCAATTCACTGGTAAGGCGACACCAGTTACGGTTAAACGCGTCGATGCCAACGGAACAGAAGTGACTGCTACCTATGCACCGAACGTGACCAAGGTCACACCAACTAGTAAGCCAGCCACTTCGACAGGTCCTCAAGGTCTTCCACAAACAGGGACGCCAGTCTTCGAGGAAGGTGATTCAGCGGTCCCAATCGATATGACCAAGCCCATGACCTTTGACGACGGTCAGCCTAAGAAGACAGTTGCTGGCATAGGGGAATACACCATTAATTCAGATGGTTCTATTACCTTTACTCCAGATAAGAAATATGTGGGAACCCCAGCACCCGTTACTGTCAAACGAGTTGACGAAAATGGCACAGAAGTAAGAGCAACCTATACGCCAACCGTGACGGAGGTTACACCAAGCAGTACCAATGCCGTTTCAAGTGGCCTGCAAGGACAACCACAAAGTGGTAAGCCGACATTCACACCAGGTGACAAAGCTGTGCCTATTGATATGGCTCAACCAATGACCTTTGAAGATAATCAAACAACTAAGAAGATAGACAAGGTCGGGACTTATGTCATTGAGTCAGATGGTACGATTACTTTCACTCCAGAAAAGCAATATGTGGGCACGCCAGCTCCAGTGACGGTCAAACGCGTAGACACAAATGGTACCGAAGTGACGGCCACTTACACACCAACCGTGACGCGTGTCACACCAACCAGCACCAATGCTGAATCAACCGGTCTCCAAGGTCAACTGCAAAGCGGCAAGCCGATTTTCACCCCAGGTGACCAAGATGTGCCGATTGATATGGCCCAACCAATGACCTTTGAAAATGGGACTGACACGTTGGTAGTAGCTGATCAAGGAATTTATACTATTAATTCAGATGCTTCCATTACTTTTAAGCCAGAGAAGAAATTTACTGGCAAGGCGACTCCAGTCAAGGTTAAACGAGTTGACACAAATGGCACAGAGGTGACGGCCACTTACACTCCTACTGTTGAAGAAGTTATTCCAAACGCAACTGGCGATCAGAATGAAGGTCCACAAGGATTGGTTCAGAATGGTAAGATTACTTTTGAAGCTGGAAGACCAGAAGTAGGCTTTTCAGCAGACAGTACCCCAGTTTTTGACACTGGTACCAATGTGAAAGAAATTGAAAATGTTGGTAAGTTTGAAGTGGATATTGATGGTAATATTACCTTTACACCGGTTAAGACATTTGTAGGTAAAACACCTGAAATTGAAGTCAGTCGTGCAGATGTCAATGGTACTCTTGCTAAGGCAAAATATCAAGCAACAGTGACAGCTGTAAAGCCAATTGGTGTTGGAAATAAGACAGAAGGCCTGCAAGGTCAAGTTCAAGAAGGTAAAGTGACCTTCACACCAGGGCACGACTCTGTTCCATTCCCTGTTGGTTCGACTCCATTGTTTGATAACCATTCAACGGTGAAAGAAGTACAGAATGTCGGTAAGTTTGAAGTGGACTCTGATGGTAAGGTTACCTTTACCCCACTCAAGCAGTTTAAGGGGGAAACACCAGAACTTGAATTGACTCGCACCGATGCCAATGGCACACCTGTTACAGTCAAATACCAAGCAGTAGTGAAAGAAGTGGTTCCAAGAGGAACCGACGCGACTAGCACAGGCCCTCAGGGTGTTCCGCAAACAGGTAGCCCAAGCTTCCAAGGTGGTGATCCGCTAGTTCCGATTGATATGGATTCTCCAATGACTTTTGACGATGGTCAACCTAAGAAGACGGTTCAAGGAGTAGGAGAATATACCATCAACTCAGACGGTACTATCACCTTTACCCCAGACAAACGGTATGTGGGTACCCCAGCTCCAGTGACTGTTAAACGTGTAGATAAGAATGGCACGGAAGTTACTGCCACCTATACGCCAACGGTAACACGGGTAACGCCAACTAGTACCAATGCTGAATCAACCGGCCTCCAAGGTCAGCCGCAAAGTGGCAAGCCAACTTTCAGCCCAGGAGACCAAGCGGTTCCAATCGATATGACCAAACCAATGACCTTTGGAAATGGGACTGACACTTTGGTAGTGGCTAATCAAGGAACTTATACCATTAATTCAGATGGATTCGTTACCTTCCAACCAGTTAAGCAATTTACTGGCAAGGCGACACCTGTTATGCTTAAACGAGTCGATGCTAACGGTACAGAAATAACTGCTTCTTATACCCCAGAAGTTACCAAGGTAACTCCAATCAGCACCAATGCTGAATCAACTGGCATTCAAGGTCAGCCGCAAAATGGGACACCTACTTTCACTCCTGGCGACTCTGCTGTTCCGATTGATATGGATTCTCCAATGACCTTCGAAGACGGTCAGTCTAAGAATAGCATTCCAGGAGTAGGGGTATACACTATTAACTCAGATGGTTCTATCACCTTTACTCCAGATAAACGGTATGTGGGTACCCCAAATCCAGTTACCGTTAAGCGAGTGGATAAGAATGGTACAGAAGTAACCGCTACTTATACTCCGACAGTGACGAAAGTGACTCCAACTGGTAATAGTGCAACGAGCACAGGTCCTCAAGGTGTTCCACAAACCGGTACTCCAACGTTTGCGGGTGGTGATCCACTAGTTCCAATTGATGAATCAGTAGAGCCAACTTTCGAAGATGGAAGTAAAGAGAAGAACATTCCAGGCCAAGGAACTTACACGATTGCTCCAGATGGGTCAGTGACCTTCACCCCAAACAAGCAATTTGTAGGTAAACCAGATCCAATTACTGTGAAACGTGTTGATAAGAACGGCACACCAGTAACGGCTACCTACAGCCCAGAGTTTACTAAGGTAACGCCAACCAGCACTAACGTAACAAGTACAGGACCTCAAGGTGTTCCACAAACGGGCACTCCGACTTTTGCGGGTGGCGACCCACTAGTTCCGATTGATGAAACCGTAGAGCCAAACTTCGAAGATGGAAGCAAGAAGAAGACCATTCCAGGTCAAGGAACCTATACCATTGCTCCAGATGGCTCAGTGACCTTTACTCCAGACAAGCAGTTTGTAGGCAAACCTGATCCAATCACTGTTAAACGTGTTGATAAGAATGGCACTCCAGTAACTGCGACATACAGTCCAGAGTTCGCCAAGGTAACTCCAACTGGCACCACAGCGACTAGCACCGGTCCTCAGGGTGTTCCGCAAACCGGCACACCGACCTTTGCAGGTGGTGATTCATTGGTTCCGATTGACGAAACAGTTGAACCGACCTTTGAAGATGGAAGCAAGAAGAAGACCATTCCAGGTCAAGGAACGTATACCATCACTCCGGATGGAGCAGTGACCTTCACTCCAGACAAGCAATTTGTAGGTAAACCAGACCCAGTCACAGTAAAACGAGTGGATAAGAACGGCACACCAGTGACAGCGACCTACAGTCCAGAGTTTACCAAGGTAACTCCAACTGGTACTGGTGATAAGACAGAAGGTCTTCAAGGTCAAGTCCAAGAAGGTAAAGTAAGCTTCACCCCAGGCCATGACGCTGTTCCATTCCCAGCTGGTTCAACTCCGCTGTTTGATAACAATTCAACAGTGAAAGAAGTTCCAAATGTCGGTAAATTCGAAGTGGATGCAGATGGTAAGGTGACCTTTACTCCAGACAAACAATTCAAGGGTGAAACACCAGAGCTTGAATTGACACGCACTGATGCCAATGGCACCCCTATTACAGTTAAGTACCAAGCAGTAGTGAAAGAAGTGATTCCAACTGGCACCAATGTGACTAGCACAGGTCCTCAAGGTGTCCCTCAAACTGGCACCCCAACCTTCACAGGTGGCGATACACTAGTTCCAATTGATGAATCAGTAGAGCCAACTTTCGAAGATGGAAGCAAGGAGAAAAAGATTCCAGGTCAAGGAACCTACACGATTGCTCCAGATGGCGCGGTGACTTTCACGCCAGAGAAGCAGTTTGTAGGCAAGCCAGATTCAGTGACTGTAAAACGTGTCGATAAAAATGGCACTCCAGTAACAGCTACCTACAGTCCAGAGTTTGCCAAGGTTACTCCAACTGGTAAAGATGCGACCTCTACGAATATCAAAGGTCATGTTCAAACCGGCAAACCTGTATTTGAGTCAGGTAATCCATTGGTTCCAATTGATGAGACGATTGCACCAACCTTCGAAGACGGAAGCAAGGAAAAGACTATTCCGGGTGAGGGGACTTATACCATCACGTCAGATGGGACAGTCACCTTCACTCCAGAAGCTGATTTCCTTGGTCAGGGAAGCGGTGTGACCCTTGTCCGTCGTGATAAGAATGGCACCTCAGTGACAGCTCGCTATATTCCGACCGTAGTTGAACCATCAACCAGTCAGGACAGTGTGTCCAGTGGTCGCAAGGGCCAAGCTCAAACGGGCGCGCCAACTTTTGAAGGGGCGATTGACCAGGCAGTGGCACCGACCTTTGCGGACGGCAGCACCGAAATGGTTGTCCCAGGTGAAGGAACTTATCGTTTCAATATGCTGGGGGCAGTGACCTTTGTGCCGGAAGCAGACTTTGTCGGAACTGCTCGCGGAGTTGTCGTGAAACGTTCAGATATTTATGGCAATGCCGTGACGGCAACCTATACCCCAACTGTTTTGGGAAGCACGGCCACAGAAGATACCGGCAGCACCGGTCTCAAAGGCCAGCCACAGACTGGTAAACCAATCTTTGAAGGAGATGTGGATCCAACCGTTCCTCCAACTTTCGAGGATGGCAGTACTGAAAAGGTTGTTCCAGGCCAAGGTACCTACACGATTGCGCCAGATGGCACTGTGACCTTTGTACCGGAAGCTGGCTTTGTCGGCCAAGCTGATGGTGTGACAGTGATTCGCAAAGACCGCAATGGTCAGACGATTTCAGCGGTTTACATTCCTACTGTGACAGAAAATCCTGTTCAGCCAGAGCGGACGATTACGCCTGCACCACCGTCTCTTTCCAAGAGTGAGGGTGCAAAATCCCTTCCTAAGACCGGTACAGAAGAAACCTCATACTTGGCTGCAAGCTTACTTGCGGGAGTATCAGGTTTAGGACTGATTGGATTAGAGAAGAGAAAGAAAAAGTCTGAAGACTAACATAGGCTTGAAGAAATTACGTTAATGAACTAGAAGAATTTCGGGAGAGCGCAAAAACAGGTAGAACATAAGTTCTACCTGTTTTTTATAAAAAATTATTAGAGCTGATGGAGATAGTAAAAAGCTTAAGCTGGCTAATGAGTGTCATTCTCTTAAGTCTGTTTCATAGTTAAAGAGGATAATTTTACATCTTCATACCTTTAATCTTCTCTTCATCTGGTGTGACACGTAGGGTTTTCTGGCCTGTATAGGTGACAAATCCTGGCTTACCACCGGTTGGTTTGTTGAGCTTTCTAGTCTCAATCATATCTACTTGGACCAGATTAGAGAGTCTGGCTTTAGAGAAGTAGGCTGCTAGCTCGGCAGCGTCAGTCTTGACTTCATCGCTGGGCTGAAGATTGCCTGTGATGACCACATGACTGCCTGGAATATCCTTGGCGTGAAACCAAAGCTCGTCCTTCTTGGCCATCTTAAACGTCAGCTCGTCATTTTGTAGATTATTGCGTCCAACTAGGATAATGGTTTGGCCATCTGTTGCCAAATATTTCTCCGGTTTCTGTCTTTTCTGGATTTTCTCTCTTTGGCGTCGGCGAATAAAGCCAGTCTGGATTAGTTCCTCCCGAATTTCCGCGATTTCAGTCAGGCTGGCCTGAGCAAGGGCTGTTTCTACACTCTCTAGGTAGAGAATCGTAGTCCGTGTCTCCTCAATCAAGCTGGTCAGGTGTTTGACGGCTTCCTTGAGCTTCTGGTAACGTTTGAAATAGCGCTGGGCATTTTGGTTGGGAGTCAGGGCCTTATCAAGCGAGATAATAATCTTCTCACCTGTATAGTAATTATCCAACTCAACCTGGTCCTGATCGTTAGGTACCTGATGGAGAAAGGTAGTTAAGAGCTCCCCTTTTTGACGGAATTCTTCTGCATTCTCCGTTGCTAGGAGCTCTTCCTCTTGCTTGCCCAACTTTTTCCGGTTCTTTTCCAACTCATTTTCTACCCGACGAATCAGTTCGCTGGCCTGCTGGTTGACCCGATCGCGCTCCGCCTTGTCCTTGTAGAAAGTGTCTAAAAGCTCGGATAAGGTGGAGATTTGGGTCTTGCTGTCAGAAAATAGCAGAGCAGAGAAGGATTTTTCGGTCAGGCTTGGCTGAGTCGGACTGGCAAAGAAGGCTCGGAAAGTTTTGAGCTTATCAGCTGTCAGACGGCCACTAAGCTCAGTAGCCGTATCCCGACCCAATCCCTGAAAAATTTGCTGCAGACGTTTGGGCTCTAAGTCTTCAGTATGCAGTATTTCAAAGAGCTTTTCATCGCCCACAGTGAAAGGATTGAGACTACCTGTTTGAGGCGGCGCGACATAGGTTGAGCCCGGCAGGATAGTTCGGTAGCTATTCTGAGAAAATCCGACATGTTTGATGGCTTCAATAATCTTACCGCTAGCCTTGTCCAAGAGAATGATATTGCTGTGCTTGCCCATGATTTCGATGACCAGAGTCACAGCCACGCTATCGCCGATTTCGTTCTTATTGGAGACACTGATTTCCAAAATCCGGTCATTCTCTACCTGCTGGATAGCTTCAATAACGGCGCCCTGCAGGTATTTGCGCATGACCATGATAAAGGTATTGGGAACAGCTGGATTTTCAAAAGTGGTATCTGTCAGCTGGACGCGCCCAAAGACCGGGTGGGCTGATAGGAGCAGCTTGTGGCTTTGGCGGTTGCTGCGAATCTGTAAAACTAGCTCCTGTTCAAAGGGCTGATTAATTTTCTGAATGCGGCCGCCCAGCAATTCGCGGCGCAGCTCCTCTGTCATGTGGTGTAAAAAAAATCCGTCGAAAGACATGCTTTTCTCCTTGAAACTTGCTACAGAAAATTATAACAAAAAACCAAGCTAAAAGCTTCTAAAGTCTCGTCAAAAAGCAATTTAATTTTTTCCTATAACTGCCTCTATAAATCAAATCCGAATATTTTATAAAAATTTTCAAAAAGGTCTTGACATCTTTTCAGGAAAAACTTAAAATATAGGAAATTAGAAAAGTAGTAGATGAATTTGTTTTTAGCGAGCTTGTGGTTGGTGGAAATGAGCAGCAAATCTTTACGAAATTGGGCTAATGGATAAAATGAATTTGAAACAATAAGAATTCGGTAGGCACACCTTACAGTGCAGCTTGTTTGATGACAAGACAGAGATATGGGGAATGTTAGCTATTTTCCATAATTGAGGTGGCACCGCGATTTACGCCCTCACACAGAGTACCTGTGTGAGGTTTTTTGTTGCTTATTATAAAAAACAAGGAGAATTACCTATGTTTAAACGATGGCGTCCCTAGGGATTAAACAGAAAAAATATAGAACATAGAAATGGAGAAAGAACATGAAAAACAAACGATTAATGACTATCTTAGGCCTTTTGGCCGTTTTGGCAATCGGTGTGATTGTCTATTCCAGCTTGAACAGCAAAGGTAACACCACAAAGACTAGCAGCGACAGTCAGACGGTCAAGGTCGGCGTGCTGCAGTATGTCAGTCACCCATCGCTGGATTTGATCTACAAGGGGATTCAGGATGGTTTGGATGAGGAAGGCTATAAGGGAGACAAGATTAAGATTGACTTTATGAATGCTGAGGGCGATCAGAGTAAGGTCTCTACTATGAGTAAGCAGCTGGTTTCCAATGACAACGATGTGCTGATTGGGATTGCGACTCCATCTGCTCAAGGACTAGCTGCAGCTACTAAGGACAAGCCTATTGTCATGGGAGCTATCACAGATCCAGTTGGAGCAAATCTAGTGAAAAATCTGGACAAGCCAGGTGGCAATATCACTGGTGTCTCTGACCGCAATCCAGCTAAGCAACAGCTAGAGCTGATTAAAAAATTAACTCCAGATGTAAAAACTATCGGTGCGCTCTACTCTAGCAGCGAAGACAACTCCAAAGCTCAGGTAGAAGAATTCAAAAAATTAGCTGAAGAGGCAGGCTACAAGGTAGAGGAATATTCTGTTCCTTCGACCAATGAAATTGCATCAACCATGAATGTCATGACTGGCAAGGTTGATGCTATCTGGATTCCAATTGACAATACCATTGCGTCAGCTTTTGCGACAGTTGTGTCCAGCAATAAAGAAGCTAAGAAACCGATTTATCCAAGTGCGACGGCCATGGTAGAAGAGGGCGGTCTTGCCTCTGTTGTTGTAGACCAGTATGACCTAGGTGTTGCGACTGGTAAAATGGCAGCGAAAATCCTTAAAGGTGCTAAACCTGCTGACACTGCAGTAGATATTTTCGATACAGGTAAATCTGTTATCAATACCAAAAATGCCAAAGAACTTGGCATTACTGTACCAGAAGATGTCCTCAAAGAAGCTGGTCAGGTTATCAAATAAAAAGAAGGAAGTCTGTTGTTTGACAGGCTTCTTTTTCTCGATCGTCTCTTCTTGTAAAACCTTTCTCGCAGTTGTATAATAGAATTGGCTCAAGTGAATGGGAAGAGCGAATGAAGTTCAGTTTGCTCCAGTGGATTTTACGAAGAGATAGAAGCGGAAAGGGAGTTAGTCAAGAAAGAATGAAAGAAGATATTCAAAAAAACCGCTATATGGGATCGGTCAAGGTTGGCCCCAAGGGGCAGATTGTCATTCCAAAAGAAGTGAGAGATATGTTTGAAATTCAACCTGGGGATGCTCTGGTCCTCTTTGCAGATGCCCAGCAAGGCATTGCCATCCAGCGTTACGAGCTCTATGAAGATCTATTTAATCAGACCTTCAATGGAGACAAAAGTTCAAAAAGTGATTTATAAAATCGGAATCTGCTCAAGCAGATTTTTTCTTTTGCTTTTATTTGCTACTACTAATGAATAGGTGTATAATAAGTATAAGAAGTTATACAAATTATACCAAACTCTTTTGAGATTGAGTTAAAATAGCTTAGTTTTTAGCTAAATGAGTAAGTTGTGACTAGCTTTAGATGTCAAAGTCATATCTTTACATAACATTTCGTTTTTTAGTTCCTCATATCTGATGAAAGGAGATGTCCTTATGTATGCAGTTGAGATGCAGGATTTGACCAAGCAATACGGCTCAAAAACGGTTGTTGATGGTTTGAATCTAAAAATTGAAGAGGGTGAATTCTTTGCCATGCTGGGCTCTAATGGTGCGGGGAAGACAACAACGATTAAGATGCTGTCCTGTCTAGTTGAACCGACAGCAGGAGATGCCATGATGCTAGATCATAGCGTTCGCAAGGAGGAAGATGCTGTCAAGGAAATAATTAATGTTTCACCTCAGGAAACAGCTGTTGCTCCCAAGCTGACAGTCAAGGAAAATCTGGAGATGATTGCTCGTCTATATGGATTTTCTAAGGAAGAAGCGGCGCAAAAGACAGAGCATCTGATGGAGGCATTTGACCTGACGGATAGGCAGCATGATCGGGCCAAGTCCTTGTCAGGTGGCTGGCAGCGCAAGCTCAGTATTGCAATGGCTCTAATCAGTCAGCCCAAGATTCTGTTTCTGGACGAGCCGACCTTGGGGCTGGATGTACGGGCTAGAAGGGAGTTATGGAAGAATATTGAGCAACTAAAGGGAAAAGTTACAGTAATTCTAACCACCCATTATCTAGAAGAAGCAGAGGCTTTGGCCGACCGACTCTGCATTATGGATAAGGGAGTGGTGCAGATCTTGGGGACAGCGGAGGAAATTATCCAAGCTTCCGGCAAGAAGGATTTTGAAGAGGCCTTTTTGTCCTATACGGAAGGAGGGGAATTAGCATGAGAGCCTTCATTTTTGCAAATCGCAATTTCAAAGAAATCATGCGTGATTATGTCAGCAGTCTGATGGGAATTGGTTTTCCTGTCTTTCTGATTATCGCCCTGTCCCTTATGAAACAGAGCCTCAAAGGGATGCCAGCTATCTTTTCCATTGAAAATTTTGCTCCTAGTATGATGGTGTTTGGTGCTTCTTGGCTGACTATTTTTGTCGGCAGTTTAATGGCCACGGATCGCAACAGTTCTTTTCTCATGCGTCTCCTATCAACTCCGCTTCGGAGCGTGGATTACATTTTGGGTTATTCGATTCCGGTGCTGCCTCTGGCGCTCTTGCAAGGCATAGCCAGTTTTGCGACTGCCATGATTTTTGGCTTATCCTTAAATCTGGGAACTTTTTACGCCCTCTTGGTTTTGATCCCAGTAGCTCTGCTCTTTATTTCCTTGGGACTGCTGCTAGGCTCAGCCTTCTCTAGCAGTAATGCAGTCAGTGGTTTTGGAACTATTCTTGTCAATGCCACGGTTTTTCTAAGTGGAGCAGTGCTTCCGATTGAGATGATAGGAGGTGGTTTTGAAGCATTTTGTAATGCCTTGCCATTTGCCCATGCAGCAAAGGCTGTTCAGTTGGCATTGGCTCAAGATTTGAATTCACTTTTGCCTCATCTTTTTTGGGTTCTGCTCTATGCTTTCCTATTCTTTATCCCTTCTGTCTGGATTTTCAAAAAGAGGATGAAAGGGTAGAGGTTTAGTTCAATGTAGAAATCAGCTGGATTAACTTGCGAAATGTTTAGAAATCTGTTAGAATGAAATATAACTAAATAGCAATCCGCAAGACCAGTAACCTAGGGGAAGTTTAACAGGGAGGGGAGCCAGCGACTGAAAGCTCTCTAGATGAAAGCTAGGCGAATTCACTTGCTCTAGGATTGATAAGTAAGGTCTGGCTTGCCAGATAAAAAACGGATGGTACCGCGTGTCAACGCTCCGCTTATGGAGATTGGCGCGCTTTTTATTTTGGAGGGAAAATGACGAAAACGATTGAAGAACAACTAAAAAGCCTGCGTGAAGAGACTCTAGCTTCTCTCAAGCAGCTCAAGGCTGAGAATCAAAAGGAACTGCAGGACTTGCGTGTAGCTGTCTTGGGTAAGAAAGGTTCGCTGACTGAAGTCCTGAAAGGGATGAAGGATATTTCAGCTGAAATGCGGCCGATTATCGGGAAGCACGTCAATGAAGCGCGTGATATTCTGACAGCAGCCTTTGAAAAGACTGCTCAAGAGATGGAAGAGCAATTAGTAGCTCTGAAACTAGCTGAGGAATCCTTGGATGTGACCCTGCCAGGCCGTCAAATTCCAGTAGGAAACCGTCATATTCTTAGTCAGACTAGTGAGGAAATCGAAGATATTTTCATCGGGATGGGCTATCAGGTCGTGGACGGCTTTGAAGTGGAGAAGGATTATTACAACTTTGAGCGGATGAATCTGCCTAAGGATCATCCAGCACGGGATATGCAGGATACTTTCTACATTACAGAGGAGATTCTGCTCAGAACTCACACCAGTCCGGTACAGGCGCGAGCTATGGATGCTCATGACTTTTCTAAAGGGCCACTCAAGATGATCTCACCAGGACGTGTCTTCCGTCGGGATACTGATGATGCGACTCACTCCCATCAGTTTCATCAAATTGAAGGTTTGGTGGTTGGAGAAAATATTTCCATGGCCAACCTGCAAGGAACGCTGCAGCTGATTGTACAGAAGATGTTCGGCGAAGATCGCAGTATCCGTCTGCGTCCGTCTTACTTCCCGTTCACTGAACCATCTGTTGAAGTGGATGTTTCCTGCTTCAAGTGTTGCGGTGCCGGCTGTAATGTCTGTAAGAAGACAGGCTGGATTGAGATTATGGGAGCTGGTATGGTGCATCCGCGCGTGCTGGAAATGAGCGGCATTGATGCGGAGAAATATTCTGGATTTGCCTTTGGTCTTGGTCAAGAACGGGTAGCTATGCTTCGCTACGGTATCAACGATATTCGTGGCTTCTACCAAGGAGATATTCGTTTTTCTCAGCAGTTTATTTAGAAACCTGTATTCATAGATGCAGCTTTTCTGAGAAAGGAGTGCAGTATGCTAGTCAGAGTCAAAAAAGAAGAAGCGAGTCTCTTACGAGAGTTGGAGGTCGCGACTTATCAAGAAACCTTTGGTCCATTTATCAAGGAAGCTGATATGGCTCATTATTTTGATAATGAGCTGTCGCTTGCGACCATCGAAAAGGAACTGACAGACTCTGAGTCAGAGACTTATTTTGTTGTCAAAGACGGTGAAATTGCTGGTTTTCTCAAGTTTAACTGGGGACATGCTCAAACGGAGCAAGAACTGCCACAAGCCTTTGAGGTTCAGCGAATCTATGTTTTGAAAGCTTATCATGGTCAAGGTTTGGGCAAGGAAATGTTTGAATTTGCCTTAGAAGAAGCTGAGAAACGAGGCTTTGACTGGGTCTGGCTGGGCGTTTGGGAAAAGAATTTTAGAGCTCAAGATTTTTACTTCAAATACGGCTTTGGAAAATTCAGCCAGCACGACTATATCACTGGTGAGACAGTAGACACAGACTGGCTGCTGCGCAAGAAATTGAAATAAACAAGAAAATTTAAAGAGAGGAAATGATACGACCTAAAAGCTTTAAATTTAGATGATTTGTTTCTGAAATCAGGATTTCAGACAGGTCCCTAACATTTGGTAGGTCAAGTTCCTCAGCGATAGAATAGAGAAAGGAATTGAACCCGGGCTAAAAACTCGGAAAAAAGATAGATTTGCGAGCATTCATCGAATGCTTGGGTAATCTCCTATTTTTCAGTTGTTTTTGACACCCTTGGTATCTTAAATATGCTAGTAAGTTATAAGTGGTTAAAAGAGTTAGTAGACATTGATGTGGCGAGCGCTGAGCTGGCTGAGAAAATGTCAACGACAGGAATTGAAGTGGAAGGTGTGACATCACCAGCTGCTGGCCTGTCTAAAATTGTTGTTGGTGAGGTGGTATCGTGTGAGGATGTTCCTGATACCCATCTGCATGTCTGTCAAGTCAATGTCGGAGAAGAGGAGAACCGTCAGATTGTCTGTGGTGCTCCAAATATTGGCGCAGGCATCAAGGTTATGGTGGCTTTGCCAGGTGCTCGCATTGCTGACAATTATAAGATTAAAAAAGGAAAAATCCGTGGCTTGGAGTCACTGGGTATGATCTGCTCTCTGGGTGAGCTGGGTATTTCAGATTCTGTTGTGCCAAAGGAATTTGCGGATGGAATTCAAATCCTGCCTGAAGAAGCAGTGCCAGGTGAGGAAGTCTTCTCTTATCTGGACTTGGACGATGAGATTATCGAGCTTTCCATCACACCAAACCGGGCAGATGCTCTGTCTATGCGTGGTGTGGCTCATGAAGTGGCTGCCATCTATGACAAGTCAGTACATTTCAAAGATTTTCCGCTGGTGGAAAATGAAAAGCAGGCAGCTGAAAGTCTTTCAGTAGCCCTTGAGACAGAGAAAGCCCCTTACTACGCAGCTCGTATCTTGGAAAATGTCACCATTGCCCCAAGTCCTCAGTGGCTACAAAATCTCCTCATGAACGAAGGAATCCGTCCGATTAACAATGTAGTGGACGTGACCAACTACATCCTGCTCTACTTTGGTCAGCCTATGCATGCCTTTGATTTGGATACGTTTGAGGGTGACCAGATTGTCGTGCGGGAAGCGCGTGCTGGTGAAAAACTGGTGACGCTGGACGGCGAAGAGCGCGAGCTGGAAGTCAGCGATTTAGTTATCACTGTGGCAGATAAGCCAGTGGCTTTGGCTGGTGTCATGGGCGGAGCAGCGACTGAAATCTCTGGCCAGTCCACTCGTGTTGTTCTAGAAGCAGCTGTTTTTGATGGAAAATCAATCCGTAAGACCAGCGGTCGCCTTAACCTGCGCTCAGAATCATCCTCCCGCTTTGAAAAAGGCATCAATGTAGCAACTGTCAATGAAGCTTTGGATGCCGCAGCAAGTATGATTGCGGATTTGGCAGGAGCGACTGTTCAGGCTGGTATCGCATCAGCTGGTAGCTTAGACACTAGCGATGTAGAAGTAGTGTCTAGTCTCGCGGATGTCAACCGTGTGCTGGGAACAGATTTACTTTATACAGATATCGTGGATGTCTTCCGCAGACTTGGCTTTGGCCTGTCAGGAAGTGCTGAACAGTTCACTGTCAGCGTGCCTCGCCGTCGCTGGGATATTTCAATCGAAGCAGACCTCTATGAAGAAATTGCCCGTATTTACGGCTATGACAAATTGCCAGCTAGTCTGCCAAAAGATGACGGGACTGCTGGTGAATTGACTGCAACGCAGCAACTGCGCCGTCAAGTACGGACCTTAGCAGAGGGAGCTGGACTGACAGAAATCATCACCTACGCTTTGACGACTCCAGAAAAGGCGATTGAGTTCACTCTCAATCCTAGCAACTTGACTGAGCTCATGTGGCCGATGACAGTGGAGCGCTCTGTTCTTCGTCAGAACATGGTTTCCGGTATTTTGGACTCCCTAGCCTACAATGTGGCTCGTAAGAATAAGAACCTAGCCCTCTATGAGATTGGTAAAGTCTTTGAGCAGACTGGCAATCCTAAGGAAGACCTGCCAAACGAAATCAATAGCTTTGCCTTTGCTTTGACAGGTCTGGTTAATGAAAAAGACTTCCAGACCAAGCCAGTAGCAGTTGATTTCTTCTATGCTAAGGGTGTAGTGGAAGCACTCTTTGCTAAGTTGGGCTTGAAAGCTGAATACGCAGCTAGCAACCAGATTAAGAGCCTGCATCCTGGGCGTACTGCCTTAATCTCTATCAATGGCCAGCCTGTCGGCTTTGTCGGTCAAGTCCATCCTGCGACAGCCAAGGCTTACGATATTCCTGAAACTTATGTGGCTGAGCTCAACCTGTCTGCTATCGAAGAGCAGCTCCAGCCAGAACAGCCATTTACAGAAATCACTAAATTCCCAGCTGTCAGCCGTGATGTGGCGCTTTTGCTCAAGGCTGAAATCACTCACCAAGAGGTCCTTGATGCAATCCTAGCAGCTGGTGTTAAGCGCTTGACAGATATTAAGCTCTTTGATATCTTCTCTGGTGACAAGCTAGGTGTCGGCCTCAAATCCATGGCCTACAGCCTGACTTTCCAAAATACAGAATCTAGCCTGACTGACGAAGAAGTGGCTAAATATATGGAAAAAATCGAAAAATCTCTGATCGAAAAACTCGGTGCAGAGGTGCGTTAATGAACTATTCCCCAGTCATGTGATTGGGGATTTTGATTCATACTCTTCGAAATCTTATTCCAATCATAGTTGATTTGCTTTCTATCTTGGCAAACTTATTACTAGGATGCGAGCAATGATGTAGACGAAACGAGAAGAATTCGAAATTGAAAATCAGTAGGGAAAGTAATCATGGAAAATTCAAACCAAATATCCCAATGTCAGACTCTTTGGGCTAGAAATAAGTATCTGGTTCTCAGTCATTCCAGTAAGATCTATCTGGAAATCCGCCAATATCTAAAAAGCGACTCGGTGGAAGCAGCACGTGTTCAAGGCTTGATTGATCAGGCGATAGCCCTGCCTGAAAATCGTGGTCAGGTCAGCAATGCCTTTCAGCATATATGGGGCTATTTTAAGAAAAAAGCGAGTACGACTGAAAAAGAAGATTTTATGCATCTTTTGCTTCGTTACCAATCAGGTCAGGCTGAGCAGAAAGACTTGGTAGGAGCTGTAAGGGATCTGCTAGTCAAGTATCCCAATCCTTATCTGCAGAATTCCACTTTGTTATTTGGTGATGAAGAATGAGGAACTGAAATCAAGGGGAAAGAATAAGCTTGCTCGTCTAGAAGCTTTGAGGGGTGTAGATGATAAGAATAATTTGTTAGGCTCATAAACAATATTATTTTGACTGGTTTCGATAAAGGCTCCACCTCGAGCAAAACGTGTCTTTAAGGTATGATTGGAGAAAAAATGTTTTTTACTTATCAGGGAAATAAATTATACTATAAAGTGATTGGTCAAGGAAAGCCAGTCTTGGCAATTCATGGTTTGGGCTGTTCATCTGAATTGATGGAAGGATGTTTGGAACCTATTTTTGAGAAACATGCTGACTATAAAAGGATTTATTTAGATTTGCCTGGCATGGGTAGGTCTGATGCCAATCCTGCTTTTGCAAGCGCGGATGCGATTTTAGAGATGATCTTAAACTTTATAGAGACTGTAATCAGCGGACACTCCTTTCTCTTAGCTGGAGAGTCTTATGGTGGCTATCTTGCTAGAGGAATTTTGGCTAAGAAAAGGTCGGAGATTGATGGTTTGCTGCTTATTTGTCCAGTAGTTGTACCCAATCCGCAAGAAAGAATTCTGCCAAAAGACAGCCTGCTAATTAGAGAGGTAGGTTTTGATACAGCAGGCAAAAGCGAAGATTTCGTTGATTTAGCGATTTTACAGACTAAAGAAACTTATCGACGGTTTGCAAAAGAAATCCTAGTAGGGCTTCAGATGATGAATGCTCCCTTTGTCCAAAAGCTGCAAGAAAACTATGCTTTTTCGTTTGAAGTGGATCAAGAGATACAGGAAAAGAGCTATGACAAGCCCAGCCTTTTTATAGCAGGAAAGCAGGACCAAGTCGTGGGCTTCCAGCAGTTAGCCCAGCTGTCTCACTATTTTCCAAGGACAACTCATGCTGTAATGGATCTTGCTGGCCACAATGCACAGATAGATCAAGAGGCTCTCTTTACGGCCTTGGTTGAAAATTGGCTCAAGAGAATTGAACTTTCCTGATACTCCAAGATTTAATATGTTGAACAGATGCAGATGAAACTGGAGTTCATCTAAGAGATCTAATACAGTCCACAATTGATTTTAAAAGCATAGAAAAAAGCGGTCACACCGCTTTTTTTGCTTATTATCCCCAGAATTTCTGGGCGATTTCTTGGCCTTGTTTGATTTTGGCCCATTGTTGTTCAATGGTGAGTTCATTTCCAGAGTCACAAGAGGCGAAGCCGCATTGGTGGGAGAGCAGGAGACGCTCTTTTGGTAGAACGGTTGCTGCTTTCTCGAGCAGGTCTAGGACACGCTTTTCATCATCCAAGCCTGTCGTCTTACTAGAGAGCAGTCCTAAAACGACTTCGGCATCCTTGTCTTTCAAAGCTGCTAGGGCTGATACATCACCAGCTACATCGCTGTCCCATTCTAGAAAGTAGCGATCATAGTGTTGGTCGCGCAGGAATTTTTCCGCGATAGCTTCGTAGGTGCCCTCGGCAGCAGAGCGGCTTTCGTAGTTACCACGGCAGTTGTGGGTCCAGACAGTCAGTCCTAGCTCATGGGCATAGTCTACAACTTCGTTATTAATAGCGACAAACTCGTCTGCCAGGTCAGCCAGACTAGCATTGCCCTCCGCAAAGAAGCTAGCAGGATTGGACTCGTCAAAAAGCTCCCAGAGGCAGTCGTCAAACTGGATAATCTGTCCGCCAGCAGCCTTATAGTCGTCCAAAAATTCCTTATAGGCCTGTATCAAGCCTTTTTTCAAATCTTCATTGGTCTCGTAAACTTGTCCTGGTCCAGCCAAGCGGTCAAAGACTGCTAACTCAGTATAAGCATGGGCAGGTCCCCAGACAGTCAGCTTGGTATCCTCACCATCTGCCTCTTCCTTGACTAGCTTATAAATCTCAATAAAGTGATGATTTTTTCCAGAGAGTGGTGCTGTGATGCGGATACCAATATCCTTGCGGGTCTCGTATTGCCCGCCGTCATGGTCTTTGAAGGTATAGCCGTGGTCAGCAATGTAGCGCTCGATTCCCTTAAGTCCCCAGACAAAGTCCAGATGCCACATAGACTTGGAGTATTCTCCATCCGTCAGGATGTCAATACCCTTAGCCTTTTGCTCAGCGATAATCTCCTTGATGTCAGCTGTCTCCGTCTCATGGTAGCCTGGGAAGCTGTCGTAGAAGGGGTATTGAATGTCGTCGCGGTGCTCAATTTCTGTTTTATACTGGCGGAGATTTTCTGGGCGCAGAAGAGATCCAACCAGTTGAAATTTTGATTTTGTCATAAGATTTCTCACTTTCATTAGGGATTACGGTCTATTGTATCGAAAATTTCTCGGCAAATAAAATAGTTAATTATACTGGTAGAGTATAGCCGAAAACTATTGCTAGCGCTTCCTGAAATTTGTCTTTCAAGATCAAAGAATCTTCTCTATCACTGTTTCCTGAGGCTGAAGCCCTAATCGCTCATAGAAACGCAGGGCTCCGACATTGTCGTTCCAAACATTGAGAGTCAGATTATAGCAGTCGATTTTCCGAGCATAGTCTTCTGCAAAGCGATAAAGCTGCTCGCCGACCTTTTGCCTTCTGGCTTTCTCATCCACACATAAGTCCTCAATAAAAAGTGTTTTGATGGGATTGAGTATAGGACTGACAGGTTCCTTGATGGAGCAAAAGAGGTGACCGAGGATTCCTCCAGCTTCATTTTCAAAGACAAAAATAGGGGTGGATTCTTGACCCAGAATCTTCTCTAATTCTTCATTGCTAAACTTGCTGCCCTTGGCCTTGAAAATGTCCGGACGAGCCTGATGGTGGACAAGCAAGATTTGCTGAAGGAGTTCTTGGAGTTCAGGAATATCGCTGACTTGGGCTTTTCTGATTGGCATGATCTTCTCCTTTTATCTTTTTAAGAATCATTATACGACAGGGAACTATTTTGTCAAGAGAGTTCGAAAAGACTAAGAGAACAAGTAGCGTCTGAATTGCAAATGTCAATCAGAGTGACTCATTTCCTTTAGATGTATTTTCCTTTTAATAAAAACTGCTTTTTCTTGACAAATGAAACAGACAAGTGTAGAATATAAGTATAAACTACAAATGTAGAAAAAGGAGAAAGTGATATGACTATTACAAAAAAAGCCTTTATCGGAATTCTATCTCTGACAGCAGCAGTCCTATTGGCTGCTTGCTCAGGCAATACCAACCAAGGAGGGAATACTAGTTCATCACAGAATACGCAAGACCAGACATCACAATCTGCGCAAAATCAGACTTCGCAGTCATCAGCTGCATCTTCCTCTAATCAGCCTTCGTCATCATCAAATGCAGGGCAGGCTACTAATCTAGACGGGCGCTATCAAGCAACCGACCATGATGGTGACCAGCACGTCCTAGAAATCAATGGTACGACTGGTACTTGGACTGAGACCGAGGTTGATGGCAGTAAGGAAATCAAGCAGGTACAAGTAGATGCCTCTAACCAAAGACTGATAGTTGGTGATGATGCTAAAAGCTATCGCCAAAATGGCAATCAGCTGATTGTGGACGAATTGGATGATGATCCAGACACTCTGACCTTTACCAAGCAGTAAAGCGCTTCTCATTCTGCTCAGGACAACAGGAGGAGCAGTGAGGGAATCAAACTAGGAAACTCTGAGAAAGGAGTTTCCTTTTTTATAAGATTTTTATCTTAAATGATGTCAAAAATTTGACTTATGGGGTTCCCTAAGTTGTATAATAGTTACTATAAAGATATCAAAGGAGAAGAAACGATGAAATCAGCAGTTTATACAAAAGCAGGCCAAGTTGGGCTCGCTGACATTGAGCGTCCGCAAATCATTGAGGCAGATGATGCCATTATTCGGATTGTTCGGACCTGTGTCTGTGGCTCTGACCTATGGCGCTACCGCAGTCCAGATATTGAAGCAGGCCATCAAAATAGCGGGCATGAAGCGATTGGAATTGTCGAAGAAATCGGAGATGCAGTAACGACTGTTAAACCTGGTGACTTCGTTATCGCACCTTTCACTCATGGATGCGGGCAATGTGATGCCTGCCGAGCAGGATTTGATGGCACCTGTGATTCTCATATTGGGAATAACTGGTCAAATGGGGTGCAGGCAGAATATATGCGCTTCGAATTTGCTAACTGGGCTCTAATCAAAATTCCGGGCCAGCCCTCTGATTATACAGAAGGTATGCTCAAATCACTCTTGACACTGGCAGATGTCATGCCGACAGGTTACCATGCCGCGCGTGTGGCAGACGTCAAGCCTGGTGATAAGGTGGTCGTGATTGGTGACGGAGCTGTTGGACAATGCGCTGTTATTGCTGCTAAAATGCGTGGTGCTTCCCAAATCGTTCTCATGAGTCGTCACGAAGATCGACAAAAAATGGCCTTGGAATCCGGTGCAACAGCCGTTGTTGCAGAACGTGGTGAAGAAGGAATTGCCAAGGTCCGTGAAATCCTTGGTGGCGGTGCAGATGCAGCTCTGGAATGTGTTGGAACAGAAGCTGCTGTTGATCAAGCTCTAGGAGTCCTTCACAACGGCGGCCGCTTGGGCTTTGTCGGTGTGCCTCACTATAATAATCGAGCGCTCGGTTCTACCTTTGCTCAAAACATTTCAGTGGCAGGTGGAGCAGCCTCTGTGACGACTTATGACAAGCAAATCTTGCTCAAGGCAGTTCTTGACGGTGATATTAATCCAGGTTGCGTCTTTACTTCAAGCTACAAACTGGAAGATATTGATCAAGCTTATAAAGACATGGATGAACGCAAGACCATTAAGTCCTTGATTGTCTTTGATTAGGTAAAGAAGAAAACAGCCTTGCTGCGGTCTCTTTAAGATGGCAGTAGGCTGTTTTTGCATGGCTTGATAGGTATTTTTAGGAAAGGAAATTCATTCTTTATGTTCTCTACACCAAGCTATCCATCTTGACCATTCGGCAGCCAGGTGGAGCTGGTGTTCTTTGATAAGGCTGTCTGGACAAAGGCTGGGGAATTCAACACAGAATCGGGCTTCTAGGCCTTTTTCTGTATCGCGAAACTGATGGCGAATTCCACCGATATTGCAGCCATTCGCTAGACTGGCGGCACCGACAGTTTGGAAGGGATAAGACGCATCACGAGGCTCCTCTATCTCAGCTTCACCACCAAGATTAAGAAAAAACTGTGTTGGCAGCGGGCTGTTTCCTGCTGTCTCAATGACTTCAAGTATGCCGCCGTGCGGCTGCAAGGCATAATGATCCGGACAGGCACCAAGATTGACTCGTTTATGAACATTTGTCTTTTCTAACATCAACTTTTCTAGCCATTTACTGAAAGAAGCGGCAGTCAGTCCACTTGCAAAAATCGTTACAACAGCTCTTTTTCGTGGTTTCTTGGACCATTTGGCTGCCCATTTCATCAAATATTGACTCCATTTGAGTTTGGTTCCGATTTGCTGGATTAGCTCCTCGTATGTCAGCTTCATTTTTGCTTCCAGTAGGG
Organism: Streptococcus sanguinis; assembly: GCF_050225395.1. Classification (GTDB taxonomy): domain Bacteria; phylum Bacillota; class Bacilli; order Lactobacillales; family Streptococcaceae; genus Streptococcus. The sequence goes on along the minus strand of NZ_CP071431.1, from coordinate 1,464,140 downwards.
CTTGGTCTAAAATCTCCGTGTTGTCAGTATTAGGCAGCTGTAGATTAAGTATCTTAGCTGCTTTATGGATTCTTTGCTTTCTCCATTGTTCAATTCTTTCTTGACTAACTTCCTTTTGATTGATCATAATCTTCATCTTTTAATCCTCTTGTTCTTGTCTTCTACTTATATTTATTATATAGTGGGAGCTGGATAGCATACAAGCATCAATTTTAGAGAGACTGTTGCATTTTGAGGTGAATGGCATGTATGAGAAAAAAATAAGAAAGACAGAAAAGCGGATAGAGACTAGCTTGCTGCAGTTGATGAAAGAGCAGACTTTTGAGACAATCAGTATTCGTCAGCTGATTGATTTGGTAGAGGTGAATCGCAGTACCTTTTATCGGCATTATTTGGACAAATATGATCTGCTGGAGAAGATAGAAGACCGCTTGCTAGATGATTTGCAGGCCTATTATCAAGAGGCTCTAGATTCTGCCTGCTTGTTCAAGTTAGAAAAGGATTTTAAAGTGGAAGACTATATTCATGAGAAACAAAATCTTTTTCATTTTTTTGAGCCTCACTTGGAAGACTTGGCCATTCTTTTTGGTCCAAATGGCAGTCCAACTAGTTCGCGGCGGTTGCAGGAAGCTCTGAGGGAGATTTTCTGGCAGAGTATTTCCTTGGGGAATCCACATTTAGAGGAGATAGAAGCGGATTTGCTCCTGAATCATCAAGCTGCGTCCTTTATGGGAACCCTGACTTACTGGCTGGCTCATCCTCGCTATAAGGCTCAGCAAATGAGTGATTTTCATGCTAGGGTGACCTCTGTCGGTCTGGCAGGTTTTGTCAGAGAGCATATGCAGGGGGATTGACAGGATAGTTTTTCCAGCTTGCTTCTTTATGGTATAATAGTCTCGAATATCTCAAAGGAGGACAGCTTTGTTTTTAGCTTTTAAAGAGATTGTCTATAGCCGTGGGCGTTATCGTTTAGTGGTTGCTGTGGTCTTTCTCATTACCTATATGGTTTTCTTTTTATCTAGTCTTTCCGTCGGTTTGGCTAGGCTCAATCGCTTGGCTTTGGACCAATGGCAGGCTGAGTCGATCGTTTTGTCGGAGTACGCAAATAAGAATCTAATAGCTTCGACTCTCAAGGAAGAGGAATACAGCCGCCTGCTTCAAGGGGACTCAATCGCTGCTTTGGGACAAACGTCAGCAGTGGCCAATTATGAAGATGGGACTGATAAACTCAATGCTCAGGTTTTTGGTCTCTCTTGGGATAGTTTTCTAGCGCCTGACATTATTGAGGGACGCCCTGCCGAAACTGCTTATGAAGTTATTGCGGATAAGCGTCTCCAGCAAAAAGGTGTGAAACTAGGCGACCAGCTTCAGCTTAATGGAAGTGAGCACCTCTATCAGGTTGTTGGTTTCACAGAGGATAATAGCTTCTTTACGCAACCTGTAATTTTTATGGATATAGATGATTTCAGGGAATTAAAGTACGGCTCTAGTCAGGTTAAGAATATCAGCGCACTTGTGGTCAAGGATGGTCAGAAGATTGAAGAAGCTGGACTTAGTCAGCTCTCTATGAGTGATTTTATAGAAAATATCCCTGGTTATCAGCCTCAGGTACTGACTTTTTCCTTTATGATTGGGGCCATGGTTCTGATTACATTTTTGGTATTGGGAATTTTCATGTACATCATTACCATCCAAAAGACACATCTTTATGGTATTATGCGCGCCCAAGGAATTGCCAGTGGGAAGATTATTGCTTCTATTTTTTGGCAGATTTTCATCCTGTCCACTCTGGGAATCAGCTTAGCTGTCTTGGCTCTCTTGGGAACCCAGCTAGTCTTGCCGGCTTCTATGCCTTTTTACAGTGACTGGCGAGCTTATGCTGGATTGATTGTCCTGATTATTTTCATGTCACTGGCTGGCGGACTCTTGTCCATTCACCGGGTTCTGAAAATTGACCCTATCACAGCGATTGGAGGTGAATAAATGTCAATCATAGAACTAAAAGGGGTTACAAAAGAATATGGTCAAGGGCATACGCTGGTTCAAGCCCTGAAACCAACTGATTTCCGATTGGAAGCGGGGCAGTTTGTAGCTATTATTGGGCCGTCAGGTTCGGGTAAAACAACCCTTCTGACCTTGCTGGGGCATTTACAAACTCCCTCAAAAGGACAGATTCTCCTGCATGGGAAAGATACTTCCCAGCTCAAGGAAAAGGAACGGGCTGCCCTGCGTTTCAATGATTTCGGCTTCATTTTGCAAGCCTCCAATCTCATACCTTTTTTGAAAATCGAAGACCAGTTTCAGCTGATTGACCGCTTATCTAAAAAGGAAAGAACGGATCTAGACAGTCTGATTGATTTGCTGGATCTTAAAGGAACACTCAAGCAGTATCCGAAAGAATTGTCTGGCGGAGAACGGCAGAGAGCTGCTATCGCTAGAGCGCTTTACAATAGCCCAGATATTATCTTGGCTGATGAGCCGACAGCTAGTCTGGATACAGAGCGGGCTAAGCGGGTGGTTCATCTGCTCAAAGAGGTGACCCAGAAATTCCATAAGAGCGTGGTCATGATTACTCATGATACCCGCCTGCTGGACGAAGTTGACAAGGTCTATGAGATGCAAGACGGAGTGCTGACTCAAGTTCGATAAAGCTTTAGAAGTGTTTTGCAAACAAACAGAGAAAAAACAAGGAGAGGACTATGATTCATTATAAAACAAATCCGCAGCTAGATTTTGCGGCAGTGCTAGACCTCTATGCTTCGGTTGGTTGGAGCAATTACACCAATCGTCCTCAGCAGTTAGAGCAGGCATACCATCAGTCTTTGTTTGTGATGGCGGCCTATGACGAAGACAGGTTGGCTGGTTTGATCCGAGTGGTCGGAGATGGGCTTACCATTGTCTTTATTCAGGATTTGCTGGTGTATCCACACTACCAGCGTCAGGGAATTGGCCGAAGCCTTCTTCAGCAGACGTTGGAAAGATTTAAGGTCGTTTACCAAATCCAGCTGGCAACGGAGCAGTCAGATAAAAATCTAGCGTTTTATCAAGAGCTCGGCTTTCGCCGACAGGAAGATTTTGACTGTACCGGTATGATTTATGCACCTGATAAAAAGTAAAATTATAGAGAGAGTGGGACAGAAATCGGTAATTCGTTAGAATTCGATTTCGTCGTCCCACCTCCGCACAGTTGAGTAGGACTGTAAAAGCTGATGAAATCAGCGTAGTAGAGCCCACTCAACCACTGCGTCTTGCTCGACAATCCAAAGACAATTGAGAGGCTAGGACTTTTGTCCCACCCTCTTTTGTCATGTTTACAAGAGGAAGTGATATGGACCGATGAAAATATTTCTTGGTCTCTTTTGTTTTTCCTTGACAGTTAAATTGTCAGAATTTATAATAAAAGAAGAAAGGCGATAACAGTGTTATCGAATTGAAACCATGAAAAAAGAAACAGATGAGTTAAACGAAAAAATCTTGGAAAGCGCAAGGAGTGAGTTCTTAGCTTATGGCTATCAAGATGCTTCACTGCGGAGAATTTGTCACGCTGCTGGCTTGACAACTGGGGCACTTTATAAGCGCTATGAGGGTAAGGACAGTCTCTTTACTGCTTTGCTTGAGCCTACTCTGACAGCTTTAGAACAGTATGGACAAGAGCAGAAGCGACGTGACTATGCTTTCCTAGAAGAGGGACACCTATCTGATATGTGGGCCCATCGCTTGGAGGATCTCCAGTCCCTGATGCGGATTCTCTATGAACATAAGGATATTATGCAGCTCTTGCTCTTTAAATCTCAAGGTTCTTCGCAAGCGGACTTCAGGATGTGTCTGCCTCATTTGGCAGCAGACGAGACTTATCGCTATTTGGAGCTGGCTTACAAAGAGGGGAAGATTAATCATCTGGTCAAACACGAGTTTCTGCGATCGTGCATGACAGCTTATTACACAGCTGTATTTGAGCCCTTGGCTCAAGACTGGCCCAAAGAGCAGGCGCTGGAATTTTGCCATTCCATCATGGACTTGTTTGACTGGGGAGGTTTGCTAGGTTTTTGATAGAAAGAAGGAAATTCTATGAAGAAAAAATCTGTCCTTACTTGGATCTGGGACTTTGTTTCCCTTCATAAGATATATTTTGTGCTCAGTCTGATCTTTGCCTTTGCCTCTGTGATTTCAGGATTTCTGCCTTATTTCTTTATTGGTGGAATGATTAATCAGCTCTTGGCTGGCAATAAAAACTGGGATTTCTACCTGCAGCAATCAGCATGGGTGGGTCTGGCCTGGATTGGCTACTGGGGATTCCACGGTATTTCTACCATGCTGTCGCATACGGCTACTTTTAAGATTTTAGCGGAAATGCGGCGCCGCCTGACAAACAAGCTAGCTAGGCTGCCTCTAGGTACAGTGCTTAGTCAGTCATCAGGCAGTTATAAAAACATCATTGTCGAGCGGGTGGATGCGACCGAAACGACCTTGGCTCACCTGATTCCAGAGTTTACCGCTGGGATTTTTGGTCCGATTATTGTCCTCATTGCCATGCTAGTCATCGATTGGCGGATGACCTTGCTGTCTCTCCTGACTATTCCTATTGTGGTATTGGCCTATATTCGGATGGCTGTCAATAGCGAAGCAGACTATCAAAATACTCTGCTCAAGACCAAAAAGCTCAATGATACAGCGGTGGAATACATCAATGGGATTGAAGTCATCAAGGTTTTTGGCAAGGAAAAATTTTCTTATGATAAGTTTGTGACGGCTGCTAGAGAAGGAGCAGACTGCTTTATTGAGTGGATGCGCAAGTTCAATCTGGAGATGGGGATTGTGACTGCTTTTCTGCCATCAGGCTTGCTCTTTCTACTACCGGCTGGCTGTTATTTCTATCTGCAAGGTAGCTTGACTGCCGGCAATTTCATTCTAATGATTATTCTGTCGCTCAGTCTTCTGACTCCTCTGATTTTAGTAGCTAGCTACATGGACGATTTACGGAAAATCGGGACTATTTTTGGTCAAGTCATTGATATTTTGGAAAAGCCTGATTTGAAAAGGCCTCAGGAGCTGAGAGAACTTCCAAAAGGAAGGGATCTGGTCATGACGGATGTCAGCTTTGGCTATACAGATGAAGAGGAAGTACTGCACGACATTTCGCTAGATATTAAGGCTGGCAGCATCAATGCTTTAGTCGGCCCATCAGGCTCGGGCAAGTCTACAATTGCCAAGCTTTTAGCTTCTTTCTGGGATGTCAGTTCTGGTCAGATTACCTATGGTGGCTTGGACATTCGCCAGCTTCCGCTAGACTATTATAGTCGGCAGATTGCTTACGTGACCCAGGGTAACTATCTCTTTGATGAGACTATTATGGAAAATATCCGGATGGGAAATCCAGCAGCTTCTGATGAAGAGGTCATCGAAATTGCCCGTCGCTGTGGCTGTTATGACTTTATCATGAACTTAGAAAACGGCTTTGAGACGCAGGTCGGATCTGGCGGCGGGCATCTATCTGGTGGTGAGCGCCAGCGGATTGCCATCGCCCGTGCCATGCTTAAGGATGCGCCGATTCTTATCTTGGATGAAGCGACTGCTTATACAGATCCGGAAAATGAAGCGCGGATTCAGTCCAGTCTAGCTCGTCTGATTGAGGGACGGACCTTGATTGTCATTGCCCACAGGCTGTCTACGATTGTGAGTGCAGACCAGATAGTTCTGGTCAATAATGGTCGGATTGAAGGTAGAGGCCGACATGAAGAATTGCTGGCAGCCAGTTCGCTTTATGCTTCCATGTGGCAAGCCCATATAGCTACTAGGGATAGTGGTGAAATGGAAGGAGGGCTGACTCATGCTTAATATACTGAAGAAATTCTTTGATTTCTGTACGGCAGAGGACCGTAGGAAATTTTATCAATCTATTTATCTGGGCGTCATCAAGTCCTTTATCATTGCTCTGCGTATTCCAGCAATCGGCCTAGTCGTTATGGGGCTGATTGAAAAGAATCTTTCTATGCAGACCTTCTGGCTGGCTCTGGGTATCATGTTGGTATCCACTGTGCTAAACGTCTGGATTACCCTGAAAATTACCATGCTTCAGACGGAAGCAGGCTATCATACCTGTGCTCAGAAGCGGATTGAAATTGCCGAGCACATGCGCTATCTACCCATGGGTTATTTTAATCAAAATAGCTTAGGCAAGATTACCAGTGTTACGACTAATACGCTGGAAGGGTTGTCTGATGTAGCTACCAGAGTGGTTATGATGACTGTGCAGGGCTTTCTGACGACTGGTCTCATCACCGTTTTAGTCTTTCTCTATGACTGGCGGGTTGGTCTGGTTCTCTTGGTGGGTCTCGTTCTCTTTCTCCTGCCCAATACCCTCATGCGTTGGCAAGTTGGCAAGGTTTCTGATGACAAGTATCAGGCGGATATGAACCTGGTAGCCGTTGTTTTGGAGTATAGCCAAGGGATTGCTGAAGTTAAGAACTACAATCTGGTCAACCGTTCTGCCAAGAAGCTGTCCAAAGCTATTGAAGGCAAGAGTCAGCTAGATACCAAAATGACACTTGTGACCTCACCTTACATTGCCCTCCAGGGCATGGTGACCAAGCTGACCGGTCTCTTTATGGGGCTTTTCTCTATCTACTTTTATCTCAATGGCAGTATGGAGCTGCTGGTAACCATTATGATGATTGTCAGTGGTTTTATGATTTATGAAAATCTAGACGGCGTTGGCTCTTTCTCTTCTCTCCTACGCATTGTTGATTTGTCGGTTGATATGGTCAATCAAGTCTTGGCTATCCAGCCGATGGACATCAGCGGTCAGGATATTGATCCTAAGAGCAGCAGGATTGAGCTGAGAAATGTTAGCTTTTCTTATGGAAATAAGAAAATCATTGACCAGGTTTCCCTCACCATTCCCGAAAAAACAACAACTGCTCTGGTCGGACCATCTGGATCAGGCAAAACAACGCTCTGCAACCTCATCGCCCGCTTCTGGGATGTGGACCAGGGAAGCATCAGTTTGGATGGGCATGATGTCAGGGAGTACAGCTATGACAGCCTGATTCGCAATTTCAGCTTTGTCTTCCAAAACGTTTATCTCTTTGAGGATACCATTGCTAATAACATTCGTTTTGGCAAACCAGAGGCCAGTCAGGAAGAAGTGATAGAGGCTGCTAAAAAAGCTGTTTGTCATGACTTTATCCTTTCGCTGCCTGATGGCTATGACACCAAGATTGGTGAAGGAGGTGCCAGTCTTTCTGGAGGTGAGCGCCAGCGCATTTCCATTGCACGGGCAATTATCAAGGATGCTCCTATTATCATTTTGGATGAAGCAACAGCCAATGTTGACCCAGAAAATGAAGAAGCCCTCATGCAGGCTATTCAGGCTCTGACTCGCGATAAGACCATTATCATGATTGCCCACAGACTTAAGACAGTCAAGCATGCAGACCAGATTTTGGTGCTGGATCAAGGCCGTATTGTCGAGCAAGGCAAACACCAAGACTTACTAGCCAAACAAGGTATCTACAGTAAATTTATCCAAGAAAGAAAAACAGCCGCCAGCTGGCGGATTGAGATGGCGGATTGATAAACTGAAACAGCAGGCCAACGGCTTGCTGTTTTTCATCTGAGAAAAGAATGGTATAATAAAACTATCTTTGTTAATTAAAATAAGAGGGAGTCTCATGTTTAAATCGAAAAAGTGGATTTTTATTCTTTTCATTGTTATTGCCCTTCCGATTCTTATTATAAATCTACCATTTTTGACTAAGCCTCAATATAGTAACGATGGTAAGTTTATTCTTGAGCATCAAGATTCTATCAAAAAAAAGATAATTGAAAACTTGGATTTCGAAAAGAAACGTATAAAGTCTGTGACACTTTTGCCAGGTTCTGCTAGCGGAGAGTATGACAATGGCGGTGACGTGAGTGGGAATTATCATATCTATTTTTCAGCCTACGTCAATGATAATAAAGAACAATCATTAAGAGCGGAATTGTCTTTTCCAGATGCTGGCATTGCACCCTTTACTTTTATCCATCCAAACCCTTATAAAGACAAAAGTCAGGATATGAGTATCTGGTATATGGGCGAGATTGAAATATCGGAAGACTCTTCTTGGGATTGGAAGCGAGAGCAGGATGAGGCAAAGGAAGTCTTGTATAATTTTTCGAATGCTCTTGCTGATTCAGGAGAGAATATCGTGTATCGGGTTCAAAAAGAAAGGGCGACTCGTTTCTTTAATGAATGGCTGCAAGTACATCAGGAAAATTTCAAATCAGCGATTCAATCAGAACTGTATAGGGAACTTCCAGAACTCGAACAATCATTGGGAAAGATTCAAAGTATTCGTCTGAGTGAATATCAGTCCTATTTTCCATCTTCTTCTAGAGAACTTAGTTTCGATATATCCTTTGAAAAATATCCTGAAGAAGTTGCAACCATAAAAGGAGTGGTTCGTTCTCAGAGTGAACAATCTATCTTTCAAGATTCTTCAGCGTCTGCATCTATAAGTTTTGACAATGGACGTTTTGTCATTGATTCTGAGAATGATTCAAAGCTATATTCCATTTTTAGTAAGAGTAGACTAGGAAGCAGTGCAGGAGACATATCTTATTACCTCCCAGGGGATCATGGACATAGCATTTTAATTCCGTAAAAATCGAGCAAGCCATTGGCTTGCTGTTTTTCATTTATTGGCAGGAATGGTATAATAGTTGATAGTCATGAAAAGCAGATTAGTGAATTTGGGAGAATGATGAAAAAAAGAATAGCAAATAATAAATGATAGCGATATAATCTATCAGCTTGGCAAAGAAAAGGAATAAAGATTTTAATTTTAAACGAGAGGTACCCATGAACGAAATCAAATGCCCTAACTGCGGGGAGGTTTTTACTGTCAATGAGAGCCAGTACAGTGAGCTTTTGTCGCAGGTTCGAACTGCAGAGTTTGACAAGGAGATTCATGCTCGGATTGAGCAGGAACTGGCTTTAGCAGAGCAAAAATCCCAGAATGCCCAACAAGCCCTGCTATCGCAGAAAGATCAGGAAATTAATAATCTTCAAAGTCAGATTGCGCAGTTTGAGACCCAGCAGGAATTGGCAAAGAAAGAGGCGGAGCAGACAGCTAATCTTCAATTGCAGGAGAAGGATAAGGAAGTTCAGCAATTGGAAAGTCAGCTAATAACTCTGCGCTTGGAGCATGAAAATCAGCTTCAAAAGACCTTGTATGCGCTGGAAAAAGAGCGCGACGAGGTTAAGAACCAGCTAGTTTTGCAAGAAAAGGAAGCGGCTCTGGCTCAGACCTCGCTCAAAGAGCGCTATGAGGTAGAGCTGCGGCAGAAAGATGAGACCATAGAGTTCTACAAGGATTTTAAGGCCAAGCAGTCTACTAAGATGATTGGTGAGAGTTTGGAACAGCACTGCGAGTATGAGTTTAACAAGAACCGTATGGGTATGTTCCCGCGAGCGGAGTTTGGCAAGGACAATGATGCAAGAACAGGCAGCAAGGGCGACTATATTTACCGCGAGGTAGATGAAAATGGCGTGGAAATCCTCTCCATCATGTTTGAGATGAAAAATGAAGGCGATGAGACAGCGACCAAGAAGAAAAACGAGCATTTCTTCAAAGAGTTGGATAAGGATCGGCGGGAGAAAGGCTGTGAGTATGCCATTTTGGTGACACTTCTTGAAGCTGACAGTGAGCTCTACAATTCGGGTATTGTCGATGTGTCCTATGCCTATGAGAAGATGTATGTTATCCGGCCTCAGTTCTTCCTGCCCATGATTACCCTCCTGCGTAATGCTGCGCTTAACTCGCTCCAGTACAAGCAGGAATTGGCCTTGGTGCGGGAGCAGAATATTGATATTACGCATTTTGAGGAAGATTTGGATGCCTTTAAAGTAGCTTTCGCCAAGAACTATCAGTCTGCTTCGACCAACTTTGGCAAAGCAATCGAAGAGATTGACAAGGCAATTCGCCGGATGGAAGAGGTCAAGAAGTTCCTGACGACCTCTGAAAACCAGTTGCGCTTGGCAAACAACAAGCTGGACGATGTCTCTGTCAAGAAACTGACGCGCAAAAACCCTACCATGAAAGCTAAGTTTGAAGCTTTGAAGGGTGACTAGGAGGATCCTATGCAGATACGAAAAGCAACCACGAAAGATGCTGAAGCCTTACTGTCTTTATACGAAGACTTGGGCTATCCAACGACCGCTTCTAAGCTAGCTCGACGTTTAGAAACGATTCTTTCTCAGCCGCATTATGGCTGTCTTTTAGCTGAAAGAAACGGAGAAATTTTAGGTTTCTTAGGTTATGCAAAGCTCTTCTTTTTTGAAGCAGATGGATCTTACTATCGTATTTTAGCTTTGTCAGTTGCAAAAGAAGCAAGACGACAAGGAATTGCTAGTAGGCTAATTGATGAATTGAAAAAACAAGCGGTAAAAGAAGGAGTTAAGGCACTGGCTCTAAATAGTGGATTAACTGCTGAACGAAATGCTGCACATCAGTTTTATCAGGCGGTTGGATTTGAAAAAGTGACTGCCGGCTTTGCTCTGCATTTAAAAAGTCAATATGAATAAACATGATAAAATAGTAAGGAAAACGAAATAATGTCTTCAACAAAAGGGAAAACCTTATATTTTAACAATAAGAGCATGGACTATGTGACCTTTGGAAAAGGTAAGAAACCACTGGTCATCATCCCAGGTCTAGGGGATGGTTTGGCGACTGTTAAGGGAATGGCGCAAATGCTTGCCCTAGCTTATAGGGGCTTAGCAACAGCGTTAATGATGAACGGTTAGCTGCGTATGCTTTTTACCAAAACCATGGCTTTCGTCAGACTAGCCTAGCTTTTGCGATGAACGTAGAGGAGGATGAGTATGGGAAAGAAAAAAGCTAAGACTAGACCGAAAATACCGAAGGAGCCCGACCTCAGCTCTGCTATGCAAGCCCTTTTAGAAGAGGCCTACACCCTGTTTAATTGCGAATTGCTCTTTCCTCTGACCCTTTGTACCTGCCCCGTCTGCATCTCCGAGGAGAATATCAGAGCTTTGCAAACCATTCCTGTCAGGGAACTGAGTGAGGTGTTAATCTATGAATACCTCAACGCGGTGGTTAATAAGAGTGATGACGACTACCAAATCAGGCATTTTCTGCCTCGGATTTTAGAGATGATTGCTCACTACATTGAAATCAGAGTCGATGACTCTCTTAATCTGGATCGGTGTCACTTTGAAAGTGACAGTTGGAAGCCACAGGAGTTAGATTTTATGCGTCGCTTCTCACGTCAGTTTATCCTTGATACTATTAATTTTAGACCCAGTCAAGCTGATGGTGTGGCGGTTTATTTAGTTATGTTTGATCTGGCTGGCCTTGAAACCGACCATCTGCTAGATAGGAGTCTTTGGCTGGAGGAAGCTGATCCCATCAAGGCACTACTTGCTCTGGAGGAGATTTACTACTATTACACAAAGGATTATGCCCACTTTGACTATATTTTTTCGGACAATCCTACCTTTAACCAGCAGATGACAGATTGGCTGAACAGTCGGGAACTGGCTCAAGATTTTTTTCCAATATTGGAAAATGTTCTCCTATCGGAGGAAGAAATAACGACTACTGAGGACTGCCGCCTTGAACAGCTTTATCAGATTTTTGAAAGTCGGATAGAAGTGTGACGGTTTCGTTAAGTTTTTGAAGTCAATCATTAACATCTATATAAACTGATGAAATTTTTGGAGAAAATCAAGAACAGAAAGTGACTGCTGATTCAGGCTCAGACCTGTCAAGAATATGATGCAAGAGCAGACAAGGATTTCCAAAAGAGAGTTTTAGTATTTTTAGAAAGTTAATCAATGAACGGAATTATCAACCTAAGAAAAGAAGCGGGCATGACCTCGCATGATGCGGTATTTAAGCTGCGCAAGATTTTAAAAACCAAGAAAATCGGTCACGGGGGAACCTTGGATCCGGATGTGGTCGGGGTGCTTCCCATTGCTGTGGGCAAGGCGACGCGCTTGGTCGAGTTTATGCAGGAGGAAGGCAAGGTCTACGAGGGGGAGATTACTCTAGGCTGCTCAACTACGACAGAGGATGCCAGCGGAGACATCCTAGAGTGGACGCCAGTGACGGAGCTTTTAGAAGAAGCTCTCATTGATGAAGTGATGGAGTCCATGACCGGTGAGATTCGCCAGATTCCGCCCATGTACTCTGCAGTTAAGGTCAATGGCCGCAAGCTTTATGAGTATGCAAGAGCGGGTCAAGAAGTGGAGCGGCCAGAGCGGCAGGTGACCATATATAGTTTCGAGCGCACCAGTCCGATTTCCTATGAAGGTGAACAAGCACGCTTTCGTTTTCGAGTCAAGTGTGGCAAGGGGACCTATGTCCGAATCCTGTCTGTTGATTTGGGAGCCAAGCTTGGCTTTGCCAGTCACATGTCCCAGCTGACACGGACTTCCTCAGCGGGTATGAGTTTAGATGATGCCTTGACCCTGGATGAAATAGCAGAGCGAGTAGCAGTAGATGATTTTTCCTTCCTCCAACCACTCGAATTAGGAATCGGAGATTTAGTGACGGTTGAGCTCTCAGACGAGCAGGTTGAGGATGTGAGGAACGGTCGTTTTATCAGCTTGATGTCAGAAGAAGCAGAGCTAGCTGGCTTTTATAAGGAGAAGTTAGTAGCCATTTTGGAAAAGCGAGAAGCAGCCTATAAGCCTCGCAAGGTCTTCCTTTAATATCCGCAGTAGAAATGTCAAAAGATTGTTACTCTTTTGTAATATGAAATGTGCGCTTGCATGTTATAATAATTTCATTAAACCTCACAAAAGGACAGCAACTGCACAACTGCTGTCCTTTTGTTTTGCTTTTTTCAGTTTTTGACAAACGTCCTGACTAGAGCAGTAAAATTTTTTTGAATGTTTTGCAGTTTCGCGTGGAACGGATATTGTAAAAATAGCAAATGCGTAGTAAAATAGAGGAATGATGATAACCAAGAGAATTATAGATGAAAAAGGGATTGATCAGACAGAAGATACGGTCCTTGTTCTAGGCTATTTTGATGGGCTGCATAAGGGCCATCAGGCACTCTTTGAGAAAGCGAGAGAAATTGCTGCGGAGCAAGGCCTAAAGATTGCAGTACTAACCTTCCCAGAGTCTCCTAAGCTGGCCTTTGTCCGCTATCAGCCTGAACTCATGCTGCATCTGGCTAGTCCTGAAGACCGGATGGCGCAGTTGGAAAGTTTAGGTGTTGACTATCTTTACCTGATTGATTTTACTAGCCATTTTGCGGGCAATACAGCTCGGGACTTTTTTGAGAAGTATGTATCTCGTCTGCGTGCCAAAGCCGTGGTAGCTGGCTTTGACTATCATTTTGGCTCAGACCGCAAAGAGTCACATGAGCTGAGAGATTATTTTAATGGCAAGATTGTTATCGTTCCTTCGGTTAATCTGGATAATCGGAAAATTTCTTCCACTCGGATTCGGGAGACGATTGCTGTCGGAGATATGCTGAAAACTCAAGAATTGCTAGGATATCCTCTATCTACTCGCGGTATTGTGGTTCATGGCAATGCCAGAGGACGGACGATTGGCTATCCAACAGCCAATTTAGCACCTTTGGATCGAGTCCTTCTTCCAGGAGATGGCGTTTATGTCGCGGATGTTGAGCACAATGGTCAGCGCTATCGCGGTATGGCTAGTGTTGGGAAAAATGTAACTTTTGACGGGGATGAACTTCGTTTTGAGGTTAATATCTTTGATTTTTCTCAGGATATCTATGGTGATACCATTCGGATTTTCTGGCTGCATAAGATTCGCGAGATGGTTAAGTTTGAAGGTATTGACAGTTTGGTTGCTCAGCTGCAGAGTGATGAACGGATCGCTAGAAGTTGGACTGGTTATCGAAATAGTTGAAAAAGTTATATTTTCATGACATTCGGCAGCAATTTTCAAAAAAATATAGTCAAGCCAAATAAAATTTAGTATAATAGAGGTAGTTATTATACAGAATTAGAAGAGAAACGCATGATTACATTATTTTTATCGCCGAGTTGTACTTCTTGCCGTAAGGCGCGTGCTTGGCTGCTAAATCATGAAGTGCCCTTTCAGGAACATAATATCATGACGAGCCCTCTGTCAGCTCCCGAATTGCAACACATTCTTTCTCTGACAGAGAACGGTACAGACGACATTATTTCAACTCGCTCAAAAATTTTTCAGAAATTAGATTTGGATGTGGAGGATTTGTCCATTTCAACCTTGATTCAGTTGATTGAGGAAAATCCCAGTCTTTTGCGACGCCCAATTATTTTAGATGGCAAACGGATGCAAATCGGCTTTAACGAGGATGAAATTCGTGCATTCCTGCCTCGGAGTTATCGTAAGGAAGAGTTAAGATCCGCAACCATGCGGGCAGATATTCAGTAAAGATGAACAAAAATTATAGTTACCCACTAGATTTATCGTGGAGCACTGAAGAGCTTGCTTCGGTGCTCTCTTTTTTTAATGATGTAGAAGCAGCTTATGAACAGAAAGTCCAAGCGGAAAAGCTCTTGAAGTCCTATGCGGCTTTCAAGCAAGTTGTTCCTAGCAAGGGCCAAGAGAAGCGAATCGGCCGTGACTTTGAAAACGTCAGCGGTTATTCGCTTTATCGTGCTGTTCAAGAGGCAAAAAGTAAAGGTAAAGGAAGCATTTCTCTTGGAAAATAAATTTCATTTTGCTAAAGAAATCATCTACCAAGCTGGTGCTTTTTTGAGGGAACATCTCTATGATGATTTGGATGTGAGTCAAAAGACCAGTGCTACCGACTTGGTCACCCAGATGGACCGGAAGGTTCAGGATGATTTGGTGGCTAAGATTCTAGCCCGCTATCCTCAGGATGCTATTTTAGCGGAGGAAAATGGACTCCGACATAATATTGCTGATGGCAATGTCTGGGTGATTGATCCGATTGACGGAACCACCAACTTTATCACTCAGAAGGCTGATTTTGCCGTTATGATTGCCTATTTTGAAAAGGGCATTGGTCGTTTTGGCTTGATCTATGATGTGACCAGAGACCAGCTCTATCATGGTGGCGGAGACTTTGATATCTATTGTAACGACAGGAAACTTCCTGCTTTTGAGGATCGGCCTTTTCAAGATTTTCTCATGGCTTCCAATGCCGGCATGCTGCAAGCCAATGATTGGGGCTTGGCAGACTTGGCTCGGGAATGTTTAGGGGTTCGTGTTTATGGTAGTGCTGGGATTAGCTTTAGCAAGGTACTGTCTGGCGGTTTCTTGGCTTATTTTTCCTACAACTGGCCTTGGGATTATGCGGCGGCTTCGATTATGGCGGAGAAGCTAGGCTTTATCGTCCAGACCTTGGATGGCAGTCAGCTAAATTTCCAGACTCGGCAGCCTGTCATGATGGCGCCTAAGTGCAAACTATCGGCTCTGAAGCCTTATTTAGAAAAGGGGAAGCAGTAGATGGACTTTCCTAAAGGTTTTAAAGAAAAATATGAGCAGATTTTAGGCGCAGAAGCGGCGGATTTTTTTGCAACCTTTGACGAGGAGCCGATTTCGGCCTTTCGCAGCAATCCTCTGAAAGAAGGCCAGCAGAATTTCTCAGATGCCATTCCTCAGACAGACTGGGGCTTTTATGGCAAGGTGTCTGGCAAGTCTGCTGAGCATGTGACTGGTCTGGTTTATTCGCAGGAGCCAGCAGCTCAGATGGTGGCTCAGATAGCAGCACCAACTAAGGGGATGAAAGTCTTAGATTTGGCGTCAGCACCAGGTGGCAAGTCAACTCATCTCTTATCTTTTTTAGATAATACGGGCCTGCTGGTCTCCAATGAAATCAACAGCAAACGCTCTAAAATCTTAGTGGAGAACATTGAGCGCTATGGTGCTAGAAATGTGCTTGTTACCAATGAATCAGCTGAGCGGTTGGCTCAGGTCTTTGAAGGTTATTTCGATTTGATTGTGCTGGATGCTCCTTGTTCGGGCGAGGGCATGTTTCGCAAGCAGCCGGATGCTACTCAGTATTGGACTCCGGATTATCCAGCCCAATGCGCCCAGCTCCAGCGAGAGATTTTAACAGCTGCTATGAGCATGCTTGCTAAGGACGGTCGTCTGGTTTATTCGACCTGTACTTGGGCTCCTGAAGAAAATGAAGACATCGTTACTTGGTTACTGGAAGAATTTCCTCTTGAACTGATTGATATTCCTAAGATAAACGGAATGACTGAAGGAATTGGCTTTCCTGAGACAGCTCGGATGTATCCGCATCGCTTCAAAGGTGAAGGTCAGTTTGCAGCTCACTTTCGCTTTACTGGTGAGAATAGCAGTAAGAAAATTAAATCAGGTAAGAATCGTTTGACGAGCGAGCAAAGAAAATTCTGGCAGGACTTTGAGAGCAAGCATTTAAAAACAATCTTGACTGGAGAGCTGCAGATCTTTGGGGACAATCTGTATTTGTTGCCTTCTGGCCTGCCAGACCTGTCCAAGCTAAAGATTTCCCGTAACGGTTTGCATCTAGGAACGTTTAAGAAGAATCGCTTTGAGCCTAGCTTTGCCCTAGGATTGGCTATGAAGCCCAGCGAAGTTCTAAATCGAGTTGAAATCAATAATCAGGACTTCAAGAAATATGCGGCAGGTGAGACGATTGAACTGGCAAAACCGCAGCCAAACGGCTGGTACCAACTAGTCCTTGGCGGGAACGGTCTGGGCTTTGCAAAAGTCACTGGAAAAACCCTGAAAAATTATTTCCCAAAAGGCCTGAGATTTAGATAAAATATTAGGAAAAGCTGGTATTATATGATATAGTTGAAGATGTGAATGTATTGAAAAAAGGCTTCTTTCTGCTAAGTAAGAAATACTAAAGATACTTCCCATCCTCTTGATTTTATTAAAGGAGAAATCTTTTGAACAAATTGAAAAAATTTGCTTTAGCGCTGACAGCTCTGGGCTTAGGACTCACCTTATCAGCTTGTTCATCATGGATTGACCGTGGTGAATCCATGACAGCAGTAGGATCAACTGCTCTGCAGCCCTTAGTTGAAGCGGCAGCTGATGACTTTGGCTCTAACAACATTGGTAAAACGGTCAATGTACAGGGTGGTGGATCTGGTACAGGTCTGTCTCAAGTGCAGTCAGGAGCTGTTGAAATCGGGAACTCGGATGTTTTCGCTGAAGAGAAGGAAGGAATCAAAGCTTCTGACTTGGTGGACCATAAGGTCGCTGTGGCCGGTATTGCTGTGATTGTCAATAAAGAAGTTGACGTGGATAATCTAACGTCCGAGCAACTGCAGAAAATTTTTACTGGTGAAATCACCAACTGGAAAGAGCTGGGCGGTAAAGACTTGGAGATTTCGATTATCAATCGTGCTGCTAGCTCTGGTTCCCGCGCAACCTTTGACAGTGTCATCATGGATGGGAAATCAGCTGTGCAGAGTCAAGAGCAGGATTCCAACGGTATGGTCAAAAATATCGTTTCGCAAACTCCTGGTGCGATTTCTTATCTAGCCTTTGCCTATGTTGACGAGTCTGTAAAAACCTTGAAACTTAATAACTACGAGCCAACAGCAGAAAATGTTGCTACCAATAACTGGTCGCTCTGGTCTTATGAGCATATGTATACACTGGGCAAGCCGACTGGTCTGGCTGCTGAGTTTCTAGACTATATGCTGTCAGATGATGTTCAAAAAGGGGTTGTTACTAGCATGGGCTATATCTCAATCAACGATATGAAAGTCAGCAAGGACGCTGATGGGAATGTCACAGCAATAGAAGGAGATTCAAAATGAAAAATGAGGAATTAACCAAAAAGTTGTTATCGCCTTCTAAAAATTCTCGCTTGGAGAAGTTTGGCCGCTATCTGACTTTTGCCTGTCTGTCACTGATTGTGGTGATTGTGGCTATGATTCTAATCTTCGTTGCTCAGAAAGGTCTATCTACTTTCTTTGTCAACGGTGTTAATGTTTTTGATTTTCTTTTTGGTGGTGTCTGGAATCCCTCTGGTAAGGAATTCGGTGCCCTGCCAATGATTTTAGGCTCTTTTATTGTTACCATTCTATCAGCCCTGATAGCAACTCCCTTTGCGATTGGTGCAGCTGTCTTTATGACAGAGGTTTCTCCAAAAGGAGCAAAGATACTGCAACCGGCTATTGAACTTTTAGTTGGTATTCCGTCTGTTGTTTATGGATTTATCGGTCTGCAAATCGTGGTTCCTTTTGTCCGTACAGTCTTTGGCGGTACTGGTTTTGGTATTTTGTCTGGTATTTTTGTGCTCTTTGTCATGATTTTGCCGACAGTAACCTTTATGACGACGGATAGTCTGCGTGCTGTGCCACGTCATTACCGTGAAGCAAGTCTGGCTATGGGCGCAACGCGTTGGCAGACTATTTGGCGGGTAACACTCAAGGCTGCTCGCTCAGGTATCTTTACAGCTGTGGTATTTGGAATGGCGCGTGCCTTCGGTGAAGCCCTGGCTATCCAGATGGTCGTTGGTAACTCTGCGGTGATTCCAACCTCTTTGACTACACCAGCAGCTACACTGACCTCTGTCTTGACCATGGGAATCGGAAATACCGTAATGGGAACAGTGGATAATAACGTTCTCTGGTCTCTGGCTCTGGTGCTCTTGATGATGAGCTTAGCCTTTAACAGTGTGATTAAACTAATTACAAAAGAAAGAGGTAAGAAAAACTATGCACGCTAAGAAATTAGATAAATTGGCGACTGGTATTCTCTACACAATAGCGAGTATCATTGTTGCCATCCTTGCCTCTCTTATCCTCTATATCTTAGTTAGAGGTCTTCCGCATGTTTCCTGGTCTTTTTTGACAGGGAAATCCTCTTCTTACCAAGCAGGAGGCGGTATTGGGATTCAGCTATATAATTCCTTCTTTCTGCTAGTGATTACTCTGATTATCTCTGTGCCTCTTTCTATGGGGGCTGGGGTTTATCTGTCAGAATATGCTAAGAAAGGACCAGTGACCAACTTTGTCCGCACCTGTATTGAAATTCTGTCTTCCCTGCCTTCGGTAGTAGTTGGGCTCTTTGGTTATTTAATCTTTGTTGTCCAGTTTGAGTATGGCTTCTCAATCATTTCTGGTGCCTTGGCTCTGACTGTCTTTAATCTGCCTCAGATGACGCGGAACGTCGAAGATAGCCTGCGCCATGTCCACCACACCCAGCGTGAAGCTGGTTTGGCCTTGGGAATTTCCCGCTGGGAAACGGTTCTGCATGTGGTCATCCCAGAAGCTTTGCCTAGTATTGTGACAGGGATTGTACTAGCTTCCGGTCGTATCTTTGGTGAAGCGGCAGCCTTGATTTATACAGCAGGTCAATCAGCTCCAGCTCTTGACTGGTCCAACTGGAATATTTTCAGCGTCACCAGCCCTATCTCTATCTTCCGTCAGGCTGAGACCTTGGCCGTCCATATCTGGAAGGTCAACAGCGAGGGAACAATTCCTGATGGAACGGCTGTTTCTGCAGGTTCAGCAGCGGTTCTCCTAATCTTCATTTTGATTTTTAATCTGGGAGCCCGCAAACTGGGCAGCTATCTGCATAAGAAATTAACCTCTGCTTAAAGGAGAAGAAATGACAGAATATAATTGGAATGAAAAACATATCATTACTTTTCCTGAAGAAAAGGTAGCCCTGTCGACCAAGGATTTGCATGTTTACTACGGTAAAAAGGAATCCATCAAGGGCATTGATATGCAGTTTGAAAAAAACAAAATCACTGCTTTGATTGGCCCCTCTGGATCAGGTAAATCAACCTATCTTCGCAGCCTCAACCGCATGAACGATACCATTGATATTGCCAATGTGACTGGAGAGATTCTCTATGAGGGGATTGATGTCAACCGCCCTGAAATCAATGTTTATGAAATGCGTAAGCATATCGGCATGGTTTTCCAACGACCAAATCCTTTTGCCAAGTCCATCTATCGAAATATTACCTTTGCTCATGAACGGGCTGGTGTCAGAGATAGAAAGGTTTTGGATGAGATTGTGGAGACCTCACTTAAGCAAGCAGCTCTTTGGGAACAGGTCAAAGATGATTTGCACAAGTCAGCCCTGACACTCTCTGGTGGTCAGCAGCAGCGGCTCTGCATTGCCCGTGCTATCTCAGTCAAACCAAACATTCTGCTCATGGATGAGCCAGCGTCAGCCTTGGATCCGATTGCGACCATGCAGCTGGAAGAAACCATGTTTGAGCTTAAGAACAACTATACCATTATCATTGTGACCCACAATATGCAGCAGGCTGCCCGTGCTAGTGACTACACTGGATTCTTCTATCTGGGCGACTTGATTGAGTATGATAAGACGGCTAATATTTTCCAAAATGCCAAGCTTCAGTCCACTAATGACTATGTTTCAGGCCACTTTGGTTAAGCTGCCGTCCGTATTCATCACGATTCAACAAGCTTAGTCTTTGGTTGAATGTAAAATAAAATGAAGGAAAAACGTATGACAGAACCTATTTTGCAAGTCAAGGACTTGTCGGTTTATTATAATAAAAAGAAAGCCCTTAATAGCGTTTCACTTGATTTCATGCCAAATGAGATTACGGCTTTGATTGGACCGTCAGGCTCAGGTAAGTCAACCTTGCTTAAGGCAATCAACCGAATGGGCGACCTGAATCCAGAAGTAACGACTACAGGAACGGTCATTTATAACAGTCACAATATCTATGGTCCGAGGACAGATACGGTAGAGCTTCGCAAAGAAATCGGAATGGTTTTCCAGCAGCCTAATCCCTTCCCTATGACTATCTATGAAAATGTGGTCTATGGACTTCGGATTAATGGTGTTAAGGACAAGGCCGTCTTGGACGAAGCAGTAGAACGTTCCCTTATTGGCGCTTCTATCTGGGATGAGGTCAAGGACCGTCTGCATGATTCCGCTATCGGTCTTTCCGGTGGTCAGCAGCAACGGGTTTGTGTGGCTCGCGTGCTAGCTACTAGTCCTAAGATCATTCTCTTGGACGAGCCGACATCAGCCTTGGATCCAATCTCAGCTGGGAAAATCGAGGAAACTCTCTACAGTCTGAAAGACAAATATACCATGCTTTTGGTCACTCGCTCCATGCAGCAGGCATCTCGGATTTCTGAAAAGACCGGCTTCTTCCTTGGTGGAGACTTGATTGAATTTAATGAAACCAAGAAGATGTTCCTTAATCCAGCCCACAAAGAGACCGAAGACTACATTACTGGTAAATTCGGATAACAGAAAGGAATCTTATGCTTAGAGTACAATTTGAAGAAGATTTAGAAAAACTTCATAATCAATTCTACGCGATGGGAAACGAAGTACTATCGCAGATTAACCGAACGGTTCGTGCCTTTGTCACGCATGACCGTGAACTGGCTCGTCAGGTCATTGAAGACGATGCTGAAGTCAATGAATACGAGGTGAAACTGGAGAAGAAATCTCTAGAAATCATAGCCCTGCAGCAGCCTGTGTCTCAGGATTTGCGGACCGTTATTACCGTGTTGAAAGCCAGCAGTGATTTGGAACGCATGGGTGACCACGCCGTATCTATCGCCAAAGCTACTGTTCGGATGAAGGGAGAAGTTCGCATTGAGTCCGTAGAAGATGCCATCAGCAAGATGGGGCGCGATGTTAAGAATTTCGTCGAAGAAACCCTGAACGTCTACCTCAATGGAAATGTAGACCAAGCCTATGCTGTAGCAGCTATGGATGAGAAAATCAACCAATACTTTGATGATATTCGCGATCTCGCTACTGAGGAAATCAAACAAAATCCAGAGCTGATTGTGACTGGCCGTGACTACTTCCAAGTTATCTCTTACTTGGAACGAATCGGCGACTATGCCAAGAATATCTGTGAATGGGTTGTTTACTTTGAAACAGGTAAAATTATTGAGTTGTGATGATAAAAAAGGTACGATTTATTTCGTGTCTTTTTTGTATAATCTCAAGTATGGTTAGCATTCTGTTTTGTGTTTTAACTTACAACTAACTATGTTATACTACAAGAGTAGAGTTAAAATTTATATATTTTTATATGGGTACATAATGGAGAATATTTATGAAGAAAAAGATCCTTATAATGATTACTGTTTTGGTCATGTTAGGTTCAGGCGGAATCTATATATACAACAAACTAACCAAACCTAACTTTAGCCCCAAAACAACCAAGCTCTATCAGCGAGGCTTTAGACTTCTGGAAGAGCAACTAGGAACTTATATAAAAGAGCATTACTCAGGGCTTGAAAAGATTGAGTTTTCCCCAATCTACGTTACTGAGGAAGGGTCAACTTTCTCAAATGTCTATATCCGTCCAACTATTTATGATAAGCATGGAAATAAAGCCATTCTTGGCACTAAAGTTAATAATGTGTATCCAAGTAGCTTTGGTATCGTCTCACATATAATTCTTAATTTTGATGGAGGTGGAAATGAAGCTATAGATTTAAAGGACTCAAACGGGAATAACATTGATGTTTCTAACGCGCAACATTTACCTGATGAAGCTAAACTCACAAGAGCTAAAGGGATTGATTTGAATATGGAATTATTAGTTGAATACGGTCAGTTAAAGGATGTTATTAAGGATGAAAAGGGAAGCCCAGAAGCTAAAATCTTTTACAATGTTAAGCTAAGTAAAGAGGAAGAATGATATGGCTTTGTCTGATCAAGAGGTTCGAAGAATGTAGTTAGATCTTAAGAAAGACGTAAAGAATGAAAGCGAAGTTATTTATAGGATTTGAAATAAAACTTTTTTATGTAAAAGAATCCAGATATTATAAACAGATAATTGAGAGCGCTTTTATAAAAAATGAATGAGACCAGAAATAATGGTATGACTAGAAATATTATGATATACTATAATTAAAAAATAAAAGCGTTTTCATAAAGGTGTGAGGTAGGTAAATAATGAAGAAAAAAAATTTGCGCTCATTGCAGTTCTTGTAGTTTTAATTTCAGGAGGAGTATATTGTATGACAAAATGGATTGAACACAAAAACTCTCCATATAATGTTAGTGATGTTTTAGACGACAAAGGAGTGAAACTTTACAAACGAGGATTTCGTTTGTTGGAAGAACAACTGGCAACTTACATTAAAGAGCACTATTCCGGAGTCACTAAAATAGAATTTTCACCTATACTAGTTCGAGGAGGTGACGGACGATATATGTTTCATGCCAATATTGTTCCTATAGTTTATGATGAATATGGAGATAAGGCGTATTTAGGTAAAAAAATTGGAAATCAAACATTTGCTCATTATGATGATTTTAGTAGTATTAGACTCGATTTTAATGGCTGGGATGAAGAAATCATTGAAATAAGAGTTGGTAGTGAATTTATTGATATATCTGATAGTAAATGTTTACCTGAAAATGCAAAACTTAATTCTGTTAAAGAAATTGATGAAAATATTGAAGCGATTGTCAATGCTGGTCACCTAAAAGATGTGGTAAAAAGTGAAAAAGGTAGTCAAAAAGCGGAAATTCTCTATAATACAGAAATTAGGAAAGGAGACCATTTGGAATGGCGTTGACAGAATGGCATTGTTTATATTAAATAACACTTAGTAAGGCTAAAAGATGTTAAGGCATCAGATGTAGGAAGTCCGAATGCCGAAATTAGACTACAACTTATAAATTAAAAGAGGGAGTTATTCAGAATGGGGATAATCTTTGATTAAATGGGGAGGTTTCTGTTTATGGATAATATGGCAGAAGTACTCGGCAAAAAATACAATATTGTGTACTATAAACAGAAAAAATGGATTCGTTTTCATTTAGATATAGAGGTGACAGTTAATGAAGAAAAAACAACTTGCAATTATAGCTGTATTAATTACCTTAGTTTCAGGAGGGGGATACTGTATGACAAAATGGATTGAACATCAAAACTCGCCGTATAATGTTAGTGATGTTTTAGACGATAAAGGAGTAAAACTTTACAAACGCGGATTTCGTTTGTTGGAAGAACAACTAGCAACTTATATAAAAGAACACTATTCAGGAGTTAGTAAAATTGAGTTTTCACCAATTTTTGTGCAAGGTGGGGATGGGCAGACTATGTTCGATGCTAATATCGTTCCCGTAATTTATGACAATCATGGGAATAAGGCTTATTTAGGGCGAAAAGTTGGTAAGCATGGATATGCAAGCTACGGTCTTTTAGGAGATCTACGGTTAGATTTTAATGGTTTTGATGAGGAAGTGATTGAAATTGATGTAGATGGTAAATTTCTTGATATAACGAATTACAAAAGTTTGCCTCCAAAAGCTAAATTAACAATCAACCCCGCAATGGATGAAAATATTGAAGCACTTGTTAAAGATGGACAACTAAAAGATGTGGTTAAAAGTGAAAAAGGCAGCCTAGAAGCAGAAGTTGCCTATAATACAGAAATTAGGAAAGGAAATGAGTGGGAATGGCGTTGAATGATGAACAGGTACAGCAATTGCAAACAAGAGTTCTAAAAATAATTAAAGACCATGATGTTGGTGAAGATTTTTCGTTAAAAAGGGGAGGACAAAAATATGTCTTAATCAACGAAGTCAACGAAACCACCCAAGCCATTGCCGTTGCGCCTCTTAATAAGCAAGGACAACCAGACTACAGTCAAACGACCATCGTGGTTGCTGGTACTCAATCACCTAATAACGAAAATAATAACCATGTTATAGAATCTGGATTTAATGCGGTACTGGCAAGAAATCAATTAACAGAACAGACAAAGGACGTTCGAGAATTTTATAATCAATCATTAGCTAGTGCTAAAAAAATGGCTGGCAAAGGACAAGAAGTTGATATCAGTAATATGTCGGGATTTAGTCAAGCGGGACCAGCAGTTGCTAAAGTAGCTGCGGAAATGAAAGTCCAAAAGATTACAAATTTCATGGACTGGGGTGCGTGGAATTCGTTGACAAAAAATACAGCCGACTATAGAGGTATTAGTGATGAAGAATTAGCATATATTAATAAACACTTACATTCATACAGTGATCAAGGGAAAGATTTAACAAGTTGGGATGGTCATGGAGGGAACATTCCGTATGGAAAAGTATTTACTGTAGAGGGAAAACATCATAATGCTGGGTTACCAAAGATTAAAGGTAATAGGCCAGATTTTGAATGGTATGAAAAAAATGGTCTTTTCTGCTCTGGCATGACCGAAAAGCAAGTCAAAAAGATTGCAAAACTTAAAGCAAAAATGTACGAAATAAATGCCGCAACCGCAAATTATGGATTAGACTATGCAAAAAAAAATCCTGATCATTATGTCCTTGAGTATTTAAAGGAATATGGAGACTTCGCTCCTGAGCCTTCTAAGCAGGATTTAATCGCTATAAATAGAGAATACATTGATGAATTGCATGCCTCATTAAGAACCAGTTCTGGCGACAAAACAATTAGTTTAAGAGAGGAACTCGTTCGTACAAGTGCTCAAACTGCTCAGCTTCAAGCTGAGGTCTATGAGCAAGAGATTAAAGATAAGTTAGCAAGTGCAAAATCGAAAGTTGAAGCACACATCTCAGAACTGAGCAATGCAGCTTATACCCTAGCCCACAATCTTTCTTCTGATGAGGTAGAGGGCTTATTATCTGAGTTGAGCATGTCAACTGCTTGGAATGATGGAAAAGAAGCAACTACCCTTGCCTCAGCAAACTCTTATATGACTACAATGACTGGTATTGCAGGGAATTTAAACAAAGCTGCAGATAGGATAGTAGAAATCGATCAACAAGGTGCCCAGATTTTTGAGAAAAGCTAGGAGGTAGAGTATGATTGAACCAAATACAGAAGATCGAGTTGAAGCCGAACGTATAAAAAAAGAATATTTAAAGATTCAGGAACGCATAGCTATTCGTGGCTTGATTTCAGCTAAAAGAGCCATTCTTCTTGAGGAGAGTCAAGCTTTACAGAGTTGGCTAGATAGTCAAGCAGAGACTATGAAAACTTTTGCCTCTACTCAAGTACCTGCTGACTTATCTGGAGCTTTCACAGGTGGAGCAGCAGATTCAATCAAGGAGGTACTAGGCGCTGTTCCTAAGCCTAGTTTGACCAGCCCTATCTTATAGGAGGCTTTATGGATATTCAGAAAAAGATCGATCGTCTCGATGACGATCACATAGCGTTTCGAAAGAAAGTTAGTGAGTATGAATGGGATTATCAGGATATGAGACGAGAAGCTAAAAATGTTTCAGAGCAAATGAGCGAATGGATATTATCTTTTTGTTGCAATAGTCCTGATACCGTGCCCTCATATGAATTAAGACAAATAGAAGAAAATAGAGAAATTTTCGAGAGAAAAATTCAGCGTTATGAAGAACGGCTAAACAAAACTTATCACGAAGAAAATCGAATCTATAATAAAAAATTAGAGGAACTTGAGAAAGAAAAGAAGAACTCTTGACCTTTCTTCCATTATCATAAAGCAAATAGACAGGTTATTCCCCTGTCTTTTTGTTTGCATTTATTCTGCAACGAAATCTTCTAAATATGATACAATAATAACAGATTATAAGCGGACAAGGGTAGCAGTGTAATTTTGCAACGTTGTTCGCTAGATGAGGAGAAGCTGATGCAAGCAGTTAAACATTTTATTGAAACTTTTGTTCCTGAGCACTATGATCTCTTTTTGGATCTGAATCGTGCCGACAAGACTTTTTCAGGCAAGGTGACCATTACTGGGGAAGCTAAGACGAGTAAGATTTCCCTACATCAAAAAGATTTGGCAGTTGAAGCTGTAGAGGTGGCTGGCCAAGCTCGTACTTTCACTCTTGATAAGGACAATGAAGCTCTTTATATCGAGCTGGAAGCGGCCGGTCCTGTAGTGGTGACAATAACTTATACTGGTAAGATTACGGACAATATGACGGGGATTTACCCATCTTACTACACGGTAGATGGTGTGAAAAAAGAGATTATTTCTACGCAGTTTGAGAGCCATTTTGCCCGCGAAGCCTTTCCGAGTGTGGATGAGCCAGAGGCTAAGGCAACTTTTGATTTGGCTTTGAAATTTGACCAAGCAGAGGGTGAGTTGGCTCTGTCTAATATGCCAGAAATTGATGTTGAAAACCGCAAAGCGACTGGCGTTTGGAAGTTTGAAACGACTCCACGTATGTCTTCCTATCTCTTGGCTTTTGCTGCAGGTGATATGCAAGGAATTACTGCTAAAACCAAGAATGGAACTTTGGTAGGAGTTTATGCGACCAAGGCCCACCCAGAGAGCAATCTAGAGTTTGCTTTGGACATTACGGTTCGCTGTATTGAATTTTACGAAGAATACTATGGAGTCAAGTACCCTATTCCTCAGTCACTTCATGTGGCCCTGCCAGACTTTTCTGCTGGAGCCATGGAAAACTGGGGCTTGGTGACCTATCGGGAAATCTATTTGCTGGTAGATGAAAATTCAACAGCCCTAAGCCGTCAGACAGTTGCCTTGGTTGTTGCACACGAATTAGCCCACCAATGGTTCGGAAATCTAGTGACCATGAAGTGGTGGGACGACCTTTGGCTCAATGAAAGCTTTGCCAATATGATGGAGTATGTCTCAGTTGATGCGATTGAGCCTAGCTGGAAGATTTTTGAAGATTTCCAGACCAGCGGAGTTCCTTATGCCCTCAAGCGTGACGCGACAGATGGCGTCCAGTCGGTTCATGTAGAGGTCAAGCACCCTGATGAAATTAATACTCTTTTTGATGGAGCGATTGTCTATGCTAAGGGCAGCCGTCTCATGCACATGCTGCGCCGTTGGCTGGGAGACGATGCCTTCCGTAAGGGGCTAGGTGCCTACTTTGAGAAGCATCAGTATGGCAATACCATCGGTCGTGACCTCTGGGACGATCTTTCTCAAGCTTCTGGCCGTGATGTAGCTGCCTTTATGGATGCTTGGCTGGAGCAGCCGGGTTATCCAGTTGTCACTGCCAAGGTCGAAAATGACTCCTTGATTTTGACGCAGAAGCAGTTCTTCATTGGGGAGCACGAAGACAGAGGTCGCCTCTGGCCAGTACCGCTCAATAGTAACTGGCAAGGACTTCCTGATACTCTGACGACAGAAAGACTGGAAATTCCGAATTATGCAGCCCTGGCAGCGCAAAATGATGGGGCTCTGCGTCTCAATACAGAAAACACAGCCCACTATATTACAGATTATCAAGGTGAGTTGTTGGATGCTCTTCTGAATAATCTCAGCTCTTTGGACAATATCAGCAAACTGCAAATCGTACAGGAACGCCGACTTCTGGCAGAGTCAGGTAAAATTTCCTATGCGGACCTGCTGCCAGTCATCAGTAAGCTGGCAAACGAAACTTCTTATATGGTGGTTTCAGCTGTTTCCCAAGTGCTAGAAGGGTTGAACCGCTTTGTGGATGAAGGCAGTCAGACAGAAGAAGATTACAAAGCCCTGCTGAAAGTTCTCAGTCAAAGTAATTTCGACCGTCTTGGTTTTGAAAAACAGGAAGGCGAAAGTGATGAGGATGAGATGGTTCGTCAGCTGATTGTGGGTAATATGATTAAGGCGGACGATGAGACAGCTAGAGCTCAAGCTAGCCGGATTTTTGACAAGTATCGTGATAATTTGGAAAAACTCCCTGCCGCTATTCGCCTGCAGGTATTGGTCAACCAAATCAAGCATCATGAAAGCAAGGAGCTGACTAAGCTTTATCTGGACCTATATGTCGCTTCAAATGATGGAAGCTTCAAAAATGCGCTTTCTACAGCCCTTTCTTATACGAAGAACAAGGAAACCTTGAATGAACTTTTAGCGACTTGGAAGGATAAATTTACTGTGAAACCGCAGGATTTGTCAGCTTGGTATGCCCGTTTCCTCAGCCGGGATTTTACTCAAGAAGCAGTGTGGACTTGGGCGCGTGAGAATTGGGACTGGATCAAGGCAGCGCTAGGTGGCGACATGAGCTTTGATAGCTTTGTCATTAGCCCAGCTGTGGTCTTCAAGACAGAGAAGAGATTAGCAGAATACAAATCCTTCTTTGAGCCGCAGTTAAATGATATGGCGATTAGCCGAAACATCAGCATGGGAATCAAAGAAATCGCTGCGCGTGTTGAATTGGTGAAGCGTGAGAAAGAAGCAGTGGAAAAAGCAATTCAAGCTGCAATCTGATAGATTTGATTAAAATGACTAGAAAGTCTGAGATATGATCCTATCTCAGGCTTTTATTTATCATTTTGAGTATTTAAACATTGCTAATATGCCTTTGCTTTGATAAAATAGAACAATATGGACAATAAACAGGTAACTGTTTAAAGGAGAAATGGAGATTATAATGGAAAAGAAAATAGTCTATGGCTTCCGCAAGAGCCGCCTTTCTAAGGGCTTGTGCGGAGCTGTTTTGGGTGCAGCTTTGTTGCTAGCTGCTGGGTCGGTTCAGGCTGAGGAAAAGGTATCTTCAGCAGCCGATGAGTTTGCCCTTTCTGAAGCTGCACTTTCACCAACCGAAGCACCCCAGCCAACTGCTGCCCCTGCTCAGTCGGAGCCAGTAAGTCAAGACAAGCTTCCCTTGGAGGTTTCCCATGCGGACCTGGACCAAGCTGTGGCAGAGGCTGAGAAAGCAGGTATCCAGCTAAAGCAGGAATCGACTGTAGATTTAGGAACAGCTAGAAATCCAGAAGAAGCTGCTAGTAAACGGGAGACAGCCCAAGCCGATTACGCAACTCAAGTCAAGGAAATACGCAAAAACACAGCAGCATATCAGGAGCAACTGAAGACTTATGAGAAAGAACTCAGTCAGAAAGAGTCTGCCAATCAAGCCTTGAAAGACCAATATGACAAGGCGCTGGCTTCCTATGAACAAGAGTACAGCCGTATTCAAACTGAAAATGCTCAGCTAGAGGCGGATTATGAGCAGAAACGGACGGCTTATCAGGCAGAATTGAACCGTATAGTAAAAATCAATCAAGAGAAAGAAGCCTCCTATCAAGCGGCTTTAGCAGCCTATCAAGAGGATCGTTCACGGATTTTACAAGAAAATGCTCAAGCGAAAGCAGACTACCAAACTGCTATGGAGAGCTATGCTACAGAGCTGAAAGCTACTCAGGAGAAGAATGCTCAAGCAAAGCGTCGCTATGATGAAAAGCTTGCTCAGGTCTCAGCTCACAACAAAGCTGCCCAAGCTGAAAATGCAGCCATAACAGAACGAAATCAGGCAGCTGAAAAGGTCTATCAGGAAGCAGTCAAGCAGTATGAAGCTGAAGTATCCAGACTAACTCAGGTTAAGGCAGAAAAAGAAGCTGTTTATCAAGCAGCCTTGGCTGACTATGAGAAAGAATTGGCTCGAGTTCAGAAAGACAATGCCGAGCTAGAGCAGCAGTATCAGTCAGAATTGGCGACTTACCAACAGGAAGTAGAACGCATTCAAACAGCCAATCAAGCAGCCCAACAATCTTATGAGACAGCCTTGGCTAAAATCCAAGAGCAGAACAAAGAGATTGAGGCGCAAAATCTAGCTGTTCAGAAGAAAAATATAGCCTTAAAGGAGCAGTATCAGGCTGATTTAGCCGCTTATCAAGAGCGATTGGTTGAGATTCGACAAAAAAATCAAGCGGCAGAGAAAGACTATGAGAGCAAATTAGCTGCTTATCAAAAGAATCGCTCTGAAATCGAGGCGGCCAATGATGCCAAAGCGAGAGATCATCAAGCAGCTTTGACTGCCTATCAATCTGAACTTGAGCGTGTCCAAGCTGAAAATAAGAAGCGGCAAACTGCCTATGAGACAGAAAAAGCAGAAGTAACAGCCCGTAATGCTGCCATTGAAGCTGAAAACGCCCAGATTCGTCAGCAAAATCAGGAAAAACAAGAGCTTTATAAAAATCAATTAGCTCAATATGAGCAGGATGTGGCTCGAATCACCGAGAGCAATCAGAAAAGTCGAGAAGCATATGAGAAAGCCTTGCTTACCTATCAGGAAGCGACTGCTCGGATTGAGACAGAAAACAAGAATAAATTAGCTGCTTATCAGGCAGACTTGGCGGGCTACCAAGAAAATCTTGCAAGGATTGAAGCAGAAAATCAAAGACTAAAAGAAGACTATGAGGCAAACCTTGCTTCTATTTCAGCACAGAACGCAGTGATTGAGCAGGAAAATGCAAGCATTAAGGAAAAAAATGCCCGCTTGAAAGCTGACTATGATAAGCTCTTAGAAGAATATCAGAAGGCAAAAGCTGCCTATGATACAGCCAAAACTAAGTATGATGCAGCTCTTGTAACTTTTGAGAGAGAGTTGCAGGAAGCTGAAGCTAAGAAAAATGAAGAAGGCTATCTCAGTAAGGTTGAAAGCCAGCCTTTTGTTTTCAAATCTGAGTCCCAGGCTGTCTTGACACTTGACCCGTCTATTAGAACCTATACCAATGATGAGCTGACTGATGAGGTTCGTTCTTGGGGAATGGATCAACAAGGAATAACTGCTTTGACCAGTGTTTTAAAAGGGAAAGAACATCAGACTAAAGTCGTTTTGCAAAAAGATGTGCCTCTGGTAGCTACTTATACCAATATCAAAAATTCCAGTATTCAAGGCAAGAAAATCGCTAAAGTTGTCTATACTTATACTCTGAAAGAATCAACGAAGAGTCAGGATAAGCTGCCGGTTTTCTTAGTTAAGGATCCGACCTTGACTGTGTGGACCTTGGATTTTCATGGCCAATCTCGAGTCAATGTCCAAGCGGAGTTTTTTGATGAAGCTGGAGAAAGGCTTGATATGACAGGCTCTCTTGTCAGCTTCTCATCTTTAAATACGAATAAAGCTGCGATTGAGTACATCAAGAATTTTAATGGTGAATATGTTCCTATCACAGGATCTGCTATTAACATTCACCCAGATACCAGTGTTCATGCCGATATTTCTATTAACCATGAGAAGGAAGGCTCTCGCTTTGAGTATAATAAGTGGGATACGCCTACTAGTCCCTATAACTGGTATGGAGCTATCGTCGGTAAGGCACAGGGCGATGTCATTTCCTTTGATATTGGTTCACGAAATCGGGGTTCTGCTTGGTTTGTCTTTAACTCTGATATTAAAGCTAAAGGTGTCCCAATGAAGCCTGTCGCTCCGGCTGAGGTTGCTCAACCACAAGAGCCAACCTATGAAGAGCTCAAGGCCTTGCATCCTCTTCCAAGTCAGCCGGTTTATCAAGCTTTGCCAAAAGAGCTAGCTCAGCCAGCCTATCAAGAACTTCCTAGCCAGCCGACAGAAACTCAGCCTCTTCCGCTGCCAACTCAGCCTGAGGAGCCAGAAGTTCTACCGGAAAGTGATGTGGAAATTCTGCCGCAAGAGCCAACTTATCTGGCTGAGCCTCTACAACCTCAAAAGCCAGTTTATCAGGAAGTGCCAGAAGAACCTAGCTCCCCTTCTCTATTGACAGAGCCGACTGCAGTTGAAGAGCCAACCTATGAGAAGGAGCAGCCCTTGCTGAGCCTTCCGCAAGCTCCGGTCGAAAATCCACTGCCACAGGAACCACAACGACCATCTTATTTGAAGGAACCAGAAAAACCTCAAAAAGATCCTGAAGTAAGCACGGGAGAAGGCCCGAAACCGCCTGCTTATGAAGAAGAAATTGCTTTAGAGGACATGCCTGAGGAGCCAAGCTATCTGCAGGAACCACAGCTCCCTAAAGAACCAGTTCTTCAGCCTGAGCCCCAGTCACCTGTCAGAGAAAGTGATCTGCCTTTGATTGAGGAGCCTGACAAGCCGAACTATAAAGAGGTTCCTCAAAAGCCGGCTGAACCTAGCTATCAAGCTTTGCCAAGCCGTCCACAAGCGCCGACTCAAACTTATCACTTTAACCAGCTCTTTATCCAGTTAAAAGTCAGAGAAGAGTTGGAGGATGAGTCCAAGAAGAATATTCACCAACAAGAGGTTAGCCATGGAAGTTTTGCTGTCCTTAATCTGGTAACGGATGCTTTGCCTGCTTATCGCTTGCCAATTCACTCTTTCGTATTGGAAAATCGTCTGCCAGAAGGTTTTGAATTAGATATAGAAGCTACTAGAGCGAAAAGTCCTGGCTACGAGGTTTCTTATGATCCGAGCAGCAGAATTTTGACTTTTGTTGCTGCACCAGGTCTGCTTGAACGCTACAATACTGACTTGAATACTGCGACCGAGACCCTAGCTCCAGCAGCAGTCGGTCGACTCTTGTATCCAGGCAGAACCTATACCAATCATTTCAGCTTGCTGATTAATAATCAATACCGGATAGAATCCAATCAGGTTAGTGTTTCGACACCTCCTGCAGAGATTACTGTTCAAACAGCGCAAAAATTTGAACCTCTTTCAAATCAGGATTGGCAGCATCAAAGATCTGCAAGTAAGCAACCAAGCAACATGCAGCTATCTGTCAGCTACCAAACCAGTCAAGGTCAACTGCCTAAAACTAGTAGCAATGCGAGCTCTCTTCTCACTTATCTTGGATTTGCGGCCTTGCTAGCTTCAGCTGGTTTCCACCTTTCTAAGAAAAAGTCATAAAAATATAAGCAGCTCCTGCATCCAGCGCTTTTGAACATGGTAAATTTAGACTGAGACAATTTTGTCCCAGTCTTTTTTTGTAGCTGATTTTTTGAGCAATTTTTTATACCATTCAGTTAGGGAAGAAAATTGTAAAAAATCTTTATTCATACTTCATTTTCCCTATCTTTCAGCCTTTTTTAAGAAAAAATTCAGTCCTGTTTAAGTAAAAAAATATATGATAATGCTATTCTAGTGAAAGGATGTGTATTGGATGACTTGTAAGCTGCATTAGCTTCTTGCTTGATAGAATGAGTCAGAAAAAATTTTAAAAAAAGAAGGTGATAGATTAAATGGATATGGAAAAAATGATTGTTGTAGAAAAAAGTACTAAATGGTGGCTGACGGTTGCAACGGGTAGTGCTCTAGCAGTCGGACTTCTGGGCGGTTATGGTCTTGCGACAGCTATTCACGGTACAAACAGTCAGCAATCAGCTATTCAACAGCCAGCTACTGTGCCTGGAGCACCGGAGCAGGTACAAAATGGTCAGGATGCAGGAAATAGCATGCCTCCACAACCAGGTCAAAATGGTCAAAACGGCGGATCGGGTAATAGCATGCCACCGCAGAATGGTGGTTCAGGACAGAACGGTCAAGACCAAGGAATGCCGTCTCAAGACGGTCAGCAGTCTGGCAAGGATAAGAGCAAGGATTCTTCTGCTCAACAAAATGACAACGGGAAGAAAAACAAGAAAAAGTCTTCAACGAACACAAGTGAACAATCGGACAAGAACAATAATAAGTCGACAAAAGAAAATAAAACGTCGCAGTCGTAGGAAAAAACTTACTGATTTTGAACCCAAGTCATGATATAATAAGAATAGCAAATAAAACAAAAACCAAAAGACATAATCTTGGTAAGTTTTATTGGAGGAAAGAAAGATGATTAAAATTCTATTGGTAGAAGATGACCTTGGACTGTCAAACTCAGTTTTTGATTTTTTGGATGATTTTGCAGATGTAATGCAGGTTTTTGATGGCGAAGAAGGTCTATATGAAGCAGAGAGCGGTGTTTATGACCTTATCTTGCTGGATCTCATGCTTCCTGAAAAGGATGGTTTTCAAGTGCTGAAAGATCTTCGGGCAAAAGGAGTCACAACCCCTGTTCTCATCATGACAGCTAAGGAAAGCTTGGATGACAAAGGACATGGCTTTGAGCTCGGCGCTGATGACTATCTGACCAAACCTTTCTATTTGGAAGAACTGAAAATGCGGATCCAAGCGCTCTTGAAACGTGCTGGTAAATTCAACGAGAATACTCTTTCTTATGGTGATGTGACTGTCAATTTATCTACAAATTCAACCACGAAGGCAGGTAAAGACGTAGAGTTGCTTGGTAAAGAGTTCGACCTCTTGGTTTATTTCCTGCAAAATCAAAATGTAATCTTGCCTAAGACCCAAATTTTTGACCGTCTGTGGGGCTTTGACAGTGATACCACTGTTTCCGTTGTTGAAGTGTACGTTTCCAAGATTCGTAAAAAACTGAAAGGAACGGCATTTGCGAAAAACCTACATACTCTTCGTAGTGTCGGCTACATTTTAAAAGATGCTGAATAAAATCAAGAAGACCTTTTATGCGGATGATTTCTCTTATTTCATTCGCTATTTTGGGCTGTTTACATTAATCTTCTCAGCCATGACCTTGATTATTATTCAGGTTATGCGCTCCAGCCTTTATACGTCTGTTGATGAAAATCTTAAAAACCTGAGTAATGATCCTAGTTCGGTAGCAGATTTGGCCTATCGGACGACAGGTCAGCAGTCTGATCCGAGCAATAAGGTCAACACTAAAAGTCCTAAAAGCAGTAAAGAACCAGATGGCGATCCAAACGAAGAGCCTAAGCCTGACAATCTGACGACGCCAAATTTCAGTTCTAATACTTTCGCCCTGCTTTTGGATGATAATTATAAAAATATTTCCACCAGCAAGAGCGATGGCTTTCTGGACTTTAATTCTTTGGACTTTAACAAGTCCTATCTGAATCAAATCAAGGAAATTGTGATTGGCAATAGCTTTGGCCAGACGGAAAGCTATCGGGCTTATCTCTTTGATATCGACCCTAATAATGAATATCCTGATATCAAGTACGCTGTGGTCATGACTAGTATCAGCCAGTTGGAGCAAACCAGTGGCAAGCATGAGCAACTGATTGCCATGGTCATGGTCAGCTTTTGGGGGATTTCCCTGATTGCCAGTATTTATCTGGCTCGGATGAGTGTTAAGCCCCTGCTGGAAAGTATCCAGAAGCAGAAGGCTTTCGTGGAAAATGCCAGCCATGAGCTGCGGACACCCTTGGCTGTTTTGCAGAGCCGCTTAGAGACGCTCTTTCGTAAGCCTGAAGCTACAATTATGCAGAGCAGTGAAAATATCGCTTCTAGCTTGGATGAAGTACGGAATATGCGCTTGCTGACGACCAATCTGCTCAACCTGGCCCGTCGTGATGATGGCATCAAGCCTCAATATGGTGAAGTCGAACCGGAATTTTTTGATACGACCTTTGCTAATTACTGCATTATCGCAAGGGAAAATAAAAAAGCTTTTCATTCAGAAAATATGATCAAGAACCCTATTGTGACAGATCAAATTTTCCTCAAGCAGCTGATGACCATCCTATTTGACAATGCTATCAAGTACACAGATGATGACGGCGAAATCAGTGTTATGGCTGCTTCAACCGATCGTTACCTCATCTTTCGGGTAGCAGATAATGGACCTGGTATCAGCAACGAAGATAAGAAGAAGATTTTTGATCGCTTTTATCGGGTGGACAAGGCTCGGACCCGTCAGAAAGGTGGCTTTGGTCTGGGGCTTTCTCTGGCCAAGCAGATTGTCGATGCTTTCAAGGGCACTATTTATGTCAAGGACAACAAACCAAAAGGTACGGTCTTTGAAGTTAAACTGCTATTGAAAGAAACGAAAAAGCGTTCTGTTAAATAGCAGGAGAGGCCTAATATGAACATTTTGGTTTATGGTGCTGGCACAATTGGTTTGACATATGCTTGGTTACTGTCTAATCAACATCAAGTTACTGTCTTAGTTAGAGAGCATAAGCTGTTGACTTTAGAGCAAGGCTTTACACTTTCTATTAAAGATTTAAGAAAAGATAATCAGGTCTATAAAGAACATCATTTCCAGCCGCCAGTGGTGACGAGCATTGCTCAAGACTATGACCTGATTCTCTTAACGGTAAATAGTTTGCAACTAGAGCAGGCATTGAATCATTTGGCGGCTATAAAGGAAAAAGCTCATATACTTATTTTACAGAATAACTGGAATATCAACTCCAAGATTCCTTCTTATTTGGACAGAAAGCAAGTGTCGTTAGCTTTTCCTTCTTCTGTTGGAGGAGGGCGAAAGAGTGATGGTCGGATCCAAGCTATCATTTTCAAAGAAGCTACGTTACTTGATGATGATTCTTACACATCAGAGTTGTCTCCTATCTTCACAGCTAGTGGGATAGACATTGATGCTATGCCTGACTTGGCTTCTTGGATGAAGGTTCACTGCCTTCAGGAGGCGGTAATGGCAGGTGCAGTTGCAGAAGCGGGGACTTTTGATGCACTCTTGAAAGATAAAAAAGCAATTCGAAAGATGATTTGCGCTTGGCGAGAAGGTATAGAACTCTGCCAGCGATATGGCATTCCTAAACATCGTTATAAACCTACTAAATATCTATCCCTGCCCTTATTTCTCTTGGTTCCAGTAATGAAGTTCATGTTGAGTCAGCCTTTGGTTGCCGAAATGGTCATAAATCATATGCATTCAGGCTATGCCGAATGGGTTGATCAATATTTTGAAATCAAAAGAAGTGCTGAGAAAGAAAGCATTCCCATGCCTCAATGGAATTCGTATAGCGACTTCATTGAACAGTTTTTGAAAAACAATTCTTAGCAGGCCTTATTGGCTTGCTTTTTATCTGCTTTCATTTACTTTTTTAAAAATTTAATATAAGTTTTGCCCAAAATAGGGTATAATAATAGACAAGAAAGAATGAGGTGAAATTATGGCATCAAAAATGTTACATACTTGTTTGCGTGTGGAGAATTTGGAAGCGTCTATCGCTTTTTATGCAGAGGCTTTTGGCTTTAAGGAGCTTCGTCGCAAGGATTTTCCAGATTATCAGTTTACTATCGTTTATCTAGGTTTGGAAGGCGATGATTATGAGCTGGAACTGACCTATAACTATGACCATGGTCCTTATGTGATTGGGGACGGTTTTGCTCATGTGGCACTTAGCACGCCAGACTTGGAAGGTCTGCACGCTGAGCACAAGGCCAAAGGCTATGAAGTGACAGATCCAAAGGGTCTTCCTGGCAACCCGCCTAATTATTATTTTGTAAAAGATCCTGATGGCTACAAGGTGGAAGTCATTCGTGAGAAGAGTCTTTAACATCTAGCAGCAGTTAATTTTGCAAGATAAATGATGATTTTTATTCATTTAGGACAGGTGTATGAAAAGACAAAATAACAAGAAACACGGTAAGAAAACACTCATCGTTCTCAGCTTGCTAGCTTTAGCTTTTGTTGCTGCTCTATTTCTGGGTGCTGTAAAGATTTACGCTATTTTCCAGGAAAAGGAACTGCAAGAGAAGGTTAGTGTGCTGATTGCCCAAGAAGAGACCTTGCACGCTGAAAATACTGAAAAGCAGAGCAAGATGATTGGCAGCCATTATGTAGAGTCCTTCTATCCTCTGCTGGATGGTCAGGTTATTGCAAGTGTCAAGGAGCAGATGGACGCAGATAGCAAGACGATTAAGGATAATCAGAAGAAGGGCGATAAGATTGAGGAATTGACCTTCTACTATGCCGAGGAAAAAGAAACGAGCCTGAAGGATGTTAAAGAAGTACTGGTGCATCGCAAGGACTATCATGTCAAAGAGATGAAAATCAGTAAAGGAGAAGAGCGGGAATTTGCTGATAGCTACCTCGGTGCAGACGGCAGCCCTTTCACTCTAGATAAGCTCTTTCAGGATCCTGATGCAGCTAAGGAAATCTTCATCAATGAAATATCCAGCCAGCTGACCTTTAGACAGGCCGATGAGGCGGTGCAGACGGAAATCCTTAATAACCTTAATGGAACGGAGTTGAGTCAGTGGTCTTTCCGTTATGAGTACAGCCATTTTTCTATTAAGCTGAGTAAGGAAGTGCAAGGCTTAACCAGCATTGACGTTCCTTTATCTAGCTTCTATGACCAGATCAATGCGGACTATCTGACCGGCGATGACTTGGCAGCTTATCAGAGTTTTGAGGCTAAGAAGCATGTGAAGATGGTTGCTCTGACCTTTGATGACGGTCCAGATCCTAAGACAACACCGCAGGCTTTGGATATCCTCAAGAAATATGGTGCCAAGGCGACCTTCTTTATGGTTGGGCAAAACATTGCTGGTAATGAAGCGATTGTCAAGCGCGTGCACAATGAAGGTCATCAGATTGGGATTCATACATGGGACCATCCAGTCTTAACCAAACTTCCTCTGGAGACAGCCCAAAAAGAAATCCTTGATACCCAGACCGCTATTAACAATGTCATAGGCATCAAGCCAACGATTACGCGGCCTCCTTATGGAGCTATTAATGCTACAATTCAAAATTCGGTTGACCAGTCCTTTATCATGTGGAACGTGGACAGCCTAGACTGGAAGACACGCAATACTAAAGCCATTATGCAAGAGATTGCCAAAACCCAGCCAGGCTCGATTATTCTCATGCATGATATTCACCAGACCAGCATTGACGCTCTGCCAAGTGTCCTCGAGTATCTGAAGAGTAACGGCTATACTTTGGTAACGGTCGATGAGCTGCTAGAAGGCCAGCTAGAGCCCCATCGTATCTATTATGGTAGAGACTAAGACGGTCCTTGGGTTTAGTTTTTTGAAATTCTTGTTGCTAATAAGTAAAAAAAGCTTTGGAAATCTAATGTTTCCAAAGCTTTTTAGTTTAACTCGTTACATAAAGTTCTTGATTTTTTAATACAATTTCACGAACTGAGGCGTATTTTTTCAATGTCTTCAGTTCTTCAGGATGACTGATGAGAGTGATAACATAGCCCTCCTTGCCCATACGGCCGGTTCGGCCAGAGCGATGGGTATAGGTTTCTAAATCGCGCGGAGGTTCATAGTTGACGACACATTCTAGCGAGTCAATATCAATGCCGCGAGCAACCAAGTCAGTGGCTAGCAAGAGTGTAATCTGGTGTTCTTTGAACTTATCTAGAATAACCTTCCGGAACTTAACATTGACATCGCTGGCTAGAGAAACCGCGTTGGCTTCACGATACTGGAGTTTTTCCTCGGCGCTTCCTAGGTCTGACAGAGCGTTGAAGAAGACCAGTCCTCGGAATTCTTCAACATTGGATAATTTGCGGAGCAATTCCACTTTATCACGTTTTTCGACTTGCATGTAAAAATGCTGAATATTGTCCAAAACTTGGTCGTCAATACTGATTTCTAGAGTGTTTTCAGCAATCTTATCGTGGTCGAACTTAGCGGTAGCGCTCATATATACCAGCTGGTGGTCACGAGGCGCATAGTGGGCGATCTTATCTACAAAGTGATACTGAGAATCGCTGAGCAGCTGGTCAAATTCATCCAAAATGATGGTTTCGACATTCATCATCTTGATTTTCTTGAGCTTGACCAACTCGAAAATCCGCCCAGGCGTTCCGATGATAATTTCCGGACCTTTCTTAAGGCGCTCGATTTGTCGCTTCTGGCTGGATCCGGAGAGCAGGAGCTGGGCTGTCAGCCCTAAAGGCTCCGCCCAAGTTTTGCAGACCTCAAAG
This sequence comes from Streptococcus sanguinis, assembly GCF_050225395.1. Classification (GTDB taxonomy): domain Bacteria; phylum Bacillota; class Bacilli; order Lactobacillales; family Streptococcaceae; genus Streptococcus. Next base: position 1,423,876 of record NZ_CP071431.1, on the reverse strand, counting down.
ATTTGTCCAGCCAACTCAGTATTAGGAGCTAAAATCAAGAGTTGTTGGGCTTTTTTAGGTGTCAGTTTGAGCAGACTGGGAAAGAGATAGGCCAGAGTTTTACCAGTACCAGTCGGACTGATTCCCAGCACTGTATCGCCTGCAGAAATAGGCTCAAACATCTTCTCCTGAATAGCTGTCAAATTTTCAAACCCTAGCTGAGCCAGCTGATTTTGCCAGCTCGGGGGAAATTGTTCCTTAATCATCATCAACCTCAAATCTAATGCCAGCGTCCTTGCGCATGGCAAATAAGCTTTCGTGAACAGCCGTAGCCGCATTCAACCATTTCTCATAAACCGCATCCTGTCCGCCCTTGAGTACTCGCGCGAAAGCTTGAGCTTCTTCCAGCATGGTGTGGGAAGCACGCTTGATAGGCAGCAACTCCTCTTGACCGTCCAGACTTTGGAAAATAGCAGAGCTAATAAATTCAATTCCGTCTAAAGTAAGAGTTCCCTGATCCGTATAAATCTCTGCGGGCAGATTGCTGTTTATATTTTTACCGGCCTGAATCTGAACTTGAAAGTCTGGATAGATGAGACAGCCGGCTCCATTTAAATCAATCGTATTGGCTAGCTGCTGGGCGCTGTAGCGAGCGAAGCGCGGATGGCCGAAAAGTCTGATAGCTGCATAGACAGGATAGACACCCAAATCCATCAAAGCGCCGCCAGAAAACTTAGCAGAGAAAACATTGGGCTGCTCTCCCGCAAGCAGAGCCTGCATTTTTGAAGAATACTTGGCATAGGTGAAGTTGGCTCCCAAGACGGTCTTGTCCTTGAGAAAATCACTGATCGTATCAAAGGCCTGCTCATGATAGTTGCGGGCAGCTTCAAAGAGATAGACTTGGTGCTCGTCAGCCAGCTTGACCAATTCCCGCCATTCTTTGGGACGAGAAACCGCAGGCTTTTCGACAATGACATGTTTACGAGCCAGAATGGCTACCTTGGCATGCTTGAAATGCAGGCTGTTGGGACTGGCGATATAAACGACATCAATATCGGACGACAGAAATTCCAACATTTCAGTATAGACGGCTGTATTTTCATAGTTTTGCACAAAGCGCTCAGCAGAAGTTAAAGTCCGAGAGTAGACAGCAGCAAGCTGATAGTCGCCTGTTGAGTGAGCAGCCTTGATGAACTCATGAGAAATAGAACCTGTTCCAATGATTCCAAGTTTGAGCATAAAAACCTCCTTTTTTCTATTTTTAAGCATGTACTTTTTTTATTTTAGCTCTTTCATTATAACATGAATTGCGGTAAAATAGATAAGATAACAAGAGATGGAGCTTATAATGCAAAATAGACCTATTATTATTGGTGTGACTGGTGGTTCCGGAGGCGGAAAAACCAGTGTTTCTCGAGCGATTTTGGCTAATTTTCCAAATGAAAATATTGCCATGATTGAGCATGACTCCTACTATAAGGATCAGACGCATCTGACTTTTGAGGAGCGGGTGAAGACCAACTATGACCATCCTTTTGCCTTTGACACGGACCTGATGATTGAGCAGATCAAGGAGCTCTTGGCTGGTCGGCCAGTGGATATCCCTACTTACGACTATACGGAGCATACCCGCAGTAAAAAGACCTATCGTCAGGATCCTCAGGATGTGTTCATCGTTGAGGGGATTTTGGTCTTAGAGGACCAGCGCCTGCGGGATTTGATGGATATTAAGATCTTTGTGGACACAGATGATGATGTTCGGATTATCCGTCGGATTAAGCGAGACATGGAAGAGCGAGGACGCAGTTTGGATAGTGTTATTGAGCAGTATTTGGGTGTCGTTAAGCCTATGTACCATCAGTTTATTGAGCCGACCAAGCGCTATGCGGATGTCATCATTCCAGAGGGAGCTTCTAATAAGGTGGCTATTGACCTAATTACTACCAAGATTGAAAAAATCCTTAAGGAAGCCAGAGAAGGTTAGCACACGTAGCTTTCTAGCTCTGTCATTTGAGGAAATAACAGTTTGTAAATCTGGTAAATCGCAGTAGCTGCAAAGTTTTGAAATGTAATCTAGCAAGGGGAAGTGGACGGACTGAAATCCATGATTTTCGGAGTCTGGTCACTCCCTTGTTTTGTAGGTGGTTTATGAAACAATTTGTAAAAAGAGAGTTTCACTCTCGTTCAAAATTTTTTGCCTGCCTCTTGACCTTTTGTGCAGGATTTATCGATGCCTATACCTTTATTGAGAGGGGTGGTACCTTGGTGGCAGGTCAGACGGGAAATGTCGTTTTCCTTTCGGTTGAGCTTATCAATCAAGAGACAAGAGGAATCGAAGTAAAATTGGCAACTATGCTAGCCTTTATGCTGGGTATTTTTCTGATGACTGTTTTTCAGCATCATTTTGAGCATTCTTGGCGCAGACTATCCAGCGTTTTTCCCTTGATATTGACGACAACTGTCGCAGGATTTTTGCCAGCAAATATCCCCCATCTCTATATCGTGCCGCCACTGGCTTTCTGCATGGGTCTGGTCGCGACGGCTTTTGGCGAGGTGGATGGTATTGTCTATAACAACTCCTTTATGACGGGGAATATCAAGAAAACCATGGTAGCTTTTGGCAACTATGCTCGAAACAAGAAAGCGAAAGATTTGAAAGAAGGCCTTTTCTTTGTTGCTCTATTGGCAAGCTTTGTAGTCGGAGCCATCATCTCTACCTATCTGATTCAATTTTACCTCCTGAAGACCATCTGGCTTGTTTCCCTGATTCTAACAGCTTTTCTCCTTTTCCGAGGAATTCAGTATATGAGGAGATGAAGAAAGTAGAATGAATCATGTTACGATTCCTGAAAAAATAGAAGAAGCAAAGTTACCTTACTTCCTTTTTCTCGTATTTACAGTTTTAAATCCCCAAAAATAATCCAGCATATTAAAAATTTTCAGAAAATATCGACTTTTTCTTGACAGGTTTATGATACTGTGTTAAAATACTAAACAATAAGAAACCATCTCAAAAAGGAGTTAGTCAAACATGAAGTCAACCCAATCTTCAAACTTTGCTTTGTTGTTGCGTTACTCGGGCTAGTGCAAAAGCATTAGTCCTGTTTGGCTTACCAAGCGGGAGTAAATCAACATCTCGCTTGTTCCTCAAGTGAGATGTTTTTTATTTCACCTATCTTACCTCAAACTTTGGTGAGGAAGAAATGGTTTCTAAAGGAGCGACGAGAGTGGGGCTACATCTTGATTTTTCTGAAATCAATTTGTCTCATACCGTCTCAGTCATTGAACACGACCTAGAAGTTGGGGAAGAGTTTTTCCTAAATGGTCTATGTATCTTAGAAAAGGAGTTGTCTATGACACGCAAAGTTGAGTTTTTTGATACCAGCCTCCGGGATGGTGAGCAGACGCCAGGAGTGAATTTCTCTATCAAGGAGAAGGTGGCTATTGCCAAGCAGTTAGAGAAGTGGGGGATTTCAGTCATTGAAGCTGGTTTCCCTGCTGCGAGTCCAGATTCTTTTGCGGCGGTGCAGGAGATTGCTAAAGTCATCACAAAAGCTTCTGTTACTGGGCTGGCGCGTTCGGTCAAGTCCGATATTGACGCCTGCTATGAAGCGCTCAAGGATGCCAAGTATCCACAGATTCATGTCTTCATTGCGACCAGTCCTATTCACAGAGAGTTTAAGCTGAAAAAGTCTAAGGAAGAGATTTTAGAAGCTGTGAAAGAGCATGTCTCCTACGCGCGCTCCAAGTTCGATATAGTCGAGTTTTCACCAGAGGATGCGACACGAACAGAGCTGGATTTCCTTTTTCAGGTGGTACAAACAGCAGTTGATGCAGGTGCGACTTATATCAATATTCCAGATACAGTCGGCTTTACCACGCCAGAAGAGTTTGCAAATATTTTCGACTACCTAGTGGCAAATGTGAGTTCTGATCATAAGGTGGTATTTGGTGTTCATTGCCATGATGACCTTGGTATGGCAACGGCTAATAGTTTGACAGCTATCAAGCACGGTGCTGGTCGCGTTCAGGGAACTATCAATGGAATCGGTGAGCGGGCTGGAAATGTAGCATTGGAAGAAGTAGCAGTTGCCTTAGAGATTCGTCAGGACTATTACCAAGTTGAGACAGACATTGTCCTTAATGAAACCATCAACACTTCTGAGCTGGTGTCCCGCTTCTCAGGTATTCCAGTGCCTAAGAACAAGGCGGTTGTTGGTGGCAATGCCTTCTCTCATGAGTCCGGTATCCATCAGGATGGTGTTCTTAAGAATCCACTGACCTATGAAATCATCACACCTGAGCTAGTTGGAGTCAAGAGCAATTCACTGCCGCTTGGCAAACTGTCTGGCCGTCATGCTTTTGTCGAAAAACTCAAAGAATTGGCTCTGGATTTTGCGGAATCTGAAATCAATGATCTCTTTGCTAAGTTTAAGGTCTTGGCTGATAAGAAAAATGAAGTCACGGATGCTGATATTCGGGCTCTGATTGCTGGAACGACGGTCGAAAATCCTGAAGGCTTCCACTTTGATGATCTGCAGCTGACGACCAATGATGACCATACCATCACAGCAGATGTGCAGCTGGTTAATGGCGACGGAGAGACGGTCAGCTGTGTGGCAGAAGGTAAAGGAAGTGTTGAAGCTATCTTTAATGCCATTGACCAATTCTTTAACCAATCTGTCCAACTTTTGTCTTATAATATCGAAGCGGTAACGGACGGTATTGACTCTCAGGCTCGTGTCTTGGTAGCTGTTGAAAATACAGATACAGATACGATTTTCAACTCTTCTGGGATTGACTTTGATGTTCTTAAGGCCAGCGCCATTGCCTATATCCATGCCAATACCTTTGTGCAAAAGGAAAATGCTGGTGAAATCGGCCATCAGGTATCTTACCGCGATCTGCCTGCAAATAATTAGAAGGAAGCGACTATGACAAAAGAAATTGTAGCTCTGGCGGGTGATGGTATCGGGCCAGAAATCATGGAAGCTGGTCTCCAAGTACTGGCTGCTGTTGCGGACAAGTTCGGTTTTACTTATCATATCACGGAGAAAGCTTTTGGAGGTGCTGGTATTGATGCGGAAGGTCATCCTCTTCCTCAGTTAACTCTAGAAGCGGCCAAGCAGGCGGATGCTATTCTCCTAGCAGCTATCGGCAGTCCCCAGTATGATAATGCACCAGTTCGACCGGAGCAAGGCTTGCTCGCTCTGCGTAAGGAACTTGAACTCTATGCTAACATCCGCCCAGTTAAGATTTTCGATGCTCTTAAGCATTTGTCGCCTTTGAAGGCTGAAAGAATTGCTGGCGTGGACTTCGTGGTCGTGCGTGAGCTGACTGGTGGGATTTACTTTGGTCAGCATATTTTGGAGGACAGATCTGCGCGTGATATTAACGACTACAGCTATGAAGAGGTGGAGCGAATTGTCCGCAAAGCCTTTGACATTGCGCGTGGTCGCAGAAAGCGCGTGACCAGTATTGACAAGCAAAATGTACTAGCAACATCCAAACTCTGGCGCAGAGTAGCAGATGAGGTGGCCAAAGATTATCCAGATGTGACCTTGGAGCACCAACTGGTGGACAGCGCTGCGATGCTCATGATTACCAATCCTGCTAAGTTTGATGTTGTGGTAACGGAAAATCTCTTCGGGGATATTCTATCAGACGAGTCCAGTGTCCTGTCAGGGACGCTGGGAGTTATGCCATCGGCCAGTCATTCGGCAGCTGGACCAAGTCTTTACGAGCCTATCCATGGTTCTGCTCCAGATATTGCAGGGCAAGGCATTGCCAATCCTATCAGCATGATCCTTTCTGTGGCCATGATGTTACGGGATAGTTTTGCAGAGCTTGAAGCTGCAGAGGCGATTGAAGCAGCGGTTGACAAGACTTTGGCTCAGGGTATTTTAACCCGAGATCTTGGCGGTCAGGCAGGGACAGTTCAAATGACGGAGGCAATTATTAAGAACCTATGAAATGGATATTAACGGGTATTTGCCTGCTATGGAACCTTGTCGTTTTCCTGCTTTATGGCTGGGATAAGCGTAAGGCTAAGAAAAATCACTACCGCATTCCAGAGAAAACTTTGCTCTTGTCAGCATTGGCAGCCGCAGGTTTGGGTGCTTTATTAGGCGGTCGCCTCTTTCACCACAAGAGCAGGAAATGGTATTTTTGGTTGGCTTGGATTTGCGGAATAATAGTGGAAATTGGAATTTTGTATTACATATGGAGAAGCTAGTATGGCTGGAAAATCGATTTTTGATAAGCTGTGGGAAAGGCATCTGATAATTGGTGAAGAAGGTCAGCCCCAGCTTATGTATGTGGATCAGCATTATATTCATGAAGTAACCAGTCCTCAGGCTTTTCAAGGTCTTCGAGATGCAGGGCGCAAAGTTAGACGGCCGGATTTGACCTTTGGAACCTTTGATCATAATGTTCCTACGGTCAATATCTATGATATTCGGGATGTGATTTCCAAGGCTCAGATTGATAAACTTTCTGAGAATGTCAAGGATTTTGGCATCGAGCATGCGGCTCATGGATCGGAATTGCAGGGAATTGTTCATATGGTTGGACCCGAAACGGGCAAGACTCAGCCAGGCAAATTTATCGTCTGTGGTGACAGTCACACGGCCACTCACGGAGCTTTTGGAGCCATTGCTTTTGGAATCGGTACTTCAGAGGTAGAGCACGTCTTTGCCACGCAGACCATTTGGCAGGTCAAGCCTAAGAAAATGTTGGTCAAATTTACCGGAGTGCCACCTAAAGGTGTCTATTCTAAGGACTTTATCTTAGCTTTGATTGCCCGCTATGGTGTGGCTGCGGGTGTTGGCTATGTGGTCGAATATGCCGGTGATGCGATTGATCATTTGACTATGGAAGAGCGCATGACCATCTGCAATATGTCCATAGAGTTTGGCTCCAAGATGGGCATTATGAACCCCGACCAGAAGACTTATGATTACGTTAAAGGGCGTCCGGGAGCTCCCAAGGATTTTGAGGCAGCAGTAGCTGATTGGAAGACTCTGGTCAGTGATCCCGATGCTGTCTATGATAAGGTCATTGAGATTGATGTCTCCGAGCTGGCACCTATGGTGACTTGGGGAACCAATCCTTCTATGGGAGTAGAGTTTGGCGCGGCTTTCCCAGAAATTCGCGATATGAACGACGAGCGGGCCTACAATTACATGGACCTCTCTCCGGGTAAGAAAGCAGAAGATATTGACCTAGGTTATATCTTTATCGGCTCCTGTACCAATGCCAGACTCAGTGATTTGCAGCTGGCGGCTAAGTTTGTCGCTGGCAAGCATATTGCTCCCAATCTGACTGCTATCGTCGTACCAGGCTCTCGTCCGGTCAAGCGGGCTGCTGAAAAGATGGGACTGGATAAAATTTTCATGGATGCAGGCTTTGAGTGGCGCGATCCGGGCTGTTCCATGTGCCTGGGAATGAATCCAGACAAGGTGCCAGATGGAGTTCACTGTGCCTCAACCAGCAATCGGAACTTTGAGGATCGGCAGGGATTTGGAGCTAAGACCCATCTTTGCAGTCCAGCCATGGCAGCAGCGGCAGCCATTGCTGGGCGATTTGTAGACGTCCGCCAGCTACCGGAGGTCCAGTAAGGAAGGTTTATGGAAAAATTTACAATCTACACGGGGACAACAGTCCCCCTCATGAACGATAATATCGATACGGACCAAATTTTACCCAAGCAGTTTCTCAAGTTGATTGATAAAAAAGGCTTTGGCAAGTACCTCATGTACGCATGGCGCTATCTGGACAACCAGTACACGGAAGATCCTGATTTCGTCTTTAATAGACCGGAGTACCGCAAGGCGACTATTCTGGTTACAGGGGACAATTTCGGAGCGGGTTCCTCTCGGGAGCACGCTGCTTGGGCCTTGGCTGACTATGGTTTTAAGGTAGTTATTGCCGGATCTTTCGGTGATATTCACTATAACAATGAGCTTAATAACGGTATGCTGCCGATCGTCCAGCCATTGGAAGTCCGACAAGCCTTGGCTAATCTGAAGCCGACTGATGAACTGACGGTGGATTTGGAGCAGCAGAAGATTTTTTCGCCGGTTGGAGAATTCTCCTTTGACATTGATGGGGAATGGAAGCACAAGCTCCTCAACGGTCTGGATGACATCGGCATTACGCTGCAGTATGAGGATTTGATTGCAGAATATGAAAAAAATCGTCCATCTTATTGGCAGTAACCTTATTTTTTCTATATTGAGAAAATTCTGAAAAAACCTTGTCTCCGATAAAAATATATGGTAAAATAAATCTTAATTTAATAGAAAAGGAAGAAACTTATGACAAAACACATCCAATGGAACGGACAGCTTTCACAAGAAGGTTATGACATCCTGAAAGGGGATGGCGGCTGTATCGTTTGCCCGACCAAGGTGGGGTACATTATTATGACCAGCGATAAAGCTGGCTTGGAGCGTAAGTTCGAAGCTAAGGCTCGTAACCGTAATAAGCCAGGTGTTGTCCTCTGTGGCAGTATGGATGAGCTCCGTGCTTTGGCTCAGCTGAATCCGGAAATTGAAGCTTTTTATCAAAAGCATTGGGATGAAGACATCCTCTTGGGCTGTATCCTACCATGGAAGCCAGAAGCTTTTGAAAAGCTCAAGGCATTTGGCGATGGTCGGGAAGAGCTGATGACAGATGTTCGTGGCACTAGCTGTTTTGTTATTAAGTTTGGTAAGGCGGGCGAGCAGCTGGCAGCTAAGCTTTGGGAAGAAGGCAAGATGGTCTATGCTTCCTCAGCCAACCCATCTGGTAAAGGAAACCGTGGCAAGGTTGAAGGAATTGGCGAGCGCATCGAAAATGCTGTTGACCTCGTCATTGAAGCAGATGACTATGTAGCTTCTATCCAGCCAGACAAGACCATTGAAACTCGCTACGAGCAAGGTGTTATGGTCTCTATGGTAGACAAGGATGGAAAACTGATTCCAGAACAAGGTGGCCAACGTTCCATCTCACCAGCACCGGTGGTCATCCGCAAAGGCTTGGACATCGACAAAATCATGATGCACCTGTCCGATACTTTCAATTCATGGGATTACCGTCAGGGTGAATATTACTAAGATAAAAAAATAAGCTCAGTGTAGGAGTCGCCTCTTTACATTGGGCTTTTTAGTTTGGAACTTTGAGTTTAAAATCTTTACCCAGTTTAAAATTATTTCCAAATAGAACAAAATCCTTGACGGATGTAATTCTAGATGTTACAATCAATAGAAAACGATTCGATATAGAAATAAATTGGGAGAAAGTATGAAAGACAGTCATTTAGTAGCTTATCATATTCGTTTGTTGAATGGGCGGATTTTTCAAAAGTTACTGAATCAAGATACTGAAGCCCTTTATCGCAGTGAACAGGGCAAGATTCTCACAGTTTTATGGAATAGTGAAACGGGCTGCGCGACGGCGACAGACATTGCGCTGGCGACAGGATTTGCCAATAATACGCTGACGACTATGCTGAAAAAGCTGGAAGAGCAGGGTTTGGTGACCTTTAGTCAGTGTGGTTCAGATAAGCGAAAAAAATATGTTAAATTGACGGATCAAGGTTGGTCTCAGAAAGAAGTTGGCCATCGTGTCAGTCAAAAATTGGATGCTATTTTTTATAAAGGTTTCTCAGAGGAAGAAATTCGCCAGTTTGAAAATTATCAGGAACGTATTTTAGAAAATTTGAAAGAAAAAGAGTATTAGATCATGTCAAAACAAGTTGAAAATGCACAAAATCTTTACATTCACGCCATTCAAGATGGGCATGTTGCCGAGGCTCAAGCTCAGTCTGTAGGGGATACCTACATTCAACACTCGACAGGTGTGCCAGATGGGAAAGAAGGTTTTGCGGCTTTCTTTGCAAATTTCTTTGAGCGCCATCCCGATCGTGAGATGAAAATTGTTCGCACCATTGAGGATGGCAATCTAGTTTTTGTTCATGTCCATCAATATCTCAATGGCGGGGAAGCTCAATGGGTAACGACAGATACTTTCCGTTCTGATGAGAATGGTCGCATCGTGGAGCATTGGGATGTGATTGACTACTACCGCGCTCCAGAAAATGGACAGTTAGACCAGATCTTTGGAGATTTTGAAATCAAGGATTTGGACAAGACAGTAGCAAATAAAAAAACCGTTCGTCGTTTCTTGACAGAAATTTTCCAAAATGGGGAGCTAGAGCAGTGGAGTGATTATGTGGCAGAAGATTTGATTCAGCATAATCATGAGATTGGCCAAGGAAGTCAGGCTTATAAAAACTATGTTGCAGAGCACGGGCTTACTTTTGACTTTGTTTTCCAGCTTTTGGGACAAGGAAACTATGTGGTTAGCTATGGACAGACTCAGATAGATGGGGTGGCTTATGCCCAGTATGACATCTTCCGTTTAGAGAATGGATTGATTGTAGAGCATTGGGACAACAAAGAAGTCATGCCTAAGGTAGAAGACTTGACGAATCGAGGGAAGTTTTAAATTGAGGACAAAGAATGATTGAATATAAAAATGTAGCGCTACGCTATACAGAAAAGGATGTCTTGAGAGATGTCAACTTACAGATTGAGGATGGCGAATTTATGGTTTTAGTGGGTCCTTCTGGGTCCGGTAAGACAACCATGCTCAAGATGATCAACCGCCTTTTAGAGCCAACAGATGGCAATATCTATATGGATGATAAGCGGATCAAGGACTATGATGAGCGTGAGCTACGCCTTTCTACAGGCTATGTCTTACAAGCGATTGCTCTATTTCCAAATCTAACGGTTGCGGAAAATATTGCTCTCATTCCTGAGATGAAAGGATGGAGCAAACCACATATTCAGCAGAAGACAGATGAATTGCTGGAGCTAGTGGGCTTACCTGCTGAAGACTATGCTCAGCGCATGCCGAGTGAGCTGTCTGGCGGTGAGCAGCAACGGGTGGGCATTGTCCGTGCCATTATCGCCCAACCCAAAATCCTGCTGATGGACGAGCCTTTTTCTGCTCTTGATGCCATCTCGCGTAAGCAATTGCAGAGCTTGACCAAGAGTATCCATGACCAGTTTGGGATGACAACAATCTTTGTGACTCATGACACGGATGAGGCTTTAAAGTTGGGGAATCGGATTGCTGTTTTGCAGGACGGAGAGATTCGTCAAGTGGCGACACCTGAGGAAATTTTATCTGCACCTGCAACCAGCTTCGTAGCAGATTTGTTTGGAGGTGTTCAACATGGCTAATTTGTTTTCTACCTTTCAGGAGCGCTTTGGCGAATGGTTGGCAGCCTTAGGGCAACACCTCCAGCTGTCTCTTCTGACTTTACTAGTGGCCATCTTCCTGACCATTCCGCTCGCTATCTATCTTCATAGTCACAAAAAGACAGCCAATTGGGTGCTGCAATTTGCAGGAATCTTTCAAACCATTCCTTCAATGGCCTTGCTGGGACTCTTTATCCCTCTTATGGGGATTGGTACACTGCCAGCACTGACTGCTCTGGTGATTTACGCTATTTTCCCGATTTTAGAAAATACTGTCACAGCTTTGAATGGGATTGATCCTAGTTTAGAAGAAGCTGGAATCGCCTTTGGGATGACCAAGTGGGAGCGACTCAAAAAGTTTGAACTGCCTCTAGCAATGCCAGTCATCGTTTCTGGAATTCGGACGGCAACGGTAATGATTATCGGAACAGCGACTCTAGCAGCCCTTGTCGGAGCTGGCGGACTAGGTTCCTTTATCCTTCTAGGAATTGACCGTCGCAATGCCAGTCTAATCTTGATTGGGGCAATTTCATCTGCAGTTTTGGCAATTCTTTTCAACAGTCTTCTTAAATGGATGGAAAAGGCCAAGCTTCGGACGGTATTTACAGCTTTTGCGGTCTTAATACTCGGACTAGGCGCTTCTTATACACCGAGTCTGCTTCCCAAGCAGGAGAAGGATCATCTGGTTATAGCTGGGAAATTGGGTCCAGAGCCAGAGATTCTCATGAATATGTATAAACTCCTCATCGAGGGAAATACGGATATGACTGTGACAGTCAAGCCAAACTTTGGTAAGACAGACTTCCTTTATCAAGCTCTGAAAAAAGGTGATATTGATATCTATCCTGAGTTTACCGGTACGATTACTGGGACTCTCTTGCAGCCTGCTCCAAAGGTCAGCAATGATGCAGAAGAGGTTTTTGAAGCAGCACGTGATGGAATCAGAAAACAGGACAATCTAGTCTTGCTCAATCACATGGCTTATCAAAATACCTATGCCATTGCAGTACCTAAGACTGTTGCTAAAGAATACAATCTTAAAACCATCTCTGATCTTAAGGCAGTCCAAGACAAGCTCAAGGCAGGGTTTACCTTAGAGTTTAACGACCGTGAAGATGGGAACAAGGGACTCCAGTCTGTCTATGGACTCAACCTCAATGTGTCAACCATGGAGCCAGCGCTTCGCTATGATGCGATTAAATCAGGTGATATTCAGATTACGGAAGTCTACTCAACCGACCCTGAAATTGAGCGCTATCAACTTCAGATTTTAGAAGATGATAAGCACCTTTTCCCTCCTTATCAAGGAGCACCTCTCCTGAAGGCTAAATTGCTTGAAAAACATCCTGAATTGGAAGGTATTCTCAATAAGCTGGCTGGTAAAATTACGGAAAGCCAGATGAGCCAGATGAATTATCAAGTTGGCATTGAAGGCAAAAAAGCGGAAGCTGTTGCGCGTGATTATCTGGTCAAGGAAGGACTTCTAAAAAAATAAAAAGTAAAAGAGTTAGACTTGTAAGGTCTAGCTTTTTTACTTACTTGAGGATAGACAGACTACGAATTGAAGGAGATGAGTTTATCTCTTAGTCAGGAAATCTTCATCCATTTTTGGTATAATAAAGTATCAATTCATGGAGGTGTTCCGATGGCATCTAGTCAAGAATATTTGGATTTTATTCTGAAGCAGCTGCAGGGCTTAGGCCAAGAAATTAGCTTTCGCAAGATGATGGGAGAGTATTTGCTCTATTATCGGGGGCGCTTATTTGGCGGGATTTATGACAATCGCTTGTTGCTTAAGTCAGTCCAGCCAGCCCTGGATTTTTTTGAAAATCCGGTTTATGAGTTTCCTTATCCAGGCGCAAAGCCAATGCTTCGTATAAAAGAAGTAGAAGACGCTTCCTTTCTCTGCAGTTTGATTGACGCTGCCTATCCTACCTTACCAGCACCAAAAAAGAAAAAATAGCCTTTCCTTTTCAATGGATATTCTAAAAAGTTGCCGTTTAAATAGACATTTTTAAAATTTTCCTTTATAATGGACTTAAAGGAGGTTTGGTATGCTTTATATTGCTCTTATTGGAGATTTAATAGAATCCAAACAGCTGAAAAATCGTAAGCAGGCGCAGAAGGACCTGCAGGACATGATGGCGGTGCTAAATCAGGATTATCGGGATTGTCTGGTGTCACCTTTCACGGTAACGACTGGAGATGAGTTCCAAGCTTTGCTACGGCCTAATCCAGAGATCATGCAGCTCCTTGATCAGATTGCCTTGGGCTTTCCTCATCCGATTCGCTTTGGACTTGGTCTGGGGGAGATTGTGACGGACATCAATCGAGAGCAGAGTATTGGTGCGGACGGTCCGGCCTACTGGAGGGCACGCGCGGCCATTGATGTTATTCATGAGAAGAACGACTACGGCAGCAGCCGTATAGCTGTATCCTTGGGAGATGAAGAGCTCAGTCAGGCGGTCAATACGGTGCTGGCAGCTACTTCATTCATCAAGAGTAAGTGGAATAACAGTCAGAGAGAAGTTCTGGAGCGGATGCTCATGGAATATATCTATGACGAGAATTTTTCTCATGGAGAAATAGCAGAGCTGCTGCAGATTAGTCCCAGTGCGCTTAGTAAGCGGCTCAAGTCGTCTGGTTTAAAGATTTATCTGAGAAATCGTCGTTTAGCTATGAGAATGATTCTACAGGCAGCAAAGGAGGCTGAACAATGACAAATTTTATGGGATTTTCAGAATTTTTCATGCAGAATCCGATTCTTGTGTTGACTTTGCTGGCTCATGTACTAGCTGATTTTCAGCTTCAAAGTCAGAAATTGGCCGACCTTAAAAGCCAGCGGTTGAATTTTTTGATTCTCCACTTGGGAATTGTTCTGCTGCCCTTATTGCTCTTGGGGCTAGTCCTACCTAAGTATCTGCTATATTTCGGCTTGGTCTGGCTCAGTCATGCGCTTATTGACTTCTTGAAGAATAGGTTGAATTCATCGATTGTCCGCTATCATGCTCAAAAGTCAGCCTTTTTACTGGATCAGATCTTGCATCTGATTAGCATTTTTGCTCTTTATTTTCTCTTAGGGCAGCAGCAAATTCCAGCTCCTAATTGGCTATCTGAGCGCTACCTCATGCTGCAGGCTCTCTTTTTCTTCGCCCTTACTGGTAAGCCGGTTAATATCCTCTTTAAACTCTTATTCAGCAAGTATCAGGCGGGAGAAGACAGTGGAGAGACGATTGCGGGGGCTGGTGCCATGATTGGGATTTTGGAGCGCTTGATTATGGGACTTTCCCTTATTTTTGGGCAGTTTACTGCAATTGGGTTAGTTTTTACAGCTAAATCTATCGCCCGCTATAATAAGATTTCAGAAAGCCAGTCCTTTGCTGAATACTACCTGATTGGCTCGCTTTTCAGTATGATTGCAGTCTTGTTGGTTTACGGTTGTCTGTATTGGTAAAAATAAATAAAAAAACAGATCATCATAGCAAGGATGGTCTGTTTGTATGTTCTTATCTATTAATTCTACTCAATCATGGTATTGACAGCAGTGCCTGTTTGGTAGTCAATCTCTGCATTTGGAGAAATATTGTCCAAGAGGACATGAGACATTCCGTCTTCATCTATTGTTTCCTTGCCCCCTAGCTGAATGCTGACAACATTGCCTTCTGCGTCAAGCCCAACATACTGGAGCTCAATCTTGCGAGGGAGAAGCTCATTATCCGTGTAAATCGGAGTAACCTTGTAATCCAGCCAATAATCTGGATTTTCCTCTAACCAGCGCTCCAAGCGATGTTCATAATAGAGCATGCTATCTGGGTTATTGTCGTCCAGTCCTTGGAAACTGCCAGAGTTGAGCCAAGCGGTCATTGGAACGAGATTTTTCCCTTCGTTATTGAGGCCGCTGAAAGTGAAGCCAATCAGGTGAGCGCGATTCATGAGCCAAGCCCGATCATCTCCATTTCCATAGTAAAATTTATAATTGTGCCAACCGATTGGATTGTATGTGACCTTGGCCTCCTTTTTCTTTTTGGCTTTGTGTTGCTCCTGCATTTGGACATGAGCAGCAGTAGCCCGACCGTACTTGTCCTTTTTCCCAAGCTTTAGCTGATACTCTCCATTCAACTCCAGAGTGCCGATAGCTGTTTCATCGCTATGGTTAAGCAGCTGGACCTTAATCTGGTTCTTCTGATTCGCAGCGACATTCTCTGCTGGAAGAGCCTGTGAAAGTAACAACAAAGAGCCAGCTGACAGGACAAGCCAAGTGCCAAACCTAAACTTTTTCATAAAGAACTCCTTTTAAATAATATATCTCCGACATCATTCTACTAAAAAATAGATTGTTTGACAACTGAAACTTTTCAAAAATATTACAAAAATAAATATTTGTTCAATAAGTGAAAGGTTTGACTAGGATGCGTATTTTTCATATAATCATAACTAGAGAAAACGCTTGTATAAATTACCTAAGGAGGTGCTTATGAGTCCATCTTTAGAGGAAATGTCGCTGGAGGAGCTGTGGCAGCTTTTTCCGATTTTCCTGAGAGAGCATCAGGCAGAGTGGACAGACTGGTATGAGGCGGAACGGCTTCGGCTTTTGAGTTTTTTGCCAGAACATCAGATTGTTCGTCTTAGCCATATTGGCTCAACATCGTTAGAGACCATTTGGGCCAAGCCAACAGTGGATATCTTATTGGAAATTCCCAAAGAAACAGATATGGTGGTAATGAGAGACTTGCTGCTGCAAAATGGTTATCTCCTCATGTCAGAAAGCAAGGGGCGGATGTCATTTAATAAAGGCTACACACCGAGTGGTTTTGCGGAGCGGGTTTTCCATCTGCATTTGCGCTATGAAGGCGATCATGATGAACTTTACTTTAGAGACTATTTGCAGGAGCACCCTGCTGTAGCCAAAAACTATGAAAAGCTCAAGCTGTCCTTGTGGAAGCAATATGAGCACAATCGTGATGCCTATACAGAGGCGAAAACGGATTTTATCAAGAAATACACCAAGGAAGCTAAAAAGCTTTATAGTGGGCGATATGAGAGGGAAGACATATGATTTATTTTGTAATGATTGGACTTCTGATTATTCTGGTTTTTCCTTACTTAATTTACCAATCTAAGAAACCGTCCGGCCTTATTGGATTATGGATGATGAGGTTATGGAATCGTGTTTATATGCCCATGGTTGTTTGGGCGGTCAGTCAGCTGGATCATAAGAAGCGATTTCATGCCATTTTGGATGTTGGAGTTGGAAATGGAGCGTCCTCAAAATATTTGAAAAACTACTTTCCTAATAGTCGAGTTCTGGGGATTGATATTTCTTCTACGGCCATCCGAGTAGCTGAAAAATTGTCTGAGCCTGGCCTAGCATTTGAGGTGAAAAATGTTGAGAAAACGGATCTTTCCGTTAGCGAATTTGATTTGATTACAGCATTTCAGACCCATTTTCATTGGTCAGATTTAACTCAAGCCTTTTTGGAATTAAAGAGAATTCTTAAGTCAGATGGAATCATCTTACTGGCATGTGAATGGAGCAAATTGGCTTACTACCTACCAGACTTTACAAAGCAAGAAAAACTGGAGCATTATTTGTCTAACTTGGACTTGCATCTCATCGATAGCCAAAGAAATGGTCAATGGATTCTTTATAAAATTAAGAAAAAATAAGGAGGTATCCTATGAAACAATTATTTTTATGTTCATATTTTGCGGGAGTCAAGGACTTGTTCAGACAATATGCGTCTGAAAAGCAATTAGGCAAACATGTGCTTTTTATCCCGACGGCTGGAAATGTAGAAGAGTACAGGGGTTATATTGACGAAGCCCAGCAGACCTTTGCGGACTTGGGATTTCAAGTAGAGGTCTTGGATATTTCAGCTTGTGATAGAGAAATGGCTCAGGCCAAAATTTTCCAAAGCAAAATCCTCTATGTCTCTGGCGGCAATACTTTTTATCTTCTGCAAGAACTAAAGAAAAAGCAACTTCTATCCTTGATAAAAGAGCAGATTGCAGACGGTATGATCTATGTGGGTGAATCTGCTGGCGCTGTTATCACTGCTGAGGATATTGACTATAATAAGATTATGGACGATAAGGCGATTGCTAAGGAACTGAATGATACAGAGGCACTAAGCGAGGTGGATTTTTATGTCCTGCCTCATGTTGGCGAAGAACCTTTTGTCGAAAGTGCCCAGGCCACTCTGGATACATACAGCGACCAGCTGAATCTGCTTCCCCTCAATAATCGCCAAGCAGTGCTGGTGGAGGATGAGGAAGTGAAGGTTTTGGTGGAAAATAAATAAGAATGCGGGTGTAGTATTTTGATTGAAAAGACATACGAAACATCAAGTGGAGTCATTCATTATTGGACAAATGATATGTATGCATCAGCGAAAAGTGCTCTTATCTTTTTACCTGGACTTACAGCTGACCATAGATTATTTGACAAACAAATAGAGTACTTTAAAGACAAATATAGAGTACTAGTGTGGGATGCTCCAGGCCACGCGTCATCTTATCCTTTTAAGCTCAATTTTAGCTTGTTTGATATGGCGAAATGGCTAGATAGAATATTTGTCAAAGAGAGAATAAAAAATCCAATATTAATTGGTCAGTCAATGGGAGGATATGTAGGACAGGTTTATGCTCAACTTTTTCCTGAGAAATTAAAAGGCCTTGTTACGATTGATTCACCTTCCCTGCAAAGGAACTATTATACAGCTATGGAGTTGTGGCTCTTAAAAAATATGGAGGCAATTTATAGAATCTATCCATGGAAATCTCTTTTGAAATCAGGCCCTAAAAGCGTATCAACAACAGACTATGGAAGAAAACTGATGTATGATATGATGATGGTTTATGATGGCGATCAAAAAAGGTATGCTCGTCTTGCGGGATACGGATATAAGATATTTTCAGAAGCAGTAGAGAAGAAGCTTTCTTATGAAGTAAAATGTCCACAATTGGTTATATGTGGAAAAGAAGATCGTGCAGGGTCTTGTATACGATATTTGAAAGCCTATGAAAAAAATACTGGGAAGTCTGTTCAATGGATTGATAAGGCGGGACATAATTCTAATACCGACCAACCCGATATTGTAAATAGACTGATTGATGAATTTTTGAATAACAAAATTAAAGAAAAGCTTGGTTGAAAGACCGGCTTTTTGATATAATAGACTCTATGAACACAAAAGAAAAAATTTCAAATTATCAACTTTTATTGGCTCAGTTGGAAGCCTTGTTGGAGGGCGAGACCAATGTTTTGGCCAATCTTTCCAATGCTAGCGCTCTGCTCAATCAAGCTCTTCTTAATTCTGTTTTTGCGGGTTTCTATCTTTTTGATGGGAAGGAGCTAATTTTGGGGCCTTTTCAGGGCGGTGTTTCCTGTGTCCATATTACGCTAGGCAAGGGTGTCTGTGGGGAATCTGCGGAAAAAGAGCAGACGATTATCGTAGATGATGTGACCCAGCATGCCAATTATATCTCCTGTGATAGCCGGGCTAAGAGCGAAATTGTGGTGCCTATGGTAAAAGACGGCCGCCTTCTTGGAGTGCTGGATTTAGACTCATCCTTGACAGGTGATTATGATAAGGTAGATCAGGAATATCTGGAAAAGTTCGTCCAGATTTTGCTTGAAAAATCGACTTGGAATTTTGAAATGTTTGGAGAAAAAGCCTAATGTATCAAGCTTTATATCGGAAATACCGCAGTCAGACCTTTGGTCAGCTGGTGGGGCAGCAGGTAGTGGCCACCACTCTGCGGCAGGCTGTGGAGCAAGGGAAAATTAGCCATGCCTATCTCTTTTCTGGCCCGCGTGGAACAGGGAAAACCAGTGTTGCCAAGATTTTTGCTAAGGCTATGAACTGTCCTAATCAAAAAGACGGTGAGCCCTGCAATGACTGCTATATCTGTCAGGCTATCACTGAGGGGAGTCTTGAAGACGTTATCGAAATCGACGCTGCTTCAAATAATGGGGTAGATGAGATTCGTGATATTCGGGACAAGTCTACCTATGCGCCCAGCCTAGCCAAGCACAAGGTCTATATCATCGACGAGGTGCACATGCTCTCGACTGGAGCTTTTAACGCCTTACTCAAGACCTTGGAAGAGCCGACAGAAAACGTAGTCTTTATCCTAGCGACGACAGAACTTCATAAGATTCCAGCAACTATTCTTTCCCGTGTCCAGCGTTTTGAGTTTAAATCTATCAAGACGCAGGACATTATTACTCATATTGAGTGGATTTTAGAGCAGGAAGGCATTGATTTTGAGCAAGAAGGTGTGCAGATTATTGCCCGTCGAGCTGAGGGCGGTATGCGGGATGCCTTGTCTATCCTCGATCAGGCTCTTAGCTTAACCCAGGAAAATCGTTTGACTACAGACATAGCTGAAGAAATCACTGGCTCTATTAGCTTGGGAGCCTTGGATGCCTATGTAGCAGCCTTGATTGCTCATGATGTTGTTGCAGCCTTGGATAATCTCAATCTCATTTTTGATAGCGGTAAAAACATGGCCCGTTTTGTTACGGACCTCCTGCAATATCTGCGTGACTTGATTATTGTCAAAACTGGCGGGGAGAATCATCATTCCAGCGAGCTCTTCCTGGAAAATCTCAAGACACCGCAGGAGACTCTCTTTGCTATGATTGATATGGCGACAAAGAGTCTAGCAGATATCAAGAATAGTCTACAACCTAAGATTTATACAGAAATGATGACCATTCGACTGGCAGAGACTAGCAGTCATCCTGCAGTGGCAGCTATTCCGGATAATCTAGCTGATGAGCTCAAGGGTCTGAGACAAGAGATTGATAGTCTTAAGCAGCATCTGGCTAATGGTAATGGGAAACCTGCAGCAGCTGTCAAAACTTCGGATATTCGTCCGCAGAAGTCCAAGGGTTACCGAGCAGATCGTAATAAGGTTAATGCCATCTTAGAAGAGGCTGTTGACAATCCTAGCCTGGCTCGCAGCAATCTGACCAAGCTGCAGAATGCTTGGGGTGAGATTATCGAAAGTCTGGCTGGAGCTGATAAGGCCTTGCTGGCAGGCTCGCAGCCAGTGGCAGCCAATGAAAGCCATGCTATCTTAGCTTTTGAGTCTAATTTTAACGCTGAGCAGACCATGAAGCGGGACAATCTCAATACTATGTTTGGTAATATCCTCAGCAATGCAGCTGGATTTTCACCAGAGATTTTGGCTATTTCCTTAGAAGAGTGGACCAAGATTCGGGCGGACTTTTCAGCTCGCAGCCGCAATGGCAAGGCAGAGGTTGAAGAGAAGGAAGAGGAAAGCTTGATTCCAGAGGGATTTGACTTTTTAGCAGAAAAAATTACCATTCAAGAGGATTAAAAAAGATTTTTCTAGGCTTTCGTGTTATAATAAAACTATGAACAGACGACAATTTATTGTGATGGCTGTTTTCACAGCCTTAGAAACCTATTTTTTCAATGAATCCATCATGGCGGGACGCTATTTCATGGCTGCTTTCTGGGCAGTTTTGGTGCTGCGCAATCTGCAGATTTCCTATGTCATGGGGCGAATTGTGGATGAAATCGATAAACATTTAGGACCGAAATAATGAAAAAAGGACTGAGTCTTATGACTCAGTCCTTTTGAAATGAAATTTTTGATTACCAACTGGTCAACGAGACTTCGCCGCTATTGAGCCAGATTTCCTGACCATCTGTCAGCTGGACTAAAAGTTGCCCGCTGTCTGAGATGTCTTTGGCCAAACCTTGGTAGTCCACGCCTTTTTGGCTAAAGGTCACTTGTCGTCCTAGCACCAAGGAGCGCTGCTTGTAGAGATAGATGAGTTCTTCTGGGTCACTTACGTAGAAGCATTTCCAAATCTCGGCAATGAGCTCATTGCGACTAATGGCTGGTTTCTCTTCAAAGAGGGAGCCAGCTTTTTCTTTAATCTCAGCTGGAAAGTCTTTAATGAAAAAATTAAAGCCAACACCAATGATAACATCAGTGACGAGCCCTGTCTCAATAGAAGTTGTAGCCTCGGTCAGGATGCCGGAAATTTTCTTGTTTCGATAGTAAATGTCATTGACCCACTTGATATCAACCTCCATAAGGGTTAGATTTTTTACTGCCTTGTAGATAGCTCCTGCGGTCAAGATTGTATAGGAGGGGAGCTGGTCGAAGGGGAGATTGGGCTTGAGGTGGAGAGACATGTAAAAGCCGCCCTGGCTGGGGCAGAAGAAGGCACGACCGAAACGGCCACGGCCAGCAGATTGGGCAGCGGCCAGATAAAGAGTGTTGGCCGGGCGTCCGGCCTCCATGCCAGCCTTGGCGTCCATCTGAGTGGACTGGCAGTCAGGATTAAATGAGACCTGAACAGGGGAATTTGCTTCAATCCAATCAGGAATCAGCAAGTCACCCGCTGTCAATCGATAGCCTCGGTTTTTGACGGATTCGATTTGGATTCCTTCTTTCTCCAGTTTTTGGATGGCCTTCCAAATGGAAGTTCGTGAAATGCCCAATTCTTGGGCTATTTTTTCTCCGTTGACATAGTCGTCAGCCTGGCTGAGGATGTCAAAGATTTTTTCGTAGGTTTTCATAGGCGGTCTTTCTAGCTTAAAGGCTGCTTTCTCTTAGTGTCAGCTTGGTTGAGAGCTTGATCATATAAGGGATGGGGCTTTCGTCAGTTTTAATCATCTGGTCCAGCATCTGCAGAGCTTGCTTGCCCATTTCCTCTGTAAAGACTGTCACAGTACTGAGAGGCGGATAGACGTATTTGGCAATGGATGTATCATTAAAGGAAATAATCTGGACATCTTGGGGCACAGCTATTCCCGCTTCCTGAAGAGCACGGAGGGCACCGACAGCCAGAGCATCGCTGGCTATGAAGAATGCTTTGGGCATCTGCTCTTTTTGTTGGTCAATCATGTCTTTCATCAGCTGGTAGCCAGACTCTGAGGAGAACTTGCCGATCTTGACATAGGCCGGCTGATAAAGGCCTTTGTCACTAAGGTAACGGCAGAAGCAGGCCAAGCGCGGATCATCAAGACTTGTCGTTCCGTCTGCTGTTTCTTCACGTCCAGCAATCATTCCGATTCTTCGAATGTCCTGCTGAAGAAAATGGTCGAGAACATGAGTAACGGCATGCTCAAAGTCCGTTGTCACACAGCTATGGTCTTGGTCGAGCGTATCGCTGTCCACGAAAACCAGGGCAGGACTGTATTGCTCTAGCTCCTTGACTTGCTTGCTGCTAAATTTTCCGATGGCAATGATGCCGTCAATCTGCTCTAGCTGGCTCAGAGAGTCGTTGTTGAAAATCCGCACGATATCATAGCCCAGTTCCTGGGCTTTCTTTTCAATGCCTAAGCGGATGGAGTAGTAGTAAAGATCATCCAGCTCTTCCAGCTCAGTGTACCATTCAACGATGGCAATGCGGTGGGTCTGAAGTGAAGTCTTTTTCTGCCTTTTGCTTTTTTGGTAATTGAGCTGTTCAGCGATATCGAAAATCTTCTTACGCGTCTCATCGCTGACAGACATGGACTTGTCATAGTTCAAAACCCTCGAAACAGTTGCGGGAGAAACACCAGCAGTCTGGGCGATATCTTTGATAGTAGCCATTTGATTGGATCCTTTTCAATTTACTGTCTACATAAATTATAACTCAAAAATTAGTAAATAACAAAGAAATATTTAGTAAAACTTAACTTTGTTCCCGAAATGAGCTTGGTGAAAAGCCAAAATATTTTTTAAAAGCCTTTGAAAAGTAAAGGGGGTCTGAGAAACCGACAGAATAGGCGATAAATTGGACAGGCTCGCGGGTGCTTTTGAGGAGTTGTTTAGCTCGATGCATTCGGACATATTCCAGATATTCTTTAGGTGAGCTTTGGTGCTCCTCCTTGAAAATGGTTGTTAGATAGCTGCGATGAACGGACAACTTAATTGCCATATCTTGAATGCTGAGGTTAGGATTGGGATATTGAGTGTCAATTATCTGCTTGCAGGCTAGATAGAGTTGCTGGCTTGCAGATAGGGTATTTGCTTGGGGCTTATAGGCAACGCTGCCCAAGTGAAAGATGAGTTCATAAAGTTGGCCCATAATGTGGAGTTGAGCTAGTTGGTTAGATTTGGTCTGCTCAGCGAAGTAAACTAAGTTCTCAACAATTTTCTCAATCCTATCTGTTTTTCGTTCCTGGTTAGCAAGTAGGTAGCAGTCTTCGGCAATCTGAGAGTGATTGAAGTAGTCATAAACCCTACCGCCAGTCATTCCCAGCCAGTAGTAAGACCAAGGTTCTTCTTTGTCAGCCTGATAAAAGGTAAGTTCATTCGGCTTGAGCAGAAAGAGATCTCCAGCTTTTAAATCGACAATTTTTCCTTTGTAATGAAATTGACCTTTCCCTTTGGTAATGTAGTGAAGAACGTAGGTATCTCTAATAGCTGGTCCAAAAGAGTAGCTAGGTGTGCACTCTTCGTAACCGTAGAAGCTAAGTGAGAGATCAATTGTTCCTGTTTGGTATTCTGAAAAAACAAGCATATTTTGCCTCCTACCTAACATTTTACCATATTTCCCTAACATAATTCTATTTTAGGAAGCGATTTCATAAGGTAAAATATTAGTAAATATGGAGGTTCAGAAATGGCTATCAAAATAGACAAACATCTATTCTACATCAATACAAAAAATTTCAGTCTTATCATTGAGGAAAGGGATGGCTACCTTTTGCTTAAACACTTAGGCAGAAAAATCGAATCCTATCATTTTTCCAATACAGTATTTGAGCGAGATCATGCTTTTTCTGGTAATCCGAGATCGAATGAGCGAAGTTTTAGCTTAGATACCCAGCGGCAGGTTTTGGGTCAGCATGGTTTAGGAGACTTTCGGCAACCTTCTCTGCAAGTCCAACATGCTAATAATGAAGTAACAGATTTTCGGTTTGTTGAGAGTCAGCTGATTAAGGGAGGTTTGGAAGTTCCAGGACTGCCTAGCCCTCACAGTACAGAAGACGCTGAAACACTGGCCTTTATTTTAGAGGATGCAGTAGCTCACTTACGCCTCACTCTCTATTACACAGCTTTTGAAGATAGCAATACTATTGCAACCTTTACTAAGCTGGAAAATATCGGTAGAGAGACAGCAATCATACATAAGAACTTGAGCTTAATGGCAGATTTGCCAGCAGGGACTTATGATGTGATTAGTTTACAGGGAGCTTATGCTAGGGAGAAAACAGTTCGTCGTCACAAGTTAGAACAGGGAATTTTCAAAATAGCTTCCAACCGAGGAGCTTCTGGTCACGCGCAGACTCCGAGCCTTATCCTTTGTGATAGTGAAACGACGGAAGAGGCTGGTCAAGTTTGGGCAATTCAGCTCCTTTATAGCGGAAACTTTGAAGCTTGGATTCAGCAAAATCAGTTGAATGAAGTTCGGCTAGGTATCGGTATCAATGAAGATAACTTTGCTTGGAAACTGGAAGCGGGGCAGACTTTCTATAGTCCTGTTGCTCTGTTGAATTATTCGGCTCAGGGTTTGACTGGTCTTAGTCATGAGAGCCAAGCTTTTGTTCAAGAGCATATCATTCCTAAAGCATTTGCGAAGCGAGAGCGGCCAATTTTAATCAATAACTGGGAAGCAACTTACTTTGATTTCAAAAAAGAAAAGTTGCTAGAGTTAGCAGATGAGGCACAGAAAGTTGGTATTGAGCTCTTTGTTCTCGATGATGGCTGGTTTGGCAACCGTTTTGATGACAATCGGGCTCTGGGTGACTGGTTTGTCAATGAAGATAAGCTAGGTGGCAGTTTGACAGAGCTCATAGCAGAAGTTCATAGCAGAGGATTGCAATTTGGTTTATGGGTTGAGCCAGAAATGATTTCCGTAGACAGTCAGCTTTATCGGGCACATCCAGACTGGGCTATTCAAGCGCCTGATCGGGACCATACCTACTCTCGCAATCAACTCGTATTGGATTATGCTAATCCAGATGTGGTAGCCTATATCAAAGAAACACTGGATCAGCTGTTAAGTCAGCACGATATTGACTACATAAAATGGGATATGAATCGTAATATTACCAATCTTGGGAATGGCACTAACTATCTGGCGACCAAAATGCAGTCACATAAGTATATCTTGGGGCTTTATGAAATTGTAAAATATTTGACAGAGAAATATGAGAATATTTTATTTGAGTCCTGCTCAGGTGGTGGTGGCCGAAATGATCTTGGTATGATGCGGTATTTCCCTCAAGTCTGGGCTAGTGACAATACCGATTCCATAGCTCGTTTGCCAATCCAATATGGGTCTTCTTATCTTTATCCGACTATTTCAATGGGTGCCCATGTGTCGGCAGTGCCTAATCATCAGATGGGACGGATTACTCCGTTGGCAACTCGTGGTCATGTGGCTATGATGGGAAATCTGGGGTATGAGCTTGATTTGACTAGTCTATCAGATGAAGAGAAAGCTGCGATTGCTGACCAGGTGAAGTTGTATAAAGAATTACGTCCAGTGGTCCAGTTAGGGCGTCAGTATAGGCTAATCAATCCAGATGTTGGCTCCAATGAAGCAGCGGTTCAATTTAACTATGGAAATCAAACGATTGTAACCTATGTCCGAGTCTTATCAGTTGTGGAAACGATGGAAACAACCTTGAAACTAAAAGACTTAGAGGAAGAAGGACTTTATGAGCTGCAGGAAAATGGCGCAGTTTACTCAGGTGCAGAACTCATGTATGCTGGTATTACTATGAATCTTCCGCAAGGAGATTATCTTAGCAGACAGCTGCATTTTATTAAAAAATAAGGAGGCTAGACCATGAAATGGTATAAAAAGATGAGCTTAGCTGCTATTACAGGACTGTCACTTTTGGGGCTGTCAGCTTGCAGCAGCCAAGGTGAGTCAACAGATGGTAAGGTAACGATTGAGTATTTCAATCAGAAGGGTGAAATGGTTGATACCCTTCGTGAGATTGCAAAAGACTTTGAAAAAGAAAATCCGAATGTGCATGTGAAAGTGGTGAATGTCCCTAACGCTGGGGAAGTACTCAAAACTCGCGTTCTGGCTGGAGATGTTCCTGATGTTGTCAATATCTATCCCCAGTCTATTGAATTGCAAGAATGGGCTAAAGCTGGCTACTTTGAAGATTTATCTAATAAAGATTATCTCAAGCGAGTTAAGAATCATTACGCAGATAAATATGCGATAGATGGAAAGATTTACAATATCCCTTATACTGCTAATGCTTATGGTATCTATTACAACAAGGATAAATTTAAAGAACTGGGATTGAAAGTTCCAGAGACTTGGGAGGAATTTGAGGAATTAGTTGATACGATTATAGCAAAAGGGGAAACACCTTTTGCCATTGCAGGAGCAGATACTTGGACCTTGAATGGTTATCATCAGTTGGCTCTTGCCACTTCTACAGGTGGCGGTAAGGAAGCGAATGATTACCTACGTTTTTCCAAACCAAATGCCATCAAGTCTTCAGATTCAGTACTTAAAGATGATTTCAGGCTGTTAGATTTATTCCGCAAAAAAGGTGCCATGCAAACCAACTGGCAGGGAGCAGGCTATACTGATGTTGTCGGTGCCTTCGCTAGAGGCGATGCCCTGATGACTCCAAATGGTTCTTGGGCTATCACAGCAATCAATGCGCAAGATCCTAAGTTTAATGTTGGAACGTTCCCTTTCCCTGGAAAGCAAAAAGGACAAAGCTTGACCATTGGAGCAGGAGACCTAGCTTGGTCTATCTCGTCAAGTAGTAAGCACAAGAAAGAAGCCAATGCTTTTGTTGAATATATGTCACGTCCAGAAGTTATGCAGAAATATTATGATGTGGACGGCTCACCAACAGCTATTGAAGGTGTCAAGGAAGCTGGGTCAGATGCACCGCTAGCCGGTCTTGCTGAACTAGCATTTACAGACCGACACCTCGTTTGGCTAGCTCAAGACTGGACCAGTGAAAGTGATTTTTATACCTTGACCGGGAACTATATTACAACTGGAAACAAAGAGGATATGGCGAAAGCACTAAATGCCTTCTTCAATCCGATGAAAGCAGACGTAGAGTAGGAGTAGATCTACTATGAAAAAATTGATTGAGAAATATTGGGGTTGGCTCTTTGTCCTAGTTCCCCTTGTACTACAGGCTGTATTCTTTTATGTGCCCATGTTTCAGGGTGCCTTCTACAGCCTGACAAACTGGACTGGTTTGACCTATAATTATAAGTTTGTCGGACTCAATAACTTTATGCTCCTCATGAGCGATCCTAAGTTTATGAACGCGATAGGCTTTACATTGATTATTACTATTTGTATGGTGGTTGGTGAGATTATGCTGGGAATCTGGATAGCACGAGCTCTCAACTCGAAGATAAAGGGGAAAACTTTCTTCCGAGCTTGGTTTTTCTTCCCTGCTGTCCTATCTGGATTGACTGTGGCTCTTATCTTTAAGCAACTTTTCAACTACGGATTGCCAGCTATAGGGAATACCTTAGGAATTGAATTTTTTAAAACCAGCCTTCTAGGAACGAATGGCGGCGCAATCTTTGCAGCAATCTTCGTCTTGCTTTGGCAAGGGGTAGCCATGCCTATTATCATCTTCTTAGCTGGTCTTCAGTCTATCCCGACTGAGATTACAGAATCAGCTCGAATTGATGGAGCTAGCAGCAAACAAATTTTTTGGAAGGTGGAACTTCCTTATCTCCTACCAAGTGTTTCCATGGTCTTTATCTTGGCTCTAAAAGGTGGTTTGACAGCGTTTGACCAGGTCTTTGCCATGACAGGCGGCGGTCCGAATAATGCGACCACCTCTCTAGGACTTCTGGTATACAACTATGCTTTTAAGAGCAATCAATTTGGTTATGCCAATGCCATTGCTGTTATCTTGTTTCTCTTGATTGCGGTTATTTCTATTATCCAGTTGAGAGTATCTAAGAAATTTGAAATCTAAGAGGAGAAGCCCGATGAAAAATGCAGAAAGAAAAGCTAATTTTAGTAAATATATCTTGCTAACACTGGGATCTATTATCATTTTAATTCCACTCTTAGCAACGATATTCAGTTCCTTTAAGTCTACCAAAGACATCGTTAATAATTTTTTCGGATTTCCGACTCAACCGACTTTAGAAAATTTCCAACGCCTTTTGGCTGATGGTATCGGAGGCTACTATTGGAATTCAATTGTAATCACGGTTCTATCTTTGGCTGTTGTCATGATTTTTATTCCCATGGCTGCTTACTCTATCGCTCGTAATATGTCTAAGAAAAAAGCTTTTGGTATTATGTATACGCTCTTGATTTTAGGGATTTTCGTTCCTTTTCAAGTTATCATGATTCCTATTACAGTTATGATGAGTAAGCTAGGACTAGCCAACACTTGGGGATTAATTATTCTCTATCTGGCTTACGCTGTTCCACAGACTCTCTTTCTCTATGTAGGCTACATTAAGATTTCCATTCCAGACAGTCTGGATGAGGCAGCAGAAATTGACGGTGCTGGAAAGTTTACAACCTATTTTAAGATTATCTTTCCTATGATGAAACCCATGCATGCGACAACCATGATTATCAATGCCCTCTGGTTCTGGAATGATTTCATGCTTCCTCTCTTGGTACTCAATAAAGACTCCAAGATGTGGACTCTGCCACTCTTCCAATATAACTACACAGGTCAATACTTTAATGATTATGGACCAAGCTTTGCTTCTTATGTTGTTGGGATTATTACCATTACTATCGTCTATCTCATCTTCCAGCGCAACATTATTGCTGGAATGAGCAACGGGGCAGTGAAGTAAGCTCAAGATACAGAGCCCGTAAACTACTGAATTAGTAACGGCTGTAGAAAAATAGGGGATTGGAAAAAGAAGCTTCAGCTTTTTCATACAGAGCTTAGGGCGTTTTCCATTCAGCGCACGGGAAAGAGTATATAAGACAAGATTTTAGAGGAGAAGACTATGGCTATTCAAAATAAGACCATGCTGATTACTTATTCAGACAGCCTGGGGGAGAATTTAAAAGATTTATATGACAATTTAGAAAAGCATTTTGGGGATGCGGTTGGAGGAGTGCATTTGCTTCCTTTCTTCCCATCAACTGGTGATCGGGGATTCGCCCCAGTAGACTATGAAGAGGTTGATTCAGCCTTTGGTGACTGGGAGGATGTAGAAAAGCTGGGCGAGAAATATTATCTCATGTTTGACTTTATGATCAACCACATCTCACGCCAGTCCAAGTATTATAAGGATTTTCAGGAAAAGAAGGATCAGAGTGAGTATCGTGACCTCTTTCTCAGCTGGGATAAGTTTTGGCCAGAAAATCGTCCAACGCAAGCTGATGTTGATTTGATTTATAAGCGTAAGGATCGGGCACCTAAGCAGGAAATCGTCTTTGCAGATGGAAGCACCGAGTATCTGTGGAACACCTTTGGTGAAGAGCAGATTGATCTAGATGTTCGCAGTCAGGTAACTAATGATTTCATCAAGAAAACATTGCGTCAACTGTCAGAGCATGGCTGTGATCTGATTCGTTTAGATGCATTTGCCTATGCAGTCAAAAAGTTAGATACCAATGATTTCTTTGTTGAGCCAGAAATCTGGGATCTCTTAGAAAAAGTCCAGCAGCAAGCGGCTGAGTTTGGGACGGATATTTTACCAGAAATTCATGAGCATTATTCTATCCAGTTCAAGATTGCAGAGCATGGCTACTTTGTCTATGATTTTGCGCTACCGATGGTAACTCTTTATTCTCTATACAGTGGTAAAGCTGAGCGTCTAGTCAAGTGGCTTGAAATGAGTCCTATGAAGCAATTCACAACACTGGATACTCACGATGGTATTGGGGTTGTTGATGTTAAGGATATTCTGACTGATGAAGAAATTGACTTTGCGACCAATGAACTATATAAGGTCGGGGCCAATGTCAAGCGTAAGTATTCCTCAGCTGAGTACAATAATCTGGACATTTACCAGATTAACTCGACTTACTACTCAGCCTTGGGCGATGACGACAATAAGTACTTCATTAGTCGTCTGATTCAGGCTTTTGCTCCAGGGATTCCACAGGTCTATTATGTTGGTTTCTTAGCTGGGGAAAATGACCTTGAACTGCTAGAAAACACTAAGGAAGGCCGCAATATCAACCGTCATTATTACAGTAATGAGGAGATTGCTGAAGAAGTTAAGCGTCCAGTTGTGCAAGCCCTGCTCAAGCTTTTCAGTTACCGCAACCAGTCTGCTGCCTTTGACCTAGATGGCACTATTGAAGTGAATCTATTGGATGAAAATAGCCTCCGGATTGTCCGTAGCAATGCAGATAAGTCAGTCATTGCTCAAGTAGTTATCAACCTCAAAGAATTGACATATAGCGCTAGTGAAAATGGCCAAGCTATCACTTTTGAATAGAGATAAGAAAAGAGAAGAAGAATGGTAGAATTAAATCTGAAAAATATCTATAAAAAATATCCCAACAGCGACCACTACTCAGTGGAAGACTTCAATCTAGATATCAAGGACAAAGAATTTATCGTCTTTGTCGGTCCGTCTGGTTGCGGAAAATCAACTACGCTGCGTATGATTGCGGGTCTTGAAGACATCACTGAAGGAACTGCCTCTATTGACGGTACGGTGGTCAATGATGTAGCTCCAAAAGACCGGGACATCGCCATGGTCTTCCAGAACTATGCCCTTTATCCGCACATGACTGTCTACGACAATATGGCTTTTGGCCTCAAGCTGCGCAAGTACAGCAAGGAAGATATTGAAAAACGGGTCAATGAAGCAGCAGAAATTCTGGGCTTGAAGGAATTTTTGCAACGCAAACCAGCTGATTTGTCTGGCGGTCAGCGTCAGCGGGTAGCAATGGGACGCGCTATCGTTCGGGATGCAAAGGTTTTCCTTATGGATGAGCCTCTGTCTAACTTGGATGCTAAGCTGCGTGTTTCTATGCGGGCGGAGATTGCCAAGATTCACCGCCGTATCGGGGCAACAACTATTTATGTTACCCACGACCAGACTGAAGCTATGACCTTGGCGGATCGTATCGTTATCATGTCAGCGACCAAGAATCCTGCTGGAACTGGAACGATTGGTCGAGTGGAGCAGATTGGTACTCCTCAGGAAGTCTATAAACATCCGGCAAATAAGTTTGTTGCCGGCTTCATTGGCAGCCCAGCTATGAACTTCTTTGAAGTGACACTGGAAGATGGCCGTCTTGTCGGCCCCAACAGAGACTTCAGTCTCCAAGTCCCAGAGGGCAATCTTAAGGGCTTGCGGGAGAAGGGCTATGAAGGCAATAAGTTGATTTTTGGTATTCGTCCTGAAGATATCAACATGGAACCAGCTTTTCTGGAAACCTTCCCTGAGTCGGTTCTAACTGCGAAGATTTCTGTTTCTGAGTTGCTTGGAGCGGAGTCTCACCTCTACTGTACGGTTGGTGGCAGTGAGTTTGTTGCCAAAGTTGATGCACGTGATCATATGAATACCGGAAGCAGTATTAAACTTGGCTTCGACCTAAACAAGGCGCATTACTTTGATGCTGAGACGGAAGACAATATTTTCTAATCTATTGCTCCTTATAAAATAATCCAGACAGATTACTGTTTGGATTTTTACAAAAAATCTATCTATAAAATTAGTAAAATTTTACTAAATTTATTGAAGTTTTACTCGGAAACAGTTATAATAAATATAAGAAAACGATTACAATGTCGATTATTCATTTTAAAGGAGTTTAGCTTATGTCAAACCTAATTTCAGCCGAGCAAGTCCGCGCAGATTTTGCCAAAGTTTTTGGAGTAGAAGCGGATCACACTTTCTTTTCACCCGGTCGGATCAATCTGATTGGTGAGCATACGGACTATAACGGCGGCCATGTCTTTCCTGCTGCGATTTCTCTAGGAACCTATGGAGCGGCTCGTAAGCGGGATGACCAGCTCTTGCGATTCTTCTCAGGGAATTTTGAAGAAAAAGGGATTATTGAAGTGTCGCTGGAAAACCTGCACTTTGAGCCTGAGCATAACTGGACCAACTATCCGAAAGGAGTTCTGCATTTTCTGCAGGAGGCAGGCCATAAGATTGACCGAGGCATGGATGTCTATGTTTATGGAAATATTCCGAATGGTTCTGGCTTATCATCTTCTGCATCGCTAGAGCTTTTGACGGGTGTCATTGCTGAGAAACTCTTTGATTTGCAGTTGGAACGTTTGGACCTAGTGAAAATCGGTAAATTAACTGAGAATGAATTTATCGGGGTTAATTCTGGCATTATGGACCAGTTTGCTATCGGAATGGGAGCTGACCAGCGGGCTATTTACCTAGACACCAATACTCTTGAATATGATTTGGTGCCGCTTGATCTCAAGGATAATGTTGTAGTGATTATGAATACCAACAAGCGTCGTGAGTTGGCTGATTCTAAGTACAATGAGCGTCGGGCGGAGTGTGAAAAAGCTGTTGAAGAACTGAACCGTAAACTGTCTATCGCAACCTTGGGCGAGTTGGATGAGTGGTCCTTTGACGAGTATAGCTATCTGATAGAGGACGAAAATCGCC
This sequence comes from Streptococcus sanguinis, assembly GCF_050225395.1. Taxonomy (GTDB): domain Bacteria; phylum Bacillota; class Bacilli; order Lactobacillales; family Streptococcaceae; genus Streptococcus. The sequence goes on along the minus strand of NZ_CP071431.1, from coordinate 1,391,129 downwards.
TCAAACGGGCTCGCCATGCTGTTTTGGAAAATCAACGCACTTTGCAAGCGCGGGCAGCTTTGCAGGCAGGTGCTCTTGACAAGTTTGGCCGTCTCATGAATGCGTCCCATGTTTCTTTGGAACATGACTATGAGGTGACTGGTCTAGAGCTGGACACCTTGGTTCACACGGCCTGGGAGCAAGAAGGTGTTTTGGGTGCTCGTATGACTGGAGCTGGCTTCGGTGGTTGCGCCATTGCTTTAGTTGCTAAGGATGCGGTGGAATCTTTCAAAGAAAATGTTGGCCGCAAGTATCAAGAAGTCGTCGGCTATGCCCCTAGCTTTTACATTGCAGAAGTAGCTAGCGGAAGCCGAGTACTGGACTAAATCACAGAAAAGGAACTTGGGCTGACAGGAATGCCGGCCCTTTACTAGCAAGAGAAAGGAAGAACTATGTCCAAGAAGTTACTGGATGCTTTCGTATCAGCAGTGATTGACAATAGCGCTTTTGAGGAAATAGACACCATTTATCTGAGCAATCGTGTTATGGCTTTGGTCGGAGAGGCAGTGGCAGAGCAGGATACGGAGGCTGAGCAGCTAATTGACCTGAAGGATGACTTGGTAGCTATGGCTGTCAAGAATGGGACGATTGGTGACACCTTAGCTGAGCAGGATATACTGGGAGCTGAGCTCATGGACTTGATTACACCAGCCCCTAGCAAGCTCAATCAGGACTTCTGGACGACCTATGCTTCCAATCCTGAGCAAGCTGTAGCTGATTTTTACCAACTTAGTCAAAAAAATGATTATATCAAGGTCAAGGCTATTGCTAAAAACATTGCTTTCAAAGCACCGACCGCTTATGGAGATTTGGAAATCACCATCAATCTCTCTAAGCCAGAAAAGGATCCAAAGGAAATTGCGGCAGCTAAAAAGGCTAAGAACAGCCATTATCCGGCCTGCCAGCTTTGCATGGAAAATGAAGGTTACCAAGGTCGCTTGGACCACCCAGCCCGCGCCAACCATCGGATTATTCGCTTTGACTTGGCTGGACAGGAATGGGGCTTCCAGTATTCGCCCTATGCCTACTTTAATGAGCATTGCATCTTTCTCCACAGCCAGCACCTTCCCATGGCTATCAGTCGGCTGACCTTTGAGCGCTTACTGGACATCGTGGAGACCTTTCCGGGTTATTTCGCTGGCTCCAACGCCGATCTGCCGATTGTCGGTGGCTCTATCCTGACCCACGACCACTATCAGGGAGGACGTCACACCTTCCCTATGGAAATAGCAGAGCTGGATTGCAGCTTTACCTTTAGCGGCTTTGAAGAGGTGGAGGCAGGCATTGTCAAGTGGCCTATGTCCGTTATTCGTCTAAGGTTTGAGAAGAAGGAACAGTTGATTGAGTTGGCTGACAAGATCTTGCAAGCTTGGCGGACTTATTCTGACCCGAGTGTGCAGGTCTTGGCAGAGTCCGAGGGTGAGCCTCACCATACTATCACACCGATTGCGCGCAGAAAAGATGGATCTTTTGAGCTAGACTTGGTCTTGCGGGACAATCAAACTTCCCCAGAACATCCAGACGGCATTTATCACCCTCATAAGGATGTGCAGCATATTAAGAAAGAAAATATCGGTCTGATTGAGGTGATGGGACTGGCTATTCTGCCGCCTCGGCTCAAGGAAGAACTCAAGCAGGTGGAACTTTTCTTGCTGGGAGAAGACTGTCAGGTTGCTGCCTATCATCAGGAGTGGGCCAATCAACTCAAGGACCAAAATCCAAATGTTTCCGCTGAGACGGCGGAAGGAGTAGTTCAGGCTTCGGTTGGACAAATTTTCAGCCGAGTACTAGAAGATGCGGGAGTTTACAAGCGAACAGAGGAAGGGCAAGAAGCTTTCATGCGCTTTGTCCAATCCGTCGGCATCCAGCCTTAGGAAATGTGTTATAATGAATCTAGCGTAACAGGGAAAGGAAGTTTTATGGCAATTTTAGTATTAGGTGGAGCTGGCTATATCGGCTCGCACATGGTTGATCGCTTGGTAGCAGCAGGTAAGGAAGAAGTAGTCGTCGTTGATAATTTGGTGACTGGTCATCGGGCGGCCGTCCATCCACAAGCAGTCTTTTACGAGGGGGATTTGGCGGATAAGGACTTTATGCGTGGTGTTTTTGCCAAACATCCATCCATTGATGCAGTCATTCACTTCGCTGCCTTTTCACTGGTCGCAGAGTCCATGGCGGACCCGCTCAAGTATTTTGACAATAACACGGCCGGCATGGTTTCTCTCTTGGAGGTCATGCAGGAATACGGTGTTAAAAATATTGTCTTTTCTTCGACAGCGGCGACTTATGGCATTCCTGAGGAAGTGCCGATTCTGGAAACGACGCCTCAAAAGCCTATCAATCCTTATGGTGAGAGCAAACTTATGATGGAGACCATTATGCGTTGGGCAGACCAGGCCTATGGTATTAAGTTTGTAGCCCTGCGTTATTTCAATGTGGCGGGTGCCAAGCCCGACGGCTCAATCGGTGAGGACCACGGACCTGAAACCCATCTCCTGCCCATTGTGCTTCAGGTGGCTCAGGGCAAACGTGAGAAGATTGCTGTCTTTGGTGATGATTACGATACTCCAGACGGCACCAATGTCCGCGATTATGTCCATCCTTTCGACTTGGCTGACGCCCATATTCTGGCTGTCGAGCATCTGCGTTCTGGACATCCTTCAGATGCCTTTAACCTTGGCTCTTCGACTGGTTTTTCCAATCTGCAGATTGTAGAAGCCGCCCGCAAGGTGACCGGACATCCTATTCCTTTGGAAATAGCAGAGCGGCGCCCAGGGGATCCGGATACACTGATTGCTTCCTCTGAAAAAGCAAGAAATGTTCTGGGCTGGCAGCCGAAATTTGACAATATCGAAACCATTATCGAAACTGCTTGGAAATGGCACTCAAGTCATCCAAATGGTTATGATGATAGAGGATAAACTGACAAACCAGCTAGAAAGGCTGGTTTTTTACTTTGAATTATAAAACCCTTCTTTACAAATTTTTAAAAGCATTTTATAATAAAAAGAAGATTGATTGACATATTATCTGAAATCTTGTTTAGTTGCTACTAACTCTTAGTATGTCTTAAAAAATCAGGTAGTTACAGATGCGACGGGAAGCAACATTTTAGAATAACGAATTTTTGTATCACAATCAGATGTGACAGTTGTTGACAGTTTGTTGTGTAAGGGCTTTAGAGACTTATGATATAATGAAGCCATAAAAGTTTGAGAAGTCTCTTAATCTTTTCAAACTGATTTTCATAAAAAGAATAGGAAATAAGTATGCGTTCGATTCTTGCCTTATATATCACCCTGATGCCGGTCATTCTGGCTGGGATTCTGAATATGATCTTTTGCAAGTCTTCACTGCTAGAGGCGGCTTATCGACCAATGGATGCTGGGTTGATTTTAAAGGATGGTAAGAGGCTGTTTGGGGCTAACAAGACCTGGAAAGGCTTCCTCGGCATGATTGTCTGGGGAGCTTTGGCTCAGATCCTTTGGGGATTGCTCTTGAAGAGTATTTCTACCCTAGAGACGCTGCACTTGGTCTATGCCTTCTACGAAAATACCGTGCTCTTTAATCTGGTGTTTGGGGCTCTTTTGGGGCTAGCTTATGTTTTGTTTGAGCTGCCCAATAGCTTCATCAAGCGTCGTTTGGAAATCAGAGAGGGCAAGACGGCGGAGAATGGCTGGAAATGGACCTTTATCTGGATAGACCAGATTGATTCCTTGATTGGCTGTATCATTTTCTTGCTTTTCTTTATCCCTCTGTCTTGGCAGCAGATGTTGGGCATTCTAATCCTAGGGGCGGGCACGCATCTAGGAGTCAATCGTCTGCTCTACTGGGCTAAGCTTAGAAAAAATCGTATGTGAAATGGGAGTTTTTGATGAAAGAACTATGGCTGGAAAAAGAGCCTTCGGCCGTCTATGGCGGTAAAATCAATCAGTTAATCAACCTCTGTCAGCTGGGGCTTTCGGTTCCTAAGGGTTTGATTTTGCCTGCGGACCAAGTAATGGCTTGGCTAAGAGCAGCTCTGCTAGAATACTCAGAGCAGGGACTTAAAGAGTTAATTCATTTGGGCAAGGAGGAAATTGCGGAGCGTTTGCAGCAATATCCTTTGGAGTCAGCTTGGCTACAGGAGTTAGCAGCTTTTTGTCAGGAAAATCAGGCTTATATCGTTCGCAGCAGTGCCCTTTTAGAAGACGGACAGGCCATGTCATTTGCCGGTCAATATGACTCGATTGGCAACTGCCGGACACTGTCAGAAATTGAGCAGGGCATTCGTTCTTGTCTGCTTTCTCTTTTCAACCCAGAGGCGCTAGTCTATTGGCAACGACAAGGCTTGGCAGAGCAGGATTTTGCTATGGCGGTGCTGATTCAGGAGCAGATAGAGCCTGACTTCAGCGGTGTCTGCTTTTCCCTAGACGTGGCGACCAATCAGGACCAGACCATGCTGTTGGAGTATGTAAAAGGCTCAGCTGAGAGTTTGGTTAGTGGTCAAGTCAATCCTAAGCAGCTGAATATTCCTTGGTACAAGCCGGACTGGAGCCTGTTTGAAAAAGTTGAAATGCCTCTGGAAGTCTTGCAGAAGCTGCATGCGCAGGTTTTGGAGATTGTGGCGTATTTTGGTCGACCGATGGATATTGAGTGGTGTGCTGTCCAAGAGCAAGTCTATGTGCTGCAGGCTAGGCCTATCACAACAGTACCAACTAAAATCGACAGTGGTCGCTGGACGACGGCGAATTTTCGGGATGGAGGCGTGGCGGCTCAGCCCTGTCCCAACCTGATGTGGAGCCTTTACCGCCATTCTTGGCAAGAGGCCCTTTCTAGCTTTTTGCTGGCAATTGGCCTAGAGTCTGAAGGTGTGATGCCTCCACTGATGCGTCTCCATTATGCTCGGCCTTTCTGGAACTTAGGCGTAGTCAAGCAAGGTATGGAGCAGATTCCGGGCTATATTGAGCGAGACTTTGATGATGAGCTGGGAGTCAATAAAGACTACCAAGGTCAAGGTTTTACCAGCAAATTAAGTCCAGCCTTGCTCTTGAATTTCCTGCGGGTAGCCTTGAAAACGCAAAAAGTAACTAAGACTTTTCTGCATCAGGCGCCAGACAAGCTGCAAGAGCTGCGTCAGCAATTTACCCGCCTGAATCAAGAAATCCAAGAACTGAACGACCAAAGCCCGATCCAGCAAGTCGAGAGTCTTTGGCAGTTAGTGCTAAATCAGGCTTATTTAGACAGTGAGGGAACGTATTTTTGGCAGGCCTACATTAATACGGTCCAGCTGTCTATGAAAAAGACCAGTCTGCTCAAATGGCTGACGGTCGATGAATTTTTCCAACTGATTGCTAAGTTGGGAAATGTTTCGCATACCAAGCCTTTGGGTAGGATGCTGGAAGTTGCGGATCTTGTTTTGGCAGACGAGAAACTGACAGACGATTGGTTGAAGCTATCGGTGGAAGAATTGCAGGAACTGACTGCACAATATCCTGAGCGAACGGATTTCATCAAGGTTCAGGATTTCCAAAAAGATTTTGGCTATCACTCGGCACGAGAGCTGGACTTACGAGTAGCTAGTTATGAAGAAGATGCTTATCAGGTCCTGACAGCTGTCCAGCAGTTGGTTGCTGATTCAGCGTATTACCAAGCGGCCAAAGCTTCGCTCAGTCCTGTCTCAGAGTCTGAGCTGGATCTGGCTCATCTATCTCGATCCAAGCAGAAAAAAATTGAAAAAATCAGTCAAGACCTGAGGAACTTGCTCTGGTGGCGAGAGGAGTTCAAGGATATTTCCACGCGCTATTACCACCTCATTCGTCAGATTAGCCTAAAACTCGGCCGAGACTATGAAAAGCGAGGCTTTCTTAAAAATGAACAAGATATTTTTTACATTAAGAAAGAAAGCCTGTCTGCCTTTATGGAAGGGCAAAAAACTGCAGACCAGCTTCAAGAAGAAGCAGCTGATAATCGGCATTATTGCCAGGCCTATCGAAATTTTGAGCCAGTGGGGGATTTGACCGACAAAGAGATGAGCTTGGAAGAAGTGGCCCATGAGAGTCAGGCCCTGCTGACGGGAATGCCAGCCAGCAGCGGTCAGGTAACCGGTCGGGTTCGAGTTCTCTTGGATTTAGCGGATATTGAGACGATTGAGCCAGGAGAAATCCTTGTCACTCGCTATACAGATACGGGCTGGAGCTATGTTTTCGGTATTCTAGGCGGTCTGGTGACAGAGTATGGCGGGGTTCTCTGCCATGCCTCCATTGTCGCTCGGGAATGCGGGATTCCAGCTCTGGTCTGCGCCAAAAATGCAACTCAGCTACTAGAAACTGGCATGCTGGTTACTTTAGATGGAAGAAGAGGAGAAATAAGAATTCATGAAGAAGAATGAACCTTTGTTTATTGGTGAATACGACAAATCTGTTATCCTGACCTATATGGGCGCCACTTTTGCACTGTTGGCAGTCTATGCCATCATTCAGTCCCAGCTGCGGCTGGCCATGATGGCCTTTATCGTTAGCGGTATCTGCGACCTTTTTGATGGTGTGGTGGCGCGACGGATGAAGCGGACTGAAAGTCAGAAGCGCTTCGGCATTGAGATTGATTCGCTCTGCGACATGATTAGTTTTGCGGCTCTCCCGGCTGTGCTCCTTATGACTCAGCTGCCCTTAGGAGCGGCCAATATCATCTGGGTTGTCCTCTATGTATTAGCTGCTGTCACGCGCTTGGCGCATTTTAACCGCTTGGCCAAGCATGATGAAGGATCGGACTCATATTTTATCGGCTTGCCCGTTACTTACAGTGCCCTCTTTTTCCCTCTGACCTATCTGGTCTGTCAATGGCTGGCGCCTGGTTTCTTTGCTTGGGTGTGGCTGGGCTTGTCTCTTTTGCTGACCTTTCTATTTGTCTACAACTGCCGTATTCCCAAGCCAAATAAGCTGGCCTATCTGGTCTTTGCGATTCTAGCTGTTGCAAGTCTGATTGGTCTGGGGGTTCTCCCGCATGGTTAAGGTATATCAGAGAAGGACTGGCCAAGTAGTTGAACCGACAGAATACAAGGCGGGTCTGCTAGAAAAGCTTTATGGTACTGCTTGGGGGCGCTTCCTATTGCCTATTTTGACCCGACCTAGCCTGTCTTATCTTCTGACTTTGAAAGACTACACTCCTTGTTCTCGCAAGAAAATAGCAGATTTTGTGAAAAATTATCAGCTGGATCTAGCTGACTATGAAGATGGCCCCTATTCTAGCTTCGCGGCTTTCTTCAAGCGAAAAATCAAACCTGATTTGCGTCCAGTCTGCCCTGATAGTCAAGTACTGGCAGTGGCGGATTCCAAGCTAGAGGCTTTTACCATCAGTCAGGACTTGCAGCTGACAATTAAAGGGCAGACATACAGGCTAGCTGACTTACTGCTGGATGAAGAGTTGGCTCAGATGTTCAGTGGCGGAACAGCGTTGGTTTATCGTTTGGGAGTAGAAGACCTGCACCGCTATTTGGCGGCTGAATCCGGCAACATTACCCAAAGTCGAAAAATTAAGGGACGCCTGCATACGGTCAGGCAGGTAGCCCAGAAGCGGCGCTTGATTTACAAGGAAAATAAAAGAGAATACTGCCTTTTAGATACCGACCTAGGACCTGTCCTGCAGATGGAGGTAGGGGCTCTCTTGGTCGGAAGAATATACAATCACAGTCGGGACCATTTGGTCAGGGGACAGGAGAAGGGTTGCTTTGGTCTGGGCGGCTCAACCATTCTTGTCCTCTATCCGGCTTGCACGATTTGCTTAGATCAGGATATCCTGACTTACTCAGACCTCGGAATAGAAACCCAGATTCAAATGGGTGAAAAGATTGGAGAAAAGCTATGTTTAAACGATTAGCTGTTTATTATAAGGAAATGTTCCCTTTGCTGCCGCGCTTTTTTGTGGCTGCCATCATGTTTTTTGAGATTTATTTTGTCCTCTTGCTCAATGACGGAGTGACTACCTTTCATTTTGACCATCAGGAGTTGATTGGGATTTTTACCATTTTTGTCTTTCTGATGATTCTGCGGATTGCGGATGATTTCAAGGACTATGAGACCGATAGGCGGCTCTTTCCTCATCGGGCTCTGCCATCTGGACGAGTGAAAAAGAAAGACCTGGCTATTGCCCTCAGCTTTATCGTAGCTGTATCTGTACTTCTCAATATCCTCTTTATGAACAATATCGGCTGGTTCCTTTTTCTCTATATTTACGGAACTCTTATGTCCTTTTGGTTCTTCAAGCGTGACAAGATTCAAAATTCTCTGCCACTGGCTCTAGTAACCCATAATCCGGTCATGATGATTTTGAATCTCTATACTATCTCCTTCGTCTGCTACAAGTACAATCTGCCCCTCTTGTCCCTACCAACCGTCTTGCTGGCCTTTACCATGTATTTCCCAAGTCTGATCTGGGAAGTCTGCCGCAAGATTCGGGCACCAAAAGACGAGACAGAGTATGTGACTTATTCTATGCTTTTTGGCTACAAAAAAGCCACTCGCTTTATTGAGGTCGTGACGCTGCTGGATATCTTGACCAATTTCGCTCTCCTCTGGAATATTTCCCGTGTTGGAGTGGTGGTCTTAGTGCTGAATGTTATCTGGATGACCGTCCAGTTTGAGCAGTTTATCAAGGATCCGACTCGCTTTAATATCCGGGAACGGGTGGAGCGCTATACTTATATCACGGAGACGACCATGGTTCTGTCCGTTGCTGTTTATCTCTTGATGGGGGTATTTTGATGAAAAGAATCAAGCAGACAGGGCTTGACCAGGTCGGAGGCAAGGCCTATCATTTGCTGAAAATGCAGGCTGCTGGTTTGCCAGTTCCTGATTTTGCAGTGTTTGCTTTTGAATTTTTTCAAGAATCTGCCAGCTCTGCTGACTTGGAGCGGATGGAAGCATCCTATCGGTCTGGGGAGTTGGACTTGTCCCAACTCAGTCAGCAACTGCAGGACTGGGCCGGAGAGCAGTTAAGTCAAGAAGATTTGACAGCGGCAGAAAACTGGATTCAGCAGGAATTTGCTCAGACAGACTGTCGCTTTGCAGTCCGCTCATCTGCAACCATTGAGGATGGCAAGGCTTCCTCATTTGCCGGTCAGTTTGAGAGCCAGCTCAATGTGAAGCCAGAGGGGCTTAAAGAAGCTATTCAAGCGACCTTACTCTCTCTTTATCAGGAGTCGGCTCTTAGTTATCTGTTTGAGCAAGGGCTATCTTTGAAGCAAGCGCAGATGATTTGCCTTGTTCAGGTTATGCAGGAGGGAGACTTGTCTGGGATTTACTTCACAGCTAATCCCAAGGGCATTCTGAACGAGCACATTATTGTCATCGGTCGGGGCTTGGGTAATAAGGTTGTCGAGGATAAGATTCCTACAACAATGGTGACCCTCCATCCCAAGGACCAGCTCTTTTATACAGAGCAGACGGAGGACTCACCAGACGTATCACAGGAACAACTTGAGGAGCTACAATCTTTAGCTAGTCAGGTGAGTCAGCTTTTCGGACCTTACATGGATATGGAGTTTACCTTCGCAAATGGCCAGCTCTATCTCTTGCAGGCACGACCTATTACCACCTTGCCAGAGGGAGAGCAGATTATTCTGGATAACAGCAACATTGTCGAGAGTTATCCGGGCGTTTCCAGTCCTCTGACCATTAGCTTTATTCAGGAGGCTTATGCCAGCATTTTCCGAAGTCTGGCTCAACGCTTGGTTGGTAAGGATGCCCCTGAGTTGGCTGCCTATGAAGCTACCTTTCAAAATATGCTGCAGCCGGTCAATAGCCGAGTCTATTACCAGATTCAGAGCTGGTATCAGCTCTTGCAGCTTCTGCCTTTTTCTAAGAAAATCATCCCTATCTGGCAGGATATGCTGGGAGTGCGAGAGACAGAGGTGCCTCAGATGCCGGTGCACCTGTCTGCTTTCAAACGGCTGCAAATCATGCTTCGTATCATCCGAGAGTTCTGGACAGCACCCAAGCAAATGCGGCAATTGGAAGAACAGTTTGCCCAGATTCAGCTAGAATATGAAGCGAGCTTTTCTCCCGACGCAGATGCAGAGACCTTGATTGCCTTGGTCAGCAAGCTAAAAGAGGATATTCTGGCTCACTGGGACATTACGCTGGTCAATGACCTCTATGCTTTTGTTTATACTGGACTCCTGAAGAAGTCGCGTCGTGGCGGGGCTGTTCAGGCTGAGATTGCAGGAATTGAGCAGATTGAAAGTATGCGGCCGGCTTTGGCTCTGCAGGCTTTAACAGCTCAGCTGAAAGCAGAAGAAAATGCAGAGATTAGACAGGCCATGGCAAGTGAAAGTCCAGCAGTCTTTCTAAATCGCCAGCACCCTTTGGTCAAAGAAATAGTCCATTTTATCCATGAATTTGGCGATCGGGCTCCGGAAGAGTTGAAGTTAGAAGCCCCAACCTTCCGAACGCACCCAGAGCGTCTGCTCAAGCTCCTGCTGCTAATGTGCCAGCAAGAGGAGAAGAAGTTGGCCCCTCAGAAACTTGAAGAAGAAGTGCAAAAATCAGGCTGGTGGACTAATTTTCTTCGCAAGCGAGCCATGACTGGTGTTAAATATCGGGAAAGTTCCCGCTTAAACCGCACACGGATCTATGGCATGATGCGGCAGATTTTCCGAACGTTGGGGCAGCAATTAGCCGAGCAAGGGCTGCTGGCTACGCCTGACGATGTTTTTTACCTGACAAAGGAAGAGTTGTTTGAGCTGAGCAGAAAGCCCAGAGATGTTAGCGGCTTGATATCCGAGCGTCGTGAGAAGTTGGATGCGGATAAAGAACTACCAACCTTTAGTCGCTATGTTTTTGCTGGGCAGGTCTTTGAGAAATACCTGAAATCGCAAAACCGTACCAGCAGTCATAATACGGGCAATCAAGCCTTACAAGGGATTGGCTGTTCACCTGGCTGCGTTAAGGCTCAGGTTTTGGTCGTGGCAGATGTGCAGGAGATTGAGTCTGCTAAGGACCGGATTATCGTGACCAAGATGACAGATCCGGGCTGGGTTTATCTTCTTACCCAAGCCAAGGGTGTCATTGCCGAACAGGGGTCTTTGCTCTCGCACACGGCCATTATTTCCCGCGAGTTAGGTATTCCTTCCATTGTCAATGTCAGAGGTGCTTGCAGCCAGCTGCAAAACGGTGATTGGATTGAGATGGATGGCCTTACTGGCAAGATTCGACTAATCAAGGAGGAAGACCATGCTGGAAATTAAACCAGTCAAACCCAATACTGCAGAGCTGGCCGATTTTCTAGCCCTTCCCAAGAAGATTTACCAGCCAGCTCACCTCATGCAGTCGAAAGAGGAAGAACTAGCTTTGATTGAAGGCAGTCACCCGCTGAGTTCTGACTTAGAAACCTATGCTTTTATTGGCTATGTGGACAGTCGGCCTTGTATTCGAGGGCTTCTGACCTTCTATCCAGATGATGAGGCTGCTTACTTGGGATTTTTCGAGTCGATCAATGATCAACAGATTGCATCTGCTTTTATCGACCATTTAGCAGGTTTTGCTCGCAGTCTCGGAGCGATTAAGATAATCGGTCCCGTACAGGCAAGTTTTTGGCTGGGTTATCGAATGCAGCTGACTGGAACAGAGGAGCTCCCTTTTACTGGGGAACCTCATAATCCAGACTATTATCCTGAGTTATGGAAGGCTGCTGGTTTTGAGCTCAAGGAGCGCTATCTATCTAATTTTTATCCCAAGGTCAGCAATCAAATTCATCAGGACAAGCTAGCTCATCGTTTTGAGTCTTTTGAAGAAGCAGGTTTTACCATTTGTTCTCCAATGAAGCAGGAGTGGGATCAAGCCTCGCTGCAGGTTTTTGAGCTTCTCAATCGCCTCTATCAAGATTTTCCGATTTATCGGTCTATTTCCAGTCAACAGTTCAGTCAGATTTTTCAGAAATACCAGTATATTCTTGATTTTTCTATGGTTAAGCTGGCCTATAAGGAGGGCAAGCTAGCTGGTTTTCTGATTGCCATGCCGGACTATGGCTCTTTGGTTTATCAAAAGCTGACTCCTCTCAACCTGGCCAAGCTTTTTTGGATCAAGCGTTTTCCAAAACGCTATATGATTATGTATCTGGGAGTAGATGAGGAATTCTTGGGATTAGGCTCTGCCTTGGCCTATCCGATTTTTAAAGAAGCGCAGAAGCGTCAAGCTTCAGCTATTGGAGCCTTGATTCATCAAAAAACCGTCACGCGTCACTATGCAGCGGAATTGCAGGGAGACAAGCATGAGTATGGCCTCTTTGAGTTAGATTTGTAACAAAATAAATCACATTTAAAAAAACAGATTTTCTAACTGAAGATTTGTTTTTTATTTTTTTAGTAAAAATGAACACTATTTTCAGGCTGTTCAAAAACATGATGATTTCAGCCTTCAAAGATATATTTTTAAGCAAAAGCATTGAATTTTTGTAGGAAATTCTGTAAAATTTTAAGAGATTATTATATGAAGAAAAGGGAATTATTATGGAAAAAAGAATCACTGGTGATACGCTCCAGCGCTATTCTTTTAGAAAGTTATCAGTAGGATTAGTTTCTGCCACTATCGGAAGCTTCTTTTTGAGTACCGCAATAGGGGGAAATATAAGCACGGTTGAGGCTGCAGAAGTCTCAGCTGGCAAAACCGTTCCAGTTCAGTATCACTACGTAGTAGAGTCTGAACTGACTGAAGCTGAGAAGAATGCTGTCGTTAAGGAGCTTCCAAAGTTTGTGGAAGAAAACTCTGATGCTTATTACCTGGTTTATCGTCCAAAGACCCAGGGGCTTTCGGCAAAAAGTTTGCCAAAGACAGGCTACTCAAGTCTGTGGGAAGCAACTTTTGCAGCTGCTGGGCTGACTTTAGCAGTCTTAGTTATTGCACGAGGTCGAAATGGCAAGCGATACCTGTCTTCTATTTTGCTAGTGACAGGTCTAGGATCTATTCTCCTAGCTCCTTCTGTATTTGCAGTGACTAATATTGAATTAGCTGCCTATAATCAAAGGCTGAATTTGGCAGTGGGAGATAAGCTGCCGGAGCCTTTAGAGATTGCTGGTTTCGAGTATGTCGGCTATCTGAAAAGCAGTGAACAGGGCAAGGAGAACGCAGCAGGAAGTCATCAGCTTCCTACGGCACAGAAGGACTTGTCAGCTGTCGAAGTCGATCAGCAGGCAGGTAAATCTGCTAGTCTTTCTGGGAATCAGGGTACTGCCAACAAGCCTTTATCTACCGAAACAGAGAAACTGACAGAGCAAGAAAAAGAGATTATTGCTGCCAAAGAGCGTGAATTTGCTCGGCTTTCTCCAGTCACTGAAGTACCAGAACTCGAATTCAAGAGCCAAGAAAGCAGCCAAACCCAAGTCCTGCCTTATCAAACAGAATACCAATATTCAAATGAACTCGCAGAGGGGCAATCTCAGGTCATTCGCACAGGTGTCACTGGTACACGTACTGTTGTCACTCGCAATTATATTGCAGGTAAAGAGATTGTAAAAAGCGAAGTGGTTTCAGACCAGGTAACTGCAGAGCCAGTTTCGGAGATTGTATTGGTTGGAACTGCTGCAGTAAAATCTGTGCCAAAAGAGGCACCAGTTCAAGAAGTCCCAGAATTGACAACTTATGGAACGACGCCCGATACAGCGCCAGTGCAAGAAGTCCCAGAGTTGACAACCTATGGCATTGCACCAGATACTGCACCTGTAAATGAAGTTCCAGAATTGACGACTTATGGAACGACACCGGATACCGCACCAGTTCAAGAAGTTTCAGAGCTCACCAGCTATGGAACTGCACCAGATACTGCACCTGTAAATGAAGTTCCAGAATTGACAACTTATGGAACGGCGCCCGATACAGCACCGATTCAAGAAGTGCCTGAACTAACAACTTATGGTACCGCACCAGATGACGCACCCGTGCATCAAGCTCCAGAATTAGAGCTGACTGCGACGGATGAAACAAGAAGAGAAAAGATAGATTTTTCCGTCGAAGAACAGTATACTGATGAGATTCCAGAAGGCAGCCGCCAAATTGTCACACCAGGAGTACAGGGCGAGCGTGCTATTACCACTCGTATCTATACCTCGAATGGCCAAGAGGTTGACCGCCAAGTTTTATCAGATGAAGAAATTCTTGCAGCAGTCACTCAGATTATTAAGGTCGGAACAAGTAAGTCAAGTCTGATTCCAGGTGAGGCACCAAAGGTAGAAAAACTACCAGAATACCCGCTAACTTACACCGATGAAACTCGCGTAGAGAAAATCGCCTTCAATATTGAAGAACAATACACAGATGAGTTACCACAGGATGCCCGCCAAATCACAACTCCGGGAGTCCAAGGTGAACGAACTATCAAGACCCGTGTTTACAGTTCTAATGGCCAAGTGGTCGACCGTCAAGAGCTGTCCAACGAGGAAACTTTAGCGCCAGTAACACAAGTTGTCAAAGTCGGAACGGCTAAGCCAACCATGGTTCCAAGTGAGGCTCCGAAAGAAGCAGCTTTGCCAGAATATCTGCTAACTTACACAGATGAAATGCGTGTTGAGAAAATTGCCTTCAATATTGAAGAACAATACACTGATGAATTGCCACAGGACGCCCGTCAAATCGCGACTCCGGGAGTTCAAGGTGAGAGAACAATCAAGACTCGCGTCTATAGTTCCAACGGTCAAGAAATTGACCGCCAAGAGTTGTCCAATGAGGAAACTCTAGCTCCGGTAACGCAAGTTGTCAAAGTTGGTACAGCTAAGCCACATATGGTTCCAAGTGAGGCTCCGAAAGAAGCAGCTTTGCCAGAGTATCCACTGACCTACATGGACGAAACCCGCGTAGAGAAAATCAACTTCACGATTCGTGAAGAAGAGACCGACGAGTTAGTTCGAGATGCTCGTCAAATCGCGACTCCGGGAGTTCAAGGTGAGAGAACAATCAAGACTCGCGTCTATAGTTCCAACGGTCAAGAAATTGACCGCCAAGAGTTGTCCAATGAGGAAACTCTAGCTCCAGTAACGCAAGTTATCAAAGTCGGAACTGCTAAGCCAACCATGGTTCCAAACGATGCACCAAAAGCAGACGCTCTTCCAGAGTACCCGCTGACTTATACGGATGAAACTCGCGTAGAGAAAATCAACTTTACCATTCGTGAAGAAGAGACGGATGAACTTGTACGAGACGCCCGTCAAATCGCAACCCCAGGTGTGCAAGGTGAGCGAACAATCAAGACTCGCATCTACAGTTCCAACGGTCAAGAAGTTGACCGTCAGGAGCTGTCTAACGAAGAAACTCTAGCTCCAGTTACTCAAGTTATCAGAATTGGCACGGCTAAGCCAGCCATGGTTCCAAACGATGCACCGAAAGCAGACACTCTTCCAGAGTACCCGTTGACTTACACGGACGAAACTCGAGTTGAGAAGATTAACTTCACCATTCGTGAAGAAGAAACGGACGAATTGGTTCGTGATGCCCGTCAAATAGCGACTCCGGGAGTTCAAGGTGAGCGAACTATCAAGACCCGTGTCTACAGTTCCAACGGTCAAGAAGTTGACCGACAAGAGTTTTCCAATGAGGAGACTCTAGCTCCAGTAACGCAAGTTGTCAAAGTCGGAACAGCTAAGCCGCATATGGTACCGAACGATGCGCCAAAAGCAGACGCATTGCCAGAGTATCCATTGACTTACACGGACGAAACCCGAGTAGAAAAAATCAACTTCACCATTCGTGAAGAAGAAACGGACGAACTTGTTCGAGATGCTCGCCAAATTGCGACTCCGGGTGTCCAAGGCGAGCGGACGATTAAGACTCGTATTTACAGCTCCAATGGTCAAGAAATTGATCGTCAAGTGCTTTCGAACGAGGAAACTCTAGCTCCAGTAACACAAATTGTTAAAGTTGGTAAAGCTAAGCCAACCATGGTACCGAACGAAGCTCCGAAAGCAGACGCCTTGCCAGAGTATCCACTGACTTATACAGATGAAACGCGTGTAGAGAAAATCAACTTCACGATTCGTGAAGAAGAGACGGACGAGCTTGTCCGAGATGCCCGTCAAATCGCGACTCCAGGAGTGCAAGGTGAACGAACCATCAAGACCCGTGTCTACAGTTCCAATGGTCAGGAAATTGATCGTCAAGAACTATCTAATGAAGAGACTCTAGCTCCAGTAACGCAAGTTGTTAAAGTTGGTACAGCTAAACCGCACATAGTACCGAACGATGCGCCAAAAGCAGAAGCTTTAGAAGAATTCGATTTAATTCCACTGCATAATCTATTAGTGGAAGCAGATCAGATTAAAGCTCAGGCACGTTATTTCAACGACAGTCAGAGCCATCAAACTAGCTATGATACTGCTTTGACAGCAGGTCAAGCGATCCTGAGTCAATCACAAGCTAGCCAAGCAGAAGTCAACCAATTGGTAGAACAAATCAAGCAAGCTAAAGCTCAGTTAAGCGGTCTTGAGGTTGTCAAAACTGCTCTTCAAAGTGAGTACGATTTAAATCAAACTGTTAAAACAAGTGCTAAATATAAGAATGCAGATTCAGATAAGCAGACAGCTTATACTGACGAATTGACCAAGGCAGAAGGAGTTCTGAGCAATCAAACTGCTACACAAGTGCAAGTTAACCAAGCTTTTTCTAGTCTGACAGCAGCCAAAGAAGCTCTAAATGGAGTGCCTAAAGTCAAGCCGACAGTTTCTATTCTAAGTTTGACAGAAAATGCAGATGACAAGTCGGTTACAGTCCAATATAGACTGGAAGACCAGACCCAGTCCTTCCGCTCAGCGACTGCTGAATTGTACCAGGGAGATCAGCTCGTCCGAACTCTTCCGATTACCAATTTCGCAGGAAGTCTGAAAATTGGCGACTTAGACTACTACACAGGCTATACCCTGAAAACCAAGCTGACTTATGAACTGGATAATGGCAGCTTCACAGACCTTGAAACCAGCAGCCGCAATTTTGAATTGGAATACAAGAAGATTGCCTTCCGAGATATTGATTCGGTCGAGTTTTACAGAAAAGAAAACGACCAGTTTAAGCGCGTCGTGTCGATGAGCTCTATGCCTACGGATCTGTCTACCTACTTTGTCAAAGTCAAATCAAGTGAATCTAAGGAAATGCTCCTGCCGGTTCACAGCATAGCGGAAAGCCATAAGGATGGCAGGGATGTCTATAAGGTAACAGTCTCTCTGCCTGAGCTGGTTCAAGAAGGTGAGACAGGCTATAAGTCTGGCTATGACTTCTATATCAGCAAGGCAGTTGCTCCTAGTCAGCAAAATGTCTACACCAGCTTTGCTAGTTTGGTAGACGCTATGAAGCAAAATATGGCTGGCAACTATGTTCTGGGAGCAGATTTGGATGCTAGCGAGGTCAGTCTGGCTCCTGCGGATTATGTCTACCTCAAAGGGAACTTCACAGGCAGCCTGACTGGTAGTCATAATGGCAAGCAGTACGCTATTTATAATCTAGCCAAGCCTTTATTTGAAAACCTCAAGAGTGGTTCCTCTATTTCCAATCTGGACCTGAAAGAGGTCAATATTGTAGGTACTTATGACTCAGCTGCCCTGGCCCGCAATGCAGAAGGGGCTCGAATCACAGACGTTTCAGTCCAAGGTAGAGTAGAAGTAAAAGAAAATGCTTCACAAGTGGCAGGTTTAGTCGTTGTTGCTAATGATACTCAAATCACTAACAGCTCCTTTACTGGAACTATCGTGTCCAATGATAAACAGGGCAAGGAATACAATGTCGGTGGTTTGGTTGCCAATCTTAAGGGAGGAAACTCCTTGATTAGCCAAAGCAGGGCAGATGTGACCATTCTAGCAGGCGCTAGAGCCAACAACCAACGCTTCGGCGGCCTGGTTGGCCGTTTGGAAAACAATGCTCGCATCAGCCGTTCTTATGTAACTGGAAAGATTCAAAACTCTACTAAGAATGGTCAGATTGGTGGTGTGGTTGGCTCCAATTACTTCAATGGTTTAATTGATAATGTCATCAGCAACATCAGCGGTACAAATGTTTACAGTATTTCTGGTGATCAGGGATATGAAAACAACCGTATCACAGAAGCATATGCCGTTGAAGGAAATAAAACACTGGAAAATGATAAGTTTGTCACTTCAACACTGACTCTGGACCAGGCAGAAGAGAAACTGGCTAGCTTAGATATTACAACCACGCTAGAAGACACGAATCTCAATCTTTATTCTGTCAACTATGCCCAAGAAAAGAATGCCCGAGAAGACCGTCTGATAGCTTATGCAAACATGGAAAAACTCCTGCCATTCTACAATAAGGAGACCATCGTTGCTTATGGAAATAAACTTCCAGATAATCACAAGCTCAATACAGAGTACTTGCT
Source organism: Streptococcus sanguinis (assembly GCF_050225395.1). Taxonomy (GTDB): domain Bacteria; phylum Bacillota; class Bacilli; order Lactobacillales; family Streptococcaceae; genus Streptococcus. Next base: position 1,372,748 of record NZ_CP071431.1, on the reverse strand, counting down.
GGATGTTGTTCCAATGAAGGGTGACCAGATTATCACTGATATCAATAGCAACAAGACCGGAATTAACCGTCTGATGCTGCACTTTGAGGATAATACGGTTGACTACTTGGATCTGACCTATAAGGGAGATTTCAAATATAAGGCAATTGCAGAGTACAGTGTAAATGGCTTAGACCTCCTTTATACACCAGAAGCCTTCCTATCAGACTATAGCAGAGTTCTCAATCAAGTGCTGCCGGAGTTGAACAAGGTTGTCCTTGACTCACCGGCTATGCGAACTGTTTTAGGTGTGAATGCTGACACTTCTCTGGATGATCTCTATCTGGATACTGCCTTTGACCAAGTCAAGACTAATCTGTCAGAAGAGTTACGCAAGGTACTGGCTATGGACAAGTCTATCAATACGGAAGGCAATGTTGTAGCAGACTATATAGCTCAGCAAATTAAAGACAATAAAGAAGCCTTCTTACTTGGTCTGACCTATCTCAACCGTTGGTATAATATCAACTATGACAATATCAATGTCAAGGATTTGTCGGCCTATAAGTTTGACTTCTTTGGAAATCATAATGCTTCAACCTTAGATACCATCATTTCACTTGGTAAGTCAGGCATGAACAATCTTAAAGCTAAGAACAACTATATGGCTTATGATGCCTCACTTTCTGAAGCGACTGGTAAACGAGGACTCTTCAACTATCTGGAAGGCTATCGTCAGCTCTTCCTGCCGGACAAGACCAATAATGAATGGCTCAAGACCAATACAAAAGCCTACATCGTTGAGGCTAAGTCGGATATAGCAGAAGCGAGACAGCTTCAGGATGCAGCCGAAGACAAGAGTAAGTATTCTGTCGGCGTTTACGACAAGATTACTGCTGATAACTGGGAACACAAGGGCATGCTTCTGCCGCTCTTGACCATGACTGAGAAGGGTGTCTATGCTATCTCCAATATGTCTACCATCTCCATGGGGGCTTATGACCGTTATCGACTTGATGCCAATGGCAGGGTGCGGACAGATGCAGAGCTAGCGGAATTTGTCGAAGACCGAGTGAGAAAAACAGCTGAATACCAGCGCGATCACTATGACTTCTGGTATAAGATTCTTAGCGATGAAAGCAAGGACAAGCTCTTCCGTTCTGTTCTGGTTTACGATGGATTCTCATTGGTTGACAAGACTGGTCAAAAATATTGGGCTCCAGCTAATGACAAAAAATCACTGGCTATGCAGGAGTTCTTTGGACCAGCCGGCAAGTGGTATCCAAGCAAGGGCTACAATGCCTATGCTACAGGAAGTGTAACTCACTTTGATGCAGCTAAATTGTTAGAAGACTATGGTAACTCTGTCTACACGCATGAAATGACCCATAACTCTGACGGTGGCATTTACTTTGAGGGCAATGGCCGCCGCGAAGGTCTGGGAGCTGAGCTTTATGCTCGCGGTCTCTTGCAGTCCACTCCAAGTGCAGATGAGGCAACCATTACACTCAATACCCTCTTCAAGGTGGACAAGGATTCTAAGACGCGTCTACACACATATAACTTCAAGGAACGCGTTCAAAATGCAGAAGACCTGCAGCACTATGTCCATGGTATGTTTGACATGATCTACACCCTAGATTACCTAGAAGGTACTTCCATGCTGAAGCAGAGCGATGACGCTAAGCTCCAGTGGTTCAGGAAGATGGAGAATTACTATGTTACAGATAAGTATGGTAAGGAGACCCATGCTGGAAACCAGACGCGAAGCTTTACTGCTGAAGAAATCAAGCAGCTGAAGACCTTTAACTCCCTGATTGAAAATGATGTTATCACTCGTCGGGAGAACAAGGATAGTGGGAAATACGGCCGAAATGGTTATCTCAGTCTCAGCCTCTTCTCACCAATTTACTCAGCCTTGAGCAATCCAAATGGAGCTCCGGGCGATGTTATGTTCCGCCGCACAGCCTATGAGTTACTAGCAGCCAAGGGTTACCATGAAGGATTTATCCCTTATGTTTCTGGTAAGTACTCTAAGGAAGCCTTTGATGAAGGTAAGAAAACGTGGGATGGATGGTCCGGAAGAGATGTTGGTCTCGTGACTGACCAGAAAGTCTTGGAAAATGTATTCAAGGGTGAATATGACTCCTGGGTAGCCTTCAAGAAGGCTATGTATAAGGAGCGGATTGATCAGCTGACCAAGCTCAAGCCAATCACCATTGAGTACGAACTCAGAAATCCAAACAGTACTAAGAAAGTAACCATTCGCTCTTATGCGGACATGCAAAGGCTGATGGACGCAGCAGTAGCAGAGGATGTGAGCAACATTGCCAATGCTACAAGCCGTGTCGATGCCAGCTGGGTCAACCTGCTTAAGAAGAAGATTTACAATGCTTATCTTCGTGAAACAGACGACTTCAGACAGTCAATCTTTAATAAGTGAGCAATAAGTTGTTTTCCGTATATGTTTAAAAATGCCTTGACTGTAAAAAAGTCTAGGTATTTTTTCTGCTATTTATTTCTAATAAAACAATAATAATCCATCCGAGTTAGATAAAAAAACAATTTGTAACTTTTTTGTAATGAAAGTAGACAAAGAATAGATAATTGCCACTAAAAAAAGTAGTTCACGAAGAGTCAATTATAATATTTTATGTTATAATTGATATGTATATGTCATATTTGCTTATCATATACAAACACATTCATTTTTAGTTTGGTAATAAATCTTGATTTAGAATCGACTGAAAATGAGGGGGTAGACAGATGATGGTGTGCCTGCCAGCATTTGTCGAAAATAAAATATAAAAAGAAGGAGGACCGCATTCAAGGTGAAACAAACTTATCATAAAGTGTCTCATGCTCTGATGACTTTGCTGCTTTTGGTATCAACCTTTCTTCCCTTGTTAAGCTCAAGTCCTAGGGTTTCTGCTGCAGAGTTAGGTGAAAGTGATTATCAGCTAACTACAGATGTCACTATTAATACTAATCCTTTAAAGGATACAGGCTACGGTGAAGGTAAATTTTACATTGCTCCGACCTATACATTTGCAGATAGCAAAGTATTAAATAATGGTGATACCATGGTTTATCGTGTTCCATCACAGTTCAAAATTGAGCGAACTTTGGAGGAAAACATAAGTGCACCGGATGGTACTGTTGTTGCCAAGTTGGTGACAGATCCTGTTACCAATACAGCGACCATTACAGTCACAAATGCTGAGTATTTTGCGAAAATGCCAGATACCAAGCGTATTCAATCTTCTTTCACAGTGGTTTGGGCTGATAATATGCCTTATGATCAAGAGCAAGAAGTTAATTTCCCAGGTGCTAGAACCTATAGGCTGAAGCGTATCAAGGTTGATGAAGAACCTCAGGGGTATTCCAAGTGGGGTGTTCAGGATTCTAAGGATCCAAATTACGTCAACTGGCGTATCCGTGTCAATCGTGATGTCCAAAATCTTGGTCAAGTTGTCATTGAGGACGCTATTCCAGAAGGTCAAGAGCTGGATGAAGATTCAGGGATTACAGGTTACTACTTTACTGAGTGGGAAGGTGCTTCTGGCACACGTCAATCCTTTAATCCGAGCCAGATTGTGACAATCACTGACTCCAATCATTTCACAGTTAATGCTGGGGATTTGAGTGGAAGAGGTATTTATGTTATCTATCGGACACGTTTGACAGAGCCAGTTGATAAGGTGACCAAAAAAGCCTTTAACGATGTAACCGTTACGGCTAATGGACAAAAGATGCCAGATTTAGTATCACGTCCATTTGCACCTTTGACAACTCTTGATGGTGTCGGGGAAGGTACCCGTTCGGATGAAGTTATCTTCAAAGTCAAAAAGGAATTGACTGGCCGCAATTTGGCAGATGGTGAATTTACTTTTGATTTGATCAATAAGGATGACAACGACAAAGTTGTTCAAACGGTAACAAACAAAGATGGTGCCGTAACCTTTAAGAAACTTCGTTTCAAAAATGAGGGAACCTTTAACTATATCATTCGTGAACGAGCAAGCAATCTGCCAGGTGTGACAAACGATGCCAATTCAGACATCAATGTCAATGTTACTGTAACAGATAACAATGGCGTTAAGACAGCAGCGGTTACCTACGACCGTGAGGCTTTCACCAATACATACAAGTTAGAGCCAACAAGTGCAGCAATTACCGCTAAGAAACTTCTGGATGGTAAAGCACTTGAAGCTGGTAAGTACACTTTCAAGCTGACTGAAGTTGGCGGAAATAACGTGGAACTTCAAGCAACAAATGACGCCAATGGTAATATCAAGTTTCCTGAAATCAACTATGATAAAGAAGGGACTTATACCTACAAGCTGACAGAAGTAGCTGGAAGTGAAGCTGGAGTAACATATGACAGTGCAGAACATACTGTGACTGTCACAGTGACTGAAAACAATGCCAAGTTGGAAGCTGCTGTTACAGACAACAATCCAACATTCACCAACAGTTATAAAGACTATGGTGTCAGCTATGAGTTTCTCAGCTCTAACCCAGCCTATCCAAACCTACCAAAAGAAGTAACTGATTTGCTTCCAGCAGATACTAATCGCTACACTAGTGGTACTAATGTAGACGCTAAGCAGCCTGCTCAAACAAGTGTTACAGTTACTGAAGGCACATGGACTTTCGAAGGCTATGCAGAAACGAATGCACAGACTGTTGCGGATAAGGACCTTAAATTTACTGGTAAATGGAATTTCACTCCAGCACCGAAATATAAGGCAACTTATGAATTTGTAAGTGCAGATCCGAACCGTAGCTTGCCAGCAGAGGTGACAGATTTGTTGCCAACTGATGATAATAGCTACACTAGTGGTACTAAGGTAGATGCTAAACAACCTGCTAAAACAAGTGTTACAGTTACTGAAGGCACATGGACTTTCGAAGGCTATGCAGAGTCAAATGCACAGACTGTTGCGGATAAGGACCTTAAATTTACCGGTAAATGGAATTTTACTCCAGCACCGAAATATAAGGCAACTTATGAATTTGTAAGCGCAGATCCGAACCGTAGCTTGCCAGCAGAAGTCACAGCATTGTTACCAAATGATGCCACTGAATATGCAGACGGTGCTGCTGTTCAAGCGGTTCAGCCAGCTAAGAAAACTGTTGAAGCAAGTGATGGTACTTGGAAATTCCTCAAATATGACGCAGATAGTAAAACTATTGCAGGCGCAGATGTCAAATTTACAGGCACATGGACATTTGAAGCTAGACGTCCACAAGGACCAGGTACACCGCCACCTTCTTCAGGTTCGACACCACCACCGTCATCATCTGGTGATAAACCAGGCGGTTCGACTGATGGAACCCCAGGTAATTCGTCAGATAAAGATGGAAAAGATGTTACTGGATCAGCAACTGGCAAAAAAGTTTTGCCGAAAACTGGCAGCGAAACATCTATCTTTGCGGTAGCAGCAGGATTTGCTCTGATTCTTTTATCAGCTCTTGTCTATCGTTTCAAAAAAGCTAATTAATATTAGCCAAACGAATCATCTCAGCTAGCTGAGATGATTTTTTCTTGTCTTTGTCACCATCTATTTTTGATAATATGCTGAAGATTAAACTTATAAACTCTAAAATAAGCAGTCATTCAAATCGATGTTTTTTCGATGGCTGATATTTGCTAAGCTTGATTTTACAGTCAATGAATACTTGAAAATAAAAGTGAATTCTTGTTTTATAAAGAAGATTTGTTATAATAAAATAAGAAAAAGTTTCTTTGTTTAAAGGGAGATGTTGATGAAAAATAAGAAGTTTAAGGTGATTCCTTTTTTGCCCCTAGTTTTGTATCTACTGGTGTATCTGTACGGTTATTCAGGAATTGAGCCAGAGCCAGGGGTTGCTTATGGTTATCTTTACCTTTTTCTTTTTTTAGTTCCTGTTGTCATTGCTTATTTTGTAGTTTCTGTTATGAATTTTGCAACACTGATGGGGGAAGTTACTTATTTATTCAAAGGACAGCTGCTAGGGCATCTCTATCGGCTTTACTTTTCTATCTTTTTCTTTTCGATTTTGTTTTGCGGTCTTAATTATTATCAGTTGATAGCTCCATATGGTCCTCAGATGAAAATTAGTGCTGGAGAAGCTTATAATCCCCTAGCACCTTATGCCATTCCTCTCTTGCTTTTTCTCTTAGGATTGTTAGGCAATCTCTTCTTTTGGGAGTTGAAAAAGATTGAAGTTCAGGAGGAGAAAGAGTAGAAGTACGGCGATAGTAATTGAGGAATTTTTATTGTTGTTAATCAGTAAAAGCCTGCTGAAAATCTATTTGCTCAGGCTTTCTTTGTGCTATAATAAAGAAAAACGATGAGGAGTCATTCATGAATCAAACTGTTCAATATTTACAAGAATTAACGGATATTCCTTCCCCAACAGGCTTTACGGCTGAGGTGGCAGATTATCTGGTGAAAACGCTGGGGAAAATGGGTTATGATCCTGTCCGGACCAATAAAGGCGGCGTTCATGTTGTTGTTAAGGGTGAAAATGATGCCCAGCATCGGGTAGTGACTGCCCATGTGGATACACTGGGGGCTATTGTTCGGGCTATTAAGTCTGACGGTCGTCTCAAGCTGGATCGGATTGGTGGTTTCCCTTGGAACATGATTGAAGGAGAAAACTGTCTGGTCCATGTGGCTAGCAATGGTAAGACTATCAGTGGGACTATCTTAGTTCACCAGACTTCCTGCCATGTCTATAAGGATGCTGGGACGGTTGAACGTACTCAGGACAATATGGAAGTTCGTTTGGATGAAAAGGTGACAAGTGAGAAAGAAACTCGCGATTTAGGAATCGAAGTTGGTGATTTTATTTCCTTTGACCCCCGTACCACTGTTACCGAATCAGGCTTTATCAAGTCTCGCTTTCTGGACGACAAGGTCAGCGCAGCTGTTTTGCTCAATCTTTTACGAGTTTATAAAGAGGAAAATATTCAGCTTCCGGTGACGACTCATTTTGCTTTCAGTGTCTTTGAAGAGGTTGGTCATGGGGCTAATTCCAGCCTGCCGGCGCAAGCGGTAGAGTATTTGGCGGTTGATATGGGGGCTATGGGTGACGATCAGCAGACAGATGAGTATACGGTTTCCATCTGTGTTAAAGATGCTTCGGGGCCTTATCACTACGGCTTCCGCCAGCATTTGGTAAATTTGGCTAAGGAGCAGGACATTCCTTACAAACTGGACATCTATCCATTTTACGGATCAGACGCCTCTGCAGCTATGAGCGCAGGAGCAGAAGTCAAGCATGCTCTGCTAGGTGCCGGCATCGAATCCAGCCACTCTTATGAACGTACCCATATTGATTCAGTTGTCGCGACAGAGCGTATGGTGGATGCATATCTAAGGAGTGGCTTAGTTGAGTAGGTGAACTTCATTCTATCTTATTGGCGGGGATTTTTATGTAATGTCAATTCTATAGAAAACAGGAGCTCTTCCTCAGCTATCTCAAAGGCTAGAAACTTAAAAACCGATTCGTCAGTGCACTGCGAATCGGTTTTTAGTTTGTTATATGTAAGAAAATTGATTACCTAACACTCCAGACACTTACTGATTTTTCCTCCACAGGGAATTCTCCCCAGCCTTGGTCGTCAATAGTTACGATTTGGGAGCTGTTGCCCAGATAGTCGCTGAATTCTCTGCCAGCCCATTCTGGACCGACAAACATAGATTTGCTGGTTGCTTGGTCATTACTGATAAGGACAGCGATTGGCTGACCGTTGTCCTTGCCTTGGCGGGTCCATCCGATACAGTTGGCTTCGTCGAAGTAGTCGGTCTGCTCGCCATAGGCTAGATTGAGGCGGATGTCTAGGAGTTTATCCAGTACCTCTTGAAAGCTCTCTTGTGCAAATTCTCCTCTAATGCCATAGTAGTCTCCGTAAAAGACGCAGGGCAATCCAGCTTCTCTTAGAAGTATGAGAGCATAGGCCGCAGGCTTGAACCATTCTTCGACGGTAGACTCCAGGGCCTGCCCTCTCTGAGTATCGTGGTTGTCCACAAAGGTTACAGCTGATTCGGGGTGATTTTTTGCAAGTGTCTGGTCAAAAATAGTTCGCAGGTCATAGTCTGCTCCAGATTTGCTGGCATCAAATAAATTATGATGAAGTTTAACATCGACTAGGTCAAAGCGGTAGTCAATATTTTCTAGATAATCATTATTGGCCTTCTCATCGCTATTCCAAAATTCCCCAAAGACATAGAAATCTTCACCGTATTTTTCAGTAATATCGCGGATGAAATTCTTCATAAAGAAAGAATCAATGTGCTTGACAGCATCTAATCGAAAGCCATGTACACCAGTGCTTTCAATAAACCAATGAGCCCAGTCGTAGAGATTTTGGATGACTTCGGGGTGTTTGAAATCAATATCCGCATACATCAGGTAATCGTAGTTACCATTCTCGTTGTCTACTAGCTCATCATCTGCCCAACCTTTATTGTCCCCTTGAATGAGGAAAATGCCTGACTTGTTGTTTTTTGCATCATAGTCAGTGCCGGTGAAGTGGTACCAGTGCCATTCGAAGTCATTGTAGGTTTTATTGCGGCCTGGGAAGACAAACTTAGTCCAGCCTTTGATTTCGAAAGGTTCTGACAAAACCTTTGTGCGGTCGTTAGGATCAACTTCAACGACAGTAAAACGCTCTTTGTAGTCAGCTGCGGCCTTGTGATTGAGAACAACATCAGCAATAGCTTCGATACCGTTCTGGCTAAGTGCTTCAATCGCTCGGAGATATTCTTCTTTCAATCCATACTTTGTGCGGACGGTCCCTTTTTGGTCGAATTCTCCCAAATCAAAAAGGTCGTATACACCATAGCCGACATCATTAGAGCCCGTTCCTTTGAAAGCTGGCGGCATCCAGACTTTGCGAATTCCTTTCGCTGCTAAGTTTGGTGCATCTTCCGTCAAGCGATTCCAATGCTGACCGTCATCTGGCAGATACCATTCAAAATACTGCATTAAAGTTTGGTTTTCCATATAAATTTTCCTCTTCATTCTCACTGATTGGCTTTATTGTACCAAAAGAAGCAGAAAGGCGCAATCGTTTGCGTCTTTCTGCTTCTATAGATATTTTGACATCTTTCATAGATAAAAGATAGAATAGATTGAAATAAAAGCGCTTACATATTATAATGGACTTATTATAAAAGATTTTATCTAAAGAAAGGTGTCTTTATGAGAAAGAAAAGACTAGTTACATTACTCCTACCAAGTTTGTTACTTGCACCTTTGGTATTGGCGCAAGCTGTTCAGGCGGATGAGGCGACTCAAGCTAGCAGCGAGCGCACGGACAATCTCAAGACAGAAACAGTTGCAAAGGCTTCTGAAACTGGCTCCAAGGACCAAGAGTCAACGGCAGTAGAAACTTCAAATCAGACTTCTTCAGAAGATTCGGTGCAGGAAAAGCAAGACAAGGCACCGCTTGCGGCTGAGGGAACGGTACCTAGCCTTAGCCCAGCGCAGGAGCAGGAGCAGGAGCTTCTTGCTTTGGCTAAAGATGTCAGCTCAGCACCTTCCGCTGCCTCAACTGCTGTGAAAGGTCAAGATTTATCTGCCTATACCGGCGGTCTTTCAAATCCTTCACTCTCAGATAAGGAAATAACCCTGCAGGAGGCTGTAGATGAATTGCTCAAGTGGGCAGCAGTCAGTGATTCGCAGTTGGGGAGCAGTGCCGAGGATAGAGCAAATCTAGCAAAGAGTCTGCGGATGATTGAAAAAGAGGCTGATTTGACAGCCAGTGTCCAGGGTGCTAATCTGCAATCTATGTATTCGGTTGCCAAGCGACTGCATGATGCTTATCGCTCTGAAAAGAAAGAGCTCCTCTTTTTGAATGGACGTTCACAGCCAATTTTTCCATATAGTAGTGGTGAAGACAGATATGAGGAGTATACTTATGAAGGCAGTGAGATTGTTCGTTTCCCAGTCTATGTAGAGACTGACTACGATACGGATGGTGACGGTAAGCGAGATTTAGTCAAGGCTATTGTGCAGCTTCCTAAAGCAGCTGCTAAGGGTGATTATAAGGCTGCGACAATCTTGGAAGCTCGTCCCTATGTCGCTGGAACCTTGGACGAAGACCATGTGACGCTGGAAAGTCTCAATCTGCCGACAAACGGTTCTTATGACATGAAGAGCCTCCGCAATCAGCCAGCTAAGCGTCAGCCAGTTTCTAGCATGAGCAGTATTGATGCAGCAAAAAGAGCAATGTCATCGGATTGGTATTACTACAGTCCATATGAGGGGATTTATGACTATGAAAACTTGAACTGGTATGATTATTTCCTCGTCCGGGGCTATGCCTTTGTTTCTAGCGCTGGTCTAGGAACAAAAGGTTCTGAAGGTTTTAATACAACTGGCTCTGATTTAGAAATTGAAGCATTTAAAAATATTGTCGAATGGGTCAATGGTAAACGAACGGCCTACACAGACAGGACTAATAATATCGAAATCAAGGCCGACTGGGCTAATGGAAAAGTCGGTATGACTGGTCTGTCTTGGGCTGGTACGACAACTTTCGGTGTGGCAACGACTGGCGTTGAAGGCTTGAAAACCATTGTTCCAGCAGCTGGAATTGCCAGCTGGTATGATTATTTCAATAGTCAAGGGTCGGCTTACACCAATCCGCCCTACAGTGATTTATCTTGGCTGTCGCTCTATGTTGCTACACGGTTGCTAGATCAAAAAGACTGGGCTGCTATCAGTAACAAGTATGCAGACTACATTAATCAGTTAAATAAGGACCAGAATGCCCACGGCCGCAATTACAGTCTGGTCTGGCAGGAGCGGGATTACACGCTACATCCAGAAAAGATAAAGACCAGTGCCCTGCTAGTTCATGGTTTGAATGATGACAATGTCAAAACCAAGCACTTTGAGCTCATGTATGATGCGCTAAAAAAAGCCGGTCAAGATGTGAAACTTTATCTTCACCAAGGGAATCATATCAATCCTGCTGCCGTATCTAGAGGCTTTGGTATTACAGCTAACAAGCAAGATTTTTATGACTTACTCAATACTTGGTTCTCTCATTACCTCTATGATGTAGAAAATGATGTCAGCAAACTTCCAGCTGTTTTAGCGCAAAATAACTATGATCCAAATAAATGGACCAGTTATGATGATTGGAAAAGCAGTAATCGCTTGATTCTGATAGCTCAGTCCAAGCGCTTAGAAGAAACGATTTCCAGTGACTACGCGGGAGCGGGAATTGATACCAGCAAGCGTGATGAAGCGGTTAGCAAAGCTTCTTCTAAAGCTAATTTGACCTTTATGACAGATGTCAAAGAGGATATGACCATTAAAGGACATATCCCAGTCCATTTCAAGGCAGCTCTGGCAAAGTGGGGCGGCAGTAATCTGCAGGTCAATGCCCTCCTAGTAGATGTATCAGACCAAGAGTTTGATGTGGTTGGAAACGGCGCAGCCAGTGATGAAAGTCAGAAAGACGGCTTTTGGATGGGCAGCAATCTCAACAATATGGATATCAAAAATTTTGCGACTATCAAAACCAAATACAAAGTCATTGCAAAAGGATGGGTCAATCTGGCTAATCCAGAATCGGGCTATACACCGTCTAGCTCGCAAAATAGTATTGATCCTCAAATTGGTCAATTCCATGACTATACAGTCTATTTGCAGCCTAATCTCTATACGGTGAAAAAAGGTCATAAGCTGGCTCTGGTTTTCAACACGTACGACCCAAGCGACCTCACGATTGATCGTCAATATGAAGTAACTTTCAAGACGGACTCCATCAGTGCGCTAATACCTACTTTGGAAGCTAGTCGTTTGCAAAAGGCGAACTATATACCGAATGCTCTTGATACAGCTTATGCAGCTCTACCAGAGATTATTGGTGCCAAATTAGTTGCACCAGCAATTTTAGAAGTTCCTGAGTATATCTTAGATAGCGAAGAAGGCGGAGAAGTTCCGTCAGTTCAGTTGGCGGTTCACTATGCAGAACATTATGATCAGGCAGTAGGAAAAGTTCAGAAGATAAGCAAGCAGCAAGCTCCAGCTGCCTTACCTGAAACTGGCAGCAATTCAGATAAGGGAATCCTACATCTTGGCCTGACTCTGCTGGTCAGCACACTAGGCTTATCTAGTTTAGCAAAGAAATACTCACAACGTTAGTGGTTCTGTTCAAAAAGCAGCTAGAACTTCATAGTTAGATGAAGTTCTAGCTGCTTTTAGCTTTATCTTGTATCCGACCTTAGGCAGAGACGAGACAAAAAGCCGCAAAAAGAGTATACTAATCTGTATAGAAATCGGTAAAGGAGCTCTCTTATGATTGAATTTAAAGATGTCACTAAAGTTTATGAAGGAACGGTAGCTCTCAATCAGCTGAATCTGACCTTGCAGAGCGGAGAAATCGTCGGTCTGATTGGTCACAATGGCGCCGGGAAATCTACTACCATTAAGTCATTGGTCAGCGTCATCAATCCAAGCAGTGGACAGATTTTTGTGGATGGGAAAGAATTGTCCGCTAATCGTTTGGAAATCAAGAAAAAAATTGGCTATGTAGCTGATTCACCTGATTTATTTTTGCGCCTAACTGCCAATGAGTTCTGGGAGCTGGTAGCGACTTCTTACGATATGACAAATGCTGAAGTAGAAGAGCGGTTGGGAAATCTGCTCCATATTTTCGACTTTGGCTCTCATCGGTATGAGGTCATTGATTCATTTTCTCATGGGATGAGGCAAAAAGTCTTCGTCATAGCGGCACTTTTGTCTGATCCGGATATTTGGGTTCTGGATGAGCCGCTGACAGGTCTTGATCCGCAGGCAGCTTTTGACCTCAAGCAGATGATGCGGGAGCATGCAGATAAAGGAAATACAGTTCTCTTTTCAACCCACGTCTTAGAAGTTGCAGAGCAGCTCTGTGATAAGGTGGCCATTCTCAAAAAAGGAAAATTGATTTTCTACGGAACAATTGAAGAACTAAAAGGCCAACATCCAGAACAGTCTCTTGAAACCATTTATCTTGGTCTAGCAGGCCGCAGAGAAGAGGTGAGTCCTGATGCGCATTAAAGCTATAAAAAAACTCGTTGATATCAACATCCTCTACGCCATTCAGCCGTCTCAGCTGCAGCAGTACCGCAAGATGCAAGCTAAGAATCCTGAGCGCAAGGTCAATGTATCGCTGAAGGCCATCCGCATGTATCTGATCTTAGGACTGGTCTATCTCTTTCTTTTCGGCTTGATGGGCTCCCTGAACCAACTGGTTGGCAATCCGGGCCTCTTTGCCAATTTGGTTTCCGCTTTTGCTCTCTTTTCTATGTCTCAGGGCTTTCTGGTTTTTTACAATGTCTTTTATGAAAGCAAGGACTTGCAGTCTTATCGTCCCTACGCTTTTAGCGAAGCAGAAATCATCGTCGGCAAAAGCATTTCGGTTATTCTGACCTTGCTGATTGCCATTCTGCCTATGTTCAGTTATTTCTTGGTTCTGGCTTTTCAAGGTGGCAATCCTTTCTTGGGCCTGCCTTTGGCTCTGCTTGCTATTCTGATTTTAAGTTCGGTCATCACCTTTCTGATTTTGATTGCTGTCCATTTCATTACCAAGACAGCCTTTTTCAGGAAGTACAAGACCATCCTGTCCAATGTCATTCTGGCTCTTGTTTCTGTCGGATCCTTTTTCCTCTATTTTATGATTAATCAAATGAACAGCAGAAGCGTTGTAAATCGTACAGAGGTCAAAGCTTTCTTCCCGCCAGTTCAAGCCTTTTATGATTTTATCCTTCATCCTTTTCATGCAGCTTCCTTGCTGGGATTTTTGGGATGGGTGGCAGTTGCGGCTCTTCTATTTTTTATCGTAAAGACCAAGGTGATTCCAGAGTTTTATGAGGCGGCTCTCATGACGGGTTCTTCAGTAGGAAAGCGGGAGCGCGTGCATGACATCAATATTGCGGAAGCAAAAAATCTCAAAAAGTTTGTCTGGCGCTACAATATCAGGCTCTTGAGCGAGGGTTCTGTCATTATGCAGGCCATCTTTATGTCGGCCTTTCTCCCTTACATTGTCATTTTCAGTATGGGAATGGGGATGATACAAGGCGGCCTGTCTTTGACTTCTTATCTGGGACCGCGCTTTCTCTTGCCAATGATGGCTCTGGCTGTTTTGATTGCAACGCTAAACTCAGGCGGCAGCAACCTTACGGCTATTGGGATTTCTCTGGAAAGGGAAAATTTTGATTATCTCAAGGTTCTCCCCTTTGATTTGAAGCAATATATTCGTCTGAAGTTTTGGCAGATCTTTGCCGTCCAGTCTATCCTGCCTCTGACCTTGCTTTTGATAACCAGCCTTGTTTCCGGTATGCATCCAGTGACTTTCTTGGGCATGGTGATTGTTTGGGCCTTGATCAGTCTGATGTGGAGTTCTTGGGGTTACTACCGAGACTATAAGCATCTGGTGACTAATTGGTCCAATGTCACAGAATTGATGAGCCGAGATAATAATATGGTGAAAACTCTCTTAGCCATCGCTCTGATTTTAGGAATGTTGATTGTCATTACTCTTCTCTTCTTTATATCCAATGTTCTTGCGCCTCTGGTAATTTATATGATAGTGGCTCTAGTTTTAGCTGGTTTAGCTATACTATCTTATCTAATCCACAGACACTACATGAAGAAGCTGAATGAAGAGTTAGCAGTATTTTATTAAACAAGCATCAGGAAGTTGAAAGACTTTCTGACTTTCTGATTTTTTGACTGTAAAAATAACAGCTCTGTACATTTGCAGAACTGTTATTTGTTTTTCTTTATTTTTTCTACATCCAGTGGCATGAAAGTCGCCATGACTCGACCGATAAGTTTAGGTTCTTCCTCATGTGGGATAAACTTATCACTGTATTTTTTATTAAGGGAAATTAAGCGAATTCCTGTTGGATCATTGAAAACCCTTTTGATAATGGTTTGGCCGTCATAGTCAATAGCATAGATAGCGCCAGCAAGCTCGAAATGGGTCTGCTTGATTAGCGCTACGGAATCTCTCGGATACTTGGGCTCTAACGAGTCAGTTCGTACCCAAAGTGCAATATCGTAGTCAATTTCTCTGTTCAGCCAGACTAAATCAGCTTGTTCAGGCTTATGCTGAGAGAGATAGTAATTCTCATAGACCAAGTAGGGGAAGTAGTCATCCTTTAAGCTGGCTTGTGTTTCTTGCTCAGTCAGGCTAGCTTCCAGTAGCTTTAATCCTTTCTCCTGTCTGTCTTGATCAAGTTGCTGATAAATACGATTTAAATCGGGAAATTGTTGAGGGATGTCAGCAATTAGGCGGTAACGAGGGTCGATTTCTTCGACCTCTACCTCAAAAAATATTGCAATTTTTTCTAGATTGGCTGCAATAGGCAGAGATGTCCCTTTGATATAGCCAGTCAGTGTACTAGCAGGAATACCTGTTTCACGAGATAGCTCAACCTGTTTTTTACCTGTTTCCTTGAGAAGTTCTTTGAGTTTTTTAGAAATGAGAAGACTTGCTTCCTTATCTTGGGGGCTTGCGGCGCCTCTTCCTCTGGCCATAATATCAACTCCTTTACTTGGTTTTATTATAGCGAATTAAATCGAAAAAGTAAAGGATTAGGTTAATTATTTGAGCCTAATCCTTTACTTTTTAGATACTGTATTAAATTTCGTAGCCCATTAAGATTCCGCCTTCCTCAGCATAGAAGCTGCAGAGACCTGAAGTCGGTACCGTTTCGATTTGAGCTTGGGGATACTTTTCTTGTACCAGTTGACTAAATTGCTGGCAGAATTTTTCGTTATTGCGGTGAGCGATAATGAGTCGGCCACCCTTGTAACCGGCTTTGAGTAGCTCTTCGATTGCAGAAGCAAGTGCTTTTTTCGGACCACGTGCCTTTTGCAGAAGCTCTAGCGTGCCAGTCTGGCTAGCTTCACCGACCATACGTATATTAAGCAAGCCGACAACGGTTCCCAGAAGTTTGCTAAGTCGGCCGTTTTTGACCAAGTTATCTACTTTTGCTAGAACGAAGAGAAGTTT
Source organism: Streptococcus sanguinis (assembly GCF_050225395.1). Lineage (GTDB taxonomy): Bacteria > Bacillota > Bacilli > Lactobacillales > Streptococcaceae > Streptococcus. Next base: position 1,356,754 of record NZ_CP071431.1, on the reverse strand, counting down.
TGTTTTCTCCTGATAGCGATTAATGACTTCAACAACTTCATCAAAGCTGAGATCTTGCTGGATGAGTTCATTGAGTTTTGTCACAAGTAAGTCCACCTCGCCGCCAGCAGAAAGACTATCAATGACATGAATCTGGGCATCAGGATGTTCTTCTAAAAAAATTTTCTTAGCAACCTGTGCACTATTATTGCTGCCAGATAGAGTTCCAGTGATAGTCACCACAAAGATCTTGTCGGCTCCCTCAAAGCTTTTGAGATAGTCATCTGGACTAGGGCAGGCAGACTTTGAAGCAGCAGCAGAAGCATACATCTTTTCCATCATCAGGTCAATATCAAGCTGCTTATCATCTATAAAAATCTCATTTTCCACTTGAATGGTCAAGGGAACACTTTCAAACTGGGTGTCTTTAGCCAAGTTTGCCATTTCACGAAAGTCACAGCCAGAGTCAGCTATAATTTTCCAAGTCATATTTTTCTCCTTTTTTGTCAAGTATGTACAATAAAAAAATTGACAAAAAACCTGTCTTTTTTTAAAATTATAACATGAAGGATGCTTACTAGAAAGCGGAAACTGTCAGCTGAGACAAGAGGGAAGAAATTGTTATGTCGGAAAAGAAAATATCGGAAAAATCACTCGCGAATTTAAAGAAATACAATCAGGAATCCAATCAAATCACGAGAGAGTCTCTGGAAATTTCTCTCATGCAGCTGCTGGAGAAGAAAGAACTCAAAAAAATTACGATTTCAGAGCTGGTTGAGCGGGCAGGGGTTTCCCGTGCGGCATTTTACCGCAATTATAGCTCTAAAGAGCAGATTCTGGAAGAGATTTTTAAAAACACTGTTCAAGGTATTACGGATAAATTGGAAGAGTTTAACTTTAAAACTGAGATGTACCAAATTTGGCTTTTTCTTTTTAAGGAAGCCAAGAAAGAAGCTCGGGTTATCAGTCTAGCCATTGACTATAATTTTGAAAAGCTGCTGACTCAGGCCGTGTTTGACTTTTTGGAAAAGCGCAATCGCAATGCTAAGAAAACGACTAACTCTTACATGAATTCCTTCTGGAGTTCGGCAGTTGTTTCCGTTCTTTCCAAGTGGATTAAGGACGGCATGAAGGTTCCAGCTGAAAAAATAGCTTCTTTAGGTCTGCCCCTCTTTCCCCAGAAAAAGAAAATCAAATAAAAACAAGTGAGTCATTAGGGCTCGCTTGTTTTTAGGTTCTGTAAGAAGTTGGTCAGTTCTTTTTGGTTCCTTAATTCGTAGAATTTCTGAGGAAAAGTTTGTCGGATTTTCTTATATCTTGCCAGTGCTGTCTGACGTCGTCCTTTCCAAAGAACCCAGCAGATAAACTCCCCGTCAAACTTTTCGGGGCAGCCTGGAGCCATGCTTTCTCTGGTCCGATTGCGGTATTTTAAATAGCGTTTGAAAGCTCGATAGAGGCAGTTCCAGCGAGAGAAGTTCAGAAAGATGATTTGGTCTGCTTCTGCCATCCGACGTTCATAAAAACACCAAGAGTAGTTGCCATCAATAATCCAGTCGGTATTTTTTGACAAAAAATCATCCATCTGTTCACTCATCCAATCACGGTCACTATCCTTCCAGCCAGGTTGGAATTGCAATCTATCCATGTGAAGTTTGGGAATGGAGTAGTGGTTGGACAGTTGTGCTGCTAGAGTGGATTTGCCAGAACCGGAATAACCGATAATTGCTATTTTCATCCCTACCTCCTTTATGTTAGAAACAAAAAAAGCTCCTGAGAGCTCCCTTTGTATGCATTATTTAGCAAGTTTAGCTGAAAGACGTGCTTTATCGCGGCTTGCTTTGTTTTTGTGGATCAAACCTTTTGTTTCTGCTTTATCGATAGCTGAGCTAGCAGCACGGAAAAGTTCTTCAGACGGGTTTGCTTCAAATGCTTTGATTGCAGTACGCATAGCTGACTTTTGAGCTGAGTTTTTTTCGTTATGTTTCACGTTCAATTCAGCGCGTTTGATAGCTGATTTAATGTTTGCCAAGTTGTTTCACCTCCATTGAAAATACTAACTATCTAATTATATATGAAAAGTTAGGATTTGACAAGCTTTTTTATTTTTTTAAGTAAATTTCATCAATTTCATGATTTCCGGCTTTATGCAGGATAATTTCTGCCCGATTGCGGGTTGGCTCAATGTAGTCTAGCAGGTTGACAAGGTTAATGCTTTTCCAAACATTATGGGCGAAGGTTACTACTTCCTCTTCTGATTGAGTGGTGAAGCGGTGGTAGTAGTTCTTTGAGTCGTTTTCGGCCAGAGTCAGCATTTTTTTAAAGCGATCTAGATACCAGTTTTCAATATTTTCGACTTCAGCATCGACATAAATTGAAAAGTCAAAAAAGTCTGTCATATATAGGCGCTCGTTCTGTGGATTCTGGAAAACATTAATCCCTTCGACAATAACAAAGTCGGCTGCCTTTACCTCTTGCATTTCTTGAGGAACGATATCATAAGTTTCATGCGAGTAGACAGGGATTTGGAAATCCTGACCGTTTTTTATGCTATCCAGAAAGGAAAGAAGCAGTTCCATATTATAGCTTTCTGGGAAACCCTTGCGGTTTAAAATGCCGTTAGCTTCTAAAATTTGATTAGGAAACAAAAAACCATCTGTGGTAACTAGCTCGACTGTCGCATTTGAAAAAGTCCGAGAAAGCAGAATCTGCAGCAACCGGCTGGTGGTAGATTTCCCAACGGCCACACTGCCAGAAACTCCGATGATAAAGGGCTGTTTCCGGCTCTCTTTTTGTAGAAAAATCCCCTTGGAAAAAGCCAAGTCTTCCTTAGAACGTTTATAAATCTGAATGAGATTGGTCAAGGGGAGGTAAATGTCTGTCACGTCCTGCAGGCTAATCTTGTCATTGAAACTCTTGATAGAGTTAAGTTCAGCCTGAGTCAGGGGCGGAGTTGTTTTGCGGTGCAGGTTTTGCCATGTATGGCGGCTTATTTTTTCAAAATGAAGAAATTCGTTAGTCATAAGTTACTCCTGTATGATGGACTTTAGTATAACATACTTTTTGGAGAAATGAAAACGATTTACAAATCTAGGAAAATTATGATAAAATGGTTGTATGACTAAAATGTATTTTGCAGAAAATCCTGATGCCAAACATGATATTCATGAATTAAACGTAGAACTGTTAGGACAGCAGCTGACTTTTTTGACAGATGCTGGTGTCTTCAGTAAAAAGATGATTGATTATGGCAGTCGGGTCCTTTTGTCTGTCTTGGACTTTGAAGCTGGAGAACGGGTGCTGGATGTTGGCTGCGGCTATGGGCCTCTAGGTTTGACCTTAGCCAAAGCGCAGGGAGTGGCTGCGACCATGTTGGATATCAACCAGCGGGCCTTGGACTTAGCTCAGAAGAATGCTGAGAGGAATCAGGTATCTGCTCATATCTTCCAGTCGAATGTTTATGAAAAGGTCAACGGCATTTTCGACCATATTATCAGTAATCCACCTATCCGTGCTGGTAAGCAAGTCGTACACGAAGTCATCAGCGGAAGCTATGAGCATTTGACAGAAGGCGGAGATTTGACCCTTGTGATTCAGAAAAAGCAGGGAGCGCCCAGTGCCAAGTCGAAGATGGAAGCTATCTTCGGTAATTGTGAGATTGTCAAGAAGGACAAAGGCTACTATATACTAAGGAGCGAAAAATAGGATGCGTGCTGTAGATATTATCCAAAAGAAAAGAGATGGTCTTGAGCTTACCAGTCAGGAAATCCAGTGGCTGATTGAGGGCTATGTGGATGGGACTGTGCCAGACTATCAGATGGCAGCCTTTGCGATGGCTGTCTATTTTAAGGGCATGACAACTCGGGAAATTTCGGATTTAACCATGATTATGGTTGGAACTGGTGAACAGTTTGACTTGTCAGAAATCGCTGGAATAAAAGTAGATAAACATTCCACCGGCGGTGTTGGTGATAAAGTAACTCTGGTCTTGGTACCTTTGGTGTCTAGTTTCGGTGTTCCCGTTGCTAAAATGAGCGGCCGCGGGCTGGGCCATACTGGAGGAACCATTGATAAATTGGAATCCATTAAAGGATTTCAGGTAGAGCGCAGTCAGGATGACTTTATCAAGCAGGTGCAGGAAATTGGTCTGTCTGTAATTGGTCAGTCAGATCAATTGGTGCTGGCAGATAAGTTGCTCTATGCCTTGCGAGATGTAACAGCAACTGTTGATACCATTCCGCTGATAGCTAGCTCTGTTATGAGTAAGAAAATTGCTGCTGGTGCAGACAGTATCCTTCTGGATGTGACGGTCGGTGAAGGCGCCTTTATGAAAAATATTGATGACGCTCGTGTACTAGCACGCACTATGGTGGATTTGGGCAAGGCTGTCGGAAGAAAAACAGTAGCTGTTCTGACAGATATGAGTCAGCCTTTGGGAACCAGCATTGGCAATCGTCTGGAAATCTTAGAAGCCTTGGATATCTTACAGGGCAAGGGCCGTGAAGACATCACAACTTTCATTTGTGAGCTGGCGCAAATTATGCTCGGACTGGCAGATGTTGAGAAAACGGTGGAAGAAGTGAGAGAACAGTTGACTAATGGCGCTGCTTTGAAGAAATTTGAAGCTATGATTGCTGCTCAAGGCGGTGACTTGGAAGACCTCTATCGTCCATCAAGTGCAGCTCATATTATAGAAGTGAAAGCAGAACAGGCAGGCTATATCACTGAACTGCCTGCTATGGAGTTCGGACTCTTTGCCATGAGACTTGGAGCAGGACGCGCGGTCAAATCTGACGACTTGGATTATGAAACTGGAATTGTTTTCGAAAAGAAAGTCGGAGACAAGGTCGAAATTGGAGAAGTTTTCGCAAAAATTTATTCAAATGAAAAAATTTCTCAAGAACTAGTTACAGATTTTCAAAAAAATGTTAAAATAGGTGATGAAAGCGTTGCAGTAAGCGAGATTATCGAGGTTATTGCTTAATTCTAGGAGAATCCAACATGAAATTAAACAAATACATAGACCATACGCTTTTAAAACCAGAAGCGTCAGAAGAGCAGATTCTGAAGTTAATTGAAGAAGCAAAAGTTTATGATTTTGCCAGTATCTGTGTCAATCCAACCTGGACAGAGTTTGCTGCGGAGCAGCTGAAAGGCTCAGATGTCAAGGTTTGTGTGCCAATTGGTTTTCCTTTAGGAGCTAACACTTCCGATGTAAAGGCCTTTGAAACGAAGGACGCAATCCAAAAGGGTGCGGGCGAAGTGGATATGGTCATCAATGTCGGTGCTCTGAAATCTAAAGATTATGATTTGGTAGAGCGAGACATTCGTGCGGTTGTAGAAGCTGCTAACGGTACCTTGATCAAGGTAATTCTGGAAACTTGCCTGCTGACAGATGAGGAAAAGGTTAAGGGCTGCCAACTGGCTCAGAAAGCTGGAGCTGATTTTGTTAAGACTTCTACAGGATTTTCAACTGGCGGTGCGACAGTCGAAGATGTTGCCCTTATGAGAAAAACAGTTGGTCCTGACATGGGCGTCAAGGCTTCTGGCGGTGCTCGTTCTTATAAAGATGCGCTGGCCTTTATTGAAGCAGGTGCGACTCGTATCGGAACTTCGGCTGGAGTGGCGATTATGAAGGGAGAAGAAGCTAGTGGCGACTACTGAGTTGATTGACTTGGCTGTCCAAGCTAGCAAAAATGCTTATGTTCCCTATTCTCATTTCCCTATCGGAGCGGTTTTGGTCGCTAAAGATGGGCGGGTTTTTACCGGCGTTAACGTTGAGAATGCCAGTTTTGGCTTGACCAACTGCGGAGAGCGGACAGCTATATTTAAGGCGGTTTCAGAAGGAGTTTTAGACTTCGAGGAGCTGATTGTCTACGGTGAGACGGAAAAACCCATATCACCTTGTGGTGCCTGCCGCCAGGTAATGGCAGAATTTTTTTCTGAGGATCTAAAAGTGACCTTGGTCGCTAAAGATAAATCGACGGTCGTGATGACGGTCAAGGAATTACTTCCATATTCTTTTACAGATTTAACATAAGTCTGTTATCGGTCATCTGACCAAACTCAAACTTGCAACTGTGTTGCACATCTTAATTAGGAGGTTCAGAAATGAACAAAAAACAATGGCTAGGTCTTGGTCTAGTAACTGTCGCAGCATTCGGACTTGCTGCATGTGGAAACCGTGCTTCTCGCTCAGATTCTTCAAACGCGAAAACTGATTTGAAGGCTGCTATCGTAACTGATACTGGTGGTGTTGATGATAAGTCATTTAACCAGTCTGCATGGGAAGGCTTGCAAGCTTGGGGTAAAGAAAACGGTCTTTCTAAAGATAACGGCTTTACTTACTATCAGTCTAATGATGAGTCTCAATATGCGAATAACCTGAACCAAGCTGCTACGGATGGTTATAATTTAGTATATGGTATCGGATTTGCCCTTCGTGATGCGGTTGAATCTGCTGCCCAAGATAACACAGACATCAATTATGTTATTGTCGATGATGTTATCAAAGGAAAAGAGAATGTTGCTTCAGCTATTTTTGCTGACAATGAAGCTGCTTACCTTGCTGGTGTTGCTGCTGCAAAAACTACTAAGACAAAACAAGTTGGTTTCATAGGTGGTATAGAAGGCGCTGTTATCACACGTTTTGAAAAAGGTTTCGAAGCTGGCGTGAAATCAGTTGACCCGTCTATCAAGATTCAAGTAGACTATGCTGGCTCATTCGGTGATGCTGCTAAAGGTAAAACAATTGCTGCTGCTCAATATGCTGCAGGTGCAGATGTGGTTTACCAAGTTGCTGGTGGAACTGGTGCTGGAGTATTTAACGAAGCTAAGTCAATCAACGAAACAAGAAATGAAGATGAAAAAGTTTGGGTACTCGGTGTTGACCGTGACCAAACTGAAGAAGGTAAATACAAGTCTAAGGATGGTAAAGAGTCTAACTTTGTTTTAGCATCAAGCTTGAAACAAGTTGGTAAGACTGTCCAAGACATTGCTAACCAAACTGTTAAAGGTAAATTCCCAGGCGGTAAAACTACAACCTTCGGTCTGAAAGACGGTGGAGTTGACTTGACAACTACAAACCTGTCAGAAGATGCGAAAAAAGCCGTTGAAGAAGCGAAAGCAAAAATCCTTGACGGCAGCATCACTGTTCCTGACAAATAAAACAATTTAAGAGCGATCCGACCGTGTAGGGTCGCTTCTTTTTGAAATTGAGACGCCTTTGTGTCAATAGAATTTATTAGCACTGGCTGTGCTAGTAAATTTTATTGAAATAAAATGAAATTCTGGAAAGGAAAGAGCCATGACACATGAAAATGTCATTGAAATGCGAGAAATTACCAAGATTTTTGGTGAATTTGTGGCCAATGATAAAATCAATTTGGAACTCAGAAAAGGTGAAATTCACGCTCTTTTGGGAGAAAATGGTGCCGGCAAGTCAACCTTGATGAATATGCTGGCTGGCCTGCTTGAGCCGACCAGCGGTGAGATTGTAGTGAATGGAAAGTCAGTTAAACTGGACTCTCCATCAAAGGCGGCCTCACTTGGTATCGGGATGGTGCACCAGCACTTTATGCTTGTTGAAGCATTTACTGTTGCTGAAAATATCATCCTTGGAAGTGAAATCACAAAAAATTGTGTGTTGGACTTGAAAGGTGCCACTAAAGAAATTAAGGAACTTTCTGAGAAATACGGATTGGCAGTTGATCCATCTGCTAAGGTTGAAGATATTTCTGTCGGTGCCCAGCAGCGGGTTGAAATTCTGAAAACTCTTTATCGTGGAGCGGACATTCTCATCTTTGACGAGCCGACAGCCGTTCTGACGCCAGCTGAGATCGATGAATTGATGAAAATCATGAAGAATCTCGTCAAAGAAGGAAAGTCTATCATTCTCATCACTCACAAATTGGATGAGATTCGGGCAGTTTCTGACCGAGTAACGGTTATTCGTCGCGGAAAATCCATTGAAACAGTTGAAATCGCTGGTGCAACTAACCAAGATTTGGCTGAAATGATGGTGGGACGGGCTGTTTCCTTCAAGACTGCGAAAGAGCTTGCTAATCCTCAAGAAACTGTCTTGTCAATCAAAGATCTTGTTGTTGAAGAAAACCGTGGTGTTCCAGCTGTTAAGGGACTTTCTCTTGATGTCCGTGCTGGTGAGATTGTCGGGATTGCTGGTATTGACGGCAATGGTCAGACTGAGCTGATTCAGGCTATTACAGGTCTTAGAAAAGCTAGCTCTGGCGAGATTACAATTAAGAACCAGTCTATTATTGGTAAGCAGCCGCGGCAGATAACTGAAATGAAAGTCAGCCACGTTCCTGAAGACCGCCACCGTGATGGTTTAGTCCTAGCAATGTCCATATCTGAAAATATTGCTCTACAGACTTACTATAAAGAACCGCTCAGTAAAAATGGAATCCTGAATTACGGTAACATTTATTCTTACGCACGCAAGTTGATGGATGAATTTGATGTTCGGGCGGCTAGTGAATATGTACCTGCTTCAGCTCTTTCAGGAGGAAACCAGCAGAAAGCTATCATTGCTCGGGAAATGGATCGCGATCCAGACCTTCTGATTGTCAGTCAGCCAACTCGCGGACTTGATGTGGGGGCGATTGAATACATTCATAAACGCTTGATTGAAGCACGGACTCAAGGCAAGGCTGTCCTAGTTGTTAGCTTTGAGCTAGACGAAATCCTCAATGTTTCTGATAGAATCGCCGTTATCCACGATGGTAAGATTCAGGGAATTGTAACTCCAGAGGAAACTAATAAGCAAGAGCTTGGTATTCTCATGGCTGGTGGTAAGATTCAGAAGGGAGCTTCAAATGTCTAAAAAAACACAACAGATTGCGGTTCCTTTAATCTCAGTTCTTCTAGGGATTTTATTGGGAGCGGTTGTAATGGCCATCTTTGGTTATGATGCTATCTGGGGGTATGAGTCCCTCTTTAAAACAGCTTTTGGTTCTTTGAGAAGTTTGGGTGAGATTTCTCGCGCGATGGGACCTCTGATTCTCATTGGTTTAGGCTTTGCTGTAGCCAGTCGTGCTGGATTCTTTAATGTTGGGCTTCCTGGTCAAGCCTTAGCTGGCTGGATTTTGGCTGGTTGGTTTGCACTTTCCTTCCCTGATTTACCTCGTCCTCTGATGTTATTGGCGACTGTAGTCATTGCAGCAGTGGCTGGTGGTATTGTTGGTGCTATTCCAGGGATTCTGCGTGCTTATCTGGGAACGAGTGAAGTTATCGTAACCATTATGATGAACTATATTGTTCTTTTTGTTGGAAATGCTCTTATTCATAGTTTCCCAGAATCTGTGATGCAGAGTGTTGACTCTAGTAAGCGTGTTAGTGCCAATGCGATTTATCAAACAGAGTGGTTGAGAAGTCTTACGTCTAACTCTCGGATGAATATCGGTATCTTCTTTGCCTTGATTGCAGTAGTGGTTATTTGGTATTTGCTTAAGAAAACAACACTTGGTTTTGAAATTCGTGCTGTAGGGCTTAATCCAAATGCATCTGAATATGCAGGGATGTCATCTAAGCGTACTATTATCGTATCTATGATTATTTCAGGTGCTCTTGCAGGACTTGGAGGGGTAGTAGAAGGACTTGGGACTTATCAGAATGTCTTTGTTCAAGGAAGTTCCCTGAGTGTTGGTTTCAATGGCATGGCGGTAAGTCTTTTGGCAGCCAATTCTCCAATTGGAATTCTCTTTGCAGCCTTCCTCTTTGCGGTTCTGAGTGTTGGTGCTCCAGGTATGAACGTGGCTCAGATTCCAACAGAACTTGTAAATATCGTAACAGCTTCTATTATCTTCTTTGTCAGCGCCCACTATCTGATTGAGCGTATGACAGGTATGACAATCTTTGATTTCCTTAAAAATCGTCGCCAGGAAGCTAAAAAAGTGAAGGAGGGAAACTAGGATGAATATTGTAACGGTATTAAGTTTATTAGTATCATCTATGCTGATTTATGCGGCTCCCTTGATTTTCACAAGTATTGGCGGGGCTTACTCTGAACACGCTGGTGTGGTTAATGTCGGCTTGGAAGGAATCATGGTTATGGGGGCTTTTACAGGCGTTCTCTTTAACCTGACTTTCGAGAAGAGTTTTGGTAGTGCGACTCCGTGGCTCTCATTGATTGCTGCTGGTTTGGTCGGAGTTGTCTTTTCTCTTATCCATGCTGTTGCGACCATTACCTTCCGTGCGGACCACGTTGTGAGTGGTACAGTGCTGAACTTGCTGGCTCCAGCCTTGGCAATTTTCCTTGTTAAAGCTATTTATAACAAGGGACAAACGGATAATATTCAGCGTTCATTCGGCAAGTTTAATTTCCCTGTTCTGTCTGATATTCCAGTCTTGGGAGACATTTTCTTCAAGCATACAAGCTTGGTTGGTTATCTTGCAATTGCTTTCTCTTTCCTTGCTTGGTTTGTCATGTTTAAGACTAAATTCGGACTGCGTCTTCGCTCAGTCGGAGAGCATCCGCAGGCGGCAGATACCTTGGGGATCAATGTTTACCTCATGCGTTATTGCGGTGTCATGATCTCTGGTCTGCTCGGAGGTATTGGTGGAGCTATTTATGCTCAGTCTATCTCTGTTAACTTTGCTGTGACAACTATCGTAGGTCCAGGATTTATCGCCTTGGCAGCTATGATTTTTGGTAAATGGAGCCCTATTGGTGCCATGTTGGCGAGTCTCTTCTTTGGAGCTTCCCAAAGTTTGGCGGTTATCGGGAACCAGTTGCCTTTGCTTTCAAGTGTTCCAACGGTTTATCTGCAGATTGCGCCATACGTCTTGACGATTGTAGTCCTTGCGGCATTCTTTGGTAAAGCTGTTGCTCCGAAAGCGGATGGTATCAACTATATCAAGTCTAAATAAACCTTTACATCAGTTCTTTGGAGCTGATGTTTTTTGGTATTTGAAAGAAGCTATAATCATAGGAATAGAAAAAGCCTACTTCAAGTGAAGCGGGCTTTTTAAGATTAGTTGGTTGCAATTTCGTTTAGCAGGTCTTCTGCAGTGGTGGTTGGGTTTACGCGAACGCGGTTGAGTGAGAGTAAGCCATTGGATAGAGAAGCTAGTCCGTTATTGGTTGTCAGTCCCATCTTGTAGCCAAGGCTTTCAGCAATCTGCAAGGTTGCATCACTGTATCGTCCAGATGGATAGGCAACGGTTGTTGTGGTTTGAGACAGTTCTTTGTCCAAGTAAGACTTGGAGTCTTTTAACTCAATTTTTTGTTGGTCTTCTGCAGTCGCTGAGAGGTCAGGATGGTTGACGGTATGGTCTTCAAAAGACATACCTTTGTCCTTCATTTCCTTTATCTCATCTAGCGTCAGCATATCTTCACGACCCGCTTGAACAAATCCAGTAATGACATTATTGGTTGCTTTCATGTCATATTTCTGGAGAAGTGGAAAGGCATTAGTATAGAAATCCTTTAAACTATCATCGAAGGTCAGCCAGACGACTTTTTTGTTTTCTGGCAGGACGTTCTCCGTCAGTACCTTGTATGCTTCTGCTGGTGTTAGTGGATAGTAGCCTGCGTCTTTCAAGGCTTTTAGATGACTTTCAAATGTGGCTGGATCTACAATCAAACCAGCATTAGCTGCTTCTGATGGATCCATGACGTGAATAGCATGATACATCAAGATAGGTACTTGAACTGGTTGGTCTTGTTTGACCCATTTTACCTTGTCTTTGTTGCTGTCATCCGAAGTCGTCTTTTTTTCCCGAGTCGGTGCTGACGAAGTTTTAGATGAAGTATTGACTTGGTTCGTTGACACATTATTAGCTTCTTTTTGGTTGTGCGAGTTCTGTAGCTTGGCTAGTAAAGAAAAGCCACCTACAATCAGGACAAGAAAAAGTAATAAACTTGTTAAAGAAAGCAAAATAGCTCTTTTCCTAGCTTTGCGTTGCTGCATGCGATTTCCTCTATGTTTTCCTGTCATAATATCTCCTTTTTTAAAAAAATTACAATTCCTTGCGGAAATTTACATCTATTATAACAAATAAAGAAGTAGTTTTGTAGGCATTTTTATATAATTTTGTTATAATATTTTTTATACAAGAAATTTTCAAGGAGTGCTTCATGTCTATTAAAATAGCTTTACTTGGTTTTGGAACAGTGGCCAGCGGTGTGCCTTTTTTGCTGAAAGAAAACGGAGAAAAAATCGTTCAAGCAGCTCATTCAGAGATTGAGGTTGCTAAAGTCTTGGTCAAAGATGATGACGAAAAAGATCGTCTTTTAGCAGCTGGAAATGACTTTAACTTTGTCACAAATGTTGAAGAAATTCTGAAGGATCCTGAGATTACTATCGTTGTAGAATTGATGGGACGAATCGAGCCAGCGAAAACGTTCATCACTCGTGCTCTTGAAGCTGGCAAACATGTAGTAACGGCCAATAAGGACTTGTTGGCTGTTCACGGATCAGAGTTGCTGGAAATTGCTCAAAAGCAAAATGTGGCTCTCTACTATGAAGCAGCTGTTGCCGGCGGAATTCCAATCCTCCGTACCTTGGTTAATTCATTGGCTTCTGACAAAATCACTCGTATCTTGGGTGTGGTTAATGGGACCTCTAACTTTATGATGACCAAGATGGTGGAAGAGGGTTGGTCTTATGAAGACGCTCTTGCTGAAGCACAACGCCTTGGCTTTGCTGAAAGCGACCCAACCAATGACGTAGATGGCATTGATGCGGCTTACAAGATGGTGATTCTTAGCCAGTTCGCCTTTGGTATGAATGTTAAATTTGAAGATGTGAGCCATCAGGGAATTCGAAATATCACACCAGAGGATGTGGCTGTTGCTCAAGATCTGGGCTATGTAGTCAAGCTGGTTGGTTCTATCGAAGAAACGGCATCGGGTATTGCAGCAGAAGTAGCTCCAACATTTCTGCCTAAAGCGCATCCTTTGGCTAGTGTCAATGGGGTAATGAACGCTGTCTTTGTTGAGTCCATCGGCATCGGAGAATCCATGTACTACGGACCAGGAGCAGGTCAAAAACCAACCGCAACTAGTGTTGTGGCAGATATTGTCCGTATCAGCCGCCGTTTGAATGAAGGAACAGTTGGCAAGGCCTTTAATGAATTCAGCCGTGAGCTTGTGCTAGCTAAGCCAGAAGATGTGAAGAGCAGCTATTACTTCTCTATCTTGGCACCTGATTCTAAAGGTCAAGTTCTGCATTTGGCTGAGATTTTCAATGCTGAGGATATTTCCTTTAAGCAGATTCTGCAGGAAGGTACAGATGGTGAGAAGGCTCGCGTGGTGATTATTACCCATGCTGTCAGCAAGACACAGCTGGAAAATGTCACTGCTAAGCTCAAAGAAGTTGCTGAGTTCGACTTGCTTAATACCTTCAAAGTATTAGGAGATTAAGATGAAAATTATTGTACCGGCGACCAGTGCCAATATCGGTCCTGGCTTTGACTCTGTTGGAGTGGCCCTGTCAAAATATCTGGAAATTGAAGTCTTGGAAGAAAGTCAGGAGTGGGTGATTGAGCACGACCTCAATCCGAGAATTCCTAAAGATCGGCGTAATTTACTGGTTAAGATTGCCCTGCAGTTGGCACCAGATATTCAGCCGCGCCGTTTAAAAATGACCAGTGATATTCCATTGGCTCGTGGACTTGGGTCTTCTAGCTCGGTCATTGTGGCTGGGATTGAATTGGCCAACCAGCTAGCTCACCTTAATTTTTCGGATTATCAGAAGCTAAAAATCGCTACAAAGATTGAAGGCCATCCTGACAATGTTGCGCCGGCTATTTATGGTAATTTGGTCGTATCTAGCTCATCTAGAAATCAGGTATCTGCTGTGGTAGCGGACTTTCCGGACGCAGACTTCATCGCCTATATCCCAGACTATGAGCTTCGGACGGTTGAGAGTCGCCAAGTCTTACCAAATCGGCTTTCTTACAAGGAAGCTGTTGCGGCTAGCTCCATTGCCAATGTTGCGATTGCAGCTCTTTTAAAAGGTGATATGAAAATCGCTGGTCGGGCTATTGAGTCAGATTTGTTCCACGAAAAATACCGTCAGCCTTTGATCAAGGAATTTTCAGATATTAAGTTCTTATCCAGAAAAAATGGCTCTTATGCAACCTATATCTCAGGAGCAGGACCGACTGTTATGGTCTTATCGCCTAAGCACAAGACGGAGATGATTTATCAGCTTCTGCAAAAACAGAATTTCAAGGGACAAATCTTCCGACTTCAGGTAGACACAGAGGGTGTCCGAGTAGAAAAATAAAACATCAAGAGGTTTTTGTACTGACCCCAAAAAGTTAGACAATTAATTATTGAAAGGATTTAGTTCTGTATTGCACAGGACTAAGTCCTTTTAGTTTGACCTTAATTCGTTTATTGTTATAGTAATCAATATAGTCTACAATGGCTTGCTCAAGGTCTTCTAAAGACCTAAAGTTCTTCTCATAACCGTAAAACATCTCAGACTTAAGAATGCCAAAGAAGGACTCCATCATGCCGTTGTCTGGGCTGTTACCCTTGCGTGACATGGATGGCTGAATTCCCTTATTCTCTAGAAACCGATGATAAGAATCATGTTGGTATTGCCAACCTTGGTCACTATGGAGAATCGTATTTCCATAGTGTTTCTCTGTGAATGCCTGTTCCAACATCGTTTTTACTTGTTCTAAATTAGGCGAAGTAGAAAGATGATAAGCAATAATTTCGCTGTTAAAACCATCTAAAACTGGCGATAAATACAATTTCTGTGTGCTATTTGGAATGGCAAACTCTGTCACATCCGTATAGCACTTTTCCATTGGTTTGGATGCTTCAAACTGGCGTTGAATGAGATTCTCTGCTTTCTTGCCAATCTCTCCTTGGTAGGAAGAATACTTCCGTTTCCGACGAATTAGAGCCGTTAAACCAAGGACTTTCATCAGCCGTTGGACCTTTTTATGATTGACTACGAAGCCACGATTTCTTAGTTCAAGAGTGACTCTCCGATAGCCATAATTTCCTTTATGCTCACTATAAATTGACTGAATTTCAGCTTTAAGTTCTTGATTATTATCTGGTTGATCTAGCTGTTTTAAGTGATAGTAGTAAGTTGAGCGAGCTAAATGTGCCGTTTCAAGAAGTAAATCTAGTCGAAATCCTCCTGAAAGCATTTCTCTAACTGTCTCTGCCTTTCTCTCTCTAAGGCTTCGTCCCTGTCTTCTAGCTCTTTTAACTTTTTTAGGTAGGCCACCTCGGTACGTAGACGCTCATTCTCCTCTTGAAGTCGCTCTAATTCTGTCATTTCTTCCCAAGTTTTCTTCCGTTTACGTCCCATCCTAGCTGGCCTTCCTCTTGTTTTCTCAACAATAGTATACCCGTTTTTCTTGTATTGTGCCAGCCAATTTGGAAGTAATCCACTACTTGGAAGAGCATAATCCAGAGATACGCTTAGTTGCGAACGACCTTCAATCAAAACCTTATTGATGATTTCTTGTTTTAATTCAGGAGAGTAATAACGGTTTTTCCCTTTTTTGACACTATCTATTCCGTAGCGATCAATCAATCGAATTAAGTAGTCAAGATTTGAAAGGTTCATTCCATATTTTTCTGAAAGTCGCTTGAAGCTGATTCCTTGTTTTCTTAGTTCATAGATTCGAACTTTATCCTCATAAGTTAATTTCATTTAAAAACACCCCAAAAGTTAGATTTTTTCTGTCTAACTTTTGGGGTGCGGTTCATTTCTATGAACCTCTTTTTTCTTTTCGTAAGATAAGGATTTGATATCCCTATCTTTTTATACCTAACTGTGCTATAATGGGTCTAGCTTAAAGGAGGATAATTCACTTTATGGATCATTTAGAATTACAGGCTCTAGCGACTGAGCTAGGCTTACAGTTTGATGAATTTTCGTCTCTTGTCTTCGGACAGATAGAAGGTTACACGCTCTATATTGAGCCCACAGAGCAAAGAAAGCAATATAGGATTTGTTTTTCTGTTAAGGCTGGCGATGCTTTTACTGCGCCAAATGCCTTTGATGATTTGATTAAAAACTCAGAGGTTCTAACCAGTAGCCAACTGAATCACTATAAGCTAGTACTTTATGCTAAAGCCAAAACCAATGAAGCTCTTGCACAAGCTGTTCAAGAAGCACTTGTCTTTTTCAAGGAAAGAGGATTTGTAAATGTTTGTGAGCAGAGTGGTGAGCCTGGGCAGATTGATGTCTATCAATTGGGAGGAAATATCCTGATTTTGTCGCGACAAAGCTTTGAGACTCTGAGTTCAGGTCTTTCGCTGGAAAATCAGATCTATGACAATCAAAAAGAAAGTATCGTTGGTGGTATTGTTGGTGCTTTTGTTGGCAGTCTCATCGGAGGAGCGGTGATCTTGTTGATTGCACAGATGAACTATGTGGCTGTTGCTGGAGGGTTGGCCATGGGTTACTGTACTATCAAAGGGTATGAGTTGCTGGGTAAAAAGCTATCTAAAGCAGGTATTGCTATTAGTATCGTGTTTATGGTCTTGGTGACTTTCTTAGTCAATCAGTTTGACTATGCTTTGTTACTTGTTCGAGAATATCCAGACGCGAATGTATTTGATGCATTTTCAGCTGTCAACGAATCAATTTTTAATGGAATCATCCCAGATAACTATTGGTTCAACTTGATCTTGCTCTATGTTTTCACTGGAGCGGGAGCTTTCGGTGCCATCAGGAATGCTCTTTCTACTCAAACACAACGTTTTGCTACTAGGCAATTATAATCATTAAAAAGCTGACCTTTCTCAGCTTTTTCTTTGTAATCTATCGTAAATGCCATAGATTTTTGATATAATAGAGTGTATTTTGTTTACATAAAAGAGAGAAAATCATGCAAAAACTAGAGAAATTAAAAACCGAATTAGAAGGAATCGACATTCGCTTCAATGAGCCTTTGAGTCAATACACCTATACAAAGGTCGGGGGCGCAGCCGATTTCTTAGTTTTCCCCCGCAATCGCTATGAGCTGGCTCGTATTGTCAATTTTGCCAATCAAGAAGACATTCCTTGGATGGTGCTGGGAAATGCCAGTAATATCATTGTGAGAGATGGCGGTATCCGAGGTTTCGTGATTATGTTTGACAAGCTCAATAATGTAGCAGTAGATGGCTATATGATTGAGGCAGAGGCTGGAGCTAATCTGATTCAGACAACCCATATCGCCTTGCAGAACAGTCTGACTGGCTTTGAGTTCGCTTGTGGTATTCCAGGTAGCGTTGGCGGAGCTGTCTTTATGAACGCTGGGGCTTATGGCGGCGAGATTGCTCATGTCTTGGTGTCTTGCAAGGTACTGACTCCTCAGGGTCAAGTCAAAACGCTGGATGTTCGGGATATGAAGTTCGGCTATCGTAACTCACTGGTTCAGGAAACAGGCGACATTGTTATTTCTGCTAAGTTTGCTCTTTCGCCTGGTGTTCACAGAACGATTCGTCAGGAAATGGAGCGCTTAACCCATCTGCGGGAGCTCAAGCAGCCTTTGGAATATCCATCCTGCGGTTCTGTTTTCAAGCGTCCTTTGGGTTACTTTGCTGGTCAGCTGATTAGTGAAGCAGGCCTCAAGGGGCATCGGATCGGCGGTGTAGAGGTATCTGAGAAACATGCTGGCTTTATGATTAACGTTGATAAAGGAACGGCTCAAGATTACGAAAATCTTATTGCTCATGTGATTGGAAGGGTGCGGGAAAATTCAGGTATTACTCTGGAGCGCGAAGTCCGCATCATTGGTGAATCTCTGTAAGACAGATATGATTTCCAGTAGAAGTATGCTGTATAAGGAACTGCAGCTGGCTGCAACTTAGTAAGGGGGTGAAAGCCTATCGACACGGAATTTATAAAGGGCCTTTACAGCCCTCACGAGGTAGCAGCGGTCTGACAGAACCCTTAATCTGTTAATACGAGAAAGAAGGAATTTATGACAATTGAAAAAACCAATCATCGAGTTTAAAAACGTTTCAAAAGTTTTTGAAGATAATAATACTGTCGTCCTGAAAGATATTAATTTCGAGCTGGAAGAAGGAAAGTTCTATACTTTGCTGGGGTCTTCTGGTTCTGGCAAATCAACGATTCTGAACATCATTGCCGGACTTTTGGACGCGACGGACGGGGATATTTTTCTTGATGGCGTCCGCATCAATGATATTCCAACTAATAAACGAGACGTCCACACGGTTTTTCAGTCCTATGCACTATTTCCGCATATGAATGTTTTTGAAAATGTTGCCTTCCCGCTGCGTCTGCGCAAGGTTGATAAAAAAGAAATTCAAGAGCGGGTTGCTGAAGTGCTGAAAATGGTTCAGCTAGAAGGTTTTGAGCGCCGTTCTATTCGCAAACTGTCGGGCGGTCAGCGCCAGCGTGTAGCTATCGCGCGGGCAATCATTAATCAGCCACGGCTCGTTTTGCTGGATGAGCCGCTGTCTGCTCTGGATTTGAAGCTTCGTACAGATATGCAGTATGAGCTGCGGGAATTGCAGCAGCGTCTGGGTATTACCTTTGTCTTTGTCACGCACGACCAAGAGGAGGCCCTGGCTATGAGTGACTGGATTTTCGTTATGAATGACGGCGAGATTGTTCAGTCGGGGACGCCTGTTGATATTTATGACGAGCCCATCAACCACTTTGTTGCAACCTTCATTGGCGAGTCCAATATTCTGCCAGGTAAGATGATTGAGGACTATCTGGTTGAGTTTAACGGCAAGCGCTTTGAAGCAGTGGATGGTGGGATGCGCCCAAATGAATCTGTTGAAGTGGTGATTCGGCCGGAGGACTTACGGATTACTCTGCCAGAAGAAGGTAAGCTGCAGGTTAAAGTTGATACCCAGCTTTTCCGTGGCGTTCACTATGAGATTATCGCTTATGATGAACTGGGCAATGAATGGATGATTCACTCAACTCGCAAGGCCATTGTCGGAGAAGAAATTGGTCTGCATTTCGAGCCTGAAGATATCCATATCATGCGTCTCAATGAAACTGAAGAAGAGTTCGATGCCCGTATCGAAGAATATGTAGAAGTAGAAGAGCAGGAAGCGGGTCTGATCAATGCTATTGAGGAGGAACGTGATGAAGAAAACAACCTCTAATCTTTTTCTCTTGCCTTACCTACTCTGGATTTTCCTCTTTGTCTTGGCACCTGTTGTCATGATTATCTGGAAGTCCTTCTTTAACATTGAGGGGCAGTTTACGCTGGAAAATTACCAGACCTACTTCACATCTCAGAACTGGACCTATCTCAAGATGAGTCTGAACTCGGTTCTTTATGCAGGGATTATTACTGTTGTAACCCTGCTGATTTCCTATCCGACTGCATTCTTTCTGACTCAGCTCAAGCACAAACAGCTCTGGCTCATGCTGATTGTCCTGCCGACCTGGATCAATCTCCTGCTCAAAGCTTATGCTTTCATTGGTATTTTTGGTCAGAATGGCTCAATTAATCAATTTCTGACTTTTATCGGAATAGGACCTCAACAGATTCTCTTTACGGACTTTTCATTTATCTTTGTAGCTAGCTACATCGAGCTGCCTTTTATGATTCTGCCCATTTTCAACGTTCTGGATGATTTGGATCCAAATCTTATCAATGCCAGCTACGACTTGGGAGCCAATCGCTGGGAGACTTTCCGTCGGGTTGTTTTCCCTTTGTCCTTGAATGGTGTCAGAAGTGGAGTGCAGTCAGTCTTTATCCCTAGTCTCAGTCTTTTCATGCTGACTCGCTTAATCGGTGGTAATCGAGTGATTACTTTGGGAACTGCCATTGAGCAGCACTTCCTGACTACTCAGAACTGGGGCATGGGCTCTACTATCGGTGTGGTACTGATTGTTGCCATGCTCTTTACCATGTGGGCAACCAAGGAAAGGAGAGGGCGATGAAAAAAATTGCAAATCTCTATTTGGCCTTTGTCTTTTTGGTGCTCTACATCCCTATCTTTTACCTGATTGCTTATGCTTTTAATGCTGGGGAAGACATGAATCGCTTTACAGGATTCAGTCTCAGCCATTTTCAGAATCTATTTGAGGATTCACGGCTGATTCTGATTTTGGTCCAGACCTTCTTTCTAGCTTTCCTGTCTTCATTGATTGCGACGCTGATTGGGACTTTTGGAGCCATCTATATCTATCAAGCCCGCAAGAAATATCAGGATGCCTTTCTGTCTATCAACAATATCCTCATGGTAGCACCGGATGTCATGATTGGGGCCAGTTTTCTGATTCTCTTTACTACTGCAAAGTTCCAGCTGGGCTTCCTGTCAGTGCTGGCTAGCCATGTGGCCTTTTCTATTCCGATTGTGGTGCTGATGATTCTTCCGCGTCTGAAGGAAATGAATGATGATATGATTAAAGCTGCCTATGACTTAGGTGCCAGCCAATTGCAAATGCTGAAAGAAATCATGCTGCCTTATCTGACTCCAGCCATTATCGCTGGTTACTTCATGGCCTTTACCTACTCACTAGATGATTTTGCTGTGACCTTCTTCGTTACAGGCAATGGCTTCTCTACTCTGTCTGTTGAGATATACTCCCGCGCTCGGCAGGGGATTTCTTTGGAAATCAATGCTCTGTCAGCCTTGGTCTTTCTCTTCAGCATTGCTTTGGTAATTGGGTATTACTTTATTACCCGTGAGAAGGAGGAGACTGTATGAGAAAGCTCTATTCATTTTTAGCGGGAATTCTGCTGATTATCTTAGTTTTGTGGGGTGTCAGCTACCAGATCGAAAGTCGGACGCAGAGCAAGGAGAGCGATAAGCTGGTCATTTACAACTGGGGTGACTATATAGATCCTGAGCTGCTGACTGAGTTTACTAAGGAAACTGGTGTCCAAATCCAGTACGATACCTTTGACTCCAATGAAGCCATGTATACGAAAGTAAAGCAGGGCGGCACAACCTACGACATTGCCATTCCTAGTGAATATATGATTGCCAAGATGATGAAGGAAGGTTTGGTGGAGAAGCTAGATCATAGCCAGATTAAAGGTTTGGAAAATATCGGATCTGACTTTTTAGACCAGCCTTTCGATCCAGGAAATCAGTACTCGATTCCTTATTTTTGGGGAACGCTGGGTATTGTCTATAATGAAAAAATGGTTGATAAAGCTCCAGAGCATTGGAATGACCTCTGGCGTCCTGAATACAAAAACTCCATCATGATAATTGATGGAGCTCGTGAAGTCATGGGAATTGGTCTGAACTCAGACGGTCATAGTCTCAACTCCAAAGATGCTAATCAGCTGCAGGAAGCTGTCGACAAGCTCTATACTCTGACGCCAAATATCAAGGCTATTGTAGCTGATGAGATGAAGGGATACATGATTCAGAACAATGCAGCTATCGGTGTGACCTTTTCTGGCGAGGCTCGTCAGATGCTGGAGGCTAATGAAGACCTGCGCTATGTCGTGCCTACAGAAGCCAGCAACCTTTGGTTTGACAATATTGTCATTCCTAAAACGGTCAAAAATAAAAAAGCAGCCTATCAGTTTATTAACTTTATGCTGAGACCGGAAAATGCTTATAAAAATGCCCTTTATGTTGGTTATGCGACACCAAATCTTCCTGCCAAGGCCATGTTGCCTAAGGAAACTCAGGAAGATGAGGCTTTTTATCCGACTGAGGAAACGATGAAACATCTGGAAGTTTATGAGCAGTTGGGCCCTAAATGGTTGGGAACCTACAATGACCTCTATCTTCAAGTCAAGATGTATCGGAAATGATAGTCAAATAATTACTTGATGAATACAAGAAAAACGCCTGGCTCAATGAGCTGGGCGTTTGCTGCTTGCTTAGTTTGAAGCTTCAGTCTGAGTGTTGGTTGCTGTATCTGCAGCAGAGCTAGAGGCAGTAGTGTCGCCTGCTGCTGTATCAGTCGTAGAGCTAGACGCACTAGTCTCAACTGCTGTTGCATCACTGCTGGAAGCTGCTGTATCAGTTGCAGTTGTTGAAGCAGGGCTGCTTGTTTCTTTTTCGATTTCCTTGATAATAGTAGTCGTTGCAGTAGAGCTACTGGTATCAGTTTTTGATTTTTCATCCTTATGGCCAGTCAGATTCATAATCGTGATGCTGGCAATGATGATAGATAAGATACTGGCAACCGTTGCAATAGTCTTTTGGAAAGCTGAAAGACCTGTTTTAATATGCTGTTTAGTAGGTTTTTTAGATGATTTTGTCTTGTTTTTATTACTGCGAGAATAGTTTTCCATGCTTGCAAGAATCTCCTTTTAAA
Source organism: Streptococcus sanguinis (assembly GCF_050225395.1). Classification (GTDB taxonomy): domain Bacteria; phylum Bacillota; class Bacilli; order Lactobacillales; family Streptococcaceae; genus Streptococcus. The sequence goes on along the minus strand of NZ_CP071431.1, from coordinate 1,334,567 downwards.
ATTTCAATGATTTCTTATCTCTCATTATACGTTTTTTATCTGAAAATGTCTTTAAAAAATCAAATTTTTATCTATGAGAACGCACACAGAAGATTGCTGTCAAGAAAAGAGGCTGCTCAAGTTTTGGTTGAGCAGCTTCTTGAGCTAGAATAGCAAAGTAATTACGCCTTCTCATCTTGGAGTGCAGCTTGAGCAACAGCCAGCCTAGCTGCTGGAACCCGATAAGGAGAGCAGGAGACGTAGGTGACACCAATTTCTTGGAAGAAGGGGATGGAAGCCGGATCGCCACCGACCTCACCGCAGATGCCGATAGGAAGGTCAGGCTTGACTTGACGGCCCTTACTGATGGCTATCCGCATCAATTCACCAACGCCGTCCTGGTCAACACTTTGGAAAGGATCAAAAGGAAGAATTTCTTTCTCTTTATAATGGCCAATGAATTTTCCAATATCGTCCCGTGAGAAGCCATAAGTCATCTGGGTCAGGTCGTTAGTACCAAAGCTGAAGAAGTCTGCTTCCTGAGCCAGCTGGTCTGCAACCAGACAGGCACGCGGAAGTTCAATCATGGTGCCAATTTCATAAGGGAAAGGCTCCTGACCTTGATGCCTAAAGAGCTTGGTGATATGTTGGGTGAGAAAGGCTTTGACAGAGTCCAGCTCGGCCTTGTCCGCAATCAGCGGAATCATGATTTCTGGCTTGACGGTCAATCCTTCCTGACTCAGCTTGATAGCACTCTTGAAAACGGCTTCGACCTGCATCTTATAAATCTCTGGTTGCGTAATCCCCAGACGGCAGCCGCGGTGGCCTAGCATTGGATTGCTTTCTTGCAGCTGTTCAATGCGGCGAGTCAGTTTCTCTGGTGACTTGTGCAGCTTGTCAGCCAAAGCCTTGATTTCCTGTGAATCTTTAGGTAGAAATTCATGCATCGGTGGATCTAAAAGACGGATAATCATAGGTTTGTCCTGAACTGCTTGGAACATTTGATAGAAGTCTTCTTCTTGGAACTCCAGCAGTTTTTTGAGGGCGGATCTGGTTTCCAATTCGTTGTCGGCTAGAATCAGGCGCCGCATTTCTAGAATCCGTTCTTGACCAAAGAACATGTGTTCGGTACGAGCCAGACCTATACCCTTTGCCCCAAACTTAATAGCTGTTTTTAGATCTTGAACGGTCTCTGCGTTGGCACGGACTTTGAGCTGTGCGACTTCGTCTGCCCATGAAAGCAGTCGTTGGAGTTCTTGGTCATTTTCGACTAGGACGGTCGGAATCTCACCGCTATAAATGCGCCCAGAGCTGCCATCGACTGAAATGACGTCACCTTCGGTCAAGACAAGACTTCCGCAGGAAACGGTCTTGCTATCCTCGCTGATGGTCAGCTCTCCACAGCCAGCCACACAGCAGGTTCCCATTCCCCGAGCTACGACAGCTGCGTGAGAGGTCATACCGCCCTGACTGGTTACGATGGCCTGGCTGACAACCATGCCCTCAATGTCTTCAGGTGAAGTTTCCTGCCGTACTAAAATGACCTTTTTACCCAAGGAGTGGTAGTCTTTGGCGCGCTCAGCTGTAAAGACAATCTCGCCAGTTGCTGCACCAGGGCTGGCTGGCAGTCCTTGAGCCAAGAAAGGAGCATCTTGCAGAGCTTTTTCTTCAAATACAGGATGGATGAGTTGGCTAATCGTAGCGGGAGATACGCGCTGGAGAGCTTCTTTTTTGCTGATAATGCCCTCGTCTACCAGATCTAAGGCGATTTTCAAAGATGCTTTGGCGGTACGTTTACCGTTTCTAGTTTGGAGAATATAGAGTTTACCCTTTTCGATGGTAAATTCGATATCTTGCATGTCCTTGTAGTGGTTTTCGAGAATCTTAGCATAGTCTTGGAAGGCTGCATAGGCCTGAGGGAGAGCTTTCTCAAGTGCAGCAATAGGCTCAGGGGTTCGAATGCCGGCTACGACATCCTCTCCTTGAGCATTGAGCAAAAATTCACCAAATAGCTGATGCTCACCGCTGGCGGGGTTTCTCGTAAAGACGACTCCTGTACCACTGGCTTGGTCGCTATTGCCAAAGACCATGGCTTGGACATTTACCGCTGTTCCCAAATCATGAGGAATATTATTCAAGTTGCGGTAGACCTGAGCACGGGGATTATTCCAAGACTTGAAGACCGCCTTGATAGCAGCATAAAGCTGCTCTTTCGAGCTTTGGGGGAAGGTTTGATGATGCTCACGATAAAGCTGCTTGTACTGGTCGATTAATGCTTGATGTTCATCCAATGTGAAATCCTTGGCCTGTTTGCCAGCATTCCTTTCAAAATAGCCCAAAAGGTCATCGAACTCATCTTTGGAAATGCCATAAACTACATCAGCAAACATTTGCAGCAGACGTCGATAGCAGTTGTAGGCAAAGTCAGCGTTGGTCTGCTCAGCCAGAGTCTGGGTTCTTAAATCGTTTAGACCTAGATTGAGAATAGTGTCCATCATGCCCGGCATGGAAAACTTGGCTCCGCTTCGAACAGACACTAAGAGCAAGGCTGAGTCGTTGCCACTGAAATATTTACCTGTTTTTTCTTCCAGGACAGTAACCGCTTTCAAAACATCTTCTTTTAAAGAAGATTCAAAGAAATAAGGGCTTTTTAAATATTCGATACAGCTTTCTGTAGTAATAGTAAAACCTGGAGGGACAGGCAGTCCCAAATTGGTCATTTCAGCTAGGTTGGCTCCTTTTCCGCCAAGCAGAGCTTTGTCATCTGCACATCCTTCCTCGAAGGAGTAAATCCATTTCGCCATATTTACCTCCAAAATTATGAAATATGTGTCATATTGTAGGACAAATACATTGTAATATACATCACATATATTTGTCAACAGAAAAAAGCATCCTATTTTATTGACAATTTTTCTTTTTTTGTTATAATGTGTTACAAAATGATGATTATTTAAACGTTTAAAAATAAAATATGAGTAATAATTCCTAAATTTTAAGCGAAATCAGGCTAATCATCTATTATAAAGAACGAAGGAGTCAGACCTATTTGAAATTAAGTGAACGGCAAAAGAAAATTGTAGAAATTGTAAAAGAACACCAGCCACTCAGCGGTGAGAAAATCTCTGAATTACTCGATATTTCTCGGGCGACACTGCGATCGGATCTGTCTTTTCTGACCTTGGTTGGGATTTTGAAGGCTACGCCTAAAGTTGGTTACACATACTCGGGCTCAGATTTAGAGACGCTTTTCTTTTTCGATACCTTTCGAAAGGAAGTGGCGGAAATTATGACATCTCCTGTTTTGGTATCTCATGATTCTTTTATTCAAGATGCCATTATCACCTTATTTATGTATGATGCGGATGTTCTCTATGTCATTGATGAGCATAAGCTGCTCTTGGGGATTTTGTCGCGTAAGGACTTGCTGCGGGCTTCGCTCAATACTAACATTGACAGCACGCCTGTAGCGGTTTGCATGACACGAATGCCCCATATTAAAACTTGCTACAAGGATATGAATATTTTGGAAGCGGCGGCAGTTTTGCAGGATTTTGCGATTGATTCACTGCCGGTAGTCGATGAGGATAATGAGCGTAAAATTTTAGGAACTGTGACCAAGTCAGCCCTACTGGATTATATTATTCAAGAGGCCAGAAGTGCTGAGGTTAATAGATAAGAGGAATGAACATGAAGAAAGAAATTATTGTTTACAGCATTTCAGATTCTTTGGGGGGGACTTCGCAGAAGCTATTGTCTGCAGTGACAGCCCAGTACCCAGATATTATTTTTAATAACAGCTATCGTTTTCCATTTATCAACAAAGAAGAAGAATTGCTGGATATTCTGCGTGATGCCATCAAGGATGATGCCCTTGTCATCAGTACACTGGTTGATGGCAGGCTAGCTGCTGCAGCTAGGGAGTTCAGTCAGGCCAATGGCCTTGCTTATCTGGATTTGATGCATCCATTTTTTGAGATTATCAGAGAAAAGACAGGCACCAGTCCTATAGAGGTGCCGGGTACCTTGCACCGGCTGGACACTGAGTATTTTAATAAAATCTCCGCTATTGAGTTTGCAGTCAAATACGATGATGGCAAGGCGCCGCAAGGATTTTTGGATTCTGACTTGGTGCTCTTGGGCGTCTCCCGTACATCCAAAACGCCACTCAGTATTTATCTGGCTAATAAAGGCTACAAGGTTTCCAACCTGCCTTTGATTCCAGAAGTTCCTCTTCCTCAGGTCTTGGATAAGGTTGATTCGGAGCGGATTATCGGCCTCTTATGCGAACCAGAAAAACTGTCTAAGATACGCAGTAATCGCTTGAATTCTCTGGGATTGACCCAGTCGACCAGCTACACAGATCTGGAAAAGATATACGAAGAACTAGACTACTCAAAAGAAGTCTTTAAAAAGTATCGAGCTCATGTCATCAATATCACGGATAAATCAATTGAGGAGACGGCTTTCTTGATTGAAGACCATTTAAAGAAATTGAGATAAGAGAGAAGATTGCAAAAAGCGGTTATAGAGTGAGGGCTGAAGATGGAGCAATATAAGCGTATTTTACTGAAAGAATTTGACAGTCGGCAGAAGGTCATTACAGAGCTGACTAACCTAGAGGCAATTTTGAATCTGCCCAAAGGAACGGAGCTGTATATAAGTGACATTCACGGTGAGTTTGCTGCTTTTGACTATATTTTGAGAAGCTGTGCAGGTATCCTCAATGAGAAGATCAAGGACTGTTTTGGGGACAGCTTGTCAGAAGATCATAAGGACCGGTTATCAGCTCTCGTTTCCTATCCTGAGCTTGTGTTGGGGGAAGAAACTAAAGGCCAAGACTGGTATCAGGAAACCATTCCCCAGCTCTTGAATTTGCTGGCTTTTGCAGGTGCAAAATACAGTCGGTCCAAGGTCAGAAAGGCCTTGCCGCCACAATATGCCTATATTATCGAGGAGTTGCTCTATAGTGACAGGGCTCTAGCTGATAAAAAATCCTATTTTGAGAATATCCTGACTTATGTGATTGAATTGCGGGAAGCTGTGCCTTTTATCCTAGGCTTGTCCCGAAGTATTCGGCAGTTGTTGATCGACCATCTGCATGTGGTTGGAGATATTTTTGACCGAGGAGCTGGCAGTGCTCAGGTCATGGATGAACTGCAGCATTTTCACTCGCTTGATATTCAGTGGGGTAATCACGACATTATCTGGATGGGAGCCTTTTTTGGTTCCAAGGCTTGCTTGCTCAATGTGCTGCGCATCGCAGCTCGCTATGGTTATCTCTGGGATATCGAGAAAGATTATGGTTTAAACCTGCGCTCCTTGACTCTTTTTGCGGACAAGACTTACCAGTCTAATCCTAAGTTTAGGCCTATTCTAGGCGGCAGAGAGCAGGAGTTTTCTGAAGAGGAAATTCTGCAGCTGGAAAAGGTTCACCAAGCCTTAGCGATTATCCAGTTCAAGCTGGAAAATCAACTCATCAAACGACGGCCTGAGTTCCAGATGCAGGAGCATGTGATGCTGGATAAGATTGACTATTGGGAAGAAAGTGTTACGATTGACGATACCAAGCATCCCCTGGTTAATACCTGCTTCCAAACTATCAATCCGGAAAATCCTTCAGCCTTGACACCTGAAGAAAATCAAGCAGTAGAGAGTATGCTGGCCTCATTCCAAAGTTCGCTTAAGATGGCGGAGCATATGAGCCTTCTGATGAACAAGGGCTCTATGTATAAGATTTACAACCAGCACTTGCTTTTTCACGGCTGCATTCCTCTGGAGCCGTCAGGAGAATTACAGCCTTTCATTCTCAATCAAGCCCATTACTCAGGCAAGGAATTGCTGGATTTCTTTGAGTATCATATTCGGCAGTCGGCCAAGAACAAGGAAGTGGGTGATGATTTGTCGACTGACTTGATTTGGTATTGCTGGCGGGGCAAGCTGTCGCCCTTGTTTGGCAAAGAAAAGATGACTACCTTGGAGCGCTATTTCATTGAAGATAAGGACACCCACAAGGAAGTGGAAAATTCTTATTTTTCTTATCGTAATTCTGAGAAAGTCTGTCAGCTGATTTTGGAAGAATTTGGCCTCTTTTCTCAAGAGTCTAGGATGGTCAACGGTCATACTCCGGTTAAGACGGGTAAGGGAGAGTCGCCTATCCGTGGTGGCGGTTTGCTCTTTGTCATTGATGGTGGCCTCTGCAAGGCCTATCAGAAGAAGACTGGAACGGCCGGATATTCACTGCTCAATAATTCCTATGGTTTCCAGCTAGTGACCCATCAGCCTTTCCAAAACGCTCAAAAGGTTGTGGAATCGCCGTTTGCTCAAACCTCCCTGAAAAAGGTAATTGAAAATGTAGAGGAACGAACCCTCATCAAATCTACTACCATCGGTCAGAGCTTGTTAGCTCAACAACAGGAACTCTTTTGCTTGCTGCATGAGTTTTATGACCGGTGAAGTTTAGCCTTAAGTTCTAACAGAATTTAGGGCTTTTTCTTTCTTGTTCCAGTTTCTCTTTCGTGTTACAATAGGAGTATTGAAATTTAGAGGAAAGAACATGATTTATTTAGATAATTCAGCGACAACCAAACCTTATCCTGAGGCTTTGGCCGCTTACACGGAGGTAGCTTCTAAAATCTGGGGAAATCCATCCAGTCTGCACAGTTTAGGCAGTCAGGCAACCCGTCTCTTAGAAGCTTCACGCAGGCAAATAGCAGAGCTTTTAGGCAAGTCTTCGTCGGAGATTTTTTTTACGTCTGGAGGGACAGAAGGTGACAATTGGGTACTTAAGGGAGTTGCTTTTGAAAAAGTTCCCTTTGGCAAACACATCATCGTATCCAACATTGAGCATCCCGCGGTTAAAGAATCAGCCCTCTGGTTGCAGAGTCAAGGTTTTGAAATAGATTTTGCCCCAGTTGATAAAGCGGGTTTTGTTGATGTAGACAAGCTAGCGGAGATGATTCGACCAGACACTACTCTGGTTTCAGTCATGGCTGTTAATAATGAAATCGGCAGTATTCAGCCCATTCAGAAAATATCAGACCTGCTAGCAGACAAGCCGACTATTTCCTTTCATGTGGACGCTGTACAGGCTGTTACGAAGATTCCGACAGCTGCTTATCTGACGGAGCGTGTGGATTTTGCGACGTTTTCCAGTCATAAATTTCACGGTGTCCGGGGCGTAGGATTTGTCTATATCAAGTCTGGCAAGAAAATCAGTCCTCTCTTGACTGGTGGCGGCCAGGAGTCGGACAAACGCTCCACAACGGAAAATCTAGCTGGCATTGCAGCGACAGCCAAGGCTCTGCGTTTGTCCATGGAAAAGCAAGAAGCATTTGCCCAGCGGACGGCTCAGATGAAGCAAATTCTCTTTGAAGAGCTGCAGAAGTATCCAGATGTGATGATTTTCTCAGGCCTGGAAAATTTTGCGCCTCATATACTAACCTTTGGTATCAAGGGAGTGCGGGGTGAAGTCGTCGTCCATGCATTTGAAGACTACGAGATTTATATCTCGACTACCAGCGCTTGCTCTTCTAAGGCTGGAAAGCCAGCAGGAACCCTAATCGCTATGGGCGTTGAGAAATCTCTCGCTCAGACTGCTGTTCGTATCAGTTTAGATCTTGACAACGATATGAGCCAGATGGAGCAGTTTTTGACAACTTTTAAAATTATTTACGAAAAAACCAGAAAAGTAAGGTAAACAATGCAATATTCAGAAATTATGGTGCGCTACGGTGAACTGTCCACCAAGGGCAAGAACCGCATGCGCTTTATCAACAAACTCAAACGCAATATCCAGACTGTCTTGTCAGTCTATCCCAAAGTCCATGTCAAGGCTGACCGTGACCGAACTCATGTCTATCTGCATGGAACAGACTATCAGCCTGTCGCTGAGTCGCTCAAGCAGATTTTTGGGATTCAGAATTTCTCGCCGTCTTACAAAATTGAAAAATCTGTGCCAGCCCTAATCGAAGCTGTCCAATCCATCATGAAAGAAGTCTATCAAGAGGGTATGACCTTTAAGATTACCAGCAAGCGCAGTGACCACAGCTTTGAATTGGATAGCCGCGAGCTTAACCAGACACTTGGTGATGCTGTTTTTGAAGCCATTCCAAATGTTCAGGTCAAGATGAAAGCGCCGGATATTGAGCTACGTGTCGAGATCCGTGAAGAAGCGGCCTATATCTCTTACGAGACAATTCGTGGTGCTGGAGGTCTGCCAGTCGGGACTTCAGGCAAGGGAATGCTCATGCTGTCTGGTGGGATTGACTCACCGGTGGCTGGTTATCTAGCTCTCAAGCGCGGTGTAGATATCGAGGCGGTTCACTTTGCCAGTCCGCCTTATACCAGTCCAGGTTCGTTGAAAAAGGCTCAAGATTTGACTCGCAAACTGACCAAGTTTGGTGGCAATATTCAGTTTATCGAAGTCCCTTTTACAGAGATTCAGGAGGAAATCAAGGCTAAAGCTCCAGAAGCCTACCTGATGACACTGACTCGTCGCTTTATGATGCGCATTACAGACCGGATTCGGGAGGAGCGGGGCGCTCAAGTCATTATCAATGGAGAAAGTCTTGGTCAGGTGGCAAGTCAAACCATCGAAAGTATGCAGGCTATCAACGCAGTGACCAATACACCGGTTATCCGTCCTGTCGTGACGATGGACAAGCTGGAAATCATTGAGATTGCAGAGAAAATTGATACTTTCCAAATCTCTATCCAGCCATTTGAAGACTGCTGTACTATTTTTGCTCCAGACCGACCTAAAACTAATCCGAAAATCAAGAATGCTGAGAAGTACGAAACTTACCTAGATGTTGAAGGCTTGGTAGAGCGTGCCGTTGCAGGCATCATGATTACAGAAATTACACCACAAGCAGAGACTGATGAAGTTGACGAGCTGATTGAGGACTTGTTGTAAATAGCAAGGGTGAAATAGTCTTTGTTCATTAGTAGATAAAATTTAAAGATAATCCTTGAAAATCCGTTTTCATGAGATGAAAAAGCTTGCTAAAGAGCGGTAGAAGTGCTATACTTATAGAGTTGACTATGCACATTCCTGTGCAACCGCACGATCATCGTTGCTCACTCTGTGAGATAGAAGTGGTTCGTCCCACGATGCTAGGCGAGTCTTCACAAAATCCGGGGAAACCCTAAAAATCATAGGAGGTGCATAATGAGCACATACGCAATCATTAAAACTGGCGGAAAACAAGTTAAAGTTGAAGTTGGTCAAGCAATCTACGTTGAAAAGTTGAACGCTGAAGCTGGTCAAGACGTTACTTTTGACGAAGTTGTTCTTGTTGGTGGTGAAAACACTGTTGTAGGAACTCCGCTTGTTGCTGGAGCTACTGTTGTCGGAACTGTTGAAAAACAAGGCAAGCAAAAGAAAGTTGTTACTTACAAGTACAAACCTAAAAAAGGCAGCCATCGTAAACAAGGTCACCGTCAACCATATACAAAAGTTGTCATCAACGCTATCAACGCTTAATTTTAAGGAGATTAAATGATACAAGCAGTCTTTGAAAGAGCCGAAGATGGCGAACTGAGGCGTGCAGAAATCACAGGTCACGCCGCGAGTGGTGAATACGGCTTTGATGTCGTATGTGCGTCCGTTTCGACGCTCGCCATTAATTTTGTCAATTCAGTTGAGAAATTCGCAGGCTACGAACCAAACTTAGAATTAAACGAAATAGAAGGCGGTTATCTGAAGGTTGAAATTCCTCAGGATATACCGTCGCACCAAAGAGAAATGACTCAGCTTTTCTTTGAATCATTTTTCCTAGGAATGGCAAACTTATCGGAGGACTCTTCTGAGTTCGTCCAAACCAGAGTTATCACAGAAAACTAACACGGAGGAAAAACATTATGTTAAAAATGAATCTTGCTAACTTGCAACTATTCGCCCACAAAAAAGGTGGAGGTTCCACATCTAACGGACGTGATTCACAAGCGAAACGTCTGGGAGCTAAAGCAGCTGACGGTCAAACTGTAACAGGTGGCTCTATCCTGTACCGTCAACGCGGCACTCACATCCATGCAGGTGTCAACGTTGGACGCGGTGGAGACGATACTTTGTTTGCAAAGGTTGAAGGCGTAGTACGCTTTGAACGCAAAGGACGCGATAAGAAACAAGTTTCTGTTTACCCAATCGCTAAATAATTAATAAGAAATCCCCATGCTCAATATCCGAGCATGGGGATTTCTTATTAGAGACGGCACGATAAAGCATTTGTTTAATGATTCATGATGATGCTCATCAATTTTAGCATACAAACTCTGATAATATTCTAAAATTTTAATTTTTAGACTAATAAATATCTGAAATCGCTTGCAGTTCCTATTTTTTTATGTTATTCTATATAAAATAGATGCAATCATGTTTCTAAATCTAAAAAGATAAGGAGAAATTATGGAAAAAGAATCATTTAAACTTCCAGGCTTTTCATTGTACAAATTGAAAGTTGGATTAGCATCAGCAACTCTTCTATTTGCCATTTCACAAGCTTCGCATGTTTTTGCAGACCAGGTTGGCACACCACCTTCAAGCAGTATAGCAAAAACTGAAGCAGTAAGCTCTCCGATTGAAGCTGCTGGTGCTGAAATTGCTGCTGATACGACGAAACCTGTTGTTGAAGAATCTACAGCGAAACCAGGAGATTTGATTGATGTCTCAAAAAATGTATCGCCTGTTGATGTCAAAGAAAGTCAAGAAGGCAATCAAACAGTCCGTGTAGAAACGTCGACTGTTGATGTTACAAAGACAGAAGTGGCTCCGGCAAAGGTTGATAAGGCGCCAGAGCCAATAACTAGACGTACTGAAAATACTTTATCTGGCACAGATGAAAATGGAAATCCCTATACGCAGTATGAGCGAGTAGATAAGACTACAACTATTACCTACACCTCAACGCCACCAACTGTGACAAAAGCTGGTTCAGCTGATATTGTATTTGTTGTTGACCGTTCAGGATCCATGGGCAGCACAATTGATATTGTTCGTGCAAATATTAATGAATTTGTACGAAATATTACTAAAGAGGGTATTACAGCACGTTTTGGTCTGGCAACATTTAGCGATGAAGTCTACGGCCGTAATTCTGGCAGCAAAGATGAAGATACGGTTCTAACACGGTTTGGTTCATCTTATTTTACAACTGATCCGGCTGAGCTCGAAAAGGCATTGGCTGCGATTCGTATAGCGAGTGGAGGAGATACTCCAGAAACACCAACTCCTGCCCTGAACCAGATTATTTCGACCTATGATTGGTCTAAGTCATCTAAAAATAAGAAATTCGTCGTTTTATTGACAGATGCTGAAATGAAAGAAGATCCTTCAATTCCAACGGTTGCTGATACACTTGCGGCTCTAAAAGCTGCTGGTATAGAAAGAACTGTAGCGACGGTAAAAGCGATTGAGGGAATTTACAAAAATTTTGCAACAGAAGGCAGAGTGCTTGATATCGAAAATAACCTAGCTGATGCTCTAACAAAAGGAACCACTTCATGGATTGTTGAAAGTGTCAATGAAGCTCGTTACTATAAAATCATAAAAGATAGTTATCAATTCTATCTTGAGCGTCGTACTACAATGCCTATATCTACCGTCTACCATGTTCAGGCACCAACACTTTTGGCCAAATCTGAACAGACTCTTCCTAAAACAGGAAGTAGCGAAAAGGCAGTCTATAGTGTTGTGGGGCTTGGTTTGCTTCTGGCTGGCTTGGGGCTAGATATTAGTGTAAGAAAATCAAAAGAACAATAACCATCTGCTTATAAAAAATGAATTTTCTATTTGAGTGATTTTGAATAAAATAAATACCAGAAACGAAGACATACGTCCTCATTTCTGGTATTTTTCGTTATGGTGTAACTTCTTCGTCTTTTATATTGACAACGCCATGCCAATTAGTATAATAGGTCTTTCCTTTGTAGTCGAAAGAACCTTGCCTCAAAAGATCGCCATACTCGGTAAAGTAATAATAGTACTTGCCAATCTTATAAAGTCCGTTTTTATAAGGTGTCCCATCTTCTCCAAAGTAATAAGTATATTCAGAGTAACTAACAAATCTGTTTTTAACCATTTCTCCGTAAGAATCAAAGAAGTATTGCTTGCCATCTACACTGTAAAGATTGATGACCCTTCGTCCTTTTTCGTCAAAATAATAGACCTTACCTGTTGGGCTAGTATAGAAAGAGTTTTTTAGATTCGTCGGAATTTGTTCTCCTGGATCATCCCGAACTTCGTATATAGATCTATTAGGATCAAGTGCATAGTATTTACCCTTGTAAAGAACGATTCTATTTCTAATCCTTTCACCAGTTTCTTCATCAATAGAGCTAGGAAGGTCACGCTTAGGAGCTTCCGGAACCTTGATAGGTCCTGGATCATCAAAGATAGTAGGGTCGTCCTCAATATCTGGTACACTAGGATCGTAAATACCAACTTCACGTCTAGAAACCCAGTCAGGGATTGACTTGTTCTCCGCTCGAACTGTTCCAGTGGAAATCAAAGCAGCGGCCAAAGTTGCAGCAGAAGCGAGGGAAAGCCCCAGCCAGTAGCGTCGGTTGAACATTGTTTTGGTGTTCTTTTCTTGTCTCATAGCAAATCCTTTCTATGCAACTGTTAGTATAAGATTAAAGAATCTCATTTTTAACAGTTAGGTTATGTTGTTTCTATAAAATTATACCTCTGTAACATTTCTATAATATTGTAATACTATTTCATTTTCATAGAGATTATATTACTAATTGGTGATAAAAACGAACAATCATTAGATAATAAGTAAACGTTTACAAACATCGTTTTTTATGCTATTATTATAGGGATGAAAGGAGAATGCCTATGATGAAAAGGTATAAATTACTATTGGCGCTTGCCTTGTCATTACTGGTTTTTTGGCCATTGGGAGCCATAAAGGCAGATACGGCTAATCAGCCGCCGGAATCTGCTAACCAGTCTGAACAAATAAGTGCTGCTGTTGCAACGGACTCTTCTGATAGCGGTGCAGGGGCTAGGGGCACGCCAAGTCAGGATAGTCAGATTGCCGCAAAAGCCTTGACAGTCTCTGATGCTTCGGCAGTTGCAGCTACTGAAACGGCTGCTTCAAGCCAAGCTGCCAATGCAGAAAATTCGGTGGATAATCCTGCCAAACCAGCGACAGCTCAGTCTGCAGAAGTTTCCTCTGCTACCAATCAAGCTCAAGGTCAGGCGGCGACTGATGCGCCACCAGCTTCTAAGAGAGTGCAGGAGCTTGTGGCGGATATGACTCTTCGTCAGAAGATTACCCAGATGCTGATGCCAGACTTCAGAAAATGGCAGCAAGAGGGCCAAGCCTCCCAGTCAGATATGACGGAGCTTAATAAAGAAGTGGCAGAAGCGGTTGATAAATACGATTTTGGCGGTGTCATTCTCTTTGCTGAGAATGTGAAAGGAACTGCTCAAACCTTAGCCTTGACGCAGGCCCTGCAGCAAGCAGCTATCAATAACCAAGCTAATAATGGCAAGTTGCCGCTCTTGCTCGCGATTGACCAAGAAGGTGGTATTGTCTATCGCTTGGGCAGTGGGACTGCTCTTCCTGGCAACATGGCAGTTGGCGCGACGCGTGATCCAGAATTGGCTAATCAAGCAGGTCAAATTATCGGACGGGAGCTATCGGCTCTAGGTTTGAATGTCAACTTTGCCCCGGTATTTGATACAAATAATAATCCGCAGAATCCAGTTATTGGTTTACGGTCCTTCTCTTCTGACCCTAAGGTGGTTGCTCGTTTGGGAACGGCTATGATGGAGGGGATTCAGAAATATAATGTCGCAGTAGCGGCTAAGCATTTCCCTGGGCATGGTGATACGGCGGTGGATTCTCACACTGGTCTGCCTCTGGTAGACAAGTCTTATGCGGAGTTAGAAGCGCTGGAGTTGCTGCCCTTCAAGGCTGCCATTGACAAAAATGCTGATATGCTGATGACAGCCCATATTCAGTATCCTCAGATTGAAAAAGACACGGTTATATCCAAACAAACTGGTGAAACCATCTATATCCCTGCTACCTTGTCTGATGACATTATTACCGGCATTGTTCGCAAAAAGTTTGGCTACAAGGGAGTGGTAGTATCTGATGCTATGGGCATGGATGCGATTGCCAAAAACTTCGGAGAATCTGAAGCGGCTATTATGGCAATCAAATCAGGTGTAGATGTTGTGCTGATGCCAACCGTCTTACGTAGTAAGAGTGATTTAGCTAAGATTGATAAGATTATCAATGATATTGAGCTGGCGGTTCAGAGAGGCGATATTCCAGTCAGCAGATTGAATGAGTCTGTGACCCGCATCTTGAACCTAAAAGAAAAACGAGGTATTTTAGACTTTGACCCATCTGAGCGTACCCAAGCTAAGGCTGAAGCAACTGTTGGTTCAGAGCTAAACAGAGATACTGAACGAAAAATCGCTGCTAGTGCAGTGACCGTAGTTAAAAATGATGATACTGTTCTGCCCTTTAAGGTCAAATCTGGCGACAGAATTTTGCTGTTAGCGGCTTATGATGATGAAGTGCCTGGGCTAGAACTGGGCGTCAAGCGTCTGATAGCAGACGGAGTGATTCCAGCAGGTGTCACATACGAAGCGTTGAACTACAGCAAGACGACCAAGTTAGAAGATTTGAAAGGAAAGATTGATCAGGCTACTCACCTTGTCCTAATCTCTGAAATTGGTCGTCAATCTCAACTGGCCAGCGATTTCTGGTTGACAAGAGTTCCGACAGAAGTCGTGGACTATGCAAATGCAACTGGGAAACAGGCAGCTGTCATGAGCATTTCCAAACCTTATGATGTAGCGAATTATCCTAATGCCAAGGCTATTGTAGCAGTTTATGGAAACAAGGGCATGGATCCAACGGAGTCTTTGAAGCCGGATAATGCCTTCGGTCCTAATATCCCAGCTGGAGTGGAAGCGATTTTCAATGGTCAAAAACATGTTGGAACGCTACCAGTAAATGTGCCGCGTATCAAGGATGGCATCATGTCTGAGACAGAGGTAGCCTATCCTATCGGGCATGGTCTCTTTTATACCGATCCAGTTAAGGATATCAAAGTCAATGTCCCTGCATCTGCTCAGCTAGATCAACCTTTTACTGCTACCGTTACCCTGAGTGGACTAAACGGTCTAGAAAAAAATGGCTATCGTCTTGGCCTTAAGCTGGATACTCAGCGCTTCAGCATTCTCCCTAGTCCAGACTATACCATCTCTGGTGATACTGTTCTGATTTCTAAAAAAACCAACGATACCAATCCAGTTGAGATAGGCTTGAAAGGCTTAGTAGAAGGTCAATTCAGCCCAGTACTTTCCCTGACCTTGATTGATGGTCAAAACAGAGAATTCAGCATGGGAGAAGATTATTACAAGGAGCTTGTTCAGATTACTGAAGCTAGGCAGAGCATGGTTCCAGGTCAACAAAATCCTCCGCAGTTGAGTTTGCGTTCTGTTGAACCTGTAAGTTCTCGTCGGCAACTAAGTCAGCAGGCTGCACAGGCTAGCCAGCTCCCTAAAACAGGAGACAGCAGCAGTTTGCTCTTGGCCTTACTGGGTGCCTTGTTCTTGTTTGGAGCTGTCTGTTTATATGGCTTATCCATGCGTAGACAATAAGAAATAAAAGGATGAACAGTTTGTATTAATACTCTCACAGTTCTAGTCATTCTTGATAAAATAACAAAAAGGAAGAATCCGCTTTTACTGCAAAGTTGTCTTGGATTCTTCCTTTTTTATTTGGAGATTTGCAGAAATTCGGTAACAGAAAGCTTTGTGTGTTTACTAAAAACACACGGGCTTGAATATTTTACTTATCTGTCATCGGTTTACTATTTACTTTTTATACGCTTTTTGGTATAATAGTTCATGTTATAAAATGTAACATCAAAGGAGGTTCTATCCATGAAAGCATCAAAGTGGCTGATTGCGACTGGAGTTGCACTGAGTGCCGGGCTATTGCTGACGGCTTGTAGCCAGTCTTCATCTAGCACAAATAATTATACTTACGTTTATAGTTCAGACCCTGACAGCTTGAACTATCTTGCTACAAACCGTGCAACGACAGGTGATGTCATTTCCAACCTGGTCGATGGACTTTTTGAAAATGACAAGTATGGGAATCTAGTTCCCTCAATCGCGAAGTCATGGACAGTTTCTAAGGACGGTCTGACCTATACTTATAAGCTGCGTGATGATGCTAAATGGTACACATCCGATGGTGAAGAATATGCAGAAGTAAAAGCCCAGGACTTTGTGACTGGCTTGAAGTATGCAGCGGATGAAAATTCTGAAGCTATTTATCTCGTTCAGGACTCTGTGAAGGGCTTGGATGCTTATATCAAGGGTGAAGATAAGAATTTTGACAATGTTGGTGTCAAAGCTATTGATGACCACACCCTGCAATACACTCTGGCTCGCCCTGAGCCTTACTGGAACTCTAAAACGACCAGCACGATTCTCTTCCCAGTCAATGAAGAGTTTCTGAAAGCAGAAGGAAGCAATTTTGGTTCTGTCAAGCCATCTAGCATCCTCTATAACGGTCCTTACTTGCTCAAGTCTCTGACTTCTAAGTCTGTGATGGAATTTGTCAAAAACCCAAATTACTACGACAAAGACAATGTCACTCTGGATAGCATCAAGCTGACTTATTACGATGGAAATGATCAGGAAGCGCTGATTCGTAACTTCAGCGATGGCGTTTACAGCACAGCTCGTCTCTATCCGAATAGCTCAGGCTTTGCTTCAGTCAAGAAGAAATACGCGGACAATATCGTATACAGCCCGCAGGATTCTACTTCTTATTACTATAATTTCAACTACAACCGTCAGTCTTACAATCATACTTCTAAAACAACAGATGCTCAAAAATCTGCGACCAACGAAGCAATCATGAACAAGGACTTCCGTCAGGCTATTAACTTTGCCTTTGACCGTACATCTTATGGTGCGCAAGGAAATGGTGAAGACGGAGCGACTAAGGTCTTGAGAAATACCTTGGTACCACCTAGCTTTGTCCAAATTGGCGACAAGGATTTTGGAACTGTTGTTGGGGAAAAATTAGTTAATTATGGCAGCCAATGGCAAGGAATTGACCTCTCTGACGCTCAAGATCCATACTACAATCCTGAAAAGGCTAAGGCGAAATTTGCAGAAGCGAAGCAAGCATTGCAGGCTAAAGGAGTTGAATTCCCGATTCACTTAGATATGCCAGTGGATCAGTCTAGCACGATTGGCGTTCAATGGGCTAGCTCAACCAAGCAGTCTATCGAATCAGCTCTTGGAGCGGAAAATGTCGTCATTGACCTGCAAAAGATGAGCACAGACGATCTTAATAATATCACCTATTTTGCTAACTCTGCTGCTCAAAAAGACTATGATATGTCTACTGGTGGTTGGACTGGTGACTACCAAGACCCATCTACCTACCTTGATACTCTCAATATCAAGAACGGCGGAAGCTTGCAAAACTTTGGTTTTGAACCAGGTCAAGACAATGATAAAATTAAAGAGCTAGGCTTGGATACTTATACTAAGATGCTGGAAGAAGCCAATGCTGAAACCAACGATGTGCAGCTGCGTTACGAAAAGTATGCAGAAGCGGAAGCTTGGTTGCTAGATAGCGGCTTGATTATCCCGACTGTTTCACAAGGTGCAACACCGTCGGTTACTAAATCAGTACCATTTACAAAGGCCTACTCACCAGTTGGTGTCAAAGGTTCAGCCTACAACTTCAAGCTGACCCAGCTTCAGAAGGATGTTGTAACGACCAAAGAATACGAAGCAGCTAAGAAAAAATGGAAAGAAGAAGCTACTGCGGCAAATAAAAAGGCCCAGGAAGAACTTGCTGACCACGTTGAAAAATAAAAACGATTCACTTAGCGACATTGGGGCTGGATTTTTCCAGTCCCTTTTTGAATGGCTTGACTAAGGTTTTTGTAGTAAAATAGAAAGAAATACTGCAAGGAAGTGAAAAAGATGAAAGTAAGTATTTATAGTGCATTACCTGAGAAAGAAAAGCAAGAATTGTTTGAATTAGTTCAAGAGTGTAATAGGGTAGATGGAGGCTATCGACTGCCCTATCTGGATAATAATTATAATGCGGATTCGGAAATGCCAGCCTTCTTCTTGGCTGAGATGGATGGCCGGACCATCGGATTTTTATCAGTCTACGCGGATGAACCTGGCCAAGCAGAGGTCTCACTTTATGTTCTGCCATCGTATCGCCGTCAGGGTGTGGCTAATCAGCTCCTGGCTGATTTTGCCAAGGTAGCTGATCAGTATGAATTGACCGAGATTGAGTATGTAGCGGAGCTGGCCTTTTTGAACGATCAACCTGACTTTGCTAGGAGATTTGATTACCAAGAGGATGAAGCGGAAATCTGGCTGGCACAGCCTGCTCAAGCTTTTCCTCTAGAAGAAAGAGAAGGGATTGAGGTCTTGCAGGGGAGTTTGGACTTGGCTGAAGAGATTGCAGCCTTTCAGTCACAAGTCTTTGAGACACCACTAGATGTTGCTTTGAAATACGCCAGAGAAGCCGTTAGCAGTGACTCCAGTCTGCTTTACATCTTGAAGAAAGATGGTAGAGTTGTGGCTTCTGTGTCGGTTGATACGGATTTTGGCACTAATTATTTCTTTGGCTTGGCAGTTAATCAAGATTTTCAGGGGCAGGGGCTAGGAAGCTATCTCTTGCTTGCAAGTATGCAGGATTTGAATGAGCGCAATGGTCAGGAGTTTCAGATTGTCGTAGAAAAGCAGAATATCCGAGCTTTGAAACTCTATAAAAAGCTAGGCTTCAAAGAGATGACAGAGGTTGTCTATCTAAAAGAAAAATAGCAAATTTGTCTCAGATTGCTCATTAACTTAAAAGGAGAAACCGGCTTCTTACAGCTGGTTTCTTTTGTTCTGCCTTGGTTTATGGTATAATGAGACGATATGTAAAGAAGGAAAATGTTATGAATATTCAACAATTGCGTTATGTGGTTGCCATTGCTAACAGTGGGACTTTTCGAGAAGCTGCGGAAAAAATGTATGTCAGCCAGCCTAGTCTGTCTATTTCAGTCCGTGATTTGGAAAAAGAGCTGGGCTTCAAGATTTTTCGTCGGACCAGCAGCGGGACTTTTCTGACTCGCCGAGGAATGGAGTTTTATGAGAAGGCTCAAGACTTGGTCAAGGGCTTTGATGTCTTCCAAAACCAATATGCCAATCCCGAGGAAGAGCGGGATGAGTTCTCAATTGCCAGTCAGCACTATGATTTTTTGCCGCCTTTGATTACTCAATTTTCTCAGACCTATCCAGAATATAAGAACTTCCGGATTTTTGAGTCAACAACTGTGCAGATTCTGGATGAAGTAGCGCAAGGCCACAGTGAAATCGGCATTATCTACCTTAATAATCAAAATACCAAAGGCATTATGCAGCGGGTGGAAAAGCTAGGCTTAGAAGTAATTGAGCTGATTCCTTTTCAGACCCATATTTACCTGCGGGAGGATCATCCTCTGACACAAAAGGAGGAGCTGGTCATGGAAGATTTGGCTGCTTTGCCGACTGTTCGCTTCACTCAGGAAAAGGACGAGTATCTCTATTATTCAGAGAATTTTGTTGATACCAGTGCCAGCTCACAGATGTTTAATGTGACAGACCGCGCGACTTTGAATGGGATTTTGGAACGAACTGATGCTTATGCGACTGGATCTGGCTTTTTGGACAGCAACAGTGTGAATGGTATTACTGTCATCAAGCTTCGCGACAACTTGGACAACCATATGGTCTATGTCAAGCGTGAAGATGTAGAGCTGACTCAGGTCGGAGAAGACTTTGTATCAGTTATGAAAGAGTATTTTGCACAGAAAAAATAAAGTATGAAAAGAAAAATTATTATTCCTTTTGCAGTCTTGGTTCTTATTGTTTTGGACCAGCTGGTTAAGTTATATATTGTCAGCGATTTTAAGCTGGGGCAGGTCAAGAGTTTCATTCCTCATCTGGTGAGCCTGACCTATCTTCAGAATACCGGAGCAGCCTTCTCCATGCTGGAAAATCAGCAATGGCTCTTTACTTTGGTGACTTTTCTGGTCATCGGCGGAGCTGTTTACTACCTCATCAAACACCTAAATGCCTCAAAGTGGATGCTGGCTGGGCTGACCTTGGTGATTGCTGGCGGTTTGGGAAACTTTATTGACCGGATACGTCAAGGTTTTGTTGTGGATATGTTTCAGTTAGATTTTATTAATTTTGCTATTTTCAATGTGGCGGATATGTATCTAACCTTTGGTGTAGCTATTTTACTGCTGATGATTTTGAAGGAAGAAAAAGATGGAAGTAAGAATTGAGTCTTCAGTAGCTGGTCAGCGATTGGACAAGGCGGTGGCAGAGCTGACAGACCTATCGCGGAGTTTGGCTAATGAGCAGATTAAGGACGGCCTGATTTTGGTCAATGGACAAGCCAAAAAAGCCAAATACGCTGTCAAAGAAGGCGATGTCATCTCCTATGAGCTGCCTGAGTCGGAAGTGGTTGAGTATGTGGCAGAGGATATTCCGCTAGAAATCGTCTATCAAGATGAGGACGTAGCAGTCGTCAATAAACCTCAGGGAATGGTCGTCCATCCTTCTGCAGGCCATACCAGCGGTACGCTAGTCAACGCCCTTATGTACCACATCAAAGACTTGTCCGGCATCAACGGAGTCCTCCGGCCGGGGATTGTCCATCGGATTGATAAGGACACTTCAGGGCTTCTCATGATTGCAAAAAATGACCAAGCCCATGTGGCTCTGGCTGATGAGCTCAAGGATAAGAAATCCCTACGCAAGTATTGGGCTATTGTTCATGGAAATCTACCTAACGACCGTGGAGTGATTGAGGCTCCGATTGGCCGCAGTGAAAAAGACCGCAAGAAGCAGGCTGTGACGGCTAAAGGCAAGCCAGCTCTGACGCGTTTCCAAGTCTTGGAACGTTTTGGTGACTTTAGCTTGGTTGAGCTTCAACTGGAAACGGGACGGACTCATCAAATCCGCGTTCACATGGCTTACATTGGACATCCTGTGGCTGGTGATGAGGTCTATGGGCCACGTAAGACCTTAAAAGGACATGGCCAATTTTTGCACGCGCGAACGCTGGGCTTCACCCATCCTCGAACTGGTGAAGTGCTGGAATTTACGGCTGAAGCACCAGTTATTTTCCAGGAAACCTTGGAAAAATTGCGACAAGGATAGGTAGGTTTGTTCATTGTTAAAATAAAAATTTTCCTCTGACCGCTTCAATTGCGGTCGTTTTTATTTTCCGTAAATCGTGGTATAATAAGACAATCTAGCAGTGAAGGAAAAGGAAATGAAAGCAAAGCGAATCGTATTTAAGGTGGGGACTTCGTCATTGACAAATGCAGATGGCAGTCTGTCACGCGCCAAGGTAAAGGAAATTACTCGGCAGTTGGCACTCCTCCATGAGGCGGGACATGAGTTAATCTTGGTCTCATCAGGAGCTATTGCGGCAGGCTTTTCTTCTCTGGGCTTTAAAAAGCGACCGACCAAGGTGGCGGACAAACAGGCTTCAGCTGCGGTTGGACAGGGTTTGCTCTTGGAGGAATATACAACCAATCTTCTTTTGAAACAAATCATATCTGCTCAGATTCTTTTGACCCAGGATGATTTTGCAGATAAGCGGCGTTACAAAAATGCCCATCAGGCCTTGTCTGTCTTGTTGAATCGTGGCGCTATTCCTATCATCAATGAAAATGACTCGGTGGCTATCGAGGAGCTCAAGGTCGGGGATAATGATACACTGAGTGCTCAAGTGGCTGCCATGGTTCAGGCAGACCTCTTGGTGCTCTTGACAGATGTCGATGGACTCTACACGGCTAATCCCTCTATCAATCCAGATGCCCGCCGGCTTGAAAAGATTGAGCAGATCAGCTCTGAGCTGATTGATATGGCAGGAGGTGCAGGAACGAGCAATGGAACTGGCGGCATGCTGACAAAGATTAAAGCTGCAACTCTGGCAACCATGTCTGGTGTTCCGGTCTATATCTGCTCTTCACTCAAGTCTGATGCTCTGCTTGAAGCAGCGGAGGAAACCAAGGATGGCAGTCTCTTTTTAGCCCAGGAAAAGGGTCTAAAAACGCAGAAGCAATGGCTGGCTTTCTACGCTAAAAGTCAAGGGGAAATCTATGTAGACCAAGGAGCAGCCGACGCTCTCAGAAATAATGGAAAAAGTTTGTTGGTGTCTGGTCTTGTATCTGTATCAGGTAGCTTTGCCTATCAGGATACGGTGACCGTTTATGAAGAAGGCTGCGGAGCTATTCTTGGTAAAGGGCGCGTGCGTTTTGGCAAGTCAGCTCTTAAAGATATGCTCAAGTCCAATAAGCCTAAGGGTGTTGTCATTCATCGGGATGACTGGATCTCTTTGACGCCGGAGTTGAATGATTTATTTGCAGAATTTTA
Source organism: Streptococcus sanguinis (assembly GCF_050225395.1). Taxonomy (GTDB): domain Bacteria; phylum Bacillota; class Bacilli; order Lactobacillales; family Streptococcaceae; genus Streptococcus. Next base: position 1,312,141 of record NZ_CP071431.1, on the reverse strand, counting down.
GAAGACGAGGAAAGGAGAAGCGATGACCTCAACACAAGCGATTTTTGAAAAGGTTCAGAAAGTCAAGAAGACGATTAATACAGCCACAACTGCCGAGAAAAATCATGCTCTAGAAGAAATGGCAAAGCAGCTCTGGCTTTCTCGTACGGATATTTTAGCAGCCAATGAATTGGATATGACCGCAGCTAAAGGTAGGATTTCAGATGTGATGCTGGATCGCCTCTATCTGGACGAGGAGCGGATTGCTGCCATGGCAGAGGGTATTCGTCAGCTGATTGACTTAGAGGATCCCGTAGGGGAAGTCTTGGAAAGGACTGAGCTTGATAACGGTCTTGTCATCAGTAAAAAGCGGGTTGCTATGGGCGTAATTGGTATTATCTACGAGAGCCGGCCTAACGTTACTTCAGACGCTGCGGCTCTTGCCTTAAAGAGTGGCAGTGCAGTCGTTCTTAGAAGCGGCAAGGATGCCTATCAGACTGCGCTAGCTATTGTCACAGCTTTGAAAGAAGGCTTGGCTCAGACGGAGATTTCGCCGGATTGTATCCAGTTGGTTTCTGATACCAGTCGGGCTTCCGCCCAGGCTATGATGAAGGCCAAGGGATATCTGGATTTGCTCATTCCTCGTGGTGGTGCGGGACTGATTCAGGCGGTCGTGGAAAATGCAACTGTGCCGGTTATTGAGACAGGTACTGGAATTGTCCATGTCTATGTAGATAAGGATGCTGATCAAGACAAGGCTTTGGCGATTATTGAGAATGCCAAGACCAGTCGCCCTTCTGTCTGCAATGCCATGGAGGTACTGCTGGTTCATGAAGAGATTGCTGCAGCATTTTTACCACGTTTAAAAAAGATTTTGGTAACAGATCGTGAGAAGGCGCAAGAAAACCCTGTTGAATTGCGTTTGGATGAGAAAGCAGCTCAGTATATCTCGGGCTCGCAAGCTAGTTCGGAAGATTTTGATATCGAATTTTTGGACTACATCTTAGCGGTCAAGCTGGTTTCTTCGCTGGAAGAAGCGGTGGAGCATATTGAAGCTCACAGCACCCATCATTCGGATGCCATTGTGACGGAGAACGATTCAGCGGCAGCTTACTTCACAGAGCAGGTGGATAGTGCGGCAGTTTATGTCAATGCCTCAACCCGCTTTACAGATGGCGGTCAATTTGGCCTCGGCTGCGAAATGGGGATTTCTACTCAGAAACTGCATGCCAGAGGTCCTATGGGGCTGAAAGAGTTGACCAGCTATAAGTATGTCATTCAAGGGGATGGTCAAGTGAGGAAATAAAGATGAAAATTGGATTTATCGGTTTGGGAAATATGGGGGGCAGTCTCGCTCGCCTAGTTGCCCAAGAGGAAAGATTTAGAAGTGAATTATTATTAGCCAACCGAAGTAGAAACAAGGCTGAAAAGATTGCTGCGGAAGTTGGTGGACAACCGGTCAGTAATGCAGAAGTTTTTGCTCAGGCAGAAGTAATTTTTCTGGGTATCAAACCAGCTCAATTTGCTGACTTGCTAGCTGAATATCAGGAAATTCTAGAAAAACGCGAGTCTCTTCTGCTGGTTTCGATGGCCGCTGGTTTGCCTTTGGAAATATTAGAAAAATTGACACCTAGCCACCATCGTTGGATTCGGATGATGCCTAATACACCGGTAGCTGTTGGCGAGGGGGTTATTACCTATGCCTTATCTCAGCAGGCGAATCAAGTAGACGAAGATTTGTTGCGTGACCTTCTGTCTTCTGCTGGTCTTTTGGTCAGACTAGAGGAAAAACAGTTGGATGCAGCGACAGCTCTTGCTGGCTGTGGACCAGCTTTCGTCTATCTCTTTATAGAGGCTTTGGCGGATGCTGGGGTGCGGGCAGGACTCAGTCGCGATATATCACTTGAACTGGCCAATCAAACTTTCTTAGGCGCTGCCAAGTTAAGTCGGGTCAGCGGGCAACATCCGGCTCAACTCAAAGATCAGGTCTGCAGTCCGGCCGGTTCGACTATCGCCGGGGTAGCCAGTCTGGAAGAAAATTCCTTTCGAGGAACGGTCATGGATGCCGTTCAAGCTTCTTACAAGAGGACGCAGGAGTTGGGGAAGAATTGATTTAGATCTTCAATTTTTTAGATTATAGGAAAAGGTGTGATATGCGAGGATAATTTTGTCTTTGCAGGTTCACTCTTTTTTTCTTTGTTTGATAATCAAATAAGTCGTCTCTTTAAAACTGTGGTATAATAAGTACTATGCAAACCAAACCGACTTCTGCTTATGTGCACATTCCTTTTTGTACTCAGATTTGTTATTACTGCGATTTTTCCAAGGTTTTTATCAAAAATCAGCCAGTAGATAGTTATCTGGAGCATTTGATTGAGGAGTATGATTCTTACGACATCAAAAAGCTCCGTACCCTCTATATCGGTGGTGGGACTCCGACGGCTCTATCGGCACCCCAGTTGGCTTTTTTGCTTAAAAAGCTGACAGACAAGCTGGACTTGTCTTATCTTGAAGAGCTGACTATTGAAGCCAATCCTGGAGATTTGGACCGGGAGAAGATTGCTGTACTTAAAGACTCTCCCGTCAATCGGGTTTCGCTGGGAGTACAGACCTTCAATGACCGCATGCTCAAGCAGATTGGCCGCAGTCACTCGGAAAAGGACATCTATGAGAATATTGCCAATCTCAAAAAAGCGGGTTTTGACAATATTTCGATTGATCTGATTTATGCCCTGCCCAAGCAGACCATGGAAGATGTGAAAACCAATGTAGCCAAGGCCATTGCCCTGGACATTCCCCACATGAGTTTGTATAGCTTGATTTTGGAAAATCATACGGTCTTTATGAATCGGATGCGGCGAGGGAAACTGCCTCTACCTAAGGAAGATTTGGAAGCGGAGATGTTTGAATACATTATAGCTGAGCTAGAAAAAGCAGGTTTTGATCATTATGAGATTTCAAACTTTTCCAAGCCGGGCTTTGAGAGCCGTCACAATCTCATGTATTGGGACAATGCGGAGTATTATGGTATTGGAGCGGGAGCGTCTGGCTATGTCAATGGTGTTCGCTATAAAAACCACGGGCCTATTCGTCATTATATGCAGGCGGTGGAAGCAGGCAATGCCCGTGTGCAGGAAGAAGTGCTGACGCTGAAAGAACAGATGGAAGAAGAAATGTTTTTAGGCTTGCGTAAGAAGTCAGGTGTTTCAAAAAAACGCTTCGAGGAAAAATTTGGTATATCCTTTGAAGAACAGTATGGAGCTATTGTGGCTGAACTGACTGAGCAGGGTTTGCTAGTGCCGGACAGAGATATCGTTCGCATGACCAAACAAGGCCTCTTTTTGGGCGATACGGTTGCTGAGAAATTTATATTGGAGTAAATCATGGGCTTAACTTATCAAATGAAAATGAAAATTCCTTTTGATATGGCAGATATGAATGGCCATATCAAGTTGCCGGATGTTATCCTGCTGTCCTTGCAGGTATCCGGGATGCAGTCGATTGAGCTTGGCGTCAGTGACAAGGATATGCTGGAGCGGTATAACCTAGTCTGGATTATCACGGACTATGATATTGATGTGACACGTCTGCCACGATTTGCAGAGGAGATTACTATCGAGACAGAAGCCTTGACCTATAATCGGCTCTTTTGCTATCGTCGCTTCACGATTTTTGATGAAGCGGGTGAGGCCATTATCCAGATGATGGCAACCTTTGTTCTTATGGATCGGGATAGCCGCAAGGTTCGTGCCGTTGATCCGGAGATTGTCGCTCCTTACCAGTCTGATTTTTCCAAGAAATTACTGCGCGGTCCTAAGTATCCAGACTTGGAAAATCCTGTCAGCAAGGACTATCATGTGCGCTTTTACGACTTGGATATGAATCGACATGTCAACAATAGCAAGTATCTGGACTGGATCTTTGAGGTCATGGGTGCAGACTTCCTAATGAAACATATTCCTAAGAAGGTCCATCTCAAGTATGTCAAGGAAGTTCGACCAGGCGGCATGATTGCTTCTAGCTATGACCTAGAAGGTCTGCAGAGCAATCACCAAATTTCCAGTGACGGCGAAGTCAATGCCCAGGCTTTGGTTACCTGGCAAGAGTTTAAACATGAGAATGAGGAAGAGCAGAAATGACTTATAAAGGATATTTGATTGATTTAGACGGGACGATTTATAAGGGCAAGAGCCGGATTCCGGCTGGTGAAGCCTTTGTGCATGACTTGCAGAGGCGCAAGATTCCCTATCTTTTCGTGACCAATAATACCACGCGCACGCCAGAAACAGTGCAAACCATGTTGGCGGAGAATTTTAATATTGAGACGCCACTTGATACCATTTACACAGCAACTCTAGCTACCATTGACTATATGCAGGAGAAAAATCTGGGCAAGAAAGTCTACATCATTGGTGATGTGGGACTTAAACATGCTATTGAAGAAGCTGGATATATAGAAGACACAGAAAATCCAGACTATGTAGTAGTTGGGCTGGACTGGGAAGTGGATTATGAGAAGTTGACAATAGCGACTCTAGCCATTCAAAAAGGTGCCCACTTTATCGGAACCAATCCAGATCTCAACATTCCGACTGAGCGAGGTTTGCAGCCGGGAGCTGGCGCAATCAACGCCCTCTTGGAAGCAGCCACTCGGGTTGAACCGACCTTTATCGGCAAGCCCAATGCCATCATCATGGAAAAAGCTATAGAGCATCTAGGGTTGGCGCGTGAAGAAGTGGTCATGGTGGGCGATAACTATCTGACAGATATTCGAGCAGGAATCGACAACGGCATTCCGACCCTATTGGTTACGACAGGTTTTACCCTGCCAGAAGAAGTGCCCAATCTGCCGATCCAACCGACGCATGTCTTGTCCAGTCTAGCGAAGTGGGATTTCGATGCGTGATAAGTTGAGATTTTCAGCCAGCGCTTTGTGCTTGTTGGCAGCAGCGATATTGCTAACCATTTATCTGGCTTGGCTCTTATACCCGATGGAGATTTCTTATTTCAACTTGCCAGATAAAGTATATTTGAAAGCAGAGACCATCCAGTATAATTTTAATATTTTGATGAATTACCTGACCAATCCTTTTAGTCAAAAGCTAGCGATGCCGGATTTTCGCTCGTCGGCAGCTGGGCTGCATCATTTTCAGGCAGTCAAGTATCTTTTTCACTTGGCGCAAGCTGTTTTTCTAGTTGCTCTGCCTGCTTTGATTTTCTTTATCAAAAAAGTAGTCAAAAAGGGATTTTTAGGCCTCTACAGGCGGGCTTTTCTGGTGATTAGTCTCTTGCCGTTTGTCTTTGCTGGACTGGCCTTTCTGATTGGTTTTAACAATTTTTTTACACTCTTTCATCAAGTTCTTTTTGCCGGAGACAATACCTGGATGTTTGACCCGGCCAAGGATCCAGTCATTTGGATTCTGCCAGAAGAATTTTTCATGCACGCCTTTATTCTTTTTGCTTTGCTTTATGAGGGAATCTTTTTGACCTTGTATTTCCTAAGCCGAAAGGGTAAGGAGAAAATTTAATATAGGAGATTTTATGTATTATATACCTGAACCTTTAAATCCTAAAAAAGATCTAGGACGATTTTCAGCGACTTGCTTTACTTATTTATGGGTTATGATTGCTGCTGTCTTCATTTACGTATTTGTTGCCTTTTTTGTCATCATGCCAGGACAAGGTATGGACATTCAAAAGACGCAAGACATTGTTACCAAATTCATGGAAAAGGACGGCGGAGCCTATATTCTAGCCTCCTGTCTTGGTGTTCTTACTTTCACGGTGTCTAGGGGTAAGCAGCTCTTTAAATACGACCTTCGTCGCAAGGGGCGGAAAATGACTCCTAAAGTTTTCTTTTATATGATTTGCTTCCTTTTGTTCGCCCAATTGTTTACAGCTGTTGTCAATCAGCTCATGGAGGCTATCATTCAGCTCTTCAATCTGGATCTTTCTGGCATGGAATCAGGGAGCGGCGGTTCTGAGACACTGACTATGCTGATTTATTCATCTTTGATGGCTCCTGTTACGGAGGAAATCATTTTTAGAGGTGCTGGATTGCGAGCATTAGAGAAGCATGGAAAAGTTTTTGCCATTCTTTTGACTGCGATTTTGTTTGGCCTTTTTCACGAAAATCTTTATCAGTTTTATTTTGCTAGTTTGATTGGTTTGGGCTTTGGTTATATCGCTTTTGAGTATTCGATTATCTGGTCTATCATTTTTCATGCTCTCAATAACTTTGTCATAGCAGAAGGGATAGCTTTTCTTTCAAAAAAAGCTCCAGAGCCTATTGTTAACATCGTTTTTTACGGCCTATTAATCGCTGGCAGCACAGTATTTCTTTTGCTTTTAATCTTGAAGTGGCCAAAATTTAAGGAATACATTGATGCCAATCGTTCGCTCCCAGGGACCTACCGACAGGCTTTTAAGTCAGTCTGGTTCTGGGTTCTGGTTGTGTTTACTTTTCTTGGTACTTTTCTGCCTGTCATGGCAGCCTATCTTGTATCATTGATTAATAATAGCTAATTGCCTTTTATTTGGCAGTTATGCAACATTTGTAAGGAGTTGGATATAGCCCAGCTCTTTTTTTGTTCGGCAAAAAGATAGAAATTGAAAGTTTTTGATAGAAAATGCTTGACATTGAAAATTAAAGAGGTATAATAATAATCGTAAACGATTTCAAAGGAGGTGCTTTATGCTGAAGTCGGAAAGAAAGCAGGTTATTCTAGAGACAGTCATAAGAGAAAAATTTGTTTCCTTAGACTATCTAGTACATGCTTTAAACACTTCAGAATCAACTATTAGAAGAGATTTGGATGAGTTGGAGAGCGAGCATAAACTGCGACGAGTTCATGGTGGAGCCGAAAGCTTTCATTTTCTACAGGAAGAGGAGAGTAATCAGGAAAAATCTATCAAAAGCATTCAAGAAAAGATAGCTATTGCCAAGATGGCAGCAAGCTTGATTCAAGAGCATGATGTGATTTTTATTGATGCGGGGACAACCAATGAGCTCTTAGTCAATGAGCTGCATGACCCTAGAGTGACAGTTGTCACCAACTCCATTCACCATGCGACTAAGTTGGTAGAGCGCAATATCCCAACAATCATAATCGGCGGAAAGGTCAAGCGCTCGACGGATGCCAGCATTGGCGGTGTGGCCCTAAATCAAATCGGTCAGTTGAATTTCGATAAGGCCTTTATTGGAATGAATGGCATTGACGATGGCTTCTTTACCACTCCAGATATGGAAGAAGGAGCTGTCAAAAGAGCGATTTTGGAGAACGCTAAGAAAACTTATGTCTTGGCTGATCTTTCTAAACTAGGACAGACGTCCTTTGTCAAGGTCGCTCCTCTTGCCAAAGCAAGCATTATTACTAATCAAAATGAATCAGAAGTGATTCAAGCGCTCAAAGAAAAAACGGAGGTGATTGAAGTATGATTTATACTGTCACACTAAACCCTTCCATCGACTATATTGTCCGTCTGGACAAGGTCCTTATAGGAAGCGTCAATCGGATGGACAGTGACGACAAATTCGCTGGCGGAAAAGGAATCAATGTTAGCCGAGTTCTCAAACGTCTAGGTATTGAGAATACAGCGATTGGATTTATCGGTGGTTTTACTGGCAAGTTCATCACAGATACTCTGAAAGAGGAAGGAATCTCCAGCCATTTTGTAGAAGTTGAGCAGGATACTCGTATCAATGTCAAGATTAAAGCAGATGCTGAGACAGAGATTAATGGACCAGGTCCTAACATTTCCAGTTATAAACTAGAAGAACTTGAGAAGTTCCTTTCTTCTCTGACTTCAGAAGATACAGTAGTCTTCGCAGGCAGCAGTCCTAAAAATCTAGGAAATGTTGTCTACAAGGAGCTGATTGGCTTAACCAGAAAGACAGGAGCACAAGTCGTCTGTGACTTTGAAGGCCAGACGTTGCTTGATTCATTAGAGTTTGAGCCGCTCTTAGTCAAACCTAACAACCACGAACTAGGTGATATTTTCGGAGTCAAGCTTGAAAGCTTGGATCAGATTGAGAGTTATGCCCGTCAAATCTTAGATAAGGGTGCCCAGCATGTGATTATTTCCATGGCTGGCGACGGTGCCTTGCTGGTAACTCAAGAGGGTGCCTACTTCGCTAAACCTATCAAGGGCGATGTGAAGAATTCTGTTGGTGCTGGAGACTCCATGGTGGCTGGGTTTACTGGAGAGTTTGTCCGGTCTAGCGATGTTATTCAAGCCTTCAAATGGGGAGTGGCCTGCGGAACGGCGACCACCTTCTCAGATGATTTGGCCACAGCTGATTACATAAAAGAAATCTATGAAAAAGTAGAGGTAGAAAAAATATGAAAATTCAAGACTTACTAAGAAAAGATGTGATGTTGCTAGACTTGCAGGCAACAGAGAAAAAAGCCGTTATCGAAGAAATGATTCAGAGTTTAGTAGATCATGGCTATGTGACAGACTTCGAGACATTCAAAGAAGGAATTTTGGCTCGTGAAGCCTTGACTTCTACAGGTCTGGGTGACGGAATCGCTATGCCTCACAGCAAAAATACTGCGGTGAAAGAAGCGACGGTGCTTTTTGCCAAGTCAAATAAAGGCGTAGATTATGAAAGTTTGGATGGCCAACCAACTGACCTTTTTTTCATGATTGCAGCTCCAGAAGGTGCTAACGATACTCACTTGGCTGCCTTGGCTGAATTGTCTCAATACCTGATGAAGGATGGTTTTGCGGATAAATTGCGCCAAGTGACTTCGCCTGATCAGGTGATTGAGCTCTTTAACCAAGCTTCGGAAAAAGCAGAAGAACCTGCTGTTGTTGAACCTGCTAATGAAGGCGGAGACTTCCTTGTAGCTGTAACAGCTTGTACAACAGGGATTGCACATACTTACATGGCTCAAGAGGCTTTGCAGAAGGTCGCTGCTGAAATGGGTGTCGGCATAAAGGTTGAAACCAACGGTGCCAGTGGTGTCGGAAATAAACTGACAGCAGAAGATATCAAAAATGCCAAGGCTGTTATCATTGCGGCTGATAAAGCAGTAGAGATGGATCGCTTTGATGGCAAACCATTGATCAATCGTCCAGTTGCGGACGGTATTCGTAAGACTGAAGAACTGATTAATCTGGCTCTTTCTGGAAATGCAGAGGTTTACAAGGCTGCTAACGGCGGCGGTGCTGCAGAATCAAGCAATGAAAAACTTAGTCTGGGCGCTGCTTTCTACAAGCACTTGATGAGTGGTGTTTCCCAAATGTTGCCATTCGTTATTGGTGGCGGTATTATGATTGCCATTGCATTCTTGCTAGATCAGGTCTTAGGTGTACCAAAAGATCAGCTTTCTAATCTAGGAAGCTACCATGAGATTGCAGCTCAGTTTAAAGCAATTGGTGGTGCAGCCTTTGGCTTCATGTTGCCAGTATTAGCTGGTTATATCGCTTATTCAATCGCTGAAAAGCCAGGTCTAGTTTCTGGTTTCGTAGCTGGTGCCATTGCAAGCAGCGGTGCATCATTTGGTGGTGTTGCCTATGCTGAAGGCGGTCAGAAGACTCTTGATTTAGTTGGTGTATCATCTGGTTTCCTTGGAGCTTTGGTAGGTGGCTTCTTAGCTGGTGGTATCATCCTTCTCCTTCGTAAGCTTCTTGCAGGTCTGCCTCGCTCACTTGAAGGTATCCGTTCAATCTTGCTCTTGCCTCTTCTGGGCGTTCTTGTGACTGGATTTGTGATGTTGGCGGTCAATATTCCAATGTCAGCAATCAATACAGCCCTGAATGATTTCTTGGCAAGTCTGAGCGGAAGCTCGGCTGTCCTCCTCGGTCTCTTAGTCGGTGGTATGATGGCTGTCGATATGGGTGGACCGGTTAATAAGGCTGCTTACGTATTCGGTACTAGTACACTTGCAAGCACTGTTTCAACTGGTGGTTCGCCTGTTATGGCAGCGGTAATGGCAGCTGGTATGGTTCCGCCTTTGGCAGTATTTATTGCAACTCTTTTGTTCAAACATAAATTCACTGAAGAAGAACGTGATTCAGGTTTGACAAACATTGTCATGGGTTTGTCTTTCATCACAGAAGGAGCTATCCCGTTTGGAGCTGCTGACCCAGCCCGTGCTATTCCAAGCTTTATCGTAGGTTCAGCTCTTACAGGTGCTCTTGTAGGATTGTCTGGTATCAAGCTCATGGCTCCTCACGGAGGAATCTTCGTTATCGGTTTGACAAACAATCCAATCCTTTACTTGGTATATGTATTGATTGGTGCAGTAGTCAGCGGTCTTATCTTTGGTTACCTGCGCAAACCACTTGAAAAATAATATTTAAAAGAATCTCGCTTGTCAGTGAGGTTCTTTTTTGTGTTTTCTGGCCTGCAAATTTTAGCATGGAAACTTCGCTCGATATATGGTATAATGTGCCTATCGCATATTTTTAGGAGAATAAAAATGAACATACAGCGCGAAAAAGAATTTGTTAGTCAGTACCATTTTGATGCCCGAAATTTTGAATGGGAAAAAGAAAATGGAACACCTGAAACCAAGGTTGATGTGAATTTCCAATTGGTCAAAAGAGATGTTGAAGCCCACACAACTTCATTGATTGTGATTTTGACCTTTATGATTGTTTTTGAGAATTTTGTTATCAGCGGAACTATTTCGCAAGCCAACCACATTCACGGTCGCCTTATTGAAGAACCGAGTGAATTTGACCACGATGAAGTAGAAGAACTGGCTCGGCCTTGCTTGACCATGCTTAACCGCTTGACTTATGAAGTGACAGAAATTGCTCTGGATTTGCCAGGGATTAATTTGGAGTTTTAATCATGAAGTTAGCGGTTATCACAGATTCATCGGCCTATCTGCCGGCTTCGCTGCTGGAGAATGAAAATCTTTTCGTCTTGGATATTCCAGTCGTGATTGCTGGTGAGACTTATGTCGAAGGCAGAAATTTAACAGCCAGTGAATTTTATGAAAAAATGGCTCAGTCAGATGAACTGCCCAAGACCAGTCAGCCTAGCATTGCGGACCTAGAAGAGATTCTTACTATTCTAGACGGAAAAGACTATACCCATGTTCTGGGACTCTTTCTATCTAGCGGAATTTCTGGTTTTTATCAAAACATTCAGTATCTGAAAGATGAGTTTCATGGTTTGAAAATTGCCTTTCCGGATTCTAAGATTACCAGTGCACCGCTCGGTATCATGGTCCAATCTGCTCTAGAGTGGGCAGAACAAGGGCTGGAGTTTGAAGCAATTTTAGCCAATGTCCAGAAGCAGATAGATGGCACCAGTGCTTTTATCATGGTGGATGACTTGAACCACTTGGTCAAAGGGGGACGCCTGTCTAACGGTGCAGCTATTCTGGGGAATCTGCTGAGTATCAAGCCTATTCTGTATTTTAACGATCATGGTGTAATAGAAGTTTTTGAAAAGATTCGGACGGAGAAGAAAGCTATCAAGCGTATGTTGGAACTTGTCCAAGAAAGAACAGCAGGCGGTGCTTATCAGATTATGGTTATCCATGGCAATGCGCCAGAAAAAGCAGCTGAACTTCAGCAAAATCTGCTAGACAGTGGTATTATTAGTGAAGTTCCTATCGCAACCTTTGGCAGTGTTATCGGGACTCACTTAGGTGAGGGCAGCGTTGCACTTGGGCATATTCCTATGATTTGATTGCTTGAAAGACTGAGCTTGTCTCTGTAAGGTGGAAAACATGAGTATCAAAGTTTTTATTGCTGGTTTTAAAGGGAAAATGGGCCGAGCAGCCTATAAAATGGTAACAGAAGATCCTCAACTAGAATTAGTTGGACTGCTGGATCCTTTTACGGATGAAAAAGAAGTGGCTGGTGTTCCTGTCTTCAATGCTAAGGAAGAATTGGCTGGGCTGGAAGCCCATGTCTGGGTTGATTTTACAACCCCTAAAGTAGCTTATGACAATACTCGTTTTGCTCTGGAGCAGGGATTTTGCCCAGTGGTCGGAACGACAGGTTTTACTCCAGAACAGTTGGAAGATTTAATCGCATTGTCTAGGGAAAAGGAGCTAGGCGGATTGATTGCTCCGAATTTTGCCTTGGGAGCTGTTTTGCTGATGCAGTTTGCAGCTCAGGCCGCCAAGTATTTCCCAAATGTAGAAATTATCGAGCTACATCATGACCAGAAAAAAGATGCACCGAGCGGGACGGCTATCAAGACAGCCGAGCTCATCAGTCAAGTCAGATCAAGCAAGCAGCAGGGAGCTACTGATGAGGAAGAGTCTATAGCCGGCGCCCGCGGAGCTGATTTCGATGGCATGCGTATTCATTCGGTTCGCTTGCCAGGTCTAGTTGCCCACCAAGAAGTAATCTTCGGCAGCCAGGGAGAGGGGTTGACCCTGCGGCATGATTCTTATGACCGTGCTTCCTTTATGACAGGAGTTAATCTTGCCATTAAAGAAGTTGTCAAACGCTCAGAATTAGTCTATGGATTGGAACATTTACTATGAGATTAGAAACTCTGCCTTCTGAATTTCAGGAGGCTTTGCCAGTATTAGAGAAGATAAAAACGGCTGGCTTTGAAGCTTATTTCGTTGGGGGTTCTGTTCGAGATGCCCTTTTGCAGCGATCTATTCACGATGTGGATATCGCTAGCTCCAGCTATCCTGAGGAAACCAAGCGTATCTTTGACCGGACAGTTGATGTGGGGATTGAACATGGGACCGTCTTGGTTCTGGAAAATAACCGTGAATACGAAGTGACGACTTTCCGGACCGAGGATGTCTATGTGGACTACCGCAGGCCAAGCAAGGTTTCTTTTGTGCGCTCTTTGGAGGAAGATCTCAAGCGGCGCGATTTCACTATCAATGCTCTAGCTTTGGATGAAAACGGTCAAGTCATCGATCTTTTCCAAGGTTTGGATGACTTAGAAAATCGGATTTTGCGGGCAGTTGGAACTGCTGCAGAGCGCTTTAATGAAGATGCTCTCCGTATCATGCGGGGCTTTCGTTTTCAGGCCGCCTTGGATTTTGACTTGGAGCAAGATACTTTTGTAGCTATGAAGGATTGTGCTCCCTTGCTGGAAAAGATTTCAGTCGAACGAATTTTTATCGAGTTCGACAAGCTACTGCTGGCTCCATTTTGGCACAAGGGTTTAGAGGCACTCTTGACAAGCGGTGCTATAGAATTTTTGCCAGATTTGAAGGAAAGCAGAGCTAAGTTAGAAAGGCTCTTTGACTTGGCTTCAGATTTTCGCTTTTCAGCATCCGAGCAAGCTTGGTCAGCCATTTTACTGGCTTTAGATGTGCAAAATGTCAAAGGCTTTCTAAAAAAATGGAAGACCTCTCGTGAATTTGCCAAGAAAGTAGAAGATTTGATTGAGATTGCGGTCATTCGCTCAGAACGAGACTTGACCAAGCGAGACTGCTATGACTATGACATTGACTTATTGCTACAAGCAGAAGAGCTTCGGGAGGCACAAGGTTTGTCAGTTGATTTCTCTGCGATTCAGAATCTTGATGCCAGTTTGACTATTCATAGTAAGCAGGAAATGGTGGTCAATGGCGGCATGCTGATGCGGGAGTTCGGCTTTGAGCCAGGACCAAAACTTGGCCAAATTTTGAAAGAGTTGGAATACGCTATTGTAGATGGCTACTTACCTAATGATTTAGAGGCCATTTACGCTTATATCAAGGAGAAGAAATGAGCGATTTTATCGTTGAAAAGCTAACTAAATCAGTAGGAGATAAGACTGTTTTTCGAGACATTTCCTTTATTATTCATGATCTGGATCGGATTGGTCTGATTGGTGTCAATGGAACAGGAAAGACAACGCTCCTGGATGTCTTGTCGGGCAAGTCGGGCTTTGATGGAGATGTCAGCCCTTTTTCTGCTAAGACGGGCTATAAGATTGCTTATCTGACTCAGGAGCCTGATTTTGATGAGGATCAGACGGTGCTGGATACGGTTTTGTCCAGTGATTTACGAGAAATGCAGTTGATTCGAGAGTATGAGCTGCTCCTGACGGCTTATGATGAAAGTCAACAGTCAAGACTAGAAGCGGTTATGGCCGAGATGGACTCGCTCCATGCTTGGGAAATCGAAAGTCAGGTCAAGACGGTTCTGTCCAAGCTTGGTCTGACAAATCTGTCTCTCAAGGTTGGTCAGTTATCAGGAGGCCTTCGTCGCCGAGTTCAGCTGGCTCAAGTTCTCTTAGGTGATGCTGATTTGCTCTTGCTGGACGAGCCGACTAACCACCTAGATATCGATACCATTGAATGGCTGACGCATTTCTTGAAAAATTCTAAGAAGACCGTTCTTTTCATCACCCATGATCGCTATTTCTTGGATAACATTTCAACTCGGATTTTTGAGCTAGATGGCGGTCGCTTGATTGAATATCAAGGAAATTATCAAGACTATGTCCGTCTTAAGGCGGAGCAAGATGAACGGGATGCGGCCTTGCTTCATAAGAAACAGCAACTGTACAAGCAGGAGCTATCCTGGATGCGGCGGCAGCCCCAGGCGCGGGCAACCAAGCAACAGGCTCGTATCAATCGTTTCCATGACCTAAAGAAAGATTTGGCAGGCCAGACGACTGATAGCAACCTGGAAATGAACTTTGAAACGAGCCGTATCGGTAAGAAGGTTATCGAGTTTCAAAACGTAGACTTTGCTTATGACCAGAAGCCTATTCTCTCTCAGTTTAGCCTTTTAATCCAGAACAAGGACCGTATTGGGATTGTTGGAGATAACGGTGTCGGCAAGTCAACCTTGCTCAATCTGATTGCCGGTAAACTTCATCCTCAGGCTGGTCAGCTCATTATCGGAGAGACAGTCCGAGTGGCCTATTTCTCTCAGCAGATTGAGGGTTTGGATGAGTCTAAGCGGGTCATTAATTATCTGCAAGAAGTGGCTGAGGAAGTCAAGATAGGCAGTGGAACGACTTCCATTGCAGAACTCTTGGAGCAGTTTCTTTTTCCTCGTTCTACTCATGGGACTTTAATCGAAAAGCTTTCTGGCGGAGAGAAAAAGCGGCTGTATCTGCTCAAACTTCTCTTAGAAAAGCCGAATGTCTTGCTTCTTGACGAGCCGACCAATGATTTGGATATTGCGACTCTGACGGTCTTGGAGAATTTTCTGCAAGGATTTGCAGGTCCAGTTATTACAGTCAGCCATGACCGTTATTTCCTAGACAAAGTTGCAAGCAAGATTTTGGCTTTTGAGGATGGAAGTATCAGAGATTTTTTCGGAAATTACACGGATTACTTAGATGAAAAAGCCTTTCTGGCAGAAAGCTCTGCCATTTCCCAAAAGACTGAAAAGGAAAAAACGGTCAAAGTGCGCGAGGAGAAAAAGCGCATGACCTACTTTGAGAAGCAGGAGTGGGAGTCTATTGAGGCTGATATCGAGGCGCTGGAGGAGCGGATTTCTGAGATTGAAGCGGCCATGCAGGAGAATGGCTCGGACTTTGCTCGCCTATCTCAACTCCAGCAAGAACTGGATGAGCAGAACGAAAAACTTCTGGAAAAATACGAGCGCTATGAATACCTGAGCGGGTTAGATGGATGAAAGAAGTAGTGTTTAGGCAGAGCTGGTTGAAAATATTCCTTTTTGCTTTATTGGCGAGCGCTCTTGCTGTCTTTATGACTGCAGTTCTTGTATTACCATCTAAAAACGGATACCTATTATTTGACTCCAATATTTCTGTGATTGAAAAAATGTTTTTGGTGATAGGTACAATTGTTTTTGATTTTCTGTCTATTTTAGTATGGATTTGTTTGTTTAGAGATAAACGTTTTCTTCGTCTAACGGAACAGGGATTTTACTTTAAACCCCTTCTTTTTAGAGAAGTTTCGTTTCATAGTTGGGGAGAAATCCAGAGTATAGACTATAGAATTGAACGTATTCGACATTATGCAAAATATCAATTATTCAATAAGAGACATATTTTAACGATTTGTTTTCATTCAGTAGATCCTGCAGTTTTGAAGAGAAGTAGGCTCGCTTCGAGAAAGAGTAAAAGATATAAGTTTGGAATGCCTGAAGCGTTAGAAATTACTCTTATGTTACTGAAAAAAGAGAAACCAAAATATATTTATGAAACGATGATGGATTACCATAATCAATGGCAAGCAAGTCAGAAGGGTATTTAAGGTGAAGGTATAGTCCGAACAGTTTCATAAACTGTAAATCTAAAACCTTTAGAGATGGAACGGAGGCATCTATGAAACTAAGATTGGAAAATACCGACTCAAAGAAAACTCAAGAACTAGGAAATTTAATCAGATCCTACAATCGCTCTAAGAGGGAGTCCTCCAAAAGTGAACCTCTTAACATCTATGTGGAAGATGAACATGGAAATTTGCTGGCTGGTATGGCGGCTGAAACTTTTGGTAATTGGCTGGAGATTGAGTATTTGTATGTGAGCGAAGAATTACGAGGGCAAGGCATAGGCTCAAAAATACTGTGCAAGGCTGAACAAGAAGCCAGAGAAAGAAAATGCAAATATTCATTTGTGGATACGTATCGGTTTCAAGCCCCAGATTTTTATAAACAGCACGGCTATACAGAAGTGTTTGCGCTGAAAGACTATCCTTATACTGGTGAAAGATATTATTATACAAAAGACTTGTGAGTTTACTTTGGGAATAAAGAAGAATTCGATTTTCACTTTTCTTTATGCAAACCTTTTCCTTACTGAAAAAATCTGATATAATGATGATAAATAAAACACAGAGGAGAACATCATGTCGAAAAAAATAATCGGAATTGACCTTGGTGGAACATCTATTAAGTTTGCTATTTTGACTTCAGAGGGCGAAATTCAGGAAAAATGGTCCATTAAAACCAATGTTTTGGACGAAGGTAGCCATATCGTAGAGGATATGATTGAGTCAATCCTGCACCGTTTGGACTTGCTTCAGCTTTCAGCAGAGGATTTTATTGGGATTGGTATGGGATCGCCAGGAGTTGTTGACCGCGAAAAAGGCACTGTTATTGGTGCTTACAATCTCAATTGGAAGACGTTGCAACCGGTCAAGGATAAGATTGAAAAAGCGACTGGGATTCCTTTCTATATTGACAACGATGCTAACGTTGCCGCTTTGGGCGAACGTTGGATGGGTGCTGGAGAGAACCAGCCTGATGTAGTCTTTATGACACTGGGTACAGGTGTTGGCGGAGGAATTGTTGCAGAAGGCAAGCTCTTGCACGGACTTGCTGGAGCAGCAGGAGAGTTGGGCCACATCACTGTTGACTTCGATCAGCCGATTCAATGTACCTGTGGCAAGAAAGGCTGCCTAGAGACTGTTGCATCTGCGACTGGTATTGTTAATTTGACTCGTCGCTATGCTGATGAGTATGCTGGTGATGCTGAGCTGAAAAAACTGATTGACAATGGTGAAGATGTCAATGCAAAGGTTGTCTTCGACTTGGCGAAAGAGGGCGATGAGCTGGCTCTGATTGTCTATCGCAATTTCGCGCGCTATCTAGGTATTGCCTGTGCCAATATCGGCTCTATCCTAAATCCATCTACAATTGTTATCGGAGGTGGCGTATCAGCTGCGGGTGATTTCTTACTTGATGGCGTGCGCAAGGTTTATGAAGAAAATAGCTTCCCGCAGGTTCGTACTTCAACCAAGTTGGCCTTGGCTACTCTTGGAAATGATGCTGGCGTTATCGGGGCAGCTTCATTGGTATTACAATAATTCTACAAGTATGCTTCATTTGTTCTCCTGCAGAAAGGTCTGTAGGAGAATTTTTATAGAAAATTTGCTATACTAGAAAAAGCTCACTGAACGAAGGAGAAATCATGACGCTAGCAGATACGATTTTCAAAGAGAATATTAAAAAAATTATGGAGCAGGGTGTTTTTTCTGAAAATGCCCGTCCGCGCTACAAGGATGGAAATGTAGCCAACTCTAAATATATCACTGGCTCTTTTGCGGAATATGATTTGAGCAAAGGAGAGTTCCCAATCACGACTCTGCGCCCTATTGCCATCAAGTCTGCCATCAAGGAAGTTCTTTGGATCTATCAAGACCAGTCTAATAGTCTGGAACTGCTCAACGACAAGTATAATGTTCACTATTGGAATGACTGGGAAGTTGGCGATACAGGTACCATTGGCCAGCGCTACGGAGCTGTTGTCAAGAAGCACAATATTATCAATAAAATTCTCCAACAGTTGGAAGCCAATCCTTGGAACCGTCGCAATATCATCTCTCTCTGGGATTATGAAGCTTTTGAAGAGAGTGACGGCCTGCTTCCATGCGCTTTTCAAACCATGTTTGACGTTCGGCGTGTAGATGGAGACATTTATCTGGATGCGACTCTGACTCAGCGCTCAAATGATATGTTAGTTGCTCACCACATCAATGCTATGCAGTATGTGGCTCTGCAGATGATGATTGCCAAGCATTTCGGCTGGAAGGTCGGCAAGTTCTTTTACTTTATCAATAACTTGCACATCTATGACAATCAGTTCGAGCAGGCGGAGGAGCTATTGCGTCGGGAACCTAGCGACTGTTACCCTAGGCTCGTGTTAAATGTGCCGGATGGAACCAATTTCTTTGATATCAAAGCAGAAGATTTTGACTTGCTGGACTATAATCCCGTTAAACCTCAGCTGAAGTTCGATTTGGCTATTTAACGATTTTGATAAGTGTATGCGAAAACTGCCAACCTCTGCAAAAGTTCTGCTTGAATCATACTTTAAACATGCCTTTTTACAGCAAATTTGATAGAATAGAGTTACTAATACAAAGGATAAAAGGATGACAAAGAAGATTATTGCCATTTGGGCTCAGGCAGAGGATGGTCTGATTGGAAAAGACAAGGTCATGCCCTGGCATCTCCCGGCAGAATTGCAGCATTTTAAGGCAACAACCACTGGACATGCTATTTTGATGGGGCGTGTGACCTTTGATGGTTTGCAGCGTCGCGTTTTGCCAAATCGGGTCAGTCTGATTTTGAGCAGGGACAAGAACTATCAAGTTAATAATGAGAATGTCCTGCTGTTCAGCAATGTGGAAGATGTCTTGGATTGGTATCATAAGCAAGATAGAAACTTGTATATTATCGGCGGAGCGCAGATTATCAGGGCTTTTGAGCCGTATTTGGAAGAATTGATTCAGACTCAGATTGCTGCTAAGCTGGAAGGAGATACCTATTTCCCTGAGACATTTGACTGGGCTCCTTATCAGGAAGTTAGCAGTGAATTTCATGCCAAAGATGAAAAGAATCCTTATGATTTTACAATAAAAAGATACCAAAGGAAGGACTCGTAAGAATGGAACGTAGTATTTTTGGTTTTTTTACGGCCTTTTTATGTGTCATTTGTCTTATTTGTGCCGTTCAAACCTTTCGGAAAAAGCGGTTTGGACTGGCAGCTTTATTTTTGCTGAATGCTTTTACAAACTTGGTAAATTCCATTCATGCTTTTTATATGACACTTTTTTAACATGTACGAAAGAAAATAAATAGATTTAGAATTTTAGAATTGGAGTAAATAATGCCTACAAGTCGTAATGATGATATGATGGTTTTTTGTTCTTTCTGTGGGAAGAACCAAGATGAGGTTCAGAAGATTATCGCTGGTAACAATGCCTTTATCTGTAATGAATGTGTGGAACTGGCACAGGAAATCATCCGTGAAGAGTTAGCCGAGGAAGTGCTGGCAGATCTGTCTGAGGTACCAAAACCTCAGGAGCTGCTGAACATCTTGAACCACTATGTTATCGGGCAAGACCGAGCTAAGCGTGCCTTAGCAGTAGCGGTCTATAATCACTACAAGCGTATTAACTACCACGACAGCCGCGAAGAAGAAGATGTGGAACTGCAAAAGTCAAATATTTTGATGATTGGCCCGACCGGGTCAGGTAAGACCTTCCTGGCGCAGACTCTGGCTCGCAGTCTTAATGTGCCTTTTGCCATTGCGGACGCAACTGCTCTGACTGAAGCTGGTTATGTCGGTGAAGATGTGGAGAATATCCTCCTCAAGCTTTTGCAGGCGGCTGACTTTAATATTGAGCGTGCAGAACGCGGGATTATCTATGTCGATGAGATTGACAAGATTGCTAAGAAAGGCGAAAACGTCTCTATCACTCGTGATGTTTCGGGTGAAGGAGTTCAGCAAGCTCTTCTGAAGATTATCGAAGGAACCGTAGCGAGTGTACCGCCGCAGGGTGGACGCAAGCATCCGCAGCAGGAAATGATTCAGGTTGATACCAAGAATATTCTCTTCATTGTTGGCGGTGCTTTTGACGGTATCGAAGAAATCGTAAAACAGCGTCTGGGTGAGAAAATCATTGGTTTCGGTCAGAATAACCGAGCAATCGACGAAGATAGTTCCTATATGCAGGAAATTATCTCAGAAGACGTTCAAAAGTTTGGAATTATCCCTGAGTTGATTGGCCGTTTGCCTGTTTTTGCTGCTCTGGAGCAACTGACAGTTGATGATTTGGTCCGTATTCTGAAAGAGCCTAGAAACGCCCTTATTAAGCAGTATCAGGCCCTTCTGTCTTATGATGACGTTAAGCTTGAATTTGACGAGGATGCTCTGCAGGAGATTGCCAATAAAGCGATTGAACGTAAAACAGGTGCACGCGGACTTCGATCAATCATCGAAGAAACTATGATGGATGTCATGTTTGAAGTTCCAAGTCAAGAAAATGTCAAACTTGTCCGTATTACCAAAGAAGCAGTAGATGGAACAGATAAGCCTATTCTAGAAACTGCCTAACGAGGTGCTTATGGAAATCAATACCCACAATGCAGAGATTTTGCTGAGTGCAGCTAATAAATCGCATTACCCTCAAGACGATATTCCGGAGATTGCTTTAGCAGGCAGGTCCAACGTTGGAAAGTCTAGCTTCATCAATACACTTCTCAATCGCAAAAATTTAGCGCGAACTTCAGGAAAACCTGGAAAAACTCAGCTGCTAAACTTTTTCAACATTGATGATAAACTGCGTTTTGTCGATGTGCCAGGTTATGGCTATGCCCGTGTTTCCAAAAAAGAGCGTGAAAAATGGGGGCGGATGATTGAGGAGTATCTGACCAGTCGTGAAAATCTCAGAGCGGTTGTCAGCCTCGTCGATCTTCGGCACGATCCTAGTGCAGATGATGTGCAGATGTATGAATTTCTGAAATATTATGACATTCCGGTTATCCTAGTAGCGACCAAAGCTGATAAAATCCCTCGCGGAAAATGGAATAAGCACGAGTCGGCCATTAAGAAAAAACTGGATTTTGACAAAAATGATGATTTCATTCTTTTTTCCTCAGTCACCAAGGATGGCTTAGATGCTGCTTGGGACGCGATTTTATCAAAAATTTAATAATACGAATTAAATCCAACTCGTTTTTGAGTTGGATTTTTTGAAATAAAACGAAAAATGTCATATACTTGTAAATTATCAATAGTGTTTTTTTAATCTTTAGTATGTTACAATGGTATCATTAACATCTTATTCAGGAGAAGTGCTGTGAAAAAGAGAATTTCAAAAAAAGGTAAGAGAATCCTTTCAGCTTTATTCATCATGACAACAACAATTGCTGTTGGTTTTGTCTTGGCCAAGCATATTAATCCTGCTAGCGCTAATAATAGCGATCAGCAGCCTATGAATCAGACAGACTATTTCATTTCACAAATCGGTGAGCCAGCGCGTCAGTTGGGACAGGATAATAATCTTTATGCCTCTGTTATGATTGCACAGGCTATTTTAGAAAGTGGCTCAGGACAGTCTGGTCTGTCAGGTGAACCTCATTATAACCTTTTCGGTATCAAAGGTAACTATGATGGTCAGTCTGCTAATATGGAGACTTGGGAAGATGATGGAGAGGGAAATGCCTACACCATCAATGACAGTTTTCGTTCTTATCCTAGCTATGTAGAGTCCCTGCAAGACTATGTTGCTGTACTCAAGCAAGGGCATTTTGCAGGTGCTTGGAAGAGCAATGCACCAACCTATCAGGATGCAACAGCTGCCCTGACTGGTGTCTATGCGACAGATACTAGTTACAATGCCAAATTGAATTATATTATTGAAAAATACGATTTGACTCGCTTTGATTCACCACTCTATGAGTCTGGAGCTGGTTATATCGTTTACAATCCTTATCGTCAGCAATACACTACTCAAGATGTCTTGGATGTCGATACTGCCTGGGCGAATAGATTTTAATAAAGACAACAAAAAAGAGGGAGACCTCTTTTTATGTTTAATCGTAGATTCTAGGAGTATAGCATGGGAAAATTTAAAGATTTGCTTGACAAGCAAGAAATTATTATTTTAGATGGAGCCTTAGGTACAGAGTTGGAAAGCCGGGGTTATGATGTATCTGGTAAGCTTTGGTCCGCTCAATACCTATTAGACCAGCCTCAGATTATTCAAGATGTGCATGAAAGCTATGTGAGAGCTGGCAGTGACATCATCACTACGTCCAGTTATCAGGCTAGCATTCCAGCATTTATAGAGGCAGGACTAACTCCTGAAAAGGGTTACGATCTTTTAAAAGAGACAGTCTTCTTAGCACAAAAGGCAATCGAAAATGTCTGGCAAGAATTATCTCCAGAAGAGCAAAAGCAGCGCTCTTATCCATTAGTTGCTGGGTCAGTAGGACCTTATGCTGCCTATCTGGCCGACGGTTCAGAATATACGGGAAATTATCAGCTGAGCGAGGCAGAATTTCGAGAGTTTCACTGCCCGCGTATTCAAGCTTTACTAGAAGCTGGGAGCGACTTGTTGGCTATTGAAACGATTCCAAATGGAGCAGAAGCGGCAGCAATCCTCCGACTTTTAGCTGAGGAATTTCCGCAGGCTGAGGCTTATTTGTCCTTTGTCGCCCAGTCGGAGAATGCTATATCAGATGGCACTAAGATTGAGGAATTAGGAAACTTGGCTCAAGAAAGCCCACAAGTCTTGGCAGTTGGTTTTAACTGTACAGCTCCACATTTAATTGCTCCATTATTAGATGCACTTGGACAAGTGTGCAACAAACCTTTTCTGACCTATCCAAACTCTGGCGAAACTTATAATGGCTTGACCAAGACTTGGCATGATGATCCAGAGCAGGAGCGGAGCTTGCTGGAAAATAGTAAACTTTGGCAAAATCAAGGTGTACGGCTTTTTGGCGGTTGCTGCCGAACACGGCCAGAAGATATTGCTCAGTTAGCAAAAGGATTTAAGGGTTGAAAAGTTATTTTTCAATCCTTTTTTAGAAAATTTAAAAAGGTTCTAGAAAACGCTATCAAAAGAAAGAACTTTGTGATATACTATACATAGTTTAAATTAATAGGAGAATTTTTTATGCCTGAATCGACATTTATCCCTAAAATTGAAGCAGCTTGCCGCAAGAAAGAAGCTTTGTTTGATACAAGCAAGGCCAAGTACGCCGTTCGTTCCATCTTTGCTGGAGCTTTCCTAACCGTTAGTACTGGTGCTGGAGCCATTGCAGCGGATTTGACGAATAAGATTGTTCCAGGAACTGGGCGTTTTCTCTTTCCTTTCATCTTTGCTTGGGGATTGGCTTACATTGTCTTTCTAAATGCAGAGTTGGTGACTTCCAACATGATGTTTCTGACTGCTGGTACTTTTTTGAAGAAGATTGACTGGAAAAAAGCCTTGATGATTTTGCTTTATTGTACCTTTTTCAATCTGATTGGCGCCTTGATTGCCGGCTGGCTCTTTGCTAACTCGGCTGCTTATGCAGGGCTTAGCAAAGATAGTTTCATTTCAGGTGTTGTGCAGATGAAGCTTGCTCGCTCTAATGAGCTGATTCTGCTCGAGGGAGTCTTGGCCAATATCTTTGTTAATATCGCTATTCTTTCCTTCGTTTTAGTCAAGGATAGTACAGCTAAGCTTTTCTTAGTTATATCAGCCATTTATATGTTTGTATTCCTGACTAACGAACACTTGGCAGCCAATTTTGCTTCCTTTGCTATCGTGAAATTCAGCTCAGCAGCAGCGGAAGTGCAAAATTTTGGTATTGGAAATATCCTACGCCACTGGGGCGTAACCTTTATCGGTAACCTCATCGGTGGTGGTCTACTCATTGGTTTGCCATACGCTTGGTTTAATAAAAAGGAAGAAAATTACGTAGATTAGAATGCAGCCTTTAGGGCTGTATTTTTTTGAGAAAATATTTAGATTTTACCTTTCTAAAGTCTAATTCAAACCAAGCTGTCAATATCTTTCAGTTCTCTAATACTGCCTTTGACTAACTTTCTAGTCTTTTTTATGTTCGTTGGCTATCAATCTCTAATATCTAAGCAAAAAAATTGACAGATATATCAAAGTTTGTTAAATTAATTTGGTATATTATGTCATCAAAAGGAGATGTTATGAATAAGATCACTATTCAGTCACCAGATGGAAGCAAAGTCAAAACCTTGTCACCATCTTACTCTATTACAACTTTTCTATTTAGTTTTTTTGTACCACTTTTTCGAAAAGACTGGAAATACTTTGGTATTATTTTAGGTTCTTTCTGCGCTTTGCTTGTTATTGCTGTGCTTTTCATTCCAGAAGATTTGTTAAAGCCAACTGGAACAGCCTTTAATTTCTTTTGGACTTTTTTCTATAATCGTTTTTGGATAAAAGATCGTGTTTTCAATGATGGATGGTTACCTGTCGATGAAGAAAGCAGAAGTCTGCTTAAGAAGACTTTTCCTAATATGCCATAAAACTACTGAAATAAATTTTCACTACGAAAAACAAAGTTACATACACAAGAGGGGGAATGCGATATAAAAGGAGATAAAGAATTGAGTTTAGGAGGAACTGTGGGAAGTGGGAAAAAGATTTGAGTTTTCGCCGCTTAGAGCTAGAATTTTGATGATGATTGGTCCAGTAATAAGTGCTATCTTCTTTGGTTTATATTCGTGTAGTTTTATTTATTATACATTAAAAGAAGGATTATCATTTTGGCTAGATATGATTCGTGATAATTTTATGTTTATTCTTTTCTTTATTTGGATCCATATGAGTTTAGTCGAGTCTATCTATAGAATGATAAAAAAATAATCTTCTGTTAAACAGCAATATTCAGGAATTGAGAGGTTGTTACCCTGAGCTTGAAGATAGCTGGGACTATCTCAACGATGCGGACTACCTTGACAAAGATTTGCAAGTTTTGGTTTATGGCGATCATCTCATTTGTTACAGGACATTTGATATTGTCTACCTACCAGAATGTTCTAAGATAGGTGCATTTATGAAGGCGTCTGTTTTTCGTCTTTCCCGTTTTCGTGAGGTAAGACGAGTTCATTTTTCTGCATGGTACCTTGATGGCAGTGAATCTGAACTCCGGACAGATGAGTTGCGAAAGTTTATTGGAATGAATCAGAAAGCTCATAAAGACGCCTTATTTGATTATATAAGAGAGAACTTTGATTATATTGAACTCGAAACATACGACTAAGGGAAAGAAGTAGATATTAATCAAGTAAGAAATTTGCGGGATAGAAATATTAAATTCAAAAAGATTGCTTAAAAGACTTGCAATCTTTTTTTTCTTTTGCTATAATTATCAATGGTTTGAAAAAACTGCCTAAGACAGTAGGGGAGCTCGACTCATAAAGATCCTACCGAGGACAAAACGTATCATGTAAAAAGAAGCGTATTGTACTTTCGTGTCTAGGTTTGGGCGCGTTTTTCTTTTGGAAAATTCCCCAAGCAAAATAATTACGGAGGTGAAACACTAAATGAGTGAAGCTATTATTGCTAAAAAAGCGGAACTGGTTGACGCGGTTGCTGAGAAAATGAAAGCTGCTGCATCTATCGTCGTTGTTGACGCTCGTGGTTTGACTGTTGAGCAAGATACCGTTCTTCGTCGTGAGCTTCGTGGAAGCGAAGTTGAGTACAAAGTTATCAAAAACTCAATCTTGCGTCGTGCAGCTGAAAAAGCTGGACTTGAAGACCTGGCATCTGTTTTTGTTGGACCATCTGCAGTAGCATTTTCTAACGAAGATGTTGTTGCTCCAGCGAAAATTTTGAACGACTTTGCTAAGAACGCTGATGCACTTGAAATCAAAGGTGGTGCAATTGAAGGCGCTGTCGCATCAAAAGAAGAGATTCTTGCACTTGCAACTCTTCCAAACCGCGAAGGACTTCTTTCTATGCTCCTTTCTGTACTTCAAGCGCCAGTTCGCAACGTTGCACTTGCTGTCAAAGCAGTTGCAGAAAACAAAGAAGACGCAGCTTAATCTTAAGCTACGCAGCGTAGCCTAGCTACGAAAAAAATATTATAAATTTAAAAATTATTTGGAGGAAATAACAATGGCATTGAACATTGAAAACATTATTGCTGAAATTAAAGAAGCTTCAATCCTTGAATTGAACGACCTTGTAAAAGCTATCGAAGAAGAATTTGGTGTAACTGCAGCTGCTCCTGTAGCTGTAGCTGCTGCTGGTGCTGGTGAAGCTGCCGCTGCTAAAGATTCATTTGACGTTGAATTGACTGCAGCTGGTGACAAGAAAGTTGGCGTTATCAAAGTTGTACGCGAAATCACTGGTCTTGGCCTTAAAGAAGCTAAAGAACTCGTTGATGGTGCACCAAACGTTATCAAAGAAGGTGTTGCTGCAGCTGAAGCTGAAGAACTTAAAGCTAAATTGGAAGAAGCTGGAGCTTCAGTTACTCTTAAATAATAGAGTTTCCAATCATAGAAATCAACCAAGTCGAAAGACTTGGTTTTTTGTATCCAAAAATCATTTTTATGTTAAAACGCTAACAAAAAATAGGATTCTATGATATAATTTAGACAGATTATTGCGATTTAGGAGATATTATGAATAAGATA
Organism: Streptococcus sanguinis; assembly: GCF_050225395.1. Taxonomy (GTDB): domain Bacteria; phylum Bacillota; class Bacilli; order Lactobacillales; family Streptococcaceae; genus Streptococcus. The sequence goes on along the minus strand of NZ_CP071431.1, from coordinate 1,285,404 downwards.
AAAATCGTCAGCAATCCTTATGAAAAAAGGGTTTTATTTGAGCGTTGGAATAATCAGCTGAATTCATGGACATCTATTGACGAAGATAGTAATTCTAATAGCAAACTGATTAGTAGCGAGTATCAAATTGGATTTTTTCCTTTTAAAGTTTATGAGATTATAAATCAAATAATTACTGAATATTCTAATCCCGATGATGTATTGTCTATCTGTTTTTCAGGTAGTGACGATGAGTATCAAGAACTAGAACGATTGATTACGGATATTAAGTTTGAGAATATTCAACTCGAAAAATCAGAAAAATATCTAGAAAATGCTAGAGATGTTTTGCCTGAAATAAATCGGATTTTTCAAAAATTAGATCCTTTAATAACAAAAAATATTGAGGATGAGAGTGGTGAGATACAGCAACAATTAAAGAGGTTTTCAGATGCTTCTAATGACATTGTCCCTATATGTGTTCTAGGGACTTATAGTGCTGGTAAATCAACTTTTATTAATTCATTGATTGGTTGCGAACTACTACCTAGTGCAGAAACACCTGTTACGGCGAAAGTCTACAAATTATCTTCTACTCCTCATAAGGATAGAGCAAGTATTCGAATTTTTTTTAAAGAAAAAGAAGCTAGAATCTTATTTCGAGATAATGAACTAGTTGTGCATGGCCTAGAAGATGGAGAAGAATTATTAGCTTCAATTAATGAGGTTTTGGATGAAGAGAAACCAACTTCAATTATTGAAAAAGTACGTTTTGTTTTGGAAGAATTAAATGATGTTTCTGATTCTGAATTAGGTGATCTAATTGAAATTGAGATTCCTTTTAGCAGAAGTGCTCTAGATGATATAAATTATAAAATTGCTATTTTTGATACTCCAGGTTCAAATTCTTCTACTAATCTCCAACATTCGGATGTTTTGGATAAGGCCATGAAAGGGATGTCTAACGGTCTTCCTATTTTTGTGACAGATAGCAGTTCGATGGACAGTACAGATAATGATAATTTAAAAGATAAGTTAAAGAAAGTTGCAGGTTTAGACAGTCGTTTTACTATGATTGTAGTAAATAAAGCAGAAACTGCAGATATTAACTTGAGAAGATTTAAAAAAGAATCTTTTAAACAAAAAATTATGAATCAATCAATACCGCGCGAACTGTATGCTCAAGGGATATTTTATGTTTCATCCATACTCGGTTTAGGTTCCAAGTTAGATGGCAAACTCAAGGGAGAATTCTACTCGGAATTATTCGATACCTACAAAGCTAAGTATTCAGATCCAGAAAATGATTATTATAAGAGGTTGTTTGATTTTAATCTCCTTCCTAGACAGATGATTTCTTCAATGGTTGAGACTGCAGAATCCAGTTCTAACATTATCTATGCTAATAGTGGTTTATTAACTATTGAAGATACAATTAAGAGTTTTGTGAATAAATATTCTCACTACGACAAGTGTCAACAAGCCAGGGATACTTTGAATCAATTGATTGGTATTACTGATAAAGAAATCGAAGAGAAAAATAAGGAATTGGGTAGCCGCAAGGTAGAGTTACAGAATAAACTTGATTCTCAAAAATCTGAAATTCTTGAAACAATTGATAAAAGCATATCTCAGGAAAGGGAAGACTATACTAGCCGATACCCTGAGGAAATGCTGAGTTATTTACAAAGCTTGACCAAGAATTTGAAAAAGGAAAGAGCAGAATCTCTGTATAAGGATTCCTATGAACAGATAGCTCTTGAATATCCTGAAGTGATTGTTGATGATATTCATTCAGGATCAGATGTCTTTTCAAAATTGAAAGGGCATATAGAAGATTCATTTAATAATTATAAGTTAGGTGAAGATAGACGAAGAAAGCTTGAAGAACAGGCTTCAGCAGAAGTTCTTAATATTATCAAGCAAGAGTTTAGTGAAAAGTTGGTTATGGCAAAGGAGCATTTCAACCAATTTTCAAAAGAATTTTGGGTTAATGCCACAGCTGATGTTCGAAAACAATTGGAGAAGGTTATTTCAGGCGATTTGGATATTCAGCCAGAGAAAAGAAAAGCTATTTCGGAAATCATTATTTCTTATGAAGAAATAGATTTTAATCAATTTGATTTAGGCAAATTTAATAGAGATGAATTAAGTTACATTTTTAGAATTGGTGACTATCGATTAAAATCAAATAAAATAAATATTTCAGGTCTGACTAATACTTATAATAAAGAATTTAAAGCTAAATTGACTGAGTTCAGTGAAAGTCTTCGCTCAGAACACGAACGTAAATTTAACAATTGGATGCGGGATTTGGGAAGTCTTATCAAAAGCAATATTATTGAATTTAGTCCGGAACTGAAGGAATTGGATCAGAGAATTCAAAAGGTTATTAAAGAAATTTACAGTCTTGAAGAGCAGCAAAAGCAGATTAAAACTTATGTAAATGAAATCAAGCGGATGATATCTTGGAAATAAGTGGAGATGTAGTTCGAGGGAAAAGTTATGGGAATAAAAAATTTAATCAATAAGGCTGGAGCTAAAGCTGCAGACAAATTAGCAAAATTATCTGCCTTGAGTCCAGAGCAGCTAAAGGCTGTCGAGGAGCAAAAGGAAAAATATCTTGCAGATCAACCAGATATTAGTGATGAGGAATTTACTGGCAGACTATTGGCGTCATGTGGCGTTGAGGTGTTTAACTCTTATTTAGAACAGATAAAAGAGCTGTATGTTCCTTTGGAAAATTCTGCTGAATATAACGAAGATTTCAATCCAGCATATAATGTCCGTTATTTTAATATAACGAAATGGGTTACAGATAAGCGAGAAAATAGTCTGGAAAAATTAGTAAATGTCTATGAAGTACTTTCTAATGAACGCTGCAATATTGCTCTAGTCTTTCATCGTACAGAGAATGATACGAAAGTCTATCTAGCAGTAATTAACACTGAGAATGCCAATGATAATGTCAATGTTGAGAATTATAAAAAGCGACTTCTAGAAGCTATAAAAGGAAATTTCCCTGGTTCAACAGTCAAAGAAGAGATTGGTCGCGGGCGTATACCTTGCTTGAATAATCAAAAATCATACTCTGTAGCAACAGTATCTAACCTTCCAACTGCGAAATCTGAAAAATTTATTAGCCAAACAATTGAAAAATTGATTGATGGTATCATTCCTGAGGGACCTAGTCAAGATTATAGCTTGATTCTTTTGGCGAGTCCGATTCAGGATGTAGAAAATCGCAAGTTGCGGCTTTCTGAATTATATTCTGCTTTAGCTCCTTTCGAGAAATGGCAGACTAGCTACACTTTCACTGAATCTGACGCAACGACTTCCATGGCAACTTTCGGAGTTAATATTGGAGCTAGTGCTGGGATTCAGCATGGCCAAAGTCAATCGACTAATCAATCCCTAGGGAAGACACAATCTAGCGGAGATTCAACGACAGATTCAAGTGGTCAGACTGACGGAACTAACAGCAGTCATACTAGTAGTAGCAACAAAGGTTCATCAGATTCTTTTGGAGGAGGAGTATCTGCTAGCGGAAATACAAAGCTCCCTTTTGTAGGTGAAGTAGAGCTTGGTGGTCATGCTGACTATAGTCATTCTATTTCTAAAGGCTCTTCTGTTTCCGATTCAACTGGCAAAACCTTCGCTAAGACAGTAGGAAAAGCTGTTACTAAAACTGCTGGTAGAGCTATCTCCGAAACTTTGGGAAAGACTGCGGGAGTTTCTCGAGCGGTAAATTTTGGTTCTAACATCGGAGCGAATTTTGCTCGTGCCTCAAATGTAACAGCTACGGTTGGTAAGAATGAAGGAATTAATCAGTTCTTTATGAATCACAATATTCATCATGCATTATCGGTTTTGGATGAACAGATGAAACGATTTGAAAAAGGAACTGCTCTGGGCATGTGGGAGTTTGCTGCTTATGTACTTAGCGAAGACCAAAATATCGCTAACAATGTCGCTCATACTTACCTAGCTCTGACTCAGGGAGAAGAGTCCTATATGAGTAAATCATCCGTTAATCTGTGGCGTGGTGATATGGGAGAGAGTAGTGCCGATACTCGAGAAATTGTTCACTATTTGAGGGATTTACGACATCCAATATTTGCATTGAATCCTAGTATTTTAGAAAATGATGCGACTTATTATGTCTATCCATCTATAGTTACTCCTACTGTTCCTTTGTCTGGTCAAGAATTAGCTTATTCTTTGAATTTTCCTCAAAAATCTATTCTAGGCCTGCCTATCATAGAATGTACAGAATTTGGTCGAAATATTGTTTCTTATGATTTGAGTGATAAATCTGAGCAAAACATCCGTTTAGGGAATATTTTTCATATGAACCGCGAGGAAAGGGTTTCGGTAGATTTATCTTTGAATTCTTTAACATCCCATGCTTTTATAACAGGAAGTACAGGATCTGGTAAGAGTAATACTATTTACCAGCTTTTAAACGAAGCAAGGGAAAATAATGTCAAATTTCTTGTTGTAGAGCCTGCAAAAGGGGAGTATAAACATGTCTTTGGTCAGGAAAAGGATGTAGCAGTATATGGAACGAATCCGAAATTAACTCCTTTGCTCAGATTGAACCCTTTTAGTTTTTCTAAGGAAATTCATATTTTAGAACATCTAGATCGTTTAATTGAAATTTTCAATGTGTGTTGGCCTATGTATGCTGCTATGCCAGCGGTCTTAAAAAAAGCAGTTGAAAAGTCGTACATAGATTGTGGATGGGATTTGCTTCAATCAAGAAATTCTTATGGTACAATTTATCCAACATTTGGAGACGTTGCTGAAAATATAAAAGAAATTATTGACTCAAGTGAGTATGATAGCGAAAATAAAGGCGCTTATAAAGGTTCTTTATTGACTAGAATTGAATCTTTAACAAATGGTATAAATGGAATCATTTTTTCTCAAGATGAACTATCTGAACAGCAATTATTTGATTCAAATGTGATTGTAGACCTAAGTCGGATTGGTTCTAGTGAGACTAAATCATTAATAATGGGAATATTAGTCTTAAAATTGCAAGAATATAGAATGTCTCAAGCAGAGATGAATTCTTCGCTTCGTCACCTAACAGTCTTGGAAGAAGCCCATAATCTATTAAAAAGAACTTCAACTGAACAGTCTTCAGAATCAAGCAACCTTCTTGGAAAAAGTGTTGAGATGCTCGCTAATGCTATTGCAGAAATGCGTACTTATGGAGAAGGGTTTATTATAGCTGATCAAGCACCAGGACTTCTAGATTTATCTGTTATCCGTAATACCAATACTAAAATTATAATGCGTCTTCCTGATTTCTCTGACCGAGAGCTGGTTGGTAGATCTGCAAATCTAAATGATGACCAAATTTTGGAATTAGCGAAATTACCGAAAGGAGTTGCAGCTGTTTATCAAAACGAATGGATTCAGCCGGTCTTGTGCAAGGTGGAGAAGTATGATAGTAGTCTCGAAAGTTATCAATATAGTCAAGAATCACTAAATGAATCAAAATCTTATTCAGATGTTTATTTGAGAATCAGTAAATTTTTGACTGGAAATGAAAAGATAGAGAATATAGATATTAAAAAACTAAGAGATGATTTGTTCGGAGCTCCTATCAGTGGCAAGTCTATTCATAAAATTTTAAGCTATCTTGATGAGCAGATTTACGAGGTAAAGATGCTTCAGGTTGCTCCAATTATTTCGGAGTTTTATCCGAGCCTTTTAGAAAAGGCGCGAGAAGTAAATCAAAAGAGTAAGGATAAAAGAACTATTACCTATGAAGTTGTTAATGAGTTCAATGGGCTAGTAGATGGACCAATCACTCAGCAAGAGCAATTAAATATTATTCAAGCAATTTTAACACAGCTATATGTTCACGAGCTAAATAACGATGCTGGTTTAGAAGAATGGAAACAACAGGGAGGTTTATTATGAGTATTGAAAGAACAAATCAGTCTGATTTAAAGCAGAGTATGACGAAAATAGAAAATGAGCATTCTTCTTTTAATCCTAATCAAAGGCTAGAAGTAAATAGGGAATCTGAATTAAAAGGTGAAGAGTCAGCTCTTCACGAAAAAACTCCGCTTAACCAGCATGATAAGCAAGAGCTAAAAACTGAGACAGGATGGTCAGAGAGTATTGTTGATAATATCCGCTGGAAAGAAGAGGCGGCTGTTTATAAAGGATTAAATGTAATCGAAAAAGATGTAAATGGCCGAGCCTGTTTCCAAAGAATAGATATTGACTATAAAATAACGGATGAATTCGGAAAAACTAATAAAGAGCGTATGCTTGAGGGAAAAGCTCCATTAATGGATGGCAAGCCAGTTGAGCTTCATCACATAGGACAGAAACAAGATTCTCCTTTGGCTGAATTAACTCATGATGAGCATAAGGGGAATTATAGACTATTACACGAAGTACCTCCACAAACATCACAGATTGATAGAAGTGTCTTTGCAAAAGAAAAAGCAAATTATTGGAAAATGAGAGGAGAAGAAATATAATGTCAAAAATTAGCGATGAATTGAAACTGATCTCAGGATTAGAAGCTACCAAAGGTGCGAACGATGAACAAATTTTAAAGGCTCAAAATAAGCTTACAATAAAATTTTCTACAGACTATATTGATTATTTAAGAGAGTTCGGAGTAGTAAATTTCTTTGGAACAGAATGGCAAGGTTTGAACGGACCGGAATATCTGAATGTTGTAAAATCAACTCTAGAGGCACGTGAAACATATCCGGACTTTCCAGTAAATATGTTTATTTTGGAAGATTTGGGATTTGATGGAATCCTAATTTTGTTAGATACTAACGGTTCTGTCTTTGAATGGCAATATGGCTCATGTAAAAAACTTTATTCCAATATGTCCGAATACTTAAAGGAGTGTGTTGCAAGAAAAGAGTAGATTTTTTTGATACTTCAATTATTTAGGGGGATAAAGGCTCTATATTTTAATTTAAAAACATACGTTGTTTTTATATGTTATATGGAAGCTCTAGTTTGTACTATTAGTGGGATTCAGATGAATGAATGCAATGGCTTACTGTTGCTCATTCTCTGGTTAAAGGATTTGTTATTCTTTTTAGAATAATTTGAAAGGGATTTTAATGAAAAAGTTTTTGGGGGAGAAGCAAACCCGTTTTGCTTTTAGGAAATTAGCTGTCGGGCTTGTTTCGGCTGCTATTTCTAGTTTGTTTTTTGTGTCTATCGTTGGGGTTGACTCTGTTCAAGCGCAGGAAAAGTTGAATGTACAATATAAATACGTGACAGATACTGAAATAACTCCGCAAGAAAAGGAGTTGATTGTAAGTGGATTTCCTAAAATGTCAGAAGGAAATGAGGAGACTTACTATCTTGTCTACAGGTTAAATTCAAATGTTGGAGCAAAAACGTTACCGAATACAGGCGACAATAACAATTCAAATACTATGATGACGGCTGGTCTGTTAACGATGATAGGATTAGTTGTTTTTGTTGTGTCAAAAAGAAAGGTTCAAAGTAAGTTCCTCTTGACTGTTTTGGTGGGAGCTGGTGTCGGAGGAGGCTTGATACTATCTGTCGATGCGCTGGAAAATGGGATCTTGCTACAGTATAATGCCGAATATCAAGTGTCGGCTGGGGATAGTCTGCCGTCACCAAGTGAAATCTCTGGCTATACCTATGTTGGCTACATAAAAGATGAATCGATTAAAAAATTATTAGACAATAAGATTCTTGATAGTCAACAAAATGCTAATCTAGATAAAGAAGTTTTAAACCAAAATAAGAAGTTAGATTATTCTGTTTCTTTTGATAAGAATGAATTGAAAAATCAAACGGTTGGCGTCAATACAATTGAGCCTCAAGATGAAGTCTTGTCTGGCCGAGTAGCTAAGCCAGAACTATTATATAAAGAAAAGACGATTGAAACTGAGATAGCCTTTGGAGAACAAATACAAGAGAATCCGGATTTAGCCGAGGGGACTGTAAGAGTAAAACAAGAAGGCAAACTAGGCCGTAAAATCGAAGTCGTTCGGATTTTCACTGTAGATAATGCGGAAGTTTCTAGGGAAGTTCTTTCGACAAAAATAGAGGAAGCGACTCCTAAAATAGTGGAAAAAGGGACTAAAAAACTTGACGCGCCTAGCAACAAACCAGTAGCTTCTAACTTGGTTCAACCTGAGCAAGTCGCACCATTACCAGAGTACACAGGCGTCCAATCCGGTGCAATCGTTGAGCCCGAGCAGGTGGCTTCTTTGCCTGAGTATTCAGGTACACTATCTGGAGCCATCGTTGAGCCTGAACAAATTGAACCGGAGGTTGGAGGTGTCCAATCCGGTGCGATAGTAGAACCCGAACAAGTCACTCCGTCTCCTGAATACACTGGTGTTCAATCCGGTGCGGTAGTCGAGCCTGAGCAAGTCGCTCCATTGCTTGAATACACTGGTGTTCAGGCAGGTTCAGTAGTGTCACCTGAACAAGTGACTCCCTTACCAGAGTACACAGGAACTCAATCCGGTGCGGTAGTTTCACCTGAACAAGCGGCACCATTACCAGAGTATACGGGAACTCAATCCGGTGCGTTAGTAGCTCCTGAGCAAGTTACACCATTACCAGAGTATACGGGAACTCAATCCGGTGCGGTAGTCGAACCTACGCAAGTGACACCATTACCGGAATACACAGGCACACAATCAGGAGCAATCGTAGAACCCGAACAAGTGTCTTCATTACCAGAATACACAGGACCTCAAGCAGGAGCCATAGTTGAGCCTGAGCAGGTAGAGCCTCCGCAAGAGTATACTGGAAACATCGCACCAGCAGCGCCAGAAGCGGAAAATCCTGCTGAAAAAGCTCAAGAGCCAAAAGAGCAGAAGCAAGAACCAGAAAAGAATATCGAGCTAAGAAATGTATCTGATGTAGAGCTGTATAGTCTAACTGATGGAAAATACAAACAACACGTTTCTCTGGATGCAATTCCGAGCAATCAAGACAATTATTTCGTGAAGGTCAAATCTTCTAAGTTTAAAGATGTTTTCTTGCCGATTTCTTCAATAGTCGATAGCACGAAAGATGGTCAGCCAGTTTATAAAATTACAGCAAGTGCTGAAAAATTAAAACAGGACGTTGACAATAAGTACGAGGAGAATTTTACTTTCTATCTAGCCAAAAAGGCAGAGAAAGAAGTTACAAACTTTACGTCCTTTAGTAACCTGGTTCAAGCTATAAATAATGATCTTGGCGGAAATTATTATTTAGGTGCTAGCCTGAATGCTAATGAGGTCGAACTAGAAAATGGCGCTAGCAGTTATATAAAGGGCAGATTTACTGGTAAGCTCTTTGGCAGCAAAGACGGAAAAAATTATGCTATTTATAATTTGAAGAAGCCTTTATTTAACACTTTGAGAGCTGCTACTGTAGAAAATCTGACTCTTAAAGATGTGAATATCTCTGGGAAAACTGATATTGGGGCCCTTGCAAATGAAGCCAATAATGAAACAAGGATTAACAATGTTCATGTAGATGGTGTTCTGGCTGGCGAACGTGGCATTGGTGGCTTGGTGTGGAAGGCTGATAATTCTAAGATTACAAACAGCAGTTTCAAGGGAAGAATTGTCAACTCCTATGAAACGAGGTCACCATACAATATCGGAGGCCTGGTAGGTCAACTGACTGGCATCAATGCAGTAGTTGATAAGTCAAAAGCTACGATTGCCATCTCGTCAAATGCGGATAGTACAAACCAAACTGTCGGCGGCCTTGCAGGTCTTGTCGAGAAAGATGCGCTTATCAGCAATAGTTACGCTGAGGGCAACATTAATAATGTGAAGCGCTTTGGAAGCGTTGCTGGTATAGCTGGCTACTTATGGGATAGAGATTCTAGCGAAGAGAGACACGCTGGAAGATTGCATAATGTTCTTAGTGATGTCAATGTTATGAACGGGAATGCGATTAGTGGTTATCACTATCGAGGAATGAGGATAACTGACTCATATAGCAACAAAGATAACAGAGTCTACAAAGTGACTCTTGAAAAAGATGAGGTTGTGACCAAGGAATCTCTTGAAGAGAGAGGAACAATCCTTGATGCTTCTCAAATCGCAAGTAAGAAATCTGAAATCAACTCTCTTTCTGTACCGACTGTTGAACCCCTACTGACTAGCACTAATAAAGAAAGTGATTTTTCTAAGGTTGAAGACTATCAAGCCAGTCGAGCTTTAGCATATAAGAATATAGAAAAATTACTGCCGTTTTATAATAAGGCAACCATTGTCAAATACGGTAATCTGGTAAAAGAAGATAGCGCTTTGCATGAAAAAGAAGTCCTATCTGCAGTCATGATGAAGGATAATGAAGTAATTACAGATATTGCTTCCCATAAAGAGGCGGCTAATAAGCTCTTGCTGCACTATAAGGATCATTCATCTGAAATACTAAATATCGCCTACCAATCTGATTTTAGTAAGTTAGCAGAATATAGTGTAGGCGATACAGGTCTCATCTATACGCCGAATCAATTCTTGCATAATCATAATTCAATCATTAATGAAGTTTTGCCTGATTTGAAAGCGGTAGATTATGGTTCTGATGCTGTAAGAAATGTATTAGGTATTTCTTCAGGCGTTTCACTGACGGAATTATACTTAGAAGAGCAGTTCGCCAAAACGAAGGAAAATCTAGCAAATACACTGGAAAAACTGTTGTCTGCTGATGCAGTCATTGCCAGCGAAAATCAAACGATTAATGGTTACGTCGTAGATAAAATCAAACGCAATAAGGAAGCCTTGCTTCTAGGTTTGACCTATTTAGAACGCTGGTACAACTTTAACTATAGTGACGTCAATGTCAAAGACTTAGTCATGTACCACATGGATTTCTTTGGTAAGGGCAATGTGTCACCGCTAGAGACAATCATTGAATTAGGTAAATCTGGCTTTAACAATCTTCTGGCCAAGAACAACGTAGATGCTTATAGTATTAGCATTGCAAACAATAATGGAACAAAAGATCTGTTCAGCGCGCTTGCCAATTACCGCGAAGTATTTTTACCAAACAAAACAAATAATCAATGGTTCAAAGAGCAAACCAAGGCTTATATCGTTGAAGAAAAATCAACTATTGATGAGGTGAGGGTCAAACAAGAGCAAGTTGGTAGCAAGTATTCTATCGGGGTCTATGATAGAATTACCAGCGACACTTGGAAATACCGAAATATGGTCCTACCTTTGCTGACAATGCCTGAAAGATCGGTCTTTGTCATATCGACTATATCCAGTCTTGGCTTTGGCGCCTATGACAGATATAGAAATAATGAGCACAGAGCAGGAGCAGAACTCAATAAGTTTGTTGAGGATAATGCTCAGGAAACCGCAAAACGTCAACGCGATCATTATGATTATTGGTATAGAATATTAGACGAGCAGGGCCGTGAAAAGCTCTATCGAAATATCTTGGTCTATGATGCTTATAAGTTCGGTGATGATACTACTGTTGGCAAGGCTACAGTGGAGGCGCAATTTGACAGTTCTAATCCAGCCATGAAGTACTTCTTTGGACCTGTTGGAAACAAGGTTGTACACAATAAGCATGGTGCTTATGCTACTGGAGACGGGGTTTACTACATGGGCTATCGGATGCTGGACAAGGACGGAGCCATTACCTATACCCATGAAATGACGCATGATTCTGATAATGAAATCTATTTAGGCGGATATGGAAGAAGAAGCGGTCTTGGTCCAGAATTCTTCGCCAAGGGCTTGTTGCAAGCGCCGGATCATCCAGATGATGCGACAATCACGGTCAACTCCATTCTCAAATATGACAAGAAAGATGCGACTGAAAAATCACGTTTGCAAGTCCTTGATCCAACTGAACGATTCCAAAATTCGGATGATCTGAAAAATTATGTTCACAATATGTTTGATGTCATTTATATGTTGGAGTACCTAGAAGGGATGTCAATCGTTAACCGTCTGTCTGATGTGCAGAAAGTGAACGCTCTGAGAAAAGTCGAGAATAAATATGTCCGAGATGCTGATGGAAATGATGTTTACGCAACGAATGTGATAAAAAATATTACAATGGCAGATGCGCAAAAATTAAATTCATTCGACAGTCTCATTGAAAATGATATTCTTTCAGCGCGTGAGTACAAAAATGGTGATGTAGAAAGAAACGGCTACCATACGATTAAACTCTTCTCACCGATTTATTCTGCTTTAAGCAGTGAAAAAGGAACGCCTGGAGATCTTATGGGACGGCGTATGGCTTATGAACTTCTGGCAGCCAAAGGCTTCAAAGATGGTATGGTTCCTTATATCTCTAATCAATATGAAGATGATGCCAAGCAAAACGGGAAAACAATCAGTATCTATGGTAAGTCCAGAGGTCTGGTAACAGATGACTTGGTTTTACACAAGGTCTTCGATGGTCAATTTAATAATTGGACTGAGTTTAAGAAGGCTATGTATGAGGAACGGAAAAACAAGTTCGACAGCTTGAACAAGGTCACATTTGATGATACGAGACAACCGTGGACAAGTTATGCTACTAAGACTATTAGTACCGTGGGAGAGTTGCAGGCATTAATGGATGAAGCAGTGCTCAAAGATGCAAATGATAATTGGTATTCTTGGAGTGGCTATAAACCAGAATATAACAGTGCTGTCCACAAGCTTAAAAAAGCAGTCTTCAAAGCTTACCTCGATCAAACCAATGATTTCAGAACATCAATCTTTGAAAACCAGAAGTGATTGGTTTGAGTATGTCAACTAGTCTGCAAAGTTGCAAGTCTGAAATGTTAGGGCAGAGCTTGAATTGCTCTCAGATTCACACCTTCTTGTAGAAAAGAAATGACAAACCTAGTGAAAACTAGGTTTGTTTTTCTACATAAGTCATGCAATTAAAACTGTAGCCAGTCTGCTTTCGGGCAGTTTGCTGCTGACAGTCATTTATGAGGCTGATGATAAGCAGAAAAAAGTCTGAATGACCTTTACCCTCCTTCATATTTTTGTTATAATATTCATATTAAGGCGTGCATTTGCGCGCTCTTTTCTGTGTTTAGAAAGCACTTGGGTGCTTTAGAGTGAGTTATTTTTGAATAGATGGTGAAGGAGGAATTATGTTATACATTTGGTCTTATTTGAAGAGATATCCTAAGTGGCTGGTCTTGGATTTTGTAGCGGCAATCTTTTTTGTGATTGTCAATCTAGGGTTGCCAACGGTGCTGGCTCGGATGATTGATGAGGGAATCAATCCTAAGCAGACAGATCGGCTCTTTTTCTGGGCTTGGGTCATGTTTGGCGTTATTATCTTAGGAGTGCTGGGGCGAATCGTTCTGGCTTATGCGGCTGGGAAGCTAACGACGACCATGGTGCAGGACATGCGCAATGATCTCTATGCCAAGCTGCAAGAGTATTCTCATCATGAGTATGAGCAAATCGGTGTGTCCTCTTTGGTCACGCGCTTGACCTCGGATGCTTTTGTACTCATGCAGTTTGCAGAGCAAACCCTGAAAATGGGTGTCATTACTCCCATGATGATGCTGTCCAGTATTCTCATGATTTTTCTGACCAGCCCATCTCTAGCCTGGATTGTAGCTGTTTCAGTGCCTTTCTTGGCTGTCGTTGTCATTTATGTGGCGGTTAAAACCAAGCCCTTGTCTGAAAAGCAGCAGAAGACCCTTGATAAGATTAACCAGTATGTGAGGGAAAATCTGACTGGTCTGCGTGTTATACGAGCTTTTGCAAGAGAGGAATTTCAAGAGAAGCGTTTTGCTGACGAAAATGAGGTCTATGCGCAAAACTCCAATAAGCTCTTTAAGCTGACTGGTCTGACAGAGCCACTCTTTGTGCAGATTATTATTGCGATGATTGTGGCCATTGTCTGGTTTGCCCTAGACCCTTTGCGGGACGGCAGTCTTGAAATCGGAAATCTCGTTGCCTTTATCGAATACAGCTTCCACGCGCTGCTGTCCTTCCTCTTCTTGGCCAATCTCTTTACCATGTATCCACGGACGGCGGTATCGAGTCAGCGGCTCAAGGAGGTTATGGACATGCCTATTTCTATCAATCCTAATGAAGATGGTATAACCGAGACAGATACGCAGGGGTATCTGGAGTTCGACAATGTAACCTTCGCTTATCCGGGTGAGACGGAGAGTCCTGTGCTGCATAATATTTCCTTCAAGGCTAAGCCGGGTGAGACTATTGCCTTTATCGGTTCAACTGGTTCTGGTAAGTCTACACTGGTGCAGCTGATTCCGCGCTTTTACGATGTAACACTAGGTAAGATTTTAGTGGACGGTGTGGACGTCCGTGAATACAATCTAAAGGCTTTGCGTCAGAAGATTGGCTTTATCCCGCAAAAGGCTCTGCTATTTACCGGAACCATCGCAGAAAACCTACGCTACGGAAAGGAAGAAGCCAGCCAAGAAGAGCTGAGTCAGGCGGCTGATGTTGCTCAAGCAAAGGACTTTATCGAGAGTCGGGAAGAGCGTTTTGAGACTCATCTGGCCGAGGGAGGTAGCAATCTATCCGGAGGACAGAAGCAGCGGCTTTCTATCGCCCGCGCGGTGGTCAAAAAGCCGGAAATTTATATCTTTGACGACTCTTTTTCTGCTCTGGATTACAAGACGGATGCGGTGCTGCGTCGTCGTCTCAAAGAAGTGACAGGTCGGGCAACGGTGCTGATTGTAGCCCAGCGGGTGGGAACTATCATGGACGCTGACCAGATTATTGTCTTGGATCAGGGCGAAATCGTCGGACGCGGCAAGCACGAAGAGCTGATGGAAACTAATGATATTTATCGTGAAATTGCAGATTCTCAGCTGAAGAATCAAGCTTTGACAGAGGAATAGAAAGGAGACTGACATGAAAAACACATCAAGTTTTGCTCGCCTGTGGAGCTACCTAAAAGTTTATAAATTTGCAGTCGCCTTTGCGATCTTCCTCAAAATCCTCAGCGTCGTTATGAGTGTCGTCGAGCCCTTTGTCTTAGGTCTAGCCATTACTGAACTGACAAATAATTTGCTGGATATGGCTAAAGGGGTGGCTGGCGCCCAAATTAATGTGTCTTATGTCGGCTGGGTCATGATCTTGTATTTTGTGCGGGCGATAATTTATGAAATCGGTTCTTACTATTCTAATTACTTTATGACCAATGCAGTGCAGGCTACCATTCGTGACTTGCGCGATGAACTTAGTCATAAGATTAATCGCATCCCCGTTTCTTACTTTGACAAGCATCAGTTTGGTGATTTGCTAGGGCGTTTTACAAGCGATGTCGAAGCTGTTTCAAGCGCTTTGCAGCAGTCCTTTCTGCAGGTTATCAATGCAGTCTTCACTCTGATTTTAGTCATCGTCATGGTATTGGTTCTCAATCTGCAGTTAGGTATCATTGTGGTAATCTCGATTCCGATTACCTACCTTAGTGCTCGCTTTATCGTGAAGAAATCCCAGCCTTATTTTAAACAGCAGGCAGATGTACTGGGGGCTATGAATGGCTTTGTTCAGGAAAATCTGACAGGTTTTAATATCTTGAAGCTCTATGTCAGAGAAGAAAGTTCGCAGGAGGATTTTCGACAAATTACGCAAAAACTGCAGAAAGTAGGTTTTAAGGCCAGCTTTATTTCTGGTTTGATGATGCCTGTTTTGAATGTTATTTCAGATCTGACCTACCTCTTGCTGGCTCTGCTGGGCGGTCTTCAGGTTATCGCAGGGCGCCTGACAGTCGGGAATATGCAGGCTTTTGTTCAATATGTCTGGCAGATTAATCAACCTATTCAAAATCTAACTCAGCTGGCTGGTCAGTTGCAGAGTGCCAAGTCTTCTTTAGATAGAATTTTCCAAGTGCTGGACGAAGCAGACGAAGTCAATGATGAGACAGAAAAGCTGGATCAAGATCTGACAGGCCAGGTTAGCTTCAAGGATGTGGACTTCCAGTATGTAGCAGACAAGCCGCTCATTCGGAATTTCAATCTGGAAGTCAAACCTGGAGAAATGGTCGCCATTGTTGGTCCGACTGGTGCTGGTAAGACCACGCTGATTAATCTTCTTATGCGTTTCTACGATGTGACCAAAGGCGCGATTACAGTTGATGGACATGACATTCGCCAACTTTCCCGTCAGGACTACCGTAAACAGTTCGGTATGGTGCTGCAGGATGCTTGGCTTTACGAAGGGACTATCAAGGAAAACCTTCGTTTTGGCAATCTGCAAGCCACTGATGAAGAAATTGTAGAGGCAGCCAAGGCAGCTAATGTGGACCATTTTATCCGTACCTTGCCAGGCGGCTACAACATGGAAATGAACCAAGAATCAAGCAATATCTCGCTTGGTCAGAAGCAGTTGCTTACGATTGCGAGGGCTCTTTTGGCCAATCCTAAGATTCTGATTTTGGATGAAGCGACTTCGTCTGTCGATACACGGCTGGAGCTCTTGATCCAGAAGGCTATGAAGACACTCATGCAGGGCAGGACTAGTTTTGTCATTGCTCACCGACTGTCGACCATTCAGGAAGCGGATAAGATTTTGGTGCTCAAAGATGGTCAGATTATCGAGCAAGGCAATCATGAGAGTCTCTTGGTAGATAAAGGATTCTATTATGACCTTTACCAGAGTCAATTTTCTAAAAAAGAGGAAGAAGTTTAAAAGGTTTGCTAAATCATTTGATAACTGCTAGAATATAAGCAAAGTGAGGTAGCAATGTCTTTAACCAGTCAAATTATTACAGCAGAATTTCCCGATTTGGATAAGGTTGAGGCCTTAAATCGCGAAGCTTTTCCTGTAGAGGAAAGGGTTCCTATCAGCGAATTTCTTCGTTATACAAACGATAAGCAGTCTCATTTCTTCGCCTTCTACAATGAGGAAGAATTTGTAGGTTTTGCTTTTGCAGTTTATAACGAAAAAATGTTCTATGTCAGCTTCTTTGCGATTATGCCGCACCTTCGCAGCCATGGCTATGGGGGAGAAATTATTCATAAACTGACAGAGTTTTATCAAAAGACCATGGTTCTAGAGGTAGAACGTGTCGATGAAGAATGTGACAATTTAGAGCAACGACAAGCACGTATGGACTTCTATAAGCGTAACGGCTTTCGAACGACCAATGCCTTTCTGGAATATGAAGGGTTAAGCTTTGAAATCTTGTATTTGGGACATCATTTTGATGAGGAGGCTTATCGAGATATTTTCCATATGCTGCAAGAGAAGAACTTCTTTGAATTTGAAATTAAGTACCGAAGATTTAGCGATGTGTAAATAGTGCTAAATGATTTATAGCCATTTTTAAAAGGTTGAGATAGGATGTCTCAACCTTTTTACTATGAAAAATCTCTTTTATTTTGTTTTGGATCTGGAAGGACAATATTGTATTTTTCTCGCATTCAGCAACAGTAGAGTATGTCTGCTTAAAGAAAGTAAACCATCAAAAAAGATAGAGATAGGTTAGCAAAATGTACGATTTAAAACAAATTTATTTATATCACTTTAAAATAAGCCTTAAATCTGTGGATAAGTCAGGGATTTGCTAAAAATCTTCAAAAATATTTCGATTTATTTCGTTTTTTAAACTAACTTACCGTGAAAAGTTAAAAGTGTTGCGGAGCGGGCTATTTACGTATATAATGATAAAGCATGAAAAATTAAAAAGGAGATTCTCGTGATTAAAAAAGGTGCCTTGACAGGTTTGCTCCTGTTTGGAATGTTTTTCGGTGCTGGAAACTTGATCTTCCCGCCTTCACTTGGAACATTATCTGGTCAGCATTTTTGGCCAGCTATTGCAGGATTTGTCCTGTCTGGGGTAGGGCTTGCTGTGCTGACTTTGATTATAGGAACGCTCAATCCCAAGGGCTATATCCACGAGATTTCTCAGAAGATTGCGCCTTGGTTTGCTATTGTCTATCTTGTAGCCTTGTATCTGTCAATCGGGCCCTTTTTTGCTATTCCGCGGACAGCGACAGTGGCCTATGAAGTTGGTATTGCTCCTATGCTGTCTAAAAATATGACCGGTATCGGATTGATTGTTTTCACGACACTTTACTTTGCGGCTGCTTACCTGATTTCTTTGAATCCATCTAAGATTTTGGATCGGATTGGACGTATTCTGACGCCTGTCTTTGCAGTTTTGATCATCATTTTAGTCATCCTAGGGGCTTTGAAATACGGCTCAAATGTTCCTCAGCAGGCTTCGCAAGCTTATTCTGCGTCAGCTTTTGGACAGGGCTTCTTGGAAGGTTATAATACTTTGGACGCCTTGGCTTCAGTGGCTTTCAGCGTTATTGCAGTAACGACTCTAAATCAGCTAGGCTTCAAGAATAAAAAGGAGTATGTTTCAACCATCTGGGTTGTTGGTTTGATGGTAGCGTTGGGCTTTAGCGCCATGTATATCGGTTTGGCTTTTCTAGGCAATCATTTCCCAGTTCCAGCTGAGATTATTGCCAAAGGCAATCCAGGTGTTTATGTTCTATCGCAGGCAACTCAGGCTATCTTTGGATCTACAGCACAGATTTTCCTTGCAGCTATGGTTACTGTGACATGCTTTACAACAACTGCAGGACTTATTGTATCGACTGGGGAATTCTTCCATAAAACTTTCCCTAAGGTATCTTATAAAGTGTACGCAACTGTCTTTACTTTGATTGGGTTTGCGATTGCTAATCTTGGGCTTAATGCTATTATTCAATATTCTGTTCCAGTCTTGCAAATTCTCTATCCAATTACCATTGTTATCGTACTGATTGTCATCGTCAATAAATTCTTGCCACTGTCCAAAATCGGCATGCAAATGACGGTGGCAGCAGTGACTCTGATTTCCTTTGCGGGTATTCTTGGGCAGCAGTTCCATATTACAAAGGTAAGTGATATGGTAAATGCCCTTCCGTTTGCTCGGGCTTCCCTGCCTTGGTTGGTGCCGGCTCTTGTTGGAATCCTGCTTTCTCTCTTTTTGCCAAATAAGCTAAAGAGTGAGCGTTTTGAGATGGAGAACTAATAGATAACATCCGCCACAATATGGTGGATTTTTTTGACTCATTGTCAATTGTAGTAGGGAATTTATGGCGAAGGAATTCAAGCTGTTTTTTTATGAGCAATAGGACAATATAATCATTTTATAAGATAGATTTAAGAAAAATTTTAACTTTTTCTTAACCATTTTTAATCTTAGGAGATTATACTAAAGTCATAAAAAAACAAACCTAAAGGAGAATCTTATGAAATTCAATTCAAATCAAAAATATACCCGCTGGTCAATTCGTCGTTTAAGCGTGGGTGTGGCTTCCGTTGTTGTTGCCAGTGGTTTCTTTTTGCTAGTTGGTCAACCAAATACCGTACATGCAGATGATCTCACTTCAACTCCTACTAAAGTTCTTCAAGAAGATTCGTCATTGTTAGAAAATAATAAGTTGCCAGAGACAGCTTTAAAAGAAGAAATGGATTCTGCTCTACCTGCAAATCAGTCAGCTCCTAAGGAAGAGGTTGATGAAACTATTTCTCTAGATAAGTCTAGCCTAGCTCCTAAGGAAGAAATGGTAAAACCAAAAAAAGAACAGACTATGGCAGAAGTTAGCAATCAAAAAGAAGAAGCTAAACCGGAGGCAACTCTTGTTGAAGTTTCAAACCAAGATCGTGAAGCGACCACTTCTCAATCGGTAACGACTCCAGATGAAGTTAGAAAAGGAGTTGAAGAAAATACTAAGGACTCGGTAGATGTTCCGGCCAGCTACTTAGAAAAAGCGAACGTTCCTGGTCCATTTTTGGCAGGTGTTAATCAAGTTATTCCGTATGAAGCTTTCGGTGGAGACGGCATGTTGACACGTCTCTTACTCAAATCTTCTGACAAGGCTCCTTGGTCAGACAATGGCAAAGCGAACAATCCAGCTCTCTTGCCACTTGAAGGCTTGGCGAAAGGTCAATACTTCTACGAAGTGGATTTGAACGGCAATACTACAGGTAAAGACGGACAAGCCCTTCTTGACCAACTTCGCATTAATGGCACTCATGCTTACCAAGCGACTGTCAAAGTCTATGGTGCCAAAGATGGTAAACCAGATTCGACCAATCTTGTAGCAACAAAAAATGTAACTGTTAGTTTAAATGGCCTTGTTTCAAAAGAATCAGTCAAAGACTCAGTCACTAAAAATATCAAAGACCATATTGATGTCCCAGCCAGCTATTTAGAAAAGGCAAACGTTCCTGGTCCATTCTTGGCAGGTGTTAATCAAGTTATTCCATATGAAGCTTTCGGTGGAGACGGCATGTTGACGCGTCTCTTACTCAAATCTTCTGACAAAGCTCCTTGGTCAGACAATGGCAAAGCGAACAATCCAGCCCTCTTGCCACTTGAAGGCTTGGCGAAAGGTCAATACTTCTACGAAGTGGATTTGAACGGCAATACTACAGGTAAAGACGGACAAGCCCTTCTTGACCAACTTCGCATTAATGGCACTCATGCTTACCAAGCGACTGTCAAAGTCTATGGCGCTAAAGATGGTAAACCAGATTTGACTAATCTTATCGCAACTCGCCAAGTAATAATTCGGCTGTATGGAAAAGAAATGTCTGCACAACCATATCAACAAGAACAAATGAATGTGAAACCTTCTACAACAGATTCTATGAGAACAGCTAAGGGTATGAAAGAAGTGGATCACCGTATAACTGATCTGAAGGAGAAACATCCCACTTCTAATCCGATGGCAGATATGGTGAAAAAAAATGATAAGCCTTCGTTACCAAAAACTGGTGAAGCCCAGACTTCTACAGCAACAATTGGTTTCTTTGGGCTAGCCTTGGCAGGAATTCTTGGCTTTCTAGGTTTGAAAGAAAGACAAAAAGATTAAGTAAGGTTCAAATCATTTAAAAATTACTAAAAATAGTGTTATACTAAAGCCAGTATAACACTGTTTTTATGAGGAGATTAGCAATGGGAAAGACAATTTTACTTGTTGATGATGAGATGGATATTCTGGATATCAAAAAGCGCTATCTTGTGCAGGCTGGCTACCAAGTTTTAGTGGCTCGAGATGGCGTGGAGGGATTAGAGCTTTTCAGAAAGAAATCTGTTGACCTGATCATCACGGATATTATGATGCCAAATATGGACGGCTATGACTTTATCAGTGAGGTTCAGTATATAGTACCTGATCAACCTTTTCTTTTTACAACGGCTAAGACCAGCGAGCAAGACAAAATTTACGGGTTGAGCTTAGGAGCAGATGATTTTATAGCCAAACCTTTTAGTCCACGCGAGCTAGTTCTAAGAGTCAATAATATTTTGCGCCGACTTCATCGTGGAGGTGAGATCGAACAAATTGAGCTCGGTGACTTGATGATGAATCATGTGGTTCATGAGGCTCGTATCGGGGAGTTTTTTTTGGAATTAACAGTGAAGTCCTTTGAATTGCTTTGGATTTTAGCTAGTAATCCTGAGAGAGTTTTTTCAAAGACGGAGCTTTATGAGAAGGTGTGGCAGGAAGACTTCGTGGATGATACCAATACACTTAATGTTCATATCCATGCTCTGAGACAGGAATTGACCAAGTATGCCAGTTCAAACACTCCTGCCATCAAAACTGTCTGGGGTCTTGGGTATAAAATGGAAAGATCACGAGGTGGAAAATGAAATTAAAAAGTTACATTCTAGTAGGGTACCTAATTTCTAGCCTACTAACGATTTTACTCGTTTTCTGGGCAGTCCAGCGAATGTTGATTGTAAAAAGCGAGATATATTTCCTAGTTGGAATGACATTGATTGCTAGTTTTATAGGAGCGGCAGTCAGTCTCTTTCTTTTATCGCCAGTATTTTCTTCCCTTCGGCATCTGAAAAAACAGGCTCAGAATATTGCTGACAAAGATTTTAGTGCAGAGATTGACGCCAAGGGCCCTATCGAATTTCAAGAGTTGGGTCAGGCTTTTAACGATATGTCGTATAATTTGCAAGAAACGTTTGAGTCGCTTGATGAAAGTGAACGAGAAAAAGGAATGATGATTGCCCAACTTTCTCACGATATTAAAACTCCCATTACCTCTATTCAGGCGACTGTGGAGGGGATTTTAGATGGAGTGATCGAAGAAGAGGAGCAGATTCATTACTTGACCACAATTAGCCGTCAGACAGAGCATTTGAATAAATTGGTGGAAGAATTGGATGTTTTGGCTCTTAATGCCCAGCCTCGAATAGAATCAGATGGAGAAGCTGAAATAGTCTTTCTAGACCAGCTATTGATTGAGGTCATGAGTGAATTTCAACTATTGATTGAGCGGGAGGAGCGGGACATCTACATTCAAGTGTCTCCCGAGTCAGCAAAAATTAAGAGTCATTACGATAAACTTTCCCGTATCTTGGTCAACTTGATAAATAATGCCTTTAAGTACTCCGACCCTGGAACTAAAATCGAGATAGAGGCTCAATTAACTGATCAAATCTTGACAATCAGTGTGAAGGATGAAGGACGGGGTATTGCTCCTGAGGATTTGGATAAGATTTTTAAACGCCTTTACCGTGTGGAAACTTCTCGTAATATGAAGACAGGTGGGCATGGTCTGGGCCTTGCTATTGCTCGTGAGTTGGCTCATCAGCTGGGTGGAGAAATAATGGTCGAAAGCCAGTGTGGCCTAGGAAGCACTTTTACATTTACTCTCAACTTAACATAAATCCACAATAAGTGATAAACATTTTTAACTCTTGATTTAGCAAAGATAAAACCAAATTCAAGTTTTTTCAAATCAATCTCCCTATTTTTAGGGGGATTTTTATTTTATACTAGAGTCAGAAATTGATAGAGAGGTTTTTGAAATGGCAACAAGTTTTTTGTTCTTTATTTCTGTTTTTCTGGCGGGGATTCTATCTTTTTTCTCGCCCTGTATTTTACCGCTTATGCCAGTCTATGTGGGGATTTTGCTGGATTCGGATCAGCCGAAAACGGTTCGGTTTATGGGAAAAGACATTTCCTGGTATGGTCTAGCTAAGACGCTCTGCTTTATAGCTGGCTTATCAACTGTATTCTTAGTTTTGGGCTACGGAGCTGGTGCTTTGGGGCAAGTCCTCTATGCCCCTTGGTTTCGCTATGTTCTGGGCGGGATTGTCATTCTACTGGGAATCCACCAGATGGGTCTTATTAACATTCAGCAGCTGCAAAAGCAAAAGAGCATCCAACTTAAAAAGAATAGTAAAAGAAGTGATTTTCTTAACGCTTTTCTCTTGGGTATTACCTTTAGCTTTGGTTGGACGCCCTGTGTAGGACCTGTTCTGAGTTCTGTCTTAGCTATTGCAGCTTCAGGAGGCAACGGCGCTCTTCAGGGAGGCTTGCTTATGTTGGTTTATACACTTGGATTAGCCCTTCCTTTTCTAGCCATGGCTTTGGCTTCTGGCTGGGTATTACAGCGCTTTGCGAAACTCAAACCTTATATGGGAACGCTTAAGAAAATCGGCGGTGCACTCATTATTCTCATGGGAATTTTGCTAATGCTTGGAAATCTAAACGTTTTAGCATCATTATTTGGATAAAAATTATATAATTAAAGGAGACACATCATGAAAAAAATCACTACACTTACAATCGCTGCACTTAGTATCTTTGTCCTAGCTGCCTGCTCTAATCAAAAATCAGATTCTGATATGAAGAAGATGGATGACAGTAGCATGATGAAGAAAGACGATATGAAGAAGGAGGATATGAAAGACTCCAGCATGTCTGATGATAAAATGAAAAAGGATGATATGAAGGATTCTTCTATGATGTCCGACAATAAGTCTGATATGAAAGATGATATGAAATCAAGTGATTCAAGCATGAAGGATGACATGAAAGATTCATCCGAAATGTCATCTGACAAATAAGAATTCCACCATAGGAAAGAAAGTCGTCAGTTTTGTCGGCTTTCTCCTTATTTTGAAAGGAAAGAAAACGATGAAGAAGTTATCGATATTGACTGTCAGTCTGCTTTGTGTCGGCTTTTTGGGAGCCTGTTCAAATCAGAAGATGAACTCGGAAGTTTCTAAAAATGATAAAAGTTCCATGACTAGCAAGTCAAATTCTAACCAAGCTACAAAAATGGCTAAGGACTTTAGTCTGCAAGGAGTAGATGGCAAGACCTACAAGCTGTCTGATTTCAAAGGTAAGAAAGTCTATCTAAAATTTTGGGCTTCTTGGTGTTCTATCTGTCTATCCACACTTGGAGATACCAATGATTTGGCTAAGGAGCAGTCAGGAAAAGATTATGTTGTCCTGTCGGTGGTGTCTCCGACTTTTAATGGAGAAAAGTCTGCTGATGATTTCAAGGAATGGTACAAGTCTTTGGATTACAAAGACTTCCCAGTTCTCATGGACACCAAGGGAGAATTGCTGAAAGAGTATGTTATACGCTCTTATCCATCTGCTCTTTTTGTTGGCAGCGATGGTTCACTTGCCAAGACACATATTGGCTACATGAGCAAGGAAGATATTGAGAAAACACTAAAGGAAATCAAGTAGAAAGGAGCAATAAACATGGAAGGAAAATGGAAAATTCTTCTGGTTATGCTTGGCTTGCTTGTCTGCTTTGGACTGGTCTATGTGATTGCGGGGAATGGTAAGCAATCATCTCCTGAGCAGATCAAGAAAGCCTCTATGAGCAAGACAGAGGCTGTATCCCAACAAAAGCAAGAAGACGTTAAGGAAGAGGACAAGCGGGAGATTTATCTTGCCGGTGGCTGTTTCTGGGGAGTAGAAGAATACTTTTCTCGCGTGCCTGGTGTAATTGATGCAGTGTCAGGTTATGCCAATGGTAAAGGTGATACAACCAAGTATGAATTGGTCTCTCAAACTGGTCACGCTGAGACTGTTCACATCACTTACAATGCCAAGAAAATTTCGCTAAAAGAAATTCTGCTTCACTATTTCCGCATCATTGATCCAACTTCTAAAAACAAGCAGGGAAATGATCAAGGCACCCAGTATCGAACAGGTGTTTATTATAAGGACGAAGCTGATCTTGATACTATTAATCAAGTCTTTGATGAGATTGCTAAGAAATATGATAAGCCTTTGGCTGTTGAAAAAGAACCTTTGAAAAACTTTATCAAGGCAGAAGATTATCATCAGGATTACCTAAAAAAGAATCCTAATGGATATTGCCATATTGATGTCAATCAAGCTGCTTACCCAGTTATCGAAGCTAGTCGCTATCCTAAGCCTAGCGATGAAGAGATTAAGGCTAAGCTTTCTCCAAAAGAATACGCAGTCACACAAAAGAATGACACAGAGCGGGCTTTTTCTAACCGCTATTGGGATAAGTTCGATGCTGGTATCTATGTGGATGTGGTGACGGGAGAGCCTCTCTTTTCATCAAAGGATAAGTTTGACTCAGGCTGCGGTTGGCCCAGCTTCACCCGTCCAATCAGTCCTGATGTTGCGACTTACAAGGAAGACAAGAGTTTCAATATGACTCGAACGGAAGTTCGTAGTCGGGTTGGAAATTCACATCTGGGTCATGTTTTCACTGATGGTCCTAAGGACAAGGGCGGCTTGCGCTATTGTATCAATAGTCTGTCAATCAAGTTCATTCCAAAAGCTGAGATGGAGGAGAAGGGCTACGGTTATCTTTTGGATTATGTTTAAGAGCATTTTGATTGAAAATTTGCTATAATAAATCCAGTATAAATAAGGAGTTGAATCTTGTGTATTCAATTATGATTGTAGAGGATGAGTATCTGGTAAGACAAGGGATTGCGTCCTTGGTAGACTATAAACAGTTTGGTATGCAAGTCATTGCCCAAGCTGAAAATGGAATAGAAGCTTGGCAGAAATTTCAGGAAAATCCTGCTGACATCCTGCTGACCGATATCAATATGCCCCAGATGAACGGCCTCGCACTGGCCAAGCTAGTCAGAGACCAGGCTCCTAAGTGCCATATCGTTTTTCTGACTGGATATGATGATTTTGACTATGCTCGGACGGCTATTAAGCTAGGTGCAGATG
Source organism: Streptococcus sanguinis (assembly GCF_050225395.1). Lineage (GTDB taxonomy): Bacteria > Bacillota > Bacilli > Lactobacillales > Streptococcaceae > Streptococcus. The sequence goes on along the minus strand of NZ_CP071431.1, from coordinate 1,259,483 downwards.
ACTATCTTCTCAAGCCATTTTCCAAAGATGATGTTGAGGAAATGTTGGCCAAGCTGCAGACCAAGCTCGATAAAGAACGTAAAAAAGCACAGATTCAAAACTTGGTCGATCAGGGGCAACGCTCTGAGTTGGAAGAGGCTATTCACGCGCGTCTAGCTGATTCAGAATTAAGTCTGAAAAGTTTGGCTTTCCAATTAGGGTTTAGTCCGTCCTACCTAAGTGTTCTTATCAAAAAAGAACTAGGCTTGCCCTTTCAGGATTATCTGATCCAAGAGCGGATGAAAAAAGCCAAACTCTTACTCTTAACTACAGATTTGAAGATTTATGAAATAGCAGAACAGGTAGGTTTTGAAGATATGAACTATTTTTCTCAGCGCTTCAAGCAGGTGGTTGGGCTGACACCCCGGCAGTTTAAAAAAGGAGAGGAGAAATGAAACGATATCCGCTTCTTATCCAGTTGATTGTCTATATTTTTCTGCTGGTTCTTTTACTCTTGGGGGTTGTTGGGAGTCTTTATTATCAGACTAGCTCGGGGACTATTCGACAGCTGACAGAGCGGACGACGCGTAATAGTATGGAGCAAAGCGGCCAGTTCATTGCTTCCTATTTGCAAAAATTAAAGCAAACTACATCTACACTGAGTAAGGAAGAAACGATTCGGAAGTTTGCTCAGAATCAAGAAAACAGCGAAACGTCAGTTCAGTCTTTGATGAAAACCATTATTGAGACAGATCCGGATTTGGTGTCGGCAGTTTTGGTTACCAAGGACGGGCGCGTGGTATCGACAGATTCTCAAATCAGCATGCAGACATCTTCTGATATGATGAGTGAAAAGTGGTACCAGGAAGCTGTTCATACCAGAGCCATGCCTGTCTTGACTCCTGCTCGGAAAGAATCTCTGTCATCTGAGAAGGAGAAGTGGGTTGTTTCCGTCACTCAGGAAGTGGTGGATGACGCAGGGCAGAATCTGGGTGTTTTGCGTCTGGATATCGGCTATAACAGTCTCAAAGCCTATCTTGATCGGCTTCAGCTAGGCAAGAAAGGCTTTAGTTTTATTGTCAATAGCCAGCATGAATTTGTCTATCATCCTAAGAAGAGTGTTTATTCCTCTAGTCAGGAAATGAAAGCTATGCAGCCCTATATCTCGGTCAAGGACGGTTACGCAGACCAGAAACAGGCGTTTGTCTATCAGATTGATATCGCGGACAGCGACTGGACTTTAATTGGCGTCGCCTCATTAGAGCAATTGCAGATGCTTCAGTCACAGATGCTTTATTCTTTTGTGGGAATGGGCATTTTAGCACTCCTGTTGTGCTTGACTGGTATTTGGTTTGTTCTGCGTTTGTGGATTAAGCCTCTGCAGAATCTGCAGGCTGTCATTCTGAAGATTGGGGCAGGTGACTCAAATCTTCGGGCAGAAGCAAAGGGTTCTCCAGAGTTAGTTGACTTGGCTCAGCAGTTCAATAAAATGCTGGATCAGATTGAACAACTGATGGAAGCTGTCAAGACTGAAGAACAAAATGTTCGACGCTATGAGCTCCGAGCTCTCTCGGCTCAAATCAACCCCCATTTCCTTTATAATACCTTAGATACGATTGTCTGGATGGCTGAATTTAACGACAGCAAGCGTGTTGTCGAGGTAACAAAATCACTTGCTCAGTATTTCCGCTTGGCGCTTAATCAAGGGCATGAACAGATTTCTCTTAGAGATGAGATTAATCACGTTCGTCAGTATCTTTTCATCCAGAAGCAGCGCTATGGCGACAAGCTCCAATATGAGATTGAAGAGGATGGATCTATAGCTGATTATAAACTGCCCAAGCTGGTACTTCAGCCTTTGGTCGAAAATGCCATCTACCATGGCATCAAGGAAATTAACCGACATGGCATAATTCGGGTGACATCGGCAGCAGAAGAGGGGCAGCTGATATTATCTATCTATGATAACGGCCGAGGCTTTGATGTCAACGCCTCTATGGATGCGACTCTCCTTCGCTTAGGTGGTGTCGGTCTGAAAAATGTTGATCAACGCTTAAGATTGCAGTTCGGAGACGACTACCATATGGAAATCCAGTCCGAACCGGATAAATTTACCCAGATTAGTCTTTATTTGCCGCTAGTTACAGATGATTAGGTCTATTAAGTTTTAAAATATTCAAGCTGGTAGGATTTTCTCCGGCTTTTTACTGTTTGAAAAAATGCACTGGTTTTGCTTTTCATCAAACGAAATTTTCTCTTTTCCTAGTCTCATGAGTTTGCAAGAAAATTACCGTAGCAGATTTGTGAAAAATCCACAAGATTCATTTATAATGATAAGTGAATGTATATTCTACGTAAGTAGTTAGAGGAGAGAAAATGGAATCACCTTTATTTTTTGTTTCAGTTTTTTTAGCGGGTATTTTGTCCTTCTTTTCCCCTTGTATTTTTCCCTTATTGCCGGTTTATATTGGCATTTTATTGGATGCCAAGGAGGTCAAGACTCTAAAAGTATTTGGCCGGGAGCTTGCTTGGCAAGGCATGGTTAGAACACTTTTTTTCATTGCAGGCATCTCTACAGTCTTCTTTTTGCTAGGGTTTGGGGCTGGATTTTTAGGAACTATTATTTACAGTTCGACCTTTCGTTATGTGATGGGCGGCCTCATCATTCTGCTAGGTCTGCACCAGATGGAGCTTATTAATATTCGCCAGTTACAGATTCAAAAGAGCTTGACTTTCAAAAAGAACGGTCAGAAACATCATTTTTGGTCTGCTTTCTTACTAGGGATTACCTTTAGCTTTGGTTGGACTCCTTGCATTGGACCAATCCTCAGCTCAGTTTTAGCCTTAGCAGCTTCAGGTGGGAATGGTGCATTTCAGGGAGCAATTTTGACCTTGATTTACACCTTAGGAATGGCCCTGCCTTTCCTAATCCTAGCTTTGGCGTCTAGCTTTGTTATGCAGTATTTTAATAAAATCAAGCCTTATATGGGCCTGATGAAGAAAATCGGCGGAGCCCTGATTATTCTGATGGGAATTCTACTGATGCTAGGACAGCTCAACGCCCTGTCTGGACTTTTTGGATAAAAAGGAGAAAGAAATATGAAAAAAATCGTTACTTTATTAGCAACTGTGTCAGCAGTGGTCTTTTTGGTAGCCTGTTCGGAACAGGAAGAGAAGCCTATCACTATGCCCACAGCCAGCAGCTCGTCTAGTGAGACCGCTCAGACAAGTATAGTCACCCAAGCAGCTGTCGGTCAAGAGGCTCCTGACTTTACTCTGCAATCTATGGATGGAAAAACAGTCAAGCTTTCTGACTATAAAGGCAAGAAGGTTTATCTAAAATTCTGGGCTTCTTGGTGCGGACCTTGTAAGAAGAGTATGCCAGAATTGGTCGAGTTAGCTGGTAAAACGGACCGTGATTTCGAAATCTTGACAGTTGTAGCACCAGGCCTGCAAGGAGAGAAATCTGCCGAGGAATTCCCAAAATGGTTTCAAGAACAAGGTTATAAAGATGTACCAGTTCTATTTGACACTTCAGGAGAAATTTTCCAAGCCTATCAGATTCGTAGCATCCCAACTGAAATCCTCATTGACAGTCAAGGGAAAATCGGAAAAATCCAGTTTGGTGCTATCAGTAATGCTGATGCAGAAGCAGCTTTCAAGGAAATGAAATAAAGCGAAAAAAGAATGGACTTATCATCCATTCTTTTTTGTTTGTAAGGTAATTAAGCGCTAGCACCTGATGTCGCATCGGCTCCTCCGCCTCCGTGGCCTCCATCGCCATCACCTCCGGCATCAGAAGCACCAGAAGTAGCGTCTGCGTCTCCATGACCTCCGGCAGGAGCAAATGATCCGCTGCCTCCAACCAAACGTTGACCAGTTTCTTTTAAGTACCAGTCAAGCCATGGTTGGAAATTAAAGACGATTTCATTGATACCTGCGTATGATCCGTCAGGATAGTACATAGCTTGGTAGTTGTGGGTATTGATAACGCCTGCAGGTGAACCTGGGACGATTGTACGTACGTATTCTTGATTTCCGTTGCGAAGTGTTCCGATAACCCACTCTACATTTTTCATCCGAGCTGGTGGAAGAGAACCATGAACGGTTGACATGCGGCTACCTGATTGAGGTGGCACACGTTTGGCAAACATGGTGTCTGGGTCTTGGTGGGCGTTGTTGTAGTAAAGGAATTGGTTGTTATCGTCAGCGTATGTCAATTCAAATGGCATAGCTTTTAAGAACATATCAATTTGATTAACGGTCAAGATACCATGGTCGAGTTTGACATAAGTATCACCAGAAACAGCACCAGTGATTTCAGCGACTTTTTCTACCCATTTTGGATCATCTGGATCAACTTCTGTAATTGTCGTAGCGATTGGTTTCCCGCAGTCTAAGTCTTCAGGTTCGATTGGTTTTGGTTTTTTCAATTTTGAAACGACCTCTACATATTTGATAAAGTTATCTAAGCATGTTTCAAGGAAATTCACAGTTCCTTCGTTGGTGATATTGCCATCATTGTCAAAAGCTTCCTTGGCTTTGCCTAGCAAAAACTCATTGCCTGGAAGAGTGTAAGCATTGACACCAGGAGCGTCTAGGATTTTACGCAGGTGAACTTGAGCACGAGAAGTTCCTTGATCATAGTAAGAAGCACCGACGATCATGACTGGCTTGTTTTCGAAAGGATGAACCTCGTAAGAGAGCCATTCTAAGAGACTCTTCAAAGGAGCGCTGATAGTATGATTGTGCTCAGGGGTTGCGATGATGACACCGTCCGCACGTGTGATTTTGTTATACAAATACCGCAATTGGAAGCTTTCATCCCATTTTTCATCCTGGTTAAACATTGGGACTTCATCGATTTCTAAGACTTCCAATTCAAATTTAATTTTGAACTGACGGCGGATGAATTCCAACAATTTTCGGTTATATGATTGTTCGTAGTTTGATCCTACAATTCCAACAAATTTCATTCTTTCGGTCTCCTATCTTACAATTTTTCCCAGTTAAATTCTTCAGCATCTTTGCGAAGCAATTCTTGTGCGTTGCGCAATTTTTCAGTAATTTTGACAAAGATACGGAAGTCATCAAAGATAGCATCCAATTTTTTGACAACGTCAAGATCTACCAAGTCTCCGCTTTGGTCAAAAGCTTGAAGGGAATGCGAAAGCAAGAACTCATCTGGAAGAACAGTTGCCTTGATTTCTGGAGCGTTCAAAATTTGACGGAGCTGCAGCTGGGCACGAGAGGAGCCAAGTGTACCATAAGAAGCACCAGTGATCATGACTGGCTTGTTCAGCAGTGGATAGATTCCGTAAGAAAGCCAAGCCAGAGCATTCATGAGCACAGCTGGAATAGAGTGGTCGTACTCAGGTGTACCAATAAGTACGCCATCCGCTGCATCGATTTTTTCGGCAATTTCTGATACCAATTCAGGCACGTTTCTGTCTGCAGGTTTATTAAACATTGGGATATCTTTAATCTCTACCAGCTCGATTTCAGCCTTGTCAGCAAAGTGCTTAGACATATATTGAAGAAGTTGCCGGTTTGTAGAACGTTTAGAATTTGTTCCAACAATTGCAATAAGTTTTAACATAAAATTTCCTTTCTGAAATGGAGATACAAATCCCTCGTAAGTGCATTTATTTTTCTTGAGGCAAGTAAAAACCTGAAGAAAAAGAGGGCGTTTTTAAATGGGCATTGTTTATAAAAGCTAGAGCGATAGAGTTATCGCATAGTGAGGCAGCAAATTCATCACTTTTGAGAATTAAGAAGCAGGAATTATCTGCTCTAAAAGGCCTGAGCTACAGAAGAGCTGATCGTCTTGGGTGATAATCAATGCTTCAATCCCTGCTTGCAGTTCAATCTGGGACAGAATTGATGTCGGACTTTCACCAAATAGACGAGTCGTCCAGATTTCGCCATCTACCGACTTGTCTGAAACAATGGTCAGACTAGCCAATTGATTTTCGATAGGATAACCTGTTTTGCGATCCAGAATGTGATGGTAGTTTTGCCCTTCAACCGTAAGGGTTCGCTCGTAGATTCCTGATGTAACCACTGACTGATTGGTGACAGCTAGTATAGCTGAGTGATTGCCGCGTGACAACTTGGGATTTTGAATGCCAATTCGCCAGGCACGCTGGCTGACTGCATTTTGCCCGATCGTTAGGACATTGCCACCAAGATTGATAAGAGCAGAAGTCACTCCCTGACTCAGCAAATAGTCCTTAATCTTATCAGCGATATAGCCTTTAGCCAAGGCACCTAAATCCAGCTTCATGCCTTTCTTAGTCAAAAAAACACTACAATTTTCTGGATTCACCTCAAGTAAGTTTGGGTCAGTCAAGCACAGAGCATGCTGAATCTCCTCCTTACTTGGGAGACGGGCGTCTGAAAATCCTATCCGCCAGATCTGGACGAGAGGGCCAATCGTGATATTTAAGTGGCTGCCTTCTGCTAGGCTGTGATATTTCCCCAGCTCAATCAGCTCAAAAAGTTCTGGGTGAACTGAGACGCTTTCAATTCCTGCCAGATGATTGATAGTCATAAGTTCAGAGTCTTCATCATTGGCACTGAAGCGATTTTTATAGAGATGAAGCAGTTGAACCGCCTCATCTAAGAGTATTTCCGCTCGCTCATGACAGAGAGATATGCAAATCGTACTCCCCATCAAATGGAGTGAGCGAGAAGCAAAGTCCACATTATCACAACCTTTCTAAAATTAACCTCTCTAACCTTATTATATCAAAAAGATACCGGTTTCACAATCTTAAAATTGTTATATTTTCAGAAAATTAACTTTCGCATAAAGCTGTATTTTCGAAGCGATGAGACAGCGGTGGTATAGCTTTTTAGGCTGTATAAGAATTTTTGAAAATCTCGAGCAAATTTCTTGTAAACGCTCACAGGAGATGATATACTGTTCTAGTAAATTATAAATTAAGGTAGGACTATTCTTATGAGTAAAATCGTTGTAGTTGGTGCAAACCACGCAGGTACAGCGTGTATTAATACAATGTTGGACAATTATGGTGCAGAAAACGAAGTAGTTATTTTTGACCAAAACTCAAACATTTCATTCTTGGCATGCGGAATGGCCCTTTGGATTGGACAGCAAATCAGCAAGCCAGATGGACTTTTTTATGCAGATAAAGAAACTTTTGAAGCAAAAGGCGCAAAAGTTTATATGAATTCACCAGTTGAGTCAATTGATTATGATGCGAAAAAAGTTACAGCTATTGTAGACGGTAAAGAGCATGTAGAGTCATATGACAAATTGATTTTGGCAACAGGTTCTCAGCCAATTCTGCCTCCGATTAAAGGTGCTGAAATGGATCCTAACAGTCGGGAATTTAAGTCAACCTTGGAAAATCTGCAGTTTGTTAAATTGTATCAAAATGCTGCAGATGTTATTGAGAAATTGCAAGACAAGAGCAAACATATCGAACGTGTGGCAGTAGTAGGTGCTGGCTACATTGGGGTTGAGTTGGCAGAAGCCTTCAAACGCCTTGGTAAAGAAGTGATTCTGATCGACGTTGTGGATACTTGCTTGGCTGGTTATTATGACCACGACTTGTCTGAAATGATGCGCCAAAATCTTGAAGATAATGGTGTTCAATTAGCCCTTGGTCAAACTGTTCAGGCTATTGAAGGTGAAAGCAAGGTAGAACGCATTGTAACGGATAAGGCTAGTTATGATGTAGATATGGTTGTTTTGGCAGTTGGCTTCCGTCCAAACACTGGTCTTGGTGCTGGCAAGTTGGAAACATTCCGCAATGGTGCTTTTTTGGTGGATAAGAAGCAAGAAACTAGCATCAAAGATGTTTATGCAATTGGTGACTGTGCGACTGTCTACGATAACTCTATCAACGATACAAACTACATCGCCTTGGCTTCTAACGCCCTGCGCTCTGGTATCGTAGCAGCTCATAATGCTTGCGGTCATGAATTGGAGTCTAACGGTGTTCAAGGTTCTAACGGTATCGAAATCTTTGGTTTGAAGATGGTTTCAACTGGTCTGACAGAAGAAAAAGCAAAACGCTTTGGTTATAGCCCAGCTGTGGTTGAGTTTAAAGATACTCAAAAACCAACCTTCCTTGAAAAAGTTGAGCATCATGATGTTACAATTAAGATTGTCTATGATAAGGACACTCGTGTAGTTCTTGGAGCTCAGATGGTTTCTAGAGAAGATATGTCTATGGGTATTCACATGTTCTCATTGGCTATTCAGGAAAAGGTTACAATTGATAGATTGGCCTTGCTGGATCTCTTCTTCCTGCCACACTTCAACAAACCATACAACTACATTACTCAAGCAGCTTTGAAAGCAAAATAAGAAAATGAGTCTGGAATAATTTCCAGACTTTTTTGTAGAGCCTGTAAAAAGAAAACTGAAAGAAGAAATTTATATTTTATCTGTTTATCAGGCCTGCTTTGTGCTAGAATATTGGTAAAGCAACTAGTTAGAGGAGATTGGGAATGGCAAAAAAGTCTATCTCGAAAGAGGACGACATCAAGAGAGAATTTAATTTCGCAACTCATTCGATTATTTCCCAGGTTTTGCGAGGTGTTTTAGTTGGGATTTTTGCTGGACTGGTGGTGGGCGTTTTTCGCTTTCTGATTGAAAAAATCTTTCACTTAGTGCAGGATGTCTACCATAGGAGTCAGCAGTCTATGATTTGGTTACTGGCCTTGGTGTTCCTTTATGCTTTCATCGTCTTGCTCAATGCTCGCTTGGTAAAGTCAGAGAAAAATATCAAGGGTTCAGGGATTCCGCAGGTTGAAGCAGAGCTGAAAGGTCTGATGTCGCTTTCTTGGTGGAGTGTTCTCTGGAAGAAGTTTGTATTGGGGATTTTAGCCATTTCAAGCGGTCTGATGTTAGGTCGAGAAGGACCAAGTATTCAGTTGGGTGCTATGAGCGGCAAAGGCGTCTCTAAATTTCTGAATTTGAGTGCCGCTGAGGAGAGAGCGCTCATTGCTAGCGGTGCAGCAGCAGGCTTAGCAGCAGCTTTTAATGCACCAATAGCAGGTCTGCTATTCGTAGTAGAAGAAGTTTACCGTCATTTTTCACGCTTTTTCTGGGTCTCTACGCTGGCGGCCAGTCTAGTCGCTAACTTTGTCTCGCTCTCCATGTTTGGCTTAACACCAGTGCTGGACATGCCGGATAATATTCTAGTTATGAGACTGGAGCAGTATTGGATTTACCTAGTCATGGGGGTGCTGCTGGGCTTGTCAGGCTTTATTTATGAGAAAGTCATTTTAAACATTCAGCTAGTTTATCAGTTTTTTGGTCGCTTGTTTAAGATTTCAGAAGCCTATTATCCCATTCTGGCCTTTGCCTTGATTCTTCCGATTGGTTATTTCCTGCCTCACTTGCTAGGCGGGGGCAATCAGTTGATTTTATCTTTGACCGCTAGTCCTTATACTGTGGGAACCTTGCTCTTGTTTTTTGTTCTGCGTTTTGTTTGGAGCATGCTGAGTTACGGAAGCGGGCTGCCAGGTGGTATTTTCCTGCCTATTCTAGCTCTGGGTTCACTTCTGGGCGGAGCAATGGGGGCGATCTGTCTGCAGCTAGGTTTGATTTCTCAGGAGCAATTTCCGATTTTCATTATTCTGGGTATGAGTGGCTACTTCGGTGCCATTTCTAAGGCTCCACTGACAGCCATGATTCTGGTCACAGAGATGGTCGGTGACATCCGTAATCTCATGCCGCTGGGACTGGTCACTCTGACTGCTTACATTATCATGGATCTGCTAAAAGGAGCGCCAGTCTATGAAGCCATGCTGGAAAAAATGTTGCCAGACAGTATCGAGGACCAGGGAGATACTACTTTAATTGAAATCCCTGTTTCTGAAAAGATTGCTGGTCGGCAGGTGCATGAGCTAAACTTGCCTGATGGGGTCTTGATTACCATGAATGTCCACAAGGGAAAGACTCAAACGGTCAATGGTAGCACGCGCCTCTATCTGGGAGATACGATTTACTTGGTGCTGAAAAAGACGGAAATCGGGAAAGTTAAAGAAGAGCTGCTTTAATGGTCTTAATATAGAGTTTTTGATTAAATTGTCAGACAATTTCTTGAAATATAAGAGAAAAACTGGTATAATTTACAGGAAATAATCTCTATCTAGGAGAGAAAACAAAGGAGTCACCATGAAAAAACTTGGCATCGTCCTATTTTCAACGGCAATTTTACTGACTGGCTGTGCAGCCAACAACTCTTCAAACAAGACTGGCTCAAGCAGTCAAGCGTCCAGCAGCCAAACGGCTGTCAATCAGAAAGAATTGGACAAGGCGACGGCGGATTACAAATCTTTTGTCCAAGGACAAATCGATCAGCTCCTGACAGATACGGAGAAGTTTCGTGACACCCTTAAAGAAGGCAAACTAGATGAGGCTAAAAAGCAATATCCACTTATCCGTATGGCCTATGAGCGCTCGGAGCCGATTGCTGAGAGCTTTGGTGAATCAGATGTTAAAATTGACTTCCGCTTAGTCGACTATGTGGACGAAAACAAGACCGAAGAAGGTTGGTCTGGTTTCCACCGTATTGAAAAAATCATGTGGGAGCAAAACACAACCAAGGGAACTGAAAGCTATGCTGATCAGCTGGTCAATGATATAAAGGAGCTAAAAGCTAAAATCGCAACGGTTGAAGTGACACCGGATATGATGCTGACAGGTGCTGTTGACTTGCTCAATGAAGTAGCGACCAGCAAGATTACAGGTGAAGAAGAAGTATTCTCCCATACAGATCTCTATGATTTCCGTGCGAATATTGAAGGAGCAGAAAAGATTTTTGAGCTCTTTAAGCCATTGATTAAGGATAAGGACGAGAAACTTGTCAAGACCCTGGAACTTGAGTTTAAAAACGTCAATGGTCTTTTAGACAAGCACATGACTGACTCGGAAAACTACAAGCTCTATACAGAATTGACAAAGGAAGACACCAAAGAGTTGGCAGAAGCAGTGACCAAACTGGGTGAGCCTCTTTCACAAATGGGAGTCATTCTAAACGGGGAGTAATCATATGACAAACGACGAAAAATGGTTTAATAAAAAGATGGATCGTCGTGAATTTCTTAAAAAAGCAGGGATTGGAGGCGCTGGTCTTGCACTGGGTGTCTCTGGTGCATCTGCTTTTTTCGCTAATCAGGCCAAGGAAGATAAGAAATTCGCTGACGGTGAGGAAGAAATCAGCTTTTACGGGGAGCATCAGGCGGGGATCACAACTCCAATGCAGAAGAATATCTACTTTGTTGTGTTGGATTTGCATACGACAGATAGGGAGTCCATTATCCAGCTCTTTAAGGACTGGACGGCCTACAGCGAGAAGCTAGTAGATGGAGAATTGGTCAAAAAAGATAATTCTAATGCTCTTTTGCCGCCAACGGATACTGGAGAAACTGTTGGTCTCAACCCTTATCGACTGACCTTGACCTTTGGTGTCTCAGCCTCTTTTCTGAAAAAAATGGGCTTGTCAGACAAACGACCAAAAGCTTTTCGGGATTTGCCGCCTTTTCCAAAGGAGCAGCTTAAAGAAAAATATACTGGTGGCGATATTGTCATCCAAGCCTGTGCAGATGATGAGCAGGTGGCCTTTCATGCGGTCCGCAATTTGGTCCGCAAGGGGAGAAATGCCATCACTATGAGGTGGAGTCAGTCAGGCTTTGCTGCTATCGGAGACCGGATGTCAACGCCTCGTAATCTCTTTGGATTTAAGGACGGCACAGCCAATGTGACCAAGGAAAAAGATTTTGACAAGGTCATTTGGTGCGACAGCAAGGACTGGATGCAGGGCGGCTCTTACATGGCTGTCCGCCGAATACAGATGTTCCTTGAGACCTGGGACCGGACCAATCTGCAGGAGCAGGAAAACACTTTCGGCCGCTATAAAGATAGCGGAGCGCCTTTTGGCAAGAAAGACGAGTTTGACGAGGTTGACTTGGACCTGCTGCCAGAGGATTCACATGTCCGTCTGGCCAAGGAGGTTGATAAACCCATATACCGCCGGTCTTATTCGTACTCGGATGGGATTGATGAAACTACCGGTCAATTTGACACAGGCTTACTCTTTCTTTCCTTCCAGAAAGATCCAGATAGCTTTGTCAAAGTTCTGACTAATCTAGGCGCTCAAGATAAGATGAATGAATATGTCACACATATTGGCAGTGGCTTGTTTGCCTGCTTTGGCGGAGTGAAAAAAGGAGAGTACATTGGTCAAAAATTATTTGAATAAAAGTCTCTTGGTATTTGGGCTCATGCTGGTCTTTTGGGCTAAGCCGGTTTTAGCGGATGATAGCTACAGCAGTTTATTCGTCAAAATCACTGATGCCAGCACTGCAGTCAAGCAGAAGGACCAGGAAAAAGCCAAGCAGCTAGTCGGAGAAATCAAGACTGACTTTGAAAAGGTGACTAATCATGACTCAGCAGCGGGACAAGAGGTAAGTAAGGCACTAGATTTATCGGGTCAGGTGACGGAGGAGAAGCTGACACAAATCTCTTCGGCCCTCTTGAAATTTGAGAAAGAGCAGAATCCAGTCGACTTAGAGGCTGAGAAAAAGAAGCTTCTCAGTAAGTTAGAGCCAAAATTTGAAAATCTACAAAAGGCTATTAGCGCTAAGGATTTAGAAGCGACAAGAGAAGCATACAAGAAGATGAATAGCACCTGGACCACCAATGAAAGCGTAGTGCGAGACAACAGCACAGCCCATTACGGCAAGGTAGAAACAGCTATTTCATTCCTGCGCAGTGCCATTGAGACGGAGCCTACTGACTTTGATACGATTCAGTCTTCTTTTGATGATTTGAAAACAGCCATTGATAATTTTGTCAAAGGCGAGAAAGTCCAAGAAACTGCTGGTAATCTGACGCTGAAAGATGGAATTAAGCTCCTAGAGGAAGCCTTGAGTCTCTTTCAAAGCGGAGATGATAAAAAGGCTGCTGCCAAGATGAAAGAGTTCATCACTATTTGGCCAACGATTGAAGGAGATGTCAGTGTCAACAATCCTTCGCTTTATACCAAGGTTGAGAATCAGACGCCTGTTATTATGGTCAAGGGAAGCGAAGAGAAATATCAAAAGCAGCTAGAATCCTTGATTAGTGAGCTGTCCCAGATTGACACAACAGCTTCCTATCATTTCTTTGATGCTATGCTGATTTTACTGCGTGAGGGTGTAGAAGCGCTTTTGATTGTCATGGCTTTGATAACGACTCTGAAAGCCTCTAAGATGAAAAAAGGGCTCAAATGGGTTTATGCCGGGGCAGCGAGTGGAGCTCTAGCCAGCGCTGTGATTGCAGCTTTGTTGCAGTTTCTTTTCCCAGCAGTTGCTTCCGGATCCAATCGTGAAATTATTGAAGGTGCAGTGGGAATTTTCGCTGTCGCCATGATGATATTGGTTGGTATCTGGCTGCACAGCAAGGCATCTATCGAGAAATGGAATGACTTTATGGAAAGCCAAATGAAGGCTGTAACAGCCACAGGCAGTTTTCTTTCCATGTTTGCACTTAGCTTTCTGGCAGTTTTCCGTGAAGGGGCTGAGACCATCCTCTTTTATGCAGGAATTTTGCCGCGCATCACTATGACTGATTTCCTTTTGGGAATCGGCTTGGCTATTTTGGTCTTGGTCTTGTTGGCCTTTATTATGAGCAAGGCTTCGGGTCTTCTCAAGCCACACAGCATTTTCTTCTGGCTGACTTGGCTAATCTATGCTCTGGCCTTTAAAATGCTGGGCGTCAGCATCCATGCCCTTCAGCTGACCAATATTCTACCGACTCACTTAATCAATGGCTTTGTGACTGTAGACTGGATGGGGATTTATCCAAGCCTAGAAGTGGTAGTTAGTCAGGCGCTCTTTATCCTGCTGGTGGTCTATGTTAGCTGGAAAAATCAGAAAAGTGAGCAGCGGCATGGATAAAAAAGAGCAGACTATTATTGAGCATTTGACAGAGTTTAGACGGCGTTTTCTAGCGGTATTGGCTTGCTTCTTCGTAGTTTTTCTGGCCAGCTTGCTTTTTTCGGCTTATATTTATCGATGGTTGACTAGTAATTTTGAGCAGAAGCTGCTGGTGCTGGGGCCGAATGATATCCTTTGGATTTATATCAGTCTGGCTAGTCTGGTCGCTTTTTCCCTAACCTTGCCATTTCTTGTTTATCAGGTCTGGGAGTTTATTCGACCAGCTTTACGGGCCAATGAAGCACGAGCTGTTTTCGCCTATATCCCGGCTACCTTTCTCTGTTTTGTTATGGGACTGGCTTTCGGCTTTTACTTTGTGACTCCAGCTATTTTGCAGGTTTTGCTGTCGCTGGGTGAGGGCCTCTTTGAGACACGACTGACAGCGCAGAATTATCTTAGTTTCGTCTTTCATACCACTATTCCGATTGCTTGCCTTTTTGAGTTGCCGGTTCTGGTGTCCTTTCTGACTTCTATCGGTTTGCTCAATCCGAAATTTTTGGTAAAATATAGACGATACGCTTACTTCATTTTGCTGGTTTTAGCTGTTATCCTGACACCGGCCGACTTTATCAGCGACTTGTCTATGACAGTGCCTTTGATTTTGCTCTATGAAGTCAGCATCCTGCTTAGCCGCATCATTTATCAAAGAAAATCTACGAGGAGAAATTAATGGGACTTTTAAAAGATATCGGAGTACCTGGGGTAATCATTATTGTTCTGGGAGCCCTGCTCATTTTCGGACCAAAGCGCCTGCCTGAACTGGGGCAATCTATCGGTAAAATGTTTTCAGAATTCAAAAAAGCAGTCAATCATGCTGGAGAAGAAGAAAAGACCGAGAATAAAAACGAAAAAGAGTAAACGAAAAGCACGAATATCCGTGCTTTTATGCTAGAATCAAGATGGTTCGTGAAAAGGAGGGGAAATGAAAAAATTAGAAGAACGGATTCTCAGGGATGGACAAGTGTTAGGTGAAAATATCCTGAAAGTTGACTCTTTTCTGACTCATCAGGTTGATTTTTCATTGATGAAAGAGATTGGCCAGGTCTTTGCGGAGGCAGTAAAGGATGCAGGAATTACCAAGGTAGTAACTATTGAAGCTTCTGGTATTGCTCCGGCTGTCTATGTAGCAGAGGCGCTGGGTCTACCAATGATTTTCGCTAAGAAGGCCAAAAACATCACGATGACAGAAGGGATCTTGACGGCCGAAGTTTATTCTTTTACCAAGCAAATGACTTCGACCGTTTCGATTGCTGGGAAATTTCTCAACTCTGATGATAAGGTGCTGATTATTGACGATTTCTTGGCTAATGGTCAGGCCGCCAAGGGATTGATTACCATTATTGAGCAAGCAGGAGCGCAGGTTGAAGCAGTTGGCATTGTCATTGAAAAATCGTTTCAGGATGGCCGTCAACTTTTGGAAACATCCGGTTATCGTGTCCTTTCTTTGGCGCGAATCGCAGGTTTTGAGAAGGGGCAGGTTGTCTTTACTGAGGCAGATATATGATTTCCTTTTCCTTTTGACTATCTGTCTGGCTTATAGTATAGTAAAGATAGTTGATATTTTAAAAATCTAAGCTCATTGATTTTACTTGGCTAGAAAAAGTTTTTGAGGGATTTCTATGCACCAAACTCATAATTTAAATCAGCGGATGCGGCTCTTTATTTCTATTTTTTTGCCAATTTTGATCTACCAACTGGCCAATTTTTCAGCCTCATTTGTCGATACGACCATGACTGGCCAGTATGACACTCTGCATCTAGCTGGTGTTTCCATGGCAACTAGTCTTTGGATTCCATTTTTCGACCTGCTGATAGGGATTGTTTCGGCCTTGGTACCCATAATCGGGCATCATTTAGGACAGGGAAAAAAAGAAAAGATTGCTTCAGACTTTTATCAATTTATTTATCTTTCTTTGGGGTTATCGCTAATTTTATTTGCCTTGGTATTTATGGGCGCTCCTCTGGTTTTGGCCCACCTTGGCTTAGAGCCCTTGGTAGAAGGAGTAGCTAAGAACTATCTCTGGTATCTGGCGCTTGGTATTATTCCTCTTTTACTCTTTAGCACCATTCGTTCTCTGTTTGATGCTCTGGGGTTGACCAAGCTTTCCATGTATCTCATGCTCTTACTTTTACCTTTGAATGGCACTTTTAATTATGCCCTAATCTACGGAGCATTTGGTTTTCCAGAAATGGGCGGAGCTGGAGCTGGACTTGGGACTTCTTTGGCTTATTGGGGTTTGCTCCTCATATCCTTGTTAGTAGCAGCCAAACATCCAAAAGTTCGAGCCTATGAGCTATGGAAGATTCGACCGCTAGACAAAAAAGGCTTAATCGAAGGCATTCAACTTGGACTGCCTATTGGCGGAACGTTTTTTGCTGAAGTCGTGATTTTCTCGGTTGTTGGCCTGATCATGGCTAAGTTTTCGTCACTAATCATTGCCAGCCATCAGGCGGCCATGAATTTTTCAAACTTAATGTATGCCTTTCCTATGAGTATTTCAACCTCAATGTCCATCATTGTTTCTTATGAAATTGGAGCCAATCGTCCTGACGATGTTAAGAAATTCTGTAAACTTGGGCGGCTGACGGCCTTGGGAATTGCTGGATTTACCTTTCTCTTTCTCTATATCTTACGTGACCGTGTGGCTGCTCTCTATGGATCGGATGCCGAGTTTATCCGTATGACATCTGTTTTTCTGACCTACAGCCTCTTTTTCCAGTTGGCAGATACTTTTGCGGCTCCTTTGCAGGGCATTCTTCGGGGCTATAAGGATACTCAGGTGCCATTTTACTTAGGTTTGATTGCCTATTGGGGAGTTTCGCTGCCCATGGGGTTCTTCTTAGATCACTATACTAGTTTAGGCCCTTATGGATATTGGATTGGTCTCATTGCCAGCTTGGTGATGAGCGGTATTCTCTTTCAGTGGCGGCTTAATCATTTGGCTAAAAATATTACAAATTAAAGAGTGTTGGTTTGTCCCTTTAGGATAAGTCAATACTCTTTTTTTCACAATCTTTTGTTAAAATTAGATTAAAACGTTAAAACGCTTACATATTTTCTAGTATATTGATTGTGAAAATGATATAATAGACATAAGATTATCAAGTTAAGTTTTTGTTAAAATAGGTTAATTTTTAAAATATTGTTTGCAGTTGACTTTGGTTTTCAGTAGAAAAGCGAGGAAACTATATGACCGAACACTATACCCATCTTTTGCAAGAAGTACTAAATGCTGCAAAGGAATTAGCTATTCAAAAACACAATTATCAAGTGGACATTCCGCATGTCTGGACAGTGCTGACCCAGCCCCAGGCTTTTGCCTTGGAATTCTATGCCGATCTGGACCTTGATATTAATGAATTTATCAGTGTCATCAATCAGGAACTAGCCAAGATTCCTGTGTTTTCACATACGGACACGAGTCACTACGGACGTCAGTATAGTCAACGTCTCAAGAATCTTTTGGATGATGCAGAGGCTGAGAGGGCGGAACTGAGGGACGAGGTGGTAACAGTAGAGCACCTGATTCTCAGTCTATTTCATCAGCAGAGAAATCCGATAACTGTCTTTTTAAAACAGGCAGGAATTGATAAGGAGCTAGTTGCAGCAAAGTTGAATAAGGTTCGCCAAGGCAAACGAGCAGTCTCTTCCAGTCAGGAGAGTCGCTATCAAGCCCTGAGCAAATATGCAACTAACTTTAATCAGTGGTTGGCTGACCAGACCGATAGACAGGTAATTGGTCGAAAAGACGAAATTGACGATATTATCCGTGTGCTGTGTAGGAAAGAGAAAAGCAATGCCATTCTCTTAGGTTTTCCAGGTGTTGGGAAATCTAAAGTAATGGAGGGGTTTGTTTGCAGACTGCTTGCTGATGATGTTCCGGAACATTTACTGGGCAAGGAAGTTTTTAAGTTAAATCTAGGCGGACTGATTGCCGGGACTAAATATAGAGGAGAGTTTGAAGAGCGCTTTAAGGCTGTTTTGGATGAGGTGCTGGCTGCTAAGGGGAAGATTATTCTTTATATTGAGGATATCCACCAAATCGTGACGGCAGGGCGGACAGAGGGTTCTCTTGATGCAGGCAATCTTTTAAAGCCACTCTTGGCTCAGGGTCAGATTAATATCATTGGCACAACGACTTTTGCTGCTTATCGAGAAAGCTTCGAGCTGGATCAAGCTCTGGAAGGGCGTTTCCAGCGGGTTCGCATTGAGGAGCCCGATCAAGATAAGGCATTGGCAATTCTGCAAGGACTGCGGGAGAATTATCAGGACTTTCACAGAGTTAGGCTGACGGACGAAGCTTTGCAGGCAGCAATCAGTCTTTCAATTCGTTATCTGTCAGATCGTTATTTGCCTGATAAGGCACTGGACTTGATTGATGAGGCGTGTGCTGTTAAGAAAATCCAGCTAGGTCAAGCGCAAACTGAACGACCAGACGTCAGTCGTGAAGATATAGCTAGTATCGTAGAGCGTATAACAGGAATCAAAGTGCAGGGAATCATGGACAATGAACGCGAACACCTGCTAAATCTAGACAAGCTCCTGCGCCAGAGAATTGTAGGGCAAGACCAAGCTGTTCAAAAGGTTTCGGAGGCTATTTTGCGCTCGAGAGCAGGAATTCAAAATCCCAAGCGTCCTATTGGGTCCTTTCTATTTCTGGGGCCGACTGGAGTCGGGAAGACTGCTCTGGCAAAATCCCTTGCTGAGCGGCTGTTTGGTAATGAGCTGGAAATGGTCCGGCTGGATATGTCTGAGTACATGGAAAAACATGCCGTAGCTCGTTTAGTTGGTCCGCCACCAGGTTACGTAGGATTTGAAGAGGGAGGACAGCTGACAGAAGCTGTTCGTAGGAGGCTTTATTCGATTGTCTTGCTGGATGAGATTGAGAAAGCCCATCCGGATGTATTCAACACACTACTGCAAGTCTTGGACGAAGGACGCTTGACAGACTCTAAAGGCCGTACTATTGACTTTAAAAATACTATTTTGATTATGACAAGCAATATTGGCTCCCAGCAGATTTTGGAAAGTCTCAAAAGTAAACAGGGACTGACTGCTGAAACGCAAGATGAAGTTCTATCTTTGCTTCAACATAGCTTTAGACCAGAGTTTTTAAATCGGATTGACGAAACGGTTATTTTCAATCCTCTGAGGACAGAAGATATGATCAATATCGTAAAAATTATGGTTCGGCAACTTCAGGAAAGGTTGAAACATCAGAAGATTCAGCTTCATCTGAGCGAAGAAGTTTACGCTTTTTTAGCCCAGAAAGGCTACCAACCAGAGTTTGGTGCTCGTCCTATTCAAAGAAGCATTATGCGCTATCTAGAAACGCCTTTGGCTCGTTATTTGGTCGAAAATAAGGAAACAACTGAAATGACAGTTCAAGTCAGTTTGAAGGATAGGCAACAGGAGTTTAATTATTTGGTATAAGTTTCTTCTAAAAAGTAAGCGCTTACTATTTGTAGGCAAAGAAAATGATGAAAGGAGGTTCATAGTTTCTGAGCAGACTGTATCCTGAGATTTTGAAATGAGTCTTAGGTATACGAAAAATAATAAGATGCTTTTTGTATCTATAGCCGACAGCAATCATTTTGATTGTTGGAGCACCCTTTGCATTTTATGAAAGGAGGAGTGTTTTGTCTGTTTATGATGTTTTGATTATCGGTGCTGGACCGGGTGGTTATGTGGCTGCTGAAGAAGCAGCTCGTTTGGGCAAGAAGGTGGCCGTAGTAGAAAAGAAGTCTATCGGCGGAACCTGCCTGAATGTGGGATGTATACCGTCTAAGGCTTATCTCCAGCACGGTCATTGGTTGCTGACAATGGAGGAGGCTAGGCGTTATGGCATTGAGAGCAAGCTTGAAAGGATTGATTTTGAGAAATTGGTAGACCGAAAGAATCAGGTTGTTGCCAGTTTGCAATCTGGAATTCATGCTAGCTTTAAGTCTTTAGGTATTGAATATATCCAAGGGCAGGCCAAGTTTGTCAAAGACCGAACTTTCTCCGTCAATGGTAAAGAAATCAGTGGCAAAGATGTGATTTTGGCTACTGGCAGTTATCCTTTTGTGCCTCCTATCAAGGGATTGGAACAGGTTGACTATCTAACGACGGATACGTTTTTTGACTTGAGGGAGCTTCCTGAGAAGTTAGTCATTATCGGAGGTGGCGTTATCGCAATTGAGCTAGCTTTCGCTATGGCTCCTCTGGGTGTCGCTGTCACTGTTATTGAGGTTGCGCCGGAAATCCTTTTGACTGAAGAAGCAGAAGCGCGACATGTGATTCAAAAGAAACTAAAGAAAATGGGGGTGATGATTTATCAGGGAGCGCAGATAAAGGAAGTAACTGCTAATTCTGTCTTACTTGAGAACGAGCAGGTTGCTTTCGACCATCTTTTGGTCGCTACTGGCCGCAAACCAAACCTAGAGCTAGCCAAGGATATTGGATTAGCCTTGACAGATCGGAATTTTGTCAAGGTAGATCAATACTACGAAACATCCAAAGAGCATGTTTATGCTATCGGTGATCTCTTGGAATCTTATATGCTGGCTCACGTAGCTAGTTCAGAAGGGATAAAAGCTGTGCGAGCTATCTGCCGGAGAGCTGAAGAAGCAGTTGATCCGCTAGGTGTTCCCCGTTCACTCTACACCAATCCTGAAGTGGCTTCTTTTGGTCTCAGCAAGGAAGAGGCTGAGCAGGCCGGCTATGATGTTCTGGTCGAGCAGCTGCCTTTCTCTTATAATGGGCGGGCTATTGCTATAGGTGAGACGGAGGGCTATGTCAAGCTAATCTCAGAAAAGCAATACCATCTTCTGCTAGGTGCAGTCATCGTCGGTCCGAACGGTACAGATCTTCTGCAGAATTTGATTTTGCTGAGGCAGGCTGAAGCAACGCTGGATCAAGTTCTTGAAACGGTCTTTGCTCATCCGACCACATCAGAACTAATACAAGAAGTCGCTAAAAGACTCGTTCAGGACGATTAATGAGGAGGTAAAAATATGTCAAATTATAAAGATTTACCACAACGATTGACCAAAACAAGAAGCCAAGGGGCTGTATCAGAGCTAGTCGATTTAAAAGTCCATGATGCTACCGAAGTTGAGGTGGAGCAGATTTCCAAAGAAAAAGCCAAAACCATGTATAAAACCATGTGGGATATCCGAAATTTTGAGGAAAATACACGGCGTTTCTTTGCTGCAGGACAGATTCCTGGCTTTGTTCACCTTTATGCTGGAGAGGAAGCGATCGCTACGGGTGTCTGTGCCAATCTGACAGACCAGGACTATATTACCAGTACTCACCGAGGACACGGTCACTGTGTTGCTAAGGGCGGTGATTTAAAGGGAATGATGGCAGAAATTTTTGGCAAGGAGACTGGACTTGGAAAAGGAAAAGGCGGATCTATGCACATCGCTGACTTGGACAAGGGAATCCTCGGTGCCAATGGTATGGTTGGTGGAGGCTTTGGTCTAGCTACCGGTGCAGCAATGCGCAACAAGTACTTGAAAACCGACAGTGTAGCTGTCTGCTTCTTCGGTGATGGTGCGGCCAATGAAGGGAATTTCCACGAATGTCTCAATATGGCATCAATTTGGAAACTGCCAGTTATCTTTGTCAATGAAAACAACTTCTTTGCAGAATCGACACCGCAATGGTATTCTTCAGCGTCTGGCACCATTGCTGAGAGAGCGGCTGCTTATAATATGCCCGGCGTTCGGGTTAATGGTAAGGATTTATTCGCTGTCTACCAAGTAGCCAAGGAAGCTGTAGAGCGGGCTCGTAGAGGGGAAGGTCCTACCTTGATTGAGGCTGTAACATATCGCGATCATGGTCACTTTGAAGGGGATGAGCAGAAGTATAAGGCTTTGGAAGGTGAAGAAAAAGACTGGGCTGATGTGGATGCTCTGGACGTCTTCCGTGACTACGCTATCGAGCATGGCCTCTTGACTGAAGAGGAACTTGATGCCATCTTAGAAGAGTCTCGAAAGGATGTGGAAGAAGCTATCAAATTTGCTCAAGACAGTCCGATTCCTCGTCCCGACTCTCTGCTGGAAGATGTATTTGCTGATTGATAGAAGGAGGTTGATCAAATGGCTAGACAACTGTTATTTATGAAAGCAATCAATGAAGCGCTGGATCAGGCAATGGCAAAAGATGACACCGTAATCCTTCTGGGAGAAGATATTGCTGGCGGTGTAACAATCAAGCACTTGGAAGAAGAAAACGAAGATGCTTGGGGCGGTGTAATGGGTGTAACCAAAGGGCTTATGCCAAAATATGGCCGAGAACGGGTGATTGATACTCCGATTTCAGAGCACGGATACGTGTCAGCTTCTGTTGGAATGGCTCTGACTGGCTTGCGTCCAGTACCGGAGCTGATGTTCAATGACTTTATCGGTTTCTGCTTTGACGCCATTCTGGGGCAAGGCTCAAAAATG
Organism: Streptococcus sanguinis; assembly: GCF_050225395.1. GTDB lineage: Bacteria > Bacillota > Bacilli > Lactobacillales > Streptococcaceae > Streptococcus. The sequence continues at coordinate 1,237,106 of NZ_CP071431.1, read as the reverse complement.
CGCTATATGTTTGGCGGTAAGGCCAAGGTTCCGATGACAATGCGGACCATGCATGGGGCAGGAGCTTCGGCTGCAGCTCAGCACTCGGGTTCATATTACGGTCTCTTTGGATCTATACCTGGCATAAAGGTAGTTGTTCCAGCAACTCCGTATGATGCTAAAGGGTTACTGCTGGCTTCCATTGAAGACGACAATATCGTGATTTATTCAGAAGATAAGACTCTCTATGGTATCAAGGGAGAGGTACCAGAAGAATATTATACAGTTCCAATCGGAAAGGCTGCTGTCCGCCGTGAAGGAACAGACCTCACTATCGTTACTATCGGTAAAATGCTTTATGTTGCTTATGAGGTAGCGGATCGCTTGGAAAAAGATGGTGTTTCGGTCGAAGTGATTGACTTGAGAACAGTAGCTCCTTGGGATGAGGAGACTGTCTTTGAATCAGTCAAGAAAACTGGACGACTGATTATCGTTGATGAATCCAACCCTCACAATAATACAGCGACGGATATAGCAGCTGTAGTGACTGATAAATGCTTTGATTATCTTGATGGTCCGGTAAAATGCGTCTGCGCACCAAATGTGCCAGTGCCATTTGCTGTGAATCTGGAGCAGCTCTATATCCCTAATGCTGATAAGGTTCTGACTGTTGCTGCAGAATTGATTGACGATCTGAAGAGATAGAAGGGAGGCAAGTATGGCTACAGAAATTGTAATGCCTAAGCTAGGCTTAACAATGACCGAAGGTCTGATAAATAACTGGCTGGTCAAGGAAGGCGACACCGTAGCTGCTGGTCAGCCTGTCTTGGAAATCAGTTCTGAAAAATTGACCAGCGATGTAGAGGCGCCAAGTGCAGGAGTGATTTTAAAAATTATCAGTCAGGCGGGCGATACTGTCCCTTGCAAGAAAGTAATTGCATGGATTGGTGAAGCGGGAGAATCTGTTCTAGGTATGGAGACAGAAGAAGTCTCTGCGAATAAATCAGAAAGTGATAAGGGAGCAGTTGGTTCAGAGCCAGAGCTAGCTGAAAAAACTGTGGCAGCAAGTTCCAACTCTGTCGGAAACAGTGAACATGGACGTATTTTCATCACTCCTCTTGCCCGCAAGATTGCTAAGGAAAAAGGATATGATATTTCCTTGATTTCAGGAACGGGAGGCAATGGCCGTATTACCCGACGAGATGTGGAAAATTATAAACCAGAGGCGCTTCCAAACCAAACACCTGAAAGTAGCTCAGCAGTCCTTCAGCATGCTGCTCAAGTTGACTATGGTGCAGGATTGATAGGTATGCGCAAGACTATTGCAGAGCGGATGATGAATAGTCTCCAGGCATCTGCTCAGGTGACCTTGCATCGTAAGGTGGATATCAGTCGACTGATAGCCTTTAGACAGGATATGAAGGATAAGGTCGCTTCTCCACTAGAAAATGGCGAAATCAGCATCACGACTCTGCTTACAAAGGCTGTTGCCAAGGCGTTGAAAGATCACCCTCAGCTCAATGCTTGGTATTTCAATGGTCAATATCAGGAAGTAGAAGATATTCATATTGGTATCGCGACGGCGCTTAGTGATGGTTTGGTGGTTCCGGTCATTCGTCACGTGGATAAGCTAACGCTGGCTGACTTGGGCTTAGCTATCAAAACGGAAGCCAATCAAGCTCGTAAAGGAACTTTGGATCCAGCTCTTTACTCAGGTTCAACCTTCAGTATTACCAATCTCGGGGGAGCAGGCATTGAATATTTCACTCCTATCCTAAATACACCAGAAGTAGCCATTTTAGGAGTTGGTGCCTTGCAAACGTCGCTGGCTCTTGACAGCCAAGGACAGGTCTACGAGCAGAAATTCCTGCCGCTCAGCTTGACTTTTGACCATCAAGTCGTAGATGGTCAGCCCGCAGCGGAATTTCTAGCCAGTCTAGCGGACAAGTTGGAGTCTCCTTACGACTTGGTTTTCTGATAGAAGAATGAATGGTGAATTTCATTCCTGAATGATAAAGAAAAAGGCCAGCTGTTTATATCATTCATTAACAGTTGGCCTTTATGTATTCTGTTATCCTCTTGCTTCAAATTTATAAAGGTTTGATAAGGAAATGACAGGATGATAGGGAGTAACTTCTAAGGCTCTAAGTGGGTGAATAAAGCTGCGGTATAAGATAAATTGAATGACGATAATGGGAGAAAAATATCAGTGAGGTAGAATATGAAGGTTGCCAAAACACTAGTCTTAGAATATCTAGAGCAAGAATTACTAAAGAATAATAAGCAAGGACTTGAAACGAAAGTAATTGCTGCTGCTTTAGGAATGCAACGCTCAAATGTGAGCACTATTTTGAATCAATTGGTAAAAGAAGGGATACTCGTTAAAGGAAATACACGGCCAGTTCAATACAAGTTAAAAGAGGTATTTGTAGAAAATCCTTTGGATTTTCCAAGCATTATAGGTGAAAATGGCAGCCTGCGAACAGCCATCCAGTTAGCACAGGCAGCTATTTTATACCCCAATTATGCCCTTCCTGTACTTATTTTATCCGAGGTCGGTGCTGGTAGAACTCACTTCGTTAATAAAATGATGGAGTTTGCCATTCACAATCAAGCGATTAGTAAGCCTCAGTTGTTTGAAAAAATTAACTGCTTAGACTATATTGATGTTCTGGATGATTTGCTGAAGTTGTTATTTGGCTCAGAGGTGACGAAGTCTGTATTTGAGAAAGTGGCAGAAGGAATTTTATTTATAGATAACATACAAGTTCTATCTTCGGCGGATCAAAATAGATTGATTTCCTGGCTGAATCACAGAGAAGGAGAACAAAAGAGACGTCAGAAGAAAGGTTTGGTAATTATCGGAAGTAATGCTAAGCTATCTGAACATTTATCCAATAAACTTCCTGTTGTAATCCAGCTGCCTTCTTATCCGAATCGACCGATTAGTGAAAAGCTAGAGTTACTAAATTACTTTTTAGCTATCGAATCAAAGAATTCTGCGCATGATATTCAAGTGCCGCGTGATGTCATTCATTCCTTCATCCTATCAGCGAATATTAGCAATATAAAAGAATTAGAATATGCAGTTCGAACAGCTTGCGCCAATGCTTTTGTAAGAAGTCTGAGGTCAGAGCTAAAAGATTTAACACTCAGTAATGACGATTTGCCCATTCCTTATCAAGGAATTCGGCATTTAGGTGGTCATAATGTAGTTAAAATCGATGAATTGATTGGCAAACGTAAGGTGCTGATTTATGATAAGGAGTTGGGATTGCTGGATTTTCCAGAGCAAGAGTCGGATGATTTATATAACAAAATTAAATCAGAATATTCTCAGTTATCAAAAAGAGGCATTGAGCAGGATGATGTTTTTGAGGCAGTGAGAAACTATATTCAAAGCTATATTGAATACAAACCTTTTGTTAAGAAAGAAGATGAGTTGGAAAATCTTAATCAGCTTGAGACGATTGTTTCTGCTGAAGTAATCCAGTTGGTACAAGCCTTTGTTCTATCTGTTCAAAAAGAACTCAATATAGAGCTTAATTCGACGGCATATTACGGCATCAGCCTTCATGTCAATGCGATGCTTAAGCAGAAAGGGTCTTTAAATCGGCAGTTGGATAATGATGCTATTGTGAAAGTGATTCGGGATTATCCAATAGAGTATGCACAATGTTCTAAATTTGCTAGGCAGCTAGAAACAAGATTTCAACTAGCTGTTCCGATAGATGAAATCGTCATCCTAACTATGTTTATTATTGAATCCGAAAAGAAACAAGATAGTCTACGACCTATCTTGCTCTACGTTCTGCATGGTAAAGGGGTTGCCAAGTCCTTGGCTGAGTCAACCAAGATGCTGACTAAAAATAGCCAAGTGTATGGCTTTGATATTCTATTAGAAGAATCTCTAGAGGAAAGCTATTGTAAATTAAAAGAGCAAATTGAGGAGCTAGACCAAGGTTTAGGGGTCATCGTCCTCTATGATATGGGATCGATTAAGGAAATGCTGGATAAAATTCGAGAAGAAACTCTGATTAAAATCAGAGAATTTGAAATTCCCATTACTATGATTGGCATGGGGATTGCACGGCGCTGTTTGATAGAAAATGATATTGACAGTGTCTTTCACGCTTTTCATATGGAAATGAATCAGCTGTATAAAAATAGGGACCAGGAAAAAATCATCATTACACTCTGTTATACTAGCGAGGGCGGTTCTCTTCAGCTAAAGCACTATCTTGATCAGTATTCAAAGTTGGGTTACCGTGTCATTGCTTTGTCAGTTGCCAATAAGGAGATGTTGATTGAGGAAGTGATGGCTTTAAGAAAGACCTATCAAGTCCATGCTTTTGTTGGAACTTTCGACCCCCAAATTATGGGTATCCCTTTCATTTCTATTAAAGATGTTTTTGAGCAGCCCAAGGAGCACCTAGATAAATTATTGATGTTTGTACCGACCTCTGTAAATAGCTACGATTATGAGAAAGTTTACCAATTTTTAGAAGAGCAATTTGTCTATACTTCCTTAGCTAAGATTAAAAAGATTCTTCCTGCTATTTTAGATGAATTTGATTTTTATTATCAGCTGACAGAGGAGCAAACAATAGGCTTGTTTGTTCATATTGCGTGTCTGGTGGAGCGAACCCTTTCAGGAGAATGCCTGAAGAAGAGCAGTAAAGAAATTGCTGGTGTTATCGAAAAATTCCCTGATGACTATAAGCACATTAGGAAAATCATCCGAACAGTGGAGCGAAACTTTAAGATTCTTATAGATGACGTAGAGGTCAGTGTTTTAATTCAGATGTTGCGCAAATTATAAAATTGTAAGTTGGAGTCGCAAACTAATAAAAAGCACCTAACTCTCAATACCTTTTTAGTCGGGATTTACATTTCCGATTTCTGTGGTAATGTTGTGATTTAGATGCTTTTTTACATGTGCTCTTGCACAAGATTATGCAGCCATTTCCCTGAGAAGACACGAGGGATGCCCCAGATTGGTTTGAGAATATCTTCGCCATTTATCACAAGAAAGATTAGCCAAATGGGAGCCTGCAGGCTAACTAGGACATAGCCAAGTGGAATGCTGAAGAGCCAAACAGGTAAAATATCTAGCAGGCAGGCATAGTTGGTATCGCCTCCGCTACGTAAAATCCCGACGATTAAAACAACACTAAAAGCTTTTGGGATAAACAACAGGGCATTTAACTGAATCATCAAGATGGTTAGCTGTTCTGTCTGATTGCTTAAGTTGTAGAGTTTCAGCGCTAAAGGCATGGCCCAGATGAGTAGGACGCTGACGATGAGTCCGATGAGAGGTAATAGAAGTAAGAAGCGCTTGGCATCTTGTAAGGCTTTTTCTATTTGATTCTCTCCGATAGTATTGCCTAGCATAACAGCTACGGCATTTCCCGCACCGCGTACGAAGACAAATCCAATTTGGGCAATGGCGCTAGCAATCTGGGTGGAGGCCACCACTTCAGTACCTAATAGCCCGATAATGGCCAAGCCAATTGATGTTCCAAGAGACCAGGCTCCTTCATTGAAGACGACTGGCAAGGTTTTTTTCAAAAATTGATAAACGAAGTCTTTGTGGAAAGCAAAGAGTTCAGCTATGCTAGCTGCTCCAGCCATCCTTGTTCGATAGACACCAAATACTAACCAGCAAAGCTCCAGCAATCGAGCAATAAAGGTAGCAATAGCAGCACCAACCAGTCCAAGTTTAGGAAATCCAATCAGTCCAAAAATAAGGACGGCATTGCCAATGATATTGGTCGCCATGGATAGGAGACTTGCAAGAGTTGGTAAGAAAACTTCGTTACTACAACGACACATGGTGGCCAAGGAGGTTGTGATAGCTGTCATCAGGTAGGTCCAGGAGACGATAGATAGGTACTGGGCACCCAACTGAATAGCTTCGGTATCATGGATATAAAAGCCAATCAGTTGCTTGGGAAAGAGTAAAGCGACTAAGGTAAAGGAAACGGAGATGATTCCACTCAGCATATAAACTAATCCCAAGGTTTTTCTCATATCAGCAATTCGCTGGGCTCCCCAATATTGGGCCATGAAGACAGAAGCTCCGCTACCAATACCAAACTGTACAATAGTCAAGAGGAAGAAAATCTGGTTGGCAGCGCCAGCAGCTGCGATTTGTTTTTCCCCTAGCTGTCCAATCATGACAACATCAGCTAGATTGACAGCGCTAGCCAGTAGAAATTGAAGAGAAAACGGTAGGCTGAGACGTAAGAATTGTTTCAGAAATGTTTTCTTTTCACTCACTCTCCCACCTCCCTTTTTTTCAAATAGGATAAGCAATCAGTATGTCTAGTAACCTGATATCTAGAAAGTTTCTGCTTTTTTTGAATTGGATGATTCTGATTCCTCATAAATTTCGCTATTTCTATCTGATAGCTTGAAATAAGCCTCAAGTTTAGTGATAATAGGCAATTTGATCAACAAAAATTTGACAATCTTTGTCAGCTTCTGTTTGAACCTCTGCATTCTTCAATTCCTTTTCAGGATAAGGGTTTTGAATAGGAAATGCGAAGAAAGTTTGTTGCTCTTTTTGATAAGGTTTGGTGCTAAGCGAGACTTCAAATAATTGCTCATCTACCTTATAGATGGGTTCGCCAGGTAGAGGGTTGGTATTGGTAGTCCGATCCCATTCAACACTTGTTTTGCCAATGTTTTCTCCAAAGATAATTGGAACAGCAACCTCTGTCTGATCGGTATAGGTTAGAAGGATATTGCCGATTTGATAGGTTTCCATTTCAGGGAAGACACCGTCCACAAACCATTGGTATTCCACAAAATAGTCAGTAGCATAGCCAATTTCAATCCAGCTAGGATGCGCCAGTGCTTCAAGGCTGCGCGAGTGGTTTTGCAGGTCAGGATAGTGGTAATGGAAGAGATATGATAAGGTTTTATCACGGATAGTCGCATAGTCTTCATCGCGATAGTCATGATTCCAAAACATCTCGTAAGCATAGGCCAAGCCGAAGAAAATGACATTTCTCTGCAGGATTACCTCATTTAAAGTGCTCCAGTTGGAGATGATAGCTCCCTTGCTCCCCTTCTTCAAATGCTCAGCCCAATGCGGAAAGAGATAGCCTTCAAAATTACCATAACGGATGCTAAAGCCTTCTTCTAAAACTTCATCTTCCAGTTTTTCATCCAAACTCCAGAGCCAATGGAGAATTTCGACATCTTTGGGAATCTGGTGAATGGCCTGCCAGGTTGCCGGCATAATGCCAACTTTTGTGCCTGTATCTTTTTTGAACTGGGGAGTGTACATGATGATTTCTGCTCCACCAAAAGGCCCTGCATCAGGAACGATAGCGTTTTTCAGTAACTTGTCTCCCCAAATCATGGTTCGGATATTTTTCTGCTTGAGGTGGTCATAAATCTTGATAATGTCCTCTGCAAAGATGTCTGCTCCAGCCTTTCCTTTGCAGCGCTCACACATAACAATTGAATAGTATTCATCATGTCCGATATTGATGACTTCAGGTTCAAAGACCTCAATGATTTCATCCAGAACATCAAAGAGGAGTTCATAAGAGGCGGGATTTGATGGGCAGTAAGTGTCCGGATAAGGATCTTCAGGGATTTCTGCGATTTCAGGGTGGCCAAGCATCAGGTAGTCACAGTGGCCAAGAGAGGGAACCTCAGGAATCACTTCAAAAAATCGTTCCTTACAGTAGAGGAGCAGATCTTTCACATCGTTTTGACTTAGAAACTCCCCGTCACCATTTTCCATGTGAATGGCATTCTTGTACCAAGGGAAGGTATAGTCTTGGATTTCTTTGGTCTTGCCAGAGTATTCAGCCATATCAGCACAATATTTAATCCACTCTTGATTAATTTCAGGGTGTTTTTTATATTCCATAGCACCGCCGATTTCAATCATGAGGATATTGTACTTGAAGAAAGCAAGCATATCCACAAATTGCTTGAAGAAATCCATATTCTTACGAGACGGTAAAAATACCTTGAGGCCACGCTCGGAACAGACGGGTTCATCGTAGGCCAAGCCATAAGGCAAGTAGCCATCCTTCAACATTTGGATAATTGAAATAGCCCCATAAAATAAGCCACGCTGGGATAAGGCATAAACGAAAATACCGTTTTGAGCAACCTTTACGATGTGCGCTTCAGGGTTGGATGGATAGGGAAGTGAAAAGGACTGCATAACCTCTTGTCCGACTTCTCGGGAAATCCCTTCTATGAAATGAATGGCAGGGAAAGCCAGCTGGCCATCATTTCTTACTTTTGGATGAGCCAGTAAGGTGTCGGTCAAAATAGGTAGAGGGCTGAATATTTGAGTTTCTTTAGTGAAATAGCGACCGTTGTTTTCTTGTTTCCAATATTGAGGTGTGATGCCTTGTTTCATAATCTACTCCTTGAACTATCTGGATATCTGCGAGTCATAAAAAATCTGGGCGCAGAAAAGAAGGTATGGATCGGATTTGCTTTTTACTGAGTTTTCACTTTTCTAGCCTTCTCAATTTCCCCTTGAATCTTATAAAGATTTTCCGAAAGGCGACCAAAGTAGAGAAGCTCTCCCATCCACTTGATGAGCTTGCTTTTTGAATTTTTTGTCAATTTATTTTGTTCTTGTTCTAGCGTAACCTCAAGCCCTTTTGAGCAAGGCTTGGTCTTGTAGGAAGTAATCGTTTTTTCACTGTGGGACGAGATTTGAATGACGTAGGTTTCATGGCGACGATAGTCCAGAATCTCATAATCAGTCTTGGTATAGACATTGTCTGACAATTTTGAGCAACGAAGTCCTTTCTTTAACCTATCTATCTTTTTTGTTTGATTGTCAGTTTGATTGATTTGATTCATAAACTCGCTTTCCAAGAAGTCATAAAATTCATCTGAAGTGACTTGAAGTTCTCTAATAATCTTCATAAATTAAGTATATAATAAGCCCTTGCGGAAAGTAACCCCCTGAGGAAAAAGAGACGGATTTTAATGAATTTTTATACTCTTTAGCTTTGTGTTATACATTATCATAAAAAACGATTAATTTTTATACACTAATTTTACGATAGGTTCTAAAATATATTAAGGGACCTACTTGAAAATAGCAGAGTAGCAGAGGTAAAGCACGTAAGAAACTATTGCTTTAAATTTTTTATAATAAATTGAGTATGAATGGCATTTGAAAATGGATACACTAAGCTAGAAAACTGTATATTAAGACAATATAAACGCTTTTGACAGTAGAATAGAGCTATAGTAAACTTTGGGTAAGAAGTCAAATTGAAAGGAGGAGTTTGTATGGAAGAATGGAATAGTTCAGCGGAGATTATTGCCATGTCCTTAATTGCCAATTCTGGTGCAGCCCGATCCTTAGCTTTTGAAGCACTTAAAAAAGCAAAACTAGCAGAATTTGATGCAGCTAAGGAATTAATGGATGAGGCAAATAGTGTAATTTTAAAGGCCCATCATTCCCAAACGGATTTATTGCAGGAAGAAGCACAAGGAAACGGTCATCAGTTGAGTATACTGCTTGTTCATGCACAAGATCATTTTATGACGAGTCTCTTGGCCATTGACCTTATCACTGAGATGATTGAGCTGTATTCCAATCGAGAAGGAGAAAAACAATGAAAATCTTATTAATATGTGCAGCCGGAATGTCCACGAGCATCCTGATGAAAAAAATGGAGCAATATGCAAGTGAACAAGGTATTGACCTCGATATCAAAGCGGTCGGATTGATGGACTATCAAGATTATGCTCAGGACTATGACGTAATTTTATTAGGTCCTCAGGTTTCTTATAAACTTGATTCTGTCAAAGAGACAGTTTCAAAACCTGTTGCCACCATCCCAGCTATGGATTATGCAATGGGAGATTGTAAGAATATCTTTCAATTAATTAAAGCAATATCTTAAGGAGGTTTTTCTGATGGAAAAATTCTTTAACAGTAAATTCATGACCAAGCTCCAGGAAATTGGTTATAAACTGGCCAACAATGTGTTTATACAGTCTTTACAAGCTGGATTGGGCTCTCTCTTGGGATTGATTACCGTGGGTTCCTTATTTCAAGTCTTAGCTGCGATTGGAAATGAAACAGCTCTAGGTTGGTTCAAAACAGGGGATGCAGTGTATAATACATTGACCTTGCCTTTCCGTTATTCAATGGATTTTATTTCTATCTGGGTTGCTATCTTCTTTGCTTATCATTATGCTAAGAATTTGAAATTAAAATCCCCTATTATGGCAGCTGTTGATACAGCAGTTACTTTCATGCTTGTGGCAGGAGCTTTTGTTGATACTGAAGAATTCTCCGGCCTGCAATTAGACTACCTTGGCTCACAAGGTATGTTTATCAGCTTCTTTATTGTCTTTGTCGTTGTACAGATTGAAAAATTCTGTTATGAAAAAGATATTAAAATAAAGATGCCTGATGTTGTGCCGCAGTTCCTGCAAGATAGTTTCGGCTCTATTCTGCCGGTATTCTTCTCCATCACTCTCTTCCTCTTGCTGAATGTTGGAATTGGAGCATTGACAGCAGGAGCTTATAATGTTCCGTCTGGTTTTATGGCTCTCTTGCGTGCACCGCTTGGCGCTGTATCATCTGTTCCAGGTATTGTGATGCTTTGTATGTTAGCGCTGATTCTTTGGTGCTTCGGTATTCATGGTACCCTCATCATTATTCCAATCATTTCTCCGCTTGGGATTCAAGCGGCAACAACCAATGCTGCTCTTCATGCGAACGGTCAGCCAATGCAATTCTTCCCAGTCTTGCTTTATACTTCTATGGCCTTGGTTGGTGGTACAGGAAATACATGGGCCCTGGTCCTGATGGGCTTACGATCAAAATCTAAACAAATCAGTGCCGTATCAAAGATTTCACTCATTCCTGGGTGGTTTGGTATCAACGAGCCAGTAACATTTGGTATGCCAATTATGTTCAACCCAATTCTTTGTATCCCTTATGTACTCAATGTGCCTATTATGATGATTTTGACTTATTTTGCTTACAAAACAGGCTTTATCATTCCAGCTTGGATTGTTGTCAGCGCTCAGTTGCCAATGGGCTTTAGTAACTATCTAACCACCCTTCGTTGGCAAAACTTTGTTTGGGACTATATCTTGATTTTACCAGCTATGTTAATCTACTATCCATTCTTCAAGAAATACGAAGAGCAATTGGTTAAGCAAGAAGCTGAAGCGGAAGCAATAGAAGCCAAAGGAGGTGCAGCAGCTTGATTGATGTAACAAAATTTTCCAGAGACTTTCTCTGGGGATCGGCTTCAGCTGCCTATCAAGTTGAAGGAGCTTGGGATGAAGATGGTAAGAGTCTATCTATCTGGGACGTCTTTGTTCGCCAGCCTAATAGGACCTTTAAAAACACTACAGGCGATGTGGCTGTGGACCATTATCATCACTATAAAGAAGATGTTAAACTGATGGCAGAAATGGGTCTGAAAGCTTATCGATTTTCTATTGCTTGGACCCGTATTTTGCCTGAGGGACGAGGAGAGGTCAATCAGAAAGGGATTGAGTTTTATTCAAATCTGATTGATGAACTTCTCAAATATAATATCGAACCCATTATCACGATCTATCACTGGGATTTGCCTCAAGTACTGCAAGATGAGTACGGCGGTTGGGAATCCAGAAAGATAATCGACGATTTCCTGTATTATGCAGAGATTCTCTTCAAAAACTTTGGAGATCGAGTGAAATATTGGATTGGACTCAATGAGCAAAATGTCTTTGTTGGACTAGGCTACAGAGATGGCTATTTCCCGCCAGGGATTAAAGACATCAAGCGAATGCATCAAGTCAATCACATTGTCAACTTAGCTAATGCGACGATTATCAAACGATTCCATGATTTAAAAATAAAAGGTCAAATCGGTCCAAGCTTTGCTTTTCCTGTCCTCTATGCTCTGGATAATCAGCCAGAAAATGTTCTAGCCATGGAGAAATCCTTGGATGTTAATGTTTGGTACTGGATGGATGCTTATCTATTGGGACGTTATCCAAAGACAGCTCTAGCTTATTTGAAAAATCAATTCGGTATAGAATTAGATATCCGAGAAGGAGATTTAGATATTTTAAAAGCAGGCCGTCCAGATTTCATAGGCGTCAACTATTACCAATCCCATACTTTTGCTGCTAATGTACCGAATGCTGAGGCTGGAGAGCCGGACCAGTTTAAGCATGTGCCAAATGAACACTTAGAGCGTACTAGCTGGGAGTGGGAAATAGATCCAATTGGTTTGCGAATTGCTTTACGACGGATTACCAGTAGATATGACATTCCGATTATGATAACTGAAAATGGGCTAGGAGAGTATGACACCTTGACAGAAGATAGAAAGATCCATGACCCATATCGGATTGAATATCTTGATAAGCATATTACAGCTGTACAAGACGCCATAGAAGATGGTTGCCAAGTCATCGGCTATTGTACATGGTCTTTCACAGATTTACTTTCATGGCTCAACGGCTATGGCAAGCGTTATGGATTTGTTTATGTAGACCGTGATGAGGAAGAAGGTGGTAGTCTAGAGCGGATTCGAAAAGATAGTTTTTATTGGTATCAAAAATTAATTAAAGAATTTGAGAATAAAAGAGATAACAGTAGAATTCATTCATAGAAAAAAGCCAGCAGTTTATATCTTCACAAACTGCTGGCTTGTCTTTTTTATTTTTCCCGCATTTGACCTTGTGGGAAGTAGGTTCCTTCTGGCATATCGTTAATAATGACATGGACAGCAGACTGAGGTGCGCCTGTATTTCTGACAACGGCTTCAGTTACTTCCTTGGCAAGAGCTTTTTTCTGCTCCAGAGTACGACCTTCAAATAAATCAATTCTAACAAATGGCATATTTTCTGCCTCCTTTATTTCGTTATTATTATTTTATCACAAATGAGGTTTTAAAGAGTAGTGAATTATGGTAAAATAATGTGAAGTAAAAATGGAGATAGTGAATTAGCAAAGATTTAAATTATGGCTCAGTTATACTACAAATATGGCACGATGAATTCGGGCAAGACCATTGAAATTTTAAAAGTGGCCCACAATTATGAAGAACAAGGCAAGAGCGTAGTCATCATGACCTCGGCTATCGATACAAGAGACGGCTTTGGGGTTGTTTCCAGTCGTATTGGCATGAAGCGGAATGCAATAGCTATTGAAGACCAGACGGATATTTTTGGCTATATCCAGCAGCTGCCTGAGAAGCCTTATTGCGTTTTGATTGATGAGGCTCAGTTCTTGAAACGCCATCATGTCTATGATTTGGCTAGAGTGGTGGATGAGCTGGATGTTCCGGTTATGGCTTTTGGTCTGAAAAATGATTTTCGCAATGAACTCTTTGAAGGCTCCAAACACCTCTTGCTCTTAGCTGACAAGATTGAGGAGATTAAAACCATTTGCCAATATTGCTCTCGTAAGGCCACCATGGTTTTACGGACTGATAACGGAAAGCCGGTTTATGACGGAGAGCAGATTAAAATTGGTGGTCATGAGACCTATATCTCAGTCTGCCGCAAGCACTATTTTAACCCCGATATTAAGTAATCCAACGATAGAAACAAAGGAGATGATGAAAAATCTATGAACATCTATGAACAGTTACAAGCGGTTGAAGATCGCTACGAAGAGCTTGGTGAACTCCTAAGCGACCCAGATGTGGTCAGCGATACCAAGCGTTTTATGGAGCTTTCTAAGGAAGAAGCCAGCACTCGCGATACAGTGACGGCTTACCGCGAGTATAAAAAAGTCCTGCAAAACATCACAGACGCTGAAGAAATGATTAAAGACGCCTCTGGTGATGCGGACTTGGAGGAAATGGCTAAGCAGGAACTCAAGGATGCCAAGGCTGAAAAAGAAGAATACGAAGAAAAACTAAAAATCCTCCTTTTACCAAAAGATCCAAACGATGATAAGAATATTATCCTTGAAATCCGGGGTGCAGCGGGAGGAGATGAGGCGCAATTGTTTGCAGGAGACCTCTTGCAGATGTATCAAAAATATGCTGAAAGCCAAGGTTGGCGCTTCGAAGTTATGGAAGCTTCTTACAATGGTGTAGGTGGGATCAAGGAAGTGGTTGCTATGGTTTCGGGGCAGTCGGTCTACTCAAAGCTTAAGTATGAATCTGGCGCTCACCGCGTACAGCGGGTTCCTGTAACCGAAAGCCAAGGCCGCGTTCATACCTCAACAGCTACTGTCTTGGTGATGCCAGAAATCGAAGAAGTAGAATATGACATTGATCCTAAAGATTTGCGGGTGGATATCTACCACGCGTCTGGTGCTGGCGGACAGAACGTCAATAAGGTTGCGACTGCGGTTCGTATCGTCCATCTGCCAACCAATATCAAGGTTGAAATGCAGGAAGAGCGTACCCAGCAGAAGAACCGGGATAAGGCTATGAAAATCATCCGAGCTCGCGTGGCAGACCACTTTGCTCAAATTGCTCAAGATGAGCAAGATGCAGAGCGCAAGTCAACGATTGGTACTGGCGATCGCTCGGAGCGGATTCGCACCTATAATTTCCCGCAAAACCGGGTGACAGACCACCGTATCGGATTGACTCTGCAAAAGCTAGACACGATTTTAGCTGGCAAACTGGATGAAGTCGTTGACGCTCTGGTTCTCTATGACCAAACGCAAAAACTAGAAGAGTTGAATAAATAATGACATTGGCTCAATATTTGGCAGATCTAGAGCAGGAGCTAGTAGCAGCAGGAGAAGAAGCAGAAAGCCTGTCTTTCGTTTATCGAGCTCTCAATAAGCTCTCCTTTACCGACTTCGTTCTCAAACTTCGGACAGAAGTCAGTCTGGAAGACCGTGAACAGCTAAAAGCAATTCAAGGGCAGGTTCTTGCTCATAAGCCAGCCCAGTATATCATTGGGAGCAGTGACTTTCACGGCCTGACTCTCAAGGTTGATGAGCGGGTTCTGATTCCAAGGCCTGAGACGGAGGAGCTGGTGGAGCTGATTTTGTCAGAAAATCCCGAAAGTTCTCTTTCTGTCTTGGATATAGGAACGGGTAGCGGAGCCATAGCTCTTGCATTGGTAAATAGCCGTCCAGACTGGCAGATTACTGCTTCAGATCTTTCGAAAGATGCTCTTTCCTTGGCAGCGGATAATGCTCAGTCCTGCGGACTCAGCCTCACTTTTGTCCAATCTGATTGCTTGGATTCAATCCAAGGAAAATTTGACATCATCGTCTCCAACCCACCCTATATTTCAGAAGCGAATAAGAATGAAGTTGGACTTAATGTTTTGACCTCAGAACCTCACATGGCCCTCTTCGCAGAGGAGGATGGCTGTGCCGTCTATCGGAAAATAGCAGAGCAGGCGGGGGACTATCTGACAGAAAAAGGAAAAATCTATCTGGAAATTGGTTACAAACAAGGAGATAGCGTCAGAGAATTGCTGAAGAAGTCCTTCCCTCAAAAACAAATCCGAGTTCTGAAAGATCAATTTGGCAAAGATAGAATGGTGGCGATGGACAATGGATAAGATAGAAAAGACTCTGGCAGCAGGTGGAGCAGTTGTCCTGCCGACAGAAACTGTTTATGGCCTCTTTGCCCAGGCTTTGAATCAAGAGGCGGTGGAACGAGTATACGAATTAAAACGAAGACCTCGTGACAAGGCTCTTAATCTCAATGTGGCTAGCTTGGAAGAGATTTATGCCTTTTCCAAGAATCAGCCCAGTTATCTGAAGCAACTCTATCAAACCTTTCTACCTGGACCGCTGACTATTATCCTTCAAGCCAACGACCGAGTGCCGACTTGGATAAACTCAGGTATGGAAACCGTGGGCTTTCGGATTCCTAAACATCCAGTTACGTTGAACTTGATTCGTAAGTATGGTCCCTTGATTGGTCCATCCGCTAATCTTTCTGGAAAAGCTAGTGGAACTTCTTTCCAGCAGATTATGATGGATTTTCAAGAGGAGGTCTCAGGAGTAGAAGATGATGCCGCTTTGACAGGTCAGGATTCAACAATTTTGGACTTGTCTGGAGAAAAGGCACTTATTCTACGCCAGGGAGCGATTACTCGCGAGGATATTCTCGCCCAAGTAAATGATATAAAATTTTAACTTTTAGGACCTAAGGTCCTATTTTCGCAAAAGAAGGGAGACACCTTATGATTTTTGACCAAGAAGACTACAAAGTATTTGACCCAGAGATTTGGGAAGCTATTGCTAAAGAAGAAGAACGTCAACAGCATAATATTGAGCTGATTGCTTCAGAAAATGTCGTTTCTAAAGCTGTCATGGCTGCTCAAGGTTCTATTTTGACCAATAAATATGCCGAAGGTTATCCAGGTCGCCGTTACTATGGTGGAACAGATGTAGTGGATGTGATTGAGAGTCTGGCAATTGAACGCGCCAAGGAAATTTTTGGTGCCAAGTTTGCTAATGTTCAGCCTCACTCAGGCAGCCAGGCAAATTGTGCAGCTTATATGGCTTTGATTGAGCCAGGTGATACAGTTATGGGGATGGATCTGTCTGCCGGCGGCCACTTGACTCATGGTGCATCAGTCAGCTTCTCTGGCCAAACCTATAATTTTGTATCTTATAGCGTTGATCCAGAAACAGAATTGCTGGACTTTGATGCTATCCTCCAGCAAGCCAAGGAAGTACAGCCTAAGTTGATTGTGGCGGGTGCTTCAGCCTACTCTCATATCATTGACTTTTCAAAATTCCGTGAAATCGCTGACGCTGTAGGCGCCAAGCTCATGGTCGATATGGCCCACATCGCTGGACTAGTCGCGGCAGGCCTCCATCCAAGCCCTGTTCCTTATGCAGATATCACGACAACAACGACCCACAAGACCTTGCGCGGACCTCGAGGTGGCTTGATTTTGACCAATGATGAAGAATTGGCTAAGAAAATCAACTCAGCCATCTTCCCAGGCATTCAAGGCGGGCCATTGGAGCATGTCATTGCAGCCAAAGCAGTTGCCTTTAAAGAAGTGCTTGACCCAGCTTTCAAGGTTTATGCCCAGCAGATTTTGGATAATGCCCAAGCCATGACCCAAGTCTTCCGTCAGCATGACAAGTTCCGTGTGATTTCTGATGGTACTGAAAATCACCTTTTCTTAGTGGATGTCACTAAGGTTGTAGAAAATGGGAAAGTAGCTCAAAATCTCTTGGATGAAGTCAATATAACCCTTAATAAAAACTCCATTCCTTACGAGACTTTGTCACCGTTTAAGACTAGCGGAATTCGTATCGGTACAGCAGCTATTGCAGCTCGAGGCTTTGGTGTAACAGAAAGTATCAAGGTAGCCGAGCTTATTATCAAGGCTCTGGAAAACGCTGAAAACGAAGCGGTGCTGAATCAGGTGCGGGCAGAAGTTCGCGAATTGACGGACGCTTTTCCACTCTATGAGGGCTTGAACTAAGATGGATATTTACGTAAAAAAAGCGATTATTCATCAATTCAGCCCAGCTGATACCGAACTACTGCTGGCGGATAAGTTTCTCAACATTACTCCCAAGATTGAAGAATACCTGCGCAAGAAGATTGAGCGGGTCTATTCTGACGATGCTAAAACAGGTGTTTTCGATCCCGAAAACGTCTTTTTAGCCCAGCTTTCAGACGACCTACTGGAAACATCAGTGACAGTGGCCAAGCTCTGGCAGGAGGAGTTTTCTGTCAGTGAAAACCAGAAAACCAACGATCTGATTTTTGTTCAGTTTGACAAAGAAGGTGTGGAGCACTTTGCTTTTCTGCGAATCGCTCTGCGGGAAACTCTGACCCACTTGGGTGGTGAGGTAGACAATCCTATCAAGCTGACGCAGAACAATCTGCCTGGCTTTGGTACGGGAGCAGACGAGGCTTTGGTCATCAATCTCAAATCTCGCAAGTACCATCTGATTGAAAAGCGCATCAAGTATAACGGTGCCTTTCTCAATTATATGTCAGATAATCTCTTGCAGGTCAATCCGACAATCTCAGCCAAGAAATCAATTAAAGCGCTTGAGAAGACAGCTCAGAAGGTTGCCGAAAGTTTTAATAAAGACGATTTTCAGTTCCAGTCCAAGGTCAAATCCAGTATTTTCAAAAATTTGGAAGAAAATGACGAACTGTCGCCTGAAAAGTTAGCCGATGATCTTTTTGACAGCAATCTAACTGCCCGACTTACCTTTATTGACCAAGTCAAGGAAGCTATTCCTGAGCCAGTCAAGTTTGATGAGATTGATAGCAGCCGCCAGAAGAAAAAGTTCGAAAATCAGAAACTCTCCCTTTCAAATGGAATTGAACTCATCGTTCCTAATAATATCTATCAGGACGCAGAGTCGGTAGAATTTATCCAGAACGATAACGGAACCTATTCTATTTTGATTAAGAACATCGAGGATATCCAAAATAAATAATGTTTAAATTTCTAAGAAGACTGATTTTAGTCCTTTTCGTGCTCTTTGCCGGCTACAAGATTTATCAGGTTCATCATGATGTCAAGCAGGTCATGAAGTATCAGACGTTGGTCAGAGAAGTGCTGGACGAACAGGATACGGCGGCCAATGAGGAATTGGTACTGGCCATGATTTATACAGAGACCAAGGGAAAAGACACCGATGTCATGCAGTCCAGTGAAAGCGCGACTGGTCAGACTAATGCCATCACGGACAACAAAGAAAGTATTCGCCAAGGAGTTCAGACCTTATCTGATAACCTAGAGTTGGCCAGCGAGAAAAAGGTGGATGTTTGGACAGCAGTACAAGCCTATAATTTCGGTCAGGCTTATATCGACTACGTTGCTAAAAACGGTGGCGAAAATACGCTGGAGCTGGCTAAAAAATATTCCAAAGATGTAGTAGCACCAAGCTTAGGAAATGTAACTGGCAAGACCTACGGCTACTATAACCTGATTTCAATTTTCCACGGTCCAGAACTCTATATCAACGGCGGTAATTATTATTATTCCCGTCAGGTCAAGATGAACATGCACATCATGCGCCTCTTAAAATGGTTTTAGAAAGAAGTTTTCAAGCTTCTTTCTTTTTTTGATGGTGAAGTAATAATCCAGATATTTGTAACCATGATAGATACATGATATAATTTTGTACATCTATCATAAAAAGGAATGAAAAATGAACAAGAAACTTGGTTTTAAGCTCCTCATTCTGGTTTTGGTGACAATTGCCGGTCTAACAGCTTTTTACAACCATAAAGAAGCCACTAGCCTCAATACAAAACAATATGTGCAGTCAACAACGCCAACCTTGTTTTTCCACGGTTTTGGATCCAGCTCTAATGCTGAAAACCATATGACAGAGGCTGCCAAAAAGGCTGGAGTCACTCAGACAATTATCACAGCAAATGTCAGTAAAAATGGGCAAGTAAGCTTATTAGGAGAGATACCGAAAGGTGCTATCAATCCCATTATTAAGGTAAACTATGAAGATAACCGCAATGCCGACTACGCTCAAGATGGTAGGTATGCAGCAGCTGTGATTCGCAAGCTACAAGAAACTTATGGCTTTGATAAGATGAATCTGGTAGGTCATTCGATGGGGAATATGTCCATCCTCTTTTATATGCTGGAGAACGGTCAGGATGAAAAGCTGCCCGAGCTGCAAAAGCAGGTCAATATTGCCAACCATGTTAATGGTCTGGAAGGAAGGGACTTGCCTGAAGATTTGAGTATCTTAGATGACCAAACTGGCCAGCCTAGTGCTATGAGCCAGACTTATCAAAATCTACTGGGATTACGAGAAGTTTACCCGCAAGATCAGGTAGATGTTCTGAACATTTACGGTGATTTTAAAAATGAATCCGACGGTTCTGTCCTCAATATTTCTTCTCGCAGTCTCAAATACCTTCTGATTGAAAATGCTAAATCTTACCAGGAAAAGAAAATCACAGGTCAGTTGGCTCAGCACAGCCAATTGCATGAGAATCCAGAAGTAGACGAATTACTAATTGACTTCCTTTGGAAAAAGTAGAAAAGAGCAGTTACTGGCACATAAATTCAGTGACTGTTTTTTCTTTGAACTTCTTTGAGAAATGTTGTAAAATGTATCTATTATCTCAAGCCCTCAATGGATGAGATAATAATAACTCCATCATTGCAGCAACTCAACTGAAGCCCTCTGAACATCAAAAGGAGCGGAATTCACAAGCTCAAGAAACAGAAATTCGAGGCACTCAGATAAAAAGTTTGCTCTATAAAAAAGCTATAGAATTTGGGAAACTATAGCGGGGGGAAAAGAGGAAAAAATATGAAATTCAAAAAAACTTTAATGACAGCAGGAGCCTTGCTGGCTACTCTGTTTACTGTATCGACCGCAGCTGCCGATTCAAATGTTCAAAAAGTCATTGATGAGACATACGTGCAGCCAGAGTATGTGCTGGGTTACTCCTTAGATGAAAGCCAAAAACAGCAGACCTTGCAGATGCTGGGCTACAATTCATCTAGCGACAGCAAGCCACTTAAGACCATGACACCGGAAGTCTACTCTAAGATTATGGATGTTGCCAACGACCCTAGCCTACAGCTTTATTCTTCTGTAAAAATCCAGAAGTTAGGCAGCAATAAGCCGTTAGAGGTGAAAATTGTCACTCCGCAAAACATCACTAAGGTTACAGAAGATATGTATCGCAATGCAGCTGTTACTCTGGGTGTTCAGCACGCGCAGATTACCGTTGCGGCACCAATTCCGGTAACAGGTGAGAGCGCCTTGGCAGGGATTTACTACTCTCTGGAAGATAATGGAGCGACCATTCCTCAGGAAAATAAAAACCTAGCACAGGAAGAACTGGCTGCCCTTTCTGGTATCAATGCTGAAAACACAGGTAAGGAAGGCTATGACGCAGACAAGCTCAACGTGGCTCTGGCTGATATCAAAGCGGCTATCGCCAATGCTAAGAAGAACAACAGCAATCTGACAGCAGATGATGTCCGTAAAATTGTTGAAGAAACCTTGAAAAACTACGGTCTGACTCAGTCAGTGACCAGTGACCAAATCAACCTCATCGTGAATTTCGCTGTTAATCTTTCAAACAGTGGAGTCATTACAGATTCTGACTTTACGAAGACCCTTAGTGACTTGAAAGACAGTATTGTTTCAAAGGCAGGGGATACCTTTAACAATATTAACCTCAACTTTGATGCAAACGGCCTCATTCAAGAAGGCGGTAATTTCTTTTCTAATATCTGGAATGCCATCGTCAACTTCTTTAAAGGATTGTTTGGCGGTTAATTCCAAGACTGTATTAAAACAAGGCTAGAACATTTTAGTTCTAGCCTTGTTTGTTTCTACAGTTATCATTTAAAATAAGATTTGTTTGTTACTCCCACTCTACAGTTGCAGGTGGTTTGCTGGTGATGTCGTAGACGATGCGGTTGACATGGTCTACTTCGTTGACGATACGAACAGAGATTTTTTGCAGAACCTCCCAAGGAATCTTGGCAAAATCAGCTGTCATACCATCGATAGAAGTGATAGCGCGAATCGCAATTGTGTAGTCGTAAGTCCGGCCGTCTCCCATGACCCCAACAGATCGGACGCCAGTATTAACAGTAAAGTATTGCCAGATGTCGCGGTCAAGACCAGCTTTTGCAATTTCTTCGCGGAGAATAGCATCAGATTCGCGGACAGTTTCTAATTTCTCCTCAGTGATTTCTCCCATAACACGAATAGCAAGTCCTGGTCCTGGGAATGGCTGGCGCCAGACAATTTCATCAGGCATACCAAGCTCGGTACCCAAGGCACGCACTTCATCCTTGTAGAGCGTGTTCAGTGGCTCAATCAGCTCAAACTGCATGTCTTCCGGCAGACCACCAACGTTATGGTGAGACTTGATAGTCTGAGCGGTGTCAGTTCCGGACTCGATAACGTCTGTATAGAGAGTCCCTTGAGCCAAGAATTTCACATCTTTCAGTTTGCTGGCTTCGTCGTCAAAGACATAGACAAACTCGTTTCCGATGATTTTACGTTTTTGTTCTGGATCTGAGACACCGGCTAGTTTGTCAAGGAAACGTTTAGCAGCGTCTGCCTTAATGATATTCAACCCAAATTTGCCGCCCAGCATATTCATGACCTGATCTGCTTCGCCTTTACGCAAAAGACCATGATCCACAAAGATACAGATTAGTTGATCACCGATTGCTTTCTGCAAGAGAACACCGACGACAGAAGAGTCTACACCACCAGAAAGCCCCAACAACACCTTCTTGTCACTAACGGTTTGGCGGATTTTTTGAATTTCCATGTCAATGAAGTTATCCATAGACCAGTCGCCTTTGGCTCCACAAATATTCAGAGCAAAGTTGCGCAGGATATCATAGCCAAACTCCGAATGACGAACCTCAGGGTGGAACTGAATGCCGTAGATTTTCTTAGCAGGATTTTCAATTGCTGCAAAAGGACAGTCAGCAGAAGTACCAGTACGGACAAAGTCAGCAGGAATTTCTGTTACTGCATCTCCGTGGCTCATAAGAACTAACTGGCTTTCAGGCGTACCGTTGAAAAGGCAGGAATTAGCAGTATGTGACAGAGTCGACTGACCATATTCTCGATTTCCAGCATGACCAGCAGGGACAACCTTGCCGCCTAGCTTGTGAGTTAAAAGCTGCATACCATAGCAGATCCCCAAAATCGGGATTTCCAACTCGAAAATTTCCGGATCAATATCAAAAGAGCCGTCTTCATATACAGAATTTGGACCTCCTGAAAGGATAATCCCGACAGGCTGGATAGCACGGACTTCATCAGCGGTAATCTTGTGGCTTTTAAGCTCAGAAAAAACACCTATTTCACGAATGCGGCGTGAAATCAGCTGGTTGTACTGGCTGCCGTAATCAAGCACGATGATCTTTTCGACATCTTGCAATTCAGTTCTAGTTGTCATCAGTTCCCTTTCTTAAAAGAAGTAATCTTTTCCCCTCATTTTATCACAAAAAAGGAATTTTTCCAAGGTAATAAGGAGCAAGAGTGATGAAAAAACGAATATGAGTCTTTATTTGGCTAAACAGCTAGAATCGTGAGAAAAGCAAGCATTTGAGAGCTGATCTTTATCATTTAGTTTGACATTTGAAGTATTTGGTACTAAAATAAAGGAAGGTACCAAATAAGAAAGAAGAGCCAACATGTTACCCGCATATATCAAAATTCATGATCAGATTAAGAAGGACATCGACGATGCCGTTTGGGAGATTGGGGAGCGCTTGCCCAGCGAGCGAGATCTAGCCGAAACTTTTAAAGTCAGCCGTATGACGCTGCGTCAAGCCATCACACTCTTGGTTGAGGAGGGAGTGCTGGAGCGTCGAGTCGGGAGTGGCACCTTCGTTGCCAGTACACGTGTTCAGGAGAAAATGCGCGGCACCACCAGCTTCACAGAAATCATGAAGGCGCAAGGCAAAACGCCATCCAGCCAGCTTATTTCTTATCGGCGTACCCTGCCGAGTGAGCAGGAAGTGGAGAAGCTAGGCATCCATAAGACGGAAAATGTCATTCGGATGGAGCGGGTTCGCTACGCTGACGATTTGCCGGTGGTCTACGAGGTGGCTTCAATTCCAGAGAAGTTCATTAAGAATTTCAAAAAAGAAGAGGTGACTAGTCATTTCTTCCAGACCTTGCAGGAACATGGCTATAAGATCGGCAAGTCCCAGCAGACTATCTATGCTCGGCTGGCAAAGGAGAAAATCGCCAATTACCTTGATATTCCCCGTGGCCATGCTATATTAGGACTGACTCAGATTTCTTTCTTTGACGACGGAACAGCTTTTGAATATGTAAAAAGTCAGTATGTTGGCGATCGTTTTGAATTTTATTTGGAAAACAATTAATTATTGCAAAACTCTTGGTTATCACTAAGAGTTTTTTACTTGTTTTTTACACAGAAGAAAAAGCTGATTGAAGTTTTGCAATCTCATATTTCGAGTGTTTATTTCCCTTGTCGGACTAGAGTTTATCACGCTTTTCTGGTATAATGTTTCTTATGGAAATTGAAAAAACAAACCGAATGAATGCTCTCTTTGAGTTTTATGCGGCGCTTTTGACTGACAAGCAGATGAACTATATCGAGCTCTATTATGCGGATGACTACAGTCTGGCTGAGATTGCTGAGGAGTTTGGTGTTAGCCGTCAGGCCGTTTATGATAATATTAAACGGACGGAGAAGATTCTGGAAGACTATGAGAAAAAGCTGCACATGTACTCGGACTATATTGTTAGAAGTCAGATATTTGACCAGATTACAGAGAAATACCCTGACGACAGCTATCTGCAGGAGCAGATCGGGATTCTGTCTGGTATTGACAATAGGGAGTGACTATGGCTAAACAAGTTATCTACAAGGGAATGTCTTGCTGGTTGTTGGAGTCGGAAGAACCTTTTCCTGCCAGGGTACAAATCATCTCCCCTGACGATCTTTCTAAGGCAATGCAAGAAGGCTTCAGCTGCTGGGGCTACCCAAATGAGATTATGAAAGAAGTCTCTGCTGAGGAATTTGCTTGTTTAACACGTTTTGGAAAATTTCCACTGAATTGATTGAAATAGAAACTAGGAGAAATAAAAAATGGCATTTGAAAGTTTAACGGAACGTTTGCAGAACGTCTTTAAAAATCTGCGCAGAAAAGGAAAAATCTCAGAGAGTGATGTCCAAGAAGCGACCAAAGAGATTCGTCTGGCCCTTTTAGAAGCCGACGTTGCCCTGCCAGTTGTCAAAGACTTTATCAAGAAAGTCCGTGAGCGCGCTGTCGGTCATGAAGTTATCGACACCCTCAATCCAGCGCAACAGATTATCAAGATTGTTGACGAAGAACTGACAACTATCCTAGGCTCTGATACTGCTGAGATTATCAAGTCACCAAAGATTCCGACTATTATTATGATGGTTGGTCTGCAAGGGGCTGGTAAGACTACCTTTGCTGGTAAGCTTGCTAATAAGCTCAAGAAAGAAGAAAATGCTCGTCCGCTCATGATTGCGGCGGATATTTACCGTCCGGCGGCTATTGATCAGCTGAAAACACTTGGACAGCAAATTGATGTACCAGTTTTTGCTTTGGGTACGGAAGTTCCAGCTGTTGAGATTGTCCGTCAAGGTTTGGAGCAGGCAAAAGCCAACCACAACGATTATGTCCTGATTGATACGGCTGGGCGCCTTCAGATTGACGAAAAGCTCATGCAGGAGCTATCTGATGTCAAATCGCTGGCTAATCCGAATGAAATCCTCTTGGTTGTAGATGCCATGATTGGTCAGGAAGCGGCTAATGTTGCTCGCGAATTTAACAGCCAACTGGAAGTGACTGGGGTTATCCTGACTAAGATTGATGGTGATACCCGTG
The DNA here is from genome assembly GCF_050225395.1 of Streptococcus sanguinis. Lineage (GTDB taxonomy): Bacteria > Bacillota > Bacilli > Lactobacillales > Streptococcaceae > Streptococcus. The sequence goes on along the minus strand of NZ_CP071431.1, from coordinate 1,211,837 downwards.
GCGGTGCAGCCTTGTCTGTCCGTCAGATTACTGGTAAGCCCATTAAATTTACTGGTACCGGTGAAAAGATTACTGATATCGAAACCTTCCACCCAGATCGTATGTCCAGCCGGATTTTGGGCATGGGGGACATGCTGACTTTGATCGAAAAAGCCTCTCAAGAATACGATGAGAAAAAATCGCTTGAAATGGCTGAAAAGATGCGGGAAAACACCTTTGATTTCAATGATTTTATTGATCAGCTGGATCAGGTGCAAGGTATGGGACCTATGGAGGATTTGCTCAAGCTGATTCCAGGCATGGCCAATAATCCCGCCCTCAAGAATATCAAAGTGGATGAGAAAGAAATTGCCCGCAAGCGTGCTATCGTATCCTCTATGACACCGGCTGAGCGGGAAAATCCTGACTTACTGAGTCCTAGCCGCCGCCGTCGCATTGCCAATGGTTCAGGTAACAGCTTCGTCGATGTCAATAAATTTATCAAAGACTTCAATCAAGCTAAGCAGATGATGCAGGGCGTTCTGTCAGGCGATATGAGCAAGATGATGAAGCAAATGGGGCTCAATCCAAACAATATGCCTAAGAACATGCCTGGTGGCGGAGGAATGCCCGACATGTCAGCTCTTGAAGGCATGATGGGCCAAGGCGGTATACCAGATATGTCAGGCTTAGGAGGAGCCGGCATGCCGGATATGAGCCAAATGTTTGGTGGCGGCCTCAAAGGGAAGGCTGGAGAATTTCTAATGCGCCGCAGTATGAACAAGATGGCCAAGCAAATGAAGAAAAACAAGAAGAAGCGGAAGTAGGAGAAGAATTTCTTTATTAACTTAGTTAGGATTTAGTTTTATAAATTTAGGAGATTATTATGAATGAAAAACCTGATATTTATGTATTGAGTGATTTACATTTTGATAAAAAAGCACTTCCAGGGTATGTAAAACAGAAATTAATAAAATTAGAGAATGATCCTATTGCTCATTTCAAATATATGGAAGAAGTATTGAAAAGTGGAGATTATCAATATTCTAAAAATAAAATTAAACAAAATATAAAATTTTTTATTGATTTACTATATTCAAACAGAGAAGGAAATATTTTTGTTTTAGCTGGAGATTTTTTTGATGATTTCTTTGAGACGCTTGATTTCATACAAATTCTTGAAAAAGCTCAGATTACATCTTTTGTAGTTTTAGGAAATCACGATTATTGGACTTATTCAGATAAAAAGAGAACATGGGTTGAATGTATTGAGCAAGCTTCAATGGCAACAGAGAGAAATAAATTCTGTCGCCTTCTCCTTACTGGTAGAGAGTACAAGATAGGTGATTTGGTATTTATCGGAGATACTGGCTTCACTAATTTAAATTATACAGTCCTAGACCTGAATCGCATAGCAGATGTTTATGACTTATTTGAATACATTGATGAAAATGATTCAAATTGGTTATTAACTGCAACAATCAAAGACTTAGAAAACCGCGTACCAGATTGCACTCAAGTTAAAAATTTCGATATAGAAACTCTTAAAAAACTTAATAAAGACTGGTGTGATTTTGCAAATAAGAGAATTACTAGATTAAATAAAAACGAATCACTATTCATAGTAACACACTGGCCGATGGATTCACTCGCTGAAAACGCAATAGATTCTTGGTGGCAGACTCTTGCTTTATTCCCAAAAGAAGAACCCCCCTATCCTAGTATTTATAAGCCTGAGCCAGATAACAGATATTGGTTAATTAGTGGACATACGCATCGTGATGTTCATTACTGGAATTCAATTGCTGTACAAGCTGGTTACCAAAATGAGAAATGGTTTCAAGAACTTACTTTAGCTTCTTTTGGATTATTAGTCCCTACTGAAAAGCTTTATAGTTTAATTGATATAAATAGTTCGTTAAGTGTTTTTACAGATTTTTCAGCTATATATCAAGAAAATAATGATAATGCAGAAACTTCTCTAAAAGTTAGACGCTACGGATTTAGAAGAGCAGGAAACTTTGGTAACAAACGTGCTATTTCTGCTTATATGAAAAATAGCGAAGACTATATTCAACGAGTAAAAAAGGAAATAGCTCAAATAAAAAACGAATTTGCAGGGAACGCAGGTTATTCAGATGCGTTAGGATGGCAACTTTATCATTCAAAATTAGCTGTTGAAGCAGCAATTGATGTATTAGAAAAAGGTTACCAAGAGAATCCATTTGAATTTTTTACTGCTTTACTTGTTTCAGGATACGCTTATAACGCTCGAACTCATCTTCTAAAGAGTATGCGTAAAGTAAATGTTTACGATATAGTTCGTCAATCAATGGTATTTTCAACTATTAAGAATATACCAGAAATTAATTTAGATGAAATAGTAACTATAAAATCCCTTCAAGGAAAAAACTCTTCTATTAAAATTGGAAATATTGAGTTAAAAATACCAGTCGTTAATGGAAAGCATTTAGATTTAGACTTTTTTCTTCCAATGGCTAATTTTTTTAATAATCAATTATTAGGGGAAGATAAACCTAAAGAAAAAATGTTTCAGATAGAAAGCAATTTAAGTTAAATAATGTAATTAAGAAATAAAGTAATTTAGCATATTTCTTTCAAAGAGAAAATAACAAGCTACATAAATCCGTTATGTGGCTTGTTTCTGGAAATATCAGATTCAGATACGGAGACTAGAATGAAGCCTTTTTTGACTCAATTGATTCATCGACTTGCTAAAACCTTTCAAAATTTATTAAATAAGCTGCCTTCCCACCCTATTTCTCATCTTCCTGCCAGCAAGGTCGAAATATGTCCTATTATCATGATTCCAGGTAGTTCGGCGACTGAGAATCGTTTTAATCGAATGGTTAAAAAAATTAACCGAAATCAGCATCCATGTCATAGTCTGGTTCGTATTAAAGTCTGGAATGACGGACACATGACTTACCGAGGGCATTTGAAGCGGAAGGATAGAAATCCTATTTTTGTGGTTGGCTTTCAAAATAATCGCGATGGTTATGAAAACATCAAGCAGCAGGCGGCCATGTTTGATGCTGCCTTGACTGTCTTGCGAGAGAAGTACTCTTTTAACAGCTTCAAGGCGTTGGGGCATTCTAACGGTGGTCTAATTTATACAGTATTCCTGCAGCAATACCTGGCAAACCATTCTGAGTTGGAGATGGAAAAGCTCCTGACTATTGGCAGTCCTTATAATCTAAACAAGAAGAATCTCAATCATCGAGTTGCGATGTTAGATGACTTTGTATCTAACCAGGGAAAACTCCCTAAAAAGCTTCAGCATTTGTCGATTTTGGGAATTTTTTTCCGAGATGGTGACGGAATTGTTCATAAAAGCAGTGTAGAGGCTGGGAGCTTGATTTACAAAGGAAAGATTGCTTCACACAGAGAGGTCGTCATCGTAGGCAAAGACGCCCATCATTCTTCCTTGCCGCAAAATGAACAAGTAGTTAATTTGATTAAAGGGTTTTTATTCTAGTAATTATTTTACATAATTTAATTTTGGTAAAAAATTAGAAAGGCGATAAAAGAAGGAAAATGACAGACATTCTTTATAGGTATTATTATGGTGACTTTGATCTGATAAATGAAAAATGGAATGAATACTATGAAAACATTTTGATTAAGCCAAAGGATAATCAAGAATATAAAAGATGCCGTTTGGCAAAGAAAACACCTAAAAAAGAAGGATACTTTACAGTCTTTTGGAAAAAAGACCAAGACAATAAGAATATTCCTTATACTGATAAAGACTTGGGTAATGAACTGGTTATTGTCGTCATCGACGACCGTCATTGCGGTATATTTATCATTCCCAAAGAGGTGGCTATCAGTAAAAAAATTCTTTCTACAAAGGATTGTAAAGGAAAGATGGCTATGCGGTTTTATCCGTCCTGGTGCACAAATTTAAATAAAACAGCTCAGGCAACACAAAAATGGCAACTGGATTATTTTCAAAAAATTGAATTAGAAGAATAAGTTTTAGTGAAACAAGACAGAGTCTAATTTCTCAATACTGTCTTGTTTTTATTATCCGTTTTTGTAATAAGGTTGGACTATATATGCCCTCTTACATCTTTCCGAAAAACTATAATTTTCTTGAAAAATATATCTGAATATGCTATACTACTGTTATAGAAAAAACGGAGATTTTTAATGAGACGTGAACTGTTATTAGAAAGAATTGATAAACTCAAGGCCACCATGCCCTGGTACATTCTGGAATATTACCAGTCTAAGTTGGCAGTGCCTTATAGTTTTACAACCTTATACGAATATCTCAAAGAATATGATCGATTTTTTAACTGGGTGCTAGAATCTGGCATAACAAATGCTTCGCATATTGCTGAGATTCCTCTCTCGGTCTTGGAAAACATGAGCAAGAAAGACATGGAGGCCTTCATTCTGTATCTGCGCGAGCGACCGCTTCTAAATGCTAATACAACTCAAAACGGTGTTTCTCAGACAACCATTAACCGGACTCTTTCGGCTTTGTCCAGCCTCTACAAATATTTAACCGAGGAAGTTGAAAACGAGCAGGGTGAGCCCTACTTCTATCGAAATGTGATGAAAAAGGTATCTACTAAGAAGAAAAAGGAAACTCTGGCTGCTCGTGCAGAGAATATTAAGCAGAAGCTCTTTTTAGGAGATGAGACAGAAGAATTTCTCCTGTATATTGATAGGGAGTACCCCAAGAAGCTCTCTAACCGTGCCCTATCCTCTTTTAACAAGAACAAGGAACGAGATTTAGCCATCATTGCCTTGCTGCTAGCCTCTGGTGTTCGTCTGTCTGAAGCTGTTAATTTGGACCTGAAAGACATCAATCTCAAAATGATGGTCATTGAAGTGACAAGGAAAGGTGGAAAAAGAGACTCTGTCAATGTTGCCGCTTTTGCCAAGCCCTATTTAGAAGAGTATCTGAGCATTCGGATCAAGCGATACAAGGCCGAAAAGACTGATACAGCCTTCTTTTTGACTGAATACCGCGGCACTCCTAATCGAATCGATGCTTCCAGTGTTGAAAAAATGGTGGCCAAATATTCTGAGGACTTCAAGGTGCGAGTAACGCCTCACAAACTCCGCCACACGCTTGCTACACGTTTATACGATGCAACCAAATCTCAAGTTCTTGTCAGTCATCAGCTAGGGCATGCTAGCACTCAGGTAACAGACCTCTACACCCACATTGTCAATGACGAGCAAAAGAATGCTTTGGACAAATTATAATATTACATAATTTAAAATATGTAATAAACGGTGTGACAATAACAACAAAAGAGCGAAAAATATATTTTAGATGCTTCGCTCTTTCTTTTATAAAAACTCAATCCAATAGTTCCGATGCGGCTCGACAATCAGTGGCTTGCCCCAGAAGTGCTTGAGATGTTCCAGATTTGCTGCTGTGACTGGTCGATTTTTTGCATTGTACTTTTCGGCGCTTTCTCTAGTTAAGAAGCACTTGACTGCTTCGTAGGAGCCTTCTGCTGTTTCTCTATTCAGCCCTTCAAAGCTAACTTCATCTCCTGGATGAGGATTGTCCGTGAAGAGTTTTCCGATAAAGTAAACTGTCTTACTCTTCATCAGATCGTAAGCCTTGATATTTTCTATTCGATTATTAGCTGCTGCAAACATGATACAAAAGCTGTCAACAAGATCCTTTAAGGGCATCAGGTCTTCTTTGGGAACGAGGATATCTACCATGTAGAGGCCGCCAATAACTAGGTTTTGAAAAGAAGGTTGCTGAATAACATTATCTAACGCCATTCCAAGCGGCAATTCCACGGCTTGATAGCCTGATTTTTCAAATTCTTCTTTCTTTTTCTCATAATCTTCTTCAGATATGCTAACATAAAAATTGTCTGGATTAGGAGATGGTTTTTTCTTCAGAAAAGCTACAACTGTGCGGTCCAACTGCTCAAACAGACCAAGGCTTTCTACTGGGACTTTCTGCATCAAGACACCTCTTTCTCTGATTCCCTATCATTTTATCATATCTAGTAGATAAAGCCCAGAGAAAACTAGCTGGTTAAGGAAACGTAAGAATGTTGTTGATTTGAAATATATCGTTTACATGAAAAACCAAACTCTTCGAGAGCTTGGTTTTCTTTATGTCATATTTTAACCAACGATAGCTTCGGCAATCTCTTCTCTGCTGATTCCAGCAAAGTAACGGCTAATATCAATCGTTTCAAGAGCTTTCAGAACATCTTCGCGTTCGTATTTAACGCCGCGCAACACATCTTCTACTGCTGCTACGTCCTCAATACCAAAGAAGTCTCCATAGATTTTAATATCCTGAATCTTGGATTCAACAACATTGGCAAAGATTTCTACCTTACCGCTGGTAAACTTGGTGCCACGGCGCACATTGTATTCAGGCGATTTACCGTAGTTCCAGTCCCAAGTTCCAAACTTGCTATCTCTGATTTGCTTGATTTCTTCTAGTTCTTTCTCAGAGAAGACATATTCTGTCATTTCTGGATATTCTTTCTTCATATAGTCCAGAAGCAGGTCACGGAATTCTTCGACAGTAATCTTTTCTGGCAATTCATTGACGATATTTGTCACGCGTGCACGGACAGATTTGACACCTTTTGATTCGAACTTGTCTTTAGAAACCTTAAGCGCATTGGCCAAGACAGACAAATCAACATCAAAGAGTAGGCAGCCGTGGTGCATGATACGGCCATTGATATAGGCCTGCGCATTGCCACAGAACTTCTTGCCATCAATCTCTAGGTCATTGCGGCCAGTGAATTCAGCCTTTACCCCAAGTTCTGCCAAGGTGTTGATAACAGGCGTAGAAAAACTCTTGAAGTCAAAAGCACGATCTTCGCTTTCCTTGGAGATAATGGTGTAGTTGAGGTTGTTCAGATCATGATAAACAGCTCCACCGCCGCTGATACGACGTACGACCTCAATGCCATGCTCACGAACATAATCACGGTTGATTTCTTCGATGGTATTTTGGTGACGCCCCACTATGATAGAGGGTTTGTTAATCCAGAGCAGGAAAATTTCATCCTCATCTAAGAGGTGTTTGAAAGCATATTCTTCCAGAGCAATATTAAAAGCTGTATCATTTGAGTAGTTAACAATGTATTTCATAAGCTACCTCTTTATACGATAGAGACTGGAACAATGTTTTATACCCAGTCTAATCTATCTTTTAAATTATTTTTTCTTAGGTGAGTGAACTGCCAATCCCAGTACGTCCGCAAATGCTTCGTACATAACTTCTGAGAAGGTTGGGTGACCGTGTATGGTCTTAAGCATTTCTTCTACGGTGATTTCCATTTCGATGATGGTTGATGCTTCGTTGATCAATTCTGCGGCTGCAGGACCAATGATATGGACACCGAGCACTTCACCGTACTTCTTGTCAGCAATGACTTTAACGAAGCCTTGAGCTGCGTCTGAAGCAATAGCACGGCCGTTAGCAGCGAAGTTAAACTTACCAATTGCTACATCGTATTTCTCACGAGCTTGCTCTTCTGTCAAACCAACTGCTGCTACTTCTGGCAGGGTGTAGATAGCTGCAGGTGTCAGATTGAGTTTAGCAACATGGTGGTTACCTTTCAGAGCATTTTCAGCAGCAACTTCACCCATACGGAAGGCTGCGTGAGCCAGCATCTTAGTACCATTGATATCACCTGGTGCGTAAATACCTGAAACAGAAGTTTCCATGTACTCATTGACCTTGATACGGCCACGATCCAGTTCGAACTCAACCTCACCAATGCCTTCTAGGTCTGGCACGCGTCCGATAGAAAGCAGGGCCTTATCTGCTAGAATATCTTCCTTTCCTTCAACTTTGATACGAAGTTTGCCGTTTTCTTCGATGATTTCTTCCAACTTAGTTTCAGTTAGAATTGTCATGCCCTTACGCTCCAAGATGAGGCGAAGGTTTTTAGAAACTTCCGCATCCATAGCTGGTACGATACGGTCCATCATTTCGATAACGGTAACTTTTGAGCCAAATGTCATGAAGGCTTGTCCAAGCTCAATACCGACAACACCACCGCCGATAATTACCAGATTTTCAGGCACTTCGTTCATTTCCAGAATATCATCACTAGTCATAACAAGAGATGATTCCATACCTGGGACATTGATCTTGCTGACTTTTGAACCACCAGCCAAGATAATCTTCTTCGTTTCTAGCAGCTCGCTGCCGTTTACAAGAACATTCTTGTCTTTAGTAATGGTACCAATTCCCTTATGGACATCTACGCCATAGCTGCGGAGAAGACCGGCAACACCGCCGACAAGCGTATTGACAACCTTGTTTTTGGTTTCCAGAACCTTGTCCATGTCCACTGAGAAGCTTGGATTTTCGATGATGATACCGCGATTAGCAGCGTGACCAAGGTTTTCAATGATTTCAGCATTGTGCAAGTAAGTCTTGGTAGGAATACAGCCACGGTTCAAGCAGGTTCCGCCTAGCTCAGACTTCTCTACCAAGGCAATTTTACCACCCAGCTGAGCTGCTTTGATAGCCGCTACATAACCAGCAGGTCCGCCACCGATAACAACGATATCGTAAGCATCATCACTCTTATCATCATCTGTACTTTCTGCCGCTGTTGCAGGAGTTGGTGCTTCCGCAGGTGCAGTTCCACCAGCAGTTGGAATGTTTTCTCCTTCTTCTCCTAAGTAACCGATGACTTCCGTAACTGGAACAGTTTCACCATCACCTTTGAGAATGGCAATCAGATAGCCGTCTTCTTCAGCTTCCAATTCCATGCTGACCTTGTCAGTCATGATTTCCAGAAGGATTTCCCCTTCTTTGACAAATTCGCCGACTTTCTTATTCCATTGGACAATTTGCCCTTCGGTCATATCCACACCGGCTTTTGGCATAATTACTTCTAAAGCCATTTTTCTTTCCTTTTCTAATTTAATTTTTCATTTGCTGAGTGCTTCTTCGCTTTTTAGAATAGCAAAGAAAATAAAATCTTATACCAACATTGAAATTGGATCTTCAATCAAAGCCTTCAAATCCTTCATAAACTTAGCTCCAGCCATTCCATCAACTACACGGTGGTCAATGGTCAAGCCCAGACTCATAATTGGACGGATAACAATTTCGCCATTAACAACGACAGGTTTCTCTACCGTTGAGCTCACACCCAAGATAGCAGAGTTTGGCTGGTTGATAATTGGCCCAAAAGACTGAACGCCAAACATACCTAAGTTACTGACTGTGAAGGTTGAATTTTGCAGCTCGCTTGGAGCCAACTTGCCTTCCAAGGTACGTCCGATTACATCTTTAAAGGCTACTACAAGCTCTGATAGGCTCATTTTTTCTGCATTATAGACAACCGGCGTCATCAGGCCATTATCCATACCGACTGCCATTGAAAGGTTGACATAGTTGTGTGTGATAATGGTCTTGCCATCCTCTGTCAAAGTTGAGTTGAGATAAGGATGCTTCATCAGTGTTCTCACAACAGCCAGCGAAAGCAGGTCTGTAACAGTTACTTTCTTGCCAGTTGCTTCCATGATTGGCTCCAGTACTTTTTTACGCAAGGCCAGCATTTCTGTCATATCAACATCATAGTTAAGGGTGAATGTCGGCGCCGTCAGGTAAGATTCTACCATTCGCTGAGCGATAACCTTCCGCATTGGCGTCATCGGAATACGCTCAATTTCACCGTAAGGAGTGACATTATCAGGCACTTCTTCCACTTTTTCAATTTGAGCAGGAGATTTGATTGTATCGCTCTCAACATTCTCAGGCAAGAAGGCAAGAACATCCTTCTTCATAATCTTGCCACGATGGCCAGTTCCTTGAATCTCTTGCCAAGCAATATTGTGTTCTTGGGCAATTCGTTTTGCCAGTGGTGAAATGCGCACCACATTTGTATCTTTATAAGTTTCCACGTCTTCTTTGTGGACACGACCGTTTGCACCTGAGCCAGAAACATCATAGAGGTTGATTCCCAAATCATCCGCTAACTTTCTGGCTGCAGGAGTCGCTCTTAGCTTATCATCAGCCATGACCTCTCCAATTCTAATTATGATACTAAGGGCGTGAAAAGCGATTGAAAAATAGGAAATCAATGCAGGCTTCGATGAAGCCAAGAAGATTTATCTTTTTCCCAAGCTTTTAGCCCGAGTTCAACTCTACAAGTAACTTGGATACGAAACGTATCTCAAGTTACTACGGTTGTCGCTATCTGCGACCAACCTAGTAGACTTACTAAGTCGTTCGTCGAATATCATCGATTCGACTCTCTCCTGTTGCAACTTTACAAGTAACTTGGATACAAACGTATCTCAAGTTACTACGGTTGTCACTATCGGCGATTAACCTTGTAGATTTACTAATTCGCTCATCGGATAAAATCGGTCCGAATAACGATTGTCTGTAATTAGTAAAATTTTAGCTACTTTGACCCTCTACACAAGATCAGATTACATAAAATAATTTATGTAATCTGATTCATAAGAAAGCCTTTTCTTTATTATACCTTATTCTTTATGATATGTCTTCCGAATAGCGTCTTTGATACTTTCAACGGTCGGAATCATCGCATTTTCTAAGTTCTGCGCATAAGGCATTGGCACGTCTTCACCAGCACAGCGGCGGATTGGCGCATCTAGATAGTCAAATGCTTCAGACTCAGAAATAATCGCTGAAATTTCACCAATGAAACCGCTGGTTTTGTGGGCGTCATTAACCAGAACAACCTTTCCAGTCTTCTTAACAGAATTGATGATAATATCCTTATCAAGCGGCACCAATGTACGTGGGTCAACCACTTCTACAGAGATACCTTCTTCTGCCAATTCTTCAGCTGCCTGCATGACACGGCGAAGCATTTTTCCATAGGTAACAACTGTTACATTGGTACCTTCTTTTTTGATTTCACCTACACCGAGTGGGATTACATACTCAGGATCTAGTGGTACTTCGCCTTTTTGGTTAAATTCAGACTTGTATTCCAGGATAATGACTGGGTTGTTGTCTCGGATAGAAGCCTTGAGAAGCCCCTTCATATCAGCCGGAGTTCCTGGAGCGACTACCTTAAGCCCTGGAATGTGAGTAAACCAAGATTCCAAAGACTGCGAGTGCTGGGCGGCAGAACCAACTCCATTACCTGCTGCACAGCGGACAGTCATTGGTACTTGGCCTTTTCCGCCAAACATATAGCGAGTTTTAGCGGCTTGATTAACAATAGCATCCATGGCGATTACAGAGAAGTCCATAAAGGTCATGTCTACGATTGGACGCAGCCCTGTCATAGCTGCTCCAGCTGCTGCTCCAGAAATCGCTGCTTCCGAAATCGGACAGTCACGTACACGCTCTGGTCCAAACTCTTCCAGCATACCAACAGATGTTCCGAAATCTCCACCAAAGACTCCGACATCCTCTCCCATCAAGAGTACATTTTCATCGCGACGCATTTCCTCAGACATAGCGAGGATAATGGTGTCACGAAAAGACATAGTTTTAGTTTCCATTTTCTTTTTCTCCTCTCTTTAGTCTGCGTAAATATCTTCAAAGGCAGATTCAAGCGGCGGGAATGGGCTTTCTTCTGCGAAATTGACAGATGCTTCTACTGCTTCTTTGACTCCAGCTTGGATAGCTTCTAGCTCTTCCTCGCTTGCAATCTTGTTTTCCAGCAGGTATTTACGAAGATTTTCGATTGGATCCTTCTTCTTCCATTCTTCTACCTCTTCACGAGTACGGTATTTACCTGGGTCAGAGGAAGAGTGTCCCAACCAACGATAGGTCACACTCTCGATTAAGACAGGTCCTTTACCACTGCGAACATGCTCGACAGCCTTTTGGAATCCTTCATAGACATCCAGAACATTATTGCCATCTTCGATGAACATACCTGGGATGCCATAAGCTGCGCTGCGCTCGTGGATATGCTCTACATTGGTCATTTTCTTGATGTCAGCAGAAATACCATAGCCGTTATTGATACAATAGAAAATTACTGGAAGGTTCCAGATAGAAGCCATGTTGACTGCTTCGTGGAAGACACCTTCGTTGGTAGCACCGTCACCAAAGAAGCAGACAACAATCTTACCTGTCTTATGCATTTGCTGGGTCAGAGCTGCTCCAACAGCAATTCCCATGCCACCGCCCACAATACCATTGGCACCAAGGTTTCCGGCATCTAGGTCAGCAATGTGCATAGAGCCACCTTTTCCTTTACAGGTACCGGTGTATTTCCCTAGGATTTCCGCCATCATTTCGTTGAGGTTGATTCCTTTGGCGATAGCTTGACCGTGTCCCCGGTGATTAGAAGTCAACAAATCATCCTCGTTCAAAGCCAGCATAGCACCAACATTGGCTGCTTCCTCACCTACTGAGAAGTGAGTCATTCCAGGAACCTTTCCTTTTTTTACAAGTTGAGCAATTTTTAAGTCCATTCGACGAATTTCTTCCATCTTACGGAACATCTCTAACAAAAGATCTTTATCTAAAGTTGCCATTTTTTTGCCTTTCTAAGCATAATTCTTCTATTTAATTCTATCTAAAGCTGTAAGCACTGTCAAAACTTTTGCTCACTTACATTTCACAAAGAAAAACCAGTCGATCCATTGGATAAACTGGTTTTCGATACCAAAATAGAAATTTCACAAACTTTTTGTGCTAGAGTAGTTTTTACTATTTTGAAACTGTTATACGAAAATAATAGCAGAGCATGCTTTTGATTAGTCCGCCTGTTTAGCAAAATCTGCAATCATCTGCTCCATTTGCTCACGGCTTGGTGTTGTCAGCATATAGAGGTAATCACCTTGCAGCTCCGCAAATGCAGCCGGCATGTCTTTTTTAACCTTGAAGTTATCTCTGTATTTCTCCAGCAAGTCATCCTCAGGGTAAGCATAGTTTGTCGATGCACGGCGCGAGGTTGCAAGACAGTACAACGGCTCCATGTGGGCAGCTGGGAAAGGCTCTCCTGCTACAATCGCTGCATAGCCTCTGTAAAGATCGATTGAGTGGGCGAAATTATAGACATCGATGGTAAAGCCGCCAGCTGGACGGTTATTGTACTCAATAGCTACATAATCATCACCTTCGCGGAAGAACTCAATATGGAAAAAGCGTTCTTTCATGCCGAAGATTTTGACAATCGCTTCTCCATAAGCACGCAGTTTTGGATCCATATCCTTGAGAACGTAGTAGGAATTGTCCATCTTATAGATCATCAAATCCAGCGGTGTATGAGCATAGTCAAAGGTGGTTGCAAAGACGATCTGACCATCCTTATCTACCAAACCATCAAAGGTACATATCTCGCCAGATTGGACAAACTTTTCAAAGAAATAAGCTGTCTGATGATCCCATTCTTGCTTGAATCGTTCGACATCTTCTGCTGTTTCTAATTTAAAGGTTGCAGCTGCTCCTACTCCATTATCAGGCTTAGCAATCAAAGGCAGACCAAGTTTCTTGACAGCCAAATCAGCACCAGCTTCTGTGTTAACAATCTGACCTGGAACGACTGGAACACCTGCTTTTTTAAAGAGCTTCTTCATCTCTGATTTGAACTTGGTCTTTTTCAAGTCTTTTGGTTTTGCTCCAAAGACATTGAATTGCTCACGCAACTCAGCGTCCAGTTCCAGCCAGTATTCATTATGAGACTCAATCCGATCAATAGGTCCATGCTTGTAGAAGAGAAAAGCCACCGCTCTTTTTACTTCGTCAAGATTTTCAAGATTTTCTACTCTGAAATATTCGGTCAATGAATCCTTCAAAGGCTGGTCTAGCTGGTCATAAGGCTCCTGACCGATTCCCAGAACAGTAATTCCTTTGTTAGCCAGTTCCACGGTAAACTGCTGAAAATTTTGCGGATAGTAGGGAGAAATAACGATATAATTCATAGGAAACCTCCTTTAAAGATTGAGTTCATTAAGGAAATAAGGCATTTGCTTACGCCACCAAATCCAGTCATGGGAAACATCATGGCCCCATTCAGCAAACCAAGCTGGAATATTCTTATGCTCAAAAGCTTCTTTCAGCGTGTAGAAGGAAGGTAGACCATCTTGCTCCCAGTCGCCCAAGCCAGTACAAACGATAATATCGGCCTGTCGATAGCGGTCAATAAACCAGCCATCATTTTGGTTCCAAATATAGTCAGCTGGCGAGTTTTGATAAATGACTTCGTCGTTCAAATTGTCACCGACAAAGAATCGTGCATCATAGACACCACTGAGGGCAATCACTTTATTGAAAACATCTGGATGCTGCAGGAAGAAATTAACAGCATGATAAGCTCCCATGGAGCAGCCTGTCGTCATCATAGGGTCAAACCAGCCTGTCTTATGCTTAACGAAAGGAATAGCTTCCTCTATGACATAACGCTCATATGCACGATGCATTTCTGCTCGGTCGTGAGGATGCTTCCAGTCCGCCAGCCAGCTCTCACTATCAACACTGCTGAGAGTGAAAAACTGGACCTTACCGGCCTCAATAAAGCCAGCGCAGGCTTCAATCATGCCAAAGTCAGCATACTCATTGTGGCTGCCGCCTGATGATGCGAAGACTATAATCGGGAGCCCAGCGTGCCCATAGCGATTGACATACATTTCACGGCCTAGATTACCGCTCCAATGACTTAAAAATTCTACATGCATAGTTTCTACCTCTTTCTTAGTGTTTGACTAGCTTACCATTTTTCGCCGATAAAACGGAAACAGTCCGGCAAGTGCTCCGCCCAAGCGATTTCGTTGTGAATAGCTCCAGACTGGATCTTAATCTGAATATTGGACAAATCGACCCCAGATACAAGTAACTGCCGGAAATAGCTGAGCGATGAATCAATATAGGCCTGCTTGATATTGCCCGCCATCAATGTCTTATCTGTATCATCAGCCTCTTCTGTCCCAACATAAATGTAGACTCGCTGGTCTGACTGAAGTTTCTTTCTCTCAATATAACGGTCAAAAGCTTCCTGATGCAGCCAATTAGCTGATGAAAAGATGCCCAGACAGCCAATCTGATCTTGGTATTCAACACCAATAAACTGGCTGATATTTCCCCCAAGAGAGGAGCCGATCATGGCTGTATGCAGCCGATCTGACTTAGTCCGATAATGCTGGTCGATAAAAGGCTTGACGACTTCCATGACAAACTCCGCATACTCCGTTCCCTTGCCGCCAAACTGAATGCCGGGAATATTGGACTCTTGGAACTTCCAAGCTGCGTATTCATTCATCCGCCGTTGACCATCGTTATCAACAGCCACGACAATCATTTTCTCAATATCAGGATTGCGTTTGATTGTCGGAATGACTTTCCACGAATGGCCGCTGAAAGATTCCTTGCTATAGAGAACATTTTGGCCGTCATGAAAATAAACGACCGGATACGTCTTATTTGTATCCTGGCTATAGTTCTTTGGAAGCAAGACGCGGACACGGCGTTTTTGCTTAGTATAAGGAACGACCAACTCATGTGTTTTCATTTCAAGGTAAAAATAGGATTTATTCATTTTCAGAAAACTTTCTATTTTCAAAATTTTTATTTATTATATCACAAATTAAGCAAAAAAGTTAGGAATTTCCTAACTTTTTAATGATTTTTATTAGATAATGATAGAAAATAGATTATTTATCCAAATAAGGCTGTAAATTCTGCAAGGCTCGCTCAGCAATTTTCTCATAGCGCTCTTTCTTGTCACGAATCCGAGGGCCGTCCAGCTCTTTGATAATGCCAAAATTGACATTCATGGGTTGGAAATGCTTGCTGTCAGCATGGGTAACATAATGTGGCAGGCTGCCGATAGCTGTTGTTTCTGGAAAAACAAGTGCTTCTTCTCCCTTGAAGAGTCGAGCGGCATTGATACCAGCAACTAGACCTGAAGCTGCTGACTCTACGTACCCTTCAACTCCAGTCATTTGACCTGCAAAGAAAAGATTTGGCTGTTTCTTAGAGCGGAAAGTCTGTTCCAGCAGATTTGGAGAGTCCATATAGGAGTTTCGATGCATGACACCATAGCGAACAAATTCTGCATTCTCAAGGCCAGGAATCATCTGAAAGACCCGCTTTTGTTCGCCCCATTTGAGATGGGTTTGGAAGCCAACGATATTGTAGAGAGTGCCCGCTGCATTATCCTGACGGAGCTGCACCACAGCGTATGGGGTCTTAAAGTCTCCGTCACGAGGCCCTTGGTAGTCATCTGGATATTCTAAACCAACCGGCTTCATCGGTCCATAAAGCATGGTTTTAACGCCCCGCTTAGCCATAACTTCAATAGGCATGCAGCCTTCAAAGTATTTTTCCTTCTCAAAGGAATTGAGCGGTGCTTCCTCAGCATTGACCAAAGCATCATGGAAATCCATAAATTCTTGCTTGGTCATAGGTGCATTGAGATAGGCTGCTTCCCCCTTATCATAGCGGGATTTGAGATAGACCTTTGTCATATCAATGGTATTGACATCGATGATTGGTGCAGCTGCATCGTAGAAGTAAAAACCGTCTCCCCCATTGAGTGTGTGGATTTTTTCTGCCAAAGCATCGCTGGTCAAGGGTCCTGTCGCAATGACTGTGATGTCACCCTCTGGAATTTCGGTGATTTCTTCACGAATGACCTCAATCAATGGATGGTTGCTCACTAGTTCCGTTACCATCTGAGAAAAACCTTCTCTATCAACCGCTAGAGCACCACCCGCTGGCACCCGAGTCGCTTCTGCTGACTTTAAGATAACTGAGTCCAACCGCCGCATTTCTTCCTTAAGCAGGCCAACTGCATTGGTCAAGGCATCTCCTCGCAGAGAGTTAGAGCAGACCAGTTCTGCAAAGTCCGCAGTTTTGTGTTGAGGCGTCGACTTGACACCCCGCATTTCATAGAGTTTGACTGGGATTCCACGCTTGGCAATCTGGTAAGCTGCTTCACTGCCAGCCAGACCAGCACCGATAACATTGATATAGGATGATGACATGATACTCTCCCTTGGATATTTCTAGATTTTCACTCTGACCATTATAACAAAAAGATAGTAAAAAAGACAGACAGGAGAATTCCTGAATGTCTATCATTTTGTCATTTTTTCCAAGTAAGCAATCTTAGCAAAATCCTTATGATTGTTATTTTCATTTCGATAAGAATCTTGGGAAGAAGCGCGGTAGATAGCTAAAAATTGCTCTGCTGTCGGCAGTAGAAACTGAACACCTTCAACTTCTTTTCGAGATAGCTTCGCTATTGACACACCTGAAAATGCCTCCAAGGTTTCCATGACTCCAAATTCAATTGATAAGCCTTCTTTTTGAAATTCATGCTCGTGCAAATCGACTAAACAATAGCCCAAGCGCTCCATCATAGGCTCAATCTTGTCCATATCGTAAATACGTTCTTCATCTGGTGCTTCCCAGCCACGCTCATCTCCATGAACATGAATATCAATATCACGCGCCTGCCAGTCTTGTCCAGTAACTTGCTCCAGACCTAGAGAACCCATCAGAAGTGGAACAATTCCCATCTTATTCAGTTGATACGCAATTTTTAGAAATTCTGCAAATTTATCCGTCATAAAACTGTACCTCTTCTTCAGAAAGATATTTTACGTAATATAAATTATGTGAAAATAACTATTTCACTTTTTCTTCTTCGTAATCGCCATTGCTGCAGACCACTTGCTTGCCACCGCCGCGTACTTTCTTTTCAATCAGATAATGGTCACATTTTGGACAGTTCCGACCGACTGGCTTGTCCCAAGATGTAAAATCACAGTCAGGATAACGATCACAGCCATAGAAAATGCGATTTCGCTTAGTTTTACGCTCGATAACTTGACCTTTCTGGCACTGTGGACAGGTCACGCCAATTTCCTTGACGATAGCCTGAGTGTGACGGCAGTCAGGGAAATTGCTGCAGGCATAGAACTTGCCAAATCTCCCCAACTTGATGACCATGGGACTGCCGCAGACCTCGCAGTCAAAACCAGCCGGTTCATCCTTGATTTGGATTTTCTCCATTTCAGTCTCAGCTTTGGCCACTTCCTTTTCAAAAGGTTGATAAAACTCGTCAATAACTTTCTGCCACTGCTCTTTTCCAACTTCTACATCATCCAGTTTTGCTTCCATTTCGGCTGTAAATTTCACATTTACAATGCCTGGGAAAAATTCGACAATCAGTGAATTGACAATCTCACCTAATTCCGTTGGCTCAAAACGCTTGGAAACCAGCTTAACGTAATAACGTTTCTGAATAGTCTCAATGGTAGGCGCATAGGTAGACGGCCGACCAACACCATTTTCTTCTAAAGTCTTGATAAGAGTCGCTTCAGAATAACGTGCAGGTGGCTGGGTAAAGTGCTGTTCTGGATTGGTATTGACACGCTTGACTTTATCACCCTTTTCCATGTCTGGCAGCATTTTATTCTTGTCAGAGTCGTTATAAATAGCCAGATAGCCATCAAACTTGACCTGACTGCCGTTGGCAGCAAATTGGACACCATTTTGCCCCAGCTTAACATTCATAGTATCAAAGACTGCTGCTGTCATTTGACTGGCTACAAAACGGTTCCAAATCAGCGTATAGAGCTTAAGCTGATCCTTATCCAGATACTTTGCGATGCTTTCTGGAGTATTGAAAACGCTGGAAGGACGAATGGCTTCGTGGGCATCTTGAGCGCCAGAAGCGTTCTTGGGCTTGCTGCCATGTTTGGAATATTTGGCGCCAAATTTATCCGTTATAAAGCTTGCTGCTTCATTTTGCGCCACAGGGCTGATGCGAGTCGAGTCGGTACGCATATACGTAATCAGACCTTGTACGCCAGAACCGATATTAATTCCCTCATAGAGCTGCTGGGCCACCATCATGGTCTTACGAGTCCGGAAATTAATCTTATTAGCAGCATCCTGCTGCATAGAGGAAGTCGTGTAGGGCAGCGGAGCATTGCGTCGACGCTCTTTCTTTTCGACACTGTCGACTGTAAAGTCATCACCCTTGAGGTGAGACAGAACTTCCTTGACATCCTCGTTGTTGGTCAGCTTCATCTTTTTGCCATTCATACCATAGAAGCTGGCCTGAAACTGACGAGTTCCTTTCTTGAAGGTTCCGTCAATTGTCCAGTATTCTTCTGGTTTGAAGGCATTGATTTCATTTTCTCGGTCGATAATCAGCTTGAGGGCGACAGACTGCACCCGACCAGCTGACAAACCTTTTTTGACTTTTTTCCAGAGAATAGGAGAAATGGAATAACCAACCAAGCGATCCAGAACTCGGCGAGCCTGCTGCGCATCGACCAAATCCATATCAATCTGGCGTGGCTCTTTAAAAGCATTCTTGACCGCATCTTTGGTGATTTCATTGAAGACGACACGGTTTTTCTCTTTCTCATCCAGATTCAGAATGTGAGCCAGATGCCAAGAAATAGCTTCTCCTTCGCGATCCGGGTCACTTGCCAGAAAGACTTGCTTAGCTTTCTTCGCTTCTTTTTTCAAGTCATTAATCAAGGGACCTTTACCACGAATATTGATGTATTGTGGCTCATAGTTGTTCTCAAAATCAATTGACATAGTAGACTTTTTCAGGTCACGAATATGCCCGACACTGGCTAGAACCTTATAGTTTCGTCCTAGATATTTTTCTATTGTTTTTGCCTTAGCAGGCGACTCTACGATGACAAGATTTTTCTTGGTCGTAGACTTTTTCTTTGTTTTTGTTACCAATTTAGACACCTTCTATAAGAAATAAATCTCATAGAGTTTAAACTATTTTTTGATAGATGTCAACTGCTAACTTTTCTTATAGGAAAACTTGTTTTAAAAATCAAACTCAGAAAGAATGTCAGAGCCTGATGTGATGCACTTTGCGCCCTCTTGAATCAAATGATGGCAACCGTCAGATTTTCCATCTAAAATTGACCCCGGAATAGCAAAGACATCCCGCCCTTCTTCCATGGCTCGCTCACAGGTAATCAGGCTGCCTGAGCGCATCTTGGCTTCTGCTACAATGACGCCTCGACAGAGACCGGCGATGATACGATTCCGCTCTGGAAAGTGAAATTTCAAAGGCTGTTCACCCGGACCATACTCTGTCAGCAATAAATGATTTTTGCCAATGTAAGCTTGTAATTTTTTGTTGGCCTTGGGATAAAAGACATCCAAACCAGTACCAATGACAGCAATGGTCTGACCTCCGTTTTGCAGGGCAGCCATATGAGCCGCTGTATCAATCCCTCGAGCCAGGCCACTGACGATAACCAATTCATTGTTTAGCTCTTTGATAATCTTTTGTACAGAGGCATTTCCTTGCTTACTGCTGTCTCGACTGCCAACGACTGCAGCCTTGGGCAATTCTAGTAGATTTAGATTTCCCTGATAAAATAGCAAGGTCGGGGCATCGTAAATTTCGCATAAATCCCAAGGATAAATATCATCCAAGATAGAAAAGGACGGAAAAAGTTCAAATTCTTCTTTCAAAGCCGGTAAATCAAGCCTCTTGTATTTCTCAATAAAGAGAGCAGGATTGCGGCACTCAGATACGACAGCCTTATCTCGCAGAGAAAGCTTGCCATCTCTACTCTCAGCGTATCTCAAAACATTTAAAACCTGATGATTGGTCAAGCCAGCTCTTTTCATTTTATAAATTTCAAAATTATTCATTTTTTCACCTCACTTTCTTATTCGTAAAAAAGTTCAAAAAAAGAACTGCAATACAGTTCCTTCTTTACGATTCTATTAAATTTGGTGTTATCAATAGCTGGTCTCCTTGCCTAACACACCTTTTATTCACTATGAACAGGAATTTCCTTAATAATTTTAGCAGGATTGCCAGCCAAGACTACATTATCACCAAAAGACTTGGTCACAACCGCTCCTGCTCCGACTACCACATTATCTCCTAGTGTCACGCCTGGCAGAATCGTCACACCGCCGCCAGCCCAGAAATTATCACCAATAGTGATTGGTGCTCCGTACTCAATACCGGAATTTCTTTCCACTGGATCAAGCGGATGAAGAGGTGTCAGAAGCTGGCAATTTGGACCAAGCAAAGCATTATCTCCGATGCGAATCGGGCAAACGTCCAACATAGTCAGATTCCAGTTAGAATAAAAATTCTCCCCTAGATGAATATTGATTCCATAATCACAGACCAAGTCAGGCTTCATAGCAAGATTCTCCCCTGTGCTGCCAAACCATTCTTTGATAATAGCCGTGCGCTTGACACTGTCTTGTTCTTGGTTAAAACGATATTGAAATTCCTTTGACCTTGCTGCCAATTCTCTTAATTCACTGTCTTGTGGTCGGTAAATCTCTCCAGCAATCATTTTTTCGTATTCGCTTTGCATATCATCCTCCTTTTCATGCGTGACAAATGGATAGTCAGGTACAGTTGTTCATCCTCTGATGTTTGGTAATTTCTGGTTTGCTTTAAAAATTCAGCAATCTTCCTAGTTGTCTCATAAGCCAAGGGATACTTACATTTAAGTAAGTCAAACATTTCATTGTCCTCCAAGTCACGGTGGCCATTATCAGTCAGGACTCGCTCACAGAAAAATTTCAGATGGGTCATGAAGCGCTCTAGGTAGATATCTTCTTCATCTAAAGAAATTTCCAAACTGTACTTGACAATGGTCATGATTTCCTCCATCATCATAGTCAAATCACGCGCAGTTCCATCGCCATTTTCCAACTCTGCATTGACCAAGGTCAGCGCCATAAATGCTGCTTCATCATCTGGAAGTTCCTTGCTGACATAAGCGCTCAAAAGCTGTTTTGCATACTGACCAACCTCAAACTCGATAGGAAAAAAGCGTTTAATATCCCACATGAGAAAATTCTTGAGATAAATATCATCTTCCAAGCGCAGCAAGACTCCGTGGATATGATCTGCCATCGCCAGAAAAGCAGTGTCTTTGAGTTTCTTCTGCAGTTTCTCCCTTGCGAAAGAAATAATCTTATCTGACATTTCCATGACCTCTGCTGGCAACTCCATCAGAAGCTGTCGTCTATTTTCTGACAAGACATACTTTTTCTCAATCAGCTCATCTGGAATCTCCTGGCCAACTTTTCGACCAAAGGCCAGTCCTCGTCCCATGAGAATAACTTCTTCTTGGTTTTCTTCAGAAATCACCACATTATTGTTTAAGATTTTACTGATAAGCATGCCTCACCTCTTCGTGCCTATTCATACATGGATTTTATTGGTTCAAATGTCTTGCGATGAATAGGAGTTACGCCGTGTCGCTCCAAGCCCTGCAAATGGCTCTTAGTACCATAACCAGCATTTTGCGCAAAATCATAGCCAGGAAATTCCTTATCATAGTCTGCCATCAGCTTATCCCGAGTGACCTTAGCAACAATACTGGCCGCTGCAATAGATAGCGAATTAGCATCGCCCTTGATGATGGACTCTTGCGGAATCTCGACATCTAGCTTTATGGCATCAATCAGCAGATAATCTGGCTTGAGACGAAGCTTAGACAAAGCCTCTTTCATAGCCAGCTTAGTCGCTTCATAGATATTGACTTTGTCAATAATATCATTGTCCATCAGGCCAATACCGACCGCCAAAGCTTTATCTAGAACTGCCTGATAGATTTCTTGATGTTTTTTCTTGGGAATTTTTTTACTATCGTTGAGCCCTTTAATTTTACATCCTGGAGGTAAGATGACAGCTGCAGCGACAACTGGTCCAGCTAGAGGACCACGACCGACTTCATCAATCCCAGCAATCGTCTGATAGCCGGCTTTATAAAGTTCTTTTTCATGCTGTAACATCTGCTCCAGACGCAAATCCTCATCTAATTCCGCCTGAATGGCTCTTTTACGCTTTTCAATCGCCTTTTGAACTCCGCTCCTCTGGTCATTAGCTGCTTCTGCCAGAAAAGGATCAAACAAATCTGTCACTAACTCTAAACGTTGCTGGATTTCTTTAATCGTTGCCATCTAGTTCTCCAACCGTGTCCAAGCAATAACGACCTAACTTGCCATCGCGGACATCTTTGACAAAAAGGCTGTAAAAACGGTCATAGTCATCGCGGAAGCCGAGTTTTTGAGTCACATCCATAATCATATCGGGTGCTTCCTGACTTAGATCCAGCTGCTTGAAGCGTGCGGTCAGCTCCTCAGGATAATGCTCCTTAAAATAATTAAGGCCGAAAATCGTCACCTCATCCATAGGCAGCAGATTATCCTTAATAGCTCCAGTTAGAGCAAGCTTGAGAGCAACCGTCTCATCTTCAAACTTAGGCCAGAGTATTCCTGGTGTATCTAAGATTTCCAAATCTTTATTTGACTTGAGCCATTGCTGACCCTTGGTCACACCTGGCTTATTCCCAACAACAGCGATTTTCTTACCAGCTAAGCGATTCATGAGGGTTGATTTGCCAGCATTGGGAATACCGATTATCATGGTACGCAGGGTTTCGATGCGAATTCCTCTTTCTTTCTGACGCGCCAATTTATCAGCCATAAGCTTCTTAGCTGCGTCTGTCACTTTTTTAACAGCAGATTGCTCTTTGGAATTAATAGATAAAGTCGGAATCCCCTGACTTTCAAAATAACTCTGCCATTCCTTAATACGAACAGGGTCAGCTAAATCAGCCTTGTTTAAAATCAAAAGTTTGGGCTTGTCACCCACAATCTTAGTCAGCATAGGATTCTGACTAGATAAGGGCAGTCGCGCATCAACCAGTATTGTCACAAAATCAACAAACTTAATATTTTCCTGTACCTGTCTCCGTGCCTTGGACATATGCCCCGGAAACCATTGAATCGTTGCCATAATTTATCCTTTCAACGAATATCATTGATAAAATTTTATATCTTTAACTATTTTAACATATTTCTAGGATTTAAGCGGATGAATTCTAAAGTGATACTCTCTACCTCAAGAGCAAAAAAAGCCCCAGCGGGCTTTCTAACTTTATCTTACCTGTTCAAAATGCAGATGCACAGCTATATGATCTCCATAGCCATTGCGCTCTAAATCGCGCTGCAAGCGATAGGAGATATAATGCTCAGCAATAGTAATATAACCTGCACCCAAGAGGCGACTTTCAACCATGGACTGAATCATGCTAATCGTCGCACGTTCAACCTTAGCTTCTTCCAAATCCAGAACAACTTTCTTTGTAACCTGCGCTAAATTCTGACGCAAATCATCTGTCAACACATAGACAGTCTGTGCTGCCTTTAAAACTGCTTGATAGATTTTATCTGGGTCAAATTCTACAACCTCACCGCTCCGTTTAATAACTTGCATAAAAAACTCCTTTTATATTATATATTTCTAATCTAATGTAAAACTCTAACATGACTGCTGCCAGTCCAGTCGTCTATAGTCTGCTCAAAAAGAATTCTCAAAGCAAGACCATACCTTAACATTATATAATTTTTTCCAATATTTTTCAAAGGAAGCTCTCTTTTTTATATGCTCTTCAAAAACTATCAGATTCTGAATTCACTTTTCAGTTTAAGTCAATACAACTAAAATAACAAGCCAAACACTATGTATCGGATTTCTCTAATGTTATGTCCTGTCTTTTATAACGATAGTGCATTTTCCAATGATTTTCAGATACTTCTTCTAAACTCAATGTTTTGTTAATAGCCTTAAAGGACAATTTTTCTTCTTCAACTCTCTTTAAGAGCTCAACTAATAACTCTCCTCCAGCATTCAGAGAAATTAAACTATCATCCTCACTATCATATTGAAGTAAAATTTTCTTTGTTGGTTTGTGAATGATGTTATAAAGATTGAAAGCTTTATCGATTTCAAAATTTTTCTCTTTGTCAGCTACCATTGACAAACTGTGCAGCTCCAACTGACCAATTTTAAAAGCTCCAAAAAGACTGAAAACTATCCCTAACGCAGCAAGTGTTTCCCAGATGAAAGAGAAAAGTTTCAAATCCCAATCCGTTATCAGTATAAGAAGTAAATAAATAATTCCTAAAACAGATCCAAGTAAAATCAATCCTGAACCATAGCAACCTGCCTTATCACCAGTTCGGATAACTGGCTTATCATAAACTTTTTTGCCCTCAAGTTTTTCCAGTCTATGCTTATCCTTATACTCCTCAATTCGTTCACTATGTTTTTCTGTCACAATTTTCAATTCTTTCTTTATTGTTTTTATCTATGTCAATCCTAAAACTGCTGCTATCAATCAATAATCCGGTCTCAGGACACCTTTAACAGTCTCTTTGGTCGCTTGATAGTCACCATCAACCACGACCTTGATAATGCGTTTAGCATCTTCTTCGGGTGCAGGTACAAGCGGTAAGCGGGTTGGCCCAGCTGCAAATCCTAAGTAATTAAGGACTGCCTTGACAGGGGCAGGGCTTGGGTAAGAGAAAAGGGCATTGACTTTAGGGATGAATTTCCGTTGGATAGCTGCTGCTTTTCTGATGTCATTGTGCTCAATAGCGTCCAGCATTTCAAACATTTCATCACCGTTTGTGTGAGAAGCAACAGAAATAACTCCATCAGCCCCCAGATTCATAGCATGAAAGGCATCGCCATCCTCACCAGTGTAAATCAGAAACTCCTCTGGGCGATGCTCAATCAGATAGGCCATATTCGCCAGACTGGTACATTCTTTAACGCCGATAATGTTTGGATGTTCAGCCAACCTCAGCATAGTCTCAGGTGTCATCTCAACTACTACCCTTCCTGGTATATTGTAGATAATGATAGGCAGGTTTGAAGCATCCGCAATAGCTTTAAAGTGCTGATACATCCCTTCCTGAGAAGGTTTGTTGTAATAGGGTACGATGGCCAGACCAGCTGCAAAACCACCAAATTCATCTACTTCTTTGACGAATTCGATAGAATCACGCGTTTCGTTGGTACCGACACCGGCAATCAAAGGAACACGCCCTTTGACAACCTTTTGAACTGCCGCAAATAATTCCAACTCTTCATCGTGAGTCAGAGTTGGACTTTCAGCAGTTGTTCCAGCCAGCAAAATCCCATCTGTATGATGCGCCAAAAGGTGCTCAATCAAGTCTGGAATAGCTTCAAAATTGATGGAACCATCTTCATGAAAAGGTGTGATAAAAGCTGTGATGATTTTACAGTTTTTCAAATCCGCATACGCCATAAACTTACCTCTCTTTATTATACGAAAAGAGGGTTGAAAGAACGATTATTCAACCCTGTGCTGTCAAGTTTCCTTGGTCACTTTATTTTAATTCAAAAACAACTTCTGCTGTCGGACGAACTAAACCACGCTCATGCAGTGTCTCTGCGATTTGAACAGAATTCCAAGCTGCTCCTTTAAGAAGATTGTCTGAAACAACCCACATGTGGATTCCTTTTTCTGCATCAAGATCCTTACGAATTCGGCCAACAAAGGTTTCTTTCTTACCAACCGCATTGATTGCTTGCGGATAAACCTGATGAGCTACATCATCTTCCAGAACTGCACCTGGGAAAGCTGCGATTGATGCTTTTACCTGGTCAATAGGTGCAACTTCCTTAGTCTCGATGTAGACAGACTCTGAGTGAGCAGACAAAATAGGAAGACGGACACATGTCGCAGAAACAGCAATAGAATCATCTTCCATGATTTTCTTAGTTTCCTTGGTCATCTTCATCTCTTCATAAGTGTAGTCGTTATCTGTAAAGACATCAATCTGAGGTAAGGCATTAAAGGCAATAGGATAATGCTTCTTATCACCGCCACATGGAAGGATATTGGCTTCCGCATCCTTAGGATTTACACCATCATTGAGAACAGAACGTAATTGAGCTTGGGTTTCAAGAATGGCTCCCATACCTGCACCAGAAACTGCTTGATAGGTAGATACGATGATACGCTCTAACCCCCATTGCTGACGAACAGGCTCCAAAGCCACCATCATCTGAATTGTCGAGCAGTTAGGGCAAGCGATAATTCCCTTGTGCTGATCTAAGGCATGGGCGTTGACTTCTGGAACAACCAGAGGAACATCAGGATTTTGACGGAAATAAGAGGTGTTATCGACCACTACCGCTCCAGATTTAACTGCGTAAGGAGCGAATTTTGCTGAGGTAGAACCACCAGCTGAGAAGAGAGCAATATCTACACCTTCAAAAGCAGTCTCAGTCGTCTCTTCGATAGTAATATCTTGTCCCTTGAATTGGAGAACTTTACCAGCTGAACGAGCAGACGCCAGATAGCGTATTTTATCAATTGGAAGGCTAGATTCTTCCAGCATTTTAATCATTTGAGATCCAACGGCACCAGTGGCACCTACTACAGCAACTGTATATCCCATGCGATAACCTCTCTGAATTTTCAAAAAATTTTGTATTGTTAGTATTATACTATTTTTAGGAAAAAATGCAAATATTTCTGAAGAATAGAAGAATATAAGTGCGATCTTTTGATAAAACACACCAACTCAACTTCCTCCTGCGGACTCGTTTCATCAAGAGCACTAGCACTCACGACTTCGACCGTCTCAGTATCAATGTCTCTAAGCTCGGCTTCAACTAACCTTCTTTCCTCTCTAAGAGAAGTTTCAAGGTTTACAGATTTTGTTCTCACGAACAAAACTGCATCCATTGCTCTACGACTCAACTGCCTTCTGCGAAGTTGTTTCATCAAGAGCAATAGAAAAATCCCCAATCCGTAGACTGGGGATAAGGGCACTTTCGTGTGATCAGCAGGTTCACACAACTGATCAAGGTCCGCTCCTGCGTTATGACCTCCCATGCTTCAATTTGCAGAAAATCTGCATATCGACTCATCGCACGAAATATAGTTTACCTTATCTTTTTCCGTTTTGTCAAGGTATTTAATCTAAAATATAAACAAAAACTTGTCTATCTTTCCATTCTTGACCTTCTTTTTGGAATTGTTTCCGTACTCCTTCACGATAGAAATCAGCTTGCTCTAGTAATTTTTGCGAAGGGATATTCTGTAGATCAACATGTGCTTCTAAACGATGAAATCCTAGTTCGCGACTGACTTTCTTGAGTTCTTCTAACATAGCTCTGGCGTAACCCTGACGCCAAAATTGATTATGTATCGTATAGCCTATTTCCGCCCATTGGAAATCGTCTCTAGCTAGCACAAATAAATTAACCATACCTACATGTTTTCCGCTTTTTGCATCATAAATTCCCCAAATATACTGTTGGTCTTTCTCTCGAAAATCACGGTGCTTAGCCACCAAATCCGCAAACCAACTTTCTGTACAAATTGTCATATCTAAAAGTCCATCATCAAATGGTGATTGAGAAGACAGTCTATTGGAAAATCCTTCCAGCCAAACAGAGTAATCCTTCTCTTCTAGATATTTTAAATAAATCTGTTTCATAAATACTTACTTCCCTCTCGAATACTAAGGGCAACCATTTCTGCTCGATACCGTTCTATAAAATCTCTGACCCAGTCTGGATTGGTTTTGGAATAATCTCTCAGCGCCCAGCCGATGGCCTTGTTAATAAAGAATTCTGTTTGGCCTAGATTATTGACTAAAATGTTCTCTAGCAACTCTGTGTCTGTTTCCTCTTTTCGCAGCAGCTGATGATTGATAGCCAAGCGCCTCAGCCAGATATCCTCATCACAACTCCAAGCTAAAATAATCTCTTTGGTTTCTGGAAATCGAGCAATGATTGATCCAACCAAGCAGTCCAAAAAGTCAATGGTATCCCACCAAGATTTTGTTTGGGCCAGCTTTTTCAAACGTGAAAAGTCAGATGGTGTCAATAGTTTCTTGCGAATCTCCAGATAATCTAGCGCAGTGTACTGCAGTTCTCGATAGGGATTATTCCAAGCTTCATTTATAAAATTCCAGTCAATGACGGAATCAGTATGCTGTTTGAAAAAAGTCTTTGCGAGTTTCCGCCTGGCCGGAGTCTTGACTCCTAGAAACTCAAATTTATTTTTCATATAGGCTTTCATAGCAACTGCATCATCAGGGTTAGCCACAGCTTTTAACTCTTTTACCAATTCCTCTACATCCATATCTTACTCCAGCAATTCACGGTCATAAATAGTGTAGTCGCAGCGATAAATCACGAGACGCTTACCGTCAATCAGTAATTCAGAAGTTTTAGGAGCATCGGATTTATCTAGAGAGACTCGGTCGCCAGCATAGGCAGCCAACGGAGTGCCGTTTTGAGAACGAATCAGAATAACCTTTTTCTTTCCAGTAAAGTCGTTTTTAAAGGCTGAAATCATGCGATTTAGAACAGGGACAGAATGGCTATTCTCCTCAACATCTGCTGTTTTTTGATACTGGGCAAAGACATCTTTCAAGCCTTTTTCTTCCGCAATCAAGGAAGAGCCCACATGGTCAATCTCATACTTACCCAAGGTGATTTTGAGCACAGAAGAATCTTCCTTGGAATTTCCTTCCGCATCAACTGAGTCAAACTCCTCGTTACGCGAGATGGATAGTGACTTGCCCGACATCTGGTCAATAAGCTGAGAATTTTCATCATAGGTGCGAACTGTCATCTCTAAACCAATCCATTCCTCCTTGGCATTTTTAAACCAATTTTCAACGGCCTGACAGCCGCTCAAAGTCAAAAGGGCAATGCTTAGAAGAGTTATTAATAGGTGTTTCTTTTTCATCATTTACACTCCATTTCTTTTAAAAGTTTAATTGGTCCAGCTTGCTTGTCTAAGGATTTTTGTAGCCAAACAATGTCATGCCAACGCTCGAATTTATAGCCAATTTTAGGGAAATGCGCCACCTGCTGGTAGCCCCTTTTTCGATGTAAAGCCAGGCTAGCTTCATTTGGCAGAGAAATACAGGCTAGAAAATGCATATATCCCATCTGATCTAACAAGTCTTCAAGTTCATCATAAAGCTTACTGCCAACTCCTTTTCCTCTAGCATCTTGACTGACATAGACGGACAATTCCACCGCCCAATCATAGGAGGCACGCGCATAATAAGTCGAAGCATAGGCATAACCTAAAATTAAACCGTCTTCTTCTGCTACCAGATAAGGATATTTTTCCAACGTTTTTTCAATCCTATTTGCAAAATCCTCAATGGTTGGAACTTCATATTCAAAAGTGATGGCTGTATTTTCTACATAAGGCGCATAAATAGCAAGCAAGGTTGCAGCGTCTGATGGAGTTGCTAATCTAATGTTCATGTTGACTCCATATTCTACTCTCATTATTTTCACTATTATACCAAAAAAGACTCGTAAAGAGCCTTTTAAACCAAGATCAAAATAGACCAATCGCTGTGCCGTCTGCCACCACATCCATATTAAGTGCTGCAGGACGTTTTGGCAATCCTGGCATGGTCATGACATCTCCTGTCAAAGCCACGATAAAGCCCGCTCCAAGTTTTGGTACCAGTTCACGAATGGTAATTTCAAAATTTTCTGGCGCCCCCAGAGCAGCAGGATTGTCAGAGAAGCTATACTGTGTTTTGGCCATGCAGATTGGCAGCTTATCCCAGCCGTTTTTGACGATTTCTCGAATTTGAGTCTGCGCTTTTTTCTCAAAGTTCACTTTTGAACCACGATAGATTTCTCTGACAATTTTCTCTATTTTTTCTTCAATAGAAAGATCATTATCATAGAGGCGAGTGTAATGAGCAGGTTCTTCATCAATGGTTTTGACTACAGTCTCAGCCAGAGATACACCACCTTCGGCACCATCAGCCCAGACGCTAGCTAACTCAACTGGAACCTTAATTTCTGCACAAAGTTCCTTAAGCGCTGTAATTTCAGCAGCCGTGTCAGAGACAAATTCATTGATAGCTACTGCCACTGGAATACCGAACTTACGAATATTTTCAACGTGCCTCTTGAGATTAGCAAAACCAGCTCGGATCGCCTCAACATTCTCTTCTGTAAGTGCATCCTTAGCTACTCCACCATTCATCTTAAGAGCGCGCAAGGTTGCAACGATTACGACTGCATCTGGAGAAGTCGGTAAGTTTGGAGTTTTAATATCTAAGAATTTTTCAGCACCAAGATCTGCACCAAATCCTGCTTCTGTCACTGTATAATCGGCCAAGCGCAACGCTGTGCTAGTCGCTAAAACAGAGTTACAGCCATGAGCGATATTGGCAAAAGGACCGCCATGAACAAAGGCTGGTGTCCCGTAAATAGTCTGAACTAGATTTGGCTTAATCGCATCTTTCAAAACTAAAGCCAAGGCTCCTTCTACCTCAAGGTCACGAACATAGACTGGTGAGCGGTCATAGCGATAACCGATGACAATGTTAGCCAAGCGCTTTTTCAAATCTTCAATATCCGTAGCTAGGCAAAGAATCGCCATAATTTCAGATGCAACCGTAATGTCAAAACCATCTTCTCGCGGAATACCATTAACTGGACTTCCTAAGCCAACGGTCACATGGCGAAGAGCTCGGTCATTTAGGTCAACCACCCGCTTCCAGATAATACGGCGTTGATCGATTCCCAGTGCATTTCCCTGATGAAGATGATTATCGATAAGAGCTGACAGGGCATTATTGGCTGTCGTGATGGCGTGCATGTCTCCAGTAAAATGCAAGTTGATATCTTCCATCGGTAGAACCTGAGCGTGACCTCCGCCAGCTGCTCCTCCCTTGATGCCCATCACAGGCCCCAGAGATGGTTCCCGGATAGCAATCATAGTTTTCTTGCCAATTTTATTGAGCGCATCAGCTAGTCCAATTGTAATGGTAGATTTACCTTCTCCAGCAGGTGTCGGATTGATTGCCGTTACCAAAATCAGCTTGCCAACAGGATTTTTTTCAACCTCACGAATTTTATCAAAGCTGAGCTTAGCCTTGTACTTACCATATAGTTCTAAGTCATCATAGTTGATGCCGACTTTTTTCACTACATCAACAATAGGCTGCAATTCAACACTTTGAGCAATTTCAATATCTGTTTTCATCAAGAACTCCTCTGTCAATTAATATAAAGATTATAACAAAAAAGAGCAAAATCTACATGATTAAGCTCTAAAAAGATTTTAATGTTCGGGAAAAAGGAAAGTTAAGAAAATTATATTCTCTAAAATATAAGATTTCAGAGAATTATTTTCCGCTGTGACACTCTGCAATTAGAATTATTTTACTAAATTTCTTTTTTCTTGTAAAATAGTGCTATGAACATATTGATTACTTCCGGCGGGACCAGCGAGAAAATAGACCGTGTCCGCTCTATTACCAATCATTCGACAGGCCAGCTTGGCAAAATTATAGCTGAAACTTTCCTAGACAAGGGCGATCAGGTGACTCTGGTGACGACTCCCAAGGCTGTCCGCCCGGCAGCTCATCCCAATCTTACCATTGTCCAGATCGAAAATGTTGCAGAATTGCTTGAAAGCTTGGAGCCGCTCGTTCACACACATGATGTACTGATTCATGCAATGGCTGTCTCAGACTACACCCCCGTCTACATGACTGGTTTTGAAGCTGTAGCAACTAGCCCTGATATAAATGAATTTCTGAATAAGACTAACTCAGAAAGCAAGATTTCTTCTCAGGATGATGTTCAAGTTCTTTTTCTCAAACAGACACCTAAAATCATCAGCTTGGTAAAAAAATGGAAGCCAGACATTCGCTTGATTGGCTTCAAACTCTTGGTTGATGTTTCTAACGAAGAGTTACTCGAGACTGCACGAGCCAGTCTCATAATAAATCAGGCAGAAATCATCGTTGCCAATGATTTGATAGAGATTTCTAACCATGGGCACAAAGCCTATCTTGTCGGAAATGATACTGTAACCCGAGCTCAATCCAAAGAAGAAATTGCTCAGCTCCTCTACCTGCATATCCACAGTCCATAAGGAGGTAAATGATGACAAAGATTACCTTAGCCGTCAGCGGCAGCATATCATCTTACAAGGCTGCTGACATCACCAGTCGTCTAAAGAAAGAAAACTTTGAAGTTGCTATCCTCATGACAGAGGCAGCGACAGAATTTATCACACCACTGACCCTGCAAGTCTTGTCGCAAAGACCAGTTGCAATTGATATTATGCAAGAACCTGACCCTAGCAAGGTCAATCACATTGACATCGCTAAAGAGTCTGACCTCTTTTTGCTTGCGCCAGCTACAGCCAATACCATCGCTAAATTAGCCAATGGTTTAGCTGACAATATGGTGACAGCTACTGCCCTGGCTCTGCCACCTCATACGAAGAAAGTTTTGGCTCCAGCTATGAACACTAAGATGTTTGAAAATCCACTAACTCAGCACAATTTGGAGCGTCTGCAGCTTTTTGGATGGAAGATTATCCAACCGCGTGAAGCCGTTCTAGCCTGTGGCGATCAGGGGACAGGTGCTCTAGCTGAAATTGATACGATTATTAATACAGTAAAGGAACTTATTTATGAAAAAACAGTCTAAAATTGCTCAAATTGCTATTTTCTTTGCCATTATGTTGGTACTGCACCTGCTCAGCTCGGTTATTTTCAACTTACTTCCAGTACCGATTAAACCTACGATTATTCACATCCCAGTGATTATCGCCAGTATCCTCTATGGCCCTAAAGTCGGAGCTGTTCTAGGCGGCCTTATGGGATGTATCAGCGTTGTTACCAATACCTTGGTACTGCTGCCAACCAGCTATCTCTTTAGCCCTTTTGTGCCAAATGGAAGCCTTTCTTCGCTTCTTGTTGCCATGGTGCCTCGCATTCTCATCGGTATCACTCCTTATTTCGTATATAAAGCAATGAAAAATAAGGTCGGCTTGATTATAGCTGGTTCCGTAGGTTCTGCTACCAATACCATCTTCGTCTTGGGCGGTATCTTCTTTCTCTTTGCAAATGTATACCAAGGTGATATCAAAGCACTTCTGGCTGTGATTCTATCAGCAAATTCCATTGCCGAGTTAATCATTTCTGCGATTTTGACAGCAACTATCATTCCAGCGCTTGAAAAAGCCAAAAAATGATGATGATTTAGTTTTCTGGACCAAGCCTTGCTTTGGTCTTTTTTATACTGCAATTCAGCTCTAATATTCTGAAATCCTTGAAACAATGTCTTGAAAAGTATTTCATCGTTTTCTAGGTAACCTCTTTCAAAATTTATGAAAATATGCTACAATGTAAGCGATTAAGAAAATTTAAGAGCAGGAATTTTTACTAAAATTTCCCACTCTTCATTTCAAAAATAAAGGAGACTCCACCTATGACTTATCAAGAGAACTTCAAAAAATGGCTTGATTATGCTGAACTTCCTGACTATCTTCGTGAAGACTTGAATAGTATGGACGAAAAAACTAAGGAAGATGCCTTTTACACCAATCTTGAGTTTGGTACTGCTGGTATGCGTGGTTTGATTGGCGCTGGTACCAATCGTATTAATATTTATGTTGTCCGTCAGGCAACCGAAGGTTTGGCTCGCTTGATTGAAGAAAAAGGTGATGAGTTCAAAAAACGCGGTGTCGCGATTGCTTACGACTCCCGTCATTTCTCACCAGAATTTGCCTTTGAATCTGCTGCTGTTTTAGCAAAACACGGCATCAAGTCCTATGTTTTTGAAAGCCTGCGCCCAACTCCAGAACTTTCATTTGCGGTACGTCATTTAGGAACTTTTGCTGGTATCATGATTACGGCCAGCCACAACCCTGCTCCATTTAACGGCTACAAGGTATATGGTGAAGACGGCGGACAAATGCCTCCGCATGATGCAGATGCATTGACTAACTACATCCGTGCTATTGAAAATCCTTTTGCTATTGAGGTAGCTGACGTTGAAGCTGAAAAAGCTTCTGGTTTGATTGAAGTGATTGGCGATGCTATTGATGCTGAATACCTCAAGGAAGTTAAAGATGTCAATATCAACCAAAAACTGATTGATGAATACGGCAAGGACATGAAGATTGTCTACACTCCTCTGCACGGTACTGGTGAAATGCTAGCTCGCCGCGCTTTGGCTCAAGCTGGATTTGATTCTGTTGAAGTTGTTGAAGCGCAGGCTGTAGCTGATCCAGACTTCTCTACTGTTAAGTCTCCAAACCCTGAAAGCCAAGCAGCCTTTGCCTTAGCTGAGGAATTAGGCCGTAAAGTTGGTGCAGATGTTTTGGTCGCAACTGACCCAGATGCTGACCGTGTCGGTGTTGAAGTTCTGCAAAAAGACGGAAGCTACCTCAACCTTTCAGGTAACCAAATCGGAGCCATTATGGCTAAATACATCTTGGAAGCTCATAAGAGTGCTGGAACTCTGCCAGCTAACGCAGCTCTCTGCAAGTCTATCGTTTCTACTGACTTGGTGACCAAGATTGCTGAAAGTTATGGCGCAACCATGTTTAATGTCTTGACCGGTTTCAAATTTATCGCTGAAAAGATTCAAGAATTCGAAGAAAAGCACAACCACACCTACATGATGGGATTTGAAGAAAGCTTCGGCTATCTGATCAAGCCGTTTGTACGTGATAAAGACGCTATCCAAGCTGTTCTGGTTGTAGCTGAGCTAGCTGCCTACTACCGCTCACGTGGCTTGACTCTGGCTGACGGTATTGAAGAAATCTACAAAGAGTACGGTTACTTTGCTGAAAAGACTATCTCTGTAACCTTGTCTGGTGTTGATGGAGCTGAGCAAATCAAGGCTATCATGGCTAAGTTCCGTGACAATGCTCCGAAAGAATTCAACGCTACTGCTATTTCTGTTACTGAAGACTTTAAGGCTCAGACTTCTACCGCCGCAGACGGTACTGTTACAGCTCTGACGACTCCTCCAAGCGACGTGCTCAAATACACCTTGGCTGACGGTTCATGGATTGCTGTTCGTCCATCCGGAACAGAACCAAAAATCAAGTTCTACATTGCAGTGGTTGGTGACAGCAATGAAGATGCCCAAGCAAAAATTGCTGCTATTGAAGTAGAAATTAATGCCTTTATCAAGTAAAATAACACTATCAACCAATCAACCAGAGGATGAATTTCACATTCTCTGGTTTTTCGTTTCCAAATCAAGCATTTTTCTGCTTTTTATGGCATACTAGTTTTATCAAAAGAAATGAGGATTATTTATGGAACAATTTGCTCAAAATATTAAAGACCTTGAAGTCACAACTGTTGACCGCGCTCGTCAAGCGATTGCTGATAAAGAAACTGCAACTTTCTTCGTTGGTCGTAAAACTTGCCCTTACTGCCGTAAATTCGCTGCTACTCTTGCTGGCGTTGTCGCTGATACCAAGGCACATATTTTCTTTATCAATAGCGAAGAAGCCAGCGAATTAGAGAAACTGCAAGCCTTCCGCTCTGAATACAGCATTCCGACGGTTCCTGGTTTTGTTCATGTTCAAGACGGCCATGTATCTGTTCGTTGTGATTCTTCTATGACTGCGGATGAGATTAAAGCTTTTGCAAACTTGTAAAATTGATTCAAAAAAAATCTGAGACCAAATTAGTCTCAGATTTTTTCTTTATTTCTAACATCTTGAAAAGCCTCCCACATCTTCTGCTGGGGTTTGGCAAAAGGGTAATTGCCAAAGTCTCCTGGATGAAGCCACAAGACCTCTCCATCAGCTGCGTGCTGGCTATTTTTAACACGGCCATAAGCTAACTGGATATGCCACTTGCGATGACTGAAAACATGCTGCACTTTTGAAAAGGACTCTTGCTGCCAGTCAACAATCAAATCATAATCCTGCTCAAAGCTTTCTTGAGGAGACAAATACAGAATTGGCTGATTTTCTGCCACCTCAAAGAGGGACATCTGATTTTCAGTTTGAAATTCCTCGATTTCAATCAAGGGAAAATGCCAAAAACCTGATAACAAGCCAGCAGCCTCATTCTTTTCAAGCAAGAACTGTCCCTGTTCATTTTCGATAATCAAGCCTTGCAGATAGACTGGAACTGGCTTCTTTTTAGGTGCTTTGATTGGATATTTATCCATAGTTCCGTGCAAATAAGCTGCGCTGAACTCTTTTACAGGACTGTCTTCTGGATGAGGATTAACAGGGGCTTCGATATCTGACCCCAGATCCATCAGTGCCTGATTGAAATCTCCGGGTCTGCCTGGATCAATCAGAATCTCCATCATAGCCTGAAATACCTTTCGATTGCTGGGGTGACCGATATCCAAATCAACTTCAAACAAGCGACTCAGCACCCGCATGACATTGCCATCCACCGCCGGCTCAGCTAGACCAAAGGCGATACTAGCAATGGCACCAGCTGTATAAGGTCCAATCCCTTTGAGGCTAGCAATTCCTTCATAGCTATCAGGAAATTTTCCAACGAAATCCGTCATTATCTGCTGGGCTGCTTTTTGCATATTTCTCACCCGTGAATAATACCCCAGCCCTTCCCAAGCCTTGAGGAGTCTATCCTCTGGCGCCTGCGCTAAATCAGCTACAGTCGGAAACCAGTCAAGAAAGCGCTCATAGTAAGGAATCACCGTATCCACCCGAGTCTGCTGCAGCATAATCTCAGAAACCCAGATATGATAAGGATTATTTGTTCTGCGCCAAGGCAGGTCACGTTTGTTTTCATCATACCAAGTTAATAATTTCTCTCTAAAAGAGGCAATTTTATCTGCCTCCCACATCTCAATTCCGTATTCTTTCAAATCTAACATAAATCTAGTATAGCATAAGGCAAGAAAAATAGGAGAGCTTATGCCCTCCAATTGTTTCCTATCGTTTAATAATGACCAACAGCCTGACTGGCTGTAATCAAAGTCAGCTTGTATACGTCATCCGCATTACAGCCTCGAGAAAGGTCGTTAACTGGATGGTTAAGGCCCTGCAAGATAGGACCTACTGCTGAAAATCCGCCCAAACGCTCTGCCATTTTGTAGCTGATATTCCCAGCTTCGATACTTGGGAAGACAAAGACAGTCGCTTGACCGGCCACAGGGCTGCCAGGTGCTTTCAGTTCAGCTGTTGCAGGGACAAAAGCTGCATCAAACTGTAATTCACCATCGATAACCAAGTCTGGACGCATTTCCCGAGCTAGCTTAGTTGCCTCTACGACCTTATCAACCTTCTCTCCGAAACCAGAGCCCTTGGTCGAATAGCTGAGCATAGCAACTTTTGGATCGATACCAAAAATCTGTGCTGTTAGGGCTGAGTTAACAGCAATCTCTGCCAAGATATTGGCATCTGGATCGATATTGATGGCACAGTCACTGAAAATATAGCGTTCGTCATCACGCACCATAAGGAAGGCTCCTGAAGTGCGAGAAACCCAAGGCAGAGTCTTGATAATTTGTAGAGCCGGTCGAACAGTCGCTGCAGTGGAGTGAATCGCGCCAGATACCATTCCTTGGACTTTACCAAGATAAACCAACATAACACCAAAGTAGTTAACGTCTTCCTTTAGCAACTGACGTGCTTCATCTGCAGTGATTTTCCCTTTACGGCGTTCAACGAAAGCTTCTACCAGTTCTTCAAAGCAAGAACAGTTTGAAGGATCAATAACCTGATATCCTTCTTTTACTCCCTCAATTTCCAGATAAATGCGGATTTTATCAGGATTCCCTAAAAGAACTGGAGTAATATCGGTTTCTTTCACTAAGCGTTTAGTTGCTTGCAAAATCCGTGGCTCCTCACCCTCTGGCAAGACAATCTTTACTTCCTTATCCTTCAAGGCTTCACGAATTGAATCAAAAATTTTCATGTTTCTTAAAACTCCTTTATCTCTTATTCTTTTAATTTCTCAATAACTTGTTTAAAATCTTCTGGCAAAGGACTGGCACGCTCAACTTCCTGACCACTAAAAGGATTATAAAATTTCAAAGAATGACAATGTAAAGCCTGACGCTCTATTCCGTGTTCCAAACTCCCACCATAAAGGTCGTCACCCAAAAGCGGAAAGCCAATATGTGAAAAGTGAACGCGGATTTGATGAGTCCGCCCAGTATGCAGATGAATATCCACTAGATAGACATCTCCAAATCGCTCTATGACCTTGTAACTGGTATGAGCGTACTTGCCATCCTCTGTCACGCGCCTCGTAATGATACTCTCAGGATTGCGTCCAATCGGAGCAATAATCTCACCTTGCTCTTCTAAGTCACCAGTCCCCCGAACTAGAGCGTAATAGCGCTTTTCTATCAGCTTCTTCTGCAACTGTTTGTCCAATCTGGCATGAGCATAGCCATGCTTGGCAAAGAGCATGAGCCCACTTGTATCCTTATCCAGACGCGTCACGATATGCACCTGCTGGTTTTCATAGGCATGACGAATATAGTAAGCCTTAACAAAGTTTGCCATAGTATTGGAATGATTAACACTGGGAATACTGGCCACCCCTGCCGGTTTATCCAAAACCAAGAAATGCTCATCCTCGTAGACGACAGACAAGTCCTTATCAACAGCTTTCAGACTCTCAAATCCTTTTTCAGAAGGAATGTCAATCGTCACTTTATCGCCAATATCCAAGAGATAAATAGCGTTCTGAGGCTGATGGTTGACAAGAATGTTTCCGCCGGAAAATTTTATCTTTGCCAAGAGGCCTTTGGAAATTTCGTGTCGCTTCAAAAAAGTCTTTACCTTGACATGCTCATCAGCAATAAACTCAAACCTCATTCCCGGCACTCCCCAATAAAGGAGTCTCTGACACGGTTCCAAAAGCTGGTATGGCTTGGCGAAGCCACAAAATGTATCTTATGATTGTCAATCTGGTACTCAATACGGACAATGTTTTTAAAAGAGAAAGTCTGATTATCAACTGCGATAGTATGATAGTCACTGCGGGTCGGCACTAACTCAATCTTATCCTTTTTGGGAACAATGACCGACGAGCCCAACGTCCGATAAACCCGATTGTTTAGACTGGCAATCTCTGTCACCTGCAAGGCTTCGATTGTCGGATGCAATACCGCTCCACCTAGAGATTTGTTATAGGCTGTACTGCCTGTCGGAGTAGAAACGGAAATCCCATCTCCTCGGAAACGCTCGAAATGAACCCGATTGATAATGACATCAGCTACCATAGTCCGATCCGAACGCTTGATTGTTGCTTCGTTCAAAGCACGAATGGTGCGTGTATCACCATTTTCAAAAGTGATTTTCACATTTAAAATTGGATAAGAAACCTGAGCGCCAGTATCCAGTTTAAGATTTTCGACCAGCTTATCCAATTCAAAATCACGGTAGTCTGTATAAAAGCCGAGATGCCCTGTATGCACACCGACAAAGCGGACCCGATCCAGCTGTTCTTCATACATATGAAAAGCTGATAGCAGCATGCCATCACCACCCACCGAAATCACGATGTCGGGATTCTTAGGAGTTAAAATAAAGCCATTCTGTTTCAGCTTCTGCTTCAAATCCTGATAAACTTGTTCACTCTGTCTTTTCCGATTGCGGATAATCGCTATTTTTTTATCTGTATTCTTCATCTGAATCATCACTATTTCCCACACCGTCATTCAACTTGCGGTGAAGAGGATCAAAGAGAGCCTGCGCCTCCTGGATAGCATCACGGATTTCTCCCATCTCCTCATCCAGCTGATAGGCAAGATTAGCTGTGGTTTCCAAGCGGCATTTGATTTCCTCGGGAAATTCTCCTTTATACTTGTAATTCAAAGAATGCTCAATCGTAGCCCAAAAATTCATCGAAAGGGTGCGAATCTGAATCTCAGCCAGAATAAGCCTATGACCATTAATCGTATCAACTGGATATTCTACAATCACATGGTAACTCCGATAGCCACTGGCTTTTTTGTTTTTGATGTAATCCCTTTCCTGGACAATAC
The DNA here is from genome assembly GCF_050225395.1 of Streptococcus sanguinis. Taxonomy (GTDB): domain Bacteria; phylum Bacillota; class Bacilli; order Lactobacillales; family Streptococcaceae; genus Streptococcus. The sequence continues at coordinate 1,171,308 of NZ_CP071431.1, read as the reverse complement.
GCATATCAGTCCGATTTCGCAGGACTTCTAAAACTTCATCAACATCATCGACAAACTGGACCATGACCCGTAAGCCAGCGATATCCTGCATCTCCTGCTCGATATTTTCCTCGCGAATGCCTCGCAGAATCATCTTTTCTTTAATGCTCTCAATCGGCTTAACACGTCCGGTCACAAACTCAATCGGAGAATGACGTTGCTGCTTGCGGTATTGCTTTCGCACTCCACGCAACTTAATTTTCAGCTCTCCAACCGCTTGAATATAGGGGTCTAAAAACTCTTCCCATTCTATTGTCATACACTTACCTTGTCATATCATTATTTTTTGTATAAAATAAACACAACTGTTATTATAACATAAATCGCTTTCAAAAAAAAGAAAAGGATATGAAAATGAATCACTTAGAAATTGAATTCAAAACCATGCTGACCAAGGAAGAGCACGACCGTCTGCTCCAATTATTTGCTGATATTTCGCCTATTAGCCAGACCAACTACTACATCGAGTCAGATCAGCAGAGTATCCGACACGCCCACATGGCTTTTCGAGTACGAACTTTTAACCATCGCGAAGATGAGCTGACGCTCAAGATTCCTCAAGAAGTCGGAGCCTTGGAACTCAATCAGAACTTGACACCAGAAGAAACTGAAAATATTTTGCAGAACAATGAATTTCCTACGGGAGAGATTTTAGAGACGCTGCTTCAAAAAGGACTTCCCGTTCAAGACTTTAAAGTTTTAGGCTCTCTAGAGACTATCCGCTATGAAAAAGAAGACGAAATCGGTCTGCTTGCTCTGGATGAGAGTCACTACTTGGGCAAAACAGACTTCGAACTCGAAGTCGAAGTTGAAGATTTCGAAAAAGGAAAAGAAAATTTCCTCAACTTCCTAAAACAGCACTGCATCGACTACAAACCTAGTAAGAGCAAGATAGCAAGATTTTCTGAAAACTTGTAAATCAACGACCACAAAATAGCTGAAATAATCTAATTTTTTTGGTAAAATAAAAGGTAGCAATCTAAAGACTATTGAAATATAAATTTCATGGAGCATTAGATTATAGAAATGACACAAAAAGAGGACGGTCCAACTCATGTCAGATAAAAAAAATATGAAGCTTTTTTCCCTCAACTCCAATCATTCCATAGCTGAAAAAATCGCTGTGGCTGCTGGGGTTCCTTTGGGAAAACTTTCCTCCCGCCAATTCTCGGACGGCGAGATTCAGATTAACATTGAAGAAAGTGTCCGTGGCTATGATATATACATCATTCAGTCTACTAGCTTCCCTGTCAATAATCACTTGATGGAACTCTTGATTATGGTGGATGCCTGCAAGCGTGCAAGTGCCAACACGATTAATGTTGTGATGCCTTATTTTGGTTATGCCCGTCAGGATCGGACTGCTGCCCCTCGCGAGCCAATCACAGCTAAACTGGTTGCCAACATGCTTGTTGGAGCTGGAGTAGATCGTGTGATTTCTCTGGATCTTCATGCCGTGCAGGTCCAAGGATTCTTTGATATCCCAGTTGATAACCTCTTCACTATCCCACTCTTTGCCAAACACTACTGCAACATGGGGCTTACTGGCGATGATGTCGTTGTCGTCAGCCCTAAAAACTCTGGTGTAAAACGCGCACGCAATCTGGCTGAATATCTGGATGCTCCTATCGCTATCATTGATTATGGCGAAGATGAGGCGGGTCGCTCTGAGGGATATATCATTGGAGATGTCGAGGGCAAGAAAGCTATTCTTATTGACGACATTTTAAATACCGGTCGGACTTTCTCTGAAGCAGCTAAAATTGTCTGTCGCGAAGGCGCAGTCGAAATCTATGCTGTATCCAGTCATGGTCTCTTTGCGGATAAAGCTGCGGAATTGCTTGATAATTCTCCTATCAGGGAAATTCTTGTAACTGACTCTGTTGATACCAAAGAAAAAACACCTAAGAATCTCCACTACATTACAGCTAGTGAACTGATTGGTGATGCTATTGTCCGCATTCAAGAGAGGAAACCAGTCAGCCCACTCTTTGCCTATCAAAAGAAATAAGGTAACCGGAGTGATTTATTTAGATAATGCCGCTACAACTGCTTTGTCGCCCGCTGCAATCCAAGCAATGACCAATACGATGACTGTCTTTGGGAATCCTTCCAGTACGCATAGTCATGGCCGAGAAGCTAGTAAACTGCTCAGACAGGCGCGTGAGGATATTGCTCAAGCTCTGCATACTCAAAGCAATAAGATTATTTTTACTTCAGGCGGTACTGAAAGCAACAATACTACTATCAAAGGCTATGCCCTTCGTCACCAGAACCGAGGGAAGCATATTGTCACCACTGCTATTGAACACCATGCTGTCTTAGAAGTGGTGGAGTACTTAGTAGACAAATTCGGCTTTGAAGCTACTTTTGTTCAGCCGGTGGATGGTCAGATTCGAGCGGAGGATATTAAAAAGGCTCTTAGACCTGACACTATTCTTGTATCTGTCATGGCAGTTAATAACGAGACGGGTGCCATGCTCCCCATTAAGGAAATTGGTGAACTACTGCAAGAACATCCTGCTGCTTTTCACGTTGATGCTGTCCAAGCAATTGGTAAACTTCCCATCTACCCTGACGAGCTAGGGATTGACTTCCTCTCTGCTTCAGCGCATAAGTTTCATGGTCCCAAAGGCGTTGGCTTCCTCTATGCCAAGAAGATGGATTTTGACAATTTCATGCATGGTGGTGACCAGGAAGAAAAACACCGGGCCGGAACTGAAAATCTAATCTCTATCACAGGTATGGCGGCGGCTCTGTCAGATAGCACGGAACATCTTGAGGAAAATCTAGCGCATGCGCAAGACTTAAAAGACAGCTTACTTGCTGACTTATCGGACATTGACTTTTACTTAAATGAAAGTCAACCCAGCTTGCCTTACGTCATCAATTTGGGATTTCCCAATCAAAAAAATGACCTGCTTCTGCTTCAAATGGATTTAAATGGCTTTTCCATTTCAACAGGCTCAGCTTGCACAGCCGGAGCTATACAACCCAGTCATGTCCTGCAGGTTATGTATGGCAAAGATTCCAACCGCTTGCATGAGTCTATTCGAATCAGTACTTCGGACCAGACGACTCTGCAGGAGATTCAATTATTTACAAAGAAATTAAAAGAAATTTTAGGAGGATAAGATGGCCTTTCAAACATCTGTTAGCTTAGCAAACTGTGAATATACATATTCACTTCACCCAAATGTCAAGAAATTTACCTTGCGCGACAATACATTCGCTGAAAGCAAGGTTGGCAACTATGAACTCTCTCGTCTGCTGGAATCTGTTCCCAACAGCGGAAATGGTTTTCTGCTGAAAATCATCGTCAATAAAGATTTGAATGGTTTCAAAATCAATATCACTGACAAATCAGGCCTGCGCTTGGTCAATATTTTCAAATCAGAAGACCATCACATTATCCAGCAAAAATTTTATTTCTTGATGGATAGCTTGGTTGAAAGAAATATTTTTGAAAAGACACCACAATAAGCAAGATTCTCGCAATTTTGCTTTTTTGATTTAGACTCTTTAAAAAACCAAACGAGCTTGACTTCTACTTAGAACACTTGAAGAATATCAAAATGAACATTTAAACAAATGAAAGGATTAACGATGGTTGAACTGACCTATTTGGACTCATATAAGGTGCAACGAACACTCACCTACGACGACTTTGACGAATTTCTTCTAGCCTTCTCTGGCTGCGTCACGGTTCCTGACTCGCTCAAAGTACTTTCTATCACTTATAACGGACACCAGCTGCCTTTTACAGGGCTAATTGGAGACTTGTACCGCCAGATGTACCAGTTAGACCTAAGTCCTTACCAGGACTAATCCTTCGCAGTTACAACATAACATAAACTTTCACTCTTTTCTTTTTTAGTGAATCAAACACTCTTAATTAGTTGATTTTTTCACAAACTTCCTATAAAATAGAATTAGAAAGGTTGTGATTTTGTGAAAACTGAAAAAAATACTACAATTCCCCGAGCTACTGCTAAAAGGCTATCGCTCTACTATCGTATTTTTAAACGTTTTAATGCTGAGAAGATTGAAAAAGCCAACTCCAAACAAATTGCAGAAGCCATTGGTATTGACTCTGCTACTGTCAGACGAGATTTTTCTTATTTCGGTGAACTCGGCCGCAGAGGATTTGGTTACGATGTCAAGAAATTAATGAACTTTTTTGCTGACCTCTTAAACGACAATGCTATTACCAATGTCATGATTGTTGGCGTTGGTAATATGGGACGTGCTCTGCTGCACTATCGTTTTCATGAGCGCAATAAAATGAAGGTTGTAATGGCTTTTGACATAGATGACCATCCAGAAGTTGGCAACACAACCAGCGATGGGATTCCTATCTATGGAATTTCCCAAATAAAAGAAAAAATACAGTCAGGAAATGTGCAAACTGCCATCCTAACTGTACCTAGCGTGAAAGCTCAAGAAGTCGCATCTATCTTAGTTCAAGCAGGTGTCAAGGGCATTCTTTGCTTCTCACCAGTGAACCTATCCTTGCCCAAGGACGTGGTTGTCCAGTATGTTGACCTGACTAGTGAACTGCAGACTTTGCTCTACTTCATGAGAAAAAATGAACATTAATTTGAAAGAGGTATTAAACACTCTATGAGTAAACCTATTATTGGAATAACCGGAAATGAAAGAGAAATCCCAGACGATCACTTCATCCATATGAGCTATACAGCGACAGGATTCGTTGAGGGTGTCAAAGAAGTTGGCGGAATTCCAATGATTTTGCCAATCGGTGATGAAGAAATGGCTAAACAGTATGTTTCCATTGTTGATAAATTAATCATCACAGGCGGTCAGAATGTATGCCCTCAATTCTATGGTGAAGAGAAAACCATTGACAGCGATGATTATCTACTCAAACGAGATATTTTTGAATTAGCTTTAATAAAAGAAGCTCGCCGCCAAAATAAACCAATCTTCACTGTCTGCCGCGGAACCCAACTTTATAATGTAGCCCTAGGCGGTACTCTTCATCAAGATATTGAAGATCATTGGCAAGATAGCTCTGCTGAGTACACAACTCAAAGCATGGTGACCAAGAACGGCTCTATTCTGCACGAAATCTATGGCCCTGCATCTGAAATCAACTCCTTCCACCACCAAAGTATCAAGGATTTAGCGACTGGCCTAGAAGTCATCGCCTATGATCCTCGCGATAAGATTATTGAAGCCATCACTTCTACTGACGGTAGTCCTTTCCTTGGCGTCCAATGGCACCCAGAGTTCTTGTTTGGCTCCAGAGAAGGAGACTTAGCTCTGTTTGATTATGTTGTCAATATTCTTTAGAAGCCTCTATTCCTAGATAAACTTCTGTTCTACACGAATAGAAGTTTTTTTATATTCAAGTAAATCAAATTATATCATATCTGTCTCCTCTCGGTAGCTATAGTAGTTGGACTTAGACACAATCAAATGATCCAAAAGAACTAAACCCATCATCTCACATGCTTCTTTCATATGCTGAGTCACTTCATCGTCGTTTCTGCTAGGAACGACTGAGCCTGACGGATGATTGTGTACCAGTATGATAGATGTCGCCAGATGCTTAAGAGCGTAGTGGAGAATTTCTCTCGGCTCAGCAATGCTTCTGCTGACCGTCCCCATAAAAATAGTCTGCTGGTGCAGAATTTGATTTTGACTATTAAGATAAATAGCAACCAAGCACTCCTGCCTCATATCTCCCAATTCCTGCTGCATCTTCTGGGCTAATTTTTGACTGCCCATAATCTGCTCTTTTTGCAGAACCTCTGCTCGGTTAATCCGACGCCCCAATTCGATAATGGCCTGCAGCTCCACAGCCTTAATCGGACCGATTCCAGAAATAGTTTGCAATTCCTGCAAAGTTAAATACTTGAGATCGTTCAAACTGGAAATTGATGATAAAATTCTTTGAGAAACTTGAAAAACACTTTCTTTTTTGTTGCCTGTTCTGAGAAAGATTGATAGAAGCTCCTGGTTACTGAGTTTTTCAGCCCCTTCTCTCATCAAACGCTCCCGTGGCATCATGCTAATATCATCTTGAAATGAAATGCTATACATAGAAACCTCCTTACCTTATTATTCGGAAAAAGAGTCAAAATCAGCAAGAATTGATATAAAAAAACTTTTGCTCAGAACAAAATTTTAGATAAAAAAACTCCAAAAATTAGAGTTCTTCCTAACCTTTGGAGTGAAATTTTTTTAGTTTTTTGTCTTTAAATCTGCATTTGATTGTAGGACTTACTGAAAGATTCAAGAACTTCCTTAGGAGCCTTTTCATACTCAACAGAGCCTTCTAACGTTCCCTTGACAATAGTCCGGTTGGTTGCCGCAGCATCCTCACAGGTAACCAAAGTAATCTCTGTAACGCCTTCGGTATCCTCAATTAAATCCGTTCGATCCGGAGTTACCGTTTCAACACTAGTGATTACATAAGTATAGACATGCTCTTTATCAGTGATATAGATCTTCATGCCAGTCTTAGCACGATCCAGTGGGGAAAAGAGCATGTTGCTAGCCCCTGTGATGCCAAAGACATGGTGGCTAGCCAAGGCATAATTCCCCTGCCCCATCTGCTGGGTCTCTTTCATCGTACCAGCACCATAATACAATCCAGCATTATCCAGCCCTTTGAAAATCGGCAAATTCATGGATACTTCTGGAATAGAGATGCCTCAGATAACAGGCAGTTGCTGGGCTTTCCACTGAGCATTGATGACCGCTTCTGTAGAAAGCGACTCTACCTTATTAAAATCAAAACTAGTCTCAGCGTTTTTATTTTTACTAATAGAGTCTTTGGAAACCTTGCTGACCTGATATTGGTTGGTATGCCAAACCATAATCATGTTTCGGATTTGCGCATTAAAGATCAAGCCAAGGGCCACAAAAATTAATAATGTCGCAACAATATTGATAAAAATATTTCTTTTGCTTTTTTGTTTTCTTTTTCGACTTCTTTTTCCTTGTACCATAATAGAGGTCCTCTTTTACGATTCGTTTTCTTCCTCTGCTACATCTTCTTTATCGTCTGCTTCGACGCTTGTAAAGGTGACAATCTGTGCATTTTGGTCCAGACGCATGACCTTAACTCCCATGGTTGAGCGGCCTGTCTGAGAAATATTTGCCACACTGGTCCGAATGATGACACCAGTATTAGTGATAATCATCAAATCTTCCTCGCCAGTAACAGTCATCAGACCAGCAAGAGGTCCGTTCTTATCAGTGATATTGGCTGTTTTAATCCCTTTACCACCACGGCCCTTGGTTGGATACTCACTGGCAAGAGTTCGCTTACCATAGCCTTTTTCAGTAATGACAAGCACTTCGTCTCCCTCAGCAATCACACCAGCTCCAACAACCTGATCGCCATCTCGAAGATTGACTCCGCGAACACCAGTCGCTATCCGGCTCATGCTCCGGACAGCTGTCTCATTGAAGCGGACAGAATAACCAAACTTAGTACCAATGATAACGTCTGCAGCACCGTCCGTCAGAAAGACATTGATTAACTCGTCTTCATCCTTCAAATTCAAAGCCTTAAGACCGTTCTGACGAATATTAGCAAATTCTGTTACACTGGTCCGTTTGACCACCCCATGACGGGTAGTAAAGAAGAGATAGGAATCATCACTGCGATCTTGCTGGACATTAATAATGGTCTGAATAGTCTCACCTTCATCCAGTTTCAAGAGATTGACCACTGGCAAGCCCTTGGCTGTCCGGCCGTACTCAGGGATTTCATATCCTTTGAGACGATAGACTCGGCCCTTGTTAGTAAAGAAGAGCAGTCTATCGTGAGTACTAGTTGAGACCAGCTCTTTGACGAAGTCATCGTCTTTGACGCCAGTTCCTTGAACACCGCGGCCTCCGCGTTTCTGAGCAGTAAATTCTGCCTGATTCAGACGTTTGATATAGCCTTTATTAGACAGGGTAATCAAAACATCCGCTTCCTCAATCAAATCTTCATCTTCAAGAGAAAGAACTTCTCCCACCATCAGCTCAGTTCGGCGGTCATCCGCAAATTTACGCTTGACCTCGTCTAACTCTTCCTTGATAATAGCGATAACGCGCTCTGGCTTAGCCAAAATATCAGCCAAGTCTGCAATCAAGGCAATCAGCTCGTCATACTCTGACTGAATCTTATCACGTTCCAAGCCAGTCAGACGACGCAGGCGCATATCAAGGATAGCCTGGCTCTGGCGCTCAGACAGTTCAAACTTAGCCATCAATTCAGCCTGTGCTTCTGCGTCCGTTTCGCTATTACGGATAATGCGAATCACTTCATCAATGTGATCAAGAGCAATCAGCAAACCAGCCAAGATATGAGCTCGAGCTTCTGCCTTTTCTTTATCAAAAGCCGTCCGTCGAGTCACCACTTCCTTTTGGTGCTCAATATATGCCAACAAAATCTCACGCAGAGACAGAATCTTCGGCACACCATTTTGAATAGCCAGCATATTGAAGCTGAAATTGGTCTGCATCTGAGTCAGCTTGAAAAGATTGTTTAGAATAACATGAGCAGAGGCATCACGACGTACCTCAATGACAAAACGGACCCCTTCACGGTTGGACTCATCACGAACAGCAGTGATACCGTCAATGCGTTTTTCCTGCACCAGACGAACAATATGCTCATGGACCTTAGTCTTATTAACCATGTATGGAAACTCGGTTACGACAATTCGCTCACGGCCATTTTTCATCTCTTCGATTTCAGTGCGAGAACGAAGAACAATTGAACCCTTCCCTGTTTCATAAGCCCGGTGAATACCAGACTTACCCATAACCAGTGCACCTGTAGGAAAATCTGGTCCAGGAAGGACTTCCATGATATCGCGAGTTGTTGCATCCGGATTGTCCATAACAAGCTTAACTGCATCAATAGACTCACCAAGATTATGAGGTGGGATATTGGTCGCCATCCCAACTGCAATCCCTGTCGCACCGTTCACAAGCAAGTTAGGGAAGCGAGCAGGAAGAACTACGGGCTCTCTCTCGCTAGCATCATAGTTGTCAATATAATCAACAGTGTTTTTATTAATATCACGAAGCATCTCCAGAGCAATCTTGCTCATTCGTGCTTCTGTATAACGCTGAGCAGCGGCCCCATCTCCGTCCATAGAACCGAAGTTTCCATGGCCATCTACGAGCACATAGCGATAGCTCCACCATTGAGCCATCCGCACCATCGCTTCATAAATAGAGGAGTCACCATGCGGGTGATACTTACCCATGACATCCCCTGTGATACGAGCTGATTTCTTGTGAGGCTTCTCAGGTGTCACGCCCAGCTCATTCATACCATAGAGAATCCGACGGTGAACTGGCTTTAGACCATCACGAACATCTGGAAGCGCCCGAGCCACGATAACGCTCATCGCGTAATCAATGAAACTAGTCTTCATTTCACTAGTCAGATTAACATTTACTAAGTTTCTGTCTTGCATTAAAAAATGCCTTTCTTTCATATTAAACTACCCTTTATTATACCACATTTTCTTTAATTTTTCAGTATTTTGAACCGTTTGTAAAAACGTTTACATCACTAGATATACAAGTTGACCGTGACAAAATATGTCAAAAGTGGTAGAATGAATGTGTACGGGAAATGTTCCCTAAAAAAATAAGGAGATGTTTAGAAATGACTGCTACTAAACAACATAAAAAAGTCATCCTTGTTGGTGACGGTGCTGTAGGTTCATCTTACGCATTTGCTCTTGTAAACCAAGGTATTGCTCAAGAACTTGGTATCATTGAAATCCCTCAATTATTTGAAAAGGCTGTCGGTGATGCTGAAGACCTTAGCCACGCCCTCGCTTTCACTTCACCTAAAAAAATCTACGCTGCTACTTATGCAGACTGTGCGGATGCTGACCTCGTTGTTATCACTGCAGGTGCACCTCAAAAACCAGGTGAAACTCGTCTTGACCTTGTTGGTAAAAACTTGGCTATCAACAAATCTATCGTTACTCAAGTCGTAGAATCAGGCTTCAACGGTATCTTCCTCGTTGCTGCTAACCCAGTTGACGTTTTGACTTACTCAACTTGGAAATTCTCTGGTTTCCCTAAAGAGCGTGTTATCGGTTCAGGTACTTCACTTGACTCAGCTCGCTTCCGTCAAGCTCTTGCTGAAAAGATTGGTATTGATGCTCGTTCTGTCCATGCCTACATCATGGGTGAGCACGGTGACTCTGAGTTTGCTGTTTGGTCACACGCTAACGTTGCAGGTGTGAAATTGGAGCAATGGTTGCAAGCTAACCGCGACTTGAACGAACAAGACTTGGTTGATCTTTTCATCTCCGTCCGTGACGCAGCATACTCAATCATCAATAAAAAAGGAGCAACTTACTACGGTATCGCGGTTGCTTTGGCTCGTATCACAAAAGCTATCCTTGACGATGAAAATGCAGTATTGCCATTGTCAGTCTTCCAAGAAGGCCAATATGGTGTTGAAAATGTCTTCATCGGTCAACCTGCTATCGTTGGTGCTCACGGTATCGTACGTCCAGTAAACATACCACTTAACGATGCTGAGACTCAAAAAATGCAAGCTTCTGCTAAAGAATTGCAAGCAATTATTGATGAAGCTTGGAAGAATCCAGAATTCCAAGAAGCATCTAAAAACTAATTATAAAAAACATCTCCTGATAAAAGGGGATGTTTTTTTGTTGCTTTATACAGATTTGTCAGCAAAAATATCAATCAAATAAGGTACGATGAGCTCATCCTCTAGGTCTTTCAGAGAAGTAATCCAGACAAAGTCTGAATGCTCTTCTGGATCTAATATAATATCACGCTGCTCCGTAATCCTACCCACATAAACTAAACGTGTAAAAACAGTATCTTTGCTAGCATCAAACTGACTATCTTCATGGATAATCCTATCAATCCGAATCTTTTGATTAACCTCCTCCATAGCCTCGCGTAGAGCCGCCTCTCTGGGAAGTTCATTCTCTTCTACACTTCCACCTGGAATATCCCAATAAGATGGATAGACATTAGGAAGGCCGAGCTTTATTTTAGAGCGCTTGATAAGTAAATACTTCCCGTCTTTCTCAATTAAGGTATGAGCGATTAGTTTTACTGTCATTGCATATTTTCCTCCAAAAAAGAGCAAAAAAAGACTGCGAAGAGTCCAATTTTAAGTCATCCACCCTGAGAGAATCGAACTCCCATCTCAAGAACCGGAATCTTACGTGATATCCATTACACTAAGGGTGGCAACTAATTCATTATAACTGATTTTCTCTGAAAATACAAGTGAAAATCAGAAAAAGAAGTTGAGAAATCTCAACTTCTTTTATCAAATTACAATTCAATATCGCCAAACAAATCAGCCATTGAGAATCCAGTTTGAGTTTCTGGAAGTTCAAAGTCACGTTTTTCTTGACGTTTTGGACGACGAGGACGTGATTGGCGTTTCTCATCTTTTTGTCCTTCTTCTTGAGCTGGACGTTCTTCAAGAGCCTTGATAGAAAGTGATACACGCTCATCAGCAGCATTCACTTCAAGAACCTTAACAGTTACTTCTTGACCAACCTTAAGGGCATCCTTAGGGCTTTCAACACGTTTGTGTGAAATTTGTGAGATGTGAACCAATCCATCGATACCTGGCAATACTTCAACGAAAGCACCGAAATCAGTCAAACGTTTTACAGTTCCTTCAATCACATCGCCTGCAGCAAGTTTTTGCTCAACGCCATCCCATGGTCCAGGTGTAGTTGCTTTAAGAGAGAGGGATACGCGTCCTTCTTCTTCGTTCAAATCAAGAACTTTCACTTCGATTTCATCACCAACTGATACAACAGACTTAGGTGATACGTTGCGCTCATGTGACAATTCAGTCAAGTGAACCAGTCCGTCAACTCCGCCAAGGTCAATGAAAGCACCGAAGCTAGTGATGCGAGCAACTTTACCAGTTACAATATCACCAACATTCAACTTACCAAAGACTTCAGCACGTGCTGCTGCAGCTTCAGCTTCTACAACTTCACGACGTGAAAGGATGAAGCGGTTTTCTTTTGGATCTACTTCTTTAATCTTAGCATCAAACTCTTGACCTACAAAACGCTCAGTGTTACGAACGAAACGAGTATCAAGCATTGAAGCAGGGATAAATCCACGAAGTCCTTCAAACTCAACTGAAAGTCCACCTTTAACAGCACGAGTGCCCTTAACAGTGACAACTTCTTCTTCACGACCAACCAATTTGTCCCAAGCTTTGCGAGCTTCCAAACGTTTTTTAGATACCAGGTAAGTTACTGTGTCTGTATCTTTACCCACTACTTGACGAAGAACAAGCAATTCAAGTGTTTCACCTGGTTTTACAAGGTCGTTGATATCAGCGTCGCGGTCATTTGTCAACTCACGAAGAGTCAAAACACCTTCAACACCAGTTCCAGCGATTGCAACATTAGCTTGGTTAGCGTCAACAGTCAATACTTCAGCAGTAACGACGTCACCTGGCTCAACTTGGCTAACACTGTTTAGCAAATCTTCAAATTCATTCATCTAAAAAAATCCTCCAACAATCAAGCTTTCGCTTGACATACTACTTATTTATTTTCCTAAGCACCCGCAAATGACATTGATCTATCGTTAACGATTTCCATCCTATAAAGAAATAAAATACCAGAAGACATTTTATTATTTTATCAGATCTATTACCTAAGAACTGGGGTAGCTGGATTCGAACCAACGCATGAGGGAGTCAAAGTCCCTTGCCTTACCGCTTGGCTATACCCCAAAAAGAGCGCTGACAAAAGTCACTTTATCATCGTCACAATGAACGCTGATGGAGAGAGAGGGATTCGAACCCCCGAACCCGAAGGAGCGGATTTACAGTCCGCCGCGTTTAGCCTCTTCGCTATCTCTCCGACAATCAACGCTATCTATTATAACATTGATACAATGAAAATGCAAGCCCTATTTGCTTAAATTATAGGTTTCAATTAAAGTTTCCACGGCTCTTTCAAGTTTTTTATAAAAACTTTCAGCATTTCCATTTTTGATGATTGCAAACTGGCCATCTAGTTCAGCAATCTCGCCGATAACCTTCTTGCCAATAGCAAGACTATAACCGTCAAATTGGTCTGCTCCGACCTTCACTTTGCTGTCTGTGATTTGAATTTCAATCTTTTTGTCTTTTTTACTCATAACTTACCTCTTTCAAATTTCTATTGTACACGAAAATAGCTGACTTCGCAAGCTATCTTAGGCTAGAATCACAGAAAAAACTGCCCAATCAAGGACAGTTTTTAAATTATACTTTTACAATCCAACCTTCTGGCGCTTCAACATCACCAAACTGGATACCAGTTAATTCGTCATACAGCTTGCGAGTGACTGGACCGACTTCTGTCTCGCTATAAAAGACATGGAAATCATCGCCGTGCTGGATACCTCCGATAGGAGAGATAACTGCAGCTGTTCCGCAAGCACCTGCTTCAGTGAATTTACCCAAGTCCGCCAGAGGAACATCCCCTTCAATCGGCTTAAGCCCCAGTCTATGTTCTGCCAGATAGAGTAAAGAATACTTGGTGATGGATGGCAAGATTGAGGGACTGAGCGGCGTTACAAACTCATTATTCTTGGTAATACCAAAGAAATTAGCAGAGCCCACTTCTTCAATCTTGGTATGGGTTGCCGGATCCAGATAAATCACATCTGAGAAATGCTTGTCCTTGGCAATCTTTCCAGGTAGCAAGCTAGCAGCGTAATTGCCACCTACTTTTGCCGCACCAGTTCCGTGCGGTGCCGCGCGATCATAGTCATCTGAGACAATGAAGTTAGTCGGAGTCAGACCGCCTTTGAAGTAATTGCCTACCGGCATTACAAAGATAGTGAAAATGTATTCTTCAGCTGGTTTCACGCCGATAATATCGCCGACACCAATCAAGAGAGGTCGAATATAAAGGGTTCCGCCTGTTCCGTAAGGCGGAACATATTCTTCATTAGCTCGGACAACCTGCTTAACTGCGTCCACGAACATTTCTGTAGAAACTTGCGGCATGAGCAAGCGGTCAGCTGTTCGTTGCAGACGATCTGCATTTTTATCCGGACGAAAAAGCTGAATACTGCCATCCTTAGTCCGATAGGCCTTTAGACCTTCAAAAGCCTGCTGGCCGTAGTGAAGGCTAGGAGACGACTCAGAGATATGGAGCGTAGCGTCCTCTGTTAACGTTCCTTCTTCCCACTGGCCATTGCGATAGTATGCTATGTAGCGATAAGGCAGTTTCATATATGAGAATCCTAGATTTTCCCAGTCAAGATTTACAGTCATGGTCTTTCTCCTCTTCTTCCAAACTTCATTTTTAGATACTCCCTATTTTACACCTTTTTGAGATATTTTCAAGTATTATTTTCAATTTTCAGAAAATTTTGTTATCTGATCTTTTGTTCCGCTATCAAACTCATAGAAATTGAAAAAACCAGCTCCCGCGAACTGGTTTGATGATTACTTGATATAAGCTGAGAAGACTTCTTCGTCTGAAATGGTATCAGAAATGAAGCTACCGTTGCTAGTTCTCTCAGACAAGCTGAAGTCGGCCAGATTGATTTCATAGGCCGTTCCTTTATTAGAAAGCACCTGCAAAATCTGCTCCTCGCTGGCTTCTGCTTCTGTTGTGAAGAGGTCAAAGTCCACTGTTTCACCAAAGACTGGTCCAGCTGCAAAGACACGATGCGGCTTGGTCTTAAGCTCTCTCAGAACTTGAAGACCGCGATTTGCCCGACTGGTAACAGGAATATCTGCGACTGCCATACGCTTGATCGAACCGCGCTGAGTCAGGAGGTAAAGTGAGTCCGTATTGGCGATAAAGGCTGCCGCTAGGACATCGTCCTTCTTGAGATTGATGGCTTTAACCCCAGCCGCCTTAGCTCCGATGACAGGAACTTCCTCAATATTGAAGCGCAGTGCATAGCCATTCTTGGTCACGAGCATAACATCATCCAGCTTAATCGGCGCCAGAGCAATAACCTGGTCGTCTTCATTTTTCAGTTTAGCAAACTTAAGCGATTTGGACTTATAGGTCCGCCAAGGACTGAATTCCTTGCGCTCTACACGCTTGATCTGACCTAACTTGGTCGCTGCAAAGTAAGTGCCCTCCTCAAAGCTATCCAGCAATTCTGTATAGATAACCTCTTCCTTTGTATCAAAGTTGCTGATGGTCTGGCTGAGGTGTTCTCCGATTTCTTTCCAGCGGATGTCTGACAGCTCATGAACAGGCCGGTAAATAACATTTCCTAGACTTGTGAAGATCAGCATGTGCTGAGTCGTCTTAGCTGGACTAAGGAAAATCAGTCGGTCATCGTCACGCTTGCCCATCTCCTCTAGGGTTGAAGCTGAGAAGGAACGCGGACTTGTCCGCTTGATATAACCAGAACGAGTCACGCTGACATAAGTCTCTTCCTCAACGATGAGACTAGCTGTATCAATCTCGATGGCGTTTGCTGTATCCTGCAGCTCGCTGAGACGCGGATTGCCAAACTTTTTCTTGACATCGCGGAGCTCCCGCTTCATGAGGTTATACATAGTTCGCTCATCGCCGATAATAGCTGCCAGCATGGCAATCTTCTCGCGCAGCTCTGCTTCTTCCTCTTCCAGAACCACTACGTCTGTATTTGTCAAACGGTAGAGTTGGAGAGTGACGATAGCCTCAGCCTGCTCCTCAGTGAAATCATAGCTGATTTTAAGATTTTCCTTGGCATCTGCTTTGTTTTCGGAAGCACGAATCAGGGCAATCACCTCGTCCAAGATGGAAATAACCCGAATCAGTCCTTCCACGATATGCAGCCGTTTTTCAGCCTTAGCCTTGTCAAAGCGGCTGCGAGCCAGAATAATCTCCTTGCGGTGAGCAATGTAGCTGGTCAAGATTGGCACAATTCCCACCAAACACGGCGTGAAATTGTCAATAGCTACCATGTTGAAGTTGTAATTGACTTGCAAATCAGTGTACTTAAAGAGGTAGTTGAGAATCAGCTCGGTATTGGCGTCTTTCTTGAGCTCAATGGCAATGCGAAGACCGTCACGGTCTGATTCGTCCCGCACCTCGGCAATGCCGGCCACCTTATTGTTGACCCGCACATCGTCAATCTTCTTGACCAAGACCGCTTTATTAATCTCGTAAGGAATCTCGGTGATGACGATTTGCTCTTTTCCGCCCTTCAGCTTTTCAATCTCAGTTCTAGAGCGCACCACGACGCGACCTTTCCCAGTCTCATAGGCTTTCTTGATCTCATCACGGCCTTGGACAATAGCTCCTGTCGGGAAGTCTGGACCAGGCAGAAACTCCATGAGTTTGTCCACCTTGGCAGACGGATGGTCAATCATATAGATAACCGCGTCAATGACTTCGGCTAGATTATGAGGTGGAATATCCGTCGCATAACCAGCGGAAATCCCAGTTGCTCCATTGACTAAAAGGTTAGGAAAGGCTGCCGGCAGAACAGTCGGCTCCTTCTCAGTATCATCGAAGTTCCAAGCAAAAGGAACGGTATCTTTCTCGATATCCTGCAAAAGATAGCCAGCCATCTCAGACAGCCGCGCCTCAGTATAACGCATAGCCGCCGGCGGATCACCGTCCATGGAACCGTTGTTTCCGTGCATCTCAACGAGAATCTCGCGGTTTTTCCAATCCTGAGACATACGAACCATGGCATCGTAGATGGAGCTGTCACCGTGGGGGTGGAAATTCCCCATGATGTTCCCGACTGACTTGGCTGACTTGCGGTAGCCCTTGTCAAAGGTATTGCCGTCCTTGTTCATCGAATAAAGAATACGGCGCTGAACAGGCTTCAAGCCATCGCGAATGTCCGGCAAGGCCCGCTCTTGAATAATGTATTTGGAGTAGCGACCAAAACGCTCTCCCATGATGTCCTCAAGGGACATGTTTTGAATGTTGGACATAATAATTCTCTTTTTTAGTGTTTTATTGTAAAGTAAATCTATATTTTATAAATTTAACTGTTTCTTTGTAGGTAGTGAGAAAAGAAGAGCAATCCTACTAATCCTAGAATGAATAAAAGATTAATTTTAATAACAAATAAGCTAAGTAAGGTATTAATTAGACCGTGAAAAATGGCGCAAAAAAGAATCGACTTAGTCTTTTTGAAAACAGCTGCTAGAAGAATACTGAGATAAATTGCAAATAGACTGAATAATATAAAAGGCATTCTACTTTGGGAACTTCCAATCACAAACCATAAAGGTACATGCCATATTGCCCAAATACAACCTGTTATCAAACCGGAAATCCAAAAGGAGAATCTAGTTTCCAAAGTTGGTTGCAAGATGCCTCGCCATCCCAATTCTTCTTCGCCACCATAAACACAGACTGCACTCAAAAAAACAACAAACAAATTCCCTAGTGGAAAAGCTGGATTAAGCTCCTTAGACGAGAAAGCAATGACACCTGTCTGCACGAAAATTAGTAAAAGAAATAACAAAATATATTTCTTTGAGTCCCCTAAGATAAAAGAGACTATGCTTTTAATGGATTTTTGAGGCAAACAAGAAATAGCTGCAATGGTTGGACCGAAACCTCCTAGTAAATGGAGAAAAACTCCTAGTGGACTTGTTAGACTTAAGAGGCTCATTTGCGTCAGAAAAGCGAGCAATCCCCAACCAAATCCCCAAGAAATGAGAAAACTAATCAGTAAAAATTTTGTTATCTTATTATTTTGTAAATGTTTCATTTGTTTCGAGCCTCTCTTCAGCATACTCAATCATCTTCTCTGCGGTTACTTTGTCATAGTGGAAGCCGGTTTTGAGAGAGAAGGCTTGGGCTTCTTTGTGGAAAAAGTGCATGGTAGCTAAGAGAGACTTGGTGATTTTTTTCTTGTCGGAAAAGTCAAGCAAGGCTGTAAATTCTTTCTCTTTCTCTTTCTCAGCAGGCAAATACTGAAAGAGGTACTTATAGTTCTTGCCAACATCGACCGTCCCCTTATCTGCTTCCACTTGCCAAGCTAAAAGCTTGAGCAATTCTTGCTGGCAGATTCCATACAAATGATCCGTCGCATAGACAAGGTGATTTCGATAAATGCCCTTGACCACATAAGCTGACACCCACCAAAATTCATTGCAGGATTTGTCAAAGTCAGTCGCACTAGCTGGTGCCGTCCAGTAGCGCTTGGGTGTCGGTGCATAAGAGTCAAAAAGCCCCTGTGGGTCAGCCAGCACTGTAAAATCCGCTTCGCTATCCACCCACTCTTTGATGTGCTCCTTTGGGCAAAGAGTCAAATCTATCCGATTGCCATCTTCAAAGAGCATGAGATAGAGGCGGCGATGGTCTAGTAGGACATGCTGCTCAATCATGCGCTTGCCAAACCTTTCCAACCAAGCAAGGTCAGCCACCAGACCATCCAAATCCTCTACAATGTAGACTACATCATAGTCTTGGAACTCGTCCCTGGGAGCATTTGGATTTGTCCGCGAGCCGGACATGGCGACAGCGTCAACTTGTAACACTTTTGCGGTTTGCAAAATTAAATCTAGCATTTCGGGTTCAGTTCTCATGGGAATACCTGCCTTTCCAGTGGAGTACATACAAACACTCAGTTTTGGCGATTAGATAAGAAATTGTTCATTGGAAATTTCTTTTTTAGACCTATGGAAGATAATGTCTGGTAGGGGAGAAATTATTTTGTGGATTAAACCCTGATTTATAGCTGTATCTATTATTTTTATCCCTTTGAATTAAATACTTTTCACGTTTTTTTATAAGTCTTAAAAACTTTTCCGTACTTAATAATTTTTCTTTGTATTTTTCACCGCCATGGTAGTAGCACTTCTTCAACTCTTTGTATCTTGGTTTTTCTAAAAGCAGTTGCTCTTGGAAAATTTCTTGAGCTATTGCGTATTCTTTTTCACGTCTATTGCTAATTGATAAGTCTAAAAACGTACTTGATATTGTGAAAAAAATAACTGACAGAGTCCACGG
Source organism: Streptococcus sanguinis (assembly GCF_050225395.1). Lineage (GTDB taxonomy): Bacteria > Bacillota > Bacilli > Lactobacillales > Streptococcaceae > Streptococcus. The sequence continues at coordinate 1,152,322 of NZ_CP071431.1, read as the reverse complement.
TAACTTATTTTTCCAATCAATATCAAAAATGAGGGTAGAGATTGCAAGAACAGATAAAATCATAGCCGGGCTAACAATTAAAGCTTCAACTTGAAAAACAGGTTGACTTTTAATCAAATCATGTAAATACAACCATAAAATAAACGATGATATCGAAACGAGTGTTATCGTAAGAACTAAATTCTCTCCAAGACCATATTGCTTTGATGTGTTTTTTAGAATATCAGAAAAAAATAGTGGCCATATAGTCAACGGCAATAGTGACGGTAATTTTCTGAGCCATTTAATCTTTGTTCTATACTGTTTAGAAAACCTAGAAATGAGCCATTCTATAAATATAACAAGTTCAGGAATTATGGATCTGATAGTCCCAAATAATACTATTAAAAATAAAACAATTATAACAAAAGCGAAAACGCTCAAAAAAATGATATCTTTATCAGAAAATTTAAGATTTTGAAATATAACAAATAAAAATATATACAGTATAAAAGCTGTCGGTATCACACGAAAGAAATACTTAATTGCATCATTTTTCTGTCTTAAATTAATATCATCTTGATTATCAAGTATTTTTAAAACTTCTAAATTCTCTATTTTTCGTTTAGAATCTCTATAACTATAATTAGGTTCCGAATATCTATAGATCTTATCTATAGATATATCCATCCAACCGGAGAGATTAACCTTCCAGCGCTGAAAGTTCTCTATCATTCTCATCTAAAACACCATCTCCCCGCTCTCCTCAAGCGTAAACTTGACGTTATCCTCAATCCACTTGCGGCGTGGTTCGACCTTGTCGCCCATGAGGACATTGACACGGCGTTCGGCGCGGGCCAGGTCTTCAATGGTGACGCGGATAAGGGTGCGGGTGTCGGGATTCATGGTGGTCTCCCAGAGCTGGTCAGCGTTCATTTCACCGAGCCCCTTGTAACGCTGAAGCATGGCTCCCTTGCCAAACTTGCGGCGCAGGTCGTCCAGCTCGCCATCAGTCCAGGCATACTCGACGACTTCGCTCTTGCCCTTGCCCTTGGACATCTTGTAGAGAGGCGGCAGGGCGATATAGACGCGGCCAGCCTCGACCAGCGGGCGCATATAGCGATAGAAAAAGGTCAGCAGCAAGGTCTGGATATGGGCACCGTCGGTGTCCGCATCGGTCATGATGATGATCTTGTCATAGTTGGCATCCTCAAGGGTAAAGTCTGTACCAACACCCGCTCCAATCGTGTAAATCATGGTGTTGATTTCTTCGTTCTTGAGAATGTCAGCCATCTTAGCTTTAGCAGTATTGACAACCTTACCGCGCAGGGGCAGGATGGCTTGGAACTTACGGTCACGGCCTTGCTTGGCAGAGCCACCGGCAGAGTCTCCCTCGACCAGATAGAGTTCGTTCTTGGCTGGGTTCTTGGACTGGGCCGGAGTCAGCTTACCAGACAGCAAGCCCTTGTCTTTCTTATTCTTCTTGCCGTTCCGGCTTTCGTCACGCGCCTTGCGGGCCGCTTCCCTAGCATCTCTGGCCTTGATAGCTTTGCGGATGAGATTGGAAGCCAGCTCACCATTTTCCAAGAGGAAGAAAGTCAGCTTGTCAGAGACAATGGAGTCCACGGCCGGACGAGCCAAAGGGCTGCCCAGCTTGTCCTTGGTCTGGCCTTCAAACTGCAGGTGAGCCTCAGGGACCAGGATGGACAGGACAGCAGCCAAACCTTCGCGGTAGTCCGAGCCTTCCAGATTCTTGTCCTTTTCCTTGAGCAGTCCCGTCTTTCTGGCATAGTCGTTCATGGCCTTGGTAATAGCGGTCTTGAGCCCTGTCTCGTGGGTACCGCCGTCCTTGGTGCGGACGTTATTGACAAAGGACAGGATATTATCGGCGTAGCCGTCGTTGTACTGGAGAGCCACCTGGACTTGGAAGCCGCTCTCCTCTCCTTCGAAATAGAGGACAGGAGTCAGGGTTTCCTTGTCTTCATTGAGATAGGTGACAAAGTCTTCAACCCCATTCTCATAGTGGAACTCTACTTCTTCGCCAGTCCGCGCATCAGTCAGAGACAGGCGGACATTCTTGAGCAGGAAGGCTGATTCCTTAAGCCGCTCCGCAATAGTGTTGTACTTGAAGTCTGTCGTTGAAAAAATCGTATCGTCCGGCATGAAGGTCACTTTGGTTCCAGACTTGGACTTAGGTGCAGTACCGATTTTCTTGAGCGTAGTGACTGGTTTTCCGCCATTTTCAAAGCGCTGCTTGTAAACAGTCCCATCCCGCGTGATTTCCACTTCCAGCCAGCTGGACAGGGCATTGACAACAGAGGAACCTACACCATGGAGACCGCCTGAGGTCTTATAGCCACCTTGGCCGAACTTACCGCCAGCGTGGAGAACTGTGAAAATGACCTCAACCGTGGGAATGCCCATAGCGTGCTTGCCGACTGGCATCCCGCGTCCGTGGTCTGCGACAGTCAGACTGCCGTCCTTGTTGATCGTCACATCGATCCGGTCACCGAAGCCTGATAGGGCTTCATCGACAGCATTGTCCACAATCTCCCAGACCAGATGGTGGAGTCCCGCTCCGTCGGTCGATCCGATATACATCCCTGGACGTTTACGGACCGCATCCAACCCTTCTAATACCTGAATGGCATCATCATTGTAATTGTTAATATTGATTTCCTTTTTTGCCACAAGAACCTCCTAATGATTCATCTTTTCTATCTTACAAGTTTTTGGCAAATATTGCAAAGATTTTTTTGAAAATAATGCTGATGAGGACTGATTTTAAACGAAGAACAATCCAATATCCGAGTAGACATTTCCTGCTATAAATTCTATCCTTTTCTATTGTCAGAAAGCGAAATAATGGTATAATAAAATCATGATGAACACGATAATTGGATTAATACTAGCATACTTACTGGGCTCTATTCCGACCGGACTTTGGATTGGGCAAATTTTCTTTAAAAAGAACCTGAGAGAATACGGCAGCGGCAATACCGGAACGACCAATACTTTCCGTATTTTAGGAAAGACAGCGGGGACGGCTACTTTTGCTATTGACTTTCTCAAAGGAACTGCAGCGACCCTGCTGCCTTTCTTTTTGTATATTGAGGGAGTTTCGCCGCTTGTCTTTGGCCTCTTGGCTGTGATTGGCCATACCTTTCCTATCTTTGCTGGCTTTAAGGGTGGCAAGGCAGTGGCAACCAGTGCAGGGGTTGTTCTAGGCTTCTCACCAGCCTTCTTTGTCTATCTGATTATCATCTTTGCCAGCATCCTTTATCTGGGAAGTATGATTTCTCTGGCAAGTGTGCTCTCAGCAGTCATCGCTATCCTGTCGGCGCTGCTCTTTCCTCTAGTTGGCTTTATCCTGCCCGCCTATGACCTCTTCTTCACTCTGATTATCATTGCGCTGGCTCTGATTATTATCCTCCGGCACAAGGACAATATCCAACGTATCAAACAGAAAAAAGAAAACTTAATCCCTTGGGGCTTGAATATCACACATCAGAATCCTGAGACTAAGAAATAAAACGGAAGTGAACAACTTCCGTTTTATTGTGTCTTCTAACTAGTCTTCTTTGTGACTTTTCTTGATTCCTGCCAATCCAAAGAATCCTAAAACCATACCAACTAGGCTCAAGGCAACTGCTGATTCGCTGCCTGTCTGTGGCAGTTCTTTAGCTGCAGGGTCCTTAGTGAAGGTCTTGGCAACATGAACAGGTACTTGCTTGGTTTGTTTTGGAGTATTAACTAGTGGAGCTGCCTGTTTTGCTGGATCAGCTGCTTTGGCACTAGTTGGGTAGGAAGCCGCATTAGCTGGATCCGTTCCTTGCTTGATTTCTTCAATATCTGTATAGCCATCACCATCTGTATCCTTAGTAGATGAAATAGAGATAGCACGTGAGTTTGGATTGATAACCGCATAGGCTGTCAAATCAGCTTTTGCCAGATAGTCAGCGAAGGCCACATCCATAGATGGTCCTTCCTCGCGAGGGCCACCCAGCATGGTATAGCCGTCACCACCAGCAGCCAAGAAGTCATTGGTCGTCAGATAGTAGGTCTTATTTGGATCAAGAGGCTCATAAACACCCGTTTCTTTGTTCTTAATCTCAATGTGGAGGACACGCTGATCAGCTGGCAGAGTGGTGTCGTAGTAGACTTTAGCCCCAGAGATTTGCAGGTAACCACCGCTCGGTTCTAGCAAGGGTTGTCCGTTCTCATCCAGCACAGGCTTGCCATCTTTTTCCTGAAGAATAGAGCCTAGAGATTTGGCAAACATATCTGCGATATTTTGACCGGTTACCTTGATTTGTGAAATGGTGTTCCCAAAAGGCAATACGGCGATAACATTTCCCTTGGTGATTGGCTTGTCTTTGGCAATAGTTTCGCGCAGACCGCCTCCGTTAGTAACAGCCAGGTCTGTTTTATTGGCAAAGCCAGTTTGACCATAATCGTAGAGAGCATCTGCAACCACATTGCCCAGATTGGTTTCGCGAACGCGGACATTTTCACGGTCGCCATTAAGCTCTACTGGGCTGTTTGCCACGATAACCTTGGCATTATCTGCGTCGTACCTGGCTTTAATCTTGCTGACCATGTCTGCAATAACTGGGTCTGGAGCGACTTTCTTAGCTGTTTCAGCAGGGATTTGCTGAGGATTTCCCAGAAGTTGATTGGCCTTGAAAGTTACTTTTCCGATATTGTGAAGGTAGCTACCGGTCTGGTTGTAGGTGACATTATCACCATAAGTCGTAGACTCTACTGTGTGGGAGTGGCCGTCAATAACGGTTACACGCTTGCCTTTGAGCTTAGGATTTTTAGAAAGAGCTTCAGCCAAGGTTGAGCCGCGCCACTCAGTCGGAGTTGTCGTGTCAACACCCAAGTGAGCTAGAACAACGTAGTTTTTGTAGTTCTTTCCTTCTGCCGCTGCGCGTGCTTCAATTTCATCAATAACCCGATTAACCTCTGTGATTGGATCAGTGAAGGTCACACCTTGGATGTTTTTAGGGTGAGTTTTTGTAGCAGTTTCAGGTGTTGTCACACCGATTACCACAAACTCATCCCCCTCAACCGCTGGATCCTTGTCTACAATGGTAGATGCTTGGAAAACTCGAGCATTGTTGGCATAGGTGTTAGAACTGAGGAGTGGGAATTTAAGAATTTCCTTGTATTTCTTTGCCTCATCTAGACCAAAGTCAAACTCATGGTTCCCGACTGCCATAGCATCGTAGCCTATTTCATTGAGGATTTTAGCCCGTTCTTCCCCTTTTGAGCTATTTGAAATTGGCAGACCTTGGAAGGCATCACCCGCATCCACAACTAGTGCTTTAGGGTTTTTAGCGCGCTCTTCCTTGATGACAGTAGCTAGCTTGGCATCACCGATAACGCCTTTTTCCTCTACAATGCGACCGTGCACATCGTTGGTATGGAGAATCGTAGCCTCTGGCAGATTTTCAGACTGGGCTAGCGCTGCAGCGGCTTCTGTCGCAGCTGGACTAGCCGGAGCTGCTGCATTCTGACTAGTTGCTGCTGGCTTTTCTTCTGCTGAAGCTGCTGGAGCAGTTGGTTGCGTTTCAGAAGCTGTCTCAGCAGCTGGCTGATTGGTCAACTCAGTCGTTGCCGGCTCTGGACTAGCCTGTGCCTCTTCTGCAGAGACTTGATGAGCCAAAAAAGCAGGTGCCAAAAGCACTGTCGATAGAACAGGTAAGATGAAAAATTTCTTCTTCATATAACGAACACTCCTCTTTAGTATTTTGTTATATTATACATCTTTTTGGCTCAAAAAGGAACTAAACCACTACTATTTCAACAAACATTCGGTTTTTCAGAAAATTACTAGAAAATTTTCTGTGTTAAAAAGACCCTGAAATTCATCAGAGTCTAATCTGCATTATCCTTTAAAGACAACTTCCCCATCACAGATGGTAAACTTCACTTGGCCTTTAAGCTTTTCACCAACAAAAGGTGAATTGGCTGCCTTGGAGGCAAAATGGTCAGTCACAAGTCTATCTGCTTCTGAGTCAAATATTGTCAAATCAGCAGGACCATCCTGAGCGATGAAGCCAACATCAAAACCATACAATTGAGCCGGATTGACTGTCATTTTTTCCAAAAGTTCCATCAAATTCAGATGACCATCCTCAACTAGGTAGGTCAGTCCCAGAGAAAGCGAAGTCTCAAGACCAGTCATGCCAGAAGGCGCCTGAGTGATATCGGCCACATTTTTCTCGTCAGCATGATGTGGAGCATGGTCCGTCGCAATGACAGAAATGACACCAGATTTAAGCCCCTCAATAACCGCCAGACGGTCCGATTCTAAGCGCAGAGGCGGATTCATCTTAGCATTGCTGCCCTTGGTCAATAGCAGAGCTTCTGTTTTAGAGAAATGCTGAGGTGCTGCTTCAGCGGTGACTTGAGCCCCTAGCTTCTGAGCGAATTCAACCACCTTTACGCTCTCAGCCTTGGACAAATGCTGGATATGCACATGAGCCTTTGCATCATAAGCAATCATGACATCGCGTGCAACCATGCTGTATTCTGCCACACCTGTCGCGCCGCAGATATGAAAATGCTCTTTGGCAATATGTTCATTGAAACCAAGTATGCCGTTGAGATTGGGATCTTCCTCGTGCAAGCTGATAAAAGTATCGTTTTTGCTCGCTTCAACAAGAGCTTTGCGGACAATGCCAGCGTTGGTCAGTGGAATACCGTCATCAGAAAAACCTACTGCACCAGCTGCCAAGAGACCTTGAAAATCTGTCAGATGTTGTCCATCAAAATTCTCTGTAATTGTTGCAACCGACTTGATATGGATATTTTCCCGACTAGCCGACTCCAGTACTTCCTTCAGAGTTTCAACCGTAGAGATAGTCGGATTGGTATTGGCCATCATAACAACTGTCGTAAAGCCACCTGCTGCTGCTGCCAAAGCCCCCGTATGAATATCTTCCTTATGAGTCTGGCCTGGCTCCCGGAAATGCACATGTATATCCACCAAACCTGGAGCCACAACCAAACCACTGGCATCAATAACTTTTGCATCTTCCACCTGCAAATCTTGACCGATTTTAACAATCTTCTTCCCCTCAACCAAGAGGTCAGCAATTTGGTCAAAACCAGTCTTAGGATCCATAACTCGTCCGTTTTTGATTAATAGCATCGTCTTCTCTCCTTATTCGTAAAAGTCCACCTGCGTATCCAGGAGTTTATCCCCGTCATAAACAAACTTTGCTGAAAAGAAAGGCTTGTCTTCTAAAAGCCACTCAACAAAGGTATGATCGCCTTCCCAGGTTGGTTTAGATAAAACCTGATCATAGGGCACCCATTCCAAAGTCCCTTCATTGCAGTCAATCAATTCCCCCTCAAACTCCGTCACCTTGAAAACATAGGTATACCAGTCCAAGTTGGGAGTAAACTCTGGAAAAGTGATAACGCCTTTAAGAACAGGCTTGGCCTTTAGACCTGTTTCCTCTAGAATCTCGCGCGCCGCACATTCCTGCGGAGTTTCTCCACGTTCTAACTTGCCACCGACACCAATCCATTTCCCAGCGTGGACATCATTGGGCTTTTTGTTGCGGTGCAGCATGAGAAACTCCCGGCCATTATCGATATAACAAATCGTTGCTAACTGAACCATACTACCTCCTAGGCTAACCAATTGATAGGCTCCAAGCCTTTAGCCACTAAAAAATCATTGGTACGAGAAAAAGGTTTGCTGCCAAAGAAACCACGGTAAGCAGACAGCGGGCTTGGGTGAGCTGACTCGATAATCAAATGTTGGGAATTGCTAATCAAGGCTTTTTTCTTGCGAGCGTAAGAACCCCAGAGGATAAAGACAACTGGATCTGACTTTGCATTGACCACCTTGATAATAGCATCTGTAAAAGGCTCCCAGATTAAGCCGGCATGCGCATTGGCCTGACCAGCAGGCACTGTCAGCCCAGCATTAAGCAAGAGAACCCCTTGCTGAGCCCAGGAAGTCAAATCATGCGACTCTTTCACTCCGATATCATCAGCCAGTTCTTTGAGAATATTCTGCAAAGAAGGCGGAGCTGGAATATCATCAGGTACCGAAAAACTCAAGCCCTGTGCCTGTCTCGGTCCGTGGTAGGGGTCCTGCCCTAAAATAACCACCTTAACATCCGCTAAATCAGTCGTCTGAATCGCATTAAACACTTTTTCCCGAGGTGGGTAAATGGTCCCTGAAGCATACACTTCGTCTAAAAAATGATTGATTTTTGCAAAATAACCTTCCGGCAGCTGCTCCTTAATCAAAGCGTGCCAAGCTGAATGTTGCATATATGTCTCCTCTCATTTCCTACGATAAAAATTCTATTACTTAATCCACCTAAGTGCTCTTTTGAGTTCAGCTCTGCCATTTTCCAGAAAACAAGAACCGTGGGCTAGGATGATTTTTTCTGGTTGCCAAGCCAGCATCTGCTCTAGACATTCTTTGGCTTCTTTTTGATGACCGATAAAAGTCATACGGTAGTCAATAGGTGTCTGGCCATCCGGAGCTGCAACTCGAACTAATTTATAAGCCTTGCCGCGAATCTGACTTGGAAAATGCTCTGTTTCAAAATTCTCAATCAAATCTGTCAAAATCAAGGTTTGACTGTCCTTATGAAAAAAGACAACTTCCTCAATATAAGTACTTCCCTTGAAAACCAACTGTTCTATCTGGTCTGCCCAAGCTTCAGGAGCCTCATCCGTCAGCTTTTCATCAAAAGAGACCGGGATTTTCTGCTTGGCTGCTCTCTCCTCAACTCCTGGGCTAGACCAAGCAATTGCCTCAGGATAACGCTTCTTCCAGTCAGCTATATAGGCATAGTGAATCTTATTAGGTGAAATGAGATGTGCGACTGGTCCCAAAGCGTCCAACTGGTCAAACAAGGATTGATTTGGCTGGATTGGTGAATGGCACCAGAGCTGGCCATTTGCTAACTTAATAACAGTCATGCGGGTAGAAAAGGGCAACTTTGTCAGCACCGCATCCATCTCAATCAAATCACCGTCAACAATCCAGATATTCTCAGCAATGGGCTTTAAGCTATAAAGCGGTTCATAGATAGGAACAGGTCTTTTCATTTCAAAGAGTCCTTCTTTCTAGTCCAAAAGCGAAACTTCCCTAGATATTGAGGGTACTGGGCTAATCCTAGGGCGGATAGAATCAGAATCTGTGGCAAAAACTGAATCAGATATCTCGTCTTTCCTCCCTCAAAAATCTGCAGAAAAAGCAGGCCGCCAAAAACAGCTAAGGTTAGAAAATTCAGTTCGTCACTGGATCGATATTTCCAAAGAGCAAAGACAAGTCCTGCTGCCATGACAATCCAGACCGCCTGCTTAGACAGCGAGAAATAGACAAATTCTGACTTGTCAGTGTTCAGGAAGAAGTCACGGACAAACTGAGTTAAAGGATTATCTTTCGTATCTTGGTAAAAAGGCGATATATAAGGCGTCTTTTCATTTTCAACACTGCGGTAGAGCCAGCCCAAATCTCCTTCTGCTACAGTCAGAGACTGCTTGTGGAAGAGATGATGAGCTAAAGTCAAAGGATTATATTCACTTAAGCGCCGCTTGATTTCCTTGATAACATATTCCTTAGCAAACATGCCATTGTTATAGTCATACTGCTTGTCAGGCTCAATATACTGCAAGAGCCCTTCTTTCATATCTTCCTGATTGTGGCCATTGAAGGTCAGACCTAGATTAATAAAGAGCAAAGGACCTTTTGCCAATCCCTCTCCCTCCATAATCGGCACTTCCGTCTGGTGCTTGGACCAGTAATGCAGCGGGGCATAGCTAATCGCAAAACTGCAAGCAAAAACGACTAGTGTCAGAAAAAACTTGTTCCAGTTCTTTTTGAAAAAGAGGACTCCGAAGACAGCTATCAGCAGAATCATTACTGTTGGTCTAAAGAAGAAAGCCAGACTAGTCATTAACCCAAGCAAAATACTGCGCCAAACCAGCTGTCTACTGGTTTCCTCTCCCTTCAGCAATCCAAGAACTAGAAAAATCTGCAGACTAATGAAAGGCAGGGGCGGAATATCGGTATACATTGAAAAGAAATAAGGTGAAAAGCCTAGTAAGAGCACATAAAGACTAAAGACAGCATCTGCAGTCTTTTGGGAAAAATACTTTTGGCAGCCCTTATAGAGAATCAAGGCCGTCACGTTAGTATAAAGAATATTCAAGGTCTGCATGACCCATAGACCAGATTCCCCAAATACATTAAAGAAAAAACGCTCGTAGAGAAATAGTGAGACATTGTTAGGATTCCGGGTCAGATAGCTGGAAATGGAGCTTTCTTTCAGAGTTTTGAAAGCTCCTGTAAAGACTACTGCTGCATCCCGCCTAATCAAAAGCTCTGCTGAAAAGAGCATAATCAGCTGAAAAATAAAGACTGCTAGCATAATAAGAAGTTTATGCTTCATCAACCAATGATAAGCTTTTTCTAGCAAATGCCGATAGCGATAGGCCAGATAAGCCAAGACAGCAAAAGCAATCATAGCTATACTATTCAGCTCTGCAACATGCCAGATGGAAATCAGAAACCAGTGAACAGCCGTAATCAGCAACACTTTCTGTAATATTGAAAAGGATAGATGATAAATCTTAGACATAGCTCTATTATACCAAACGCCGAGACTTTAAGCCATTTTTAAAGGCAAGACAAGGACGTTTTACTGAAAAATGACCTGAATAAGAGTCAGATCATTTTATTTCTATTCGGTCTAGGCCTGCCAATTCTCTTGGTCATGCTTAAATTTCTCAAGCAAGGACAAGCCCTCAGGACTGACATAACCTTCTGCTTCAGCCAGAGTGATTAGCTCAGTGTAGTTAGAAAGGGTCACCAATTTGACACCCGCTTCATTGAAGTTCTTTTCTGCCTTTGGCAGCTCATAGGTAAAGATAGCCGCTGCTCCAACCACATCCGCACCTTCACGTTTAGCGGCAGCGATAGCATCCAAGACCGAACCGCCAGTCGAGATTAAGTCTTCGATGACAACCATCTTCTGCCCAGGCGCTACGCGACCTTCGATTTGATTGCCCGCTCCGTGATCTTTTGGTTTGCTGCGGATATAGGCAAATGGCAGGTTCATCTTATCTGCAATAATAGCTCCGTGAGGAATACCTGCTGTCGCAGTTCCAGCAATGACTTCTACATCTGGAAATTCCGCCCGAATCTTTTCGACGAAACCATCTTCAATCAAGGTCCGAGTTTCTGGATATGCCAAGGTCACACGGTTGTCCGTATATATAGGTGACTTGATGCCTGACGCCCATGTAAAAGGCTCTTCTGGCTTCAAATACACAGCTTTGATTTTCAATAAATCACGCGCAATCTCTTTTGCTAAAGTCATTTTTTCTCCTTATAAATTTGAAATTTTATGATGCTGTTAATTTTGTATAACGATTTAATTCGAATCTCTTGTTTTTCCTAGCTATTCCACTGCTTCTTAATCTCGTGATAAGCATCCCAAGGATTCTCAGCTTGGATAATCGGACGACCTACTACAATGTAATCACTGCCGATTTGATGGGCTTCCTGCGGAGTCATGACCCGTTTCTGGTCTCCGATTTCCGCTCCAGCTGGCCGAATCCCCGGCGTCACACATAGAAAGTCATTTGCAGTAGCCGCCTTTATTAGTTCAACCTCTTGAGCTGAACAAACTACGCCATCCAAACCAGCTTCTTTAGCCTTGCGAGCGTAATTGACAACAGACTCCTGAACTGTGGTCTGGATGTTTTGGCAATCACGCATATCTTCCTCACTGGTCGAGGTCAGCTGGGTCACCGCAACCAACTTAGCCTCATCTCCCAAGACCTTCTTGGCTTCGCTCATCATCTCCACACCGCCTGCTGCATGAACCGTCACCATGTCGATACCAAAAGTACCTAAGACAGACATGGCTGAGCGCACCGTATTGGGAATATCGTGCAGTTTCAAATCCAAGAAAATGCTGTGTCCGAGACCTTTCAGATAATGAACGATTTCTGGACCGATGGCATAGAAGAATTCCATACCGATTTTGACATAGAGTTTTTCATCTTCCGGAAAATGCTCCAAGAAATCTTTGACATCGTCAAAAGATGGAAAGTCGAGGGCGATAATAGGCCGTTCTTCACGCATGAGGGGAAAATCTCCTTTTAAATTATTATCTTCAAAGAGGTCCATTAGACATTTATATCTCAAAACCACCTTCACATTAGGCTCAGAGACATAGAAAAAACCTTGCCCGAGAGCAAGGTTACACGAAAATGTGGCAGTATCTGCCATTCAAACGTATGTACCTTAGTAGCCTCTCTGGACTTCTTTAAAGGTTATATTTAGTTTATTCTATAATTTCACAGCAGGATTGTCAAGTAAAAATGTAACTTTAAAGCAAATTCTCTCGAACTTCTTTTCGTAAACTTTCAAGACTTTCGATACCGAATTTATCCATAACCTTTGGCAAGTCTTCAATGATGGTAGGACAAGCATAAGGATCCGTAAAATTGGCAGTGCCCACTCCAACAGCTGAAGCGCCCGCTATAAACATCTCCAGAGCAGCCTCCGCCGAATCAACTCCACCCATACCAATAATGGGGAGTTTGCTTGCCTGTGCAACTTGGCGGATTAGCTTGAGTGCTACCGGAAAGACAGCCGGACCTGACATACCTCCAGTGCCATTAGCAATAATAGGCTGGCGCGACTTCAAGTCAAATCGCATACCTACCAAGGTATTAATCATGGTAAAACCAGCAGCACCTGCGTCTTCAACAGCCTTAGCTACCTGAGTGATGTCTGCCACACTCGGGGTTAATTTGACATAGACTGGTACAGCAGAAGCATCTACTGCTGCCTTGGTTGCTTCGTAAGCCAACTCCGGAACTTGACCAATCAAAAGCCCAGCATTTCCATGGTCAACATTAGGACAAGAGATATTGAGCTCAATAGCCTTGACGTTTGGAGCTTGGGAGATTTTCCCAGCCACTGTAGCATACTCTTGATTGGAAAAGCCCGCTACATTAGCGATGATTGGAAGGTAGGGATAATGCTTTTGCAGCCAGGGCAGTTTTTCAGCTAGAACAACCTCAACACCTGGATTTTGCAGGCCAATGGCATTGAGCATACCAGCTGGCGTTTCTGCCACACGCGGAGTTGGATTGCCAAAGCGGGGGTCCAAAGTCGTAGCCTTTATCATGATAGAGCCTAGCAAGTCTAGGTCATAGTATTTGGCATATTCCTGACCGAAGCCAAAACAGCCAGATGCTGGAATAATTGGATTTTTCAGGTCCAAGCCTGGCAAAGAAACTCTTAAACATTGGTCACTCATTCTTTCCCCTCCTAAACAATAATCGTGCCCGTCTCAAAGACCGGACCGTCTTCACAAACGCGCTTATTGACTGACTCGTCCTGACCTGCAACATGAACTACGCATGCATAGCAGGCGCCCATGCCACAAGCCATACGAGACTCCATGGAGAGATAAGCATGCGGATGGTCCTGAAACTTACGATCCACATACTGAAGCATAGCTGGCGCACCACAGGAATAAACAGCCGCATAGTCTTGGGACAACTCATCCACAACGGCTGATACATAGCCCTGGCAGCCATAAGAGCCGTTATCCGTTGTAACAATGACCTCGGCGTATTCTTTCATTTCTTCCTCTAAAATGACAGCAGATTTATCAGCAAATCCCAGAACAGCAGTCACTTGAGTTCCCTTGGCATGCAATTCTTTAGCAACCTCAAGCAGAGGAGGGACACCAATCCCACCACCGATAATCAAAGCTCGCTCACCTTCCCTTACAGGACTCAAATCAAAGCCATTGCCCTGAGGCCCCATAACATCAAGAAAAGATCCAACTAGCAGTTGAGAAAAAATAGCCGTCCCGCCGCCTTCTATCCGATAGATGATGCGACAAGTCAGATTGTCTCGGTCAATCTCTGCAATCGAGATAGGCCGGCGCAAAAGCTTGCTGTCATCTGGTACCCGAATATGTAAAAACTGCCCAGCCTGCATCTGGCTGACCATTTGCCCCTTTAGAGTCATAGAAAAAATATTAGGTGCAATTTTGACTTGCTCCAACAGCTCCATCTGCTCGAGCATAATCTTTCCAAATCTCTTTTTACAACTGTCACTAACCATGACAACCTCACTTTCTACAAGAAAAAACCTCGCCGCAGCAAGGTTTCGCAAAAAACAAGGCAGCTAACTGCCTCTTATACCGCTTTTCCCACCTTGCAGCCTCACTGGACTTGATTAAAGGTTAAATTGTAAACATTATATCGTTAGAGATGAGGAATGTCAAGGTGACTACAAAAAAATAATGCATCAGAAAATAAAATCTAGAACTAGTTCAAATTTACAGAATCTTTTTTCACAAGATACCAGCTGCCCGAATCTATCTTAATAAACTCTAAATCGACTTGCCTAAGCTTCATATTGCTTTCATCTGGCTTAGGTGACACATAAGAAACTTTTAAATTAGAAATATAATCTTCAGCTGACAGATTTTGATTTTGCGGTGGTCCATACAGACTGATAATTTCTTCATAGGTAGAACCCGTTTGAGAATTTCCTTCCTTATTTTCCAAAAGCAAACTATCGAACGCTGCTTGAGTCCAAGTGAAATCTCTGCTCGCTTCGGTATCAATGGGTAATTTAGAACTATTTAAATTGTAGTATTCTTTAGAGATAAGTTTGTATTCATCTTTAAATTTTTCAAAAACTAAGCTTACATAAGCATACTTATAACGCTCGATACTATGCCATCGCAACCGAATTTGAGGAGTTTCTTTCCCATAATTCAAGGCTATCCATCCTTCACCCGAATCAGGCCTCCCATATCTGCTGATTATCGCATCCAGACTTGTCCCTCCAAGATTTTTGTCAAATCTTAAACCATCAAAATCCTGAACTTCCCAAGAAAATTGATATTCTTTTTCGTCACTTATCAACTTTCTAGCAAAAATTTCTGCCTCATTTTGTTCAGAATCAGAACTTGTAGAATATACTATTTCCTGTGTTGAACTAGTTTTTCTAGAAGTTGAATGTTTATGCGAATGAAGAAATGAAAAAACAACAGCCGTCAAAACAAGTGCTCCGTAAACTAAAGAACCTATGACAATAAATGCAGTCCTTTTATTCTTTTTCTCCTCTATGGAAATATCCGAAAATATTTCTTCGAATGATTCATCATCTTTTTTCATAACTTCTTGATTTAATTACCTTACTAACTTATAGATTTAGTTTAGACTACATATATAGTATTCAAAACAGATTTCATTAACCCTATCTAATAGACTAAGACCAACTTTTATTTTATCATGGCTATTTCAAAAAATCAAAATCCAGATGCAACCAATCTTATAAAAATCTTTATTCAAGTAGATTAAGAAAATCTACTCCCACCATTCTATATCCATAGTGAAATATATAAGTTATTACATATGTGAAGTTTCTCCTCAGAACTAGCAATCACTAGAAAAATCAACTAAGTTTGTGATAAAATAGTCCTATGAGAATTCAACAGTTACACTATATTATCAAAATCGTCGAGACTGGCAGTATGAACGAAGCTGCCAAGCAGCTTTTCATTACTCAGCCTAGTTTGTCCAATGCTGTGCGGGATTTGGAAAATGAAATGGGCATCGAGATTTTTATTCGCAATCCCAAAGGAATTACCTTGACCAAGGACGGCATGGAGTTTCTTTCTTATGCTCGGCAGGTAGTTGAGCAGACGCAACTTCTAGAGGAGCGATACAAAAACCCCGTCGCCCACCGTGAACTTTTCAGCGTTTCTGCCCAGCACTATGCCTTTGTGGTCAATGCCTTTGTCTCCCTTCTTAAAAAAAGCGATATGGAGAAATACGAGCTCTTTTTGCGGGAAACTCGGACTTGGGAAATTATTGACGACGTAAAAAACTTCCGCAGCGAAATCGGCGTCCTCTTTCTCAATAGCTACAACCGCGATGTCCTATCCAAGATGCTGGATGACAATCACCTGATTGCTACTCATCTCTTTACAGCTCAGCCCCATATCTTTGTCAGCAAGTCCAATCCGCTGGCCAAGAAAAAGCTGGTTCAATTATCTGATTTAGAAAACTTCCCCTATCTCAGCTACGACCAAGGGACCCACAACTCCTTCTACTTTTCTGAGGAAATTCTCTCTCAGGAACACCATAAAAAATCCATCGTGGTCAGCGATCGTGCGACCCTCTTTAACCTTTTGATCGGTTTGGACGGCTACACAATTGCAACTGGTATTCTCAACAGCAACCTCAATGGTGATAACATTGTCTCTATCCCACTGGACATTGATGATCCGATTGAACTGGTCTACATCCAGCACGAAAAAGCCAGCCTGTCTAAGATGGGAGAACGCTTCATTGAGTATCTGATTGAGGAAGTGAAGTTTGATAAATAAAGTAAAACACCTAGAAGCAGGCAGCTTACTGCAGGCTATAGGTGTTTTTTCTATTTTTCAGACTTGGTTTCACTTCAGGTCTATCAGATGGAGGAAAGAGGTAGGGAAAGTGGAAGTCTATTTAAGACAGCTGATTAAATCTTGATTCTTTATATCATAATAATCAAAATATTTCTGATATAAAGAGGCATTCATATCAAAATATGCAGCAATGACGAGCTCTTTCAACCCCTTCACCAATTCGTCCAATTCCTCTTGCTCCACTGAAATCACAACCAGTCCGTGAGCAACGTCATTCCTTTGCTTATTTACAGCTATAATTTTTGAAATTGGAGTTTCAAATTTAGAATATTCATGATAATGGTTGAGAATTTTAATCATATCAAAAATATTAATTCTCTTATTCTTTTTAATTAGTTCTAAATCTGAATGTCTTCTTTCAATCACAGATTTTAAGATAAACTCCGCAAAGGATTTTGCCTTGACTAGCACATCAGTCACTTGACCTCTACGGTTTAGAATATCAATCATCAGATAATAATTTAACACTTTTTGAAACTCATCTGTGTCACCATATTGCAAATTATCATCAGCTACAATCTCTTCAAGAACTCTCTGTTTTTGAAAAACACTAATCATGCTTTCTAATATATTTTTTGATTTTTCTTGATCTTGTTTATCAGAAATGATATCGGGATTTCCCTTTAAGATATCTAATGCTGCTTTGTATTCATACTTCAAAATGAAATCTTTATAGGTCCGTTGCAATAAATTGTTTTTTAACTTTTCGCCTGTTTCAATTTCTGGTTTACGCTCATCTTCCTTTTCTGCTGTTTGTTTTTTCAATAAATCATCTAAAACAACTTCTTCAAAATAAGGAGCGCCCTGATTAGACCTATTTGTTTTCTTCCCATTTGGAGAATCTACCCGAGCAAGTCTTGTATGATAATCCTTGATAAAATTGATAAAGTACATGGCAGCCTGGCATTGAGCAGTACCACTTGTAATATTTAAAATATAATCTCCGTTGGACATATCTTCTCTATCAAGGATTTTTTCTACAAATTTATACATTGCTTCAAATTCATGAACACCCTCTGTTACATACTCATTTTGAATCACAGGGATTTGGACTGCTTTTTTTCTATAAACAGTTTTAACAGTCCTTTCAAAGTTTTCCTGCTTTACCTTCATCTCATCACTATATATAACAATAAGCTTGTCAGGTAATTCATCTTTAATAATTACGAGTGCAGGACCATCTGAAATTTCCTGTTGGTATCCATCATGCTCATATGTATGAATGTCCCCTATAGACAAGGCTCTTCGAAAATTGTCCGTTTTTTCTCGACCCGTTTCATCTTTTTTTGTAGGATGTTTAAATTTTACACCAATCGGATCATACTGACTAATAAATGTGATTAATGTCTTCATCTTGTACCTACCTCCGTAATCGTAAAACAGGTTTTGCCCATTTCATAGAAATTTTGAGCATTATTTATCAAACTTTTTTCACCTTTAGTAGTTTTTATAACTTGCTGGGGCGCCTTTGTCAATTTTAGAGCTCCTCGTTCAGACATTTTCTTATGTCGTTTTTGAACTTCGCCATCCGCTTGCCTAAATACTGTTTTGGTCCAAGCGCCGCTACCACCACCTAGATAGAGGGGATAGGATAGATTGTTTTGAATTAAATGATTAGGAAATTTTTTTAGAAAGAAATCTTTATATCCTTCATAGCCTTCATCTTCTGTCATTCCAAAGTAAAATTTTTGTGCATATTCCCCAAGAGAAGAAATGAGCTCACCGGCTCTTCCATCTTTGAAACCTAAAGAGGTAATGATTTCAAATTCCATCTTAGTTCCAGGCCTCAGAGCTTCACGATAGATACTCAGTGAATGCGGCTTTGTATGATCTGGAGTAAAATCCCACTTTTGAACGAGAATTAAATCATCATTTGTCAGAGGCTGACTGTCTGAGACACGAATTTCATTAAAAATATCATCAAAAGGTTTTATCTTTTCATGTCTCTGTCGTCTAGTTGGTCCCCATGGAATCGCTTTCTTATTTTCAACGATTTTGCCTTTTTTATTTTCCTGCTTAAAATCAGTTGAATGCCAATGCGTATTCATCAAAATAGTGCGAATAGCACCTTTAAGAGAGCTGCCAGGGACATAAGGGTTACCGTAACAATCTCTCATAAATTGATGAACGCCATTTATTTCTCCTGGATCTGTCGTTTCCTGATTTCTAGGTACATTCTCTCCTTTAGGCTTTTCAAGTCCTGTTGCTTTAAGTCTATAGCCCCCAAAATTGCGTTTTGTTATGCCATGCTCAGCAAGAAAATCACTTATTCGATTGGTTTTATTATCCGAATCAATTAAGAACTTTTGGAATTTTTCATCAATACCTCGTTTGATAAGTTCGTCATAAAGCAGAGTCATATCCGGAAAATAATATTCATCCCCTTCAAGAATATACTCACGAGCAGTATGAAGCTGACCACTACCGATATGCACTGGTCCCAAGGTCCACAGAGTCAGCTTGAATTTCCTATATTTTGTCTTCATTTGGATTCCTCCAACATATAGAATAAGGGTTTAGCATAATGCCAGACTGGATGAGGAAACTCATCACTTGGCTTGACATCGCAGATTTGCCCATTATAAGTTTCGGAAAAGGTTGAACCTGCCTTAAAAGTGTAAAGATTCTGCTTGCGATAATTAGACTCCGTCTCCTCACTAAATGCAAAGCCACTTGACTTTTTCAGTAAGTATCTCCCCTCATTCATTGCGACTTTCAATTCACTATCTACCGGCAAAGAAGTCGTCAAAGCCATTACTTTCCCTGTATATTTAACAGTTAATCTTTTAAAAAAATCAAGCGGTTGTTGAACAGTTTTATCCAGAGTAAAACCACCGTAACCACTGCTGCGCTTTCCTCCGATACCACTAAACTGAAGACTTTCCAATAAACGATCCAACAAATCAGATTGATTGGCGATGAAATACAGACTGTTTTTGTCAAAGTGAACTGAAGCAACTTGATAAAGATTTCCTTCTTGGAAGGGCTGGTTTTTTGTGTTAATTGATTTTGTAGCCAGAGATTCACCAACAATACTATTTCCAGATAGAAAGTAGTCAAAATCCCCCAGCTTAATAAAAGCTAATTTTTTTGCTTTTTTTGCTTCTTCCCGCTGTTTGATAATATCTTCATTTCGGTTGACTTTATCCAACAATGGATAGCCGATTGGCTTAGGGAGATAAGGGGCTTCCATATAGGGGAAAGCATCAGTCAGTACAAACTCATCCTGTAGAGATAAATTCTCAAACTCATCTAAGACCCCCGCCTTAATAGCTTCAAGCACTAAGGCAGAGTAAAGACGAGCTGCCGTGAAAGTCATGACCGAATCATCCAAATGACCTTCTCCAAAATGAGCAGACTTAAAATCTAATTTATAGAGTTGATAGGCCATAGCAGACCTCCTTACTTAATTTCTGAATCTGGGATCTCTGTACTTCCTCCACCGTCGGACTCATCATTAGTAAATGGTTTCAGGGCTTTTTTAATCCTATCCTCATCAAATTCACCAAAGACAGTCTTAACCTCAAAGTTTTTAAAACACACTTTACCATAGCCGCGACTGCCAGAACCGCCTAAGTAATCCCATTCTAACAATTCAAAACCAGCTTTGAGAATTTCCATATCCTTTTCGACCTCAGTGAGTTCTTTCTCCTGAATAGAATAGATAATCTCAAAAGCAAATTCACTTTCACGAATAGCTCGCTCAACTTGTCGAGGAGTTGCTTCAGCTGTAATGCGATTGATCGTATTTTCAAACTTAACTTCTGTGTAAGTAGATACTCTTTTACCTAGCTCTTCTTTGTTGTTTAGAAAGGCATCTCGAAAAACCAAGCGGCCAATTTTATAAGTTTCTGAATTTCCGAAGAGACGGCTAATTTCCAAACTATCTTTACTTAACTTCTCTGTTGTGTTGCTATTATAGTCTGTCCGATAAAGTAAGCTGCGCATTTTTCCTTTTAAAGTGGAGCCAGGAATATAGGGAAGATTCGTAAGGGGATCTTTGATAATAGGATTATTGGTAGCACCAATAGCTGCGAAAGCATTACTTGTCCCAATATGAAGTCCGCTTTTCAGCTCAATAATTCCTGAAATTTTTACTTTTGAATAGGTCATTGATCTCTTCCTCCATTGAATTTAAAATATGCAATCAAAGCTTCCATATATCGACAGAAGCGCTGTAAACTAGGTATATCTTGAATTTCTGTCAACGCTTCTAATAAACCTGCTTTTTTAACAAAATCTTCTACAGCTGGTTCTCTTCCGGATTGGTAGACAAACTGAATCCTCAAATAGGAAATTTTTTCTCTTAATTCCTCAATATCATTTTTTGTTTTACTTTCGTCAAAAAGATTGCTGGTCAAGGCTGCTAAATTACGAATTTGTGTACTGGTTAATTTGAATTTTATCTTCCCTTTGTTTGGCCCTTCTGTGTATGTCCCTGAATTTTTCAAGCTATGAATGACCAGGTCAGCTTTATCAACATAATCATCCGTCAAAATAGGCGGGTCCAGCTTGAAAAATTTTTGTTTATTATTTTGACTACTATAATTACCTTTACTACGATTGTTTTGACATTGATTTCTGCTGTTAGTTCGGTTGTTTCTATTTTTTTCATGCGGTGCCATCATTTTATGCCTTTCTAATTTCATATAGATAGTAGATGAGAGCGAACTCTGCTTCTCTCTGTGTTTTACTGCTGCTCTTGTACCAATCCCAAAAAGCATTTTTAAATTCTCTGAAGTGCTCCTTCCCCTCTTTGCCAGCTTCATCTTCCATTCGCGCCAATAGATAAGCCAAGCGGGCAACATTCATCCTTCTATCATCTTCCGGCCCATATCCCTTATACATCGTTTTATCATTAAGTTGCAAAAGTTCGACCAAGCGATAGAGAAAATTGATACCCCGCTCCTTCTGCCCAGAGAAATATCTCCGAATATCTTTTAATTTTCCTTTGTAAATCTCATCAATAAAGTCATCAAACGAGAAAGTGTACCGTTCATTGAAAAGAGAAATGCTATCTTTGCCATTGGACTTAGCGGCCTCTTCAAGATGTCCAGCATCCAAAGCCATCAGATGAATCGGGGTTTTATCCGGATAAAGCCCGATGCCTGCTGATAAGGTCAATTTCCCATTTGTAAAAGCAATAAATTTCTGCCTAATATCAACCGCAAAATCAATAACATCCTGCCAACTACCAATCGCAAACACATCATCACCACCTGCATAGATAATCGTCAAATTCTTATCCTTTGCAAATTGATTAATATGAAACTTAAAGAACAGACTCATCTGCTGAGAAAATACAGCAGAACGAGCAAGAGTATTATAACTTCCAGCTGCTTGTTCAGAAAATCCAGCCATAAAGGCCGCACCTAGATTGTCTACATCCAAACGCAAAACAGCCAGCCGCTTAATTCCCTTAGTCTCACCCTCATTTCCTTCGATTTCTTTTTGAGACAGACCTGCATAGTCTTCAATATTTGCTGCCTGACGATCTCCGATATAGACATGAATAGCAGCATTGTTCGTAGAAAATTTATTTTTCACATATAAACGACCTGAAGTGGGAATATCATCTTCACCCACAGCCAACAATACAGCTCCAGGGCCAATCGGAAGTCCTTCTTCTCCCTCTACAATCTGAAAATAATAATAGTCTTCCCTTTCAGGATTTTCAGTCTCGTCAAAAGTATGAATTTTAGCAGCAAATCCTCTAAGCTCACGACAAATAGGACAAAGATTTTGTACATCCTCGCCACCTATCCGCAGCTCCTTAATATCCCCAACTGCATGGCAAATTTCACACTCTCGTTCAGACTGTTTACCACCCTTATTGAGCTCTCGCAGGGTAGTTGCATCGTAGCGAGAGATTTTCTTTTCAGAAATCATCCGACTAGTCTCTTGGTATATCTCGCGATAGTGTTGTAGATAACTAGCAACCGAACCATAACGGTATTTCATAATCTGCTCTGCGGCAAATGGTGCCCAACCAAAAGCAACATAGAGACCCGTCTGAAAATGCTTCAGGAGGAAACTGTTAAATTCCATTTCAAACTGCTCCAAAACTGTCACTGTAGCTTCTGTATTGGGTAAAACAAAATAGGCATGGCCACCGCCAACATAAAGGGCATTGGCGCGTGATAGAGCCAACTTCTCCAAGAGACTATCCACAATATTTTCACTCATAAATTCCAGATAAAGACTGCGAGCCTTGAGTTGCTTAGCAGCCCCTTTGCTGGCGATATTGTAGATAAAGTCCTGGATACCAGAAAGATCAAAACTAGCTAGCAAGAAGGCTGATTCTCTATAAAATTTGGATTCATCATCTAGTAGAGTATATTGGTCTTGGCTTTCCAGATAATCAAAAATCGCAGTAGCAAAAGCAACTGTTAATCGACTATGCTCTGCCAGAGAGAGATCTCCCAGCTCCTTGTCTCCAGGAAGTAGAGGAACTTTCGAAAACAAGCTCCGCCAAAGATTGAAAAAGGAAGGCAAGCTTTCTTCCTCTAAGGGAAGTTGTTGCAGTTTTTCATTCAAAACATTCAGTAGTTCTTCATAGCAGTCCTGACTAATATCAACAGCTTCGTGGCCGGCAATATTGAGCTCAATCTCATCTGTTAAGACTTCAAACTTCTGATAACGAGACTCCTCTTTCTTTTTGAAGGCGTTGAAGATATCAGCCAGCGGTTTGAAAAGCTGCTCTTTTGAAACTTCGTTTTCATCTAATGAGCCACTGGCAATATTATTTGCCAAAGCGATAATTTTTTCTGCTCTGCAATTACCACCAAAATCCAGCTGGGGTAGTTGTTTTTTTAACCATGCTTTTCCTAGGTCTATATCATCAGGCTGACCGTGCGAGCGACTAACAACTCGGCCAAGATTGTGAAACAAGGCCTGGTAAATCAAATCAAGTTTTTCTTTCTTCAATTCTCATCCCTCCCATTCCTAAGCTGCATTTAGCTCCGACTCCAGAATATTCCCCGAATCTCAGAAGCATCTGGGCATAGGCCTTTAAGGTAGATGCTCCCTGGATTCGAATCGTCACCCTGCCCTCAAAGGCAGGGTATTTTCGTCCATGAATCGGAAAATAATGACTCTTCAGACGATAACTAGTGATTTGACTATGCTCTGCTAAAAACTCCAGCGTTTCCTCCTCTATCTCTGCTTTGCCTTCTACCAGCCGGCTGTACTTCTGCATGAGACTCTGAAAGATTAGACGTGTATCTGGAAAAAGTACAAACTGCCCCTGACGTTTAAAGGTCGTCGGAGTATAAAAGTTCAGACTGATCAAGTGCGAAGCCTCATCTCCCTGAAAAACCTCCAGCAAGGACTGGGACGAAAGGGACTGGATCTCGATATTCTTCACCAGAATCTCCTCAGAATAAGTCTCTAATTTTATCGTTTCAAGACTCAATAACTGGGGCAATATCTGCTGCTCTGCTTCTTCCGAAAGTAAGTTTACCGTCCAAATAGACTCCTCCCGCTCCGAACGAAGATTCATCGAGTAGGGATTGGTCTCTTGCTGATGGAGGAAGGAGGCAAAGTCATCCGAAAGCTTCTCCATGAGAAAACCCTGCAGTTTACTGACTAAGTCATCATCCTTCAAAGAAGCCTTTGAAAGATGCAATCGTATTTTCTTCACATTTCCATTCCTTTCTATATAAGAAAAAGCGCCTAAAAACGGTGAAAGTATTTTTCACCGAATCTAGGGCGCCCTTTTTTAGTTATTATCAGTACTGTTTTTACGATTGTTATTATATCAAATCTTGAAAGCGATGTCAAGGTTTTTCTTATTTTAAATATCTAAGCCTATTTTAAAAATTGCATCATAATTCCCCAGTTTGCAGTCCCCTCGCGAGGTGAATGGGGGTTCTTACGAAGTAATCAATTATAATATCCAAGTTATTCAGTTTGCGTTTCCGTCCCCTTTCGAGGTAACTGGGGTGAATTACTGATTACATTGTATTTAAAAATCATTGGTCTAGCGGAGTTTCCGCCCCCTTTCGAGGTGACTGGGGGTTATTACGGAGCTTATGGCTCAACCATTACAGGCTACTATGCGGAGTTTCCGTACCCTCCCGAGGTGAATGGGGGTTCTAACAGACTAGAGTATTACAGTTACCGAGAACAAACAGACATGTTTCCGCCCCCTCTCGAGGTGACTGGGGGGTCTTACCTATCTTGCTGCTGTTCTTATACACGCTAATGCCGTCTAGTTTCCGTTCCCTCTCGGGGTGAATGGGGGTTCTTACCTCAATCAGTAGTTGGGTATGACCTGAAGCCAGATATGTTTCCGTTCCCTCTCGAGGTGAATGGGGGTTCTTACAAAATATACTACCGAAGTAAAAGTAGGTAACATTTCATAGTTTCAGTACCCTCCCGAGGTCACTGGGGGTTCTTACTGAAGCGCTCACATCTAACTCCAAATTAAAGCAAGTTTCCGCCCCCTCTCGAGGTGAATGGGAGGTCTTACGAAAGCCAGGAAGACCTAAAGGAAGGACAAAATTTCCGTTTTCGTCCCCTCCCGAGGTGAATGGGGGGGTCTTACATCGCTTGAAACTAAAAGATAGTTATTTTGGAGAAGAAGTTTCCGTACCCTCTCGAAGTGAATGGGGATTCTTACGCTAGAAAATTGAAACAACAACGTAAAACCTCCGTTTCCGTACCCTCGCGAGATGAATGGAGTTCTTACACAAAGACGAACACGGCGTATCTCAATTAGGACTTAGTTCCCGTACCCTATCGAGCTGACTGGGGTTTCTTACAAAGACGTTGCTGTTCCTGTCCTTATTGGCGTTACTAGTTTTCCGTACCCTTCCGAGGTGAATGGGGGGTCTTACCTTTTGACAAAAAACTAGATACTGAATATCTGGAACTGTTTCCGTACCCTCCCGAGGAGACTGAGGGTTCTTACCAAGACAAAGTTGAAGTGTCTGAAGACTTCCTGGCTTTTCCGTCCCCTCTCAAGGAGACTGGGAGGTCTTACAAGCTTGCTCACTATGTCTATGAGACTAAGACCTATTTGTTTCCGCCCCCTCCCGAGGTGAATGGGAGTTATTACGCAGCTAGTCCAGATCCTTCCTTTCTGATAACTGGGGTGTCTTACGTAGGGTCGCCATGTTCCAACGGGTACAATCATGGCTGTTTCCGTCCCCTCCCGAGGTGACTGGGGGGTCTTACAAGATGACTGACGCTGAGCGCGCTGCTGCTCGGTTTCCGTCCCCTCTCGAGGTGATTGGGGGTTCTAACCTTGGCTAAACATCAAGAAGCTAAGTTAGAGTATGTTTCCGTACCCTTCCGAGGTGACTAGGGTTTCTTACGACCTGATAGGGGGTATTACCAAGCCAAGCACAAGCAAGGAGGTCACCAAATGACAGTTTTTGTCCCCTCCCGAGGTGAATGGGGGGTCTTACCTGAATAATGTACAACTTATCGGTCGAACTACGGCGGTTTCCGTACCCTTTCGAGGTAACTGGGGTTTCTTACTATGTTACAAGTGATGAAGCTAGTTCATTTTGCATGTTTCCGTACCCTCTCGAGGTGAATCGGGTTTCTTACGGAGAAACCACATATTAAAACAATTAGCACAACAGTTTCCGTACCCTCTCGAGGTGACTGGGGTTTCTTACCTTGGTTTGATGAACTATGACGGTCAAGTCATCATTAGTTTCCGTCCCCTCTCGAGGTGATTGGGGTTTCTAACCGGCACAGTCACAATCAAAGCTCAAGACGGTAAACTAGTTTCCGTCCCCTCTCGAGGTGATTGGGGTTTCTAACCTGTTGTCTTCTTCAAGATGTCACGGTCTGTTTCGATAGTTTCCGTACCCTCTCGAGGTGAATGGGGGTTCTTACACAACTACATTTAATGATTACTTTAAAGAGCACCCGTTTCCGTACCCTCCCGAGGTGACTAGGATTTCTTATTATTGTGGATCCAGAGAATGAATATACGGATATTGCGTTTCCGCCCCCTCTCAAGGTAACCGAGGGGTCTTACTGGTGTTCGTGACCTTACGACGTGTAGGAAGGCTCTGTTTCCGCCCCCTCGCGAGGTGAATGGGGATTGTTACGTTATAAACAATATACAAAAGACATGATTGTAAATTTGTTTCCGTCCCCTCCCGAGGTGACTGGGGTTTCTAACGCAGAGCCTTACCAAGTACGGACACTAGATTTGAGGTTTCCGTCCCCTCTCGAGGTGACTAGGATTTCTTATTATTGTGGATCCAGAGAATGAATATACGGATATTGCGTTTCCGCCCCCTCTCAAGGTAACCGAGGGGTCTTACTGGTGTTCGTGACCTTACGACGTGTAGGAAGGCTCTGTTTCCGCCCCCTCGCGAGGTGAATGGGGATTGTTACGTTATAAACAATATACAAAAGACATGATTGTAAATTTGTTTCCGTCCCCTCCCGAGGTGACTGGGGTTTCTAACGCAGAGCCTTACCAAGTACGGACACTAGATTTGAGGTTTCCGTCCCCTCTCGAGGTGACTAGGGTGTCTTACTAGTTTGAAAAATAAAAAGCCTTTTGTAGGCGGAAAGAGTTTCCGTCCCCTCTCGAGGTCACTGGGGTGTCTTACATGGAAGACATTGAGTATGCCCAGAAAACCCAAATGTTTCCGTCCCCTCTCGAGGTGACTGGGGTTTCTAACCCCATATCTTGTATAGGGTCTTCGCGTCGAACCACTAGATCTAGTTTGACATCCCAGTTGAAACTTATCCTTATTATACCATGAAGCCAGCAAAATTTAAAGATTAAAAGAATAATATCTCTTCCAGCAACTCAGCGCCAGCATAGGGATTAAAGACTACAGTTTCTTCTTTATGCCCGACATATACGATGATATTGTCTCCTTCATCGGCTTGATAAAAGTCTCTTATATCTTTTATCAAAAGCTCAAAATTCAGCTTTTCTATATTGACTTCGAAGCAAGAACTCTGAACCCTTGTACCATAGCCTTCTAAAAGCTTGGCTAGTTTTAAACGCCTTTTATTACTTACGATATCATAAATAACCAGACAAAACTTTGTTTTCTTCCTGGCAAATTCCTTGCTGACACTATCAAGATTATAAAAAGTCATCTTCACTCTCCCGTATAACTGCTGATATAGTCGTCAGCATTCCTTGACTTAAAACATCGAATCAAAGACTTGACTTGCTGATCTGCTATGTACAAAAAAGTGTAGCGATTCTTATCCAATTCGACATAATGATGGATTTCTAAGATGCGCTCCCTCATAGCTCGAGAAAATACTTCAATCCCTTTCGAAGTCAAATGCATTTCCTCCCCATTCTTCTCAAAATGCTCTCCCCTAATATCACCTTGCTTAATCAGACTCATCACAGTATCATCTACGATGACTGGCCGCCACTCTTCCATTAAGTCACTGGCTAGTACTGCATGATGGGTATGTGGCTGATGGGTAACTCCAAAGCCTGCACTAAGACCATTTTTCCGAATCAAGCCAATAAAACAGGAATACAAAATTAAATACCCAAAATTTAGCAGCGCATTAAAACGATCTAAGGATGGCCTCCTATTGCGACAATAAAACTGAAAATCTTCTTTTACCAGTAGATTTAGATAGTAGAAATAAGATTTAGCAATCCTGCCTTCAATCCCTATAATTTCTGATATGCTTTTGGCAGATTCAAGGCTCTCACAAGCAGCTTTAAAGCGTTTAAAGTCCTCTTCGTCAAATAGCCCTTGCTCATCGTGTGCTTTTAGCAGATTTAATTGATTCATGATTTTTGCCGAAGCTATTCTCTGCGACATCTTGAGACAGAAACTTTTATCAAAAGAAGCTTGGGCCTGCTCTCTCTGCTTTTAATAGTCAGCTTCCTTAAAAGAATCCATCGAAAATAAAAACTCACCCTTGCTAGAAAAATAGAAGACTGGAATCCCATGGCGAGATAAAGATTTCAGTAATTGTGTTGATAACTGAGAATTACCAAATATAAGAATGTTATCAATTAGACCTAATGAAATAGCCTTGAGCATAGTGCGTTCTTGGTTCTTTATCATTAACTTACGGTCACTAATTGATAAACTGTATGAAGAGTTCTGAATATACAAATCGGCCATATTAAAACACTTTCTTTTTTTAATATAGCCATTTTAAGTTGTCAATAAAAACCCTTGCAAAATCTACAAGAGTCCTTTTTTTCTTATTTTTAGAAATAGATTCTAGCCATCTCTTCTCAACTTCCCCAACACTTCTCCTATCTTGCCCTCAATGACCAGATCTGCCTGGTTGTCTTTAGGGATGCTGGTCTTGTTGATGACGACCAGATGCTTACCTGTAAAGTACTGGATGAGGCTGGCTGCGGGATAGACGACTAAGGAAGTGCCGCCGATTATCAGTAGGTCAGCTTGATGGATAGCTTGGGCTGCCTGCTGGAAAACTTCCATATCTAGCGGTTCTTCATAGAGGGTCACATCTGGCTTGACAATACCGCCACAGTCAAGGCAGTGAGGAATGGTACTCTGCAGAGCCAGAAAGCCATCCAAATCATAGAATCGCTGACAATTCAGACAAAAATTTCTATCCGCACTGCCATGTAATTTGAAAACCTTTTTCGAACCAGCCATTTCATGCAAGCTATCGATATTTTGAGTCACTACAGCCTTGAGCTTGCCTGTCTTCTCCAAGTCCGCCAAGTAGGCATGAGCAGCATTGGGCTTAGCATCTGGATAGAGCAGGTACTTCTTGTAAAAGTCAAAAAACTCCTGCGGATAGCGCTCAAACATTGTGTGAGAAACCAGCTGCTCCGCTGTAAAATGCCGTCCCAGCTTAACGCTATATATCCCATCTGAACTGCGGAAGTCTGGAATATTGGACTCCGTCGAAACCCCCGCACCACCGAAAAAGACGATATTCTGACTTTGGTCTATCAATTCTTGCAGCCTTGCAATCTTATCCATCCTGCTACTCCTTATAAGAGACTTTCTATGAGCCCATTCGCTCGGTCAAAGTAAAAAGGTTCCCTCTGATAAACAATGCCTGTCTCCTGCGCCAAATCAACAAGAAGCTCCATAAAGTGCTGAGATGAGAAACCAGTCGTCCGGTGCAATTCTTCCTCATCAAAAGGCTTGATAAGATGAGCCAGTGGATTGCGGACTGACTTTTCTAACTCTCTTAGCTGCTGTGCTGATTCTTTGACAGACTCGGACAAATTCAACTGCAAAATCAGCTCCGTCAAACTAGAAGAATTGACCGTGCTTTCCGCATGAAAATTTTGCAGGTCAGGATTATCAGAATTCCTCATCTTCTCAAACTTCCAACGGTCGTAACTGGCCTCTCTAGAATTATGAATATAGCTGTCAATATCCGGTATTTGCATGCGAATCAGCCGCATAAAAATCCGATAAATAGCCGGACTGACAGCTCGGATAAAGTCAATCAGCTGCTCATTTCTAAGCTTGGCTTCCAGATCATACAGGTAATTGACCAGCTGCTCGTCCGCTTCATTTTCATGGCAAAAAAGCTGAAAATCAGCTAGGTCAGACCCAGTGATTTCCAACTTTAGATTCATCATAGATTGGATGTTGAGCTCTCTTCGCTCCGCTAAAGCCCCAAGAAGACAGACCAAGTCAGACTGGACATTGCTTCCTGCTCGCTCAGCCAGCTTATACGCATAAGCATAGTCATAGCGGGAAATAGCAAAGAGAATGGCTTCTTTGACATCTAGTTTCATGCTTCTGCAATCAAGGTTTCCAAACCAACCTTCATCATATCGGTAAAGGTATTTTGGCGTTCTTCTGCAGTCGTGTCCTCTTCAGGATTAACCAAACTATCAGAAATGGTCATAATAGCCAGAGCATCTACATGGTGCTGAGCAGCCAAATAGTAAAGTGCCGCAGCTTCCATTTCAACAGCTTTAACTCCCCATTTTCCAAGCTCAATATTCTTTTCAAAGTAGTTTGAGTAAAAGACATCTGACGACAAAACATTCCCAACATGGGTTGTCATACCGAGATCTTTGGCGATATGATAGGCCTTATCTAGTAAATCAAAGCTAGCGATTTGTGGAAAATCATACTGTGGCCAGTCATTGCGGATAATGTTGGAGTTAGTTGCAGCCGCCTGCGCCAGTACTAATTCACGGACATGGACATCAGCATTAAGCGAGCCAGCAGTTCCGACACGGATTAGCTTTTTCACACCGTAGTCAACAATCAACTCACGCGCGTAGATAGAGATTGATGGCATTCCCATCCCTGTCCCCATAACAGAAACACGCTCGCCTTTATAAGTTCCAGTGTAGCCAAACATGTTGCGGACTTCATTGAAGCAAACAGCGTCCTCTAAAAAGTTCTCAGCGATGAATTTAGCTCGAAGCGGATCCCCCGGAAGAAGGATTTTATCAGCAATCTCGCCTTGTTTAGCAGAAATATGAATAGACATAATTAAGATACCAAACCCGTCAAAAGCAAAGGGAAAATAGGAGATAGGCGCAGTGAGCGATGCTCGCAAGACCATCTATCTTTTTCCCACCGCTTTTAGGGCGGGTTCAATTCCTTTCTTTCTTATTTTTAATATTTCATAGAAAGACTAGCCCGAGTTCAATTCAAACTCAGACGCCCTTCCTTTCTGTGTTTATTTGAAAGATAGTTTTCCTCTCGTGTTCAAATCTGAACGCCTCGCTCTACCTTTCTTTAGTTTAATGATTTTATCGGCTAGATAGAAAGGCTGTTCCGGATTTAATTACCAACCCAGACACTACGCCTTTCAACATTTTTTTACAATTCAGCAAGCGTTTCTTTAAGCAGTCGTTTGAAATCACCCTTGACACGTTCTGTTACTTCAACCACTTCCTCATGATTAAGCTCTTCTTGGAAACCAGCAGCAAAGTTTGTAATGCATGAAATTCCAAGGACTTTCAAACCAGAATGTGCTGCTACAATCACTTCAGGAACAGTAGACATGCCGACTGCATCCGCCCCAAGCGTCTTATAAGCACGGATTTCTGCTGGTGTTTCATAAGTCGGTCCAGTTACACCGATATAGACCCCCTCATCCAGTTTGATACCAAGCTTATCAGCAACTTTATGAGCGACGGTACGGTATTCTGGAGTGTAAGATTTAGACATATCAGGGAAACGTGGACCAAATTCATCCAAGTTTTCACCAATCAAAGGATTTTGGCCAGTCATATTGATGTGGTCAGTGATGGCCATAAGCGTACCTGGACCATAGCAGATACCACCGGCAGCATTAGTGACAATAACACCTTTCGCACCAAGAGCCTTCATCACACGCACTGGGAAAGTAACGATGTCTAAAGGATTTCCTTCATAGAAGTGGAAACGGCCTTGCAGTGCCAAGACTTTCCGTCCTGCCAAGTCTCCATAAACTAATTTACCAGCGTGACCAACAACAGTTGAGCGGCCCCAGTTTGGAATATCCGCATAGTCAAGACTAACGGCATTTTCGATTTCTTCAGCCAATTCTCCCAAACCAGATCCCAAAATCAGACCAAATTCAGGTTCTGTCATACCTTTTTCTTTCAAGAAGGCTGCTGTTGCTTTGATTTTTTCTGATAAACTTGTCATAAAACATTTTCCTCACTCTCTTATTATGCTTATACCAATTTGTCCAAGAAGCTTTCACCAATCATCGCCTTGTCCACTCCGAAGTTTTCAGCAACGGTAGCTGAGATATCCGCAAAGTGTCCGACAGGAATATGACCATGACCGCTCAGCGATTTTCCGAAGACCAAAAGCGGAATGTACTCACGAGTGTGGTCAGTTCCGGCATAGGTCGGGTCATTACCATGGTCAGCAGTAATCATGAGCAAATCATCTTCACGCATATTTTCAATGATTTCTGGGATGCGAGCATCAAACTCTTCCAAACAGTCACGGTAGCCATGTGGATCACGGCGGTGACCATAAAGAGCATCAAAGTCTACTAGGTTAGTAAATGAGAAACCTTCTTTGAAGTTTTCGTCTTTCAGGGCTTTGACCAAAGTATCTACACCATGATTGTTAGACTTATTGTGTCCCATGTCATGGTTAATTCCAGCGCCGTTGAAGATGTCGTTAATCTTACCAACAGAATAGGTAGCAATTCCAGCTTCATTGAGCTTATCAAGTACAGTTGGATTAAACGGAGAAACAGCGTAGTCGTGACGGTTGGCTGTACGAGTGAAGTTGCCTGGCTCACCTACATAAGGACGAGCGATAATACGTCCTAGAAGCACAGGGCGTTCCAAGGTAATAGAACGGGCGAATTCACAGATACGATAGAGCTCTTCCAAAGGAATCACTTCTTCGTGTGCTGCAATTTGCAATACTGGATCAGCAGAAGTGTAGATAATCAGCTCGCCTGTTTCCATCTGACGAGGACCAAAGTCATCAATAACTGCTGTACCAGAGTATGGCTTGTTAGCCTCACGAATGACCTTGCGACCAGAAAATTCTTCAATCTGAGTCAGGATTTCTTCTGGGAAACCATTCCAGAAAGTATCAAAAGGCTCAGTAATATTGAGACCCATGATTTCCCAGTGCCCTGTCATCGTGTCCTTTCCGAGTGATACTTCTTCCAGCTTGGTATAATAGCCGCTAGGATTTTCTTCTTGAGGAACTGTCTTCAAAGGAGCAGGACGCTCAATATTTCCCAGACCAATGTTAGCCATATTTGGAACATTCAGTCCCACCGTTTTGGAAATATGTCCCAGAGTATCAGATGCACCATCTGGTACTCCTGCATTGACAAAGTTATTAGCATCTGGTGCAGCACCAATACCAACTGAGTCCATGACTACCAAGTGAATACGATTAAATTTTGGCATAAAAAACCTCTTTCTATTTATTGGCCTCTAAAACTTGAAGACCTGATTTTCCAGCAACAATGACTTTGTCTACCATTTGATTAAACAATCCATGCTCCACTACTCCCACAACATGATCAAGTTCTTGTGCAAACTCAACTGGATTTTCAATCACACCTAAATCTAAGTCAATAATGAAATTCTGCATGTCCGTGACAAAACGTTGGTCATCTTTCTGACGAAAAGCAGGCTTATATCCAGCACGCTCAAAGCGACGAAAGAGCTGTTCAGCACCATACTGAACAACTTCTACTGGTAGTTTGAAGGCGCCTAGCTTCTCTACCATCTTGCTCTCATCGACCACCCAGATATAGTGCTTGGTAGGTACCGCTACGACTTTCTCCATGAGAAGTGCGCCGCCACCGCCCTTGATACCGTTAAAAGCTGAATCAACCTCATCAGCACCATCAACAGTGACATCCACCTGATCCACATCGTCGATAGATTTGAGCGGAATACCTAATCCTTCCGCCTGTTTGCTAGTGACACTGGAAGTCGTCACAGCTGTAATCTTCAGTCCTTCTTCTTTTATACGACGGCCAATCTCTTCGACAAAATAATAAGCGGTCGAACCCGTCCCGAGACCAACTATCATCCCGCTTTGGACAAATTCAGCAGCCTTGATTCCTGCCAGTTTCTTTAGATTTTCCATAGCACCTCCTCAAATCACACTACTTTTATTATATCATGATTCTCACTAACATGAAAGTGTTCTCTTTACCGGACTTAAATTTCATTCCTTCCGCTTGGTAATCGAAAGCCTTGCTCCTCCTTGATTTTTGCGTTACAATTAGATTAATTGATTTTAAACACAAGGAAAGATACAGTATGATTACCAGAGAATTTGATACAATCGCTGCGATTTCTACACCTCTTGGCGAAGGAGCCATCGGTATCGTTAGACTAAGCGGAACTGACAGCTTTGCTATTGCCCAAAAGATCTTCAAAGGGAAAAATCTAAGCAAAGTAGAAAGTCACACACTCAACTATGGCCATATCGTTGACCCTCAAAATCAGGAAATTTTGGACGAGGTCATGGTTGGTGCTATGCGCTCTCCCAAGACCTTCACGCGCGAGGATATCATTGAGATTAACACCCACGGCGGGATTGCGGTCACGAATGAAATCCTGCAGTTGGCTATCCGCGAGGGCGCTAGAATGGCTGAACCTGGTGAGTTTACCAAGCGGGCCTTTCTCAATGGGCGCGTGGATTTGACTCAGGCTGAGGCTGTCATGGACATCATCCGCGCCAAGACCGATAAAGCTATGAACAACGCTGTCAAGCAGCTGGATGGCTCCCTCTCCAACCTTATCAACAATACTCGTCAGGAAATCCTCAACACACTGGCTCAGGTCGAGGTCAATATTGACTATCCCGAGTACGACGATGTGGAAGAAATGACAACCCAGCTTATGCGAGAAAAAACAGCTGAGTTCGAGGCTCTGTTGAGCAATCTTCTCGATACTGCACGACGAGGTAAGATTTTACGCGAAGGCATTTCCACTGCTATCATCGGCCGGCCTAATGTTGGCAAGTCCAGCCTGCTCAACAATCTCCTGCGCGAGGACAAGGCCATTGTGACTGATATCGAGGGTACGACCCGTGATGTGATCGAGGAGTATGTCAATATCAAGGGTGTGCCGCTCAAGCTCATCGATACCGCAGGGATTCGAGAAACCGATGACCTTGTAGAACAGATTGGAGTTGAACGATCTAAAAAAGCCCTGCAGGAAGCTGACTTGGTTCTTTTAGTCCTCAATGTCAGCGAGCCTCTGACGGATCAGGACAAACAATTGCTCGAAATCAGTCAAGATAGTAATCGTATCGTCCTGCTTAACAAGACTGACCTTGAGGAAAAGATTGAGCTGGATCAGCTGCCAACTGATGTCATCAAGATTTCTGTCCTCCACAATCAAAATATCGATAAAATTGAAGAACGCATCAATCAGCTCTTCTTTGAAAATGCTGGTATCGTTGAACAAGACGCCACCTACCTGTCCAACGCCCGCCATATCTCCTTGATTGAAAAAGCCCTAGAAAGCCTGCAAGCCGTCAACCAAGGCTTGGAAATGGGTATGCCGGTAGATCTTCTCCAAGTCGATATGACCCGCACCTGGGAAATCCTCGGCGAAATCACTGGTGACGCCGCACCAGACGAACTCATCACCCAACTCTTCAGCCAATTTTGCTTGGGGAAATAGAGAACAAAAGGACTGATTTACTCAGTCCTTTTTATAACAAAAAAACGAAACAACACAGCTCTAAAACCGGCTGCGATACCTGCGGGCGTTTGCTCTAGTTTTGGAACCATTCGAAACAACACAGCTCTAAAACGCGGCGTAATAATATTCGTAGTCCTGTTGCGTTTTGGAACCATTCGAAACAACACAGCTCTAAAACCCTACTCTTTGTTTTCTGAGGAATTATTACGTTTTGGAACCATTCGAAACAACACAGCTCTAAAACGTAAGGCTTGGAGTTTTGCGTACATTCAGAGTTTTGGAACCATTCGAAACAACACAGCTCTAAAACTTCTGTAAACAAAATCTATATGTATCCCTTGTTTTGGAACCATTCGAAACAACACAGCTCTAAAACAGAGATGGTGTTAGTCATGCTTATGATTATGTTTTGGAACCATTCGAAACAACACAGCTCTAAAACGAAATCTGCCGAACCATCAAAGCCTGGAACGTTTTGGAACCATTCGAAACAACACAGCTCTAAAACGCTGTGGATGCACGTCTCAGAGAAGTCTGGGTTTTGGAACCATTCGAAACAACACAGCTCTAAAACGCTGGAGGAAAGCGAACAGACAGAGGAAGGGTTTTGGAACCATTCGAAACAACACAGCTCTAAAACGATACGCTGCCAGTGCTCGGAGCTTCTGCGGTTTTGGAACCATTCGAAACAACACAGCTCTAAAACATGCGTCGATGATATAGATTGCGTCGTCTGGTTTTGGAACCATTCGAAACAACACAGCTCTAAAACCTCGTAGAAAAATTTTTCTCACGAAATTTCGTAATCGCACTATTCGTCCCTGCTAGACTTCAGCTCGTCAGGTTCCAATTGTTACTCTTATTATACCATATTTTCAGGGTTCAAGAAATAGTCTTGATCCAGCACATACTGCGGAAAATCATAGACTTTTCGAGGTTCGACAAATAAAACCCTTAGTTGATTTAGTTGGATATACTCTATCAGATTTACTAACTCATCCTCTGATAGATAGGCGGTCGCATTGATGAAAACAAGGAGTTTCTTTTTAGAAAGATATTTAAAAACCTGGACAATTTCTAGCATCTTTTCAAAAAGTGTATCACTTAGAGTTTCGACTTTGACACCAAGTGCATCGATTAACTCTAGAATGGTGATTTCATCATACTCTAGGTCTAACTCGTTTTCCAAACACTCAAATGCCAGCAATTCTGTAATCGTAGCTACCAGCTTTTCAATCATGGACTTGACTTCGGGCTTGTCATTGAGTTGATTTTCTAAATCAGCATGTATCAGCTTGAGCATGGCAGGTGAGTTGAGATTGTATCCTAAGACATCCGTTATCACTAGTAATTCAGTCTCTTTCAGAGATTTTAGATTTCTATCAAACAACTTCAACTCCCCATCATCAGTATATTGGTAGAACTGCTTGACTATAGTTGAAAAGGTAAACTGGTCTTCAAGCACTAAAAAGGTTGCATTTTCAATAGCTAATGGGTCATCCAATAGCGGGAAATTAATCTTCATATCCAGGCTCCTCTCCTAGAAAGACCAAGCGTGTATCCGAGTTTGCTACGCTGGTATTTCGCTCACCATTTAAGTAAATCATGCGAGAAAATTGCTTTTCCGTGACAGTTAAGAGAGTAATGTTTCCCTTTTTAGGATTATGCGTCTTAAGGCGTTCAATCATAGCACTGTTGGCAGAGTTGTTGAGCAAGAGCTTGCTATAGATGGAGAATTGGTGCATGATAAATCCTTCATCTATGAGGAACTTTCGAAATTTCCGATAAGCCTTGCGTTCCTCTGCAGTATCAACAGGCATATCAAACA
The DNA here is from genome assembly GCF_050225395.1 of Streptococcus sanguinis. Lineage (GTDB taxonomy): Bacteria > Bacillota > Bacilli > Lactobacillales > Streptococcaceae > Streptococcus. The sequence continues at coordinate 1,114,950 of NZ_CP071431.1, read as the reverse complement.
TTAAAATCATACGCATATATCGATAACTCATATCCTAAACTCAGGAACTCCTTTCTCTGGTTGATTGAGAGCTTGGATGACTTTCTTAGTATAGTCACTGACGATATTGGTCAGATACATATCCTTACCATTATAGTGAAAGGTATCCGAGAAAATAGTGAAAAGTTCTCGCTTGATTTTGACAAAAGAACTTTTTCGATTTTCATAGACAATCCTGTCAATAATCGGACGAAAAGGCTCCATAATATCGCTAGCCAGGTTGAATTGATTGAACTGGTTGGCATGTTTCAAGCCAAATTGGGTCATGCAGCCAGACAAAACAATCTCACGCGCAAACATACTCAAAATCAAAGTGTAGCCGTAGTCCAAGGCAGCATTGACATCATTATCCTGCTCACGACTAAAATCATTCCCAAACAAGGTATTAAAATAAATTCGAGCTGCATGCCCCTCACGGTTACTAGGATCAAATAAATTCAACCCATAATAGAGATCGATGACGGACTGAGATTTTTCTAGAAAACCACAACTCCCAAGATAAAAAGCCTGATTGAGAATTTTTTGTGCGATAATGGTGGTCCAAACTTGTGCTTTAACCTCCTCACTCCAAGTGATTTGCCGAGAGAGTTGCAAACTGGAATCGTGCCGACCATAGTAAGGCATTAAGTATGCAGTTGGCAAGCGTTTATCATCACAAAAGATGACTAGAATATTTTCATCAACCAAGCGTTTAATCAGCATAGTGGAGAGAACGATATCTGTTGTCTCCAAAAGTAAGATATCTACCTCGGACAGGTGAATCAATTCTGTCCGAGAGGCATCTTTAAAAATCAAGTGGTTGTTCTTGTAGGAGAGTTTAGAGTGCGTATTGACAATAACCGTTCTCCATCCCATTAGTCTTCTCCTAGTTTGCTCAAGTCAATCCGAGTTTCGTAAAGACCAGTGATGGATTGGTGGATGAGGGTGGCCTTGAGAAGCGATGACGGTGCATAGTCTCTGTATCGTGGAATTTTTACTCCTAAAAACTCAAAATCAGAGGCACTTCCTTGTGAGGTCAACTCGAATAATCCGGCATTTTTACTATTTTCTGGACCAATGAAACTGAAACACAACTTTTCGATATCAACTGTTTCCCAATCAGTAAATGCTTGTCTGATTCTTTCTCCATTTTTTAATGCGCCTACATACTTATCGTTAAAATTAAGTACACACTCTAAAAGTTTAGCAAAATCATTTCGATGTTTCTCAACATACTCTAAGTGCTCTGGTTCAAGTTTTTTATTAATATTCTTAGCATGATACAAAAGTGTAGTATATTTGCCAGGAAGTACTAATTCATTTCCTTTATGAATTTCTCCTCGTTTATTGTTTGTCGATAGAATACTTGCCAGTCTTCTTCTTGTACCATCAGGAAACTCAAACAAACTATATTTAGGTAAAGTAATAGTTGATAGAATCTCTATGTATCTTTTTTTAAGAAGATAGTTTTCTTTGTTATTTTCAAAGTTTATTTTATCTAAAATAGAGATACCTTGAAACTCAAGAATTGTCTTTTGTTGTTTTTTCGCTCCTTTTTCAACAATAGCTTTAACTAAGACCGCGTACGAGTTAGAAATACCAGCGTAACCACCGTATTTCCGTGGATCAAGCCCTTGTTTAATTGGAACAAGATTTTCTTTACTATCTTCTGACGGTTTAGGAGATGGATTAGAATTGAACAAGCCTTTAGGTTTACCTCTATCTAGACCATGTGTCTGAATTTCTGTTTTCTTAACAATATTCACCTGTGGATAGGAAAGTACTTTTTTGATTGTTGCGAAATCTTTTTCCTTATTCCAAGCGATTTCTCCAGTGTCCTTGGAGTATTCGATATTCTCTCTTTTTACGATTATTCCGTCTGCGTAATGCACCTCTTCTTTGAAGAAATTCAACAAGTTTGAGTAAAAGAAATACTTCTCAGTTGCTTTTTCAATTTCTTTAGAGGGTTTGAATCTTGAGATGTATCTCTTAAGATCGTACTTTTGATAGTCACCATAGACGAATTCAGGTTCTAGTTTAGGATATTTCTTAAGGATAGCCTTAGCAACTACTGCATTTAAATAGGCATCATGCGCGTGGTGGTAGTCATTGATTTCCCGTACCTTGTATAACTCAAACTCTTTACGGAAGTTGGAAACTAGATTGGATTTCAAAGTGATGATTTTGACGGTACGAATTTTCTGGTTCTTCTCATTCACTTCTGTATTGAAACTGGCATCCAAAATCTGTGCAACATGTTTTGTTATTTGCCGTGTTTCAACTAGTTGGCGTCTGATAAAGCCAACTTTATCACGCTCATCTAGTCCACCTCGTTCAGCTTTGGTTAAATTATTAAATTTACGTTCTGAAATCAATTTGGAATCCAACAATTGTTGCCAAAAAGCTTTTCTTTTTTGAACAACCTCTAAACTTGGAACATTATCGGATTTACCACGATTATCCTTTGAACTAGTCAAGACACGGTTATCGATCGAATCATCCTTAATGAAAGCCTGAGGGATGATATGATCAATGTCATAGCTACTCAATTGGTCAATATCAAGAGGTTTTCCTGTGTACATATCCTTCCCATTTTGGAGATAGTAGAGGAAGAGGCGATCATTTTGAAGTTGAATATTATCTGTAGGATTTTCTTTTAATATGTTTGAATCAAGTCCAGGTGCTAGATTTTTCAGTGAGTCTTCAATACGTTTATATCTTTGTTGTGAATTCTTTTTCCCTCTGGCAGTTGTCTGATTTTCGCGAGCCATTTCAATTACAATCGATTCAGGAGCATAGCCCATAACCTTGACAAGCTCATCAACAATCTTGATACTTTGTAAAATTCCTTTTTTAATAGCAGGACTGCCTGGAAGTTCTTGGACAACTTGCTTCACATCATCTGTTTTACCAACTACTTGTGCTTTTTGGATAATTTCTTTGAAAGAAAGCCCGTCATCATTGATTAACTGCATAAAGTTGCGATTGATCTTACCGTCATCAATCAAGTAGTCAAGAATCGTATCTCCTGTCTGTTTATCACAGATACCGTTAATCAGCTTGGCAGAGAGTTTTCCCCAACCAGTATAATGTCGACGAGTCAGTGCTTTAATCACTTTTTCATCAAAGATGGAGTCATATTGAGCAAGGCGTTGCTTAATCATCTCACGATCTTCAAATATTGTGAGAGTATGGACTATATTTTCAAGAATCTCTTCATTTTTAGGGTCATCCATAAACTCTTTATCCTTGATAATCTTGAGCAAATCATGATAAGTAGAAAGACTTGCGTTAAATTGTTTTTCAATCCCTTTTAGTTCGATTCCATCGTAGCCATCAACATTATGTAGATAATGGATGATGTCTTTTTCAGTTACTTTTCTTTTTTCTTTGAATAATTGATTGACAATTTGCTTCTTCTGCCCACTATCAAGAAATTGATAATCTCTCAATCCTTCTGCAATAAATTTTACTTTTGTTAATTCATTATAGACAGCAAATGTTTCATACAACAGACTGTGCTTAGGCAGAACTTTTTCCTCTGGTAAATACAAATCATAGTTGGTCATCTTATTGATGAATTCTTCTGCAGAGCTTGCTTTATCAACAATTTCTTCAAAATTCCAAGGTCGGATTGCTTGGTCAGAATTTCGAGTAAGCCAAGCAAAATCACGATTGCCACGAGCCAATGGACCAACATAGTAAGGAATACGGAAGGTCAAGATTTTCTCAATCTTTTCTCTGTTTTCCTTCAGAAATGGATAATGTTCTCCTTGTCGACGGAGAATGGCATTCATTTCTTGAAGATGAATTTGATGAGGAATAGAACCATTATCAAAGGTGCGCTGTTTTCTCAAAAAATCTTCACGTTCAATTTTATCAAGGAAATAATCTGCTCCTTCGAATTTAGAGAGAAGATTTTTGATATATTTGTAAAATGCTTCTTGAGTGGTCTTGCCATCGATATATCCAGCATACCCGTCTTTAGATTGGTCAGAAAAAACTTCATTATATCTTTTTGGAAGATTGTTTTTGATGAATTGTTTTAAAGCTGCCAAGTCTTTTTGGTGGCTTTCATAGCGCTCAATCATAGATGCTGATAGTGGGGCCTTGGTTGAAGGATCTGTGACAGTCAAAATTCCTGATAGAAGAATAGCATCATAGAGTTTTTTAGCAACTAGGAAAAGGTCTGTAAAACCATCTCCAATTTGTCCGAGTAAGTTTTCCAAATCCTCATCATAGGTATCTTTAGAGAATTGTAGTGGAGCTTTTTCTTCTAAGTCAAAATGTTTTTTAAAATCAGCCTGATTTCCTACAATTAACTTGAGAAATTCTGAAAAGAGACTAGTGGATTTTTCATCAGAAAAGAGTTTTAGAACGCGTTCTCTCTTTGCAGATTTACTAATTTTATCAGTAAAAATTGCTTCTACTTGTGCGTTTTGTCCACTAAGTGAACTTCCTTCAAAGGTGTTATCGTAAATGCTTATAAATTCATTAAAAATTTTTTGGATATCATTGTTTTTAATATCGAAAGATTCTTCATATAAAAAATGTCCGCGGTATTTAATCATATGAGCTAATGCCAAATAGATTAAGCGCAAGTCAGTTTTTTCTTTTGAGTCCGCCAGGTGTTTTCTCAAATGATAGATAGTCGGGAATTTCTTATGATATTCTTTTTCTTCTTCCAAGGTAGCAAAAATAGGGTATTTACTTCCTCTCTTATCCTTAGGAACTAAAAAAGAGTCATCTAATCGATGAAAGAAACTACTATCCAACTTGCTTATTTCCTCAGAAAAGATTTCTTGAAGATAGCGAAGACGATTTTTTCGACGGGTATAGCGACGGCGCGCTGTTCGTTTTAGACGTCTATCTTCAGCAGTAGCCCCTTCATCAAATAATAAAGCTCCAATTAGATTTTTCTTGATAAAGTGTTTATCAGTATTGCCAAAAACTTTCATCTTTTTCGATGGCACCTTATAGTCATCCGTAATGACGGCCCATCCGACGCTGTTAGTTCCGATATCGAGTCCGATAGAGTAATTTTTGTTTTCCATGTATAAAATCCTCCTTTGTATTAAGTTATAATTTACAAATTAAGAAATGAGAGTTTTGATTAACTCAATGCCCCCCTTCATAAACTTTACTAACTCAGTTAGAGTAGCTAAATTATCTTTAGTGATTTTGAACTTTTCCACAATAAACTCCTTAAAATATAACTTTATTTAATTATATCATTCTAGCTAAAAATTTCAATAGAATAATGATGAAATATCGGTAAAAATGTGCTAAAATTGATCATAAGTTATATTTTAGTTTTAGAACTGTATTGTTTCAAATGATGATAAACTACCTTTTTGTCGTATCTGCAAAATAATTTACATTTCACTTGATAATCTTTAACAAGTATGGTACAATGAGATTGTTGGAACTATTCGAAACAACACAGCAAGTTAAAATAAGGCTTTGTCCGTACACAACTTGAAAAAGTGCGCACCGATTCGGTGCTTTTTTAATTACTACACTAACTTATTGTACTCCTATTTTCCTAAAAAACAATTTATTTTAGAGCGCTTTCATTTAAAAATAGAAAAAAAACTACGTTAAATGACGTAGTTTTTTTCATATACATGTCCCCTGCCGGAATCGAACCAGCAACTACTCCTTAGGAGGGAGTTGTTATATCCATTGAACTAAGGGGACTTAGAGAAAAACTCTGCCCAATGACAGAGTCTTTCTAAGATTAACGGCGAATTTCTTTGATACGTGCTGCCTTACCTTGCAATGCACGAAGGTAGTACAATTTAGCACGACGGACTTTACCGTAACGAACGACTTCAATCTTGTCAACACGTGGAGTGTGGATTGGGAAAGTACGTTCAACACCGATACCGTTAGAGATCTTACGAACGGTGTAAGTTTCTGAGATACCAGCACCTTTACGAGCGATAACCACACCTTCAAAGATCTGGATACGTTCGCGAGTTCCCTCGACAACTTTCGCGTGAACGCGGACAGTGTCACCAGGACGGAATGCAGGGATGTCAGTACGAAGTTGACCTTCAGTCAAGCTTTGGATTAATGGATTCATTTTTTCTACTCCTATCTTACTAATCTTAAAGTTCATGACCGCAGCGGATTAGCCGTTTTTTGTGCTTCCATTAGGCACAAACTATATTATATCAAAATTTCTAAAAATGTAAAGATGTTTAAATGAAAATTCCCAAAAGAATCGCTAAAAATCCGAGGATATAAGTCAAAGCCAAATAGAGAAGAAATTTCTTTCGCTCCGAAAAGAGATCTGCCAGCTCAGCATTCAAGGTGGAAAAGGTCGTCAGTCCACCACAGAAGCCTGTTGCCAAAATCACATAAAGCTGCTTGTCTTCTATATGATTATAAAAATATCCAATGAAAAAAGCACCTAGCAAATTTGCCAATAAAGTTCCAATCGGCAGATATACTCTGCTATTGACCTTGGAGAAAACATAACGCACAAGAGAACCAGCGCCGCAGCAGATTAACATCGCCCACATCATGACTTCACCTGCTTCCCAGCCCATAGGGCGATTGCAAGGCCACCACCTACACTTAAAACTAGATAGATAAGAAGCTCCATATAGCGCCCTGAATCTGCTAGTTTGATACTGTCTAGCAGAAGACCAGAAAAGGTCGTCAAACCTCCGCAAAAACCGGTCGAAAGAGCTAGAATTAGGCACTGAGACTTAACTTTACTGCTAAGATAGCCCTTGATAATATAGACTAGCAAAAAAGTTCCCAAATAATTGACCAGTAAGGTACCTAGCGGAAATGAATCATCAAAAACTGATATGAGCGCTACTTGGTAACGTAGCCAACCGCCTGCCATAGCAGATAAAGCCACAGCTATCGAATTCTGTACTTCTTTCATTAGATATTTTTATTCTGAAATTCACGCGAACGTTTTAAAATGTCAGAAAAGGTCGCGACAACAGTTTCCTTGTAGCCCTTGTTTTCAACCTTATCCGCCACTCTGGCAAAAATCACATCTTCTCTCTTGCTATCCAAGACAGCTGTGCCTGTTAATTTTTTTAAAGCCACAACTTGGCCAACCAGATTCATGCGTTGCTCCAACAGGGCAACGATTGCATCATCAACTTGATCAATTTCCCGTCTGATTTCTTCTAACGTCATCTACTTCCTCCTTGTATTCTATCTATCATATCAAAAAATAGTAAAATTTTCTAGTTCAATTCTAAATAAAAAGCTCCAAGTACCGTGATTAAAAGAAAACTCGCTTATGCGAGTTTCAGAACGTAGACAAACTATATCAGTAATTAAAAAATGCCCCTTATCGAGGTTAGTTGTCAAATAGTGAAAACTCTTAGGAATGCTGATCTAATACTATTTTTAAGAGTTTTTTTATTTTCTCTAGCAAAAGAAAAAGATTGAAGAAAATTGTCCAAAATGGACTTTTTCTTCAATCTGAAACAGTCTCCCGGACCTTAGATTAAGGGGAACTCGCAAAGGCGAATCCCTATCTACAGATTAAAAAGGTTCCCCGAACCTTAGATTAAAGAGCACTCGCTTAACCGAGTGCTTATCCACAACCTAAAACAGTCCCCCAGACCTTGGATTAAGGAGAACTCGCGAAGGCGAGTTTTTATCCGCAGATTAAAAAGGTCCAATGGACCATGATTAAAAGGCTTCCTCGAACCTTATTAAAGAGCACTTGCTTAACTAAGTGCTTATCCGCAATCTAAAACAGTCCTCCTGACCTTGGATTAAGGAGAACTCGCAAAGGCGAGCCCCTATCTACAGATTAAAAAGGTTCCCCGAACCTTTTTAACCAACTGAGCCTTCCATACTCATGTTGATGAGTTGGTTGAGTTCGACGGCGTATTCCATTGGAAGTTCTTTGGTAATAGGTTCCATAAATCCATTGATAATCATAGCTGTGGCTTCTTCTTCGCTGATACCTCGGCTCATCAGATAGTAGAGTTGGTCCTCAGACACTTTGGAAACCTTGGCTTCATGCTCTAGGGCAACATTAGAATTATGGATTTCATTAAAAGGAATGGTGTCGGAACTGGACTCGCCATCCATGAGAATGGTATCGCACTCGATATGAGATTTGGAGCCAGCGCTATTCTTGCCAAAGCGAACCTGACCACGATAGTCCGTCTTACCGCCATCCTTGGCCACTGATTTAGAAATCAAGGTACTGGAAGTCTTGGGCGCATTATGAAAGACCTTGCAGCCAGCATCCAAGTGCTGGCCATAGTTGGCAAAGGACATAGAGAGGACAGAAGTCCGTGCATTGCGTCCATTAAGAATGCTACAAGGATATTTCATATTGACCTTACTGCCTAAGTTCCCATCAATCCACTCTAAGGTGCCACCTTCTTCAACAATTCCCCGCTCCGTTACAAGGTTATAGACATTGTCCGACCAGTTTTGAATGGTCGTATAGCGGAAAAAGGCATCCTTTTTGACAATGATTTCGACATTTGCGGCATGAAGACTATTGCTTGTGTAAGTCGGTGCTGTACAACCCTCGATATACTGAATGGAGCCGCCCTCCTCGATAATCATCAAAGAGCGCTCAAACTGGCCGGCATTTTCACCATTGATACGGAAATAGGTCTGAACAGGAACTTGGCACTGGACATTCTTGGGCACATAGATAAAGGTTCCGCCGGACCAAACTGCACTATTAAGCGCAGAAAATTTATGCTCAGCATTTGAAATCACAGTACCAAAATACTGCTTGACCAAGTCCGGATATTCCTGAACAGCTGTATCCGTATCAGTGAAAATAATCCCCAGCTTGGCAAACTCTTCCTTCATATTGTGGTAAACTACTTCAGATTCATACTGAGCCACCGCTCCAGATAGAAAGCGCTTCTCAGCTTCCGGAATTCCCAAGCGGTCAAAGGTTTTCTTAATCTCTTCTGGAACCTCATCCCAACTGCGAGCCCGATCTCCGCTTAGCTTCTGGTAGTAGATAACATCATCAAAGCGAATCCCTGACAAATCCGGGCCAAAGTCGGGCATGGGTAGCTTATGAAAGAGCTGCAAGGAGCGCAGACGATAGTCCAGCATCCACTGGGGCTCATTCTTGATTTCTGAGATTTCTCGAACTACTTCTTCGGTCAGGCCTTTACCAGTCGAAAAGAGCGGCTTGACATCATCATGAAAGCCAAAAGCATAGTCGCGTTCTTTCATAGGAACTCCTCCTTTATCTGATGGATAGCACTTACCTATATTATACTCCTAATCATGAGAATTGTCAGAAAATAACACTTTAGCAAAACAAAAACGGCCGCAGCCGTTTCATCTATCTATCACTTTAAACTTTATTAACCAAGCCTTCCGCAAAAGCTTCCAAGCGTGCAATATCATCATCTTCCGCAGATAGGTCAACTTTAACACTTTCTGCACCCTTCACCGCTCCTGTAGCAGCAAAAGCAGCATCAAAGTCATCGACAGCCTTGCAGAATTCATCATAGAAAGTATCGCCAGAACCGACTACTCCGTAGACCTTGCCAGACAAATCTAAACCAGACAAGTCTTCGTAGAAGTCCATCATCTCATCAGGCAGCTCACCATCACCATAGGTATAGGTCGCTACAATCGCAATATCTGCTTCCAAGAAATCTTCTGCATCGACAGTGGTGCACTCGTCCACTTCAACTTCTACATCCAGGTCTCTTAGCTTATCCGCCACAATATCAGCAATTTCCTCGGTGTTTCCAGTCATGCTGGCAAATACAATTTTCGCTAAGGTCATAGTTTCCTCCAAATTCTAATCTGCTCTCATTATATCATATCTTTTTTATTTTAAAAATAAAAACTCTTATGCTACAATGGGTAAAGAAAGTTGACGAGGTTATTTATGACTCTTTATCATGATATTTTAAGTAAGATCAAAGAATACGATACTATTATTATCCACCGCCATATGCGACCAGATCCCGATGCTCTTGGCAGTCAGGTCGGACTGAAAAAGCTGCTTCAGTACCACTTCCCAGAAAAGACAATAAAAGTAACAGGCTACGATGAGCCCAATCTCATGTGGTTGGCACAAATGGACCAAGTCACAGATGAAGAATACCAAGAGGCCTTAGTCATTGTGTGTGACACTGCTAATACAGCCCGTATTGATGACCAACGCTATACGACAGGCGACTTCCTCATCAAAATCGACCATCATCCTGATGATGAGATTTATGGAGATATTTCTCTGGTAGATACAAGCTCCAGCAGTGCCAGTGAAATGATTGCTCTCTTTGCCTTTGAAAATGACTTAGACTTGAGCAAGGAAGCTGCGAAACTCCTCTATGCCGGTATCATTGGTGACACTGGCCGCTTCCTTTATCCTTCTACTAGCGCCCGCACATTCGAAGTAGCTGCCAAGCTGCGCCAGTACGATTTCGACTTATCAACCTTGTCTCGCAAAATGGACTCTATCAGCCGCCAAGTAGCTAAACTGCAGGGCTATGTCTATGAGCAGTTGGAAATAGATGAAAATGGAACTGCGCGGGTCATTCTGCCTCAGGAAATTTTACAAGCCTATCAACTGACCGATGCTGATACAGCAGCCATCGTCGGGGCACCTGGACGAATTGAAGATGTCGGTCTGTGGGCTATCTTTGTTGAGCAGCCAGATGGTCACTACCGTGTCCGCATGCGCAGCAAGGTTATTCCTATCAACGGTATTGCTAAAAATCATCACGGCGGAGGACACCCCCTAGCCAGCGGAGCCAATGCATTTTCAAAAGAAGAAATAGAGCAAATCTACACCGAGATGAAAGAATTGGCAAAAAAGTAAGAAATTAGTCTAAAAGTCTTGTCAAATCAACCAGAATTTGATAAACTATCAAAGTAACTAATCTATGGCTCGCAAAGAGACCATGGCAGAAAGGAAATTTTTGTAAAATGAGAAAAGATATTCATCCAGAATACCGCCCAGTTGTCTTCATGGACACTTCTACCGGCTACCAGTTCCTTAGTGGTTCAACTAAGCGTTCAAACGAAACAGTTGAATTCGAAGGGGAAACTTACCCATTGATCCGTGTAGAAATTTCATCAGACTCACACCCATTCTACACTGGACGTCAAAAGTTCACTCAAGCAGATGGACGTGTGGATCGTTTCAACAAAAAATACGGTCTCAAATAATCATAAGCACCAATCGGTGCTTTTTTTGTATTTGAACACTAAACAACAAAGTACTAGAATTATCCATATGAAAATGCATAAATTTTTGTACAAAATTTATAAAGTATATTGAATTATGTTATCACGCTCATGACTATGAGAATTTGATAATTTATGAATTAATTGAGCAGTTCTCTATATCCCTCTGCTCTGACTGAAAGAATAAGTTATTTGAATTTTCATCACAGCAGCTAAAGATTATAATAACTCACTATGTAAAAAGATCAGCAAAACTGACCTTTTTAATTACTTTATAATATTATTGATGAAGTATTGCTAAAAAATCCGTGAAATTGTCTGAAATAAAATAGATATTGCTAAACTATTCAATAGCATCTGAAAGAAAACTTTCAAGTAAATCATCCAAAGAATTAAATTTCTCTACTACCTCCGCAGATGGCATATCTAATTCTAAATATTCATAGTTACTAGGATTATATACAAACCAACTAATATTGTTCTCTCCGATAAAAACAAACCGTTTATTTTCTTCAACTTCATGCCAAATTTTATTATACTCAAAGAAATCATAAACCTCAGCAGAACAACTATCATCTGTTTTTAAACCATAAAGTACACTCCCATTAAAATCAAGACCATTTACTTTTGTTAAAAATCGTGAATATTCTTGTTCCATAAATATTTTAACTTCGTTTATTTCATTTTTGCTAAGAGATTTAATTTTATCTAAATCAATTGGAGAATTTAACTTTTCCCCATAACCAGATTCAATTCTTTCTATTTTTTCTAAAAGTTCAAGCCACATTTATTTACCTCACTAATTATATATGTTTTTTCCAATGATTGGCCACAAAACTTCCTTACTTTCCCCGATTTTCATTGTTCTAGCAATACTGTTTTGATAATTGGTAATAACTTTATGGTAAGGGTCATTCTTTATCAAGACCAAATTGCTAAAGTCGTTGGTTCCACTATCATCGAGTGGCAATTCATGGTGCACTTGATAACCTTTCGGCACCAATCCATCTTTCAACTTTTGAATATCTGTTTCACTAAGCCCATGAGATTTCAAATTTTTAATATCTGATGAAATTGATTTCAAAAAATCTTTTCGAACAGACTTATTAAAATCATTTCTTAATTCTTTTAGAACACTTCTATCACGTTTCACATAATTTATTTTCTTCATTTCTATGTCATATAAAGTAACATCCTCACCTCTAAGCTTTCCAACAAAATGGCTTCGAGGCTCACTTATGTCTCTTGAAACGTTTTCAACTGCTTCTTCGCTGAACTCTCGACTGACTTTACGACCACTCTGCTCACCCGCCTCGCTATAGAGCTTCTGGCGCAAGCGTTGATACTCTGCTCCTTCACTCGTATTCTGGTACAGGCGAGTTGTGTGCTTACCGATGTCATCCGCATAATGGAAATCATCCAAGCCCGCAAAGGCGAACTTCGTGCGACTAAAGTCATCCCATAGATTCCCAAATCGACTAGTAAAGAAGTTCTTGGTCGCCCCATAACTTTCTTGAGCCAACATACCCAGATGACTGTTAGCCAGCGCTGTGCGAGCTTTTCTAAAATAAGATATCCCCTTCTGAATCTTGGGCGGCTGACCAGCTTGCTCCCACCGGCCATCTTAAATAATTTAGCAGGTCCAATCCATGAAACTTCCTATAGCTAATCAAACTTCACTATATTTTTACAGATAAGGAGCTTTCAAAAAAACTGAATCGAAAAGTTGATTCAGCTTTTTTACTTAGAACAAAAATAAGATGAGTGCTGTGAAAATCGCTTTCTCTTACTTTATACCTGCTTTTCCTTAACTTCCTCAAACCATTTTTCAAACTCTAGTCGTGGAAGTAATTCTTCATCCTTATCATAACGTCCTTCATAACTATAGCGACTATCAAGGCTATTTTTCTGAGCATCATAAATCAACCACATTTCAGTTGGGTGTTCGCGGTCATATTCTTGGCACAGCTTAACCATTCTTTCTATATCTTGTGCCCCAATTCTTAATAGACTAAACTGAATTTCATCTGAACTATCTATTTCATTAGGAAGGTAACCCGCAATCTCATCTCTATCCAGATAATGATTATTAGTTTTAAAAAATACATCAAATCTATAAAAACCATCAGCAACACAATAAATAAAAATTTTATCTGCTTGATTTTGGACATATTCCATAGCTAATGAAACCATATCAATCTGGATTTCCATAAATTTATCTTCAAATTGTGTCATATTATTCTCTCTTTATCTGTTTATATTTGGAATTATTTCGTTATATTTTTTCCCATCAATCTTATAATTGACTTCAAAACTACTCGGTCTCATTGAAGAGCCCTCGTAGTTAATCTTAATGTCCACTTCAACTTTCTTTGGTGGATTTGATTTTAAAGCATCTGCCCAATCTCGTTCAATACGACGATATTCTTTTAGATTGACATCTTTAGCTTGTGAAACAAGGTTATCCAACTCGGGTGATCCACCAAACAAATCTCCGAATATATGCCCTGCATGATCCCCGATTTCTTTATCTAGAGTATTGGAGTTATGGCGTAATCTATCTTCATGGAGTTTTAATTGTAAATCTTCGGCATACGCCCGATCGATACGCCCCACCTCATCAGTACGATAAATATAGCGATGTTCTCCAGCCTCATATACCACATTAGGTTTAGGAACTTTTCCATCCATATGACTTCCATCTGTTAAAATTTCACTAGCTTCATCTATCCAATTTCTCGTTTGAGACTTTCTTAAGTTTCTACCAACTTCATCCGACTCACTATAGAGACCTCGACGTATGCGTTGATACTCTGCTCCTTCACCCGTACTCTGGTACAGTCGAGCTGTGTGCTTACCGATGTCATCTGCATAATGGAAATCGTCTAAGCCCGCAAAGGCGAACTTCGTGCGGCTAAAGTCATCCCATAAATTGCCAAATCGACTAGTAAAGAAGTTCTTGGTCGCCCCATAACTTTCTCGAGCCAACATACCCAAATGACTGTTAGCCAGCATAGTACGAGCTTTTTTATAATAAGATATCCCCTTCTGAATCTTGGGCATCTGAGCCAAGCGGCTGACCAGCTTGCCCCCACCAGCCATCTTAGCTAACTTAGCAGGTCCAATCCATGAAACAATTTAACTAACGATTTCACCTGCCGCATAACCACTATCATAGCCTGAAAATTGACCAGCTTTATTAATTTTATCATGAATCGGTTGCTGCTTCAAATCTTTTGCATGACGCACATCATGAAGAATCGCTCCCATAATGCTACCATCACGAGTACTGTTGTCTAAGTCATTAATCAGATTATTTACTTCTGGAATCATTGTAACCAATCCAAACGCATTTCCAAGCGTATTTAGAAAAACGTCCCAAAAGTCTCTATTCCACCTTGTAAATCATCCTTCATCCACTGTGGAGTCTCATTTCCCATGAGAGAATTATAACCTAATATCACACCTTCAGTGGAATATTGAAGAAGATCAACGCCAAACTCCGCAACTCCAAAAACTGTATCCCCTACAGCCCCAAAGGCTGCATCTCCAAAACCTTTTAACCATTTCCAGTTAGGATCATCCTTCATCCAGTTAGTCATACTATCTAAGCCATCGGAAAGCCCCTTACGCCAATATCGTAGTGTTGCTTGAATCGGGTGATGAAGACGCCAATCTTTTTCTATTCGATCCCTTTCCTTTTCTTCCAATTCCTTGGCTTTTTGTGCCTCTAACTTGGCTTTCTGGACACTCTCACGAAAGCCGTTGGAGCTCGGTGATATCTTTGCCAGATTATCACCAAATTTGCTGGCTCTACAATCCTAGAATATCACAAGCGACCATATCGCCAATCACCTTCAGCTAAAAAAATCACCCCAAAAGGTGATTTTTTACTATCAATCGTCCATTACTCCGCCTGTAAGTTGGTACATGAGGTAAATATGCTCCAAGGTTTTTACCTTATCCATATACTCCACATCTTTCACGCCCCCAAGGCTAGTAAAGGAACAAAACTGAAACATTGGTTATAAGACAAAGGACCGTGTTTTAACACAACTTGTCTATATAAATCAGGTTCAAGGTTATCAGTCACATACGAGTTATCTAAATACTGAAGAAAATATTTTAAACTTTTTTAAAATAATGTCACAATCTTGAAGGTTATATTTTACAATACCAACAAATTCATTCTTTTCCCAAGTAATAATATCTCCAAATGCTGTTATGAACATAGGAAAAGCGACATCTCCTCTGAAATAACTATCTTGGAGAAGCTCAAGATAGTCATCTGGATTAATCACCTTCAAATAGCCATCTAAGAAGGCTCCTAGACCATCCTCCTGCCAAATTTGTAGCAACTCAGCAGGAACTTGTTCCTTATACTTTTCAATGACTTCTTGTAGCATATCCGCCACTTTAGTAAAATCTTTTAACATCTTCTCAAAAAACTATCCCTCTGTGGCAATCTTCAGAAAAGCCTGTTTGAAATCTTCGTACATCTCAAAAGCAATTTTCATGACATTTTCAAAATCATCATAATTGGAAATCACTGGATCCATGATTCTATAGTCCGGAGAGATGAGCCTCCTAGAAAACTCTATCAGCGGGGTCCCCAGTATAACTTTGTTTTGAGAGTCCCTAACAATCCATATCAATTCTACTAATCCTTTAAAGATACTAATATGGAATCCAAAAGTATAGCCATTTTCTTCAAAAGGCTCAATATAAAAGAATTTTTCACGTCCATCAAATTTAGCTCTATACCCTAAATCTTCAAAAACATCAAATACCAACTCGCCTGTAATAATATTTAAGCGTTTGTCTTTAGGCGTTCTATCTAAGCTAAATTTATCTGAAAGCTCCTTATACCGCTCCACAAAATTTATAGCCTGCAAAGCCTGTTCAACTCTGCTATCTAATTTCATCTGTCTACTCCTTTGTAAATCTTAGTTCAACACCGTACTCTTTCGCAATTTCCTTAAACTTTTCAATATCTGGTAAATGTTTATTACTGTCTGGTATTTCCAATATATGTTTACCATCTAGTTTTAAACCATCAATTTCAGGATATTTATTTGAACGAATTGTTTCACCAACCGAGTATTTATCCTGAAGTTCCTGTAAATACCCTCTAAATGTTTCTTCTTGAATCCTATCCAAATCAGTTGCCTTGCGAGATATAATTTCTCCTGCAGTTGGGTCATATGAATCTAAGCGTTTTCCGTTTTCCAAATTCACTTCGTGATGTGGATATGTCTTTCGCTCCTGGACGGTTTCATTGAAACGATTACCTCGTGCTATTGGAGAGTTTTGAGTAAAGAAATCACTATCTTGTTTCCAAGTGAGACGATCGCTTATTCGCCTACCTCGGTTGGTGTTCCGAACAACATATTCCTGATACCGTTCTTCCAGTTCCGCATTCTTAAAGACACCTTCTCCATCAAGCAATTCTTCCACAGCTTCTTTGCCCTTGCCGGTCTCTTCCAAACCTCTCGCCATATCATCACTATGCTTAGCTAATTGCTCGCTTGTTTCTTTGCTGAACTCTCGACTGACTTTACGACCACTCTGCTCACCCGCCTCGCTATAGAGACCTCGACTTATGCGTTGATACTCTGCTCCTTCACTCGTACTCTGGTACAGTCGAGCTGTGTGCTTGCCGATGTCATCCGCATATCGGAAATCGTCTAAGCCCGCAAAGGCGAACTTCGTGCGGCTAAAGTCATCCCACAGATTCCCTAAACGACTAGTAAAGAAGTCCTTGGTCGCGCCATAACTTTCCCGAGCCAACATACCCAGATGACTGTTAGACAGCGCTGTGCGAGCTTTTCTAAAATAAGATATTCCCTTCTGAATCTTGGGCATCTGAGCCAAACGGCTGACTAGCTTGCTCCCACCAGCCATCTTAGCTAACTTAGCAGGTCCAATCCATGAAACAATTTAACTAACGATTTCACCTGCCGCATAACCACTATCATAGCCTGAAAATTGACCAGCTTTATTAATTTTATCATGAATCGGTTGCTGCATCAAATCTTTTGCATGACGCACATCATGGAGAATCGCTCCCATAATACTACCATCTCGAGTACTGTCGTCTAGGTCATTAATCAGATTATTCACTTCTGGAATCATTGTGACCAATCCAAACACATTTCCAAGCGTATTTAGAAAAACGTCCCCAAAAGTCTCTATCCCATCTTGTAAATCATCCTTCATCCACTGTGGAGTCTCATTTCCCGTGAGAGAATTATAGCCTAATATCACACCTTCAGTGGAAGGGCATGTCTTACCAAAGCAAAATATGGCACCTCTATCCTTATTTAATATACCACAAATAACTCTTCTCCTACTTAGATGTATAGAGTCGTGAATCTAATGTTGGCACGACCAATTATGATATGAATACTAAAGAAATAAGTCCGATGATAAAACCGAACTTACTCCACTATGATAACTAGCTTTTCACTAATTGAACGATATCTTGAAAATCATCTGAAAGAGCAGCATATTGATTGTCTGCATATAGGAAGTAGCCTTCTATACCTCTATGAATAATAGCATTTACAGTAGGGTGAAATTCTCTATCTGTCGCATCAATCATAAATTGCGTCATCTGATAAGCAGTTTCCGTTGGATAACTGAGTTTATCAATGCCGATACGAATCATCAGTGCTTGAACGTCAGTTGGCGGTATTGATTCTTGATGAGCTTTCCCATTCAACATTCCAAAGATATAAGCTGCAACTAACTGTCTATCAAGGTCATCTTCCAAATCAATCGTGACTAAACTTAAAAATTTGTCGACCATTTCGATAGCTTCATTTACAATGTTTTCTTTCATGTTTTCTCCTTATAAAACCTTATAGTACCCCTTGGCATAACCGCAAGGGATGTAACCTGCTTGATATAAAGCATACAAATCATCATAAAATGTTGACTCAGCTTGGGGAACCTCTTTTTTGATGGTCAAGTAGATAGCCAAGCCGATGATATCAAATATAATCTGATCTTTCATGGATGCTACCAGTTTACCTTCCCCGATCAGGTTATCTAATCGTGCTTCAATTTCAGGAGTTATTTCCTCTTTTGCACTATTTGCAAGTGAATTCCAGTGTTTATAAATGTCACTCTGGTTTTTAAAAAGATAGACACTAAAATCACCATCTTTCTCTAATACAAAATTCTCCCACTTCAAACTATTAATATTCTTCTCCGCTTCTTTAAGTCTATTTATCTGTTTTATGAGAATAGTAGTTTCTCTGTTTTCCTTTAAAAAGGGGAGCGAAATCAAACTTTTAATAACGTCATCATGTATTCTCATATATAACCTCTATCTTATTTGGGAAGATACATTTTTCCTGGTATTCTCGGAACAAATTTTTCTGGTGTTAGACCATAAGAAATCTGTTGTTCCATAGCTTTGGATAAAACATCCTTGGCTTGATTTGGCGTAAGTCCTGCATCAACCAATGATTTCTCTAAAGCAACATTATATTCTGCCATAGTTGGACGGGTACGATGAAGTTCCCCACCCTTTCTATACTGATCCCAGAATTCTTCTAAGGATTCATGGGCTTTGTAGTGAGGACTGCCAATATCCTTTCGAACATTTCCTTCCGATTTTATTGAAAGCCCTTCTTTTTGTGGTATTACATCTTTAAAAGCAGCATTTTGATTAAGATGATGAGCTTGCCCTGAAATTTCTTTATTTCTCCTCAGGGTTTTATAAGGTTCAACCAAAATATCATCCCCATGCTTAGCCAGTTGTTCACTGGCTTCTTGACGGAATTCTTGGCTAATTTTCCGACCACTCTGCTCAGCTGCCTCGCTATAGAGAGCCCGACGCAAGCGTTGATACTCTGCTCCTTCACTCGTGCTCTGGTAAAGTCGAGCTGTATGCTTGCCAATGTCATCCGCATAACGGAAATCGTCTAAGCCTGCAAAGGCGAACTTCGTGCGGCTAAAGTCATCCCATAAATTGCCAAATCGACTAGTAAAGAAGTTCTTGGTCGCGCCATAACTTTCTCGAGCCAACATACCCAGATGACTATTAGCCAGCATAGTGCGAGCTTTTTTATAATAAGATATCCCCTTCTGAATCTTGGGCATCTGAGCCAAACGGCTGACTAGCTTGCTCCCACCAGCCATCTTGGCTAACTTAGCAGGACCAATCCATGAAACAATTTCACTAACGATTTCACCTGCCGCATGACCGCTCTCGTAGCCAGAAAGACTACCTGCTTTCCTAATTTTATCACGAATCGGTTGCTGCATCAAATCTTTTGCATGACGCACATCATGGAGAATCGCTCCCATAATGCTACCATCACGAGTACTGTTATCTAAGTCATTAATAAGATTATTTACTTCTGGAATCATTGTAACCAATCCAAACGCATTTCCAAGCGTATTTAGAATCACGTTCCCAAAAGTCTCTATTCCACCTTGTAAATCATCCTTCATCCACTGTGGAGTCTCATTTCCCATGAGAGAATTATAGCCTAATATCACACCTTCAGAGGTATACTGAACAAGATCAACGCCAAACTCCGCAACTCCAAAAACTGCATCCCCTACAGCCCCAAAGGCTGCATCTCCAAAACCTTTTAACCATTTCCAGTTAGGATTATCCTTCATCCAGTTAGTCATATTATCTAAGCCATCGGAAAGCCCCTTACGCCAATCTCGTAGTGTTGCTTGGATCGGGTGATGAAGACGCCAATCTTTTTCTATTCGATCCCTTTCCTTTTCTTCCAATTCCTTGGCTTTTTGTGCCTCTAACTTGGCTTTCTGGACACTCTCATCAATCTGGTCATCAATCTCCTTGACCTTATCTGCTATAGGAGAAAGATTATTGACTACTTGACTAATGATGGGATCGCTATAGTCAAGCCCATCTGTCTGGTGCAGTTGGCCTAGCAATTCTTGCAGATTCTGGAGACTTGTTTCAGTTGTTAGAGCAGTACCCTGGCTATCCCAAGCAGAAACTTTTTCTATTGTATTGGTTACTACATCCTTAGCATTGGAGAGATTGCCACCAAAATATTCATAGTTCTTAGCATCGCTGGTCACAGAAACTAGGTCACTGACGCTATCCGTTGCGCTGTTGATTGTCTTTCTAATTTGATCAATCTCACCTTTTAGGGTATCAAAATATTCACCTGTAGACTTCAAATAACTATGGCTAATTATCGCTGTACTTGACTTCTCGCCAGTCGCTGATTGAAAACTCTCAACTTCCTTAGAAAAGTCACTTTGCAGACTATAAAGAAGATCCTTTAGTTGCATTAGCAGCATATTATGCGAACTATTAATCTCACCAGCGATAGCCTGTCCTACATCTCCGTACATAGAATTAGAAGTAATCACAGAATTATAAGAACTTTTAGCAGCCTCCAAGCTAGAAATTATTTTTTCGGACTGCGATTGTAGCTCCTCAAAAACAGTATATAGTTCGTCTACATCAACGTAAAATCCATCACTCATCTAACCCCTCCTTCTCAACTACTTTCTCATTCAAAAAGGCTAAATAAGCCAACTGATCTACCATAGTCATAAAGGCTGTTGACAACTGGTGATTTTTGATATAAGTTTGGCGAATGACTTCTTCAGATATCCGCTCTTCCCATTCATTTTCATAACCTAAATGAACGACATTCTTAATCATCATGTTGCTAACAAATACTGGTGGAAATGCAGCAACCTCACCAAACGGCCATACCCGACCAAAATAATCTATCACGTAGGGATCAAAACCTTCTGCCAAAGGAGCCTTACGTCCAGTCAGCATGACAAGTGCCCCTGGCTCCTCAGAAAACATCTCCTTAAGCTCACTGTTCAGCAAATCCAAATCAATCTCAACAACTGAACCAAGGGGATAAATTTTCCCAAAATAGACATCTAAAATAGCTAAAAAAAGAAAAAAAGAATCCTCAGACCACACTTGGTCTTCACCATTAAAAGTAAAGGTTACCTCACCTTTCTGAGTGCGGGTAAAAAGAATAGTTGTACCCAGCAATGAATTGTATTCATACTGAGATTTTTTCAACTTGATTAACTTATATAATTCTCTCATTAAAGGAGGTCGATCTCCCAGAAATTCTCCAAATTTAACAACCGTATCTGTTATTTCAAAATCGGTGTCCGGCCACGTAGACAAGACAGAACGAAAACTCTCTAACTCTTTAGTACCTGCCATTAGTTAAACCTCACATAATTCTTATTCTTATCAATTTGACTAGCATAGACAGCATCATCCTCAACGATTTTCTCACCCATTTTAGTCATCATATCCGTCCTCGCTTCTCCATACGACTTATAAGAAGTTAAAGCTGAGTTCCAACTATCTTGAATAGTATTAAATTTTTTAAAGCGCGAAAGAGTTGTCTTACTAATTTCTTTTTTTGACAAAGTTATAATCCCATGAACGCCTTTCTTAGCATTACTAACAACGCTAGACCATTCTTCTGGTTGTACACCTACTTGATCTTGAGACATATTTTCTCCTTTTACTGAATAGAATTCCACCAAGATTGTGCTTGGTCCCAAAAACTTTGGGCTGCTCCCAATAAATCTATCTGAGAAGCTTTCAATTTCACTAATTCACCATTAATGTTTTTCAAGGTATCTTGATAATTGTTTTCCATCTCAGACAGATTTTTAATTCCACGCTCGAAATGAAATTTACATTCGTTTTTTAAATCCCCTTTCCAATCACCTGCAGATCCATTAAAAAATTTTTCTGCACCATCAATTTTTCCGTTTAGCAGAACTAACTGTTCTTCTAAAATTTTCTTCGCGGCGTTTAGTCGCTCTATTTTTGCGCCTGCATTATCTGCTTCTTGCTTTTTTTGATCTCCATTTATTTGGCAATTTCTCGCATTTTGAGCATATATTTCATTGTCAACGATTTTTCCCATTAAGTTCCCTTTCTTCTTTTTCTTTAGGTTTTCAAAAAAGGACTAGGACAAGGTCCTAGTCCTTTTATCAAAATGTGCATTAACCTTTGAAACCGAAGCTATTAGCATCTGCTGTATCACGCTCAGAGACAGTGTTCGCATAACTTACTAATTGTTGGTTAATAGATGACAAGAGCTCTTGAAATTTCACTACATCGCCGTGGAGTTGGTTGTATTGATCCAAGTATGACTTAAAAGCACTACCCTTCCAATGGGCTTCCATCTCACCATTAGCTGCATTTACTGTCTGAATCGCTGTTTCGATTTGATCACGTGCATTTGAATAAACTGCTGCTTGAGCAGTTAGTTCTTCTGGAGATAATGAAATTGTTGACATAGTTGACTCCTTAATTGTTTTAATAATAATATTATATAGTTTAGAAAAATAGATGTTAATAAAAAATAACATAAGTTTAACAACTAAATTTAAAATTTCTTCTATTTACTCTATCTAGTTGGTAAAAATAGAACAGTAAACAATACCTTCATTGAGTGCTTTTTCTATTCCAAATAATGAAATACCGATTAAAAAGAGAAGACCTACTTGGTCTTCTCAATTCATAAAGATTCTTCAACTATGAAATAGTTGGTAAAAAACTACAACAAATAGATTAAATTTAAAAAAGTTGAAAATTCCTTATTATTTATAGCTATAAGCCCAGTAGTATACGCCATTTCCGTCTACAACTGTCGCTACTGCACCTTCAGTTACGTTAGGATCAAGAAGCAATTCTCTCAGACCGCTGTTAGCCCATTTCTTAACGACAACAGATGGATCTTCATCACGACGTCCAACAAAGCCTGAACTATCGTATTGACGTGAGATTTCATTTACTTTTGGAAGTGCTTGATTTTGATAAATATCTTCTGACCAAGTCAACTCTTTCAAACCTTGAGCTTTACGTTCTTCATTGATTTTAGCGAAAGCTTCTTTAGCTTTTGAAAGATAGTCATAGTTTGTATCATTTGTTGCTTCAACACGGTAAACAAATTTAACATAACCAAATTCTACATCACTGTATTTCTTATCCTCAACACCACTCTTAAGGTTTGCGATCAAGACATAATCCTTAGCATATGGGTTTTCTTTAGTATTCTCAAAGATTTCTGGATCTTCGATTTCCCATTCAACCTTGGCATCCCATCCTGCGTTATCAAGGAACTTAGGATTCATTTTTTCGATAACGTAGTTCTTGAACTCTTCAACGTTCTTGAATGGCAATGGTTGACCTGCTTTAGCAGTTGTCACTAGGTTAGTTGAGTACAATTTCACGCTAGAGTTTTTATCACTGTACATGTATTCATCATCAGCAGTGTTTTCGTGAAGTTTTGGATCAACACCTGGATCGTTTGGATCTGTCATACCTTGCAGTTTCCATTTTTGTCCAATCCACTTCCAGTATGCTGAATAACCTGTACGCTCTGTGTTAGATGGTACATAATAGTAGTGTGTACTACCATCGAAGTAGTAATTTTTATCATTCTCAAGGGCTTTATCACCTGGTTTTCCTGGTGGGTAAACCAATTTTGGAGTTTGTCCATTTGGTGCCCAAGCTAAATGCTCAAGACCTTCTGCAGGTTTTTCAACGTATGACGGGATTTGATCTTCACTTGGTTTATCAGTCGTTACCAAACCAGGAGTTTCTGGCACAGCAGGTGTTGTTGGAGTTTCTGGTTTTGGTTCTGCTGGTTGCTCTGGTTTCGGAGCAAATGGATCAAACTCACCTTCTGCACCGTTAATTGGAGGATTTTCTGGCAAATCAACACTTGGTACCTCAGGTTTTGGTTCTGCTGGAGTTGTTGGTTGTTCCGGTCTATCATTTGGAGCTGGAGTTGGTTGCTCTGGTTCCGCTGGTGTCGGAGTTGGAACTTCTGGTTTTGGTTCTTCCGGCTGGCTTGGAGTTGTTGGATTAGTTGAGTTATCAGCAGAATCCTTAACAAACACCCACTTACCATTTTTATAATAGTAATAATCACCATTATCTAATACATAGTAATGATAACCATTTTCATAACGATAATGCGGATCGTTTTCCAAGTTGTTATTGGATGTGCTGTTATTGTTAGTATTTGTCAATGGTTTCCACTCACCATCACGATAGATGCGGTAAGAACCATCCGTCATACGGTAGTAATGGTTACCATTCCAGTAAATGTAGTTTTCATCGTTTGCAAGATTGTTGTAGTTATTCCAACCATTATAGCCGTAGTTGTTGCTATAGTTGTAATTCCAGTTGTTATAGCCTGGATAATAGTTATTATAACCATAGTTGTAATTATAGCCATTGTAGCCATAGTTATATCCGTAGTTATAGTTGTTATAGCCATAATTATAGTTGTTGTAACCATAGTTATAATTGTTGTAACGGTTATTATAGCCGTAATTATAATTGTTATAGCCGCCATTCCAGTAATTATAGCCTGGTTGATAGTAATTATAACCATAGCCATAATCTTGAGCCTGAGCATTATTCGCAAGAGCAAATGCTGGAATAATAGCCGCAGCCGCTACAACAGATCTTGATAAGAGTCTGAAACGATTGTTCATATTAATTAAACCTCCAAAGTGACCAACATCACTTCATATTTTTGTGGGGGGAATTTATCTTTTGTGCACAACTTCATAAAAAAGAATTTTACGAAAATACAGCCGGCTGACAGTTGACTTCTCCATCAATATCAAACGCAAAAAACGAATCACTAGTTAGTGAATCCACCTTGTTAAAGGTTGCACATAAATGTTTTTATAGCATTTGATTTAGAAAGAAAGAAGTCAATATGCTTGAAAATACTTTTTTATGCATATCTCACCCTCGAGATGAATTATAGCACAAGAAATTTTTGAATGCAAGCATTTTAGTTAACAAGGTGTAAATTATTTTTATGGGTAATTTTTTATAGTTCGTATTTTTGTTTATTTTTCTGTTTTATAGCCTTAAAAATCTGTACATTCTTCTTTTTAACGAACTAAAATAATAGAAAAATGTTTATAATTTGGTTTACATGTTGTAAATTATTTTTGCTGTTAATTTATAAAAACTCTTCACCCTATCATTCCGATTTTTTGTTTAAGTTTATTTTAAGCTTATATTAAGCCTTTTTTAAGCTAAACTTAAGTTTGTTTTAAGAATCAAAGAATCTGTTTGAATTTTTCTTGCTTATGGGTTTTTATCTATATAAATGAATAGAAATTAAAAAGTAGTAAAAAATACTAGAAGCATTTATTCCAGCTTCTAGTATTTTTGTATTTATTAATATTTGAGTTGTTTGATAACCAAGAGGTGGCTATCTTCCTCACCGACCAAGCTATGTGGCTCATTGGGCTCCATCGTCAAAAAGGAACCTGCCACTAGCCGCACGGTTTGTTCTCCAGCAGAAAAGCTTACATCTCCCGACAAACAAACAACTGTTACCAGTGCATCAGCACTGTGCTCTGGTACTTCTTTTCCTTTAGCAAGATGCAGATGATGGATGATTCTGCCTTCTTCTTGCACAGGTGTTTCTGCAAAATCATTATTGGGATTGGTAACAAAAAATTTCATTTTCTTCCTCCTTCTAATGGATGATGTGACTACTGATCTTCATATCCTCCACCGGTAATGCCGAAATATTCTTCTAAAGATTTGCCTGATTGAGCAATTTCCTTGGCTTCTTGACCAATATAGCGCAGATGCCAGCTTTCAGGCATATAGCCAGTTGAACCTTCCTTACCCTCTAGATAGCGAACGATAAAACCGTATTTATAGGCGTTATCTAGAAGCCACTGACTTGCTCCAGCTTCTTGTACGAGATTGCCATTCTTGTCAATCAAGTCAAATGCCAAACCAGTCTGGTGCTCGCTGTAGCCTGGTCGAGCTGAATAGCGGTCTGCAGCTGCCTTACCATCCTGATTGACATAGTTTTGATAGAGCTCGGTTTGAGTATCATAGCTGCGGAAACCACTGTATTGGTCGCTAATGGCATAGCCTTGTGCCCGCATGTCTGCAATCAGTTTGAGCAATTCTGCTTTAGCAGTCGCATTCTCACCTGGGTTATAGGAAGCAGACAAAGGGTAGTGTTTGTTGACAACAAGAATCTCATCATATTTCCCTTTGACACTGTAGTAGCTTCCATTATAAGAAACATTTTGATCAAGAGTTTTGGCCTCGTGATTTTGCTCCTTTTTAGTATCAGTGCTATCTGAAGATGGTGTCGTATCTTGTCTAGAAATTTTGTCTTTTTCAGCATCTTGTTTCTTAACTGTACTAGTTGAGCTAGCCGCTTGTTTATCAGAGCTATCTCCAGTAGTGTCTTTACCAGACGAACACGCGCCTAGAACAAGAACAGATGCTGCAAGAAAAATTAGTTTACTGTATTTCATTGTCATAATATCAACCTTCTGAAACTTCAAGATTATAGATTACAAAAGAATCCCCGCTAGGTTTCAAGTAATAAGTCTTATTTTTACGATTTACACTATTTGGAGTGTTATCGGTATAGTGGACCGTATAGTCCTCATATGTTGTCACGATATAGGAACCATTTTCTTCCTTGATTTCGCGGATATCCAGAGCTCCTGGCTCATAATAGTTAATTTTCGCTTTCTTAACACCACCAGTGGTCCACTCAACCATTTCTCGATATACTGCACTAGAGGTATCGTAGTATTGAGAATAGTTGTTGCTCCTGTTAGAAACTGAGCTGAAAACAGCACTGCGGTAGTCATTAAGGAAAGTAGAGACTTTTGCTTTTTGAGCCTCAACCTTTTTCGCTTCTTCGTTCTTTTCTCTAATCTTAGAAACTACTTCCTTAGGAAGAGATAATTTCACATTCGTGGTATCATCTTCCACAATCACTGTCTCTTTATTGGTAGTAAAGGTAGTATCAGAGATAGTAAACTTAGCATAAATTTCAAGTTCTTGATAAGGAACAAGCTGCAACTCAGGGGTCAAACTGCTACCACTTTCTTTACCATTAACAACAATTTTAATATCTGTTGCTTTTGAAGTTTCAGAAGGCATCGTAATTTTTAGCTGTTTCTTTTCAGACTTGAGATCCAGTTTGATTTCATTATCCTTAGCTGTAGCTAAATCAAGCTGAACTTTACTCTCTACATCTCCAACATCTGTCTTACCTTTGAGTGTAAAGTCTTGTTTGATAAAGTGATATTCACCCAATTCAGTGTCTGTATTTTTCTTAAGAGTAATAGTTTTTTTCTCACCAGGTTTAATGGTAGCATTATCCAAATTGGTATTGACTTTAACTTTGACTGGGTAGGAAACCATCTGATATTCCTGGAAAATACCAAATTTCTTACTCTTTTCAGTAACACCTAAAATCTTATTATTGTTGTCATCGATATAAGCAGATTTGCCATTTGACTCAACAATGTTATCTAGCTCAGTTTCGAGATTAATCTCCTGGCTCTCTAGGTGCTCAACTAAAGCTCTTGCTTCAGCACGTGTCCACTTATCGGATTGAGTAGACAGAAGACTTGCCACTTCATCAAAGTCTTTACTAGAGACGGCTTTTGCAAAATGGTCTGTAACTACTTTAACTCCGGTTATAGAGTTTAGATAGAAGAAAGCTCCAATCAAAGTGGCAACTAAAACGGTTGGAGCCCCAATCATGATTGCTTGCTTCTTTGATATTCTCTTTTTAGCCTTTTTTACTGGTTTCTGTGGTAATTGCGAATCGAGCAGTTCAGACCGAATAGGCAAGTTAGAGAACCCTTGACTCTTAGCTTCTGCAAATTCTTCTTTGGTAGGTTTTCGACCAATATTATTTTCAAAAGCTTGCAGCCAATTCTTGCGAAGTTCTTCATATTGGCTAGATTCAAATGCGCCTTGCTTCTCATCTTGGGAAGATGGTTGAACCGATTCTTCTGTGACAGAATCTTCAGAAGGTGTCTCCTGAACAATATCTTGATTATCAGAAGCTTCATCAGTAGTATTTTCTACTGACGAAGTATCTGTGGTTTCTTCCTCTGCTTCACCTGCAATCTCCTTAATCTTTTTTGGATCAAAGTTAGATTGTTTGCCGGCTTGGAACTCACTTGCAGTTGGTTTTCGACCAATTACTTTTTCAAAGAGATCAACCCATTTTTCTTTTGTTGCCATAAATCTCCTCCAAGATTACATCATTATGATACTAGCTAGTAGAGAAAAAGCGATGAAAGAGAAGATAATTGTAATCACACCATTGATAATAATGGCCAATAGATATTTATAAAAAGGATCCATAGAATTGTTTGTCTTGGAATAAATCAAAGCAAAGGTCGCTCCAACTCCGACTAACAAAAGAACAATCCATGTGAAAAACAGAGATAAATGAATAATACCCAACAGAGCAAACAGAGCTGAAGCAGCAATAAATGGAAGAACAATGGCATAAAGTCGACCATACCAATCAAAAGCCTTATTAAAGGTAAAACTTCTATCTTGGTAGACCAAACGCTTCACAACAAAACCACCTAATATAATAGAGAAAAGGAAGAGAGCCGCTGCTATCAGAGAAACAAAGAAGACTTTGAAATTAAAAGTCGGTCCATTATACATACCAAAACTCATGATACCAATGGTACTGAAAATATTGTAGTTTGCAACAATAGCAAAAAAGAACGCTGTCAAACCTAGAGAAAGGTAACCATTCACCTTACTGCTCTCAACTTCAGATGTCGGTGATTTCCAAGCTGAAACGAGCCAAGCCCAGAAACCTTTCATTGTTTTAGAAAACTCGCTGGGTTGAGGAGGTTGCT
This sequence comes from Streptococcus sanguinis, assembly GCF_050225395.1. Lineage (GTDB taxonomy): Bacteria > Bacillota > Bacilli > Lactobacillales > Streptococcaceae > Streptococcus. The sequence continues at coordinate 1,086,060 of NZ_CP071431.1, read as the reverse complement.
GACTGTAATAAGCCTGTGGTCCTTGTTGAGGTATTTGTGAATTGAACTGTCCTTGCTGCTGGTTGTTCTGATAAGCTTGCGGACCAGAAGACTGAGGCTGTCCAGCAAAGGGACTTGCTTGCTGAAATCCTTGTTGCTGATAAGCTTGTCCCTGATTTGCAAATTGATTTGGATTTGCTTGTTGCTGAGGAACTTCTTGATATTGTTGAGAAGCCTGCTGAGCAAAAGGCTGTTGGAAGTTTTGCGGCTGTTCAAAGCTTGATGAAGCCGGACTAGCTTCACTAGAGGCTTGCTCCGCACTTACCTGTTCAGCTTCAACAAATTCCCCGGCAGCCAATGCTTGGGCAATTTCTTCCTCTGTAGCCGAGCGTCCATTAACGGCCTCAAAATATTCAAGCCAATCTTGTTTTGACATAAAATATCTCCTATCTATAAATTATTATACTACTATAGTATACAAAAAAAGGGCCGGAAATTCAATCTATTCCGGCATTTGCTCTTCTTAATCGCTTGTCATATCGTCAATTTAGCAGGAAAAGCTTCCACTCCTCCTTCGACATTAGTTACTTGGTAACCCTTAGCTTCCAAAAATTCGCAGGCATGCGCTGAGCGTCCGCCTTTTTGACAGATGATATGGTAGGGGATTTGTTTATCTAGTTTTCTATAATTTTCAGGCAAGGTGCTGAGAGGCAGATTCTGAGCCCCAGAGATATGTCCAGCAGTAAATTCATCCACCTCGCGAACGTCAATCAAGCGCAGTTCTTCTGCCTGTAATTTGTCATATAAATCTTTCGCACTAATTTTTTGCATCATTTTTCTCCTATTCATTCATAATCACGATTTTTCCAAAACCTGCCGTCCCCTCGACAAATGCATGAGCTTTGGGCACCTGCTCTAGGGAAAAGACACGCCTTGGTGTAACATTGACCTGATAGCGGTCAATATAGTCAAATAATTCATTCATCAAGTCTTGACTCACATGAGCAGAGTGAAAACTTGTCAGAAAACTGTTATTTTTAATTTCTTCAATTGGGTTGAAATCATCCAGCTCCCACTGACCTCCTAAGAGGCCGGTCACACAGATAATCCCGCCCTCTGCGATATGGTCAAAAGAATTCTTGACAGTTGCCGGACCGACCAACTCTAGGATTTTGTCAAACTTCTCCTCTGCTTCCAGCCGTCCATCCTGATCTATGATGATATCGTCGTAGGCTTGGTGCTTGAGTAGAAACTGTTTGGAACCGCTATTGACCGAGCCCACGATATGTGTGTCTGGAAACTGTGCCTTGACCAGACGAGCAAAGGCCAAACCGACACCGCTAGTGGCAGCCCGAACCAAAATCTTGTCATTAGGCTCAATGCGTAGATTTTTCATAGAGCCTAAAGCAGTATAATAGGTCTCTGGCACTGCTGCCAACTCTGTCCAGGTCAGGTTGGTCTCGACCGTATAAATTTGGTCGTTAGGCAGGAGGACATACTCAGCATAAGAACCATCAAAAGATCGCCCCATTTCTCCCATGATGGAAACCACTTTTTGATCGACCTCTAAATCTTCTCGAGTCGTCTTGGCCACTTGGCCAACACACTCAATACCTAAAATCCGAGGAAAGGCGACACTAGGCGATAAACCCTCACGAGTAAAAATCTCCGATCGGTTAATCCCAAACCCTCTGACCTTGACCAAGGTCCAGCCTTCTTGAAGTTGTGGAATCGGTCTTTCTTCCAGCAGAAGCTTTTCTGGACCACCTGCTTCGTAAATGACTATAGCTTTCATCGTTTCCATAGAATCACCTCGCTTTCTACAAAGTTTAGCATTCTAAGCTTAGACTTATCAAAAAGTCAAGCAGCTGCTCCTGCAAGTTCTAATAGTGCTTTTACAAAATCCATCAGCCGGCTGTTGGAGAATCTCCTGAGGGGAAGCACGTTGCTGGATATGTCCTTCATCCAAGATCAAGATAGAGGGACAAGACGCTAGCAAACGAGTGATAACAATCTGCTAGGTTTAATCACTTGAAAGAGAAGCTGGATAGCACTACTCTATCACAGCAAAACAGCTTACTAAAGCTCCAGCACTTGGTAAGAGTAGCCCAAATCTTTCAGAAACTTGAACAAATCCTCTGTAGAGATAAAGATAGTCTTTTCATTGGTATTAGGATGGAAAGTCATGATATCCTCAGATACAATGTCCTTATCAAAATAAACTTGAATGTCCTTTTCCTCGTTGTTAAGCAGACCAAAAGGCGATACCGTTCCTGCTGGTAGGTTCATTTTCTCTGCCAAGGAGGCCAATGAGGCCATGCGAATCCGATCAGCTCCCACTTTAACTTTAAAGTCATTCATATCCAATCGTTTCTTGTCATCCATAATCAGCAAATAATACTGAGTTTTCTTCCTGTTGGTCAAAAACATGGACTTAGTCCGAACACCTTCCATTCCTTCAATATAGCTATCTGCCTGCTCTGTCGTAAATGCAGGTGGGTGCTCTACCACATCAAAGGCAATCCCCAACTCTTGCAACTTATTAGCTACTTGTTGATAAGAATCCATAGTTTTTTCCTTTATTGATGAATAATCTTTTGTACCAATGCTTGTAAGTCTGGAACCACTTCTGCCTCAAACCAAGGATTTTTAGCCATCCAGATTTGGTTGCGGGGCGATGGGTGTACCAAAGGGAAAAAGTCAGGCAGGTAGTCTTGATAATGCTGAACTGTCTCTGTCAGCTTGATATTTCCTTTTTGATGCAGGTAGTATTTTTGTGCATACTGACCAATCAAAATAGTCAGCTCAATATCTGGCAAAAGCTCTAAAATCGGCTGATGCCATTTATCCGCAAAGTCCTTACGAGGCGGTAAATCACCAGATTTTCCATGTCCTGGAAAATAAAAATCCATGGGCAAAACTGCAAAGTAGCCAGAATTATAAAACATCTCTTCATCAACACCCAGCCATTCTCTCAACCGGTCACCACTCTTATCTTTCCAGTAAAGCCCTGCCTCTTGAGTTTTCAGCCCCGGCGCCTGACCAACAATGTTAATTCGAGCATTCTTTGGTGCCGCAAAAAGCGGCTTGATCCCTTGCTCCGTAAATTCTTTATTTTCTGGGTCGGCCATGATGGCCTTAGTAATATCTTCTAAAGTATGCATAGCAACTCCTTGCAAAGAAACTCATTTGGCAAGACCAAACGAGTTCTTCTTTTTTATTTGATTAATTCGTAGATAGCCTCCGCATAAATGGCCGCAGCACGGAAAAGGTCTTCTACATCTGTAAATTCATTGGCTTGGTGCATAGTGTTGACATAGTCTGGGAACATAGCCCCAAAAGCCACACCGCGCTTCAAAAGACGGCCAAAGGTTCCACCACCAATGACTTGCTCATGTCCTTTGAGACCAGTTTGTTTTTCGTAAACACTCAAAAGTGTTGCTACCAATTCATCATCTGCTGGGACATAGTGCGGAGTGTGTCCGTGTTCAGACAAGCTCACAGACACAACACCAGCAACTTTTTCAAGACCGGCCTGAATCGTTTTCGGATCAGTTCCTTGCGGGTAACGGATGTTCAGAGCAATGGTATTGTCAGCCTTGGCACTGTCAAAATGGAAAACACCAGCATTCATGCTAAGAGCACCCATTTTAGCATCTGTATAAGCAATTCCTAACTTCTCACCTGCAAAGTCCTCGTGCAGAACTTGAGCTGCCACTTCCAGATAAGCTTTGGCGTCACCTGCAAAGTCAAATTGGTTGAGGAAGAGAGCTAAATAGGTTGCTCCGTTGATACCATCCTCTGGTGTAGAACCATGAGCTGATTTCCCAATAACTGTCACTTCAAGAGCGTCTCCATTTTCTTTTAGACTAGCTGAAAGCTTGTGGGCAGAAGCAAAGTCTTGTAATTTCTTATCCAATTCCGCTGCATCAACTGCTGCTGTAAAAATAGCTGTCGCTGATTCTGGCACCATATTCTCACGAAGTCCGCCAGTGAAGCTCTTGAGTTTAAAGCAGCCATCATTACTGTTACCAAAGTGGAGATATTCTGTGATATTCCCTTTTTCACCGTTAATGATTGGGAATTCAGCATCTGGTGAGAAACCAAAGTCTGGCTCAGGCAGACCAACATGCTTGAAATAATAGTCCATGTCTTGCCAACCGGATTCCTCATCTGTCCCCACCACAAAGCGCACACGCTTAGATACTGGCAAGCCCAAGTCTTTGATGATTTTCAAACCGTAGTAACAAGCCATGGTTGGCCCTTTATCATCAGACGAACCACGCGCATAAAGCTTATCATCAATAATTTCAGGCTTGTAAGGATCTGTATTCCAGCCACTTCCAGCAGGAACCACATCCATGTGGGCAAAAATCCCTAGTTCTTCTTGACCCTCACCAAAAGTAAAGTGACCAGCGTAATTGTCTACATTCTTGGTTTCATATCCATCGCGCTCAGCGATTTTTAAAAACTTATGTAAGGCTTGAACAGGTCCAGGTCCAAAAGGATGCTCCTTATCTGCCTTGGAGTCATCCCGCTCTGAGTTAATTTCCAAAAGGCTGAACAGATCGGCCAAGAGAGCTTCTCTGCGTTTTTCAACTTCTGCTTTAAAATCAATTGTCATTATATTACCTCAATCTATAATTTGATTTAAATCGATATCATTACGAATTAAAACGTAAAAACTTTTATATCAACGTTTCTCAATGATTTCATCAACTGGCAAACGATAACTAGGTTCTAGTTTTTCATCTGTATAACCAACAGTAATCAAGAGTTCCGGACGGAAACGCTCATCAATTTCCAAAACCTCATTAACCTTAGATTTATCGAAGCCTAAGATGATGTTCGAGCCGATACCTTGGTCAGTCAGAGCCAGAACAAGATTCATAGCTATCAGACCAGCATTGAGAGCTAAATAATCACTCTTTTGCTGCTCACTATAGCGAGCAAACTCAGCAGGCAGATTCTGCATGTAAAATTGAAGCTGCTCATCAGAGAAATTCTTAACTCCAGCCACACGCGCAATCTTGCGAGCCCGCTTGGTCAAATCAGTATCTGTAAAGAGAGCAATGGTCACTGGTGCTTCCTTAATCTGGTCCACATTTCCACCAAAAGCCGTCTCAGCTAGAGCCTGATTACGCTCCCGCACCACAACGAACTTCCATGGCTGGCTATTGTGGGCACTGGGTGCCAAAGTAGCAATTTCAATGGCTGTGCGAACATCCTTTGGATCCACAGGTTTGTCATTGAAATGCTTGGTCGCATGACGCTTTTTATTGAGTTCTAGAAATTTCATAAGTTGCATCCTTTTCTAAATATACTAGCTTCATTTTATCATATTTTGTAAGAGTTTGCAGTTTTTTTCCTTTCATAAATTTCACTAAATCATTATTAGAAATGCTTAAATTATGCCTATTTTTATTTATAATTGAGTATAAACAATATTTTATTTAAAAATTTTTTGATTCAATCTTATCTTTTAAGTCACTTAAATTTCCACCTATTTTACATTTTGCTACAAAAAAAGCAGGTGGTTCTTACCTGCTTTGTTAATATTATTGTCCAGATTTAAGCTGACCAAGAGCTTTATAAGCCCCTTCAATAGCCTTCTTCATAGCATCACGTCCTGTTTTCAATTGCTGAGCAAATAGAGCACGATTTTGTTCTGGAATTTCTGTATCATCTGAACCAGCACTTGAGAGCGTTTCATTAAAAGTTTCTCTTGAAGTTTCCATAGATTGAATAGCTGGTTCTACTTGTTGATTGTATGCTTCTTTCCCAGCCTCAGGTACTTTGTTCCCAATTTCATCAATGTACTTTTTATAATTATCAATCAACTTACTAAAGAGAGCTTTCATGTCACCAATTGTTTTAGCATTGTCGATTTCTTCATCTGTCAAAAGAACAATTTCTGGGATTTCTACATCTGAACTAGCTGTTTTTGATGAAGTTTCAGAGCTACTTGATTTACTCTTTGAAGTAGATTTTTTTTCTACAGAACTTGAAGCTTTTTCAGAAGAATCTGATGTTGTTTTTCCAGAACATGCTGCTAAAGTTATAACCGATAAAAGCGCTACACTAGCTGTAATAATTTTTCTCATTACTGTCTCCTATTAATAAAGAATAGACATATTATAATACAAAATTATTTTATTGTCAAACATTATAGGCATTATAATAGTCCATCCATTTCTGTTAATTTTTTCCTAATTATTAAAGAAATTCTGCATACACAGTCCTCATATGAGATTTGTCTATTCTAAATCCACCTGTGGCTCTGCTACTTCTGGCAAGGATGTTTTCTGCTGGTCAGTTAGATTCAACTTCTCCCGCACTGCTTCTGCTACCGCTCGTGGTACGCCGACTTCGACGATTTGGTCAACACTGGCTTCTTTAATCTTGGTTAGGGATTTGAAGTGTTTCATAAGGTTTTGCTTGCGTTTTGGTCCCAAGCCTTCAATGCCATCTAGCTGCGATGAGAAGGAATTTTTAGACCGGAGCTGGCGGTGGAAGGTAATGGCGAAGCGGTGGACCTCATCTTGGATTCGCTGGAGTAGGAAAAATTCCTGCGAATTGCGGGATAATTCTACAACCTGCAGAGGGTCGCCAAAGAGCAATTCATGAGTCTGGTGCTTGTCATTTTTTTGCAGTCCAGCGATGGGAATATCCAATCCCAACTGCTCCTGAATAACTTCTTTAGCGACATTGACCTGGCCCTGTCCACCGTCAATGACAATCAAATCAGGCGGAGTCAGTCCATCCCGAATAACCCGACTATAGCGCCGCTTGATGACCTCACGCATACTTGCGTAGTCATCCGGGCCTACCACAGTCTTGATCTTATACTTGCGATAGTCCTTCTTACTTGGTTTACCATTGACAAAGACCACCATAGCTGATACAGGACTGGTCCCCATGATGTTGGAGTTATCAAAAGACTCGATACGAACAGGTGTCGGAATGTTAAGGAGCTGCCCTAGATTCTCAATAGCACCTTGGGTCTTTTCAATAGATTTTTCCAAGAGATCAAATTTCTGATGAAGACTGACTCGAGCATTTTTGATAGCGAGATTGAGCAACTGCTTCTTCTCGCCTCGCTGGGGCTTAAGCACCTTGGTATCCACCATGGCTCGGACAGCTTCTTCGTCAATATCTGCCGGAATCAAAATTTCATTGGGCTTGAGGTGGGATTTTTCCTGGTAGAACTGGCCAATATAGGTCAGAAAATCTTCGTCCGGATCATTATAATAGGGAAAAAGATTGACGTCACGCTCGATTAACTTGCCCTGGCGGACAAAGAAGACCTGTACACACATCCAGCCCTTATCCACATAGTAGCCAAAGACATCACGATTCTGCAAATCCTTGGCCATGACCCGCTGTTTGGTTCGCAGGGTGCCAATGGACTGAATCAAGTCGCGGTACTCAGCTGCCTTTTCAAACTCCATAGCTTGCGCTGCGCCAGCCATTTTCCCCCGTAAATCCTCAATAATCTGGTCATCCTGACCCTTGAGAAAGGCTGCTACCTCCTGGGCCAGGTCCTTGAAATACTGGCTGTCTACCTGACAAATAGTGTGGGCCTTGCACTGCCCCAGATGGTAGTAAAAACAAACCTTCTCAGGCGGATTGGTACACTTACGAAAAGGAAAGAGCCGATCTAAGAGACGTTTGATTTCATTGGCCGCACCGACATCCGGATAAGGCCCGAAATAAAGTCCGCCATCCTTTTTGACTTGGCGCGTGATAATCAGGCGTGGATATGTTTCGTTGGTAATCTTGATAAATGGATAGGACTTATCGTCCTTGAGCATGATATTGTACTTGGGCTGGTTTTCCTTAATTAGATTAATCTCAAGAAGCAAAGCCTCAATGTTGGACTCGGTGACAATAAACTCAAAATCCTCAATCTCAGAAACCAGAGCCTCCGTCTTGGTATCATGACTGCCACGGAAATAAGAACGGACCCGATTGCGAAGATTCTTAGCTTTGCCGACATAGATAATGGTACCGTTTTTGTCTTTGTGAATGTAACAGCCAGGACTGGTCGGCAACAGTTCCAGCTTTGATTGGATTAGCTTGTTCATAGGTCTATTATAGCAGAAAAGGGAAGCATTCAACAGGTAGAGACTAGATTATTAGAAAATCATAAGTTTGATTCTTTTCCTAGGTAATACTGAACTTTAACTTGCCTTTATATCTTCTTGCAAGTATCAAAAATCAATCTCAAAAGAAACATGATTTTCTTTATAACAAAGCGTTTTCTAAGTAAAAATCAAGCAAGCGATTGCACACCCATTTTAATAGGCTTTGATTAAATAAACAGAAATAAAATAGAAAAATTTTAGAAAAATTAATATATTTTTAAAAAATTTTTCAAAAAAGACTTGACAAAAATTGCAAACGGTTGCATAATAGGATTGTAAATAAAAATTCCGGGAGGAAATAGGAATGAAAACATGGAAAAAAGTAGTATTGGGCAGTGTCAGCTTGCTGGCTGCAGGAACGCTGTTAGCAGCTTGTAGCTCGAACAGTAGCAAGGAGAACTCTTCTTCTAAAGCCGATAGCAAGACCTTGAAACTTTGGGTACCAACTGGTTCTAAAGATTCTTACTCTGATACAGTTAGCAAGTTCGAGAAAGAATCAGGCTACAAAGTTGACGTAGTCGAAATGGAAGATCCAAACGCTCAGGAAAATCTGACAAAAGATGCTAGTACTGCTGCCGATGTTTTCTCTCTGCCACACGACCAACTTGGTAAATTAGTTGAAGCTGGAGCTATTCAAGAAGTTCCTTCTAAAATGGCAGAAGAAGTCAAGAAAAACGATACTGAACAAGCAGCAATTGGTGCTCAATACAAAGGCAAAACTTATGCTTTCCCATACGGTATCGAATCACAAGTAACCTACTATAACAAATCAAAACTTTCCGCTGATGATGTTAAGTCTTATGAAACCATCACTTCTAAAGCTAAATTTGGTGGAAACTTGAAAGAGGCTAATGGATACATCACTGCTCCACTCTTCCTTTCTGTTGGCGACACTCTCTTTGGTAAAGATGGTGAGCAAGTAGACGGAACAAACTGGGGTAACGAAGCCGGTGTGAACGTTCTGAAGTTCATCGCAGCTCAAAAGAATAACAGCGGTTTTGTAAACGTAGATGCTTCTAACCTTCTTGCTAAATTTGAAGATGGTTCAGTTGACGCTTTCCAATCAGGTCCATGGGACTACGCAGCTGCTGAAAAAGCTGTCGGCAAAGACAACCTTGGTATCTCTGTTTACCCAACTGTTAACATCGGTGGACAAGACGTTCAACAAAAAGCCTTCCTCGGTGTAAAACTTTACGCAGTTAACCAAACACCTTCAAACGGCGACACTGACCGTATCGCAGCAAGCTACAAACTGGCTCAAGTGCTTACTAGCAAAGAAAGCCAAGAAAACCAATTCAAGTTTGAAGGACGTCACATCATCCCTGCTAACAAAGAAGTGCAAGAGTCTGAAGATGTTAAGAAAGATGCCTTGGCACAAGCTGTTATCACAATGGGATCTTCTGATACCTACACAACAGTTATGCCTAAACTTAGCCAAATGTCTGTCTTCTGGACTGAAAGTGCTGCAATCCTCAGCGATGCTTACAACGGTAAATTTGGTGAAGATCAATACCTCGCAAAATTACAACAGTTTGATAAAGATTTAGCAGCAGCTAAATAATACTCAAACGAATAAAAATAAGCATTGAAGTGAGGAGGGCAGCCTCCTCACTTCTTTCTTTGTAAATATAAGGAGAATACTATGACTCAGTCATCCTATGACAATGCATCCATGGTTCAGATCTTTAAAGAGGGAACATGGGATGTCAAACTCTCTTTTCTGGTAATGGGACTGAGCAACCTTGTAAACAAACAATTTATCAAGGGGCTGCTCTTCCTCTTCTCAGAAATTGCTTTCCTGATTGCTTTTGCAGTCCAAATCATACCAGCTATTGGCGGCATGATTACATTGGGAACTCAAGAGCAAGGAGAGGCTATAAAAAAAGTTAACGGCTTGGAAATCACCGTTCAAGTAGCGGGTGACAACTCTATGCTGATGCTGATTTTTGGACTTGCTTCTCTCATCTTCTGTGCAGTCTTCGCCTACATCTACTGGTGTAATCTGAAAAGTGCTCGTCATTTGATGGCTCTCAAGCAGTCAGGCCAGAAGATTCCCAACTTCGTTGAGGACTTTAAGACGCTTGCTGACGGCCGCTTTCACATGGGCCTAATGAGTATTCCTCTTATCGGAGTACTGCTCTTTACCATCTTGCCTCTGATCTATATGATCTGTTTGGCCTTTACTAACTTTGACCATAAACATCCAGCTCCTAAATCACTCTTTGACTGGGTTGGCTTCTCTAGTTTTGGTGATGTTTTCTCAGGTCGTATGGCTAGCACCTTCTTCCCACTTTTAGGCTGGACCTTGATTTGGGCGGTTGCTGCAACAGCTACTACTTTCTTCTTCGGTATCGTTTTAGCTCTCTTGCTCAATACCAAAGGCCTCAAGTACAAGAAAGTTTGGCGCACGCTCTTCGTTATCACTATTGCTGTGCCGCAATTCGTATCCCTGCTCTTGATGCGCAACTTCCTGAATGACAATGGACCTTTGAACGGATTATTGCAAAGCCTGCATCTCATTCAGCATCCAATTCCATTCTTGAGTGACCCTGTTTGGGCTAAGTTCTCCATCATCCTTGTCAATATGTGGATTGGTATTCCATTTACCATGCTGGTAGCGACTGGGATTATCATGAACCTGCCTAGCGAGCAAATCGAAGCTGCTGAGATTGATGGAGCTAGCAAGCTTCAAATCTTCAAGAGCATTACTTTCCCTCAAATTCTCTTGATTATGGCGCCATCACTCATCCAGCAGTTTATCGGAAACATCAACAACTTCAACGTCATCTACTTCCTGACAGGCGGTGGACCTACTAACTCTTCCTACTATCAGGCAGGCTCAACTGACCTCTTGGTTACCTGGCTCTATAAACTGACTGTTTCAGCCAAGGACTATAATCTAGCATCTGTTATCGGTATCCTGATCTTTGCAATCTCTGCAGCCTTCAGTCTCTTAGCTTATACTAGATCCGCATCATTCAAGGAAGGAACTGCTAAATAATGAAAAATAGAAAAAAACTCAGTTTATTAGGGATTTATGTCTTACTGGCTGTTTTAGCACTCATCTGGCTAACGCCGATTATCTGGATTTTTCTGACCAGCTTCCGTGGTGAAGGTTCTAATGCGGTCCCTTACTTCTTCCCTAAGACCTATACTCTTGATAACTATATCAGACTGTTTAATAACAACACATATCCTTTTCTTCAGTGGTTTATGAATACCCTGATTGTTGCCACAGCGACCTGTATCCTGTCTACTTTGATTACTGTGGGTATGGCTTACTCACTCAGCCGTATCAAATTCAAGCATAAAAACCGTTTCCTCAAGCTGGCTTTGGTTCTTAACATGTTCCCAGGCTTCATGTCTATGATTGCGGTTTACTACATCTTGAAAGCACTCAATTTGACACAAACCCTGACATCACTGATTCTGGTTTATTCAGCTGGAGCAGCTCTAGGCTTCTATATAGCTAAAGGTTTCTTTGATACCATCCCATATTCTTTGGACGAATCTGCTATGATCGACGGAGCGACTCGCTTCCAAATCTTCCGGACTATTACATTGCCGCTTTCAAAACCGATTATCGTTTATACAGCGCTTATGGCTTTCATGGGACCTTGGGTTGATTTCATCTTTGCCTCTGTCATCCTAGGCGATGTCAAGGAAAAATACACAGTTGCTTTAGGACTTTTCCAAATGCTTAATAAGGACGCCATCAATAAATGGTTCCTACCTTTTACATCTGGAGCGATTATCATCGCTATCCCAATCACTCTTCTCTTCATCTTCATGCAGAAATACTACGTAGAAGGTGTAACAGGCGGAGCAGTCAAATAGAAACTAATATGTATATTGATAACTTCCGACAGTTAATATCGGAAGTTTTTATCTTTCTTTTTAAATTAGATAATTGCTGAAGACACAAAAAAATGAGTCTGGAAATTATTCCAGACTCATTTTGTATTTCTTTAATTATAATCTTCGTCTCTGCGACGGCGCTTGTTGGTTCCAAAAAAGGCCGCTGCACCAAGTGCCATACCAAAAATTGCTAGGCGTTCTGCTTCTGAACCAGTATTTGGCAGAATAGCAGGAACTGTTGGAGCCTTATCAGCAGTTGTAGCCACGCTAGCAAGCTGAGCTGCAGGATTTACAACAAAATCAGTAAATGCACCACCACCTGCCGCTTGAACGGCACCAGTAGTTGCTCCTTTGACTTCACGAGTGTTAGCATGAACTTCTGCAGTCTTAGCATCTGAATCTTTCTTAGATTCATCCTCTGCACCTGGACCAGCAGCTCCGCCTTTTACAGCTGTTAGAGGCTGTTTATCTTCACCTGAGCGATAGTTACTATTCAGAGCATTTCCATACAGGAGAGATGCTTGATTCAAGATACTCAAGAGAGTTTCATAATTCGCTTGAAGACTGTTGTAAGCCTCTTCAAGAACTGCTAAAGTTGCAGTTTCTTGATTTAAGATTGCTTGTTTAGCTTCATAATCAAGCTGCGCTTCTGCCAACTCCCGCTCTGCTTCTGCAAGTAACTGAGGAGCATTTTGAAGGTCAATGACTTTCTTTTTAGCTGCTGCTAATGTTTTTTGAGCAGCCATGAAGTCCTCTTGAGCAGTTGTCAAACTAGCTTTCGCAGCTTCTTGATCTGACTGAAGTTCTGCCAACTTATCCTTAGCTGCTGCTAGAACTGCCTGAGCGTTGCTCAAGTTAGTCTGATAAGGTGCTAGGTTTGCTGCAATCTTAGCTGTCGCTCTGTCAAGAGCTTCCTGCTTAAGGGCAACATTTTGCTTGGTCAAAGCTAGATTATTTTCAGCAGTAGCTACCTTCTGACGAGCTGCATCAACTGCTGCAATTTGAACTGCCGCTGCTTTTTGAGCATCAACTAATCGAGCATTGAGGATATTGATAGCTGATTCCTGACCAACTTTTTGAGCCTTGAGTTCAGCCAATTGATTCTTAAGTGCTGTAACATTAGCGTTAGAACCTGCAGAACGACCACCACCAGCACGTAATAACTGCTCCATAGCCGCAACAGTCAGCAAAGTACCATTATTAACACGTTGGTCAAAGTTGCTAATATGATGGAAACCAACTTCGGATGTACCATGAGGTGTGCCCCATTGGTTTGGATGCTTATCATAAGCTGCTGAGATAGCATTGGCTTTATTATCCATCATCTGAACATAGTGTCCAATCTGAGCAAATACGCCAGCACCAACCCGCATATAGATAGCATTAGCATCAAGCTGAGTTTCATCAGTAGGCAGTCCATATTGCGCTGCAATCTCTTGATACTTTTCTTTTTCTTTGTGCCAGAAATTCACAGCACCTTGCGGGTCAAAGCTAATGGCTACATTTTCATTACCAATCAGCTTACCCATGTGCCAGTTATTACGCTCAAAGTAGATAGTCTGAATCTGGCTGGCTACATTAGCATACGGATCAACCAACAACTCTTGTAAGCCAGCATTACGACGGTAAGCATTAATCGCCTTCACCAACTCCAAAGCATGAAGGTTATTTTCTAGACTAGCTGGACTTGTTGGGTCAGAATTAACTGAAATACCAAATTCATTTTGTCCGCGTTGGTAAACTGCAAGAGCATTGTTAGCAGCATCACGAATTTCTTGATTAGCCGCATTGTTACGAACATTTTCTAAAAATTGAGAATAAGTCGTATTACGAAGGTCAACAGGAGCTGTTGCTGCTGCTTTCTCGGCAGCAGGAATTTGTCCTTCAAGAGAGCTGATAGCTTGATTGGTTTGGCTCAAAGATGCCTTTGCCTGGTTGATTTTATTCTGGATTTCAGCCTGCACTTGTGGAACAGAAGACGCTGCTTGTTCCGCCTTTGTCAACTCAGTCTTTGCATTGTCTAAAGCGGTCTGTGCTTGACTTTGCTGGCTCTTAGCAGTTGCTACAGCTTGCTCCTCTGAGTTAACTGGTGTTTTAGCTTGTTTCAATTCAGTCTCGGCAACGTCTACCAGAGATTGGCTCGCCTTAACAGTATTCGCTTGATCTTTAACAGCTTGGTCTGCCTTGGCAGCTTTAGCCGCTGCTTCTCGAACAGCAGTGTCTTTTGCGCCAACCTCTTGCTCTGCTGTTTTTGCTTCCGTCTCGGCCTTAGCAACATTTTCTTCTGTTGCTTCTGCCTGCACTTCTTTAGCAGTCTCAACAGCGGCTTCAGCCACTTTCACGCTAGTTTTTGCATCTTCAGCTTCTGTTTTCGCAGTATCTACTATCGATCTTTGCTCATCAAGTTTAGCTTTGGCTGCTTCAGCATTTTCTTGGGCAACAGCTACATCTGCTGCTGTCACTGGTTTCTCAGTTACTTCAGTCGCTTTTGGAGCTGTTACAGTTGATTCAACCAACTCATCCGCGTGCACTTGATGGGTCAGTCCACCAGAAATAATAGTTGTAGCCGCGATACCAGTCGCTACAACAGACTTGCCTATTTTCTTTTCCATAATCAATCTCCTTTTTATAATCTCACATACTATAATTAACCTGGGTATAGCAGCCCGCATAGTAATATACTATCACAAAACGCTATTATTAACTAGTAGCAAACGTATCCTTTTAATAGTTTTTTTGTTACAATTTAGTTACAAAAATGTTTTATTAGAAAAATAAGGTTGTTTTCCAAACAAAAATGAGCATTTCTGTATCGAATAAAGCAAAAACTCCTAGATCCTTTCTAAGAGTTAACTTTGCTTGTCAGTCCGATTGAGCTTGTCGAATCTCTTCTAACATTGCTTCTTCTTCGGCCGTCATTTCATAGTGTTCCAGCAAGTCTGGACGTCTTAGATAGGTCTTTTTCAGACTTTCATAGAGACGCCATTTGCGGATATTTTCATGATGACCACTCATGAGGACTTCCGGAACGACCATACCCCGATATTCATAAGGTCGAGTGTACTGAGGATACTCCAAGAGCCCAGATGAAAAACTATCATCTGTATGACTGGCTTCCTTGCCAATAACCTCCGGAATCAGGCGAACTGTAGCATCAATCATTGTCATAGCTGCTAATTCTCCACCAGTAAGAACATAGTCCCCAAGTGAGATTTCGTCTGTCACTAAAGTCTTGATCCGCTCATCATAGCCTTCATAATGGCCGCAAATGAAGATGAGTTCCTCTTCCTTAGACAACTCCTCCGCATATGCTTGATCAAAAGTCCGGCCAGCAGGATCCAGCAAAATCACGCGCGGCTGCTTCTTTTCAATGGCATCATAGGCATCAAAAATAGGCTGTGCCCGTAGCAACATCCCCTGACCTCCACCGTAAGGCTCGTCGTCTACATGCCGGGATTTTTCAGCCTTTTCTCGGAAATTGTGGTAGTTGATTTCTAAGAGACCTTTTTCCCGAGCTTTACCGACGATAGAGTGCTCCAAGGGAGCAAACATCTCCGGAAAGAGAGTCAAAATATCAATTTTCATCATCCAGTCCTTCCGGTATCTCTACATCAACCCGACCTTGCTCAATATCAATCCCCAGCACCACTGGCGGAATATAAGGCAGAAGCAAGTCGCGCTTGCCTTTACGCTTGACCACCCAGACATCATTGGCTCCTGGCTGCAGAATTTCCTTAATCGTACCAAGAAGAATGTCATTTTCATAGACTTCAAGGCCGATGATTTCATGGTAGTAAAATTCTCCGTCTTCCAAGTCCGTCAAATCTTCCTCTCGGACTTTCAGAGTGAAATCACGGAATTTCTCAATGTCATTGATGTGGTACATCCCCTTAAACTTGATAATATCAAAGTTCTTGACCTTGCGATGGCTAGCAATCTCCACATCCATGACAAACTGATCTTTCTTGTCAAACAGGGCAAGGGTATTGCCTTTTTTAAAACGCTCTTCTGCAAAATCCGTCACTGACAAAACCCGCATCTCACCTTGCAGACCTTGCGTATTGACAATTGTTCCAACATTAAAATAATTCATCTCGACTCCAACATATTATACTCTGCCTAGTATTTTATCATGATATAGGGGAATGTACAAGGGAGATAAGGGGGAATTCCCTTGCCTATATTTATTTGATTAAAGTTGCTGTTTAACGTATAATTATACATATAGAACCTCAACACTATAAATACCCAAGTGTATTTACGCAAAACTAGAAAGAAGTTGGTGATACCTATGGGAAAAAAGTTAAGCAAACTCCTGCTCTCTACTGCTCTTCTAGCCACAACAGCTGCCAGTCTGACTGCTTTGACACAGGTCAAAAAAGGCCAAGCAATGGAAAATGAAACAAGGGAAACTAGAAATATCTCAGCCCTTGACGAAAAAATTGCTCAAATTGATAACCTAACCATCAAGGCTTTCCTAGAATACTATGCTAGTCAGAACATGACCTCCGCATCGTCTCTTCCAATGATAGATGATTTAGAGGCCAATACGCGCATCATCGTTATTGATATAGACTATGCAGACACAAGCATCCCCCCTGCCATTGGAACATCAGTCGATGGATCCGAAGGGCCTGTCGGGGGAACTGTTGATGATGATGGCCAATATATCGAGTTTGATACCAGTAACCATAGCAAATCCGCAACCGTTCAGGAGATTCGAGATGCTATTGCTGAGATTCTGGGATAAAACCCTCATAAATATGTACTAAAATAGTTGAGATTAAAATCTCAGCTATTTTAGTATGTTTTTTTTATTCCCGCTTTCAATATACTATTAAAGTTTGTATACATCTTGCCCATCACACTTCAAAAGAAGCTCAACTATCTTTTCTGAATGACTCCAATGTAAATAATGATGGTTGCCTCCTAAAATAATCTGAGTATTTTGTGAAGCAAATTCGGAATCTTTATATTCTTGTTCTCGATAGGCCTGACTCAGGATAAAAATCGGGAATTGAAAAGAAATATCTAAGTTTTGAAAATCGCTTTTTGCGATACCGCAGTAATGTTGAAATCCTTCTTGTACAGATTTTAATCTATCAGAACTCTTTTCTGCCTTAGCCCATAAGATTTTAAAATCAGCTACTGAAAAACTCTCTTGTCCTAATTTTTTCAGATATTCATATCCCCCACCGAGCATCTGAACTTTCTCCTGTAAGGATAAAAATTCGGGATAAGGATTCTGAGCTAATTCTCCATATAGAACAGAATAAGTGGTCGGCTCAATTAAGATTAGTCCCTGACAAAACGGCTCTGACTCAGCAATTTTAACTGCTACAAGACCACTAATACTGTGCGCGCAAACAGCATACTGGATGACTTTAAAATGCGATAAAACCTCCAAAATAGATTGAACCAAATCGTCCAAAACAAAATTTTCTTGATTTTCCAGCGGGCTTTGGCCAGCATTAGGGTAATCTATGGTTAAATAGCCCCATTTTTTAGGTAACTTCCGTATGACTGGCAAAAAATTTTCATAGGTCGGCAGACTCCCTGCACCGCTTAAAAATACAGCAATCTTTTCCGCAGGTTGATAAGATACAAATAGCTGTCCTACTTTCGTTTTGATTATTTTTTCTTTCATAATGTTTCCAATCAATTCTTAAAAATATTATTTGGGCACACACTACTATCTGAGAGATAGCTATTTTACTAGCAGAATAAGGACACCCCTATACCAGAATTTTTTCATATTCAACCAAGGATCGTATCACAAGAGGCAGTTGCTTGCACTGTGAATGAAGGCTAATCTCAAGGCTTGTTTTTCCTAAAAATCTATGCTAAGGTAAAGGCAGAATACGAAAAGGAGGGGCTACTATGATAAGAAGCGGCCATCTGATTTACAAGGTAAAAGGCTTACGGCAGGCGGTCAAGGAATGGGAAGAAAAGGGTTTTGTCGTCGAATACGGCAGAAGGAAAAAAAACAACAATGCCTTAATATACTTTAGTCAAGGCCCCTATATTGAGCTCCTTGAAAATACAGGCATTCCTGTAATAGCCAAAATCATAGCTAAACTATTTGGCAGACCTAAAAATCTGGAGCGCTTTTTCTACTGGGATGAGTGCGAGGAAGGCTGGCAAGGACTTTGTATCGAAAAAGATTCTTCGTCAAAAGAATCCCCTCGATCAAGAATTTCAAAGCTAAGATCCTCATATTCCAGAAATGCATTCGACGAGCGGAAACCCTTGCTTTTATAAAATTCCCAGCGAGCCTGACGCTGTTCAAGATTATCACACGGCTCATCTAGGCGCTCGATTCCTAAAAGCATGGTTCGCTGATAGAAATTGACCAGCTTTTCGATGATTTCACCGCAATAGCCATAGCTGCGCAAGTGGGGCATAATAGCAAAGAAACTAACATAAAAGGCTTGCGCGTTGGAGATGGCAAAGGCAAAACCAACAAATTCCTTTTCATGATAAAAGGCGAAAAAATTAGCATCCTCCTGTTCCTCATATCGTAAAAATTCACTGAGCGGTATCCTTTCCTCTTCTGGGAAAGCTTCATTATTCAAGGCTTCTACCTTATCCAAATCCGGAAAATCTGCTGTAATGATCTGGCTGGTTAAGCTCATAAAATCACTCCTTTTCTAGTGGTAGTATAACAAATTTTACAACTGGTTTCAAAAAAGAGCCCTGAAAGAGCTCCTATGTATCGATTTTTTCTTCATATAATAGAAAGGTGCCGAGTTCCTAAGAACTACCGATAGTTGGTCCCGATTGGACTCCTAGCTGCTACTTCACTATTTCACGTAAATTATCCAAATGCTGATTATCAGTCACAGCCATAATGCTGACTCCTGCTGGCCAGACAAAGTCTGGAGTAAACTGGCTTTCCAAAGGCTGATTTTTTGTCAGACGATAGCCGATAATATTGAGATGATACAGTCTACGAGCGTCTACATCACGAACTGTTTTCCCGACCCAGCTAGCAGGCAACTCAAACTCAGCCACCACTACATCGTCATCCAGCTGGAAAACCTCAATCGAATGGTTAAAGAGAATGGTCTTAGCCAATGAAATACCAGCCTCCACTTCAGGCAGGATAACCAAATCAGCTCCCACCTTTTCCAACACCTGCTGGGTCACTTCATCCTTGACCTTGGCAATGACATTTTTTACGCCCAATGCCTTGCAGTGCATGACCGCTAGGACGCTGGATTCCAGACTTTCTCCCGTCGCCACGACGACCGTATCACAGGAACCGACGTCTGCGGCCTCCAAAAGCTCCATATCAGTAATGTCCCCGATCACACCGACGGCAATCATGTCTTCATACTGATTGATTGTCTCTTCGTGATTATCAATTGCAATGATTTCTACATCCTGAGAAATCAAGGCCTCAATGATACTCTGTCCAAAAATCCCCAAGCCAAGGATTCCAACTGTTTGATTTGCCATTTCTTTTCTCCTATCCAATCATAATGTCCGCCTTGCTGTAATGCAAGGTAGCCGCCTTCTTCGGTTGATAATGGTTAAGACTGACCATAAGAGTCAGCGGCCCTACCCGTCCAATAAACATCAGCACCATAATGACAATCATACCAGCTGTATTGAGGCTGGTAGTGATATTGGCCGTCACGCCAACTGTAGCCAGTGCTGACACAGTCTCAAATATCAGGTAAATAAAGCGATGACTGCTATCAGTCACTAGCCCAAGAGCCAAAAGACCAAGTAGAAATGTCAGCTGAAAAATCACTGTCACACCAAAAGCCTTCTGCACTAGCTGAGGAGCCAGTGTTCTCCGCCCCATATTGGTATGAGGCAAGCCCAGGATTTCCTTTCGAGCAAAAAGCAAAAGAACTAGGAAGGTCGTAATTTTCAGACCGCCCGCTGTACCACCCGGAGCCCCTCCCAGGAACATCTGGAGCAGATAGATAAACAGGGTTACTGGACGAGCAGCTGTATAATCAATGGAAGCAAAGCCAGCTGTCCTCATACTGACTGTCTGAAAAAAGCTGACCAGTAGCTTATCGCCAAAGGAAAGATTGCCAATCGTTCCAGGATTATTGTACTCCGTCCAGAGACTCGTGACCGTCCCAAAAACGAGGAGACCAGCAGTCAGCAGCAAGACTACCTTAGTATGAAAGTGCAGCCCCTTCTGTTTTCCTCCCAATTTAGTCGCCAAGTCAAACCAGACCATAAAGCCCAGTCCTCCAGTAATGATGAGGAGAGCCAAGGTGATATTGACCAAAACATCTGTCTGCAAGCCTAGTAGGCTATCATTGCCAAAATTATCAAAGCCCGCATTACAAAATGCAGAAACGGCTAAAAAGATAGAATTAAAAATCCCTTTTCTCAGACCAAACTTGGGAATGAAGCGAATCATGAGAAGGAGCGCACCAAGTCCTTCGATACTAAAAGTCGTGATAAAAATCGAACGGACAAATTGACCTAAGGTACGATTGTGACCATAACTAAAACTATCCCGCAGAATACGGCGATCCTTGAGGCTGAGCTTTTTCCGACTTTCCATGGTGAAAAAACCGATAAAGGTCAGGATGCCCAAGCCACCAATCTGAATCAGTAACATGCAAAGGAGCTGCCCCCAGACATTGTATGTATCCACAACCGATCGAGTAAAAAGCCCTGTCACACAGACCATCGAGACAGCTGTAAAAAGATGATCCAGATAGCCCGCTTGGGAACTAGCCGTCTGCACCCAAGGCAGACTGAGTAGCAAGGAGCCACAGAATATCACCAGAAGAAAAGACAAGATAATCTTTTGCGCTGGTGACAAGCGTGAAAATAAATGCTTCATAAAGTTTCCTTTCCTGATCTAATAAAAGCAGAGGCTAGCTCTATCTGCCCTTCTCTTTCCTTGCCAGCCCGCTGCAAATCATCCGGACTCCGCAAGTTTCTGACTTTGATGGCATAATCCGCTGCGACAATAGCATGGCCCCGCATGTGGCCTGTTGCGACTGCTTGGGCAAAGACACGCGCAGCATATTTACCGATTTGTGATTGGGCTTGCTGCGACAGTTTGTTAGCCAAGAAACCAGCCTGCCTTAGTTCATAGGCAGATGCCCTACCATCAAGTCGAGCCTGAAAAATTGCTCTTACCTGAGTCAAAATCTTCTGCTTTTCAGACTCATCTTCCGCATCTATCAGAGCTATAAAGCTTGACGCCATTTTCATAGCCCATCGAGCCAGTTGCCCCTGAGGAAGCTGTTCCAAAACAAGCTCCAATTCCAATCTCTTCTCACTATCATCCAGAATTTTTAGCTTATAAGGGCTCGGTAAAATCACTTGATCATTCTCATAAGACTTGCGCTCATGAGCGTTCCAAGCATAATCTTCTGACTTCATATGTCCTCCGGTTTCGAATTTCTCTAAACTCGCCCCTGCATTTCGTTCTTCTCTTAAATGAAGTGTCTAGTTCTCACATACGCTCGAACTGCATCAATTCCCCTAAATTCAACTGCGCCTAACGGCTTATTTCATTAAGGGGCTTGTACCCACGCTTTGCTGGGCATCAATTTCCCTAAGCTCACTTGAGAGCTCCGCACTCAGTTCACTAAGAGAAATAGAAAAAAACGGGACATACTGGTCCCGTTCTTCTTATTTCTCATCAATGACGATGCGAACTTTTTTGTACTCGGTTGGGACAGAGTAAACAATCGTCCTTATAGCGGATATAGTACGACCTTTACGACCGATTACACGTCCAACATCACTCTGATCAAGATCCAGGTGATATTCTAAAAATTCAGGTGTATCCTCAATCTTGATAGTTAAGGCATCAGGCTGTGAAATCAAAGGTTTCACTATCGCAATAATTAGATTTTCAATCGTGTCCATATGTCAACCTACGCTTCTATTATTTAGAGTATTTTGAATCGTGGAATTTCTTCAATACGCCTTCTTTTGAAAGGATGTTGCGTACAGTATCAGAAGGTTGTGCACCATTACCCAACCACTCAAGGATACGGTCTTCCTTCAAAGTCACTTGGTTTTCAGCTACAAGTGGGTTGTAAGTACCAACTGTTTCGATGAAACGTCCGTCACGAGGTGAACGTGAGTCTGCAACATTGATACGGTAGAAAGGTTTTTTCTTAGAACCCATACGAGTCAAACGGATTTTTACTGCCATTATTAAGGTCTCTTTTCTTTATTTTTTCTTTTGGTGAAATAGCAAAGCTATTAAGCACATGTTCTATTATAGCAGATTAAAAACAGCTGTCAAGTTTTTTTCTTGACAGAGTTAAAATTTTTTTAGATTAGTCTTTCTTGTTTAAAAGAACAATAGTTTTTCATTTGCAGTCTCCTTATGGAACCAATAGTCTGATAATGTCGTCATAAGAATAAGCGGTATAGGTCGGTTGAAAAAGACTTTCATTTTCTAACTGCTTGGGATTGTACCAGACAGAGTCTAGTCCGGCATTATTAGCGCCAGCAATATCAGCTGTCAAGGAGTCTCCAATCATCAAAGTCTGAGACAGGTCAAAATCTGGTATCTGCTCTGCTATTTTTTCATAAAATAAAGCTTCAGGCTTCTGAGTCCCCATCTTTTCCGAGATAAAAATATGATTAAAATAAGGAGAAATGTCGGAATGGGCCATGCGGCCGGTCTGAATAGCCGTGATGCCATTGGTCGCTCCGTAAATCTCATAATCAGCAGCTGTCAAGTTGTCCAAAAGCTCGCTAGCACCAGCGTAAGTTTGTCCTTGCTGAGCAATATGCTGCTGATAAAGAAAGGCCAGCTCTGCTCCATCCTTCTCAATACCAAAATGTGCAAAAAGTCTAGAAAAGCGAGTATTGACCAGCTCTGGCTTGGTAATTTTACCCTGCTCCAGTTCCCGCCAAAGCCCCTTGTTCATGGGAATATAATAGTCTTTGTAGGTCTGAATCTCCGTTACGCCTTGCTCCTCCAAAAAATGAGTCAAGGCAATATCTTCAGCCGTATCAAAATCCAGCAACGTATGGTCAAGGTCGAATAGTAGAAATTTGTATGACAAGGTTGAAATCCTTTCTGTAACTGTAGTAGCTTCATTATACCACAAGCCACCAAAAAATCAGCCGCTCAAAAACGAACGGCTGGTTTCTAATCTATTTCACCACTGGTATCCAGAGAGCCATTTGATAGTCTGGTGGCTCTTGTTTCGATCCTGCTACATTACCAAACAGCATTTTCGTTTTTCCCACTTCTTCTACTCTACTTTATAGCGAAGGCACAAATCTCTAAATTTATTATCTAGTGCTGCAATATCAAACAAGACTTCTGATAGTTTCTGGTAATCTTCCTTGATACAACATAGATGAGCTTGGCCGAACAATTTTGCTAAATTTTCTTTTAGTTCAGATCTGACCGTATCGTGGTCTTTTAAGAAGTTGCTCATGTATAAATTTCTGATAGAAGCTAATTTGAAACTAAAGTATTGATGAAGATGTTTTTGTTCTTCATTCAAGCCATTGTCCGCTACCGACTTAGCATATCTTACTATCACGTTCTCCTCGCCACATTCATATTGTTGCTTCATCAGCATAGATGTTTTCTGGTAAACTTCTTTGGAAGTAGGAGATTTGATTTTTTTAAAGTTTCCCCACATGGAGAAAGAACCTCTTTTATAGTCGATATTTTTGGCTTCCCAGGCTTTCGAAAATTCTGAGAAACTCATTTTCATACAAGCAAAGCCTGCTGGATCATGCAAATAGATAAAGTCATCATCTAGATCATAAACCGAAACAAAATGGTCCACCCCATACAAATGGATATGATTGGGATTATAAGTGAGATAACCCATGTCCAAAGGGCCAAGAACAACAGGGCCACTTAGCAAAAACTTACTTAACATTTCTCTGATAGACAGAAGATTCACTGTATTAGAATCCTTTATATAGTATTCATCATAGGTAAAACCCAGAATGTTTAAAGAATGACTGATAGAACTATCTGGCATCCCATTATCAAAGAAGACTAGCGGGTGTTTTTCATCTTCCTTTACAATACTAGCGCCATTTCCCATCACCATAATGGCTTCCAAAAACTCAGGGCGAACATCATAACCATACGAATGCAGCGCCATCGCAAGTGAATATGTATAACAAAGAGAAACGTCCCCAAAATACATCTGCATAGCATCATCCTCCTCTGTAATCAACACCTAAAACGACTTGAAATCACCATTTTATTTCACCACTGGTATCCAGAGTTCCATTTGATAGTCTGGCGAGGACATATCTCCCTCTGTGTAAACTTCAAAGTCTGGTGCTCCTGTGTGGCGATAGCCAGTTTCTGGAAAAAAGACTTCCAAGACATATTTCCAAGCATGGTGGATACTGGCTGGTATAGCCCCTTTGACCGGTACGATGGCATACTCGGCTTCTGCTATTTCTTTAATTGACAGACCTAGTTCTTCTGCTTTAGCTTTATTCTTCACATCATAGGCAGCCATATAGTTGATGATTTCGCCTTCTTTGACATCCGAGCAGACACCAAAGGATTGGCCACTGCCCAGACTTTCTAGGCTTTCAAAGCTGTGATTTGCATAGAGCTGCTCCCATGCAGACGGGCACTGACTATTGTCAATAGCTTCCAATAGGACGCCTGCCACGGTAAAAGCAGGTTTCTTTTGAATCTTGATATCCATGTTCTTTCCTCCTGTAATCTTTAAGGATAATTGAAGTCTAGGAAAGACCCGATAAGGTTTTCCATTTCGAACTTCTGAGGGGGTCACACCATGGAATTTCTTGAAGGCTGCGCTGAAGGCATCCGCAGACTCATAGCCGTATTTCAGTGCTATATCAATGACTTTCTCAGAACTTTCCCGCAAGTCCGTCACAGCTTCTGACAGCCTGCGATTGCGTAGATATTCTGCTAAAGTCATATCTGCTAGAATAGAAAAGAGTCTGCTAAAGAGAGCATAAGAATAGCCTGACAGCTGCTGGAATTGCTGCAAATCCACTTCTGCGTCCAACTTGCTTTCCAGATATTCCATGGTTCGATTGAATTGATGCATCATATTCTTTTTCACCTCACAAAAGATACTAAGGCCGTTAAAAGCAAAGTGAAAATTGGATAATTGACGGAGGGGCTCCTGCTCCGAGAAAATTTTATCTTT
Source organism: Streptococcus sanguinis (assembly GCF_050225395.1). GTDB lineage: Bacteria > Bacillota > Bacilli > Lactobacillales > Streptococcaceae > Streptococcus. Next base: position 1,060,955 of record NZ_CP071431.1, on the reverse strand, counting down.
TTCACACAGCTTTTAGACCGTGTTCAATTCTAACTATAGTCTAACAGATATAAGGTACTTCCGCCCTAGAATTTTTGTACAAGATTTAGAGGGGGGGATTCTACAACCTATCCCTCAGCTTCTCCACAAAGAGATAAGCCGCAGGACAGGTCAGGGTATTTTTGATTGTCAGATGATTAATCTGATGAATCTTCTTGCGGTCTGTGTGAGGGAACTCACGGCAGGCCTTGGGACGGACATCGTAGATTGAGCAGAGATTGTCACCACCTAAAAAAGGACAAGGCATGGCCTTGAAAACCTTGTCACCGTCTTCGTCCACCTGCAGAAACTCCTCTTCAAAAGCTGGCAGCTTCATCTTGAAATACTTGGCAATGCGGACAATGTCGGCTTCTTTAAAGTCTGGCCCCAGAGTTTTACAGCAATTGGCGCAGGCTGTACAGTCAATCTCCTCAAAGACCTCATCATGGATTTGCTGGGCAATCTTATCGAGGTCTTTTGGTGGCTTTTTCTTGAGACTGGCTAAAAATTTTCGGTGCTCTTTCTGCTTCTGCAGAGCTAACTGATGGTACTTTTCAAGGTCGATTTCTTGAGTCATATATTTTTCTTTCTTTATTCAAATTCTTTTTATTATATCATAAAATGAGCCTTCTTAAATCTTATCAAACTCAAAGAATATGATATAATCCATCTCACAAAAAAATCTGAGAACGAGTCCCAGATTTGCTTTTTATGAACTTAGAGAGCAATTATCAAATGCGGTTGCTAAATGCTTTTTCCACCGTCCTTGCTGACGCTCCATGTATCTTCGATATAGGGGATAAACTCATACAGAGTATCTTCATCGCCTTCAAAGGACATCATATAGACCTTATCGCCTTGTTTGAAGACCCAAACCGTTAAATTTTGAGTAGATTTTAAAATAACATTAATCTGAAAGGCTTCATTGCCGGCTACAGTACTCTTTGCTCCCCAAAAATCATCAACTTCCTTATTATCCTTCCAGTGGTAGGCAATACGTTGGGCAATGGTTTCAGCGTTGAATTCTTCACCTTCTCCGATATTGGCTTTTTCTTTTGTATAAGCGTTCATCGTGACAATGTTATAGCCACTTCCATCCGTATACTGGACACTGTCGCCACCATCTACGTCTGTAAACTTAATCCAATTATCAGGAATACTGATATAGCCATAATCATCAGAGCCGACGCGCATAGTACCAGTTGTCTTTGACGAATCTTTTTCTCTACGACTACTACTGCTTGTATCGCTGTCATCTCTCAGGGAAACCCGACTGGAAGAATCAGATGGTTTCCGACTGCTATAGCTCTTAATAAGGCTACAGGAAGATAGAGAGAGACCGGCTAAGATTGTCAGGGAGAGCAGAAAGTACTTCTTTTTCATGGTCATTCCTTCCTAAATCTAATAAATTTTACTAATACTAGTTTACCATATTTTTAGGACAAAAGGAAAGAGAGATATTGTAGCATCCGATTTCTTTTTCCGTTTATAGGACTATGCTTTTTTAGCAGCCTTATTCCACTGGTACCATCCGACCAAGCTGTTGATTAAATAGATCAAATATTTTCCTTGAATCTGAAGACTTTCACCCCACCAGAGGTAAATAGAAAAAATATTGGTCGCTGCCCAGAAAATCCACTGTTCGCGATAAACAGCCGTCATCAAGATTTGTCCTACACCATTTGTCGCATCCGTGATTGAATCACGATAAGGACGATTGGCCCCCACAGACTGATAAATCAAACCAAAGACCAACCACCAAAGCACACTGAGTGATAGATATTTTGTCCATCCTTTAGCATCTAGCTTACGAGCAACAAACTCTTGCTTTTCTTTCTTAAACTGACCTTGATAAATCCACACTAAGAGGCCAATTGGCTGCATGATGGTAAAGTAAAGAGTCGTCAGAACCTCGCCATAGAAGCCTTTCTGTAAAGCCAAAATCAAGTAAATCACAGAATTGATCAAACCAAAGAGGTAATTGCTAGCCCGTCCTTCAGAAACGAAGATCACACAGATAATCCCAGTCAGACTGCAAATCATCCCTGTCCAATCCACGATGCGATGTTCATATATCAGCTCTAGCCAGAGCGGAAAACTCCCTAGAATCAAGAGATAAACCCATTGACCTAGACTGCGATGAGCAAACAAATCGTCACAGATAAGCTTCAAGGTACCAGAAAAGCCGAGCTTCTTCATGCTAGTCACCATTCGTTTGTAGCCACCAGACATTTCAGAAAGCGTCAGCTTCATGTTTGCGATTTTCTTTTGGATATAAGTATTCATTCTTTCTCCTTTTGTTTTTTAAGAGCCGTGTCAAATTGACTTACGGATGCAACGCTCTATTATTTTCGAACACGCACAAGATTTGTCTTATGCAGTGTTCACATTTTATCATATTCCTATTTCAGAAAATGTCAAGTAAAATCAAAAAAAGATTTCCTAACGTTCGGATTTTAAGAAAAGACCTACAAATTTTTGTAAGCCTTTTTACTTAGATTTGATAGTAGTTGAACGTTTTTTCTGATTTGTTACTATATTTTTGTGAAACATAATTAGCTTCTACACTGAAAAAATAAGAGACTTACTAAATAAGCCTCTTGTTTTTTAAACTATTATTCGCTGACTGCTCCCTTGCCATCAAGGCTCCAAGTATCTTTCATGTTTGTAATGAAATCATCAAGAGTTTCTTCGTCGCCTTCAAAGGATAGTATATAGACTTTGTCATCTTTTTGGAAAACTAATGTATTAGCAAGTTGCCCCGATTTCAGAATGATGTTTATTTGAAAGGCTTCTATTCCTGAGACAGTACTTTTAGAGCCCCACATCTTCTCAATATTATCTTTTTGACTCCAATTATAGGCTACATGCTGAGCAATTGTTTCTGCATTGAAAGTCTCACCATCTGCTACTTCAGCTTCTGCCTTGGAAACAGCATTCATGGTAACGATATTATAAGCAGAACCGTCGGTATATTGGATAAGTCCCTCAACCTCTGCATCAAAAAATTTAATCCATTTACTTGGGATATCGATATAACCAAACTCTGGAGAACCAACACGTTTTGTTTCTTGATTGGTTTTGTTCTTGCTTTTTTTAGAAGAAGAATTTGAAGACTTCTTTTTCACTTGTGCACTGGAACTGGTTGAAGAACTAGATTGACCAGTCTTTTGTCCAGAATTGGCACACGATGCAAGAGTAAGTGAAGTTAATGCCAGAACTGCTCCAAGCAGATACGATCGTTTCATGATTTTCCTCCTTTTAGGATATATTACCTAGGGCTATAAGACTTTATTCCTCATCCATACTCAGGACACTGAGGAAGGCTTCTTGTGGGACTTCGACAGAACCGATAGCTTTCATCCGTTTTTTACCGGCTTTTTGTTTTTCTAGGAGTTTGCGCTTCCGAGAAACATCACCACCGTAACACTTGGCTAAGACATTCTTACGCAAGGCCTTGATGTCTGTCCGAGCCACGATTTTCTGTCCGATAGCGGCTTGAATAGGTACTTCAAACTGCTGACGAGGAATGATTTTCTTGAGCTTGTCTACAATCAGCTTGCCACGCTCATAGGCAAATTCCTTATGAACGATAAAGCTAAGGGCATCAACCTTGTCGCCATTGAGGAGAATATCCATCTTCACCAGCTTGGACGAGCGATACTCAGAAATTTCATAGTCAAAGCTAGCATAGCCACGAGTAGAGGACTTGAGCTTGTCAAAGAAGTCAAAGACGATTTCAGCAAGTGGGATTTGATAGATGACATTGACCCGATTATCATCGATATAGTCCATGGTCACAAAATCCCCACGCTTGCGCTGAGCCAACTCCATCACCGCTCCAACAAATTCCTGGGGAACCATAATCTGCGCCTTAACATAAGGCTCCTCGATGGAATCAATCTTGGTCGGGTCTGGAAACTCGCTCGGGTTGGACACATCAATAGACGCCCCATCTGTCATATTGACCTTATAGATAACGGACGGTGCCGTCATAATGAGATCGATATTAAACTCACGCTCCAAACGCTCCTGAATGACATCCATGTGCAGCAAACCCAGGAAACCACAACGGAAACCAAATCCTAATGCCTGTGATGTTTCTGGCTCAAACTGCAGACTGGCATCATTGAGCTGGAGTTTTTCCAAAGCTTCGCGTAGGTCATTGTATTTGTTAGATTCAATCGGATAGAGTCCGGCAAATACCATAGGATTCATCTGCTTGTAGCCAGCTAGTGGCTCTGCAGCTGGATGGTCCGCCAAGGTCACTGTATCTCCGACCCGAGTATCCTGTACCGTCTTGATAGAGGCTGCGATATAACCAACATCCCCTGTTGCTAGGAAATCGCGTCCAATGGCCTTGGGCGTAAAGATGCCGACCTCAGTCACGTCAAAGGTCTTGCCATTGCTCATGAGCTGAATGGTATCTCCCGGCTTGACCACACCGTCCATCACCCGCACTTGCAGGATTACCCCACGATAGGCATCATAGACCGAGTCAAAGATTAAGGCCTTGAGTGGTGCTTCTACATTTCCAGTCGGAGCTGGAACTTTTTCCACAATCTGCTCTAAAATTTCCTCAATTCCGATGCCAGCCTTGGCAGAAGCCAATACGGCTTCGCTAGCATCCAACCCAATCACGTCTTCAATCTCTGCCCTCACCCGCTCTGGATCCGCAGCTGGCAGGTCAATCTTATTGATGACTGGCAGGATTTCCAAGTCATTATCCAGTGCTAGATAGACATTGGCCAAGGTCTGAGCCTCAATCCCCTGAGCCGCATCAACGACCAAAATAGCCCCTTCACAGGCCGCTAACGACCGCGATACCTCATAGGTAAAGTCCACGTGTCCCGGCGTGTCAATCAAGTGGAAGATATAGGTTTCACCGTCCTTGGCAGTATAATTGAGCTCAATAGCATTGAGCTTAATGGTGATACCGCGCTCCCGCTCCAAGTCCATGCTGTCCAAGAGTTGGGCCTGCATTTCCCGACTGGAAACCGTCTCAGTCGCCTCCAAAATTCGGTCAGCCAAGGTTGATTTCCCGTGGTCAATGTGGGCAATGATGGAGAAATTGCGGATCTTCTCCTGACGTTTTTTCAAATCTTCTAAATTCATTTTTCTCATCCTTTTAGGGTATTCTATTTATTATAACACAAGACCAGTTATTTTTCCTATAGACTCGGACTTTCTCTATAAATTATGCTATACTAGTCAGAGAATAATTTTGGAGACACTTTATGATAAAAATTCTTGCACTTGATATGGACGGCACCTTGCTCAACAGCAAAAAAGAAATTCCCCAGGCTCACATCGAAGCTCTGCACAGAGCTATTGAAAAAGGAGTCAAATTGGTTCTCTGCACAGGCCGTCCCTTGTTTGGCGTCAAGTCCTATTATGACAAGCTGGGCCTTGCACAAGAAAACGAATATGTCATCGTGGACAATGGCTGCGCTACACACCAGACCAGCGACTGGAGTCTGGTGGACTGGCAAGAGCTGAGCGGTCAGGATATTCGCTATCTCTACTCCCTGTCTGAAAATAGCCCTGTCCAGCTGACTCTCTTTGATGAAGAGCATTATTTCGTCGTCGGAGAAAAAGCCAGTTCCTATGTCGTGAATGATGCTAGCTTGGTCTTTACTTCTCCAACCGAGATTAGTCTCGATGAGGCTTGCAGCGGTCAACACAGAATGTTTCAAGCTATGTTTTTAGGCAGCCAAGAGCAGGTTGATGCTTTTGAAGCTGACTTTGGCCAAGAAATCTGCCAGCGTTTCAGCGGCGTTCGCTCCCAGCCAGTCATTTACGAGGCCATGCCAGCCGGTGTGACCAAAGCCTTTGCCCTAGAGCGATTGGCTAAACAATTAGACATCACCCCTCGGGAAATCATGGCAATCGGTGATGCCAACAACGACATCGAGATGCTGGAATATGCAGGTCTCGGTGTTGCCATGGGAAATGCTTCAGACTATGTCAAAAGCCTAGCTGATGCCGTCACAGACAGCTGTGAAGAAAATGGGGTTGCTACTGCTATTGAAAAGTTTATTTTGAATTTGTAAAAGTCAAAAAAGAAGAGCAACGTCTCTTCCTTTTTTTGTTCTATAACCTTAATACCATGCCGTCTTGGCACTTGGAAATCAAAAAATTTCTATTCCCTTTTCTTTCAGATTTTCCAAGCATTCTTGCAGATAGGTTGCGTCATGCTCCGGATAAATGGGATGTTCGAGCTCCTCAGCTGGCAACTCATGGTAAGGCGGGCAGGTCTTGCCACGGTAGTCCTTGTCCATCCAAAGGGTATCTGGCTGATAGCCCCGCTTCTGCATCTCCCCCATAATAAGCAGGTGATAAGCATATAGACGATAAGGGCTGTGCTCAAAAACATAGTTGACCGTCGCATGCGGCTTGCCCCAACCTCGTCCACGTAAAGCTGCGCACTCTCGATGCTGGCCTAAAAGCTGCTGGCGCGGAAGTTTTTCAATCAAATCTTGGTGCCAAAGTCTCACGGTTTTCTCCTTCTAGAATAATCTTATAAAATCATCAACGAATATGAACAATCAACTCTTGGGCAGCTTTCCTGCTTTCTCCAGCATTTTCTTGACAAAATACGGCATCTTAACATTCTCGCGCCCTTTTTTCTCAATCAGTTTCTTGACGAAATCTGGCATTTTCAGCTCTTCATCCTCTGCAAGAATCTGGCTGCTCTCCTCCGACGGCTGCAATTCATCGAAGGTTTCTTCTTCTGGAAAACATTCTTTGAAGGGTTCATGCTCATGGCGACGGATAGTTTGAATCAGGGCCTCAATTAAACGGTCGTCTGCATTGGGCATAGGAGGTCTGTGATAAGCAACACCCAGTTCATCGCAAAGTTCCTTACACTCCACGTCATTGTCAAAAAGGACCTCTATATGCTCACTGATAAAGCTAATCGGCACAAAAATATAATGCTGCGGATGTGTTTCTTGCTGGCGCATGTAGTCCAGCACGTCAGGTTTGATCCAAGGGAGTCCGATGTCACTCTCACTTTGCCAAACATTGAGATAATCCTCTTCTGTCAGACCTAACCTTTCAGCAATCAAACGGGCATTGTCATAGATCTGATCAATGTAAGGATCTCCGAAATCCAAGGCCAGAATAGGCACACTGTGGGCTGAAAAGAAAATCTTGAAGGTATCTTCTCTAACCTCTTCTGTAAGAATCTTTCTCAGCTCCTCTGCCCAATAACCAAGAATAGCTTCTTCCTGATACCATTCCTTAATGATATTAAAGCGGATACGATCACTCTGGATAAACTTCTCATAACCCATGACAGAATAGTAAGAAAAATGCGGCTCTAGAATCAAACAGATACAATCCTCAATACCATCCTCTTCCATCTGCTCGATCACGTCTGGGATAAAAGGACGTGAGAATTTATTGGCAAAATAAACCGCATACTCACCAGATAAACGCTGACGGACCTTTTCCACCTCTTCTAGACTGATACGCTGCAGAGGCGTTCCACCGATGAGGACATAGTTATCATAGAGGGTCTGAATCTCATGGTCTTGCGGCCTGACACCGCGGCGAATATTGGTAAAAAATTCAGCCACTCCCTCAAAGCTAATCTCCTCTGGCGAGCCAAAAGTCATCATTAGAATTGCTTTCTTCATTATCTTTCCTCTTCAGTCACACCGAGAAAGCCAAGTTGACTTTCCAACGACTTTCTTGTAATCACTTTCATTTTAACATCTTAAAAAAGACTTGAATAGACCAAAAAACCTATTCCTTGAAAAGAATAGGGAAATTTAATAATTCAGATATTTTAATGTTGGAGATATGCTTTAATAGTTTGTTGAATTCTCCAGTTATAAATCAAGCTTGAGCAGGCGCCCCAGCTCCTGATAGAGAATCTCTGTAGGCTGATATTCTTTACTTTTCTGGGCAAGGATTTTCAACTGAGACCAGTCCGTGCGATTCGTCAATTCCTTAAAAATGCGCAGCACTTCTGCATCGGTCTTTCTGCGAGCTACCAGCCCTACTTGGGCTAGCTCAGCACGAACTGCATTGTCAAATTGGTCATAATCCTGCGGCAAAATGAGACTGGGAATCTCATGCTCAATACAGGCCATCATGATACCCGTCCCCGCATGGTGAATGGCAAAATCTATCTTATCCAGAATATCTGTATAAGGCAGATAGTCAAAGAGCAGCAGGTTTTCCGCCAGTCTCTTCGGAACATTTCCCAAGCCACTAGCTTCTCCCAAGGTGACGTAAAAGAGGTAATCTGGGTAGAGCTGACTCAGCTTTTTCGCTCGCTCCACCATGCGCTCCTTCTCCCATTTCAAATGCGTACCGCAAGTCACTAAAACCCTCTTCTTATCGGTCTCAAAATAAGACTCATGATCTGCAGGCAGGCGATCAAAGGACAGGCATTTGTAGCCAACCCAGCGAAGATGCTTAGGAAAATCATCTCGAAACTCCAGCTCTTTCATGCCCAAAGCCAAGATAGAATAAGGCGAATAAATGGCTTCTGTCCCATCTTCCCGATAGAGTTTAAAATCTTGATAGTCTCCCAAACTCTTCCGGACCAAGGCAAAGGCCATTTTCTTTCCACAGCGAATAGCTTGCCTGCCTAAGGCATCTCTGAACTTGTATAAAACACCCTGATGAGGTTTCCATCCTCCCAAATAGGTCGGCGTTGTCGTCCGGCACTCAATTGCAACCGGACTCGGAATCGTAGTTATCCAGGGAATGCCAAAGCGATCAGAAATCATTCCCGCTGGCGAAGCAACAAAATCTGCTATGACCAAATCCGGTTTGCTGCCCTCTTGCCAAATTCGATTTAATTCGTCTATAACTTCTGGAATTAGTCTAGAATTAGCCCGAAACTGCTGATAGGTAATCAGGGGATTGCTTTGTTGCGGGGTGTTGGCGATGTCCTCCATCACTGTCGGTCTTTCTGGAAAGAGTGCTAGACAATCAAAACCGATTTCCTCTACTAACTCTTTCTTTTGGCATCCAGTGATGACCCGAATCTGAAAACGCGGATCCGCTAGCAGAGGCTTGACTAAGGTCAAAGTAGGCAGCAAATGCCCACTAAATGGCACACTAATCACATCAATCTTTATCACTTTTTCTAATCCAGTCATAAACTAATCCTTTCACATCTTCCCTGTATTCATAATCAAAATGGTTGCTATCCACCATCACATCAGTTAGATGGCCATCTAGACATCTGCTGTAAATATCCTTCCTGCCCTTGATGACCAGCAAGTCAATATCCTTGCGATTTAGGAGTCTCCGTGAAACAGGCCCCAGCGCAATCACTCTCAGTCTGATCGGCAGATTTTCCTCACCCAAATCCTCCAGCCACTGGGTTAGCATATTGAGTCCTGAGCTTTTGCAGATAATGACAGCCTCCTCAACATCCAGTAAAGGAGACAAGTGACGCTGCAAAGCCTCCTGAAAGCGAGAATTGTAGAGAGTATGCCAATAGTAACGGATATTGGAAATGGAAGCTGTCAACAAGGAAACTTGGGTTTTTCTCCCGTGCTCAAATCCCTGATTAAATGGAAAATTACTGGGCACTACTGAGAAATCTGGTGGACAAATCTGCTCAAGAAACTCAAGCTGTCCTGCTGTCAGACTAGCGCTCTCCAAATGACTGCTGCCACTGAGAAAAAACAAGACCTTACTAGATTTCAACATGGTTTGGTCTGGCGACAGAGAATCCAACTTATCCAAGTACTGCTTCATCTTACTCATAGCGGATTTTCCCATCCGTCACTCGAATCTTCCTTCCCCGCCAGTTAATCAGAGGCGGACTAAGCAAGACATAGAGGAAAAGCCAAGGCAAGATAAGGTCATTCAGTACCTCGTAAAACACCTCATCCAGATACGGCCGGCCGGTTAGGATAAGGCGACGATAAGCCAGCATCCAAACCGCCTTGACCAAGAGCAAAAGCAAAGCCAGCAGTACAAAAGACCAACCAAGAAAGAAACTAATAAGCAAGGCTGGAAGGGGCAGGAAACTAGGTAGAGCAATTAAAATAATAACCTTCCAGTCCAAGTGTTCCTTCAGATAGATAGAGCTAAAAAGTAGCCAACGCTTCATTTGCAGCAAATATTGCTTGGCATCCTTGATGGTAGTCCGGACATTACAAGTCACCCGCGTCTGGATAATCTCCACTCCCTTGCTGCGCAGAAAATCAGCTACAGCCAAATCATCACATAGGTAGTCTTTTATAGCACTGAAAAGCTTCTGCTCCCTAGCCAGTTCAAGTGGTAGGATGTAGAACATTCCATTAATCGAGTGATTGGCTTTGACTTCTGCCATGGTAAAATAAGTAATGAAAGAATTTCCATTGACAAAAGCTGCTACTAGCTTGGAGCAGAAATTACTTCGCTCCTGATTATAGGGAATGCCTGTCAAAATAACATTCTCACCCAGATAATCTGTCAATTCTCCCATTTTTGAAAAATCAATGACGCTGTCGTCGTCCAGAACAATCAGATATGGTCGAGTCAGCTCATCTATAATCTGCTCAATCTTATAACTCTTAGGATTAATCCCCTGAGGGACATCCTCCATGAGAAAAACGCGAATGCGCTGAGCATAAGAAGGATTTTGACAAATCTTGTCAGCCACTCGCTGCGCCTCTGGGTCAGACTGATCAATCAGCCAGTAAAACTCAACCGCTTCTGTCTGTTGGAGATTGGCTAATAAATCATTTTCCAAACGAGGGTCACCAGATAGGATGGGCTGAACCACCGTATAAAGCTCCTCTTGAAAGTCCGATGCAGAGCTCTGCCCTTTTTTCAAATAAGCCAAAGACAAGAGCCAACGCAAGATAAAGAGAAGCAGATAAGCAGTAGCCAGCAGGAAAAAAATAAGTTTCATGATTAAAGCCCCTTTCGTAGATAAGCACCAATAAAACGGATAATCCATCTTTGCGGAAGTAGCTTCATGAGCCAAGCCAGTAATCGATATCTCTTGCCCACTATCGCATAAGAACTGCCTTGCTGAAGAAGTCTAATGATGCGCCGTGCTGCTATCTCTGGGCTCATCTGCAACTGACTTCCACCCAAAGCATCCTGTAGCTCTGGAGGAAAGATAGCAGTCCGAACCGGTCCTAAAACGTAAAGACAAACCGTCACCTCAGAGCCTTTAAGTTGCAGCTCTTCTTGCAAGGCTAGACAGTAAGTCTGCAAAGCGGCCTTGCTTGCGCTATAAGCTGCCAAATAAGGATGGGGACAAAAGGCAGCTAAAGAAGAAAGCTGGACAAGACTTATCTTGCGATTGCGCTCTGCGACTTGCTTCATTAGCCGAATTGGCACTTGGTAATTAACTTGCCATAGGGCATTTTCATCTGCTTCCGAAAGAGATAGCGCTGGACCAAAGTTCGCCAGACCGCAGCAATTAATCAGTAGATCTGCCTCTAGCTGCTGAGCAAAATCGTCTACCGCAGCCGCATCCAACAAATCCAAAACTCTACAGGAAAGCTTGGCCTGAACTCCAGACAAGTCCTCTTGCAGCTGAGTAAGTTTAACTTTATCTCTGCCGACTAAGACTAGCTGGTCTGTCCTTTGAGCCAGTTCTTTAGCCAACTGACGACCTATACCTCCCGAAGCCCCCAAAATCACAGCTTTGCTGATTGTTTTTTCCATTTGCATAGATATAGTTTACCAGATTTCGACAAGATATAAAACTAATTGCTAGATTTTACCTTTGCCCTCAAGAAACGAAAAACATTTCTCACTCTCTCCTGAATATGCTAAAATAGACTTAAATGAAATGAAAAAGGAGCATTTATGAAATATCCTAATCTTTTAGAGCGTTTCCTGACTTATGTCAAGGTCAACACGCGCTCAGACGAGACATCTACTACTACACCCAGCACCCAAAGTCAGGTGGACTTCGCCAAAAATGTCCTTATCCCTGAAATGAAGCGGGTTGGATTGGAAAATGTCTACTACTTGCCCAACGGCTTTGCGATTGGAACTCTGCCTGCTAACGACCCTAGCTTTACCCGCAAGATTGGCTTTATTTCCCACATGGATACGGCGGACTTCAACGCAGAAAACATCCAGCCGCAGGTCATTGAGAATTATGACGGCGGTGTGATTCCGCTTGGTCAGTCCGACTTTAACTTAGATCCGGCAGACTTCGCCAGTCTCCATAAATACAAGGGCCAAACCTTAATTACAACTGACGGAACCACCCTTCTGGGAGCAGACGACAAGTCGGGTATTGCTGAAATCATGACTGCTATCGAATACCTGTCTGCCCATCCAGAAATCAAGCATGGAGAAATCCGAGTTGGCTTTGGACCAGATGAGGAAATCGGTATCGGGGCTGATAAGTTTGACGCTGAAGACTTCGATGTGGACTTTGCCTATACAGTAGACGGCGGCCCTCTAGGAGAACTCCAGTACGAAACCTTTAGCGCTGCTGGAGCAGAGCTGACCTTCCAAGGCCTCAATGTCCATCCAGGAACTGCTAAAGACCAGATGGTCAATGCTCTCCAGCTGGCTATTGACTTCCACAACCAGCTGCCAGAAGCCGACCGACCAGAGAAGACCGAGGGCTACCAAGGCTTCTACCACCTGATGAACTTGACCGGTACTGTCGAAGAAGCCCAAGCTAGCTACATTGTCCGCGACTTTGAGACAGAGGCTTTTGAAAATCGCAAAGCTGCTATGCAGGCCATTGCTGATAAAATGAACCAAGAGCTGGGCAGCGAGCGCATTAGCCTGACCCTCAAAGACCAGTATTACAATATGAAGCAGGTCATTGAAAAGGACATGACACCTATCCATATCGCCAAAGCAGTCATGGAAAGTCTGGACATCCAGCCTATTATCGAGCCTATCCGCGGCGGAACTGACGGCTCTAAAATTTCCTTTATGGGCATCCCGACTCCTAACCTCTTTGCCGGCGGCGAGAACATGCATGGCCGCTTCGAATATGTCAGCCTAGAAACCATGGAACGCGCTGTCGATACCATCATCGGCATTGTTTCCTATCAAGATTAAAAAAGAAACCACAGAAGTTCACGAAGAATTTCTGTGGTTTTTTCTCACTCTGGCAATTCTACCTTCAAGCTCATATCTGTAGGTTGTAACACTTTCTGAACAGCTGCGAGAAAGGCTAGACCGTTGTCAGATGGAGAATACTGTAATGTGATATGAATGACTTTTTTATCAAAGTTATCACCATATCGTTCTACATACTGCTTGCTTTCGAGGAAGTAGATATAGTTGTTGAGTTTTTCTTGAAGTCTCAAGAGATGCTCTTCTTCGGTATCCGGAAGCCAAAGATTGCCATCTATTAATAAAAGTTCCAAGTCTTTATCACTTGTTCCGATTGCATCAATCTCTGAAACATCTAACTGAATAGGTATACTTTTAATCCTACATCTAAACTTTACAATCTCATATAATTCTTCAATAGCATCCTTTTCTCTTTCAAAACTAGCTTTTTCATGTAACTGTTGACGTTCAGTAACCTCATACACTATAAATCTATTTGCACTTAAATCCTGATAATACCCTATCGCAAACTGCTCTAAAACTTTTTTATTTAAGTGTACAGTATAATATCTAGGCTTATTGCTATTAAATTTTAAAAAGTCTAATAATTCCTGTTTTGTCATCAAAATTCCTCCATTCTCCCTACATCCTTAATTTAATTTCCTACAATTCTACTACCTTAGGTGGATTGTAGTATTTTTCCTTGAATTCTTTAAGGATCTTCTCTACCTTTTCTACATCACACTGTCTGTATAATGGACTACGGTCTGATACATTACAGAGTCTTTCATAGGTATAAGTACGTTTCTGCTCATCTGATAATTTTGAGATACTTTCTATAATATTTCTTACCAATTCATCCGTCTCAATGGTAAAGGGAAGATTAGAATATTCAGTTAAAAACCAGTTTTGAATAGAGATAAAATCAGTCACCTTATCTAATTTGACTAAGTCAATCGATAAGCTAAAATTTTTCAAGATATCAAAGGTTCTGCGCGCTATATCCCTATCACCTTCTACATACAGAGGGTACAAGCAATATTCCATTAATACGTTAATATCTGTGCTATCCACTTCATAAGAATCCCGTTGTCGAAAACAATACTTCGCTTCCGTTCCTAGAAAAGCTTCTGCTTCTTTTCCTTCCCTCATTACTTCTAGATAATGTTTGACAAAGTGTTTATAATTTTCTTTATTTTTGAGTTTGTATGTCTTCATTTAGTTACTCCATTGGTTAATTCTAAAAATTCCTTCAACTTGCTCAATTTTATTAGTGCCTGGTTTATAGACACGTGGATTTTTGATTTCATAGTATCCTTGACGTTCAATCGCAGATAAAAATTCATCGTAAGAATTCTTCTTTGTTCATTTTTCTCTCGTTTCTTTTTTTATGATTCAAATTTCACTACTTAAATATTTTACAATTTTTTAGCAATCAATCCCTTAATCTAACTTTCAAATTATAACTTTATCTATCTCTACTCTCCATTTTCATCTTGTCCGACCGACGAAGCATCTGATTGATTGTCTCCTTGACTGTCTCCAGTGCTGGCTGAACTATCTGATTTTGGAAAATCCAAACTATACTCAGTTTCTGTACTAATCACCGGAAGATCAACATCTATTATTTCCTGATTTTGAACAGGATGATAATAAGCGAAAAAGGCCCAAACCATATAAACAAGAATGGCTGGATATACAATCAGATGTTTTCCCCAAAAATTCCCAGAAGCTTCAGCACCTCTTGTAGACATTCCTTTCAATTCTGGATACTGGGCCTCGTATTGTTGCTTTTTTGTCCAATAAGGCCTTGATATAACAATACCAGCAAAAACAACGAAGCCAATTGAAACATTTTCAAAGATTAGATTCCTAGATCCTGAATGAATCAAAATAAAGGATAGAATAGCTCCTGTAATGGCCGTCAGCAAAAAAATAACACGGCTATAAATAGCTTCTTTTTTTACTCTAAGATATTCTTTGATGGGTAGTTCTTTTTCTCTCACGGTGATAATCCTTTCATCTATCAGTCTCTGTTTATTTTAACACAATATCAATCAAATAAGTATAGGGTTGTGAAAATCAAAAACGAATGATGGTTTTAGACTTGGCTTGGTCTTCATCATTCGTTTTATTGTTGTTTTACATCAAAATGTAAGCTTAGCTAATCTGAACAGTTTTTAGCTGGCCATCTGCTCCTGTAAAGCTGATGCTTCTGGTTGCTGGATTGTAGCTGAAAGCCTCTGGGCTGACACCGTAGAGCTGAGAAAGCTCCTGCAATTTCTGGTTGAATGCTTCCTCTGTCATGCCAAAACTCGCAGCTAAGCTTGATTGACCAATTGGGTTTGTTGCTGTCAAAGCTTCTGCTGGTTTGTCAGATTGGTTTTGAGCTGCTTCTCTAGTGGCAGATTCGGAAAGTAGATTATCACTTTGCGCAGTTTCTGAAACACTGCTACTTGCTAGCTGAGCAGAAGAAGGCTGTTCAACCGGTGCTTTCAAGAAACCTTTTTGCACCGCATAGGCATCTGCTGCTTGACGCTCGGCTTCTGACAAGTCTTTCTTGTAAATATAGTGCTCGTGATCCAAATGGGCTACCCGATAGCCTTGCTCATCCGCTCCGACCATATCCTGCAGATTAAAATGATAGTCATCATCTTCCCTATGCTGAGAATCAGACTCGTTTGTTCTCTCAGGATGGACGAGTGACTGCTGGAAGGCCAGGATTTCCTTAAGCAGCTCTTTCTTGTCTGTAGCTCTCTGTCCGAGCTTATCAAAAAGCTGGTCCAGCTGCTGGTATTGCTGCTCACTTCCTTGATTCTTTTCCAAATACTGATGAATAGACATGAGCAGATTATAAAGCTGTTGATAAACTTCCTGATTTTCCGTATTAGCTGGCTCTTCCTTTTGTCCGGCAATGGTCCGGCTCATCTGATCCAAAAGCTTCTGACTGGCTGCCAGCAGAGCTTGCTTATCTGAGCTGCTGCTCTTTAATTCCTTGTCTAATTCTAAGATTCTAGCTGCATAGTCTGCTCGGCTGTTTTGGTCCTTTACCTCTCCAAGCAGTTCCTGCGCTTTTCCAAGAAAGACAAGCGCTTGAGCGCTCTTCTCGCTATCATCCGAGGTGCCAAAATCATCATAAATCCCCTTCAAAAAGTCATAAATCATGGCTTTGTAGGTTGGCTGATTTGGCTCTCCCTGATCCAGCTCGGTTTTTTCATAGGACGGAGAAGGCTGGCCGCTAGCAAGGGCTGCTGCAATCTCTTTTTTAGTCTGATATAGGGCAGGGAAAAGCTGCTGAAGATTGGTCGCTTCTATAAAGGCTTGAGACTTATAAAGTGTCAAGGTCAGCCCAGCTGCTTTTCTGCGCAGCTCAGGGCTCAAACGCCCATCCTCTAAAGCTTGGTAGAAATAACGAATATAATCAACCGCTGTGACGCCTGTCCGATCATGATAATCTTCTAAAGCTGATAGTAATTGTCCTAGCTCTGCCATTTCAGCTTGATTCTGGCCAGCATAAGCATTTTGCAGACGCTGCAGCAAGTCAGCTTTCTTCAGTCCATAGCTATCCGTATCAAGCCGGTTCATTCTCTCCAAAAGTCCTTGATAGGTCTTGTCTAGCTCGGTCTCTTGGATTGGCTTGACCGTCTGATCCACATGGATAAACTGCTTATCAAAGTTATCCAGACTGCTCAGATAACCAGCTGTTGAGTTGCTAGGCAGCTTCTTCATGGTTTCCACAAACTGCCCCAAAGCCAGCTCAATCCGTCGCTGCATAAGAGGATCATCGGCATAGAGACGCTGACTGTCTGCTTTTAGGCTTTCTACTTTTTGCAAAATAGCGGCCTCATCATAATCGCCCTGCTCATACTTAGATTGAATCTGAGGCAGACGATTTTTCAAGGCTTCTGCTGCGCCCTTGGACTGGATCTTAATATAGTGATTGTGGTCGCCATGAGGAATGACAAACTGACCATCTTCCACCTGCAGACTGTAAGGCGAAAGACCTGAGCGCAAGGCTGTTGTGTAGAGCTCATTCATGAAGTCCAGCTCTGCATTGCCCGTTACCAGAGGAATGCGGACATGCTCCTTGCGAACAGCATATGGGTGGATATGAGTCGGATCATAGGCTTGGTCAGGGTTATTAAAGACAAAGAAGCCATTTGAGATGCGAACTGCTTCCTTGGGAACGCCATAGGTTTGGCAGATATAAGCAATCTTTTCCTCATCGCTGGCATCGCGTGAATAACGTTCAGCGTCATTGACTGCTGCAGACGATTTTGCTGGCTGCTGCTTGGCCAAGACCTGCTCCGCTGCTTGAATCTGTTCAGAAGTCAAGTCTTTCTTGTAAAAATAATGAGCATGGTCTCCGTGCGATACCATGTAGCCTTGGTCGTCCTTGCCAATGACAGCCTCCGCATGAAAACCATGGTCGTGATCAGGCTGTGACGGTAGCTGAGGCTTCAAAGCTTGCAGTGGATCGCCCAGCGGCTCGTAAGTATAGCCAATAGGAATCAAGTGGGCAATCTTCGCTTCCAAGTCTGATAGCTTGTCATAAGGAATGAAATGATGGTGGTCTCCATGAGGTATAACAACTCCCTTGTCTGTCCGGCGGCTGATTTTCAGCGGGTCAAACACCACGCCGTCCCCTTCATGATAGCGCTGAGACTGAGGCAGGGCATAGAGTTGCTGCAGCAGACTTGGCAAGGATGGCTGAGACGGCAGAAGCGGATTAGATGAATTCGGCTGAGTAACCGCTAAGCCAGGACTTGGCTGCTCAATCTTTGAATGATTTGGCAGCTGTGGAGACGGATTTGAGACGAGTCCACCCTGATTGATAGCACTATTCTGATTCCATGTGTTGGAAGAAGCTATTGTCCTACCGTAGTTAGGCGGATTCACACTTCCGCCGGTCCGCCTGCTATTCCAGTAGCTCTGAGCCGCAGCCAATTCTGCTGGTGACAGGTCGCTCTTAGGAATATAGTGAAAATGCCCGCCATGCGGCACGATAAATGCATCGCCAGTATCCTCGATGACGTCAGAGGGACTAAACGTATAACCATCATCCGTCCTATATCCCCCTTGACCTTGGTAAGAAACTCCTGCAAGGTCTGCGGCTGTCTTTCCCGCAGCTAAGGACTTACTGGGCTGGCTGAAATCGCGAGTCCTACTTGATTTTGTTGTGGAAGATTTGCCACTATCGCCTTCTTCCTTGGTCTTATGCAGCTTCTTCTGCCGAGCAATCTCATCCACCGAGCGGACATTACTGGTATGCTTGGCATCCTTGAGGTAGAGATAATACTTCCCCTCCACCTTGATGATATAACCATCCTTGACCTCATTGACAATATCTGCTTCCTGCAGCGTGTAGTTAGGATCTCGGATAATCAGCTCTTCGCTGATAATGGCATCAAAAGGCACCTTCCCGTCAAAGTAATGATAATGGTCTCCATGAGAAGTGACGTAGCCTTTGTCTGTGATTTTCACGACAATCTGCTCTGCTTCAATACCTTCCTCATCATTGAATTGCTCAGATGTCAAATTTTTATTTTTATCCGTCTTGTCACCCGAAGTCTTGTCCTCAATATAGGCTACTTTGTTATCTTTGGTCTGAGGTCGGGGCTGAGCTTGCCATTGGATAAGCCCATAAGTTCCGACGCCGAGAGCTAATACAGCTGCTGAAACAAGGAAATATTTCTTTTTCATGGTTGTCTTTTATCCTTTCAAATCTTTAGCTAAAACAGCTAGATTCTTTTCTAAATTTTCTAAATAAGATAGTTGGTTGGCTGGGTCTGCTTCCAGAGGATTCAGCTCCTTGATTTGTACACCTGTCTCCTTGACCAAGGTTTGAGCCACTTTGGAAGAAGCATTGCTTTCCACAAAAATGGTCTTCACCTGATGCTCCTTGACAAAGTCTTCTATCTCTGTCAGCTGACGCGGACTAGGCTCCTGCTCCGGTGAAATACCAGCAATGCCCAACTGGGTCAGCCCGAAGCGTTTGGCTAGATAAGAAAAGGCTGTATGCTGGGTGACAAAGGTCTTGTTGGGCACTTTATCGAAAATCTCCTGATAGCGTTCTGTCAGCTCCTTGGCCTCTTCTTGAAATTTTCGAGCATTGGCCTGATAAGTATCCCGATGGTCGCTATCCAGCTCCGACAGTTTGTCAGCGATAATCTGAGCTTCCTCTGCGGCCTTCTGAGGATCCAACCAGGTATGGGGGTCATAGAGCGTCTTCTCATCCACTCCCTCTCCCGCTTGGACATCTTCCAAGCCAGCGACTCGATCCAACTCCATTCCCTGGGAAGCCTCAAGAACTTGAACCTTGGAATTCTTGAGACTAGGATTCAGTTCGCCAGCCCAGGACTCCAAGGTCCGTGAGTGATAGACAAAGACATCTGCATCATAGATGGCTCCCACATCATTGGCTGAAGGCTCAAAATCATGAATGCCGCTGCTAGACTGAATCATGCGCACATCATTCAGATCGCCCGATATAGCCTTGACCATAGAGTAGATAGGATAAAAGCTGGTTACAATCCTCAATCCTTGCGAGGGACTGGATTCCTTTTGAGACTGACAAGCCCATAGACACAAGGCCAGGGCCAGCAGACTAAGGCAGGCTAAGAATTTTAAAGCTCGTTTCACAATATCTCCTTAACTCATTATTAACCGGTTTATTAACTGGTTAATATAATACACTTTGTCAACTTCTTTGTCAAGCTTTTTAAGAAAATAAAGCAAAAAGGAAGTAGGATTCTTTCCCACTTCCACTTTGCTTTTAATTTCAATATATTTGAAACATTATTTGCTATTACTATTCAATGACAGTATAAGCTTGGACTGATGCTTTTCTCAAGCTTAGCTGTATGAGATTACTTTTCAGACTGTCAAATGACAATCTGGAACTGAAAACTCCAGCTCTATATCGCTTCTGTAGTGAAACTACGGCTTTCCAGCACCTTCAGCATGGCATCAGCTGTGTCCAAGGCTGTGAAGAGTGGTACTCCATGCTCAATAGCTGAGCTGCGGATAATTTGGCCATGCTTATCTGCTGTCCGCTTGGTTCCGACTGTGTTGATAATAGCCTGAACCTTACCCTTGCGGATATAGGCTGGAATGTCTTTATCATCATCACTGCCGATTTTTTCCACCAGACGGACGTGTAGGCCATGATTTTCAAAATAAGAGGCTGTTCCCTTGGTTGCCCAAATACCATAGCCAATATTGGCAAAACGCTGAGCCAGCTGCAAGGCTTCTTCCTTGCTATCGCCTGCAATAGTAAAGACGATATTTCCAAAGTTTGGCAGATGGAGATAGGAAGCCTCAAAAGCCTTATAGAGTGCTTTTTCGAGCGTGCGGTCACTGCCCATGACTTCGCCGGTAGACTTCATTTCAGGTCCCAAAAGACTGTCAACCTTCGCCAGCTTGGTAAAGGAGAAGACTGGCGCCTTGATATGAACCATTGAACTTTCTGGATAAAGACCATCTTCATAGCCCAGCTCTGCTAAAGTTTCCCCAAGAATCAAACGAGTCGCCACTTGCGCCATCGGAATATCAGTCACCTTGGACAAGAAAGGAACAGTCCGGCTGGCACGCGGGTTGACCTCAATGACATAGACCTGCTCATCCTTGATGACGAACTGAATATTCATCATGCCAATACAGTTGAGTCCCAGAGCCAAACGCTTGGTATAGTCTGCAATAGTATCCTTGACTTTCTGAGATAGGGTTTGTGGAGGATAGGCCGCCATGGAATCCCCTGAGTGAACTCCTGCCCGCTCGATATGCTCCATAATCCCAGGAATCAAGACCTGACGGCCATCAGAAATGGCATCCACTTCGCACTCATCACCAACAATGTAAGAATCCACCAAAACCGGATGGTCTGGACTGGCCTTAACCGCTGTCCGCATATAAGAGCGTAGATCCGCTTCGTTTTCTACGATTTCCATGGCACGGCCACCCAAAACATAGGAAGGCCGCACCAGAACGGGGAAGCCAATCTTACGAGCAGCCTCTACTGCTTCCTCTTCATTAGTGGCTGTCTGACCCGGCGGCTGTGGAATATCCAGTTCCTTCAGAGCTTGCTCAAAGAGATCCCGATCCTCAGCGCGATCCAAGTCCGCCACTTGGGTACCTAAAATCTTCACACCAGCCTTGGACAGTGGCTCTGCAAGATTAATGGCTGTCTGCCCGCCAAACTGAACGATAACACCTTTAGGCTGCTCTAGCTCAATGACATTCATGACATCTTCAAAGGTCAGCGGCTCAAAGTAGAGCTTGTCAGAGACAGAAAAGTCAGTCGATACAGTCTCTGGATTGCTGTTCATGATAATCGCTTCGTAGCCAGCTGCCTGGATAGCCTTTACAGAATGAACAGTCGCATAGTCAAACTCCACTCCCTGACCAATTCGGATAGGACCAGAGCCCAGCACCAGAACAGATTCCTTGCTGGATTTGACAGATTCATTTTCAAAGCCATAGGTAGAGTAGAAATAAGGTGTCGCAGACTCGAACTCAGCGGCACAGGTATCCACCATCTTGTAAACCGGCACAATCTTCTGCTCCTGCCGGATGCGACGCACCTGCTCGGCTGTCATGTCCCACAAGGATGCAATCTTAGTATCCGCAAAACCATTTTGCTTGGCTTTCTTAAGCACATAGCTATCTCCGATATGACTGGCCAGCTCCTGCTCAATTTCGTAAATATGGAGCAGCTTATCCAGGAAAAAGACATCAATCTTGGTCAGTTCGGCAATTTCATCCGGACTATAACCACGGCGAATAGCCTCTGAGATGTAGAAAATCCGGTCGTCTTGCGCCTTGACAATCTTCCTCATCAGCTCGTCATCGCTTACTTGACTGAGAGCAGGCAACTCGTTGTGGTCCACACCAACTTCTAAAGAGCGGCAGGCTTTGAGCAGACTCTCCTCAATATTGCGACCAATAGCCATGACTTCCCCCGTCGCCTTCATCTGGGTTCCCAGACGGCGCTCACCCTGCTCAAATTTATCAAATGGAAAGCGTGGAATTTTAGCGACCACATAGTCCAGAGCTGGCTCAAACATAGCATAAGTAGAGCCTGTCACTGGATTGATGATTTCATCCAATGTAAGTCCGACTGCGATTTTCGCCGCCAGCTTGGCAATCGGATAGCCGGTCGCCTTAGAGGCAAGGGCTGATGAGCGGGAAACCCGTGGATTGACCTCGATAACATAGTATTTGAAACTATGCGGGTCCAGAGCCAGCTGCACATTACAGCCGCCCTCAATCTTCAGTGCTCGAATAATCTTGAGACTTGCGTCCCGCAGCATCTGGTATTCATAGTCTGAAATAGTCTGACTAGGTGCAAAGACGATAGAATCACCTGTGTGAATGCCGACTGGATCAAAGTTTTCCATATTACATACGACCAGCGCATTGTCGGCACCATCCCGCATGACTTCGTATTCGATTTCCTTAAAGCCTGCTATAGAGCGCTCGATCAGACACTGAGTCACTGGAGAGAGTTTGAGGCCGTTTTCTGCGATTTCCTGCAGCTCTTCTTCATTGCTACAGATACCGCCGCCAGTTCCTCCCAGTGTAAATGCCGGACGGACAATGACTGGATAGCCGATTTCAGCTGCAAATTCCAGTGCTTCATCAACTGTATTAACAATTTCTGACTCAGGGATGGGCTGACCTAACTCTTCCATTAGCTGCTTGAAGAGATCCCGGTCTTCCGCTTGGTCAATGGCCGATAACTTGGTTCCCAAGAGTTCCACTCCCAGCTCTTCTAAAAGTCCTGACTTGGATAATTCCATGGCCATATTGAGTCCGGTCTGGCCACCCAGAGTAGGCAGCAGAGCATCTGGTCGCTCCTTACGCAAAATCCGCGCAACAAACTCCAGCGTGATAGGCTCGATATAAACCCGGTCCGCAATTTCCTTGTCCGTCATGATGGTCGCTGGATTAGAATTAACCAAGACAACACTGTAGCCCTCTTCTTTCAAGGACAGGCAAGCCTGAGTCCCTGCATAGTCAAACTCCGCAGCCTGACCGATAACGATAGGACCAGAACCGATGACCATAATTTTCTGAATATCTTTACGTTTTGGCATAGTGCACCTCTCAATCTTGCTTCCTAGTAAGCCTGATGGGCATCCATCATTTCCATAAACTCGTCAAAGAGATAGTCTGCATCATGCGGTCCCGGCGCAGCATCTGGGTGGAACTGCACAGAAAAGGCAGGATAATCCCGATGGCGCACACCTTCGACAGACTTATCATTGATTTCTTCATGAGTCACAATCAGGCATTCTGGCAAATCCTCACGACTGACTGCATAGCCGTGATTTTGACTGGTAAAGTCAACTCGGCCTGTCGCAATCTCGCGTACCGCATGGTTGAAGCCACGGTGGCCGAACTTCATCTTATGCGTCTTAGCACCGTTAGCCATGGAGAAGAGCTGATGTCCCATACAGATCCCAAAAATTGGAATCTTGCCCTGAACACCACGAATCATGTCCAGAGCCTCCGGCACATCTTCCGGATTTCCCGGTCCATTTGAGAGCATGACGCCGTCAGGATTGAGCTGGAGAATTTCCTCAGCTCTGGTATCATAAGGCACCACTGTCACGCTGCAGTTGCGCTTAGCTAACTCCCGCAGGATAGAATGTTTGAGACCAAAGTCAACCAATACCACACTGCGACCCGTTCCCGGAGCTGGATAGGACTGCTTGGTAGACACCTGCTTGATGTTATCAGTTGGCAGAACAGTCGCCTGCAGCTGGTCTTGCAAATGCTCAATACTATCATCCGCATTGGCAATAGTTGCCCGCATAGTTCCATGCTGGCGGATAATCTTGGTTAGTGCCCTTGTATCAATTCCCGAAATGCCTGGTATCTTCTTGATTTTGAGGAACTCATCCAAAGACAATTGCTGGCGCCAGTTACTGGCACGACGTGCATACTCATAGACCACCACTCCCTTGCAGGTTGGCAGAATGGATTCATAGTCGTCTCGATTGACACCATAATTTCCAACCAAGGGATAGGTAAAGGTCAAAATCTGGCCGTTATAAGACTGGTCCGTAATCGATTCCTGATAGCCTGTCATGCCTGTGTTAAAGACGATTTCACCTGTCACAAAAAGATCCGCTCCAAAAGCTTCCCCTTCGAAAATCATGCCGTTTTCCAATATTAAAAGTCTCTTTGCCATTGTTCCCTCCTGTCCAAGATGCAGACCGCCCATGACCATCCACATAAGATATATAATAATAGGGAGTGGGATTGCTTCACATAGCTTCACCCACTCCCGGCCTACTGTCCGAGATTATTGACGACCTTTCAGAACCGCTTCGATAATAGCCATTCTGACAAAGACGCCGTTGGTCATTTGTTCAACGATACGCGATTTTGGTGCTTCGACCAGATGATCCGCAATTTCTACATCGCGGTTAACTGGAGCTGGATGCATGAGAATCGCTGTATCTTTCATACGGTCATACCGCTCTTGAGTCAGCCCATGCAGTCTGTGGTAATTTTCTTTAGAAAAGATGGACTCGTAGTCATGGCGCTCATGCTGCACGCGCAGGAACATCATGACATCCACTTCTTCAATTACCTCATCAATGGTGACAAACTTACCATAGTCCGCAAACTCTTGGCTCCGCCATTCTTCCGGACCAGCAAAGTAGAGCTCTGCCCCCAAGCGCTTGAGAATCTGCATGTTTGACTTAGCCACGCGCGAATGGTCCAAGTCACCAGCAATCGCAACCTTTAGTCCTTCAAAGCGACCAAACTCTTGATAAATAGTCATCAAATCCAGCAAGCTTTGGCTAGGATGCTGACCAGAACCGTCTCCACCGTTAACGATAGAAGTCGTAATGGTTGGACTTTCCACTAGCTCTTTGTAATAATCCACTTCTGGGTGGCGAATGACACAAACATCGACGCCAAGGGCAGACATGGTCAGGATAGTGTCATACAAGGTTTCTCCTTTATTGACCGAGCTGGTCTTGACATCAAAGTCCAGAAGATCGCAACCCAACTTCAACTCTGCTACCTCAAAGGCCTTGTGGGTCCGTGTAGATGACTCAAAGAAAAGGTTAGAAACGATATGCTGCTCATCATAATGGACTTTAGCGCCATTTCTAAATTCGATTCCGCGTTTAATCAAGGCCATAACTTCTTCATTTGACAGAGTTTCCATAGAAACAAGGTTCTTAAGAGCGATTTGATTGGATGACATGATGTAATTCTCCTTTATGAAAGAATGAGGGCTTCCAGAGTGCTGCAAGTAAAGTCGCTCTGAGAGCAAGCTATTTTTGAACGAAAGTTAATGATTTAGCACCTAGCTCAATCCTTGGGCTCAGGCAGGACAAGATAGAGTACAATTCCCAGAATAGTTGACAAGGCAACTCCTGAGATTTGCAGACCCGACAGCTGCAAGGTCAGACCGCCGATACCAGATACCAAGATAACACTGGCAATCAAGAGGTTCTTTTTATTGTCAAAGTTGGTCTGTGCTTCGATCAGAATTTTGAGACCGCTCGAAGCAATTACCCCAAAGAGGGCGATGGAAATACCACCCAGTACAGGACTCGGAATGGATTGGAGCAATGCAGATACCTTGCCAACAAAGCTCATGACAATAGCCAGCACTGCTGCGCCAGCAATGACATAGACACTGTAGATTTTATTGAGCGCCATAACTCCGATATTCTCTCCGTAGCTAGTCACTGGCGGTGCTCCGAAAAGCCCTGCAATAATCTGAGCCAGACCATCACCAGTCAAAGTCTTGTCTAGACCCGGATCCTTGAAGAAATCCTTGCCTGTCAAGCTATTCAGCACCATAACATGCCCGAAGTGTTCTGTCATGGTTACAAAGGCGATAGGCGCCATAGTTAAAATCGCACTAGGATAAAATTTCACATCGTAGTCCAAGAAAGGCAGACTCATAGGCGGAAGGTGGAACCAAGATGCTTCCCCAACCTTGGCAAAAGAAACGATTTCCTGCCCAGTCACAGCCCCTAGAATCAAGCTAAAGATGTAGCCGACTATCAGGCCTAGCAAGACTGGGATGATTCCCACAATCTTCTTACCATAGATATTAAAGAGGATAACTGCCAAGAGAGTGACCATACCGATAATGAAGTAGGTCAAATCATAAACCTTTTCACCATTAGCTGCTGTCTTATTCATCACATCGCTAACAGCTGTTCCAGCCAAGCTCAGACCAATGACCATGATGATAGGCCCAACCACTACTGGCGGCAGCACCTTGTCAATCCAAGCATTTCCAGCAAACTTGACAATCAGTGCCACGATAAAGTAGACCAGACCACCAGTGATGGCTCCCTGTGCAACCGCTCCGATACCATCTGTCTTCATCAGCATCTGCATGGCTGCGATATAAGCAAAACTAGAGCCCATGTAAGCCGGAATCTTGTACTTGGTAACAGTCAGATGGGCCAGTGTTCCCAGACCGCTGGAAAAGAGGGCTACCGCTGGGTCAATTCCCACCAGAATCGGTACCAAGACCGTCGCCCCAAACATGGCGAACAAGTGCTGAAAGGATAGTCCTAAAAGCAGACCTGGCTTTGGCATATCATGCACATCATACTTAACATCTTGACTCATTTAGCTTATTACTCCCCCATAATCAAAACGCGATCTTGACCGTCTGTCTCGGTCATCTCAACAATAATCTCCTCAGTTTGGCTAGTCGGAATGTTCTTGCCGACATAATCTGCCCGTATAGGCAGCTCGCGGTGACCACGGTCTACCAAGACAGCCAGACCAACCCGAGAGGGACGTCCATGACTGACCAGATTGTCGATAGCTGCTCGGATGGTCCGTCCTGTGTAGAGGACATCGTCAATCAGGATTACTTGACGGTCGGTAATATCTACTGGAATCACTGTCGTATCTTCCTCAACCTTGATATCATCTCGAAAAGGCTTGGTATCTACTTCTGCGACTGGAATATCGATATTCTCCAACTGAACCAACCGCTTCTGAATCCGGTGAGCCAAGTGAACCCCACGGGTCTTAATGCCAGCCAAGACCACTTGGTTCAAGTCCTTGTTGCGCTCGATGATTTCATAGGTAATCCGCGTAATCGCGCGATTCATGGTGATGTCATCGACAACTTCTTTTGTTTTCATTCTTTCCTCCTCAAATAACAGAAAAAGTCTCCTTATACAAGGAGACTTCAGAAAAATCTAGTCAGGCAAGCTAAAACAAGACGCACTTGCTTACACTCCACCCATCTTTTTACTTGCTCCTTGTCTATCTCTCTGGATAGAATTAAAGGATTATTCAATTTTTTATACTATATCACAAATTCAAAACTATTTCAAGAAAAAATTGTATTTTTTCTACTTGACTAAGTAAGGATTAGTGATTAGCTTCTTTCTCTTCTTTTTCCTTATCTTTTGAATTCTTTGGATTTTCTTTGTCTTCTGCTTGAGCTGGCTCGTCTTTTAATTCAGGATTTTCAGCAGTTGGCACTTCTTCTGGTGACGGCTTAGAAGAGTTTTCTAGATTCTCATCTCGATTGTTTAACTCTGCTTCAGGAGATCCAGCTGCATGCTCACTATCATTTGAAGCTCCTTGGTTGCTTGCTTGAGCTGAGGCTGGCTTATCGGATGTTGGCTTCCCTTGGACATCTGCCTTATTAGGCTCACTTTCCTTAGGCGCTTCCTTGTTTTCTTCTTTTGGATCAGCCGGCTTATTATTGTCAATGCTGCCACCCTGAACATCTGGGAAATGCAGCGCCAAGGCTTTCGGAATTTTATTTTCATTCAATTCAAGCTCTGCTTTAGGGATGTGATTGTCGCTGACATTAATATAAGTCACCGTCTTATTTGGTTCCTGCAGCGCCAAGGTTGTGATTTTATTCTTGTTGACAGCCAAATTGTCTAAAGCCCTAAACTGATTAATTCCTTCCAAGTTTTTTAACTCATTTTCAGCCAAATTTAAATTCTTCAAGGAAGACTGAGCGGCTGGAATATCCAAAGATGTAATCTTGTTTTGACTTGCGGACAAAGTTACTAAATTCTTAGCAGCTTCAACTCCTGCCAGCGAAGTCAGACGATTGCCATTTAAGCTTAGAGTTGTCAGATTTGGATTAGACTTCAGGAAGTTCAAGCTCTCAACATTGGAATTGTCAGCTGTTAATTCTTCCAGATGGGAAGCCTTAAGCGAATTGAGATTTAAGTTTGGATTGTTGGATAAGAAAAGCCTTGTTAAATCTTCTTTTTGGCTCAGAGCAGAAATATCGTGCAGCTGATTGTGCTCTAAACTTACCGCTTTTAATTTTGAAAGCTTGGTCAAAGCAGAAATATCAGAGATATTGTTGTAGTCAAGGTTCAATGACTCCAGATTTTTCAGCTTCTCCAAAGGTGTAATATCGGTAAGGTCATTCCCCGCTGCTGCCACTGTTTTGAGGTTTGGATAATCCTTCAAGAAAGATAAATCAGTGATGCCATTCTGGGAAATGTCCAAGCCTTCCAAGGTCGGAATTTCTTTTAAGAAATCATAGTTGGTAACGCCTGTCTTTGTCATCCACAGCTGTTTCAAATGTTTTAATTGCAGCACTGGTCTGATGTCCTTTATCGGAGTAAAGCCAATCCCCAGAACCTCAATATTCGGCATCAGTTCCAAGCCTTTTCTTTCCAGCGGATCTTTGCGCTGGCCGATATTTAGATACTTCACAGTTGCCAGCCAGGCTTTCATCTTTTCCGTATCCGTCTCATCTGATGGGAATGGGGTATCTGCCGTAGCATGTAAAATATCTTCAATGATTTCATCATCAAATCCTAGAGCTTTCAAGGTTGCCATACCAACTGCGTCATGAGCATGCGGATTTCCATGAGGGTCAAAAGGCTTGCTCGGATCAATCTCACTGACCAAAGTCGAATGGCTATGATCACCATGTGGATAGATAAATACCTTTCCTTTATCTGTATCGCTCACCTGAATCAGACTTTCATCGATTCCTAATTGCTGAGCCAAATAGGCCTTTTTCTTGGCAATTTCTTTTTCCTCGTCTAATGGATTTGGCGCAGGATCAGGTGTCGGAGCTGGTGCTGGCGACGGTTCTGGTGAAGGCTGTGCTTGCCCTTGTCGGCCATAGTAGGCATCTTCAGCAGCTTTCTTATGTTCTGCTGGAATCAATGACTCCCAAGGTGAAGCAATCAGCTGCTCATAGGGGATGAAATGAGTATGACCATTATGATCTGCCAGCAAGCCAGTAGATAACTTGCCTGTTACCCCTGTGCCTCTAAATAAGAATCCATCACTTGTAGGATAATCAATCCCAGCAAACTGACGTTTAGTTGTCCCTTGCTGCTGGGGAATAGATGGTCTAAGCGTTGGCTGATAAACATGCCCCGTAGGATTGCTAGACGGCGTTGGACGATAACTCGGTGCTTGTGCAAGATTACCCACTGACTGCTTCAAAATATAATGAAAATGATCCCCGTGACGCACAACATAGCCATATTGGTCTTCTGACACAATGTCTCTAGGATTAAAGACATAGCCATCATCAGCAATGCTCATTTGATTTGCCAGCTGAGGGGAGTCTGCAGGCACTTGCCCATCTTTTGGTATCAGATAGGCCCATTTACTATTCTTTAGGTCAGAATAAAAAATAAAGTGCGTATGGCCATCATGCTCTAAAATCAAACCTTCACTAGTTCTAGCTTTAATTTGAGACTCGCTTTTGAAGAGAAAACCATCATCCGTCGGCTTATCAACACCAGGAACTTGTCCTTTTTTGGTCGCCTTGCTTTTCTTCTTCACTTCTTGCTTGGTCTTCACCTTTTCTTGACCGCTTTCCTGTTGAGATGTCTGAGATTGACAAGCAGCCAAGCAAAGATTACAAGCTAGAATGATCCCTGCTAATCCTAACAGTTTCTGATTGTGTTTCATTCTTTCCTCCTTTTTTGTTTAACCGGTTAATCATTAACTAGTTAACTATATCATACAAATCTGATATTGGCAAGAAAAAATCGAAGTAAAATAAAAAAACAGAGCAAATCTGTTTTTTCATCTACAAGTACATGTCTCTAAGAAGTCTTCTTCTTTGAGAAAGAGATGGATTTTATCCCGTAAAAGACAAAACCAAAGATCAGGTAGGCCGCAAAAATAATCAGAGACATCTGGATGACATAGGGCCAGCCTTTCTTAAAGACATTGAGGAAAAAGTAGGGAAATGGATTGTCCTTGGATCTTGGAATATCTATTTTCAAGAAAAAGCCATTAAAGAGAGCAAAGGCCATGTAGACCAAAGGCACACTCGTCCAAGAAATCGGATCAAACCAACGGTACTGGCGCGATTTGTCAAAGATTACTGTATCCAGAAGAAACGCCAAGGGTACTATATAATGACATAAAAAATTCTCTAGGCGGTAAAAATCTGTCGCAATTGGGGCTAGCAAGAGGTGATAAACGACACAAGTAATCATGATGGACATGGTCACCCCGCCCTTGATTCGCAAGATTTTCGGAGCCTTCCAAGCATCGCCAGGTCTCATCATCAGATAGACCAGATAGCCCGTAAAGAGCAGGACCAAGAGATTGGACAAAACCGTATAGTACATGAGCATGCCCACGCCATACTTAGTGATTTCCAGATAAACACCCAAAAAGGCCAGGATAAAAAGAATAATTCGATAAATTAAGATAAAACGACGATTCATAGAGACCTCAAATTTTCTTAACAAACTCTGACTTGAGCTTCATCGCACCGAAGCCGTCAATCTTACAGTCAATATTATGGTCGCCTTCCACGATGCGGATATTTTTCACACGCGTTCCCTGCTTGAGATCCTTGGGTGCTCCTTTGACTTTCAGATCCTTAATCAAGGTAACTGTGTCGCCATCTGCCAGCTTATTACCATTAGCATCAATCGCTACTGGGCCTTCTTCTGCTTCTTGGACCTCAGCAGGATTCCACTCATAGGCGCACTCTGGGCAGACCAAGAGCGTTCCATCTTCGTAGACATACTCTGAATTACATTTGGGGCAGTTTGGTAAGTTGTTCATTTTCTTCTCCATTTCTAGTCAAGGCTACTAAATTTCCATACCAGCCTTCTATATATGATTAAGCTCTTCCTTCATTTTTCAAGTCCAGCAGAACACTAAGCCATGTGAAGATCAACTAAATCCTAAAAATCTAGTTTTCTCCTATTCCACACCTTTCTAGTATAAGCTATTTTAAGGATTTTGACAAATCTCTTTTAGGATTTCCTACAGGTCTTGACCTTTCTGCAAAAACAGTGTACTATACTAGTGTATATACAGATAAAAAGGAGTCACTATGAAACCAAGATCTAAAAATCAGTTTATGACACTGACCGCTTTTTTGACTGCACTAGCCATTGTTATCCCGCTGGTTATGCCGATTAAAATTGTCATTCCGCCCGCTTCCTTCACCTTAGCCAGTCATGTCGCTATCTTTTTGGCTATGTTTATCTCCCCTCTCATGACGGTGATTGTCGTGATTGGTTCTACTATTGGATTTTTTATGTCCGGACTTCCTTTTATCATCACGCTCAGAGCCCTATCCCACTTGCTCTTTGCTAGCATCGGCGCTCTTTATCTGCAAAAGCACCCGGACACACTGGACAGCCAGAAGAAGACTTGGATATTTAATTTCCTACTAGCCTTGATTCATGCCTTTGGTGAAGTGGTCGTCTGCATTCTCTTTTACACGACTTCTGCCTATCCAGCTAATGCTTTCTATATCTTATTTGGTCTGGTTGGACTTGGTACGGTCATCCATAGCATGGTCGACTTTGTCATTGCTAAGTTCATCTATCAAGCGCTGAAAAAGATTCGCTAGAGCTTGAAGATTCCTGACTTTTGGTTTACAATGAAGCTATGACCAAGCAAAGACGAGAAGAACTATTAGACCTTTTGAAAACATCATCTGCTGCCCTCAATGGCCAGTCACTGGCGGAGCATTTCCATGTGACCAGACAGATTATAGTTCAAGATATCGCCCTCTTGCGGGCTGATGGTGCCCCCATCCTCTCAACCAATCGTGGCTATCTTTATAAAGACCGCCAAGAAAATGCTGCTGTCCATCAGCTCTTCAAGGTTCAGCATGGGGCTGAGGATATGGAAGCTGAGTTGCTGGCTATCGTGGACAATGGTGGACGCGTACAGACTATTTTGATTGAGCATCCAGTTTATGGCGAAATCCAGACTTACCTGAAGCTGACCTGCCGCCGCGATGTCCAGCATTTTCTCCAGCAAGTCGCATCCTGTGCCTTTCGCCCCTTATCTGAGCTGACAGATGGAGTCCACTATCACCTAGTACAAGCCGACTCCCAGCAAGATCTGGACTATGTCGAAGCAGCTTTGAGAGATTTAGGTTTTTTGCTGGAATAACATTGAAAAAGACTGATTAGGATATAACCTAGTCAGTCTTTTTAGTACATACTCTTGCGCCAGCCGGCTTTCAAATAATAAATAGTCGCTATAAAAATCACTGATAAAACAATCAAACTATTCTTTAAAAGAAATTAAAAAAATTAATATTCCAGAAAATACAATACTAATAATTGACAAGCCCAAGACCCTAATCTCGTTTAAATCTATGTAGAAAGAATAAAGAAAAATGAGTAAATTAAGCAAAATCACTAATATATAAAACCTAGATTGGCTCTGCTTCCATCCTTTTAAAGTATGAAAAGCAAATGGAAATCTCAAACCGAATCCAGCATTTCTAGAAGGAAAAAAATGGTTTAAACCCAAAAGAAAAAATGCAATAATAGCAATCCATAATGAAATCATGACAGTCATCTACCTTTCTATCTTTGCACTTCAAACACAAAAGGAAACATTTTTTAATACATACTCTTGCGCCAGCCACCTTCTATGCGCTCGTGATAGTAATATTCAGATAATTCCTCATCTTCCATCATACGCAGAAGTTCAAGCATATCGTAAGCCAAGTCCAGCTGTGGCAGGCTATCCTTATCTACCCAAGAAATCTCGCCCTCTTCTGTCGAATGAATCTGACCAGAGAATTCAGTCGCTTTGTAGCAAAAGACGATGTAGCGAACCCCTTCATCCGTATGCCAGTTCTTTACACCAACCAATTTGGGATGACTAATGGTCAAACCCGTTTCCTCTAAAATCTCACGGACAACTGCATCATGGAGAGACTCTCCCTTCTCAATATGCCCACCTGGGAAGGCATAACCAGACCAACGATAGCGCTTAGGAGAGCGATACTGAACCAAGACCTTACCTCGCGCCTTATCTTCAACAAGGCAGATGTTTGTTAGGATTGTTTCTTGGGAACGTGACATGGATTTTTTCCTTTCGACACAAAATGGAGAATTTTACAGTGACATTGTAATAGTTCGTAGCAAGTTTGTTCAGTAGAGAGCCTTTGCAAATTATTAATCAATATATCGAACGCGATTGACCTTGGTTTTCATGATATAGGGATTTACTAAATCATGGTGTTCATCATATTCACCTAATAAAAAGCCCTTTCGCAAAATAACTTCACTGTCATTAGTAACATAGTCCATATTAATCGGGACAGAATTTTCTGATCCGATGATGGAGAAATGAAAGAAAACAAAGAACCATGCAAAAAGAGCAGGAAATACACTCAGAATCGCCCAGACAAGATGGAACCAGCGGAACTCTCTGTTTTTAAGGAAGTTAAACCATAAATTGCAAAATATAAGAGTTGCCAGAAGAAAAAGCCATTTGTTCCACAGGAGGGGCGTAAAGGCCAAGCCAAAGAGACTCAATATAAAATGTAGTAATACAAAGATAAATAACAAGATATAGAACACTAACCAAATAACTTTACTCGAAAATTTCCATCGCTTCACTATTTTCTCACCTTTCATCTTCCATATTTAGCTCACTCATTTCCAACCAACTCCACAATCTTCTGGAAAGTCTTGCCGTTTCGGATGGTTAGTTGCTTGTAAAAACTAGATTTGAGCAGTTTCTTATGGTAGTTGGACTTGAGATAGTCCGCTTGGTCAGCATTGCTATAAAAGAAAGCCGTCTGCCCGAAATGCAGCTGCTCCTTGTCATTTGCCCAACTGCCTGCTAGCTCTTGAACGCTTTCCCTGTCTACCTCTGGCAGATAAAAGAGAACATCGCGCCGAAAGACTGTTTCATCCTGCCACCAAATAGGCAGATTGGCTATTTCTTTTTCAAGCATGGCAGAGCTGACAAGGACAAAAGGCAGAGGGAAATCGTAAGACTGACTGAAATAAGCCGACAAGATCTCCCGAATCCTTTCCTCCTGCTCCTCGCTATCAAAGAAAAGATTGCCGCTATTGATGTAGGAAACTGGATTTTCAAAACCCAACCCAGCCAAATCCTTCTTCAAATCAGCCATAACGACCTTGTTTTTCCCGCCGACATTAATGCCGCGGAGTAAAAGTGCATAACGCATATAGTGCTCCTTACAAATATATCTATTATTCCCAAACTAACTGTTAGAGTTTCTAGTGTAAATCATCCGTTTTTCTTTCACGGCTTTTCCTAGGTCAATGACCTTTTCCTGACCGTCAAAAACAAAACCTATTTTTTTATAAAAAGCGATGGCACGTTTGTTGTCTTCTAACACCCACAATACAATCTCTGGATAACTAAACAAGGCAGCAAAAGTAGCCTGCATGAGCTGCTGTCCTACACCCTTGCCATAATACTCTTTTAAGACATATAAGGCGAAAATTTCACCTGCTATCGTAGCTGAATCTCGAAAATCACCGTAGCTAACAAAACCGACCACTTTAGCATCATCCAAAGCGATCAAAGTATCTTCAGGATATTTTTGACTATAAAACCGGCACTTATCCAAAGTCATCTGCTCTTGAAATTCCGCAGGCAAAATCTCATCATAAGCTTCACGCCATGTCTGCCAATGAACTCGGGATTTCCCTTCTATCTCCTCAGCTGTTTCCATTGCTTTGATTGTGATGACCATTTGTTCTCTCCTTTATACCCCTCAATCCATCGCCTTTATTTCCAGAATCATATCGCGAATCTGTGCGGCCAATTCGAAGTCAAGAAGTCCTGCAGCTTCTTGCATCTGACCTTCCAGTTTCTTAATCATGTCCTTGCGTTCTTGCTTGTTGAGGCTTTCGATTTCGACGGTTTCTTCCTTGTCTGGCAAGGCAGCCTTAGTCACACTGATTAGGTCACGGATTTCTTTCTTGATGGTCTGCGGTACAATGCCGTGCTCTTCATTATATGCCATCTGGATTGCCCGACGGCGGGCAGTTTCATCGATAGCGCGCTGCATGGACTGGGTCATGGTGTCCGCATACATAATCACATGCCCCTCGCTGTTGCGAGCTGCTCGGCCAATAGTCTGGATAAGACCGCGTTCGTTGCGGAGGAAACCTTCCTTGTCTGCATCAAGAATTGCCACCAAACTAACCTCCGGCACGTCGATTCCCTCGCGCAGCAGGTTAATCCCAACCAATACATCAAAGACACCCAAGCGCAGGTCTCGGATAATCTCAGTCCGCTCTAAGGTCTTGATGTCCGAGTGCATGTACTTGACCTTGACACCCATTTCCTTGAAGTAGTCCGTCAAATCTTCTGCCATCTTCTTGGTCAGGGTTGTGATAAAGGTCCGCTCATTCTTCTCCGCACGCGCAGTAATTTCGCCCAAAAGATCATCAATTTGCCCCATGGTTGGACGGACTTCCACCTCTGGATCCAGAAGCCCTGTCGGCCGGATAATCTGCTCAATAACAGTATCCGTTTGTTCATTTTCATAGTCGCCTGGCGTAGCCGATACATAGACAATCTGGTGAACATGGCTTTCAAATTCTTCTCGGCGCAGCGGGCGGTTATCCAAGGCAGACGGCAGACGGAAACCATAATTAACCAGCATCTCCTTACGAGAGCGGTCACCATTGTACATACCCCGAATCTGTCCCATGGTCATGTGACTCTCGTCAATCATAATCAAGAAGTCATCAGGGAAAAAGTCCAGAAGGGTATAAGGCGGCTCTCCTTCGCTTCGACCATCCATGTGGCGAGAATAGTTCTCAACACCGTTGGTATAGCCCATTTCACGCAGCATTTCGATATCGTACTCTGTGCGCTGCTTCAAGCGCTGAGCTTCCAGAAGCTTGCCTTCCTTCTCAAAGATAGCAAGCTGCTCCTCCAGCTCCGCCTGAATCTTAGCAATCGCCACTTCCATGTGGTCTTCATTGGTCACGAAGTGAGTGGCTGGGAAGATGGCCAAATGGTCCACCTCGCCCAAGACTCGACCTGTCAAAGCTTCAACCTCACGAATCCGGTCAATCTCATCTCCGAAAAACTCCACCCGAAAGGCATGCTCATCCCGAGAAGCTGGGAAAATCTCCACCACATCGCCTCGAACGCGGAATTTCCCCCGCTGAAAATCAATGTCATTGCGCTCAAACTGGATATCTACCAAATCATTGAGCAACTTGTCACGGGAAATCTCTAGTCCAGGACGCAGGCTTACCACGCTGTCGGAGTATTCCTTAGGCGAACCTAGACCATAGATACAAGAGACCGAAGCCACGACAATCACGTCATTGCGCTCCAAGAGAGCAGATGTCGCTGAGTGACGGAGCTTGTCAATCTCGTCATTGACCGAGCTATCCTTTTCAATATATGTATCGCTGGAAGGCACATAGGCCTCAGGCTGGTAGTAATCATAGTAGGAAACGAAGTATTCCACTGCGTTATTGGGGAAGAACTCCTTAAACTCACCATAAAGTTGGCCGGCCAGGGTCTTATTATGGGCGATAACCAGTGTCGGCTTGTTGACCTGAGCAATAACCTGACTCATGGTATAGGTCTTACCAGTACCAGTCGCTCCCATGAGAATCTGGGCTTTCTCGCCCCCCTCTATATTATCCACCAGCTGCTCGATAGCCTGAGGCTGGTCACCTGAAGGATCGTACCTAGAAACCAATTCAAATTTATTATCTGTAATTCTGTTAATCATCTTTTATTCCTCAAATTGTGCTTCTATCATTTTACCATATTTGCCCTATTTTCTCTGGATTTGGGTGTAGGTAGAATGGCCACGCTTCTACCATCGTCTGTCCCTTGTCACACATCTCGTTAAAAGACATAAAAAAGCCCAGCTCAACTGGGCGAAATGCTTATTTCTTAAACATCAGCGCCTGAGGCAGGCGATTTTCTTTCTTTAATGACCAGTAAAGATAGGCAATGCAGCCAATCAGGACGATACTGGCAAAAATAGATCCTTCAGCTCCAAAGGCTCCACCGGACAGTATATCGACAGAAGATTGCGAGCTATAGTTCAAGATAGAGGTAGATGCTCCTTGGCCACTGACCTGAATGCCATAGATATTTCCTTGCACAAAATTCCAAGCGCCGTGCATACCAGCCAGTACCCACATATTGTCATACTTGAGCATAAGGAAACAAGCAAAGATACCGTCTAGTATGATATTGA
The DNA here is from genome assembly GCF_050225395.1 of Streptococcus sanguinis. Classification (GTDB taxonomy): domain Bacteria; phylum Bacillota; class Bacilli; order Lactobacillales; family Streptococcaceae; genus Streptococcus. Next base: position 1,023,481 of record NZ_CP071431.1, on the reverse strand, counting down.
CAATAGAAAGAACGGTCACACCAGGGTTAAAGAGGTGCAGAGCCCCAAATAGAGCGCTGGAAATCAAGATACCAATGAAGATATTTGACTTAGCGCTAACTGCTGGAAAGAGCCAACCACGCGTCACTAGCTCTTCTGTCCCACCTTGGAGAATCCAGAAAGGAATGATAGCTAGGACAAAAATCAAAGACTGCAAGTTAAGCTGACCAAATTTCAGACTGCCTGTCCCCGTTACCAAGAGCAAGACAACAACCAGTGAAAACTGAACGGCGCCAATAAGGAATCCTTTGAGGAGATTTTTGAACCAGTCCTGTTTATAAAATCCCAGACTAGAAAAAGGCCGCTTCTCACGATATCGAACCCATAGAAAGACAGTGAGAGCGATAAAAAAGAAACCAGCTAGCTGAAAAAAGACCGTATAGTGACTAATGGCTGCCATTGCTTCTGTCCGATTAATCGTCGGATCTGCAAAGCCAAACAAGAGTCCGACAATGATACCAATTGGTAACATTCCGACAAAACTTAAAATTCCTCCTCCATAAACAAAGCCTATAGCAATCAAGATAGCCAACCAAATCGGCGGAATATAACGCGATTGCTTGATAGCATCCAACATACGAGATTTAAACATATAATTATTCCTTTCCTCATTTTAATTTATTATAGCATATTATTTTAGGTTGAGCAAAAGAGAGCCGTTCGTACTGTTTCTACTTCTTTTCCACTAACTCAGTCAAACTACCGTCTTTTTTCATCTTGATAAGCAAATAGAGGACAGCCAGCAAGAGAATGAGCGAGCTGAAAATAGAGGCTTCAGCGCCGAAAGCTCCACCAGTCAGTCAGCTCCATTCCGACTTAGGAACAAAGTTCAGGACTGCCGCGTCCACACCAGTACCACTAACGCTGAAACCGTAAATATTGCCTTGGCTAAAGTTCCAAGCAGTATGAAGGCCTATAATCCCCCAAACATTGTCCGTCCAGAGCAGATAAAGACTTGCAAAGAGGCCAAATAAGGCAATGTTAACAATGGGGAGAATACCAATATCTGGATTGCCTAGGTGCAAGAGGGCAAAGAGCAGGCTTGAAGTCAGCAAACCGATGGGGAGGTTGGTATTTTTGACAGCAACTGGCAGCAGCCAAGCGCGTGTCACTAGCTCTTCTGCTCCACCCTGAATCATCCAAAGCGGAAGCAAAATCAAGATATAGAGGAAAGGTTCCAGCGTCAGCTGTCCCCATTCGAAAGAGCCGGCTCCGCTCAACAGCATAAGCAGAGCAACTAGACTAAAGAGGAGAAAACCTACTGCCAATCCTTTGACTAGCTCTACTAAACTTCCTTTTTTGACAAAGCCCAGAGTCGCGAGCGGTCGTCCTTCAGCCCAGCGTACCCAGAGAAAGAGAGCCAGTATCATAAATACAAAGCCGAATAAGAGAAAAGGCAGGGCAAAATAGAAGAAGATTTCAAAGAATCCGCCTTGCCCCAAGAAACCTAGCATAAGACTAAGCACAGCCGAAATTGGCTCCAAAGCCAGATAGGCCAACTTCTGTCCTCCTTGCACAAAAATAACGGCTAGTAAAAGAGACAAAATATAAGGAGGGACAAAGCGAGCTTGATTGACTCCGTCCAAGATACGTGATTTTTTCATAAGAACCTCATTCTAACCTTGCTTTCATTCATTTCCAGTATAGCAGACTTTACTCTAAGAACAAAGAAAAGTCTTGGGTATTTTTGAGAAATGCGGAGAGTTTTTATGTCAGAAAATCTAACATAAAAACAGGAGAAATTTGCCTAATCAGTGTTTTTTTGCTATAATGCTAGAATGCTAAAAAGGAGGAAGAAAATGAAGAAAAAATTCTTAGCAGTCTTGCTAACATTATTTCCATTTTTTGCGTTAGGGGCGACAGCCCAGGCAGATACGGTTAAAATCGTATCCGATACTGCTTACGCACCATTTGAATTTAAAGATTCTGATCAGACTTACAAGGGGATTGACGTTGATATCATCAACAAGGTCGCAGAAATCAAAGGCTGGGACATTGACATGAGCTTCCCGGGCTTCGATGCAGCTGTCAATGCCGTCCAAGCTGGCCAAGCGGACGCTATCATGGCTGGTATGACTAAGACAAGCGAGCGTGAAAAAGTCTTTACCATGTCTGATACCTACTATGACACCAAGGTCGTTATCGCGACGACCAAGGCAAACACCATCAGCAAATATGAACAGCTGAAAGGAAAGAAAGTCGGTGTCAAAACAGGAACAGCTGCCCAACGCTTTCTTGAGAAGAACAAGGATAAGTACGGCTTCACTCTCAAAACCTTTGACACAGGTGACTTGATGTATAACAGCCTTTCTGCTGGTGATGTCGATGCAGTGATGGATGATCAGCCGGTCATTGAGTACGCCATCAATCAAGGTCAAAACCTGAAAATTTCTATGAAAGGTGAGGCTGTTGGTAGCTTTGCTTTCGGTGTCAAAAAAGGTAGCAAACATGAGCACTTAGTTACTGAGTTTAACGAAGCTTTAGCGCAGATGAAGAAAGACGGCAGTCTGGATGAAATCATCAATAAATGGACGGCTTCTAAAGGCAGCTCTGACTCAGCTGTTCCAGAGACTTCTACTCCTGCCGGTCAAAAAGCTACTCCTACAAAAGACAAATACATTATTGCCAGCGACTCATCTTTTGCTCCATTTGTCTTCCAAGATGACAGCAACCAATACACTGGGATTGACATGGAGCTGATTAAGGCTATTGCCAAAGACCAAGGCTTTACTGTAGAAGTAACCAACCCTGGCTTTGATGCAGCTATTAATAGTGTTCAGACCGGTCAGGCTGATGGAATTATCGCCGGCATGTCTGTCACTGATGCCCGCAAGAAAACTTTTGACTATTCTGACCCTTACTACACAGCCAACTCTATCTTGGCAGTCAAGGACAGCAGCAATATCAAGTCCTACGAGGAACTCAAGGGTAAGACAGTCGGTGTCAAAACCGGTACCGCTTCTCAGACTTTCCTTGAGGAAAACAAGAGCAAGTACGGCTACTCTATCAAAACTTTCTCAGATGCGGCTTCCATGTATGACAGTCTCAATACTGGCTCAGTCGCAGCTGTGATGGATGATGAGCCCGTTGTCAAATACGCTATCAAACAAGGCAAGAAACTTAAAACACCTATTGAAGGTACACCAAGTGGCCAAGTCGCTTTCGCAGTTAAAAAAGGCAGCAATCCTGAGCTGATTGAGATGTTTAACAATGGGCTAGCCAACCTCAAAGAAAGCGGCAAGTACCAAGAGATTTTAGACAAGTATCTGGCTAGCGAAGAAAAGGAATCCACTGTAGATGAGTCCACTATTTGGGGCTTGCTGCAAAACAACTACCAAGAACTTCTTAAAGGTCTGGGAGTAACGATTGCTTTGGCTCTGATTTCATTTGCGATTGCTATGGTCATCGGGATTATCTTTGGTATGTTCAGCGTCAGCCCTTATAAACCGCTGCGCTGGATTGCAGAAATCTTTGTCGATGTCATTCGTGGTATTCCGCTGATGATTGTAGCAGCCTTTATCTTCTGGGGGATTCCTAACTTAATCGAATCCATGACTGGTCAACAAAGTCCAATCAATGCTTTCGTCGCAGGAACCATCGCCCTTTCTCTCAATGCCGGCGCCTATATCGCTGAAATTGTCCGCGGAGGTATCCAGGCCGTTCCAGTTGGACAGATGGAAGCCAGCCGTAGCTTGGGGATTTCCTACTCAAAGACCATGCGCAAGATTATCCTGCCACAGGCAACCAAGATTATGCTGCCAAACTTTGTCAATCAATTTGTCATCGCGCTCAAGGATACAACGATTGTCTCAGCTATTGGACTGGCCGAGCTCTTCAAAACGGGTAAGGACATCATCGCCCGCAACTATCAGAGTTTCCGGATGTATGCTATCCTAGCCGTGCTCTATCTCATCATTATCACGCTCTTGACCCGCTTGGCAAAACGCTTAGAAAAGAGGATTAAGTAATGGCAAAATTAAAAATCGATGTGAACGATCTTCATAAATATTACGGGGAAAACGAAGTCCTAAAGGGAATTACCGCTAAATTCTACGAGGGAGATGTGGTCTGCATCATCGGTCCTTCCGGTTCTGGTAAGTCAACCTTCCTGCGCAGTCTCAACCTGCTAGAGGAAGTGACCAGCGGAACCATCACGGTTGATGGCTTTGATCTGACGGACAAAAAGACTGATGTGGATCTGGTCCGAGAAAATATCGGTATGGTCTTCCAGCACTTCAACCTCTTCCCGCACATGACAGTTCTGGAAAATATCACCTTTGCTCCTGTTGAGCACAAGCGCTTGACTCAAGACGAGGCAAATAAGCTGGGTATGGAGCTCTTGGAAAAGGTCGGCTTGGCTGATAAGGCTGATGCCAGTCCAGACAGCCTGTCCGGAGGTCAAAAGCAGCGGGTAGCTATTGCTCGAGGTCTGGCCATGAATCCAGATATCATGCTCTTTGACGAGCCGACTTCTGCCCTTGACCCTGAAATGGTCGGCGATGTTCTCAACGTTATGAAGGATCTGGCCCAGCAAGGTATGACCATGCTGATTGTGACCCATGAGATGGGCTTTGCTCGTCAGGTAGCCAACCGCGTTATCTTTACCGCTGATGGTGAATTCCTAGAGGACGGCAAGCCAGACCAAATCTTTGACAATCCACAGCATCCACGTCTTAAGGACTTCTTGGACAAGGTGCTGAATGTATAAAACCAAACGAAGAGCCAGCTTATATGCCGGCTCTTTTCTTGTTTCAAAATTTTTAAACTACATCACCCACCATTGGTAGAGCGACCAGTAGAGGATATTGGCGACAATAGTCAACGCAGATAGACTAGTCAGAACTGTCAAGAAGAGGCGGCCTTTCCCGAGACCTTTTCGAGCCTTGCTAAAGAGCGGATAAACCGCACATCCTGCTAAGAACAAGTCCAGACCTGCAAAAACCATATAACGCCACTGAGCGATGATACTGAGATCTGTTGCGCTTGAGCTAAGCAGGAGCAAGAGTAAATTGCAAGCCGCGGCCACTACTCCTGCAGCTGTCAAGATGTGCCACCATTTCCAAGCTCGATTTTGCTTGCTTTTTTCTTTGCCAAAAACCAGTCGATAAAGGACTAGCACAAGCCGAACAAGTAGATTACCCAAAGCATAAACGACACTTAAAGCTGCCAAAGCAATTAAGCTAAACTTAGTCCAGATTTCCCAGTCAGGGACTTTCTCGAAATCACTGACTGGAGTAGCGATTCGCGTTTTGCCATTTCCACTTTTATAAATAGTCCAAAACAAATGATCCATTCTCTCCGAGGACGGCTTCTTCATATGAAGCAAATTACCTGCAAAGAGCTGATACAAAGAAAGCGGACCTTGATTAAAATTCCGAAGGATTTGATAGTAGCCAGGTTCGAACTTTTTCTGAGTATCTGCACTAGCTGTCGGACGTTTTCCGAAAATCAATTCTGGCATGCCATCATTATAAATTTCTTCTACACCTTGATTGGTCATGATTACCTGGCCGATACCATCCTTCAGATCCAGCAGGAGATAGCTGGAAAAACCATTTGTATTCCCTCCGTGCCCTAGCACTGTAACGCCAAATTTACTGGCCCAGAAGCCATGAGCATTACGAACGATGTCTGTATCAGGATAGGTTGCTGTCGTCGAATAGAGAGTCGTCCAAGTCTCCGACCGAGTAAAGATAGTTTTACGACTTAGCAGAGCCTGAGCAAATTTTTGAAAATCACTCAATGTTCCTGTGGCTCGACCAACTGGATACAGGCCGACTTCATAAAGTGCATCGCCTAACAGGCTGCCATCTGTCGCATATCCTTTTACTTCCTTGCGCTTGGCTTGGACATAAGCATTGTCAGACAAGTCTTGCGCTATGGCCGTTCTCTCCATGCCCAGAGGCTGGAAGATATGCTCATGAACATACTCAACAAAGGATTGCCCAGAAATTCGTTCCACAATGTAGGCCGCCAACCCCGTACTGTAGTTGGAATAAGCTGTCGTTGTGCCCGGCTGAAAGGACTGTGCCGGCTGATATTGAAGCAGCAAATCCTCTAAACTCTTGCCCCCTTGCATATAGAGAGGGGCTTCGTCAAATCCAGACTGATGGTTCATCAAATCCAGCATAGTAATAGGCTTGTCATAGCGGAGATTTCTAAGAAAGCCCTTTGGCAGATAGGCGCGAATATCTTCTTCTAGGTTAATCTTACCTTGCTCCCAGAGCTGCATGACAGCTATCCAGACGGTCAGCTTGGTCACGGAGCCCCATTCAAAGACGCTGCTGTTGTCAGCTTTGATGCCTTTTTCTTTATCCATATAACCAAAGTTGCCTTGGTAAATGGTGCTATCCTTGTCAAAGACTGCTGTTTCCATAGCGGCAGTCATCTTTTCATGCTCCTTGACATAGTCTTGGATTTTCTGGCCGATCTGGTTCCGTTCGATACCAGATGGGAGTTTCTGTTCTTCAGCCAGTGCGGTAATTGGTCGAAAGAGTCCTATAGTCAGAAAAGTTAAAAGGATTAGGGAAAATGTTTTTTTCATAGCTGGCTCCTTTCATAATTAGAATACCCACCACTGATAGAGGGACCAATAGAGGATATTAGCGGCCACTGCTAAAGCAGATAGGCTGGTCACGGCTGTTAGGAAGAGGCGTCCTTTTCCGAGATCCTTACGATCCTTGCTAAAGAGCGGATAAAGCGCACAGCCTGCTAAGAACAAGCCCAGACCTGCAAAGAGTATGTAACGCCACTGAGCAATCTCGCTAAAATCTCCTGAAGCCTGCGCCACAAACATTAGAAAGAGATTAATTGGAAAAGCCAAAACCCCAACAGCTGTTAGAATGTTCCAGACTTTCCACACGTGGTCTGGCTGATCTTGTTTTTTACGGAAGATGAGTCGATAGGCTCCTAGAATCAGACTAATGAGGAGTAGACCAAGGGCATAGATGATACCAAGTCCACCAGAGCCAAGAACAATAAAGTCTTTATAGAAATCAAAGTCAGAAATTTTCTCGTAGTCTGCGACACCTAATGCGATATGGGGCTTGCCTTTGCTCTGATAAATGGTCCAGAAGTTATTTAACAATCGTTGATCTTCAGAAGGTTTTTGCCAATTATTTGCAAAGCCTGAAACCATTTTAAAGATAGCCAGCGGTCCTTGATTAAAGTTGCGTAGAGTGCGGTAATAGCCTGGACTAAACTGCTCTTGGGTTTCCTTGCTGGCTGTTTTACGTGGCCCAAAGACGAGCTCTGGCATTTGGAAATTATAATTTTGCTCTGTACTCTGATTAGTCATGACAATATAGCCGATACCATGCTCCAAGTCCAATATCATCCGTGAGCTAAAGCCAAGTGTATTTCCGCCGTGTCCTAGCACTGTAGTGCCATATTCGTTAGCCCAAAAGCCATGAGCGTTACGGGCAGTATCTGTTCCAGGATAGGTCAGGCTTGGGCTGTAGAAGGTACTCCAAGTCTCTGGACGCTCAAAGAGCGTCTTGCGAGCCAGCAGGGCTTGGGCGAACTTCTGTAAGTCTTTCAAGGTACCAGTAGCCGCACCGATAGGATAGAGGCCAACGATGTAACTATCCTTGCTCAGAACTTTTCCTTGGATGTCATATCCTTTGGCCTCTTGACGTTTTTTCTGGACGTAAGAATTGTCTGATAGGTCTGGCAAAATAGCTGTCTTGTCCATGCCCAGCGGTTGGAAAATATGCTCATGGGCATAATCAACAAACTTCTGACCGGAGATCCGCTCGACAATCAATGCAGCCAAGCCAGTACCGTAATTTGAATAAGCTGTCGTTGTTCCCGGTTCAAAGGACTGAATAGGTTGTTGTTCTTTAAGGATTTCTTCGATACTTTTATCGCTTCGCATGTACAAGGTAGCCTCGTCAAAACCTGACTGATGGTTCATCAAATCTAGCATAGTGATGGGCTTGTCATAGCGGAGATTCTTGAGAAAGCCCTCTGGCAGATAAGTTTTGATGTCTGCTTCTAGGTCGATTTTGCCCTCTTCCCAGAGCTGCATGACAGAGACCCAGACGGTCAGCTTAGTCACGGAGCCCCATTCAAAAACACTGCCGTCATCAGCTTTGATTCCCTTTTCTTTGTTCATATAGCCAAAATTTCCTTGATAAATGGTACCGTCCTTGTCAAAGACAGCTGCCTCCATGCCAGCTGTTGTCTTTTCGTGCTCTTTGACATAGTCTTGGATTTTTTGACCAATTTTGTCTCGATCCGTACCAGACGGCAACTTCCGCTCTTCAGCTAGCGCAGTGGCTGGACGAAAAAGACCCAATGTTAAAATAGTTAGAAGTGTGAAAATAAATGTTTTTTTCATGAGATACTCCTTTGCAGAATTATGCAGGCAAAGCCCACCTTCCCAAAGGAAGGCAGGCAACTTGTCACATCATCCACCACTGGTAAAGAGACCAATAGAGAATATTAGCAACAATAGCCAGGGCGGATAGACTAGTCAGAACTGTCAGGAAGATGCGGCCTTTTCCGAGGCCATTGCGAGCCTTGCTAAAGAGCGGATAAACCGCACATCCTGCTAAAAGTAGGCCTAGTCCTGCAAAGACCATATAGCGCCAAGATTGAACAATTGAGTAATCCTGATTCATGGCAGCCAGTAAAAGCAGAATAAGATTGCCTGCAAAAAGGAGCATTCCTAGAGAAGTCAGGTAATTCCAGACCTTCCAAGAGCGAGGTCCCGAACTTTTTGCTTTACGCAGGATGAGACGGAAACCGCCAATCAGAAAACTAATCAAGACATTTCCCAGAGCAAACACGAGTGCCAAACCTCCGAGAAACACGACTAGATAATGTCTAAAGAGAACTGAATCGGAAATCCTTTCTGCATTAAGGACACCAAATTCGAGGCGGTCAGCACCTTGGCTCTTGTCAATAGTCCAGAAAGTGCTCAGCAGATCCGGCTGATCTGAGACTTTGTTGATCTTTTGGATGGCCCCGGGAATCATGAGCATGAAGGACAGTGGTCCCCTATTATAGCTTCTCAGATAGTGGTAAGAGCCAGGCTTGAATTGCTTTTTAGTAGCTTCGCTGACAGTCTGCATCTTGCCAAATATCAGCTCCGGCATTTGAACATTGTAAACTTGTTCATACAGTTGATTGGTTAAGATGACTTGGCCGATGCCATTTTTCAGATCCAAGTAAAGATAGCTAGAAAAGCCATCAGCATTACCACTGTGTCCCAGCAAGGTAACACCGTAGTGACTGGCCCAAAAGCCATGAGCATTACGAACAATATCCGTACCAGGGTGGGTAGAGGTTGTTGAGTAAAGCTCGGTCCAAGTTTCTGGACGATGAAAGAGCGTCTTACGTTCCAGCAAGGCCTGGGCGAATGTCTGCAGGTCTCCTAGAGTCCCCACAGCCCCACCGACTGGGTACATCCAAAGCTTAAATGGTGTATCTCCCAAGAGCTTACCTTGGTCATCATAGCCCTTATCCTCCTTGCGCTTTTCCTGTACATAAGCGTTGTCCGATAAGTCAGGCAAGATAGCAGTCCGATCCATGTCCAGCGGCTCAAAAACATGCTCATGGACATAGTCCGCATACTTCTGCCCAGATATCCGCTCCACGATATAAGAGGCCAAAGCCGTGCTGAAGTTAGAGTATGATGTCGTCGTACCCGGCTCAAAGGACTGAATAGGCTGGTAATCACGGAACTGCTCTTCCAAGTCGCTCTTGTCACCCTTTTTATAGAGTGGCATTTCATCAAAGCCAGCCTGATGATTCATCAGATCCAGCATGGTGATAGGCTTATCGTAGCGAAGATTGCGGAGAAAGCCTTCTGGCAGATAAGTTTTGATGTCTGCTTCCAGGTCGATTTTGCCCTCTTCCCAGAGCTGCATGACCGATACCCAGACCGTCAGTTTAGTGATTGAAGCCCATTCAAAAACACTGTCATCGTCAACTTTGACTTTGTTTTCCTTATCCACATATCCAAAGTTTCCCTTGTAGATGGTTCCGTTTTTATCAAAGACTGCTGTTGCCATACCGGCTGTTGTCTTTTCGTGCTCTTTGACAAAGTCTTGGATTTTCTGACCGATTTGGCTGCGGTCCGTGCCAGACGGCAGCTTCTGCGAGTCAGCTAAAACAGCGGTCGGTCGGAAAATTCCTAGCGTCAAAATGGTTAAAAGAATGATTAGAATAGATTTTTTCATAGCATTTCCTTTCTGTTCAACTCAAATATTCACAGAAGCTAAGTTCAGATAATTTGTGCAGTCTCCTTTCAATTTTAGAATCAGCTTATTCTTATTTTTTAATCATGCGTTTTTCTCTTCTTTATCCGCCCGACACCAGAGATAAATACTGTAAAGGGTCAGAATGCCCAAGCCGCCAAGGTAAATTAGGGAGTTAACCTGAGAGAAATCAAACTTATCAGCTAGGTTGATGCCGACAAAGGTTTCTATCAGAATATCTAGTAGGGCATGGAAAATCATACAGGCAAGGACGGATTTCGTCTTCTTATGCAGCGCAGCAAACCAGATGGACTGGACTATAGTTACAATGATATAGACTAGAAAGGGATCCTGACTTCGATCATAAAAGCGGTTATAAAACCAGAGAGGAATATGCCAGCAAGCCCAAGCTAGTCCGGTTATCGAGGAGGCGATAAGCATAGAGAACTTCTTTTCCAAAGTTGGCTGCAGAAAGCCTCGCCAGCCAGGCTCTTCCATGCCACCAGCCAAGGTCATAAGGTAGATAAAGGATCCAATAAATGAAAGCAGAGCTCCATCTACCAGCTTGCCTCCGGAAGCTAATGCAAAAGTCACTGCCAGACCTCCACTGAAGAGTAGGAGATAGAGCCAAGTCCCTTTCTTGCTTGAGAAGATAAAGGAACAGATGGCTTTGAAGCCTTTTATTTTCAGCACTATTAGGCTTGCTATCACCGGTCCGAACATACTGAGACTCGTTAGGAGGCCTTCCAGAGTCAGATAGAGTATAGGTGGATTTTCCGGCCAGAGATTTTTGAGAATGATCGCTAGCAACATAAATCCCCAAGTCCAGCCGAAGTTCCAGGCTAGGAACGGCCAGACTAGTTTTGGTTGTGGTTTGCTTCTTGTTTCATTGGTCATCTGATTTTCTCCTTTAAATGGTTTGATTTTATCTGCTTGCTTTTTGTAGTCTGATAAGATCCTTGATTTTTTACTTCGTTTAGCCGCGCTCTGTATAAAAGACAGATATCGTACTTCAGCTCCTGTTGAAAAATCACTAACCTTAAAATTGTAAAAAGAATTAATCAAACGATTTACCTCATGAGATATTCCTTCACAAGATTGTCCATTCCCCCAGAAAAGACAAGAAAATAATCACAATGCCCACCACTGATAGAGCGACCAGTAGAGAATATTGACAACAATGGCCAGAGCTGACAGACTAGTCAAGACAGTCAGGTAGAGTCGACTCTTACTCAGTCCTTTTCTTGCCTTGGTCAGAAGCGGGAAGACTGCACAACCAGCTAGAATCAATCCCAGACCGGCAAAGACAATGTAGCGCCAGCTAGCTAGAAAGCTCAGATCGTTGGTAGCAAATGTGTTAAAGAGGAGGAGGATGTTTATAGCCACACCTACTCCAGCTATGGAAGTCACATAAGTCCAGATACGAAGAGATTTTGGTGTTTTAGATTGGCCTTTTTTGAAGACCAAGCGGAAGAGATCCAGTCCGCCCCGTGCCAAAAAGAGAATGATACTGAAAACAAGTCCGACTGCCGCTGAAATAAGCAGAGCCCAGTCTGTAAAGAACTCGCTATCCTTGACTCTGAAGTTATCGCCATAGGAAGCTGTTACCTTAGTCTCGTCTCCACTACCGCTGACTACAGAAAAATTCTGGGTCAAAAGCGGATTGTCCTTAGATTTCTCGACAAACTGAGTGTAAAGCAAGGTTCTGGAGATAGACATAGGACCACTGGCAAAGTAGCGAGCAGATCGGTAATTACCAGACTGGAATTTGTCAAAGGTGGCTGAGTCCGTCTTTTTCTTAGGTCCAAAAACCAAGGCTGGCATTTCATAGTTATAAACCAACTCATGATCTTGATTCGTCATAATGGTCATACCTATACCATTTTTCAAGTCCAGCAGAATATAAGATGAGTAGCCAGTTGAGTTTCCTCCATGGCCAACAAGCGTCGTGCCGTACTCCCGTTTCCAAAAACCGTGCATATTGAGCGGCATATCCGTTCCTGGATAATTCGATGTTGCTGTGTAGAGAGTTGTCCAAGTCTCAGCATGCTTGAAGAGCTTTTCTTTCTTCAAAAGCGCTTGGGCAAACTTCTGGAAGTCAGCCAAAGTGGAGACGGCATTCCCTGCCGGGTAAAGCCCTAGATGAAAATAGCTAGTTCCCATAGATGTCTGACCGTCCGCCCGATAAGAGATTTGCTCCATCCGCTTCTGGTAAATCTTTGGATTTTCCTTAAAGTCGGCTGATAGAGCAGTGTCTTTCATCCCTAGTGGTTGAAAGATATGCTCATGGACATAGGCCGAGAAGTCCTGACCAGAGATTCTCTTGACGATATAGGCTGCCAGACTAGCTGAAAAGTTTGAGTAGGCTGTCATGGTGCCTGGTTCGTAAGACTGTTCTGGCTGATTAACTGCCAGAATCTCCTCAATAGACAAGCCCTTATCTTCCTTGTAGGCGTGGGTAGACTCACCAAAGCCGGCCTGATGGTTCATGAGGTCTGTCATAGTAACGGGCTTGTCGTAGCGCAAAGTCTTCATAAATCCCTCTGGCAGATATGTGCGAATATCTTCGTCAAGGTCAATCTTGCCCTCTTCCCAGAGTTGCATGACGGAGACCCAGATAGTTAGTTTCCCTACTGACCCCCATTCAAAGACGCTGTTGTCGTCGGCTTTAATGCTTTTTTCCTTGTTCATATAGCCAAAACTACCTTGATAAATAGTCCCGTCCTTGTCAAAAACAGTTGTTGCCATACCGGCCGTTGTCTTTTCATGTTCCTTGACAAAATTTTCGATTTTCTGACCGATTTTGTCGCGGTCCGTACCAGACGGCAGCTTCTGCGAGTCAGCTAGAGCAGTAGCTGGCTGAAACAAACCAAGCGTTAATATAGTTAAAAGTATTAGGATAAATGATTTTTTCATGATATTTCCTTTCTATTTAGCTTCAACAATCGCATAGGCGATACTTCTGTATACCATTCGGATAAAAATTCTTAACATAGCTTTCTCCTTTCTTAAGCAATGATTTGCATCATCTAATCAAAGGTCACAGTTTCTACAGCCACCCTTGTCGCTTCATCTTTCTTGACATAGTCCTGAATCTTTTGGCTAATCTGAATGACCGCCGTGTTAGACTTCAAAGATTCCTCCATCGTCTTAGCTTGAGGCGTTTTTACTAGCCCTATGCTTAGGACTGTTAAAAGCCAGAGAAATAAAGTTTTTGGCATGGTTTCTTACTCCTTAGATACAATTTAAAATGACGACCGGAATCTATCACATTCCAGCTCTTCTTATCTTTTACAAATTTTAGGCCTATTTGTATAATCATTTTATATATATAATTTTTATATACAAGATGATTATATATAATTATCTGGTATATGTCAAATTTTTATATAATTAAAAAATTATATATCAAAATCAGCTTAAAAGACTTGAAATCAATATTCTTAGAGAGTTTATAAAAATTTGCTCCAAAAATCTTTTAAAAATTTTTATTTATTTGAAAGCGCTTGACGAATTTACTTTCTTCTGTTAGACTTAAAGCAGAACTATTTCGGAGGTACACGGAGACATGAAAAATTAAGTCTATTTTTTAAAGGAAACTTTATTTAGTAGATTTTGTCATGTTTCTGCATATCCGTGGGATGTTCATTTTTTGTGCTTTCTAACTTCTATTTGCTTATTGTCGCTCCTATGACAGTGTAAGCTGGAAGCCTTATAGACGAATAATCCTACTTAGACACTCCTGTGTCTGCTTTGTGCAACTAAAAACAGCTCTGCTAAATAAAGCAGGGCTGTATTTTGTGTTATAAAACGAAGGAGACATCTATGCTTCAAATAAGAAATCTAACGATCACCCACCTAAAAGACCTGAAAGAGTTAGCCAAAGATTTGTCACTGACTGTCAATCAAGGAGACAAGGTCGCTATTATCGGTGAGGAGGGCAATGGCAAGTCCACCCTACTCAAGCTCCTGCTAGACGAGCGACTGGTCAGCTCCTATGTCAGCTACAGCGGACAGATTGATAAGTTCTATACTGCTGCTGTCTACTTACCCCAGCAGCTGCCTTCAGAGGATGCCCAACTAACGCTCAATGACTATTTCTTTGCTGATTTTGAGACAGAGCTAGACTATGCCAAGCTCTATCGCTATGCTGGAGAGCTCAACTTTGACAGCCAGCGTTTTGCCAGTCAGCAGCAGCTCTCTAGCCTATCTGGAGGAGAAAAGCTCAAGGTCCAACTCATCAAGAAACTAGCCAGCGATTGGGACATTCTCTTTCTTGACGAGCCCTCTAATGACCTTGATCTCGAAACTCTGACTTGGCTGGAAAACTTTATCAGCCACAGCCAGAGAACGGTCCTTTTCGTCTCTCACGACGAGCACTTTCTCGCTCAAGCTGCGACCAAGATTGTTCATCTGGAGCGAATCAAAAAGAAGCAGGAGGCTAGAACCAGCGTCAAGAGTCTGGGCTATGAAAATTACCGCCATCAGCGTCAGGAATCCTTTGAAAAACAGGGACAACTAGCACGAAAAGAGCGAGAAGAACATGCCAAGACCATGGAAAAACACCGACGGGTTAAGCAGAGTGTGGAGCATACTTTACGAAACACCCATGATGCTACTGCAGGTCGACTGGTGGCTAAAAAAATGAAAAATGTTCTCTCACAGGGCAAACGATTTGAAAAGTCAGGTGCTGAAATGACCGAAATCCCGACACAGGAAGATGTCATCAGCCTTTACTTCTCAGACATAGAAGCTCTGCCATTGACCAAAAGAATCCTCAAATTAGAAGGAATGAAACTGGAAACAAACGAACGACAACTGGCGAAGAACCTGACTCTGGAAGTCTGCGGCCAGGAAAAAATCGGGCTGATTGGTGCTAATGGTGTAGGCAAGTCTACTCTGCTTAAGGAAATATGGAAGATCCTGCGTGAGCGGACAGACATGCGAGTAGGCTACATGCCCCAGCATTATGGTGACTTGCTGGCTGATGAGAGCAGCCCTTTGGATTTTCTGGCTCCCTCTGGCGACAAGTCCCAGGAGGAGAAAATCCTGACGCATCTAGCCAGTCTCCAGTTCACGCGCGACGAGGCCCGCCACCCGATTGGGCAGCTTTCCGGCGGTCAAAAAGCCAAGCTACTCCTGCTCAAACTAGTCCTAGACCGTCCCAATGTCCTCCTGCTGGACGAGCCAACCCGCAACTTCTCTCCCACCTCTCAGCCGCAGGTTCGCCATCTGTTGGCAACCTATCCTGGCGCCATTATCGCTGTCACACACGATCGGATCTTTCTCAAAGAAGTCTGCCAGAAGATTTATAAACTGACAGAAACAGGGTTGGAAGATGTTGAATTTGAAAAGTAATTCAAAAATTTTCTTCATTGTCTTTATTGACTACTTATGGTCACTTCCTTTATAATGAAGATAGTTTCATAGAAAGTTCAGGTTTTAAACATGGGAGATATCATAAATATTGCTGCTGAAAACACACTTAACAAAAAAGAGATTTTTAACGAACAAACCCAATTCGTTGAACTCACAGATCAGATACTTTTACAAACTCGTTCTGAAATTGAACAACCAACTACAATGAAGATACCAATTATTGAGTTGTCAGAATTAGGAACTACTGTAGCTTCTCTTATCCCTAATTTGACAAAAGTTGTCCAAGGAAATAATGGCGAAAAAGCCTATCGCATTGTTAATAAAGCTGCTGGCGATACCTTAAAAAAGGCAAAAAATGGTAACTACTGGGGAGCCCTGCGAAAAGCGGATGGAGGCTCGAAATTTGTCCAACTTCAAGAAATAAGTGAACTTGCAAATGAAGGATTGATGATTCAACCACAAGTTATCATTGTCGCTGCACTCTTATATTCTGTTGAGAAAAGATTAGACAATATTGTTGAACTTGAGAAACAAATTTTATCATTTTTAGAAACCGAAAAAGAGTCTTCAATTGAAGCCGATGCCGAGACATTGATGGATTTAATTAGGAAATATAAGCATAATTGGGACAATAGCCACTTCGTCTCCAGCAGCCATAAAATGGTAATGGATATTCAGAGAAGTGCGAGACAGCAAATGACTTCCTACCAAAAGAAATTAGAAGAAGATTTAAAGTCTAACCCTCTTCTTATAATCCAATCAGAAGTTTCATCAGCTAAGAAAAAAATTAGTAAGAAATTTAAATACTACAGCTTATCTCTATACACCTATTCACTGGCATCTTATATCGAAATTATGCTCAGTGGAAATTTAGCTGAAAAAAATATATTATCTATCAAAGAAGAAATCGAAAAACTTTCTTCTGCCTATTCTGCCATGTTTACAAAATGTCTAAATTATTTAGAAAAAATGAGCGAATCCTCTATTGAATCCAATGTATTGAAAGGTGTAGGAGAAGCAAGCAAAGCAATAGGCAGTTTCTTAGGAAATATTCCTTTTATCAAGGACGGCCCTGTAGATGAATTTCTCCAAGACGGCGGAGAAGAGCTAAATAAAAGCGCAAAGAAAATGGAAAAAGATATAATTAAATCATTCAAAAAATTAGAAAATGCTAAAACATCTGTTTTTATTGATAGGCTCAATGAACTGAACCAAATTTACAACCATACATCAGATGTATGTATAGACAATGAGAATATTTATTTTATTGTTTCATAGTACTATATAAACAAAAAGAGTTGGAAATTCCAACTCTTTTTGTTTTGTTTAGCATCAATCTGTGAACTTTAATAAAGCTCCCTTTCTACTCCTGCGCCGTCTGCATTTGATAATAAACACCTCTGGCATCCATGAGCTCCTGGTGATTCCCATGTTCGACGATATCACCATCTACCATGACGAGGATGATGTCAGCATTTTGAATAGTGGACAGGCGGTGGGCGATGATAAAGCTAGTACGACCCACCATGAGCTTGCTGAAAGCCTCCTGAATCAAGACTTCTGTTCGGGTATCAATGGAGGAAGTCGCCTCGTCCAAGATTAGGATTTTAGGAACAGCAAGGAAGACGCGCGCGATGGTTAATAGCTGCCGCTGACCTTGAGACAGGGAGTCCCCAGCATCCGCCAGATAGGTGTCATAGCCCTGAGGCAGCTGCTGGATAAAGAAATGCGCATTGGCCGCCTTGGCAGCTGCAATAACCTCTTCTCGGCTGGCGTCTGGCCGGCCAAAAGCTATGTTATCATGAATGGTCGCCGTCTTGAGCCAAGTCTCTTGCAGTACCATACCAAACTGCTGACGATAAGAGGCTCTAGTGTAATGTGTGATGGAAACATCGTCTAGGGAAATAAGACCACTGTCTACATTGTAAAAGCGCATGAGGAGATTAATCAAGGTTGACTTGCCAGCACCAGTGGGACCGACAATTGCGACCTTGCTAGCTGCTGGAATCCTTATATTCAAATCCTGAATCAACTCTTTACCTGGCTCATAGCCAAAAGCCACATGCTCAAAGCTAATCTGTCCTTTGACATTTTCAGACTGGAGGATTTCCCGACTAGGCTCAGCTATTTCTTCTTGGTCTAAAACGCTGTAAATCCTCTCCGCACAAGCTAATGCGCTCTGCAATTCCGACATGACTGACGATATATCATTGAAAGGCTTGGTGTACTGGTTGACGTAGTTGAGGAAGGTCACCAGCTGCCCAACCGTAAAGCCTGTTCCCTGAATGATTCGTACAGCCCCAAAGCCCACAATCAAAGCATAGATCAGGGCATTGATAAAACGAGTCGAAGGATTAACCGTCGAAGAATAGAAAATAGCCGCCTGAGAATAGTCTGCATAGGTTTGATTACTGCGAGTAAAAGCTGAATCAAACTGCTCCTGAGCATTAAAAGCCTGGATCAGACTTTCTTGAGTCAAACTTTCCTCAATCAGCTGGGTCTGCGCTCCCCTCGCCTGCGTCTGACGTTGGAAAAAGCTAAAACTCTTTCTAGCAATAAAGCGAGCTAAGAAGAGAGAAAGAGGCGTCAAAAGCAGAACCAAAAGCAGGAGAAAAAAGTCCAATCTGGCCATACTAATGATAGTCACTAAAATTGTTAGCAAACCCACAAAAAATTGATTAAAAACCATAAGCAGGCCATTGCTGAGCTGCTCCAAGTCCGTCGTCACCCGACTAACCAAATCGCCTGTTCCCTGCCGATCCAGATAAGCCAAAGGTAGATAATGAATTTTCTTGATGACACCTTGTCGGAGCTGCTGGCTATAGCGATAGACCAGCTGATTATAGAGCAAGGGATTGAGCCATTGAATCAGCGTATTGGCTAAGATGACCAACAACATCTGGCCCAAAATCGGCACCAAATGCTGGTCCGCTTGAGGCAGAAGAACGCTATCGACCGCATTCCCGATTAAAACTGGTAGAAGAACAGTCAGAGCCACTTGAGCCACCGTTCCCAGACTAGCTAGGAAAAAGAGCCAGCGCGCCTGCAGCAAATCTCGAGTCAAACGCCTCAAGCTGCTAGGTGATGTCTTATTCTTCATGCTTGTCCTCCTCTCCTTGGCTATGCTGTGAGTGATGGATTTCTCGGTAAATGGCAGAGCTGACTAGGAGTTCCTCATGGCGACCAAGGGCCACCTGTTCTCCCTTATCTAGTACTAAAATTTGATCCGCCGAGCGCAAGCTATTGGTTCGCTGAGAGATCAAGACCAGACTGGTCTCTGTCAATTCATTCTTAATAGCCTGCAAGAGTCTAGCCTCTGTCAGATAGTCCAGAGCAGAGGTTGCATCATCTAAAACCAAGAAAGGCGCCCTCCGCAAGACAGCTCTGGCAATGGTTAAACGCTGACGCTGACCGCCAGAAAAATTCCGGCCAAAGGCCTCTACAGTCGCATCCAAGCCCCCGTCCTTCTGAGAGACAAAGTCCGCCGCCTGAGCAATCTCTAAAGCCTGCCACAAGTCTGCGTCTGTTGGCTTAGCTGACAATCCTAAAGTCAGATTGGATCGGACGGTTCCTTGGAAAAGCTCCGCCTTCTGAGGCACCAGACTAATCCAAGACCGCCATTCTCTGAGATTTTTAGGACTGCGTCCTTGGGAAAAGATGGTCAACTGACCAGCAGCCACAGGATAAAGATGAGCCAGCAGCTGAACCAGAGTAGACTTACCTGAACCTGTCCCACCAATAACCCCCAAAGTCTGACCACTTTTCAAATCAAAAGTCAGACCAGTCAAGGCTGGACTAGCTGCATTTGGATAAGAAAAACTAACCTGCTGGACCTTAATAGCTTGATTCGGCAGAGCTGTTTCCTGCACTAATTCCTGCAAGACATCTTCTTCCGCTTGCTCGAAGACCTGACTGATACGACCTGCACTGATATAGCTTTGATTGAGTGAGTTGACCAGCATCGCCAGCTTGAGCAATTCCACCAAAATCTGCAATAAATAATTGACCAAGGCCACTAGCATCCCTTGGGTCAGTAAACCCTTGCCAATAAAGGTATTCCCCTGCCAAATCACAGCAATTAGGGTACCATTCACCGTAAGAAAGGTCAGGGGGCTAATCAGACTAGCCAGAGCTCCCGTCCTGATTTGCCAGGTTTTATAGAGCTCATTGCGATTGCGAAAGGTCTGAACCTCGCGCTGGGTCTGACCGAAAGCTCGTATAACCCGCATGCCCTGCAGCTGCTCACGAGTCAAATTGACCAGCTGATCTGTCAATTGGCGAATCTTAGCGTAGAGAGGATTCATCAGACGAGACATGAAAACGATAATAGCCGTTAAAATTGCCACCATGAGCAAGAACCACAAGGTAATGACCGGACTGATAGTAAAGGCCATAATGATAGAGCCAAAAACGATGATGGGCGCCCGCAGAAAGAGACGAAGAAATTGATTGATGCCCGTCTGAATCTGATAGGTGTCGCTCGTCAGTCGAGTCACCAAGCTAGAAGTCGTCAGCTCATCCCGACTAGCCTTGGGCAATCGCAGAATCTTTTGATAGAGGTCACCTGTCATCTGACGAGTAAAGCCCACAGCTGCCTTTGACGAATAATACTGGGCCACAACTGCTACCACCACGCCCAGAGCAGCCAAGCCCATCAAAAGAAAAACCATCCAGTAGAGATGGGAGTTGTCGTGTCTAGGAATGGTCTCGTCCACAATCCCCGCAATCAAAATCGGAACTAACAGTTCAAAACTGGCCTCCAAGAGCTTGAACAAGGGCCCCAACAAAGACTCTCTGATATAGCCCTTGAAATATTTCAATAAATCTTTCATACAACCTACTTCTCCATTAAACTGTATTTATTTTACCATAATTTTAAAAGGCTAAAAAAATATTCTCCTTCTGACCAGCAGAAAGAGAACATTAATATTAGACTTCTTGTAAGTTCTGACTTATTTTCTTTAGAACCATATACAAAAATGGTGTCGCTGCTAATAAGAAGCCGCCCAAACCTATAAAAGTCCAATCAAAGCCAAAGTGATCAATCAACCAGCCCGTCATAGGGAAAATGACAATCATACTCAGGCTGAACATCATAGAATAGACACTGAGCATGGTAGCCCGTACTTCACTTGGCAGCTGCTTTTGTAAATCGTTGTCAAAAATCGGTTGAAAGAGAGCGTATAGGGCATTACTGATTAGATAAATCAAAATATAGATAACTGGCGTTCCAAAATAGGACAGCAGGTAGCTTGCTCCAGTTAGAAGAACTACAGTAGGAAAGAGTTTCAAGGCAGAATACTTCTTTCCAATCATACTAGCCAGATAGACCGCCAAGATATTCAAAGCACTGCCAATTAGCATGACTAAAGAAATCTGCCAATCTTTTAAGTCAGGCAATTGATTTTGGTAGTAAAAATAAAACATACACATCATCGTTCCGATGATTTGGGACAGAATCATCCAGATAAAAAGACTAGGATTTCTCTGTAACTCCTCTTTGACCGTCCAGATAATCTTTTTCATAGTCAGACGTTCTGCTTTCTCTGCTTTGACACTTGGCTCTTTCAGCATCCAGGTCAAGAAAAGAACGACGATAGAGGTGCCAATCATGATATAGTAGGTCAGATGCAATTGTCCATGTACAAAAAATCCAGCCCAGACTGTTCCCAAAGACTGGGTCGCTTCAGCCACTCCAGACATAAAGCTGGAGATGGATAGGTAACGTTCCTTGAGTCCAGCCTCCACAGATGAATCATAAACCATGGCTGCGCTTGTCCCCGAATCAAAATTATAGGACCAAGCACTAATCACCATAGCCAGTGCATAGACCCAGAAGTTCCCCTGCCCGGCCAACATGAGAACAGAAGACACAATCCCAGCTATCCGGCTCAGATATAGATTGGTCTTGTAGGAAAAGCGATCCGCCAACATCCCAGAAGGAATTTCACAAATGACGCTAGTCGCATGAAAAATACTTTCCAAAAGCCCAATCTGCCAAAGGGACATGCCATTTTGACTTAGAAATAAAATCCAAAAACTAGTAATGCCTAGAAAGGCAAAAAATTCAACGCCAGCCATCAAGCCGATATTTCTACGATAACTTCTTTTAAACATATTCTCTCCTTTAACAAGTGTTCTCTAATTTCTATCCTTTGTCACTTGTTAATCCGCTGTTTACATGACCTCCACCTCTTCTTTCTAGTACTTTGAAAAAACGCCCCATGGGCGTTTGAATCATTTTATGGTTTAATACGGTGCAGCATACGTGGGAATGGAATGGCTTCACGGATATGCTTAGTCCCTGCTACAAAGGTTACCATACGCTCGATACCGATACCGAATCCACCATGTGGAACTGTTCCATACTTACGAAGATCAAGGTAGAATTCATATTCAGTCGTATCCATACCAAGATCATTCATCTTAGCAACGAGGGCATCGTAGTCTTCCTCACGCATAGAACCACCGATGATTTCACCGTAGCCTTCTGGAGCAAGCAAGTCTGCACAAAGGACACGGTCTGGATTTCCAGGAACAGGCTTCATGTAGAAAGCCTTGATAGCTGCTGGGTAGTTCACAACAAAGGTTGGTACACCAAAGTGGTTTGAAATCCATGTTTCATGCGGTGAACCGAAGTCATCACCATTTTCCAGATGCTCATAGTCCGCATCCTCATCATTTTCATGGGCTTGCAAGAGGTCAATCGCTTCATCATAGCTGACACGCTTGAAAGGCTCTGCAATATAGCGTTTCAAGAGTTCTACATCACGTTCCAGCGTTTCCAAAGCTTGAGGAGCTCGGTCAAGCACACCTTGAATCAAGGCTTTAACATAAGCTTCTTGCAAGTCAAGTGACTCATCATGCGTCAAGTATGAATACTCTGCATCCATCATCCAGAACTCCGTCAAATGACGACGGGTTTTTGATTTTTCGGCACGGAATACAGGACCAAAGTCAAAGACACGGCCAAGAGCCATAGCACCTGCTTCCAGATAAAGCTGACCTGACTGACTCAAGTATGCTGGAGTTCCGAAGTAGTCTGTTTCAAAGAGCTCCGTTGAATCTTCTGCTGCATTTCCTGACAAGATTGGGCTGTCAAACTTCATAAAACCATTCTTGTCAAAGAATTCATAGGTAGCGTAGATGATGGCATTGCGGATTTGCATCATTGCCACTTGCTTACGAGAACGCAGCCACAAGTGACGGTTGTCCATGAGGAAGTCAGTCCCATGTTCTTTTGGCGTGATTGGATAGTCATTTGACTCACCGATGATTTCGATGTCTGTAATGTCCAGCTCGTAGCCAAATTTTGAGCGCTCATCTTCCTTGACAATCCCTGTCACATAGACAGAAGTTTCTTGGCTAAGCTTTTTAATCGTATCAAACTTCGCCAATCCTTCTTCTTCGCCAAATTTCTCGATGAAGTTAGGCTTGAAGGCCACCCCTTGGAAAAAAGCAGAACCATCACGCAGCTGCAAGAAAGCAATCTTACCCTTACCTGACTTATTGGCAACCCAAGCACCAATGGTCACTTCTTGACCAACATAATTTTTCACATCAATAATTGTTACGATTTTCTTTGACACGTTTTTTCTCTTTTCTATTTTTTATTCTTTATGACAGACTGCTTCGACATTATTACCATCTGGATCCAAGATAAAGGCTGCATAATATGACGAAAGGTTCCCCCGATAATTTGGCGCACCGTTGTCTTTTCCCCCTGCCTTTAAACCAGCCTCATAACAAGCTTGAACCTGCTCATGGTTTTCTGCCAAAAAAGCAAAGTGAATCGGAGACTGCTCTCCCTCCCCCAACCAAAAATCTCCACCAGGATGTGGGCTGTTGGGAGCAACAAAACTGAGTAGAGAACTACTGCTAAAAGCCAATTTGTAGCCTAGAGGAGAAAGAAAACTTGTATAAAAGTCTTTTGAAATTTGTAGATTCCTGACCTTTATCTCAAAATGATCAATCATATCTGCCTCCTAGATTGGTTGCTAAATGTCACTTTATTTCAAGACAAATCTTTTGGACATCTGTTCTATATTTTACCATAAAGCGATTGCAATAGCTATCCTTGAAGAGTCTAATTCTCAGAAAAATTAAAAAACCAGCCTCCTAAAGGCTGGCGGATAACTCTCTCTGAATAAGAGGACTAATTTTTTGTTCCATATAGCAGTCGATCAACCATGTCATCATCATAGTTCAAGACTTTTTTCAAAGCCATCTTAAAACGCTGATCACTGAGAATCTGACCTCCTGGACTCTGGTCAATCGTCGCATAATTCCCCTCCCCATCCTGAGTAAAGGCTACAGTCAGCTCTTGGTCAGGATCTTCACAAACATCTCTCCTCGGATCTTTTGAACTGGTAGACGGTCGAAAGTCCATTCTTTGCAGGCGAAACGACAGTTCTTTATGAAAAGCCGCAATGTCTTTCTGACGATTGGCCACCGGCTCATGTTTGTCCAACCAAGTCAAAACATCTTCTCTTGTAATATATATCATCTTCTCCTCCTAAACCAAATCAAAGTTCGCCCTGTAAATGACCGTATCATAGCTTGGGCTAGATGCTGAGAGAGCCGCTTGAATGATATGGAGCACTCGCTGTTGTTGACCTTCGAAAGCCAAGGGCAGGAGCATATTGGAGACGTTTTTGACAATCACTCCCTTAGTGAATTCCCCATCTTCATAAGAAAAATCCTGCTGATGAAAAATGGTCTTAGTCTTAAATTCAATCACTTGTCCTTGCAAGATTAGCTTATAAGTCTTCTTCCAGTTGGTTCTGCCACCAAAGCGATAAAGGACCAGATAAATCCCCAAATCATGGTCTGCGACCCAATCGCCCATCTCAAAGACTAGCTCGTCATCAATGCCAGCTTTCTTTAAAAGCTCAATCCTTTCTTCAGAAATCATCTCGTGCACGAACTTCCAACTTCCTTCTTGGGGAAGAGTCACTGTTCCCTCAGTCTCCTTCTGAAGACTACTACTGACTTCTTTGTGGTGAACTATTTTAGGGGTAAATTCCTCCTCCCAAGTCATATCTTCTTCTATGTCACTGACAGCCCGCCTAGTTGGTAAAAAATCCAGACACTTTTCTAATAATCCCATATCCTATCTCCTCTTTATCTATACTCCACGTGGTTTACTTCCCTTATCTTTGTATCATAATAAGGGTTAATTTGCGACAGGGCATGTTGAATCACTGTTACGATTTTGTCCTCTCGTCCTTTTAAAACCTTGGGAATCACAAGCTGGGAGATTGTTTCTGTTGATAGACCTTTTACACTTTGATCTTCCTCATTGCTAACTGGATATCTATCGGCCCGCTCTTCTTCTAGGCGAAATTCAAGCAAGTGCCCACCGAGAATCATGGCTAAGACTTGATATTTCCCTTCACCAATACGAAATTGCTTGACGCAGAGAAAAATTCCTCTCTTCTCATCCTCTAGTAAAAATGGCAGAGCCAGTTCTTTTTCTTCAATAGAAAAATCCTCGAGAAGCTTCTTCTCTCTTTCCCCTATTTCCTTTCTGATAAAACCCATTTTATCTCCTTTTGTACAAAATAATCTTCATCCCTATTATTACTTAAGTAAAAAGACCATGAGGAACACACTGCATATGAATAGAATGCAGGGCTAGACCAAATGGACTTCTTTTATTATACACCGAAACACCCTCGTCTTCAACTAAATAATCCTCAAATTTTTAAGTCGTCTGGTGATTCCTATCAGAAAGTGACTTATACATAGTTAATCTGCCATTGATAGCTGCTATTTAATCAATAGGCGGATCATCCTTTACCTCTTCTTCCGTCTTCCAGTAGGTCATACTGCTCTTCTCAGTATCTACCTCCATCTTTTTATTAAGTCTAATATGAACCTTATAATAGGCACGTTTAATTAAAAACTTTTGACTGTTCTCTGCAGAACCCCAAGTTTTACAAACCATCAAAAAGCGTGCAGAGCCCTGTCCGGATATCTCCTCCTTAGTGTAAGAACCGGGGGCAGTTGGGCGTTCTAAGATTCTCATATTTAATCTCAGTTCTGGCTGATAATTGCTCAAATACCAGTCTATTCGGGCCGAGTCATTCTCATAATATTGGATACGATAGCAATGACCTTTGACTTGCAGACTATAGCCATTGGATTCGGAAATAGTGGTCCAACCCACCTCTGAATTAAAGAAAACATAAGCACCTAGCAAGACTAGACCGCCTAGCAAGAATAAGAAAATCAAACGACCTTTCATATTGTTCTCCTTCCACTATTGTTTAAATCCTTCATCAGCTGAATACTAAGCGAAGCAAATTAACATTTATTCATGCTAAAGCTTACTAATTTTGGCTAGAGTGAAAACACTTCCATATCTTTCTATATTATTTTACCATTTTGTCAAACTATTTGCCAGTGCAGTTTAGGGGAACTGAAAAGGACGAACTCTGAGTTCATCCCCTCTTTTTATTTAGTAGCTACTCTTCGCTTTTATTCTTGTTTTATATCAACCTTTTCAGTTTTGTCAAAAGTCATGCTACTTTCCTTAGTGTCTACATCTCCCTTATCATTAACTTCAATATGTACTTTAAAATATCTTCGCTCAATCTGAGGATTATAGCGAGTCTCATAAACCATCGTAAAATCCGCATAGCCCGTCCCAGAAAGTTGCTGCTTTGCAGATCCCCCTTCAGTATTTTTTAATTGCTCACTATTCAAAGTTCGCATCTTTAAATTTAAAGCTGGCTGGTAATTATTCAAGTACCAATCCTTACGGGCCGAAGAATTCTCATAATAGTGGATACGATAGTGATTATCTTTTGCTTGTAAGCTGTAGCTTGGTTCATCCGTCTTAGACTGGGAAATTGTGGTCCACCCTTGCTCTGAATCAACAACAGAACAAGCGGCCAATAAAACCAAACTGACTCCCATGAATAAGAAAATCAAATGTCGTTTCAAATCCTTCTCCTTTCACTCCTGTTTACAAGACCTAGCAGCTAAATTATAACTGCTCCCAGCTTTTACTTTGTCGCCCAAAATCTTCTTAATTCGACCAGAAAATACGAAAGCGGTTTTATGAATTCTATATTATTTTACCATTTTGTCAAATTATTTGCCAGTGCAGTTGAGGGGAATTGAAAAGGACGAACTCTGAGTCCGTCCTTATCTATTGTTTATAAATTTTTGTAGGTTATCTTTAGCAAGCAATGCCATACTGAGAGCTTTATTTACTCTCCATAAAATGCTGTAGACGTCCAACGGCTTCTTTGAGTGTTTCCAGATCTGTCGCATAGCTAAGACGGACATTTTCTGGAGCACCGAAGCCTGCTCCGGTCACCAGAGCTACACCAACTTCTTCTAAAATTGCTGTCGTAAAGTCGGTCACATCTGTATAACCTTTCATTTCCATGGCTTTCTTGACATTTGGAAAGAGATAGAAGGCCCCTTGTGGCTTGACCACTTCAAACCCTGGCACCTGGGCCAAGAGCGGATAGATAGTGTTGAGGCGTTCCTCAAAAGCCTGGCGCATCATCTCAACCGTCTCTTGACTGCCAGTCAGAGCTTCGATAGCTGCATATTGAGCAGCTGCTGTCGGGTTAGAAGTCGTCTGACCTGCAATCTTACTCATGGCCGCTATAATTTCCGGCTCACCAACTGC
The DNA here is from genome assembly GCF_050225395.1 of Streptococcus sanguinis. GTDB lineage: Bacteria > Bacillota > Bacilli > Lactobacillales > Streptococcaceae > Streptococcus. The sequence continues at coordinate 996,208 of NZ_CP071431.1, read as the reverse complement.
GTAGCCAATCCGCCAACCGGTCATGGAATAGCTCTTAGAGACACCATTGATGACCACCGTCTGCTTGCGAATCTCCTCAGATAGACTGGAAATTGGTGTAAATGTATTACCGTTATAAACCAGACGTCCATAGATGTCATCTGCCAAAATCAGAATATCATGCTCCACAGCCCAGTTTCCAATCACCAGCAGCTCCTCTGATGTATAAATCATCCCCGTCGGGTTGGACGGCGAGTTCAAAACTAAGACCTTGGTCTTGTCAGTACGAGCAGCTTCTAACTGTTCCACCGTCACTTTGAAATTATTTTCCTCAGTAGCTTGGACAAAAACAGGAATCCCCTCGGCCATCTTAATCTGGTCGCCATAGCTTACCCAATAAGGCGTCGGAATGATAGCTTCATCACCTGGGTCAAGCACACTCATAAAGAAGGTGTAGAGGGAGAACTTAGCTCCGGTTGCAACCGTCACTTGATTAGGCTGGATTGTGTAGCCGTAATAGTTGGCAAAATACTCTACTACAGCTTCTTTTAGCTCTGGCAGACCGCTAGTCACCGTATAAAAGCTAGCACGGCCATCCTCAATAGCTGCTACAGCCGCATCTCGGATGTTCTTAGGCGTTGGAAAATCCGGCTCTCCCAGAGTCAGAGACAGAATATCCCGCCCCTGCGCTTTCAAAGCCTTAGCTCGCGCTGCTGTTGCTAAAGTCACGCTTTCTTCCATCTTTAAGACACGATTTGATAATTTCATAGTCCCTCCTTGCTGACCAACTGTCCGCTTTCAAAACCAATCAGGTAGTAGGTGCCTCCCGACTTGACTTCCCAGATAGGCTGATCTTTAAAATAGCCCATGATCACCTTATCAATAGTTCCTGCTCCATTTTTCTTGGCAATGCTCTCCGCATCTGCCTGACTGACGCCTTCGTCCAGTCGATAGACCCGAATCTCATTGGAATCTTTGGCAATCAAAACAGCTTTTTTGACACCCTTACTTGTCTTGCCAAGCAGACTGTAGTAGGATTCCTGCCCATTGTAGATGGCAAAAGAATCCACTTTTTCAAGATCTGCATATTCCTTGGCCAAGCGTCTGCTTGCTTCCTTAGCCGACTGTCTCGGCTGCATAGATACTTGCAAAACTGCAAAAAATGAAAAGACAAGAACGCTGAGAACGATAAAAATACCGATAAGGTACTGCCAAATTGGAAAACTGGCTTTATTTCTATTTTTATATTTCACTCCGTCATTATACTACAAATACTCCTATTTTTCTATCTTTTTTTGATGAGAATATTCTCAAAATTCTAAAGCAATATCCTTGCATATGATACTATTTATTGGTAAAATATTGTTATGAAGATTACAGACGATTTAAACAAAGAAGCTCTGCTTGATTTGAAAACTATGATTGTCTTTCACAAGGCAGCAAGAACCATCCGTGCCATTGAAGCCCAGATTTTTAAAAAGCATGATTTGACTCCTACTCAGTTTTCCGTCTTAGAAACCTTGTACAGCAAAGGGGAACTGCGTATTCAGGACCTGATTGACCGCATATTGGCTACTTCTGGCAACATGACTGTTGTCATCAAAAATATGGAACGCGACGGCTGGATTGTCCGCACCTGCGACCCAAATGACCGCCGGGCTTTTTTGATTGGTTTGACAGAACAAGGCAGAGCTAAAATTGAAGCCGCCCTGCCTGATCATATCAAAAACATTCAGCAAGCTCTTTCCATTCTCAAAGAAGACGATAAACAAGATTTGATTCGCATTCTAAAAAATTTCAAAAAAATGAGCTAAATAATTGCTAACTAGTGATTAATGTTGTAACATATATTGTAACAAGAGAAATATCTCTTTATATTATAAAAAAGGAGACAATGCAATGTCTAAAGTATTATTCATCGTCGGCTCGCTTCGTCAAGGTTCTTTCAACCACCAATTGGCTGAGCAAGCTGAAAAAGCTTTGACTGGCAAGGCAGAAGTTTCATATCTTGATTACAAAGATGTACCATTCTTCAACCAAGACATCGAAAGTCCTGCTCCAGCTACTGTTGCTAAGGTTCGTGAAGAAATCTTGGCCGCTGATGCCATCTGGATTTTCTCACCTGTCTACAACTGGGCTATTCCAGGAGTAGTGAAAAACCTCTTGGACTGGGCTTCACGCGCTTTGGATCTGTCAGACCCAACTGGTCCATCTGCTCTGAATGCTAAGGTTGTTACTGTTTCATCTGTAGCTAACGGCACATCACCAGATGAAGTATTCAAGCACTACCGCAGCCTGCTGCCATTCATCCGTATGAACGTGGTAGAACCATTCACAGGTGTTGGTATCAACCCAGAAGCATGGGGAACTGGTCAACTGACTGTCGCAGAAGACAAACTTGCTGAACTCTCAGCACAGGCTGATGCTCTTTTAGCAGCCCTTAACTAAAAAGAGAAGATTATAAAAAGAAAAGAAAACTTATAAGACACTAACCCCTCGCAAATAATTGCGAGGGGTTTTAGAATACTTTACTGACAGGAACAGGTATTATAAATCAGCTAAAGAATATTTAGGATAAGGAATTTGAGATAATTTATCTTCTATCTTTGATTGTATCTTCTTTTCTGATCTAGCCATATTCCCAATAAAACAATTTCATCCTTATTATCATATTCTAAGTATTCTTCTTTTTTAATCTTTTTAGAATTTTTATCTGTTTGAATAAATGGGACCTTATGAGACCAAAATAAGCAATAAAGAAGTCCATGTCACTTAGCAAATAAGACAAATAGCTGCCTTTGCTTAAATACTCAACAGATTGATAGATGGCAAAAACAGCAAAAATTAAGCCAATTCCAAACTTCCCATATATATTTCGACTAAAAATATATAAAAACTCATTTTTTATAGGTAGTGTTTCAAAATGAAACTCTTTAAATGACGGCTCTTTTCTTGTCCTTGCAAGCAATTCTACTAGATACCCAACAATAACATAACCCAAAACTAACAAGATTATTTTCCATAGGAAGGACAAGTGGCTATTTGAAACAGAAGTAAATCCATGTAGCAGCAGAATGCTAGCTGCGGGAACATATTTCGTGAGATCTAGATGGAATTGTGGACTATGAACATTTGCATAAATTTTATTAGTTTTAAGTTCCAAATAATAGTTTCTACCCTGAAAGGTTAAGAGATAGGTTAAATATTCTTCTTTCTTCATTTCAATTGCTTTTCCAAACTTTTAAGGATAATCAATTTCTCTAACGGTCTATTTCCTATTAACATGAGCCCAGATGCCGGGAGAAAACCAATTATACCCATAAAATAAAGGAAGCTTCCTGAAAAATAATAATCAATTATAAATTTAATTGACGTAAAAAATAGTATAGTCCCAAAAAACAGTATTCCTTTACTTTGTGTTTGTTGGTTATAAAGAAAATTAGGCCAGTCAAAATAAAGTTTCTGATTAAAATTTTTCATAGTTCCTTTTCTAATATTTCTTAGAACAAATATTATCAAAACTAAAACGCAGAGAATAGTCGAACACAAAATAAATATTCTGATAGGCACACTGGCAACCTGAGGTGCTGTTGCTTCTGAATAAATGTTTCGTAAAAGAAAGGAAGCAGGAAGAATAGCCCAAGTGAGATTAGGAGCTTTCTCTTCTTTCTTATCTATAGAGTATAGTTGTCCAGTTTTTCTATCATAAAAAATATTTTTATCTCCGAAATTACTCAACCAAAATACATTCTTATTCATTGATTTACTCCAAGTAGAGACGGTTCATAATCATAGCACTTCCATTCAATAATTGTTCATACATTACCTTGATCCATAGATTATAAGCTAAAACTCTTTATTTATTTTTCATCAATTGCTTTATTGCCGTCATTCTTTTCATAAAATTGCTTTTGGCTATTGCCATATAAAATATAAAATAAAAGGCAATAACTTCTATTAAGTTTGTCATAGTAGGAGCGTTCAAATATTCTCTCATTTGAAAAACAGTCAAGAAGGAACTCACTGCAAATGTAATAAGCAGAATGTATAATCGGTTTCTCTCTTCTTCTAAAAAATTCAACCAACCAACATGTTCATATAATTTGGGATTAAACACCTCAACGTTTTGCCCTAAATACTCATCTTTAAATCCAAAGTGACAAACCAAAGATATAAGAATAAGAGTCGTACATAAAACAATTACTTTGAAAATAGGGGATTCAAATTTTATATTGTTTACTTGAATGAGAAAAGCATTTCCTAGAATTCCAAAGGAGATTACTAACCATCTGAGATTAGGAAAAACTCTCTCATTTACTTTATTAGAATATACTTTTTTTCTTTTCACATCATAAAAGATGTTTCGACCTTGAAAGCCGCCTATGATAACCATAGATTTCGTTTTCTTCATTTTTCAATACCATCATATTAATAAAAAACTAGGACTGAGAGAAATCAAATCCTTCCTAAACTTTACCTATCTACCACTTGAGCTTCAAAGCGTGCTGGTTTGTCGTCCACATTGGTAATGGTAATCGTGTAGGGGGTTTCTTCCGTCACCCCAAATACTTCCTTTATTTCCCCTTGAACCACTATTCCATCACTCTCTAAATAGATACTTTTACTCTTATCATTCGGTAAGTCTTTGCGCTCTGTTCCATCTTTAGAAATAATAATCTCAGTTATTGACTGCTTCTCAACATTATAAACCGTATTACTTCCTTTCATCCCCCATCCTTTTCTGCCTGATAATTTTAATTTAGCATCATCTTTTTTTTCTAAAATCAATTCCGAATTATACTCCAGCTGCTCTGTTTTAGAAAAAACTTTCAATTCAACACTTTGACCTGGTTGCAGAGTGTACTTACCAATGTTTTTTGCCCATAAATATAGTCCAAAAATGCTAGTTGCTAGGATTAATATTAGCAAGCCACAACCTAATTTCCAGATTTTTTTCTTCCTATAGGTCATTTGTAATTCTCCCTATAATCGTTAATACCATCTTGAATTGTCTTAGCATCTCCTGGATTATCTCCATAATTTCCATTAATAACGTTCTCTAAATATTTCAACGGATTCTTATCTGACCATCCCTGAGCCATTCCTGCACCAACTTTCAAATATGTATCACTAGATTCTAAATAACCTTTACCAACATAGCCAAAAAGATAATTCCCAAGGTAGTCAGACTCCATTCCTTCTTCCCATTGCCGACTCCAAATTGAAAAAGGGTAATCTTCTCTATAAACTCGTGTTTTTAAATCCAAAGGCTGGCCTGTGTTCACCAACTCCATAAAGTTTAAATTATCAGCAGGAAGAGCTCCCCACTGTGAACCGACAGCTATGGCATTATCTACTAAACCATTATCTCCTGGGCTTTTCCATGTGCTTCTACCCCTTTGAATCAAATCGTATTTCTTTTTATCCTCTATTTTTTTAACATCTAATACATCGTCTCCCATCATTGCTACAATTTTTCTTATATTTTCTCTATTTACTGATTCCAAGAAAATTCCCTCAGTTTCTCTAATAAATGGATTATCTGAGTATGGATCCCACTTACCATTGTATGCACTACGTATTCGCCAATACTCTTCAAAGGCTTCTCTGTTATTGTAGAACAGATAATCTTCATAAGCTTTAACGATTAGGTCTGCTTTTTCGGTCGAAGTTTTATCACTCTTTTTGATTTTCTCAACCTTTTCCTGTAGTTTCTCTGGATTAGCTCTATTAGCAGCTTCTGTCTTCAGCTTGTTGGTGACAATTTCTGGTAACTGAACTTTCGGATAACGTCGAGCATAAGATTCTAGGGTTTCAAATTCCTTATCGCTCAGCTCTTTGCCCTTTTCCAACTTGTCTAAAATACTTTGATACTCTTTATGCAAGTCTTTTGTTTTCTTAGAAGAATCATATTTTATGCTCTCAATCTTCTGCTCTTTCATCTTCTTGACCCAGCTCATATCCACTCCGTCAACATAGTAGTTTCCATTGCTGTCTACTAGGACTTGGCTTAGATGGCTGGCTCCTTGGATAGCCAGACGAAGAACTTCTAGACTATCGCTGAAATATTGAGAAACTTGAGCAACAAAGAACTCCAGCTTTTCAATCTTTTCTTCCAATTCTTTGATTTGTGATTCAATTTGCGACTCTGCACTAGAAAGAATCACCAGAGACTGCATGTGAGAAACGATATTAAATGTAGCAATAGACTTCATGCGCTCTAAGAATGATTCTTTTGCTTCAATAGTCTTTTTGACAGAGACTAGCTGCTGCTCTCTCAATTCTTTTGTCTTCTTCAGCTGTTCCAGATCAAGGTTTCCGTACCCTGATACCTGAGCATCAGCAGTCCTATATGAATTTAACTCCGTTTGAATGTCATCCACTGCTTCCTGCAGTTTCTTAATGGCAGGAATGATAATCTCTGAAAAGAGGCCCTTACCCGCTGTATAGGCTGCTCCCATGAGTTCTCCAGAGTCTAGGGTGGCTATCAGGTGGTCACATCCCTGAGACAATCGGTCTGTCACCTCATTGGCCACTTGAATATTATTAGCCATGGCCTCCATCAGCTGTGAAGACTCTGACGCACTGTACTTTACTCCCATGGTAAAGAGTTCCTTTCTTTCGTCAATTTTTCTCGATTTTCATCTAATTTTTGCTGAACTTTCCTTGTTTGTTTGGAAACATTGTCCAACTCCTGCTCTACGTAGCTGTCAATTGTTTGCTGCAAGGCTTGGTTTTCTTCCCATATTTTACGATTGGTAGAACTAGTCTCTGATACGGGATCTATCAAATTTTCTATTTGGGCATTCATCGTCCAAATATCTGTACGAAAATCCATTACCTTCTCTTCATAACGCCTTTTGAGAACTAAAAGATCTTCTTCTTGATTCTCAAGCTGAATGATTTGCTTATGCAATCGTTCACGTTCTTCTTGATTTTTATCTTTTATCATCAGTTGCTCCAACGTTGCGCCTGCTCTACATCACGCTTTTCAATTTTATAAGCTATATCAGGAAATTTATTAGCCTGAGCCAGGACAGCTGCGCTAAAGTCACTGACAGCCTGCAGCATTTGATTGCATGCCTGACGACCTGCTTCCATCCCAGCAATCTCTGTAGTATAGCTGAACTCTATCTGCTGATTTTGCTTATCGCTTGTATCTACCCCAACCAATTCACTGATAGCATTCTGAGCGGAAATAGTATCCGACTTGATTTTTCCCATAGTTCTGAAACTCCTTAAAAACTTCATTTGTTTTATAACAATTTTATCACGGAAATTTTACAAAAATATTACAAGAACTAATTTCCCCTTTTCACACTTCCTTGACATAAACCAACTCTTGTTCACTAGATAGATCAGGTCGGTAGGTGAAGCCTGCAAAGTTTAATTTCTTCATTTGTTCGACTTCTGTCACTTGGTTAGTTATTAGAGCTGTTAAAAACTCGCCACGTGCTTTTTTAGAAATGGTCGAATGGACTTTCAGCTTGCCATCTCGGTCTTCCAGAAACTTGAAGCCTATCATGCGCTGGCGGATTTTCTTAGAAAAGACTGTTTCAAACTCGCTGGACAGGAGGGAGAAAATCACCTCATCTTCTGCCAGAGCTTGGTCATAAGCTTCTTTCCAAAAAGCCTTGAGACTCTTCCCATCTAACTTAAGCGGCATCATAAAGTCCAAGCGATGGGGCACTATGGGCTCCAGGGCCGGGATGACACCGTAAAGGGCTGATGTGATAGCAAGATGCTTCTCGATATACCGACTCTCTTCTTCAGTATAACCCTCTCTCTTGATATGGCGGTACATGAGGCCGTCAAAAAGATAGAGGGCTGGAGCATACTGTGCATTTCCTTCTCGCAAAGCCTGAATAGCTTGCCACTCTACCTCTGCTCTTTCTGGAGAAATTTTATAAAAAGTTGCCAAGTTAGCTACTGACATGGCTGCCAACTCATCCAACACAGCTTTAGTTTGTGCTGAAGGTGGATTCGGGATTGCAGATGGCGCAGTCAGATTCAACTCTTTCGCAGTTGGGATAAGAATTTTCATAGTTTCCTTCTTTCATTTAGTGAATATGGTGGACAACCCATTTACCCAAGGCTGTCTCTAGTAGATAGCTGCCGATAATGAAGCCTAGCAGATTGGTCAAGAAATCACCCAAGTCAAAAATGCCAAGATGAAAGAGATATTGGCTCCCCTCAACCAGACTGATAGCCAAGGTAAAATAAGCCACATGTTTCCATGACAGCTTGCAGAGAAAGCCCAGCGGAATGAACATAATGATATTCATGGTGGGTACCAGCTTATCTCCATAAATCCAATTATAGGTAAAAGACTGCAAGTCCAGACTAAAGCCCTGCCTGCCGATATTTTTCAAAAAGAGGGCATAGAATAGAATGAGAAAATAGAGGGTGTAACTGGCTAGCACCAGCCAACGAGGAATGTGGCGACTGTAGAGGCCGCGTATAAAAAGCGAGCTAATGGCTGTCAATGTTAGGATGATAGAAGCTGGTATCAGCAGGTTCCACTCTGGCTGATTCTTGTAAAAGACGACGGCTACATAGGCATTAAAAAAGCGCATATAGAGCCAAGACCAAAAAATCAGACTGCCTAGGAAGGCTGCCATATCAAAGATTGTTTGTTTTTTCATCTGAAACCTCCCTTTCTTCTTTTTAAAATTATATCAAATTTCAATGGGACATTCTATTTTTTGCTTGACTTTGATTTACAGAGATGTTATCATCTAGTTATAAAGACTAGATAAGAAAGTGATAAAGATTTGAACGCTCAACAAGTTTTTCCAAAGTGGGACGAATTACCAGAACTGGACCTATATTTGGACCAAGTTCTGCTCTATGTAAACAATGTCTGTGGCTCTTCCATTTCAGCTGCTGACAAGGGATTGACCGCTTCTATGATTAACAACTATGTCAAGCATGGCTATATTGCCAAGCCGGTCAAGAAAAAATATCAACGCCGCCAAGTAGCTCGCTTGATTGCCATTACGACCTTAAAAACGGTCTTTTCTATCCAGGAAATTTCAGCTACTTTAAATATGCTGCATAAAGAAGCAGATTCGCGAGAACTTTATGATGACTTCGTTGACTACATGAATGGCAATAAGCTAGAGGTGGCACCCATCATTTCTACAGCCTGCCAGACAGTTAAACTCTATCAAAAGACCTTATCCCTAATCCAAGTACCAAATGAGGAGGAAGAAAATCTTGAACTACGCGCTTAAACTCAGTAAAAAACTATCCTTTGGAGAGGAAATTGCCAACGCTGTTACCCATGCGGTAGGGGCTGTTCTGATGCTGATTCTGCTGCCTATCTCAGCCGTTTATAGCTATGAAGAGCACGGCTTGGTGGCTGCTGTCGGAACTTCTATCTTTGTCATCAGCCTCTTTCTCATGTTCCTCTCTTCAACTGTCTACCATTCAATGTCCTATGGCTCAACCCACAAGTATATCTTGCGCATTATCGACCACTCCATGATTTACATCGCCATCGCTGGCAGCTACACGCCAGTCGTGCTGTCGCTAATGAATAACTGGTTTGGCTATCTCATCATTGCCATCCAGTGGGGCACAACCATCTTTGGCATTCTATACAAGATTTTCGCTAAGAAGGTCAATGAAAAATTCAGTTTAGCTCTCTATCTGATTATGGGCTGGCTGGTGGTCTTTATCATTCCGCAGATTATCGGTCAAACCGGACCAGTCTTCTGGGGACTCATGCTGTCTGGTGGCCTCTGCTATACTGTAGGTGCCGGCTTCTATGCTCAAAAGAAGCCCTACTTCCACATGATTTGGCACCTTTTCATTCTAGCGGCTTCTGCTCTGCAATACCTTGCTATCGTTTATTTTATGTAATAGAAAAACACAAAAACCGTCTGAGGATTTTCAGACGGTTTCTTTTTTTATGCTGATTATTGATTCATCCTTGCTTTTCCGGAGTCCTTCTTTGCTTGTGTGCTTTTCTGACTTGCTTAAAGATTGGATATAAGATTGGGACAGCGATGACTGTCGCTAGACTGGAGCCAAATGTACCAGTAATCTTAGCTACTGCCAGCAAAAAGGCTGCTGGTAAACTACTCCCACCAAACAGTGTTCCTGTCAGAGTGTACTTGAAGATATTGAGTACAATCTTCACCAAAGCAGCTACTACTGCTGTCACAAGAATATTTCTTAGTTTATCCTTTCTCTGAAAGAGTCCTTCGTACAGAAAATGAATCACCGCGGCCACCGCAAGTGCTTCTAACAAGATAACTGGGATTTCCGCTGCATAACCATTTAACAAGTCAAATATTCCCAATCCAATAGCAGCCGCTAAAAAACCGAGTTTACTGCCAAAAATCAGACAGCCCACTACCACCAGCGCATTTCCGAAGTGAATAAACTGAGCTCCCACAGGAATTTTAAAAAACTGAATGCTCAGAAAAATCAAAGCAGCAAATAAACTAATCATGGTTAAGGTTTGCAAATCAAGTGTTTGTTTCTTCATCTTTTTCCTCCATTAAGGCTTGAAAATCAGCGAAAAGCTCTCCTAGATAGGGCTGGTAAAAAACGCCCTTCTTTGGATCAATTTGCTCTTTAAAGCTAAGTGACAAGCTCTTTTCAATAAACTTCAAAATCACAGGCAGGGCTTGCTTGATATCAAGCCCCTGAACAAAAGCCGCAGCTACAAGTGTCGTCAGTATATCACCTGTTCCAAAAAATTGTTGGGGCAGAGCTGGACTGGAAAATAGGTTAAACTCTTCTGTTCTTGCATCAAAATAAGTCACACCAATCTGGTTTTCTCTCATCGGCAAGCCAGTCAACAAGACCTTGCTCGGTCCTAACTCAGCCAAACGTTTGCAGTAGTCCTCCCATCTATCTTCTGATAAACTATCTTCGTAGGGTTCCTCTAACAACAAACAGGCTTCCGTCAAATTGGGCAGAACCAAATCGGCATGTTGGCAGAGGCGACGCATATGGTCTAGATGGGCATCTGAAAATCCCTGATAAAAGTTCCCCTTGTCCCCCATTATGGGATCCACGATAAGGGGCAAGCTTTTTTCCTTTTTAAAGCGCAGCAAATTTTCCACCTGTATGTCAGACTTCAAATATCCTGTTACCAGAGCTGAAAAGTCGAATTCAAGGCTCTGCCATTGTTTCAAAAAAGCAAGCATCCCATGCGTGTAATCATCTATATAGACGTCTGGAAAACCGCCTGTATGGGACGATAAAATCATGGTTGGCAAGAGGGCAACCTCTAGCTGGCAAATTGCAAAGAGCGGCAGGGCTGCTGTTGCGGCAACCTTACCTAAGCCAGAAATATCTGTAGCCAGAATGACTGTTTTTGTTTTCATGACTCCTCCTACTTGCTCTCTATTGTAAAATATCTGAAAATGAGTTACAATATGAAAAAATCAAATCTGTATGGGGACAGTTTTATGACCAAGGCAAAATACCAACGCATCGTTGATAAGATTACCAAGGATATTAAAGAGGGAAAACTGGCTACTGGTCAGAAAATTCCTTCTGTTCGACAGCTAGCGGAGCGTTATCACTGTAGCAAGGATACCGCGCAAAAGGCTCTGATTGAGCTCAAGTATCAGAAGTACATCTATGCTGTTCCCAAAAGCGGCTACTATGTTCTGGAGAATGCTCAGGAAGAAAAGCAGGATTTGGAGTTGCCTGTGAGGGACGACCGCCATCAAGCCTACGAGGATTTCCGACTCTGTGTAAATGAAACTCTGATCGGTCGGGAAAATTATCTCTTCAACTACTACCCTCAGCAGGAAGGACTGGAGGATCTGCGCCGCTCTGTGCAAAAACTGATGCTGGACTCTGCTGTCTATGCTTCTAGGGATCAGCTGGTACTGACTTCCGGCACCCAGCAGGCCCTCTATATCCTCTCACAGATTGACTTTCCCAACCAAAAAGAGCGTATCTTAGTAGAGCAGCCGACCTACCATCGGATTAATGATCTTCTGCTAGCGCAAAAACTTTCTTATGAAACCATTGAAAGGACACCACAGGGGATTAATCTGCAAGAACTTGAGAGGATTTTTCAAAGCGGAAAGATCAAGTTTTTCTACACTATTCCGCGTTTTCACTATCCCTTGGGCCACTCCTACAGTCGTCAGGACAAGGAAGAGATTCTTCGGTTGGCACAGCTCTATGATGTCTATATTGTAGAGGATGACTATCTATCAGACTTTGATGGCAGGCGAGAACTGACCTTTCATTATCTAGATAATAGCCAACGAGTCATCTACATCAAGTCCTTTTCTACCAGCCTTTTCCCGGCCCTAAGGATTACTGCCCTGCTCCTTCCACCCCAGATTCAAAAAACCTTCATCGCTTACAAAAGCGCCGTGGACTACGACAGCAACCTCATCATGCAGAAGGCCCTATCGCTCTACATCGACAGTCTCATGTTTGAAAAAAATAGGCTGGCGCTGCTGCAGCTTCAAGAAGAGGAAGCAAGAAAAGCCCAGATACTACTGGAGCAAGCTCAGCTGCCGCTAGCCAGCTTTTTGACCAAGGACGGCATTCTGTTAGACTTGAGGTCACTTTTTTCAGTCAGTGCTCTCAAACACAGCAGTCTGCCGCTTGACTTCTTTGAACAGAGCTACCTTGCTAGCTGCCCTTACCAGTATGCCAAGCTGCCTTATGATAACTTAGAAGAAAATGTAGAGAAACTAAAAGACTATTTAAAATAGGTGTAGAATTCCAAATGAATTCTACACCTTTCATTTATAATCAGGTTTTTCAAGACTCCATCATCCCAGCCTGCAGTTGGTACATTTTCTTATAGGTTCCATCTTGAGCTAGCAATTCTTCGTGACTGCCGGATTCGATAATGCACCCCTTATCTAAGACATAGATGCAGTCGGCATCCTGAATGGTAGACAGACGGTGGGCAATGGCAATGGTTGTCCGACCCCGCCGCATTTTTCTCAGTGAGGCTTGAATCAGCTCCTCTGTTTCCGAATCAATATTGGCTGTCGCCTCATCCAAAATCAAGATTTTAGGCTTGGTGGCGATGGTCCTAGCAAAGGCTAGAAGCTGCCGTTGACCGCTGGAAAAAGTCGCTCCCCGCTCAGTCACAGGGGCATCATAGCCTTGGGGTAGTTGACTGATAAAGCCATGAGCATCTACAAACTTAGCCGCTTCTATAATTTCTTCTCGCGTCAGCTGCTCTTGGTAAAGCTTGATATTGGAAGCAACTGTACCGTGATAAAGGAAGGGATCCTGCAAAACAAGGCCAATCTTTCGCCGCAACTCCGCCTGGCTATAGTCTTTAATATCACGGCCATCAATCAAAATCTGCCCCCGCTCAAACTCATAAAAACGAAGGAAAAGATTGATAATGGAGGACTTGCCAGAGCCAGTCGAACCCACAAAGGCAATCGTCTGCCCTTTTTTGACAGAAAAGGAGATATCCCGCAAAACATCTCGCTTTCCATCATAAGAAAAGGAAACATGCTTGAATTCGATGCTGCCATCTTGGATTTGCAAGTCTTGGTTAGCCTGCTCAGGCTCATAATCTGTGCGATCCATGATTTCAAAAACCCGCTCCGCAGCAACCATAGATGTCTGCAGAACAGAGTAATTCTGCATAACATCAATCAAAGGATTAAAAAGTTGATTGACATACTGGATAAAGGCATACATAATACCAGCCGTAATTCCCGCCACTTGCCAAGTCAAGCCAAAGTAAGTCAGAATCACTCCATAAGCCAAGATTTTCAGCAGGGACATGGCCGGCCTCAGAAAGAGACTATTGATATTGAGATAGCGATTGGTGAAGCCTAAATGCTGACCGTTAATTTCTTCAAATTCCCGCAGCAATCGCTTCTCTTGCCCAAATGCCTGAATAATCCGCATTCCCTCGATACTCTCAGATAGCTTAACATTCAAATCGCTAAGCTTATTTCGGACCTGCTTCAGCTGACGATTGGATAAATGCTGATAGAGCAAGATAGAGGCTGCCATCAGAGGCAAAAAGAGAGCGATCATCAAGGTCAATTGCCAGTTGAGGGCAAACATAGCGCTCAAAGTAACAACTAAAATCAGCAAGGAGCTCAAAAAATTAGAAAAAATCTCACTGAACATATCTGCGACTGCCTGAGTATCATTGGTCAAGCGGGAAACGATAGCACCAGCTGGCGTTCTATCAAAATAAGCCATTTGCAGGCGTTGGATATTGGCAAAACTTTCCTGTCGCAAGTCCCGAACCACACTTTGAGCCACACGCGCAAAGAAATACTTTCCCAAGAAAGTAAAAAGTACCCGCAAGAGGAAAAGACCATAATAAAGAGCCAGCAAAGGCAGGCCAGCCCAGGCTTGGTTACGGCCGATAAACTGATCAATAAAATAGCGGGCCAGAAGCGGCAATGCTGTTGTGACCAGAGTCGTCAGCAGGATAAATGTCAAAGCCATGCTGCTCACTATTCTGTAGCGCCACATATAGCCTAGGAGGCGATGAAAAGTTGCTTTCTTTTTCATATTAATCTTCCTCCTTCAAGCTTTCTGCCAGCTGCTGATTATGATAAGTCTGGGCATACCAGCCCTTTTGCTCCAACAGCTCTTGGTGAGTACCCCGCTCCTTGATACGCCCCTCTTCCATAACTAAAATCAAGTCTGCATGCACCAAGGCCGACAGCCGATGAGCTGTGATGATGGTTGTCTTGCCAGCACGCTCTGACTTCAGATTTTCTAAAATCAGATGCTCTGTCTTAGCATCGACAGCCGACAGGGAATCATCCAAAATCAGGATTTCAGGATTGGTAATAATAGCCCGACTCATCGCCAAGCGCTGCTTCTGCCCACCAGACAGAGACAAGCCCCGCTCACCGACAATCGTATCCAACCCCTCTGGCATAGCCTGAATATCCTCATACACACCGCAGAGTTGAGCGGCAGCTAGAACCTGACTATCTGTCAGCTGGGGATTAGCAAAACGGATATTGTCCCGAATAGACAGAGCAAAGAGCATCTGTTCCTGTGGTACATAGCCGATGAGACGTCGCAAGTCTTTGAGACGGTACTCTCGGATATCATGGCCATTCAGATAGATAGCCCCCTCCTGGATATCCTGCTCCCGCAGCAACAAGCGCAGAAGAGTGGTCTTCCCTGAGCCCGTCTGACCGACAATTCCCAGTGTCTGTCCCTGCTCAATGGAAAAATGAATATCCGATAAACTAGTCTCCTCGGCATAAGAAAACTTATGAATGTCATAATCCAATCGACCATTTTCCGCATGAGAGAGGGGGTGTTCAGCTTCCTTGACATCTGACTCCTGAGCCAGCAGTTTCTCAATCCGCTCATAGGAAACTGCCCCTCGCTGGCCGATGTTAAAAAGATAACCTGTAGCCTGCAGCGGCCAAACCAGCATATCCAGATAAGTGATAAAGGTAACCAACTCTCCTATGGTAAACTGTCCTTGGGAGATAAAAATTCCACCGAAAATCAAGGTCAAAACATAAGAAAGACCGATAAAAAGCAAAACCAAGGGGTCAAAAAGAGAATCGTACTTGGCAGCCAAAACATTTTTTTCGTAGACTTCTTGATTTGTCTTGGCAAAAGACTGAGTCTCCGCCTCCTGATAGCCAAAGGACTTGGTCACTCGAATTCCTGAAACACTCTCCTGAACCTTATTGTTCAAATCCGAAAATGCCTCTTGAGCAGCCTTAAAACTTTCATGATTTTTACGACCAATCAAGCCTGTGCCCCACGACAAGAAGGGCATGGGCACAATGGCAATCAAGGTCAGCCGCCAGTCCAAAATGAAAAACATAGTCAGCAGGGTCACCAAGGCTGTAATAGAAGCATCCACAGCTGACATGACTCCGCCACCAGCCAAACTGACAACCGCATTGATATCGTTAGTCGCATGAGCCATCAAGTCCCCTGTACGGTATTTCTGATAAAAAGAGGGAGACATCTGGGTGAAATGCTCAAACAGCCGCGAACGCAGAATCCGTCCCAGATTATTGGACGTCCCTAAGATGTAAAGGCGCCAGACATAACGCAGGCCGTACATGATAAAAGCTGAAGCAATCAGCAACAGCAAATTAAAGAGCAGCTCTTGAGAAGTCAGATGTTTGCTAGCAATTCGGTCAATAACCTGACCGATGACTCTGGGCGGTATCAGATTGAAGACACTTACCAAGGACAAGGCCAAGATACCAATGATATAGCGCCGCTTTTCCAACTTAAAAAACCAGGCTAATTTTCTAATGAGATTCATAATTTCTCCTATTCTTACTAGTCTTTTTATTATACTGTTTTTTGAGGAAAAATGAAACACAGCGGATTGGAGCGCTGTGCTTCGATTCTATTTTTTACTGGTCAGCTGGTAACTAACAGCCAGTAAATCAAAGATTTCCTGATCGCTCAGGCTATCATCCAAGGGCAGACTGAGCCAATATTTCTTATTCATGTGAAAGGCCGGGTAAATCCCCTTTTTCTGAATCAGCTCTGCGACATGGTCATTCTTAACATTCAGCACCTCAATAGCGCCGCTTCGCTCTGCTTCAAACTTAGACCAGTCTGTTGTCAGAAAGGCTCCGTACCATTTTTTACTGTCCTGATGGCGGAAAACCCCAGCTTTAGTCGAGCTCTTTTTGGACGACTTCTCCCAGAGGTACTCTATTTGCCCCTGATAAACCTCAGATGCATGATCCCGCAGTCGCTTACTCTGCTCATAGAGAAAGCCAACCTCATCAAAACAGTGCTGACGGATAGCCAGCAGTTCTGCCTGACAAGCTTCACGAACCTGCCCAACAAACTCACCCGTCACCTGCTCCATCTTGACCTGCAGATAGGCGTCATCAGTATCACAGTCAAAGACCTGATAATCTGGCTTCCCATCTCTGATAGTTACTTCCAAGCGAAAGTCACCCTTCATAATCTCCTGCGAAAAATGGTAAGCTCCATCAGACTCCTTAAAACCGTAAGTCTGAAGCTTATCTGGATTAGCCTTGTATTTTTTAAATAGTTCCAACATCTACTTAGCCGCTGCTAGCGCAGCTTACTCCTCCTTAAAACACAATTTTAGTTCCATGCAGCTGGTCAACTGCCAGACTATCTATAATTTGCTGACGATTGCCCAGATGAATGCCACCGCCCGGCATGATATCAATCCGATCAGCAGCATGCTCGATTAATTCGTCCAGCCAAGCAAAATGCTCCTCAATCGGCTCACTGGCAGGTCCTCCGTGGGTCAAAATTCGCTGGACACCGTTTTCAATCAGCCAGTCCATTTCGCCAAACTGGTATTCAGCTGGGATTGAGTCAAAAGCCATGTGGAAGACTACTTCCAGTCCCTTGCAAGCCTCTAGCAGGCGTTGCATCTTCGAAACATCTATTTCGTTCTTCTCCGTCAAGACACCAAAGACCACTCCCTGACTGCCGGCTTCCTTGGCTTTTTGGATATCTGCCAGCATAATCTCAATTTCAAGATCCGAGTAAACAAAATCTCCGCCCCGAGGCCGAATCATGGTCATCACAGTCGCACCGTAAGGCTTGGCTAAGTCAATTGCAGCTTGAATTACGCCATAGCTGGGCGTCGTGCCACCGACAGCCAGGTTATCACAGAGCTCAATCCGTTGAGCCTCCGCCTTCATAGCCTTTTCTAACAAGGTTACATTTTCCGCACAAAATTCATAAAGCATCATCTCACCTCTGATTTAATATATTGATTCCCTCTATCTATTATAACACAAGAACATCGTGATATCAGCTCTTATCAAATTTTCTAGCTTCTCTTTGACACCAATCAAGCCATTTGGTCTGATAGTCTTCCTTGGACAAGATACGGTTCTGTAAATCAGCTATCGAGAAGATACCTCTTTCTTGACAAGCCTGAACACAGTATTGATAAAAATCCCAGTTAAGCTCATCCCTATCATAATAGATGGGGATATGAGAGAGGCCAGCCTGATATGCCTTAAAGGCTCTGCTATGTCCATCAGTAAAGAAAACTTTTCCATCCATGCGCTTGACAGGTAAAGCTTCAAGTTCTTGTTGGTCAAAATCAATGCTAATCCTGTCCAGCTTTTCCCGTGAAAGGTAGAACTGACTGGGCTGGATCTGCGCTATGGGCAAGGTCAAATCAAGTGTATAGGACCTACCTCTCTCCCTAGCATGAGTTGGATAGAAACCAAGCGACTCAAATAGACTGCGAGAGGGCTGATTGAAATCATAAATTTCTTGAACTGTTAGTTTCTGATAGTCTAGATTGCGTGCGCGCTGCATCAAAGCAGAAAGAACTTTCTTGCCAACTCCTTTCCTACGGTAGTCCGCATTTCCAATGATAATAGACAAATCATCTTGCCAAAAGGTCACATCCCCAATAGCCAACCAACACTCCTGCTCCCATACTTCAATAAAATACACTTCACCTTGCCTAGCAAGATATTCATACATTCTTTGAACTCGCTCCGGCGGATAGGGGTCTCTTCTGCCATCAATCATATAAATCGTATCTGGATCTTGGTACCAATCTAAGGCTAACTCAAACTGGCCATCATAGGCCCGCAAACGCAGATTGTCATCAATAACAATCAGCTCCTCTTGCTGGATATTAGGAATAGGCATCTTCTCCCCCTCACAATGACATTACTCAAATAATAGTATAAAAACTCCATTTGATTCGGAAGGACTCCTCCTCAAATGAAGTTTTCTTTTTTAGATTCCATAACCCATGCTGAACTGGATTTTAGCAGCTCCGTTCTGGAAGCTGATCTTGTTAATGCTGAATTGACTCTGCGGCAGAGCTAGAAGAAAACTATCTCCCTCCGTCGTGATAGATGAATTAGAGGCCTGCATTTGTTGCTTCAGCATGCCTGTCACCCAAGATTTAGGGATAGGAAGAGAGCCTAGCTTGGCACTATCGATTGTGATGTGCAAGACATTATCTCTCACCGTCACATCCACCTCTAGGTCCAGCTTACTATCAATAAAGAGAAGCTTGACCGGATACTGGATGCGCAGCTTATTGCCTTCAATACTGTAAACACTGTTCAGCAGCTCCTGATTCTCAGAGTCAGCCAGAGAAGACTTGAGCACCTGATTAAGCTGGACGCTATTGAGAGAAACTTCCGTGCTAACTCCCTGTGCCGTCACATTGGCATTGCTCAAAGCCGGCTCAATAATACTCATCCAGGAAGCACTGCCTTGAACATTTTTTAATTGTTCACTTTGATTAACAGATGCAGGAACCAGAAATAGCACCGCTGCAAGCAACAGCACCAAAGCAATTCCCACTACTCTTTTTACCATTTTCATGTTTGTATTCCTTTAATTTGAGAAAATCCCTTTAGCTAAAAACACAGCAAGGATTTATCTTATTTTACACTATTTTTGCATAATTTTCTGTAACAAACATATTAAAAAGCTAACAATCCTGTGAGAAAAGGCTGGGACAGATAATCCCAGCCTCTCAATCACATAGCGCTAGTTTTACAAGGCTCATCATAGATAGCCAATTCTTATTTAATCACTTCTTGGGTCTTAGCATAGTTGGCTTCAACTGCTTCTTTTTCAGATTTCCACCAGTCTTGGTTGTCCGTGTACCACTTGATGGTCTCTTTGAGACCTGCTTCAAAGTTAGTAAACTCTGGTTTCCATCCTAGCTCATCGCGGAGCTTGCTGGCATCAATGGCATAGCGGAGGTCGTGGCCGGCACGATCTGTCACATGGTCATAAGCATCAGCTGGCTGTCCCATTTCCTTGAGAATCAGCTCCAGAACTTCCTTGTTGTTCTTCTCACCGTCAGCACCGATCAAGTAAGTTTCACCGATTTGTCCCTTGGTTAGAATCGTCCAAACACCTGATGAATGGTCATTAGTATGAATCCAGTCACGAACGTTTTTACCTTCGCCATAAAGTTTTGGCTTGATACCGCTCAGGATATTGGTAATCTGGCGCGGAATAAACTTCTCGATGTGCTGGTAAGGACCATAGTTGTTTGAACAGTTAGAAATAGTCGCTTTCACACCAAATGAGCGCACCCAAGCTTTAACGATCAAGTCTGAAGCTGCCTTGGTTGATGAGTAAGGTGAGCTTGGATTGTACTTGGTTTCAGCCGTAAATTTCTCACCTGGACCTTCTCCATGACCTGGCAAATCTTCACGCAGAGGAAGATCTCCATAGACTTCATCAGTCGACACATGGTGGAAACGAATGTCGTATTTACGTGCTGCTTCCAAGAGTGTGTAAGTTCCGATGAAGTTGGTGTGGATAAATGGACTCGGGTCATTGAGCGAGTTATCATTGTGGCTTTCTGCCGCATAGTGAACGATAGCATCAGCTTCAGCTGCCAGCTTATCTACCAAGGCTGCATCAGCAATATCTCCAACAACTAGCTCAACGCGGTCACCTAAAATTTCTTCAATATTGGCACGATTACCCGCGTAAGTCAGCTTGTCCAGCACTGTCACATGGACATCTGGAAAGTTATTGTAAACATAGTGGACAAAGTTAGAACCGATAAAACCAGCTCCGCCTGTCACGATAATTTTTTTGTATTCAGTCATTTTTATTCCTTAACTTTTTTATAATTGCCTTAAGTGGTGGGGACGCAAGCAAACCTCCGGTTTCATTACTTATTTTTGAGCCTCATGTCTCAAAAATCCCCTGTCATGTAACAAACTAAATAATTTGTTACGTGACTTACACACCACAGCGGCAATCATTTCTTCCACTCGCTTCGCTCGGATAGGAGCTGAGTGAAATCATATATTTCAGTATCAATAATAAATCAAAAAAGAATTCTTTTTTACAAATCTTCTTTTCTTAAAGGTTTGACATCCTTAAGTAGCGGATGGTTCTTGTCTGCTTCTGAGACTTCTGCTGCTTCTAGGTTTTCCCACTGTATGCCTAGAGCTGGGTCTGCATAGTTGACAAAGGCATACTTCGGTTTGAGTTCCAGAGCCCAGTAGTCATTCACCAGATAGCTATAGGAAACCGTGTCAGAAAGGACTTGGAAGCCGTTGGCTACGCCGCGTGGCACAAAAATACCCTTGCTGGCATCGATTACTGTCTGGTAGGTATTGCCAAAAGTCTCACCCTCACGCAGGTCTACCCAAGATCCCAAAACCTTGCCGTCATCTGCAACAGAGATGTACTTGTCCCATGGTTCAGCATGAAGACCACGCAGGACATTTTTACGAGAAAAGCTGACATTATTTTGCAATTTTCCTTCTGCAAAAAAGCTTTCAGGGAAGCCTAGCGGCAGCATTTTTTCCTTCTGGAAATTCTCCTTAAACCAGCCTCGGTTGTCCCCGCGAACAGGGATATCAAACTCCAGCATTCCAGGAATTCCAGGAACCTCACGCGCTGCTAATTCCTTATCAAAAAATTGTTCCGTCATCTTCTTATTCTTCTCCAATCAAACGCAAGAGATAGTGGCCATATTCATTCTTTTTCAACGACTGCGCCAATTCGTGCACTTGCTCTTTAGTGATATAGCCCATACGATAGGCAATTTCTTCCAGATTTGCCACCTGAACATTCTGCATCCGCTGGACTGTTTCGATATATTGAGCTGCCTCTAAGAGACTTTCGTGAGTTCCTGTATCCAACCAAGCAAAACCACGTCCCATAAGCTCTACAGACAAATCGCCACGATCCAAGTAAGCCTTGTTAACGTCAGTGATTTCCAGTTCTCCGCGAGGACTTGGCTTAATATTCTTGGCAATCTCTACAACATCGTTATCGTAGAAATAGAGTCCTGTCACTGCATAGTTAGAGCGCGGCTGCTCTGGTTTTTCTTCGATGGAGATAGCATTCATATTTTCATCAAATTCTACAACACCAAAGCGTTCTGGATCCTTGACATGGTAGCCAAAAACAGTTGCTCCTTTTTCCTTAGCAGCAGCATTTTGGAGCATTTTACTCAGACCTGGTCCATGGTAAATATTATCCCCAAGAATCAGCGCCACGCGGTCATCTCCAATGAAATCAGCCCCAATGATAAAGGCCTGTGCCAATCCGTCCGGACTTGGCTGCTCTGCATAAGAGAGCTTGATGCCAAACTCAGAGCCATCTCCCAGCAAATCCTCAAAACGAGGCAGATCCGTCGGAGTGGAGATAATCAAGATGTCCTTGATACCAGCCAACATAAGAGTTGAAAGTGGATAATAAATCATGGGTTTGTCATAAACCGGCATGAGCTGTTTTGATGCAGCGCGGGTCAATGGATACAAACGTGTACCAGAACCACCTGCAAGAATAATACCTTTCATATGAGTTTCCTCTCTTAATGTATTCTCCTTATTCTACCATTTTTGAAAGCGGATGTCATCCTTTTCACTTCCCTTAAATAAAAGAAAAAGAGCGGAAATTCCGCTTTCTTCCGCTCTTTGATTCTAAGTCGATATCAACCCAAAGCCACATCTAAGACCATCATGAGAACAAAGCCCACCATGAGACCTAAAGTCGCCACATCAGTATTGCCATTGGTCTGCGAATCCGGTATCAGCTCCTCTACCACCACGAAAATCATAGCTCCTGCTGCAAAGGAAAGGGCATAGGGCAGAATAGCCGTCATGGCCATCACAGCAACTGCACCTAGTACTGCACCGATTGGCTCTACAATCGCAGACATGGAACCCCAGTAAAAGGCTTTAAGTCGAGACTTACCGTCTGTCCGAATCGGAATGGACAGAGCCGCTCCTTCTGGGACGTTTTGCAGTCCAATTCCCAAAGCTAGACCAATCGCGCCGACAAAGGCTTCTGGACTAGGATTGGCGGCCAAAGCACCAAAGGCTACTCCGACTGCCAAACCTTCTGGAAAATTGTGAATAGTAATGGCTAAGAAAAGCAGAGCCGTCTTGGACAGCTTCTTTCGGCTATGCTCAGGAACACTCTCTGCCTCCGAAATGTCCTTGCTCAAGTGCAAGTGAGGCACTACTGCATCAATCAGCCTTAGGAAAAAACCTCCCACTAAAAAACCAATCGCTGCCGGCAGCCAGGACAGCTTGCCATAAGAACTTTGCGCATATTCAATTGACGGTGCCAGAAGCGACCAAAAGGAAGCCGCAATCATGACGCCTGCCGCAAAGCCCATCATAATATCCAGTAACTTGCGACTGACCTTTTTAAAGAAAAATACAACAGCCGAGCCCACAATGGTACATCCCCATGTAAAAAGCCCAGCCAAGAATGCCTGCATAACCACAGGCTGCGATCGTAACCAGTCCATAACTTCTCCTTATTCTCTAAAGTCAATCATACAAAATCGTCTTGGTTTCCCCGATACAGTGTTCTTCCTCATTCCAGTAATGAATCCGCTCGAAAGAGCCTTTCCGCCAGTAGAGAGGCAAACGTTCACGTATGTCGTCCTGCATATCTATTTGGCCAAGTTCCGAAATCTTCCACCATTTGGGCTCCCCTTCATGATCGTTTCCCCTGACTTGCCCCTCAAAGGCAGTACAAAGAAAATCGTAATACACATACCGTTCTTTTTTACTCGGATTAGTGAAGCCTGAAATTCCCTTCAATTTCATGTTTAGAGCAGTCAGCCCTGTTTCTTCTTTTAATTCGCGCCTTGCAGCTTCGAAGAAAGATTCTGGAAACTCTTACGAAGGTAAAAAGCTAAGCTTTTTCTATCCCCAGACTGGTGAAGCCGCCTTGTTGTATCCACCCTTTAAAGTTATCATGCTGGCGATTAAGCAGTAGGATTTCTTCATCTTTTTTTACACAAATATTGACCCAATTCAAAATGGTTTCTGTCATATCAAACCTTCTTCACATACCGTTCGATAGGATAGTCAGCTGGATTCAGCAGCCCCGCTTCTCCTAGAGCCATCTGGGCCAATTGGCGTCCGATAAGCGGGCCAGTTGTCAGACCAGAAGAACCTAATCCACTGGCAGCGTAGACATGCGGTAAGTCTGGAACAGCTCCAAAGAAAGGTGCGAAGTCGCTGGTATAAGCCCGTGTTCCCACGCGCTCACCTAAAATCTCTGCAGTAGCCAACCTCGGCAAGTAAGTTTCCGCTTCTTGCTGCAACTGATTCAATACCGTCTTATCAACTGTCAAATCAAAGCCCTGATCATTTTCATGACTGGCACCGACGCTGACCTTTCCCGCTAGAAAAGGAATGATGTCCAGCTCGCCCTCAGGCATCACAACAGGATAGTCATCTGTCTTTTCAGTCAGCTTGAAATCACGTAGCTGTCCCTTTTGCGGCCGAACATCTGTCTTATAGCCCAGTGGCTGCAAGATTTCTCCCAGCCAAGCCCCTACAGCTAAGATGACACAGTCAAAGCTGCGTCCGTCCACAAGAAGTTGCTCGCCTTCCACTACCAGGCTTACCTTTTTCTCAACCAGATCTGCCTTGCTGACCTTCAGAAGCGTCTCCGTCAAGAGTGCTCCCTCCACACGGGCACCACCGGAAGCATAGAGAAGCCACTCAAAACCTTGCAAATCTGGAAATTTCTCCTGGGCTTCTTGACGGCTGAGAAGACTCAGGTCCCCTATTAAGGGCGACTCTTCTCGGCGATTAGAAGCTAAATCATAAAGCTCCTGCAGCTTGCTCTCATCCTTTTTCAGCAGATAAACACCTGTCTGTTGGTAAAAGTCTGTCTGGATTCCAGCTGCTTTCAGTTCCGTAATCAAGTCCTGATAAAAATCAGCGCCCAAACGCGCCATCCTGTACCAAGCCTTGTTACGACGCTTGGAAAACCAAGGACTGATAATGCCTGCAGCTGCCTTGGTTGCCTGCCCCTTGCCGTCATCAAAGATAGTCACTTCCACGTATGGGGATTTGGACAGATAATAAGCCGCTGTTGAGCCAACAATTCCAGCTCCAATCACTGCTACTCTTTTCATGTCACTCCCTCTCAAATATGCTGGAAAGGATTGGTCGAAGCCTGACTAGCTAGAATCTCAATCTCCCATCCCTCTTCTGACTTCCAAAGTTCAAATTTTTCTTTCAATTTTTCCGTAAAAAGAACCTCGATATGGTGTCCAGGATCCAGCGCCAAAAGCCCTTCTGTCAGCATTTCCTGAGCAGTGTGATAGTAAATATCACCTGTTATGTAGACTTGCGCTCCCTTAGCAATGGCCTCCGGATAAAAGGACTGACCGCTGCCGCCACAGATAGCTACACGCTCAATCACACGTTCGAGATCCGCTTTTTCATAAGTAACCAGACGCAAACTATCTAGTCCAAAAGTTGCCTTGACCTTAGCCGCAAAGTCCCCAAAGGTCTGAGGAGCAATCCTCCCCACACGTCCAATGCCGTTTTCTGGCGTCGTTTGTCTGAGAAAACTTGTCTCCTCAATCTCTAAAAGCTGACAGAACCAGTCATTAAGCCCGTCCTCCACGACATCAATATTGGTATGGCTGACATAGACAGCAATATCATGCTTGATGAGGTCTAAAATGATTTGATTTTGCGGCTTATCCGCCACTAGGTCCTTGAGCGGGCGAAAGATAGGCGCATGTTTAACGATAATCAGCCCAGCACCAGCCTCAATGGCCTCCGCCACTGTCTGCTCGCGAATATCCAATGACACTAGAGCCTTGTCCACTTCCTTATCCAAAGTCCCGATTTGCAAGCCTGAAATGTCGCCCTCCATGGACAGTTCTTGCGGGCAGTAGGCTTCATAACGGGCAATGATTTTACTTGCTAGCATGGAGCACCTCCTTGATACTTTCGATTTTTTGAGACATAGCAGAGCGTTCCAGCTCATTCTTTTCTGGGATATGGGCTAGAGCTCCTTCTAGTTTCTTCAGTTCTTTCTGCCATCTTAGCTGAAAAACAGGCGATTGCTGCTCTAGCAGAAAAGGTCCGAAGCGTTTTTCTTGCTCTGTCAAAGTTTGCTGGCCAGCTTCTGCTACCAGGATTTCGTAAAACTTACCAGCCTCTTCTAAGTTATCCTCAGTCAGCAAGCGAAAGCCATTAGATACCAGCCAGCTGCGAAGTTCATCCTCTCGGTTATTGGGCTGCAAAATCAAGCGGGAAATAGCTCCAAGCTTAGCTCTGCCATTTTCCAAAATCTCTGAAATCAAGCGACCACCCATGCCAGCTATAACGATGGTGTCAATCTGATCTTCCGCTTCAAAAGCCGCCAGACCATTAGCCAAGCGAACCTCAATCTGCTCCGTCAGCCCATGCTCTGACACATTTTTCTGGGCAGACTGAAAAGGGCCTTCTACCACTTCTCCGGCCAGAGCCTTCTCAATCCGTCCTTCCTGAATCAGGTAAATAGGCAGATAGGCATGATCACTCCCAACATCCAGCAACTTTGCCCCATCCGGCACAAAAGCAGCTACTCGCTCCAAGCGTTGGGAAATAGTCTTTTTTTGCATGGCTTACTCTTTTCTAAACATTCTTCTATTCAGTATATCATTTTTAAGGGCATAAAAAAAGCAGCGGAGGAAAAATCAGCTTGTTGATAAACTGATTTTGTCTCGCCACTTGATGATGGGGTGTTTGTTCCTACCCGACACTTATTTATTTGATTTCCTGATACTCAGCAGCTAAACCGCGCTGGACTGCCGGACGAGCTGCAATCTTCTCCGCCCAAGCAGATAGATGTTTGTAGGATGCAGCATCCAAGAACTCAGCTGCGTCTGGATAGAGCCTATCCTGCACCAACTGACCATACCAAGACCAGATAGCAATATCAGCAATACTGTAGTCATCTCCAGCGATATAAGCTTTCTTGGCTAATTCTTTGTCCAATAAATCCAGCTGTCGTTTGGCTTCCATCGTGAAGCGGTTGATAGGATATTCTAGTTTTTCTGGTGCATAGTTAAAGAAATGACCGAACCCACCACCCAAGAAGGGCGCCGCGCCTGTCTGCCAGAAGATCCAGTTGAGCACCTCAGTCCGACCAGCCAAATCTGAAGGAATCAGCTTCCCAAATTTCTCTGCCAGATAGAGCAGGATATTCGCAGACTCAAAGACAGAAATCGGCTTATGACCTGACTGGTCCAACAAGGCCGGAATCTTAGAGTTGGGATTGATTTTCACAAAATCTGAGCCAAACTGATCGCCATCCATGATGCTGATCTTATAGAGGTCATAGGTAGCCTCAGTGATACCCGCTGCCAGTAGTTCCTCCAGCATAATCGTCACCTTGACCCCATTTGGAGTCCCAAGCGAATAAAGCTGAAAAGGCTCTTCACCGACAGGAAGCTTCTGTTCAAAACGTGCGCCTGCAGTAGGCTGATTGATACCTGAAAATTTTCCTTGGTCGCTGTCCGCAGCAGACCAGACTTTTGGTAATTGATAGGTCATACTTTTCTCCTTTTTTATAAAACCAAGGGCCTGTCATATCTAACAGGCCACTATAAATCAAATAAAGTCAGTCCTTCCACAAATTCATGGCATTGAGGAAATCATCTGAAACTGTCACGTTTTGAGGATTAGCTGCTTCACGTTCTTCCCGCTTGGCTTCTACCTGAGCAAGTGTAGTGATGCCTTCTTTACGCCAATTGCGCAAGATAGCCTGAATATACTTCCAGTTGGCTTTGCCATTAAACACAGCCTCACGAAGGGCAGCCTTGACCAAGTCAGGATTGGTTTTGTCGTCTTGAACAGTCTTGGTCAAGTCCTCAATTTCAAAGGGTGTCAGGAGACGGCCCAGCTCCTGCTGGAAGGTCTCCACCAAGTCTTTCAAAACATTTTGAGGCGCCTTTGCCACAGTCTGCTGACCGCTTTTAGCTGCCAGCAGTTCATCCAGCTTTTCTAAAGCCGGTGAAGCATCAAAGATAACCTCTGTCTCTCCATTCAGCTCAATGGTCTTATACTGCAGGAGACCTTTCTCCGTCAGATGGGACATGGAGCGATTGACTTCTGACAAGGTCTTGCCAATGTGCTCCGCAATCTGACTAGGCGCCAGCTCTTCCAGAGAAGTCGTATTTTGCAGATAGAAAAACTGCCAGACCAAAAAATCATCGCTGGAATCAAAGATGTCCTTAAAATATAAAAGAAGGGCACTCGGGATTACTAGATTGCCCGATTTAAAAGCTGATAAATAAGTCATGTCACCTCTTATAGATAAGCAAAAAACGATACATCATTTTCAGGACTTTCCCAGTCAAAAGGCGTCTCCTGATAGACAGCATAATTGACCCAATTGCTGAAAAAGAGTGCCGCGGCTGAACTCCAACGCAAGGCCGGTGTAGCATGGACATCATCGTTTTTGAAATAATTCTCTGGAATGTGTGGATTCTTGCCCGCCTTTAAATCGCGGAAATACTCCTTGGATAGAGTATCGCGGTCGTATTCCATGTGACCGAAGCTATACACCTCTCGCAAGTCTCGGCTAGCCAGCACGGAGAGGCCGGTATCTTCACCATATGAGAGAATTTCCAGATTGGTCAGGTTGACAATATTTTCCTTCAGAACTTCAGTATGACGGGAATGCGGTGCATAAAACTCATCGTCAAAGCCACGGAAAAGCAGATTGCTGCTATCAGCTGACTGGCTATAAACACCCGATAATTTGCGCATCATCTGGTGCTTGTCAACGCCGTAGCGAGCGTAAAGTCCAGCCTGAGCTCCCCAACAGATATGCAGAGTCGAAAAGACATGGGTCTTGGACCATTCAATCACCTGCTGGAACTCTTCCCAGTAATCCACTGCTTCAAATGGCAGATGTTCTACTGGCGCACCAGTAATAATCAAGCCATCAAAATAGCGATTTTTAACCTCATCAAAAGTCTTATAGAAAGTCTCCATATGCTCTGCGCGTGTCGTTTTAGACTGATGAGAGCTCATGTAGAGGAAGTCAATAGTCAACTGCAGCGGAGTATTAGCCAAATGGCGCAGTATCTGAGTCTCCGTCACCATTTTCTGGGGCATGAGATTGAGTACCAGAATATTCAGAGGGCGGATATCCTGATGGTCCGCCCTATCGTCATCCATGACAAAGATATTCTCAGAATTTAAAATGTCAACAGCTGGCAGTTTCTTATCAATCTTAATTGGCATGAAAATATCTCCTTCAATCGTTAGAAAGGCTTGGAAATACTTTTCCAGCCTATTCTTTGTTTATCCAATGTACTTTCATTATACTGAAAAGAGATATAGTTTTCAATTATACTTTTTCTCTAACTAGATATAGCTAGAAACTATGTATTAATAGTGCATCAGAACCTTGTAGTCGTATTCACCGATAGCTTCGCGGCCCTTGAGTTCATCCAGTTCAATAAGGAAGGCACAGCCAGCCACTACACCGCCAAGGCGCTCAATCATCTCAATCGTTGCCTTCACTGTTCCACCGGTCGCAAGAAGATCATCGACAATCAGAACGCGCTGACCTGGCTTGATAGCATCCGCATGCATGGTCAAGGTATCCATACCATACTCTTTTTCATAGTCAGCTGAGATAACTTCTCGAGGAAGCTTGCCAGGCTTACGGACTGGAGCAAAGCCGATTCCTAACTCAAAGGCAACAGGACAGCCCACGATAAAGCCACGAGCTTCCGGTCCAACGATCATGTCAATCTTCTTGTCTGTCGCATATTGAACAATCTCACGAACAGCGTAACTGTAAGCATTTCCGTCTGCCATCAGCGGGCTGATATCACGGAATGTCACGCCTTCCTTTGGATAATTTTCGATTGTTGCAATGTAGTCTTTTAAATTCATGATATACTTTCTTTCAAAAAAATTTTTTACTCTCTATTATATCACTTTTTCATCCAAATGGTAACAGAAAACTTACTTTTTATTGGTATCTATTATTTAATCTGAAAAATCATGTCTGAGCCATTTATAGACCATCATATTGAGGACGGGATTGAGTTGGTTATTCTTTATAATCACATCTTCTACTAGCTCCAAGAACGAAACTTACTTTTCGCTAACAGGCTGAGCCATAGGTCCAAGCCACTCACTTTTTAACGAGATTAGCTGCACAATTTTCAATCCGCTTCCATCAAATAATCATAAATCTCCTGCACAGTGCCCAGTGCCATGAGTTCTTGTTCCTTGACCAGGCGCTTGAGATCTTGGTAAATGTGACTGTTGTCAATTTCTTTCTTTTCAGCTTCCTTATTGACCTTCATGACGCCTTCTGTGATGCTGACAAAGCCCAGCTCTTCAAAAATCTGAATCATTTTGACCAAGAGAATAGGATCTATTTTCAGGTAAGCTGCTAGATCCTTGAGTTTATAGCGAACATCAAACTCGGGGAACTGATAGATAGTCTTGTAGAGTTTGGCAAACTGCTCTCGGGTACCATAACCTGTCAGATAGTATGGCTTGGCAATCTCACTCTTAAAGTAAATAGCTTCAAAATCCTGAGACTGAAGAATATTCTTCAGGACCCGCAAATCATCAGGCAGGTCATAAACCACAACTGCTCTGCTATTTGTCAAATCCGGCAATTCCTCTGTGAAACGCAAGACAGGAACCTTGTCAGGCAGCGTCGCATTTTTGCTGCGGATATTGAAAAGCTGAACTCCGTCAACACGTGCATCTACCAGCATGAGCTGAAGACTAGTCTGTCCATTCCATTTATTGACAGAGAGGGTGACGGCCAGCTCCAGGTTCTTGGTCTGGGCAAACTCTGTCGCCAGGCTTCCTTGCCCAAAAGCTACTACTTCAAAAGATGCATCTTGTTGGGAAATTTTCAGCTTGAGATGGCTATTGCCAGCCCCCATAGTCCGAGCATTGTCCACTTTAAAGTCCTTGAGGTAAAAAAGCGGCTTCTTATTATCCATACCAAAAGGAGCCAGTTTTTCGAAGCTTTTGAGCGTATCCAGGGTCAGTTCCGGCAGATGCAGCTCCTCATCTAAGTACAGGGCTGTTTTGCCAGTCAAATCCAAATCATTGTCTAAAATGTAAACTGTCAAGATGTCAGCAAGCTCCGCTAGCTTTTCTGCTTCAAGAGTCATTCCAGCTGCTCCAGCATGGCCACCAAAGGCTACAAAGAGGTCACGGTGGCTGTCTAAGGCCTCAAAAATATTGACTGCTTCAATACTGCGGGCGCTGCCCTTAGCGATGCCATCCTCAATATTAAGCACTATGACTGGCTGGTGCAGCTCTTCCAACAAGCGCCCAGCGACAATCCCTAGCACACCAGGATTCCAGCCTTCCTTAGCCAACACCTGCACTGGTCTCTTAGGGTCCAGCATGGTTTGTGCTTCTTCATAAATCTGCTGGACGATTTCCTTACGCTCGTCATTTTTCTGGTTGATCATGAGCGCAATGTCACGAGCTTCTTCATCGTCAAAGCCTGTCAAAAGCTCAACCGCCGGATTGGGATCATCCAGCCGTCCCAAGGCATTGAGTCGGGGGGCAAGCTGGAAGCCAACCGTTTCTTCATCCAGTTCGTCTGGCTGAATGCCTGCAATTTTGAAAAGTTCCTGAAGTCCTACCCGCTGGGTATTTTTGAGGACGGAAAGGCCGTATTTGACTAAGATCCGATTTTCCCCCGTCAGACTGACCATATCGGCAATGGTACCAATAGCAACTAAGTCCAAAAGTTCGACTTGGACTTCTTCCAACAAGGCTGTTGCCAGCTTAAAAGCCACCCCACAACCAGCTAAATGCTTGAAAGGATAATCAGCTCCGCTATGTTCCGGATGGACGATAGCATAGGCATTTGGCAGCTCCTCAGGCATGGAGTGGTGATCCGTCACGATGACATCCACGCCCAGAGACTGGGCCAGTTCGATAGCTTCAAGGCCCGCCACTCCATTATCTACTGTAATAATGAGCGAGATGCCTTGATTTTCAATAAAATATTTGTAAACACTGCTATTAGGGCCATAGCCATCCGTAAAGCGATTGGGCAGATAAACCTGACACTCAGCCCCCAGCTGCTCCAAGGCTTCCTTGACAATAGATGCCGAGGTCATCCCATCAGCATCATAATCACCATAGATTAAAATCTGCTCGTAATTCTCAATCGCTGCGCGAATGCGCTCCACTGCCCGCTCCATATCATGCAGATCATAAGGGTCGTGAAGCTGGTCTAAACCAGGCTCCAAAAATTCCTGTAAAGCCTCCTCAGTCTGCACACCTCTTTGGTAAAGAAGACTGGCAGCAGCAGGTTCTAATCCAGCTTTCTTAGCCTTTTTTAAAAATTTTTCGTCTGTAAAATTAGTGGCAAACTGCCAGTCATATTTTGAGCTAATCATGATGGATGATACACTTTCTCTCTTCAATCTTGTCTGAATATTATAACATGAAAAGACTGGTTCAACCAGTCTCAAACTTTCTATCTACGAGCAAAACTCTCAGTCTCCCTCATCTAGGTAAAGCCCCTTGGCAACGCTTTGGTCAATAACTTCCTGGGCTAATTCCCAAAGAGTTTCAGAGGTTTCTTAGATAAAGGATTTCTTAGCGATGACCTGCGACTTGGTCAGGCCATGAGGGTTGTCATGGGGCTGAGCGACTTCCAAGTGATTGAGCAGAGGAACCAGAGCATCCAACACTCGGGCATATTTAGCCTCTATGCTAATGCCAGTTTCAAACTCCTGCCAAAGCTCTAAAAAGGAATCCTGCTGATCTGACGGCAACTTGTCCAAACTGATTTTCAAGGACTCCAGCTCTCTATCGTAAGAATCTCTCTTACCCACGTCGTCAAAGATAAAGGTATCGCCAGCATATATTTCGCCCAAATCATGAATCAGTAACATAGACATGACCTTTTCCAGATTGACTTCTTCGGAGATGTATTCTCGCAAGACTAGCGCCATGAGCGCCCCCTGCCAACTATGCTCAGCAGAATTTTCAAAACGATAGGCGTCCAAGGTTCGATTGTTGCGATGAGTGGCTTTCAGTTTTTCCAGCTCATTGGTAAAAGCCAGCTGCTGCTGTAGACGTTCAAGCATATGGAACTCCTTTGAAATGTTTTTATAGCTAATTCTATTCAAAATTGATAGTTGCTCTTAACGCTCTATATGATTTTCTTCCCTCGCCATCCAATCACCAACTCTGACGTCAGGTGGGTCAGGATAATCGTCAAAAGGAAGGCCCAACGGCCATTTTCCCACTTGGTCAGCTGTTGGGATTTGAGCAGAAAAAAAGATAACTCAATAAAGATAGGATGGAGGAAGAAATAAAAGATACTTAGATTTTTTAAATGTCGCCAATTTTTTTCACGCTTCCACCGTGTTTTTAACAGCCAATTGAATAAGAAGAGCGTAAAGGGAATGAGAGCAAAGAAAAAATTTTTATCCAGTCCCTGCCTGATGTAAACCAGTACTCCTTCGCCTGCTAGGAAAAGACTTGCCAACAAAAGAGACAGCCAGCGTTTTTTCTGAAATAAGGCTATCTGCCCGTAATCAGCTAGAAAGTAGCCTAAATAGATAAAAATGGGCGTATAGAAGAGGCCATTCCTGCTAGTGAAAAATGCTGAGCAGGGCATAATTGACTGGCTGCCCCAGCCCTACGACTTCTCTCCTTCGCATCAAGCATTCTCCTTACGAGGTTTGTTTAAGATGTAAATGAGCACTTTTTTCCTTTGACCTAGGACTTGGCTAGCCAAACATGCTGAAAGGCAGCAATGTCACGATAAGGAGATTGGTTGCAGACAGCCAGCTCCATTTCAAGCATCTTTTCAGACCAGTCAGGGGCAGTTTTATAGTCATTGGATTGCAGCCCGTAAAAAATTCGTACTCCCTGATAATCCTCAACTTCTAACGGAAGACCTGAAATCACATCTTTAATCTGATAGACCTTAGCAGCACCCATGTTGTGAGTTTGATATGCCTCACCTGCCAAAAGTTGCTGGGCCTTTTCTGGGTCATTTTCAAAAACCACTGTATGCATAATGCGCCCAACCTCGTGGTGCTTGACCAGAGAAATTTTGCCGTCCTTTTTTAAGAGGCGGGAAAATTCTGCTAAATAAAGAGCAGGGTCAGATACATACTCTAAGACATTATGACATACGATGACATCAAAAGACTGGTCAGGGAATTTTTGCAGAAGATCCAAGCTGCCTTGCAATTGCTCATAGAAAAAGTCCTGCTTGCGCTCAGCAATCATTTCTGGGTTCGGCTCGATGGCGGTCACTTGGTTCTTTTCCGCTAGAAAATCAGCCACAATTCCAAAACCGCTGCCGAAATCAAGGATTTTCTGGCCATTAAGTGACTCTAGAAAGGCAAAAACAATATCATACTGAAGCTTGCCCCAAGGCGCCTGCAGATGAGCCTTGTAAGCTTGTAGATTAACTGTCATAAAACCTCACTTATAGTTAAACATATTGGCTGCCATCTTGTCGGCAATTCTTGGAAAAAGGGTATAAAGCTTGTGAGCTAGATTGAGAATCCCAGGTAGATTAATTTCCCGCTTCATTTTGCCAAAGGAACTGACGATTTTTCCAGCTACAAAGTCAGGCTCAAGGATATACTTATCCACTGCTTTTACATAGGAACCATCAGGATCTGCCTGATCGAAAAAGGCTGTTTTGATAGGACCTGGATTAACCGTCGTGACATAGACCCCAAAAGGCAGGAGTTCTAAACGCAGGGCATTAGAAAAGCCAATCGCCGCAAACTTGGTCGCTGAGTAAAGACTTGATTTGCTACTTGCAATGAGGCCGGCCATACTAACGATATTAACGATATGTCCTTGACCTGCCTGCTTCATGCGAGCTCCAAAGATACGGGACAGATTCATCAGGGCAAAGGTATTGACCTCAAACATGGCCTCGATATCACTGGATCTGATTTTGTCAAATTCTTCAAAAATCCCATAGCCAGCGTTATTGACCAGGACATCAACACGACCGTACTGGCTGTCAATCCGTTCAGCAAATCTTTCCAAAGCTGAGCTGT
Source organism: Streptococcus sanguinis (assembly GCF_050225395.1). GTDB lineage: Bacteria > Bacillota > Bacilli > Lactobacillales > Streptococcaceae > Streptococcus. Next base: position 961,485 of record NZ_CP071431.1, on the reverse strand, counting down.
CAGTGATATCCAGCTCCACTAGGTCAAGATTTTCTCTTTCTCCATATAGTTTTTCCAGCTTAGCCTTGCTCCGTCCGACCAAAATCAGTCGGTCATGGGGCAAGAGCTTAACCATTTCCTGAGCCAGTCCACCGCTAGCCCCTGTGATGATGATGGTTCTCATATCTCCACCTCTTCCAAGTCCTTGACCACATGGACCTTTTCAAAGACAGCGCTGGCATCGCGGCGCATTTGGCTGATGTCCTTAGCTAGAAAGCGAGCACTGATATGATTGAGAAGGAGGCGCTTAGCGCCGGCTTCCTTGGCTACTTCTGCTGCCTGCATATTAGTAGAGTGACCATGATTGCGGGCCAATTTTTCGTCTCCCTTGCCATAGGTCGCTTCATGGACCAACACATCTGCTGCCACAGCCAAGCGAACGCTGGCAGGTGTCTTCCTAGTATCACCCAAAATAGCAATGGTTTTGCCCGGACGAGGAGCTGAGATATAGTCTGCTGCAATAATTTTGGTCCCATCTTCTAGGACGATATCCTGACCGTTTTTGACCTTGCCAAAGAGGGGACCAAAAGGTACGCCCGCTGCCCGAAGTTTGTCTGCATCCAGCGTTCCTTCCAAATCTTTCTGCATCACCCGATAACCCACACAGAAAATCGTGTGATCCAGCTTATCCGCATAAACAGTGAACTTGTCCGTTTCAAGAATCTTGCCCAGACTATTTTCATCAAACTCATGAAAATCAATCCGATAAGGCAGACGAGAACCAGACACGCGCAGGCTAGACAGGACAAAGTTTTTAATGCCTTTGGGACCATAAATTGCTAGGTCTGTCTGTTCTTCATTAGCCTGAAAAGAACGACTGGATAGAAAGCCCGGCAAGCCAAAAATATGGTCGCCATGCAGATGCGTGATGAAAATCTTGCTGATTTTGCGCGGTTTAATCGTCGTCTCCAAAATCTGGTGCTGGGTACCTTCACCGCAGTCAAACATCCAGACCTCATTGATTTCCTCCAACAGCTTGAGGACAAGGCTGGACACATTGCGAGCCTTGGAGGGCTGACCGGCTCCGGTTCCTAAAAATTGTAATTGCATGTTTTTCTTTCTAAATGATATAAATCATGGCAGAGCGATTCTGCGAGTGATAGTATTTTTTTCCAGCATAGGACTGAGCCAGCTGACTGACTTCATCTTGATTGTAGCCCAGAACTCTCTGACCGCCATCCGCTAGCTGCTGCCAATCGGTCAAAGCAGTAAGCGCCTGACTGTCCACGACTTGAGATTCAGTTTTGAGAGGTGCCGTTTTTATTCTCCCAGCTTCTTCGTAGACCAAGTACTGTGGAAAGACTTGGGCAATTTCAAAGAGTAAATCGGCTGTTACTGGCTCTGGCTTTTCAGGAAAGACCAAGCCGACTTCCTCGCTCTCATAGCAAAATCCATAGGACTTGCCAGAAAGATTAAGCCGTACAAAAGGTTTATTTTCTACAAAGCTAGGCTCCGCATTCCACAAGTCCAGCGCCTGGCTAATCTCTAAAAAATAGGCTGTCGCGGCTTCCGGACTTTTCTTTTGATAAAGCTCAGCAAAGTAAGCATTGATAACGCTGGGTGGCGGTGTGATGAAGCTACGCTTCTGCTCTTCTGTCAGATCAGCCAATACTTGCTCTAAGTAGACCCTGTCTAGGCTTGTAAAACCGCCGTATTTCAAGGCCAAGTCAATATAATCAGTCATAAAATTCTTCCAGTTTCCATTTGTTTTTCTCGGCAATCCAGCCTGAAATGACTTCGACATCGTTTATGTATTCTCGATTCCCCATAATCACGACTTTCTCTAAATCATGAATCTTGTAGGCTTTAGCCGGCGCTACCTTGATGGTAAAAGGTAAAAATAACTCTTTCATCCGCTCCAGCAGGACTTGCTGCAAAAGAGCTCTGCTATTGTCCGCCTTAGCCGAAATCAAAGAATAAGGAGTAAGGGTCGGAGTGAAATGCTCCGCCTTGTCCGCTTTGTTATAAAGAGTCAGCCGTGGAATATCCAGCATGTCCAGCTCTTTCATGATGTCGAGGACAGTCTTTTCGTGTTCCTCATGGTGAGGGTCGCTGGCGTCAATGACATGAACCAGCAGATCGACATTTTTGCTCTCTTCCAGTGTGGACTTAAAGCTAGAGACCAACTCTGTTGGCAAATCCTGAATGAAGCCGACCGTGTCAGTCAGCGTGACATTGAGCTGACCACTGAGGTTGATGTTCTTGGTCGTGGCATCTAGCGTCGCAAAGAGTTCGTCGGCCTCATACTGGCTCTTGCTGGTCAAGCAGTTCATGATAGTGGACTTGCCCGCATTGGTGTAGCCGATGAGGCCGATTTTGAAAATACTGGACTCTAACCGCTTTTCACGAACGGTAGCCCGATTTTTCTCCACTGCTTTGAGTTGGCGCTCAATATCATGAATCTGATTGCGGACGCTACGTCGATTGAGCTCCAGCTGGCTTTCACCAGGCCCGCGGGAGCCAATTCCACCAGCCTGACGGCTGAGCATAATCCCCTGGCCAACCAAGCGAGGCAGCAGATACTTGAGCTGGGCTAGATGCACCTGCAGCTTGCCCTCATGACTCCTAGCCCTCATGGCAAAAATATCCAAAATCAGCTGCATACGGTCAATGACCTTAACCCCCAAGCTTTCCTCCAGATTGACATTTTGGCGAGGTGTCAGACGGTTATTGACAATGACGGTCGAAATCTCTTCGGCATCAACCATCTGCCGGATTTCTTCTAACTTACCAGAGCCAACAAAGGTCTTGCTATCATACTTTTCCCGCTTCTGGCTATAGGAGCCGACTACTTCAGCCCCTGCCGTCTTAGCTAAACTTTGCAGTTCCTCCATGGATAGGTCAAAATTCTCCGTGTCTGCTAGTTCCACACCGACCAGAAAGACACGCTCTGTTTTTTTCTCTGTTTCTATCATCTCATATCCTTACTAAGACTTGGTCAGCCAGCTACTTGTCCAGAAAATTCTTGATGTCTTCCATGACCTGATTTTTATAGTCTGGATTTCCCACCTGATAAAAGGTCACGGACATCCGGTTGCGAAACCAAGTCAGCTGGCGCTTGGCGAAACGGCGGGTATTCTGCTTGAGCTTGTCCAAGGCCTCTTCTAGGCTCATCTGACCTTCAAAGTAGGGAAAAAGTTCCTTGTAGCCGATACCCTTGCTGGCTTGACTGGTCGGAGCCCGCTCATACAGCCAGCGGGCTTCTTCTAAAAGTCCGGCTTCTATCATCAGATCAACTCGCTGATTGATTCGCTCATAAAGTCGCTCTCGCTCATCATCGAGGCAAATCAGCAGTGCTTCATAGTCTGGTTGATTGTTTTCTAGTTGACCACCTAACTGAGCAATCTCCAGCGCCCTCATAGCCCTGCGTCTATTTATCTGTGGAATCCCGATACCCAGCTCTGCTATTTTCCCAAACAAATCTTCATCCGACCAACTATCCAGCTGCGCCCGATAGGTCAGAATCTCCTCGTGAGGGACGGAGCCGCCCAGATGGTAGCCCTCAAGCAAGCTCTGGATATAGAGCCCTGTGCCGCCGCAAATGATGGGAAGCTGCCCTTGGGCCTCAATCTCACGAATAGCCTGAGCTGCCTCAGTCACAAAATCATAGGCCGAGTAGCTCTCTCCAACCTCACGCACATCCAGCAGATGATGGGGAATGCCCTCTTGCTCCTCAGGGCGAATCTTGGCCGTGCCAATATCCAAGCCACGATAGACCTGCTGGCTATCACCGCTGATGATTTGGCCATTGAAGCGCTTGGCTACCTCGATACTCAGAGCTGTTTTTCCAACTGCCGTAGGTCCCACTATCACAATTATCTTGGTTTTCATCTTTTTTCCTTGAAAAAATTTTGATTTTTCGTTACTATTAATTATAACATAAATAATAAAAGTTCAGAAAAGGAGAAATCACATGGCTAAAGGATTTGGAAAAGGCGTTCTTACAGGAGTTGCAGCTACTGTTGCTGCTGTGGCAGGCGCAGTTTATGCCGTCAAGAAAAAAGTCATCGAACCTGAAGAACAAAAAGCGGCTTTCATCGAAGAAAACCGTAAAAAAGCAGCTCGCAAACGTGTAGCACACTAAGCTTGCTCATTTCACTAAAAAGCCTGGAAAAATCCAGGCTTTTTGCTTTTTTGAAAAAACAGTAATCAAAGCTATTAGACTTTTAAAATCCTCTCTTTCTTGGGCGGTTGAATGCCATAAGAGCTAAAGATATAATTGCTTAAGAGCAAGAATACTAACAACTCAAGCACAAAAAACAAATCGAAAGCAGGACTGGAAGACAGAGAAACGAAAGGAATCGCGACACACATAAGTATGATATAAAGAATTTTCAAGCGTTTGATATAAAGCCAGAAGAGTTCAAGGCTTTGCCTGCTACTGATCTGCGACTTAGACTTACTTCCCGAGTACCAGATGATAAATACTTCCGCAAAAAAGAATAGACCTAGCAAAATGATCATTCTCCAGAAATGAACCTGCAGTAGAATTCCCGCTGCTAACAATAACAAAACACCCAAGCTCAGTGCTAGCACTGCTCGCCTAGCATTAGTCATAAAATCAACTCCTTTATATGACTACGAAGAACAGTCAAATTAATTGTTCTTAATCGATTAGATTGCTCTAGGAGAACATATTTTATTTCGGCTTTATTTTACCACTTGGCAAGAAAACTTACAAATAATACGATAAAGCATTTGTAGGAGTCACTGGTTACTGAAAAAAGCCACCTTTCGGTGACTTTTCTACATGCTTATCTCCCTTGCATAAACTCTTGGAAACGATGAGTATCAAAGTAAATGTTAGATGCAATTAATTTGTCTGATTCGTCAAATTTTAAAAATTCTGCGACATCTAATTCTAGTTCTTTTCCGCTCGGCGACTGCAGGCGATAGCGATTTAAAGCAGCTACTTCTCGTCCCTCTACCAATAACTTCTTCACTTCAAGATGCTGGCTCAAAGCGTAGAATTGACCTGCACCTTGCAGATAAACATTACGCCCTTGCCTGATCTCCTGACTGTCGCACATTCCATAATTAAAGTTTTCAGCTACGAAATCTTCCCAGCCACCTTTATTGACTGCGGTAAAATAGCTTTCTGCTAATCTTCTTGTATCCATTTGGAACCTCCAAAAATAATTTAGGCAATTTTCAAACTAATGAAAGCTTGAGCCCACTTAAGAGTATACAAAAAGCAATATGACTACAGTCTGTCATATTGCTGAAGATTTTTTTGAAGAGTAATAATTAATTTATCCTGCAATTTTTTTGGGGATATGACTTTTACTTGATGAGCAAAACTTAAAATCAATTCGAAAAAGGCCGGTGTCAATGCTCTGAAAGCATGGACCTTTATTCTGGTTTGCTCAACAGTGATTTCTTCTTCTGTGAAATGGTCATAAATTTTTGGAAGCGCAGATTCTGTGAAAATCAACTCCACTTCTTCTTTACTGCCTTCAACTTTATCTTTGGATGGATTTAGAAAAAGATCTAGCTTTTCTTGAGATAAAAGAGGGTAATCTCCAGCTTCGATACCCTCTTCTAGTTGCTGCAAATCACGAATCCTGCTGAGTTTGAAAAAGCGAAAATCTAACTTTTCTAAACAATAGCCGATAACATACCAAGCATTTAGTTTAAAAATCAGACGATAAGGAAGAATCGTTCGCTGGCTTTGTTCTTGTTTTTTAGAAAAATAAGAAAAGGAAACTTTCTTCCCAGTTTGTATAGCCTGTTCAATTTCAAGTAAATAATTTGTATTGAGAGACCAGGAAGTAAGATCGAAGTAAAAAGGGTTAACCTTGTCGGTCGCTTCTTGAGAAGAAAGCTTATGCTCGATACTGTCAAAATTTGGACGACCGACAATTTTGCCAACATTTTGACTCATATTGATGATAAACTGCTTTTCTTCTTCTGTGAAAAAGCTACTGTCCATCTTGTAGTCATCTGGTATAGAAAAACCACCCTTATCCCCACGTTCAGAGTAGATAGGGATTCCAGCTAAGCTGAGCGTATCCATATCTCGATATACTGTGCGGGTAGATATTTCAAAACGTTCAGCAATTTCTTTAGCTGTTATCTGTCTTTTATTCAAAAGGGCTAGCAGAATATAAATTAATCGTTCTAATTTCATGAGTTTTCTTTTCTTATTACAATCGGCACAGCATCAAATAGTCATCTTCCCTCTCTTCAACCGTTAAAAAACCCAGTCTTTGATAAAAGCCAACGGCAGGATTGTCTTTGGAAACAGAATGGGAGACACTTGGGCAGCCTTTGGACTTGAGTAAGTCCAGCATGGCCGTCATCAACTGCTGCCCTAGACCTTGACCTCTGAACTCAGGCAGGAATGAAATGGACAGAGAGGGAGTCTGGTCGTCATAATAGCCGTAATCTTTCATGATTCGAACCCAAACGGCTCCGACCAGCTGACCGTCCACTTCTGCTGCTAAAGCCCAATCATCTGGCTGCTGACCAAAGTCCTTGATATACATCTCTAAATATGGCTCTTTCAGGATGCTTCTAGAAAGCGGCGCTAGACCTTGGGGAATAAAAATAACTTGGTAAAGAAATTCCTCTAAGAGCGGGATTTCCTCTGATTTTAAGGGCCTAATCTCGGCCATGATTTCTCCTTCTAGATCAACTGCTCTTCACCTATGCCTGCCTCTGCTAAGATTTTGGCCACTCGGTCAAACTGCAATCGGAAATGCTCCAGCTTGTGGCCGTCTGATCCCACTGAAAAGCGCTGGCCGCCCAGCTCCTTGACTAGCGAAAGAGCGTAGATATAAAGTTCCTCGTGACCATACAGATACATGGACTTGCAGTTAAGCTCAAAGGCCAGACCATGGTTAATCATCTTTTTAAAAAGCTGTCGCAGCTCTGGTTCAAAAGTTTTTAACTCCTCTACGGTAAGCTCGAATTTCCGGAAACCATAGTCAAAGTGAGCTAGTACATCTGCTGGCACAGCCTCAATAGCCTGCTCTAACTCTATCAGATAGGAGGGAATCAGCTCCATCTTATCCAGCTGCAAGACTGGATCTTCCAGATAGTCAAAACTGCCATTGTGGTGGACAGACAGGAGCTTGAGGTCATAATCCTTGTCCGCTAGGAAAGCTAGGATATCGTCTTTACGCGGAGCGTAATAGCCAATTTCAATCCCCTTTTTAATGCGGTTGCCATATTGCTGGTTCAGCTCTGCTATTTTTGCTGAATAGGCCTCATAGTCAGGCACATCATCGTGGGGCGAGGCAGCTTCGTAAGGGTAGGGATTGGACAAATCATAGTGCTCAGTGGTGACAATCTCGCCCTCGTAATGGTCCAGATAGTCACAGAAATCCGCCTCAGAATCATAGGAAAAATAGGTATGAAGATGGTTGTCGCGCATGCTGGACCGCCTTTCTGCAAATCTTGTGTCCCTTTAGTAATGGTCAATTTCAGGTCGATCATGAATCCGGCTCTGCTTGCCCTGTCGGGCCTGGAGGACGGCCTCTACCTGATCCAGACTGACGCCAGTTTCGACGAGAGCGACCGCCAGATGGTAGAGCAGATCAGCGGTTTCATTGGCCATCTCGTCCTTGTCAGCATTTTTAGCCGCAATGACCACTTCTGTCGCTTCTTCTCCGACTTTTTTTAGAATCTTGTCCAGCCCCTTGTCGTAGAGATAGCTGGTATAGGAGCCTTCCTTGGGCTCTTTTTTGCGGTTGAGGGCTTCTTGATAGAGTTTTGCTAGCATCGTATCTCCTTATATCTTCCTTATTTTACTATAAAAAGCAATTCTTTCCAATGGCAGGCTGATGTCTTAATTTTATTTTTGCATTAAGCAAGTACTAAAGTAAAGCAAGGGAGCTTTTAGTCAGTTTTGCTGTCTTCCTCATCCCAAATTTTATGGAAAAAGCAGGATTTGGCACCGGTATGGCAGGCTGCTCCCAGCTGGTCTACCTCGATCAGCAGGGTATCTAGGTCGCAGTCAGCTGTGATTTTTTTGACAGTCTGGTAGTGGCCACTGGTGGCTCCCTTATGCCAAAGCTCCTGACGTGACCGGCTCCAGTACCACATCTGACCGCTGGTGTGTGTCAGCTGGTAGGCTTCTTCATTGAGATAGGCTAGCATGAGGACTTCTTTGCTGGTGTGGTCTAAGATAATGGCAGGTACGAGACCACCTTGCTTTTGAAAATCTAACTTTACTTCTGTCATCAGATGCGCACCTCCAATCCAGCTTCCAGCATGGCTTTTTTGGTTTCAGCGATGGAGACCTGACCATAATGGAAAATCGAGGCTGCCAAGGCACCCGTCGCTGCAGTCTTTTCAAAAACTTCTAGGATATGCTGGCTACTGCCAGCACCACCAGAGGCGATGATAGGAACGGAAACCACTTGAGAGACGGCTTCCAGCATTGGCAAGTCAAAACCAGACTTGGTCCCATCCTTATCCATACTGGTCAAAAGAATTTCCCCCGCTCCGAGACCGACAGCTTCTTGAACCCAATCTAACAGGTCGCGACCGCTGTCCTTGCGGCCGCCAGCCAGATAGACATGCCAGCTACCATCCGCTTCTTTCTTAGCATCCACAGCCAGCACCACACATTGGCTGCCGAATTTCTCAGCGCAGTCAGCTAAAAGCTGAGGATTTGCCAGTGCTGATGAATTAACCGCAACCTTATCCGCCCCAGCCTGTAACATCCGCTTCATGTCCTCAACCGTACGAATGCCGCCCCCAACGGTAAAGGGAATGAAAACCTGCTCCGCCACGCGCCGGACCATCTCGACCGTCGTGTCCCGCTCCTCGTGGGTGGCTGTAATGTCCAGAAAGACCAACTCATCGCAGCCGGCTTCATAGTAGGCCTTGGCCGCATCAACTGGATCGCCCACATCAGTCAGATTGACAAAGTTGATACCCTTGACCACCCGGCCGTCCTTGACATCCAGACAGGGAATGATTCGTTTTTTCAGCATGGCTAGCCCCTTTCTGCTTCCTTGATCTGCTCTAGGCTAACTCGTCCACTGTAATAGGCCTTGCCCACAATGGCACCAGCCAAGCCTAGCTTTTTCAGCTCTTCCAAATCCTCTGCTGACTGAATGCCGCCAGAGGCAATGACTTGAGCATCCTTGAGCGCTGCCAGCAATTTTTGGTAATGCTGGATATTGGGGCCAGTAAGAGTCCCGTCTCGGTCCACATCCGTATAGACGAAGAGGCGAACGCCAAGCTTTTCCATGGCCAGCGCCAGACTGATATAGTCCTGACTGCTGGTTTCCAGCCAACCCTCAGTCGCAACTAGACCGTCTTTCGCATCAATGCCAATCACGATTTTGCTACTCCCAAAGCGCTCCAGTGCGGCCTCAACAAAGGCAGGATTCTTAACAGCCATAGAGCCAATAATGACACGGTCAATGCCGACCGCTAGATAATCTTCAATCTGCTCCAGACTGCGGATACCACCCCCTACTTGGATAGCTAGACCAGTTTCCGCTTTAATCTGGGCAATCAGATCTCGATTGGCCGCCCGACCTTCTAAGGCTCCGTCCAAGTCAACCACATGAATCATGCTAACCCCGGCTTCTTTGAAAACTCGAGCTTGCTCCAAGACATCGGGATTGACTACCGTCTTCTGGCTAAAATCCCCTTTAAAAAGGCGGACGGCCTGGCCGTCTTTGATATCAATAGCGGGCAGTATTTTCATAGACATACTCCTTAAACTTCTCTAGGATACCGAGACCGAAAGTCCCTGACTTTTCTGGGTGAAACTGACAGCCAAAGACCGATCCTCGGTGAATCATAGCTGGAATAGGCAGCCCGTAATCAGCCGTCACGTCCAAATACTCCTCCGGAACATCCGTATAGTAGCTATGGACGAAATAGACTGACTGGCCCTCAAGATCAGCTGTCAAAGCAGACGACTGCTGGACCTGTAAGTCATTCCAGCCCATGTGAGGCACAGGCAGACCAGCCTGATCCGGAATCCGGCGGCAAACACCGGGAATCAAACCCAGTCCAGAACTTTGACCATTCTCCAATCCCGACTCCAGCAGGAGCTGCATACCTAAGCAAATCCCCAAGAGAGGCTTGCCATCAGCCACAGCCTGCTGGATAACGGAGACCAGCCCTCGCCTTTCCAACTCCTGCATAGCCGCAGGAAAAGCACCGACACCTGGTAAAATCAAGCCATCGGCAGCTAAAATTTCCTGCGGATCAGCTGACAGGCGCGCTTCTACTCCGACCTGAGCCAGAGCACGGAGAACATTGGCAGTATTTCCCGCATCATAGTCAATGACAATTATCATCTCTACATCAACTCCTTTCACTCAGAAGGACAAGCTAGAGCAAGCCCTTGGTGGAGTTGACTCCATGAATCTCTGGATTAATCGTAATAGCCTCCCGCAGAGCTCGTCCAGTCGCTTTAAAGAGGCTTTCCGCCTTGTGGTGGCTGTTCTTGCCATGAAGGATTTTCAGGTGCAGATTCATCTGCAGATTAAAGGCTAGGGCTTGGAAAAATTCCTCTACCAGCTCGGTGTCAAAATTCCCAAGCTTGGGATTGTCAAAATCAGCCTCAAAAACCAGATAGGAGCGGCCGGATAGGTCCAGACTGGCCAACCCTAGCGTTTCATCCATGGGCACAAAGCTAGTGCCGTAGCGGTTGATACCAGCCTTGTCTCCCAAAGCCTGACGCAGAGCCTGCCCCAGCACGATGCCTACATCCTCAACCGTATGGTGGCTGTCCACCCAAAGGTCGCCTTCAGCCTTGACCGCCAGAGAAATCCGACTGTGGCGGGCAAAAAGGGTCAGCATGTGGTCAAAGAATCCGACACCGGTCTCGATAGCTACCGGCTCCTGTTGGTCCAGATTGACAGCCAGCTCAATATCGGTCTCCTGTGTTTTTCGCTTGATTTCAGCTTGTCTCATGGCAACTCCTTTATTTTTCCTGTCTGCGGGCTTCGATGGCCTTAGCATGTCCCTGCAGGCCTTCTGCATAGGCCAGACTGGTAATATCCTTGTCAGCTGCTCCTACAGCAGCACGGCTGTACTGAGTGTACTGAATGCGCTTGATGAAGTCATAGACTCCCAGAGCTGATGAAAAGCGGCTGGTGCTTGTGGTCGGCAAAACGTGATTGGCTCCCGCATAGTAGTCACCGATCGGCTCACTGGTATAGTGCCCCAGAAAGACAGAGCCAGCATTTTCAACCTGATCCAGATAGCTGTAAGCATCATTCATGGCAATTTCCAAATGCTCAGGTGCCACCTGATTCATAAGATCAAACATGGCTTCCTTAGAAGGCGCAAGGATGATGCGGCCGTTGTTCTCAATCGAAGCACGCGCGATTTCCTCTCGCGGCAGCTCTTTGAGCTGTCTGTCCAGCTCTGCTTCGACTTGGTCCGCCAACTCTTCCGAGTCGGTCACCAGAATAGCCCGAGCCAGCTTGTCGTGCTCAGCTTGCGAAAGAAGGTCGGCAGCCACATAGACTGGACTGGCTGAGCTATCTGCAATGACTCCAATCTCCGAAGGTCCAGCAATCATGTCAATTCCCGCGACACCATAGACCATCTTCTTGGCCGTAGCCACAAAGATATTGCCCGGCCCAGTTATCTTATCCACCTTGGGAATGCTCTCAGTACCGTAGGCTAAAGCTGCTACACCTTGGGCTCCGCCAATTTGGAAAATCCGATCCACACCAGCCAGCTTGGCAGCGACCAAAATCGCTGGAGTAAAGTGCTCTTGGGGCGGTGTAATCATGATGATTTCCTTGACACCGGCAATCTTAGCTGGGATAACATTCATGAGGACGGAAGATGGATAGGCTGCGGTGCCGCCAGGTACATAGGTTCCGACCCGCTCAATCGGCCGAATCAACTGACCACGGATAACGCCCTCACTGGGACTGTCCTCAAAACCAGTCTCCAACTGCTGGCGGTGGTAGGATTCGATATTAGCTTGGGCATTTTTCAAGGCGACCAAGACCTCTGGATCAATCTCCTCAAAGGCCTTGTCAATCAGCTCCTGCCCAATCTCAAAATCTGTCACCTCAACCTTGTCAAAGAGCATGGTATAGTCTCTTAAAGCTTGGTCACCGTCTTGTTTGACCGTTTCTATAATCTCAGCCACCGCTTCTTCCACATCTAAGTTTTGTTGGCTGAGCTGCAGCTGCTCTTCGTATAAAATCCGTGAAATTTCTTCGTTACTTCCGCTTAAACGCTTGATAATTGTCATTTAAAAGCCACCTCTCTTCTTCCTACTAGGGATTCAATCCTTGCTACAAAAGGCATGATATCCGGGTTATTTTTCAGGGAAGCCTGATTGGCAATGAGCCGAGCCGACACCCGACAAATGTCTTCAAATACCAGCAGGCCGTTAGCTGACAGGGTATGCCCTGTCTCCACAATATCAACAATGGCATCCGCCAGACCCAGCACCGGTGAAATCTCCACACTGCCTTGGATGGAGATGATTTCCACATCCTCCCCTTTTTGATTAAAATAATCAGTCGCTACCGTTGGGTACTTGGTCGCAATTCGCTTGCGCTTATGATCATGAGGGTCATAGCTGGGCACCGAGGCCAGTGAGAATTTACAAAGGCCAAAGTTCAGATCCAGCAGTTCCAGATAGCCGGTCGGATGCTCAAAAAGAATATCCTTGCCGACGATGCCCAGATCAGCGACTCCATGGCGCACATAGGTCGTCACGTCAGGCCCTTTGACCAAGAGAAAGCGAAAGCGACTGTCTGGACTTTCAAAAATCAAGCTGCGCCCCTTGTCTGCCATGAAGGACATATCAAAGCCAGCCTGGGTCAAGAGCTTGACCGTATCTTCCTCAATCCGCCCTTTAGTCAGGGCAATGGTAATCTGACTCATCTGCCATCACCTTCCTTTCCGCCCTCGTCTGGTAGGTCATCATGAATGGCCTGATAGACACTGTCAATGTCTAAGGACCAGCCGATAGCTGTCAGCTCTGCTGCCCCGAAGCGCTTGAAAAGTTGGTCATAGCGACCACCAGACAGAAAAGCATCTGGCACACGGTCGCCAAAGACCTTGAAGGTCAATCCAGTATAGTAAGGCATGGTCGCTACCTGACCCAAGTCCATGATTGTCTGATCTAGCAAGTCTGGCAGACTCTGCAAAACCTGCTCCACATCATCTAAAGCCGTCAATATCCGCTCGTTGTTAACTATCTCTCTAGCCCTAGCTAAAACCTGTTGGCTAGGACCAAACAAATAGGGAAGTTCTTGTAAAAAATCATCAAACTCACTCGATCTGGTTTGGGTGAATTCAAAGATCCCCGTCCTATTTTTCTTTCGAATATAATCTAGTAGCTGGGCCTCCTCCTGCGAAGTCAAGGCCAGACTCTCTAAAATTGTCTGCAGGATTGCTGCATGGGAAAATTCGAACTGATAAGACTTAACCTGCGCCAAATCCAGCGACTGTTTGGCTGTCTTGATAGCCTCAAGCACCGCCTCGCGAACTGGATAGCCGATAATCTCAATACCTGCTTGACTGAGCTCGTTGGCAAGACCGCGCAGCTCTTCTTGATAGTGAAAGACCTTGCCTGAATAGGAAAACTTAGTCGGCGTATGCACCCTGGTCGAAGCAATAACCCGACCAATCTGGCTGGTCACATCTGGCCTCAACACCAATAGCTCGCCTTTTTTATCGAAAAGATGATAATGATGGGGCTCCACATGGTCACTGAAGACCTCGAAGTGCTCCAAAGTCGGCGTGTCAATCCGATTGAAACCCTGAGCCATCAGAAAATCACTGATGTCCCGCTCAATCTCGTAAATCACACGCGCCCTCTTGAAAAGCTTGTCATGCATGCCAATCGGAAGGGTGATTTTATTCATAGGCTGCTTTCCTTTCTTACTCTATTCTTACATTGGCTGGCTCCGAGTCAAACTCTCAGCTGCTGCAAATTTCCTTGATAGCTGCCAAGACTGCTTCCATCTCCTCTCGCTGTCCGATAGAGATGCGCAGAAAGTCTTTGATTCGTTCTGCTTTTGGAAAATACCGCACATAAATCCGACGCTCCTCTAGCTGCTGGAAAAGCTCTGTTGCAGAAATTTTAGTAGGGTGGGCTAGGACAAAGTTAGTCTGACTGGGCAGGACTTGAAAATCCAGCGCAGCCAATTCCCCAGCAAACCAATCTCGGGTCTCTTGTATGTATCTGCCGGTCTCCCGATAATAATCCCAATCTTCCACTGCCGCAAGAGCTAAGCGCTCTGCTAACATATCCACTGAGTAAGGATTGATGGAGTCCTTAACAGCTTTCATGACAGCTATTAAGTCTGGATGACCGATGCCGTAGCCCACCCGCAGACCAGCCAAAGCAGCATCCTTGGAAAAGGTCCGTGCGATAAAGAGGTTGGGATAAGTGTCAAGCAAAGGCAGGGCAGATTGACCGCCAAAGTGAATATAGGCCTCATCCACCACCACGACCACATCCTGATTGGACGCCAGAATTTCCACCAACTGATCCAGCGGCAGATAGATCCCCGTCGGGGCATTGGGATTGGCTAGGATAATGCCACCATTGTCCCCAAAATAGTCGGACGGATGGACCTCAAAACCATCTGTCAGTGGGATTTCTCGAAAAGGCACGTGGTAAAGATTCGCCCAGACCTTGTAAAAACCATAGGTCAAGTCTGGAAATAAGACCGACTCGCCGCTGTTAAAGAAAGCCAGGAAAGTCATGGACAAGATGTCGTCACTGCCGTTACCAATAATGAGCTGGTCGGGTGATACACCCAAGTTTGTCGCCAAAGCCTGACAGAGCTCTGCCTGATCCAAACTGGAATACTTGCGCAACTCCTGGGCATCAAAGTTCTGTAAGATCTCTGCCACCTTAGGACTCGGTCCATAAGCATTTTCATTGGTATTGAGCTTAATCATGTCTGGCTCATTGGGCTGCTGCCCCGCTACATAGGGGTTGATCTGCCTGAGACCTTTTAGCTTCACCATCTTGCCACCTCTCTTTCACACTAGCCATTATATGATTCTGATTATCTTTTAGAACTTCTAATAAATGAAAGACGAAATTTACCGCTTGGTAAAGGAAAATGGGGGAATCTTCTGAGTTCAGTATAATAAAAAGACCTCGCAAAAAAACTTTGCAAGGACGTTGACACGCGGTTCCACCTTTATTCGGACCCCAGTCGCCTGAGGACCCTCTGGGAGTACGAGACTCCAGATTGATAACGGCAATCAGCCGTCGGACACTAGTCTCAGACTGCTGACTGATTTCGCATCCGCACTCAAGAATGTGTCGTCTAAGGATTGCATGCCGTCTCACCATTAGGCACTCTCTGTTTCTTGTCTCAGACTTTTTCTCTCATCGCTTTCAATTTATTGTTGAATATTCTACATGAATTTTTATTAAAAAGCAAGAGGAAAATTGAAAAAAATTAAATATTTTTTTCTTTCTAAATGTATTAACGCTCTTTCAGCATAGCACTGGACAAATCCAACAAATTAATCGCTGTTTCAAAATGCTCCCCCATCAGGTCATAGACAGCATCTTCGCTTAAGACGCCGCAAGCTATATTTTCAGGGAAATCCGGTCCATTCGAGAACTCTAAATCATCAAAAAATTCCTGACCAGTATAGTAGTCCCTCAACTGAATATAATCTGACTGGCAGTGCTCCAACTCAGCTAAAGCTTCCTGGGCTCTTGCCAATACCTGAGAATATTTATTCAGGTGCTTTTCCATTTTTTGAATGCGTTCTAACTGTTCCACAGGATTCCTTCCTTTCTGAACACGACAAACTAATTAGTCAACCTTAACCACCTGAAGCTGCTCACCGCCTAGCAGAATCAAATATTTTTCAATCTGCGAAATGCCATAAGAGCGGCTGAGAGCTTGAGCATATAAGTCTAGCTGGCTTCGATAGCGAGCAATCAGCTCAGATGGCTCTTTGTATTTATCCGTCTTGTAGTCAAAGAGGATAATCCGGTCCTCAAAGAGCAGATAGCCATCCAAAATCCCCCGCAAAACAAACTCCTGACCGCTGTCCTCATCTTGCTTGAGCATGGCAAATGGTGCTTCTCGACGAACTCTATCACTGTTCTCAATCAAGAGTCGCCCCAAATCCGTCTCGAAAAACGATGCAATCTTAGGCAGTTGAATCTGCTTTTTGACCGCTTCATCGGCCTGAACCTGAGCTAAAGCAGAACGAAGTACAGCCATGCTGGGACTGCTATCCAAAGGAATCCGCTGCATAAGCTCATGAACAGCACTGCCGACTTGAGCCCCAGTTACTTTGGCTTTCTTGCCAAAATCAGGCAAGTCAAAGTTAGGCTGAGGCCGAAAAGCTGCTCGCTCATCCATGATGTCCAGTCCGTCCGTATCCATGATTGGTTCATAAAACTTCTTAATCTGGCTTGGAGTTCGTACACTAGGCAGCTCAATAGCAGAACGATACTGGCTATTCAGCTGATCCACGCTTTCTAAAATATACAGAGCCCGACGGATATCATCCGACTGACGATTATCTGCCAAATCATCCGCTGGAAAGAGCACAGGCTCATTAATCTGCCCTATCTCTTCAGCAGTTAGCTCCTCATCAGTGACAAAACGGGTCTCGTAGGCGAGATTCTCATCGGAAAAAACAGCCTGAATGGCATAGAGCCAGTCTTGGAAATTGTTGAGTTGGCTGCGCAGACTGGCAGACAAACGCCCTTGCTGGCTCTTGCCCCACTGACGCTTATCCAAGGCCTCTTGACTGCCCTTGCCGACCAGATAAAGCTTGGTTTCAGCCCGCGTCATGGCCACATAAAGCAAACGCATTTGCTCAGACAGACTAGCCAACTGCAGCTCCGCTAGATTCTGCTGATAAGGCAGCGTATCCATGGAAATGCGCAGCTGATTCGGCGCATAGGGGTCTTCCACAGACACCGATACATTCGCCACATACTTGATGCCGACTCCTTTGGTCCGGCTAAGGATAATAGCAGAGCTGCTATCCTGACGGTTGAAAGCCTTGTCCATATTGAGCAGAAAGACATACTTGAACTCCAGCCCCTTACTCTTATGAATGGTCATGAGACGAACGGCGTCCTTAGGCGCCGCCACTGGCACACTGGCTAGATCGTGCTGATTTTCCAAGATACGGTCTATCATCCCGATAAAGCGAGAGAGACCTTTAAAGCTAGACTTTTCATACTCATTAGCCCGCAAAGAGAGAGCATAGAGATTGGCCTGTCTCTGGGCACCATTGGCTAGAGTTCCCACCATGTCATAGTAGAAACGGTCCTGATAAATCTTCCAAATCAAATCATACAGGGAATGCGTCTTGGAATAGGTCCGCCAGCTTTGTAGGGTCTCATGGAAATGCTGCAGTTTTTTCTGCAGTTCCTGAGTGACTAAATCAGAGTTCAAACCTCTTCCTTCAAGGGCATTAACCAGCTTTTCATAAAGATTTTCCTGAGAATGCTCTTGACTGGCCTGCAGGGACAGC
Source organism: Streptococcus sanguinis (assembly GCF_050225395.1). Classification (GTDB taxonomy): domain Bacteria; phylum Bacillota; class Bacilli; order Lactobacillales; family Streptococcaceae; genus Streptococcus. Next base: position 944,016 of record NZ_CP071431.1, on the reverse strand, counting down.
CGAGCCAGCTCGTCCTCACCAAGGTCAAACATGGGAGACTTGAGAAGGGCAGTCAGGGCATAGTCATTCAGTGGATTATTGATGGTCCGAAGGGTATCCAGCATAACCAAAACCTCCACTGACTGCAGATAGTTTGCGGCGCCATCATCTGGTGCCAGCGGAATTTGGTGCTGCTCAAAGGCAGCTAAAATCAAATCATTGCGGGTTCTGGAAGCCGTCAGCAGCGTGATATCTTTAAAAGCCACTCCTTCTTCATTGTGCAGGCGGATAATTTCCTTGATAACTAGATCCACTTCCCCAGCTGATACTGCCTGCGGCAAGCCCTCATCACCCTCCTCTTCCAGGCTATCCTTGGATCCTTCATAGATTAGGAAGGAAGCGAGGTTAGCTGGATTAGGCTCACATTTAGCTGGATTGCCAGCCACCAGATAGTGGGTTTCATTATAGTCAATTTCCCCGACTTCTTCATCCATTAGGCGTTTAAAAACATCATTGGTCGCTTCCAGCACCTCAAGATGACTCCGGAAATTTTCCTTGAGGACGATTAGCTTGCCCTGACTGCTATCCTCTTGATAGGCCTTAAACTTATCACTGAAAATCTGCGGATCCGCTTGACGGAAGCGGTAGATAGACTGCTTGATATCGCCCACCATAAAGCGATTTTGCCCTCTGGAAAGCAAGTCCAGCATGCGCTCCTGCGTATGGTTGGTATCCTGATACTCATCCACCATGACCTCATGGTAGCGTTCCTGATAAAAGCGACGCACCTCTGGAAAAATCTCTAAAATCTCAATAGCAAAATGGCTGATATCACCAAATTCAAAGGCATTTTCTACCTTCTTACGCTCCAAATAAGCCTGTGCAAAGTCCGCCACAAAATCCCGCAGAAGCTCAACCAGAGGCAGACATTCATCCTGATGCTGCTCGATAAAGTCCAGCTGATAAAGCTGCTGGTCAAAGCTTCGCAATCGCTCAATCATAGGCTTCCTGGCTTCATTGTAATCCTTGGCCATTTCTTTTTTGAGCTCGTCTGCATTCTTGCCAACCCGAGCTGTAAAGGCCTGGCCATTGGACAGTTGGGAAAGTGCCACAATCTGTTTGAGAATCTGAGCCGTTTCCTCTATCGATGACAGCTCATTGAGGACTGCTAAGACGGTCAGAGCATCTTGGACATTCTCCTGATACTTGGCGCCCGCAAACTCTCTTCCTTCATGCTCCAGATGGGCAGAAAAGAAAGCTTCCAACTCCCAAAGGGCTGATTTGATTTGGTCAAATATCCGCTCTCTCTCTGCTGCAAAGTCGCTGTGCTCATAGCCATAGAGGAAGGTTTCCTCCAGCCAGCGCTTAGGACTGCTAGTTGACTGCAGAAAGCTGTAAATCCGATAAACTTGCTCTCGGAAACCTGATAAATCCTTGCGCTTACCAGTAAAGTTCTTTACCAAACGGCTAAACAAAGCCTGACGCTCGCTGTCATAGTAATGGTCAAACACTTGGCTAAAGACTTCATTTTGCAGAATCAGCTGCTCACTGGCAGACTGGAGAATCCGAAAATTCGGTGCCAAACCAAGCAGGTAACCATAGCGACTAAGCACTTTCTGGGTAAAGGCGTCCATGGTACCGATGTCAGCATTGGGCAAGTCAGCTAATTGCTGGGCCAAATGTTGCTTGAGTTCAGGACTATCGGCCTCTTTCAAGGCCTGCCCCAGTTCCTTCTCCAACCTCTCTTTTAGCTCGCCTGCCGCCTTGACGGTAAAGGTTGAGATAAAGAGCTGCCTGACAGCAACACCTCTAAGAATCTGGTCTATAATCCGCTGGACCATGACAAAAGTCTTACCCGATCCGGCCGAAGCGGAGACCAGAATATTCTGGCCAGAGGAGTAGATGGCCTCAATCTGCTCTGCCGTCTTTTTCTGTGGCTTGTCCGAAGCAGCTTCTTGGGCTTGCTTAAGAGCAATTTCTTCTGCAGTTAAAAAAGGAATTCTCTTCATTTTTCCATCTCCTCCCTCATCTTTTCTAGCCAGGCCTGGCGCAACTTCTCACCAGTTGGCCGCCTATCAAATTTGCTTGCATCTAGTTTTTCTAGCTGGCGTGCCTGTCCCAAATGGAGATTGGCTTCAAAGCCAGTGATGGCCTTGAACTGCTCCACATAAGGAGCAATGCTTCGCCCATTCTCTGTATAAGGATTGACTGCAAAGTGGCCTGATAGAATGCCTTCTGCAACTTTTTTGTAGAGATAAGCATTATAGGCCAGCAGCAAGTCCAAGTCTTCCTGGCTCAGCAAGTTGGTCTTATTTTTTTCATAGAGCGGACCAAGCTCCTTGACAGCATCAGCCACAAAAAGTCCCTTGTACTGGAGTGGTTTCATAGACTGATTGACTGCATCCGCCAAGGTCTTGGTATCTTTAAGCGCCACAATCGGATCGGTCATCTGCAAATACATGGCGCCAAAAGTCCCCTTATCCTCTTGATAGTCTGCTAACTCCTCAATCGCTGCCAGATAGGTCGGCAGCTGAGAATTCAGTCCATTAAAGAACTTTTCAAAGCTGAACTTAATATCGCCAGACTTATAATCCACCACTCCCAAACTCTCGGTCTTGGTCAGACGGTCAATCCGATCCACTTTACCGCTCACGGTTACTGCTCTGCCATTTTCCAAGGTCAGGAAAGGCGTAGAAGCTGAGCCAAAGCCAGTCTCCTCGCCAATAGTCTCAATCCCGCTTGGATGAGCCAGCACACGACCGGTCGCCCGCGCCGTATCTAGTAAGAGCTGGCGCGCAAAACGGGTCTGACCTGACTCGCTGTAGATGCTCTCAAACTCGGCCTCTCGGCTGGTCTCTTCCATGGCCTGCGCTAAACGCCGGTCAAAATCGGCAGACGAATCATCCTGCAGGACCTTTTCAAAGATCCGATGGAGGAAAATCCCATGACTGCGAGCATCTGGATGAATGGTCCACTCTTCCTGCAGGCGTAGAACATACTTGAGAAAATAAGCATACTGATGCCGGAAATATTCATTGAGAGCAGAGGCTGAAAGTCGGAGGGGCTGCTCCTGAGGGTAGAGGGCTTGCAAAGTTTCCGACTGCAGAGTCTCCGTTTTCAGTTCCTTGCTGATTTGCGGAATGCTGATGCCTTCTGCTGCCAATTTCTTGCGGAGAACCCGCACAGCCACCGCCCAAAAAGTCTGCTCCTCTGCTGTCCACTCTCGGTCAATCTCCTCTTGGTGGAGCTCGATGATTTGAGAAAGCAAAGCTCGGTAGCTGCCAATATCGTCACTAGAAGCCTGAGGCTTTTTGACAATGATGGGCAAGGAAAGTGGAGCCGCAGTCAATTCCAGCAGATAGGTCGACACACTATCCTCTACCTCATTGACCAAGGCCGGCGCAGACAAGACCAGCTCTTTGGTAGCAGAATTCATCAGCGATAGAGCCGTATAGCGATTCTTCTTGAGATTTTCTGAGCTGGCAATCTGCAGTTCCGCTTGAGAATCCGTCGCATCATTAAGTCGAGCCCGGTCTTCATCACTAAGCAAACTCTTGTTTTGCGCGATTTTCGGAAAACGCTCTTGAGTCAGTCCGATTGCATAGACGTAAGGAGCGGCTAAAGGTTCTATCAGGTCATAAGACTGGACCTTGACCACATCTACCGTTGCTGGTACCGTCCGATAGTTGGACAAAAGCATACCTGACAGGACCAAGGCCAGAAAGTCGTCCAGTTTGACCTTGCTATCTGCAAAGACCTGAGCAAACTGCTCTAAGACATGACTGAAAGCCTTCCAGACTTCCTCATGACGCTCCTGCTCCTGCTGACTTGCTCCCTGTAGCAGAGCTGTCAAATTATCAGACAAACGGGCTGCTTGGACGAACTCCGTAAACTTAGCTAAGAGCCCCGACGCCGTCTGACTGCGGGATTTGAAAAAGTCTTGCAGCGGAGTCATGACCCGACGACGAATATGATTGAGACGGTCTAGGTCAAATTTCCCTTGGCTATTGGCCGTGAAATCCTTGGCTAGCTTGGCTGCTCCCTTAATGTCCGCAAAGCGCAGATATTGCTCAAAATGATCCAGCTCCTCTTGAGTCAAATCGCCGTAGAGCCCCGTCTTTAAGAGATTGAGCAGGTCTTCCAGTTGGAAGTTATAGCGCTTGAGCCGCTCCAAGGACTCAACAAACTGGACCAGCGGATGCTGGGCCATCGACTCGCTGCGCCCCAGATAGTAGGGAATCTGATACTGATCAAAAATGGTCTTGAGCTGAAGCTGGTAGGCTTCCACATCTCCCAAAAGCAGACGAATATCCTTATAGCGCACACCATCATGAACCCGCTGTCGGATGGACTTAGCCACATACTCCAGCTCTTCTTTCTGGTTCATAGTAGCCCAAATTTGGAGCTGCGAGCGGTCTGTCTCACTAAGACTAACAGTTGATTCTGAAAAGTCATAACGACTCTCTAAGATCTTAGAAATCCGTCCAAAGGCATCTTCTGCTTCTGCATGAGAGATATAGTCAGGCTTGACCTGATAGTCCTCGGCCAGCTTTCTCAAAAAATCCACGCTTGCCTGATAGAGATTGCCCTCACGAAAAGCTGCTCGATAGGCTTTTTGGCTGGCATAGGTCCCGATAACAATCTCCACACCTTTTCGATGCAGGAGACCGACCAGGTATTCCTCTTCGGCAGAAAAACGAGTAAAGCCATCAATGACCAGGGCCAAATTCTCCAACTCCTCATCCGCATCACCAGCCAGAATATGCTGGGTAAAAGCAGCAATCTGAGAAGACGAATCAAAATCGCCCTTATTCAGAGCAGCAGTTACCGCTGTAAAAATCTTGACCAGATCCTCCCGCTTCTCAGGCTCCTCAAGAAATTCCAAATCCGCAAAGGACATCTGGGCAGTCTGCAGTTCATGGTAAAGATCCATCAGTTGCTGAATAAATTGGGCATCCTTCTTAATCCGGCCATAGACCTTAAGCTCTCCATCATCCAGCTCTGTCAAGGTCCGATAAATCAACATTCCCAGACCAATATCGTCCAAACTCTGCCCTTGCCGAACATCATTGAGGACAAAGTACCGAGCCATCTGGGCAAAGCGCGTCACCGTAATGGCAAAGGAAGCCTTGTTCTCTAGGCACTCCAAAACCGCCCGCTCCTTCTCAAAAGAAAGCGAATTAGGCGCAATATAAAAGACTCGCTTACCAGCCGCCACCAAGCTCTCAGCCTCAGACACCAAAACCTTGGTCAAAGAATGGCGAATATCTGTATAAAGTAATTTCATAGCCTGCCTTTTCCTCTAGAAAATATAGGAACATTATACCATTTTTACCAATAATTCTCATGGAGAATAATCCCAAATCCCAATTAGTACTCAGCCATCAAGAGGACTTTATTGACATCCTCTTCATGTCCATAAACAAATGAAAAAGCCACTGCCTCCAGTGACTTCCTAAAGGCTCTTACTTCTCTCAAAGTAAGAACTCATTTTATCTTATGCTTGTTCATCTTTTCTTCAAAAATGCTTGTCATTATCAGGCGCAATTCTTCTCTTTCCTTGTCAGGAAGTTCGCCTTGCTGCTTGGCGACAGCATAAAGTTCAGGATATTACTTGGCAACTCGCTCAACCGTCTTGGTCGTCGCATGCCCTCTCACGAAGAAAGGAATCCTCTTAATCCACTCTCGGGGCACAAGTGCCAGAATCTTTTGGGCAGCTTCCTTATCGGAAATTTCTGCAGTGCTGAGCCCTTGATTAATCTGCTCCTGTTCCTTTTCTGTAAAATCTTTTAATTCCATACGCTAAATCTCCCAGTTCTATTTTCTTAATGCTAACTGAAGCACACTACTTACCCTCTACCCACTTATCATTGTCCATGATAAAAGGCTTGGCCAGTCCTTCCCCTGTGTAGTCCTTATATTTTGTCTGCAAGTATTTGTAGACATCTTCCTTGGTCGCAAACTTGATTGCCTGGTATGGCTCTTCAAAGGTCAGCTTTTCGATAAATAAATATCCGTCTTTATCTGGAACTAAGACACCGACATGGCCTACAAAGAGAGAATCGCCGTCAAGATTATCGTGAACAATGACTGAAAGCATCCGTGCTTTTTCACTAAACTTGAACTGCTTGAAGTATTCCTCCATCTTCTTAGCATGGACTTTTACATCTTGAGTCGCTTCAGTCTTGACTCTTGAGAATAGAATATTAAACTCTTCCTTATCCTTGGCATCAAAGAGCTTGCCCTTGTCAATCGAATCATTATCTATGAACAAGAGTTCATCATCTTTTTCTATTTGAGGGATGTCGAGGCTATTTTTCAGCAAAGTATAGGTATTAATCCGGCAATTTGTCCCGATAAAATCGCCCTTCTTTGCCTGCCATAGAGGATTGATTTTTTCTACATCATATTCGGTTTTGGTGAATTTAGTGAAATCACCCCTTAATCCAGTAGAGCCAACAAGCCCATTGTAGTCATTGACTAGATTGACAAAGTTATCGACACTGTCTTTATCCAAGTTGGCAGCCAACAAATTCTTGACTTCTTCGACACTCTTTTTACTGTTTAGATTTGAATAGGTTGATGTAGTTTGACTTGTTTCTTTATTTTTCTGCGAACTAGCACATGCTGCCATCCCAAAAGCTAAAGCCAGGCAGGCGCAGGACATGATTATTTTGCTGTATTTCTTCATTCTTATTTCTCTCTAATTCTTGTCTTCTACAGACTATTTTGCCTTACAATTTTTCTGATGAGCCTTCAACTTTTTCATGGCCCAGTCATAATGGCTGGAAGTAGCACTTATAAAATAGGAACCTAGTACAGTCCCTCCGACCCATTTATAAACATTTTTTGAAAATAATTCTTCGTTTGTAAATGTGTCTGCCAAGTCCAAAACATCTTGATGGGACTGATGAAAGATTTCAGTTGCCTCTTCAAGAGAAGTATTCTGATGTTTCTTCCAAAATTCCAGATTCAGCTCGCCATAAGTCCTCCAGTTATAAGGTGCAGGAAGAAAGGGCTGCTCTTGCCCCTTTTGATTGGAATGCACCCAATTCAACAAGAGCTGATGCCATTCATAGAGGTGAATCAAAACATCTCTTAGATTTTTATCCCGCCTCCAATGAGCCTCTTTCTTCTTTTCATCCCGAGAAAAATCAAAGGGCGTATTTAACTCTTTATCAGACATCTTAGAAATGAGAGTTTGTAACTTCTCAAAGTTTTCCTTAGCAGCTAGTATCAAATCTTCTTTAATTTTCGGTCTGGGCATAAGAATTGCACTCCTTTGCATAGTTTCTCAGCTTATAAACAATCACCTTACAATAATCATCAAGAAGGAACGCCCTAAAGTAGGATAATTTCCATCCCGCGAAAACGAAATTTGATAATATTATAACAGAAAGAAGAAAAGAAAGATAATTACTGCTACGGTTAGAGGCTAGAATAAACTACAAATCCCTTTGGTAAGATGACAAGTTTCTCGTCATCAGTTTGGCAATGGCTCACCAAATCAGCTGAATCTCTGTCTAAGAGATAATTCTCTTTGGACAGATTAAAAATAGCCCAGATTGCTTGATGATCATGTTCCCATTCTAAAGCCAGCACATCAGGAGCGATTTCTTCTAAGGTAAATTTCCCATGCTGAATAATGTCCGCAACATCTTTGCGAAGCTGAATCAAGTTCTTCATAAAATTGAGCATATCATTGCTACTTGAAACCCGGTCCCAAGGCATGACCCGTCTACAATCCGGGTCCATAGCTCCGCCCAATTCTAGCTCGGTCCCATAATAGATGCAAGGCGCTCCCCTTTGTAAAAAGAGAAAGGCGAGTGCGGATTTGACCAGCTGGATATCACCCTTAGCTGTCGTCAAGATGCGCTCTGTATCATGCGAATCCAAGAGATTGAACATGACCTCAGAAATCTGCTGCTTGTAGTACATGGACTGGCAGTTAATCTCAGCTATGAATTGACTGGTCTTCTTGCGCCTGCTCAAAAAGTAGTCCTTGATACTATCGGATAGGGGATAATTCATAACAGCGTGAAATTCATCACCATTCAGCCAAGGCTGAGAGGTATGCCAAACCTCTCCAAGAATATAAAGGTCAGACTTTTTGGCCAAAACAGCCTTACGAAAATCTCGCCAGAATTGATGATCAACCTCATTGGCCACGTCCAATCTCCAAGCATCAATATCAAAATGTTCAATCCAATAGGTCGCAACGTTTAAGAGATGGTCTTTCACCTCAGGGTTAGCCGTGTTTAACTTAGGCATATAGCTAGCAAAGGCAAAAGTATGATAAGGCAGTTCTTTGGGATTCATAAGCTTGTCATTCGTCACTGGGAACTTTTGAATGTGGAACCAGTCTTTATAAACAGACTTTTCACCATGCTTGAGAACATCCTGCCATTGAGCAGATTGATCGCCCATATGATTGAAAACCGCATCCAGCATCACCCTCATGCCACGCTGATGAGCTTGCTCCACCAGTTGACGGAAAGTCTCCTTGTCCCCAAAGTGTCGATCAATTTCAAAGTAATCCGTCGTATTGTACTTGTGATTACTTGGCGATTCAAAGATGGGGCAGAGGTAAAGCCCTGTAATTCCTAGGTCTTGCAAATAATCCAGATGATCAATAATCCCTTGTAAATCCCCACCAAAGAAATCCGTAGTCTTAGGACTGATAGCAGCATTCCAAGATAACGCTCCCTCTGGCGAAAGTTCAGCATTTCCATTGGCAAATCGTTCTGGGAAAATCTGATACCAGACCGTTTTTGAAACCCAATCAGGAACCTGGCAGCCGTCAATTTCGTGAATATAAGGGAGTTTAAATCTGTTGCCCTCTAAAGCAAGGTTTTCCGGACTATTGTCAGTGAAACCTTTATCTCCATACAAGATGCTTTGACCTTCTTTATCCTCAAGCTCAAACAAATACTGAATCCGAGCAAAGCGCACAGAGACAGCTACTTGCCAATAATCAAATAAGGCATCAGAAGTCACTTTGACCATCTCTTTCGTATCTTCATAAGAATCCTCAAGAAAAATAAAGGGATCCCCATAGTGCAAAAGGATTTTCTCTATATCCTCTTTCTTAGTCCTTATTCTGATATGCACTTGACCTTCTTTATAAAGATAAGCGTACTCCGACTCTGGTCTATGATAAATGGCTGTTAATTCCATATTTTTATCTCCTAAATATTTCTCTTTCTTAAAGTCGCTTCAATTTTATGCAAACGATTCCATAGACTAGCCCTAGTATACTATTTTAAAAAAAGGATTGCAAGCTATTGTTCTGGTTTGGGAATAGGAGATATATCAGGGAATATTAAAAAGCCTTGGAGACAAGGCTTTTAGTTATCCAAATTTTTAAAAAGATTTCTTACTTTTATAAATCAAGTCATTTAGCCCACTTTTCATCATAGTGACTATTTCCTCCCTATAATGAAAATTCTTTATTAGCTAGATAACATTAAAACCTTTCTAGCTATACATCATTATCAAAAGAATTCCTGTAGTATTTCCTAGAATATGAGAAAGTGCAGAAATCAAACAATTCCCAGACTTTTTATAAATCATTGCATAGATGATACTATCAACAAAAATCATTAAAATATCATAGCTTACAAGTTCAATACTTCCACTAGAAATATGAGCTATCGCAAACAATAAAGAAGATAGAATGGCACAAAGCCAAAATGGTAGAATTCTCATTGACTTACCAAGAAAGAAACCTCTCCATGCAATTTCTTCCCCCAAGGCTGCGATTACTATTTGAACCATAAGGATTGGTATTTTATCAAAGGATAACATACCATTCGCTCTTCCCAAAACATGAATAGCAAAAGCACCCTTAAATACCATATCGCCAATAAGCAATGTTGCTGCAGCAGATCCTACAGGAAGCAAGACCAAAAGAATTACTCCTTGTTTTTTAAGATCATCGAAAAATGATTTAAAGCGCAAGCCCGATTCTATATGTGATTTTTTATCAAAATGTTCAAGAACAAAGAAAAAGAAAATACCAATCAGTACAGTGAGACCTGATAAAGAAAGTTCAGGTATTATCTTTGTCAAAGACAACACTGCCATTAGAAATAAACCAATGATTGTAGTATAAAAATACTTTCTATCAATTTTAGCAGAATCAGTCAAAACAATATTCCTCCTTGATTTAGCAAGACATCATCAATATTTTTTTATCGAACAATATAAATTCCAATCTCCTAATCGGAATCAATATTATTGTATATTATAAATGGAAAAAAATCTAATCATCTTATTTTACAACCCGCAAAAAGAGTGGCCTCTGCCACTCCTTTTTGAAATCTATGCCTCCACCTATCTCTCCAGTTTTATCACCTTATCATAGAGCTTCAAGTCCTCTTCGCTATAGTGATGAATCACTTCTACAAGTGCTTGTGGGAGGGAGAAGAGAAGCTGACTGATTTTCTCTTGGTTTTTAAGGTCCAGATTGGCTTTAACTTCATCAGCCAGGATAAATTGACGATTGTGATAGAGAGCGCGGGCAATTTCTAGCCGCTGCTTCTCACCACCTGACAGAGTTTGATTGCTAGGTGTTTTCCCTTGGAGATCTTTCAAACCAGTTTGCTGCAGAATCTCTTCCATCCTTACAGAATCCAGTTCTTGTCCCAAAGCGATGTTTTCCTCTAGACTCAAACCATCAAAAACATGACTGGACTGGAGAATGTAGGCTCCTGCCTGATAAAGTTCATCCGAGTTTAGCTCTTGTCCGTGATAGTGAATCCGACCTTGACTAGGCTTGATTTCTCCATAGATAAGGTTAAGTAAGGTTGTTTTCCCAGACCCACTTTCTCCAATAATGGCAATCTTTTCCCCTTCCTCAATGGTAAGGTCGCAAGGGGCTAGGATTTCTCGACCATCACGCTCTACGCTGACTTGCTCTAGCTGGATAGGAAAGACGGAACTTTTAAGAACAGAAGGCGTTGTCAACTCTTCTCCCAGCAATTTTTGATATTTATCACAGAGAGACTTGGCTGATTTCCTAGTATTGATAAAGTAAGATAGCTCCTGAAATTGGTAGCCGATATTGTGCGATACTAGGTAAATCCCAACAAAGCTGGCTGCAGATAGGTAGTTATAATAGGTCATAAAACCACCAATCACAATCGGCGCAACCGAGCAAAAGGCATCAATGCCATTGATAAAGAGACTGTTTAGCGTCCGTTGCTTTTCATAGGCGATTTCTTGCTCTAAAGCTTTATGCAAATCTTTGGAAAACAGTTTGTAAAACAAGCTTTGTCCCAGATAATGCCGTATGGAACGAGCGCCAGCAATCATATTGGTCACCTGAGAGACGTAGCCTTGGTTAGCTAGGAACTTCTGCTTAGTAATCGCATTCAAGCGTTTGGAACCTATGCTACTACAAAGGACAGGTATCGAATAAAAAACGATAAAGAGCAAGCCTAGAAAAAAATTAGTCCAGAGTGCATAACAGATGGAGACAGTTGTAAATCCCAAAGAAGAAATGATAATGACAGTCGGCTCAATATAGTTATCTTCTAGCTGTTTTACATCATTTTCCAGGTCGGACAAAACCTCTTCATCCGCTATCCGACGGCTATATAAGAAAGTCTGAAAGATAGCCTGCTTAATACCCGACTTGAAGTCCGTCAGCACTCGTGCATAGTAATAGCGTTTCCCCGCCAAACCCAGCAAGAGAATAAAATTCCCCACAATCCCCCAAATCAAGACCTGCCACAGCAACTGCAACTGGTGATTGGTAAAACTAGAGACAATATACTGAATCAAAGCTGGAGTAATAACAGCCTCCAGCCAAGTAATCATAATCGCCACGAAATAGAAGAATAAATACTTTTTAGTTACATAAGCTCTAAGCATAGCGTATAAACCTCCTGAAGTTTTTTACCAACTTAGATAGTCGTTTTTTCTAGACGGGAATATAATTGGAGCCTGAATATTTGAATGAAACCATTAAACGTAGGGCTACTTTATAATCTTTCAGAGAAAGATTTAAATGACTAGTTCTAAACATAGCAATTTACTTTTATTTTTTATTCAAAAATATATTCAACATATCTGCATAGCTAACAAAGGGAGCTGGAAATACTAGTCCAGAATAAAATAGCATTATGGTATTAAATAAATTCAATAAGACGGATACTCGTTTAAAGTGCTCTGTTAACTTAATTGCCATGGTATATAAGACAAAAAATACAGCATAATTAAGTACTGACATCAAAATCAAATCCACTAAATGGAATGAGGGCATAAAAAATTTTCCATTAAAAAACATATGAGATAGAATAATTGAAATCAAAAAAATGAGCGTTGACCAAATAAAATAAGTTGTTGATCTAGCAATATAAATCATCATTGGTGTACGTCTAGTTGTTTTGATATTTGTATATTGATTAGTGCGAATTTCAAATTCCAACTCCTCATTAGCAAGCAATATCACATTAGTTATGGAATAATAAATAAAAAAATAGAGTAGATTTATCGGTTTATCACTATTGAAAATAATAATGATTCCTGTAATAAAAATCATGGAATAAATCACTTCGCAAATACTATCAAACGTGTATCGAACTCTATAATTAAAATATCTTCTTAATTCACTAAACATGGAAAAGACTCCCTCTTTTTTTAGCAATGTTCAATAAAGTGAAAAATAGGAAAGTTCCAGCTGACCAATATACTGCACAATAAACTATAATAAAAAAGATACTCTGATAGGACGGAGAAATAATAAAATTTCTCAAGGCATAGTAAGGGAATAGCTTTCCTATAAAGCCAAATAAACCACCTAGCGGTGTTAGTATGCCAGTAAAATACAGCATGAAATAAGAAATTAACGATGTAATGCTAGAAGTACGATTAAAAATGAAGCAGAGGCTTGATAGGCAAAAGCCTAAACCATATATGCTAATAATAGTTAGCATACATGCAGCGAGACTCGCAACTAACTTTAAGATACTATCCGGAAAATCAATATCATTTAACGTGGATAAAATAATAAATATAGGTATGGCTTTAACTAGATCCACCAATATCTGAACAATAATTTTAAACATTAAAACATGAAAAACACTCTTACTACTCTGGATTACACTTATCAAAGTTCTGTCATAAAGGTCATCCTCAATAAAAAAAGTTGGATGCGTAATACTATGACTCGTAAAATACCAAGTAAATAACAAGCATAACAATAAAAATTTACTTTGTGTATCTTTAAAGTATTGAAGATAAGCTGAAACCATTATCAAAATTCCAAAATTTGAAAAAAATAAATTAAATTTAAACTGCATCATCTCTTGCAGCTGCCTCTTTAACTCCCTTCTTATTTCTTTAATCATCATTGATAACCTCATACAATATTTCTTCGATGCTTTCTTCAACTTCTTCAAAAAATATAATTTCAAAATTATTAAAGATATTATTTTTTAACTGACTATCTTTTACTTCAACAATCAACCTTTCGTTTTCTACTTGATAAGATAAATCAGGAAACAGTCTCTCAAAAGCATCTTTTTCAGAATCAGAAATACCAATTCTATATTTAATCCACCTAGTATTTTTCCCAAAGATTTCTGAAAAACTACCTTGCTGTATTATTTTCCCTCTACTCATGATACAAATTCTTGTTGATATTTCTTTTGCAAAATAGATATCATGAGTCGTCATGAGAACAATGGTTCCTTTTTCTTGACTGAGAGTTAGTAATAATTTCGCAAACTGCTTTTTGGCAATGACATCCAGACCATTGGTTGGCTCATCTAAACACAATACTTTTGGCTTACAAAGTAACGCAATAATCAAAGACAATTTTTGTCTCGTTCCTTGTGACAATTCGGACACCAATACATCAACATAGGGATGGAAAGCTAGTTTATTAAATAAATCCTCCAATTCATCCTTAACCTGACTACGCGAACTTTTATTCAGATGTAAAAAGTAATCAATATTTTGATTTGCCGTCAGGTATTCGTAGTAGCCTCTACCGCTTTCTAGTACAAGCTTGACATTGTTATGAATATCTTTCGAAGTATTCTTACTGCCAAAAACAAATACATCACCTGCATCTTGTAACATTAAGCCAGAGATAATTTTTATGAAAGTTGATTTACCCGCACCATTGGTGCCCACTATAGAAACAATCTCTCCTGAATACGATTCAAAGCTAGGAATGTCCAATGCAACTTTACCACGAAAATTTTTCTTTAGATTGCGTACAATAATTTCATTCATTGCTGCATTAACCTCTTTCGATTACTAATACTTTGAACTGCCAAGAATGTAAAAACAAGGATTTTGAATGACTTTCACTTAAATATTCCTAGTTTTTCACCAGCAGAGCTACACACTCAGCGGTTCGGACTTACCGTATCATTTCGTCGGTTTCCCTCCTCATTCTACGAGTCCTATCCCATGGTCGGAGCATCTACTTCTACTTCGCTGATACCTCAGCTCGTACAAGCAGTGATACCGCCTCAACATGATGCGTTTGAGGAAATAAATCCACCGGCTGGACTTTCTTCAACTCATATCCTAATTCTTGATAGAGTTTGATATCACGCGCCATAGTGGCGACATTGCAGGAGATATAAGTGATTTTCTTGGGCTCCATGCTGACGCTGGCTTTGATGAAGCTCTCTGTCAGACCTTTTCGTGGTGGATCAACTAAGATGACATCCGCTTGGATGCCCTCTTTAAGCCAGTCTTGGATGGCTTCTTCAGCTGGAGCGCAGACATAGCTGGCATTGGCAATGCCGTTGATTTCTGCATTCTTTCGGCTATTTTCGACCGCTTCTGGGATCACTTCCACACCATAGACTTCCTTGACATGCTTCGCGACAGAGAGCCCAATCGTTCCGATACCCGAGTAGGCATCAAGCACCACATCATCTGCAGTCAGCTCGGAAAAATCAAGGGCTGTCTGATAGAGCTTTTCTGCCATTTCGGTATTGACTTGGTAAAAGGCCGGCGCAGCAATCTGGAAGTCATTTCCCAGCATCTGGTCGGTAATGTAGTCTTGACCATATAGCGTTCGCCAGTCTTTTCCGAAAATCGCATTGCCGGGCTGGTCATTGATATTCTGCATGATGGACTTGATAGCTGGGAAGGCTTCTGTCAAGTGCTCAATCAGCTGCTCCACTCGGAATATTTTAGGACGGGTTGTCACCAGGATTATCATGATTTCCCCTGAATAATGGCCACGGCGGACAACCAGATTGCGAATAAGTCCAGTCTTTTCCTGCTCATCGTAAGGTTTGAGGTCAAAACGACGGAGCAAGTCGCGTGTAAAGAGGATAACTTGGTCAATGACTGGATCCTGAATATAGAAATCTTCAATCGGCAGGAGGTCATGGGAATTTTTCCGGAAAAATCCTGTTTCCAGCTGGCCATTGACACGGCGGACAGGCACTTGAGCCTTATTGCGGTAACCCAGCGGCTGCTCCATACCAAGTGTCGGCGGCACCTCTACATCGGACACACCAGCAATCTTATAGAGACTGTCCTTGACCTGCTTACGTTTGAAGTCTAACTGGGCTGGATAGTTGAGATGCCCCAAGTCGGCAATCCCCGTACGCAGATAGGCCATATCAAGATTTTCATTGCGCTGGTCTGAGGTACGGAGAAATTCCTCTACCTTGCCAAAGCCGATTTTTTTGTTGACCTTGAGCACACGCATACGGATAAGCTCACCCGGCAGGGCATTTTCCACAAAGAAAACCAAGCCTTCTGCCTTGGCCACCCCTGCTCCCTCGTGGCTCAGATCCACGATTTCAACTTCAATCACATCATTCTTTTTTAACATATTTTTCTCTTTCTGCTTTATCGCTCTGCCATTTCCCAAAAGAAAAGGCGGAACATCGTCCTACCTTTCATTATATCATATATCTTATCTGAGACCCATTTGCTGCAGTCTTTCTTTATAGGCTTCAAAGTCAATCAAGAGCCCTTGACCACCGTACATGTCATAGGTATCCACCCAGTCGCCATTTTCCGGAATCGTCAGGCGCTCAACCCCATTGCGGGAATCTCCTGCCATAGAGAGACCATTAGTCAAAAGGAAGCTGTAAGGCACATTGGTCGAAGTCAAGGCAAAGACCTTACCAAGAGCCTCTGACCCGGTAAAGAGCTTGGTCGGATCTTTGACCTGCTGGAAAACAGCTGTCAAAACTTCCTGCTGGCGGCGGGTCCGGCCAAAATCACCCTCGTCATCCTTACGGAAGCGAGCGTAGTTGAGCAAGGTCCGACCGTCCATCTGCTGCTGACCAACCTTGATTGTTTGATTAGGCACCACACCGTCTTTCATATTCAGGTCATCTGGCACTTCAACTTCTGTCACCTTCTCCCCATCAATGGTTGAGAACTGAGCATTCATGCTGACACCATTTGGGAAAAGGGTATCAATAGCTGTTGCAAAGGTCTGGAAATCTACCAGTGCATAATATTTGATGTCCAAATCGAAATTATCTTTGAGCATCTGGCGGACATAGTCTGCACCGCGGTTGTGGTTTTGCTCCCCAATCGTGTAGGCAGAATTGAGCTTTTGGTCATAGTAATCTGCCTGCGACGGATCCGTGTACTCATTGCTGACGCCATCGATGTGAATAAGGGTATCACGCATAAAGCTGACCAGTTTCACCTTGTGATCCTTATTGCCAACATTCAAGACCATAATGGAGTCAGTCCTCGTCTCAGTCGAGTCGTCACCAACCCGGCCATCCGTCCCAAGAATGAGGATATTCACTCCGTCCTTAGTATCCTTGCCGTCAAAAAATTCTGTTTCTGCTGGTTTAGAATTGCCATTGTGAGCTGTCGTCAAGCCTTTGATAAACATGAAAATCATGCCCCCCAAGACCATCAGCAGGAAAATCCCTGCCCAAAGCAGAATCCGTTTCAAGCGGATTTTTTTGCGAGGCTTCTTGGGCTTGTCTTGTCCCAGACTAGCTTCTGCCAGAGCTTCCGGCGCCTTCTTTTGCCTTCTACTGCGAGAAGAACGCTCAGGGTACTTGGGCAAGATGCCAGAAGAATCCATTTCCACTGGCTCTTGCTCATAGTCGTCGCTAACTGTATGCGGCTGCTCTTCATGGTCAGGCGCACTGGCTGAACCGCCAATCCCCTTGGACTTCTGACGCAGATAGTCAAATTCTTTCTTTTCTTTATCGTTTAGATAATAATAATTTTTGTAAAGATAATCTAAGCGGAGCTGCTCATGATGGCTAAGATTTTCTGGTTTCTTCATCTCTTCTCCAATCTACTGCTACTTGTCCTGAATCAGAAACACACTGTAGCTACCAAAAATTTTATAAGTAATTCCAAGACTTGTCAACTCTTGATAGGCAAAATCCGCCAATTTTTTCTGCTCGTTGTCAATGTCAATAATGAAGAAATACTCTCCCAGAGCCGTTTTTAAAGGCCGACTCTCAATCTTGGTCAGGTCAATCCCACGCCAAGCGAAGGTCGACAAAGCCTTGTAGAGGGCACCTGGCAGATTGTCAGGCAAGGTCAAGGCTAATGTCTGCTTGTCTCCTGTCTTGGTCAGTTGAAGCTCAGGCACCTCATGACCTAGAATCCAGAAGCGGGTATAATTTTCTTCCATTTCCTGAATGTCGCTGGCTGCTACTTTGAGCCCGTACTCTGCTGCAGCCGTGCGCGGGGCAATAGCCGCAAAATTCTTTTCAGGATGCTCTGCCACAAAACGAGCTGCATAGGCTGTACTTGCTGTTACCTCAATGGCAGCCTGCGGATAATGCTGGCGGATGTATTTCTTTCCTTGGGCAATAGCCTGCGGGTGAGAAAATATCTTCTCAATTGGCTTTTCTAAATCCGTCACTAAAAGCTGCTGCTTGATGGGCTGCACAATCTCAGCCACCGCCTGAATGTCTGCTTGATGAAAGAGATAGTCCAAGGTTTCATGGACACTGCCCTCAATGGAATTTTCCACCGGAACAACCGAGTAATCCACTTCCCTAGCCTCATAAGCCTTCATGACCTCAGTGATATTCTGATAGGGCACCAAGTCCTGGCTGGGAAAGGCAGCTTGGGCTACATGGTGAGAAAAGGAGCCTCTAGGACCTAAAAATGCTATTTTCATTGAATTTCCTCAATAATTTCCTGCGGGCTTTTAAGCCTCGTATCGACAATCTGGGTCGCCACTTCCTCATACCAGGCCTGACGCTGCTCAAAAATCTGCTGCAAGTCTGACTTGCTCTGGTTTAAGAACAAGGGCCGTTCCTGCTCAGCATCCTGCTGGATTCTCTGATAGAGCGTTTCAAAATCTGCTTTCAGGTAGATATTGTCAGCATTCTGAGCCAGTAATCTGCGGTTTTCAGGGCTGACGACTACACCGCCGCCAGTTGAGACGACCAAGTCCTTATCGATCAACTCAGCCAAGAGTTGGGCTTCAGCAGCCCGAAAGGCCGCTTCACCATGCTGATCAAAATAGTCCTTGATAGACATGCCCAGCCTCTGACAGAGCAGTTCATCCATATCAACAAAGTCTTGGGCTAAGCCTCTGGCCACTGTAGATTTTCCGGCTCCCATAAAGCCCAGCAATATCTTAGCCATGCATCAAGCCCTCCAAGTCGCTGAAGAAGCTTGGATAGCTGGTTTTAATGGCTTCAGACCGCTCAAGTTCTACCTGACCGCTTTGAGCCAACAAAGCAGCAATTGCCGTCATCATCCCGATGCGATGGTCGCCAAGGGTGTTGACCCGTGCACCGTGTAGAGGTGTTTTCCCTTCGATAATCATGCCGTCTTCCGTCGGGGTAATAGCTGCGCTCATGCTATTGAGAGCGTCTGCTACTACCTGGATACGATCTGTTTCCTTGACCTTGAGCTCCTCTGCATCACGAATGACAGTCCGTCCCTGAGCCTGCGTCGCCAGAAGAGCAATAATCGGCAACTCATCAATCAAGCGTGGGATAATCTCGCCGCCAATCTCCGTTCCTTTAAGATCAGACGTCTCAACGGTGATGGTAGCAGACTTGGCTACTGGATCGACATCTGACAGCGTCATCCGTCCGCCCATAGCCTCTATTACTTCTAGAATACCTGTACGAGTTTCGTTGATGCCAACATTTTCTAAAACAATCTTAGAGTCCGGCACAATCAATCCAGCTACCAGCCAGAAGGCCGCGCTGGAAATGTCTCCTGGAACCGTCACTTCCTGAGCAGTGAATTCCTGACCGCCCTGAATGCGAATTTCCTTGCCCTCAACCTCAATTTGCCCGCCAAACTGGGCAATCATATCTTCTGTATGATTACGAGTGATTTCCTTTTCTATAATAACCGACTCTCCCTGAGCCTGCAGGGCAGCAAAAATCAAGGCTGACTTAACCTGAGCAGAAGCCACTGGCAGCTGATAATGAATAGACTTCAGTTCCCTACTGCCCTTCATCTTGAGCGGTGGTAAATCACGCTCAGTCCGACCAGCAATCTCGACTCCCATCTGCCGCAGAGGAATGGTCACCCGATCCATAGGGCGCTTGGATAGACTGTCGTCACCAAACATCTCCGCTTTGAAATCCTGACCGGCCAAAACACCAGAAATCAAACGGATAGACGTTCCAGAATTGCCCATATCCAGCTTATTTTTCGGTGCTTGCAGGCCTTCAAATCCTACGCCATGAATCTTGACTAAATTTCCATCGTCCTCAATCTGCACGCCTAAGTCACGAAAAACCTGCATGGTAGACAGCACATCTTCTCCTCGCAAAATGTCGCGAACAGTAGTGACCCCCTTGGCCAAACTGCCAAAAATAATGGAACGGTGGCTGATAGATTTATCTCCAGGTACGCGGATACGGCCCTTCAGGCCTCTTACATTGATTGATAATTTCATAGGTGACCTCGTACTTTCCTTTGTTGCTTCTTATTTTATCATAAAAAGACCAGAAATTCTTAAAATTTCTGGAATCCTAGCTGAAGCAAAAAGAATCCAGATATTCAGCCCAGATTCTTCTTTTTTTATTAGCTTACTTAAGCAAATCCTGCACCGGATCAAAGATAATACGCTCAATGTCCGCCAGATAGATGGACAGCTGTTGCTGCTTATTGAAAAATTCAGAAAGAACAGCATTGCCCTGAATCTTCTCGCCAAAGGAAGTCATCTTGTCCTGCACCTCCTGAGTCGGTACCTGACCAGTCTGAGCCAGCTGTTGCAACTCTTGCTGGAAAGCCAGATAGTCCGCAAAAATAGCCTTCGCTTCGCTATCAGCATCCACTGCTTTCTTACTTTCTGCGACTGCCTTGTACTCAGGCAAATCACGCAGATTTCTGCTCAGTTCATTGGCTAAATCATAAATATTTGACATAGAGTTCTCCAATCTATATTAGTCTACGGACACTAGGTAATCCGTATGTTCTCTTACTATTTTAGCAGATTTTTCTAAATCTTGGTGATTTTTAAAGGTGATTTGCAGAATACCGTTGATATCTTCACGGTTTTCCTCGTTAATACGAATATTGACGACTGAAATTCCGCGCAGAAGCTCCAAAATACCCAAAATCGCATCTTCTTCGTCGGGCACCTCAATAAAGAGGTCATAAAAACTGTCCACACCGGCTCGCTTATGAATTTCCATCTGTTTGCGGCTCTGCCGTCCTCGGTCGAAAAATTCCCAGATAGCTGTCTCGTCCTTAGCCTCAATCGCTGCGGCAACCTTGTCTAACTGGTCTTTAAAATCTTCCAGCCGCTCCAAGATAGCTTGAGGATTAGTCAAGAGGATAGAGGTCCACATACCCGGCTCACTCTCCGCAATCCGAGTCATATCTCGAAAACCACCGGCTGCAAAAGACTGGGTCAGCTCATGCTCTTGGCTATAAGCTGCAGCTTGCTCCATCAAGCTGGAGGCTAGGATATGCGGAAAATGGCTGATTTGACTGGTAACTCGGTCGTGCTCGGCTGCGTCCACCTGGATAAAGCGGGCATGAAGACCACTCAGCAAGTCTTTCATTTCCTCAAGCGTGCCAGGCTTGGTCAGGCTAGAGGGGGTGAAGATATAATAGGCATTTTCAAAGAGGGTGACATGGGCAGCATTGGCTCCGGTCTTGTGACTTCCGGCCATCGGGTGAGCTCCGACAAAGCGGACGGGCTTATTCTGCAGATACTTTTCTGCAGCTGCCACAATCTCTGCCTTGGTCGATCCAGCATCAGAGATGATAACATTTTCCTTCAGGTCCAGCTCCGCTAGTTCCTTGATAAATGCTATGGTCTGCTTGATGGGCACAGCCAGAATAATCACATCAGCCAATGGAGCAAAGGAGGCGAAATCATCCGTTACCCGGTCTACCATTCCACGTTCCAAGGCAACTCTGCGCGATTCCTCACTGCGATTGTAGCCAAGAATCTCTATCTCAGGATGAGCTCGCCTGATGCCCAGAGCCAAGGAAGCTCCAATCAGTCCCAGACCTGCGATATAGACTGTTTTTCTCTCCATGCCCTTCTCCTTACTTCTAAAAGTTCTTGACAAATTCCCGATGGCGGGCTACTGCATCCTTTAGTTCTTCCAGATTGTCCGAAGAAAACTTCTCCAGAACTTCGGTGGCTAAAACTGTTGCCACCACGCTTTCCATGACTACACCCGCCGCTGGCAGAGCCGTAGGATCGCTCCGTTCCACTGTCGCCTTATAAGGCTCGTGGGTCTCAATATCCACACTCATCAGTGGCTTGTAAAGGGTCGGAATGGGCTTCATAACACCGCGAACCACGATTGGCTGACCATTGGTCATACCGCCCTCAAAACCGCCTAGATTATTAGTCCTGCGAGTGAAGCCATCTTCCTCAGACCAGAGGATTTCATCCATGACTTGACTGCCCTTGAGACGACCGGCTTCAAAGCCTACGCCAAACTCAACTCCCTTGAAAGCATTGATAGACACGACTCCCTGAGCAATCTTGGCATCCAGCTTCTTGTCCCATTGGACATAGGAGCCCAGACCAACCGGCACACCACCAACGACAGTTTCAATGACACCACCGATGGTATCCCCGTCTTTCTTAATCTGGTCAATGTAGGCCTTGATTTCTTCTTCGCGCTCGGGATTGACAATGGAAACCTCTGACTGGGCAGCTCTTTCCTTTATTTCTGCTACAGTGAGCTGATCTGGGACATCAATATCAATACCGCCAAAGGTCACGATATGGCTGGCTGCCTCTATACCGATTTCTTCCAGCAAACGCTTGGCTACTGCTCCGACTGCTACACGCATGGTCGTTTCGCGGGCAGAAGAACGCTCTAGGGAATTTCGCAAATCGTCAAAGCGGTATTTCATACCACCAACCAAGTCCGCATGGCCAGGGCGTGGTTTGGTAATCTTGCGCAGCCCTTTTTTCTTTTCATCCACATCTGCCGCGCTCATAATCTCCAGCCACTTCTGATGATCCAGATTCGTGACATTGAGGGTAAGCGGGCCGCCCATGGTCAAGCCATGGCGAACCCCAGATGTAATCTCGACTTGATCGCTCTCAATCTTCATGCGGGCACCGCGACCGTACCCACCCTGACGGCGCTTGAGCTCAGCATTGATATAGTCAGCGGTCAAAGGAAGACCAGCTGGCACTCCCTCAATAATAGCTGTCAGACGTGGTCCGTGCGATTCTCCTGCTGTTAAGTATCTCATACATTTTCTCCTATTTCTGGGATGGAAAGATATGGACAACCTGTCTATTTTTATCCAAACTGTCCAATCGTCTTAAACTCCATCTGGCACTTATTTCTTCAGAAATTCTTTCATCTCTTCCAGCGGAATCTGGTGAATACTAGCCGAACCTAGCTCAGGCACCAGTACTAGCTTGATAGAGTTGCCTCTAGCCTTCTTATCATGGGTCAGTGCCTGATAGAGAGCATTCTCATTCCATGGCTGGTAATCCACCGGTAAGGCAAACTTCTGACACATACGGATGATATCTTCTGTAATCCCGGCTGGCATGAGGCATTTCTTTTCAGCGACTCGAGAAACCTGTACCATGCCAATCGCCACAGCTTCACCGTGCATGACTTTTCCGTAGCCTGCTGTTGCTTCAATAGCGTGCCCAATAGTATGGCCGAAATTCAGATAGAGGCGAACGCCATTATCCAGCTCGTCCTCGACCACAATCTTACGCTTGACATCGCAGGAATGGTAGATGATGCTCTCTGCATGCTCCAAAATCGACTCTGGACTGCCATCCATTTCCGAAAGCTCATCCCAGAGTTCCTTATCCTCTATCAAGCCGTACTTGACCACCTCGCCCATACCTTCAATCAGTTCCCGCTGGCCCAAGGTATGCAAGACTTCTGGGTCAATCAGAACTCCGTCAGGCTGGGTAAAAGTCCCGACCATATTCTTGGCCCAAGGTGTATTGACACCTGTCTTACCGCCGATAGAGGAATCCACTTGAGCTGTCAGACTGGTAGGAATCTGCACGAAATGAACGCCCCGCATGTAGGTAGAAGCAACAAATCCTGCCAAATCACCAACAACGCCACCTCCCAAGGCCACGATACCATCACTGCGGGTCAGACCAACCTTGACCAAAAACTCATAGACTTTGTTGACCGTCTTTAAGTTCTTGCTGGCTTCACCCTCCAAAAAGTCAAAGACATAGGCCTCAAACCCAGCCGATTCCAAACTCAGCTTGACCTTTTCCGCATAGAGTCGAGCCACTCGATTATCCGTGACGATGACTACCTTTTGAGGCTGCCAAAGCTGACCCAGCCAACTTCCAGCCTGAGATAAAGACCCTTTTTCGATGAGAATATCATAGGGATGATGCGGGAGATTCACATTTAGTTTCATAAGCGCCTCCTTATTTATACAATTCTTCTAAACACTGCCAAATTTCCTGACTGGGCATGGTCTTGCCAGTCCAAAGCTCAAAGGCTTCTGCTCCCTGATAGAGCAGCATACCAAGTCCATTGACCGCTGTGACATTTTGATTTCTGGCCCATTTGAGAAAGGGCGTTTCAAAAGGTTGGTAGATAACATCCGCAACTAAAATCTGGCAAGGCAGCTCAATCTGTTTAGGTAGGGGCATGCTAATGCCATCCATGCCTAAACTAGTCCCATTTACCAGAAGGTCTGATTGGTTGATTTTATCCTGCAAGCTATCCACATCTTCCAAGGTTAGTACCTGGATACAACTCTTGGTTTGGTGGCTGATAGCTGCTATCTTTCTGACAGTCTTCTCATAGGAGGCTTGCCGAGTAAAGACGAAAATTTCCTCTGCTTGGTCCAAAGCTGCTTGAGCAATAATAGCTGTCGCAGCTCCACCTGCTCCCAAAATCGTCATTTTTTTGCCCCGAATAGCAAAAGAAGGCAAGCTCTTAAAAAATCCCTTGCCATCTGTGTTATAACCAACTAAAATACCATTTTTATTCACAACGGTATTGACTGCTCCAATAAGACGGGCACTGACATCCAGCTCGTCCAGATAAGGTATCACTTCCTGCTTGTAGGGCATGGAAAGATTGACACCAAACATATCGAATCTGCGGATATTTTCTATACTGGCCTGCAGATCCTTTACTTCTACTTCCCAAGCTAGATAGACACCATTGACACCGGTCTTTTCAAAAGCCATATTGTGAATAAGAGGAGAAATACTGTGCTTAATTGGCTTGGCAACCACAGCAGCCATGCGGGTGTGGCCATTAATTCTCATTCAAAATCTCCTGGATTTTCTTCATATTGCTCAGAGAAATCTGACCAGGTGCTGACGCCATCTCCTGACTGGCAAATGACCAACTGGAACCTGTCAAATCAGCCGCAATGCGTGAAATCTTGCCGACTTTTCCCATGGAAATGGTGACAAAATCCTGCTCAGGATTCAAAGTCTTGAAACCGCGAGTATAGTTCATCAAGTCCAGCACATCCTGTTCATTGTGAGCCATGACAGAAACCTTGACTACCTTAGGGGTCAGAGAAGTCAGCTCAGACAGGATTTCCATCATATTTTCAGGCGTTTCCTCGAAGTTATGGTAGCTCAGCACCAGATTAGGAAACTCCAGCATTTCTTCAAATTTCCCCTTGTGAGAGAAATATTCAAAGTCGATATAATCCGGCTGGTAAAAACCGGCCACTTCCTTGATAAGAGCTACGTATTCATCATCGGACAGTTCGATTTCTCCGCCTTCCTGACGGGTCCGCAAGGTGAAAATCAATTCACGTCCGGCAAATTTTTCAAAAATAGCTGGCGCAACATTTAAAATGTCATCCTTGGCCAGAAAATCTGCCCGCCATTCAATAATATCCGCTTCTTCATAGCGAGATATATCAATTTCTTGAGCTTCTTCTATACTCTTGGGCATTACAGAAACGACTAATTTCATTGGTCCACCTTTATTGTAAATACCTTGAGGTAATTACTGCTCCCGTCTTTTTTATTATAGACAAAGTCTGCTGGCAGGCCATACTCCGCAAGATAGCGGTGCTTTCTGCCGGCAAAACCTTTTTCAATTTCTTGTTTAAACTTACTTTTGGAAAGATTAGCTGCATTGGTACTTAAAATCATGATTCCCTGAGGATTGAGGATTTCCAAAGCTTGTGCAACCAAACGATGATAATCTTTAGCAACTGAGAATGTCCGCTTTTTATTTCTAGCAAAGCTGGGCGGATCTATCACAATGACATCAAAGCTTAGATCGTGACGCTTAGCATATTTGAAATAATCAAAGACATCCATCACCTGAAAGCGATGCTGATTCAGTGTCAGACCATTGGCCAGAAAATGAGCTTCAGAAAGCTCACGGCTTCGCTTGGCCAAATCAACTGATACTGTCTGACTGGCACCGCCCATGGCTGCTGCTACTGAAAAAGCAGCTGTATAGGAAAACATATTGAGCAAACTTTTACCAGCAGCCAGACCCTCTACCAGACTAGCCCGTACATCGTGCTGATCCAGAAAGATACCGGTCATGAGACCATCATTCAGAAAAACCTGATAGCGAACACCGTTCTCCAAGACTGTGAAGGTTTCCGGTGCTTCCGCTCCGTAGAGATGAGCCGATTCGTAGTTCAAACCCTTGAAACGAATCTTTTCATAAGCTCCCTGAATCTCTGGGAAAACCTTAGCGAAGGCTGTCAGAATCCGCTCCTTGATAGCAAAGACAAAGTCATTGTACCAAGAAAAGAGCGCAAAGTCATTGTAGAAATCCACCGTGAAGCCACCGAAGCCATCCCCCTCTTGATTAAAGAGTCGAAAAGCTGTCGTGTCAGCTGAATGGAAATAAGTAGAACGTCTGCTCTTAGCCTGCTCAAAGAGGCCTTGAAAAAAATCCGAGTTCAGCTCTACCTTCTTCTGGGAAATCAGCCAGCCTACTCCTTTATTCTGCGGAGAGAGATAGGCTGTGCCTAAAAACTTTCCCTGACGGTTTTGTAGCTCGACACATTGATTTTGAAGCGAAAGAGCGCCAAAATCCTTTTTATCTAATAAAAGGATGCCCTTTCTCAGTTTTTCTTCTGCCTCTTGATTAACAGTAAGCTTATTCATAAATTATATTATACCAAAGATTGTGAAAATTCTCAAAACATATTTTACATTTGAGTTAATAAAAGATTTCACAAACAAGTGCAAAACGACTATAAACCTCTCCATAGAGAGGATAAGGCTTTTATAGAAATATTACAATTTCGCCGATTTAAAATATCTCAAATGCGGCTCAAATTTTCCTTAACTGGAGAAATTATGTTATACTTAGAGGAGAAAATTTTTAGGAAATAAGACAAGGAAGTAACTTTTTGTGAAAAAAACAACCAAGAATTTACTCAATTTCATGAGTACGAGACTAGGTTTTGTCTTGATTTTACTGGTCCTCTATTGGATAAAAACCATGTGGGCCTACACGATTGATTTTAACCTTGATATTCAAGGTGCCTATCAAGTATTTTTAGCTATTATCAATCCTTTCCCTATCAGCCTCTTACTGCTGGGACTGGCACTTTATGTAAAACGAACCAAATTATTCTACAGCCTAGCCTTCGGAATCTATCTGCTTCTCTTTGCTTGGCTGGTATCTAACTCCATTTACTATCGCGAGTTCAGCGACTTTGTTACAGTCAATACCATGCTGGCTTCTAGCAGCGTTTCAGCTGGACTTGGGGAAGCAGCACTTGAGCTCTTCCGCCCTTGGGATATTCTTTATCTGATTGATTTCCCGATTTTGGCCTTCTTATTCTTTAAGAAATATATCCGTATGGATGACCGGCCTTTCAATAAACGCGCCAGCTTTGCTGTGACCTCCCTGTCCGCCATGCTTTTCTCAGCCAACCTTTTCTTGGCTGAAATTGACCGGCCTGAGCTCTTGTCACGTGGATTTTCCAACTATTATGTCGTTCGGGCTCTGGGCTTGCCAGCCTTTCTAGGTTACAGTGCCAACCAGACATATACTGCCAATCGTGAGCGCTCCAAAGCTTCTGAAAAAGACTTGGAACCAGTAACAGAATATATCCAATCCCACTATGCGGAACCAAATCCAGAATATTACGGGATTGCCAAGGGTCGCAATGTCATCTACGTCCATCTGGAAAGCTTCCAGCAGTTCCTGATTGACTATAAGCTGCAGGCAGATGGGAAAGAGTACGAGGTGACACCTTTCCTCAACTCCCTCTACCACTCCAACTCGACTCTGGCATTCTCTAATGTTTTCAACCAGGTCAAGGCTGGTAAGACCTCTGATGCTGAAACCATGATTGAAACTGGGCTCTTCGGTCTTAATCAAGGATCCTTCATGGTCAATTACGGTGGTACCAATACCCAGCAAGCAGCGCCTTTTATTCTTTCCAAAAACGGCGACTATACTTCTGCTGTTTTCCACGGAAATACTGGAAGCTTCTGGAACCGTAATACTGCTTACAAGCAATGGGGTTATAACTATTTCTTCGATGCGTCTTACTTTACCAAGCAGGACGACACCAACTCTTTCCAGTACGGCTTAAATGACAAGATTATGCTGAAAGATTCCATCAAATACCTGGAACACCTGCAGCAGCCTTTCTATGCTAAGTATATCACGGTTTCCAATCACTATCCTTACACGACAAGTCTGATTGGTGACGAAATTGGCTTCCCGCTGGCTAAGACCAAGGATGAAACCATCAACGGCTACTTTGCCACTGCTAACTATCTAGATTCTTCTGTCAAGGCCTTGTTTGACTATCTCAAAGAATCTGGCCTCTATGACAACTCTATTATCGTTCTCTATGGAGACCATTTTGGAATTTCCCAGACCCGCAATCCTAACTTGGCCCCTCTTGTAGGCAAGACTTCTGAAACTTGGTCCAACTACGACAATGCCATGATGCAGCGCGTGCCTTACATGGTCGTAGTTCCTGGCATGGACAAAGGAAAGATAATAGATACATACGGTGGTCAAGTAGATATGCTGCCAACATTGGAGCATTTGCTGGGCATTGACTCTAAGAACTACCTTCAAGTTGGACAAGACCTACTGTCATCTCAGCATCAGCAAATCACAGCTTTCCGATCCAGCAATAACTTTGTCACTCCAAAATACACTAGCTTCAATGGACGGACCTACTACACCCAGACCGGTGAGGAAATTACTAATCCTGACGAAACCATCAAGAAGGAGCTGGATGAGATTCGCAATGCTGCCAATACTCAGCTGAAGATGAGTGACGCTATTCAGACCGGCGACTTGATTCGCTTCTACAAGGGGAATGACTTGGGCAAGGTCAACCCTAAAGATTACTCTTATCTTAATTCAATGAAAGCCTTGTTGGCTATTGAAAAGGAAAAAGGCGACCAATCAACCAGTCTTTACTCCAAGCGAGGCAATGTCTCCACTGTGGACCTATTTAACTCGCCAAGCTATCGGGCACTGCATCCAGAGCAGTTCCAAACTAGCAGCAGCGACGAAGACAGCAGTCAAGAAGACTCAAGCTCTTCCAGCTCTAGTTCCACAGCCAATCCATAGATAGCAAAAGCCTTAAGTCCATTGGACTTAAGGCTTTTCAGGCTCTATAATTTCTGTAGTGGGTAAATATTATGGAGCCTTTTTGAGTGTAGAAAAAAAGTCCCATATGACCTATAATGAAAAGCGACGAAACTATCATTAGACAGACTCTTATGGAACAGTTCAATTTTATCACAAACTTACTGGAAATCAAAGACCCTAACATCACTATCTTGGATGTTCTAGATGCTGGAACTCATAAAGAAATCATCGCTAAGCTGGATTATCCTGCTCCTAAATGCCCTTACTGCCAAGGACAAATGGCTAAATATGACTTCCAGAAAGAATCAAAAATTCCCTATTTAGAGTGTGCGGGATACAAAACGCTGATTCGCTTAAAGAAACGACGTTTCCGCTGTAAAGTCTGTAGGAAAGTAGCTGTCGCAGAGACTTCCTTAGTCAAGAAGAATCACCAAATCGCAGCCATCGTCAAGCAGAAAATCGCTCAAAAACTAATCGAGAAAGTCCCTATGACAGCCATCGCTGAAAGCTTAGCTGTCTCTACTTCCACCGTCATTCGTAAATTGAAAGAATTCAAGTTCAAGACTGACCTTAACTACCTTCCAGAACACATGAGCTGGGATGTGGAAACAGTCAGGGAAGTGACTGTTTCAATCGGCAGATAGAGATGGGCTTCATTGCACAGGATTTTGATTCAAGAAAGATTGTAGCTATCTTAGATGGGCGGACACAAGCAACGATTCGCAATCATTTCCTTCGTTATTCTAGACAGGTGAGAAGCCTAGTAAAAGTCATTACAATGGACATGTTTAACCCCTACTATGATATCGCTAAGAAACTATTTCCTTCTGCTAAAATCGTTCTCGATCGCTTTCACATTGTGCAACATCTCAGCCGTGCTATGAGTCGTGTTCGTGTTCAAATCATGAATCAATTTGATCGAAAATCGCACGAATATAAGTCATTGAAACGCTACTGGAAACTGCTCCAACAAAATAGCCGTAAACTCAGCCATAAACGCTTTTATCGTCCAACTTTTCGGTTGCATTTGACCAACAAAGAGATTCTGGAAAAGCTTCTCTCTTACTCTCAAGAACTACGAGAACATTATGAGCTCTACCAACTCTTACTGTTTCATTTTCAAGAGAAACAAGCTGACCATTTCTTTGGACTCATTGAAGATACCATTTCGTGTGTGAAACCTATCTTTCAAACTGTTTTTAAGACCTTTATGAAAGATGAGGACCAGATCTTGAACGCGCTGGAACTGCCCTACTCAAATGCAAAACTAGAAGCTACTAACAACCTCATCAAGGTCATCAAGCGCAACACTTTCGGCTTTCGGAACTTTGACAATTTTAAAACTAGAATCCTCATCAATTTGAATATCAAAAAGGAGAGGACTGATTTAGTCCTCTCCAGATTATAACTTTTCATCAACCCACTACAGTTGACAAAGAGCCGCTTTTCATGTAGCTAATATCTTATTGAATAACTTCAAAAACAGAAACCGTCAGATTTTCAACATAGAAAGGCTTCTTATGACGGCTATTGCCCACTATGAGATGTAGCTTATCTGCATTAGGCAGATAATAGGGCAGGCCGCTAGCATTAAAAATAACCTGATAATGCTTGTCGTCCTTAATCTCAAAGATAATCAAGCCACTGCCCTGCTCTGCTGATTGGACAAAGACATGCTTGTAAATATCTTCATAAGCCTGATAAGAAAAGGCCTTGTAGCTTGTCTTGAGACGAATGATGTCCTTGATAAAATCAATACTCTCTTGATGGTCCTGCAAAATATCCCAATTCACTTGATTGACTGCATCTGGCGCATTGTAGCTGTTCATAGCCCTTTCGCGATCGCTATGCAGGACTTGGCCGTCTTCCCCCGTAGCTACAAGCTTAGTACGAGAAAATTCCTGTCCAACCTCCATGAATGCCATACCTTGCATGAGGAGATTCATGGCAGTTGCCAGCTCAATCCGCTTGGTGCGAGTCAGAATATCATCATCAGGATGCAGCTCCACAAGCAAATCATGCAGGTTGAAATTGTCGTGAGCCTCCACGTAGTTAAGGACTTGATCAGGACTGAGATAGCTGCCTAGCTCACTGCTGCCAAGGATAGACTTAGCAACGATATCTTCCGTCGCCTGACCACTGACAAAACCAGCCTTGATTCCACCGTAAACCTCGGCTCCTTTGACCGCATCCCTCTCTGTATCATTGAAAAATCCAATCCGCGGCAACTGATAAGCATTGTCCTTCTTGGCCTTGTCTTCTGGCCTCAAGCCCGTTCCCATATCCCAGCCTTCTCCATAGAGCAGGATTCGCGGATCTACCTCATCCATAGCTTGACGAATGGCATTCATCGTTTCTACATCATGAATTCCCATCAGGTCGAAGCGGAAGCCGTCTACATTGAACTCCTCTACCCAGTATAGCAGAGAGTCAATCATAAACTTGCGAAACATTTCGTGCTCGCTGGCCGTCTCACTCCCCACTCCAGTTCCATTTTGGAAAGAGCCGTTAGGATTCATCCGATAGTAATAATCCGGTACCGTAGCTTGGAAAGCAGAATCATAGGTCGAGTAGATGTGATTGTAGACAACATCCAGTGTCACAGAGATTCCCGCATCATGGTAGGCCTGAATCATCGTTTTCAAATCACGGATGGCCTGCGCTGGGTCAGCAGGATTGCTGGAAAAGCTAGTCTCTGGAGCATGATAATTCTGCGGGTCATAGCCCCAGTTGTAGATTAGCTCTCCATTTTCATCATAGTCCTTGTGACGATCAGACACGGGCTGAAGCTGGACAACATTAATGCCTAAATCACTGATATAGTCAAAGCCTGTCTTTTGCCCTAGATGATTGGTAGTACCTTTTTGACAGGCTCCCAAGAAGGTCCCGCGCAGCTGACTATCCACGCCTGAAGTCTCCGACTTGGTCAAATCTCGAATGTGCATCTCATAAATCACTGCTTGATTGGGATTATCCAAGCGCCAAACCGCTTCTTTGCCCTGTCGGACCTGAAAACCAGCTACCTCTGTCTCATCCGCTCCAAGAATCGCTGAGCGTTTGCCATCTGGACTGGTCGCAATGGTATAGGGATCTCGAGTATAAAAATTGCGGTATTCAAAGCTAACATGGTAGTGATAAGTTTTGCCGGTCAAGTCTTCTGCTATTTCAACTGACCAGACACCGATGGTATTTTCCTTATGGTCGTGGGAATATCGGTCACCTTTTTGCATTGGGAAGATTTTATAAACAGGAGCTTGATTGTCAGCCGATTCATAGACTACTAGCTCTACCTTCCTAGCTGTCGGTGCCCAAACTTTGAAAGTATGTGCGCCGTCCGCCTGACGGTGTCCCAACCAGCCTTGATAGCCCCAGCATTCATCAAAATAGTCTGTTCTTAGAGCCATATCAAAGTTATGCGGACGCCGGCGTGAATACTGGTGACTCGTCGTTGCAGCCTGCAGGGAATAATAAACCTGCGTATCTCCCTCAATCAGCCAAATTTCCGTAACCAGATGAGGAGGTAACAGATCAATATGATAGTCACAGGACTGGCTAGACCAGTCTGAACGTTTGATAATCACATGAGCATGATCTAAGGGCTCCCAGGTTTGAAATGATAATTCCCCCTGAATACCAAAATAATCAAGTTTGGAAAAGGCTGCTTCCTTTCCCCATTGGTTTATTTGCCACTGCCACATATCATAGGAGAAATAATCTCCAGTAGGATTGTGGTAATGGACTAAGACTTTATAGTCTAGCATGTTTTTTCATCTCTTATCTAAAATTATTCTATTGAAAGGGCTGTCTGACTGATTTCATCAATATTGGCAAAAAATTCCAAATGTCCGTGCAGCACTTCCAGTTCAACAGGCGTATCGCCGCCGTATTCTCCATCCAAATTCAGCATAAATGGACCTTTTTTATCTAAAACTTCCAGCTGCAGCTTGCTTGTTTTAAGGTATTCTACATTGATATCGCCAACGTGCTGACCGCCATTGATAGCCTGCATCATCAGACTCAGCATGTCAAAGAGATTAGCTGTCTTGACCAAAATCAAGGTAAAATTCCCGTCGTCTAATTTAGTATCTGGCGCTAGCTTTTCAAAACCGCCGATAGAGTTGGTCAGAGCCGCAAACATCAGCGAAATCTTCCCTTCAAAAACACCGTGGTCGTGCTTGATACGGACCTTGCGGAACTTAGAGCGAGGGAGCTTTTTTGCTCCTTCTGCGACATAAGCAAAGTAGCCTAGGCGGGATTTGACCTCGCTAGGTACACT
The DNA here is from genome assembly GCF_050225395.1 of Streptococcus sanguinis. Lineage (GTDB taxonomy): Bacteria > Bacillota > Bacilli > Lactobacillales > Streptococcaceae > Streptococcus. The sequence goes on along the minus strand of NZ_CP071431.1, from coordinate 910,812 downwards.
GTAAGTCAGCTCTGTTAGGGTTCCGGCTGCAGCAATATTGATAAAATACTTGTTACCATAGGCCCGGCCAATATCCATTTTAATGGTCTGGTTCTTTTCGATAATGCGGGCTGCCGCTACTGGGTCTCCCATGGGAATCTTCAGAGCACGCGCATAATCGTTGGTTGTGCCAGTTGGAATAAAGGCCAATTTAGGCCGTTCATCCAGATTCGCCACGCCATTAACTACCTCATTGATGGTACCGTCGCCGCCTGCCGCAATAATCAAATCAAATCCTGCTTTTGCTGCTCTTTCAGCTTCTTTTTGAGCAGAAAGAGGCGCTGGAGTGGTTTGGTAGGCGCTGGTTTCATAGCCCACATCCTCCAAAACATCCAGAACTTCCGCTATATTTTTCTTAATAATTTCCTGTCCCGAAGTCGGGTTATAAATCAATCGTGCTCGTTTAATCTTATCCTTCATACTTCAGCCTCATAAGCTATCAAGCCAATCTTCATCCCGAATTTCAATTCCTAACTCCTGAGCCTTGGCTAGCTTGCTGCCGGCATCTTGGCCAGCCACTACCAGATCCGTTTTTTTAGAAACAGATCCAGAAACATTGGCACCCAGACTCTGCAATTTTTCTTTAGCTTGATTGCGTGTCAATTTTTGTAATTTACCAGTCAAGACAACCGTCATACCTGATAGGGCTGCATCAGCCGCTGCCTTTTGTCCCAGATAGTCCAGATTCACACCTGCTTCCTGCAGCTCCGCTAAAAGAATCTGAGAGCCTTCCTGCTCAAAATAGGTATGCAGGCTTTGGGCAATCACAGTTCCAAGACTGTCAATAGCCGCAATCTCTTCTTGGCTGGCCTGAGACAGCTTAGGGATATCATGGAATTTCTCCAGCAAAATCCGACTGGCCTTGCTTCCCACATGGCGAATCCCCAAACCAAACAAGAGGCGTTCGGCCGAGTTCTCCTTGGAAGCTTGAATAGCAGTATACAATTTATTTGCTGATTTTTCCTTAAAGTTTTCTAGTTCTAGTAAATTTTCTACCGTCAGCCGATAGATTCCAGCTACATCCTTGACTAGGTTTTGAGCAAAGAGCTTCTCTACCACTGCTGGACCCAGGCCAGTAATGTTCATGGCATCCCGGCTGGCAAAGTGAATCAAGCCCTCCTTAATCTGGGCTGGACAAAGAGGATTGATGCAGCGCAGAGCGACTTCATCTTCAAAGTGCACTAGGTCACTCTCACAGCTCGGACAGTGACTTGGTACTTCCAGAGGCTCCTCTGAGACACGCTTGGACTCCACTACTCGCAAGACAGCAGGAATAATATCTCCCGCTTTATAGACGATAACGGTGTCTTTCTGACGAATATCCTTCTCCGCAATATAGTCCACATTGTGCAAAGTCGCTCGACTGACAGTTGTTCCTGCTAACTGAACTGGCGTCAGATTGGCTGTCGGAGTCACAACTCCTGTCCGCCCCACTGTCCAGTCCACAGACAGAAGCTGGGCTTCCTTTTCCTCAGCTGGAAATTTATAGGCGATAGCCCACTTAGGTGCCTTGACAGTGAAGCCAAGCTCCTCTTGCACCGCTAAGTCATTAACCTTGATGACAATACCGTCAATCTCATAAGGCAGACTGTCTCGCTCCTGAGCAATCTTTTCGATAAACTCCCAAACTGCTTCGATAGAATCCGCCAGAATATGAGTAGGATTGACTGAGAAGTCCAAAGCTGCCAACTTGTTTAAGACTTCTTCTTGGCTGCCAACCTGAGTCGGACTGGCTTCTTGGTAGAGGAAGGTTGCTAGATTGCGCTTGGCCACAACTGCTGTGTCGAGCTGCCGCAAGGTTCCTGCTGCCGCATTGCGGGGATTGGCAAACTCAGGCTCACCGTTCTCCTGCCGTAGTTGATTGACCGCATCAAAGGAAGTCTTGGGCATGTAGCATTCTCCACGAACTGTAATGTCCAGCGGTTCTTTCAAGGTCAGTGGAATATCCTTGACCCGCTTGAGATTTTCAGTGATATTTTCACCAACTGAGCCATCCCCCCGAGTCGCTCCTGCTACCAAGATTCCCTTTTCATAGGTCAGAGAAATAGAGAGCCCATCAATCTTGAGCTCACAGAGATAAGAGACTTGTGGAAATTCCTTGCGAATCCTCTGGTCAAAGGCTAGTAATTCTTCACGTGAAAAAGCATCCTGCAAACTAAAGAGAGGATACTGGTGTGGATATTTTTCAAATCCTTCTAAAATCTTCCCTCCCACCCGATGCGTCGGACTGTCAGGCAGGATATCTGTTGGGTACTTTTCTTCTAACTCCGCTAACTCACGATAGAGTCTATCATACTCGCTATCCGATACACTTGGCCTGTCTGCCGTATAATACTCATGGGCATATCGGTTGAGCAATTCTACTAATTCTGACATTCTTTCTTTCATACTTCTATTTTATCACAAATACACAAAATCTTCCTCTATTTGTTCCCAATTTTTCCTAAAAAACAAGAGGATATAAAAAGAGCGGAAATTCCGCTCTCTGCTGTCTTATTTTGCCAAATCAATACTTTTTGTAATCTGGTTAATAAGGATAGCTCCAACAATCAAAGAAGCAAATTCTCCAATGGCTGTTGTAAACCAAGTCAGGAGGAATGGCAGGCCTTGCAAGAAGTGTAATTCTGCAGCAATGGTCACCATCGAAATAGAAAAGAATACTGCAAAATAGAAATGATCCAAGCGAATCAAGCCTTTAATCAGATATTGATTCTTATAACGACCAAAAAGGTAGACACCCAGTGACAGGAAGACCAAAGTGGACCCACCGCCAACAAAGACATCGACGATTCCAAAACTGTAGAGATTGGCAATCATACAGCCAATGGTCACGCCCATGATATACTTCCGATTATAAAAGGCCATAAAGTTCATCATCTCAGAAATTCTGAACTGGTAAGCACCATAGCTAATAGCATTTAAAGGGGGCGTAATCGTAAGAGCTACATAAATGGCAGCAACAATGGCAATCTGAGCCAAATCACGAACTCTCAGTTTTTCTTGTTTCATGTTTTCTCCTTTAGCGGCTTTACCGCGTGTAATATGCTTGGCGAAAGAAGCTAAGCGCCAAGGGTTGCGTCACATGAGAGGAGCATCATTAGATGATTCCCCCACAGATTTGGCAACCCAACTAGTATAGCATAAATCCTAGAAATATGATAGACTATCTTTATGAAAACTTTAATCAAAAAATTCTTTGACAATGAGGTTCTGTCCTATCTTTTCTTTGGTGTGGCAACAACTGTCGTATCCGTTGTCAGTCGGATGCTCTGCTATGAATTGACGGGAAATGAACTACTGGCTACAATCATCGGTGATGTTTTGGGGATCCTTTTTGCCTTTGTAACCAACGATACTATCGTTTTCAAGCAAGCAAGGAGTGGCTGGCCTTCTAGACTTATCAAATTTTTCACTGCACGTTTGGCTACTATGGGCTTAAATTTACTATTGACTTTTATCTTTGTCACTAGCTTCCCACAGATCATAGGCCAGTTTGTCAATAACAATATCAAAATGGTCAATACCATCGAAACTTTCATTGCTCAAGTACTGATCATCGTTCTCAACTATGTCTTTAGTAAGGTTTTTGTCTTTAAAAACAAGGAGAAATAACAACGAATCAGCCTATTTCACCCTATAAAAGCAAATCTGGACCAGATAATTCTGATCCAGATTTTTTTAGTCTCAGATTTCCAAGCTTGGATTATCAAGCGTCAGATGGGTGATTTCACCTTTGACACCAAAATAGTCCTCAATCAGAGTCTGGAGTTCTGTCATGGCTGCTTGAGCACGCACTGCCTGCTCTTCGTTGATGGCCTCGATGACCAAGATGGCATCCTTGGTTTCCTCAGTCAGCATGGTCCGCTGGGCTTCTCGCCAATTAAGGCAACGGCAGACAGCTCCCTCTTCATCATAGTAGATAATTTCTTCCGGCAGTGCCGGTGCGTCACTCTCAGCACCCAATGGGAAAAAGGCTTCCCCACCCTTGGCTTTTCCTAAATAAAGACCTCCGACAATCTTATCCAAATCCTCACCGCCACATGGAACCGCATAAGACAGCGAGACACTGTTGTAGATATCAACCAAAGGATTGATTGGATGAAATTCACGCCCCTGACTGACCCGCTTGAGCAGAGCTTCGATAGAGGATCGTGCTCCTTTCTTGGTCTTGAATTTGCTGAAAGCCTGCCGCCACTCCTGAATGACTTCATTTTGAGTGAAGTTCTCGTCTGGGATAAAGTCATCAGCTCGCTTCGCTCCCTTATCCAGCAGGGATTTGAAATATGGATCCTTACTTTCATCCACACTATTATCCAGCCCCTTTACCACTAAAACACTAATCTGCCCTTCCGGAAATACTTGCCAAAATTCATTTTCAACTGTAACTTTCATGATCTACCTCTTCAATCTTAATAGTTTCTTTTTTGTCCTTTTTTGACTGCTTCCCAGTCACCTGTGATGTTTTCACGCACTCGGACCAGCATTTCCTCCAAGGCTTGAACTTCTGCCTGAGAAAAGCCCTGCAGGGATGTCTCTTCAGAATAGTCGTTCTCAGCTAGGATAAAAGGATAAAGTTTTTCCCCTGTTTCCGTCACAAACCATTCCTTGTTCTTCTTGTTGTCTTTGGCTGCCTTCTGCTGGACCAAGCCCTTGGCCTCTAGCTTCTTGACAGAACGGGCAACCGTTGAGCGATCCACCTTGAGCAGCTCCGACAGCTCCTCTTGGATAATTCCTGGGTTCTCCGCGATTCGTACCAGATAAAGATATTGCCCCCGCGCCAAATCTATATCACGGAACTCAATATTAGCAATAGAATCCAAAGCTCGGGCAATAATCCCAATTTCCCGCAATACTGACATATTCCCTCCTTTAATTTTTATTTGAATCTATTATATCACATTTTATTGCAAATGCAATAAAATTAACTAAAAAGAAAAAGAGGAAAATCCTCTTTAAATTTGGCAAAAATATCTTTTTCTAGTTTTCTTCCTTATAGTATTTTTGTAATTCTTCCGCTGAATTAATGACATGTTCCTGCCCATCTAATGAATATTTAGCTGGGATAGTCACATCCTCAAATACATTAGTCCCTAGCGGAAAGAAGAGTTCAGCAACTTTCTGAACCAACTTGATATCAGGTTCTTCATTTAAGAAAGCTACACGAGAATCATAGCCTTGCAAAATCTTGTGCAATTCGGGATAATCTTGACCAAGGACTGTTTTTTTAAGATTTTTGCGAGGATACGTATCATTTAAACCAACACTGGTCATAGATACGCTTACTCCTTTCTTAGCGAGGTTATCATAAAAGCTTGTATTGGAAACAAAATTATTTTTAGTAGATAACTTATCGGTTTTCACTTTATCAGCTGGAAGAATCTTTCCCTCATCCAAATCAATGAAGTAAACTTTATAATCCTCATCGTTTTCAGAATATTTGGGATGAAGAATAATCCTAACGTACTTCTTCTCACTAGTCGCACCTCTCCCCATTCCTATTGAGTCTATTTCAGAAGGAACAAGATTATCATCAAAAGAACGCACCATCTTAAAAATATCAAATTCTTTTCTTTCTAGTTTTTCTCCCACTAGTTTATAAACAGCTAACCTCCAATATTCTCCTTTTTCTGGTACATTCCGATTAAAATCATATAGGCCTTGCTCTGGATTGTTCTTCAGCTTCATATAGTTATTTACAAAATAGCCATAATTAAATGCCCTTACACTAGTAAACTTACTTGTTTCTGACTTAACTGTTGCCATTTTCTGCATTTCTTCCGAGTCTACGAGCTCCCAATTATAAAACAAAGCTTTTTTTCCTTCAAAAAATTTATAATTCGGTCTATACTCAGGCACATAGTAGGTATATTGACCATAATTTTCTTGAAATTTTGCCTTTTGACAATTATCCCAGATATAATAGCCTACAAATCCTAGAATCAAGACTAGAGCAACCACAATACTCTTCCATTTAGTTAGTTTTTTACTTTTCATACCTATTTATCCTTTTCCACTCTAAAACAACATCAGTCCTCTTCTTCATCCTGCTCTTTCTTCTTGAAAGTAAAGCGTCCAGTGCTTTCAACTTGAAACCCTGACTCACAGCAGCTCTGGATACTGGCATTGAGTACTGCACCAACAATCAAAATTTTAGCAATTATGATAAACCAAAACATCATCACAACCATAATGATGGAGCTGAAAAAGCGAACATCAACTAGGTGATTTAAATAATTATCCATGTATACAGAAAAGATATTCAGCAAAGCCAGAATGGTCAGGAGCACAAAGGCGCTTCCGGGCAGAACAAAGCGTTTTTTGTTGATTTTCACATTAGGCAGGAAATAATAGAGCATAACCAAAACCGCGAAGAGTAAGGCGTAAATCAGGGGCTCGGTAAAATTCTGCAAGTGCTGATAGAGCTGGCTATCTATCTTCCAGTAAGTACGGAGGAAATCCAGCGACATATGGCCGAACATGGTCAGAAAGAGAGCCAATGCAAAGAGAATCTGCAGACCTAGACTCACAAAGAGACTCATGATGCGATGAGAAATCAGCCCCCGTCTCTTGGCTACTCCATAGGCTTTATTAAAGGCAATTTGCAGGAAATTCATAGACTTGGAAAAAGTCCAAAGAGCCGACAAGACTGAGAAGCTCAGCAGGCCAGTCGAAGGCTGGGTCAGCACTTCACGCATGATTTTTGCTACAACATCATATAAAGTCTCTGGCAGCATGTCCTTGATGGCTGTCAGAAAATCCGTCACCGGAATGTGAAAATAGGGCAAAATATTCACCACAATCAAGAGCAAAGGAAAAACGGAAATCAGCCAATAATAAGCAACTGCAACGCTGCTCAGCTCACTATCTGACTCTTTATAAAAACGGAAAAATTCTCTTAAAAACTGATTTTCCCGAACCTTACTAAATAATTTCTTCACTCTCTTCTCCTTCAAAAAAAGCTGAGACAAGTGCCCAGCCTTTGATTTCTAATAAGTCCCTTCTTCTCCCTGGCTGGTCAGAATGACAGGTCCATCTTTTGTAATGACAAACTGATGCTCATACTGGCAAGACAAGCCGCCATCCAGCGTTTTATGTGCCCAGCCGGTCTCAAAGTCCGTATCAATTTCCCAGGTACCTGTATTGATCATGGGCTCGATAGTCAGAACCATTCCCTCACGCAAGCGCAAGCCGCGTCCTGCTCGACCGTAATGCGGCACCATAGGCTCCTCATGCATGGTTGGGCCAACGCCGTGCCCTACCAAATCCCGCACAACGCCATAGCCATGATTTTCAGCATATTCCTGAATAGCTGCACCAATGTCGCCGATACGATTGCCGACCTTAGCTGCCGCAATTCCACGGTAGAGACATTCCTTGGTCACGTCCAGCAGCTGCTGAGCTTCTGGGCTAATTTTCCCTACTGCATAGGTCCAGCAAGAATCTGCCACACCGCCCCGGAAGCTCTCTGTGTGTTGCTTCATCTGTTCCACATTGTCAAAATCTAGCTTGGACACATCCAGCTCTGCCTTATCGATCAAGCCAACCACCATATCAACGCTGATGACATCACCTTCTACCAGCTTCTGATGACGGGGAAAGGCATGGGCTACCTCGTCATTAAGAGAGCAGCAGGTCGCATAAGGATAGTCCATGACAGAGCCTTCAACACCAATTTGCAGGGGCAGCGCATTGTCTTCTTTACAACGCTTGCGAACATACTCTTCAATGTCCCACATGTCAATACCTGGCTTAATCAAGTCTCTCAAACCAATATGGACAGAAGCCAGAAAATCTCCACTCTTGTCCATTAAGTCAATTTCACGCTGTGATTTTAAAGTAATCATTCTTTCTCTAAATTCCTCTTCTTAATTAATTTTCACTGTAATCGTCGCTTTGGCAACTAGCATCGCTTCCAGATACATCTCAAAGTCAATAATAGCTGTCCGCCTAGTCTGACGGATAATGCGCGGCTGGATATGCAGCAGGTCATCAATCTGGACCGCCTGAAAGAAATAAATCATCAGTTGATCGATAATCAAGCTGCGGCCGCTGTTGACCATGAGCTGCTGGGCAATCCGAGTCAAAATTTCTGTCAGCACACCGTTGGCCAGCACACCATTTTGCTCCAGCATAAAAGGCTCAACGGTAAAGGAAAACAAATCATCCTGACGACTAATCTTCTGTCCTACCTGCTCACTGAAAGTCGGCAAGCTGGAAATCTGAGAACGGCTCATTTTTTCCATAATATCCCGACGCGTAATTACACCTAGCAAGGTCTGATTGCTACGAACCACTGGTATCATTTCAAAATCTTCTGCAATCATGCGCTGACTGATATTGGCAATATTGGCAGATAGACCAGTCATAAAGACGTTTTTCGTCATGACCTTGTCCAAGGTTGTCAGAGGAGACTTATCCCCTGCATCCCGCATGGTTACTACTCCCACCAGCATCTGCTGTTGGTTGATAACCGGAAACCGGCTGGCGCGATTGCGACGAACTAAGTCTAGATAGTCACGAACAGTATCAGTATCATGCAAGAAGCCGTACTCGTGGCTGGAGCGATAGACCTGCTCCACTGTTAATATATCGGTCTTGATCTGCATATTGGACAGGGCACGATTAATCATGGTTGCGACGGTGTAGGTATCGTGCTTGGTCCTGAGAACCGGTATATTGAGCAAATTAGCCATCTTCAGAACTTCCGAGCTGACTTCAAATCCTCCGGTCACCAGTACCGCATTCTCATTTTCCAGAGCCAAGAGCTGAATTTTCGTCCGGTCTCCGACAATCAGGAGACCGCCCTCTGTCAGATAGCGCAGGATATTCTGCTCCGTCATGGCTCCGATAGAGAATTTATTAAATTCTTTTTCTAGACCATCTTCTCCGGCCAATACTTCTGAGCCTGTAATATCAACGATTTCCTTGTAGGTCAGATGCTCCAAGACAACTTTCTTGGACTTGACCCGAACCGTACCACTCCGAGGCCTAGTCTCAACAATACCGCGGTTCTCCGCTTCCTTGATAGCTCGATAGGCCGTCCCATCACTAACTCCCAGATAGTTTGAGATACTGCGGACACTGACCCTCTTGCCGATTGGAAGATTTTCAAGATAGGTTAAAATTTCCTGATGCTTACTCATTAAAATCTCCTCTCTCATAACGGTACTCCAGATAATCTCTCATCTTCCTGGTGTACCGATCGCTCCCTTTAAACTGCCGGTAGAGGCTGAAGCCAGATTTTTGAGCTACCTTTTGACTAGCTAGGTTCTCTGCATGAGTGATAATACTGAGGCGTTTGAAGTCAAAGCGGGTAAAAGATAGAAAAGCAATTTCTCGAACAATTTCTGTCATCAGCCCTTGACCCCAGTAGTCTTGCCGCAGAAAATAGCCTAACTCAGCTTCTTTCTTGATCTCATCCATCTTTTCAAACTTGACAGAGCCAATCATTTCCTGCGTTTCCTTGTGACAAATGGCCCAAATCCCCAGAGGATTTTTCATAAAGAAATTGGCAATGATGTATTCACTTTCCTCTAGGCTTGCTTCTGTCGGAAAGATGAACTGAGTATTTTCCGGATTGGACGCAATCTTATATAGGGCCCCTGCATCTTCAAAGACAATGGGCCGCAAAAAAGCATGCTCCGTCTCAATAAATGAACAGGATGCTAAATGTGTCCATAAATTCATCTGCTACCTCTACAAAAAATAAGCGAAAAACGCTTATTCTTCTATCAACTGGATATCTGCACCCAGACTTGTTAATTTTTCAATAATATTAGAATAGCCACGCAGGATAAACTCGATATTAGTAATCTCTGTCTTTCCTTGAGCCATCAAACCTGCAATAACCAAGGCAGCTCCTGCTCGCAAATCGGTCGCCTTGACCTGAGCTCCCTGCAGTTGATTTGGCCCCTCATAGACAATCTGATCACTACTGGTCGAAATCTTGCCTGCCATCTTAGCCAGCTCCGCCACATGGTTAACCCGCTTCTCATAGATGGTGTCCGTAATCTTACCGTGGCCATTAGCCGTCAGCAAGAGCGGAGTGATGGGCTGTTGTAGGTCAGTTGCAAAGCCTGGATAAGGAGAAGTCTTAATGTTTATAGCTCGCAGATTTTGCTGCTCTTCGACAAAAATGCTGTCTTCAGAAACCGTCATCCGAACACCCATTTCCTCAAGCTTGGCAATAAAACTCTCCAAATGCTCATAAAGGACATTATTAATCTGAATTCCCTGACCAATAGCTGCAGCAAGGGCGATATAAGTTCCTGCCTCGATACGGTCAGGAATAACTTGATGACGAGTTCCATGGAGGTGAGGAACTCCCTCAATCGTGATAATATCAGTTCCTGCTCCGCGGATATGTGCTCCCATATTATTTAAGAGAGTTGCCACATCGATGATTTCAGGCTCCCGCGCTGCATTTTCAATAATAGTCCGACCTTTTGCTTTGACAGCAGCCAACATCGTGTTGATGGTAGCACCCACGCTGACCGTATCCATATAAATGCTAGCGCCTTTCAGCTGCTGACCTCCTGTAGATAGGTTCATGTAGTTGCCATCCATGGTCATCTTAGCCCCCATTGCTTCAAAAGCCTTGAGGTGCAAGTCAATAGGACGTGGACCCAAGTCACAACCACCAGGCAGGCCTACCGTCGCTTCACCATAGCGGCCAAGCAAGCTACCATAGAAATAATAGGAGGCTCTTAGACTGTTGATTTTTCCATAAGGCATAGGGACGTTTTGGATACCACGCGGATCAATTGTCAGACTGTCCTCAGAGCGAGTAACACTAGCTCCCATGGCAATCATAATATCAATCAGGCTATCCACGTCCGAAATATCCGGAACGCCATCCAACGTTACAATATCATCTGCCAGAATCACAGCCGGAATCAAGGCAACGACACTGTTTTTAGCACCATTAATAGTCACCTCTCCTTTTAAGGGGCGACCACCATGTATTACAATTTTTTTCATGTTTAAATTAAAGCTCTTTCAAGGTATTGCCATTTATTATACCACAGATTCGGGAAATTTCCTATACTTTTAGATAAATAAGACAATTGAAATTAAAATGAAACAGGGAAAATAGTTTTTTCAATAATTTTTCAGAAAAAACAGCATTGCAAAAAATGAAAGAAGCACAAGGTTAGACTGCTTGCCTTTTTAAAGTTGCCTGTATAGAAATGACTTTTTCTTTAGAAAATAGAAAAGTTCCCAATCATGACGATTGAGAACTGTCTTCTTACCACACTGCTGCTTTCAAAGCGTCCACCCTATCCAACTTTTCCCAAGGCAGGTCAATGTCTGTCCTACCCATGTGGCCATAAGCTGCCGTCTGACGATAGATCGGACGTTTCAGATCCAGCATTTGAATGATACCGGCTGGACGCAGATCAAAAATCTGACGAACAGCTTCCTGCAATTTGCTTTCTGCAACAGTACCAGTTCCAAAAGTATCAATCCGTACAGAAACCGGCTGAGCCACACCAATGGCATAGGCTAGCTGCACTTCTGCTTTCTTGGCCAGTCCAGCAGCCACGATATTTTTAGCAATGTAGCGAGCTGCGTATGAAGCTGAGCGGTCGACCTTGGTCGCATCCTTACCAGAGAAGGCACCGCCGCCGTGACGAGCATAACCTCCGTAAGTATCCACAATAATCTTGCGGCCAGTCAAGCCAGAGTCCCCTTGCGGACCGCCAATTACAAAACGGCCAGTCGGATTGATGAAGAATTTTGTCTGCTGATCCAAATACTGGGCTGGAATAACTGCTTTAATTACCTTTTCAATCACATCACGATGAATCTCTTCATTGGTCACTTCTGGGTCATGTTGGGTCGAAATAACCACTGTATCCACGCGTACAGGCTGGTCATTTTCATCATACTCAACGGTCACCTGTGACTTAGCATCTGGACGCAGATAGGCAATCTCTCCTGATTTGCGCAACTCTGCCAATCGACGGACTAGCTTGTGACTGAGCGAGATAGGAAGCGGCATGAGCTCTGGCGTTTCATCCACTGCAAAGCCAAACATAAGCCCCTGGTCTCCAGCACCAATCAAGTCCAATGGATCTTGGTCTATATTCCCACGAACCTCCAAAGCTTCATTGACACCCTGAGCAATATCTGGCGACTGCTCTACCAAAGACGGATGCACACCGACTGTCTCGGCTGAAAATCCATACTCTGTATTGGTGTAGCCAATCTCTGCAATGGTATCACGAACCACACGGTTAATATCTACATAAGCTGTGGTCGAAATTTCACCAAAAACATGAACCGAGCCTGTATAAACGGCTGTTTCGGCAGCCACATGGGCATCTGGATCCTGACTCAAGACAGCATCCAAAATAGCATCGGAAATTTGGTCTGCAATCTTATCGGGATGTCCCTCCGATACAGATTCAGACGTGAAAAGTTTACGTTCTGACATAGAAATGTCCCCCCTTAAAAAATATTAAACAAATAAACAAACTCCAAAATAATGAAAATCTTGTCACCTGCGAGTTACGACGCGAAAGAAATAAAAACAATACCTTTTTATTTCTGAAGCTAGTAAGACGCATAGGTTGACCGCAGAATAGCGGCAACCGTAGAATGACGTGCGACTTTTGGAGCCGTCATTGTTTGCGAGTTACAAAGTACTGATAGAAGTTTCCTACCATCTTATCGGGACTATATAACTTCTTCATTATACCACTTTTCGCTAAAAAATTCAGAATTTTTTAAATAGAAAAAGCTATAGCCGAAAACTATAACTTTATTGCAATGACAAACTAAGGGCAGCCTGCTAACAACTCTTCAACTTCCGCCTTACCGATAGCATCACCAGCTTGGTCAAAAAGTTTGATAGCAGCCACAAAGTTGGTTCTTGCTTCTTGGAGATTTCCCAAAGCTTGAGCAATTTCACCTAAGCCTCGGCAAATACATGCATGGTTTACTACATCATCTGACTCCTTAGCATAGATATGCGCCTTTCGCATAAACTCCTGTGCTTGAGTCAATCGGCCTAATTTAAGATTTAGATAGCCTAGCTCATAGAGATTAACTGATTGACGATAATGGTCATCTGGGAAATACTTCGCTAGGAAAGCAGCTTCTTTTTCAATCCACTCTAAAGCTTGACAAAAATCTCCCGCAGATCTAGCAACATAAGCTAGCTGATGATAAGCGATATGCTCATTTTCTCTATCACTTTCTTTCTGAGCCTGAATCAGATAAGCCTCTAAATTTGCAAAAGCGTTCTGATAATCCTGCCTTTCTACAGCTAGATAAGCCCGCAAATTCCAGCGGCTAAAGGAATCTTTTACCAGCTGCTGCTCTAGTTCTTCGGCCTTATTTAACTGTCCTTCAAAGAAATGCTGCCAAGCGACTGCCAATTTCTCATCCATCCGCCGTCTCCTTTTACCTCCAGAACTTCTCGCCTAAACCAAATCGGTCTGAGCGATAGCCTGCTTGACATCATCCAGCGGCAGATGAACTAATTCCACCTCTTTCTCCTTGTAGAGATATTGAGCATAGTCATCTATGCGATATTGGTTGATGTAGACCACCCGTTTGCAGCCGACCTGAAGCAATTGCTTGGTACAGTTGAGGCAGGGAAAATGAGTCACATAAGCCGTAAATCCCTTGGGAACTCCCCGCTCTGCTCCTTGCAAAATGGCATTGACCTCAGCATGCAAGGTCCGTACGCAGTGACCATCAATGACCAAGCATTCATGGTCAATACAGTGCTCAGTCCCTGAAACTGAGCCATTGTAACCAGTTGAAATAACCTTATTATCCTTGACCAATACAGCGCCAACCTTGGCTCGCTTACAGGTTGAGCGATTAGCGATTAAGAGAGCCTGAGCCGCAAAATACTGATCCCAAGCTAAACGATTCTCTGACATAATTTCTCCATTCTACTGATTTTTTATTTACATAAATGTCTGTTTTTTCTATTATATCGCAAATCCCTATTTTTAACTAGCTTTATCATGAAAGCTGTCTTATCAGTAACAAGCCTTTATCTATACTATAAGTGGCATGGCAGGCTATTTCTCTCTTCAAACTTTTCATTAAGAGTTATCGAAAAAGAACCAAGGAAATCCTCAGTTCTTATTTTAATTATTTACCAAGCTTAGCTTTAGCTGCGTCTGCAAGAGCTGTGAAAGCTGCTGCATCGTTAACAGCCAAGTCAGCCAACATTTTACGGTTCACTTCGATTTCAGCCAACTTCAAACCATGCATCAATTGTGAGTATGAAAGTCCGTTCAAACGAGCTGCCGCATTGATACGAGTGATCCAAAGTTTGCGGAAATCACGTTTTTTCTGACGACGGTCACGGTATGCATAGTAGTAAGAGTTCATTACTTGCTCTTTTGCAGTACGGAACAAGATATGTTTTGCTCCATAGTAACCTTTAGCTAATTTTAAAATACGTTTACGGCGTTTGCGTGATACAACGCCACCTTTAACACGTGCCATTTATATTTCCTCCAATATTTCCTAGATAATCGTTACAGTAGTTCTTATTTCAGACCTGTAAGCATTGCTTTGATACGCTTGAAATCTCCTGCATGCACCATTCCTGCTTTGCGAAGATGACGGCGTTGTTTCTTAGTCTTTCCGTGGAAACGGTGAGAAGTGTAAGCACGGAAACGTTTCAAGCCACCAGAACCTGTACGTTTGAAACGTTTAGCTGATGCGCGGTGTGTTTTTTGTTTTGGCATAATGTTTTCTCCTTTTTCTGTCTTTCTGACAATCTATTTTTTGTCAGGAATTGGCGCCATCTGCATGAACATCTGACGTCCATCCATCTTAGGCTTTTGCTCAATAATAGCAACATCTTGAGTCGCTTCAGCAAAATCTGCTAAAACTTTAGCCCCGATTTCTTTGTGGGTAATCATCCGGCCTTTGAAGCGGATAGATACCTTAATTTTATTCCCTTTTTCAAGGAACTTGCGTGCGTTGCGAAGTTTAGTGTCAAAGTCTCCCTTGTCAATGGTTGGACTCAGACGGACTTCCTTCACAGTAACAACACTTTGTTTCTTGCGTTGTTCTTTTTGTTTTTTCTGGTACTCAAATTTGAACTTACCGTAGTCCATAATTTTTGCAACAGGTGGTTTAGCTTGTGGCTGAATCAGGACCAAATCGACATTTGCTTCATCCGCAAGAGACTGCGCTTCGCTCAGCGGTTTAATACCTAATTGTTCGCCGTCAAGACCGATCAAGCGAACTTCACGCACACGAATTTCATCATTGATGAATAAGTCTTGTTTTGCTATGGTTTTCACCTCTTTTTTTATTTTTAGAGAAAAACAAGTGCGGACCTGCTAACGCAAACCCGCACTACACGATAGTATTTCATTTCTGAAACTGAATCCTGTAGAGCCAGACAACGTTAGTCGCAAGGCGAGAAGCTCTCACTTCTGCTTTTCTCAACTCTATTATCATACCAAGTTTCATTTTATTTGTCAATGATTTTTTTCGCTTTTTCTTCGATAAATGCAACAACTTCAGAAATACCAACACCCGTGGTATCAAAATGAAGGGCATCGTCTGCCGGTCTCAATGGCGAAACCTCGCGGTGACTGTCCTTATAATCCCGCTCTGCAATTTCTTCTTTCAGTTTCTCCAAGTCAGCAGGAATGCCTTTCGATAGATTTTCCTTGTAACGGCGCTCAGCTCTTTCGTCAACGGAAGCAACCAGATAAATCTTGAGCTCAGCCTGAGGCAAGACAACCGTTCCAATATCACGGCCATCCATGACAATCCCTCCCTGAGCTGCAATTTGCTGCTGCAAGGCCACCAGTTTCTCACGGACTTGAGGAATGGCAGATACCCACGAAACGTTATTGGTAACATCATTTTCTCGAATTGGGTGAGTCACATCTACATCTCCGACAAAGACCAACTGCTCGCCATCTTCCGCTCGACCAAAACTGACCGAATGATTATTGAGCAAGTCTACAATTTCAGTGGCATCTGCTTCTGTTAGATGATGCCGCAGAGCCAAATAGGTTGCAGCCCGATACATGGCTCCTGTATCTAAATAAGTATAGCCAAAATCCTTAGCAATAATCTTGGCAACGGTCGATTTTCCACTGGAAGCTGGACCGTCAATCGCAATTTGAATCTGTTTCATAGCTGGCTCCTACTCAATCTTCACAACGTCACCTGGATTGGCATACCAAGAACCAGTGGACATATGAGAAGGGTTAAGCTGTTCAAGCTTGGCAATAGAAATACCTGCACGCGCCGCAATGGCTGCCTCACCTTCACCAGGCTGAACCGTCAAAGTTCCTTCAGATGATTCTGTGGTATTTGCCGCCGTCTGCTCTGCTATAGAAGACGCTTCACTGCTGGAACTTGCTGCTGAAGTGCCGTAAAAACCTTCCATTTGGGTCTGTCTATTACTTCCCCCAGTAGACAGATAGGTCAGGAAGCACACCACCGCAACCACTAAAATACAGAAAATAATGGTTAATATGGTCAACAAACGGTCTGCATTCAAGGCGCTAAATTTCTTGGTTCGTTTCAGCTTATCTTCTCCGTTATCGTATACATCTTCTTCCCATGGTTCTTTTTCCATGACTTCCTCCTTGAGTTTTTCTTAAAATCTTATTACAATATGGGTATGAAAGTAACACTCATTCCCGAACGGTGCATTGCCTGTGGGCTTTGTCAAACCTACTCTGATCTTTTTGACTATCATGACAATGGCATCGTCAAATTTTACCAGGACGACCAGCTCCTAGAAAAGGAAATCGCTGAGGATCCCGATGTCGTGGAAGCCATCAAAAACTGCCCAACCCGAGCTCTTTTGAAAGACTAGGATTTTTTGGACTGACTGCCATAGTAAGCTTCAAAATAGTCAATATGGGTAAAATTATCTACTAATTCTACCTCACCCTTAAAATACTCATTAAGGGCCAGGGCATTGACAAAATATTTCTTAGGCCACTTGCGCATACAAAAAGTCCGGCTGCGGCTCTGCCCTTTAAAATATAAGGTAATAGACGTCTTAGTCACTTCGACTTTTTCAATATCTGAAATCTTGACCTTTATCGGAGTAAAGGGATTGGCTGTGATAATTCGCAAGGTTCCATCGTCATAAATGGTAAAATAACGATGAACTCCTATGCCCAGCAAAACCATGAACAAGAAGAAAGAAAATAGAACAAGAGTCGGCACTCGTGAGCTTTCATACATCAAAGCCAGGCCAACAAAAATCGGAATGACCGATAAAGACCAATATATTATCAGGATAGCTACATCTGGCTGCCAGTGATAGCGAACCTTACCGAAAATCTTTATCATGCTCACACCCCCATACTACTAGTTTAGCATAAATTAAGAAAAAATAGAACAGGTAGACTTGCCTATTCTATTTTTTTATTTATGATTTTGCTGTCTTAAAGAAGCTATCAGACAAGTAGCCCTTGCCTCTGACCATATCATACTCAATCAGTTTCAAATCATCTGCTATTTCTTGTGCTTCTTCGTCCAATTCCTTTTTATCTACACTAGCCTTATGCAATACTTCTGTTAATAAAGCATAGTAAGGTGATACTTTGGAATTTGTCTGCTCCAGTAAGAGAGCGGAGAAATCGCTAGAATTGACTCTTGGATAATCAAGTTTAGGACTTTCATAATTGCTCCAAACGAAATAATCTGTCAGATATTGGCTTTCTGGATCTTCTTTAAAGGCTGACTGAGGATAGAGACCTGGCAGATGATCTCCATAAAAGACGACTGTTACCTTTTTATCTACCTTTGAAAGCTTCTCAAGAAAATCCTTGGTCGCCTGATCTGTATGGTAAAGCATTCTGACATAGCTGGAAAGAGATTCGTTCCCTTCCTTGCTAAAGTCAGGATAGCTTGCAGACATGTAGACAGGATTGGGCTCACTCCAAGGCATGTGGTTCTGCATAGTCATGACAGAGAAAAACTGTCCCTGCTTGCCATTCAAATGCTCCAAGACTTGATTATAAGTCGTTTGATCGCTGTAATTACCACCTATATTATCACCTTTCAGGCCTTTAGTGCCATAGTGAATAAAGGTATCAAATCCCAAATCCTGGTAAATAACATTTCTGGCATAATTGCTAGGGGAGGCCAGATGGATTACTGTCCGATTCTTAGATGAATAAGCATCACTAATGGAAGGGAATCTATTCATCCTCGGGACAATTTCAGTATAGAGAACCGAAATAGATGGAGACAGATTATAAAAAGGCAAACCAGTCAGAGTTTGAAACTCCATGTTGGCTGTTCCTCCACCATAGCCGTCTGACTTCATCAGTCCACTGGTGGTGCGAGTTTTAACTTCCTGGATATAAGGAATAGGATTTTCAGACATAGTAACGCCGTCAACCCGAGCAGGGTCAGAAAAACTTTCACTCAGAAGATAAATTACCGTTTGATCTTCGATTTTATTCTGGCGTTCTTTGTTAATAGATTCTGCAATATTCTTATACTTTTTTTCTATCTCTTGAATCTTTTCCTTAGAATAGCCACGCGGCTCAATCATGGTTGTATCCGACATCTGTGAAAACCAGACAAAGGAAAGAGAGCGCAGCTGTGAATTGACAGTATTTCCCATCCATGTCAGGTCATGGTAATTATTCAATACCGAAATGACTGGGATATTCTCTACTACCTTGCCATTCTTTTTAGTGGCGAATATATCCATGACTCCCAAGAAAAAGACCAGAGGCAGGACTAGCAAGAGGAGCTGATATTTAAGAACGGTAATAAGCTTTCCTGGCAAGATTTTCTTACGCAAATACCAGTAGAGAGCGCCTAAAGCAACTAGTCCCAAGATAGCATAAAATCCATAATTGCCTCCGAGAAAGTCAAAGAGGGTCTTGGGATTTCTCAGCCAGACCATATCACTAGGCAATATTGGCTCTTGGCGATACTGGAATTTCAGACTGCTGGCTATGGTAGCAACCACTACTAGCGCTGTTATCAGCATGGTTGGCAGGAGAAAATGATTGAAAATCAGGTAAAGAGCCATAAAAATCATGAAAAAGACGATGATTTGAAAGAGACTGGCTCCAGTGAAAAGATACTGATCCAAAACAATCACGTCTCCTCGGATACTATTTTGGATAGTATAGTTAAAGACAAGAGCAAAGACTGCACTCAACACAAAAGCAACAGAAACACTGGCTTTATTCTGAGCGAGATCACGCAATCCCTTAACAGCTAGAAAGCTGGGGAGAGAAAGCAGGATAAAGATAAGTGCGATAAGGCAGAGGAGAGTTAGCATAAAGTTCTGCGTTATATCCAACTTGCCTTCCTCAAGGAAATTCACTAAATAGCTTTGGTGATGCAGCAATTCCGGCATCTTATCGTCCATCAAAGCAAGAAATAGAAAGAATTGGGACAGAAAAAGATTTTCCAGTACCTCTCTATTTTTCTTGGTAACCTGCAAAAACTTACCCGGGAAGCGTTTTTTAAGCTTTGGAAAATGGATAAAAATATACGCAAATAAGAAAATCAAAAGCAAGCCAGGCAGGGAGTTAAACTGCCAAAAATGATTGCTGAAAACTCGATCTGCTTTGAACTCAAAATCATTGACATGCTGCGTTACTGTCAGTAAGTAAGAAAATCCTGTATAAAGAGCGTAAATAATAGCTGACCATAGGAAAAATCTTTTGCTGAAGAGCTGAGACAAAAGCTTGCCCAAGCCAAACAAAAGAGGAAGCAACATCAGAAAGGCCAGCCACAAGGCTGGATAGCTCCGAAAATCTTCGCCTTCCTCCAAGAGTAAAACTGTCGTGACAGCGACTATATCTAAAAGTAAAAAACTAATCAGCAGGTATGAGAACTGCTTATAGTGGTTGAGTAAAAATTTCATTTTTCTTTCTGGTAAATAGTTAAATTCTCTAGCGAGATTTTTTGTGAATTAAGAATCTCACTTTTTCTTTAAAAGATTGGACAAACGATTTCTAATCTTTTGAGATAAATTTTTCTGACTTAATTTTTCTTTTTGCTCGGTCAACTCTGCCTTTTTCCTCTGCCAGTCCAGTAAAGAGGGGAGGGAAGATAAGGGCATAATCTTGAAATCATAATGACTGTCCCAAGCTAGATAAACCAATAAATGCTCTAAAACATCAGACAGCTCCTGCTCAGAGGATGGCAAGCTTTCTAAACTCTTCATCTGGAACAAACTAGCCAAAGCAGAGTATTTAAACCATACAAAGCCACCATAGACTCTCGTTAGAGAAGGGGGAGTCATAAAGTCAAAAGACTTATGCAAACCAGCTTCCTGCCAGATAGCAGCCAGCCTTGGACGCGGCGGTTCTGACTCAAACAAGCCATCTCTGACTAGGCGCGGCAAATCTGGAATAACCAGCCCTACAGCAGACTCCTGCTCTAGCGCTTCTATGCTTGTATCTGCATAATAAACCATCATATTTATCAAATCAGAGCGCATAGCTTGGTCAAAAACAGCCTGATTTTCCATTATTCTATGAGTAGATAGATGGCCGATATAAGCATAGTCTTGCAGAATTTCCTTCTGCTCCAGCATGGCAAGCCAGGCATGAGATTTCTGGCTTAGTACAAGCTGAACTTTATCGCCCAGATGAGCCAGAGTTGTCTGCAGCTGTTTCAGCATTTCTGGCTGCGTTACAGTCACTAAATACTGATACTGAGACGACAGAGAGAATAGCTTGTCCTGATACTGCTGAAAAATAGGAAAATCCGTTACATGAATATGCAGGAGGACAGGCTGATCTGTCCGATAGTTCGAAGTTGCCTGAGACAAATACTTGTCCTGCAGCAAACAAGGAAGGTCTGGACCAAAATGATAGAACAGGTGTTCCCTAATAAGCGAAGTTGGATAGGATGAGTTGGTTTCAAGATCTTCCAGCAAATACCTAGCCAAAAAAGGATTGCCCGTGAGAGCCTTCACCTTTAGAAAAGGAATCTTTGCTTCCAGAATCCTAAGAGGCTTATAGTATGAAAAATCTGGATGAACCAATTCTCCTGCTTCTTCCTGACGGGTATCAAGGAGAGCTTGATATTTGAATCCTGCCTCTACAAAACGTTTGGTAAACTGGGTCTCGTAATGGTCTATCACATCTTGAACGTCAGTAAAATCTTCTACCTGAGACCAAAATTCACGGAAAGACTTGTCTTTGAGAACTGACTGCTTAAAGGTGACAAAGTAGCTCTGCAGGTGTTCTTCAAAGTATCTGGTCTTGCGAAAATTAGTCATTCCCCAAAAATCGACTTGCGAATCCTCTTCTAAGCGCTGATAAATGGGCGCCAAATCCCATAGTGGACCAAAGCAAGTGTCGTTCATGAGAGTCAGGGAGTCTGAGTTCTGCAAAGCGTCAAAACCCAGCCAGTTCATACCATCACGCCAAGCTGCAAAATCAAAGCCTCGGTTATCCCGCTCAAGCAAGTCAGAAATTCCCAAGTCTTCTCTCAGCCGGCATTTGTCCTCATTGCTCAAAGGACTATTTGAAATAAAAAGAATCTTAGAAAAAAGCGGCTTTAGCTGCTCCAATTGATAGAAGACATGACCGCTTATATGATTGCATTTATTGAAATGAACATAGAGTAATATTCGTTCCATGAAAATACCTTATTCTTTATGATTGAGAAATCTTCCAACTGCCATTACGCTGGATTAAGCCAGTGGCAGAATCCTTAGCAGAGACATCGTCATCCTTAATATCCTGGCGATTGACTAAGATAACAGGGTTGTTCTGAGAGTCTGCAAAGGCTAAAATCTGTTCTTCCTGATCCCGCACTGAAACCTGCAGTTTTAACTTAGCGTTATTTATCTGTGTCACATGACACTTATAAGTCAAGCGCTTCTGTCCAGGTCCTTCTGTTGGCTGATCCATGGAATTATCATTGTAAAGCCAGATAGTTCGATCGATATCTGTCAGAGAAAAGGAAACATAGGTCGGAAGGTCTTGATTTACCTGATAAGAAATTTCAAATTCAATTTCTTGTTCAGGTGAAATCTGAGGCGAATGCAAGAGCTTAACCTTCAAATCAGAGACTGCTGCATTCTCAACCTGGAATCCTTCGTTCATGGCTTTTGTTTCAGTCGCATTGTCCAGACTGTACTGGTTGGCCACATCATCTGGATTGCCAATAGCCTTGACCAAGCCATTTTCAATCAAGACAGCCTTATTACAATATTTTTTAACAGCTCCCATGTCATGGGTCACCAGAATGGTCGTCTTACCTGATTCCTTACGATCTTTAAAGTAGTCATTACACTTACGCTGAAAGGCTTCGTCCCCGACAGCCAAGACCTCGTCCAAAATCAGAATATCACCCTGAGCCTTGATGGCCACTGAAAAGGCCAGACGCACTTGCATACCGCTGGAATAATTCTTAAGTTTTTGGTTCATAAACTCGCCCAGCTCAGCAAACTCCACGATATCATCGTACATGGCGTCTACTTCTTCTGTTGAGAATCCCAGCATGGCACCGTTCATATAGACATTTTCGCGGCCAGTTAGTTCTGGATTGAATCCGACACCCAGCTCAATAAAGGAAACCAACTTACCATCAATAGTTACCTTGCCTTTCTCCGGAATATAAATCTCAGAGATAATTTTAAGGAGGGTGGACTTACCAGAGCCATTGCGGCCGACAATACCGTAGAAGTCACCCTTTTCGACCTCAAAGGAAATATCTTTCAAAACATGCTGTTCTTTGTAGCCTTTGATCCCCTTAAAACGATTGACCAGACTGGTTCTCAAACTCTGAGTAGCCTCAGTAGGCAATCGAAAGAATTTACTTACATGGTCGACTTTTACTGCAATATTATTTGACATTATAAAATCTCCGCAAATCTCTTAGCATTTTTATTAAAGAAGAACAAACCTAGAGCCAATATCACAAAAGGAATCAAGTAAGGGATGAGGGCGATTAGTTTGTTATTCACAATATCCCAGCCTCTGACATTAACAGGAGCAACAATGAAATGGCGCATATCCTGCAGCATCTGAGCAATCGGATTGAGCATCATAATTTTAGCGACAAAGAATTGCTTCCGCTGCAAAAGAAAGGTCAGAGAGTAAATAATAGGACTAGCATACATTCCTGCTTGAAGTGCCACTTCCCAAATCGGTCCAATATCCCGATACTTCACAAACAAGGAAGACAGCATGAGGGCACAGCCCATTGCCAAAACCAATACCTCCAGAAAAAGAGGAATAATCACTAGCGTATGCAAGCCGAATTCCACCTGATTGATCAAGGCGAAAAGGAAAACAACGACCAGATTAATCAGAAAATTGATTGCCGCTCCAAGAACCGATGAAATGACAATGGTATGCTTGGGAAAGTTTAATTTACGAAGCAAATCTCCCCGAGAAACGATGGAAAGCATGCCCATATTGGTGGCTTCGGTAAAGAAAGACCAGAAGACCATCCCCAGCAAGAGTCCTACTGTATAGTGGGGCGTTCCGTCATCAAAGCGCAAAAAGCGGACAAAGACCAGATACATGATAGTAAACATCATCAATGGCTTCAAAATCGACCAAAGATAACCGACCAAAGACCCTTGATAACGCAACTTAAAATCCGTCTTGATTAATTCTTTCAAAAGAATACGATTTTTTTTACTAAAAAAATCCATGAATATTACTCCTTATAAGCAAACTTTGTGAGAATGAGGCTCGTAAAAACAAGGGTATGAAAAGCACGGTTTTTACGGTAGCCATACTGGCGAATCCTGCGCCAGCGCTCCTTAAAAGGCGCCTCCATAATGGTCACAAAGTTCTCAATTAACTCTCTATTTTCAGCAGTCAGCGGCAGGACCAGCAAATTTCTAGCCTGAGTCTGACTGTCTTTTATCAATTTCCAATATTTGGCAAAAAGAACATGGGGACGCACCCAGTTTTTTACGCGTTTTCTGAGCGTTCGAGCTCCCAACACATTATTCGAATGCTGCCGATAGAGCTCACCCGGCTTGTCAATATAGACCAACGTTCCAAAAGCCGCAGCCAGCAAGCCCAGATACCAGTCGTGCATGAGCAGTTCATGCTCTTCCTTCCCAGTCCAAAGTTGGGCCAAGGCGCGATTTATCATAGAAACACCACCCGTCACTGTATTCTCCGTCAACTCTTGGACTAGTTCTGTATTAGCGTGATCTGACTGAGTGCGAATCATACTTTCATGAACAACCTGTAGCTCTTGATCCACGACCTTCAAGTCAGTATAAACCAGTAAGGGCTGACTGCTATCATATTTGTCTGCCTCAGCCAATTGCATGGCAATCTTGTCTGGCAGCCAAACGTCATCTTGGTCGCTAAAGAGATAGAAATCCGAATCTTGGTATTGAAGCAAGCTATGAAAACTCTGAATGACACCCAGATTTTGTGGATTTTCCCGATTGATAAAGGCAATGCGGTCATCCTTGCGGCAAAAGTCCTCGATGACTGCCCGCGTCCCATCTGTAGAGCCATCATCACGAATCAGCAGCTGCCAATCCCTGTATGTCTGCTCTTGGATACTCTTAATCTGCTCGGACAGAAACTGCTCCCCATTATAGGTGGACAGAAGAATGGTCACTTTCATGATAAAAATAAATCCTCGTATTCACCCACAATTTTTTCCCAGGTGTAGTTTTCTTTCATATTTTCTTTGGCGGCTTGACCTAGCTCCGTAAAATCTGTTTGCGCATCTACTCGGTCAATCAGCTGGGCCAGCTGGCCAGATTCTTTTTGCCAGTACAGAGCCGTTTCTTTTGCTACCTTCCGATTGAAGTCCACATCTAGCACCAGATTGGCATCTGTCTGAGCCAGAGCTTCCAAGAGTCCCGGATTGGTCCCACCAACCTCATGTCCATGTATGTACGCAAAAGCATGATTACGGATATATTTGAGCAGATTTTGATCGTAGACCGTACCGACAAACTTAATGCGAGAATCACGGTCAAAGCCCGTTTTCTGCTTGAGTTCTTCAAAATAGGGATTGCCCTCATGATTGCAGATAATCAGCAAGTCACGTTGGGTTTTGGATTTCATAAATTCTTGAATGATGGTTTCATAGTTGTTTTCCGGAACGAAGCGTCCGACAATGAGGTAATAAGCTTTTTCCTTACTAGCCCACTTTTCAAAGAAGACCCTGACCTTGCCTTCGTTTTCCGTCAGATTGGACAGATAAAGGTCGGTTCCATAAGCGATACAGGTCGTTTTAGACCAAGGATAAGCTTTTTGAATATAGCTTTCGATGCCTTGATTATCCGCAATAACCAAGTCTGCATGCTTAGTCATGACCTTTTCAGAATACTTGAGATAGGTTTGAACTAGCTTGGACCATTTGGCCCGCTTCCACTCCAACCCGTCAGGATTGATAAAGAATTTACCGCCTGCCTGATGGATACGACGAGCAAAGGGAAAGATAAAAGCACCAATCGTATTTCCAAGAATATAGAAAATAGGCTGTTCAATCCGCTCTTTTTTAGCAAACTTGAGGGCATAGGAGACAGCCATCATATCATAGGCAATTACGCGGGCTGGGCCAAGCTTAGGTGGCTTGACTGTAAAACAGTCAACTCCCTTGTAGTCAAAATGATGAAAAGCTTCATCATCTGATAAGCAAGCCACATGATACTGGATTTGAGAAGAGATTTGATGCTCTGTCAATTTTTCGACAAAGGTTTCAAATCCTCCATATTTGGCAGGAAGTCCCCGACTCCCAATGATGAAGACATGTTTCATGATTTCCCTCAATTCAAGATTTTACAATCCATTCTATTATACCACTTTCTAGTGTGTTTGTATAATACAAAAAGGACAGGTAGAGCCACGGCTGAACTTGTCCTTTTCTTTCTTTAACCTCTTCTACCAGAAAACAGCTTATTTTTCACTTTGCGTAAGAAAGAGCTGGCTTGTTGAGAAGGTAAATTTGTATCCAATAAGCACTTGACATGGCGCAAAGAGTTAGCCTGATACATTTCAGTATTTTCAATCTTATCCAATAAGTTTTGGTAAACACTCTGAACCGAGTAGCGCTCTTGGATTTTGCCAAGATTGGCCACCGACTGGTCTTTTAATCCCTCAAAGTTTGCCAAGGCAATGTTTATCTTATCAGCCAACCCCTCGATATTACCAGATGAATACAGCTGGCCTTCTTCAAAGATTTCATAGGCAGATAGATGACCAGGATTGTCCGACAAAATGGTCGGAAGGCCATTCATAATCGCTTCAATATAGACTAAGCCAAAAGTTTCCATTGCAGAAGGAAATACCGCAAGATCTGCTGCCGTCACCTCTGCCCAAGGATTGTCCTTGTGTCCCAGGAAACTAATATTTTTTATCTGGTGTTCAGAGATATAAGTATCGCATCTTTTTTTGTACTCCTCATCCCAGGCACCGATAAAAACTAAGGCCGGTTTTGGCTGAGATAGCTGGTTATAGGCCTTTATCAATTCTAATTGATTTTTCCGCTCTGTCAAACGTCCGACTGACACAATACGCCTTTCGGCTCCATCCCTTTCTCCTGTATTAGTAGGATGAATTTTCGTAAAAGGGGCAAAAGACAAGACTTTTCTGTCTGGCAGCAGCTCCTGTAACTGTCTCTGCAAGGCACCTCTAACTGCAAATATTTCCTGTGAATAATCACTGATAAAATCTAGCTTTTCCTTATAGTAGCCAAACTCTCCGTCAGGAAATTCATGAATCAGCCAGAAATGCGGAACATCCTCGCAGGCCGCTGCCACTGCACCTTGAAACATATTGACCGTATTGGTAATAACCAAATCAATCTTTCGCTCCGTTAGTATCTTTCTGAGCGCTGAGGTATTATCCTGATATGACCGAGCTATAGTCTCAGGACTATCTGGCAGGCCACCAGGCGCATCCTCCCACCACCATTTAACTGACGGCAAGGCTATAGTCTCAATAGCCAAGGCAGCCAAGCTGGATATATAGTCCTGCTGAACGGCTACATGATAATCCGGAATCGCATTGATAACCTGATGGCCCGTCTGGACCAAGTATTCCATCAAATTGACAATAGAGATTTCAGCTCCATTATCCAGCGTTCCAGTCGGCGAAATGAATAATATCTTTTTTTTCATAGCTTATCCTAGTACATTCCAATAAAAGGGCACCATCAAGTAGAGGGAAACCAAGAAGTTAGCTACCAGAGTCCCAACCATCATTCGATTCACCACCCTGTCTTTAATGTCCAAGGTCCCTAGATTAGCAACAGTTGGTAGCAGTAAGATTAAGAAGGGTGTAAAATAACGTCCCTGAGCACCAACTGATATCATGGCACCTTTACCGAGGACAATGGGTGTCCACTGCAGATACATAATTGACACAACAGCAATCACTTGAACCAGAAACAGATAACGCGACATGACTGCGTAGCCCTTGGTCATAAAATCCTTCTGCGACTGCAAAAAGATAAGCGCCAAAACTGCCACATCGATAAAAATCAGCCAAAGCGGCAGCTGGATAGTAAAATTTCCCAAAAAACCAAACATACCGATTGTCAAAATTGTATTCAAGTCGCCATTAACACTTTGCTTAAAGAGCGTATTCAGCAAGACTTGGCCATAGTGCAAGAGCCCTCCCTGATTGCGAAATGCCAGATGCAAGGCAAGAAAGAAAGCTGAAAAGCCAAGTACATAGAAGATAGGGCGATAACGAGCTACAAAAGCTTTGGTTGCAAGAAAAGGCTTGTTCAGAACCGCAAGGAATCCTTCAAACTCAAAGTCAACAAAAGGCAGCAAGCCTAATAAAAGGACATTATTCGGTTTGGTGACAAAGAGTCCTATAGAAATCACCAAAAGCTCCAGTATATTTCTATTAGTGAATTTCTTATGGTAGGCAATATTGGTCAAAAAGCCAACCGCCAACATAATTTCCAGGTAGTTCATCACATCGTAAGAGAGAGAAGCTGCTTGCTGGACCATAATAGGCAAAAGAGATAGGAAAAGCAGAGCTTTTTTGCCATATTTGAAGTATTTAATCAGCAAATAAACTCCGATGATATATGCCAAGGCATTAAAGAACCGCCCCATCATCACGATGAAGCCTACTGACGGATAAAGCATGCTTCCCAAGGTCATACCTAGTAGCTGAGGCAGGAAAGAGATAGCCTTGAGATTAAAGCCAAAGGCAAACTCTTCTTGCGCCAGATCTATCTTCTCTGAAAACAGCTGCTTGTACTCAGCCGGCGAAACATTCGGAGTGGATGGGATTTTGTCCATCCATTTATATGTTCGACTGGTCGGTTTATGGAAGATTTCCCATGTCATACGAGCGTGATTGGTCTCATCAGGCACCCGATTAATCGGCTGTGCAATCATAAAAGTCAAGACAAAGATACTTGCCAATAATAAGAAAATATTCTCAACTTTTACTTCTTTATTTCTTTTCAAAATAAGTCACCATTTCATCTTTTTTATCTAAACTGCAATTTTCTAATACAAAAGCGTAGGCGTTCTCTGCCAGTTCTCTACGTAAATCCGCAGAAAGAATCAGGCTTTCTAGCTTTTCTTTCCATTCACTATCTTTAGCCAAAAGTCCCGTCTGACCGTCTATCATCATGTCTGCAAAGGCACCGATATGACTGGCAATCGTTGGCACCTTGACTAGAGCTGCTTCTATCCACTTGATTTCTGACTTAGCCCGATTAAAGACTGAGTCAACCAGTGGAGCTAGATTAATATCAACCTGACTAATCAGCTGAGGCAAGGCATTCCAGTCCACATAGTCATGGACGATAATACGCCGCGAATATTGTTTCATATCCTGCGGGATATCCAAGTGCCCTACAATATGAAGCTCAACGGTTGGGTAGTTGTCAAGAACTTCTTTGATAGACGGCTTGATGAGCTCAAAATTTTCATTGTGGCTGATAGAGCCAGAGAAATAGCCGATTTTGATTCTGTCGTCTGCACCAAAGTCTTCCTTCAAGAACTGCGAGCTAACCGCAATCAATTCGCTGGACGCCAGATTACGATTCAGCAGGACGGAGTCCTTGTATTTGAGCAATTCCTCTTTTAGCTGATTAGTGGAGGTAATCGCCCCATCACAAGCCGCCAGCATTTTCCCGTAATTCTTGACACCAGCATCGTAATTGCCCTTTTCCTTCTCAGACAAACCTTGGGTATAGCTAAGCTGATCCGTATAAAGGGTATCAAAGACCAAATCATCAATATCAAAATAGACTGGCTTATGCTCCTCCCGAGCCAAATCGCATAAAAGCTGGAGCTGGGCGGACCAAGGAGCGCGGTAGATAATGATGTGGCTAGCATACTGGGCCTGAGCCAGACTAAACTCAGACGCATTGACCACTTTCACAGCAAAGCCATTCTTTCTAAGCTGCTCTGCCTTATTGAGAACACGGTAGCGCGTACACTGCGGAATGATATTCTCTACACCGTCAATGATGAGAATGTATTGATCACGAGGCACCGCTTTAAATTTTTGAACAATGTTCTCAAGAATCTCCACTGGGTAGTCTGTCTTCTCCCGAACATAGTCCAATACATCAGGAACCTCTGACTCTCTTCCCAGACCCTGCCATAAAAACTGCTGATCATCATAATTCTTCAAAGAAGTATACTTAATCAGAGGACTGCCCGCCTTTAACATCCTTAATGGATGAATATACATAGCCGAATCCCGATTTTCGTGAACCAAGGCATCGTAACGATAGCCCAAGTCAGCAAAGTACTTGGTAAAAGTCGTTTCATGCTTTCCGATAGCTTCTTCCCGTGAATCCGTGTCAGTCAGCACTTCCCAATAGTCGTAAAATTCTTCGGACTGAAGCAGCAAAGGCTCAATCACCAAAAAATAAGACTGTAGGTGGTTGGGAATGTAACCATAGCGGTTAAAACCAGTGATATCTTCCTGAGTTTCACCATAGGAAATTCCCCAAAAATCAAGATTTCGGCCAACCATAGTTTGAAAGACAGCCGCCAGATCACTCATAGGTCCGATATTGGTGTCATTGACGAGCATCAGCTGAGAGCAATGCTGCAGCTTTTCCTTTCCTAAGGAAAGAATGCCTTCACGAAAAGCTGCTGTATCATAGCCGGTATTATCCCGCACCAAGACTTGCCCATACTGCTCTAAAGTTTCTAAATCCTCTGCAGCCAGTCCGCCGTTAACGACGATGAGAGTCTTATCAGCCAAAGTTGCTAATTTTTCTAAAAAGATAACCTTATACTGCTGCAAGCGAGGCTCGGATTCAAAAATGACATAAATTAAGACTTTTTCGCCGCTTGAAACTGAAGCAAGAGCTTTTTCCCTTTGAGAGTTCCGCAGCCATTGATAATAATAAACTTTAGGAGACTTAACTTGACGTTTTAGACGAATCAACTGTTGCTTAATCCGACTTAAAACAGCTTTGATACTGCGAGGATTTTTGACTAATCGAGCCAGACGTTTCAATGGGGTAATCACACCATTCCCCAGCCGATAGGAAATAGATCGGCGAATACGAAACTGCTCCTGAATAGCCTCATCTCGCTGTTCCTTTATCGTTCTCAGTCTGGATTTCAGAGAATCTAGATTTTTATGTAACTGTCGCTGATCCTCCTGCAGTTCAAGAACATAGTCGTTCACTTTATCCATATGCTGAATCAGTTCATCCAAACGGCCTTCCAGAGTAAATATGTTCTTGCCCAAAGCTTGATATATTTCATCTGGTATCTTTCTCACATACTTACGCAAGATTTTCAGATACATTTCGTAATGATATCTCGTAGAATCCCGTTTAGAGATTGATTCCTTATCAAAGACCCGGTAATTCAGCTTTGTTTTTGCATCATAAACTGGTCTCGCTCCTTGATTGATAATTAAGTTTAAAAGGAAATCATAGTCCTCCAGTTTTTCACGATTCAGCGCTTCATCATAATAAATACCATCAGCAACCGAACGACGAATGAGGGAACAGTTGGAAATATAATTCTCTGTTAAGAAAGCTAGCTTGTCATAGGGCCGTGATTTAAGGTAAAACTCCTTTTTATCAGGATCATACAAATCCCCATAGACAATATCTGCTTCCTCTTGCACCATGGTTGTGTAGAAGCTCTCAACATAGTCTGAATCCAGAAAATCGTCACTATCCACAAAAATAAAATAAGTGCCTTGAATTTGCTGCAAAGCCTTGTTTCTTGTCTTGACAACCCCCATATTTTCGTGGCTTTCAAACTGAGTCGGAAAAGGGGAATCCGCCAAGACAGCCTCTATGATTTCAGCAGAATAGTCAGAGGAGCCATCATCCAATACCAGTAACTCAATATTTCGATAGGTCTGAGCAAAAATACTGCGCAAACACTGTTCAATATAATCTTGATGGTTGTAACAAGTTACAACAACAGATATTAAATCTTTCATATACTTTCCTTGTAAATAACTCTATTAGTTTGAGTTAGCATCTTGACTCTTCATGTATGCTCTATTTATCAGATTAGCCACCCACTTTGGCCAGAAAAGTTGATACATAAACAAGTCCTCTTTGGTCCGAGTATTATCTGAAATAGTCTTGGTTGTTTCCGACTCTCCATGAATCCGGTGGCACATAAGCTTCTCAGAAATATAAGCAAAGCGACCCTTATAGGCGCTAATCTTGTACCAAGCGTACCAATCCAGACTCACGCGCATTTCCTCATCAAATCGAAAATCCCTTAATGCCTCTAAATTGTATGTCACCGCCGGACAGGAAATGGGATTGCCAAAAGCTAGAACCCGATTTCTCCAAAAACGACTGGATGGCATCAGATTCAAGGTTTTAAGCATGAGAGTCTTGATTTTCAGATTGGTATTAGCCGGAATTTTAACTCCATTTTTCTCTTCAAAATAGTCTGTATAGGCAATGAGAATGTCCTTCGACTGCTCTATTTTTTGCATCACTACTTCTAGATAAGTTGGCTCATAGTAGTCATCCTGATGAGCAATGGTAGCATAAGAAGTCTCAACAAAGGTAAGGGCATTATTCCAGTCCTTACCGATACCACCGCCTTCTTTCGTGTAAAAAGGAATACCGTACTTCTGGCACAGCTGCTTGATTGAATCCAACGGTGTTGAGCTATAGCAGATAATCTTTGATGACAAGGTTTGGGCTTGCAGAGACAGGATACAAGCTTCTAAAAATTCACTTTCGCCATAGGCGCAAATCACCCAGGTATGGTTATTTTTCATCTTTTTCACTCTCTAACTTGGACATTCTTTGCTTCATGATGGACAGTTCTTGCACCAACTGCTTGATTTGCTCCTTTTGTTTGGAAATGGAAATAGTATGTAAAAAAACAATAACCAGCAGGAAAAAGATGGCCAAGGACATGACAAAGTTTGAGGTCAACTCAAAGCCTAACAATTTGGCAATCGAAACGGGAATCCAATCAAAAATAGAAATAACAATCAGAACGAAGCCAATAATAATCCACATAAAGGCTTGCTCAAACAAAATATTGTTTTGATTGATATTCCGAAAGACAAAATACAGGAATAGGACTGAAGCCACTAGCATAACAATAGACAAAATGGACATTATTCACTCTCTTTCATAAAAGCAGCAATCAAGATCGAAGAGCAAACTTCAATCATATAGCGAATGGACTTAATCGGAGTAATTGAAGAGACTCCTCCTGCACGTTCAAACATATTGGCTGGTGCTTCCACCACTTTATATTTCCGCTTCAAGATATGGACAATCGATTCTGGCTCAGGATATTTTATAGGATAGCGCGCAGCGAATTGTCGAATAATGTCACGATTGGCCAAACGATAGCCTGACGTGGTATCCAGAATCCTTTTGCCTGTTGTTAATTTAATAAAAGCTGAAATAATGGTAATGCCAAAACGCCGCATAAAAGTCGTCTGAAATTCCGAAGACTTGTCACCGATAAAACGAGAACCAACAACCAAATCAGCCTGCTGACGACGAATAGGCTCCAGCAAAGCATCCAGCGACTCAATATCATGCTGACCATCTCCATCAAACTGTACGGCCACATCATAATCCTTCTCAAGAGCATACTTATAACCCGTCTGAACAGCTCCGCCAATCCCTAAATTCATAACCAAATGAATAGCATTCAGATGATGGCTGTCCAAAATATCCTTGGTTCTATCAACTGACCCATCATTGATAACTACGTAGTCTAAGTCAAAATCAACTTTCTTCCGATATTCTACAATGCTCATAATCGTATTTAAAATACTTTCTTCCTCATTATAAGCAGGAATTATCATTAAAACTTTCAATTATCTTTCTTCCCTTTACAATAAATTTTAGCAAATAATGGAACTAACCTTAACTTCTCTATGCTCAAAAAAACAATAAGTGAAATTTTAGTCTGAAACCTTTCGCCCTGAACCTTCTTAGACAACGGAGAGATAGTACTGATGAGTTTATTCTCTTTTAACCATTCCTTGATCCTAATATACTGATGAATAAACTCCTGATTTGATGAGGCTCTCCCAGAAAAAAGCAAATACCAAACATAATATCTTTTCAAGTAGTATACTACTAGCTCAGATGGCTTACCCAGCTCTAATATTTTTGAAAAAAGAACTAAAATATCAATTTTAGGAGAAAAACCTCTCTGAGAAGTGTTAGAAATACTCTTATTATTGTAATACCAATTATATCCTTTATAGTCTAACAATCCTATTTTATCTGTTGTCTTATAGGCAGCTAGGTTAAAAATGATATCTTCTCCTATACCATAGTCAAAAAATTCTAGATTGTTCGTTTTCAAGAACTCGGTGCGGTAAACTTTGGCCCAAGGAGCCATTATAATATACTTGGACCACTCTGACTGCTGTATATCTTGACTAAAGATAATCTGGTTATCCTGATTGACACGTTTGTACCCACCAATAACCAAGTCTAAATTTTTCTCATGGATAGCCTGATAAAAAGTTTCAATGTAATCACTATCAACAAAATCATCATTATCCATGAACATAGTATATTCTCCCTCAGCTAGAAGAATCCCCTTATTTCTAGTTACTGCAACTCCTTCATTTTGTTTGTCAATTACTCTTACAAAACTATACTTCAATTCATATTCTTTTAAAATATTTAAAGAGTTATCTTTCGAACCATCGTTCAGAAGAATAATTTCAAAATTCTTAAACGATTGATTCAAAAGAGAATCTACACAGCGTTTAATCCCGTCTTGTGCATTATAAACTGGAATAATAACTGAAATAGCTGGTTTAGACATATTTTTCCTTTCATAACTAATCCGCTCTATTTATAAAACTTCAATAAAACAGGAAATAGTTTTATTGAAAATTTTATCCCCAATAACTTGGCTACTAGGCCTGTTAATTTAAATGCTCGGTTCTCTATATATTTTGCATACTGTAGCAAATACTTATACTGATAAAGCAACTCTTTAATTTTAAAATTATCAATGTATTGATTTACATAAGGTAATATAGAGATAAAAGAGATTGCAAAATAGATATTTAAGGCTTTTTGAATTTCAACTGAATAGTTTTTCAAGTCAGAAAGTCCCATCCTGATTCCTTCAAGAGTATCTTGAACATTTTTTTCTTTCACGACATTAGTCAAACTTCCTTTGCGGTTCTGTCGATACATGTATTGAGTACTATTAAGAATTGAAAATTTCTTTGTCATTTTTAAAATCCGAGAACAATATAAACTATCCTCAGATACCATTCCCTCTGGAAATTTCAGGCCGTTTTGAAATAATTTTTTCGATACACACTTATTCCAATTTGGACCATTAAATATTCCAAAGCAAGTAGCTTTTAAAATATTTTCCTCAAACATAGATATAGGGAAATCTATAATTCTATCATCATAAAAATAACTGTAGCCAAAAACGATAACATCATCAACGCATTCTGTAGTTATTTCATCAAGTTGATTCAAAAAGTGTTGATCACTCCAAAAGTCATCACCATCTAAAAACAATAAGTACTCTCCCCGAGCAGACTCAATACCTGTATTTCTTGCTTTTGAAGCTCCACCATTTGTTTGATTTAACACCCTTACTTTATTGGTATTCTCCACAGACAATTTATCAGCGACTATTGCAGTAGCGTCAGTTGACCCATCATTTATGATTAAAATTTCATAATCTTTAAATTCTTGAATTAAGACACTCTTAACACATTTTTCCAAATAATCCGCTACATTATAGGCAGGTATAATAATTGAAAATTTCATAAGTTCCTTATTTTTTCCTTCTCAAAAAAGTATATGGATTCGTCATAAAATAAATAATCAGCGAGACACTCAACCAAGCAATCATAGAGATAAGAAAAGACAAAGAGGCTCCAAAAATTCCGTATTGGGATACTAGTGGTTCAGCTGTAAGAATGGATACAAGATACCCCGCTAAGAATGAAATGACTAAATAATGATGTTTTCTAAAAACAGTTAAAATATTATCACATACTGTAGAAAACGTACTAGCAATACCACCTAACAAAAGAATGACGAAACTAATTTGATATTGATCCAACCTTGTCCCATAAATGATATTTAAAATAGGTATGGCAACAATCGTCCCACCAAGACAAATCAAAACACTTGTTCCCCATAAAATTTTAAACAAGTTATTTTTATACGTAATAAAATGAGAAATTTTATTCTCTTCTTTGAAAATTGCTAGTTGTGTAACCATAGGGCGTAAAAAAACAATCATTAGATTCATTGCAAAAATTGGAGTGAATAAAATACTAAAGTCTCTCTGTACTCCCGCTTCAATCAATCCTCTATTAAAAATATCGTTTAATGCATACTTAGGTTGGTTATAGATTGAAACTAATAAAAAAGCATTTATAAATAAAGGTAAGCAGTCCTTTAAAATACTATAAATATCTTTTAGCTTTACTGTAGAGATATTAATACGATGAAACAACTTAGATTTTGGAAAATCAAAAAAAAGAACTACTATGAAAGAGGTGAGTGTTTGAAAAACAATAGATAAAAGAAGATTTTTAGAAAATAATAACAGAACAGCAAATGTTATTGTTGAAATCATATTTCTAAAAAATAATGATTGACCAGCTATATCTAATCGTTCTTTTTGCTGAAATAAACCTTGAAATACATCAGACAGCGCTTCGCTAACTCTGAAAAAAGATACCCAAAATATAATCCAAAAATTTTCATGAGTAGAAGAATTTAAAATTAAATAACCTAATAAAATTAATATCATTAAAATATTAGTTAGAAATCTAGTAGTCAAATATGCATCAAAAGAATATTTTTCTTTAATATCTGTTGCTTGAAAATCTCGAACTTGAAACCCCGCAACAATAACTAGTAAATTCGCAATTGCATAAGAAAAACTATATAAGTCAGCTGACTCACTAGATAAAGTCCGAGTAACTATAAATAATAAAATAACAGATACAGCTGCTGAAGACAGGCTGCCAAGAATATTCCAAAAGAAAATCTTTTGTGGCGATACCACTTTCAATATAATCAAACTCTCTTTCATTATAAATAAAACTTTATCCAATTATACCATAAATTCCTGTAAAAAAAGTATCCTTAGGGTACTAGATACTCATTTCTCCCCAACCTAATTAAAAAGGGGAAAACTTCTATCAAGCTTATATCTATACTTCTTCTTTTTCCGTTTCCTAAATCATCTTCAAGTTACTTCCGAAAAACCTAGCTCTATAATCTGGTTATTTCCAATCACCTTCTATTCTTCCTTATTTTTTAAAACAATTACAATATTAAAAAACCCCGTTTTCACGGGGTTTAGTGTCTGACTATAATTGTTATCTGGGAACGGAATCGAATTAAGCTTCGATTTCTGTAACCATACCTGAACCAACAGTACGTCCACCTTCACGGATAGAGAAAGTAGTACCTTGTTCAACGGCGATTGGGTGGATCAACTCAACGTCGATTGTTACGTTATCACCAGGCATTACCATTTCAGTACCTGCTGGAAGTTCGATTGAACCTGTAACGTCAGTTGTACGGAAGTAGAACTGTGGACGGTAGTTGTTGAAGAATGGAGTGTGACGTCCGCCTTCTTCTTTAGTAAGGATATAAACTTCACCCTTGAATTTAGTGTGTGGGTTGATTGAACCTGGTTTAGCGATAACTTGTCCACGTTCGATTTCATCACGTTGGATACCACGGAGAAGTACACCTACGTTGTCCCCTGCAAGACCTTCGTCAAGCTGTTTACGGAACATTTCAACACCAGTAACAACTGCTTTTTGGATTTCTTCTTTGATACCAACGATTTCGATTTCGTCGTTGACTTTAACGATACCACGGTCAATACGTCCTGAAGCAACTGTACCACGACCAGTGATTGAGAATACGTCTTCGACTGGAAGAAGCAATGGCTTGTCAGTATCGCGTTCTGGTTCTGGGATGTACTCATCAACAGTGTCCATCAATTCCATGATGATGTCTTCATATTTAGAGTCACCTTCAAGAGCTTTAAGAGCTGAACCTTGGATAACTGGAAGATCGTCACCTGGGAAGTCGTATTCTGACAAGAGGTCACGGATTTCCATTTCAACCAATTCAAGCAATTCTTCATCGTCAACCAAGTCAACTTTGTTCATGAAGACGATCAAGTGTTTAACACCAACCTGACGTGAAAGCAAGATGTGCTCACGAGTTTGTGGCATTGGTCCGTCAGTTGAAGCTACTACAAGGATAGCTCCGTCCATTTGAGCGGCACCAGTGATCATGTTTTTAACGTAGTCCGCGTGTCCTGGAGCGTCGATGTGAGCGTAGTGACGCTTAGCAGTTTCATACTCAACGTGCGCAGTGTTGATGGTGATTCCGCGTTCGCGTTCTTCTGGAGCAGCATCGATAGACGCATAGTCTTTAGGTTGGTTAACTGCTGAAGGCAAGCGACGTGCCAATACAGTTGTGATAGCTGCTGTCAAAGTAGTTTTACCGTGGTCAACGTGTCCGATAGTACCAATGTTAACGTGTGGTTTACTACGATCGTATTTTTCTTTTGCCATTTGAGTAAAAGCCTCCAATAAAATATATTTTATAGATAGACAGTAGGCAATACAGTCTAACTTTCCTTACTATTTTATCAAATTTAAATGAAAATGCAAGTCTTTTAGCATTTTTTTGTGAATTATTCCTTGTCTAACTGATAGTAAGGCTGATTGGAAACGGAAGCACCAATACTCGAAGCAGCAATCCATTCTTTCCCTTCTAATTGACTGAAATTCTCAGCTTTCCCAGTCAGAATAATACCAGAAAAGGTCAATTGATCCCGATTTGCTGCTTCACGAATATCTAGCTGACCAAATTTCTTGAGATAGGCCTCAACATCATTGTACATATTGTACTTGTTGACAGTTGGGAAAAGGTTTTTATCGGCCTTTTTCAAATAGTCTAAGAAAGTCTGTTGCTCTTGCTTAGCCTCTTTGCTCTCTTTTTTGCCGTCCGACGGATAGGGATTAAGCAGCGTACTATTAGCTCCATAAGTCGTCTGAGGATCGGTGCGCAATGCCATACCATTTTCACCATCTTCTGACTGACTGCCAATCCAGTACCAGTTAATCTTGAGGTTGCTCGGTATCATCTGCTGGATTTCCTTATAAGTGTAAGGTTTATCAAAAGTCAGAGCTATTTCTACCAATTGATTCGGCATTTCTTTGACAGATACAAGTTCCTGAGGTGCTGGATCTGAAGACTTCGTCTGTTTGGCATTGACATTGTAAAAGACCGGATATTTCTGCCGAAGCTCTCGCGTATAGGTCCCTGAGGTAGAGGAATAAGTCGCCTCTGACGTCGGATTTTTATAAGAACCTGTTAGTGAATAGTTCCCCTCATAGGCTGGATAATCCACCATCACTCCATCAAGGTCTTTAAAACGATCAGAACGTAATGTTCCCGAAAGATAAGAGGTCGGATTGTAGTATAGACTGTCATAGTCAACATTAGGATAGGCGATTTCGGACATAACTTCGTACTGTTTCTGCAAGTCTCGTCCGTTACCAGAGGCTAATTCTGCCAGCCCCTTTCCTAGAAGACCTAAGAGAACTAAAGATAAAACGGAGCTAATAGCGACTGTCTTCCAGAGTCTTTTTCTTCTGCTTTTCTTTGCAACATTTTCAAATGTTTCCATTTCGATATCCTTTCTTTTCCAGCTCCTTTCGGAGTTTAGCACGACTGCGCATCAGCTGAATCTTGACCTTGCTCACTGAGTAAGACATGATTTGGGCAATCTCCTTGACCGTGAAATCTTGAAAATAATAGAGTTCTAAAAGCGTGGCTTCCTTGAGTGGTAGATCTTCTATCATACTTCTTAGCAGCTCATAATCTTCATTTTCAAAGGGATTGACAAGATCTTTTCCAAAAAATTCTTTTCGCAAAATCTCCAAATAATGCTTATCTCTCCTATATCTGTCGATATAGCGCCGGATGGAAACTCGATACATCCAAGCTCGCATCTTTTCCGCCGGAATAATAACTTCTGTTTCCAACATCTTGACAAAAACGTCCTGAACTACATCTTCTGCTTCCACTTTAGAAGCCCCTGACTTCTGCAGATAGGAGACAATCTCGCGAGCAAAGCCTATCAAGATTGTTTCATATTCATCTAGTTTGATAAGCTCACCCCCTCCTTCACTAGTATAACGAATTAAGTAGCCCTTTGGTTACAAAAA
Source organism: Streptococcus sanguinis (assembly GCF_050225395.1). Taxonomy (GTDB): domain Bacteria; phylum Bacillota; class Bacilli; order Lactobacillales; family Streptococcaceae; genus Streptococcus. Next base: position 871,171 of record NZ_CP071431.1, on the reverse strand, counting down.
TAGAAAAAACCGGAACAATTCCGATTTTCTCTTTGTATTAGCCAGAGTTTCGCAGACCAGTCGCAATACCGTTGATGGTGATGTGAATCAGCTTTTCTTGATCAGGTGTGAGCTGGCCGTTTCGCTGACGCTTGATCAGTTCTAGCTGGATATAGTTCAAAACATTGAAGTAAGGCATACGATAGTGCAAGCTATCTCTCAGATAGGTGTTTTCTGCTAGGAGCTCATCATGACCTTCAATCTCCAAAATAACATCCTTAGTCAACTGCCACTCATCCAAGATAATATTGAAAATATCACGCACATTCTGATCTTCACAAAGCTGCGCATACTCAAAAGCGATATTCATATTTGACTTAGACAGAACCATGTCTACATTTGACAAGAGTGACTTGAAGAAAGGCCATCTCTTATACATAAATTGCAGAAAGGCTAAGTTATTTTCTGGGTCTTCATCAATGAATTCCTTGAAACTTGACCCAACACCATACCAGCCTGGGAACATAACCCGACTTTGAGACCATGAGAAGACCCATGGAATAGCTCTGAGACCACCGATTTCAGTGATGGTTTTACGGGCAGCTGGACGAGAACCGATATTAAAGCTAGAGATAGCCTTGATCGGGCTGGATTCGAAGAAATAATCGTAAAAACGCTCGTCACCAAAGACTAAATCACGGTAAATCTGATAACTGCGATTAACTACTTGGTCCATAATTCGTTCATATTTATCAGACGTATGGCTATCGCTCTTCTTATGAGTTACCATGCGGTTAATGGCAGCAGACACTAGCATTTCCAAGTTATAGTAGGCTGCGTCTTTATTTCCATATTTATTACCAATGACTTCCCCTTGCTCAGTCAGACGGATCCGGTCATTGATACTGCGGAGTGGCTGAGAAGTAATAGCTTCATAGGTTGGGCCGCCACCACGTCCCACCGTACCTCCCCGGCCATGGAAGAAGGTGATTTTCACGCCAAACTTATCACCGATGGCTGTCAGCTGCTGCTGAGCCTTGTAGAGAGTCCAGCAAGAAGATAGGTAACCACCGTCCTTATTACTGTCTGAATAGCCCAGCATGATTTCCTGGTAATTATCCTTAGAGGCAATCCACTTCTGTGCAATCGGCAGAGACAGATATTTCTCCATGGTATCGCAGGAATTGTCCAAATCCTCAATGGTTTCAAAGAGCGGAACAATCTGGACACGAGCCCCGTTTTCATCAATCAGCCCTACTTCCTTAAGCATAATAGCCAACTCAAGTAGATCCGATACACTGGTTGAGTGAGAGATAATATTCTGCTTAATGACTTCCTCACCAATGGCATCTTTTAGCTGACGGGCTGTTTTGAAAATCTCCAGTTCTTTTTGCAGGAGTTCAGACTTAGGCTCGTGAGTAGCTGATAGGATACGAGGATCTTCAAGCAGCTGCTTGAGCAGTACTTGGCACTTCTCTTCCTCAGACAGACTACTATAATCTTGAACAATATTAGCTGAAGCCAAGAGCTCAGCCACACAGGCCTCATGAACGCTGGAATCCTGCCGCATATCAATGCTGGCCAAGAAAAAGCCAAAAACATCAACCGCTTGGAGAAGTTCAGTCAAGTCCCCATTTACCAAGGCTTCGCCATGATGTTCGATAAGAGAATCATAAATGACCTGCAAGTCTTCCTTGAATTCCTGAGCTGTTTTGTAAGAAGGTGTCTCTTCTTTCTTCAGCTCTGTCAGGGTCTCGCTGATACGAGACTGGATATAGTTAGGAATGATTTCTCTTCCTTTATTGCTGACAGAAAGATTGGCCTTCGCAGACAATTTTTCCTCAGCTCGGTCAGTCAATCGCTGATCGTCACTTGAAAAGTTGCCTTCTTTAAGGTAAAGCAAGGTTTGAATCAGCTTGGACTGGATATAGTGGAAAGCTCGGCGGTAAGGCTCATTTTCCCGATAAACAGACTTGTCTGTAGACAGAGCTGCCATTTCTGCTACTGCCTGACTAGTTTCTGAGAGGTTGGTCGATAGCGAGAAGGTGCGATAGAGTGTATAAACCTTGTCAATGTAGTAGTTGAGGATGACTTCACTCTGGAGGGTAGCTGATAGTTTGAGGGTTTCTGCGGTTACAAAAGGATTGCCATCTCGGTCTCCACCAATCCACATTCCCATGGTAATAGGCTTAGGATTATCCAGCTTGATCCCCCGCTCTTCCGCCAAGCGTCTGTATTCGACCATAAAGTTAGTGATCGCTTGTAGGAAAGAGCTGTTGTAGTACTCCATGACATTGGTAATCTCATTGGTCACTTTCAGCTTCTTCTCACGGATCATATCTGTCTGCATCATGAGCTCAATATAACGGCGGAGATTTCCGAGCCACTTCTTCTCATTTACCAGGCCAGCCTTAACATCACGATGCTGACGCAGTAAACTATGAATATGATTGGTTAAGTCCAGAATAGTCTTGCGCTGGACCTGGGTCGGGTGAGCTGTCAGTACTGGCACAACATTCAGATTTTCCAGAATCTCCTGAGCATTTTCCCGCGTTGAAATCAGGTCAATAGTTGTTGACAGCTTTCCAAGATAATCCTGATTGATATTGTTTTGATGGTTGATTTCATAAGCTAGGTCCACGTCTTCTGAGATATTAATCAAAAGCGGCAAAATAGAGAAATAACGAGAAATATAAACCATTTCATCCGTCGTCAGTTCTTCCACAATCGCTTTTAACTCATGATATTTGGAGTTAACGGCCAGCTCTTCCATGAGGGAGATTTTTTCAAAGGTCTCAGGGCTGAGAAGATTCCGAGTAATATCGGCAAGCAAGTCTGTCAAAATAGCGACTTCTTCTCGAATCACTTCTTTATTGCTGTAGCTTTCTAATTTGTTAAATGACATAATCTGCACCTTTCATTTTTGCAACAACTGTTCACACGAACTGCGTTTAAGCTTCCTCAGACTGGTCTTGCGCCTCCGCTTCCATCTGTTCATAGAGGGCATCACGTCGCTCGTTGGCATCAATATTGAGAACCAAGGCGATGGCTACTGACAAGACCAGAAGACTGTTCCCTCCTTGCGATAGGAAGGGGAAGGTTACTCCTGTAGAAGGAATGAGACCTGAGATTCCACCGATATTGATAAAGGTCTGCATGAGTATCATACCGCCGATTCCCAAAGCCATCATGGAGTTAAATGGATTCTTGGCCCGAATCCCTACCAAGATAATTCTCAGAATCAGGAAAAAGAGCAAGGCCAGAATCAAACTGGCACCAAAGAAACCAAACTCTTCTATCACGATAGAAAATACAAAGTCTGTATGAGCTTCCGGCAGATAACCTCGTTTCTCAATAGAGTTCCCCAAGCCTAGACCAAACCAGCCGCCATTACTCATAGCATAGTAGGAATTAGCCAATTGGTGGCCTGAGCCAGACAAATCCCTGAAGGGATTGAAAAAAGCACTGAAACGCTTGGCCACATACCCAAAGACTGGAATCTTAGCCACGCGCTCAACCCCAATTAACCAAATGCTAGCTAGAACCAAGCCGGAAACACTAACAATGGCTCCCAGCATCGTAGAAAACCATCGATAGCCAATCCCGCTGACAGCTATCATTATCACGACGGTCAAAAATAGAATAGTCGCATTTCCAAGGTCTGGCATAATAGCTACAATCCCAATCAGAATAGCCACCATAGTCCGCCAGTCGTTAAAGGCTTTAGGAAACCAATGGTTGTGAGTCAGGGCTTGATAGTCATAGACCTTTATCTCCTCCTGCCTCTTTGTGAAGCGAAATGCTAGATACCAGACCAGAATAATCTTCAAATACTCTGCAGGCTGAATACTGAAAGCTCCAAGTTTGAGCCAGCCATGAGCTCCGTTGATAGTCCCTGTTATAAAACGAGATAAAAGCAAGAGGATAATCTCAGCAAAGATAACTATAGTCAGGATACTTCCTTTTTTTAAGAAACCCAAGCGGATTCTATATAGGAGCGCAATTATAAAGAGACTTATTATCCAAAAAATCCCCTGATTCATGACCATCCCAAAACCATTTCCTCCGGCCTGAATCGAGGTAGGACTCGTCGTTGAATAGACCACAATCAATCCCAAGACAGATAAAATCAAATAGGGAATCAAGATGGAATAATTCAAAAAGTGCTTCTTGTCAATTTTCATATTTCACCATCAAACTTCTAAAAATTCAATTCCCATTATACCACCTTTTGGATTGAAAAAAAAGCACTAGCGCAAAGACAGGGACAATCATGGCTTGCTTTGCCTTATTTATATAAAAAGGTGATAAGATAGGAAGCAAACAAAGGAGGAGAACATGACAGACATTTATGATATCGAAATCCAAAAACAAGACGGAAGTCCGCAAAAAATGAGTGATTATAAAGGAAAGATTCTGCTGATTGTCAATACAGCGACCGGCTGTGGCTTCACTCCTCAGTATCAAGAACTGCAGGAACTCTATGAGCGCTATCAGAAAGACAGATTTGAAATCCTGGATTTCCCCTGCAATCAGTTTGGCCAGCAGGTTCCAGGAGACGCAGCAGAAATCAACAGCTTTTGCAGCCTTAACTACGGAACGACCTTTCCTCGATTTGCTAAGATTGATGTCAACGGCCCTCATACTGCTCCACTCTTTGACTGGCTCAAAAAAGAAAAGGGCGGTCTTCTGGGCGAAAAAATAAAATGGAACTTCACAAAGTTTCTGGTCAGCCGAGACGGAACAGTCATCAAACGCTTCTCTCCACAAACCTCTCCCCAAAAGATAGAAGAACTCATTCAAAAGCTATTATAAAAGGTAAAAAAAAGCAAAACGATTTAGCCAACGGTAACTCATCTTCCACAGCTTGGCTAAGGTCTTTAAAAACAAGGCATTTTGAACTTTCAAAACGTCTTGTTTTTGCTTTATAATATTTCAATTATATTACATTTCATTCATTTTCTAGCAATTCTAGGGATATTTTTTGCTTTTTTATTTGTTTTAAGTTAAAATAAACCAGTATGAGGAAGAGGATTAAACCGCTTGCAATCCTAATTTTCTTTGCTTCTTTTATCGCTTTTATTTTGATAAGCAAGCAAATTACTGACTCTCAGGAAAAGCAAGCACAGGCAAAAATTTTACAAACTAAACAAACTCCAAGTTCCTCAAAAAAAGAGGAAACATCTGACGATTCGTCCTTGGATGAAGAGTTTATTTCCAGACCAATCATTGACATTTCTGGCTGGCAGCTGCCAAGTGAGATTAATTACGACTTACTCGCACAGAATGTTTCAGGAGTAATTGTCCGTGTTCATAGTGGAGCGCAGGCAAAAAAAGAAAACGCAGCAACTCATCTGAATGGTCTGGACAAGTCTTATGAAAGACATATCAAAGAATTTCAAAAGCGCAACATCCCTGTCGCTGTCTATGCCTATGTGGCCGCCAATAGCAAAAAGGAAATGGAAAAAGAAGCTGAAAGTTTCTACAAGGCTTCTGCCAAGTACCATCCAACATATTATTGGCTAGACGTCGAAGAAAAGACCATGTCTGATATGAATGCAGGAGTTGAAGCTTTCCGAGCCAAGCTAGAGTCACTTGGTGTTAAAAATATTGGTATCTATATTGGAACTTATTTTATGGAAGAGCATAGCATCTCTACCGATAAGTTCACAGCAATTTGGATTCCGACTTATGGTAATGACGACGGCTACTACAATGCCGCACCAAATACTGAGCAGGATTACGACTTGCATCAGTACACATCACAAGGTCAGCTGACTGGTTTCTCTCATTATCTTGATTTGAACCAGCTGTCAACCTTGAAAGACCAGACAGCTACTTATCAAAAGCTATTTACAGTTCCTAAAGAAAGCCAATAGCTCAGAACGACAGCTCAAATCTTAATGATTGCTGTCGTTTTTTATTGTCAAAAAATAGGAAATTTCCAGCCGTTTCCTCTTAATAAAGCCTATATTTTATGATATAATGATTTGATAAATGAAATTAGAAAAGGAAAATACAATGATTTCTTGGTTGAATAGAATTTTCAAAGGAATGGTCATTGCACTTGGCTTTATTTTGCCGGGAGTTTCAGGCGGTGTTTTAGCAGCTATCTTAGGTATTTACGAGCGCTTGATTCATTTTTTAGCACACTTAAAGGAAAACTTCGTCGAAAATGTTCTCTATTTCATACCAGTTGGAATCGGGATGATTCTAGGAATAGCGGCCTTCTCCTACCCTGTCAATCTGCTGCTGGACAACTACAAAGTGATTGTCCTCTGGGGATTTGCCGGAGCCATTATTGGGACTGTTCCTAGTCTTATTAAAGAGTCTGTTGCTAAAAGTGAGCGTGATCGGATTGATATTCTCGTTTTCTGGGTCAGCCTCATCGTCTCAGGAATTTTTCTTTATTCCCTAAACGGTATGGTCGGCACCTTGCCAGCCAACTTCCTCTCTTTCATCTTAGCAGGAGCCTTGATTGCACTGGGCATTTTAATTCCCGGACTTAGTCCGTCCAACCTTCTCCTGATTTTAGGCCTCTATGCCCCTATGCTGAATGGCTTCCGCAAACTGGATCTCTTGGGCACCTTTCTTCCTATCGGAATCGGAGGCGCCTTAGCACTGATTCTCTTCTCTAAACTGATGGATCATATTTTGAAAAACTACTACTCTTGTGTCTATCACTTTATCATTGGCATCGTCCTATCCAGTACACTTCTCATTGTAGTGCCTCAAGCAGGAAACAGTGAAAGCATTAGCTATCATGGAGTTTCTATATTGACACTTGTTCTTGCAGCCTTTTTCTTCGGCCTGGGAACCTGGCTGGGACTCTGGATGTCACAATTAGAAGAGAGATATACTAATGGCTAAAAAAACAAAAATCAAAAAAACACTGGTCGAGCAAATTTTAAGCAAGGCTAAGATTGAACATAAAGGTCTGCAGCTAAATGCCTTAGCAGAACAGCCTGCCGAAAGCTTGGACCGTTCCCAGATTTATAAAACCTTGGCCTTGACAGGAGACAAGACTGGCACAATAATCGGTATCCTGCCAATCACAGAACATTTGTCCGAAAAGAAAATAGCCAAGATCTCCGGTAATAAAAAGGTCAGTATGATTCCTCAGAAAGACTTGGAAAAGACAACGGGCTATATCCACGGAGCCAACAATCCTGTCGGTATCCGGCAAAAGCACAACTTTCCAATCTATATTGACCAGTCAGCTCTAGAGCGAGATAGCATCGTCGTGTCTGCTGGCGAAGTCGGCCGCAGTATCGAAATCAAGGCTCAAGATTTGGCGGATTTTGTTCAAGCTAACTTTGCAGACCTCAAGGAAAATTCTAGCTCATAATTCTTCAATATTGCACCTAATATTCTCAATAAACCCTAATAAGAAAGAAACAATCAACCACTATGAAATTATACTTTGTCCGACACGGAAGAACGGAATGGAATCAGGAAGGCCGCTTTCAGGGAGCCAGCGGTGATTCGCCACTGCTGCCAGCCGCCGTTGAAGAACTGCATACCCTAGGAAAACATCTGGCCCAGACTCAATTTGGCAAAATTTACAGCAGCGACCTCCCGCGTGCCGTTCGCTCTGCTGAGATTATTCAAGAAGAAAGCCAGTTTCCGACTGAAATCGTATCAGTACCTGAACTGCGAGAATGGCAGTTGGGAAAACTGGAAGGCGCAAGAATCTCTACCATTGAAGCCATCTATCCGCACCAGATGACTGCCTTCCGCCACAACCTTTCGCAATTCAATCATACTTTTTTTGACGCTGAGTCAGTCTACCATACGACCCACCGGACCATTTCCTTTATCAAGACCTTAAAGGACAAGAACTACGAACAAGTGCTCATTGTCGGGCACGGAGCTAACTTAACCGCCAGCATTCGAACCATGCTGGGCTATGACACACCTCTCCTGCGCAAGAATGGCGGTCTGACCAACGCCAGCATCACCATCCTTGAAACAGAAGACTTTGAGAATTTTGAGCTGATCACTTGGAATAATACGGATTACTTACTTGAAAAGGCAGAAAATTAAAGCTGGATTTCTAGCTTTTTTTCTTACTTTATAGCCAAATATAGATGAATTTCCCTATCTTTTGTGATAAAATAGGTAGGAAAACTTTTGGAGGAAAAACATGACGACTGAACATATCGAGGAATTAAACGACCAGCAGATTATCCGCCGTGAAAAAATGGCTGCGCTGGCTGAGCAGGGAATTGACCCTTTTGGCAAACGCTTTGAGCGAACTGCTAACTCTGCTCAACTGAAAGAAAAATACAACGATAAAGATAAAGAAGAATTAAACGAACTCAATGAAACAGCTATTATCGCTGGCCGTCTCATGACCAAGCGCGGCAAAGGAAAGGTTGGCTTTGCCCACATCCAAGACCGTGAAGGCCAAATACAGATTTATGTGCGTAAAGATGCAGTTGGTGAAGAAAATTATGAAATCTTCAAAAAGGCTGACTTAGGAGATTTCCTCGGTATCGAAGGTGAGATTATGCGGACAGATATGGGTGAGCTTTCTATCAAGGCAACCCACCTTACTCATCTGTCTAAGGCTCTGCGTCCTCTGCCTGAAAAATTCCACGGCCTGACAGATGTTGAAACCATCTACCGTAAACGTTATTTGGATTTGATTTCCAATCGCGAAAGCTTTGAACGCTTTGTCACTCGCTCAAAAATCATCTCAGAAATCCGCCGTTACTTAGATGGACAAGGCTTCCTTGAAGTTGAAACTCCTGTTCTCCACAATGAGGCAGGCGGTGCTGCTGCCCGTCCATTTATCACCCACCACAATGCCCAAAACATAGATATGGTGCTTCGGATTGCAACCGAGCTTCACCTTAAACGTCTTATCGTCGGCGGTATGGAGCGAGTGTATGAGATTGGGCGTATCTTCCGTAACGAAGGAATGGATGCAACTCACAATCCAGAGTTCACTTCCATCGAGGTTTACCAAGCCTATGCAGATTTCCAAGACATCATGGACTTGACTGAAGGTATTATCCAACATGCAGCCGTCTCTGTTAATGGAGATGGACCAGTCAACTACCAAGGGACTGAGATCAAGATCAACGAACCATTTAAACGCGTTCACATGGTTGACGCCATCAAGGAAATTACTGGTGTGGATTTTTGGCAAGATATGAGTTTTGAAGAAGCTGCTGCCTTGGCCAAGGAAAAGAAAGTTCCGCTTGAAAAGCACTTCACCGAAGTTGGCCATGTTATCAATGCTTTCTTTGAAGAATTTGTAGAAGAAACCTTGATTCAGCCAACCTTTGTCTACGGTCACCCAGTAGCAGTGTCACCTCTGGCTAAGAAAAATCCAGAAGACCCACGCTTCACGGATCGTTTCGAGCTCTTCATCATGACCAAAGAATATGCCAATGCCTTCACCGAGTTGAACGATCCAATCGATCAGCTATCTCGTTTTGAAGCACAGGCAAAAGCCAAAGAACTGGGTGATGACGAAGCAACTGGCATCGACTATGACTTTGTGGAAGCTCTGGAATACGGTATGCCGCCAACTGGAGGTCTGGGAATCGGTATCGACCGTTTGGTTATGTTGCTGACCGATGTTACGACCATTCGTGACGTCCTGCTCTTCCCTACGATGAAATAATCTGTATTTTATACGATATTAAGAAAACAAATCCTGCTGGAATTCCAGCAGGATTTTTTACATCAAAAAAAGTCTGGTTCCCCAGACTTTTGATTATATTATTCATATCTTAGTGCTTCAATTGGATCCAGTTTGGAGGCTTTATTGGCCGGCAGGATTCCGAAGAGAACACCGATAGTTGCTGAGAAGAGAAGGCTGACGATGCTGACTGATAGAGATACCGTCACTGGTGTTCCTTCCAGCATTTGACTCATGGCTGAGCCTAATACAGACGCAAGTCCTGCAGCTAGAACCAGTCCAATCAACCCACCAATCAGTGTCAAAATCATAGACTCAATCAAAAATTGCATCAGTATGTTGCCACGTGTTGCTCCCAGAGCTTTTCGCAGACCGATTTCACGAGTTCGCTCAGTGACCGATACCAACATGATATTCATAACGCCGATACCACCAACAAAGAGAGAGATTCCGGCAATGGCACCGATAACTCCCGTCATTGCACCATAAATATTTTGCACTTCCTGATAAAGGGCACTATCGTCTGTCACTTGATATTCTCCCTGTTGGAGTCCCGCAATTTCTGTTAATTTCTTGGCAACCTTAGGGCCAAGTTCTGGAACTAAGCTTGTATCATTCACTCGAAGAACAATCTCTGAAATTTCATCTACTCCAAAGTTTGCAGCTATGAGAGTATTGGTCGTAATGGCATTACCACCATAGACCTGCATGGAGCCAGATGCAGCAGCAGTTTCAGGATCTCTATAAACCCCAATCACCCGATAGTTACTTGCACCCACTGTCACAATTTTATTGATTGCCTCTTCAGCGGAAGAAAAGAGGTTCGCAGCCAGATCTTCGTCCAGCAGCACAACACTGGCAAAGCCTTGATAGTCTTGCTGCCTCAAAGCGCGACCAGCAATGATTTTATATTTTTTCACCTGAATATAGGTCATGTTTGCGCCGACAAAATTGACGCGCTCAGCCTGCTTATTTTCGTAGCTAAAGGTTTCCATAGCAGAGTTGGTCACATAATAACCATCCACTCCCTTGATATGGGTCAATTCCTTAACCCATGCTTCCTGGGCCTTGGGTGGTTCCACCACTTCCTCGCTTTCATCTTCTACATTTACTGAATAGAGATCAGCCGTTTGTGTGTAGGAGCCGTCCTTGCTCTTTTTAGGAGAAAAGACAAGGCGCATGTTTTTCTGACTTTTGGTAAAACTCTCATTGACCCGCCGGGTAATGGAATCTCCTAAGGCCATGATAACTACAACCGAAGCCACTCCGATAATAATCCCAATCATGGTCAGGAAAGACCGCATTTTGTGTCCAAGAATGGAGCTAATGGCAAATTTCCAGTTTTGCATTAGACTAGTCCTCCTTCCTTAGCGCTATCAGATGAGATGACACCGTCACGGATGACAATCTGCCGTTTGGCATAGGCCGCAATCTCAGGCTCGTGGGTTACCATGATAATGGTTTTCCCTTCTCGATTGAGCTCAGTCAAGAGCTCCATAATTTGCTCACCAGTCTTGGTATCCAAGGCCCCTGTCGGTTCGTCAGCCAGAATCAGAGAGGGATTATTGACCAAAGCACGCGCAATGGCTACCCGCTGCTTCTGTCCTCCGGAAAGCTCTGAAGGCAGGTGATGCATCCGCGTGTCCAGCTCCACCTTGGTCAGAAACTGCTCGGCCAAGGACTTACGTTTAGATAGACCGACACCTGCATAGATCAAGGGCAGTTCCACATTTTGCAAGGCATTGAGTTTAGACAAGAGAAAGAACTGCTGGAAGACAAAGCCGATTTGCTTATTTCGAACCTTGGCCAGCTTCTTATCACCTAGCTTAGCGACTTCTTCGCTTCCTAGATGATATTCACCAGTTGTCGGACGATCCAGCATCCCAATGATATTCATCAGAGTAGACTTACCAGATCCAGACGGTCCCATGATGGCAACAAACTCGCCCTCTTCAACCTCCAGACTGATATCTTTTAATACCTGCAGTTCCTGGTCTCCATTGCGATAGCTCTTATTAATATTTTTTAACTCAATTAGCTTCTTCATAAGATTTCACCTCTTGACCGTCTTTCAAGCTATCTGTCGGATTGATGATAACTTTACTATCCTTTGTCAAACCAGATGAGATTTCTTGATTTTCAGCATCAGCATTTCCGAGCGTTACTTCTGTCTTCTTGGCAACTCCTTTTTCCAGGACCCAAACATAGTTCTTGTCTCCGTCCATTACCACACTGCTGACTGGCACAATGAGTCCCTGAGTATTGTTTTTAACTTCAATGTTGACAGAGAAACCTTGCTTGAGTTCACCAATCTCGCTGGTAATGTCAATTGTAAATGGATATTTAGAGCCTGAAGCTGTTCCGCTACCACCTGTTCCAGACGGTTGAGCTGCTGCCTGCTGGCCGTCTTTCGGATAGTTGGAAATGTAGCTGATTTTACCAGTCCATTTCTTGTCTGGGTAAACCTTTGATGTAATGGTCACTTCTTGACCGACAGACAAGTTAGCCAGGTTGTATTCAGATAATTCACCCTTAATCTGCAGATTTCCATTGCTAACGATGTGAACCAAGGTTTGAGTGGCACCTGTTGTTGATTTTGAAACATCGCGGTTGACTTCTACGACTGTACCATCTGCTGTGCTGGTCACTGTCAAGGCATTGAGAGTAGCTTGAGCTTTGTTCATATTATCCACTGCATCAGCTCGGGCATCGCGCAGGTCAGCTGCCTGAGACTCCACAGAACGCTGAGCCTGAGCTTCAGACGCCCCATCAGCTTCTTCGTCGCCGGTAGTATTTACAGTCACACCATTGGTTTGCAAGTCATGCAATTGACGATCGGCTTTGCTAACCGCCCGAGCAGCTGCATCATAAGCAGCCTGAGCCTCTGCACTTTTATAAGTAACCAAAGCTTGACCGGCAGTCACTTGATCGCCTACATTGACAAGCACATTTTCCAAGTCACCCTTGGTACTGTCATAGTAGATGTACTGCTCATTGCTGGCTGTGACATTTCCTGTCAGCAAGACTGAAGAAGCCACTGACCCTTCCTTGGCTTTCTGGACTAATGGAGTCGTATCGACCGGTGCCTCAGAAGGATTCCCTCCATTTAGAAACATGAAGAGAACTGCTCCTGCAACAACTGCAATCGTAGCTCCAATAATGCTAAATAATTGCCATTTCTTTAACTTTTTCATCTCTTTTCCTCCTCTTGATGAAAACGATTTTCTTTTGTTATATTATATCACAAGGCTATCATAATTCTTCTAAAAAAATTTACAGTTTTTCACAAATGGTTGCTATTTTATCTCAGATAGTCACTCCACTAAAATCCGTAGCAGATTATTGCATTCACATGCTAAAAAAGGTACAATTACCTCATATAATAGAAGGAGATTCTGATAAAATGAAAGAATTTGATATGATTGCTATTGGCGGTGGCAGCGGGGGAATTGCTACCATGAATCGGGCTGGCGAATACGGTGCCAAGGTTGCCGTTATTGAAGAAAAGAAACTGGGTGGTACCTGTGTCAATGTCGGCTGTGTCCCAAAGAAGATTATGTGGTATGGTGCTCAAATCGCTGAAGCTATTCAGCATTATGGACCAGACTACGGCTTTACCTCTGATAATCAGGCTTTTGATTTTGCTACCCTTCGGAAAAATCGCGAAGCTTATATTGACCGAGCACGTTCGTCCTACGATGGTAGCTTCAAGCGGAATGGTGTCGAGCTAATCGAAGGCCGTGCCCGTTTTGTGGATGCAAACACTGTCCAAGTCAACGGTGAGCTTATTCGCGCCAAGCACATTGTCATCGCGACGGGTGCTCATGCTGCTATTCCAAGTATCCCTGGCGCAGGCTACGGAGAGAATTCCGACGATGTCTTCGCTTGGGAAGAATTACCTGAATCTGTTGCCATTGTCGGAGCAGGCTATATAGCAGTTGAGCTAGCCGGCGTGCTCCATGCTCTGGGAGTTAAAACAGACCTTTTTGTCCGTAAGGATCGACCATTGCGCAACTTTGACAGCTATCTGATTGACGGACTGCTCCAAGAAATGGAAAACTCTGGACTCCAGCTTCATACCCATAAGATTCCGCAAAAGTTGGAAAAGCTGCCTGATGGTCAGCTCAAGCTCTATTTTGAAGACGGCAGCAGCCACACAGCCCAGCATGTTATTTGGGCAATTGGTCGTAAACCAAACGTCCAAGACCTCAATCTGGAAGCAGCTGGCGTCACTCTCAATGAACGTGGCTTCATCTCTGTAGATGAGTACCAAAACACTGTTGTACCAGGCATCTATGCTCTAGGCGATGTAACAGGTGAAAAAGAATTAACTCCTGTTGCTATCAAGGCTGGACGGACCCTGTCTGAGCGTCTTTTCAACGGCAAAATAGATGCTAAGATGGACTACTCAACTATTCCAACCGTCGTCTTCTCCCATCCCGCTATTGGAACAGTCGGCCTAACTGAGGTAGAGGCTGTTAAGACTTACGGAGCTGAAAATATCCACGTTTACACATCTAGCTTCACATCCATGTATTCAGCTGTCACCCAGCACCGCCAACAGGCCAAGTTCAAGCTTATCACTGCCGGTGAGGATGAAAAGGTCGTTGGCCTGCACGGCATTGGCTACGGAGTAGACGAGATGATTCAAGGTTTCGCTGTTGCTATCAAGATGGGCGCTACCAAGGCTGACTTTGATGCTACAGTTGCTATTCACCCGACAGGTTCCGAAGAATTCGTGACTATGCGATAAACATTCAAAATCAGAAGAGGTTTGGTATTCCAGCCTCTTTTTGATTTCTGCTACCATTTTATAATAAAGATGCTGACCGTTCCATAACCTAATCTTTCATTTTACAGACGAATCTTACATTTTTGTAAGATTGTAATCAAAACTATTTCAACTTAATTTGACAATCCTTTCAAATAATAGTCTAATGGAAGAAATTCAGAATTTTTTCAGACCATAGACTACTGCTTCACTATTTAAAAAGGTTAATTGTCAAATATCTATCAAGAAATTCCAAAAATTATGAAAAACAATCTTTTTATTACTTATTATATGCGAAAAGGAGCCTGAAATGAAATCTCAGACTCCTTTTTTTATGGTAAAATAGCTACAGCCCTCACTGGTGAACCGCTGGCTTGATGCCAGTTGGGGAAGCTAATTGAGATGAGAGCACCCTTAGCCGGCAACTGATCCAGATTGGTCATAACTTCTAGCTGATAAATGTCCTGCTCCAACAGATAGTATTCATTGAGCAGCCCATGCTCCGCTGTAGGAATACCCGCATCTGTATCAAAAGTTTCGTGACCTACCGCCTTGACACCACGCTCATGGATAAGGAACTCTAGAGCATCTCGTCCCCACCCAGGAGTATGCTGAATCTCCTGAACATCCAGATTGCGCATGGCTGATTGACTCGGCCAACGCTTGGACCAGTCTGAGCGAAAGGCAACAAACGTCCCTGGCTCAATCTGCCCGTGCTCCGCTTCAAAATCTAAAATATCCTGCTTGCCCAGAATAAAGTCTGGATTCTCTGCTACTTCCTTAGACTTATCAATAACCACCAAAGGTAGGAAAAGATCTTTTAGTTCAATCTCTTCCAACCAGCGACCACCCTCCACAAAATGAATCGGAGCATCAATATGAGTCCCGTACTGGCCAACTACAGAAAACTGCTGAACATGAAAACCGTCTTTCAAAGTGAAAATATCCTTCTTCTCCAAGGCAGGCAGAGCTGGAAAATGCGGACTGTCTTCCTTGATCTGATGGGACAAGTTGACCCATTTTTTCTCCTGTAGTTCCTGATAAATTTTTAATAAATCTGTCATAGCCTTCTCCAATCTAGTCAGTCTTGCTTTGGGAAGATGTTGATTACGCACCCACACCTCTAGCAAAAACTCTTATTTACTTTTGCATTATTATATCAATCAAAGTGAGGTGCTGCAATTCTTTATAGCACTTTTAGATAATCCTTTTTTATTGAAAATAATATAGTTTAAAGCTATAGCTATTTTTTCTAATGAAACCTATTCAAGCATTGAAAATTTTGATATGATAGAACAAAGCAATCCAGAAACGAGGGAAACAGATGAGTAAAACGAAAAAGCTTCTTGCAGCCTTGGGCATCCTTTTCTTTAATATTTTTGGTCTTATCGCCTTCTTCGTCTTGCTCGTCAGAAGCAAGAAACGAAAATAAGAATCTGTCTGTATAATTGTCTCGTCCGATTAAGAAGGACTTGACTTTTTTTTATTTAGCTTTTAAAATAGTTACCATAAAATCAAAAAGAGGTTTACTATTTATGAACAAGAACAAAGCTTTTCTTCTTGCCCTCCCAGCTATCGGAGCTGCCTTCCTAGCTGTCCTGTCTCAATTAACTATTTCTATTGGCCCCGTTCCCATCACGTTGCAGACTTTTGTAATCGGTTTGATTGCGACGATTTTCAAACCCCGCGAAGCTGTTTTGTCAGTCTTTATTTATCTGCTGCTGGGAGCTATTGGCCTACCGGTCTTTGCTGGAGGAAGCGGTGGTTTTCAGGCTATCTTTGGTCCAAGCGCCGGCTATCTCTGGTTCTACTTACTCTTTGCCTTTGTGACATCCAGTCTGACCCATAAGGACAGTCCTTTCTATATGGTTTTTATAGCCAATGTATTGGGTGATGCTCTCGTCTTTGTCGGTGGTATCCTAGGACTTCATTTCTTAGGAGGATTTGATTTCTCTAAGTCGGTCGCGGTTGGCCTTACTCCTTTTATCCTGCCAGACTTGCTAAAAATGGTTGTCATCACCATCATCAGCATTCCTATTTTTAAGAGTCTGAAATTTCATCCCTACTTTTCAGAGAAATAGAAAAAACTGATAGAGCTTTATCTATCAGTTTTTAAATGCATCCACGAGAACTTGGAATTCTTCATTAGAAAGTGTAATTCCCTTGCCCATCTTGCTGTGGTCTGGGCTCCAAGTCCGAATATCATACTTAGCTGGTGCACCGTTAAAGCTAACGCGGTTGAGTTCCTTGGTCCAGCCCTTGTCATTTTCAGACAGGACCAGAAGTTTTTCTTCGATTTCGAATGTAAATTCAGCCATATTTCACCTCTTGTTTTATTTTCCAACTAATAATTCGTAAAAGAATTTACAATTTAGGGAATTTTGTTATATAATATATTGTAACAAGTTAT
Source organism: Streptococcus sanguinis (assembly GCF_050225395.1). Classification (GTDB taxonomy): domain Bacteria; phylum Bacillota; class Bacilli; order Lactobacillales; family Streptococcaceae; genus Streptococcus. The sequence goes on along the minus strand of NZ_CP071431.1, from coordinate 854,356 downwards.
GGAGATTTTAGCTATGAAAAAATATCTCGAAATGATTTTACAAAGAGCCAACGAATTTATCAGTGGCAAAAAGAATGAACAAGGACCAGAGGACAGTGGCCGCATCCTGCGTACCATTGAGCTAGCTCTGCGTAAACAATCTGGTGTCCACGTTATCTTTCTGGACAAAAGCTTCACTGGTGATATTGTCAAATACGATCGCGAGCGCCTGCAGCTGATTATCAAGAATTTCAAGAAAAGTATGACCACTATTATCCGCGTGCAGGACATAAAGCGAATCAGTCTCGTACCCAATAATATCCGTGAAGCCCAAAAGAAAGACATTCGCATCACCAATCGTCGTTTCAAAAGATAACTCTTCCATCCAACTGGATGGAAGAGTTATTTATTTGTCTGAAAATAAATTGAACGATGCTTCTTGCATCCTGGATTAAAAGGATGAGCGCAGAAAGGGCAGGCATCCTCACAGCCAAGATACTGGGAAATAGTCAACTCGGTCCTGCAATGACCACAAAGAACTACTCGATCTTCTGACCGACTCACAGGATAGGCCAGAAAAGCATGATCTTCGTAGCGGTCATGACAGAGAAAGCAAGGATAGTATTTCTGACAAGCAAAGCACTTAAGAGCTACGATATCTTTCTCACTATGATAATGCTGGCAGCGAGTCTCCTCATCAAGAATATCACCGTAAACCTGAATCATGCTATTTCCTCTCTGATAACCTCTATTCATAAAGATGGCTTCTAGATTTAAAAAGCCATCTATGAATATAAGATTAAGCTCGGACGGTCACGCTAGTGCCATCTTCCTTGTAAAGATTAATCAAGCCTTCCTTACGAGCCCGCACCATATCGCCAGCCTCTACGGGCTGCTCCAAGTGAATGGTCAGAAGCTCCATCGGATTAGGAGCCCGATCAATTTTGTTACCGTCAGCATCACGAAGGTCTGTGATAAAGGTTTCAAAATGCCGGAAGCCCGGTCCGTAAAACTCAACCTGATCCCCTTCATGGATAACATTGCGCTGACGAATAGTCGCTGTCTGACTGTCTGCGTCATAAGCTACTACTTCAGCTACAAATTTGTATTCTGGAATCTTGCGTCGCGCTCCGAAAAGCTGCTCATTTTCAGTTGGAGTATGATAGTAGAATCCTGTGGCCAATTCACGTTGAGCAACCTTCCACATCTCATCGACCAAATCCTGCTTGATAGCTTCGAACTTTTCAGGACTTTCTAGATAAGCATTCACAGCTGCTTTATAGCAGTTAGTCACCGTAGAAACGTAATGAATAGACTTCATCCGTCCCTCAATCTTCAAGCTATCCACTCCATTTTCAATCATGTCTGGTATGCGGTCAATCATGGACATATCAACTGCGGACATGGAAAATTCTTCTGGAACTTCACCCTTCAAGCTCTTACGTTCTTGACCAAAAGGCATGTCGTAGAGGTCGTATTTCCAACGACAGGATTGCGAGCAGCCTCCACGATTGGCATCGCGCATACTCATGTGGTTGGATAACGTACAGCGGCCGGAGTAAGAAATACACATGGCTCCATGAACAAAGGCTTCTATTTCAACGTCAGTCCGTCGGCGAATTTCAGCCAGCTCAGCCATAGAAACTTCGCGTGCTAGGACAACACGAGTCAGTCCTAGATTTTTCCAGAATTCCAGCGTTTCATAGTTAGTCGCACTAGCCTGAGTTGACAGGTGGATTTCCAGGCCGGGTGCTTCTGATGCTGCAATAGCAATCAAAGCTGGATCAGAAACAATGACAGCCGCAATCCCGATATCTCGCAAACGGCGGAACCACTCACCAGCTCCCTCTTCATTGCCCTCATGCATGACCATATTGGCCGCAACATAGACCTTAGCCCCATAACTAGCCGCAAACTGAACCCCTTCTTCCATCTGTTCAAAGGTAAAGTTCCCAGCCCGACTGCGTAGACCATAGGCCTGTCCGCCAATAAAAACAGCATCTGCTCCATATCGAACAGCTACTTTTAGCTTTTCCAAAGTACCAGCAGGTGATAACACCTCTGGTCGTTTCAACTTTCTTGCCATCATTTTCTCCTATTTGCAATATAAAAGTATTGATGTCTAATCCTTATTATTTTATAGTAATTTACACCTAAAAGCAAGGTTCTTTGAATTATTTTCACAATTCTAATTTTTAGATTATTCGAATTAATTCAAAAAAATAGTTTGAAGCATTTATTTTTTACTCATGTTTTATAAATCTCATTTTTGTTCACAAAAAAGAACTCCTAAAAAGAGTTCTCGTTTCTAATTTTATTTTACCATATCAGGGTCATAGTCATAAAATCCGGTATCGAGAAAACGATTTTTTGGATGTAGTTTGTGAATCGCCTCATCCAGCACAAAGGCTTGGTCTGAGCTAAACTTGCCTTCTTCAATCAAATCTCTCGCCTCAACAAAAATCTTAGCAATCTCAACAAAGTTGTGGCCAGGTGTGTAGAGGCCTTCCAACTTCCAGTGGCAGAATCCATGGTCAACCAACTCTATCAGCTTGGTCATCAAATCCAAGTCATTATTGGCAAAAATATGAGTACCATGATTGTCCTCAAAAATCGAGTAATGGCTCTGCGGATCGCTTGGTTCCGCCAGAAAGAGGTCTCGCTCCCGTGTCTTTTCATCATCGATATGAGTAAAATTATAGTAATTCTGCAAAAGAGGACGCTTGGAGTGATGGATGACACTAGCTCCGTAAACCAAGACTTCAGCAGGAATTTCCAGAATTTCTGGCATCTTAAAAAGCTCAGCAGAAGGAATCTCACGCGCTAGGACAGCTTCTGAAACTCCTGCGTTCTTAGCCCAAAAGTTAATCTGACGGCTGCTGGTAACCATGGTCGAGGCATCGTAAATAGTCTTTAATTTATAACCATCTCGCTGCAGCACATAGAAAACACCAGCATCACCAACGGTAATATAATCTGCCCCAATCTCCTGCAGAAAATCAAGATAGGGCCTGATCTTATCCATCATTTCTTGATGCATGAGCGCGTTCACCGCAACGGTCAACTCTTTTCCTGCTTGGTGAACCAAGTCAGAAATTCGAGTTAATTCGTCTAAACTAAAATTATGAGGCAAACGAAGGCCGTAATTTTTCTCACCGACATAAATTCGGTCGACATTCGCCTTCAAAAGTTCCTCAACTTGTTCTATACTTTCAGCAGTTGCTGTAATAATTATCTTTTTCATAAAACCATTATAGCAAAAAAATATAAAGGAGTGGTTTTTCATTCGAATTTATTCGTTTTGTAACTCTTTTGTAATATTTAAAACTGCAAAAAAATGGTAGAATTAGAGGGTACTGTAAGGAGAGAGAATTATGCACGTAAGAAAATACCAACAATATGATGACCCAACTGACTATTACTATCAAGAAATTGAATCTGAACAAACACCACTCTATCAAGAGTACTTACCTGAAGCAGAAACATCACCAAGATTAAGCGAACTCTTTTTCTTCTTAAATATTGCTGTTTTCTGTGTCTTGACAGTTTTGTTTAGCTTTGTATTTTTGAGTTTAAAAATGAATACATTTATGTCCTTCACTTTGGCCATTGCTTCCAGCCTGATTAGCATTCAATCTTATCGCCTGTTCGCAAAGAAACGCCAAACTAGCAAATAAACCAACCTTGTGATTCTACGATTTTAAAATATAAGAAAAACCGACGACGCTTTAAGTCCTCGGTTCTTTTTTTCACTCTTGTAAACAAAGAAGACTAGCAAAATTGCTAGTCTTCTTTGTTTTATTTTTCTTCTTGACTGTCTGTTTCAACAGCCTTTTCTTCTTGTCCTTCTGTCGCTTCTGCTCCGAAGTCAATGATGATTTCTTCTGAAGGTTCTTCTTCCTCTTCGAAGATCACAGGTTCTTCCTCAGCTAAGCTGCTTTCTTCTTTATCAAATTTTTCTTTGATTTCGTTAAACTTATCTTGTGAGTAGTCAACGACAGATTTTGTCGTTTCTTTGACAGATTCGATGACTGTTTCAGTTGTAATCTCGCCTTTCTCAACCTTTTCTTTGGTTTGCTGAATTGCACTGACAGCTTGATTTGAAAAGTCTTTAGCGGACTGAACGACAGCTTCGTGGATATCATCAGGATTTTCTTGATATTCCTTTACAAAGTCCCGAACCTTATCTGTCGTTTCCTTTCCTTTCTTACTGGTCAGGAAATAGGCAGCAGCTGCACCAGTGACAGCTCCCAATAACAGTGATGAAAATTTTCCCATAATAGACCTTCTTTCTTATTTTTTAAACAATTTTGAAGCAAAACGCAAAGCAGATAAACCAGCTGTAGTTTTGACTGTTCCCTTACCAGCAGACACTGCTTTTTTACTCAGCGTACGCGCCTGAACGTTTAAATCTGAAACGGACTCAGACAGGTCCGCAACAGCTGTAAACAAAGGATCAATGGTTGCGACTTTTTGATTGATGTCGTCAGTCAAGACATTGACCTTGGCCAGTAAATCATTGGTTTGGTGAAGGGTCACGTTGACATCAGAAGTCAAGACCTTGATGGTATTTTCTGTTTCATCTAGCATTTTACCAGCTTTCTCGCCCAGATTTTTGACAGTAATCGTCAAGTAAATCACGAAGATAATAAGGGCAACCGCTAGTAATGCATAAGCAATTTCAATTATCATATTTCTCTCCTTTCATCGCTGACATCTCTTATAAGAGTCAGCAGCTCTATGTATTTCTTATTCTTGATAATAAGGGGCTTGCTTTTTTCTTTGGTAAATGATGATGCCGATTCCTACAAAAATAAGAATCAGCGACAGCCATTGGGAAACGCGCAGACCAGCAAACATAAGACTGTCCGTCCGCATCCCCTCAATAATCATCCGACCAAATCCATACCAAATCAGATAGAAGGCGGCGATTTCTCCCTGTCTCAGCAACTTAGGCCGACGGCGGAGAACAATAATCAAGATAAAGCCAATTAGGTTCCATACAGATTCATAGAGGAAAGTTGGCTGTCTGTAGCTGCCCTCGATATACATATTCTCACGAATAAAACTAGGCAGATAGTTCAAACTCTTAACTGCCGCACCGTAGGCCTCATGGTTGGCAAAATTTCCCCAGCGCCCAATACTCTGAGCAATCATCACACTTGGTGCTGCAATATCCAGAAAATCGACTGGGTGAATCAACCTTCTCCGACAGAAGAAATAGAGAACGATGGCACCAGCTATCAGCCCACCGTAAATGGCAATCCCGGCTATTCCGCCATTCCAAAAATCAATGATTTTTATCAGATTCTTACCGTAATAATCCCATTCGAATGCCACGTAATAAAGTCGGGCACCCACAATGGCTACGGGAAAAGCTACTAGGATAAAATCCAAAATATCATCAGGAATAATCTTCCGACGTGGAGCCTCCTTCATGGCAAGATAAACGGCTAAAACTAAGCCTGTGACAATACAGATGGCATACCAGCGAATACTGATAGGCCCAAGTTGGATAGCTACTGGATCAATCATGTTTCACCTCATTTCGGCTAATTAAATCAGTGAGGCGTTCTTCAAAGATCTTGGTAGCATCATAGCCCATTTGCTTAGCTCGATAGTTCATCGCTGCAGCCTCAATCACGACTGAGATATTGCGACCAGTCTTTACAGGAATCCGAATACGTGGAATTCTGACACCGGCAACCTCCAGCTCCTCTGTATCATTACCTAGACGGTCAAAAGTTTTTTGAGTATCGTAATTCTCCAAATAGACAGCTATCTGAACTTGAGAAGAATCTTTGACAGCACTGGCTCCGTATAAGCTCATGACATCGATGATACCAACACCACGAATTTCCAATAGGTGACGCAGGATTTCAGCCGGCTCTCCCCAAAGGGTCACTTCATCCTTGGCATAGATATCCACTCGGTCATCCGCAACCAAACGATGGCCACGCTTAACCAATTCAAGTCCTGTCTCACTTTTACCAATTCCACTGTCCCCTTGGATGAGAACTCCCATGCCATAGATATCCATCAGGACCCCATGAACACTGGTCCTCTCAGCCAGCCGAGAATCAAGATAACTGGAAATTTCTCCAGACAAGCGGCTAGTAGAGGCTTTACTTCTAAGAATAGCAACCTGCTTCTCATCAGCCGCATCAATCATTTCTTTAGGAATCTCTAAATTTCGAGCAATGATAATCACCGGCGTCTCAGGCTGGAACATTTTCAGCAGCACCTGATGGCGGTTATGAGAGCTCATCTTCATCAGATAAGACCACTCTTTCATCCCAATCAGCTGTATCCGCTCGGGTGTATAAAAATCAAAATATCCAGTCATTTCAAGTCCAGGCCGAGAAATATCTGAAGTTTTAATTTCTTTCTCCAGTAAAACTTTATCTCCGTACTCCTGAGACAGACGAGACATTTTTAAGAGGTCTTTGACCTTTACTGACATTGTCTTCTCCCTTCAAATTTGTCTGCTTCTATTATAGCAAATTTTTACCTCAAAAGAATCTTTAAGATTGATTTTAGGTCGAAAAAATATTTTGATTTAAATCAACTTTTTAGTAAAAATAGAAAAACAGCCATGGTCTTAGTCAAGCAGGCTGTTAAGAATCTTCTTTTGGTTATTAAAACAAGGATGGTTTTCTACAAAATCTGGGACCTCTTTCAGAGGCAACCAGACATGGGCATCTGTTTCGCCTTCCTGATAGCGGACTTGACTCTTATCGCCAGATACAACCACTTCAAAATAGTCGAAATGGCACTGATCTTTGATAGAGCACACCTGCTCCAAAAGTCTGATGCTGTCAGGAACCAAGCCTGTTTCTTCTTCTAATTCACGTAAGGCGGCTGTCAGACTATCCTCTCCAGCCAGCACACTGCCACCTGCTCCGAACTCATAATAGCCAGGATAAAGGCTTTTATTGGCTGATCGCCGCATAAAGAGAATATCACCATCCTGGTGACGAACCAAGACATTAACACATAGATGAAACTGTCCTTCAGGAATTTTTTCTCCTCGAACCAGGAGATGAGGGAGTTGATTTCGATTTAAGTCATAGGCATTCCAAAATTCTGTCATATTTCCTCCTTGGATAAATTGCTAATATTTTGGTGATGTTTTTAAGTGTCAATTTACCTGGTTTTCTATCCTGCTTCTTTTTTAGATTTTATCTAAAAGAAGCAAGCAGAAAATAAATCACGGTATAGAAATGTCTTACTAAAACATTCCCTACTTCAAGTAAAAAATCGGGAGTGCATCCCGAAATTTTCTATTTTATTAAGAATTACCAAAACCAGCCGTCTTTATCGTCTTCGATAGCTTCTGCTTCTTTTCGTTTGCGCGGGCCGGTTCCATACATTTCTTCTTCTATGTCTTCTTTATAGGGCATAACCATAGCTAGCAGGATATAGATGAGAATTCCCAAGCCGAAATTGACCACAGTAAAGATAATAAAGAGGAAGCGCACCAGGCTCAGATCAAAATCAAATTTATCACACAGACCGGACAAGACACCGGAAATCAGTCGATTCTTTTTCAACTTATAGAATTTCACGTTCATGATAGAGACCTCAATGATCATATTTACTTTATTCTACCATATTTCATGAGAAAACAATCGGGCCAAAGGCTGATTATGGATTAGAATATTCATTCTTTTGAAAAAGAGAGTTCTTCAAGGAACTCTCTCGCTAATCTATCAAGCTTTCTCTGACAAACGGAGCTTGCCCATACAGCGTCCGCAACGGTATTTTTGAAGATTGACTCTACGTCTACGACGGATAAGTGCTCCGCAGCTCAGGCATTCATAGACGAGAAAAGATTGCGAGTCGGACAAGGAAGGAGCGTAGCGCAGACCATCAACTTGCTTGAGCAGTTCTTTAAAATCTCTATCCCCATGGCGGTATCCTTTACCCTGATAATAGAGGTGATAGTGAGCCAGCTCATGGCGAACAATTTTTCGGAAGGTCTCCAGCCCAAAAGTTTCATATATTTTAGGGTTGAAATCCAGATGACCATCTTTTGGAAAGAAGCGTCCCCCTGTAGTACGGAGACGCTTATTCCAATAAGCTTGGTGACGAAATTCCCAGCCAAAATCTTCAAGAGAAACCTGTTTGACGTACTCAGTTAGATTCATTTGGTGCTATCAGAGAGAGGTTAACTTTCTCCCGTTCCACATCCAGTTTATCCACCCAGACTGTGACCAAATCACCAACAGATAGGACCTGACTAGGATGCTTGATATAGTCCGTGCTCAGCTTGGAGATATGAATAAGACCGTCTTCGTGGATACCGATATCCACAAAGGCTCCGAAATCGACGACATTGCGGACGACTCCTTCCAGTTTTTGACCGATGCGCAGGTCCTTGATATCCAAGACATCCTGCCGCAGAACTGGCGCGTCAAAGGAATCTCGCAAATCTCTGCCAGGCTTGAGCAAATCAGCAATAATATCTTTTAGAGTTTCTTCTCCTAGGCCTAGCTCTGCAGCCAAACTAGCAGTCTGCACTCCTTTTAATTTGGCTTGGGCTGCTTCATCCAAACTGCTAATTTCCAGACGCTTAAAGAGCTCCTCCACCGCCTTATAAGACTCTGGGTGAACGCCTGTATTATCCAGCAAGTTATCACTTTCAGGAATACGCAGGAAGCCGGCTGCCTGTTCAAAAGCCTTTGCGCCTAGACGCGGCACTTTCTTGATGGCCTCGCGAGACCGAATCAAGCCTTCCGTCTCTCGGTATTTGACAATATTTTCTGAGATAGTTTTATTAAGACCCGCTACATGGGCCAGCAGGGCAGGACTGGCGGTGTTGATATTGACCCCGACTTGGTTGACCACTGTATCAACGACAAAGTCCAGACTTTCAGACAGTTTTTTCTGGCTGACATCATGCTGGTACTGGCCAACCCCGATAGACTTAGGATCAATCTTAACCAGCTCAGCCAAAGGATCCTGCAATCGGCGGGCAATGGAAATAGCTGAACGCTTTTCAACCGTCAAATCTGGAAACTCATGACGAGCCAGTTCACTAGCAGAGTATACAGATGCTCCGCTCTCATTGACGATGACATAGCTGACATTCGGATGAGATTTCAAAACTTCCGCTACAAAGGCTTCGCTTTCTCGACTGGCCGTTCCGTTTCCGATGGCAATGATTTCCACGCCAAACTGCTCAATCAGCTCTGACAACTCCTTCTTAGAAGCTTCAATCTGAGCTGGCTTTGCTGGCGCTACTGGATAGATAACATGAGTCGTCAGCATCTTACCTGTTGCATCCACAACAGCCAGCTTAGCCCCTGTCCGGAAAGCTGGGTCAAAGCCCAGTACTACGCGACCTTTGAGAGGAGCAATTAGGAGGAGATGGCGGAGGTTATCTGAGAAGAGCTGAATCGCACCATCCTCAGCAGCCTCAGTCAGCTCGGTCCGAATACGGCGCTCCATAGCTGGAATGATTTTCTTTTTAACTGCTTGCTGGACAGCTTCGATAATATAGGCATTTTTCACTTTGAAACGTACTTCAAAAAAGCGCAGGATTTTCTCAAGATTGTGCTCAAAACCAACCTTGAGAATACCTAGCTTCTCACCACGGTTAAGGGCCAGTGTTCGGTAGCCCTGCATGGTCGCTACTTTTTCAGAAAAATCATAATAAATCTGGAAGACCTGCTTTTCATCCAAATCACCGTCTTTGAGACTGGATACGATAAAAGAATTGGTCTGCATCTCATGGTAGGTCCAAGCCCGCAGCTTGGTGTCTTCAGAAATTGCTTCAGTCAGAATATCCCCTGCTCCAGCTAGAGCAGCTTCTGATGTTGGAAAGGCTTCACTAGTAAGTTTCTCTGCTTCTTCCTGCAAATTAGCCGCATCCTGTAGGATGAAGCGGGCCAAAGGAAAGAGACCTGCTTCACGGGCAATAGTTGCCTTGGTACGGCGCTTCTCCTTGTAAGGCAGATAAAGCTCTTCCACATCAGCCAGCTTTTCAGCAGCTTCAATCTCAGAACGCAACGCATCCGTAAGTTTTCCCTGCTCCTCAATCTTAGCTAAGACCGTCGCTTTACGCTCTGCCAAGGCAGTCATGCTTTTATCTAGGTCAATGATTGCCTTAATCTCTACCTCATCCAGATTTCCTGTCATTTCCTTACGGTAACGAGCAATAAAAGGAATCGTATTTCCTTCAGCAGTCAGATCTAGGACCTGTGATACTTGGCTTTCTTTAAGGCCCAATTTCTGGGTAATTTTTTCAATATTTATATTTTCCATAACAATCCTATTATATCACAAGTGCTTTGAAAGATAGGCAGTTTTAGAACTATTTAGTACTATTTGTACAAAAAAATTTAAGGTAAATTTTATGTATTGAGTGAGCTATGTTTCAAAATTTCATTTTTTGATAATTGGTAGTATAATAGAATTATTATTTTAGAAATGAGGTGCCTTTATGGCTGTTAAATTTACTAGATCAGACGATTTGGACAAGATGTTCGAAGAGTTTGCGACCCTGCCCAAGATTGAAAAGGTAGAATTCCCAGAGGAAGACAAGAAAAAATCTAAAAATGAGAAGGATAAGAAAGAATGAGCTTCTTCTCTCAGCTGCCGGCCAGTGTCCTGCAAGCCGGCGCCATCTTTCTCTCCATTATCATTGAAGCCCTGCCTTTTGTTTTGATTGGAAGTATCATTTCTGGCTTTATCGAGGTATATGTCACGCCAGACAAGGTTTATCGTTTCCTGCCCAAGAACAAATGGGCTCGGATTTTCTTTGGGAGCTTGGTTGGTTTTGTCTTCCCCTCTTGCGAGTGCGGAATCGTTCCCATTATAAATCGGTTTCTGGAAAAGAAAGTTCCCAGCTACACGGCTGTGCCTTTTCTGGTAACGGCTCCAGTCATCAACCCCATCGTACTCTTTGCGACCTACTCAGCCTTTGGAAATTCCTTCCGAATGGCTCTGCTTCGTGCTTTAGGTTCTATGGTCGTGGCTATTCTTTTAGGGATTTTTCTGGGCTTCTTTGCAGACAGCAATATTCAAAAAGAAAATCGCAAGGCTGTTCATGAGCATGACTTTTCACATCTCAGCAAAGGACAAAAGCTATTTCATGTCTTTGTGCAGGCCATTGACGAATTTTTCGATACAGGCCGCTATCTGGTCTTTGGCTGTCTCTTTGCCAGCCTGGTCCAGGTCTATGTTCCAACCAGAATCCTGACCTCTATCAGCTCGACACCGGCTGTTGCTATTCTTCTGCTCATGCTGCTGTCCTTCCTGCTCTCACTTTGCAGCGAAGCTGATGCTTTCATCGGGAGCTCCTTGATTGCTAGCTTCGGCCTATCGCCTGTCTTAGCTTTCTTGGTCATTGGGCCTATGCTAGATGTCAAGAATCTGCTGATGATGAAAAACTACTTTAAGACACGCTTTATCTGGCAATTTATCAGCCTGGTTACCATCGTTGTCTTTCTTTACTCTTGGCTTGTGGGGGTGGTCCTATGATTCGATTTCTAATCTTAGTCGGCTACTTTGAGATTACCATGTATCTGCAGCTGACGGGCAAGCTCAACCAATATATCAATCTCCACTATTCCTATCTGGCATACTTGTCTATGATTCTGTCTTTTGTCTTAGCAGTTGTGCAGCTTATCATCTGGATGAAGAAGATGGAGGTCCACAGTCATTTAAGCACTCGCTGGGCCAAGTTAGGCAGCGTGCTGCTCCTCGTCATTCCGCTTTTTGTAGGAATTTTCTTTCCAACTGTAACCTTGGATTCGACAACAGTTTCGGCTAAAGGATTTCATTTTCCACTGGCTGAGGGAACTTCAACTGCTATTCAGCAGGACGAAGGCACAACCAGCCAATACCTGAAGCCAGACACCAGCACCTACTTTACCAAAGGGGCTTACGAAAAAGAAATGCGGGCAGCCGCCAAGAAATATGTCAAGCAAGATACCATTCAGGTCACAACTGAGAACTACATGGAAATCATGGAGGTCATCTATGATTATCCCGACGAGTTTGTAGGCAAAACGCTGGAGTTCACTGGATTTGTCTACAATGACCCCAGCGACCAGAAGAGCCAATTTCTCTTTCGCTTCGGTATTATTCATTGTATCGCTGACTCAGGTGTCTATGGCCTCTTGACGACTGGAAATACCCAGCATTTCGAGAATAATACCTGGATTCATGCCAAGGGAAAAATTACCATGCACTACCATAAAAGTCTGGGACAAAGCCTGCCAACTCTAGAAGTTGAAAGCTTTGATAAGGTAGAGAAACCGGACAACCCTTACGTTTATAGGGTATTTGAATAAAGAAAACGAGGCTGGCACAATTGTGTCTAAGCCTCATTTTTTGTATTTGAATATGTTTCAAGCAGTGGTCAATTTCTTTCTATTTATCTCCCTTTTCAGAAACCGAATTTCTGAATACAATCTTTAGAAAAATTGTGATAAAATAGAGACATCATTTAGAAAATAGGTATCAGGATGTCTTCAAAAGTTATTGTTACAATTTTCGGAGCCAGCGGTGACTTGGCCAAAAGAAAACTCTATCCATCCCTCTTCAGGCTCTATAAGTCTGGCAATCTTTCCAAGCATTTTGCAGTTATCGGAACCGCCCGCCGGCCTTGGAGCAAGGAGTATTTTGAGTCTGTCGTTGTCGAGGCAATCGCTGATTTAGCTGACAGTCCCGAGCAAGCCCAAGAGTTTGCTAGCCACTTCTACTATCAAAGTCATGATGTGCAGGATACCGAGCACTACATTGAGCTGCGCAAGCTTCAAAACCGACTCAATGAGCAGTACCAAGCCGAGCACAATAAGCTCTTCTTCCTGTCCATGGCTCCGCAATTTTTCGGAACCATTGCCAAACACCTCAAGTCTGAAAATATCGTAGACGGCACAGGATTTGAACGTCTGATTGTCGAAAAACCTTTCGGAACAGACTTGGCAACTGCCAGCCAACTTAACGAAGAACTCTTGGCTGCCTTTGATGAAGAGCAGATTTTCCGTATTGACCATTACCTAGGCAAGGAAATGATTCAGAGCATCTTCGCTATCCGCTTTGCCAATCTTCTCTTTGAAAATATCTGGAATCGTGACTACATTGACAATGTCCAGATTACCTTTGCTGAAAAGCTAGGCGTCGAAGAACGCGGCGGTTACTATGACCAGTCTGGTGCTCTGCGGGATATGGTGCAGAATCATACCTTGCAGCTCCTGTCACTCTTAGCTATGGACAAGCCAAAAAGCTTCAGCAAAGAGGACATTCGGGCAGAGAAAGTCAAAGTTTTTGAACGCTTGGTACAGCCCGATAAAGAAGACTTGAAACGCTTCTTTATACGCGGTCAGTATAAGTCTGGCACGGTCAAAGGTAAGAAATACATCTCCTACCGGAGTGAACCTAATGTCAATCCTGACTCCATGACTGAAACCTTTGCTTCAGGAGCTTTCTTCGTAAATAGCGAACGTTTCCGTGATGTTCCATTTTTCTTCCGAACTGGTAAACGCCTCACTGAAAAAGGCACTCTTGTCAATATTGTCTTCAAGCAGATGGAGTCTATCTTTGGTGAGGAATTAGCACCAAATGTTCTGACCATTCATATCCAGCCGACTGAGGGCTTCTCTCTCAGCATGAATGGCAAAGAGGTTGGCGAGCGCTTCAGCTTAGCCCCTCTCTCTCTGGACTATCGGACAGACGCAACAGCCAGCGGTTCTTCACCTGATCCTTACGAAAAATTAATCTTTGACGTCCTCAACAATGACTCAACCAACTTCAGCCACTGGGATGAAGTCCGCTCCAGCTGGGAGCTGATTGATCAAATTGAAGAGCTTTGGCATAGCAACGAAGTGCCACTCCATGAATATCCCGTCGGTTCTATGGGACCAGAAGCTGCCCTTGAACTCCTTAGAGAATTTGGAGCTGACTGGCAGTGGTCTCCAAACAAATAAAATTTAAAAATTGTTCATAAAAAAGCCAGTACGTGTACTGGCTTTTTTGCTTTATACTAAGCCTTCAAGCAGGCCTTTCATAAAGTTCTCTGAGTTGAACTCACCGATATCATCAATCTTTTCTCCAAAGCCAATCAGCTTCACTGGAATATCCAATTCCTGACGAATGGCTAGCACAACTCCGCCTCGGGCTGTTCCATCGATTTTTGTCAATACAATTCCTGTGACTGGAGTGATTTTAGAAAATTCCTTGGCCTGAACCAGAGCATTCTGACCGGTTGAAGCATCGAGAGCTAGGAAAGTTTCATGCGGTGCTTCTGGATCCACTCGCTTAATAATACGGCCAATTTTCTCCAGCTCAGCCATGAGGTTGTCCTTATTTTGCAGGCGACCAGCCGTGTCAATCATAAGAACATCAACCTGCTCTGCTTGAGCACGCTCCATACCATCATAAACCACGCTGGCAGGATCACTCTTCTCAGGTCCAGTTACTACTGGAACGTCAACGCGCCGCCCCCATTCAGCCAGCTGAGCTACTGCTCCAGCTCGGAATGTATCTGCAGCTACCAACATGACTTTCTTGCCTTGTTGTTTGTACTTATAGGCTAGTTTGCCGATAGAGGTGGTCTTACCGACTCCGTTGACCCCAACAAAGAGCATGACAGTCAGACCATTTTGGAAATTGATTTTTTCATTAAAGCGGCCATCTTTCTCATAAATGTCCACCAATTTTTCAATAATCAGCTGGCGCAGAGCAGCTGGTTTTTTAGCATTTTCCAGACGGGCTTCATAGCGTAGTTCCTCAGTCAGACTGGAAGCTACTTGCACTCCTACATCACTAGTGATGAGCAGCTCTTCCAAGTCTTCGAAGAACTCTTCATCTACTGATCGGAAATTGGCAAAGAAGGCATTGAGCCGTGCTCCAAATCCTGTCCGAGTCTTCTTTAGGCTGCGGTCATATTTTTCCTGAGTGGATTCCTCTTGAGGAAGTTCAGCAGAATCTTCTGTAGCTACTGCTTCTGATTTTTCAGCAACATCAGCTTCTTGGTCAACCTGTTCTGATTCTGTTAGTGACTCAGCTTCTGTTTCGAGCTCGAACTCATTATTTGAATCAGTTCCCACCTCGTCATAAGAAACTGCTTCATGCTCAGTATAAGATGATGCTTCATCTGACAGGTCTGTTTGTTCAATAAGTTCTTCTACCGTTTCGTCACTGCTTTCAGGCTGATGCTCTTCTAGAGTTTCTTCAGTCTGAGTTGCTCTTTGAGCCACTTCTTGATTTTCTGCAATAATTTCTCTTTCATGCTCTGGCTCCTTGCTTTCTTCTTGGATAGCTTGAGATGCAAGCTCTTCTGTTACTAACTGCTCTTCAACATCAGCCAAACTATCTTTTGTATCCGAAATTTGGTCATCAAGTTGCTGCTCGCCCTGATAGGACTGAACAGCTTCCGCTTCAAGATTCTCTCCTGCTTCTGGAACAGGCGCTGTTTCTTCTTCAAGCTCGCCAATGTTTTCCAATGCTTCCTTGACAACTTCTTCAATCGGTGGTTCTTGTTTTTTTCGGCCGAAAAGGCGGTCAAATAATCCCATTGGCTAATCCTCCTTTAGTACATATTCTTCAATAGCCCAAGCCACTGCATCCTCATCATTGGTCATTGGTGTCACAACATTGGCTGCTTCTTTGACGATGGCTACTGCATTCTGCATGGCCACTCCCAAACCAGCCCACTCAACCATAGATAGATCGTTAGCTTCATCACCACAAGCCATGACTTGACTTCTCTCAATACCTAAATGGGCAATCAGTTTCTCCAGACCGTTGGCTTTATGGACATTTTTTGGTGACCACTCCAGTAGCATTTCTCTAGATTTAAAAATCTCATAGCGCTCAAATAATTCTGGTGAAATTTGCTCAATAGCCGCATCCAGTGGTTCTTGAGCATAAGCGGTGACACATTTATTATAAGTCTGCTGGCTGGATAAATCACTGAAATCAATGGGCTCAAAAGTCAAAGTAGGATTGAACTGGGCATAAAGCGAGTCTTGATCTGATTGAATCTGATAGACAAGTCCTTCGCAGATAGCATCAAGAGGGATGTGGAGCTTATCCGTCTCCTCATAAATCCGAGCTACATCATCATAAGAAAAGACTGTTTTATCAAGGATTTCTCCAGTGTTGCGCTGAACAAGACCACCATTAAAAGTAATGGTGTACTCATCCTCTCGACCGTCTGTTCCCAGCTCATGCAGGAAAAAGTCCATGGCCTTAAGGGGGCGGCCAGTAGTCAGAACTACCTTAACTCCCTTATCCTGAGCAACTTTTAAAGTTGCTAAATTGCGCTCAGAAATCTTCTTGTCTGAATTCAGAAGAGTTCCATCCAAGTCCAGAGCAATCAGTTTTATATCTGTCATTATAATCCCTCCATGTAAGTGATAACCGACTGAGCATCATGGTGACCGATGACTTCCTTGGCCACTTCTAAAATCTCAGGGCGAGCATTTTCAGTCGCAATCGGATAGCCAGCCACCTGCATCATGTGTAAATCGTTGAGATTATCGCCAAAAACCATAACCTGAGAAAGATCTATGTCAAGCTTCTTGGCCAGCTCAACAATGGCAACACCCTTATCCACATAATCCAAAACGATGTCGATAGACTTGAAGCCCGTCGTCATAGCCTTGACACCGTTGATATTCTCATTGACCCAAGCTTCACCAGCTGCGACTTGGTCCTCAGCAAAATTGGTCGTAAACTTGAAAATATCATCGTCAATATCAGCCAAGCTAGCCACTTTTTGAATATTTTCATTATAATGAGCACTGAAAGAAAGATAGGTCGGATCCACAGTCTCCAAGACATAGCAAGCCCGCTTGCCTGTCAGAAGCAGCTCATTGACATTGACATAGGGAGATTCCTGCAGCTTGTCAAAAACCTTGAGATAAAAGTCTCGTGGCATGGTTGCTTCATAGAGATCCTCGCCGTGAAACTCAACTAAACTGCCGTTTTCAGCAATAAAAATAATCTCATTGCGCACTTCCTCAAACAGCTTTTCCAACGACAAGAGGCCGCGCCCGCTGGCTACGGCAAAATACATGCCTTTTTCTTTGAAGCGAGTCAAAACTTGCTTGAGACGGTCCATATCAAACTGACCTTTACTGTCTAAAAAGGTACCGTCCATATCCGTTGCTACTAATTTTATACTCATTTTACATACTTTCTAAATCTTTTAACTTGACCGATACAATCTTGGAAACACCAGACTCCTGCATGGTAACTCCGTAAATAGAGTCTGCAGCTGACATGGTTCCCTTACGGTGAGTGACCACGATGAACTGGCTGTCCTTGTCAAATCGATTGAGATAATCCCCAAAGCGTTTAACATTCGCCTCGTCCAGCGCTGCTTCTACCTCGTCCAAGATGACAAAAGGAATGGTCTTAACGCGAATGATAGAGAAGAGCAGAGCCAAAGCTGACAAAGCCTTCTCGCCACCGCTCATCAGATTAAGCGACTGGATCTTCTTGCCGGGTGGCTGCACAGAGATTTCTACACCTGCAGTCAGCAAGTCTCCCTCCGTCAATATCAGGTCTGCCGAACCACCGCCAAACATCTGTCGGAAAGTCACCTTGAAGCTTTCACGAATGGCTTCAAAGGTTGATTTAAAGCGTTCCTTGACTTCGTCATTCATCTCTTCAATCGTCTCTAAGAGCAGATTTTTGGCTGATAGGACATCGTCTCGTTGCTCATTTAGGAAGTTCAAACGGTTGCTGACTTCTTCAAACTGCTCAACTGCTTCCAGATTGACTGGACCTAAAGCTCGAATGGCTTTTTCCAAATCCTTCACCTGACTTTCAGCAGCTGGCAAACTTTCTAACGGCCGAGCCTGGCTGCTTGCTTCATCAAAGCTCATCTGATAGTCATCTGTCAGATTGCTTGCCAGACGGCGCATGACATCCATGAGCTTATCCTTTTCTGCCTCTGCCTTGGCCTGCCGACGAATCAATTCTTCATTTTGATGGCGGGCTTGCTCCAAACGACTGGCAATATCGTCAGACTGACCTTCCAGATCTTCAAGCTCAAATTTCAGGCGAATCAGTCTTTGATTCAGGTCAGTCTTTTCTTGCTTGGCGGTCTCTAATTGCTCTTCCAGGATTGTAATATCCACCTTCTGCAGGCTAGACTGCTCCTTTTGCTCCATCAAAAGTTCCAAGGTCGACTGCTCTTTTGCAAGGCTGGCTTTTTCCTCGGACAGACGTTCCAAGTCATTCTTTTCAAAGCGTTGATTGGAGGTCAGCTCTGTTCGCTGGAGCTTGAGTTCTGCTAGGCGAGAGGAAAGCTTGTCAAAGCGAGCCTGAACAGCATCTTTGTTCGACTTAACCTGCTCTATTTCTGCAGTGATATCCGTTTTTTCTTGCTCAATCTCAGTCAAGCGGGCCTGCAGTCGGTCTTTCTCTTCTGAAATATCCAAAGCAGACTGACTAGCCAACTCTTGCTCCTGTAGATTTTTCAGACTTGTGAGTTCTTCTACACGCTTGGCTAACTGTTCATAGGCTAGATTAGCCTTTTGCTCAGCCAAGCGAGCTTGCTCACCATCTGTCTTGATTTGTTCCAATACCTGCTTGGCCTGACTTAGCTGGTTTTGCAGAATTTGCACTGCTTCTTCCTGCTCTTTCAAGCTGACATTTTTCTGCTTAATCTCTTCAAGCAAAGCATCTAGCTCCGGCTTGATAAAGATGGTATTGTTATTGCGGTTGGCACCACCGGCATAAGAACCGCCAGTCCGAAGCTCTGTTCCATCCAAAGTCACCATGCGAACCTGATAGCGCACTTGGCGAGCTGCTGCTCTGGCATGCTCCACCGTATCAAAAATAGCGGTCGTTCCCAGCAGATTTTGAAAAATGCTGTCTAACGATGACTCATAGCTGACCAAGGAAGAAGCCAGTCCCAGAAAACCAGCACTCTTTTCAATCGTAGTGCGATGATGGTCAGGTAGCTGACGCGGCTTAATGGTTGTTAAAGGCAGGAAGGTTGCCCGGCCAGCCCGATTTTTCTTCAGAAATTCAATAGCCCGAGTCGCAGCCGCCTCATCTTCCACGATGATATTTTGACTGCTTGCTCCCAGAGCAATTTCCAGCGCTGTCTGATAGTAAGGATCAAAGCTGAGCTTTTCGCTAACTGCTCCTACAATACCACCCAGTCGACCTGCCTCCTGCAGCACACTCTTAACCCCAGCATAGAAATTACTGTGATTTTTGAGAATGGCTTCCAAGCTATTTGAACGCGCCTGCTTGTTTTTGAGGTCATCCAAAAGCTCAAACATCTTAGTCTGCTGATGCTTATAGTCAGCCTCCAGCTTCTCTACCAACTGAACCTGACTCTGGTAGTCAGCCAGTAGATTCTTGAGGGCTTGACGAGCAATTTCCAACTCCTCCAAACCAGCCTGCTCCTGAGTCTGGCTAGCTTCCAAATCTGCTTGCAATTTAGCATAGTCTGCTTTCTTGCTCTCAGCCAATTTAAGCTCGCTAGCCAGCTGGCTCTCCAGAGAAGTCAAGTCATTAGAAAGATTTGCCTCCTCCTGCATGAGCTTAACATACTGCTCGCGCAGATGTTCAATCAGCTGGTCTGGATCATCTGAAAAGTCTGCTAATTCTGCTTCCAAAGCAGCGATAGACTGCTCATTGTCACTCAGTTTGGCAGCTATTTGGCTTAATTCAGCCTGCTTGTCCTCTATGTTGCTTTCTATCTGAGCCAGTTTTTCTGACAGAGTGGCCAAGCGTTCTTCATTTTCCCGACGGCTCGTCGCTGCCTGGCTGGACTCCAACTTAGAAAGATCAATCTGGCGCTCCAAATCACTGATTAAGCGGGTCAATTCCAGCAAACTAGCTTGATTATCAGACAAAGTTTGATTGAGCTCATGGCGCTTGGCCTTCAAGGTTTGATTTTCAACTTCCAGCTCATCGCGCTTGCTATAGTAGGCTGCTAGCTCCTGCTGGATATTCGTTAAATCTTCTTCAGCCTTGGTCAGCCTTTCCTTGTTAGCTGTCAGCTGAGCGACCAAAACATCCAAGTAAAGCTCTCGGCGCTGGCCATCCAGACTCAAGAAGCGCTTAGCAGTTTCAGCCTGCTTCTCCAAGGGCTTGACCTGGCTCTCCAGCTCGTAGATAATGTCTTCCAGACGGTCCAGATTATCCTGGGTCTGACTAAGCTTGCTTTCCGTTTTCTTACGACGTGTCTTATACTTAAGCACTCCAGCCGCTTCTTCAAAAATTGCCCGGCGTTCCTCCGGCTTGCTGTTGAAGATTTCCTCAACCTTCCCTTGGGAAATGATGGAGAAGGAATCTCGTCCCAGCCCTGTATCCATGAAAAGATCATGGACATCGCGCAGACGGACTTTTTTGCCATCAATCTTATACTCACTGTCACCGCTACGGTAAATGTGTCGCTCCACCCGAATCTCATTGGCAGCATCCTTGATAAATTGGTCTCTATTGTCCAAAACCACTACCACTGATGCATAATTAAGTGGCTTGCGGGTTTCTGTTCCTGCAAAAATCACATCGGGCATCTTGCCGCCCCGCAGACTTTTCACACTAGACTCTCCCAAAGCCCAGCGAAGGCTCTCCGTAATATTGGATTTGCCGGAACCATTTGGCCCGACAACCGCTGTAACTCCCTGATCAAAGACAACTTTAGTCTTATCAGCAAATGACTTGAAGCCCTGAATTTCAATTTCCTTTAAAAACATGAAGAACTTTCCTTTTTAAATGCGTTTTTAGCAGCTTCCTGCTCGGCCAGCTTTTTAGAACGCCCCTGGCCTTGACCGGACTTGCAGCCATTGATGAGAACAGCCACCTCGAAATTTTTGGCATGAGCCGGCCCTGTTTCAGAGACGACCTGATAGGCAATTTCCACATCGCCATTAATCTGCAGCAACTCCTGTAGCTTGGTCTTGTAGTCCGTCACCCGCTCAAAATCTCCCGCTTCCACCTTGGGAATCATGACTTGATAGAGAAAGCTTTTGACTGCTTCCACACCCTTATCCAAGAGCAAGGCGCCTAAAAAGGCCTCGAACAAATCACCTAAAATCGTATCACGATTCCGGCCGCCAGACTTCTCCTCACCGCGTCCCAGCTTGATAAATTGATCAAATTGGCAATCACGGGCAAAGCCTGCCAAGCTCTCCTCCCGAACAATCATGGAACGCAGCTTAGACAGATCGCCCTCCGGTCTCTTAGGATACTTGGTATAAAGATACTCCGAAATAATCAGTTGCAGAACAGCGTCTCCTAAAAATTCCAAGCGCTCATTGTGTGAAATTTTTAAGAGGCGGTGCTCATTGGCATAGCTCGTATGGGTAAAAGCCGTTTCCAACAAGGTCTCATCAGAGAAAACCAAGTCAAACTGCTCCAGCAATGCTTTTTTCAAATTTTCCATTACTATTTTAGATCATGCTGACTTCCGTCAGATAAGCAGCATGATACCTTTTCCTTTCCAAAGATATACAGTCTCTATTATAACAAAAAACAGGCGCAAACGCACCTGCTGACAGTGATTTCTATTCCTTATCCGGAATTACTTTAAACAAATAATAGGTGATAAAAACGGTCAGACCCAACAGTCCAATCTTAACCCAAATAATAGGTGCTAGAAAAATGGAAATCCCCATCAAGATATAGATGGAAACGATAATCTTTTTCTTTCGCTCCTTGGCAATCGTTCCCGTCTCTCGAAAATCTGCCACATAGGTCTGATACATCTTTGTATGATAGAGCCAATTCTCAAAGCGCTTGGAACTGCGCGAAAAACAGGCAATGGACAAGAGAAGAAATGGCGTCGTTGGCAGGAGAGGTAGAAAAATCCCCAAAACTCCCAACCCTAAAGATAATAGACCTACCACAAAGTAAATTGGCCGCATACAAGCTCCTTTACAAAATAAAACCGTTGCTTTTTAAATATTTAATGGATACCGCACTAGAGCAAGAAAACCAAACCTTTCGGTCGGGTGTTTAAATACTCGTCAAAGGCGTCGCGGTATCAGGCGAGGTATCATAGACCTGGAAGTCGTGGCCAACCGCCATATCAGCTTGAGCCAGTTGATTGACCATGGTCATGTGAGCCAATTCCTTGATATTGTTTTCCTTACTGAGATGTCCTAGATAGATCCGCTTGGTACGATTGCCCAGAGTCCGAATCATGGTCTCCGCTCCGTCTTCATTGGACAAGTGACCCATATCCGACAGAATCCGTTGCTTAAGGCTCCAAGGATAGGCACCGCTGCGAAGAATTTCAATATCATGGTTGCTCTCAATCAAGTACCCGTCGGCATTTTCGATAATCCCAGCCATCCGGTCACTGACATAGCCTGTATCCGTCAGCATGACAAAACTCTTGTCATCTTTCATAAAGCGGTAAAATTGCGGACAGGCTGCGTCATGACTGACACCAAAGCTCTCCACATCCAAGTCTCCAAAGGTCTTGGTCTTGCCCAACTCAAAGATATGCTTTTGACTAGCATCCAGTTTGCCTAAGTCCTTTTCCATAGCCTTCCAAGTGGCCTCATTAGCATAAATATCCAGATGATACTTGCGAGCCAATACACCAACACCATGAATGTGGTCCTTATGCTCATGAGTCACTAAAATGGCATCCAAATCCTCAGGCTTGCGGCCAATTTCGCCTAGCAAGCTAGTGATTTTCTTGCCTGATAAGCCAGCGTCAACCAGAATCCGCTTTTGATCTGTTTCCAGATAGAAACAGTTACCGCTTGATCCTGACGCTAGAATACTGTATTGAAATCCTTTAGTCATGTTTACTTTCTATATATCATCTTCATTATCCCAGTCGTCATCCCGGACACCATCATTCTCATAAGGCAAGACAATGGTAAAGGTCGAGCCCACACCATACTCACTCTTAGCCCAGATAAAGCCCTGATGCTGCTTGATAATTTCCTTGGCAATAGCTAGCCCCAGACCTGTTCCACCCTGTGCGCGGCTGCGTGCCTTGTCCACTCGATAAAAGCGGTCAAAAATCTTAGGCAGGTCCTGCTTGGGAATCCCCAGTCCCTCATCCGCAATCGAGAGAATCAACTGCTCATCCGTTGTCTTGATGGAAACAGTAATGGTTCCACCATCCGGCGAATACTTGATGGCATTGTTCATGATATTATCAATGACCTGGGTCAGCTTATCTGTATCAATCTCTACCCAAATCGGTGTTATCGGATAATCACGGATAATCTCATATTTTTTAGTTTCATCTTGATTTTTTATCTTATCAAAGCGATTGAGGATAAAGGTGATAAAGGCCGTGAAATTCGTCAGCTCCACTTCCAGATGACTGGTCTCGTTGTCAATGCGTGACAAGCTGAGCAAGTCCGTCACCATCCGCATCATGCGGTTGGTTTCATTGAGCGACACCTTGACAAAATCTGGTGCCACTGGCTCAGACAAGGCTCCCTCATCCAAGGCTTCCAGATAGGACTTAACACTGGTCAGCGGAGTCCGCAACTCATGGCTGACGTTGGAGACAAAGAGGCGACGCTCCCGCTCTTCCTTGTCCTGCTCTGTCGTATCATGCAAGACAGCTACCAAACCAGAAATGAAGCCCGACTCCCGCCTTACCAAAGCAAAGCGAACCCGCAAGCTCAAATACTCACCATTTTCATCCTGAGAATCTATCGTCAGCTCAGGTACATTGGTAATCAGGTCCCTCAAATCATACTCGTCTGAAATCGAAAGCAGATCCAAAATACTCATATTTTGGACCTCATCTCTCTTAACTCCCAACTGCTTGGTTGCCATATCGTTGATAGTGATAATCTGCCCCCGGCGGTTGGTCGCAAGCACGCCATCTGTCATATAGGACAGGATACTGGAAAGACGTTTAGTTTCTTGCTCAAGGTTTTCATGTGTCAGTCGAATGACCTCTGAAAGATCATTGATACTGTTGGTCATATCTGTGATTTCTGGACTCCCCTGCATGTCCAGCACCTCAGAATAGTCCCCTGCAATCAAATCTTTAACCTTTTGATTAAGCTGTACAAGCTTTTGATTATCCCGGCGATTTTCCAATAAAAGCAAGGCAACAACTACAATGAAGCCGATAATAATGATAGCAAAGACAAAATCCGCAGAAATCACAAATTGTTTAATTGCTTCAATCATTATTTCTCATATAATAGCCAACTCCGCGGCGAGTCAAGATATACTCAGGTCGGCTTGGCGTATCTTCAATCTTTTCACGCAGGCGGCGAATGGTCACATCCACTGTACGGACATCGCCAAAATAGTCATAGCCCCATACTGTTTCCAGCAAGTGCTCACGTGTCATCACCTGACCGATATGTGTCGCCAAATGATGAAGAAGTTCAAACTCGCGGTGGGTCAGCTCCAGCTCCTTGCCATGCTTCTTAGCAACAAAAGCATCTGGCAAAATCTGCAGTTCTCCAATGGTCAACTCGTTCGGGCCACTTTCTTCTACTTGGTTTTCCACAACAAGGTCTGCCCGACGAAGAAGTGCCTTGACACGCGCCTGCAACTCACGATTTGAGAAAGGCTTGGTCACATAGTCATCTGCACCGATTTCAAGGCCGATAACCTTGTCAAACTCACTGTCCTTAGCAGACAATACAATAATCGGCACATTGCTAGTCTTGCGAATAGTCCTAGCAACTTCCAGTCCGTCCACTTCTGGCAGCATCAAGTCCAGAATCAAGATGTCTGGCTGTTCTGCTTCAAACATTTCCAAGGCTTCCTTGCCATCAAAGGCAGTCAAAACCTCATAGCCTTCTTTGGCCATATTAAACTTAATAATATCTGAGATTGGTTTCTCATCATCTACAACTAATATTTTCTTCATATGTTCACCTTAACATAAGATTGGGATTGAATCAACTCCATGATAGAAAAGTTGTGACATAGTCAGCTAAGTCGTCCTGCATCAAAACGTGCAAAAGGCAATCTAGTTTGCCTAGCTAGACTCCCAATCCAATTTTATTTATTTATATAGTCTTATTATACCAAAGTTTTCTTAAAAAACACTAATTCAAGCCATTTTTATTCCACATTTGTAGAAAATGGACGATTCTCATCAAAAAAATTTCTCTCTGAATAAAAATAGTCATTTTTATTCAATTTGACAGTTTATTTATTCTATGGTAAAATCTATGTCATATTATCTAACACAAAGGAGAAAGATATGGCTTTAGTTGAATTCAAAAATGTCGAAAAGTATTACGGAGACTACCATGCTCTGCGCAATATCAATCTCAGTTTTGAAAAAGGGCAAGTAGTTGTACTGCTGGGACCATCTGGCTCAGGAAAATCTACTCTTATCCGTACAATCAACGCTTTAGAAGGTATTGACCAGGGAAGTCTGATTGTCAATGGCCACGAGGTCACGAACACTGCTGCCAAAGATCTGGTCAACTTACGCAAAGAAGTCGGAATGGTCTTTCAACATTTTAATCTTTACCCCCACAAAACGGTGTTAGAAAATGTTACCTTGGCGCCTATTAAAGTTCTAGGAATGGATAAACAAGAAGCTAAAAAAATCGCTCAAAAATATCTAGAATTTGTCAACATGTGGGACAAAAAAGACTCTTACCCAGGCATGCTGTCCGGTGGACAAAAGCAAAGGATTGCCATTGCCCGTGGTTTAGCCATGCACCCTGAGATCCTGCTCTTTGATGAACCTACTTCTGCCCTGGACCCTGAAACAATCGGTGATGTTCTGGCTGTTATGCAAAAATTAGCCAAAGACGGCATGAACATGATTGTGGTCACACACGAAATGGGCTTTGCCCGTGAGGTAGCTGACCGCATTATCTTCATGGCAGATGGTGAAGTGTTAGTGGATACTACTGATGTTGATGCTTTCTTTGACAATCCTACCGAACCTCGCGCTAAGCAGTTTCTCAGTAAAATTATCAACCATGAGAGTGATAACGTGCTTTCTTAAAAAGGAGAAGACCTATGAAATTACAAAAAATACTCATCAGCCTACTCTTACTCCTTCTGACTCTAGGCTTAATCCATGCCGCTCCCGCACAAGCCGATTCCAGTACCAGCCAACAGGTCAAAGCTATCCAGAAACGCGGAGTCCTCAATGTCGGTGTCAAGCAGGATGTACCTAATTTTGGTTACCTCAATCCTGATAGCAATACATACAGCGGTTTAGAAATCGATATTGCAAAGAAAATTGCTAAGGAACTAGGCGTCAAAATCAACTACCTCCCAGTTACCGCACAAACCCGCGGACCACTTCTGGACAACGGACAAGTTGACATGGTAATTGCGACCTTTACCATCACAGATGAGCGTAAGGAAATCTATAATTTTACAACCCCTTACTACACCGATGCTTCTGGTTTTCTAGTTAATAAATCCAGCAAAATTACAGACGTCAAGGACTTGAATAACAAGACTATCGGCGTCGTCCAAGGTTCTATTACTCAAACCTTGCTGGAAGAAATCGCTCAAGAGAAAAAACTCAACTTCAAATATGTGGAGTTAGGCTCCTACCCTGAACTTGCTGTTTCCTTGCGGGCTCACCGTATTGATGCCATTTCTGTTGACAAGTCCATCCTGACCGGCTATGTAAGTTCCAAGTCAAACATTCTGGATTACAGCTTCAAAAAAGCCGATTACGGTGTGGTAACAAAAAAATCCAACACTCAATTGAATGACTATGTAGATGGCCTAATCTCTAAATGGAAGGAAAACGGCAGTCTGCAGAAACTTTATGACAAATATGATTTAAAACCATCTGCTTCAACAGATGATTAGAAAGGAGACCCTATGAGTTTTAGTATTTCTTCTTGGCAGGCCTACTTTGCTGACTTTGGCAAGTTTTTCCAAGGATTCCTCTTTACCTTAGCCATTTCTATCGGTGCCCTGACCTTGGCTCTTCTACTAGGGATTTTCTTTGGAGCTATCAGCACAGGTAAGCATAAAGTTCTACGTAGTCTAGCTCGTATTTTTGTTGAGTTTTATCAGAATACACCACTCTTAGTGCAATTTGTGATTGTCTTTTACGGTCTTCCGCTAGTCAGCAATTACACCATCATGCCCTCAATCTATTGGACTGCGGTTCTCTGTGTAGGACTGTACCACGGTGCTTACATCGCCGAAGTCATCCGCTCAGGTATCCAGTCCATTCCTCGCGGGCAGACTGAAGCTGCACTATCTCAGGGATTTACCTATGTAGAAACTATGCGATACATCATCCTGCCCCAAGCTTTTCGGATTATCCTGCCACCGTTAATCAATCAAGTCGTCAATCTGATAAAAAATACTTCTACCGTCGCTATTATCTCTGGTATGGATCTGATGTTCGTGACCAAGTCCTGGTCTGCTCTGAACTCCAACTACATCCCAGCCTTTGCCGGAGCAGCTCTGCTCTACTTCCTCCTTTGCTTCCCAATCGCCAGCTGGGGACGTAAGGTAGAGGAAGCCAATAAACAAGCTTACAGCATCTAAGGAGGTCTCTATGGAAAATATTTTAAAAGTCTTCACCGCAACCAACCTCCTCTTTATCCTTAAGGGGCTCTGGCTGACGCTACAAATTTCTTTCATTTCCATTGTCCTATCCACGATTTTTGGAACTATTCTAGCAGTCATGAGAAACGGGAAAAATAAACTGCTCAAGCTGATTGCCAGCATTTACATCGAATTTGTCCGTAATGTACCCAATCTGCTCTGGATTTTCACTATCTTTTTAGTCTTTCAGATTAAGTCAACGCCAGCCGGTATCATCAGCTTCACTGTTTTTACTTCTGCTGCTTTGGCAGAAATTATCCGAGGTGGTCTCAATGCCATTGACCCAGGTCAGACTGAAGCTGGCTTATCTCAAGGATTTACTCAGTTTCAGATTTTGCGTTTTATCATCCTACCTCAGGCTATTCGGAAAATGCTGCCGGCCATCATTTCTCAGTTTGTAACAGTGATTAAGGATACCAGCCTGCTCTATTCTGTTATTGCGCTCCAAGAACTCTTTGGTTCTGCTCAAATTCTAATGGGACGCTATTTTGAAGCTGAACAGGTCTTCGCACTCTACCTACTGGTAGCAGCCATCTATTTCCTGATTAACTTCGCCATTTCCAGCTTCTCGCGCAAGCTATCCCAACGCTGGGCTCAAGCTGCAGAATAAGTAGCTTAAATACAGACCTACTGTTCAAAAGCTGAGTTTACCATCTCAGCTTTTTTATTTTTAATATTTGTGATAGAATAATATCAAAGGATAGACAAGGAGAACGATATGAAAAAACTAACATGGCTTTTCATCACTTTCTTATCACTAATCTTTCTCAGCGCCTGCGGTCAGCACGCTAGCTTTCAAGGAAAATGGAAGGCTCAGAAAGCAAACGGCGAGGACATTGACATTGTCTTTAATGGCAAAACAGGCAAGCTAGGCGATAAAGAATTTCACTATAAGATAGATAAGTCAGGCTATCAAGATAACACCAAATATTACAGTATTACTGTCAGCGACACCTATCACTACACCATCCTTTTCCCAGATGATGATATGAAAATAGCTACTCTTCTAGAACCTGATGACCCGTCTAGCGACCCTCTCTATGGGGAAATGCTCTATGCTATGAACCGAAATGAGTATCCTGATTTTGATGATTATGTGGATAAATACTTGAGTTAACAAAGACTTGACATCTTTTTTTAAACTCTACAAAGCCCTGTGACTGCAATCACAGGGCTATTTGAATCTATGAAATTTGTAAAGTTTATTTTTTATTTACTCTGTTTTTATTATCTTGAATAATAGATTTTATATTTTCGAATAATTTTTTAAAATTTTGAAAAGAAAAATCTTGATAATTATACATTATATGCTTCGAGAGATGGTTCTTACCGTAATTTTTTTCCTCAACAAAATTCTTGTCAGAAGAATTAAATTCTTTTCTTAGTATTCTATCTACTTTTTTTATATCATCTGATAATAACAACGATTCTATATCAGAATTATTAATACCCGACTCAGTATCAGGGATTAACATTAAATACAAATTATCTTTTATATGAATCCATTCCTTTTTTCTTAGTTCTTCTTTAAATTCTTCTTTTTTCTCATCACAAAACTTTGTTTCAAAATTTTTTATTTCATTTTTTATTTCACTAGATGTCTTCCCATCTTGTTTCAAGTTCTGAATTTTTTTACGTTTGCTTTCTTCATATTCTTTTTCAAATATCTTTTTAACCATTCTTTTGTATTTTATCAAGAAATTGCTTAATTGGCCGGTCTGGTTCATCTAATTCATTATCAAAAAGCATAATAACAGGAGATTTATATGGAGAACCTATCCTTTTAAAATAATTATAAATATCACCAAAATTTTTATTATTTAAAAGGTTATTATTCAAATATAAATTCCAAATCTTTTCAAAAATCGACCCACCATGTTTATTTAATCCCAAA
This sequence comes from Streptococcus sanguinis, assembly GCF_050225395.1. Classification (GTDB taxonomy): domain Bacteria; phylum Bacillota; class Bacilli; order Lactobacillales; family Streptococcaceae; genus Streptococcus. The sequence continues at coordinate 825,006 of NZ_CP071431.1, read as the reverse complement.
TATTTTTCAAGTACAGTAGATTTTTTTAAAAAAGTAATGCTGTATTCGGCTTTTCCATCATTTTCAAGATTTATAAGTTCTGGAAATTTTTTATTCAATTTTTTTAGGGAAGCTCTGATATAACGTATATCTGTTTTCCCTTCAGTAACAAGCATTGGTCTATCAATACCATAAAAATATTTGTAGAATAGAAAACGTTGAAATGTTTTTTCTCTTGTAGAAAAAATATTTCTTTCTAGTCCTAGTATATTATCACTATACTGATCCACTTGATTAATAAAAGCAAATCGTCCACTTAAAATTTTTATCGGATTATCGACTTTTTCTTTATTTACATAAACTTCCCTACCTATATATAATTGATGTGCCATTCCTCTTGTTGCTTTATAATATTTTTTTGAAACACTGATCCTTTTATTTACTATTAGGCCTGTCACCGTCTGTCTAGAATACCAGTAACATATTCTCGATTTTTTATCATTAACAGTAAATCCTGCATCTTCCACAATAATATTTAGTTCATGCAAAAAATCTTTTACTCTAGCAAAACAATCATCATCATTTGTCGAAAAAGTCATATCATCCGCATATCTGGTATATTTTAATCGAAATTTTTTACAAAGTTTTCTAATACGAGAATCTAGAATTCTACCAATCATATTTGTTAATATTGGTGAACTAGGCGCACCTTGAGGTAATTTTGATTTATAACAAACCAAATTAGCTAACGTCATTGCGATTTCTCTGGACAATAAAAAATCTTTATGGTGTTCAAAATATCCTCGAACTCTGTAGAATGTAAAACTATCAAAAAAATCTTTTAAATCAATATTAATGATATATTTTTTCTTTCTATGTAAAGCCGCATTCGTAAGAATACTTTTTCCTTTCTAAAAACCCTGAATAGTATTATTTTGAAATCTATAATTCTTTTTTAATTCTAATGTTAATCTATAATCACTATTATAGTCTTCAATGGTTTCTGTGAATGAAATATATCTTTGTTTTTCCTCTCTAATCATTTTATTTTTTTTTATATATTGTTCTTCTTTTTCATGATTTATCCATAGTTGCTCACGCCACAAAAGTTCTGATATTCTTTTTTGAATACTCTTTAAAGGCTCTTGCGGTGCACATATTTGTCTTTCAGAACCGTCTTTCTTAGGAATTGCATAGACCTTATAAAGTTTTTCACGATATTCCCGATTTAATAAACTATTCAAAGTATTCCTATCAATCCCTAACAATTTAGATAGTTGGTTTAAATTTTTAATTTCTTTCAATCTCATGATGTGCTCCTGAGAGTATAATAAAAACATATAACTACTCACTATGCGAGACTTGTTGAGCATTTTCTGAACAAGCTTCTCAACAGGCGAAATCTTAAACTAGTTACCCAGTTGACTTCATCACAATTTGCGGATACACAAACAATAAATTCTAGTTATATGTCACAAAAATTATATCATATAATTTAATAAAAGAGAAGTCCTTGTTGAACTTCTCTAACCTAATTTATATCTCTAAACGCGTGATTTGTTGGCAATATCTGCTAGGATCTGCTCTACAAATTCGTCTACTGGTATTGTATGTGTTTCTTTTTGACCGTAGCGGCGGACATTAACAGTACTATCTTCTACTTCCTTGTCACCAACGATGAGCTGATAAGGAATCTTGCTAGTTTGCGAAGCACGAATCTTGTACTGCATCTTTTCATTACGCTCATCCACATCAGCACGGACACCCTTGTCGCGCAGTTTTTTAGCCACTTGCCAAGCGTAGTCAATATGGGCTTCATTGGAAACCGGAATCAAGGTCACTTGATGCGGAGCCAGCCAAGTCGGGAAGGCACCCTTGTAATTTTCAATCAAGATGGCTGTGAAGCGCTCCATGGTTGAGATAACTCCACGGTGAATCATAACTGGGCGATGTTCTTCACCGTCAGCTCCGACATACTTGAGGTCAAAGCGCTCTGGCAAGAGGAAGTCCAGCTGGATAGTTGACAAAGTTTCTTCATTTCCTAGGGCTGTTTTAACCTGGATATCGAGTTTCGGACCGTAGAAGGCTGCTTCTCCTTCTGCTTCAAAATAGTCCACACCCATTTCGTCCAAGGCTGCTCGCAGCATGGTTTGGGCATTTTCCCACATCTCATCGTTATCAAAATACTTATGCGTATCCTGAGGGTCACGAAGAGACAGGCGGAAACGATATTCTGTCAAGTTAAAGTCAGCGTAAACGTCGATAATCAACTGCAGCGCACGCTGGAATTCTTCCTGGATTTGCTCTGGCGTTACAAAGAGGTGGCCATCGTTCAAGGACATTTCACGCACCCGTTGAAGACCAGTCAGGGCACCAGATTTTTCGTAGCGGTGCATCATGCCAATCTCAGCAATACGGATTGGCAGTTCACGGTAAGAGTGAACGTGGTGTTTGTAGACTTGGATGTGGTGAGGACAGTTCATGGGACGAAGAACAAACTCTTCTCCATCACCCATATCCATGGTCGGGAACATATCCTCTTGGTAGTGCTCCCAGTGGCCAGAAGTCTTATAAAGCTCCACAGAAGCCAAAGGCGGAGTGTAGACGTGTTGGTAGCCGGAAGCCAACTCTTTATCAACGATGTAGCGCTCCAACTCGCGACGTACAGTCGCACCATTTGGCAGCCAGAATGGCAAACCTTGACCCACTTCTTGTGAAATCATGAAGAGATCCAGCTCTTTACCTAACTTACGGTGGTCACGTTCTTTGGCTTCCTCCCGCATTTGCAGATATTTCTTCAGGTCTTTCTTGTCAAACCAAGCAGTACCATAAATCCGCTGCATCATAGCATTGTCGCTGTTCCCGCGCCAGTATGCACCGGCCACGTTCAAGAGATGGAAGATTTGGATGCGACCTGTAGATGGGACATGAGGCCCACGGCAGAGATCCACATATTCACCCTGACGGTAGATGGTCAAACCGCCCTCGTCTTCTGAGTGCTCTTCAATCAATTCTAACTTATAAGGATCGTTTTTGAAAATTTCACGCGCCTCATCCTTGGTCACTTCCTCACGGATGGATGGGAAATTTTCTTTGACGATTTTCTTCATTTCTTCTTCGATACGAGGCAGGTCTTCATTTGAAATTTGCCCTACTTCATTGTCCGTATCATAGTAGAAACCGTCCTGAATAGCAGGACCAACGCCCAAGTGAATATCTGGGAAGAGACGGCGAGCTGCTTGCGCAAACAGGTGGGCCGCAGAGTGACGCAAGATGTCTAAAGCATCTTCGTGGTCAGGTGTCACGATTTCAATGGCACCATCTTCAGTGATGGCACGAGTCGTATCAATCAATTTGCCGTTGAATTTACCAGCCAAAGCTTTTTTAGCTAGGGAATTGCTGATAGATTGGGCAATTTCAAAAGTTGTAACGCTAGATTCGAATTCACGAACAGCGCCATCTGGGAAAGTAATCTTAATCATGTGTTTTCTCCTTTAATATTATATTGTTTCTGTTAAGCAATTTAAAGATTCGAGCAATCTCTTCCACAGTCTGCTTTTCTGACTGACTACCATCTGTTATGAGGCTAGGATAGCCTAATTTCATCGCTTCCTTACGAACCATTTGGGCAAAAAGAATGTCTCGCTGCATCCAGTTTTCAAAAGCTTGCTCAGGATTGGTTGTTCCCTCTAAGACATAAGGAACCCATTCTCTCTGTCTATAATGCTTTTTCTGAAAATCAGCTGTCGGAGTCAAGCATAGATAAGAAGGCGCTGGCCATTCAAGCTCCTTTACCAAGTGAGGCAAAAGTCCTGCTCCCTCCACCAAGAGAGGTCTATCTTGATTTTTTATCAAGTAAGATTTTACATAAGGAAAAATCTCTTCATAAAAGCGCCATTCTTCATCTGCCATCTCTTCTGGATTTCTCATCCAGATTTGTTCCGGATTTCTGTCCTGTCTAAGAAGGCAAATCGGCTGTGAATCTGCACTTGCTTGACTCATCATCTCGTCTACCAAATCATCCAGTTTGATATGAAGTAGTTGATACTGTCTAGCAAGAAGTGAAGCAATTGTTGACTTCCCACTACAAGGCGATCCGCCAATCATATAAAGCACCATTCTTCCTCCTTCTGACAAAAGAAAAACGACATCCATAAAAGGACGTCGCAACGTGGTTCCACCTTCATTTATGCAAGTCAAAAGACTTACACCTCGAATCGGCTCTAACGTAGCCACCGTTTTATGTTTGCATAAAAGCTGATAGAGTAGTCCCAACTGCATCCTCTACGCGATTTCCAGCTCCACGCGCTCTCTAAAAGATTTCCTGCAGGTGATATGTCTCTAGAAAACATTATAGCACGATTGGAAAAATTTGCAAGAGCTATTGACCATCAAAACCAGAAAAATGATTTAGAGCCTCTTGACTCAAAGTGGCAGCTTGACGTTTTTTACGGTATTGCTCTGCCAACAGCATTCCTCCCAAAGAAAGGAATAACAAGACATGAATATCTCTAGCATTATAAAACGTGGAAGTGATTGGATTATAAATCTTATCTCCTGAGTAAAAAAGTCCGTCAAAAAAGTTTTTGAATAGATAATAATACTGAACCCCTGGAATCAAAAGAAGAAAGGGCAGTGAAAAACCTTGCATCCGAGTATTTATATAAACAATCACTGCGCCAATCAAAGGAAGCAGCACAGCATAATAAAATAAATTAAGATTAGAAAGCCAGTTCAAAACACTTTCTACACTTTCTGTATTGTCTATAAGATATCTCCAAAGCTCTTGCCAAATCCAATCTGAAGCAATGAAAATGCCATAGAAAAAAAGCAACAAAGGCAGCTGTTTGAGATATTTTTTCATAAGATTTCTCCTCTATTTCTAAACAAAACCTTGCATAAATAGCTATTGCCGCAATGATGCAAGGCATGTTTCTATTCTAATAATTTAGTTATATTCCTGATTTTTTTCACTTGCTTACTCGAAGCTTTGAGGATACGAACGGAGCCGTTGATGGGTAGAGAAATGACCTTGCCGGGCAGATAGGCCACTGTCTTGGCCAGACGCTTGGCAGCACTTTCCTCTGGACTAAGCTCGTTGTGGAAGTCCTTGGAAATGGTTAAATCCAGATAAAACTCATAGACTCTGCGGCCAAAATTCTCTGCTGAAATTTCGTAGAGCTTGTCTGCTAACTTCTGCTCATCCATATCAGGCGTCGCAATAATTGCCTCTAAAATAGCGCCTGATAAATCCCGCTCTTGGTAATAAAGGGTCCCAAAAATCTTGTCACTGATAACATTATCCAGATAAGGATTACCATGGGCAATAATCGGTGTGCCGCTAGCTAAGCTTTCCAGATAAGTCAGACCTTGGGTCTCACTGGTTGAGGCAGAGATAAAGAAATCCGCAGCTTTATAGTAAAGGGCCGTATCACTAGGAGCAATCATCCCTGTAAAAATGACAGCTTCTTCAATCTGAAGCTTGGCAACCAGTTCTTTCAAGTCTTCCGCATAAGGACCGTCACCGACAATGACTAGCTTGACTTTGTCATTTTCTTCAAGGACGGCAGGCATCGCTTCAACGATAGCCTGAATATTCTTTTCATAAGAAATACGGGACAGACTGAGCAGCATAATCTCATCTTCAGCCAGTCCTAGCTTGAAACGGAGTTTCTTGATATCCTCACGCGAAATTTCCGGCCGCTCAAACTTCGCCAGCTCAATCCCTGTCGGAATCACCCGTTTTTCTGCTTCGATTTTATAATTAACCAAGAGGTCATAAACAATCTCGCTAGGGCAGATAACCCCATCCAAGTCACTCATGAAGCCACGGACGATGTACTTGACCATGCTAGGACGGATGACCATCCCCTTGGCAATATAGTGCACATAATCTTCATACTGGGTATGGTAGGTATGTACTACCGGAATCCGCAGCTCTTTGGCAATCCAAATCCCCAGTAGCCCTAGTGAAAATTCAGTCTGGGTATGGATAATATCCAGCTGGTACTGACGGGCAATTTCTAAGGCATGAGAAAAGCCTCGATAAGCCACTCTTCGGTCCTTAAAGGCAAAGAAAGGTACGCTGGGAATCCGAATAATCTGCCAATCTTCATAACGATTGACATCCTTGTCCGTCGTCGTAAAAATAAATACCGTGTGACCTAATTTTTCCAGCTCCGTCTTCAAAGTCCGAATACTGGTAGCAACCCCAGAGACCTGAGGAAAATAGGTATCTGTAAAAAGACCAATACGCATCTTACATCTCCAAAACTGTTTGATAAGCCTTGACTAACTGATCTGCAACATCGTCAATAGACCGGCTTTTAGCTACCTGATAGCCTGCTTCGCGCTTGTCCACCTTTTTATCCAAGATATTTCTCAGAGACTGGACAAACTCGTCTACGTTATGACAGAGCTCGGCTGAGCGCTCATCCACCCAGCCCTGATAGACTGGAATATCACGCAGCACAACATTCTGCTCACTGGCCAAGGCTTCTAGGACAACAATTCCTTCAGTTTCCTCATAGGACGGGAAAAAGAAAGCATCTGCTCCTGACATGGCTCCCTGGAAAACAGCTCCCTTAAAATAGCCAGGGAATTCGACATTATCAGGGTGGTCAAAGAGAACCAGACGACGAATCTTACGCGGAATCAACCAGAGATTAATAGAGCCCAGCCAGATAAAGCGCACATCAGGCATCCTGCGAGCAACCTCTACAAAATCCTCAATCCCCTTGCGGCGGAAATAAAGGCCAGCACAGACGACCACCTTCTGCCCTTCTTCAATCTTGAAGTACTTTTTAAAAACCTCTTCCTTGTGAGCATCTTTCTTATATTTTGGTAAGTCAATACCGTTTGACACAGCCACCATGGGTGTAGTGACCCCATAAGACTGGATCAGCTGCTTGGAATACTCCGAAGGCGTGATAATGAAATCCGCCTTTTTATACATGTGAGTTAGGTATTTACCAAAAAGCGGAGCAAAGAGATTGGAACCAATAAAGGAATTTTCAAAGTCCTCCTTGGTCGAATGCCCATGCATAATCACTTTTTTATTGCCCCTCTTGGCAGCATGCAGAAGAAGCAAGCTACGGGGACCATAGGTATTGATGTGGACCACATCATAATCTCCTAAAACGTCAGTCGTATAAGGAATCCCAGCCAAATCCAAGGCATGCATCTGATGCTGGAGGGCTCGGCCGATTCCTGATTTCTCCAAAACGGACTTTCCTTCAAGATACAGTAATACTTTCATACTTCCTATTATACCGAAAATCAAATAAAAAGGAAAACCACAAGGGCAAATGAGGTAAAAAATCCATCCAAAGCCTGATAAGGCTTAGAAAAGTACCCCTAGCTAAACGGAAACACAAAAAAGCTGAGGTACTACACCTCAGCCTCGCTTCATAGTCATGAAACTCCATTAAAGCAGTCATTGACTTAGTCTCTTCACTCGATTTTAAAGTTCAGAGAAATTCCTAATCAGACTTGCAGATCACCGATTATTTTCGAGTTGATTTCCGCTCGCTAATTCTGTGAGCTAGGAGAACTTCGCGTTCTTCCAATTCTTCCTTATGCATAATCTTAGTCAGCATGCGCATACTGATAGCGCCGATGTCATAAAGAGGCTGACCGATTGTGGAAAGGTTAGGACGAGTGAAACGAGCTACTTGCGAATCATCACTGGTAATGATTTCAAAATCTTCTGGAACCTTGATTCCTTGATCAGATAGACCATTTAAGAGGCCTGCTGCCAACTCATCTCCTGTGACAAAAGCTGCAGTTGCTTTGGAAGCAATGACACGCTCTGCCAAGTGGTAGCCATCATCATAAGAATATTTCGATTCAAAAACCAAGCCTTCGCTGTATGAAAGCTTCTTATTCTTCAAGCCATCTTTATAGCCTGATAGACGGATTTTCCCGTTGATATCATCTACAAGCGGTCCGCTGACAAAGGCAATTTTCTTATTGCGCTTAGCCAGTAATTCTACAGCATCAACCGTTGCTTGCTTGTAGTCAATATTAACGCTCGGAAGCTGATGCTCCACATCGACAGTACCCGCCAAAACGACCGGTGTACGCGAACGTGAAAACTCTGAGCGAATTTTCTCTGTCAGATGATAGCCCATGAAAATAATGCCATCCACCTGTTTAGAAAAGAGAGTATTGACAACGGATACTTCCTTATCATCACCCTCATCACTGTTAGCCAAGACAATGTTGTATTTATACATTTCGGCAATATCATCAATCCCTTTTGCCAGGGTTGAGAAATAGCTATTGGTAATATTAGGAATGACAACGCCGACGGTTGTAGTCTTCTTGCTGGCTAGTCCACGTGCTACTGCATTTGGACGATAGTCAAGACGATCAATGACCTCTAAAACTTTTTTACGTGTGTTTTCTTTGACGTTCTTGTTTCCATTCACTACCCGACTGACTGTCGCCATCGAAACTCCCGCTTCACGGGCGACATCATAAATGGTTACTGTGTCGTCTGTGTTCATATAGTTTCCTTTCTTCTATTGAAAATATCGTTTTCACTTTCCTACATTCACCATTTTATCACTTCTTGTAAACACTTTCAAGTATTTTGATAAGTTTTTGAAAAGTCTTGCTTTTTTTGACATTTTTTGCCAAAATAGAGGCATAGAAAGAAGGTTGTGACCATGACAAAAATTCAACAAATCACCCACTATCTCGAGAATGAGAAGCTAGATGCTGCTGTCCTGTCTGATCCAGTCACTATCAATTATCTGACTGGTTTCTACAGCGACCCGCATGAGCGGCAAATGTTTTTGTTTGTCTATCCTAACCATGAGCCCCTGCTCTTTGTGCCTGCTCTAGAAGTTGAGCGTGCTTCAGGAGCTGTTCCCTTTTCAGTCCTTGGCTATATGGACTCCGAAAATCCTTGGCATAAGATTAAAGCTGCCCTGCCGGCTCACTCCTTCAAGACTGTCGCTCTTGAGTTTGATAATTTGATTTTGACCAAATATCATGGATTGAAAACTGTCTTTGATAGTGCAGAATTTACCAACCTGACTCCTTACGTCAACCGCTTGCGCCTGATTAAGTCTGCCGACGAAATCCAGAAAATGCTGGTAGCTGGCCAATATGCTGACAAGGCTGTTAATATCGGTTTTGACAATATCTCACTGGACAATACTGAAACAGATATCATCGCTCAGATTGACTTTGCCATCAAGCGAGAAGGCTATGAGATGAGCTTTGAAACTATGGTGCTGACGGGAAATAATGCAGCTAATCCGCACGGCATTCCCGGTGCCAATAAAGTCGAAAATAACGCCCTCCTGCTCTTTGACCTTGGCTGCATGGTTAATGGCTACGCTAGCGATATGACGCGGACTGTTGCTGTTGGCCAGCCAGACCAATTCAAAAAAGATATCTACCATCTGACATTGGAAGCCCAGCAAGCTGCTCTTGACTTTATTAAGCCAGGTGTCACAGCTCATGAAGTAGATCGCGCCGCTCGGCAAGTCATCGAAAAAGCGGGCTACGGTGAGTATTTCAATCACCGCCTCGGCCACGGTATTGGTATGGATGTTCACGAATTTCCATCCATCATGGAGGGCAACGACATGGTCATCGAAGAAGGCATGTGCTTCTCTGTTGAGCCTGGTATTTACATCCCTAGCAAGGTCGGTGTCCGCATCGAAGACTGCGGCCATGTCACTAAGAATGGTTTTGAACTCTTCACCGAAACTAGCAAGGACTTGCTGTATTTTGAATAGAATTTTATAAGCCTATATTATGTCTTGAATGATTATTGGGCTTGGCAAAGGACTTCTGGTTCTTTAAGCTATCATTATTGGACATCGTTATAGCTGTCTTAGTCCTTACGCATTTATAATTTCAAAAAACGATAGAAAAGTTTCTGTCGTTTTTTCTTGTCTCCTAATAATTATACCAAGTCATTTAGGTTCATCTGCTTTTCCTCCAATGAAATCGTCTCTCGAGACGTTCCGAAAAACTCAATGGCTCCTCACTAACCAGTTTTTACACTAGCAAGATGATTTCATCACTGAGAAGAGAAAGCGTTACAAATCCTTATCATATCAGAGGTTTTTATCCCATCTTGCCCTTCTGATTTAAAAATGTTATAATTTTTTATGAAAAAATTGTCTAAAAATTCTAATCTTTGCTGTTAAGGAGGTCTGGATGCTCTTTAAAAAGTCAGAAAATCACGGATTTTCTCGCTATATCTGCCTGCTCTTGATTCTCATCATTTTTCTGGCTTGTTCTCTCTTTTTAGCTGTCTCCTTGGGATCGGTCACTATTAATATACAGGATACTTACCAGATTATTTTCAGCAAGCTCGGCTTTTCCCTTGACACAGGCAAACTATCGCCGTCTACAATCGCGATTGTTTGGAACATGCGGGTTCCAAGAGTGCTTTTGGGAATCCTAGCTGGTGCTGGGCTATCTGTCTGTGGCAGCGTCATGCAATCTACTGTCAATAATCCCATCGCAGAGCCTTATATCCTGGGAATTTCAGCCGGTGCAACTTTCGGAGCCACACTAAGCATTATCTTAGGGCTCAAATCCATTACTGGCGCAGGCGCCTTTATAGGAGCCATTCTGGCATCAGCTGTGGTCCTTTTTATAGCATCCATGCAGGGAAAAATGACGACAAGCAGTCTGATTTTATCAGGAACAGTTGTAAATGCCCTTTTTATTGCCTTTTCCAACTTTATCATTTCTGTCGGTGCTAATGCTGACAGCCTTATGACAATCAAGTTCTGGACTATGGGCTCACTGGCCGGAACTTCTTGGTCAGATCTTACCTTGCCAGCTCTTGTTGTTGGTCTCTCCTTTTTGTTTTTCTGTTCCCAGTATCGTATTTTCAATACCATGATGATGGGGGACGAAGCAGCTTTGACACTGGGGGTACCTCTGCATTTTTACTGGTTCCTTTATATCACAGTTGTCGCAATAATGACTGCGGTGCTGGTTGCCTGCTGCGGCATTATCGGCTTCGTCGGACTAATCACTCCGCACATTGCTCGAAGATTAGTCGGTACCAACTACAAAAGGCTCTTTCCTATCGCTACCCTGCTCGGCTCTCTCTTTCTTGTCTGGGCAGATGTTTTAGCTCGAATTTTGGTCAAAAATGCCGAGCTGCCGATTGGGATCTTTACCGCTTTGGTTGGCGCACCCTTCTTTATCTACATTGTAGCCAAAAGCCGAAAGGAGGTAAGCAGCTGATATGGATCTAACTTGCCAAAATATCCACTATTCTATTGGTCCAAAAAAGATTTTAAAAGGGATTTCGCTCAAGGTCGAGGGAAATCAGTTTCATACCATTTTAGGGCCAAACGGAAGCGGCAAAACTAGTCTGCTCAAAACCATCTACCGCCAAATCAAACCCGACAGCGGGGACATTTATCTAAACAGTAGGCCACTTGAACAGGTCAGCATAAAAAAAGCAGCCCAGAAAATAGCCGTTGTAACTCAGTTTAACCATCTTCAGTTTGACTGCACTGTCCAAGAAATCGTCATGCTGGGCAGGACGCCGCATCTGTCCCTTTTTCAAAAAGAGAGCGAAAAAGACTATGCCCTCGTCCGTCATGCCTTGAGACAGGTGGACATGCTAGACAAGAGAGACAGAGTCTATCTATCCTTGTCTGGTGGAGAGAAGCAAAGAGTCCTTCTGGCACGCGCTTTGGCTCAGCAGCCAAGCCTACTGCTCCTAGACGAGCCAACCAATCATCTGGATATCAAATACCAGCTGGATATGCTACGTATCGTGAAAGACCTGAACATCAATGTTTTGGCTGTTTTACACGATATCCAACTGGCTTGTCGGTATTCAGACTATTTGTACCTCATGAAAGGAGGTGAGATTGCATACCAAGGTGCTCCAAAGGAGGCCATCACCCATGATTCACTGCAAGCCGTTTACGGTATTCAGAGCAAAGTGATCTGGACCAAGGATCGACAGGCCATGATTCAGTATCTATAAGAGCCTGCTCTCAGCTTTATCTATACAAGCTCCAAGCCCAAGAAAGGAAGGCAATATGAAAAAAACACTCAGTATCTTACTCGTCGCAACTGCTGCACTGACAATGGCAGCCTGCAATTCTTCATCTAAAGAAAGTACGAAAGAAAGCTCAACTTCACAATCTTCCTCCAAAACAGAAAGCGCGAAAAAGAGCACAGCAGAGACAAAATATCCCGTGACAATCAAAACTTACGATGCCGAAGGCAAGGAGATTGATCAGGTCTTTGAAAAGGCACCGGAAAAGGTCATCACCAACAACCTTTCAACGACCGAAATCTTGATTGAACTAGGATTGAAAGACAAGATTGCCGGTATGCTCAATCCAGACAACGATGTCACAGATAAATACAAGGCTGATATTGCAACCATTCCGCAAGTCGGCGACAAGAAAACCGTATCACAGGAAACTGTGCTATCCTATGAGCCAGACGCTCTTCTTGGACGAAACATGATGTTTTCTGAGAAGTCTCTGGGGACAGTCAGTGCCTGGAATGAAAACAAAATCCCTGTCTACACACAGAAGGCTTCCCTGTCTAATATCAAGCAAGACCTAGGCAATATCGTTGAAGATGTCAAGAATATAGGAACCATCTTTAATGTTCAAGACAAGGCTAATCAATATGCTGACCAGCTGCAGACAAGAATTGACAGTGTCAAGAAGACCAATAAGACCAGCCAAGGCGAAAAGAAAAAAGCGCTCATCATGTGTGCCTACAACGATGAGACTTTCGGTGCCTATAAATCTGCCCTGCAGGAGAGCCTGCTTAACCAGCTCGGCTATACCAATGTAGCGACTGGAACCTCTGACCTAACCTTGGAAAATCTGGTTTCTATGGATCCAGAAGTCATCATCTACGTAACCAGCGACCGCAACAAGGCCATGGATGAACAAGCAGTTGATCTAATGAAGGCCAATCCCGTTCTGGAAGATGTCCCAGCTGTCAAAAATCAGAAAATCATGACCATCTCCTATGATGAGTTCATGGATTATGGTCCTGCTGTAATCGACTCACTCGAGAAAATCAATGACTTTGTCAATAAATAAGACCTTTGTCTGGGAGGGTATCACTGTCAATATTGCCCTGCCCCAAGATTATGACAAATCACAACCTTATCCAGCAATCTTGCTAAATGATGGACAGATAAACTACCTGAGCAGGCTTTCTTCATCGGTAATCTTGATCGGACTGATATCGAACAACAGGCTGGACGATTATACCCCCTGGAAAGCCAATGCTCTAAAGCCTGGCAATCCTGATTTTGGCGGCAGAGCAGATAGTTACCATCAGAAACTATTCAACCGTATATTAGCAGAAGTAAGACAGCACTACCTACTAGATGACAAGAGAATTGCCTATGGTGGCTACTCTCTCGGTGGACTAGCGGCTGCTTACAGTCTCTATAGTGTCTGCGAAGTTCCCTGTGTCTTTTCTATCTGCGGTTCCTTTTGGTACCCAGGTTTCACCGACTATTGTCGGACACAGGACTTGAAAAACAAGGACTGTCTGGTTTATTTGCAGAATGGAAGGACAGAAGGTGCGAATCGCTCGAACCGACTTTCCAAGGCTCCTTTCTATGCTGAAGAAATTCATCAATTGATTCAGAAAGAAATCCTTACCACCTACTCCGTCTTTGACCCTTACGGGCATCATGAAGCTCTCAAAGAGCGCTATGCTGCCTTTGCCGACTGGCTGGCCACACAATGGCATATCGACTAACAAAAACCCCTTTGTCACTCACAGCAGCTGACAAGGGGGATTTTAAGTTTATTAATACAAGCAAAAGACTCTCACCAGTAAAATGGTAAAAGTCTTGAGTAGAAAGATTTATTCAGTTTTCTCCCCCGCCTCTAGTTCCAACAAGAAAGCTTTCTTATCAAGGCCGCCGGCATAGCCGGTCAAATTTTACTTCGATTCAAATTCTACACTACTTTCAGCAGCCATCAGTTGGTCAGAAAATAAATAGGACTCATAATTATTATCAGGATTATCCGTCCACATTTCACATTGCTTGATAACAGTCACAATGGCATCTTCGACACCCTCCGGTGGATATTTGTATTTCCTAAGGAGCCGTTTAACAAGCATGCGCATACGAGCACGCGCAGAATGTTTTTTCTGCCAATCAATAGTTCTGCTTTTGCGCAATGTCTCCGTTAATTCATGAGTCATTGCAACAAGCTCATCATTTTCATAAAAATCTTTGACTGCTTGTGGTTGCGTCAAAGCATCATAGAAAGCTAATTCTTCATCGGTAAGACCTAAAGAATCCCCCTCTTCGTGAGCTTTCGCCATTTCTTTGGCCATTTTCATTAATTCAGCAATAACTTCTCCATTCGAAAGCATGCCATTCAGATATGCTCTCATCGCTCGCGAAAGAATTTCAGAGAACTTTTCGGATTTGACTAAATTTGTTCTTTGATATAAGGTAATCTGCTCTTGTAATAATTTTTTTAAGAGTTCTACCGCTATGTTTTTTTCCTTCATTTTAGAGATTTCATCTAAAAATTTAGGATCAAATAACGAAAATCCTGTATCAATATCTGAGAATAAATTAATGACACCTTCACTCTTGATAGAAGCTTTTAGTAACTCATTGATACGATCATTAATATCTTTCAGAGAAAGCTTTTTACCCTCCCCAGTTATTCGTGTCAGCAATGTTCTGACTGCTTCAAAATAAGCTGCTTCAAAACGTTGCTCAGGAGTAAGCAAAGAACGACAAAGTGATAACGCTTGGCGTAAGAGTAACGATTCTTTTATGAAGAGCTCTTTCTTCTTCTCCTTGTCTACACTTGACAAGAAGTTTACCCCACCACTAATTGTTTTAGCTCTGATTAAATCACTTGATTTAGAGAGCATGAATTCTGAATAGTCAAACCCATAAAACAAATCACGACAAACCTCTAGTTTTTCGACAAACTTTGGTAAAGCTGTCTTAGCTATATCAGTGTCCCCAAAGTTACCTTTGTCTCGATTTGTATAATCGTTCATGGCTTGCTTTAAAGCACTTGCAATACCGATATAATCAACTACAAGTCCACCCTCTTTATTTTTGTATACACGATTAACACGAGCGATTGCCTGCATAAGATTATGACCTTGCATTGGCTTATATACATACATGGTTGCAAGGCTAGGAACATCAAATCCAGTCAGCCACATATCAACGACGATAGCAATCTTAAATGGGCTTTCATTGTCTTTAAACCTTTTAGCCATCTCTTCTTTATGGCGCTTATTCCCTACTATATCATGCCATTCTTCCGGATCATTATTACTAGAAGTCATGACAACTCCAATTTTTTCTGTCCAATTCGGACGCTTTTCAAGTAAGGTACGATAAATTTTCATCGCAATCGGACGAGAATAAGCAACAATCATTGCTTTTCCAGTTAATTCCTGCGCACGATTTTCTTCATAATGGGTAATGATATCTTCACACAAGGCACTAATAGTTTGATCGGCCCCTAAAATACTATCAAGACGACCCAATTCCTTCTTGCTTCTATCAATCGCATGTGATTCAGCGCTTTGTGCCATCAAGTCATACTCTGTATCAATCAAACGCAAGATATTTTCATCTAGTTTTAAATGCATGACACGACTTTCATAATAGACAGGCCGAGTGGCGCCATCTTCGACCGCCTGTGTCATATCGTAAACATCAATGTAATTACCAAAAACCTCTGTTGTAGACTTATCTTTAGTAGAAATAGGAGTTCCAGTAAACCCAATATAAGTCGCATTAGGCAAGCTATCTCTAATCAGTCTGGCTGCTCCGACGACTAGTTTCGCTTCGCTTTCTCCATCTTTTCCTTTGGTAATTTTAATCTTTTCTTCAAGTCCATACTGACCACGATGAGCCTCATCTGCCATGACAACAATGTTTCTTCTATCAGAAAGCGCCTCTTCTGACTCTGAAAACTTCTGCATAGTTGTAAATATAATGCCATTGGCTTGGCGACCAGTCAATAGTTCTTTCAGATGCAAACGGCTCTCTGCCCGAATCGGTATCTGTCTCAGAAAATCTTGGCATTTAGAAAACTGTCCATATAACTGTTCGTCCAAATCATTTCTATCAGTCAAAACGACAATAGTTGGCGAGTCTAAAACTTTCTGCAGCAGATGAGCATAGAAAACCATGGATAGAGATTTCCCACTCCCTTGCGTATGCCAGAAAACCCCTCCCCGTCCATCGCTTTTAGTTGCTTTCAAAGTAGATACTGCAGCCTTATTCACTGCAAAATACTGATGATAAGCCGCTAAAATCTTGGCATCCTCAGAAAAGCAGATAAAATTCCTTAAAATATCCAAAAATCTAGTCTTATCAAAAATACCTTCAATGAACGTGGTAAAATTAGCATACTGAGTATCTTCAAACCTACCATCAGTAGTCTTCCACTCCATAAAGCGGTCTTCACCAGCAGTAATTGTCCCAGCCTTTGAAGTAGCCAGATCCGTCATTACACAAAAAGCATTATAGTTAAATAAATTTGGAATTTCTTTATGATATGTTTTAAGCTGACGATAGGCATCAGAAGCATCTGTTTCTTGGCGAGAAGGACTTTTCAACTCAAAAACAACTACTGGCAAACCATTCAAAAACACTATAATATCAGGACGTTTATTGCTCTTCTCTACAATTGTCCATTGATTAATTACAGTAAAAGAATTATTATTTACATTATCGAAATCAACTAAATAAACGAGATTAGATTGTTTTCTTCCTTGATGAAAATAGGAAACTTCTATACCGTTTTGAAGATAATTTGTAAAAGTCTTATTTTTTTGAAGCAAGGAACCTGTTTCAAAACGCTGTAACTTTTCAATTGCCTCTTGAATTGCAACAGTTGGTAGCTTAGCATTGATCCTTTCCAAAGCAGGATAAAGCTCATCCAAATATAAAGGTGTTCTATAATCACGCTCTACATCTGGACCATAGACATATGAATAGCCCAAACTATCACGAAAAAGTTCAATGACTGCATGTTCGTAGTTGTCTTCAGTAAATCCCATAATGTAGCTCCTATATCACTTTTAACTTACAGGCCCAATCGTTTATATACCGCATCTTTATAACAGTAAGAACTTATTTCTCCATTTTTAAGGTATTGCTCATGCGATTTTGGCCAATTCTCAAGAGCATATTGCATCATTTTGCTTCCAAAAGGAATGAATATTGCCAACTGTCCATTCAAACTTGACGGACACAATTCATCTTTCCTTTTGTTTTTATTTAGATTAACACAAATAATTGGCAACCCTTTCTTAATAGCAAGTTCAATTTCCCATTTTACGAATTTCGTTAAGTATTTAGTGTGTTCGCCAATTAATAAAACAAAGGCCTTACTGTTAGCCATTCTTTCACGAAGCTGTCTTTTAATTGACTCTTCCTGGCTTGTATCTCTAGCGCTGTTAATATCATGAGCATCATGAAAATTAAATGATGTGTTGTCATTTTGCTTCCATGCCTTCATTAACTGATAATAACGCATATCATTATCACCATCAAAAGCAACATAAGTTTTATTGCGATAGGCCATTATTCATTCTCCCTTAATTCATATAAATTTACTTGGCTGAGTAAATCATTATGTATGATAATAGTTAATTTTGCAGGATATGCAAATTTAATTTTACTAATTTTAAAAGTCCAAATCATAATCCGTAACAATTCATTAATATCAATATCCTCAAAACCATTTTTAAACCTCGTTATTCCAGAACCAAATACTGGAACTATAACCGATCTTTGAGCATATAACCTATTAATTTCGTTCCAAAATGTTAAAAGAAAATTGACATATTCTTGAATAGTTAGTTCAGCTTGATTATTTTTATTAAATCGGCTAAAAGCAGTCAAAATATACTCATCGTCTATCAAAATTGAACTTCCAAGCCCATATTTTGTCGTTTTACCATGCTGCCGTCTTACTCCCTCTTCGACAATATTATTTTTTAAATCATCATCGTTTTTAATATCAGAGTTCAATTTCTCAACATCGTCAATATAGTTGATAATAAACTGGCCATTTAATGATTGTCTGGCAATTACTTTATCATCGACCATTGTATCAAAATATTCATTGAAAGCCACCGCTTTAAGTCCTTCTTCATCAAAAATATCACCAGACTTTACAAGAACCGTCGTGAGACCTATTTTAATAACTATTTGTTTCATTCTATTTGCTCTTATCCATATAAAAATATAAATAGCTAAAAGCAATGAAATATAAGCAACGCCTGCATAAAGTCGACAGTTATCAGGAATATCAAGAAAAATTAGTACTCCTGATAATATTGCAGTAAGCGTAGCACATACTTTAGAAAATTGTTTTAAAATATCCCTATTAAATATATTTACTTTCAATTTCAATACTCCTAAAATATATTATTCATCTGACTACTAAATCATCATTTAGAGCAGATGGCAACTTCAATATTTGAAAATATGTTTCCTAATGTTTCTTCAGGAAAATCTACGATTGGTAACTATATTATTCCCAAACGTGGTAAAAATTTGCTATCAAAAGATGCGATAGTTGGAAAAGTTCCTGTTGTCGCTGGTGGACTACAACCTTCAACTTTTCATAATATTGCTAATACCAAATCACCAGTTCTTACAATTTCAGCATCTGGCGCTAATGCAGGGTACGTTAATTTATGGCATATACCAGTTTGGTCCTCCGACTCTTCATATATTGATATCAGTATAACTGATAATGTTTACTTTTGGTATGTTATGCTAAAAAAACGTCAGCAAGAGATATATGATTCTCAAACAGGATCGGCACAACCTCATATTTATCCGAAACATATTGAAATTATGCCAACTATTGATTTATCGGAAGATAAAGTAAGTCGTTTCACAAAACAAGTAACCCCCTTATTTGAAAGCATTGGAAACAATATAAAAGAAATCGGTGAACTTCAAACTCTTCGCGATACTTTACTTCCCAAACTCTTATCAGGCGAAATTTCAGTAAATCAGGCCTCTAAATGATGATTTATCTTTCTATTGTTTTCTATTTTATCATCTAGTGCACGTAAAACTGACGTAATTTCTCTTTGTTCATTTAAAGAGGGAAGAAAAAGTTCTAAATTTTCTATATCAGTTGGTTTTATAGATGGATATGCTGAAGTACTTTGTTCTCCAATAGCCTGTAAATGTTCAATAACTTCTCTTTGCGTCAAACAATAGTATATAAAGTCACTATCTGCAAGCTCTTGATTTACCGATATAACTGTAAATCCAGTTGAAACTAACATATTTGGTACTACTTCTTTTACAATACCGTAGTGTTCTTGATTGGGTCTTACAGTTGAATACAAAATATCATTGACTGATATTTTTCGCCTTGCTCGACTTGGTAATTTGTCATTCTGCAAATCAATCTCCTGATACTCACTTACAACATTTTTTGTTAAACTTCCTGTATCTAGATAATTTACAAAATCCCATTTTTCAGAAAGAGAATAAGTTTCTAAGTTAGTTTGACATATATCGCCAAGCTTTACCTTTTTCCATTCATCCAAATCATTTTCTCCTCATCCTATATATTTCCGATGCGAATTTTTGACATTCGCTTGGTTGACCATGGCGTAGTGCATGGTTGTGTCAATTTTGACATGGCCGAGCAAGTGCTGAACTTGTTCTATGGGCATGCCTTTATCTATGGCGCGTGTCGCCAATGTCCGTCTAAATTTATGCGGATGGACTTTATTTAAGTCTGCTTTTTGACCAAGCTGTCTTAGTCTCGTTTCCACTCCTCCAATTAGCAATCTATCATGTGGCGAAGACAAGGAAACGAACAAAGCTGGATTATCATCCTGACGGCTGTCTAAGTAGTTTATCAAGTGAATCTTTGTTCTAGCGTCGAAGTAGACGATTCGCTCACTGTTCCCTTTACCAAAGACAACGCATTCTCTTTCATAAAAATTAATATCCTCCCTATTCAATCTCACTAGTTCACCTACACGCATTCCGGTTGAAGTCAATAAATCAATCATAGCCAAATCACGAATCTTATCACAAGCATCTCTTAGAAGCTCAAGTCCTTCGTCAGACAAAGTTTCTTTGATCGTTTTATCCGTCTTTATCTTGTGAATCCGACGGACAGGACTTTTTAAAATATAGTCCTCGTCTTCCAACCAGCCAAAAAAGCTACTAAAAATCCGACGCATATTGTCAATCGTCACCTTGCTTGATTTCCGCTCCTGCTGGTAACGCGCAAGATAGGTTCGCAAATCACTGGTAGTTAAATCTCTTATGGACGTTTTGAGACTAACAAACATATTTTCAATGACCATCTTATAGTATTTCAAAGACTTCTCACTACAGCCTTCAATTCTCTTAGCCGAGATAAACAGTTCAAGTAATTTACTATTGCTCTTCTGTTCATTAGCTGATTTAATCTCTGCAACTTCTACATTGACAAAAGCTGCCGTTAGTACCTTTTGCAGATTTTCTAATTGTTGAGCACTTAAATGCTTGGCCATAACTGTTGTAATTTGCGTGATTAATTTATCTTTCATAAGCTACCTACCTTTCGTTTTTATTATACTCTACGGGTAGCTTAAAAAGATAAATCATCATTTAGTGGCTTGATTAACTGGAATTTCGCCAGAGAGGAGTTTGGGTAGAAGTATGTTGCGAAGATTTTGAAGACTTTCAATTTCTCCATGATTATTACGAATTTCTTCAAATATAGGTGCAGCTATTTTGTGAAATTTACTAAGAGATGAGGAGTCTGGCATTGTTATCAACATAGATTTGATTATTTTTGAATTTATAGCTGTAGCAATAGATGAGGTATTGCCTAATTCAGCATAATTGATATTGTTTAGGAAACAATATAGCCATTCCAAGGCATGTTTATTTGTTAATTTGAAATGTGCAATAGCTTCATTGGTTGACATTTTACAATTGGTTATAGCAATTCTACCGATGGTTAATTTAAAACTTAATAAAATAGTATTTTGGGGTACAACTTTTACGTTAAATTTATCTATAGCCTCTCTGGTTAGATACTCACTTGTCTTATTTATAAATAAACCTTCTTTCCCCATATCGGATATTGAAATCCAAGGGACATCTTTGGAATCCTCGGAAAAACACCAATTTTCTTTGCGAGGAGGTGTCTTTCCAATAGATATATCAAAGAAACAATCTGCAGGCTTCGTTTGCCATTTGCTTGGCATTTCACCACCAAACGGTTCAAAATCAACAAACCAAGATTTAAAAATAGCTTGTGCCATCTGCTCTAAATGATGATTTATCTGTTTACTTGTTTCGATTTTATCATCAATGGAACTTAATGTATTTGCGATTGCCTTTTGAGTATTCAAATCGGGAATCCTGATATTCATCGATTTCACCATTTTTGTAGTTATACTACCACGAATACTATTTGAATCGGAAATTGCTCGTAGTTCTTCATATCTACTAGATAAATTATAAAACAAAAATTTTTTATCTAATACCTTCTCATTTGCTCTGATTGCTATCACTGATTGATTGATAAAAGTATCAATATTCAAAAAAGAAACTTGTCCTCTTGTGTACCCTTGACCTGCTGAAGCCATTACAACATCTCCCGACAAGGCTAATCTTGTACTAGAATTTTGAGCACCACTTTCCGTTATAGTTTTTTCTGTACTATTAATATATCTGTTTTTGGTTTCTCCAGATGACAGCCATGGTAAAGAACCATTCCAATATTCATTGACTTTAGTATTAGGAGTTCCACCACTAAATATGATTTCTACAAGATCTGCTATTTTGTATTCTTTCCAATCACTTAAGCTCAAACCCAATTGCCTCCAATCTTTCGCGAATCTCACCTTCTAGTTCATGCGATTTGGTAAAGAGTTCTGATAGTTCTGTCGTCAGGCGATCCATCTTCTCTTCAAATGGTTCTCCGTCATCTTCTTTTTCCTCAATACCAACATAACGCCCTGGTGTAAGAATGAAATCTTGATTTGCAATTTCTGCTGTTTCAACAGACGCACAAAAACCTTTAACATCTTCAAGGTTTCCATTTTGAAAGGCTTCAAAGGTATCTGCTAACTTCTTAATGTCTTCGTCGCTAAAGTCGCGATGCTTACGGTCAATCATTTCTCCCATATTTCGAGCATCGATAAACAGCGTCTTTCCTTTTTGTTTTTTATTTTTACTGATAAACCAGAGACAGGCTGGAATAGTTACACTGTAAAAGAGATTAGCTGGAAGAGCTATAATTCCCTCAATTAAGTCATCTTCGATAATTTTTTTACGAATGTCCCCTTCACCGCTCTGAGTCGATGAGAGTGAGCCATTGGCCAGAACCAAGCCAACCTTGCCATTACTAGGATCCATGTGATGAATCATATGCTGAATCCAAGCATAGTTTGCATTACTATTAGGTGGCGTTCCGTATTTCCATCGAATATCATCTTGCAGTTTATCTGCTCCCCAGTTGGAAATATTAAAGGGTGGATTAGCCATGATATAGTTAGCTTTTAGTGTCGGATGTAAATCATTGAAAAAGCTGTTCGCTTGGTGCTCACCAAAATCCGCATCAATACCTCGGATAACCATGTTCATCTTGGCCATCTTCCAAGTATCTGCATTAGATTCTTGACCAAAAACAGATAAATTATTAATATTCCCACTATGATTCTCTATAAACTTAGCTGACTGAACAAACATACCGCCTGAACCACAAGCAGGATCATAAACACGGCCTCTATAAGGCTTTAATATTTCTACAATCGTTTTTACGATACTGGTTGGAGTATAAAATTCACCGCCTCGTTTTCCTTCATATGCCGCAAACTGTTCAATACAATATTCATAAGCACGCCCAAGTAAATCTTTTTCATTCTCACCTTCATACATTTGAATATTAGTAAAGATGTCTACAACTTCCCCTAAAACTCGCTTATCTAAGTCTGGACTGGCATAGATCTGAGGAAGGACATTCTCTAGACTAGGATTATCCTCTTCAATTTCACGCATAGCTTCATCCAAGACTGTGCCAATTTCCGAAGAATGGGCATGACTCGCAATAAATTGCCATCTAGCTATTTCAGGGACAAAGAAAATGTTCTCCTCTGAATATGCATCAGGATCATTCTCAAATCCGTCACCCTCTGCAATTAATTGTTGGTATTTTTCTTCAAAAGCATCTGATACATATTTTAAAAAGATTAGACCAACAATAACTTTTCTGTACTCTGACGCTGAAATGTGCCCCCGAAGTGAATCTGCAGCATCCCATAATTCCTTTTCAAATCCAATATTTGCGTTTGATTTTTTCGCCATTTTATACTCTTTTCCTATTTTAATCACATCCATTTTAACATATTTAAAGTAAGTTAAAAAGCACCATTCGGTGCTTTTTTAGCTTATCAATAGTTTTATTTATCCTGATGTCTTCTCCCCCGCCTCTAGTTTCAACAAGAAAACTTTTTTATCAAGGCCACCGGCATAGCCAGTCAACTTGCCGTCGCTTCCGACAATCCGATGACAGGGAATCAGAAGGGAAATGGGATTATGGCCGATGGCACCACCGACTGCTCTAGCAGAGCCAATTTTTCCATACTCAGCCCGCAACTCCCGCAAAATATCTGAATAGGTAGCCGTCTGACCGTAGGAAATCTTCTGCAACACTGCCAGAACCTTGCTTCTGAACTCAGTCACTTGAGGTGCCAATGGAATTTCATCTGTTGGGGGATTTTCCCCCTTAAAATAAGCATCTAGCCATGCAACAACGCGTTGGCTTACTTCTGTCTCCTCCTGCTGTGCTTGCTCCAAATCATAGCCTGCACCATAATATTTCTGTCCTTCCAGCCACAGCCCCAGCAGGGCAGTTGCGTCTGTCAAGATGAGAATCCGGCCAATCGGCGATGTATAATAAGTCTTGTACATATTTTTTCTTTCTTTTAGCTTCTTGATATGCCTTATTATACCACTCTTGTCTTAATTTTTGCCACAATCCCATCTGGGTCTGTGACTTCTAGCTCTTGGGAGCTAATCCATCGGGCTGGTGCCTGCAAGTCCAGAGCATTTTCATAAATAGCTACTAAGTCTTCTTTTCCTTCTACTTGCGCTTCAAAATAGGCTAGTCCCAGTTGCTTCGGTTGGCGATGATTCAAGTGAGAACCTCCCCATTCATTAACGGCTAAATGATGATGGTAGTTTCCGGATGCCAGCCAGCTAGCAGAAGGTACAGAAAATTTGTCCTCCAAGCCTAGAAGCTTTTGGTAAAAATGACTGGCTGCTCTGCTATTTTGCACAGATAGATGAACATGGCCCATACGAGTTCCTTCGGCAATACTAAACGGCTGGATTTCCTGACCTAATTCATAGATTTCTTGAGCCGCAAGTGCTTCCGTCACTCCGATAATACGGCCATCTTCTCGAATATCCCAATCAGCCTGAGGTTTGTCCCGATAAAGCTCAATGCCGTTGCCTTCTGGATCCTCCAGATAAATGGCTTCACTATAACCGTGGTCGGCTCCTCCAACCATAGGAACTCTATTTTCGGATAAATGCTTCAGGATATCTGCTAAGGCTTGACGGCTTGGAAGCAAAAGCGCCAGATGATAAAGACCGTAAGCCGACTTAACGGACTGCCGGTCACTGGTCGCTAAGAGTCTCACCAACACTTGTCCGTTCCTGCCCAAAGCTACCTCTCCGTCCTGCTCTTCCAAAAGTTCCAGGCCTAAAACGCGCTGATAAAAATCCCTTTGTCTTGCTAAATTGGCCACATAAAGTGCCACCTCTCCTAGATAAATCTTGCTTTCATATTCAAAAGTCATGTTTTTTCTCCTCTCTTTTAATCCAATCGAAGATTCAGCAGTCCGCCTGCTCAATCTTTTTTTATTTCCCCAAAGCAGAGATAGGTTCCTTGATATGGTTTTCCACATCTCCATTTGCTCCGAAAGATTATTTTAAATTGTAATTATTTATGTTACATCTATTAGTATAGCAGATATTAATGTAATGTCAACAATTACATCTTGGAAAATTCTTAACAAAAAACAATCTGCTCCTAGGAAACAGATTGTTCTTTAATTTCTTTTTCGGTTGCTGCAACGACCTCGTCAAGACTGGTCTGAGCCAATTCAGCTTCCATAGCTGCCTGAATAGCCGCCAAGCGGTCGTCTAAGACATTGTGAATGTTCTTGCCGATAGGACAGTCTGGATTGGGCTTGTCATGAAAGCTAAAGAGCTGGCCGCTCTTGCCAAGACACTCAACAGCGCTATAGACGTCCAACAGGCTAATGTCTTTCAAATCTTTAACAATCTCTGCTCCTCCAGTCCCACGAGCAACGGTAATCATCCCGGCATTCTTGAGCTGGGACAGGGTCTTACGGATAATAACTGGATTGACGCCAACACTGCCAGCAAGGATATCACTTGTCAGTTTTTGTTTTTTTCCCTCCAAAGCCAGTACAATCAGCATATGGGTGGCAATGGTAAAACGGCTAGAAATCTGCATTTTTCTCCTCCCTCATCATTTTCTCTCACTATTATATCTCAAAAATGGTGTAACTTCAAGAGTTACGACTGGACTTTAAGAAAGCCGCAATATCGTCTGCATAGCCTTCTCTCTCACTGATTTCCCGCAGCAGGTCGTGGTTGTGGGTATGGTGGATACCATTGACCAAACTTTCCCGATAAATCTCATAGTAAGGCAAGTGGAGCTCCCGAGCCAATCGCAGCTCCTGCTCCACATCGTAGGCTACCCGCCGCAAGTCGACATCAGCCAGACCCGTCTCATCAATCTCTAAAATGGCATACTGAGCTCGCAAGTCCTGACGCAAAGCCAAATCTAGAAAGAATGGCTGACCAATAGAGCCGGGATTGATAATCAACTGCCCCTTAGTCCCGTAGCGGAGAAACTGCTGGTGAATATGACCATAAACAGCGACAGCGCAGTCGTTTCCTTCAAAAAGGCGGTCGAAATTGCTCTGCTCGCCAATATAAATCAGCTCCCGCCCCCAGTTCTTATCAGGCAGATGGTGGCTAACCGCAATCTTCAAGCCTTCTATTTCTGTCAAGACCTGTAGAGGAAGTTCCTGCATGCGGTCAATCTCTTCAGGACGGATTTCCTCTAGAACAAAATGGCAGAGCCGGGTCAGGTAGAGATGGCTGGGACGTGTCAAGTCTAACTTTTGGTGCAGGGCATGCCAGAGACTGTCTTCCCAATTCCCTCTGACCTGGAGACTGATGTGCAGCTTCTCCATCCTATCTAAGATATTTCTGCGACCGGTTCCTGGCAGGAGCAAGTCCCCCAAAAACCAATAGTCTGTCACCTGCTGGCTTTCCGCATCCGCCACTACTGCTTCCAAGGCTGTGCTATTCCCATGCACATCGGATAATAAGGCAATTTTTCGTGTCATCGTGTATCTTTCTCTTTCTTTACAAGGAATATTATATCAAAGTTCAAAAAAACTTCCACCCATCAAGTGAGTGAAAGTTTTAAAGTCTTTTTTTATCAATCAACAGACTTGAGCGCTTCCAGCATATCCACCCGTCTGAGGCGGTAGTTGACAAAGAAGCCAAGTAAGGTCAGAATAAGAGTCACTGCTGTTAGAGGAAACAGATAGACTGAGGAACTTACTTGAGGGGTTAAGCTGATAATGCTAGGCGCAACCTTCTCAATCAAAAAACGATGCAGGAAGAAACCGCCTAGAAACCCAACTGCCATCCCAATCACTGAAAGAATAATGGTCTCTCGATAGATATAGAGGGTCACTTCCTTATTATGAAAGCCCAAAACCTTGATAGTGGACAGCTCGCGAATCCGCTCGGCCACATTGATATTTGTCAGGTTGTAGAGAATGACGACTGCTAAAAGAATGGAAATCAGGACCAAAACCAGCATTGTATTATTAAGAGAATCTGCTAGAACGTTGAACTGCTTCACCATGCTAGCATTTTGGGAAACACTCTTGACAAACTTGAGGCTCATAAATTCATTGGCCTTGTCCACAATATTTTTGCTAGAGGAGTCCTTGAGTCGCACTAGATAAGCGTTTTTCTCGGGCTTTTTGCCGTAAATCTTCTGGTAGTCCGTCGCCTTCATAAAGGCAAAATGGCCAAAATGATTCTCATTGACTGCTGCGAGCTTGACAAGCTTGCCACCCAGCTCTATACTGCCACCGGGGCTAACTCCAGCTATACGGGACAATTTATCCGAAACAAATACACCGTCCTTGAGAGTCAGCTTTTGCTGCTTGTCGGGACTTTCTAGGGAGATGAAAGGTTCAAAATTTTCCTTGTCCGTAACCATCAAAGTGACGGACTCTGTCTCTTTTCTTCCTTTGTATTTCTCTGTCAAGGTTTCACTGTGGATCTCCTGATAGTCAGCAATCGAGCCATCAGCCAACATCTTTTTCAGCTTGTCTTGCTCAGCTTGATTCTCCCCAGGATTGACAGCGACAATCAAGTCGTATCGCAGAATCTCCTCAAACTGGCGTTTAGGAATACCACCAATAGAAGATTGGAGTCCTAGACCGGCAAAGAGTAAGGCAACAGACCCCGCCACACCAAAGATGGTCATAAACATCCGCTGCTTATAGCGAAAGATATTGCGAGCTGTGACCTTCTGAGTAAAGCTAAGGCGCCGCCAGATAAAGGACAGTCTTTCCAAAAAGATCTTGGAGCCTTTGACCGGTGGCTTGGGCAAAAGCAAGTGAGCTGCTTCTTCTGTCAACTCCCGTCTTGCCACCAAATAGGCAGGGAGAACACTGGATAGAAGGGAAAGCCCCAGGGCCAGTAAACTATAGGAAATATAAAAATAAGCATGAGGGGCAGAAAGCACCATCCCTCTGGTAATAATAGAAGAAATCACACCTGACAAGAAATAATGTCCCAACAGAATTCCTATGAGGGTACCTAGACTCCCTGCAACCAAACCGTAAAGAGCAAACTTGCGAATGATATCTCGACTATGATAGCCTAGAGCCTTAAAGACACCTGCATTTGTTCGCTCTTCATCGACAAAGCGTGTCATGGTGGTAAAGGTCACCATAGCCGCCACCAGATAGAGCACCACCGGGAAGATATTACCAATCGAGGCAATACTATTCATGGAGTTTTTATACATATAATAGCCATTACCACCTGGCAGGGACTTGCGGTCATAGCTATGATAGGCCGGCTCTTTCAAACGACTCAGATCTGCCTCAGCGTCAGCTAGCTTGTCCTTGTTAGCAGACAAGTCTTCCTCTGCCTGTGCCAGCTCAGTTTTTTTCTGATTGAGCTGGGACTCAGCTTCCTGAATCTGCTGCTGGTTCTGGCTGAGCTGAGCAGGAGGTAGGATAGAAGCGGCTTGGGCTGCTTCTAGCTGGCTTTTTTGCTGGTCCAGCTGATTCTGAGCTTGCTCTAACTGCCTTTTCCCTTGAGTCAGCTCACTCTCAGCCTGACCAATCTTATCTTGGCCCTTCTGAATGGTGCTTTTGGCATCCGCCTCTAATCGCTTAAACCGGGCCGCTCCATTATCCGCTAGGCTCTTGTCCAAAGCTGTCTGGTGATGCTCCAAACGTTCCTGATAACTTGCAGAGAAGGGAGCCAGCTTTTCTAAATCATAATAGCGCAGGCGGGCAATACTGTAAACATCTGTATCAAAGGCCTTAGGGCTGACTACAGCATAAGCTGATAAAGCACCGCTTCCACTAGTCGCATTGCCCAAATTTTTATCAGACCAGAGCTCTGCCGAGTTGACAAAGCCCACGACCTTGTAGGTCTTGTTTTTTAGAACTGACCGACTGCCTGCTTTCTCGGTCAGATCAATCTCCTGACCAAGCTTGTATTTCTTAGACCAAAAGCTAGCCAGAGCAATTTCTTGCTCATCCTTGGGAAGACGACCGGAGATCACTTGAAAGTTTGAAATATCTTTGGTATCTGAGAATACTCGGAGAGCCTCCTCGTCTACGGTGACATCTGTCAAATAGCCAAACTCGACATCAGCTCCCTTAATAGCTTCCAACTCTTTCTGATCCGCCGGATCCAATCCATAATCCGCCATAACAGCCAAGTCCATGGTTCGCTGCTCTTTCAAGTAATCTGTTGCTGTTCTGCGCATATTGGGTGGAGCGACCTTAAGCCCCACGAGAGCTAAAGAGCCCAGCATCATGAGGATTAAAATAGATAGGAAACGTCCTTTAGAGCTAGTGAAGGAGCGCAGAATATCTTTCCAATAAATCTTTCTCTTCATATCAATACTCCAATGTACTTATATCCTGTGGTTGTTCATTGACTGTAACACTCTTGACTCTCGCATCGTGCATGCGGATAACCCTGTCAGCAATGGGAGCAAAGGCAGCATTGTGGGTCACGATAATCACCGTTGCACCTTGATTGCGGGACATATCCTGTAAGATTTGCAGCACTTGCTTGCCGGTATTGTAGTCCAAAGCTCCTGTCGGCTCATCGCAGAGCAAAATCTTGGGATTCTTAGCCACAGCCCGAGCGATAGACACCCGCTGCTGCTCCCCTCCTGATAGCTGGGCCGGAAAATTATTGAGGCGCTTTTCCAGACCAACTGCGGTCAGAGCTGCTACTGGATCTTGAGCGTCCTTGACGATTTCAGAAGCCAATTCGACATTTTCCTTGGCCGTCAGGTTAGGCACCAAATTATAAAACTGAAAGACGAAGCCCACGTCATTGCGGCGATAGTCCGTCAGCTGGTGGGAATTGTAGTCAGCAATATTCTGGCCGTCTATCAGGATGTCTCCCTCATCATTGGTATCCATACCGCCAAGGATATTAAGTACCGTAGACTTACCGGCACCTGAAGCACCTAGAATAATAACCAGTTCCCCTTTTTCAATCTCAAAAGAAATATCGTGATTGGCGACTATTTCCGTATCCCCCATCTGATAACGTTTAAAGCTATGTTTCATTTCAATATAAGCCATATCGTTTCTCTCCTTTTCAAAGCTCGTTTCCTTAAATCAACAAACTGTTGATTCCAAATCACAGATATTATATAATGAGCTTAGATAAAAAGCAATAATCAAAAATCAACAAATTGTTGATTTAAGCAAAAAGGGAAGAAACAATGATCCAGAAACGAAAAACCAGCACTAAGGAAGATATCAAGGAAGCCTTGATTCAGCTGCTTTCAGAAGAAAAATTCGAGAACATCTCTATCAGTAAGCTCTGCAAGCGGGCTGGGATTAATCGCGGCACCTTCTACCTCCACTACCAAGATAAGTATCAGATGGTTGATAGTCTCAAAAGCGAAATTATTTCCCAACTTTCTAGTTATAGCATGTTTGAAGTGGAGAACGAATATCCCAAAAAGTTAATGATAGCAAAATTTCATATACTGCGCGCTAATGAACGTCTTATCAATGCCCTGACCAGAAGCCATTATATTGACTTTCGAGAGGCTATTCGGGAGTACATAACCACTATCATTCTGAGTGACAAGCAAGAGACTGCTACCCAGCGTTTTTTAGAGGAGAACTTTCAGATTCCTCAGAAATACGCCTTGGAAATCTTCCTATCTAGTGTTGAGGGGATTATTTCTCTTTGGATAGCCGGCGGAGCTCAGGAAGAACCTGAAGAAATCACTGATATAATTTTGACTACTTATAACTATGATTATTTAAGATAAAAGGTTCTAGCTTAAAGGATAGCCTAGAGAAGAGTCGTTTTTTCCACTAAGAAAGGCCGAACTGAATGCTCGGCCTTCTTTTTATATTCCATTAGTTTTTCTTTGTTTTCTTCAAAAGGAAGAAGACTCCTGCTAGGATAATCAAGCCTGCAAGGCCCATGATGGTGACTTGCTCACCTGTTGATGGCAGGTCTTTTTTCTTAGTCTTGACGGACTGCTCATTTCGATACTGTACTTGGTAAACAGAGAAATGATTGGTTGTGAAGCTGATGGTCTGGTTTTGATTAACCGTTACATCAAATTTCTCAACCTGCTTGCCATTTTCATCCAGAGCATAGACGGCATCTACTGGCAGGTCTTTGCGGACTGGGATTGTCACAAGGGTTGGACTGACCTGATGTACCGGCTGACCATTCGGATCGGTCAAGCGAATGTCATAAGTATCTGTCGGCTGAATCTTGCTTTCCAGTTTTTTCACTGACAGCTGAAGACCAGCCTTGACCAAATCAGCATTTTTCAAGCGAATGCCAGTTGCGACATCCACCAAGCTGTCATCTTCTACATTGACTTCTGTCCGTGTGTCAAAACTACTAGAAGTTGCTAAAGAGGAAGAACTTGACGTTCTTTGAGATGACGAAGAGCTGCTAGAATCTTGGCTGGAGCTGGAAGGAGTAGTTTTTGTTGCTTCCTTGATTTTAGCTTCCATTTCAGCTTCCAGCTCTTTCATTTCCTTAAAGACTTGCGCTGCTCGAGCCTGTGTTTCCTCTGTGACTTTGGCTGAAGAGTCTGGCAGAGCTGCATTGGCTGCATCCAGAGCATCTTGCTCCTCAATAAAGCGTGCTTCCAAGGCCTTCCACTTATCTTGGACAGAAGTACCAAAGAGGTCCTGATGCTTGGCCGCCATATCGTAGATATGAGATGCTACCCAGTACCAAGAGTCTGGACTGTAGCTAGTTGTGTTGACCTTATAAGCATCGTAAGTATCCGTGATATTTCCATTATAAGGCAGGTAAGGTGAGAAGCGCGGACTGCCTACCGCCAGCCACATAGTGCCTCCGCCCATATTGGCTGGAACGCCATCTTTGAGCTGGAAGATATGAGCTTCCATGACATTTGGATTTCCCAGCGGATATTTGTAAACAGGGTCTGTCGTACCGCGTTGTGGCAGCCCCTTACCATCCAGCTCCATTTGGTCCAGCGGTTTGAACTGAGTGCCCTCAAAGCGATTGCGCTGCATAGCCATAACATCTGCTACACTGATCTTTCTGTCTGTGGAGTGCATGAGATCAAAGTAAGAGTCGTTATAAGACACGGCCGCATTTGGATCTAGACTGGTGATACCTGCCCAGGCACGCGAACGATCTGCCTCTGCCATCGGCGGATTGTAGGACTGAGAAATATGGAATTTCCCGTCAATTTCTTTATAAGAATTAGCCTGCTTGGCTACATCCTGAACACCTTTTGAGGCAATGACATTTTCTGTATCGTCAAAATCAACACTGCCCAAGAAGAAAGTATTAGGAAAGACAGCATACTTATCGTCTGGGAATTTAATAGCAACATATTGGTGACCAGATAGGATTTCCATATACCAGACACCGGTCTTGTCAGCAATAGTGATAATATTCCCCTCTGCAGCTCCCTGCTCTCTGACAATCTGCGCCATCAGCTCCACACCCTGACGGGCAGTTTGAACATGGGGCAGAACGACGGTTGTCAGGATAGACTCTGCCAAGCCATTTTCTACATAAGGATCCACCTTTTGGATGGCATCATTAGCCTTGGCAGAAACAGTCGCAGAAATAGAAACTCCGTACTCATTGAAGCCAACCTCGTCAAAAATACCTTGGGATGGGGTCACATCTGATACCGAGGTATACTTGTAGCTTTCTGCCGGCAGGGTCCATTCAAAGCCGTTGGCTTCATCGACTAGCTTGGCACCACTCGCATTAGTCTTTCTAGGATGAACCAGAAAGACCTTATTGTGATTGGGCTCCAAGTCCTCTGTCCGACCGTAAAGCGTTGTGCCGTCTGCCGTCAGGTCTTTCCCGACGATAAATCCTGTGCAGGCTTCGACCACTTGGAAAGGAAAGAGAAAAATGGTCGAAAGAGCTAACAAGGAACGAAACAATATTTTTTTCATAAAAATATCTCCTTTGTTTTTTTGTAAAAAATTACAAAATTAAATACTATATTCAGTATAGCCTTTTACCCCAGGTTTTGCAAGCGATTTCATTTTTTTGACGTGTAAGATTTACTAGATAAATAATTCATTTCAAAATAGAAAAAAGCCAGATAAAATCTGACTTTAAAGACACGTGGCTGCGGAGGCACAACCCGCAGCCGCGCAAGTATTGCAGGAAAGAATGGATAGGAGAAAAAGAACAAACTTCTCTCCTATTTCCAAACTGGTTGTGCTTCATAGCTTAGATTATTTTACCGTCTTCTCTAGACAAGCCATCTTACCATACGCTGACCCGCTTATCTGGAGCCAGATACATGGCATCACCTTCTTTGATTTCTGGATAGGTTTCATAGAAGGCCTCTACATTTTTGAGTTGCTGGTTGACCCGCAGTTCGGACGGAGCATGAACATCTACCTTCAGGAGAAGTTGGTTAAATTGCAGACTGGCCTTGCTTCTCCAGATATTGGCATAGTTTTCAAAGTAATTCTTCAAGTCTGCATCTGGATATTTCTTTTTAACAACTTCAAGAGTAGCTGAAAGTCCACCCGCATCGGCTACATTTTCTGTTACCGTAAGCTTGCCGTTGACCTTGCCGCCGTAGATTTCAATACCATCCCACTGCTTGGTAACAGCTTCAATTTTCTTGTCAAAAGCTTTCTTATCTGCTTCTGTCCACCAATTGTTCAAATTCCCCTCTTCATCAAAGTTTGCACCGTTTGAGTCGAAGGCGTGAGTAATCTCGTGACCAATAACCATACCGATACCTCCGTAGTTCTTTTCCATCTCTTGCTTAACATCAAAGAATGGATTCTGCAGGATTGCGGCTGGGAAGTTGATACTGTTATTTTCCTGTGAGTAGTAAGCGTTGATATCATAGGAAGGCATCAGCCACTCGTCCTTGTCTACTGGCTCAGAGAAGTGCTCAACATCATATTGATGTTTTGCTTGACTCAAAGCAATTGCATTTTCAAAGAAGGATTTTTTATCATCTACTTTTAAGGCCTTAGTCACTTCGCGAACTTTTTCAGGATAGCCGATATAGAGTTTCATCGTATCCAGCTTCTTGACTGCCTTCTGCTTGGTTTCTTCTGACAGCCATTCGTTTTTCAGCATTCGTTCCCGATAAACTTCCTTGATATCCTTGACCATTTGGGTCACTTCTTGCTTGGCTTCCTCACCGAAATATTTGCGACCGTAGTAAAGACTAAAGACATCTGAAAAAGTTCCTGTTGTCAGATTGTATGCTGCATCTTCCTTCGAAGTTGCTTCCTTAGTACCTTGCAAGGATTTTTGGTACTCTGCAAAAATCAGCCGATAGTCATCGGTTAGAAAACTAGATGCTGATGCTGCTTGCTTCACAAGCATCCAAGATTTTAGCTTGGCAAAGTTCTTGTCGTTGACTACCTTGGCAAAATTTTCATAATACTTAGGGTTAGGTACATTGACATCACCAGATTCCTGGCCTAGATAGTCATTGATAATATCGTGAAACTTAAAGGTATCAGAGTAGGCATTGATGTCTTCTGCCGTCTTAGGGTGGTGAAGATTTTTAATTTCCGAAGTTTCTTCATTACTTTGGGCATACTTGGCCAATTCTCCATCAAATTCTAAGGCTTCTTTGACGATCTTTTCGCTATCTTTTTCACTATAGCCTAGCTTTTGAAAGGCTTCTTTGAATGCTTTTTCCAGCGGATCCATCATCCTTTTCTTAGCACCTTCATCTTCATAGTAGCTCTTATCCGGCAGCATAAGACTTGGACTGGACAGATTCACTTGTTTCTGATTGGTATTTTCTAGGTTAGAACTAATTTCAAAGGTAAACGGCAGAGCCAAACCGCGTTTTTCCCAGTCAACAGCCTTACTAGCTAGGTCCTTCAGATCGGACAAGTCTTCAATTTCCTTGAGATAGGACTTGAGAGGATCTAAGCCATCCTTTTCCCGCTGCTTGAAGTCAGTCGCTTGCTGGTAGTATTTGATAAACTCAGGCATGCCTTCAATCGTTGACTCTTCTTTACCAGAGACTAGATTTTTGACATCCGCCTTCATCTTATCCTTGACCTGCTCGTTCAACTCATAAAACACACCGTTAGACGGCTGGTCGCTAGGGATTTCTGCCTTTTCCAGCCATTTTTTATTGATGGCCTGATAGTAATTGGTCCTCACTGTGGCATTCTTATCAATCGGTGTCTCCTGAGGGACAAAGGTCTTATAAGCCCAGTAGCCACCGGCAGCTAAGATTAGACCGGTCACAGTCAAAGTAGAAGTTAGAATGATTTTCGTTCTTTTCTTCATGAGTTCCTCCTTTTATATTAAGTAAAATATAATTGACTTTTTTATTTTACTCATTTACTTTAACATATTCTTTTTTCCTCGTCAACAGAAAACTGAAGGTCTGGAAAAATTTGCCGCAAGAGGAGAGAATAAGGTCATTCAGTCTGCTTTTAAAAGTGATCTGCTCTAGACTCACACTTAAAGAAAAACTAAAGTTTTCTAGTTTTCTACCAGCTGTCCTGTTGCTTCCAGCTCTTTTCTCTCCCCCTTGCACTTTCTAGTATAGCGGCCAAACTTCAGATATTTC
The DNA here is from genome assembly GCF_050225395.1 of Streptococcus sanguinis. Classification (GTDB taxonomy): domain Bacteria; phylum Bacillota; class Bacilli; order Lactobacillales; family Streptococcaceae; genus Streptococcus. Next base: position 789,619 of record NZ_CP071431.1, on the reverse strand, counting down.
TCAAGAAATTCTAAAATATTTCTAAAGTTTTTTACTAAAATAAAAAAAGACTGAGACAAAAATGCCTCAGTCTAGTTTTATTCTGTTCAAAAAATATTGAGGCTGAGACAATTTAAATTGTCTCCCAGACCTTTTAAACCAGAACCTCAAAATAAGTTGGTAAAGCTAAATTTTCAAAAATTTAGTTCTTTCCTACTGTCTCCTACTGAACCTTTTTAGCCAGCATCGTCGCAAAGCGCAGCTGAATTCGATTGCCGTTTTCATCACGGCGATGGAGGTGACCAGGATTTTCATTGTACTTAACCAGCTCCCAGTCTTTATAATACTCGGCAAGCTCGCCTTCCTTAAAAGTAAAAGGAAAGGGAACAGAGCATGGGAAGTCTTCTGTATCCATAGCACAGACGATGAGATTGTAGCCACCAAGCGCTGTATGCTCTTGCATATTTCGGATAATATCCGGAATCCGCTCCGCCGGCAGAAACATCAGGACAACAGTGGAAACGATCAAATCATAAGTCTGGGTCAGACTAGCTGAGTTGATATCGTAGCTACCCACTGGCAGAGCTAAATCCTCCTGCTCCACAATGCTACGTAAGATCTCCAGTGCCAGCTCATTCTGATCTACAGCCGTCACTTCAAAGCCCTGCTTGGCCAGAAAGAGAGCATTGCGACCTTGACCACAGCCTAGATCTAAAGCCCGCCCTGGCTGGACTGTCTGCATGGCTTCCAAAACCTCTGAGTGCACTGGATTACTGCCGTATTTCTTTGGAAAATAATCCTCAGGCCGACAGTAAAACTCCAAATACCACTCTAGGTCATCTGTCAGGGATTCAACCCGATGCCAAGCTTGGGGTTGGGCAAAAGGATTGTCCTGACCAGCTTCAAAGATGTGCTCAGCTAGCTCCTCACCTTCCTCTGACATCTCGACAAACTTAAGCCGTCCCTTGAGAACAGTGATTTTGCCCCAAGTTCCCTCTTTGGTATTGTGCTTTCTCTTTACCGCTTCTGGCATTGTCTCAGCCGTCCACAACGGCATGCGTTTATAGGCTAGCAATTCTTCTATCATAAAAAATCCTTTCTCTGAAAGCCAAGCTCCGAATAATTTAACTGTCTTTATCATACTCGAAAAGCACAGACTTGACAAGTGTCAAATTGAACTGCCTTCCCTGCAAAAAGAAAGAACTGGTCCATCAGCCAGTTCTTTCTCACATAGGAAGTTTACTATCATTCTTCTTTTTTCTTGCTAACTTGCTTATAGCCAAAGAAGCCTAATACTGCAACCAGCAGCATATCTTTGATAGTTCAATTCAAAAAATACGAGAACATCAAGAAAAAATATATCACTGTACCCTTATCGGTCCGAGCTCAGTAACAAAAATCAAAGTGTGCTCTTTCAGATAATATACTGCCGAAGATAGAAAATAAACCGTCTACCAACATTCTAATCATTCAAATGATAAAGATTTTTGGCTTTTTCAACATCATAATATTGGTCAAACTCTTCCTTGGAACTGAACGCATGATCTTGACCATCGATAGACAATTCTTTGGGTATCTTAGAGTCTCTATAAAGATTATAATCGTTTGGCAAAAACTTTGAATAAACTGATGCAATTCTATCAACGGTATCAAAACTATTTTCGTTTGTCAAAATGACAACTTGAGAATTCTCTTTCTCTAATATGTTCATAGCATCTTTATCTTTGCTAATAGGTGTATTTACCATTTCCCCTGGTTTGATTGTAAAATGGAACCCAAATCCATCACTTTTTATTCCAAAGTTAGATATATTATTAAGTTTGATAGAAGAATAGGGAAACTTTATATTTTCAATAGCTTTCACTTCTTCAATTTTTCTTGTTTGGAGATTTAAAAACACCTGTTTCTTTATCTCATAGCCTTCCAAAGGTCTAATGTAAAGCGCCAACAAATCTTTGCCTTTATAAGAGTAAACCGGACCAATATAACTTGCAATATAACCCCTTTTATATTGGTTCACTGTAGTTAGTAAGTCAATTTCAGGCTCTTCTTTTAGTTTATTCCCTTCTAACTTGTAAATTGATAAAGTCCAATAGGCATTCTTCCCAATCGATTCATGGATAGCCGAAGGGTGCTTTGGTAATTTCAAATTATTCCTAAGAATATAGTTTTGAGATGTAGGATTTAGCCATTCAGTGAATAATTGTTTATTATACTTGCGCAATTCTGCTTCCTCTGACTGAACTACATCCCAATGTACTATCGCTCCTTTGCCATCCGCAATAATTTGATAAGAGTCAATTTTAGCTTTACCAGTGTAATACTGGTAACCTGTATATTTCTCCGACAGATACCATTGATAGAGGAATAAACTTCCCCCTATCAATCCGAGAACAGATACAAACAACAGTAATCTGTTCAACCATTTTTTATTTGTCTTTTTCATCTTCTGCTCCTTAATCCAGTATATAGTTTGTCTTAAAAGATCTTCTTTTTACAAATAAATTCATCCTAAAACCTCATCCTTTCCATTGTCTTGCCATGTCGCGGTTTTGTTCGCGGAGTTTGACGGATTCGCGCTTGTCGTAAAAGTTATTTGTCAGTAGTTTTATCGTTTTCCCTGTAGACTCTAGTTTTCTTTTTGTGGATGGGTTTCAACCCACTGCTTGAAATCATTAAAAGATCGAATCTGTGTTTTCTCTCCAGTAGTTTCATCTGTGGCATAAAGTTCCATTACATCCTGACCTTCGGGCGCAAACCAATGAATTAAATCATTAAACCATTCTTCTTCATTATACTGATTAGGACGGAAATAAATTTTATTGCCTTCTTTTATATTTATCTCAATTTCTGGATAAAGTTTTGCGAAATTAGTGCCTGAAAGATCTAAATTACCTTTATCATAAGAAGCTACTAAGTAACCTGGTCCATATCCTAAGTGATAATTTGATGTTGAAGAACTAATCTGACTCTCTATACCTCCTTTTTTCCAATTGGTAGCCATAGGCGAAGAAGCCTCCACAGGAAAAATTGTGATATCCTCTTTACTTAAAAATTCATTGAACTCATTTTCTGACATCTTCTTTTCGATTTTTCCCGTATCCAACGACAGAATTACGTATATAGTTTTTTCTATCTTACCGACTTCGTTCGAATACATGCTAAAGGATAAATACTCTTTGCCATCCCTTGAGAACTGCTCCTGAATCTGCTTTAGCCTATATGTATTCTCTCGTCCTAACAAACTATAGATATCGACTTCTTTGCTAGTTATTTTGGTAGAATCGTGCAAATTATATATCTTGATTTTGAAATATTCCTCTTTATTTACTTTAGATGAACTTGCACTGTCATATTCATCCAAGCTGTTGTATTTAAAATCCGTTATATAATTTTGACTATAGCGAAAAGAATCAGTTTCTTTACTGCCAACCAAAACATATTTATCTTTATTAAATAGCTGTATTCCTTCAACACAATATTCACTCTTAGCATATTCTTTCTTCTTCCCACCTAGAAAAAAAGTCAGTGAAGCCACGAAAGTCAGAATCAAACAGAATATAAATATGAAAAATTTTTTATTGAGTTTCATTTGCTTACCACCAGTTTTTAATTCATCTAGCCATTTATTTTGATAATCCTCGGAGTCATTCCACTTTTTTTCATCAATCATTCAACAAAAGTGGTCATCCTCAAACCTCATCCTTTCCATTATAGCATAAATCAATTGACAGAGTTGAATGTTAAAAAAGACCGGTCGCCCAGTCTTTCATATTGTATTAAAGTTGCTATGTCCCTTTTTTAACCCTACCATTTTGACTATTTTATGCTGCCAAAAACCTCAACAATTCCTTTGAGAATTCATCTGCATATTGAAAAATGGAACCATGTCCAGCATTTGGATAGATAAGAAGTTTGCTGCCTTCTACCTTTTCATGCATAGCATAAGAATTTTCTGTTGGGACTTGCATATCCTTATCACCATTCACAATTAAGGTTGGTTGAGTGATATATTTCAGATCGTCTTGTGGAGCTTGTCCCCAAGCCTTGATTGCCTTGAGCTGCGTTAAGAAACCAGCAATTTTCATGTCTTTGTCCTTAAATTCCTCAGTCCGCGCGCCCATACGATCTAAAACCTTCAAAGCCTCTACTTTACCTTGCTCATCATGATTGTAAAAAATATAGCGTTTTGGGTCAATACGCTCAAGGGCAGCTTTAAACATATATTTGAATGTTTTTCCGGTAACCTTATCCATTTCAAATCCACCTCGAGGACCAGTTCCTGCCAAAATAAGAGAATTAACCAAATCAGAATCCATACGAACTATTTCTTGAGCAATCATACCGCCCATAGACAGTCCTAAAAGGTTGATACGATTGTAACCTAAATCACTTATAATGGCAATGGTTTGCTCTGCCATGCCTGGGATAGTCGTTGCAACTTTTCCCTGACTTTCCCCAACACCTGGTAGGTCTAAGACAAGGACATGATGCTCTTGCGCAATCAAATCTAAAAGTTTTGGATCCCAATTGTCCAAGGTAGCAGCCAAGTGAACTAACATAACAAGTGGAAAGTCAGACTTACCCTTGCTAAGTTCACGATAGGCAATTTGATTGCCAGCAACAGTAATGTATTGATTTTTTGTTGTAATGTAAGACATAAACTTCTTTCTAATTATTCAAAGCTGAGAACTGTTTTCCCACGTGAACGTCCATTCGCAACCTTGTCGAGAGCAGGATTCACCTCATCAAACGGGTAAACTGTATCAATAGACGGTTTGATTTCAAGTTTACTGAAAATATCTGCTACTTCTTGTAATTGAGCACCGTTACTTTCAACAAAAATAAAATGATAATGAACACCATACTTCTCAGCCATCTTATCAAACTTACGACCAGCAAGTCCTAGCAAGATTTGTTTCCATTTTGGCAAGTTCATGCGTTTAGCAAAAGCATCATTTGGCATCGCTCGAAGAGAAACCAAGTGTCCGCCTTTTTTCATGATAGACATTTGCTTCTCTGTTTCAGCACCACCAAGTGTATCCAAAACATAGTCCACATCGCTGACAGTTTTTGTATAATCCTCCGTCTTGTAATCAATAAAGCGATCTGCCCCCAGTTTCAAGACACGCTCAGCGTTAACGGCAGCACCATTCGTAATGACTTTCAAGCCTTTTGCTTTAGCAATAGGAATCGCCATGCCACCAACACCACCTGTACCTCCAGAGATGAAGATTGTTTTACCAGCTTGAGCTCCTATAAGCTCAAGGGCTTGCATAATAGTCAAAGCCGTCAAAGGCACCGCAGCAGCTTCTATGTCTGTCAAATATTCTGGGACTTTTGCCAAGGCTTCACTATCTACGACAACATATTCTGCAAAAGCTCCGATATGATCAAGTGGGAGGCGAGCAAAAACACGGTCGCTAAGCTTGAAGTTGCTGACACGGCTTCCAAGTTCTTCAACAACTCCAACAACTTCATTTCCAGCTGTTTGCGGCAATTTGTAAGGAGCGATCATCTTAACTTCTCCTCGGGAAATCATATTGTCCAAAGGATTGACTCCCGCTGCAGTGACCTTAACCAAAACTTGATTATCTGTAATGATAGGCTTTGCTATTTTTGTTATCGTAAGGTTGATGTTCTTTTTGTCATATTTTGTATGTAGTGCTGCTTTCATTATAATCTCTTTTCTATCCTTTATCTTCTTTGCATCAAGTGCAAGACTGTATTTTTGTTTTTAAAACTAAGATTTTACAAGTCAGTTTCGAACTTGATTAGCTGTTTTATATAAATTATTGATGACATCATCTAATGTTTGATGGCGCAATGCCTTTTCTAGTTGAGCTTCTGCAATAGCAAAAATCGGCGAGACCGCTTCTTGAATATTTTGTCCGACAGAACATTCTTGATTAGCGTTCTGATGCATTTGAAACAAACTAATGCGCTTAACTTCTTGGGTAGCATAATAAATCTCAAGTAAACTCATCTTCTTAGGAGTTTTGCCGAGTTGATAGCCCGATTTACCTTGATGAGAAATAATTAAACCTGCATTTTTCAACAAGGTAATGACTTTTCGGATATAGCTAGAATTAGTTCCTACACTCGTCGCTAAGTTTTGCGAACTCAAAGTCTCCCTACTCTCACTAATCATTGTCAAGATATGCAAAGCCACTGAGAATTTTGTATCCATAGAAACTCCTTTTTTATAAACTTGTATCTGATGCAAGAACAAGCATATCATCTGGATGGTTACTTATCAACTATTATGCTCACTTCTTTTTTTAAAATTAGAAAAGTCATCGAAGACAATCGAATAACCGGAAAACTTGCTCCATAAAATAAAAAAAGACCGGTCACCCAGTCTTTTATCTTGTATTAAAGTTCTTCATCTGTCTTGCAATGTCTCGGTTTTGCTCGCGGCGTTTGATGGACTCGCGCTTGTCATAGTCGTGCTTCCCTTTGGCTAGCCCCAGAAGCAGCTTGGCATAGCCGTCCTTGAGATAGACCTTGAGCGGCACCAGCGTCATGCCAGTTCCCTTGGTCTCCTGCTCCAACTTTTGGATCTGCTTCTTATGCAGCAGTAGCTTTCTGCGACGCTCAGGCTCTTGGTTCCAGATATTGCCCTCTTCATAAGGAGCAATATGGACATTGCTGAGCCAGGCCTCACCGTTCTTGATTTGGGCAAAGCCGTCTTTGAGATTGATGCGGGCTGCGCGGACGCTCTTGATCTCCGTCCCTGTCAGCACCATGCCGGCCTCAATGGTATCCACGATGGTGTAGTCGTGTCGAGCCTTCTTATTTTGAGCGACGACCTTTCCTTCTCCCTTTGCCATGCTTAGCTCCTTTCTTAACTAGTTCCTTGTAAAATGCCTTCTGGCTCTTGCCTTTCTTGGACTTCTTATCTTTCTTATCTCTGTGGCCTTTTTCTTTGGCAGAATGGCTACGCTTGTCATCCTCACGACGCCTCTTTCTGCCTGACCTGCCTCTGCCAGTCTTACTGGTCTTTTCTACCAGGTCAAATTCACTAGGCAGATACTCAAAGTCAATCTCGCCCGTAGCTTTATCCGCTCGGACCAACTTGATGCGAATTTGCTGACCGACCTTGAAGATCACGCCAGACTTTTCTCCTTGCAGGGTCATGGTCCGCTCATTGTAGCTGTAAAACTCTGGCAGGTTGGTGACATGAATCAAGCCTTCGACCGTATTGGGCAACTCGACAAAGAGTCCAAACTTAACCACGCTTGAAACCACGCCGTCAAACTCTTCTCCAACAAATTCTTCCATGTACTCAGCCTTCTTCATGGCTTCGACTTCACGCTCGGCCTCGATAGCTCGACGCTCTCGGCTGGAAGACTGACTGGCAATCTCTGGAATCACTTGCTCAAAATGCTCTGCTATTTCCTTAGACTTGCCATAATCCCGCACCATCCGATGAACCAAAAGGTCTGGATAACGGCGAATCGGACTAGTGAAATGCGTATAAAACTCCGCTGCCAGACCATAGTGGCCGTGATTGTGCTCAGAGTAGCGAGCCTGCTGCATGGAGCGCAGAAGCATCATGGACAGGACATCCTCATAAGGCTGGTCTTTGACCGCCTCCATAATATCCTGCAGAGCCTGCTGACTCATAGAGCTAGCCGTCCCGTATATCCGAATCCCGAAGCTAGAGGCATAGTCGATAAACTTCTGCACCTTCTCCGCCTTAGGATCCTCGTGGATCCGATAGATGAAGGGCAGATTTAGCTTAGCAAAATGCTCAGCCACCGTCTCATTCGCCACCAGCATAAAGGACTCAATCATGCGCTCAGCAATTCCCCGCTGACGCAGGACAATGTCAACCGGCCGGCCTTCTTTATTGACCATGATTTTGGCTTCATTGGTGTCAAAGTTAAGTGCACCACGCTTAAAGCGCATCCTTTCCAGAATCTCATGTAGCTGGACCATGCTGTCAATACTAGGCACAATAGCCTTGAACTGCCCAGCTTTTTCCTCATCTCCTGCGATGATGTCGTTGACATCACTGTAGGTCATGCGGAAGGTCGTCTTGATAACAGTCTGGGTAATGGTATGCTTGACCACGCGCCCCTTGGCATCTATCTCCATGATCGCCGACTGGGTCAGCCGATCCACATTGGGATTGAGGGAGCAGATACCGTTGGACAAGCGCTCTGGCAGCATAGGTACCACGCGGTCGGTCACATAGACTGAAGTTGCCCGATTAAGGGCTTCCTTGTCCAGCTCAGAGCCTTCCTTGACATAGTAGGACACATCTGCGATGTGTACTCCCAGCTCAAAGTTGCCATTTTTTAGACGCTTGATATGGACAGCATCGTCCAAGTCTTTGGCATCCGCTCCATCGATGGTAAAGGTAATCTCATCTCGCAGGTCCAAACGCCCTACCAAATCACTCTCAGTCGGTGCATCTGGAACTCGCTCGGCTTCTTCCAAGACCTTTTCTGGAAATTCGGAGACAATGTCCATCGACTCCAGCACTTCCAGTACATCAATACCAGGGTCGTTGACGTGGCCGACCACATCGACCAGACTGGCCACGAAGAAATCGTGTTTCTTGGTCGGATATTTGTCAATAACAACCTTGAGTACTTCTGTACCGTCCAGAACTAAGGCTGGTTTTTTGACATAAATAGGCTGGCTGATTTTCTGATTTTTCGAGCGGATATAGCCCGCGTACTTGGGCTTTTCTTCATCCAGAACCAGCTGGCCAACTGCCGACGTCAGGCTATGCTCCAAAATATCAATAATCTTAGCCTCAGCTGATGTTCCCTTGATCCGGTCTGCCACCTTGGTGATGACTACTTCCACCGTATCGCCATCAATGGCATGATTGACATCATTGCGGCCGACAAAGAGGTCATCCTCTTCCTCATTCAGGGTGACAAAGCCAAAGCCATTCTTGTGGGCATGAAAAACACCCTTGAGCGTCAGACGCTCCTGCTTTTTCTTCTCATAAAGCTCAATCCGCCCCTTGTCATCAAAACGAATCTGATGCTTTCTTTCCATCTGGGAGATGGTCTTAACCAAGCTACTAAAGGCCTTGGAAGACTCTTTCCCCAAAGCAGCCGCCAGCTCATCCACGCTAGCCTGCTGCCTGTCTTTTAAATATTCAATGATTTCTGATTTCATATTCCTCTTCTCTTGATGAGTTCTTTCTTCATCCTTGCTAAATCTCTTTAAAACTTAAAAAATAGGCCAAGACGAAGTCAGAGCCCATTTTATTTACTAGATAATACTGCTAATACCAATGCAATCAGTAGCCAGAAGAAAATCATGATTCCCGTCATACGCTGCATCACAGCTTCAAAACCGCGTGCCTTAGGACGTTCAAACAAGTCGTTGGCGCTGGCATCAAAGACGTTGCTGGACTGATTTTTGGTTGGTTGCATAAAAATTGCAATGACAATAATAGCTGATAAAATGACTAAAATGGTTAATAATAGGTTGTACATAAATAAAAACTCCTTAAAATCCTATCTATTTTATCATAAAATCTACTTGGATTCAAGATGTAAAGTAACTTTTCTTTCCTTAGGACAATACTTTAAAACCTCAATTTTTTCCGGATGCGTTTTAGTATTTTTGCTGGTCAGATAGTTCTGACTGCCGCAGCTGGAACATTTTAAATTTATTTTAACGCGCACTAGATATCCTTCTTTTTAAATAAATTTCGAAAACTAAAGAGATTGGCCAGCATACTGACAGCAACTAGCCCTGCTGTTGCATAAAAGACTGAATGATAGCCATAGGCTGCCGCAATGACCGATCCAGACATAGGGCCGACCACCCCACCCAGATAAAAGAAAATCTGATTATAACTGAAAATTCTAGAGATTCCAAACTTGGGTGTTATCTTACTTAGCAGAGCATTGACACCTGGTATCAGCGCTCCTGTTCCTAGGCCAAATAAAAAGCGATAAAAGCCCAGCTGCATAGGGGAACCAGCATTGGCACAGAGCAGATAAATCAGGATTGAATAGAACTGAGCCAGCACCAGAAGCCGATGATTGCCGATACGGTCTCCTAACCGCCCCAGAATGCTGGAGCTCATCATGCTGGAAAGTCCCATGCTAGAAACGATGAGACCCGAAACAAAGATCAGATTGTCCTTTTGCCCTAGCTCTCTGACATAGAGGGCAAGAATAGGGCTAATAGATTGAGCTGCAAACTGGATAACAAAGCTGGTCAGAAAGAGATTAATCAGCATCTTAGGATACCTGAGTTGACGCAACAATTCCCTAAAGCCTACCTCTTCTTGTCGGGTCACTGGCACAAAATCCTCCCGAATCAAATAAAAAGTCATCAGGGCTGCCACTAGAAAGAAGCCGCCAATCAGGAGAAAGACATTTCGAATACCGAACATCTCCGCAATCAGACCACCAATAAATGGACCCATAAGATTACCCGCAACGACACCGGTCGAGAGAGTTCCCAGAGCATAACCCGTTTTTTCCTTGGGAGCCTGACTGGCAATCAAAGCTGTGCTGTTGGGAACATAACCAGCAAAAACACCGTTTAGAAAGCGTAGGAGCAAGAGCCAGAAAATATTGGGAACAAAGGCAATACCGCCCATCGTGAAAACCATGGCAGTAGCTGCACGTATCATCATAGGCTTACGGCCATACCGATCGGCCAGGCTTCCCCAGACAGGAGAGAGCAGCGCCGCTGAGATTGCAGAGAGTGAAATCCCTAGCCCAGCGTAATACTCCACCTCATGACCGCTAGCACCCAACTGCTCCACGAAAAGTGGCATAAAAGGCGTCACCAGAGAAATGCTGGCACCTGTCAGGAAGTTCCCAAACCAAGCGACTTTCAGGTTATGTTTCCAGTTTACTTGTGTCGTGATAAATCATCTTCTTTCTAATTTCTGCAAAGCATTGCGAATCTGCTGTCGAGTAGCCTCTAGCGAGCCATTATTATCAATCAGCACATCCGCCCTCTTTCGTTTTTCTTGTAAAGATAGCTGAGCTGCTATTCGCTTTTCTGCCTCTACCTGACTGAGAGCATTTCGAGTCATAAGACGACTGAGCTGAGTTTCCTCTGTCACGTCCACCAGCCAGATTTGGTCAAACCAATCTTCATATTGTAACTCAAACAACAAGGGAAGATCCATAAAAAAGATGTCTTCCGTCTCTGCCAGCAAATCTCGCCGGCCAGCCAGTTCCTCGCGGATAATCTGATTTTGTATTTGACTGGATTGCTCCAAGAGTTCGGGATTCCCAAAAATCATAGCTCCCAGCTTAGGCCGATCCAAGCGCCCATCTTCCTGTAAGATAGATGAGCCAAAAGTAGATAAAAGAGCTTGATAAAGCCGTTCCCCCGGCTCCTGTAGCTTATGAACCACCTGATCCGCATCGATAACCTGATATCCCTGCTGCCTTAAAACCTCTGTCACAGTTGACTTACCCGAGGCAATGCCGCCAGTGATACCGATAATTCTTGCCATGACAGCTACCTCGCTTTCTGGCAATGAGGACAGAGATGTGTACCGCGTCCGCCCAGCTTAATTTTCTCAATCGGGCTGCCGCATCTAGCGCAGGGTTGGCCAGTCTTTCCATAGACCTGCAGAAAATCCTGCATAGTGCCATCCTCACCCAAAGCATTGCGGTAGGTCCGAATGGTCGATCCTCTCTTTTCAATCCCAAGCTGCAAAACTTCTATAATCTGCTCACGCAACCGCTTCACTTCAGTAGGTTTTAGACTAGCTGCTGGCCTTGCCGGATGAATCCGCGCCCGCCAAAGAGCCTCATCTACATAGATATTACCTAGCCCAACGACTAAGGTCTGCTCTAGCAAATAGGGTTTGATGGGCTTCTTGGAACGATTCAAAGCTGCTACAAAATGCGATAAAAGAAAGTCCGCCTCTGTCGGCTCAGGACCAAGCTTTCTGGCAGCAAAATAAGCCTCCAGCTGATCCTTTCTCAACAGCTCCATGGTCCCAAACTTGCGGACATCCTCATAAACAAGCGTCCCACCATCTGTCATCTCGAAAAAGACATGGGCATGCTTGCGCTCAGGCACCTCATCAGGATAAAAAAGATACTTGCCTTCCATTCGCAGATGGGAAATCAGCACTCCACCCGTCAGGTAAAAAAGCAAATACTTGCCCCGACGGCCAATCCTTTCAATGGTCTGACCTGGCAAGTCATGGACAAAGCTATCCACTCCCGTTCCAATCATCTTAGCATAGCGGACCTGCACCTGCCCAATCGTCTTGCCAACAACCAGACGCTCCAAACCACGCCGAACCGTTTCCACTTCAGGTAATTCAGGCATAAAGCTCCTTTCTTAGTATTCTCAATATCAAAGCCCCATAGCAAAGCTGTCCGAAAAATACTCATCCAGCATCAGGCGGTGTTTATCCGATACATTTTCCAGCTCTGCTATTTCTTCTTTAGAAAAAAAGCCTAACCGCAGTGTTTCCTCATTATGAAAATTGGAAATATCAACATTCTCCAGTGCCTGCAACTCATACAGAAAGACAACCGTCTGCACTTTGTCCCCATTAGGATAAGATTCATCAAAATTAGTGTAAACATTCAGCAAGCGCTTGGCTTCAACAGCAATGCCTGTCTCTTCGTAAAATTCACGCACGGCTGATTGCAGAGAAGTCTCCCCGAGCTCCATAGCTCCACCAGGAATCGCCCATGTTTTCTTATCACCTCGCAACTGCAGAAGCACACGACCGTCCTCGTCTGCTACAATTCCACCAGCAAAATTCAGAATAACCTTATCATGCCCCACCTTGGAGCGAATATAGGAAATATAGTCCATATCAAAATCCTTTCAATTTCTCTGGAAAGGCAGCGTTTTGAAAGAAATAGCGCAGTAGCTGAATATGCGTATCCACATCACTAAAAAGCCAAGCAGGCCCTTTGCCAGAATAATAGGCGCATTCAGACCTAGCATTTTTCTGTGCCAACCTGCGGTGCCAGTCATGAATGGTTTCGGCTTCTTTTCCACCTGAGACAAAGAAAGCAGGATTGGAAAGATTTATATCAACTATAAATCTGATCTCCTTATCCTTCGTCATCAAGAGATAGAATCTCCAAATACATATCCAATCTTTCATTGATATATTTGGCAAATAAATCCTCCATTGACGATAAACTTCCTTTTGAATGGAAGTCATCAAATGCTTGATAATAGGCCAATCTATCCGTAAATTTTATATCAATCGGTGGATAGCCCGCCTTCATCAACTCCAAATTCACCAAGAGCCTACCCGTTCGGCCATTGCCGTCAATAAACGGATGGATACTCTCAAAGGAAATATGAAACTGAGCTAGCTTGGTCACCATATTTTCCTGACTTACAGCATAGTCCACTAGGAGCTTTTCCATCAATGGAGCAATCATATACGGCTGAGCCGGTTCATTGGCTGCTCCCATGATGCGCACCGGGACTCTCCGATAAATGCCTCGGTCATTTTTTTTATCCGCTAATACTAGATAATGAATATCCTTTATCATCTGTTCTGACAAAGGCTGGTTCTCCTCAACAAGCCTTTGAACATACTGAAAAGCCTCCTGATGACCGATTGCCTCCATATGATCTTTTAAAGGCTTTTGGTCAATAGTCAATCCACGCAGGACCAAATCTGTCTCACGCAAGGTCAGAGTATTGCCCTCAATGGCATTTGAGTTATAGGTATATTCGACTGTGAACTCTTCATTCAGCCGCTCCAACTCTCCATCCGTCAAAGGGCGAAGTTTTGATAACTGCATCATCTTTTCATCAATCAAAGGCAAGAGACTCTCTGCTTTCTTATAACGGCCATCCGCTGGCTTTCTGGCATCTGAGGGAATCCTCCACAAACGCCCTTCTTGGACAGCACCCGGAATCTTTCCCTGACTGCACAGAGACCGAACTCGACGATCAGAAATCCCCCAGAGATCAGCTGCCTGCCTCACTGTCATATACATGAGCACACCTCACTTTCTCCCTCTATTATACCATAGTTCGGAATAATACGAGGATTAACGGAACAATATTTGCAGATTAACGGAAGGATAATAAATATTAAATAACGTAATATCAACAATTTTCTATCTTGCTGCTAGTTTGTAGTAAAAAGAGATAACAAATTGTTATGCTCTCTTTCACTGCTTTTTCAAATATAATTTTTCCTAGCTTCCTTAGAACCTCAATACTCCTTCTTATTATAGCCAAAATCCGCCAAGTCCAGCTTCTTGTCCCGCCAGTTTTTCTTGACCTTGACCCAAGTTTCTAGGAAGACCTTGTCCCCCAGCATGAGCTCAATATCGCGCCGAGCCATGGATCCGATTTTCTTCAGCATGGAACCGCCTTTACCAATGATAATGCCTTTTTGGCTGTCACGCTCCACCATGATAGTCGCTCGGATATGGACCTTGTCCGTTTCCTCGTCTCGCTTCATGCTGTCAACAACCACCGCGACTGAGTGGGGAATTTCCTCCCGTGTCAACATCAACACTTTCTCCCGAATCATCTCTGACACCAGAAAGCGCTCCGGATGGTCGGTAATCTGGTCTTCTGGGAAATACTGGAAGCCTTCCTCCAGATTCTCACTGAGAATATCAATAAGATGGGACACATTATTGCCCTGCAGGGCTGAAATCGGCACGATTTCTTTGAAGTCCATCTGCTGACGGAAATCATCAATTTGCGCTAAAAGCTGATCCGGATGGACTTTATCAATCTTATTAACTACCAAAATAACTGGTACTTTGGCCGCTTTCAGGCGTTCGATAATCATGTCATCGCCCTTGCCACGCGGCTCATCAGCCGGCACCATGAAGAGAACGGTATCCACCTCACGCAGGGTGCTGTAAGCTGCTTCCACCATAAAATCACCTAGAGCCGTCTTGGGCTTGTGGATTCCCGGCGTGTCGATAAAGACAATCTGCTCCTTATCCGTCGTGTAAATCCCCATAATTTTATTGCGAGTGGTCTGAGCCTTGTCGCTCATGATGGCAATCTTCTGCCCCATAACATGATTCAAAAAGGTTGATTTCCCAACATTAGGACGTCCCAAAATAGCTACAAAACCTGATTTAAAAGTCATTATTTTACCTCAATATTTCCATTAAAACAGCAGAAAATCGGCAGTCTCCCCCGATTTTCAAATCTTTAAAAAATCCAATCCCAAATCTTGGGAACAAAAATAATCAGTCCCGTCACAACTGCAAAGCCAGACACGACCAGAACAGCTCCCGCTGCCATATCCTTGGCATTCTTAGCCCGCATAGAAAAGTGGTAATCACTGGCCAGATCTACGACATTTTCAATGGCAGAATTGACAATCTCAAAGGCAATGACTAGAAAAATGCTCAAAAAGAGAAAGAGCCATTCTATCGCGGACAAGTCAAAAATCAGTCCCGCAACTATCACCGCCAGAGCCGAAAGGACATGCTTGCGCAGGTTGCGCTCCTCTTTAAAGGCTGTAAAAATACCGGTTAAAGCAAATTCCAGACTCGAGACCACATCTCGATTTTTCCATTTGCGTTTGTTATTTCCTTGTGAGTCCATAAGCAGTTAAAATTTCTTCCTGTAAACCAAACATTTCTGCTTCTTCTTCCGACGTATAGTGATCATAGCCGTTGATATGCAGAAAACCATGCACTGCCAAAAAGCCCATCTCCCGCTCAAAGCTGTGGCCGTATTCTTCAGCCTGCTCACGTGCCTTGTCCACTGAAATGAACAGCTCGCCGATATAGGCGTCAAAATCTTCCAGCATCTCAACTAGCTCAGGATGGTCCAGCAAATCCTCCTCGTCAACAGCGATGTCCAACTCAGGCTTATACTCCAAGCTAATCACATCCGTCGGCCGATCCGTATCTCTATATTCCAAGTTGAGTTCATGGCTACGCGCATTGCTGACAAA
This sequence comes from Streptococcus sanguinis, assembly GCF_050225395.1. GTDB lineage: Bacteria > Bacillota > Bacilli > Lactobacillales > Streptococcaceae > Streptococcus. The sequence continues at coordinate 773,760 of NZ_CP071431.1, read as the reverse complement.
AGTCACAGCCATTTCCTTATTTTCCTTGCCCGTTTTCTGGGCCGCAAACTCCAAAATTTCCTGAGTCTGTTTAAGAATCTCTTCTGAAACCTGACCCGTTTCATCTACCATTTCGATATACATATCTTACCCACTCTGCTAGTATTACCTTATTATATCATATTTTGACTCACTTTAGGGAGCCGAGGGCAGGGTTTTGGAAAATAGCAGAGCAGATTTGTCAACCACTCACCGCAAAGACAAAAGCAGTTCTTTTTTTATTTTGTACCTCCTCAAAACTTTGCTTTTCACTACCAGTTATCATTGACAAAAAGAAAAGGCTGGGAAAACCCAACCTTGTCCTACAAGATGCTAATTGCCGGGATCGAACCGGCGACCTCATCCTTACCATGGATGCGCTCTGCCAACTGAGCTAAATCAGCGTACCTATCTAATATAACATGTAGATAGGTGCTTGTCAATATCCTTTCTCATTTTTTTGCAAAATAATCTTCCCTAGTCAGATAGTAATGCAACCGCGTCACAATGCGGCCTTGCTCATGCTTGTCTAGTGACGCATAAGGCTCTTCGTGAGAATATTTCATACCCGACTTGACCATAACCCGGCCAGATGCTGGATTATCCACATCATGCAGCGCTACAAGTTTATTCATTCCGATTTCCTCAAAAGCCAGCTTGATGACTGCGCGATTGGCCTCTGTCGTATAACCCAGATTCCAGTATTTTTTATTGATTACATAGCCGATAGCCGCCGTTTTCAAGTCCAGCCTAATCTTATGCAGGTCAATCGTCCCGATGAATTTGCAGCTTTCCTTCACTTCTATTCCCCAGCGCCCCAGAGGATTGGCCAGATAAAAGAGAGCTATATTATTGCGTGTTTCTTCCAGGCTTTTGTTAGTCTCAAAGGTATAGCGAGTATTTTCCTCATCCGAAGCGTACTCAAACATCGCTGGGGCATCTTCCAAGGTCACTGGACGCAGGATCAACCGCTCAGTTTCCAGTCTGGTATGACGGGCCAGTTTGACATAAATATTTTCCATCAGGACCTCCTATTTTTTCTTAACAGAATAGCACAATTCACTGATGAAAGCAAACCGCTCCGATTTTTTCTTGATTTTTGAAGCGTTTTCATATACAATAAAAACATCTTAAAAAAGGAGCATATTTTTTATGTTAATCGGTATTCCAAAAGAAATCAAAAACAATGAAAATCGTGTCGCTCTGACACCAGCTGGTGTTCATAGCCTCGTTGGTAAAGGCCATGAAGTTCTGATTGAGACTAATGCGGGGCTGGGATCTGGTTTTACAGATGCAGACTACCAAAAGCAAGGTGCAAAAATCGTCCCTACTGCTGCAGAAGCTTGGGCAGCTGAGCTGGTGGTCAAGGTCAAAGAACCTCTGGCAGCTGAATATGGATTCCTCCGCGATGACCTCTTGCTCTTTACCTACCTGCACATGGCTGCCGCTCCTGAACTTGCAGATGCTATGACAAGTGCCAAGACAACTGGTCTGGCCTACGAAACTGTCCGCGACCAAGATGGACAATTGCCACTCTTGGTACCTATGAGTGAGGTAGCTGGACGGATGGCTGTCCAAATCGGAGCCCACTTCCTGACTAAGAGTGAAGGTGGATCTGGCGTACTTCTCGGTGGTGTACCGGGCGTTCCGAAAGGAAAAGTTACTATCATCGGCGGCGGTGTCGTAGGTACTCATGCCGCTCGTATTGCTCTAGGACTGGGTGCTCAAGTGACTATTCTGGATATCAGCGCTAAGCGTCTGTCTGTCCTAGAAGATGTCTTCGGCCATCAAATCCAGACCCTCATGTCGAATCCTTTCAATATCGAAGCTAGCGTTCGAGAAGCAGATGTCGTGATTGGCGCAGTACTTATTCCAGGTGCGAAGGCTCCAAAATTAGTGACAGACGATATGGTTAAGCAAATGCGTCCAGGCTCTGTCATTGTAGACGTAGCCGTTGACCAAGGCGGTGTCATTGAAACAGCCGACCGCGTGACGACTCACACTGAGCCTGTTTACGAAAAACATGGTGTTCTCCACTATGCAGTTGCAAATATCCCTGGCGCTGTAGCCCGCACTTCTACCATCGCCTTGACCAATGTTACCCTTCCTTATGTTGAAGCCTTGGCAGTAAAAGGCTTCGAGCAAGCCATTGCAGATGACCAAGGCCTGCGCCAAGGTGTAACGACTTACCAAGGTCACATCACCAGTCAACCAGTTGCAGAAGGCCTCAACAAAGACTACACATCTATTGACGAACTCGTTTAGTTGATTATTTCGATTTTAAAATCAATCCCACAAAAAAGAGCAGAAATAAATCTGCTCTTTTCGTATGTTATTCCATTTCTTCTGGCTCAGTTGCAGCCTCTCTAACAGGAGTTGGTTCATAAGCTCGGATAATCTCCGCCACCACTGGATGACGAACGACATCCTTAGCTGAGAAATGCACAAAATCGATCTGGGAAATGTTCTTCAATTTCTCCTGAGCATCAATGAGTCCTGATTTAACATTGCGAGGCAGGTCAATCTGGCTGATGTCTCCATTGACAATCATCTTGGACTGGAAACCGAGGCGTGTCAGAAACATCTTCATCTGCATGATGGTGGTATTCTGTGCCTCGTCCAGAATTACAAAAGCATCATCCAAAGTCCGCCCCCGCATATAGGCTAGGGGAGCAATCTCAATGATTTCTCGCTCCATAAGGCGCGTTGTCTGGTCCTTGCCCAAAATCTGATACAAGGCATCATAGACCGGACGCAGATAAGGATCCACCTTTTCCTTAAGGTCACCAGGCAGAAATCCCAAACTCTCACCAGCTTCCACAGCTGGCCGTGTCAGAATGATTCGCTTAACCTGCCCACGTTTGAGAGCTGTCACCGCCAAAGTCACCGCCAGAAAGGTCTTCCCTGTTCCGGCTGGCCCGATACCAAAGACGATATCGTGATTTTTAACACTGTCCACATAGATTTTCTGACCTAGTGTCTTGACCCGAATCGGCTTGCCATAGCTGTCCTTGATAATTTCTTCTTCGTAAAGAGCTACAAACTTATCAATTTCGTCATTTTTGACCATGGTAATGGCTGTCACAACATCGGGAGTACCGATGGTCATGCCACGATTGACCAAGATCAATAGTGCCTGAATGACCTGTCGAGTCTCCTCGCAGGCAGTCTCCGTACCTAAAATCTGCACAATCTCGGTTCGGGCATGGATGGTGACCTTTAATTCCTGCTCCATAAGGCGCAGATGGCGTTCATTAGAACCAAAGAGATGAAAGGCATCATCTGGATGGCCCAGTTTCAATTCTACTGAATGTTCCTGCAAACAAAGAACCTCTCTATTTTATTTTTTTGAATGAATTATCTTTATTATATCAAAGCAAGCAGAAAATGACTATCCCTAGCCACTATCCACTTAATGGTCCTGATACTCTTCCCAAATAGCATCGAACTCGCCCAAGTTAAAGGAAAAATTTGCATGCTCCTCTAGAAATCGACTGACCTCATCAAAATCATCCGTATGCTTGGGAAAGGCAGTATCCTGAAAAGCCAAATCCGCTAAAATAGCCTTGGGCTCCTTGCTCTTAGGATTGCGCTCTGTCATCAGCCAGCTGTAAAAAGATTTTCTCATAGGTTCCTTTCATTTCTTTAAAATCGTATTTCTATAAGCATCAGCTCTAGATACACGACTCTTTATCCTCACACCAACTCCGTTCCAGTCGGGTCCTGCTTGATTTTACCAGCTTTCATCAGCCCACCCAGAGCTTTTTTAAACTGGCCTTTGGAAATGCCAAAGGTAGCCTTGATGTCGTCTGGTGAAGACTTGTCGTTCAAGGTCATGAAGCCCCCATTGCTCTCCAGATAGGTCAGAATCATCTGGGCATCGTTTTCCAGCATTTCAAAGGAGCGAGGCTTGAGGGAGAGGTTAAGCGTGAGGTCTACTTCACGGAAGCCAATCACCCGTGCATCCAAGACCTGACCTAGACGAGGCTCTGCATAGCGCTCGCTTGGATGGATGAAGCCCAGCATATTATTCTCCGGCAGGTAGACAAAGGTGCCAGAAAGCTTGAGCCGATAAACGATGGCTGGCCAGTTTTGGTTCTGCATGTTATTGTAGGCAGGACGAGCCAGACGCTGGAAATCCTCTTGATAAGCCAGTTGGCCCCAGATGCGGTCTTTCTTGTCCACATCTAGACGGATATAAAGGCGGTCGCCTTTCTTAGGCCAGAGTTCCTTGATTTCTGGCAAGATGTCTAGTGACACGACAATTTGCTTATCCGGCAGACCCGTATCGACAAAGACACCTAGATCCTTGCGGACCTCCGTTACTGTTCCCCAGCCAAACTGGTCTTGGGTCGCTGTAACTTCGAGAGTTGTCAAACGAAGCTTCTGCTTCATATCGCTATAGGCAAAGCCTTTGACAGACTGCCCCAGCTCATGCGCTCCCTCTTCCTTAGAAAGAGCGTAAACCTGACCGTCCTTTTGAACAAAGTAAAAGCGATCATTTTCATCCGTGATGATACCCACGATGAAGCTGGCAAGATTTGTATTCATATAGACCTATTTTCTACCTTGCTTCTTCAAACCAGGCAAGGATTTTTGATGTTAAAACAACTCAGTCAGCCAAAGCCAACTGAGTTTTGATTCTGATAAAAATGTTAAACTTCTAAAAGTTCTTTTTCTTTATTTGCCGTCATCTCATCGATATGTTTGACAGCATCATCCGTTACTTTTTGAATATCCTTTTCCAAGGTCTTCAATTCGTCTTCAGTGATTTCTTTGGCTTTTTCCTGCTTCTTAGCTTCATCCATAGCATCGCGACGGATGTTGCGGATAGCAACTTTAGCATTTTCACCGACCTTTTTCACTTCTTTAGCCAAGTCCCGGCGAGTTTCCTCTGTCAGAGCTGGAATGACCAGACGAATCACAGAGCCATCGCTGGCTGGCGTAATTCCGAGGTCAGAAGCATTAAGCGCACGCTCAATATCCTTGATAGAAGACTTGTCAAAAGGTGTTACCAAAAGAACACGCGCTTCCGGAATCGTAATCGAAGCGATTTGGTTGAGCGGAGTTTCTACTCCATAGTACTCCACATGGATGCGATCCAAAAGGCTGGCATTGGCGCGGCCTGCACGGATGCTGCCAAATTCACGAGCCAGACTTTGGTGCGAGTGGGTCATTCTTTCTTTTGCTTTTTCTACAATTGCATTTACCATGAGTTTCTAATCTCCGTTCTTATAAATTATTTGATACTGTTGTTCCGATTTGCTCACCGATAACAACGCGTTTGATATTGCCCGGCTCATTCATATTAAAGACAACCAAGTCAATGTCATTGTCCATAGACAGGGTCGAAGCCGTTGAGTCCATAATCCGCAGTCCCTTGCTGATGACATCTCGGTGAGTCAGCTCATCAAACTTAACAGCGGTCTTGTCTTTCTTAGGATCGGCATTGTAAACACCATCTACGCCATTTTTCGCCATGAGAATCGCATCTGCTTCAATCTCTGCTGAGCGCAAGGCAGCGGTTGTATCGGTTGAAAAATAAGGAGAACCAATACCTGCACCGAAAATGACGATACGGCCTTTTTCCAGATGACGAAGAGCCCGACCTCGGATATAAGGCTCAGCTACCTGCTGCATAGCAATCGCAGTCTGCACGCGCGTATCTACACCGACTTGCTGCAGCGAATCCGCCATTACCAGCGCATTCATGACAGTGCCCAACATACCAGTATAGTCGGCCTGCACGCGGTCCATGCCCGCTTCTGCTGCCGGCTCACCCCGCCAAAGGTTTCCACCTCCGATAACCAGAGCAATTTGAACTCCCAAATCATGAACTTCTTTGATTTCTTCCGCCATCTTCTGAACGGTTTGAATATCAATACCAACGCCTTTTTCACCGGCAAGAGCTTCACCCGACAACTTAATCAAAATACGCTTATACTTAGGTTCTACCATTTTTTTACTCCTTATTTTATCTGTACTATTTTACCACATTTTGAGATTTTTATATAGTTAAATCACTGAAATTTTTCTTTTTTCCTTTTTGTAAAATAGCAGAGCAGACAAGCTCATTTCACAGAAAAACCAGCCCCATCATCAGATAGGACTGGGAATGAATATTTCAATCATCTTTTACAAGGTCTACTCACTGCTTGAGCGACTGTTTCTTTTCCCACTTAGCTAAGAGCGGCAGGATGACACCCAGACTGATTAGGACGGTTGGCGTCAAAATATTAGTCAAGAGAGAGAATTGCCAGCCAGCTGGATCTGTTGCATAGTCTACTTTGGGAACCATCCCTAAGATGCAGGCAAAGGCTGTAAAGAGGAAGCACCAAGCTCCGATGGCAAAGCCAACTTTTGGATTTTTAGTAAACTTGTACTCGGCATCCTTGTACTTCTTCCAGGCCTTGTTCAACATCATGTAGGCCAGGAATACCCAGAGATACCGCATGGGCATAACGATGGAGTTGAGGTTGGTCATCCATTTGACTAGGCCGTCAATTTCCTTGATTCCAAAGATTGGCAGAATAATCAAGAAGCTAACTAAAATCCCTGTCAAGATGTAACCGTTAATGAGGACACCTTTTGATGTCCGCTTGCGCAGCCAGCTTGGGACAAACTCTTCATCAGCATTATTGAGCATGATTTGCAGAGGCGCATCAATAGAGAAAGCCAGTGCAGCAATCTGTCCAACCATGTTGGTCAGGGCATAGATGACTACTAGTACATTGCCCACTCCCCAGTAGTTGCCCAGCTTTTGGAAGGCTTGATAAGCACCATTTCGCATCAGATCCTCAGGAATATTGCCGCCATCAAAAAGCATGCCCATAGCCAGTGAACCTAGGATAGCAGAAGCACCAACCATGACAGCCATGACAATCATCCCCTTTGGAAACTCCTTGGCTGGATTGCGTGTTTGATTAACGTAAGGCGAAATTTTCTCAGCTCCACCGACCGCAAAGACTAAGAGGGAGATAGTCGTGAAATAAGAGAAGTCAAAGTTGGGAATATAAGTGCTGAGCTTATCCATATTGGCCGTCGCAAACTGCATGTCAGGTTTGATAAAAGGCGCGCCGACAGCTAAGAGAACGAAGAGGAAAGACATGATGAGCATGGCACTTCCTGCCAAGCCCCCAATCACCTTGAGCGTGGACAGCCCCTTGGTAGACAAGTAGAGAAAGGCACCGAAAATCAGTAAGCTAAGAATAACAATCCAATGAATATCAAGACTGCTCAAAAAGTCACCATTCCCCTGAATGGCCCAGCCCAGCGGAATCAAAACACCCTGTGGCTTTTGAGCCAGATAAGGAATGTGCACCACCCAGTAAGTCCAGGCCGCAAAATAAGCCAGCCGCTTGGTAGAGGTTTTCTCCACCCAGTCACTGACACCGCCTCCGCTCTCCTTAAAAGTCGAGCCTAGCTGCCCCACGATGAGGGCATAGGGAATAAAGTAAATAGCCAGGATAAGAATCCAAGACACAATTACCGAAATGCCCTGCTGGGAATAGTTATTAACCACATTTCCCAGACCCCAGACCATATTAAAAGCAATCAGAGATACCATCAGCCAGGTTAGCTGGTTCTGATCTTTTTTCATGACACCGTCTCCTTTTATTATAAAATAAATTGATTCGATATTATTATAACATGTTTCTATGAGTTTGTAATCGTTATCAGCATTTTTATTTCAAAAAAAGAACTACCCAAAGGCAGTTCAATATAATTCTTAAAGTGAGTTTACGTCAACCTTGATACCAACACCTTGTGTAGTAGTGATAGTCAGGTTCGTTACGTAAGTACCTTTAGCAGTAGCTGGTTTCGCTTTTTGGATTGTGTCGTTGAAAGCTTTGAAGTTTTCAACCAACTTGTCAGCTTCAAATGAAACTTTACCAATGATAGCTTGTACGTTACCTGCACGGTCTGCACGGTAAGTAATCTTACCACCTTTAGACTCTTCAACTGCTTTTGCAACGTCCATTGTTACAGTACCAGTCTTAGGGTTTGGCATCAAGTTACGAGGTCCAAGGACACGTCCAAGGCGACCTACAAGAGCCATCATGTCAGGTGTAGCGATTACTACGTCAAAGTCCAACCAACCGTCGTTGATTTTTGCAACCAGGTCATCTTCACCAACGAAGTCTGCACCAGCAGCTTTCGCTTCTTCTGCTTTAGCACCACGAGCGAAAACAAGAACGCGTGAAGTTTTACCAGTTCCGTTTGGCAATACCATTGCGCCACGGATTTGTTGGTCAGCTTTTTTAACGTCGATGTTCAAGTTGTAAGCAACTTCTACAGTTGCGTCGAATTTTGCAAAGTTAGTTTCTTTTGCAAGTGCTACAGCTTCTTCTACGCTGTATGCTTTTGTGCTGTCGATTTTTTCAAGAGCAGCACGAAGTTGTTTGCTTTTTTTAGCCATTTTATCTTTCTCCTTGTAAGTGGTTCAATCGATTTTCATCTCCCACGTCACTCGTCAATCTGATCAAGTGTAATGCGGGCAAATGGGATGAGCGTTATTGATTAGTCAACAACAGTGAATCCCATAGAACGAGCAGTACCTTCAATCATACGCATTGCAGACTCGATGTTTGCAGCGTTCAAATCTGGCATCTTAGTTTCAGCAATTTCTTGTACTTGCGCACGAGTAACTGTTGCAACTTTCGTTTTGTTTGGCTCACCAGAACCTTTTTCAACACCTGCAGCTTTCTTCAAAAGAACAGCAGCTGGCGGAGTCTTAGTCACGAAAGTGAATGATTTGTCTTCGTAAACTGAGATAACAACTGGAATAATCATACCAGCTTGGTCAGCTGTACGAGCGTTGAACTCCTTAGTGAATCCCATGATGTTGATACCGGCTTGACCAAGCGCAGGACCAACTGGTGGAGCTGGAGTAGCTTTACCAGCAGGGATTTGCAATTTTACAAGTTTTTCGACTTTTTTAGCCATTTTTAAATCCTCCTTTGTGGTTTTGGCGGTAAATAAAGATTTTTACCTCCCACAAGTATGCTTTTCGCATACCTTTCTATTATACACTAAACTTTGTTAAATGCAAGGAATTTTATCTTCTTTTTTGAATTTTTTGTGGTAAAATAATCTTATGACACTATTAAAGATTGCTTCGATTTTATTTATCTTTTTAACTTTGATTTTAACCACTATTACAGTGCGAGTTTTTCAATTAAGAAAATACGGTTTAAACTTTGCGGACTTGGCTTTTCCGCTTTTTGTTGTGGAATTTTATATCATTTCAGACAAGGCCTACTATCATAGCTTGCTGCCCCAGCTGACCTTAGCTCTCTCAGTTCTCGCTATCGCCATTACTATCTATTTTCTCAAGAAAAAACGGAGCTTCTACTACCCCAAGTTCTTTAAGTTCTTCTGGCGGGCTGGTTTTCTTCTGACTTTCTTCATGTACCTAGCCATGGTCATCGGACTCTTTTTGTAATAATGTAAAACAAGACCCATCGGTTATCAGATAGCCGATGGGTTTTTCATATGTGAGATTTACAAGTCCTTCTTTTGCCGTGAAAGAAGAACCTCCCGATTTTCCTAGTCTTATTCGTGAATCTCCAGAGGCAGGCCATCCGGATCAAAGAAGAAAGCCATCTTACGGCCGTCGAAGTCGTCATAGCGCAGCTCGGTATGAGGAATCTCCAAACGGTCAAATTCCGCTAGCGTTTCTTCGACATCTGTTACTCGGAAGGCCAGATGCCGCAGACCGGTATGCTCAGGATGCGGCAGGGCTGGCCGCTTGGGGGCTTCTTCCTTGATAAAAATTTCCAGAGTCAGATTTCCCTTGCGGACATTAAAGAGAATATCCTTCTTGTCCGACCGATGGTGCTCATCCAGCATATCAAAGCCCAGCTTGTCCACATAAAACTCCCTGGTCTTAGCATAATCATGGCCAATGATGGCTATATGGTGAATGGTGTCTAGTTTCATACCTTCTTGTCCTTTCCTTGGCAATGTGTAAGTAGAGAAAATCTGCCGGCTGACAGCTGGCAGATTTATTTTTATCAAATGATTATCTTGCTGGCAGACTAGTGAAATTCGAATCAATTCGTCTGCAAAACTTTTCTCGGCTTAGTTCCTTCTGCTGGTCCGATAACGCCTGCCGCTTCAAGCTCTTCCATGAGACGAGTAGCCCGGTTAAAGCCGACCGAGAGTCGCCGCTGAATCATAGATGCGCTGGCTTTCTGAGTCTCGATAACCAAGGCCTTGGCTTCTTCAAAGAGAGGATCGCCTTCATCATCGCCCCCACCAGTATCCAAATCACTTTCAGATACTTCACCAGGATCAAAGCTATCATCATAATCAGCTTCAGCTTGATTCTTGACAAAGGCTACGATTCGCTCCACATCTTCATCTGAGATAAAGGAGCCCTGCAAACGAACCGGATGGTTTTCATCAATAGGCTTAAAGAGCATATCCCCACGACCCAAGAGCTTTTCTGCTCCATTTTCATCCAGAATGGTCCGACTGTCTGTCCCACTGGATACAGCAAAGGCAATCCGAGAGGGTACATTGGCCTTAATCAGACCGGAGATAACATCTACTGATGGACGCTGGGTAGCCAGAATCATGTGAATCCCAGCTGCACGCGCTTTTTGTCCCAGACGAATAATGGCATCTTCCACTTCCTTGCTGGCCACCATCATAAGGTCAGCCAGCTCGTCCACGATGACGACGATTAAAGGCAGGGGAACCTGCTTGTATTCTGACTGAGCATTGTACTCGGCTACTTTAGCATTGTAGCCAGCAATGTTACGGGCACCGACCTTGGAGAAGAGTTCATAGCGGTTTTCCATCTCATCTACAACCTTCTGGAGTGCACGGCTAGCCTTGCGAGGATTGGTCACGACTGGGATAAGCAAGTGAGGAATGTCATTATAAACGGACAGCTCCACCATCTTAGGATCCACCATCATAAACTTGACTTCATCCGGTCTGGCTTTCATGAGAATGCTGGCAATAATACCGTTGACGGCCACAGATTTTCCAGAACCAGTAGAGCCCGCTACCAAGAGATGGGGCATCTTAGCCAAGTCAAAGGAGCGGACAGAGCCGTTGACAGCCTTCCCAAGTGGGATTTCTAGGAGCTTGTTGGCATCCGTTTTCGACTGTTCCCAGAGTTCTCGGAAGGTCACGGTCGCAACTTCAGAGTTGGGTACTTCAATCCCGACAAGAGATTTCCCAGGAATCGGCGCTTCAATCCGCACATCCTTGGCAGCCAAGGCTAGAGCCAAATCATCTGCCAGATTGGAAATCCGATTGACCCGAACACCGACAGCTGGCTTGACCTCGTACTTAGTAACGGAAGGTCCGATTTCAGCCCGCTCAACAGCAGCCTTGATCCCAAAACTAGCAAAGGTCTCTTCCAAAATTTTGATATTATCTCGGACAATGCGCTTTTCTTTGGACTGATTCTTAGGCTTGTCGGGCGCAAAGAGGTTGATGGTCGGCAGCTTATAGTCTAGACTTTCCTTGGCGGTAAAGTCCACTTCAACGTCTACATCTGTCTCGTCCGTCTCTTCTTCGCGACCAAAGTCCATAGGCTCATGAGGGTCATACTCTCCCACTTCCTCATAGTCTGCCTCGTCAAAGTCCACAGCTGTATCTGACAAGTCCTCGTCATCTAAAATCTCTCCTGTTTCAGAATCGACCTCGACTTCTTCCTGCTCTACTTCAATGGCTTGCATCGCTGCCTGTGCAGCTTTCTCTTCCTGCTCCAAGAAACGAAGCTGTCGCTTTTCTTCCTGCTTCTCTCTCCAATTTTGAAAAGCAGCCATAGCCTTTTCTGAAATATCATAGATAGACCACGGGCTCATTAGGAGACCGCCCAAAAGAATGAGGAGCAGGCCGAAGAAATAGGAGCCGATATTTGAAAAAAGAAAAGAGATAGGCGCGTAAAGGAGAGAACCTAGCAGGCCACCACCCGCGAAGGAGCTGACCTTAAAGGCTGTCAGATCAGTCAAAACCCTGCCTAGAGTTGTGGATAAGACAGCTGCTCCCTCTAGCTTCAACACACTGACAAAATAAGCTTGGAAAATTAACTCCAGTCCCAAAAAGAGGCTGATAAATCCTGAAACCGTCCCCTCGTGCTTGTGCAGCCACTTGAAAAAAAAGAGATAGCCAAAGCTGGCCAGAATAGCCAAATAGGCCAAGCTTCCCACCAAGAGGCGAATCATATTATAAATGGTGACCCCAAAAGCGCCCAGCTTTATCGCTGCAAACAAAAGAATAAGAGCCAACACAAAGGTGGCAATCATTCTCTTTATTGCTTTTTGTCTTTCTAATTCTGCTTTTGTCGGCCGGCGAGTTGTCCGGCCTTTTTTCGTGTTTTTCTTAGTTGCCATAACCCTTATTATACCATATTTGAGCCTTAGATGAGAAATCTTTTATCTAGATCAGAAACAAAAAAACTTATTTATCCACGCAAAAAGAACTGGGCTAGCCAGTTCTCATTTCACTATCACAAAATTCTTATTAAGCCTCTGGCATAACCGCCCAAGCAATCAAGTAAGCCAAGACACCTGTACCTGCCACACAGACCAAAAGAATCCAAATAACACGAACCAAGGTTGGATCTAAATCAAAGTAGTTTGCGATACCAGCACATACACCAGCGATTTTTTTGTTGTTGACATCTCTTGTCAGTCTTTTCTCCATGGAAAACACTCCTTATTATTTTTACACTGTTTATTTTACCATAACATTTCTCTATGCACAAGTTCGCCTGCTATTAAACCCTCTCTTCAGATAAAATTTAATTACATCAAGATGAATTTGTTCACTCTACCATACTTTTAACAAGTCCAAGCAAAACTCTTGTTCTTGTGTTAGAATATAAGGAAATTCTAATTAATTAATAGTAAAAACATATCAGGAGGAAGATAATGCGAGCCGGAGTCATTCTTTTCAATCCCCAAACCAAGCAAATACTGCTCATCCACCGCTGGAAAAATGGAGAAGAGTATTTTGTGATACCGGGCGGCGGAGCCGAGTCAGGTGAGACTGCAGTCCAAGCAGCTCAGCGAGAAATTCAGGAAGAGCTGGGTTGGAGCTTATCTGAAGAGCAGCTGCAGCCAGCCTTTACTTTCAGAAATGGCCACCGCTTAGAAATCTATTTTCGCGCCACTATCAGCCATACATCAACACCAATGATTCAGGGCGAGGAATCCCTTCGCAGTCATACCCAGAATATCTATCAACCTGAATGGTTAGACATAGAAGCAATTTGCGGCCTAAACTTACGGCCATCAGTACTTAAAAATCTGCTTCTGGATTGTCTGACACAGGAGGGTTTGAAAAACTAGCCTAATTGTAGTAAAATATCAGTAGTTTACAATCTAATGTGAGAAAGGTTTTATATGAAAAAAATTCTTCTTATCAGCCTCTTATCAGGACTTGTCTTGGCTGGCTGCTCTGGTAAAGGTAAGAAAGAGGAGACTACTAGCTCCTCCAACTCATCCAGCAGTTCCTCTCTAGTGAGCTCTAGCTCTGATCCAGAGGAAACCAGCAAACTCCGTGAGCAATTCAAGGATGCCATGACTAACGAAAATGCCAATTTTCCGCAGCTATCTACAGAAGTTGCTGAAGATGAAGCGGAAGTCAAGTTGGTAACGACTGAAGGCGATATCCGCATCAAGCTCTTTCCAAAACAAGCCCCACTGGCCGTTGAAAACTTCCTAACTCATGCCAAGGAAGGCTACTATGATGGCGTTTTATTCCACCGTGTAATCAATGAATTCATGATTCAGACCGGAGATCCTAAAGGCAACGGCACTGGAGGCGAGTCTATCTGGAAGGGAAAAGATAAGTCTAAAGACTCTGGAAACGGCTTTAAAAATGAGTATTCTCCATATCTCTATAATATTCGAGGCGCCCTATCCATGGCCAATGCAGGCCCTGATACCAATGGCAGTCAGTTCTTTATCAACCAAAGCAAGAAAGACTTGTCTAGCCAAATGTCTACGGATTCCTTCCCAGCTAAAATCATCGAAGCCTATAAAAACGGTGGAAATCCTACTTTAGATGGCGGTGCTTATACCGTATTTGGCCAAGTGCTGGAAGGGATGGATGTGGTGGACAAAATCGCTGCCGCAGAAACAGACGACAATGACAAGCCTAAAAAAGATATCAAGATTGAAAAAATCGAGATTATCAAGGACTATGACTTCAGCAAATAAGCTGACCGCCCAACCAATAAAGGAGGGAAATCAATATGATTATCTGGGGATATAAAGGTTATCAGAAAAACGTAGGACAGACCCAAAGCAATATCGAGTGTGCCAACTGCCACAACGTCGCACCTTGGGACATTATTGAAACCGGCCGAAAGTTTACACTCTATTGGATTCCTACCTTTCCTTACGGTAGAAAACATTACCTCACCTGCCCAGTCTGCCAGCACGGCAAACAGATTGAAAAGCAGGAAATCGAGCAGTTTTTGAATTATTAGCAACAGAAAGAGACGATTCTCAATGAACCGTCTCTTTTCTTTTTTAAATTTTATCAAGTCAACTGGTTAAAATCCCAGATCTGGTCCATCCAGCCTTCATAGAAATCAGGCTCGTGACAGACCATGAGGATGCTGCCCTTGTATTCTTTCAGAGCTCGTTTGAGCTCTTCCTTGGCATCGACATCCAGGTGATTGGTCGGCTCGTCCAGCACAAGAACATTATTTTCTCGATTCATGAGGAGGCAAAGGCGGACCTTAGCTTGCTCCCCACCTGAAAGAACCTGAATCTGGCTCTCGATGTGCTTAGAAGTCAAGCCACATCTAGCTAGAGCCGCTCGGACTTCTGCCTGATTAAGTGCCGGAAAGGCGTTCCAGACTGCTTCCAGCGGTGTCTGACGATTGCCACCTTCGACTTCCTGCTCGAAATAACCCAGCTCCAGATAGTCCCCACGCTCGACCTGACCTGAAATAGGCGGGATAATCCCCAACAAACTCTTGAGCAGGGTTGTTTTTCCAATCCCATTCGCTCCGATGATTGCTACCTTCTGATTACGCTCAAAGGTCAGGTTAAGGGGCTGGGTTAGCGGTCGGTCGTAGCCAATCTGCAAATCCTTGGCTTGGAAAATAAAGCGGCCAGGTGTTCGGGCAGGCTTGAAGTCAAATGAAGGCT
This sequence comes from Streptococcus sanguinis, assembly GCF_050225395.1. Taxonomy (GTDB): domain Bacteria; phylum Bacillota; class Bacilli; order Lactobacillales; family Streptococcaceae; genus Streptococcus. The sequence continues at coordinate 758,611 of NZ_CP071431.1, read as the reverse complement.
TAGGCTTCTCACTTTGCAGTTCAATAATGTCCATCTTATCCAGCTTTTTCTGACGTGACATAGCCATATTACGGGTCGCCACACGGGCTTTATTGCGAGCCACAAAGTCCTTAAGGTCCGCAATTTCTTTCTGCTGTCGCTCATAGGCCGCTTCCAGCTGAGATTTTTTCATCTCATAGACTTCCTGGAACTGATAGTAGTCGCCAGAATAACGAGTCAAGTGCTGATTTTCCACATGGTAGACGATATTGATCACGTCATTCAGGAAAGGAATATCGTGGGAAATCAGAACAAAGGCATTTTCATAGTTTTGGAGATAGCGCTTGAGCCAGTCAATATGCTCCGCATCCAGATAGTTGGTTGGCTCGTCCAAGAGTAGGATATCTGGTTTTTCAAGAAGCAGCTTAGCTAAGAGAACCTTAGTCCGCTGCCCACCAGATAGCTCCGTCACATCGCTTTCCATACCGTAGTCCATGACATCTAGTGCCCGTGCAACTTCGTCAATCTTGGCATCCAGAGTATAGAAATCTCGACTCTCCAAGCGGTCCTGCAGCTCGCCCACTTCTTCCATCAGGGCATCAACATCAGCTCCTTCCTCAGCCATGCTCATATAGATTTCATTGATACGAGCCTCCGTCTTGAAAAGCTCGTCAAAAGCCGTGCGCAAAACATCGCGGACGGACTGGCCTTGCTCCAAAACAGCATGCTGGTCCAGATAGCCAGCTGTCACATACTTGGACCACTCGACCTTGCCTTCATCCGGCAGCATTTTACCCGTCACAATACTCATAAAGGTTGACTTCCCCTCACCATTGGCACCGACTAGGCCGATATGCTCACCCTTGAGCAGGCGGAAGGATACATCCTCAAAAATAGCCCGGTCTCCAAAACCGTGGCTGAGATTTTTAACTTCTAAGATACTCATTTTTTCTCCTATATCATTGATTGCAGTTCCTTGATTATACCATCAAAAGGGATTTTTGGGCAAGACAGAAGAAAAGGAAAAGCGAGCCACTTAAGTCTCGCTTGCTTGTCCTCAATTCGCATGATGCGTATGCTTGGTAATCCACTGGGTCAGTTTGATCTTCAGCCAAAAGCCATAAATACCAAAGGTAACAATGGTCAGGAGCCACCACTTGATCCAATTTCCAAAAAGCTGCATGGCAGTACCGTCAAAGTAAAGACGTTGCCCGTCAATAACTGTATGTTTTATCTTCCAATTATACAGAATACACATGCCCCATGGGGCACAAATCCCCAGTGTAAAAACGGTAATCAAGGTAGCCAAAATCACATGACCGATGTAAGAAAAGAGACCACCATCAAAATAAGACTCTTTGTACATACTATCTCCCCCTTTAAACCAACTCTTTCAGAAACTGAATCAGGGTTTCTGCAGAGCGTTTACCAGCTTCAAGAATGAATTCATCAAAAGTGACATTGGCATCATGACTTGCCGTATCGCTCATGGCGCGAATAACCATAAAAGGCAGGCCGATCGAATGTGTAGCTTGAGCAATAGCTGCGCCTTCCATCTCGACAGCCAGGACATCTGGGAAATGCTCCTTAATGCGATCAATCTTATCTTGACCAGCAACAAAGCTGTCACCTGTCGCAATCAAACCTACTCTGGCCTTTTGATGGGTCTTTTCCAAAATTTTCTTCATTTCAGCAACCAGATAGCGGCTCGCTTCAAAATAGAGTGGCTGCCGTGCCATCTGACCGTAGTCATAGCCAAAGGCCGTCACGTCCACATCATGGTAGACCAGACGATCTGCGACCACCACGTCGCCGATAGCCAGACCTTCTGCCACTGCTCCAGCTGAGCCTGTGTTAATCACGGCTGTGACCTTGAAGTCATTGACCAAAACAGCCACACTCATAGCGGACATAACCTTGCCAATCCCGCTTTCGACCAACACCACTTCATGGTAGCCGATGGAGCCCGTATGATAGACATGGCCCAAACGTAGGTGCTTCTGCGGGTTTTCTAAATGCTCCAGCAGTATCTTCAACTCTTCGGGCATGGCAGCGATAATTCCAATTTTCATATAATACCTCAAATCATCTGATGAAAAAGAAGCTTAGACAGACTAGGCTTCCTTTTAAGTGCAATAGAGCAGGTTTTTAAGGCCACCAAATAATAGCAGCAATCAAACCAATCAGCAGGATAACCACCCAAAGGAGAATCTTATTGAGTTTGGCTTGAAAGAGGCTCCGCTTCTGATTTTCAATTCGACGGCTCTTAGTCACGGTCGGATCTACCTCAATGTGCAGAGTCTCATCCGTAAACTCCTCTTGGTTTTGAGCAGTCTGATGGCCAAATTGACTCTGATACTGCTGAGACCGAGCTTCTTCATAACCAAAGCGGTTTTGAGGGCTTTGATAACCAAACTGAGTATCCTGTCGGCTAGACTGCTGCGAGCTAAAGGAGCTTCTGCCAGTTGAAAGAATCTTAGTTTCTTCATCATCCATGAGAGGCGGCCCCGAAATATCCTCACCGCGGTTAGCCCGCTCAATGATTTCATCTGTTAATAAAGCTTTTCCCATTGATCTACGTTCCTATTTATTCAGATTTTTTTGTTCCAAGTACTGAAGGGCCATGATGGTCTTGGCATCGCAGATGTCACCGTTTTGCAACAACTGATGCGCCTCCTCCAGACTGACTTCAAAAAGTTCCAATGTTTCATCCTCGTCTTGGGGACGAGGGTTTTCGACCTTTGTTAAATGGCTGGCGCTGTAGAGCTTGATTTTTTCATTACAAAAACCGATGGCAGAGTAGAAATCATAGACCAACTCCAGCTGTCCTGTGTAGCCGGTCTCTTCTTCTAATTCTCGGAGGGCCGCCGCTTGGGGATCTGCATTCTCTCCTACCTCCAGCTTGCCAGCTGGAATCTCGTAAGAAGTCGCTTCAATTGCCTTGCGGTACTGCTTAACTAAAATCATCTTATTTTCCGGGGTGATAGCAATTACAGCCACCGCGCCATTATGAAAAATCAAATCCCTTTGGGCTTGACCCTTGCCCTCTGGCAGCTCTACCTGGTCCTGAACCACTTTAAAAATCGGTCCCTGATAAATCTCCGTCCGTTGGACGGTTTTTTCTTCAAATTCCATGACTAAACCTACTTATTTTGAGGGTGATGAGGAAGTCGCTTAGCATAATCTTCCTTGTTAATCTGACGGCCACGTCCCAGAGCAATGGCATCTGCTGGTACGTCCTTGGTAATAGTAGAACCCGCACCGACTAGTGAGTTGTCACCCAGCTCAACTGGGGCAATAATGGTCGAGTTAGAACCAACAAAGACATTGTCACCAATGATAGTCTTGTACTTCTTCTGACCATCATAATTGACTGTAATCGTACCCGCACCAAAGTTGACATTAGCACCGACTTCAGAATTTCCAATATAGGTCAAATGACCAGCCTTGGTATTTTCTCCGATTGACGATCCTTTAACTTCAACAAAGTTTCCGACATGAACATCCTTGGCCAGACTAGAACCTGGACGAATGTGAGCGTAAGGCCCGACCGTCACTCCATCTTCCACACTAGACTCCTCAATCATAGAGTTGGTGATAACGGCCCGCTCTCCAATGACAGAGTCCACAATATAAGTACCATTGGTCAGGATAGTCTCTGCCCCAATCTTGGTCTGACCTTTCAGGGTCACATTTGCTTCAACTTGAACTTCAGGCGCAATTTCTACATCCACATCGATATAGGTCGCATGAGGATTGACAAAGCTGACACCGTTAACCATATGCTGCTGGTTAATCCGGTGGCGCATTACACTCTCAGCTGTAGCCAAAGCTACACGGTCATTAACCCCCAGACTCTCATCAAAGTCTTTCAGCGTATAAGCACCGACTTTTTCACCATTCTCGCGGAAAATGCCAATCACATCTGTGATATAGTATTCACCTTGAGCATTATTGGTATTGATGTTTTTGAGGGCTTCAAAGAGGCGAGCATTGTCAAAGACGTAAGTCCCCGTATTGATTTCCTTGATTTGCTGTTCAAAATCAGAAGCATCCTTCTGCTCAACAATTTTCAAGACTTCGTCGTGCTGATTGCGAACGATACGGCCATAGCCGAAAGGATTATCTGCTTCTGCTGTCAGGATAGTCGCAACATTCTTGTGGTTGATATGGAAGTCAATCAGATTTTTCAGGCTTTCTCCTGTAATCAGAGGAGTATCGCCAGCAATGACCAGCGTCTGACCAGTCAGATTTTCCAAAACAGGCTCCGCCATCATAACGGCATGACCTGTTCCTAGCTGCTCAGTCTGACGGACAAAGTCTGTCTGACCTGCCAAGACTTGCTCGACTAGCTCTGCCTTGTGGCCAACAACTGTCACGGTCTTTTCTGGATCAATGGCATTGACACTGCGGAATACATGTTCCAGCATGGAAATCCCTGCAACCTTATGCAGTACCTTGGGTAAATCTGACTTCATGCGAGTACCCTTACCCGCAGCCAAAATAATCGCGTAATTTGTCATCAATGATCTCTTTTCTGTAGGATATCACCTTTATTATATCACTAAAAGGTAATTTTTAAAAATTTAAAATCAAGCCATCCCCTTAAAAATCTGCAACAAAAAAACTTTTGCACAAAAAAATCAGCCATTAAACAGCTGATTTTGCTTCTTTTTCTTTGATTTTCTTTGGAAGATGGACTTTCGCCTTGCCATAATCCTTGAAGACTGCCCTCTGCTTGAAGTAAATCAATTCTCCATCTAAGGCTGTATCTTCATCCAAATCCATGGTCATATCAATAGAGCGAATGGTCCGAGTCTTAGGGTCAACCACAAAGGCAACCTGACACTTCTCAATATCAATGGTCGTATCATAATGCTCATCATTATAAGCATAGTAGAAGGCATCGATAAGATCATAGGCTAAATCACCTTCTGCTGTTACTGAAAACTCATAGCCGCCGTCCACTTTTTTCTTAGTCAGTTCTGACTCATTATCTACCATGACCTGCAGCAAAGCCTTAAAAGAGGACATGCCCGAATAACCATTGATATGTTTCCGTGAGTCGGTGTCATCAATGGTCTCAAAGCCGTCTTTTTCTTCCAAGTACATCCGATCCTCACTGAAATAATGGGTCAATTCTTGATCATCATAGGTTTCATAAAGCTTGGCTAAATAAGGTGAATCTGAAACAGTCAGCTGTTTAACCGTCTTGGCTTTTCTTTTTTTGTAGCCCTCTAGATAGGTTGACTCAGACAGCCGATCCATGTAGAAACTATCATGATCGAATTTTTTCAAGGATGCATCCACTACAGCCGACAGCTTAAAGCGGGATTCAAGAGCTTCTGCGATTCCTCCAGGCTTAAAGTAAGTATAGAGAAAGGTTCCGCCAATCAGTACAAAGCAGACACAGCCGTAAATGATAAAAAAATGAACCTTCTTCAAAATTAATCCTCCTAGAAGCCTTCTGTCGTTTTATAGCTTATATTATAAGCTTTTTTAGAGCTATTTTCAATCTTTTTCAGAAACGGTCTCTAAAAGACTGGTAGAAAAATTAGTTTCTATGACCTTATGAATTGTGGATTTATATAGATTGCAGACTTAAATCGACTTCTGTCTTTCAATTAAGATTTTCTTCTTTATTGGCCAGTTACCCCATCCAGATCAGTTCTTTAAATCCTTTGTCAGAAGCTGACCAACAATCCCTTGGTGCCGATAAGCCGCATCTACAGGTACATAGTCGATATATCCTGTAGCGGAAGAATTGCTAATTTGTTTTTCAAACTCTCAAAATCATTGCCAAATGTATCAACAAGGCAAGTATCCACTGCTTTTCGAATACTTAGTATCTCAGCACTCTTTCTCATTTTCAGCCAACTGCTGGCGAAGCTTGCTAAACCAGTCCAACTGAAAGCGGGCCGAATCCAGCCCAAATTCCAGCGTCTTCATCTCAAAATAGCCAATCTGAGAGATACTTTCAGCTAAATCAGCCGCCTGACTGGTCTCTATCAGCTCTGTAGCCAGGTGGCTGTTCTGCTCTAGATAGGCTTTTACCCTTTCCTGCTCCTCTGTATAACGAATCGCGTCTTTGACAGCTTCAAACTCTTGGACTTCAACTTCCAGCCCCTCAATGGTCAAATCCAGCATCTGAAGCTGCTCTTTCTTAGGCAGATAACCCATAAAAAGGAATTTCCCCAAGTCCATATTCTTGTTCTTGCTCATATCGATAGGCGTTTTAAGCCACTCCAAAAACAAGATTCGTCCAGAAGCAGTAATGGCATATTCCTTCTTCATTTTTCCTTTTTCTACATACTCCGAATAAGTCACTGCTCCTTGCTGGGACAGTTTTTTTAAGGCTGCTTGGATACTGCCTAGACTGTCGCTGCACATAGAGCTGAAATTTTGCCGCATCACCTGACGGATTTCATAAACTGTAAAATGCTTTATCATGAGTAAGCCTAAAATTAATTTGTCCATTTCTCCTCCAAATCACGATTTCTTTATATACCTAATAGTAACACTTTTGTTTCGATTTATCAAGGGCAAATAAAAAGCCTATTCAAAAATAGACTTAAGCTCAATCCAGCGGATAGACCTTGCGAAATTCTTCAAGGACGACAGCCGTTTCTTGGGAAAATTCCAAACCGGCTTCCGCCAGACACTCTGTGAAAAATGCCTCATGGACTTGCTGCCAGTAGGCCAAGGATTTATCTCCTTCTCCTTCCTTAAAGGCATGTTCGGCTGAAACCTCATTAAAAGGCAGCACAGAGACTTTGGTGATTTCAACGATACAGACTGCCCTGTCACGACTGTCCAGTATGACATCGAAAGTTCCTACTTGAGGTAGAGGCTCATTTTCAAGCTTATAGAGCTCATAGGCCGAAGCCGTCGCTGTCTTCTCACCACTCAGCACCAAATCAGCCAGTTGGTCTGCTTGAACACCGAAGACCCAAGCGTCAATTTCGTCGCCAATCGCTGGATTGATTTTCTTGTAGGCCTGCCACATTTCTTTTGGGGTCATCATTTCTCCTGTCTTTCTCATTATAAAAATTTCTATACTAGTCCGTATCTTTATCAAAGCCAATAAAGAAAGCCGCCTCTAAAAAAACTCTTGATGAATTATCTCTATTCAAAATCCATAAAGTCATCATGCTCATAATAGTAAAGCAGAGCCTGTAAACACTCTTGATCAGTTGCTTCTGCTTTCTGCTCCATAACTGACAAGAGAACATCCGCAAAATCTTCACCGTAATAAATCAACTCCAGCTCCTGCTCCCTTACTTGTCTTTGGACTCATTGAAGATACCATTTCTTATGTAAATCCTATTTTTCAAACTGTTTTTAAGACCTTCTTGAAAAACAAGGATAAGATCCTGAACGCACTGGAACTGCCCTACTCAAACATAAAACTAGAAGCTACTAACAACCTCATCAAAGTCATCAAGCGAAACGCTTTCGGATTTCGGAACTTTGACAATTTTAAAACTAGAATCCTCATCGCTTTGAACATCAAAAAGGAGAGGACTGATTTAGTCCTCTCCAGATTATAACTTCTCATCAACCCACTACAGTTGACAAAGAGCCCAAAAATCAAACATTTCCCACACTTTCTGAAATCATTTCATCCCCTTACATAGAAAGCAGACACCATTTTATAGCCTCTAGGCATTTCGAGACTTGCTTCCGTAACAAACCTTTAGTAAAATGTTAGCAACACAAGTCTAAAGGAGGCGCTTATGACTCAAAAAACGATCCGTCGCTGGGCTCCCTGGTCTATTTTAGGAAGCTGGCTGATTTATGTTGCAGATATATTGATTGCTATCTCTGACGGTTTTGGAAAGGGATTTTGGCAGCACATGCCTGATTTAGCAGCTTGGAAAGTTGATTTTGCAGGCTATGCCTTACTTCTTTTCCCGCTTTTAGGAATGGGCGTCTATATCCTCTCTATCGGGCTGAGACAAAAATGGCTAGGAATAGTAGGAGCTTGGATTCTCATGACTGTCTGTGTTTTCCTCCACACCAGCTATTTCTATTTTGCCGCCACTTCGCGGCTGTATGCCCATAATCCCTCTGCCGATATTGCAAAATTACTAGAAAGCTTTTCAATAGTGAAAAATAACTTTCTGCTTATTTATTTCGTACTTATGGCTGTACTTCTCCTATTTATTGTTATCCTCGTTTTGAGTAAGAAAACGGCTTACCCGCGCTGGTTTGCCCTAACAACTCCCTTAACAGGAATTCTCCTTAGTCGGCTACTCAGCGCTATTGCACCAGCCCTTCGCGAAATGCTTTCTCCTATTCTCATTCCCGCCTTTTGGTTTGCTTTAATGATAACAATAGCCATGATTTTTGCCCTAAAGGACAAAAACTTTACCAACAAGGAAGCAAGTAGCTGTCCTGAAAATTCAGTTCTCCATTTTCCTTAGCATACAAACAGAAATCATCATCTAGCTCTTCCGATTTTACAGCCTCAATGATGTCTTTTAAGAAATAGGTTTGGTTTTTCTTCATTGATCAAAAGTCCCTTTCCATTCATAAGCTGGATAAGCTCCTAGGCACTTATAGCCCAATCTTTCTGCGACCTTCTTGGAGGCCTCATTGTGCGCATCCCATAGAGGAAAGAGTGAGCGTTTTTGGGCTTCTAAAATCATCTGGGCACCCAAGATTTTGGCCAAGCCCTATCTTTGGTAGGCTGGCTTGGTAGCTATTTCAATCTCAAGAGCTCCATGATAGACCAATCCTGTCGATACGCCAGCGATGATTTCCTCTCCTGAATAGAACAAAAATCCAAAGCCACCCGCCGCTTGAAAATGGTCAAAATCGGAAAAATCACCCTGCAAATCCTGAGACCAGATTTCCTCAGCCAAACGCTCATAACTCTCCTTATCAATCGGACAAAGGTGGTAGTTTGCTGGTAGCCTGCTCCGCCATTTCTCCAAAGCCTCTGTGTCAAAGTCTGCCCTGTCCGCAAAAGCATAGCGAGTAAATTGCTGCAACTCACTCTGGCTATCTAGAAACTCTTGCCAACTAGGTTCCTCGGAGATAATGACCTTGTCAGCCAAGCTGTATTTTATGCCATAATCCTGCCAAAAATCAGAATCCGCCAAACCAGCCGGAAAAATGAAATTTCCTAGTTGGTAAAGGCAGGATGTCTCAGGCGCATTCATGAAGAACTGCCCTAGGCCAGCATCCAAACCGTAAAGTACCATATTTTTGGTCCAGGATTGGAAAAAAGTATTCTTTACCTTCATTCTTTGTCTTCTTTCAGATGCAGTTCATTGATTTTATTCGTCCAGATATAGCCGTCAAAGCTTTCAGGAATATCTTTTAGACTATGGATATGATCGAAACCTTCTGATAAGTCGCTGCCGCCAGCTGTTAGCTCAACCCGTGTATTGACAGCTTCCATTCTTTCCATAAATTTATTTGGCCAACCCCATAAGAATCTGGCATATTTCAAAGGAATACGCAGCTCTGCATTTTTCATTTCCTCAGGGATATAGCCCGTAAAGCCCAATAGTTCATATTGGATAAGAGCCTTAAGCATGCGCTTCTTCGACAAGAGCTTGAGGCTGCTGCTTTGACTGCGCAACCAATGAACGCCTTCCTCGCTTGCCCCGCAGACACTGAGTTTATTTAGCCTTTCGGGCGAAAGCATTTTTAGTTTCTCCCACAAGACTTTATAGGTTTCTAATTTCCCGTCTTTGACCTCAATCACAAACTCCTTGTCGGGAAAAGACTCAAAAACCTCATCTATTGTGGGCATCTGACCGACTCCTTTTCCTCTAAAAGGATAGGTTTTTCCGCCATCAGCCGTATAACCGTAACCGATATCCATCTTTTTGAGCTCAGCCATCGTGTAGTCCTGAATTTCTCCCTCAATGCCAGTTTTGAATTCGAGAGTTGCATCATGAAAGACTGCCAGTTGCTTGTCTTTGGACAATTTCACATCAAACTCCACTGCATCCGCTCCTAGGTCAAAAGCCGCCTGCATCGAAGAAATAGTGTTCTCAAGATAGGGATGCATAGGCGGGTCAATCATGGCTGCCGTATTGCTCTCCCAGTCCGCTTTAGACTCATCAAAGGTCTGCGCAAGCCCTCGATGGGCTAGGATTTTATATTCCTTCCCCTCTTTATTAGAAAAGAGGCTTGTATTGTTTACCCAGATAAGAAATAGCAGAGTTAGACAAATCATATAAGTCTTTTTGCGTTTTTCCCATTTAAACATTTTATTTCCTTACTTCAAACTCCAGCCGCCGTCGATTTTGATAATCTCGCCCTGCATAGCAGATGCCTTACCACTGGCTAGAAAGAGGCTGATGTCTGCCACTTCCTGAGGATCCAGCCAGCGCTTGATAGGCGTTTCCTCAGCAACCCAGTCTGCCAGTCCGCCTGGCTCAAAGTCGGAGGCAGTCATGTTTGTCTTGACAGCGCCTGGCGCTAGGCCAAACACTTGGATATTTTTATCCGCATAGTCTAAGGCTATCTGTTTGGTCAAGCCAGCCAGAGCATGCTTAGAGGCTGTATAGGCAGCACCGCCGCCGCCAGCCAGAAAGCTAGCAATCGAGCACATGTTAATAATGATGCCAGATTTCTTCTCCAGCATTTTCCGCAGGTAAAAGCGGGTGATTTTCATAGTCGCGGACAGATTGAGCGCAAAAATCTGCTCCCAGTCCTCGTCGCTGGTCTGGTGCAGGGGACGATAATTGTCCAAAATACCTGCTGTATTGCAGAGAATATCCACCTCAGGCAAGCTGGTGAAGAGCGGTGTCAACTCCTCTGTCAAATCCATCTTGACAAAACGAAGCTCATTGAGAAAACCAGGATTTTCATCCTTGTCCACCCCATAAGCCCGGTAGCCATTTTCCAAAAAGGTCAGAGCCTGAGCCCGGCCAATGCCAGAGCTAGCTCCCGTAACTAGTACCGTCTTAGTCATCTACTTCCACCCAATCTGTCGCGAGCACATCACAAGGAGTCGGACTCCACATGGAGAAGCCCTCCCCCTCACCTGAAACATTGATGAGGAAATAAGGTGTCACTTCAAGAGCCACCCCATTCTGCTCAATCGTGTCAAAGAGCTGGACGTAGTTTTCCGCTCCGCCCCAGCCTGCACGCACATATTTTTTCTTATTCTTAAGGCCTGGTAAAATTTCTTCAAATGTCATGGTTTTCTCCTTTTGTTTATTGATATTCATTTACAAATTAGCTGATAATCGTCCGCAGTCATAAGTATATTGGACGACTTTTTCTTGACAGTCAATAATTTTATCTGCTGCTTTGCAATAAAGTCTAAAATTAGACATTCTTCTCCATCTCCACAAAGAGATGAATATCGCCATTGCTTTCCTGCGGAATGCGCCTCAACACTTGAAAGCCCATGTTGAGATAAAGCTGCTGGGCTCGGTGATTGAAGTCAGCCACGTATAACCTGATGACTTGGGGTGCAAAATTTTCTATGATAAAGTCCAGAATTTCTTTCAAGAATGCAGCACCCCGACCTTTTCCGCAGTGCTCCGGCTTCATTCCCAAACCAAGCTCCAAAACTTGCTTTCCTTTCTGCTCCAAGCAGAAAAACCCATAGAGTTCCCCTTCACTCAGTACTTGAAAATAACGATCCCCACGCGCTTCTGGGGAGACCATTTCTTCATAATCCTCCAGGTCATTTTTCATGTCATAAAAATCATAAGGTGCCTCGTAATGCCAGTCCTTAGCAATTTCTAAAGCATGCTTCTGAGTTAGCGGTTCAATCATCATCTACTCCTCCTTTCTCTAAAACTCCCAATAAAAGCGTTTCTGGTCTGCTTTTTCGCTGCAGCCGAGGCTGCGATAGAATTCGTGGGCAGCTGTGCGGGAAATGCCTGAATTAATCCGAATTCCTGTGTAGCCTGCTGCTTTTCCCTCTTCGCGCAAAGCTTGCATCAGCGCTCTGCCATGTCCCCGCCCTTGAAATTCCTGAGCGACGGCCAAAGCCAATAGATTGAGCAAGGACGGGAAATAGAGACAGTCGTAGCTAGCTGCATGAGCGTAACCTATGACCTGACCGCCTTCTTCAGCTACCAAAATCAAATGCTGGTCATTCTCTAGCAGCCTCTTCAGTTGAGCCTCCGTCGCTTCCCTATCGAAGTCATAGCCCAAGCACTCAGCATTAAGCCGCTGAATGGCTGCGGCATCTCTTAGTTTTACTTTACGAATCATCTGTCACCTCGTTCTTCTCTTTATTATAGCAGAAAAGCAGTCTTTTTGACTGCTTTCAATGAACTATTCTCCCATCTGTCCCTTCAACCAAGACTCCGCCTCTTCTAAAGGCTGGTCTGTCAGGACATCGGGCTGAATGGCCTCATTCTCATAAAGCTTGCCCGTGCGATCTAGGATACTCGAGGTAGTCAAGAGCAAAATCGCTCCATCATATAGTTGATAATAATTATTTCCCGTAGTATAGCTTGCCGTTGGCTGACCAAATATTTTAACATTTTCCAGTCCCTTAAAAGCTAAAACAGTCATCTCTCCTGAGCTACCTGTCTTCCCATTGGTAAGGACAGCTATTGGCACTTTCTTTGCTTTCTCATCAGTCTGCTCCAGACCAAGCTGCTTAAGAATATCTGACCGAGAAATCGCGCTCTTGCTTCCATTTTTATAAACAAATTGGAAGAGGTCTTCATCAGGCAAAAGAGTGGACAGGCCCGCAATCATCGGATACATATTCCCGCCGGTATTGTCTCTCAAATCCACAAGAACCGCCTGATAGTCATCCTTTTTAAGAGCTGCTGAAAGTTTCTTGGCATAAGCTTTCGCTGCCTGTGCATCACCTGTGAAAGCAGGAACTTTTAAATAGAGAACTCCCTCTCGATTCTGCACTTCAGGCTGGTTTTTGCTTTCTGGACTATTTTCGGGATTATCCTGTGGATTTAAAAAATAAGAATGCTTTCCGCCAGCCTCTTTGGTTAATTTTTCTAAGACAGGATAGGTGTCTTGATAAGTCTTGGCAGATTCAAGCTTCTCCAAGGCTTTCTTCTTCTCATTTTCCCAATCTTTGTCCGTATAAAGACCAAAATCAAGCTTTTTCACAACCGAGCGAGCGTAGTCCTGCGGACTAGGTGGGAAAAGAAAAATGCCATAGTCTGGACCAAAGTAGGCAAGAAAACCTATTAAAAGAGCAAGCAAAACCAGTACTGTTCCCAAGCAACCTAAAAGGACTTTTTTCATAATCACACAACCTTTCTTGTGAGGATTTCTGAGCTGATTATAGCAAAATAGAGACACGTTTTCCATGTCTCTACCTTACATTTATCATCGTCAATCTTACATTTTTGTAAGATTATTTCATTTAAATCTACAGAAGCTTATTTCCATCTCTCACTCTTAGAGAATGCAATCATCAAACCAGACCCAGCTAGAACTGCCAGAATAACAAGACAGATATTTTTCAGTGGATAGAGCCAGTCTTTATTTTCCTCATGCCAAGTTGTCTTCCAAAGTCGAACATACTCAGCATGCATATCTTCGGGCTGGTTCAGCTGAATATTGATCACAATCGCTAGTAAGATCAGGGCAAGCAAAACAAAGGCAAAGAGCCAGATTTTCTTCTTTTGGCTTAGATTAAGTTTCTTCATTCTTTTCTATTTCTTCTTTCTCTTTAATATTAATACTTTATCCCTACTTCTCTTTTTCAGCGATTTCAGAGTTTCGATAGCCATAGAAAGCATAGATGAGACTTCCCAGCGCTAGGGCAATGCCAAAGGCCTGCCAGGTTTCCTTGGTGTACTGAGTCATAAAGGATAGACAGATGACAATGGATAAGATTGGCGTCAGAGGCACCAGAGGTGTCTTGAATTCTCCAGCTTTGGGCATTCCTTTGTCTTTCCGCAATTTCAAGACTGCCACAGCCAATAAAATAAGATAGGCCAAGGTACAGATATTGAGGAAAGAGGCGATGCTAGCCAAGGGGAAGATACCGGCACAGACAGCTGAGGCAATCCCTACTAAAATCGTTGCATTCTTTGGCACCCGACTGGTCTCTGTCAATTTCTTGAAAGAGCGAGGCAAAAGACCATCACGCGCAATACTGTAAATCATCCGCGACAGGGCATAGGTCATGGAGATACAGACCGTAATCAGTGTCAAAATAGCGACGACAGAAATATAGTTAGCTGCCCAGCCAAGTCCGACGCTGCGCAGGGCAAAGGCCACCGCATCTGAGACATCCAGCTTGCTAAAGTTGACAATCCCAGTCAAGACCAAGGTCACCAAAATATAGAGAATGGTCACAATGCTCAAGGATAAGACAATCCCACGCGGAACGTTCTTTTGGGGCTCTTTGATTTCATCGACTGCCATGGAAATGGACTCGAAGCCTAGAAAGGCAAAGAACATGAGTGAAGCCCCAGCCATGATGCCGACCTTCCCACCATAAATTTCCCCAAAGCCAAATGGTGCAAAGTTAGACCAATTTTCTGGCTTGATGAAGAAAAATCCTGCAATGATAAAGAGTGCCAAGGCTGAGAATTTCAAGACTACCAAGGCTGAGTTGAAGCGCAGGGCTGCCTTTGAGTTCAGAAGGACAACCCCTGTAACAAAGACCAAGACCAGAATAGGCAGCAAGTCCACATAAGTACCTGCTTTTGGATTGAAGGTACCATTCAGAGCTGCCGGAAGCTGGATACCAAAGCCGCTCAGCAATCCTTTCAGATAAGAGCCCCAGCCAGAGGCAACACCTGAGATAGCGGTCATGAACTCCATGATGGTCAGCCAACCAGCCAGCCAAGCAGGAAATTCTCCCAGAACCGCATAAATATAACTGTAGGCTCCGCCATTGGCCGGAATACGTGAGGCAAACTCAGCGTAAAAAAGGGCCGAAATACTCACACAAAGCGCTGAAATGACAATCGAAACGGTCAGAGCAGGCCCAGCATATTTGGCTGCCCCGGTCCCTGTGATGGTAAAAATCCCAGTTCCTACCATTGCTCCAATACCAAGCAAAATTAAATCAGGAATTTTCAAGTGACGGCGCATGCCCGTTCTATCCTTGCTAGCATCTTTTTTTCTAAATATATTCATCTATTTTTATTCTCCTAATTGCATTAACGTCCTATTTTATCATATTTCCACGCTTTTAGGAATCTTTCTCAGAAATTTACCGAAAAGAAAGGCTGAGAGAAATCTCAGCCTAAGTCTTTAAAATAGATGAAAGCTATATGAAGCCTGTCTCTACTATCACATAGCCACAATTTTGCGATAGCTGCGAGAAGTAATGAGAAAGACACCGACA
This sequence comes from Streptococcus sanguinis, assembly GCF_050225395.1. Taxonomy (GTDB): domain Bacteria; phylum Bacillota; class Bacilli; order Lactobacillales; family Streptococcaceae; genus Streptococcus. The sequence goes on along the minus strand of NZ_CP071431.1, from coordinate 743,367 downwards.
TATACTGCAATAAACAGAGCACAAACACCCAGAGTCATCACTAACATGAGTGTGGCATTCAGCACCCCTAAAGCAGATAAAATCAAGCTCAGCATGTGATAGGCAAATGCCAAATGAAGAAAAGCAAAGATTAGTGGTAGGAAAAAGACTATCAGAATTTGCCTACGAATCGTTTTCTTAATTTGTTTTTCGTCCAATCCAACCTTTTGTAAAATAACAAAGCCTTCTCGATCTTCATAGCCTTCAGAAATCTGCTTGTAGTAGATGATAAGAACAGTTCCAAGCATAAAAACGATTGATAGGAAAATTCCAATAAAGAACATACCACCTAGCATTCCTTTTATTTCTTGCTTATCGAAGGCTGTCACCGAACCATAAATACCTTGATTTTCAGGTAAGGTGGTATTAAAACTGCTTAACTTTTCTTGGTATGCTTCTTTTAGTTTTCTCTGTTCTTCTTTTGGAAGCTTGAGATTTAATCCTCCATAATAGTTAACATTGACAGCGTAATCGTTCATAAATGAAGAAAAGATTTGACTCGGATTTTTAGCTACCATATAGATTTTTTCAGGCACTATCATATTCATCGGATCGGGTATATTACCGAAAACGAAATCTTCTTTTAATTTTCTCTTGATTTTTAAATTTTTATCAGCTAGCTGTAAATCTTTTTTGCTGTCTAGTTCCAGTCCTTGCTCAAATATGGCTACTTCATCATCTTTAAGCTGAAGATTTTGACCCGTCATTCCTTGATAATCACTCTCAGAAATGGCCAAAATATAAAGATTTGGAGTGAATGATTTCTGTCCCTTAGAATAAATATCTAGCTGATTACCAGTTCGACCGCTAACTCCTATCGTATAATACTGGTAAATAACTTTTTTACTAATCTGTAGCTGCTGCTCTTGAACAAACTCTGTCAAAGCTTGGTCCAGCACCTCACCTGTTATTTCTTTTCCTTGGATACTGAAATCATGCGGGAACATGGCATTCTGCATATAATCACCGCCAGCATAAATGTTAGCTCCACCAGATAAGGTAACCAAAACCATTGTCGACAAAATAGAAATCGTCGCTAAACCGATTGCATTTTTCTTCATTCGAAAAATTAGATTAGATACCGAAATCATGTTATCAGGCTGATAATAAAATGTCTTCTTCTTTTTCAAAAATTGTAAGAAAACAGTCGTTCCTGCATTGAAAAGTAGATAAGTCCCTAGAATAACAAAAAGTACAGCTACGAAGAAAATGATAATGGCTGCCATCGGATTAGATACACCTAAAGCAAGATAATAGCCAAAAGCGAGAGAAGACATACCAATAATAGTTTGCAAGAGTAAAAAGCGACTCTTTTTCTCCCCGCTATTTTTTTCTTTGACTAATTGCAGAGCATCAAACTTTCTTAAGTAAAAGCCGTTTTTAATCAGCAAGCAGAAAAATACAAAAGCATAGAAAATGATAATCAATACCAATACAAAAGGTTGAAATGTCGAAACTAGAACCACCTTGGTACCCATGAGCTTGAGCAGAAAGGCATAAATCAACTGGTCAAAGAGAAGACCTATAGTCAGCCCCAAGCTTACAGCCACTAGCCCGAAGATTAGCAGCTCAATAAAGGTCATAACAAAGAGATGACTCTTATTAAGACCTAGCATACCATAAAGCCCTAGCTCCTTGGAGCGATTCTTCATAACAAATTGATTGGCATAAAAGACAATAATTCCAGCTGTGATGTTTACAATAACAACCCCTAGGACCAAAACGAGGATAACAGAGCTGGCACCTGTCATTTTGGATAGATTGGGATTAAAAGCCAAGGAGTTGAAAATATAAGAAATGGCTACAGCCACACAGGTAGCCAGTGCAAACGGATAATAGAGACGGCGGTTCTTAATCAGATTGGATACCGCCAATTTTGCTGCTAATCGAAACACTAGTCCTTCACCTCACTTGCCATAACTGTCAGAGTGTCAGAAATCTCTTGGAACATCTGCCGCTCAGTCTTGTCACCGCGGAAGATTTGATTATAAAGAATCCCATCCTTGATAAAGAGCACCCGCTTGGCGCGGCTAGCTGCTGCCGTTGAGTGGGTCACCATGAGAATGGTTTGACCGCGGGCATTGATGTCGTCAAAGACATCTAGCAGGGCTGCCGAAGATTTGGAATCCAAAGCTCCCGTCGGCTCGTCCGCCAGCAGAATCTCAGGGTCTGTGATGATGGCCCGAGCCACTGCTACCCGCTGCTTTTGACCACCAGAAATCTCATAAGGAAACTTCTCTTGCAGCTTGTTAATCCCCAGCTCATTGCAAGTCGTAACCAGCTTTTGCATCATCTCGGTAATGGGACGACGAGAGAGGACTAGCGGCAGAAGAATATTATCCTTGACTGATAGGGTGTCCAGCAGGTTGAAATCCTGAAAGACAAATCCTAATTTTTCTCGGCGGAAACTGGAAGCCTGGCTGTTTTTGATGGTTGCTGTGTCAGTTCCGTTGAGAAAGACGTGGCCCTCAGTCGGCTTGTCCAGCATGGCTAGGATGTTGAGCAGGGTGGATTTCCCAGAGCCTGACTCCCCCATAATGGCGACATATTCGCCTTTTTCTACCGTAAAGTGAATGTCTTTCAGTGCCTCTACTTGGCTGCCCTGAAAGCGGGTTTTATAAATCTTTTTCACGTGTTGTACGTCTAATAATGTCATACTCGAACCTCTTCTTTATTTAACTTGATACTACTATCATACCGGAAAGACAGACAAGTTTCCATAACCTAATCTTTCATTTTGCCTGCCAATCTTACATTTTTGTCATCTTGTGCTCCAAGTCGGATAAAGAGAAAAGTCAACTGACCTTTCTCTCATCCTTAAATACTGGAAACTATCAGTGGCTGTACTGCAGCCAGAAATAATATTGACTGGAAGCACAGCCTAGGCGAGTCTTCTCGATTTCTTCCTTGGAAATCTTTTGAGCTTTAGGTTTACTTTGGCGATGGTTAAAAAGATTGATTTTCATAGCGGGCCTCCTTCTTGAAATCTGATTTTTAGTTTGGAAGATAATTATCTTCTTTTTCTTTACACTTATAGGATAGCGAATTCCCAGGCTAGCTGCCATAAGATAACCTTTCATTTTAGCCTTTAAACTTACATTTTTGTCACTTAGAAAAAATAGTTTTTAATTGTCCTTAAACTGAGTCAATAGGCATAAATTCACCGATACCTATCGGCTTCTTTCATCAAGGACATAAAAAACCGGAATTTGTTTCCGGTTTTCATGATATATTTCCTAAATTTAAAGATATAGAAGTTTTCTTCCAGAGGAGGTTCAGACTTCTGTCAATACTATCTTGAGCAGGCTATTCTTACTGCCCCTCATCCCCATATTTACCAGTATGAAGATGGGTAATAGTGTCATGACCAGGTAGAGGAGGCAGCCCGCCAGAATCCTTACGGCTGAACACTTCAAGCAAGCCCGGTGTCAATTGAGAATTTTTCAACTGCTCAGGGCTAATCTCATGGACAATTTCTGCTCCTCGTCCCGTCTGTACTTTATAGCCAAATAGCGGGTCAATCAGGGTACCACGGCCGATTGCAACTAAATCCGCAGCTGTATCCTCAATAGCAGCTTCTGCATCTTCCTGACTAAAGATACCACCGATTGTAATCAGTTTAGTTTGCTCATCCATCACTTCCTTAAAATGATCTGCATAGGTCTTGTCTGATCCTGTAGGTTTTGAAGCATAGCCAGCCAAAAGCGACAAATGGATGTAGTCTAATTCGTGCTTGACCAGCTCCTTGACCAAAAGCTTGGCTTCTTCATAAGTATAGCCCACTTGACCTTTATGGATTTCATCTGGGCTAATCCGATAGCCAATAATAAAATCTTCTGGCGCATACTTGGCTGCAGCACGCTTCACTTCCTCGACTACTGCCAAAGGAAAAGCCATACGTTTTTCCAAAGTTCCACCCCATCTGTCCTGACGAACATTGGAAGTGCTAGAAAAGAATTGCTGCAGCAGATAGTGATTGGCACCATGGATTTCCACTCCTGAAAAACCAGCTTGAACTGCACGTTTGACTGCCCGACCAAAATCCTTGATAATTTCAAGGATTTCTTCATCGGTCAATTCTCTCACCGGATATGGCAAGAAAGAAAAATCTAAGGCACTGGGAGCCAATACTTCCTCACCCTTCAAAGCACGGCCGGAAGCTGCTATCCCACCATGATGAAGCTGCAAAATCGCTTTATTGCCATCTTTTTGAAGGGCAGTAGCTAATTTTCTCTCCCCTTCGATGTGGTCATCAGAGTAAATACCTAATTGAACTGGATAGCCAGTCTGGTAACAAGGCCCTCCTGATGGACTGACATAATGAAATTCAGTAATCAAAAGACTGGCTGCCTGAGAGCGTGCTCCGTAGTATCGCAAAGTATCATCAGACACAAATCCTCCTTCTAAGCCACTAAAAGTATACATAGGGGACAGCACCAAACGGTTGGTTAATTTGGCACCGTGGCGCAATTGAATCGGGTCTATAATTTGTTTAGACATAGTAAAAATATCCTTTCTTCTTTGACAACTATTATAGAAGATTCAGAGGCAAAAACAAGGGCTTTTCAGTAAGTGGTATTAACCATCCGGTATCCGGTAAGAAAACGATGGTCAGTTGCATAAAAAAAACAAGCGTCAATTTTCATTGACACTTGCTTTCTGTTTTATTTTTTGAAACGGATTCCGAAATAAACCCCACAACCAACTATCAGAATCAGACCAAAAGCAAGTAGCGTAAAGCTGATTTCTGTACCTGTGAAAGGCAGAATTTTCTTCGTCTTTCCCTTGTCTCCAGGTTTATCTTGATTTGATTTTTTCGGATCTGGTTCATCTGTTTTTTTAGACGGATCCTTGTCTGGGCCAGTCGGTTTCGTTTGGTCAGTTACGACTAACGTCCCATCCTTGTATTCTACTGTATTTCCGTCAGCATTTACAACTGTTACTGTGCCATCGAGATTCACTTGGAACACAATGTCGGTAACAGCTAGGTAACCGGTTGGGGCTGCAGCTTCATGGAAGGTATATACTCCAGGAGCTAATCCAAGCTCATGCGATGTATTTGCTTCTGAAGTCCATTTTGCTACAGGATTGCCAGTTGCCTCTTTGCCTTGGAAAATTTGAATCTCTGCACCAGCAATTTCTGTACCGCCGAGGTTGACCTTACTGAAGGTTACCTTACGTGGAAGATTATCGTCCTTATCCGTTACTGTAACAGTTGAGCCGTTGGTTACGACCTTGTTCTCTTCACCCTTAGAGTCTTTCTCGCCGACATTGGTTACTTCTACTGTTCCGTCAGTTTTTACTTGGAAAGTAATGTCTGTCACTTTGAGGTAGCCGGTTGGTGCCGCTTCCTCATGGAAGGTGTAAGTACCTGGAGTCAAGTTCAATTCTTTAGACTTACCAGCTTCAGATGTCCAGCTTTCTACTGCTTGGCCTTCTGCCTTGTTGCCCTTGTAGATCTTGATTTGAGCTCCTGCGATTTCTGTACCACCAAGGTTTACTTTACTGAAAGTAATCGCTTTGGGACTATCATCGTCTTTATCCGTTACTGTAACAGTTGAGCCGTTGGTTACGACCTTGTTCTCTTCACCCTTGGAGTCTTTCTCTCCGACATTGGTCACTTCCACCGTTCCATCATGTTTGACTTGGAATGTGATGTCCGTTACTTTGAGGTAACCCGTTGGAGCCGCTTCCTCATGGAAGGTATAAGTGCCAGGTGCCAAGTTGATGTCCTTAGACTTACCTGCTTCGGATGTCCAGCTTTCGACTGCGTTTCCTTCAGCTTTCTCGCCCTTGTAAACCTTGATCTCAGCACCGGCGATTTCAGCACCACCGAGGTTGACTTTGCTGAATGTCACCTTACGTGGGAGATCATCGTCCTTGTCGGTAATAGTTACTGTTGAACCATTGGTTGCAACGGTGTTAGCTTCGCCCTTAGCGTCTTTTTCTCCTACGCTAATCACTTCCACTGTACCGTCATACTTGACTTGGAATGTGATGTCGGTAACCTTAAGGTAACCGGTTGGGGCTGCCTCCTCATGGAAGGTGTAAGTGCCAGGTACTAAATTTATATCCTTAGACTTACCAGCTTCAGAAGTCCAGCTTTCGACTGCTGTGCCTTCAGCCTTGTTGCCCTTGTAGATCTTGATTTGAGCTCCTGCGATTTCTGTACCACCAAGGTTTACTTTACTGAAAGTAATCGCTTTGGGACTGTCATCGTCTTTATCGGTTACAGTTAGAGTTGCACCATTCGCTACAACACGGTTGTCTTCACCCTTAGAGTCTTTCTCTCCGACATTGGTCACTTCTACTGTTCCGTCAGTTTTCACTTTGAAAGTGATGTCGGTCACTTTGAGGTAGCCTGTTGGAGCGGCTTCCTCATGGAAGGTATAAGTACCAGGTGCTAAGTTGATGTCTTTAGACTTACCAGCTTCGGATGTCCAGCTTTCAACTGCATCGCCTTCAGCTTTCTCGCCCTTGTAAATCTTGATCTCAGCACCGGCAATTTCAGTACCGCCAAGGTTGACCTTACTGAAGGTCACCTTACGTGGGAGATCATCGTCCTTGTCAGTCACTGCAACAGTTGAACCGTTTGTCGCTACGGTGTTAGCTTGGCCCTTAGCGTCCTTCTCACCAACATTGGTCACTTCCACTGTGCCGTCATGTTTGACTTGGAAGGTGATATCCGTTACTTTGAGGTAGCCCGTTGGAGCGGCTTCCTCATGGAAGGTATAAGTACCGGGTGCTAAGTTGATGTCCTTAGACTTACCAGCTTCGGATGTCCAGCTTTCTACTGCTTGGCCTTCAGCTTTTTCGCCCTTGTAAATCTTGATTTGAGCACCGGCAATCTCAGTACCGCCTAGGTTTACTTTACTGAAAGTCACCTTACGCGGGAGATCATCATCCTTATCGGTTACTGTAACAGTCGAACCATTTGTCGCAACGGTGTTAGTTTCGCCCTTAGAGTCTTTCTCGCCAACATTGGTCACTTCCACTGTACCATCATGCTTGACTTGGAAGGTGATGTCGGTCACTTTGAGGTAGCCTGTTGGAGCGGCTTCCTCATGGAAGGTATAAGTGCCCGGAGGCAAGTTGATGTCCTTAGACTGATTAGCTTCGGATGTCCAGCTTTCTACAGCTGTGCCTTCAGCTTTCTCGCCCTTGTAGATCTTGATCTCAGCACCTGCGATTTCAGTTCCGCCAAGGTTGACCTTACTGAAGGTAATCTTACGTGGAAGATCATCATCCTTATCAGTAATAGTTACTGTTGAACCATTGGTCGCAACGGTGTTAGCTTCACCCTTAGAGTCTTTTTCGCCAATATTGGTCACTTCCACTGTACCGTCATGCTTGACTTGGAAAGTGATATCAGTAACTCTAAGGTAACCGGTTGGGGCTGCTTCCTCATGGAAGGTATAAGTGCCCGGAGGCAAGTTGATGTCCTTAGACTGATTAGCTTCGGATGTCCAGCTTTCTACAGCTGTGCCTTCAGCTTTCTCGCCCTTGTAGATCTTGATCTCAGCACCTGCGATTTCAGTTCCGCCAAGGTTGACCTTACTGAAAGTAATGGCTTTCAGACTATTGTCCTCTTTATCAGTTACAGTAAGAACCAAGCCATTTGCTTCAACAGAATCTGTTGCTCCTTTAGCATCAACTGTAATGGTACCATCAGAATGAACTGTGAACTTAATATCTTCTACAGCTACAAATCCAGCAGGAGCAAGGCTTTCTTTCAGAGAATATGTCCCTGGAGCTAATTTTACGACCTTAGATGAGTTGGCTTCGGATGTCCACTCTGCAACAGGTTTAGCTTCAGGACGAATCCGACTGCCTTTGTAAAGTTTCAGTTCCGCACCAGGAATCTCCTTCCCGTTTGGATCTACTTTTTTGATAGTCACATCACGTTCTGAGTCGTCATCCTTGTCTGTTACCTTCAAAGTTGCTCCGTCAGTCACAACCTTGTTGTTTTCACCTTTGGAGTCTTTTTCTCCGACATTGGTAACTTCCACTGTACCGTCATGTTTGACTTGGAAAGTGATATCAGTTACTTTGAGGTAACCCGTTGGAGCCGCTTCCTCATGGAAGGTGTAAGTACCAGGCTCTAAATTGATTTCTTTAGACTGATTGGCTTCGGATATCCAGCTTTCTACAGCTTGACCTTGAGCCTTGTTGCCTTTGAAAATCTTAATTTGAGCACCAGCAATTTCAGTACCGCCTAGGTTAACCTTGCTGAAGGTAATGGCTTTAGGACTATTGTCCTCCTTGTCGGTAATCGTCAGAATTGAACCCGCTGCTTGAACGGTATCTTCTGCTCCTTTTTTCACAAGAGTAACAGTGCCATTAGCACCTACAGTAAATGTGATATCTTCAACATATTGATAACCAGCAGGAGCATTAGCTTCAGTCAGTGTATAGGTTCCTGGAGACAGTTTTATCACTTTAGAAGTATTTTCTTCTGAAGTCCAGTCTGCAACAGGAGCCTCCTCCTGATCAACATGATCACCTTTATAGATTTTTAGTTCCGCACCAGGAATTTCTTTTCCGTTTGGATTTACCTTTTTGAAGGTTATATCCTGCTCGGTTACCGTCTTCTTATTGACGATTTCACGCGATACAGATTTGTCTGTTCCAAAATCCTGGGAACCAATCTTAATTTCCTCAGTTAATTTATCATATCCTGTAGGAGGAGTCACTTCACGGATGGTATAATCATCACGTAACAAGTCGCCCAAGTTGGCATTCCCGTTAGAATCTGTGGTTAATTTTCCGACAACTGCACCGCTCCGATCACGAACAACTTCAAATTCTGCACCTTGCAGGTTCTCACCATTTTCATTAACCTTATGAAGCTTAATAGTGAAAACATAGCCTTCTCCAACACCGCCGGCAATCTGATAAGAGCGATTTTCAGCTGATGTCGTTGTTTGACCACCATTATAGGTCATGGTAGCACTATTGGAAACACGCTCACCATCAACAAGATCGTAATCTGCTTTTGTCTTATAGTCCAGCAAATACCCGAAACCATCCATGTCGCCAAGATCAATCGTGAATCCATCACCAGCGGCATTCTCCGTGATCTTTGATTGGAAATTAGCTGTCACGTCTTCTGTTGAATCCCGCACCCAATCTCCATTATTCCAACGCCAAGCAATTTTATAGACCCGAATTGAGTCTCTCATGATTTTAAAATTAGGCGAGGTAATTTTGTCAGTTATCGTTACATCGGTATAATGCTCCATATTGCGGTTAATCGCAATATTATAATGAACTTCATTCTTACCGTCTTCTGCTGCCTGATAAGAGCTCTTTTCAATTTTTGAGTCATATCTTTTGGGCGGTCCATTATAATGGACGATTCCCGGATACAACATCCGACCTCCTACGGTAAATCCACCATTCAAGTCACCTTCTTGTCTCACAACATCATGGTCAACTCGTGCATAGAAGAAGAATTCTCCTTGGACACCAGACTTTTGCTCAACATAATTTGTATAGGTCAAAGTAATGGTCTTGTTGGTTGAATCCAAAAATCCATTTGCCACAACGTTATCCGAGCTGTCCTTAAGTTCAATAGCTGAAGAGTTCCCAAAAGCATACTCAGAAGGCAAGGTGATTGTTGTCGTATCACCTTGATGTACTTGGTTATCCGGCAAGACAAACTTTGCGTAAACTCGAAAAGTTTCCCAAATATCAACCCCCTGCGTCAAATCACCACCTGAAGAATTCTTCAGACTCATCTCCGTGATAGCATTACCAATCTCAGCTGCTTGCACCTGAGTCAGTGGCGCCAAAGATGGCAGAATGACTCCTAAAAAAAGAATAATAAGGTGGAGCAATGCTCTAATCCTTTTGTTCATGCAATTTTCCTTTCTCACAATATTCAGTTTTAAATGTACAATGTAATTGTATACTAACTGAGCTTCCCCATCTTGTCAGTGCCCACTTTCTAAAAAGCGAACATTTATAGATACATTACATCTACATTTTATCATACTATAAGAAAAATGGCTATACACAAAAGGAGATTTTTTTAACATTTGTTTAGCTTTTTGTCACTTAGCATGAAGGAATATTTTTCTAACAATTAAACTGTAACGAATGTTTCTTTTATTCAGAATCAAAAAAACCGGAAACAAAGTCCGGTTCTTCTGATTTATTTCCTAAACGTCAGGACATAAAATTTCCCATCCCAGAGGAGTTTCAACTCCTTCTCCTTAACCCCTGCCGGTATAGCGGCCTCAATTTCTCCTAAATCAACAGTAGCGTCCTTAAAATAGTTCTTGCTGAAGTGATTCTTCTTATATTGCTGGTCCACATAGTCTGCCGTCTCGTCTGAAATCATAATTTTAGTCCCTGGCTTAGCTACCCGCAGCATTTCCTGCATGGCCTTGGCCTTATCGCTAAAGAAATTAATCCCGCCGATATGATAGACGATGTCAAAGCTATTATCCTCAAAGGGCAGGTCTTCTGCACAAGCATGAAAGAGCTGCAGATTTGTTTTCTTGGCGCAGGATTTCTGGCATTTTTTCAGCATGCCTATGGAAATATCTGCCCCGACAAAGTCTAGGCTTTTCAGGTCAATATTCTCAGGAATGTAGCGTAGGTCGTGACCTGTTCCGATAGAGACATAAAGAACTGACAAATTGTCCTTCCATTCTATTTCTGCCATCAGATCCCTTCTTAGCTTGTCAACTGTCTTGCCATAGAGAAGACCGCCCAGCCATTTCTCACTCAAATCATACCAGCGAGCAAAGCGATTGTACATGGTCATATACTTGGCATTGTCCCCTGAGACATAATCCGGATTCAGCGCCAGATAGATGTCCCCATCTTTTTGAAAATCCTCTAACTTCAAACCTGGCTTCAGCTTCTCTTGAATTTTTGTATCTGTCATATCTTCTGTCTCCTTTTTCTATTTGCCATTTATTATAGAGGATTCTGAGACAAAAACAAGAGTTTTTCCCTAAGTGGCTGCCCTGCATGAGTAACTGGAAGAAATTGCTAAGTAAGCTGCAAAAAAACTAGACAAAAAATGTGCAAACAAAAGAAGATAAAGCATTCTACTCTATCTTCTCTTTATTTATTTGCTCAGTCGAGTCTTACGGTAAAGTCCTAAAAGAGTCAGAACTACCAGACCAGCAAGAACTAGTCCAAGACTTTCAGCAGAGCCAGTCGCAGGAAGAACTTTTTTAGATTTTCCTTGACCGTCTGCTACTTTATCAGAATCAGATGATTGATTTGGCTTAATACCGCCTTGAACTGCTTTATCAGGCGTACCAGGTTCAGATGGTGCCGCTTGGTCAGTAATGAACAACTTACCATCTGTATATTCTACAGCATTGCTATTGGCATCTAGAACTGTTACAGTGCTATCTTCATTGACTTGGAAGATAATATCAGTCACAGCCAGATAACCTGTCGGAGCCGCTTCCTCATGGAAGGTGTAAACACCTGGCTCTAGGTTAATTTCTTTAGATTTGTCAGCTTCTGAAGTCCAAGATGCGACAGGACTGCCCTTGCTTTCCCGCCCCTTGAAAATTTGAATCTGAGCACCGGCAATTTCCTCACCAGCTAGATTGACCTTACTGAACGTTACCTGTTTATCCGTTGGAGTTTGAATTTGCTTATTGACCACATTGACTTCAACCAATCTGCTATCTCCAGAATCTCCAGATGCCGGACTGCCTACGTTCAAAGTCTTACCAAAATCTGTTGGACTGATGGTAATATCCTCTGTCAGGCGATCGTAACCAGCTGGAGCAGTCGTTTCACGCAGGATATAAGTGTCACGCAGAAGATTACCAACTTCCGCGTTCCCATCTGCATCTGTCATGATTGTGCCAACCACCTTATTGGTCGCTTTCCGCACCACTTCAAAGACTGCACCGCTCAGAGAAGCATTAGACTCATCTGTCTTGTGGACCTTAACCTTGAAGTTATAGCCTTCGGACTTTCCACCAGCAATCTGATAAGAGTACTCGTTAGTGACAGACACTGTCTCGGTATTGTTGTAGTTCATGGTAGCCTTATTTCCTACAACCTCTCCATCAGCCAAATCATAGTCGGCCAGCGTCTTGTACTCAACTAGGTAGCCGAAGCCTTCTACATCTCCGAAGTTGATTGTCAAGCTATCACCTTCAGCGCCAAAGGTCATTTTAGACTGGAAGTCTGCTGTTACGTCTTCAGTCGAATCACGCGCCCAATCACCATTATTCCAGCGCCAAGAAACCTTATAAACTCGTACAGAGTCTTGAACAATCTTAGCGTTTGTATCACCCAGCTTGTCCGTCACAGAGACATTTTTGTAGTTCCCCATGTTACGGTTAATAGCCACATTGTAGCGGATTTCATTCTTAGCATCGGCATCCCATTGAAAAGCACTCTTTTCTAGCAAGGACTCATACTTTTTCGGAGGGCCATTATAGTGAATGCTGCCGGCAGGAATCCTATTATTGCCTACTGTGAAAGTAGCTGGAATATCTCTTTCCTCTGTGACAACTTCGTGGTCAATCCGCGAATAGAAGAAAAACTCGCCTCTGACACTGGACTTCTGCTCCACATAGTCTGTGTATGTCAATGTGATGGTCTTGGCATCGCTATCCAGGACTCCATTAGCCACCAGGGCTCCGTTTTCATCCTTGAGCTCAATAGCTGATGAATTCCCAAAGGTAAACTCATTCGGTAAATGAATTACCGTTGTATCACCCGCATGGGCTTGGTTGTCTGGCAGGGCAAACTTAGCATAGACACGGAAGGTCTGCCAGATATCCACACCATTTGTCAGCTGCTCACCAGAGTTAGTGGTGAGATGCATTTCAGTGATGACATCATTAAGTTCCGCCGCCTGAGCCTTAAGGGTTCCGGCTAGGAAAGGCAGGAACACGCCTAGACAGAGAATGATGAGCTGAAACCATACTCTCAGTTTTTTATTCATGCAATCTTCCTTTCTCACAAGTAAAATTTGTTTAAAAGTACAGCGTATTGGCCAGCCAGTCGAACACGTTCTTTTCATGTTTTTCTGCCTTTTTGACAAACACTGGAAAGACAATACTAATTCATTGTACCATATTGACTATTAAAAAACTATAGGAATGCTCAGAGGGTTTTATCATAAAAAGGAGAAAGAAGATGTTAGTCTTCTCTCTCCTTTATGGTAAGCAAAACAGGCCAAATAATGAACAGATAAGCTGAAATCATTGAACAAATTCAGCTCTTCTATTTTGACAAAAAGGTCAATCTTTATGTGACGCACTGGAAGTTGCATCTACCTGATTCTGATCTGTTTCTTCTTGTTTAGAAGAATTTCTTTCCGTCTTATCTAAAGTGTCGGGCTCTTTCTGTGTATGTCCACAGGCCGTTAGGATAAAGACAGAAATCAGAGCCAGAAACAAGCTCCTAATTTTCTTGAACCTAGACATACGAGTTCTCCATTTATGCGAAACTTGATGAGACTAGCACTCCGCCAAAAATGACTGCACAGTCTTGACATCTTCTGGACTACCGCCTTGGTCAATATCGCAGATATGCTGGAGCCCATATTTTTCGGTAATCAGGGCAGTCGCACCGCAGAAGGTCCGGCCGTGTTTAACAGAGTCGCCATTGTTAACAAAACCTTTAATCAGCCCAGGATGCTTCTTGATAAAGCGTTTGGTAGACCATGGAATTTTCCCAGCTCCAGCATTTCGAGTAATGAGAATACAGGGCTCTTCCAGCTTCTCCTTGATGGTCTGGGTCGGATAGCCCAGTGATTCTGCAAATCGTTTACCAATACCAGTATTTGAATCATAAACTACAATCATCTTCATCACCTACTTTCTTAAAAAAAGGATAGCAAACCATGCCGCAAAGCCTAAAACCACGACATCTGAGATGAGCATAAGCATGAACTCCAAATCTGGCATCATGTGAATGTACATCAGCAATGACAAAGTTGTCAAAGCCAGTGCCGTCAGCTTAACAACTGCCGGCAAGCCCGGAATCAAAGCTGCTCCGATTAGGACAACGATGAGACCTCCGACTAAAAATGACTGAAAATCCACACTCAAACTAAAACCAACTGTCACGCCGCCGTAGCCAATGGTCAAAAGACCAATCAGCACCAGACAGATACCTAAAATAGCCAATCCGCTCATGGCAAATCCTCCTTGCTTATTCATTCTTTTCCTCACTTTCTGTTTCTTGAATGAATTATCAAAAATATTCATTCATATCATGATAAAAAATAATATACTTTATCTAATTACGTTCCTTTCCATTTCCGAATCACAGGACATAACCCATCACCTCCTTTGTTTGTGAATGAATATTTTTATAAATTCATTCATGCCCGCTTCTAAGAAAAGGAATTTCCTCTATTTGGAAAAAATTCCCTTAACAAAATATTTCACTAAAGTCTCAAGACTATCGAAGTAGCCTGAAAATTCCTGCTCCGTGACATGCATGTCTATGTAGTAAATCAAGTCATAAACCTTCATGATCTCAGCTATTTTCTCCTTCGAAAAGCCCTCTTCCTGCAAGCGCTGACTGAAAGTCTGAATCAGAAACTGATGAAAGGCATTGGACGCTCGTCCAGCATCCTGATTATAGTAATCGTGCAGAATCTGAGAAATGCCCGGCTTGTTCCACTCAGCCAGAATTTTATTGGGCGAAATCAATTCAAAAGTGACTGCAAAAAGCTGTTCAATGATTGCCTCGGGCTCGCCCTGCCAGTCTACGCGTTGCATGATTCCCTCACGTATACGGCTATTTTCAGTTACATAAACCTCCAAGAAGATAGCTTCCTTGGACTCATAATACTTGTAAAAAGATCCGACAGCCATCTGGCTTCTCTTAGCAATATCAGAAATTCCAGCTGCCTTATAGCCTTTTTCTGCAAAGACTTCTCTAGCCGCAGCCAGGAGCTCATTTTTTTTATCCATTTCCACGCCTCTTTTGTGAATGAATTATATTTTGTGTTCATTCATATTTTAACACAATCTTGCCACTTGTCAAGCATTTATGTTATACTATACAAAAAAAGATAGTTTGCTAATCAAATTATTTTTTTAGATTATATTTTGGAGGTTGAGCTATGCTCAAGGAAAGACGAAACCAGGGTATCATCGCCCTACTGGTAATTTCTCTTATTTTTCTAGTTGTTGCTGCAGTAATGGGCTTTATCCAATACCAAAAGGTCAACACCAAGACCGCCTATGACCGAAATAGCGAGTCGGGAGCAGATTCAGCAGTCTATGCTGAAGTGTCATATATTTTCCCAGAGGCCCTGATTGAAGTAGAAGATAATACTCAAGTTTGGCTGGTTGCCTACCAAGACGGATATGTTGGTCTGCAGGCTAAAAAAGGGGACAAGCAGATTGCCCAGCTCTTGGAAAAAGAGAAAAAGGGCGAGCTGGAAAAAAATCCTGTCCGAATCGTTGGCTCCTATGTTAATGCTAACTCCCCTAAAAAAAATCAGGGATATATCTCTAATTATGGCAGCCTCGTTCGCGGTCTCCTAGCAGACAATCCCGAAGTCATCACAGTAATGTCAAGCAGCTCCTATATCTCTATCACTGAATTTGAATCTGACAATCTTGCATTCATGTTCTACATTCTGTTTTTGATTGGACTCTGTGTTTTCTTTGTCGTTATAGGAATTATCGGCCGCAAGAAAAATATCGCTGCCTACGAAGAAATCTATGCAGCCTATCCAGAGGCCAAGGACAATCTAAATATCCTGCTGGAGCAAGCTTCTTTCCACGACGATGTGCTGAAAATTGCTGTTTATAAAGACCATCTCATTACCTACTATAGAGGTTTCAAGGCGATTGATCTCAAACAGGTCGTCCATCTCTACCACCACATTCTCACCATGCAGCGCGGCTTCGTTGCTTCAAACAGAAACTCAACCTTAGTTGCTATTCGAAACAATCAAAAGAAATACCAAATGCCTATTAAGAACATTGGTAAAACAACGGACACCAAACTCCAGTCAACCTTTGACTATCTCTACAACCACTTCCCTCATATCAGATTGGGAGTGTAATAGCACATAAAACTCAAGCTAGAAAATCTAGCTTGAGTTTTTTAGATACAAAAAGACAGGAGCAGGATACAGTCCCAGCTCCATTTTTTTATGATATGCTTGTCAGAACATTTTTCAGTAGATTAGTTGCCTTCTTTTTCCTTTCTGCGCTTGGCCAAGGCACTGTTAATCTTCTTGGTCTTAAGATTTGTATCCAAGTAAAGAAAGAGCCATACAAAGAGATAAATCAGAATAAAATCCAGCCAGAAATGCCAGCTGGCAATTAAAAATCCCCAGTTATTATAGACCATGAAGCAGCATACTAGGACTGCGACTGCAGCAAAGTGCAGTAACATCGAGACTAAAAAAGAGAATCGGTCTTCAACAGTTTTTAACATTGAACTAATGAGTCCGATCAAGCCGCTCATCACCATGACACTGACGATATTACTAGTTGTGGGCGGATGTTTTTGAATAGAGAGAGCAAGGACAATCAGATAGACTGCACTCCCTGTCTGGATGCCCATTAATATAGCATGTAGACATTTTTTAATACTCATCACTTACCTCCTAGATTCCCAAATATTCCATTAAGAGTTTGACATAACGACGGCTGACTTCGGTCTTGATTTGATTGGTCAGCTTGGCCGTCATATTGCCAGAAAAGCTGTCAGACAAGGACTCCAAATGGTCAATATTGATGACAGCATGCCGGGAAACCTGGATAAAGTTCGAGCTGTTAATCCGTTGCTGAAAGCGAGTCAAGGTCTCTGTCGTCTGGTAAATTCCTTCTCTGCTGTAAATCATCAGAGTTGTCTGGTTGATGTCTGCTAGGATAATATCTTCAGTCTTCAACATGACCAGCTTATCGTCCGACTTGATAGGCATGACTCCACTAGGCCCTGCCTTGTACTGCTCTAAATAGTCTAAGATGGCCTTGGCTTCTGCCGCTAGCTGGTCTGCCTTGACCACAACCAGCGGATCCTTGGAAGAAATGGTCGGATCTGTTTCAAATTTTGCTTGCAAGAGGAAGCTCCCTATTCACATTCTATTGTAGTTTCAGCCGGCGGATGGCAATCATATTTTGCACGATCCAAATAAGCGCTATCGCAACTAAAACTATTCCAACTATATAGAAAGTTTCTGTCCTTGTCAAGAGCTCCTGCCATTCAATGCGAATTCCCATTGTTTTTTCAAAAGCTGCTTGCGGCTGGCTGTTATTGGCAAAAGTATCTGCTAGACTTTCTTTCATGAGAACCTGTCTGAAAAGAGATGCCATGTAGTTAGAAGGCGTAAGCTTCATCAGGTTTTGCGCCATATTCGGCAAGGTTCCAATGGGGATATAGGTACCCACTAGAAAACCAGAAGTTGCTCCGATTACTGTCGCCAATTTCCCTAAACTATCCACTGATTTGAAGCACTGAACAATCAGAGCATTTATCAGTGTGGCCAAGAGGCTGTTTAAGAGCATCAGAAGAACCAGGTAAGGAAGGATTCCCCACTCAAAGGAAATGTTATCCGCCAGCGTAAAATAGCTGAGCATAAAGGCAAACATAATGACCTGCATCAAAAAGCCGATAATAACAGAGCTGACAAGATAACTAAACTGCAACCCCCATGGTCCCAAGTCTGTGATAAAGAGGTCGTCTGTTACCTTCCGCTCCCGATCTTCGACCTGCCGTGAGAAAGCTGCCAATGTGGTTGTTAATGCTGTAACTGCCAACACGCCGCCAATCAGCCACAAGTCCATCAGCTGGCTGGAATGGTCTTTGTAATTATTTTTCAAAAAAACGATATAAAGCACAAAGGGAATAATGGCTCCGAAGAGGGACAAAATTACCCCACTACGGTTGCGGAAATAAAGTAAAAAATTGCGTTTAATCAAAGCGAGCATATTAGCGTACCTCTCTTCCTGTCAGTGCCATAAAAGCATCGTCCATCGTTCCGGGTTGGAATTCAAATTGTTCGATATAGGGACCAGCCTGAGCCAATAGGGCCAGTGCTTCTTGAGTAGTTTTAGGGTGGAGGATAAATTCACCTTCCTTGACTTGCTCCCAAGCGTAGCCTCTTGGCAAACTTCTCTCTAAACCTGCTGCATCTTGACTTAAAATCCGTAAGACATTGCGGGCATAGTTTCCCTTAATCTGGTCTGCAGATCCCTGAGCAATGACCTGACCATGGTCTACGATATAAATCTTATCCGCATCATCAGCTTCATTGAGATAGTGGGTTGTCAAGACAATGGTCATCTGCTCTTCTTTCTGAATTTGCTTGAGTAGGCTCCAAATACTCTCCCGAGTCTGAATGTCCAGGCCTGTCGTAGGCTCATCTAGAAAAAGCAGGTCAGGACTATTGAGCAGGGCTCGCGCAATGTCCACCCGACGCTTTTGACCACCAGACAGAGTTCCATAAGGCTGCTTGGCAAAGGCTGACAAGCCCAGCTGAGATACCAAGCGTTCAATTCTACCTGACGGCATCTCCTTGTACTGCTTGGCTCTGATGGTCAGATTTTCCAAAACAGTCAGCCGGGCGTCCAACACACTATTTTGGAAAACCACACCCAACTTAAGCTTTTCAGCATAGCAAATCTGCCCTGACGTCGGCTGCAAGAGACCTATCAGCATCTGGATAGTTGTCGATTTTCCTGCACCATTAGGGCCTAGAATAGCAGTAAAACTGCCTCTCTCAATCTGAATATCGAGACCATTGACAGCCACTTGATCGCCATAAACCTTGCTAAGATTTTTCGTTTCTACTAACATAATCTTTTCTCCTGTCCTTAACTTCTGAGACTATGATAGCAAGTCTTTTTTTAAAAATCTCGGCTTTTTGGACAAGCGGTAAAATGAGGGAGATGAGAGGTAAAAATCCAGACGTCAAAAAATCCCCGACCATTCGGTCAGGGAAGTTTATTAGCGGGCGACAATCTTGCGGTAGCTACGTGAAGTCAGAAGAAAGACCAGGATATAGGTCAGTAGGAAGACTCCGCAAGTTGCAAGTGTTGTCTGAATCAAAAGAGGAAGATTGGTCACACCTAGTAGGGCAACTATCAAGCGCAACATGTGAAAGACCGCTGCTACATGTAGAAAAGCAAAGATGAGAGGTAGGAAGAAAACAGTCAAGATCTGCTTGCGAATGGTACTTCCAGTCTGCTTTTCATCTAAACCAACTTTTTGCAAGATGATAAAGCCATCTCGGTCTTCATAGCCTTCAGAGATTTGCTTATAGTAAATCACGAGAACAGCTCCTAGAAGGAAGATAACCGAGAGGAAGACACCGATGAAGAGCAAGGTTCCAGTAAGTTCTTGATAGCTCTTTTCTGCGCTGTAACGGTCACTAGCCATTGCGAAGCTACCATCTTGAGCTTGTTCCTGATCCAAAGTGTCTCTCAACCCCAGTTGGACTTGCTCGACGAACTTTTTACTGCCCTTAGTCTCTGAAGCAACTCCAATGTAGTAGTAATGATCCACATCGAGATTAACCTCTTTGCTATCATTGACCACCATATAGAGACCCTGCTCCATGGTCACATCGTTTGGATTAGGGATTTCCCCATGCGTGAAATTCGACGATAAAAGCTGCTTAACCTTCCAGTCCTTACCATTCACTCGGAGAGGCTTGTCCTTATTTAAGGAAATATTTTTCCCGTAAACTAAGGTTTCATCATCTGCTAAGTCTATCTTTTCTCCTGTCATTTTTTCATAATCCTGACGATTGATAACTGTAATCGTGCCTACAGACTTGGTCAAGATACTTGTATCTGACTCCAGCTCTCTTTGCATTGGAACTGTCACATCATTACCAGCTAATTTCATGATGAAGGCTGATTGGTAGAGATAAGTAATATAGCTTGGCTTCTTCAGACCTGTGTCCTGAGCAACTTGCTGGACCTTGTCCAACAAAGCCTCCTTCTGATCGGTCGATTTCGGCAAGACGATACTGACATTGTAATCCTTTGGATGCAAGGTAGTAATATAATCCTGACCCCCAACATAGATATTGATTGTACCAACCAGAGTCACTAAGAGCATGGTAGATAGAATGGAGATAGTTGCCAATCCTGCTGCATTTTTACGCATCCGCGAGATGAGATTGGAAACAGAAATGAAATTTTGCGTTTTGTAATAGTAGCCTTTGCGCTTTTTGAGAAATTTCAATAGTGTAATCGAACCTGCATTAAAAAGCAGATAGGTTGCGATGATAACCATAACCACAGCTATAAAGAAATTGCCGATAGCAGCGACAGGCTTAGTAACGGTCAAAGCCATATAATAAGCCACACCCATGAGCAGGAGCCCCAGCAAGGTTTGCAGAAAAAGGAAGCGTCCCTTCTTCTCGCCTGCTTTCTTTTCTTTCATTAGGTTAAGAGAGCTATAGCGTAGAAGACGCGTAGAGTTGAGCAGCAAAATCACCGCAAAAGCAATACCCAGACTAGCTAGAGTCATCCAGACGTTCTTCCATTGGAAGGTCGAGGCAAGAACTGCCGGCATTCCCATCAATTTCAAAAGGACTGCGTAGAGCATCTTATCTAAAGCTAGGCCAGACAAGATACCCAGACCAACTGTAAATAGATAAAAGACACAGAGTTCAAAGAAGGTCATGACTAGCAGATGCTTTTTCTCCATGCCCAGTAGACTATAGACTCCCAACTCTCGGGAGCGGTTTTTCATGACGAAGCTATTAGCATAGGTGATAAGGATAAGGACGGCAATCTGAATGACATGGATGCCAAACTGCAAGGTCATGCGAGCTGCTGTACCACCATAAGAGGTCTCCATATTGGGGCTATAAGCTAGTGAGACAAAACTATACAAAATTGCTGTTGCAAGTACCGTCGCCAAAGCAAATGGATAATACAAACTGCGATTTTTAACCAGATTGGACAAGGCCAGTTTACTCGTTAGTTTGAACATAATTGCCCACCTCACTTGCCATAACAGTCAGAGTATCGGAAATCTCTTGGAACATCTGCCGCTCGGTCTTGTCACCGCGGAAGATTTGATTATAAAGAATCCCATCCTTGATAAAGAGCACCCGCTTGGCCCGGCTAGCCGCTGCCGTTGAGTGGGTTACCATGAGAATGGTTTGACCGCGGGCATTGATGTCGTCAAAGACATCCAGCAGGGCTGCTGAAGATTTCGAATCCAAGGCTCCCGTCGGCTCGTCCGCCAGCAGAATCTCAGGGTCTGTGATGATGGCCCGAGCCACTGCGACCCGCTGCTTCTGGCCTCCAGAAATCTCATAAGGAAACTTCTCTTGCAGCTTGTTAATCCCCAGCTCGTTGCAGGTCGTAACCAGCTTTTGCATCATCTCGGTAATGGGACGCCGAGAGAGGACCAGAGGCAGGAGAATATTATCCTTGACCGACAGGGTATCTAGCAGGTTGAAATCCTGAAAGACAAAGCCTAATTTCTCCCGGCGGAAGCTGGAAGCCTGGCTGTTTTTGATGGTTGCTGTGTCAGTTCCGTTAAGGAAGACGCGGCCCTCAGTTGGCTTGTCCAGCATGGCTAGGATGTTGAGCAGGGTGGATTTCCCAGAGCCTGACTCCCCCATGATGGCGACATATTCGCCTTTTTCTACCGTAAAGTGAATGTCCTTCAGTGCCTCCACTTGGCTGCCCTGAAAGCGGGTTTTATAAATCTTTTTCACGTGCTGTACGTCTAATAATGTCATCTTGCTTCCTTTCTGTTTAGCAGGTAATTATCAGATCCCTGCTTTTAGCAGTTTTTATAAACTGCCTCCTAATTGATAAGTCTATTTTATCTCAATACCAACCACCCTGCCATAACCTAAGCTTACATTTTAAAGTGCAATCTTACACTTTTGTAAGATGAGATGGACTTTATTTTACCCAAAAGGCAATCAAGGCAATTAGCCAAAGGTGGGCTGGATAGAAAATATAGAAGAAATATTTGCTCCACTTGCTGCTGGATCCTCGCTCACCATTGTAGAAGTGCAAGAGGGGAAGAACAGTGATAAAGAGCCAGTCAGAATTATAGAGCAACATAGATAGCGTGTCCTGCAAGGTTGGATAAATTTGAATACTCATGGCAAAGAGAACTCCCGCCCAAACTACATAGGACAAGTTTCTGAAAAAGACTTGATTTCTAAAAAGGTAGGTCAAGAGCATGAAAGGAAGCAGAGCCATGCCGCCTTCGCTAAAGAGAAGTCCAGCAAGCAAGACTAATACTCCTGCCGCTATCCGCAAGCCACGCTTCCTATCCTTAGCAGCTCCGCCATTGTCAGAAAAGCCAAAGAAAAGACTCAGCATGAGAACCCCGCAGGCCAAGGTCAGGAAGATATTGTGAATGAGGTAGATGCCCTTCTCCTGAAAGAGAAGAGTCAGGATACAGTTTCCTGTCTGCATCAGGGCTGCCCAAAAGAAGAGCCGCATATTGTAAGCCAGGCGGTTGCGAGTGTGGAGAAAGCCTTCCACTGCCATGAAGGCAAATGCTGCTCCGACACAGCGGGTTAGGGCATGCAAGACGCCATCCCAGCCGTCCGGCACCAGCCCCGGTATCTGGCTGATATGGTCAAAAACCATAAGAAAGGCCATGAAGAGCTTCAACTGAAAAGCATTTATACCTTTTGATTTCATTTTTCTGTCTCCTTCTTATTTCTTGCCTCTATGATAATAAAAAAGAAAGGCCGGTACCATAACCTAACCTTTCATTTGCTAGTTTTATTCTTACAATTTTGTAAGTTAGTAATGTTATAAATATTTCTTAATTTACAAAATTTTCCTTATCTTAATTAGGGAATTCAATAACAATTAATCGCCGAACACTTTCTATAAATTTTGTATATGTATCATTCCGATTTGCTCCATCAGTATGTTCAGAAGATTGTGTAAATATCAACTCTGAGTCATCTAGTTGCTTTAATAGATCTTTTAAAGCTACCTTATTTAAATTTCCTATTACACTTTTAATACTATCTTCACCAATATTAATGATATCTTTAGATACTACTAGGCCAATTTCAAAATGTATTAAGTTTTTTAATTTATTTCTATAATCAGTTTTAGAAATATAAACATAAGGATTACTCATTTTCTTTAGTGGTTCGTTTATAAAATTCAACAATTTTTTTGCGTCATCCTTTGTCAAATATTTGCTTAATTTAATTATACTCATCGAATTTTCTTTAATTTTTTTTGAATCCCCTAATAATAACATTCTAAATATTTCAAGGTTATATTTTGAATTTTCGTTTAATTGTTCAATTTCAACCATAATCTCTTGATAAAGTTGATTAGATATATATTCATTAGCATATCCAAATTTTATATAGAAATGGCACTTTTCTTCAACTGTGAAATCATATTTATTAGTATATTCTTCGAACAATCTAAACTTTTCTTCGTCTGTTTTCTGCTTATTTCCAAAAATATCTATAATTGATTGCGCCAATTGAATTTGAATATCAGTATTACTTTTTATTGTCGAAAAAATACAATTCAAAATTTGATCGCTACTATCAATTTCGTTTGAATGTAAATTTTGAACATAGTAATAAAAGTCCATATCTAGCGTTTTCTCTAATAGCTTCTTCTCCAATTTTTCGGGGTCCCCAAAAATTTTATTTGCTTCATCTTTAGATAAATTGGAAACATAATCATCTAAAAAATACATTTTAGCATTTTCGTAAAATATTCTAGGAAACTTTTTCTGGTCAGGACATTGCAATAAAACTTCTTTAATATAAAATTTATAGGAGTCTTTGCTAACCTCGTTAAAGTCTGTACTCCCCTTCCGACTATTAAACTCATAATTATTATCATAATTGCTAATTAATTCTTGATAATCTAATGGATAAAATAGATACAAGTACACAATAATCGATAAATCACGTACACTTACATTTTCTGGCCCACCTTTTTTATCTATTTGATCATTTAAAGTTTCAACATATCTTTTCCACTCTCTCATAGAAAACCTTGATGATAAAAATACATTTTTAATAAAAGCTTTATATTGCGGATTTATTTCTTCCTGATTTTCTTCCATAAAATCTAGTAGTTTATTAGAAATATTGGCTGCAATTTTATTAGACGATAACAAAAATGGTAACTCCACTTTTCTATCTACAATCTTACTTAAATATTCAAAGCTAATATCTTCCTGTTTAATTAATTTATCATAATCTCCAACAAATACAATAGGCAATAAACCATGTAAGATATTAAACAGTTTGTAAGCTTCTAATTGTTTCTTATGATCTACTCTATCAAAATCATCAATGATAAGTACCTTAGGTTTTGAAAAATAAGTAAATATTTTCAAGAAGAATTTTTCACTATTTAACAAATGAAAAAACTCCAAATAAAAATTATCCGATTTGATTTTAAATAGCTGTGCCACAGAAACTGAGAGTGCAATTATTACTATTATCCATTTTAAAACAATATTTGATAAAAAGTCAGATAATCCCATGTTGAATGCTGGTGTCAGCAATAAAGAAATTACAACACAAACTATGACAAATAATTTCATTAACCAATAATAAAATGTGTGTAATTCTTTAAAAGCAATTTGTATTACAGTTCTCTCGTCCCTAGTTTCCCACAATTTAAGGTAAATAAATTTATAACTTTTTTTATTTAACTCAGACGTTTTTTCTAAGGAATCAGACGCCTTTTCTAAGAAAGTTGTTTTCCCACTTCCCCATTTTCCGTTGAGAAAAATTGTTTGGTATCTACCTTCCTTCTTCTCTTCTATTAATTCCCTAAACCCCTTCACAGCTTCAGGAGTTTCTATATTTTTAAATTCGATATGTTCTTCCATATTCTATTCTCTTTTAAATTTCACTCAAAGATCAATTTCTTCTCAGGAAAGGCGATGGAAACCGTCGTTCCCTGACCAACTTGAGAGTCTATAGCAATCTTGTGTCCCAGCTGGTCAGCAATTTTCTTGGATAGATAGAGACCTAAGCCTGACGACTGCTGGGTCAGACGACCATTGTAGCCTGAGAAACCGCGCTCAAAAACCCGTAGCAAATCAGCATTTTGAATCCCCAGACCCGTGTCCTTGATGTAGAGGCTGCCCTCATGAAAATAAATCTCTATGCTGCCTTCTTTGGTGTATTTAAGACTATTGGACAGGACCTGCTCCAAAATCACTAGAAACCACTTTTTATCAGTGACAATCGTGTGGTCTAGGTCATGAAGATTGAGGCTGAGTCCTTGCTGAATAAAGAAAAGGGCGTATTTCTTGACTACTTCCCTGACCAAATCAGCCAGATTTTCCTGCTTCAGAACTAGATCATCATGGAAGCTTTCCAGACGGAGGTACTGGAGCACCAGATGAACGTAGGACTCGATCTTAAAGAGCTCCTGCTCCAACTGAGACTTAGCTTCCTTATCCTTCAAATCTCCAATCAAAAGTGAACTGGCAGCAATAGGTGTCTTGACTTGATGAACCCAAAGAGTGTAGTAGTCCAGCAAATCATTGTATTTTTCCTGCTCAACCAAGAGCTGATTCTTCTGTTCGTACTCCAGCTCTTCCACTCTTTCCTGCAAGAGCTTTTCTAGAGGAGTCTGAGCCTGAGCGGAGACCTGTAGCTTCTGGCTGCGATAGCTCTTAAAGGCCGTCCAAGCATCTGCTCCGATAAACAAGAAAGACAGAAAAGCTAACAAGAGCGCGACATATTCCAGCAGACTGCGGTAAGCATCAAAGACAAAGGCAAAGAGCAGAATAAAGCCTAGCAGCAGAATCAGCAGAGCTAGAAAAAATCGCCGCGAATAAAGGTAAGATTTAAGAAAGAAAAATTTATCCTGAGTGTCCATTGATGAGACCGTATCCTATTCCTTTTTTGGTTTCGATGAAATTCTTCAGTCCGTGCTCTTCAAGCTTCTTACGTAGGCGAGCGACATTGACCGATAGGGTATTGTCATCGATGAAAAAGTCACTATTCCAGAGTTCCTTCATCAGGTCATCACGCGCCACGATACCATCCGAATGTTCGAAGAGGACCCGCAAAATCTGAAATTCGTTCTTGGTCAAGGTCACCACTTTCCCATCAAAGACCAGATCTGTCGACTTGAGATTGAGAATGACACCTTGGTGCTCCAGGAGACTCTGGTCGTTTCCAAACTCATAGGAACGACGCAGCAAGCCCTGAACCTTAGCCAGAAAGACATTATTGTCAAAAGGCTTGGTCACATAGTCATCTGCCCCCATATTGATAGCCATGACAATGTCCATGGACTGATCACGGGAAGACAGAAACATGATAGGCACCGTTGAAATCTTGCGGATTTCCTGGCACCAGTGATAACCGTTAAACAGGGGCAGACCGATATCCATTAGCACCAGATGCGGCTCCTCTCGGACAAAGACAGCCAGCACATCCATAAAGTCCTCAACTGCCACTACCTGAAAGCCCCATTGTTCCAGCATTTTCTTAACCATCTGACGGATGACCGGATCATCTTCTACTAGTAAAATCTTGTGCATCTTTCCCTCCCGATTTCTTGCTAGTAACATTATACCAAAAAATGCGATTGCTTGTTTATCATCCTCAGTCTAAGGTAGGATTTTTCTGTAAAAGAGAAATTCTAGCAAAAAAATATGCTATACTAACTAGTAGAAATTGGAGATATAATATGAGCAATATTTTTACTTACCTTGAAGAAGTGCAGCATGACAGTATTTATGATAAACCTTTTAATGAACTGGATCTGCTAATCCTGACAGAGCTAACCTACTTGCCTTTTGACCAGCTGGTACATGAAGATATGTCCCCTTACTGCGACTGCCGGCTGCTGGATTTGGCCGATCAAGTACCGCGCGACCTCTCCATGATGGTCAGCAAAAATCGGCTGAAACTCTTAGATTTGTCCGCAGCCTCTACCCGCTTTAAAAATCTAAAACTGATGGGCTATGTCAATGACGTTGACCAAGATATCCAGAAGCAATTCGCTGCCCTGATTTTCAAAATCAAGCCTGATACCTATGTCCTGGTCTTTCGAGGTACGGACGACTCCATTGTCGGCTGGAAGGAAGACTTCCACATGACCTATATGGACCAGATCCCTGCTCAGAAAATGGCCGCCCGCTATCTGCAAAAAGCCTTAGAAAATCTGCCCGGTAACTTTATCCTAACCGGCCATTCCAAAGGAGGAAACCTGGCTTCTTATGCAGCCAGTCAGCTGGAAGCATCGCTTCAAGACCGTATTGAAGCCATCTACAGCTATGACTCTCCCGGTCTCAATCACTCTGTCATCGAAAGCGATGGCTATCAGGCCATGGTTGAAAGGATGAAACGCTACCTGCCTCAGAACTCCATCGTCGGCATGATGTTGGAAACACCTAAGGAAGCTAGGATTGTCAAAAGCAGTGCCATCGGCGGCTTTGCCCAGCACGATACCTTTTCGTGGAAAACCAAGGGAGACTCTTTCCTATTGCTGGATACACTAGATGCAGAGAGCCTGCAGATAGACAAAACGTTTAAAAATTGGGTGAGCACCGTTTCAGATGAAGAACTTAAAAACTTTTTCGACCTCTTTTTCGGACTGATTTTGGATGCTGGTATTCAGTCTGTCGACGAACTGTCCAATGTTGAAAACTTTAACAAAGTCCTTGATATCCTGAAAAATGCTCAATCGTTAACAGACCAAGAACGTGACATGCTGCTGCGCTTGTCCAAGCTCCTGCTGGATATGCGTGTCCAAAGTTGGAAAGACGATATAAACTTGCCTAAGCCTTCTGCTATTGGCAAGGATATCCGAGAAAACCTATCACGCTGGAGTAGGCAGTTGCCTTTCGGCCAGTCTGAGACTGACAAAAAGGAAGACACTGCCGCAGAGGTTCAAGAGTAAAATCACAAATCTCTTCTATAGCTTGGCTAACGGAAGACTTGACCTATCCATACCAAAAACAAAACAAGCGCTTATCTTGACAGCTTGTTTTTTCTTTGTTAGAATGTAACAAATTCATTTACAACTAAGTAGTGATAAAAACCAGAAAGGAAACCATCATGAAATCTATCAAAGGAATCGCCCTTATTGCTGTTAGCATACTCCTGACCATCTATGCTTGGGCTTCAGCTGGAATGACCAACTTTATCGTACCCGGTCTGGCCTTGACTACCCTTTCGCTGACCTTTTTACTTGCGACTCGGAACGCACTTTTGGAAAAATGGTTCCATGGCATCGAAAAGATGTATGCTTATCATAAGTTTACAGCTATCTTTTCCGTCGTCCTGCTTGCTCTCCACAATGTTGCTATGGGTGGTAGTCTCTGGGGCTCTCATCTGGCAGCCCAGCTTGGGAACGTCGGCATCTATCTATTTGTCAGCATTGTTCTGGTGGCCTATCTTGGCAAGCACATCAAATATGAGGCTTGGCGCTGGATTCATCGCTTTGTTTATTTGGCCTATATCTTTGGTCTCTTCCACGCCTATATGCTGATGGGCGGTCGACTCCTAACACCGACCTTGCTAGGTTTCGTAGTCGGATTCTACGCTATCATCGGTTTAGCTTCTGGCTTTTACATCATCTTCCTCTATCAAAGTTTGGCCTTTCGCCATCTGGGAAAAATTCTGCAAGTCAAGCGACTGAACCACGATACCGTGGAGTTGAAGATTCAACTCAGTCAAAAGTTAGACTACCAGTACGGTCAGTTTGCCTTTGTCAAGATTTTCCAAGAAGGATTTGAAAAAGCGCCGCATCCATTCTCTATCTCTGGCGGTCATGACAATATCGTCTACTTTACTATCAAGAACTCTGGAGACCACACTAAGAAACTTTATGACAAGATCCAAGAGGGAACCAAGGTCACTATTGACCGAGCTTATGGTCACATGATTCTTGACCAGGGGCAGGAAAAGCAGATTTGGATTGCTGGTGGGATTGGCATTACGCCCTTCATCTCCTATATCCGTGAAAATCCTAAGCTGAATCGTCCAGTCAGCTTCTATTATGCTTATACTGGAGCAGAAAATGCTGTTTACCTAGACCTCCTCAAAGACTACGCGGCCAAGAATCCGCAGTTCAACCTTCATTTGGTTGATAGTAAGGTCTCTGGCTATTTGGACTTCAAGAATTATCCTCTGGACAACCAAACTACCGTCTTCATGTGCGGACCTGTCAAAATGATGGATAAACTAGCCAACGAATTTAAAAAGACCAATCCTAAAGCAGATCTGGTCTATGAAGGTTTTAAGTTTAAATAAAGAGTATAAAATATCAGGAGCAGCAATAAGGCTGATCCTGATATTTTATTATCTAGTAATGGATGGAGCTGAATCAAGATATGGCTTCGGAAGTCCGCCTGATTCGTAAAAATCTTCTCCAAGAAATAAGGATCAATTTCAATAGCTGATCTTACTGTTTTTTAGGCATATTTGAAACAAACAGATAAGACATTTTCAAAACATTTACCAGTTTATCGCGTTTTTCTTTTACGCTTTGCAGGAACGGGTCCCGTACTTCTGTCGGAACTTCTAAATCATCTGGACCAAACTGAGATAATTGATCACTAAGAGTCTGTTTTGATTCTTCAAAAGCTTTCAAAGCTGTTTCCGCTTCTTTGTCAAAATCAGCTCTTTCAGACTCGGGGAGTTTTTCTTTAATTTCTCCACTATATTTGATGTAATTATCCGCAAGCTTATTGTACACGGTTTTTAAATCACCAATTGTTGTTGCGTTAGCGATTTCTTCGTCTGTAACCAAGACAAAGTCAGGTGTTTCTAGATTGGCACTTGACGAAGTACTTGAGCTGCTTGAGTTACTTTCTTTACTGCTTGATTTTGAAGACTTTTTAACTGAGCTAGAAGCAACCTTGCTTTCTGAAGATTTAGAAGTAACGGATGAATGATTATTTGAACATGCTGCTAAGGTAACTGCTGCTAAAAGAACCACGCTGGCTGAAAAAATCTTTTTCATTTTTATCTCCTTAAATAATAAGTAATTTCATTATAGAATAAAACTAATGAGCTGTCAAAAAGTTGCTGAAAACTCGTCATCCAACAAGCGACTGCCGACCATAGTCTGTTAGGTCACTGCCCAAGCGAGCGTAGAGGCCTTGGGCAGTCTCTTCTTCATTGAGGATTTGCTGTAATTCTGCATCTGTCACACCAACCAACTCAATAAAATCTACCCGGCCGTGGACTGTCTCCAAAGGCTGGGCTTCTACATCCGGAACCGTGATAAAACCTGTCAAAGCAGACTCCTGTTCACGGTCAAAGCCAAGAAGCTGTCCAGTATAAATGTACTCAAAAGGCTGATAAACCTCTCCGGTCTCAAAGGTCCGGCGCGCCAACTCCTGAAAAATCGTGACGATATTGATAAACTCGTCATTAGCTTGGTAGTTTCCTTTTTTCAGTCGCATGGTAAATTCAAAACCATAGCCACTATAGTTTGGATCTTCACTGAGCTTTTCATACAGCTCAGACAAGCCATAACTAACCAAATGCCAAGAATCACCAGCATCATAGACATCTACACCATCCAGCGGATCCGGCCCGCCAAAACGCCATTTTACAATGGCCTCAATATGGTCTACCGGCTCTTGATTATTATATATCCGAGCAAATTCTGTTGAGATGGCTTCCCATCCCGGAGCTTCAACATAATCTTCTACCGGCTCGACATCCTCTACTACTTCTTCGTACTCTTCATAGACAACTTCCTCAGCTTCCTGATTTTCCGACTGTTTTTTAAAGAAATCAAAAATTCCCATTTTTTCCTCCTTGAATTAGTTTGAAAACAGTATAGCATAAAAAATAAGGAATTACTTTTATGATAGAAGGAAATTTATTTTTTTGTTTTTATCGTTTTTCGATATATTTTTCTTGAAATACAATAAAAAATAGATTATAATAAGAATAAAAGGAAAAGAAAATCTACTGCCGGCTGATTTTCGATAGAGGTAAGCATCATGAAAAAGATTGAATTAAATAATAATTCTTTGCTCAAAGATATCGTTAATCTTCTGAATCTTATCATAGTGGGTTATGCTGCTATTCTGGTGTTTCTTACTATCCTAAGTGTGATTTCTTACACCGGTCTTTCCGACAGGTTGGGAATAAAGCTCAATGTTCAATTTCTGCCCTCAGTTGATTTTTCAAATTTGTGGAGTATTCTAGCCTTTGTTATAAATCTTTTCACAGCTTCTTTGACTATTTATCTCATCTATCTTGCTCGTAATTTCATCAAAAATTTGATTGGTGGAAAGATTTTTGATTCATCAAACACGCAACTAGCTGATAAGACATGGAAAGTCTTTCTGGCTCTGACCTTTCTTTCCGTTAAGGTTGCTGCATCAGGCAATCCCATCGCCCTCCCCTTCTCTTTTAACGCCAGTATGAGCTTTACACCTCTCTTGGGCGCTCTGATTATTTGGCTGATGATGAAAATTCTGGAAAAGGGGATTGATATAGCTGAAGAAAATGAATTTACCATCTAGGAGGCTGCTATCATGATTATCGTTAATCTTGATGTCCAGCTAGCCAAGAAAAAGATGAAACTGGGAGAACTAGCCGATATCATCGGCATTACCAACGCCAACCTTTCCATTCTCAAAACGGGCAAGGCTAAGGCTATTCGCTTTAGCACCCTCAATGCTATCTGTCAGGCCCTTGATTGCCAGCCCGGAGACATCTTAGAATTTACAGATGATGAAGAATAAAAAAACTCCCGTCCTAGTCGATTTTATTTAGCTAAGGATGGGAGTTTTGTTTTACTTTTCTATTCAATCATTTGTGTTTCAGCTAGTTTCTTATACCAGTGAGCGGATTTCTTCGGATAGCGTTCCTGCGTTTCAAAGTCTACGTAGAATAAGCCGTAGCGTTTTTCATAACCGTTAGACCAAGAAAAGACATCCATCAGAGACCAGATAAAGTAGCCCTTGACATTAGCCCCGTCCGCAATCGCATCGGATAAAACTTCCAGATGCTGCTTGACGTAATCAATCCGAGCATCGTCGTAAACCGTATTGTCCACAAATTCATCTTTATAACCCAGACCATTTTCTGTGATATAAATCTTCTTGTAGTTTGGATAATCTTTCTTAATCCGCATGATCTGGTCATAGAGACCTTGCGGATAGATAATCCAATCCCAATCAGTTTTTGGTATATGGGTTGGAGATTCTCTACGCCCTACACCCTTAATCTGGTACTTGGAGCTTCCCTTTTCGCCTTTTCCGTTATGGATAATTTCTGTTTCACCGTCAAAGTCGCGCATCCAGTCACTCATATAGTAGTTGATGCCAAGGAAGTCATTGAGGTCTTTAGCTGCTTCTAAAGCTGCAAAGTCTTCATCTCGCAGATCCAGCTGGCCACCATTGACCTTAAGGATATGATTCACTCCTGCCAGAGTTACATCTGAATAGTGTCCCAGATAAGTCGCATCTAGGATAAATTTGTTATGAATAATATCTTCCAACTCTGCTGCTCTGACATCTGCTGGATTTTCTGGATCGTAAGGATATTTTGTCGGAAGTGCATGAACGACACCGATTTCACCCTTGTATCCCTTGTCCTTATAGAGCTTAACAGCACGGGCATGAGAGACCATCATGTTATGATGGGATTGGAAAACCTTGGCCAAGTCATACTGGATACCTGGAGGGAATTTTCCAACTAAGTACTGGCCATCGCCAATAGGGCCAATTTCATTGAAAGTCGTCCAATAGCGAACTTCTGGAAATTCTTCAAAACAGAAAGCCGCATAGTCTACAAAGTGCTCAATATTTTCCCGATTGAGGAAATCGCCATTTGAATGAAGAGCCTCTGGTGTATCAAAGTGGTGAAGGGTCACAAAAGGTTCTACATGGCGTTTGTGGCATTCTGCGAAAAGATTATGGTAAAATTCCACACCTTTTGGATTGACCTCGCCATATCCTGTCGGGAAAATCCGTGACCAAGCAATGGAAATCCGAATACCATTGACACCATACTCTTCAGCCAATTTCAGATCCACAGGGTATTTATGGTAAAAGTCGCTGGCAGGTTCTGCTGTATACCAGTAGTTATCTTCAAGGTATTTATCCCAGGCAACAGGTCCTTTTCCATCTGTGTGGGTTGCTCCCTCAGCTTGATAGGCCGCTGTTGCACCGCCGAAAATAAAATCTTTAGGTAAGCTTTTTGTCATCTTATTTTCCTTTCAATAGTCTTTGAGGTGAAACAAGTAAGTAACAGGGGAATTGAACTTTGCTTCACCTCAAATGAACTAACAAATTAGTTGTTAAATTGCTCCTGAACGAAGGCCAGTGCTCCTTTGCCATCACGAGTGAGCTTGATGTATTGGCCACCTTCAGTCTTAGCTAGCTTGATGCCTAATTTATCTGTTTCCGCCTTCATGTCTTCAAAGTTGGAGGCAACTTGAGGAGCCAGGATAACCAGGTCAAACTCAGGCAGCATTTCACGGTGAGCACCGTAGCCGCCCGCTGCTGCTTTGACAGGAACATTGTATTCAGCTGCTGCTTTATTCAAAGCGTTGGCCAGCAATCCGCTAGTACCACCGCCTGCACAGAGCACCAGAACATTGGTTTCTTCGCTAATATTGTTTTGCGCTGGAGCTTCTTCATCCACTCCTGCTTTTTCAAGGATAGCGTCTGCTTTAGCAGTGTTAAAGTTAGCTGCTACTTTTTCTTTAAGAGCATCGTTAGCTTTGCCAGAACGTTCTTCTTCTAGGATTTGTTCGTCATAAACCTTGACAAATGGATAGTAAATAATTACATCTACTACGACAAGGAGGGCTGCAAGAACAAAGGACAGAAGCTGGAAGTTGGTACCCAGCACAATTCCCAGAGGTCCAGGTGTCACCCAAGGAAGGTTAGCTGAGAAGGAGTTCATGTTCAAAGTATCAACAAAGAATTTGAAAATCCATACGTTTGCGATAGGTGCAAAGATAAATGGAATGAAGAAAATCGGATTCAGTACGATTGGAGCACCAAAGAGAATTGGCTCATTAACACCAAAGAAAGTTGGGACAACAGATGCCCGTCCAATTGCACGGTTACGCTCGGACTTACAGATCCACATGAAGAGGAATGGAACAATCAAGGTCGCACCAGTACCACCCATGGTAACGATGAACATTTGAGTACCAGAAGTGATGACCTTATCCGCATGCTGACCAGCTTGAACTAGAGCCAAGTTGGCATCGATATTGGCATAAGTAATGGCAGCAATGGCAGGCTCAACGATAGACGGACCGTGAATTCCCACGAACCAGAAGAAAGCATAAGCGCCAAAGATAAGAGTAATTCCCAGATAGCCGTCAGCTGCTGAGAAGAGCGGAGCAAGAAGCGTTCCAATGGATTCAGCAACTGTTACTCCCAGACTTGCTTTAACAAGCAGTTCCAAGCCGTAGAGCAGAACGACTGAGACAGTAAATGGAATCAAGTCTTTAAATACTTGCGAGATATTTGGTGGAACTTCTTCTGGCATGCGAATGGTGACATTATTTTTCACACAAACCTTGTAGACATTAACCGTAACAAAGGCTGCGATGAAAGCTGTCAAAAGACCTTTCGTTCCCATGAAGGCAGTTAGGAAGCCACCTTCCTTGGCAGGTTCAGCCGCCATGAGAAGGAAGCCGACCATAGAAGCCAGCATAGTAGACAAGAAGTTAATCTGGTTTGTCGCAGGCAGGTCACGGTTGACAGAGTCTGTCAAAGCCTTTGCAGTGGTTCCACCCACAAAGAAAGCCAGAATCCCCATCGAATAGCTATAAGGGGTCATTAGGAAAGTTTCAATGTCCTTAGACCAATGGAAGCCCCATGCATTTGGCACATAGGCAATCAAGATAAAGATAGATGAGAAGAGAATGACTGGCATACCAGCGATAAAGCCATCCCGAATAGCACGGAGATAGATATTCCGAGAAATCTTCTCAAAGAAAGGCTTCCCTTTCTCAATAAGTCCGATGAGTTTGTTCATTATTTTACTCCTCTTTTGTATAGTTCAATCAAATGGTGCATCATATCTTTTAGCAAGATAGTAGTCATTAGATGGTCTTGGCCGTGCATCATGGTCACACTGTAAGCCAAGTCCTCACCAGCCGCTTCTTTTGTCAAGAGACTGGTCTGAGCATGGTGTGCTTCGGCGATACAGCCATTGGCTTCTTCTACCAAGGCGTCTGCCTTAGTAAAATCCCCAGCCTCTGCGGCTTTCAATGCTTCCAGGAGCTTGGAGCGAGCGTCACCAGCGTAGGCCACAATTTCAAAACCGAGCAATGTTACTTCTTCTCTATTCATGAGAGTTCCTCCTTGTATTCTTATGTAAAATGTTATTATTGTTTTCTATTTATAAAAGACGTTGAATATGCAGCACCAGGTAGACCCGTTCGCTGCGGTAGAGATCAATTCCCGTCTTCTGGGCAATGATTCGGTAAATATCGCTTCCGACCTGATAGGCTTGAGGATAGGTCATCTGGATTTGACTTTCCATTTCCAGCAGGGAAACATTGTCATCACGGCTTCTGTTCAGATAGTCTAAAAAGTAGTTCAGGTGAATCATAAAACGGTCATAAAAGTTGCTGTTTTCTGCACTTCTTTTAATGCCATTTTTCTTCAGCTCTGCTTCAACTGCAGCCAGAATATCTTTTCGCTTGCCCAAGTGACTTTGCCCCTCGGGATTGGTCTCCCCTTCAGCATTGATAAAGTGATAGGCAATGCGATTGACCTCGTCGCTCGGGAAATGATCCAACAACCGCTCACGGTATATGGCTACCGCTTCCTGAGCAATCTGATAAGGGACCGGGTATTTGTCCGAAGCATCTGGTAGGTCACTCTCCTTGTACCGCCCCTGCTGCACAGCCTGATAAGAACAGTAGATGTGATCCGTCAGTGTGACATAGATATAGTCCTGGACAGGGTAATCATACTTCTTAGAAAGGGTGTCAATCACATCA
Organism: Streptococcus sanguinis; assembly: GCF_050225395.1. GTDB lineage: Bacteria > Bacillota > Bacilli > Lactobacillales > Streptococcaceae > Streptococcus. The sequence continues at coordinate 707,458 of NZ_CP071431.1, read as the reverse complement.
TAGGTTACTGTGATAAAGTCTAGTGGAACATCTTTGAGCAAGGCCACAAAGTTTTCTTTAGACTCTTCCGTTCTTAGGCGAAAGATTTTCTCAATCTTACTTTCCAGAACGATATCACCCTTCTTTTTATTAAAAGCTATGCCACTGCCAATAAGAACAACCTCTTCACCATTTTCATGTTTGGCTAGAGCAACATTGTTGTTCATAGGATGTATGATTCGATACATATCTCCTCCTCTTCATTTTCTAGGGTTCTGGCAAAACAAAAAGACCACAAACAAACCGAGGCTATATCTCCCCTCAATTTATTTGCGGTCACGCCTAATCCAACTTAGTAACGCTCACCCTATTCAATTTCTGATTTCATTATAGCATATCAGTATCAGAATGTAAACCCTTACTTTATTTATTTTTCAATAAATTTTAAACTCTTTCTTTCCAAGAGGTAGCTGTTTTTTGAAGAACCTTGTTGAGCTCATCAATATTTTCAAATCCTGTTGTACGGAGCCACTTGCGAGCTGCTTCTTCACCTTGCTCAATATAGTCCTTGACGCTGCCAGCCCAAGTCGCACGTCCACAAAGAACGCCGTTGAAGTTAGAACCTGACTCATGAGCAAACACAAGTGTTTCTTGGAAGAGTTTAGCAGATACACCCGCACTCAAGTAGATGTATGGCAGGTTAGTTGCTTCATCCTGTTCCTTGAAGAAGGCAGCAGCTTGTTCTTTAGTATGCACTACTTCACCATCGCCAAAGCCTTCAACGTATTTAACATTGACTGGTACTTCCACTTTCAAGACATCAATGTTGAAACGTGGATCTGAGAAGACCTTCATAGCACCGATAACCTTATGAGGCTTGACTTTAGCATACTCAGCGCTGGAAGCATCCGCAATCTTTTCATCGTAAGCCAAGATTTCAAGGAAGAATGGAATATCTTCTGCCACACACTCAGAACCCACACGCTCGATATAAGCCTGCTTTTGTTGGTTGAGTTCTTCGGAACTGTCTACGTCATAGTAAAGGAGGAATTTCACCGCATCCGCACCTTGTTCTTTGATGCGTTTTGCAGACCAAACATCCAGACAGTCTGGCAGGCGCTTGGTGCTTGAAGTATCATAGCCTGTCTTTTCATAGGCCAATAGCAAGCCAGCATTTTTGTCCAGAGCTTTAGTAGCAGGCAGTCCATACTCTGGATCCAGCAACATAGATGAGGCATAAGGAGTTAGCTCTTCTGCGACCAAAACTTTCAGTTCTTCCATTTGAGCTACTGTTGGTTCTGCTTCCTGGTGTTGAGCCATGAGGCGTTTCAAAGCACCACGTTGGTCAAATGCCAAGGCAGAAATGATTCCATTCTCATCAGAAAGTTTTTCCATGTACTTACGTTTTTGTTCTGTTAATACCATTCTTTATACCTCTTTTACTGTGATTTGATTGTATAGGACGTCGTAGTTTTCAACATTGACATGTCCAGTCATTTTTTCTTGGGCATTGAGCATGCCCAAAACATTTGCTTTCTTCAATAAGGAAGCATCATCTAACCGAAGACTCAAACCCGAAGAAATCCCTGCAACAGTTGAGTCCCCAGAGCCAACTGGATTGACCACTTGGATTTTAGGAATATCCACTTTATAGAAAGTGTCCCAGTGTTTGGCAAAAGCGCCATCTGCACCGAGTGATACGATGATCCACTCGATTCCTTCAAATAGCGGTTCTGAAAGGACAGCTTTTAATTCATCCAAATCTTTGGAAACCTCGCGACCCAACAACTGAGAAAGTTCCTCATTATTAGGCTTGATGGCAGTTGGTTTGACATCTGATTTAAGCACAGCTTCCAGAGCTGCCCCAGAGCAATCCAGCACCACCTTATTGCCAGCTTGATTAGCCATTTCAATCAGCTGAATATAGTAGTCTTTCGGCAGGCCCGCTGGCAGACTGCCCGAGATACTGACAACATCTGCCTCAGCCATCAAAGACCGGAAGTGTTCTTGGAAATCCCTCGCCTCATCTGCTGTAATAGTCGGACCGGCTTCCAGGATTTCTGTTTGTTTACCTTCGTGTAAGATAGCAATACAGTTTCTCGTATCTCCTGAAATGTTATAAAAGCATTGTTTAACATTAGGATGAAGGTTTTGTAATAAGAACTCTCCATTAGTCCCACCAATCAGTCCCGTCGCAGCGACATTGTCTCCAATTTCTGCCAAGACCCTGGTTACGTTGAGGCCTTTGCCGCCCGCTGTTTTACTGACTTCCGCAACACGATTAACAGTATCTATTTTCAATTCTTCTAAAGGATAGGAAATATCGATAGAAGGATTCATGGTCACTGTAAGAATCATCTGGCTACCTCACTAGTCGTGGTACTCTCCACGATCCCATTTTTCAAGAAATTCTGTAAAGAAGTTGGCATCTGTTTGATGAGCATTGTGAGTCTCAACGTGCTCAATTTTTGCGATCAATTTTTTATTTTCTTCAGTTGGCTTGTACTCCGCATGAATGAAAGCTTCAATGATGTCACACATAAGGAGCTCACCAGTGATTTTTCCGCCAAAACCGATAACGTTGGCGTTGAGCTCTTCTTTAGCATAGAGAGCTGAAGTCATGTCACGTACCAAAGCTGAACGAACACCAGGAACTTTATTTACAGCGTTGTTGATACCGACTCCTGTACCGCAAATACAAACACCAAGATCCGCTTGACCACTAACGACTGCTTCCCCTACTTTTTTACCAAAGATTGGGTAGTGAGTACGAGTATGGTCATAAGTACCAAAATCAAGAACTTCATAGCCTTTTGATTTTAGAAAATCTGAGACTGCCATTTTTTCATTGGTAACGATATGGTCACATCCAATTGCAATTTTCATTTGATTTCTCCTTTTCTTAGCACATCTTGTTGAGCATGTCGACCCGGATTTGGTGGCGGCCACCGTCGTATTTCCCATTGACAAAGCCTTTGGCAATGTTCTTAGCCAGACCTTCACCAACGATTTCAGCTCCCATTGTAATCATGCGAGAGTTGTTATGGCCGCGAGTCATGTAGGCAGAGCGTTCATCTGAGACTTCCGCCGCTACCATACCTTTGATTTTGGTCGCTACCATAAATGGACCAGCACCATAAGCGTCAATGACAATACCAAGATTTTCCTCTTGTTTATTCACCTCAGCCGCAACTGCAAGGGTCACATCAACAAAATCTTGACCTTCTTTCGTCACATCCACCACTTCAAAGTTTTCTCCGACGAGAAAATCCTTGACCACATCTTTCAGCTTGCTTCCAGCAGCATCTGCTCCAATAATAATTGCCATGAGCATTCTCCTTTGTTTGATTTTTTGCACAGAATATTGTTTATAAAAAACACTTTCTGTTTCCTATAAGCATACTATACTCCTTTAAAAGTTATTTGTCAACAGATTTTTGTTTATTTTAATCAAAATATTTTTAAAGATGATTAAAATAAACAAAAAAAGCCCTAAAAAGAGCTTTCTGATAATTTTTTCATCCATTTAAAATAAACTAAGAAATAATCTTGGTATAAACCTCCAGTTCTTCTTGAGCATTTTCAGACATCTGGTCTGTGATAACAGCTGTAATATCAGCCAAAGGACAGATAGAAGTGAAGTCTTCCTTGCCAATCTTAGAAGAATCAATCAATAGGTAAGTCTCTGTCGAGCGCTCCAAAGCTAGCTTCTGAGTATAGGCTTCTTCAAAAGAAGAGGTCATAATCTGCCCGTTTTTGATACCATTGCCACTGAAAAACATCTTAGTAAAGTACATCTTATCCATGATGGCATTGGTCATCTCGCCGACAAAGGCTTGAGTCGCTTCCCGCATCTCCCCACCAAGGAGAAAGACTTTGAAGGTATCCGACTTCTTCTTCAGAAGATCATGAAAGATCGGAAGGCAGTTGGTAATCACGCGCAGATGATGATTGCTGATTTCCTCAGCCAGCACTTCCACAGAAGTCCCCGGTCCAAGAAAAATAGTATCTCCATCTTCAATCAGCTCCACAGCCTTCTTGGCAACAGTCCGCTTGGCCTCGATATTCTGATAAAGCTTCTCTTCATGAGGTATTTCCCTGTACTTGAGGTGCTGATTACTTTTAGCCCCACCGTGAACACGAGTCAGCAACCCTTTACTTTCCAGCTCAATCAAGTCCCGCCGAACCGTCATATCTGAGACCTTCATACTCTCTACAATCTCAGCAACCGTCACTGTCCCAGCTCGATCCACCAGCTTAACTATTTCGTTCTGTCTCTGATTTTTTACCATACTTTAGCCTCTCTACACATTGGTTTTGTTTATTATAACTCATTTTTCTGTTTTTTTCCATATTATTTGTTTGTTTTAAACAAAAATGAGGGTTTGCGATATGGTATAGGAGATAAAAAAGCACCTTGCAATGATGTGCAAGATGCTTTCTCCAATTGATAGAACGATATATTTCATTATATGCCAAACTGTATCACTATAAAGAAATTTTGATACCTATTGATTTACATTTTTAAAGGTTACTTTTGCCTCTGGATCAATGCTAGTTACGATATTTGTATAATAGTCTTCTGCTGATTCTGTGATGAGATTTTTATACTGTTTAATATAGGCTTCATGTTCTTTGTTACTAAGATTTTTAGAAACATACTCTCCTGTGTCAATATCTTCTGTTGCGCCACTCAACAGTTGTCCACTTGTATCGTATTTTTTGTATCGTTCCTTTGGATCATCTGGGACTTCTACGCCTATAACCTCATACTTAGGGATAGTTATCTCATAAGTATGTTCTGCAACTTTTTTAACCTTAATTTCTTCTTTTATTCCAAATTTAGCCGTATAATTAAGAATAATAATTGCTTTTTTTACAGATAGGGGAATTTTAATATTAGTTCCAGGTATCTTCTTATCTTTCTCAATCATTTCAACCTTTTGAATTCCAACATTTAAAAAAACAGGCTGACGAGTTTTCTCTAAGCGAGTGATTTGCGTATAGATTTGGCTTCGCTCATCTGAAGCGTTTTTACCTTGGAAAAACCCAATGATATTATAAGTTTTCGCAACAACAAAAAAGATAGCAAGAACGGCTACCACAATCCAAACGTAAATCTTAGCCCCCAAAACTTTTTTTATGAAATCCTTAACTATTTTCATTATACTACTTCCTCCGAATCAAAAATGCTGTTCCAAGGCTAATAATAGCTAGAAAAGCTGCTAAATAAGGATTCAGCGGAAAGAGAATGACAATTAAAAGCAACAACAAAACAAGTGATGCAATTTTTACTATTTTCATAATATAACTCCTAAAACTTTTTCAATAAAAATTATATAAATATATATACCTTTTGTCAAGCGGTTTCAAAGAGAATATTTACATCAAAAATCCCCCAGCAGCCTCCTGCTGGGGGATTGTCATTAGATAAAAACTTGTTATCCAATCAAACTTCCATTTGGGACTTTTTCATCCACGGTAAGGAGAGTCAGTTGGTCGCCGTGCTCGGCTGATAGAATCATACCTTGGCTGATACGGCCCATCATTTTGCGCGGTTTGAGGTTGGCTACGATTTGGACTTTCTTGCCGACCAGTTCTTGCTCATTTGGATAGTGTTTAGCAATACCAGAGAGGATTTGGCGGTCCTCACTGTCTCCTGCATCCAAGCGGAACTGGAGAAGCTTATCAGATCCCTCAACTTTAGACACCTCTTTGACTTCTGCGACACGGATTTCTACCTTATCAAAGTCGTCAAACTTGATTTCCTTGCGGTTAAGTTTGAGCTCGACTTCTTCTGGATTCCATTCTTTTTCAACCGCAGGTTTGTTGCCTTCCATTTGTCCCTTGATATAAGTAATTTCTTCTTCCATATCCAGACGTGGGAAGATTGGTGTCCCTTTCTCTACAACTGTCAGACCTGCTGGGAGTTGGTCAATTGCTAGATTTTCCAGAGACGTTGCTTGAGGCAAGCCTAGTTGACTGAGGACAGCCTTGCTGGTTTCCATCATGAAAGGCTCAATCATGTGGGCTACAACGCGGAGGCTAGCTGCCAAGTGACTCATAACTGCTGCCAGTTCTTTGACCTTAGCTTCATCCTTAGCTAGAACCCAAGGAGCGGTTTCATCGATGTATTTATTGGTGCGAGAGATAAGCGTCCAGACTGCTTCTAGGGCGCGTGGGTAGTCCACTGCGTCCATGTGTTTGTAGTAGTCAGCAATGGATTCAGCTGCCACCTGAGCCAGAGCTCCGTCAAAGTCTGTTACATTTTCTTCGTAGGCTGGTATTTGACCGTCAAAGTACTTGTTAACCATGGAAACAGTACGGTTAAGCAGGTTCCCAAGGTCATTGGCCAATTCATAGTTGATCCGACCTATATAGTCCTCAGGAGTGAAGGTTCCGTCTGAACCAACTGGAAGGCTGCGCATGAGGTAATAACGCAGGGCATCCAAACCATAACGTTCTACCAGCATTTCCGGATAAACCACATTGCCCTTGGACTTGGACATCTTGCCATCCTTCATGACAAACCAGCCGTGAGCAATCAAGCGGTCGGGCAGCTTAATATCCAGCATCATGAGCAAGATTGGCCAGTAGATAGAGTGGAAACGTAGAATGTCCTTGCCCACCATGTGGAAGACTGTTCCATTCCAGAATTTATCGTAGTTAGCATGATCATCCTGACCGTAGCCAAGTGCTGTCGCATAGTTGAGTAGGGCATCAATCCAGACATAAATAACGTGTTTAGGATTGGATGGCACCGGCACGCCCCAAGTAAAGGTCGTCCGAGATACGGCCAAGTCTTCCAGGCCTGGCTCAATGAAGTTTTTCAGCATTTCATTGAGACGTCCGTCTGGTGTGATAAAGTCTGGATGAGATTTGAAAAATTCTACCAAGCGGTCTTGGTACTTGCTGAGACGAAGGAAGTAAGACTCTTCTGATACCCACTCCACTTCATGTCCAGACGGTGCGATTCCGCCGGTTACCTTTCCATTTTCATCACGGAAGACTTCTGCCAGCTGGCTTTCGGTAAAGAATTCCTCATCTGATACAGAATACCAGCCTGAATATTCACCCAAGTAGATATCATCTTGGGCTAAGAGTCGTTCAAAGACATCAGCTACAACCTTTTCATGGTAGTCATCTGTCGTCCGGATAAACTTATCATAAGAAATATCCAGAAGTTTCCAGAGTTCCTTGACCCCAACTGCCATACCATCTACATAAGCTTGAGGACTGATACCAGCCTCCTCTGCCTTGGCTTGAATCTTCTGTCCATGCTCATCAAGACCAGTCAGATAGAAAACATCGTAGCCCATGAGACGCTTGTAGCGAGCCAGAACATCACAAGCAATGGTGGTATAGGCAGACCCGATGTGGAGCTTACCAGATGGGTAATAAATAGGTGTCGTAATATAAAACGATTGTTTCTCAGTCATTTTTTAATCCTTTCAAGGCTAATGAAACCTTTTTTGATAGCACTTCATTATATCATATTTTGTTAAGTTTGCGAAAAGACATTCATTTACAATAAAATCAATTAAAAAACCTAGAAAATATTCTAGGTTTAATAGGTCACAACATTCAAGTTGCCACTTTCATACTCTGCGATGAAGATATTCGAAATATCGGTGTATCCGTCTTTAGCCAGTCTCTCCACCAGCCACTCTTCTGTTTTGTCAATAGACTCTAAAATATCAATCTGGACAACACCATCTGTGATAAGGGGATATTTAGGATTCTCTTCACCAGCTTGTACAATAATCAGCTGGCCGTTTTGCTCTATAACCGCCCGTTTGACCTGCTTGAGCTGGAAAATACCTTGGCTGCGTAGCTTCAAAGCTACATCTGCTGCTGAAAGACCAACAGAACGGCAGGCTTCGGGACTCAATTTCCCGTGCTGAATCAACGTTGTCGGCTTGCCATCAATCAAATGCTTAACCGCACGAACATTGTTATTGAGCCACTTTAGGGTCAAGACCAAGATGGTCCACATGATGAGAATGACCGCATACTGGAGGATGTTAATGGAGCTATTGTAAATCACCCCACCGATAATACCACCAAGAACATAGTTTTGAATCTGGTCGATCGCTGAATTAGGCGCCAGATTGCCTTTTCCCGTCACGTTGATGACAAAAACTAGTGAGAAAAGCCCCAGCGCTAGTTTAATTAGGATTTCAAGAAAATTCAATGTCATTTTTCAACCTCCACTATTTCGATATCTGTCGTCTTATGCAAGTCAATTTTTTCAAGCAGATATTTATCCGGCTCACTTCCGCTCATAGCCCGATAAAAGTTCTTTCCGACCTTCAAAATCGCTCCATCAGTTGCGGCTGAAGTATTGACATAGACCTCCGACTTATCCACGCCCAAGTCTTCTGAAATAACCTCAATAAAATGCAGAGAGGTTTGAAACTGGTTGTTAGAGTCTTGGTCAGTCTGAAAATTGCTAATGCCAATCAAGACCATGGCCACCAAGGCCAAAACAGAGATGATGGCTAGTTCTCGAAATTTTGAATCACGCTTATTGCGATAGGCCTTAAAAGCAAAAAATCCTGTCACAAGCAGCAGCAAGACAGAAAGTGCAACTGTCACCCAGTTTTGCTGGCTAATCTGACTCAAAACATAATCATAAGAATAGAATTTCATGGTTTCTTCCCTCTATTTTTCTAGGATAATTATAGAAAAATTTTCATTATTTTTCAAGCTTTCTTACAATCACTTTGCTATAAATCAGTTCTAAATTTTGTTATAATAAACTCAGTAAATTTTACTAGAAAAGGAAATTTTATGAAACTCATCTCTTGGAACATTGACTCTCTCAACGCTGCATTGACCAGTGATTCTGCCCGCGCTCAGCTTTCTCAGGCCGTCCTTCAAACCTTGCAAGCAGAAGATGCAGATATTATCGCCATTCAGGAAACAAAACTGTCTGCAACAGGTCCGACTAAAAAGCACCTGGAGATTTTGACAAATCTTTTCCCAGACTATGAAAACACCTGGCGCTCCTCCCAAGAGCCAGCACGTAAGGGCTATGCAGGAACCATGTTCCTCTACAAAAAAGAACTGACGCCAACCGTAACCTTCCCTGAAATCGGCGCTCCGTCAACCATGGATGTCGAAGGCCGCATCATTACGCTGGAATTTGACGGTTTCTTTGTCACTCAAGTTTATACGCCCAATGCTGGCGATGGACTCAAACGCTTGGATGACCGTCAAGTCTGGGATGCTAAATATGCTGAATACTTGGCAACACTAGATGGACAAAAACCAGTCCTCGCTACTGGCGACTACAATGTGGCCCACAAGGAAATCGACTTGGCCAATCCAGCAAGCAACCGCCGTTCACCAGGCTTTACCGATGAAGAGCGTGCCGGCTTCACCAACCTGCTGGCTAAAGGCTTTACCGATACCTTCCGCCACTTGCACGGCGATATCCCCAACCAATACACTTGGTGGGCGCAACGCAGCAAGACTTCTAAAATCAACAATACAGGCTGGAGAATCGACTACTGGCTGACAAGCAACCGCGTGGCTGACAAGGTGACCAAGTCTGATATGATTGACTCCGGTGCACGCCAAGACCACACACCCATTGTCATGGAGATTGAACTCTAAGGAGAAAACGAATGGACTATCAAGCTGTCATTCCTGAATTTGTAGTATCTGACATCGAAAAATCACGCCACTTCTACTGCGACCTGCTAGGATTCTCTGTCGAATACGAGCGTCCAGAGGAGAAATTTCTCTTCCTCTCGCTTGAAGACTGCCAACTTATGCTAGAAGAAGGCAGCGCAGAAGAATTAGCTCAGCTGACCTATCCTTTCGGGCGCGGTGTCAATATTTCCTTTGGCATTGCGGATGTTCCTCAGCTCCACCAAAAACTGCTGGAAGCTGACTATCCTATCCATCGTCCCCTGACAAAAAGAGAGTTTCGAGTGGGGAATAGCTTTATCTATCCTCATGAATTTGCGATTTTGGATCCAGATGGTTATTTTTTAAGATTTAGTGAATAAGAAAGCGAAGTCATCAGACCTCGCTTTTTAAATGTCTTTAAAGTTATAGAGTTGCGGATAGTGATCGCACTCGGGATTTTTAGGATGGCAGATAGCCCGGCCAAAGTAAATCATGGCCTGATGGGCAGGCAGCCAACGTTCCGGTGGAAGGACATCCATAACTCGCTTTTCTACTTCTAGTGGCGTTGCTGACTTTTTAACGATATCATGGTGCTTGCAGATGCGCTCCACATGAGTATCGACAGCAAAGGCTGGAATACCAAAGCCCACACTCATGACAACATTGGCTGTCTTGCGACCCACACCAGCTAGACTTTCCAATTCTGCCCGCGTTTGTGGTACTTGACCATCAAAGTCGTCTAAAAGCTGCTGGGCGCATTTCTTCAAAAACTTGGCCTTGTTGCGGTAGAGCCCTAGGCGGGAGATGTATTTAGCAATGTCTGCTTCACCAGCCGCAGCCATGTCTTGAGGACTTGGATAGGCTTCAAATAAAGCCGGCGTTGCCTTATTGACCGCAGCATCTGTCGTCTGAGCCGACAGCATGACCGCTACCAAAAGCTCAAAGTGATTGCGAAAATCCAGACTGGGCTTGGCATCAGGAAAAAGAGCAATAATTTCTTCAATCACATGACGAGCCCGTTTTTTTGATAAAACCATGATTCTTCTTTCTAAGATTGAGATAGATTTATTATATCATGAAAGGAAGAAGCATCCAAAAAACATGATTGAGAATGCAGCTGTTCTTAATACTTTACAAACCTAACTCTTCATACGCCTTCCGGTAGCCAATCTGCAAGATCTGGCTATCTCGAACCAAGAGCGGTCGTTTAATCAGCATGCCGTCTGTCGATAGTAAATCTGCAGCTTCCTGATCAGACAAATGCGGAACTTTTTCTTTTAGACCCAGTTCACGGTATTTGAGACCACTGGTATTGAAAAAAGCCTTGAGCTCAAAGTCCGAGTTCTGGATCCAGTCTAGGAGCTGGTCCCGGCTAGGTGTATTTTGAACAATATCCACTGCCTCAAAATCCACTCCTAATTGATTGAGCTCAGCCTTGGCCTTGCGGCAGGTAGAGCATTTGGGGTATTCGATAAATTGTAACATTGTTTTTCCTCCGTCCCTATGATAGCCCAGCTAGCTCCTTCTTGTCAAGCCGAGACTCATTAGAAAAAGCCGACAAGCGAAAGGCTCATCGGCTGATACAGACGCATTCCATAAAGAAACACCTCTATTTTTTGTTATTTCTTAATCAAACGCACGCGCACAATATTGTCGCTATTCTCAAATTTATCAACCAAGTCCTGAATCTTGCTTTCATCCGACTCATCCAGATCCAGCAAAGTATAGGCAAAATCACCCTTGGAACGATTGATGATATTGTCAATATTGATATTCAAATCACTGACCGCTGTTGAAATCCGAGCTACAATATTCGGTACATTTTTGTTAATCAAGGTAATCCGATAAGGCGCTGAGAGAGCCTGACGGACATTAGGGAAATTCACTGAGTTGATAATCTCGCCTGTTTCCATGAAGCGTCGAATGGTTTTCCCAGCCATAATGGCACAGTTGAGCTCAGCTTCCTCTGTCGAGCCACCCAAATGCGGAAAGACTGTAATCTGCGGATGACGGAGTAGCTCTTCCACACCAAAGTCTGTGATATAGCGCTTGATAACACCAGCTTCTATAGCTTCAAAGAGGGCAGCATTATCCACCAGCTCGCCACGGGCAAAGTTGATAAGGGTTGTTCCTTTTTGCATGAGACCAAAAGCCTCCTGATCGAAAGTAGCACGCGTATCCTCAGTCAGAGGCACGTGGATAGTGATATAATCACTCTTTTCAAAAATTTCCTTAATGTCTGCTACCCGTTTGACATGGCTAGAGATATTCCAAGCTGTTTCAATGGATACATAAGGGTCATAACCAAGGACATTCATTCCCAGACGATAGGCATCGTTGGCAATACGGCCGCCGATAGCTCCTAACCCAATGACTCCCAAAGTCTTCTCTGCAATCTCTGTCCCAGCAAACTGCTTCTTACCAGCTTCCACTTGCTTGGGAACATCATCTCCAGAAAGGCCGTTAGCCCAACTGTTAGCTGCGATATAGTCACGGGCAGACAGGAGAATGGAAGCCAAGACTGCTTCTTTTACCGCATTGGCATTAGCTCCTGGAGTGTTGAAGACCACGATTCCCTGAGCCGTTGCCTGGTCAACAGGAATATTATTGGTTCCTGCGCCTGCCCGCGCAATAGCTTTGAGCTTGCTTGGAAATTCCTGTCCATGCAGGTTTTGACTGCGCAGGATATAAGCATCTGGATTGTCAGACTTATCTCCGTCAATCTGAAAAGCATTGCCCAGCTCCTTAAGACCGATTTGATTGATATTGTTAAAGGTTTTGACACTAAAGACCATAATTTCCCTCTCTTAAGAATTTTCTTCTTCAAATTTCTGCATAAAGGCAATCAAGTCCTTGACTCCTTGGAGCGGAAAGGCATTGTAGAGACTAGCTCTCATGCCGCCTACGCTGCGGTGCCCCTTGATATTTTTAAATCCCGCTGCTGCAGCCTCTTTGTTAAACTTGGCATCCAGCTCTGGGCTAGGAGACACAAAGGGAATATTGGCTACTGAGCGCTGCTCCTTGTAACGGACTGGACTGCGATAAAAGTCAGACTGCTCAATGAAGTCGTACAAAAGGCCAGATTTTTCACGATTGCGCTTTTCCATTTCTGCTACGCCACCCAGCTCCTTGACCCACTCAAAGACCAGCTTGGCCATATAGATGGCAAAAGTCGGTGGTGTATTGTAAAGAGAGCCATTGTCCGCCTGAATGCGGTAATCCAACATGCTAGATAGAACTGGTTCGTCATCCAGCAAGTCTTCTCGGATGATGACAACTGTCACGCCAGCAGGTCCGATATTCTTCTGAGCCCCAGCATAAATCAAACCAAAATCCTCTACTCGGTATTGAGCAGCAAGGATATTAGAAGACATGTCCGCCACAATCGGCACGCCATTAGTCGCAGGAAGGTCATAAATAGCCGTTCCTTCGATAGTATTATTAGTTGTCAGATGTACATAAGCCGCCTGCGGATCAATCTCCTTTTCATCAAAAGAAGGAATTTCCGTGTAATTTAAATCCTCTGATGAAGCCAAAAGAATGGGCTCAAAAGGAATGAACTTAGACAGCTTGACTGCTTCGGTGTAAGCTTTCTTTCCCCAAGATCCAGCCACTAGGTAATAGGCCTTGCCGCCTTGGGCTAGATTAAGGGGAATCATACTAAACTGAGTAGAAGCTCCACCCTGCAAGAAGAGCACGCGGTAATTGTCCGGAATATCCATGAGCTCACGCAGCAAGTTCTCAGCTTCTTTTATAATATCGTCAAATTCCTTGGATCGGTGGGAAAGCTCCATCACACTCATGCCACTTTGGGCATAGTCTAAAAACTCAGCCTGAGCTTTTTTCAAGACTTCCTTGGGCAATACTGCCGGTCCAGCAGAAAAATTGTAAATCGTCATATCCTACCTCCAAAATTTATTTTGTATATCATATCACAAAGTTTAGAAAATATCTATTTTTTCTTAAAAAGAAGGGAGTTTTTTAGGAAAACACGAACAAAATGAAGAAATAACAAAAGAAGCTGTGAAAGCTTCTAATTATTTTAGACCTAATTTTAATAGAACAACTATATCAATACAAAACTATTGCTGATAAATGTTTAGTTTCTAATCAATTTTTTTGGCATCAATAAATCATACAAATAACCATGTTTAAGCATATCCAAATTAAACACATACGGAATATGAGCAAATGCCTCTGCTAATGGCAAACGAGCCGTTTTCCAGCCCACCCCATCTGTCACCCACACAAACTCTACATCATCTGGTGAATTGACGACGAACTGGCTCAATTCAGTAAACTCTCCAGCAACAGCTTTCAGTTTGCTGCCGCCTCCACCATAGTAGTTTGTTTCAATCAACCAAATTTTATGTTTTTCCTTTGAATAAACAGCTACATCAAAACGGCGTTGTGATTTATCAACTGGTACTTCTATATTCCACATTTCTTTTATGAAAGATGGCGTGGCTTGGGATTTAAACTCTAAATCATGCTGCTGACAAACTTTAGCAACACTTCGTTCAAGGATGCCTTCCATAGTCGTTCCACTTCGATTTTTACGAGCATTACTATCTAATCCCGCTTCTACACCATACACATAATCAACAAGTGATCGGCTAGCTTCCTTTTGTAAAAAGTACAACAAACCGGCTTGCTCAATAAAATCTACATAAACTTTTATATCACTTTTGTCAATCTTCTTAAAATCTAATTGATGAAAGCTCATATTATCATCTTCATCCAAGGAAAGAATATCTAAAACTTTATCACGGCTGGCAATCAAGCTAGGAACAGCCCTCAGTAAATCAGGCTGTTTTGAAAATAAATTAAAGGCCTCTTCATAAATATTATCTTTACCAATTAAATAGTTGAGAGTATTTAATTCAAGTTCAAACTCCTTTGTCTCCCGTCTAACCTTATTCCAATTTACATAGTACCCTGGTGTACGGTTGGTAACTGAAAGAGTCGAGAGGAAATATTGTAATCTTTCGTCTGATGATAGTTGAATATAATTCTCTAAGTTCATATTTCCTCCTTTGGTATAGGTAAACCAAACTCCTTTAAAGGAATATAATTAAAGCGATAGTAACATCCTACACTTATAATATAATCTAAGACATCTTTATAATTTGAATTTAAAAACCATTCATCAAGTAAATAATAATATTTAACTTCTTTATTTAAAGGTGAAAATAACTTTTTATATTGTTTCAACTTAAAATCACATGTTTGTAATTTTTCATCAACACTTCCTTGAGTTTTTTGCGTTTTCTTTTCAATGATAAAAACTGTATTATTATCCATTACAAAAATGGAATCATCTGGTAACAATTTTTTGGAAATAATCGCTTTATAGTTCAGGCTTACTTCATCAAAATAACGATATAAACCATGTTTTTGAAAAATTTCTGCTACTTTTTCCCCTTCAAAATTTACTATCCACCGCGCTGTGGAGCTCCTTTTTATTTTTCTTACCTCGCCTGTTCGTTTCACAAGTTTAATATCAAAATCATTTTCCACAACTTCATATCCACTTTGTTTTGAAATAAAATTTGGCAAGTCTGTTTTCAATTCAAAAGCTAGCCCTGTTTTCGTATTTGCACCACCTACGCCACCTTTTTTCATCTCTCTTCCTCCAATCTTCTTTTGGCTATTTCTAAATAATCTTTCTCCGCATCAATACCAATGAATTTACGACCTAACCGCTTAGCTACAACTCCTGTTGTTCCACTTCCAACAAAGGGATCAAGTATATAATCATTTTCTTTTGTGCTAGCCAAAATGATCCGTTCTAATAAATATTCTGGCTTTTGTGTTGGATGTTTTCCTGCCCACTTCTCTGCCTTTTTAGTTAATGGTCCTATCCACACATCCTTCATCTGTTTACCGCCATTAATATCTTTCATTAAATCATAATTATAGTAATGCTTAGCCTTTTTATCATCTTTACGAGCCCACAAAATCGTTTCCGTGGAATGAGTAAAATAGCGGCAAGATAGATTCGGAGCTGGGTTGCTCTTTTGCCAAGTAATATTATTTAAAATTTTAAAACCTTCTTGTTCCAAGGCCATACCCACAGAGTAAATATTATGTAAGCTGCCTGAAATCCAGATAGTACCATTAGGCTTTAAAATAGGTCTGACTAATCGTAACCACCGTCGATTAAAGTCATGTTTCTCCTCAAGGCCAGAAACCTTATCCCAATCACCTTTATCAACAGAGACAATGTTACCGCCAGAATTTGAAAAACCACCGTTACTCAAAAAGTATGGTGGATCAGCAAAGATCATATCCATACTTTCTGGCTTCATTTGTGATAAGAAGTCAAAGGTATCTGCATGAACCAGAATAGCCCTTTCCTTATTATAGTATGGTTTTGTCATTAAAACACCCCCATACTTATATTCGTAATTAGTCATAATTTGTTACTATTATTTCTGAAATTTTTCCACGACTTGAGCTCTTAGCACCATTAGTTCGCTGAGCTTCCACAAAATAAATATTAAAATCCTTGTATAATTCTTCTACCAAAGGACTCGAGGAATTTGACAGCATAGCATATACTCCTCGCTCCGTCAATTCCTTAAAAGTATTGCGTAACCGAACCTGTTCCTCATAAGAAAAGCCCTCGTGGGTATAAGAGGTAAATGAGCTAGTTTCGTTTAACGGAATATAGGGCGGATCAAAATATACAAAATCGCCTGTTTGAGCATCCTTAACTGCCTCCGCAAAATCTGTTTGCAAAATTTCTACATCATTCTCATTTAGATATTCACTGATTTGATAAAGTAAATCTACATCCACTATTTTGGGATTTTTGTAGCGACCGTAAGGAACATTAAACTGATTTTTAGAATTAACTCGATACAATCCATTGAAATCAACCCGAAGAATGTAGAGAATTCGCGCCGCTCTCTCTACCCCAGTCATCCTACTAATTCGGCCATCGCGATCTGCCGAACGCAATTCTAAATAATAATCTTTGCTATTATTCTCTTTATGCTTTATCAGTAAATTAATCAATTCAGCTGGATTATTTTTTATCTGGCGATAGGCATTTATCAGTTCCTCGTTAAAGTCATTAATGACCGCTTTTTCTGGAGCCAAATCAAAAAATAAAGCTCCACCGCCAACAAATGGCTCAAAATAGCGACCATAAGTCTCCGGCATATAGCTCCTTAACTCTCCTAAAAGTTGGCGCTTTCCCCCAGTCCACTTGGTAAACGGTTGGAGATTATAATATTTTAATTTTACATTAGTGTCTAAAGACATGATTATTCCTTTTAAGTGTAATGAAATTATTATAACACATACCAAACTAAGAATTTGCTTTTATGTTATAAAATACAAAGAATCCGCTAAAAAGAAAAGTTGAAATAAGATTTCAACTTTCTCTTAGTTCATGATAAACCGCATAGAGCTCGCTCTTGTTCCTGCCGTATTTCTTGGCCACTTCCTTGATGGCATGATTTTTTTTGCTGCCGGCTTCAACTAAAAGATCAATCTCAGCTAGGATCTGCTCTTGAGATATGTCTTGCGGAGCATCTTCTGCCGCCCCAGCTACAATCAAGAGACACTCTCCTTTAGGCGGATGTTCTGCTGTATAGGCCAACAGCTCTGAAATCAGCCCTCGCTGATACTCCTCGTGAATCTTAGTCAACTCACGCACCAAAACGACTTGACGGTCACCATAAACTGCCAGCATATTTTCCAGCGTAGCCCGAACCCGATGAGGGGATTCGTAGAAAATCTGAGTCTCAGGATAGGATTTTTTGCTAGTGAAAAATTCCTTCTGCTGGCCTGCCTTTCTAGGCAGAAAGCCATAGAAAATATGCGGTTGGGGAGCCAATCCGCTGGCAATCAAGGCTGTAATTCCAGCACTAGGACCAGGAATCGGCACTACAGTAATTCCAGCTTCTAGCGCTGCCTGAACCAAATCATGTCCAGGATCAGAAATGCTGGGCAGACCAGCATCCGAAACCTGGGCTATATCATTTCCGCTTTGAAGCATGTCCAAGAGAACTGGAATTTTCTCCTTGGCGTTGTGCTCGTGAAAACTGATCTGCTTAGTCTCAATCCCAAAATGCTTAAGCAGCAGGCCCGTATTTCTCGTATCTTCAGCCGCAATCCTGTCGACCTCTTTCAGGGTATTGACCATCCGGATACTCATATCATCCAGATTACCGATAGGAGTCGCGACCAGATAAAGCTTGCCGTAGGCAGTTTCGCCCTTAAAACTTTTTTGAACCTGCATCGCTACTCCCTAAATAACAATTCATCGCAGAACATGCACTCTGCGTCATTCTCCCGGCGCTGACCGTAGAAATCTGTACATACATGAAAGCCGTCATAGTAAAGTTTACGCAGATTATCCCGGTTTTTCTTGGTCTTGGTCGGAGCTTCCTTTTCCACCTCTCCCAAGCGCTCCCTCAGCTTGTCATTTTCCAGATGCAGAGCAATATTTTCCTCTACCACACTCTTGAGATTTTTCTTGACAGCCTCCACCTCAGCAAGGGTCACTAAAAGCGTCTGTGAAAAATCATCCAAGGCGTCAAATAAGTCTTTTTTATCCATTTTATACTCCTGTGCTGCCTCTTTTTACTTTACCTTCAAAGTCATATATTCTAAAGCGTTTTGAAAAGATACATTGGCCCGCCACATCTTCCGAGCCAGCAAAAGCTGCTCCAAGGCCTGTCGACCGCTTTCTGTTGCTATGTCCTTATAAAATAACACTTCCAAGAGCTTGAAGACCTGTTCCTGCTTCTCCTTATCATCAGCCAGCTTTGCCAGACGCGAAACCTGCAGAAATGCCTGACTTGGACGAGTTTGAAAATCCTTGACAAAGCGCTCGCATTCGCTGACTAATTCAAAAAAGGCATTATTATGAGCCAAGCTAGCCGCTTCTGACTGAGTCTGACTATAAGCAGCTAGTAGCTCCGCTCGACTTTTAATCAAGCCATCCTGTTCCAAACTGTGCTGCAGAGCAGCTGTATTTTTCAAGAAATGATAAACCTGAGTCCGACTTCGAATCGTCGGCAGAATCAGCTGTTCATCAGCAGTCAGAAGAAAGATATAAATCTCGCTCTGTGGTTCCTCAATGACTTTGAGCAAGGAATTGGCTGCATTGATGTGCATCCGATCCGCATCGCAGATAATGAAAACCTGCCGACTGCCTTCTAAGCCACTTTGAGAGAAGTTTCGGACCAACTCCCGAACTCGGTCTGTTTTAATAATGTTATTAACCGGTCGCACCACAGTTACATCAGAAAAATCTTCTGCTGCAATCAAACGACAAGAACGACAGGACTGACAAGGCCAGACGCCTTGCTTATTCTCGCAAAAAAGACTCTGAGACAGGATTTGGGCCATTTCAAAACTGCCAAAAGCTCCGGTAAACAAATAGGCGTGACTAAGCCGCCCCTGTTCCAGAATATGCTGAAACTGCTCAAACAAGCTGGGCTGGCTTTGCTGTAACTCTTTTATCTTCATGACGGATTCCCAAATCGTTCCTGAATGATGGCCAAACTATCAGCCACCACCTTATCCAAAGGTTGGCTAGCATCCACCTTGACAAAGCGCTCGGGCTCCTTATCAAGAATCGCCAAATAGCCCTGCCGAACCCGCTGGTGCAAGTCCAAACCTTCCAGATCAAGCCGATTCACCTCTCGACTCTCGCTCCTAGCAATCCGCGCCAGCCCTTCTTCCACATCAATATCAAAATAGAGGGTCAAATCAGGCTTGAGTCCATCTGTTGCAAACTGATTGAGCCATTCAATATCTGCCACATCCAGACCCCGTCCGTAGCCCTGATAGGCCACTGAACTATCGATAAAACGGTCCATCAAGACAAGCTTTCCTTGCGACAAAGCTGGCAAAACCTGCTCAGCCAAGTGCTGACGGCGGCTGGCAATGTACAGCAAGAGCTCAGTCTTTGCATCCATAGCCGTATGACTAGGCTCCAAAATCACTTCGCGGATAGCCTCCGCAATCTGGACGCCACCCGGCTCCCGCGTCGTAATAAGACCAGTGCCATAATTTTTCAAAAAAGGAAGCAAGGCTTCCAACACACTCGACTTTCCAGCCCCTTCTGGACCTTCCAGCGAAATCAAAATACCATTTTTCATCTTTACTTTTAATCTCTAACTTCTATTTTTTGTTCTTTATAAGAAAATGCAGATAAGACTTGCCCTAAAGCTTGATATAATCTACTTTGCAGAGTCCGTCCACATTACTGTGCAGGCTGATAAGAGCCGATTCCGTCAACTCATTATTTTCATCCCACTCTTTTTTATCTATTGTTTATTTTACCAAAAAAAAAGCTAAAAGCCCATCATAAGAAAAGACTTTAAAAATTTTTTCAAAGTGTTTCACAAAGGCTAAATTTTTGGTAAAATATATTCAGAATAACTTTCTGGAAATAGATTTAGGAGGATGTTATGTTTAAATTAAAAAACGTACTGGCCATCATTTTTGGGGCTGGAATTTTTTCTTTTGGGATTCATTATTTGGTCATTCCTTTTCATTTATATGAAGGTGGCGCGACGGGTTTGACCTTGATTGCCTACTATCTGTTTAAAATCCCTGTCTCGACGACCAACCTGATTATTAACATTCCTCTCTTTATTATTGCTTGGAAGCTGTTAGGCTCGCGAACCCTCTATCTCAGCATTCTAGGGACCTTCTCCGTGTCTGCTTGGCTCAAAATTTTTGAAATCCTACCTGCCTCCAAACACTTGCAAGACTATTTTCTTTCAGCTCTGGACGGGGATGTTTTACTGGCCTGCCTTGGAACAGGGATTGTTTTGGGGATTGGACTAGGCATCATCTTCAATGCTGGCGGAACGACGGGCGGTACTGACATTGTAGCCCGCATCTTTAATAAATACACTAGCATTTCCATGGGCAAACTCATGCTGACTGTTGATTTTGTAGTCATTACCTTGGTTCTCCTTGTTTTCAAAGACCTACGCATGGTGTCTTATACCCTGATGTTTGTCTTTATCACCTCGCGCGTCATTGACCTGATCGCAGAAGGAGGTTTTGCCGGCAAGGGATTCCTTATCGTTACCAGCAAACCGGCAGAACTTGCTGAAGCTATCAATAACAAGCTGGATCGTGGAGTGACCTTCATCAAGGGGCAAGGCTTCTATAGCAAGCAGGATCTCCAGATTGTCTACTGTGTTGTTTCCCGTAACGAAATGCAACAGATGAAGAAACTCATTAACCAAGTCGATCCATTTGCCTTTACAACTATTACCGAAGCCCATGAGATTTTGGGCGAAGGCTTTACTTTAGATGCCAACAAACAGCCTATTGTACGTTAAAAACCTCATCTAACGATGAGGCTTTTTTATCGCTTATAAAGCTTTTGCAGCAGTATGTGTAATCTCAGCCAACTCAATAGCATGCTCCTCAAATTTTTTCTTGAGAAGCGCCGTATCTATATTACCGTCTAACTGTACTTCAATGACGACTTTGCCATCCTTGCGTGAGATATTGACGGTATTGGAGATGTTGAGATTTTCTTCCACCAGAAGACGGATAATCTGCTCAAGAACCCCCACCTTATTCTCAGTGACAAAGCGCAGACGGACTCCCTCTTCACCATAGCCAGATACTTCTAAGAAAGCCTTGAAAATATCACGGTCAGTAATAACCCCGTAAAGTTGCTCATTGTCCACGACAGGCAGGATACCAATCTTATTTTTCAGCATCAGATAGGTCGCATCTTCCAGACTGGCAAACTGAGAAATCGTGACAACATCACGAATCATAACATCACCAACTTTTGTTTTGTTGAGAAGATAATTCATCTCGTAAATGGACAGACTCGTTGCCTTAGATGGACTAGCTTCTGCAATCGTTCCTTCTGTCACCAGTCCCACTAGTTGGTCATTCTCAATCACCGGCAGACGGTGGAGTTTCTGCTCACGCATCATATCTGCCGCATGAGCAATCGTTGTATTTGGGCTGATATAAACCACCTTACGCGTCATAAAATCTTTAACTGCCATAAAAGTTCCCTCTACTTCCTATCCATAATTCTTATACTTATTATACTTTATTTTGAAGCTGATTTCAAACGCTTCCAAGGCCTTTGCCTAAGTTTTCAAAATTTAGAAAAATCCCGCGATTGGAAAAATTGAAGATGGACAATGGCTAGATATACTATTTTAAGCATCTAAGAGAAGAAAAAAGGTCCAATGGACCTTTTCTAACTGTTAAGTTAATATCGTAACTTTCTATCAACAACCTAAAAATGTCTCCCAGACATTTTTAGCCACCTAGATATGCTTTGCGGACTTCGTCAGAAGCGAGGAGCTCTTGGCCTGTTCCGGACAAAACAATTTTACCTGTTTCAAGGACATAGCCACGGTCAGCGATAGAGAGTGCCTTATTTGCATTTTGCTCAATCAAAAGAACTGTAGTCCCTTGTCGCTGAATATCTTGGATAATATCAAAGATTTCCTGAATAAAGATTGGCGCCAAGCCCATAGAAGGCTCATCTAAGAGCAAAAGCTTAGGTGTAGACATCAGAGCCCGTCCCATGGCCAGCATCTGCTGCTCACCACCTGAAAGGGTAGCAGCATCTTGGTTTTTACGCTCTTCCAAGCGTGGGAAACGAGAGAAGACTTTTTTGAGATTGGCTTGATTTTCTTCACGGTTTGTTTTGAGAAAGGCGCCCATTTCCAAATTCTCCAAAACGGTCAAACCTGGAAAGACATGGCGGCCTTCTGGTACTTGCGAAAGTCCAGCTGCTACGATTTTTTGAGCAGGAACTTTTTGAATTTCATTGCCGACAAATTCAATTTTACCAGCACTTGGACGAACCAAGCCTGAAATAGTCCGGAGAATGGTCGTTTTCCCAGCGCCATTTGCACCAATCAGGGAAACAACTTCTCCTTCATTTACTTCAAAGCTGACATCACGGACAGCCTGAATCATGCCATAATGGACAGAGAGATTCTCAACTTTAAGCATGGACATTAGGCTTCACCTCCTAGATAAGCTTCAATAACGCGTTTGTCATTCTTGATTTCATCAGGTGTTCCGTGCGCAATCAAGCGGCCGTACTCCAGCACATAGATGCGCTCAGTGACTTCCATTACCAGACTCATATCATGCTCAATTAGCATGATGGTAATGTTAAATTCGTTTTTAATCCGTCGAATCAATGCAGTCAGCTCTGCTGTCTCCTGAGGGTTCATCCCTGCAGCCGGCTCATCCAAGAAGAGGATCTTCGGCTCCGTTGCCAAGGCCCGAACAATCTCCAAGCGGCGCTGCTGACCATAAGCTAAGTTCTTAGCCAAGGTTTCTGCTTCCTTGTCCAAGTCAAAAATTTTCAGCAACTCCAAAGCCTTAGCTTTGAGTTCTTCTTCGTTTTTGTAGTAAGCTGGCAGGCGGAGGAAAGAAGCTAACACATGAGCCTTATGATGATTACCAAAGGCAATCAAAACATTATCCAAAACACTAAGGTCCTTAAAGAGCCGGATGTTCTGGAAAGTCCGCCCTAGACCTAAAGAAGCAATCTTGTAAGGTACCTTACCATTGAGCAAATGACCATCTAGTGTCACTGTTCCTTCACTAGGCTCATAAACACCAGTCAAGAGGTTAAAAAGGGTCGTTTTTCCTGCACCATTAGGGCCAATCAGACCAACCAGCTCGCCCTCGTTGAGTTCCAAGGTCACATCGCTGACAGCAGTCAAACCACCAAAGTTTTTAGTTAGATTTTTCACATCAAGAAGTGCCATTATTCTTTGACCTCCTTATTCTTTTTGAAGAGCTTAGACAGGCTGAGCTCCCAAGTTCCTAAAAGTCCGCCTGGACGGAAAATCATGACCAAGATCAGGGCCAAAGAATAGACAATCATCCGAATGCTGGATACATCCTGCAGCAACATATTGAGAACTCCCAATACTACTGCAGCCACAATGGTTCCAGTCATCGATCCTAGACCACCAAAAACGACAATAATCAAGATATTGATAGTGTTGGTAAAGGAATAGTCCTTAGGAACAACTGATCCAACAAAGCCAGCTTGAAGAGAACCAGCAATAGAAGCCGTGATAGCTCCCAAGACAAAGGCTGTCACTTTGATTCTAGTAGTATTAACACCAACAGACTCGGCAGCAATCTCATCCTCACGGACAGACAGAGTACTGCGGCCAATAGGACTGCGCAGGAAATTCAAGGTCAAAATAGTTGTGATAACAACAAAGACATAGACCATCTGCCAAGAAGTAAAGGGCGGAATGGATAGGATACCAGCTGCGCCATTAGTCAAAGTACCGCCATTAATAATCAGAATACGGATAATCTCTGAGACACCAAGAGTTGCAATCGCGAGATAGTCCCCTTTAAGTCGCAGGGTCGGCAAACCAACTACTAAAGCCACAATACCAGCAATGATAGCTCCAGCCAGCATAGCAATGAAGAAAGCTCCATATGTTGGCGATTTAGAGCCAATAATCGCTACAGCGTAGGCACCGATAGCCATAAAGCCAGCATGGCCAAGAGAGAATTGGCCTGAGAATCCGACGATGAGATTAAGCCCCACAGCCAGAATAATATTAATCCCAATCTGCTCTAAGATTTGAATGTAAAAAGCATTGAGAACACCGGCACTAACCAATACTGTCATCAGCAGGTAGCCGATTAAGACAAGGCCAAGCCAAAAAATATTTATCTTTAAATTCTTTTTCATACCTTACACCTTCTCTTTCACATTTTTACCGAGGATACCAGCTGGACGAATCAGAAGAATGACAATCAAAATCGCATAGACAATGGCATCACGGAAATCAGATAGTCCAAGCGCTGTCGCAAAAGTTTCCAAAAGACCGATAACAAAGCCACCAAGCGCAGCACCAGGAATAATTCCAATACCACCTAGAACGGCCGCTACAAAGGACTTAATACCTGGAGTCATCCCCATCAAAGGCTCTAATGAATTATAGTAAAGGGCAATTAGGACGCCAGCAGCTCCTGCAAGAGCTGATCCCAAAGCAAAGGTGAAGCTGATTGTCCGATTGACATTGATTCCCATGAGCTGGGCAGCATCACTATCTACAGATACAGCGCGCATAGCCTTACCCATCTTTGTCTTCTGCACGATGAACTGCAAAGCCACCATGAGGAAAATCGAAATTCCCAAAATCAGCAACTGAATATTTGAGATAGAAATCGGTCCTAAGTTAAAGCGTACTGTTTTAATAACCTGCGGGAAGGAACGGGTATTGGCACCGACAAAGAAAATCATGCCATACTCAAGAAGAAAAGAAACCCCAATGGCTGTAATCAAAGCCGCAATCCGAGTCGAATTTCGCAGAGGACGATAGGCTAAAAACTCAATAAGCACACCGAGAATCGCTGTCCCAATCATCGCTAAAATGAGAGAAAGGAAGAAATTAAACTTCAGGATATTAATCAAGTAATAACCCATAAAGGCACCAATCATATAGATATCGCCGTGGGCAAAGTTAATCAGCTTAATAATCCCATAAACCATGGTATAACCCAAAGCCAGAAGCGCATAAACACTACCCAGGATTAGACCGTTGACTAATTGTTGGAGCATTAGACACCACTCTTTCTATAATAAAATAAGGAATGGGACAAAAATCAGCAGACCAGGTCGTGATTTTATCATCCCACTCCCAAAATACGAATAATAGTTGATTGAGAAACGAAGAAGAATAGATTATAAAACAATACTCTTTCAAATCCGTAGATTTATAAAGAAAGAAATCATCTACAAACTTGCTCAAGCAACTAAAAATAGAAAACAAGTCAAAGACTGGGATAGCCCCAGCCTCATAACTCTTATTCCGCTTTAACTGTTTCTACAGTATCTACTTGACCGTCCTTCAAGCCAATCATCAGAGCTGTTTTCACTGGATTGTGATCTTTATCAATAGTGATTGAACCAGTTACTCCATCGAAATCTTTAAGCTTAGCCAAGTTGTCTTTGATATCTACTGAAGTTTTAGCACCTTTAGCTGCTTCTGCTGCCATATAAACAGAGTCATATGCCAGAGCTGCAAACATAGAAGGCTCTTCTTTGTACTTAGCTTTGTATGCTTCAATAAACTTCTTAGCTTTTTCTGACATTTCACCAGAAGTTGTAAAGCCAGATACATAGTAAACATTTGTAGCTGCAGCAGGAGTTGCTTGCTCAACGAACTTAGCATCACCAAAGCCATCAGGACCAACGATTGTTTGGTCAATACCCAAACCACGCGCTTGATTGACAATTTTACCAGCTTCTGTATAGTAACCTGGAACAACCAGAGCGTCAAATTCTTTGCCCTTAATCTTTGTCAAAGCAGCCTGGAAGTCTGTATCCTTGGATTGGAAAGTTTCCGTTGCTACAATCTCACCCTTGAACTCCTTCTTGAAGGCATCCGCCATTCCTTTAGCGTAGTCACTAGATTGGTCGTAGTAAAGAACGACTTTCTTAGCTTTCAAGTTGTCAGTGACATACTTAGAAATGATTTTACCTTGGTAGCTATCAATAAAGGTAGCACGGAAAAGATAATCTTGCTTGTTGGTCAGATCATCCTGTGTCGCACTTGGTGTAATGATTGGCACACCTGCTTTAGCAGCATTTGCAGTAGCTGAAGCTGTCGCTCCAGAAGTCGCAGGGCCAATGATTGCATTTACCTTACTTTGGGTAACCAAGCTAGTAGTGATGGTAGATGCTTCAGCTGTTTCTGATTTGTTATCCTTATCAGTAACTTCAATCTTCTTGCCATCTACGCCACCAGCAGCGTTGATTTCATCAACGGCCAACTGAGCACCATGTTGTTCAGCTGTACCGTAGGCTGCTACTTCACCTGATTCTTCAAAGTTAAAACCAAATTTAATCGTATCGCCAATTTCTGTACCAGTTGCTGTTGAGTTGTTATTGGATACTTCTCCACAAGCTGCGAGAAGGGCCACACTAGCAAAAGCTACTAGGGATAGTGCAAATTTTTTCTTCATTAGGAAATCTCCTTAAGTGATTTGATTGATGATATAGTAAGAATATATCGAATTATCTGACAATTGTCAACCCCTTATAGAAATTTTATCAAATGATAACGTTTTCTTGCTCTCTATACAGGCTTCCAACAAAGTTTTGATCTAGTTCTTTTATATGAGAAATTCGGACTTGCTTAACATAGCGCTCTTTGGGCAGATTCTCCTGTAAGTTCTGGGCGTCCTCTTGATTGACATAGAGATGCAGATAGCGATGCTTCTTAGAATGATAAATAATATCACCGAAGTTCGCCAGTTTTTTGGCATCTCGATTATAGTAAAGATAGACAATCAAGCCCACTCTTTCTTCTCTCTCTATCATAAAACTCCTTTCCGGTCCATGTAGTTCTTAGATGATTATAGCAAAGATAGGGCAAAAAAACTAGCCCTGAAAAGCTTTATGGCCTGCTTAAATCACCTGAACTTGGTAACTTGTCAGACTCAAAGCAAAAAAAAAGGAGCCGGTTTTGGCTCCTCCTATGTTAGTTCAAGTTGCTATTTTCCATGATTTCGTCAATAAAGCCGTATTCCAAGGTTTCTTGAGCGCTCATCCAGTAATCGCGTTCTGCATCTTTGTGGATTTGCTCAACGGACTTGCCAGAGTTTTCAGCTAAGATTTTTTCCAAGGTATTACGAGTTCTAAGCAAGTGTTCAGCTACAATGGCCATATCCGTTTGCTGAGTGCCGCTTCCAGCTCCGCCCATCGGCTGGTGAATCAGATATTCTGCATTTGGAAGCATGAAGCGTTTGCCCTTAGCACCACTGGAAGCAATGATTGTTCCCATGCTGGCAGCTACACCCATAACAATGGTCTGAACATCAGACTTGATGAAGTTCATAGTATCCACAATAGCCAGACCTGCTGAAACGGATCCGCCCGGCGTATTCACATAGAGATAAATATCTTTAGTATTGTCCTGTGCATCCAAGAAAAGGAGCTGGGCAATGACTGAATTAGCCATATTATCCTCTACTGGGCCAGTCAGCATGATAATGCGGTCTTTTAATAGCCGGGAGTAAATATCATAGGAGCGTTCTCCTCGGCTGGTTTGTTCAATAACTACAGGAATCATAGTTTTCTCTCTTTCTCTTTTTAAATTTTTCTATCAAACTAGGGGAATAGAATTTCAAATTACGAGACTATTATATCCTTTTGGTCAAAAAAGGTCAAATAGAAACTTTTACTTGGTCCCGAAAAGACGATCTCCTGCATCTCCTAGTCCTGGTACGATATAACCATGATCATTGAGATGATCATCCAGAGCAGCTGTGAAAATATCAACATCTGGATGAGCTTCCTGCAAGGCTTTTACTCCTTCAGGCGCTGAAACCAAGCAGACAAATGTAATATGGCTAGCACCACGTTTCTTCAGAGAATCCACAGCCAAGATAGCAGAACCACCCGTAGCCAACATTGGATCTACAACGAAAATCTGACGTCGGTCGATATCTTCTGGCAGCTTTACCAAATATTCAACCGGCTTCAGGGTTTCTTCATCACGGTACATTCCGATATGCCCAACTTTAGCTGCTGGAACCAAGCTCAGAAGTCCATCCACCATGCCAATACCAGCCCGCAGGATTGGTACAATAGCCAATTTTTTCCCTGCAATCTGCTTTTGAACTGTTTTCGTAATCGGTGTTTCAATTTCTACATCTTCAAGTGGTAAATCGCGCAAAACTTCATATCCCATGAGCATTGCGATTTCATCAACTAATTCACGAAAAGCCTTGGTAGAGGTATCTGTACGACGCAAGATTGACAATTTATGCTGAATTAGTGGATGAGCGATAACTTCAAGTTTTCCCATGATTGGATTTCCTTCTTTCAATTTATTCTTCTTATTATATCAAAAAAAGAGTGAAAAGGCTTGCCATAAGCAAGCCTTTTCAAAGATTTTCTTCACCTTACAGCCATTCTCTATAGCGCTTGATATAAAGGTGTTTAACAAGGGTTACACTAACCATATAAAGCGCAATAATCAAGAAAAGGAAAAGGAAATAAGTGCCGTTCAGCGGAGCCGTCTTCAGAACTGACGCAAAGAGGCTGTATGGCAAGGAAGTAACAAAGAGAGCTGCTGCCATGGTCGTCACAATAACGGATAAAGCAGGACGGCTCTGCACAAATGGCAGCTTAGGTGAGCGCAGCATGTAGATGACCATGGTCTGGGTCCACATAGACTCAATGAACCAGCCTGTTTGAAAAAGAGTGATAAAGGTCTCTGCCTGTCCACTACCTGCTTGATAGCTACCTCCTGTTATCATAGGCACGATAATAAAGTAGAGCAACAAATAGGTCAAAACATCAAAAATGGATGAGATAGGCCCAATCCAAGCCATAAAGCGGGTAATAGAGTTAGCAGACCAAATCCGTGGTTTCTTGAGAAATTCACTGTCTACGTTATCAAAGGGCAGAGCGATACAGGACAAGTCATAAACCAGATTGAGGACAATCAGATGAACTGGTGCCATAGGAAGAAATGGCAAAAAGATACTGGCAAAGAGGAGAGAAAAGATATTCCCAAAATTGGAACTGACCGTCATCTTAATGTACTTGGTCATGTTGGCATAGACCTTGCGTCCCTCTACCAACCCCTTCTCCAGAACCATGAGGTCCTTGTCCAGCAGAATGACATCTGCCGTTTCCTTGGCAATATCGACAGCTGTATCAACAGAAATACCCACATCTGCTACCTTCATAGAAGGTGCATCATTGATACCATCACCCATGTAGCCAACCTTGTGACCATTGGCCTTGAGTTGGAGAATGATCCGAGCTTTTTGGTCAGGTGAGAGCTTGGCAAAAACCGTTGTATGCTCTACTGCTTGGCTCAATTCCTCATCTGATAAAGCATCTACCTCTACGCCTAGTAAGATATTATCTACATCTAACCCAACCTTTTCACAAACTGCCTGGGTCACCTTATCATTATCACCGGTCAAAATCTTAGTAGCAACTCCGTACTCAGCCAAGGTTTCAATAGCTGGAGCCGCAGATGACTTAGGAGGATCTAGGAAAGCCAGATAGCCCGTCAAAATCATGTCGGACTCATCCTTCACTTCATAGTTGTAATCTTCTTCTAAGTCTGACTTGTAGCTAACACCAAGCACGCGCAGACCTTGCTCATTGAGTTGGGACACTTCCGCAAGGATTTCCTGACGAATCTCCTCAGTCAGTACTGTAATGCGATTCTTGTATTCTACATGGCTAGAGATAGCCAGCATTTCCTCCAAGGCCCCCTTGGTCACCATGCTGATAACATCCTCATCATCCTTGACGATAACGCTCATACGACGACGCTCGAAATCAAAGGGCAGTTCATCAATTTTCTTAAAGGTTTGGTCTAGATTACGGACAATCTCATGCTTTTCTGCTTCTTTCTCCGTCCGATTGATAATAGCCCGATCCATGAGATTTTTGAGACCAGTTTGATAGTAGGAATTGAGAAAAGCACGACGGAGCACTGCTAAGTCCAAATCTCCATGAATATCCAGCGGGTATTCTAACACAATCTCGTCTTGGGTCAGTGTGCCCGTCTTATCCGTACAAAGGATATCAATAGCTCCTAGGTCTTGGATGGCATTCAGCTTCTTAATCACGACCTTTTCCTGAGCCATGATAATAGAACCTTTAGCCAGGCTCGCTGTGATAATCATAGGCAGCATTTCTGGAGTCAGGCCGACCCCAACGCTGAGGGCAAAGACACCTGCTTCCAGCCAGTCGCCGTCTGTCAGACCGTTTATGAAGAACACGACTGGAACCATGACGAGCATCAGACGAATCAAGAGCCAGGAAATGCTATTCATCTCGCGCTCAAAAGAGGTCGGCTCATCGTAGGTGTTCAGTGTCTGCTCAATGGCTCCCATCATGGTCTCATCACCAACCACTAATACCAGAGCTGTAGCTCTTCCGGAAATAACATTGGTTCCCATAAAGGCTAGCGACTCTGTTTCTAAAAGGCTATCGAGATTTTGTTCATCTGACTTGGCCAAACAGACCTTTTCTACTGCATCACTTTCCCCTGTCAGGCCGGACTGCTGAACAAAGAAATCACGCGAATCCAGCAGCAGTACATCTGCAGGAATCATGTCTCCAGCACTAAGTTTGATGATGTCTCCTACAACAAGCTCATCAATCGGAAGTTCCTGCTCTGCTCCTTCACGGATAACCGTAGCCGTGTTGACAATCAGCCGAGACAGATTGCTAGCAGCGCGGTCGCTCCGCAATTCCTGAACAAAACGAATGCCTCCAGAAATCAGCACCAGAACAACAATGATGATGGAAGTTGTCGGATCTTCCTCACCAGGCTTAGCCAGCCAGACATTTGTTACTAAGGACACTAGGGCAATCACCAATAGGATGACTGTAAAGGGGTTAATGATAGACTCGTAAATTTTCTTTAGAATAGAGTCTTCCTGACCCTTTGTGATGATATTCTCACCATAAAGGTCACGATTTTCTTCGACCTGCTCTTCTGTCAGGCCGCGAAAGGAACTCTTGTAAAATGCCAGAGTTTCTTTTACAGGAAGCTGCAGAGCAGCAACTAATCTTTCTTTTACTGTTTTCATTGGTTTCTCCTTGATGTATGATTGTTAAATTTCATACACAGGGACCAATCACTTTATGAGGACAGAACGACACAAATCAGCGATTGGCTGTGTATGTGCGGTTCCGGATAATCGTCAATTTGCATCGCATGTCTCCTTTCTTAATTTATAAAAACAATTAAAAGTCCCAAGATGCCTGCAAGACCTCAAAAGTGGCATTCATCTTCTGTGTCCAATCTTGCAATTCTGGAAAATTTTCTTTTAAAGATAATCCAATAACTTCTTCACGTAAATTCCACCAATCTACAAGAGCAACTACTTGGATTGTTGCAATATTTAAAGAGAGCCCTTGCTCAGTAGCCAGTTTCTCTAACAAAGACAAACTCCGTATATTTCTCTCTTCAATTTGCTGATGTCTGTCTTTCCACCAATGTTCTTTTTCATGGAAAAATTTTTCCGCAACAATCGGCATTGTATTTTCCAAAATTCCTTCAGCAATGGACAGTATATTTAAAACATGCCATTTATCCATTCCATTGGGGAAAAGTGAGATTTCCTGACCTAGTTCGTCTAAATATTGAGAAATTAAATCACTACCATATAACCATTCTCCACTGGAAGCTTGAAAAGCAGGAATTCTACCTAAAGGATTATCTTGATTGTGTGGTGAATTTCTATCAAAAGCCACCTGAACTTTCTGAATATCCACTTGCTCCTCTAAATGATGGTGTAAAATTGTAACATATACCTTACGCGCAAAAGGACTGGTACTAGAATACCAAAATTTCATCACTATTCCTCCTTCTTTTTCCTTAAGAGGCAGGCCAATCAAATATTTGCACTCTTGAAATATTTTCAACAAAAAAGAATACCCTGCCAATTTCTCAGCAGGGTTGTTTGCATGTCAGGTTATTCGCTTCATTGTTTTAAGCACAGATAAAGCAAGCATTCACCGTTCAAGCTTTAACTCCATAAGGCGATGAAATGAGCTTAGTCTTGACCTTGGCGATCAGGACTGTTAACCAACGAGTAGTGTCTCCACTGCTTTGCGGTAGTCATCCGTATCCTTATGGTAGCCTCACCTACCGATTTTCCACTATTACTATACTCCTCTTTCAAAGGATTGTCAATCATTTTTTCTCGCTTGAGACAAATTTCAAAAAATTCTTGATTTATTTTGGCAATACCTCTGCAATACGGGAGCAGATTTCTTCAATCATCGTCTCTGGAGCAGCAACATTTAGGCGGGCATGGCCCTTGCCTTCTTGACCAAAATCACTTCCTCTATTCAGGACAACCTTAGCCTCTTCTCGCAGAAGCTGGAAGAGCTGGTCATCTGTTAGGCCATAATCTGAAAAGTCCAGCCAAATCAGATAAGTCCCTTGAGGCTTCATGACCCGCAGGCGCGGTGCCTCTTTGGCAAAATAAGCAACTACAAAATTCACATTCTTCTCAAGAACTTCCTTGAGCTCCATCAACCAAGTCCAACCGTAACGATAGGCTGCTTCTGTCGCTAAAAAACCAAGGCCAGGAATTTCATGCTGGTTGTTGGCCAGCTGGCGTTTTTTAAACTGATGTCGTAAGCTTGGATTCTCAATCACAGCATAGGAATTTTTAGTCCCAGCAATATTAAAGGTCTTAGTTGCACTGGCTAAAATCAAGCTAAAGTCCTTAAAGTCAGGCGAAACAGTATTGAAAGACTGATGTTCATGGCCAAACAGCGTCAAGTCTTGGTGGATTTCGTCTGAGACCAGGAGGACGCCGTACTTTTGGCAGAGGCGGCCAATTTTCTCTAACACTTCCCGTTCCCAAACTCGACCTCCGGGATTATGAGGATTACATAAAACATAAATCTTGACTTCATTGTCTGCAATGTCCCGCTCCAACTGCTCAAAGTCAATCTGAAAGAGACCATCCTGCTCTATCAAAGAATTGGTAATAAGCTGACGATTATTGAGCTTGACACTGCGGGCAAAAGGAGGGTATACAGGAGTATTGATTAGAACAGCATCCCCTTCCTTGGTAAAGGCTTGGATAGCCGTCGAAATAGCAGGAACAACCCCCTCGATAAATACCAAAGCATCCCGATCAAAGGTATAGTCGTGCTCATCCCGCTCCCAATCTAGAACAGCATTGATTAGCTCTTCACTGGCATAGGTATAGCCATAGACCAACTGATTAGCATAGTCATGAACGGCTTGCTGGATTTCAGGCAGGACTTCAAAATCCATATCTGCAATCCAAGCTGGCAGAACTTCTTTGTCCTTCTCCGCTTCTTTCCATTTATAAGTATGATGCCCTACACGACAGGGTGCTTTTTCAAAATTATATCTTCCCATATTATTCATTCTCCAAGGCTGCACGTAAATCGTCTACCAAATCTCGACTATCCTCAATTCCAATTGACAGGCGTAGCAAATCATCAGTTAAGCCATAAGAATGACGCACTTCCACCGGAATGTCTGCGTGAGTCTGGGTCGTCGGATAGGTAATTAAACTCTCCACTCCACCCAAACTTTCCGCAAAGGTAAAGACTTTCAGGCTATTTAAGAGATGAGGAATCTTCCCTTCGTCCACAACTTTAAAGGAAATCATACCACCCTTTCCTGGATAGAGAACCTCTTTTACCGCAGGAGATTGCTTCAGAAAAGCGACTACTTCTTGCGCATTCTGAGTAGAACGTTCCATGCGGAGAGCAAGTGTCTTGAGACCGCGCAAAAGCAGATAGCTGTCAAAAGGAGACAGGACAGGCCCAGTTGTATTGAGGTTATAGAATAGCTTGTCATAAATAGCAGCGTCATTGGTCATGATAGCTCCAGCCAAGACATCATTGTGCCCACCCAGATACTTGGTCGCAGAGTGCAGAACTATATCAGCTCCATCCTCCAGCGGTCTTTGGTAAATAGGACTGTAGAAGGTATTGTCCACAATGACAGCTGCTCCTCGCTCATGAGCTGCTTGGGAAATGCGGGCAATGTCAAACTCTACCATAAGAGGATTGGTCGGTGTCTCGATATAGACAATATCTATATCCTCTGTCAGATTATTGAGTAGTTCTTCTTCTGTATTGGCATAGGTAAAGGCAAAGCGCCCTTCTGCTTCAGCCTGAGCAAACCAGCGGAAAGAGCCACCATAGAGATCCCGAACAGCCAAAACCTTGCTGCCAACTGGAAAGGCACTAAAGGCCAGCACAATAGCCGACATACCAGAGCTAGTCGCTAGAGCATAATTTGCACTTTCGATAGCAGCCAGAGTCTCTTCCAAGCTAACCCGCGTTGGATTCTTGGTTCGAGTATAGTCATAACCTGTTGACTGACCAAACTCAGGGTGCTGGTAGGTTGTTGAAAAATGCAGGGGTGTTGTTAAAGCACCAGTTGTTTCATCTTTTTTTACCCCAGCCTGAGCCAGTAGTGTATTTAATTTTACGTCCTTACTCATATTAACCTTCCAATCCTTCGCTAATATTTCACCCTCTATTGTAACATCTTTTGAAAACATTTTTCTTTTTTCTTTTCAAGAGCTAGCTATAGTTTGAAACTATAATGTTAATGTTTTAGACATAGTAAAGATAAAAATTAAAAAGCCCTGCGGCTTTTTAATAGATATGAAAGCGTCGTCGCAGACTAGCCGCTTTTGAACCGATAAAGCGATCCATAAGACGAACTTTGAGTGCCAGTCCGCCATAAACAGCGAGGCCGATACCGCCAATCAGAGCTATATAGACAAAACTGGAAATCCGTCCACTAGGATGGAGGAAGAGGCCAATGAGAAGTTCTGCCACCAAGACAAAGATGGTCATCAGAACCGTCAGAATCACTGACAGGAGACTCCGCTTAAAGAGGTTCTTAGGATTCAGACCAGTTACCTTGCGAATTTCCTGATACATGAGCAGGATTGGGATAATCAAGCCAACTGTCGTCGCAAGAAGAGGACCATAAGCTTTAAAAATATAAATCAAGGGTACTTGCAGCACCAACTTGACTCCCACTCCATAGAGGAAGTAAATAATAGCTTTTCGATTTTGGAAGAGGGCCTGAATCATCGGAGCCAACACCGTATATAGACTGAGGATAATGGTCTGCAGCATAGCAAAGATGAAAAGTCCCAGCGCTAAGCCGTCTGGCTTGCCATAGAAAAAAGTATACAGAGGTTCCGCTACCAAAACAGCACCAATGGTTGCTGGCAAGATAAAGAAAATTAGCATACTAAGATTATCCTGCACCAAGCGGGCAGCCGAGCGAAAATCACCTTTGACATAGTTCTCGGTCAAGAGAGGAATCCCGACACCACCGATAGAAGTAGCCACTGCAATTAAAATCATGGTAATTTTATTAGGATTGGCTGAGAAGTAGGCAAACTGAACCAAGAGCTCGGACTTGCTGTACTTGCTAATCCAACCCATGACATGGATAAAGGTAGCTTGGTCAATAATCTGAAAAAGCTGAATGGCAGATCCTGTGATAATGAAAGGAATGGCTTCACGAATGGTATCCCAGAGGAGGGCACGGCCATTAATCTCCCCTGCATTAGCAGGCTTATGAAGGATAGAAGTCAGCATACCTGTCTTCCAGAGATAGAAGGCTAAGACAGCCATGCTAGCCAACATGCCGATAAAGGCGGCGAAGGTAGACTGGGTAACCGCTTCTACATAGTTGCCAGAACCGATTTTCATGATGAAAAAGGCTGTCAGCAGCATCCAGATAACCCGAATGACCTGCTCCGCAATCTGACTGATGGCATAAGGCTTGAGATTGTTAAAACCTTGGAAAAAACCTCGGATAACACTCATCGATGGGAATATCAAAACAGCCAAAGACAGACTCTGCATGACTGGCACCAAGTCTGAACCACCGCCAGACATAGAAGCGAAAACTGGTGAGAGCAGGTACATAATCACTGCAAAGACAGCTCCCAAAAGCAGCATAAACTTGAGAAACTCTCGGATGAGAGTGAAACTGTGCTCTTCCTTGTCAATGGTATTGTACTTAGCTACCTGCTTGGCTACTGCCACTGGCACGCCGGCTGTAGAAATCAGTAAAAACCAGGCATAGATATTATAACCCATAGTAAAAAGGCCGTTGGCCTCGGCGCCGTGTTTGCCCATCCAGATATACCAAGGTATGATATAGATGGCACCCAGAAGACGACTGATAAAATTGCTGGCAGTTAGCCAGGCAGTTCCCCGCAGCATCTGCTGCTGCTGGCTTGTTGTTTCTTGGCTCATAGAAAACCTCTTCTATTTATTCTTCTTTTATTATAAACTTTTCCTTGCCTCTTGTAAAACCCAGCCATAAGGTTTACAATAGATTTATGATTAAAATTGAAACCGTATTAGATATTTTAAAAGAAGACCATAATTTTCGTGATATTGTTAAAGACGGAGAATACTTCTTCTCCTATAGCGGCTTGACTTTCGATAGTATCAGTTATGACAGCAGGGAAGCAGATGCCTCTACCCTCTTTTTTGTCAAGGGTGAGGCTTTTAAGAAAGAATTTCTAGAAAAAGCCGTCTCAGCTGGCCTACGCTTTTATATCAGCGAGACAGACTTTCAAGTGGGCATTCCGGTCCTTTTGGTCAACGATGTCAAGCAAGCCATGAGTCTCTTAGCCATGGAATTTTACGGCCATCCTGAGAAAAAGCTCAAACTGCTGGCCTTTACTGGCACCAAGGGTAAGACAACTACAGCTTATTTTGCCTATCAAATCCTTTCCCAAAGTCATCACCCTGCCCTGCTCTCAACTATGAATACCACTTTGGATGGCGAGACTTTCTTCAAGTCAACTCTGACTACACCAGAGAGTCTGGACCTTATTACAATGATGGCCCAAGCCCTTGCTAATGATCGGACTCATCTCATCATGGAAGTTTCCAGTCAGGCTTATCTCAAGAAAAGGGTCTATGGCCTAACCTTTGATGTCGGTGTCTTTCTTAATATCAGCCCAGACCATATCGGCCCTATTGAGCATCCAACCTTTGAAGATTACTTCTACAATAAACGGCTTTTGATGGATAATAGCCGAGCAGTTATCGTGAATAGCGGCATGGACCATTTCCAAATAGTGAAAGAGCAAGTCGCCTGTTTGGAACATGATTTCTATGGAGCAGGCTCTAGTAACACTATCACGGATTCTCAGGCTTTCAGCTTTGAAGCGACTGGTAAGTTAGCTGGCCACTACGATATCCAGCTCATCGGCCGCTTCAATCAAGAAAATGCAGTAGCGGCTGGTCTTGCCTGTCTGCGTCTGGGTGCTAGCCTCAAAGACATCAAAAAAGGAATTGCCGCAACCCGAGTCCCAGGCCGTATGGAAGTTCTGACTCAGAAAAATGGCGCCAAGATCTTCGTTGACTATGCTCACAATGGCGTCAGCCTAAGCAACCTGCTGTCTGTCGTAGAGGAACACCAAAAGGGCAAGATTATTCTTCTCTTAGGTGCTACAGGCAACAAGGGTGAAAGCCGGCGCAAAGACTTCGGTCGCCTACTTAATCAGCATCCTGAGCTGACCGTTATCTTAACCGCGGACGACCCCAACTATGAAGACCCTCTAGCCATTGCGGAGGAAATCGCATCTTACATCTCCTATCCAGTGGAAAAAATAGCCGACCGAGAGGAAGCCATCAAAAAAGCTCTCAGCCTGACAGACCGAGAGGGAGATGCCGTCATTCTGGCCGGTAAAGGAGCGGATGCTTACCAAATCGTAGAAGGAGAAAAAGTAGCCTATCTAGGAGACTATGCACTTGCAGAAAAGTATTTATAAGAAAAAAGGCGAGCATATCGCCTTTTTATTGTCGTTTTGTAAAAATCACCGCCATTTAATCAGAACGTACATCAAGCTGGAGCCAAACATATCCGCCAAGGCGTGCATGAGAAAGAAAGGCAAGAGGTTCTTGACCTTGTACTTGTAAAGGAAATAGTAAAAGAGACCGTACACCACTCCGATAACCAAGGCCCACAGCATGCCCTGATAGGTGTGGAAAGAAATCCGAATGATAGTAGAGTAGGCCAGAGCCCACCACTTATACTTATCCCTAACAGAGGTCATAAGCCCCAGAAAGAAGAATTCCTCATAGAAACCATTGAGAAGTCCGTAGAGGATGGCCATAGGTGTCAGTTCAGCAAATTTCCGGAAGATTTCCAGAACATCTACATAAGACCAGAGAGTTGGATCAAAGTAATTATACTCGCCGCTCAGTGTCGTCACAATGTCACCAAAGAACCCTACTGCTACAAAAATAAGTGGAGTCCAGAGGAGAACCGACCAGCTCATACGGATGGGAAGCTGCTTAAAGTCAAAGCGCCGAAGCAATAGATAAAGAATGGTCAAGACCAGCATCAGTAGCTGAAAATTGAAATTGCTAGAAAAAGCTGCTCCCTCGCTGGCTGTATTGGTCACCGTTTCAGTCGCTCCTGAGCTGGAAGCTGGCGCAAAGCTAGCTAAATAAAGCTCCGTTGAGCGGTAAATAAACTGCCCAAACATGAGCAGAGTAATCACAACAATATCAAACCACCTCAGCTCTTTCAAAGGCTTAGAGGGGCGTAGGTTTGTCAATAATTTCATCATTTTTCCTTTCACCACCTGTAAATTCATATCATCATTGCAGGTCCTTTTTAATATTTCTATCTTAGCATGAAAAGCTTAAATTTTTATTATTTACAATTTTATAAAACTTTTTTATTTTATTTTTATTAAATTGTCAGAAAACTATTTTTTAGAAAAAATTTTATGATATAATAAAAATTGAAATTCTGATAGAAGAATCAGACAGAAAGGAAGTCTATGTCCACTATCTCTGCAGCAAGTATCCAGGTCGCCTACGATCAAAAGGTTATTATTGACGGACTGGACTGCCAACTCGCCGAGGGAAAGATTACAACTATTATCGGTAGCAATGGCTGCGGTAAATCCACGCTTCTCAAGGCTTTTACCCGTATTTTGCCGACAAAAGCTGGCAGCATAACTCTGGATGGACAGTCCATCGCCCTACTGCCGACCAAGGAGGTGGCGCAAAAGATTGCCTTGCTGCCCCAAACCATGGAGGCGACCGATGGCATCACCGTCTATGATCTGGTCTCTTATGGCCGCTTTCCGCATCAAACTGGCTTGGGGCGAATCAGTATAGAAGATCGGGAAAAAATCTGCTGGGCTATGGAAGCAACTCAAGTCAGCGAATTTTCGGACTGGCAAGTGGATGATTTGTCTGGAGGTCAGCGCCAGCGCGTCTGGATTGCTATGGCCTTAGCTCAAGATACAGAGACTATTTTTCTGGACGAGCCGACCACCTATCTGGATATGAATCATCAGCTGGAAATCTTGGAGTTGCTGAATGACCTCAACCGACTCAGCGGAAAAACCATTATCATGGTTCTGCATGACATCAACTTGGCTGCCCGCTTCTCCCATCAGCTGATCGCTATGAAAAATGGGCATATCCGATATCAAGGAAGTGTTGAGCAGGTCATGACTTCGGATATTCTGAGAGACATTTTTCAGATTGAAGCCCAGATTATTCGGGATCCTATTCAGGATAAGCCGCTCTGCCTCAGCTATCAACTCCTTAAATAAGCAATGCCTTCATAGATAAGTTTCCCATATCTTCTTCGTGGATACAGCTTCTAAACTTTTTATAGAATTGGAGGAAAAAATGAAAAAGTTTTTATCATTTGCTACCCTTACTGTCACCATCTTCCTTTTAGTCGCCTGCGGCAGCTCATCTAAATCTGAAAACTCTGCCTCTTCAGACAAGGTAGAGCTATCCAGCAAGCCCAAGATTGACGGATTCCACTACTACGGTGATATTCCTAAAAATCCAAAACGCATCGCCAGTCTCTCCTCAACCTACACCGGCTATCTGCTGCAACTAGGCTTCGACCCTGTCACTGTAACATCCTATGATGCTAAAAATCCTGTCCTCAAGGAAAAAGTCAAAAATGCCAAGGTCCTGATGCCAGAAGATTTAGAGTCTATCGCCAAGCAAAAGCCAGACCTTATCGTGGTAGATGCTAGTGACAAAAATATCGATGAACTAAAGAAAATCGCTCCAACTATTGCCATTGATTATGGAAAAAATGACTATTTAGAAATCCTGAATCGCTTTGGCCAAATCTTTGGTAAGGAAAAAGAAGCTGATCAATGGATTGCCGATTGGAAGAGCAAAACAGCTGATATTGGCAAACAGTTAAAAGAAAAGCTGGGACAAAATGTCACTTTCACCGTTGTCGGGCTATATGAAAAGGAAATCTATCTCTTCGGTAACAACTGGGGACGAGGCGGAGAAGTTATTTACAAATCTCTAGGATTTGAGGCTCCACAAAAGGTGAAGGATGAAGTATTCCCAAGTGGCTACTTGCAAGTCAGCCAAGAAACAGTGAGTGAGTACATTGGCGATTATGTCCTGGTTGCAGCTGAAGATGATAAAACGGGCAGTGCTCTTTACGAAAGCGATGTTTGGAAATCCATTCCCGCTGTCCAACAGAACCATATCTTAAAAGTGGATGCCAATGCCTTTTATTTCAACGATCCATTGACACTTGAATACGAACTCAAAACCATTCAAGAT
The DNA here is from genome assembly GCF_050225395.1 of Streptococcus sanguinis. Lineage (GTDB taxonomy): Bacteria > Bacillota > Bacilli > Lactobacillales > Streptococcaceae > Streptococcus. The sequence goes on along the minus strand of NZ_CP071431.1, from coordinate 666,717 downwards.
GGCCTTGAAAAAATGAACTAGGGCATTCCTTGCAGGAACTCAGACTAGTGAAAAAACATTGCTAGTAAGCGATATATCTCATGACAGCTATTTTATTTTCGACAATATAAAGGATACCAGATGACGCTTCATTCACTCTTCACTCAAAAAAATAGGCCAAATATTTTTTGGCTTGTTTTTTTCGCCCTCATTCTCCTGCTGATTAGCGGACTCTATCTCTACCTGCGCTTTGGCATTCCCAGCTACTCCCATCAGCAACTGATAGAAACACTGAGCCATCCTTTCAAGGAAAGTCCAGCCCAGAACATCATCATAGATCTGCGCTTACCTAGAGGAATTGCAGCTCTGCTAGTCGGAGCTAGCTTGGCCGTTTCAGGAGCCATCATGCAGGGGATAACCCGCAATGCTATTGCTGATCCGGGACTTTTGGGAATCAACTCTGGAGCTGGCCTAGCGCTCATCTGCGGTTATGCCTTTTCTAAGAGTATACACTACAGTAGCATCCTCCTGCTCTCACTTGCAGGAGCCTGTCTAGCCAGTATTCTGGTTTTTAGCCTCTCCTACCATCCTAGAAAAGGTTTTGAGCAACTACGTCTCGTCTTATCCGGTGCCATGGTAACAACACTCCTGACTGCTATCGGACAAGGCTTGACCATTTACCTCAACCTGACGAATGCTGTCATCGGTTGGCAGGCTGGAGGGCTTCTAGGAACCAATTGGAAAATGCTGCAAATCATTGCTCCCTTTATCTTATTAGGCCTCTTACTGGCTCAGCTATTTTCTCACCAACTAACCATTCTCAGCCTCAATGAAACAGTAGCCAAGGGCTTAGGCCAGCGAACGACTCATATGACCCTAATCTTTCTAAGCCTTGTTCTACTGTTATCAGCGGCAGCTGTTGCCCTAGTAGGAAGCCTAGCCCTCGTCGGACTGATTATTCCACACTTTGTCAAAACCATCAGCGGAAAGAACTACCAGAAAATCTTGCCACTGACGATGCTAACAGGAGCGCTATTTCTACTGATTTGTGATTTTTCTGCGAGTTATATGGTCGGTTTGCCTCTTAGCTCTATTATCAGTCTCGTTACACTGCCAATCTTCCTGTGGCTGATGAGAAAGGGGGCCTTCTATGAGAGATAAAAAACGGATTCTTTTGGTTCTAGTAAGCCTCAGCCTCCTGACTTCCCTAATTTTCCTACTGTCTCTATCATCAGGCGATCAGGAATTTAATGTCGGAGAAGCTTTTCGATATCTGCTGGGGCAGGGAGATGATGGCAGCGCCTTTATCATGGAGCAGATCCGCTTGCCTCGAATTCTGGTCTGCCTTCTAGCAGGAGCTTCGCTAGGGATGAGCGGTGTACTGCTGCAGACCTTTACCCGAAACCCACTTGCTGATTCAGGAACCTTGGGAATCAATGCCGGAGCTGGTGTTATTATTACTCTTGCTATCAGCAAGCTAGAAGTGACCAATCCTTTCTATATTCGCTATCTTCCCTTTATCGCAACCTTTGGCGGTATGCTGACTGTAGCTCTTATTTACCTGATCTCACATCAAAAAGGCCATGCTATAAGCCCCGTCAAGCTCATTATCGCTGGCGTGACCTTGTCAACCATCCTGTCTTCTAGTATGATTGCCATCACCGGCCGTGTCAATCAGAACAAACTGACCTATGTGGTTAGCTGGCTAGCTGGTAAGATTACGGGTAATAACTGGGAAAGTCTAGCTATTGCTGGCCCCTTTTTGCTTTTATTCTGGCTGCTGACCTATCTGCATTCCCACAAGCTCAATATCCTCAGTCTAAATGATGAAACAGCTCTAGGCCTGGGGCTTCATCTAAAAAGAGAGCGGCAGATAACCCTACTATTGGCCAGTGCTCTCGTCGCCTTTAGCCTATCTCTAGCTGGAAATATTGTATTCATCGGTATGTTGGCTAGCCATATCAGCAAACGATTCCTGCCTAGCGATCATCGCTTACTCTTTCCAGCCGCTATGCTACTAGGTGCCTTTATCATGACAGGAGCAGATACGATCACAAGAACCTTCCTCATCGGAAGCTCCGTCCCGACAGGCATTTTGATTTCCATTATTGGAGCCCCCTACTTCCTCTACCTTATGTATCAGCAAAAAAAAATAATCAGCCGAATAATCGACTGATTGTTTTTTATTTATCCAAGCTGTTTTTGATACCTTCAACGGCACCTTCTACAGCTCCTTTAGCATCTTCTGCAACTTCTTTGGCTTTAGCAACTGTTTTTTCTACAAAGCCTTCTGCTTCAGTCTTGTTATCGCCTGTAACTTTGCCCACGCCTTCTTTAACAGCGCCTTTAGCTTGATCGAATTTATTTTCTAGTGACATAATTTTGCCTCCATTCTTTTTTACGGTTTCTGATACCGTTTACAGTAGTATAAGTTTTTTCTTTTCAAAGGTCAAATATTCTGCTCATTCTATGAGAAAATCAGTCCAGCTGGAAAGTCAATCTCTCCTTATCAAAGCTGGCCTGTAACTCATACTTGCCTGCTTCGTTTTGCCGGATATAGCCCAAGATTACTAGGCTATCGACAAAAATGTCCCGCCGCTTCTGCATGAGCTCATCCTTGCGGACATACTTGAGAAGAAAGGTCGTCATATACTTGAGTGCATACTCTGGATTGACATCGCCTAAGACAGCATAGAGGGGCTTTTGTGCCTCAGACAGCGGATATTGGCGCTGCATCTTGTAAAAATAATTTGCCAAGGTCAGCTTATCCCGCTGAAAATCTGTCTCTTCCAGCAAAACAGCCGCATTGGTCTGATTGGAAAGCTGAGTCTCAAAGCGCAGCTCTAACAGTTCCTGATAGAGCGGACTATCATCACGGATAAAGATTTCCTGATCCAAACTCACAGTCTCCAAACTTTCCAAAAGTGGCAAGGTCAGATAATATCGCTTGTTCTCTCGCTTGATGTAGCCAGCCTTGATAAACTCCTCTATCGAGCGGTCAATGTTGGCCACACTCTCAAAGTCTCTCTTAATCTCCCGCAGAATCACTGCCTCATGCTGATCCAAATAATCAATCAGCTCCTTAAAAAAAGGCTGGCACATCAAACGGCTGGGATTGATGATTTTAATCATGGAGTTCTCCTTTGTAGATGAGTTTTCTTGACTGAGCCAACTGGCTAGGATTCGTTCCAGGCTGACCTAGGAGAACCACTAAGCCCAAGTCCCGATAATATTCCTGCCAAAAATCAGAAATCAGATTTTTCTCATCACCAAACTGCATGGGAATCGTATCAAAAATCGGCAAAATTTCCGCAATATACTCCGAACAGTAAAAACCATCGGACTGCGGATAGAAGCTGAAATTGTATGGCTTTCCTAGATGTAATTTGGCCCTTTTAAAGACTGCTTCTGCTTCAATAGCTGGATAGCAGTACACGTCATAAACATCCTCATCTTGTAAAAAATCAGACAAATCTTGATTGACAACACCATTCTCATGGGTTGCATGATAAATCTCACCATTAAAAAAGATGGCCACATGACTATATGAACCAGTTGCTGCTCGGATGGCTGCTGCAATTTCTGAAGATCCGACTGTAAAAATCAAATCTCCATCTTGTAAATCTTGAATCTTCATTTTTCTCACCCATCAAAAAAGGAGTCAAGACTCCTTTTAGGTATGAGGGGAATAGCCCCTTCTAGTAACTTATTTCCTCAAATGAGCTCTTTAAGCATTAAAACTTTCTGTTAGTTGAGGCACCACTTGCTTCTTACGAGAAACAGCGCCTGCAAGGAAAGCATGGTTGTTTTCAAGAACAAAGTTAAAGGCTGCTTCGACCTTATCCATATTGCTTCCGATAGCCAGAATCTCTGAGTCTGAGTTGATAATATCTGTGATCATCAAGACAAAGTCAGAGTAGCCATTATCAGCGATTGCTTTTTCAATAGCCGCTTCGATTTCTACTTGACGCTCCAAAACTTCTGCAATATCAACTGTGTTGACCTGTGCCACACGCACATTATTTCCATTCAGTTCAAACGTTTTAGCATCGATGTCGATCAATTCTTCTGCAGACTTGCTAGCCAAGTTTGTACCTGCCTTAAGCATTGCCAAACCATACTCTTCCAAGTTGACACCAGCCAGCTCAGCCAATTCTGGTGCAATGACCTTATCAGTTGGATGAGTTGTTGGTGACTTAAGCAAGAGAGTATCAGAGATCAAACCAGACAGCATCAATCCTGCAATTTCTTTTGGAACTTCTACGCCGTGCTCCTTGAACATACGGTAAACAATAGAGGAAGCAGATCCCACTGGCTCCAAGCGCATGTAAAGCGGACTAGCTGTTTCAAAGTTAGCAACACGGTGGTGGTCCACCACGCCATAAACTTCAACTTCAGCAATATCTGCCACAGACTGCTGGAATTCATTGTGGTCTGTCAAGATGACTTGCTCAGCCCCTTCTGCCTTGGCAGATGTAATCACGCGCGGCGCAGCCACGCCAAAATAATCCAATACAAAGGCTGTTTCTTCATTAGGCTCACCCAGAGCAACAGCTTCTGTATCCAAGCCATAAGCTTCGCGAGCCAAATAAGCAAAAGCGTAAGATGAACCGATAGCATCTGAATCAGGATTTTGATGACCGAAAACTAAAATTTTAGACATGATAAACCTCTTCTTTTATATAAACTTATTGCATTTATTTTACCATAATTACAGGCATTTCACAAAAGCAGAAGGACATTTTCTTAAGAAAAATGGACTGGTTAGCCCACCAGCCCATTTATTCATACTCAAAGTAGATTAGCTATTATGCACCCGATTCATATACTCTGTATAGGACTCCGTCTGCATGAGTTCCTTAGCATTCTTGACCCGATCAGCTGTCGGAGGCTTAACACCTTCCAGCTTGTAAGGGATACCCAACTCCCGCCATTTGAATTCTCCCATGGTATGGTAAGGTAGAATTTCAAACTTATCAACATTCTTCAGCGTCTTTACAAATTTACCTAGCTCAATCAGGTCATCATCACGGTCGGTCAATCCCGGAACCAAGACGTGACGAATCCAGACTGGCTTTCCAATGTCAGACAAGTACTTGGCACAAGCCAAGATATTCTTGTTGGTCTGGCTGGTCACAATTTTGTGCTGTTCTTCGTTAATCTCTTTGATATCTAGCAAGACTAAATCCGTCACTGCCATAAGCTTGTCAAATTTTTTCAGATAGCGAGGCGTATTTCTAAAAGGCAGGGCACAGGTATCCAAAGTACAGTGGATGCCCAGCTCCTTAGCCTTGGTAAAGAGGGCAATCAGAAAATCAATCTGCAGCAAGGCTTCTCCTCCACTGACGGTGATGCCGCCTTTATTGCCCCAGAAACCCTTATAACGGAGAGCTTCTTGTAAAACATCATCCACCGTTCGCAACTGAGATTTGTTGGTCTCCATCTCCCAAGTATCCGGATTATGGCAATACTGGCAACGCATATGGCAGCCCTGCAAAAAAACAATAAAACGGATACCCGGTCCATCAACAGCTCCAAAACTTTCGGTGGAGTGGACCATGCCCGTTACCTTTCCATAATCAACTGCTTCTTCAATTTTCTCTTCAACCATCACGCAACCTCTTAACTCTGAAAACGTTTTATAACTAACTACATTATAACATGATTAAAGCAAAAATAGACTTAATTTGCCTATTTTTTAGAAAACAAACTGTTTTTCAGTTTCATTTTCAGTGTTTTACAACAGATAAAACTTTAGGGCGAAAGCAGTAGGCAAAAAAATCAGGGCAAAATCTTTATTCCACCCTGATTTCACTTTTTAAATTGATTTTAGTTAATTTCTGCTTCTCTTTTTGAGAGTAAAAGCAAACATTAGCATGGTCAATCCCAAAACTGTCCAGCCACTGTTATTTTGGCCGGTCTGCGGGAGTCCCTTCTTCTTGCTGCCAGCAGTCTGACCTTGTCCAGTTTGATTGGACGATGGAGAATTGGTCTGAGACGGAGCTCCTTGTTCTGCTGCTACAGAGGATTGTCCAGTTGATTGAGACGGTTGGGAGCTGTCAGAAGACGAAGCTGCAACATCCTTAGAAAAGTCCAGCTGCACCACTACTGGATCATGGTCTGAAGCTCTGCCATGTTCCTCCATGAAAGAGGCATTGATATGGACAGGCGCAAAGACTGCCTTGCCTGCCAGGTTCTTCGAAATAAAAATGTTATCCAAGCTTTGGTTGCTACCGCGGTAGAAATAAGAATAACGGTCAGCCGCATCATGCTCCTGCATGAGATTAATCAATTCATTACCCGCCAGTGCTTTAGCCGTTTCGGAAAATTCAAAATCGTTAAAATCACCAGTCAGTACAAACTTAAGGTTAGGATTTTGTCTCAGTCCTTCCTGAACAAAGCTATTTAAAATTTTAGCCTGCTCTATCCGGGCTGCCTGCGTATGTTGAACTGCTGGCTGAGCGGAGCCATAAACGGCATCATCCCCAATCTTGGACTTCAAATGATTGGCGATAACGACGATATGCTGTCCCTTGAATTCAAACTCAGCTGCCAAGGATTTACGAACCTTGGTAAAGGCTGGATTGGTCGGTTCGATTCGGGCAGGATTCTTAACCAAATGGCCACCAGAGAAGCTAGCTGCTTCATCACTATTACCAGCATCTTTCTCAACTAATTTTACACGATTTGGATCGTAGAGAAAAGCCACGCGGATATTGGAGCCAGGCTTGCCGCCATCTTGACCGTCAAGTGGGGCAACTTCAGTGTACTTGTAAGTTTTTCCACCCAGTTCTTTGATGCGGGCCGCTAGTTTCTCACCGCTTTTGACACCGCTGGTCGTTCCGTCATTGACACTGCCATTCTCATCTTGAACCTCGATGAGCGTGATGATATCTGGACTATGGATTTCATTGATGAAGGAATTAGCGATTCTAGTCACTTTTTCCTCAGGTGTTTCACCTTTTTTAGCATTAGCAGAAAAATTCTCGATATTGTAGGAAGCGATAGTCAGCTTGTCCTCGCTTGGATAGATAGGAGAGACCTGTCTTTGCAAGCCCCCGTCTACTAAATCAGGCAGCTGAGTCGGCTCCAACTTATAAATCTTCCCACGATAGGTCACAACTCCGACCACATCACCATTGAAATAATCCTTGGCCTTGGCAATAAATTTATTGCCAACATAGACTGGAATGGTTGCTGTATTTTGAGCGTTTGGACGAAGATTGAGACCTCCGATATTGTTTAATGGCAAGGCTTGGTAGCCTTCAGGTAAGAGATAAATGTCTCCACGGTACTGCGGGCCTAAAACGCGGGGCCTCTTCACCGTCGTCAACATTCCTTCCAAACTTTCCCAGTAGTCCAGTGCTTCACTTTGAGGCTGATAATTATTAATATCATTATCGACCGTATCCTGAGGCATATTAGCCACGATGTCTACTGGAGCAGGTAAGTCAGTTTTCCCTTCCTTGGTCACCTTGGAAGCCATCAGCATGGTAACTGTCAAACTACCACTGGGCTTGTTGAAAGTTTGCCCCTGACGAACGCTGAGCTCTTCCATGTAGCCTTCTTTGACGCGTCCTTCAAGACTAAGTTTATCACCGACATCGACTTTTTCTTTAGAAACCACATAAAGAGCATCAGAAGTCCTGCTATTTCCATCAGGAATCACATCTTGAACATAAAAACCATAACGGTCTGTTTTCGTCACAACTACATTGGAAACTTGAACCTCTTTGTCCTCATAGGGAGAGGCTTGTGATTCTCCCTGAATGGTTCCTACATTGGACACAACTTCTGGTCCGCTAGCCGCGGCTTGTGCTGTAGCAGGGGCTTGGTCTGCCTTTTCCACTGTCTCTGTAGAAGCTGGCCTTGACTCTCCGGGGTCTGCAGCTGGACTCTCCGCTTGACTGGCAACAGACGCACCGCTTACGGCCGGATTCTCTGTAAGAGCAGCCGCCTCTGAAGTCGACGAACTTACCGCTTCTTCTGCTCCGGCCAATTGGACAGAAAAAAGCATGGACAGAAAAGCAGCTAGCAAAACCGCTGTGGGAAAGAGCTGCCTGTAAGAAACTTGTTTTTTCATGAACTTCTCCTTTTCTGTATAAATGTATATTATCCTATTTAATTTTTATTATAAAGAAAAGAATCAAATTTTGCAAAGGCTTTCTTAAAATTCTGTATTAGTTTCTCTCACTTCAGAAAAATACTTGTCTAGGCTTGCCCAACACAGAAAAAAAGAATCTAGAAACATTTCCAGATTCTTTCGAGACTTTAGTTTTCACCTACTAAGATAGCCACGGTTTCGTAAGGCTGCAGGGTCATCACATGGTCAATCCGAGTCTTGCCGTAATTGGATAGGAGAACCTGACCGCTTTGATAGTCTGGTAGGATGTCCACCGTAATCGGATCAGCATAAAAATTGTTAAGGACCAAAAGCTTTTGCCCTCGCCACTCCCGCTCAAATGCATAGATCTGGGGACTGTCCTCATAGGCTGGCTGATAGCTGCCCTCTGCGATGATAGGCAGTTCCTTACGCAGGGCAATCAATTTCTGATAAAAGGTAAAGATCGGTCCCTTGATTTCATTTTCCACATTGATGAGAGGATAGGATTTGCCCGCCTTCAGCCATGGAGTTCCTGTTGTAAAACCTGCATTGACTGAATCATCCCACTGCATAGGCGTTCGAGAATTATCACGAGATTTAGCCTTGATGATCCTGAAGGCTGCTTCTGGCGATTGACCTTCAGCAAGCAGACTCTGGTAAGCATTGAGAGACTCGACATCCACATAATCTTCCATGGAGTCATAGTCAGGATCCACCATGCCAATCTCCTCACCCATGTAGATATAAGGCGTCCCGCGAGACAGATGAATACTGGCTGCCAACATGGTCGCTCCTTCATTGCGGAAATTCTCTACATCGACGAAGCGGTTGAGAGCTCGCGGCTGATCATGGTTGTTCCAAAAGAGAGCTGACCAGCCATCATGATTGCTCATTTCCTTCCCCCAAGTGTGGAAGAGGCGTTTTAACTCTTCAAAGTCAAAAGCCTTAAGCGTCCATTTCTGTCCAGCTTCATAGTCCACCTTGAGATGATGGAAATTAAAAGCCATGGATAGCTCCTGCCGGTCTGGAGCGGTGTAAAGGATACAGTTTTCAATCGTCGTAGCACTCATTTCACCAACCGTCATAAAGGAATCGTCCTGCCCAAAGGTTGCTTCGTTCATCATACGCAGATAGTCATGGACGATTGGCTTATCAGTATAGGCAGGCTTGCCCTCCTGCTCTGGACAGTCCGTCAGCACTTCATCTTTACCGATCACATTGATGACATCAAAGCGGAAGCCTTTGACGCCCTTGTCCCGCCAAAAATTCACCACCTTGAAGAGTTCTTGACGAACATTGGGATTGCGCCAGTTAAGATCAGCTTGAGTGACATCATAGAGATGCAGATAATATTTGCCCGTATCGCCAAATGGCGCCCAGGCACTTCCACCAAACTTGGACAGCCAGTCCGTCGGCTCATCCCGCAGGATAAAGAAGTCCTGATAGTAGGAATCCCCAGCCAGTGCCTTTTGGAACCAATCATGCTCAATCGAGCAATGATTGAGAACCATATCCAGCATAAAGTCAATACCATGCTGCTGGCCGACCTTGACCATCTCTTCAAAATCCGCCATATCTCCAAAGATAGGATCAACCGCAGTATAGTCAGAAATATCATAACCATTGTCCCGTTGCGGACTCGGATAGAAAGGATTGAGCCAGATCATATCCACTCCCAGCTCTTTCAGGTAAGGAAGTTTTTCAATAATCCCGCGAAAATCTCCCAAACCGTTGCCAGTTGTGTCTTTAAAAGATTTTGGATAAATTTGGTAGACAACCTTTGTTTTATCAAGTGTCATATTTTCTCCTTTTTTGAGAAAAGGGACAGATTTTAAAGCACCGTCCCTTTCTATAAGTCATTTCATTTTTCTTTAAAGTGGATTAGCTGCCATCAACTGACTTCCTCGCTCAACTGCCTGAGGAAGTTGTTCAAGCTCCTCCACCTGATACTTGTCTGAGTTCGTAATGATGACTGGTGTTTCCGTTACATAGCCCGCTTTCTTGATCATGTCTATATCAAAGGAAATGAGCTTGTCGCCAACCTTGACCTTATCTCCCTGAGACACATAACCTTCAAATCCTTTGCCCTCCAGATTAACAGTGTCCATTCCGATATGCATCAGGATTTCAACACCTTCATCTGACAAGATGCCGATGGCATGCTTGGTTGGGAAGAAGACTGTTACTCTACCATTGACTGGTGAAACCAACTCACCTTGGCTAGGAACAATGACAACTCCACGCCCCATCAAACCTTGTGCAAAGACAGGATCTGTTGCCTGACTCAATTCTTTGACTTCTCCTGCCAGCGGACTAGTAATCGTTACAGGAGCTGATGAATCAGCTGCTTTCACCTCTGGAGATGACTCGGCTTTGGATGGCCCGGCAAATTCAGCCTCTTCCTGAGCTGCAAACTCTGCCTGCAATTCTGGATCTTCCTCTGTCTTCGTCAAGAAGCCTGTCTTGTGGAAAAAGAAAGTCAGGAACATTGGTACAAGGATTGCTACAAGCATAACTCCTGCAAATGGAATCATATATTTTGCCTGGATAGAAAGGATACCTGGTAAACCACCAATACCAATGGCATTTGCTGTTATATTAAAGGTTACAGAAAGCAGACCCGCAATAGACGAACCAATCATTCCCGCAACAAATGGATAAACGTACTTGACGTTGACCCCGAAGAGAGCAGGCTCAGTAACACCAAGGTAAGCTGAAATGGTTGCAGGCAGGGAAATTTGCGCTTCCCGCTCATCATGGCGTTTCATAAGGTAATAAGCAAATACAGCTGAACCTTGAGCAATATTGGACAGAGCAATCATTGGCCAAAGACCAGTACCACCGGCATCCGCTACCAACTGAGTATCAATGGCATTGGTCATATGGTGAAGACCTGTGATAACAAATGGAGCATAAAGAGCACCAAATACTGCGCCAAAGAGCCATTTAACAGGGCCAGTTAAACCTGCAAGTACAACTGTTGAAAGTCCCTGACCGATTGTCCAACCGATAGGACCCAAGACAGTATGAGCCAGAATCAGAGCAGGAATCAATGATAAGAATGGCACAAAAATCATAGACACTACTTCTGGAATATGTTTACGCCAAAAGATTTCCAGATAAGATAGAGATAAACCTGCTAAAAGTGCCGGAATAACCTGAGCTTGGTAACCAACACGATTGACAGTGAAGAAACCGAAATCCCAAACCCAGTCCTTAGCGATTTCAGCTGCTGGTGTCGATGCTACTGAATAAGCATTCAGCAATTGTGGGGACACCAAACAGATCCCCAAGACAATACCAAGAATTTGGCTAGTTCCCATTTTACGAGAAACAGACCAAGTGATTCCAACTGGCAGGAATTGGAAAATTGCTTCTCCTGGAAGCCACAAGAAATGGTTGATGCCAGACCAGAATTTGGATACCTCTGTGATTGTTTTCCCATCCAACATAGACCAATGAACGCCTTCAAGGACATTGCGGAAGCCAAGGATTAACCCTCCGACAATCAAGGCTGGAATGATAGGGGTGAAAATTTCCGCCAGAGTGGCCATAACCCGCTGAAGGGGATTTTGCTTGCTCTTAGCAGCAGACTTGGCTGCTTCTTTTGATACTCCCTCAATACCTGATACAGCAGTGAAGTCATTGTAAAAGATTGGCACATCATTTCCAATGATGACTTGGAATTGCCCAGCATTTGTGAAAGTTCCCTTGACCACTGGGATTGCCTCAATGGCCTTGACGTTGGCCTTTTTATCGTCGCCAAGTACAAATCGCATCCGCGTTGCACAATGGCTAACTGCTGTGACATTCTCTTTGCCGCCGATTGCATCAAGCAGATCTTTGGCTTCCTTCTCAAATTTTCCCATTTGACTACTGGCTGAATGAGAATCCAGCACTCTCCTTATATTTTTTACGAGTTAGTTTTTCAACACATCTCTACAAATCATTGTAATCGATTTCAAAGATGTATGCAAGTTGTTTGTTGAAAAAAGCCCTTATTTTTGATAAAATTTTCTAGGTTGTATGTAAAAAAGAAAACAAGTGGAGTTTATGATGAAGAAATACAAACAATTATTCAAACAGATTGAGAAAGATATTTTAGACGAGCGTTATGCTGTCGGAGACTTCTTGCCCAGCGAGCATCAGCTGACAGAAGACTACAAGGTCAGCCGCGACACGGTGCGCAAGGCTCTGGCTCTGTTGCAGGAAGAAGGATTGATTGAAAAGGTCCGCGGACAGGGTTCCAAAGTCATCAAGCAGGAACAGTTCGACTTTCCTGTGTCTAAGCTGACCAGCTATCAAGAAGTAGTCAAGCAGAATAATATGCAGTCCAAAACCAATGTTGTCAGCTTGGAAAAAATTACCGTGGACCAGAAATTGTCCGACATCACTGGCTTCCCTCCCTACCGACTGGTTTGGCGAATCGTCCGTCAGCGCGTTGTAGACCAAGTCGCCTCTGTCTTAGATATTGACTATTTAGACAAAGGCATCGTACCTGACTTGACAAGGGAAATCGGTGAGCAGTCCATTTATGCCTATTTGGAAAATGATTTAAAGCTCAACATTGCCTATGCCAAGAAGGAATTTACCATTGACCACGCCAATGACCGAGACAAGATTCTCATGGACCTAGGCAAGGACCAGCAGGTTGTCTCTGTCAAATCTCAGGTCTATCTGGCAGACGGCCGCCAGTTTCAATATACCGAGAGCCGCCACAAGCTCGACAAATTTCGCTTTGTGGATTTTGCTAAGCGTCAGAAAGAATAACCTTGAGTTCCATCCAGACCACAAAACCACCCCTGTCTTCCAGCTGGCAGAGGTGGTTTCTTTTTATGAGTAGTCTAAGTCTGCTTTGTTTTGGATCAACAAAGAGCCTCAAAATTTTTTTTACTTGTTTTAGGAGATTTATATGAAAAAATTAGTTAAGGGCTTCTGCTGCTTTTTAAACGTTACTGATTCGTATTACTTCCTTTCCTACTTTTGCGCCTGTGAGAATGTCAATACTTGCTTATCATATAGGGTAACTTTAGATGTCATTGGACTGTCCTCATTTCTATTTTGATGGTATTAGTATAATCCCAGAAACTTAAGACAGACTTATAAAAAACTTGAAAGAAACTTAAAAGGCTGACATTAAATATCACTTTTTTATACTGCATTGATATATGGCATTTTTACAGTCTATACTTGAGAATTCTCAGCTTTCCTTCTTTTATAATATTCCTCCTCCAATCGTTCTAAGTCTTTCCGATATTTAGCGGTTATTTCTTCCCTCTCTTCACTAAGTGCGTCAAAAAATTTTCTGAAAGACAAATCAAATTGTTCCATATTGTCATTCATCTTACTAACTGCTCGATATATCTCATCAGTTGAATGATTTCTAGAATAGTAAAGCAATTGTTCACTCAATAAATCCGTCTTTCTCCGAGCATCTAATCTCATAGAATCCAGTACTTCTTCAACTTGCTCTATTTTCTTTAATTCTTGCTTATATTTCTCTTCTAGCCTGAATATCCGTTCCATAGCAGACCTCATTTAATAGGGTTTTGCAGATTTGGTTGTGGGATATTTGTTAGATAATTTGTCGCAGCTGTCGCAGCATTCCCAGAAAATCCACCCTTTAGACTGTTATTGAGAGTAGCAGTAGCAAAATCAGACATCTGTAGCTTTTGCTCAGCCAACCAAGCAGCTAAAAGACTAGACTGCGCTGTAACCTTAGATTTCTCCGATTGAATCAGAGCATCGATCATCTCCCGTTCTTGAGCCTTCATTAGTTCAACAAGATTATTATTCGCTGTTAATTCTATTCTTCTGAGATTTACCATAGTTCCTCCTACTTGCTACTAAACTGTATACTTCCTTGACGATCTACTTCTTCGAGTCTATCAGCTGCTTGGCGTATATTAGAACCAAAAATATCCAATTTTTGTTTGTAAGAAGCCGCCTCACTTAGCGTTGCTTCTTCAACCCCACTATCCCAACAAGTCTCCAATGTAAATTGAGACAAGAGCGATTCCAACTCGTCATCCGATAAATAGATTCTGCTACCATAAGCTATCAATCGGAGTGATGTCACCATGTTTTCAATATTTTGCTTATATTCGCTCAATTTTTGCTTGATTAGCTCTTCAAACTCTGCTCCTTGCTGTTCAGCTAAATCCGCAACTGCAGTCACAAGATCTTTTCGTAGATAAACCAGCTGGCTCCCACTAGCACTTGAAAAACCAGACTGAGCCAAAGAAATTGTCTCAATCGCACGATTAATGGTCAATAAACGCTTATATCTAGCCTCAGGTATAAATTCACCATATATCTTTTTATACTCTTTAACATAGTATTCTTCATCATGCTTGTCCCAGAATGGTGACTGTTCCGCTTTAATTTTAGCGGCTTTGCGTACCTGCTTCTCCGTCATACCAACAAAAAACTCTCCCTTTTTGGCATACCAGTCCAAATCTAGCATATTGCCAATCTTAGGCGGGAACTTTTCGTAGTATTCATGAACATAGTAAGCCTCATCATGCTTGTCCCAGATAGGCGACTGTTCAGCTCTGATTTTAGCAACTCTACGCACCTGCTCTGGGGTCATTCCTGATACAAACTCACCCCTCTTAGCATACTTATCTGTATCCAGTTTATTGCCAATAATATAGAATGCCGCAGGGTTGTGATCTTCTGCAGGCGAATGCAGTCCTTGCGTTCCTTCACGTGAAATAATATTAGCATATGGAATCCGTCCACCATTGCTATCCATTATCGTAGTATCTTTCGTATTAGCATCATAGGTGGTGACATGTCGATTGATATAGGCTAAATCACTGGAAGTAAAGTTCCCCTTATCAAGAGCAGCCTGAGCACCCCAGTCTGTATAATTGACGACCATAGGGACATTATGGTCCGCTGCTACCTTGACAACTGGAGTCGCTGACTGACTAAAACCACTCATGGCATAAATCCTGACTGGCTGGTTTAGCTTCTTGTCACCTACTTCTGTAATCTTCTGGACACGCTGATAAAAAGCTTCAATATCCTCATGCTGAGCTGTCATTCCATCCCCATAAGCACCCCCGAATGCATTGCTGGTTGATGCCCAATGGTCTGAACTGATAAGGTTGGCAAAAACTGGCTGGGTTCCTGCGACTGTCACAATGGTCTGGGAAACAATGGGCTCCCCATTAGCATCCAAGGGAGCTACTGCAATAGCCTGAGTTACCCCCTCCACTCGGTCAATGATTTGAAATTGTTGGCCTGTATCAGGATTCTCAATAAACGTCTTTGATGGGTGTGTAGCATAATATTTAGTATCTTCTTGAAGAATCTGAATATCCCTATGTGTTACTTCCATTTATCCAAGTCTCTTTCATCAATTCGTTGAATTTCTAAATTATAACTAATCTCAACTTTGGGACTACCTTGGTCATTCTTTTCTACACCTTTAAGATATCCCTCATGAGAAAAAGCTTCCATCGATTCATCTGTTGTCTCGTGGTCTACCCATTTCAAATTTTCAGGTAGAGGTTGCCCCCAAATAACACTATTGTGTCTTCTTTTATCATCTCTTAGATTAATAATTTCCGAGCCATCATTAACATTAAAAGCCAAATCAGTCCCAAATACCATCTTATAATCCACAAGAACCTTCTCAACAAAACCATCATTTCTGAGATAGACTTTATTTCCATAACTATCATAAACTACTGGAACTACACGGCCTTGTAAAAAACTTTCTCCCTTTCCACCAGTAATAAAAATGGGAGAAAATTCGATTTTACTGATACCGCTATAATGCTCCTTTAGATAAGTCGCGATTTGTTCCTCATAGAGCTGAAAACCATGCCGGTAGAGATTATCCACTTTCATTCTGTCCATATAAAACTTACCTCCTATCACAAGTACAAAAAAACAAAGCAAAGATAAAAGAATAGATTTTGTTCGTTTAGACATACAAACCTCCTTTTCTTTATATATTAATTTTACCACAAAAAAGAGAAGAACAAATAACAAGAACTCAATTAATCATATGGAAAATTTTTCATATGTATCTTTTCCTAAATAAATTAGTGTTTTATTGCCATTTATCCAACTCTCTTTCATCAATTCGTCTAATTTCCAAATTATAGACGATCTTAGCCTTGGGACTGCCTGAACTATTTTTTTCTACTCCTTTTAGCGATCCTTTTTGTGAATAGGCAGTAATTATAGCATCAGTACTCTTATACGTCTTCAATTTTAAGTGTTCCGGGAGATGTTGATATTGTCCTACTTCAATAGATTCGTTTTTTTCATTATATAAATATATAATTTCTGAACCATCATTGACATTAAAATCCAATTCAATTCCAGAAGTCAAAACATAATTAGGAACTAAAGTATCAATAGTTCCATCATTTCGAAGATAGACTTTATTACCATAAGTATCATAAACTACTGGAATTATACGAGCGTGGACAAAACCTTCCCCCCTTCCTCCACTTTTAAAAATCGGAGAAAATTCGATTTTACTGATACCGCTGTAATGCTCTTTTAGGTAGGTTGCGATTTGTTCTTCATAGAGCTGAAAACCATGCCGGTAGAGGTTGTCCACTTTCATTCTGTCTATATAAAATTTACCTCCTATTACAAGTACAAAAACGCAAAACAGAGATAAAAGAATAGATTTTACTCGTATAGTCATACAAACCTCCTTTTCTTTCTAGTCCAACTTACCAAATTGGTGGGTTACTTCCATTCATAAAACTCCCTCCCCTGTACACGTCTAATTTCTAAATTATAGACAATCTCAGCTTTGGGACTACCTAAGCTATTTTTTTCTACACCTTTTAGATACCCTTCACGAGAAAAAGCATCCATCTTTTCATCAGTAATTTCATCCTTATTCAATTTTAATCCATCTGGCAAATTCTGGTAACCTTCCACACTAACAGATTCATTCTTCTTATTATGTAAATAAATTATTTCTGAACCATCATTGGCATTAAAATCCAAATCAATTCCAGCTGTCATTTCATAATCTGCCACACCCATCTTTAAAACGCCATCATTGCGCAAATATACTTTATTACCATAATTATCATAAACTACTGGAACTATACGAGCATTTACAAAACCTTCTCCTCCTCCTCCACTTTTAAAAATAGGAGAAAATTCGATTTTACTGATACCGCTGTAATGTTCTTTTAGGTAGGTCGCGATTTGTTCTTCATAGAGCTGAAAACCATGCCGGTAGAGATTATCCACTTTCATTCGTTCCATATAAAATTTACCTCCTATTACAAGCAAAGAAAGGCAAATCAGTGATAAAAGAATAGATTTCACGCGTTTCATCATACAAAATACCAAGTCTTTCTATATATAGTTTACCATAAAAATAGAACCTTTTCCGCAATTTTACTATTGGATCATCTCTGACTCAATGAAACAAACCGGCTTATTGGGATAATCAAAAACAGACCTTCTTTATAAGAAAGCCTGTTTGATTTATAAAGAGTCAACTATTTATTAGCTTCCTCATCAATTTCCACTTGTTCCGAAATTTCAACCTTCACCTTCGTGACACGGCCATTTTTAACCTTGTCATTGGTCAAAATGAGCTGCTTATTCTGACTCTCTACTTCATAGCTAATGCGCTCTTTCGGGTCTGGAATAGTCCCCACACAAGTCAAGTAATAACCAGCTATCGTATCCACATCGTCGCTTTCAATCTCAACTTCAAAGTATTCATTAAAGTCATTGAGAGTCATGGTTCCTAATACGATGTAGGTATTCTCACCGATTTCATGGACTTCGATTTCAGCCTTGTCTGTCTCATCGTCGATCTCACCGACAATCTCCTCCAAGAGGTCTTCTAGTGTGACCAGACCAGCCATACCTCCATACTCATCCAAGAGAATCGCCATTTGATTTTGCGTGTTGCGCAGCTCCTTGAGCAAATCATCGACAAACATGGTTTCCGGTACAAAGAGCGGCTCCTGCAGGATCTTGCGCAGAACGATATTGTCAAAACCATTGACGAATCCTTCATTGAGCAGTCGCTTGGTATGAATCAGACCGATAACATTGTCCTTATCCCCATCATAGACGGGAATTCGCGAGAAGCTCTGTTTGAGAATGCTTTCGATAATTTCTTTGGTATCGTCCTGAATGTCCACCATAAAGGCATCCGTCCGCGGCACCATCAGTTCACGCGCCATCAGCTCATCCAGAGAGAAAATCCCCTGCAGCATCTCAATCTCGTCCGCATCCAAGGTCTCTTCGCTCTTGGTCAGCATATACTCAATCTCATCCCGGGTCATCTTTTCGTCTGCATCATCAAACTTCATCGGCGTTATTCGGCTCAGCAGGTTGGTTGAAGCTGACAACAACCAGACGAAGGGGCTGACAATCTTGCCAAGAAAGATAATGACTGGTGCAGCCCGCACAGCTAGATTGTCTTTCAGGTTCATGGCAATGCGCTTGGGATAAAGCTCACCCAAAACAATGGAAATATACGTCAGCAAAATCAGGGCCAAGAAAGTTCCGATAGCGTGTGCAGTCTCGGAATTTCCCATCCAAGAAGAGAAAAGTTTTCCCAGATTATCCGCAAAGCTGGCCCCAGACAGGATATTGATAACAGTAATCCCAACCTGGATGGTTGATAAGAAGTTATTGGGGCTTTCTAAGACAGCTAAGAGCCGGATATACTTGAGGTCGCCCTCTTCAGCCTTTTGCTCCACACGCGCCCGATTGAGCGATACCATTGCCATCTCAGCGGCTGAGAAAAAGGCATTTAACAAAGTCAATATAAACAGTAGTAAGGCTTGCCATAAAATATTCTGACTGCCAGGGTCTTCCATTGATTCTTTCTCCTCGAAATGTATAAGTAAATCTGATTATATCATATTTTTAAATTTAGTGCACAGGAAATGAAAATAAGACGGGAGGCTCTTCTTCCGTCTTATTTTCTGGTCTTGAGACTCTGGAATCAATCGAATTCCAAATACATCATTATTTATTAATAATCCCAAATTCTTCGTTCTTCTTCTGCTGCTGGGCTTCCTTGTGATTGTCATAGAGATTTGCTAGGAACTTAGCAATTTCTTTGAGAATAGAATAGGTCGGGATTGCCACAATCATCCCCAGCACACCATAGATATTGCTGGATAAGAGCAGGAGCACCATGATGGTAATAGGATGGACCTTCATCACACCACCAACGATACGGGGATAGAGGATATTGCCATCGACCTGCTGGATAATCAGCATGTAAATCAAGGCCGCCACCATCTTCTGAGGATCGGTAAAAGCATACGTAATGACCATGGGAATCAAGCCGATACTCGGTCCTACATAAGGAATCAGGTTAGCCAGACTGGAAAAAATAGCAAAGACCAAAGCGTACTTGAGTCCAATGACACTATAGCCAATATAGGCCAGAGCACCGATAATCAGGGCATCGATTGAAATTCCACTGATATAGCGGGCAACAGTAGCATTGAGATTGGTCAGCAAGCTGGAGATATTGAGCTTATCGCGCTTGAGGACTGTCCGCTCCAGCATGGGCAAAAGCTTATGGCCGTCCATGAGGAAGTAAACCAAGAAAATCGGCGTCATAATCAAAATCATCAGCGTGTTGACAACTGCTGACAGAACACTACCCAGACTGTTGGTCACACTGTTGAGAATATTCTGCAGAATATCCACATAAGACAGATTGAGCTGCTGGATGGTGGACTGGATATTCAGATTTCGAAAGAGCGGATTTTTAGATAATTGATTAACAAAACTTTGAATTTCCCAATAAAGTCCTTGCGTTGAATTAATCAAACTGCTCAGCTGATTAATCAAAATCGGCAAGAGGTAAATAACGCCCAAAGCAATTAAGCCAAACAAAAGGCTGAGCGTGATCAGAATCCCAATCATTCGGTTGATTTTGAGCTTGTCCTGGAGAAATTTCACCAGCGGATTCGTAATATAGTAAAGAAATCCTCCCACAAGAAAGGGAATCAAGATGGTATTCACAACGCTAACAATCGGGGTTACCATATCCCCCATCTGGCGCCAGATAAAGAAGATAATCGTTAGCAAAAGGACCTCACTGGTCCAAAACATCAGCTTACTTTTATGAAACATTTGACTCCTCCTATCAGTTATTTTACCATAAATTTTGTTATAATAAAGGGGATTTAACGAAAGAAAGAGTAAAAATGGAAAAGATTATCGAACTGGAAAATGTAAGCTTGGCTAAACAAGGACGAACCATCTTAAAAGATCTCAACTGGCAAGTGAAAAAGGGAGAACATTGGGCCATCCTCGGTCTCAACGGTTCTGGAAAGTCTACTCTTCTGCGCTTGCTCATGGCTAAGCATTGGAAGACTCAGGGCAAGGTAACGGTTCTGGGTACGGAATTTGGCGCCGGCGACATTCCTCAGCTGCGAACTAGGATTGGAGTAGTTGGCTCCTTCATTGCTGAGCGTCTGCCCAGCCGCCTCACATCTGAAGAAATCGTCCTGACAGGCAAGTATAAAAGCAGTATTCTCTACGCTCCTTACGGGCAAACTGAGCTAAACCAAGCTAGGGAAATGCTGGCTTCCATTGGCGGGCAAGAATTGATTGGCCGAAGCTACATCAGTCTGTCTCAAGGGGAAAAGCAGCTCTTGTTGATTGCCCGCAGTCTCATGGAAAAGCCGGAATTGCTTATCTTAGACGAAGCGACCAGCGGTCTGGATCTCTTTGCCCGCGAGCGCCTGCTGGATCAGATTGGTAAGATTACGCAGATGGACCAGGCTCCAACTATCCTCTATGTCACCCACCATGTAGAGGAAATCACTGCTGCTATGGATCATGTCCTGCTCCTAAAAGAAGGTGAAATCATAGCCCAAGGTCCTAAAGAAGACATTTTTCAAAAAGAGGTCATGGATCGATTTTATCCCCAGCCAGTCGAGCTGATTGAGCTGGGAGAAGATCGCTATTTCGTCAAGGTGGAGGTCAGGTCCTCATGAAGCAATTTTCTAATACCATCTTCAACCTGGGCTACTTCCTGATTCTGACCATGACTGCGATTGCCTTGCTTTTCCTGTCTGGGCAGATTCTGCTGTCCCACACTTACATCCCTTTGAGGATTGCTGAAGGGGTCCAATTCGTCAGTAATCCTTGGTATTTTTACCCTATCCTTCTGTTCTTTCTCCTCATACTCTTTTTAATCCGGCCCCTGTTGGAAAAGCTTCAGACCAAGCATCTTTTTTGGATTCTGTCCCTCATCTTTATAGCAGCAGCGATTTTTCTGATAACGGGCTACGATGGCCGCATCCGAGCTGACGCCAAGCACGTTTTCAATGCAGCCCTAGCCTTTAACCGAGGAGATTACAGCTCATTGACGACCGTCGGAAGCTACATGTATCGCAATCCCCATCAGCTAGGACTGATGACTCTGGAGCGACTTTATGCTTTTATTTCTCCAACAACTCAGTTTGCCTTTAGCATGAATGTCGTCTGGACTTTACTCAGTCATTTCTTGATCTACAAGATTACAGCCCTGCTCAATGCCAGAGAAATGATTCAGAAATACACGATTCTGCTGACTTTTCTCTTTTTACCACAGCTCTTTTTCATCCTCTTTGTCTACGGTACCATTCCCGGTCTCTTCTTCTGTCTGCTCAGTCTCTATGCTTTTATCAAGCTGGATCAGAAAGGAAACCTGCTCTATGCCTTGCTGGGAGCTGCCAGCATCAGTCTGGCCTGCCTCCTGCGCAACAACTACATTATCTTTGCCATTATGCTGATCGGCGTCTACTTCCTGTCCGTTTTTTATAAATGGTCTTGGAAGAAACCACTGACTATCATCCTGATTTTAGCCGGCATCGTTCTTTCAAACAAGGGTCTGACGGCCTACTATGAGCAGCTGATCGGAGGCAAGATAGGTGTCGGGACACCAAAAATCGCTTATATCACCATGGGCCTGCGGGATGATCCTAATCGGCAGACCTTGGGAGGCTGGTACGATGCCTACAATACCAAAATTCTCAAGCGCAATAAGTACGATGAAAATTTGGCTACAGAAATGGCCACTCGGGATTTGAAGGATATCCTGATTCACTTCAGCAAGCATCCTGCTTATGCGTTGAAATTCTTCTACGAAAAGGTCAAGTCTACCTGGACTGAGCCGACTTTTCAGTCTATTTGGACTGGGCCTCAGATTGAGCGCCAGCAATACATGAAGCCAGCTATCCTGCGCAGCATTTATGAGGAAAGAAAAGGTTATCAGATTGTTAATTTCCTGCTCTTAACCCTGCTAGCCAGCATCTATCTGCTCTCCTGTTTCTTTATTCTACATAAATTTTTCGTCGCCGAGGAAAAGCTGACGCCTTTTGACCTCTATCCCTTCATCTTTCTCTTGGGGGGCGGCCTCTTCCACTTCTTCTGGGAAACCAAGAGCCAGTATGTCTATATCTATGTCCTCCTTCTCATCCCTTCCGCCGCTCAATCCTTAGTCGACCTGAGCGATTGGTGGAAGAACAAAGGAAAAGGGAAATCAACAGACTAGCTTGAGAAAAACCTATAAAACTTGAACACTTGATAAGAATTTCTTATAATTTTTTAGGAATACTAAGTAAAACAAAGTTGAATTTGTAATTAAAATTTTTTGTACTTTACGAAGGGAGAATAGAGATTTATGTTTTCAATATTAGGTGCAGTATTATTTGGAGTTATAGCAATTATGACAGTTCTTGTTGCTTGCGGTCTGCCTTTGGGCGAATATACAATGGGTGGACAACATAAAATCTTACCTAAGAAATTTAGAATTGTGGCAGTCATTTCGGTGGCTATCCAAATTTTTGCCATGATCATTATTTTGCAAGCTGGAGGTTTGCTTCCCTTGTGGCTGCCTTTTAAGGTTACTAAATATATTTGTTTCTTCTTTGCCGCTTATCTATCCTTGAATACAATTATGAACATGATTTCAAAAAGTAAGAAAGAGAAATATGTTATGACTCCGATTTCACTTATAGCTGCAATATGTTTTTGGATAACAGCATTTCAGATGTAGCATCTAAGCGAGAATCATCTACAGTGCGTCAAATTGAGAATTTATCTAAAAGGAGTTGATTTATTAAATATGGATAAAAGCAGAAAATTTATAGCGGTAATTTTAGCATTGCTTGCGGCTATTTTTTATGCAATAAATACACCATTTTCTAAAGTGCTTTTAAATAAGATTCCACCGACATTGATGGCATCTTTTCTATATTTGGGAGCTGGAACAGGTGTAGGTATTATGTACTTGTTTCATAGGAAAGTCGAAGAAAAGTATGAAAAGTTAAATAAGGCAGATTTACCTTATACTGTTGGAATGATTGTCCTTGATATTGCGGCACCTATATCCCTTATGATTGGCATAAATATTGGTTCAGCCTCAAATGCTTCACTGCTAGGTAACTTTGAAATTGTAGCAACAACAATTATTGCTCTTTTGATATTTAAGGAGAAAGTAACATCAAAGTTGTGGATTGCTATTGGATTTATCACAATATCAAGTATAGTTCTTTCATTTGAAGGGGCTGAAAGTTTCAAGTTTTCATTAGGTTCATTGTTTGTTATACTGGCAACTTGCTGTTGGGGACTTGAAAATAACTGCACTAGAAAAATTTCAGATAAAAGTACTTATGAGATTGTTTTACTAAAAGGTTTTTTCTCAGGTAGCGGTGCATTTATAGTCGCCCTTATTTTGGGAGAAAGAATTCCTGAAATGAAATATATAATGGCTGCTTTGCTACTTGGATTTGTGGCATATGGGCTCAGTATTTTTATGTATATCAGAGCACAAAGAGATTTAGGTGCTACAAAAACTAGTGCATATTATGCTGTAGCTCCGTTTGTAGGAACTTTTTTAGCATTTATAGTAAATGGAGAAAAACTTACTTTGGTATATTTCATTGGTCTTGTTTTTATGATAATCGGCTGCGTAATTGTTGTATATGATACAATGGTTAAACGTCACAGTCATAGTCATTCTCACATAATTGTTCACACGCATGATGGGAAAACACATACTCATATTATCACGCATGAACATGAGCATAGTCATTTTATATTAGAGGAAAAGCATAATCATAAACATAAAGATTATATGAACAGCAAAGAACATAAATTGATACATGAAAAGAGATTGTAAATTTATAAAAGTGCTGTATTTGAAACATAACAAATTAAAGTTTCAAATAAAATAAAAATTAAAAATTAAAGCAAGATTAAAATAGTTCAAGAAATAAGAAATTTGTAGAGGTGAGAAAAATATAATGGCAACACATCCAACTTAAATCGAAATAGTATAAAATTACGAGGAGATTATAAGATGAACAATTATATAAAATTAAATGAAGATAGATGGAATAATGTAAAAAATGACTATACTGAGCCATTGACACATGAAGAATTAGAAGAAGTTAGAAAACATCCAATTTCTGTTGCATTAACTGTTGGGAAAAAAGTTCCAAAAGAATGGTTTGAAAAAGCAAACGGAAAAAAGATATTAGGTTTAGCTTGTGGTGGTGGACAGCAGGGGCCAGTTTTTGCTATAAAAGGTTATGATGTCACCATAATGGATTTTTCTAAATCACAATTACAAAGAGATGAGTTGGTTGCTAAAAGAGAAGGCTTAAAAATCAACACAGTTCAAGGCGATATGACAAAATCATTTCCATTTGAAAATGAAACCTTTGATATTATTTTTAATCCAGTTTCAAATGTATATATAGAAGATTTAAAAAACATGTATAAAGAAGCTTCTCGAGTATTGAAAAAGGGTGGACTATTAATGGTCGGATTTATGAACCCTTGGATATACATGTATGATGCTGACACCGTATGGGACAAACCCGATGAGGAATTACTTTTAAAGTTTTCAATACCTTTTAATTCAAAAGAGCTTGAAGAGGAAGGCAAGATAACCATCAATCCAGAATATGGATATGAATTTAGCCATACCTTAGAAACTCAGATTAGAGGACAACTTAAAAATGGTCTCGCTATGATAGATTTTTATGAATCGTGTGACAAAAGACATAGATTATCACGTTATGGAAATGACTATATAGCTACACTCTGCATTAAACTATAATATTATAGAACATGCTTAAGGATAATAGCCCGTTTTATTTTCCGTAAGGGTTAAAATCTAAAAATCCCAGTTTGTATAATTGAATATAACAATTTGAGAAACAGTAAATCACAAAGGTTTACTGTTTTTTTGCTCATTTTGAAAAATCATAACCACCCGTGAAAACGGGTGACATGTACATCGGCTATAAGCCGTTCCCCTCTAGCGATGTCTAAAGACGTTTACTGAACTTCGTTCGGGCAATGCTATGTTCGTTTGACTAATGCCCGTAAAAACGGGATTTTACCTTGTTCTAAAACTGCCATCTGAGAACGCTTTGACACTTAACTTATCAAAGGTAAGGTCATTTTTTCCCAATCGCCTGTATATTTAGAAACTACCTTTTCATTTAGACCAACGGCACTTACATAATATTTTTTCACCTAAAACTTTCGATTGCCATAATATAACCCCTCTTGTTTTTCAATCTGAACAGGAGGGGGTGTTTTGAATGGAAATGAATAAGACTTAGTTTTGTGTTATTATCATTTTCATCACTTCATTTTAATCGTAATCAGCATACCTCCACCAAGCTATTGTTACGATAAGACCTAGAATACTTACACCAAATAAACTGACAATGCTCCCAAAATTCAATAGTGCTTTTCCTGCAATACCACTTGCGAGTGCAGGAATCGCCCATGGAATGTATTTCCCAAAGTTAAGAGCAGAACCAAGCTGAGAAAAAATAATAGTAAAAATGATAAATGCCAATGGAGACAATATCCCCGGCCTAAACAAGCAAAAAAGGCCACTGGAGTAGAGAGTACGATCGTAAGAGTAGTACAAAAAACAAAAGTAAGTATACCTTTGAAAATCACCATTAAGCTCCCACCCTCAAGTCCAATCAGATTGCCAGCTAATAATCCTAATAAAAGAGCAAAAATTGATAGAATATAGCTCCATAGAGCGATAACGATAAACTTGGATAATACGATTGTATCTCTTCTTATCGGGAGTGCTAATAGGTCAATCATCGTTTTATCAGAATATTCTCTACCAAAAACCCAAGATGCTGTAAATCCAAAAATGAGCAATCCCCCAACAGAAATGACTTGTGATATGGTCATTAAGTACGACGACCAGTCTGTTATCCTCATCGTTTCCATTTTTGCAGAAATCAAACCAAGATTTTTGAAATTCTCTGGATATTTCATCATAGTTGCAAACAAGCCAACAATAAAAGGAACTAAACAGATAGAACAAGCAGTTACGATGGAAAGTTTTGATTTTATTAACTTTCTCCATTCAATTAAAATACAGGAACTAAGCTTTTTCATTCGAAACACCTCTATTATACTCATTCAGTATTCTTAAGAAATAATGCTCTAAATCTTCTTTTTCAACAGCCAGCGATTTGGGAGGATAACCTGCATTAACTAGCAATGTAGCAATTTCTTCCGGATATTCCACAGGTTTTGTATCAATTAGTTCTAAGAAATCGATATTATTTTCTGTGTCTGATTGAATGTTCACCTGATAGCCATGGTTAGATAATACTTCTTTCATTGCCTTATTATTAGAGCCACTTACTAGTAACTTCTTTTCTAAGTACTGCTCTAATTCATTGCTTTCAACTTCTCTTATAAGTCTGCCCTCATGTATAATGACTATTCTAGTAGCAATTTTAGATATTTCTTCCAGATTATGACTTGAAATAAGAACAGTTGTACCTAGATTATTTGCCAATTCCTTTAACAGCTCTCTCACTTCAATAACTCCAAAAGGGTCTAATCCATTTGTTGGCTCATCAAGAATTAGGATTTTAGGTTTATGAATAATCGCTTTTGCAATTCCTAAACGCGCAACATTTCCTAAAGAAAGATGCTTCTCCTGTTTATGTTCATATTGCTTTAGTTTTAATTTCTCAATTACCCAGTCAATATTATCTTTATTAACCCCTCTTAATTTACCAACGATTTCTAAATTTTCTCTCACAGTTAAGTCTGGATAAGAATAAGGCGTCTCAATAATATAACCTATTTCATTTCGAAGTTCTAAATTACTCAGATCTAACTTTTTTCCTTGGATATAACATGCTCCTGATGTAGATTTTATCAATCCTAACATCATTCTCATCGTTGTTGTTTTCCCTGCACCATTCAGTCCTAAAAAACCTACTATTTCACCACTTTTTATTGATAGATTCAAGTTGTTGACAACATTTTTTGTTCCATATCTTTTAGAAAGGTTTGCGGTTCTAATTGCTTCTTTCACCATTACCTATCCTCCTTAGTAATTTGCTCCACAATTCCTTGTATGACTAACTTCAATGTGGTATCAAATTGTTTTTCGCCGATTTCCTCGATGTGTAGAATAGTCATAGCAATTGTTCTAAATAAAGCAGAGACGATTTCTACCGATACATTTTCTTTAATGTTGATTCGGGATACAATTTTTTTTACCATCCTATCATCTATCAGATGATGATTTGTTATCGCCTCTTTTGGCAATTTTCTTACGAGTAATTCCATTTCATGATTTTTGAATATGGTATACATAAATGAATAGCGAAAATCTTGATAAAAATCATAAAGTAACTGTACCAGACGATTTGTATCTATCTTGGTTTCCATACCTAATTGTTCTGTCAGGCGATTCATAACATCTATTTGATATTCTTCTAAGACTGTAAAAAATAACATTTCTTTTGAGGAATAAAAATTATAAAAAGAACCTTTGGAGATATCTGCCATTGCTGCCATTTGGTCAACTGTGGTTTTCTTAACCCCATATCTTTGAAGGCATTCCTTTGCAACTTTATGTAATTTCTTTCTAATAACTTCTTTTTCTTCGCTAGTAAAAGCAGTAGCCATAACTTCCTCCTAAAAACTCTGTGACGTTTTTATTTTTACAGTCATAGATTATCATATAAACTGAAAAATGTCAAAAGTCTTATATCTTCTATGTAAGAAAATATAAGACTTTAAATTTACACACACCTTAATTCTTTTCTTTTAGACCTAATTATTCGATTTTCACGATAAAAAACAAGGATACAGTACTGAAAGCTCCTATTGTCTGGCTTTTCTCTCTGTATCCTTATTGTATCTCAAGTTCCTTCTCTCAATTTCTCAATCATGACTAAGAAAGGCGGGTTGTTAATCTGATTGATAGTCTTATAGAGGGCAACAGTAAAGTCCTGCTGAGGCAGCTGACTGACGAAGTCTAGCACCGCATCTTTTTCAACTTCGCCACCTTCATGCCCGTAGTAAATCATGATCGCTGCACGGCCGCCTTTTTCTAAGCCTTGACAGACTTTTCCCAGAGCTTCCAACGTCGTAGCGGGTCGGGTAATGACAGACTTGTCCGCCGAAGGCAAGTAGCCAAGATTAAAAATAGCTGCCTTGAAATGGTCTGTGTATTGGTCCAGAGTCTCATGGCCAGCCAAGATTAGCTGAGCATTGTCCAAGCCAGCTTCTGCCAAGCGCTGGCGGGTCTTTTCCACAGCCTGCTCCTGAATGTCAAAAGCATAGACCTGCTTGGCCAACTTAGCCAGAAAGAGGGTGTCATGTCCGTTGCCCATAGTAGCATCCACCACGATATCTTCCTTGGTCACGACTTCTGCCAAAAAGGCATGGGCCATCTGTAAGGGTCTTAACATACGAATCTCTGCTCCTTTGCTTTACAGCCTTGCTTGCTGCCACGACGACGCATTTCTGCCTCGATGGCATTGAGAACTTCCCATTTATTGAGGCTCCACATAGGGCCAATCAACATATCTCGCGGAGCATCGCCTGTGATTCGGTGGATGACGATATGCTCGGGGATAATCTCTAGTTGGTCACATATGATGGAGACATATTCCTCCTGACTGAGCAGCTGCAGCCGCCCTTCGTGATAATCCCGCTGCATACGGGTATTAGTCATCAAGTGAAGCAAGTGAAGTTTAATTCCCTGAATGTCATTGTCCGTCACACAGCGACGGACATTCTCCAGCATCATCTCATGGGTTTCCCCCGGCAGACCATTGATCAAGTGAGAGACAATCTCCGCCTTGGGAGCCAGCTTACGAACTCGCTGGACCGTCTCCACATAGAGCTCATAAGAATGGGCACGATTGATGAGGTCCGAGGTCTCCTCATAGGTAGTCTGAAGGCCCAGCTCTACAGTCACATGCATACGCTCAGACAGGTCAGCCAAGTAGGCAATGGTCTCATCAGGCAAACAGTCCGGCCGAGTTCCGATATTGAGTCCAACGACACCTGGCTCGTTAATGGCTTGCTCATAACGCTCGCGAATCACTTCAAGCTTCTCATGGGTATTGGTAAAGTTCTGGAAATAGACCAGATACTTGCGAACATCCGGCCACTTGCGGTGCATAAAATCAATTTCCTTATAGAACTGCTCGCGAATGGGCGCATCCGGCGCCACAATGGCATCACCTGAACCCGAAACGGTACAGAACGTACAGCCTCCATGCGCCACGGTACCATCCCGATTGGGACAGTCAAAACCCGCATCAATGGGCACCTTAAAAGTTTTTTCACCAAAAAGTTTTCGATAATAATCATTCAAAGAATTGTAAGATTTCATACCTTTCATTCTACCACAAAAAAGAGTTTAGAAACAAAAATTCCCTCTTTCACAAGGAAAGAAGGAAATCACCGCTCCCACAAATAGACTTTCAAATCAACACAGCCATTGGCCTTCAAGTCCACTCCCTCCGCCCAGAGCAAGTGCCTCTGGGCTTCCCAACCAGGTGCGAGGCGCCCTGCTGCATTAACTACCCGGTGGCAAGGATGTTTGCTGCCATAAAGCTCAGTCTGACTGAGTATCTTTCCGACCAAGCGGGCATTTTTTGGCCGACCAATTAAACGGGCAAGCTGGCCATAGGTCGCCACGCGCCCAGAGGGAATGCTATCTACTAATGCCAAAACAGCATCGATGAGTTCTTGATTCAAAACGGAAATGACCCTCCTTTTTACAAAGTGGATCAGAAAGGCCGGAACACTATCCTTCGTTTTAGAAGCTATATTATAAAGCCTCTTTCATTGATGATGTACTCATATCATTTCCGAGCAACTTCCATTCCACTTATAGATATAAAGCTTTCTTACCCTCCAGTTCATGGCAAGATTGTTCCTAAGATAGAAGCAATCGAAACTTACTTCTACAGCTTTATTGATTAGCTAACCCTCTAAAAACTTCCAATAATAAAAGTTTAAGAGGTTATAAGTTTTTATAAATTCCATTCTACCACAAAATCCGGCAGTGGCTCGAAAAATCCCTTCTTCCATAAAGAAAAAAGGGATATAATTATACTCAAATAATATATATAAAACAAAATATAATCAATCTACAGATTTTAATGCTTCTAACATGTTTACATTTTTTAAACGAAAATTTACCACAAAACCTAGAATAGATAAAATCAAGATTATAGTCGTCACTGGTATAAAGTATACAGTTAACTCAACTACTTTGGGATATACAGTATCTTTGCTCATCATCGTAATAATCGCATTATGTAAGTAATAACCTCCTACTATTCCCAATAAGATTCCTATGGCAGAAAGTATCATTGTCTCTCTGTAGATATACATCGTTACTTCCTTATCAAAGAACCCAAGGACTTTTATAGTAGATAATTCTCTAATTCGTTCAGCCACATTTATATTCGTTAGATTATATAATATTACAATGGCTAACAATACAGAAACAACTACCAAGACCGTCATTGAAGTCCCCAAAGAATTTACTGCTGTTCTAACAGTTTTAACTAAAGCAGAGTTTTGAGATAGCGCGGATATTCCTGATTTATCCAAGAAAATTTTAGAACTACTAGAAATGTTTGAAGCAGACTTATTTTTTAAGTTAATCAAGTATGCATTGTTTTCTGCGATTTCACCAAAAGTTTTATGATAGTAATCATTACTCATAAAAATATAATGCCCAACATTCATCTCAACAATATTAGCCACTTTTATTTTGTAATTTTTCCCGTCATTATCTTTAAAATTAAAATATTCTCCTTTCTTTACATTATAATAATCAGCCAGCTTTTGGGAAATCAAAGCTCCCTTATTAGAAAGTTTTAACTCTTTACCTGATTCAGTATTTCTTAATGTAATGAAAGAATCTAGCTTTCCATCACTACTTATAACAGAGATTGACTTCTTATCAATCTGACCTGAAATTTTCTCGCTAATACTTTTATAATGTATTTCTTTAAATTCATTCACTCTCTCAGACTTCAAAAGATTATCAATTTCTTTTTGCTCATCTTGACTAATATTATTTTTTTTAACAGCTAATATATCAAAACGAGTTATTTCTTTGAATTGATTATTTACAACCTTACCAATAGAAGACTGAATCCCTAATCCTGCAAAAAGTAAGGCAACAGAACCAGTAACACCCAGCACCGTCATCATCATTCTTTGCTTATATCTAAAAATATTTCTAGCTGTTACCTTTTGAGTAAAATTCAAACCATTCCAAATAAAGCCAATCCTCTCCAAAAGAATCTTTGAACCACTCACTGGAGGCTTGGGCAACAATAATTGAGCAGTATTTTCATTCAACTCTTTTCTAGCCACCAGAAAAGTAGGCATAACAGCGCTTATTAGAGTAAAAATCAATGACAAGAGTGAAAAGGAGCAATAGAAATAAAGCTTTGGACCACCTATAATCATCGTATTTGAAACAGTTCGGGTCACGATGCTAGGTAAAACATACTGACCTAAAGCGATTCCTAATAGTGTTCCGGTAAAACCAGCTACTGTTCCATAACAAATAAACTTTTTCAAAACATCAAAATCTGAATAACCGAGTGCCTTCAATATCCCTGAATTGATCCGCTCTTCGTTGACGAAGCGAGTCATCGTAGTAAAAGTGACTAGTGCAGCAACAAGGTATAAAACTACAGGAAAAAGGTTACCTATATTACCAATATTGTTTTTTATTGACTCATAAGTTCTATAGCCTTCTCCCCCTGGAAAAGTTGTACGCGTATATGTGTTATAACTAGGTGCCTCTAAAGAATCAATTTTATTTTGACCATTCTTTATATCTTCTTCAGCTTTATTAATTTTATCCTGTGCCTCAGAAAATTCCTTATTAATCCCGTTTAACTGGGTTTCTGGCAAATTCGCAACTGCTTCTCTTTTTTTAGCTAAATTCGATTTTGCTTCTTCAAGTTGAGCTTTTTTTGAATTGATTGACGATTGCTGAGTCTTTTTTATATCAACTAATCTCTGCTCTCCATTATCAGAAAGCAAGTCATCTAGTTGTTCCTGTTTTTTCTGAATGATTTCTGAATATTTGTCTGAATAAGGATTTACTCTATCAGTTTCATCATACTTTAATCGTGCAATTGTATATACATCACTTGAAAATGAATCTGAACTGACAACTCCATAAGCCGATAAAGTCCCATCACCAGCAGTTGTGTTCCCTAAGTTAGTTGTTGACCAGATTTCTGCAGAATTAACAAAACCGACAATTTCATATTCATCCCCCTTTAAAATTGAATTTTTTTCCTCTTTAAATTCAATTTTGTCTCCCACTTTATAACGAACTTTTAAATTCGATGATAAAGCAATTTCCTTACTATTTTGAGGGAATTTCCCAGAAACTAAGTCATATAAAGAGATATCCTTACTATCTGAAAAAACTCTCATTGACTTGTTACTATCTTTTATGGAAGTATCAACCATATACCCGTATTCAATAATTACATCCTTTATACTGTCCAATTCAGCTTTATCTTTCTTATCTAAACCAGCATTTGATATGACTGCTAAATCCATCGTTTTTTGTTTATCCAAATATGCTCTAGCCGTTCTTTCCATATCTGGCGGTGTAGCTTTTAAACCGGTTAATGCAAATGAACCAAGAAACATTAACAACATAATCGAAATGAATCGTCCCTTGGATAAGGCAAAAGATTTCCTTATATCTTTCCAAAATGTCGTTTTTTTCACTTTTCATACTCCTTAATATTCTATTGATTCAATATCCTTAGGATTGTCATTAATTTCTACTGAACTAATTTTTGCATCATGCATGTAAATTACTTTATCCGCAATAGGAGTAAGTGCAGAATTATGAGTGACAATGATCACGGTTGAATTCTTATATCGAGACATATCCTGTAAAATTTTTAGCACTTGCTTACCTGTCTTGTAATCTAATGCTCCTGTCGGCTCATCACATA
Organism: Streptococcus sanguinis; assembly: GCF_050225395.1. Lineage (GTDB taxonomy): Bacteria > Bacillota > Bacilli > Lactobacillales > Streptococcaceae > Streptococcus. The sequence continues at coordinate 633,339 of NZ_CP071431.1, read as the reverse complement.
ACAATAATTTAGGATTTTTTGCAACTGCTCTAGCTATTGAAACCCTTTGTTGCTCTCCTCCTGATAACTGAGCTGGAAAATTATTCATTCTTTTTTCTAACCCCACACTCCTCAAAGCTTCTTCAGCATCCATAGAATCTTCAACAATCTCTGAAGCAAGTTCAACGTTTTCCTTAGCTGTTAAATTAGGAACTAGATTGTAAAACTGAAAAACAAAGCCGACATCCTTTCTTCGATAATTCGTCAATTCTTTCGCACTATAATCAGAAATATCATTTCCATCGATAATGACCTTTCCTTCATCATTACTGTCCATGCCACCTAAAATATTTAAAACAGTTGATTTACCAGCTCCTGATGCTCCTAAAATAATAACGAGCTCCCCTTTATCTATTTTGAAATTGATATTATTATTAGCGACAATCTCGCTGTCTCCTGATTTATATCGTTTAAAAGAATTACACATCTCTATATAGGTCATTTTATGCCTCCATAATTTTTCTTAATTTAGTCATCATAAATTTTAGCCAAAACATTATAATCACAAGTATCAAAAAATCTGAAATAAAATAAGAGGACCATAGGCCAGTTATTCCAAACAAAATTGGTAAAAATAATGCTAAAGGTATTTGAAAAATAATCTGTCTCAGAATAACTAAAAAAGTAGATATCCGCGAGAAAGAAATATATTGAAAATAGTTAGTTCCGATATTGATGATTCCTTGTACAGGTAACGAAATCATAACAAGTCTTAAGGCTGTACTAGAAAACTTTATAAATTTCGGATCGCTTGAATTAAAAAGTGTAGCTATTTGCACTGCAAAAATTTGAATTACAAGGAACAAGCACAGAGAAAAAATTGTGCTGATTATTAGTGAAAGACTAAGTGATTGCTTTATTCTACTATAATTTTTTGCACCATAATTAAAACTAATTACAGGCTGAACTCCATTTGTAATAGCATTCATCAAAGAAATAATATAGCGATAGATTGAAGAAGTTATAGATAAAGCAGCAAGACCATAAGTACCAGCATAATCAAAAGCAACCCTATTATATAATATCAGTAATATCACAGATATGACAGTTGTGAGAAAGAATGGCAACCCCATTGCAATAATTTTATTGATAAGCTTTTTATCAATAAATAATAAGCTCTTCAAATCTATTTTTAAATCGTTATATTTTCCAGTGTACTCTCTGAATGTCAAGATAAGTGCAGCAAGATTAGCCAGAACTGTAGATAAAGCTGATCCAAAAAAACCAGTATGAAATACAAGAATTAGAACTGCACCAGTCCCTGCATTCACAAGAAATGAAATAGCATTGATATGTAAAACTTCTTTAATCTTACCTTGAGCCCGCAAACAGTACAAAAGAGTGTGTGAGACAAAATATATAGGCGCTCCAATAAGAAATGTAAGGCAAAATTCTTTAACATAATGATACAGTTCTTGTGGTGCCCCAAAAATAATCAATAAACCTTCTAAAGAAAACCATAAAAGTATCGACTGTAGAATTGATAAAATTAAAGAAACTTGGATAGAGGAATCTAAAATTAATCGGGCATTTTTGTAATCCTTTTTGCCAAGTGAGATTGTCAACAAGGATGCTGTTCCTTCGCTTGCTAGAGCTGAAAAAGCATAGACCAAAGCGTATATCATAAATGTATATGTATTAGCGGAATTCCCCTCAAGCCCTAAGGTCTGTCCAATGAATATGCCATCAACTAAATTATAAGACCCACTTACTATTGCTGTAACTAATGAGGGAATAATTAGTTGAACTAACAGTTTTTTTACAGATATATTTTCTAATTTATTCATGACTATGTCTCATATGTTCAAAACTCTTTCTATTCCTAAAGATTCTTCCAGTCATATACCCTTTTAGACAACATTTTCCATTTTGATAAAGAGCATAGACACAATATCCTTTATGCTTTGCTGTTTTATCCGAAATAACTTGAATAATCAAAGGAGTCTTTTGAGTTACAAAACTTTGATAAACTTTTGTTTCTTCAGTAGGAATAAAATGCTCCTCACCACTCAAAGCTTCTGCAGACGTAGATAAACAGGCTTGTCGGCAAATTTCAGTTAAAATAATTGATTCGACATGATCTTCAGCCTTGTGATCAAGTTGAATTTCTTTTGTATCAAAAAAACCTCTCAGATAAAATACATTTGTATTTGGCAATCGTTTGCTTTTTGAAACCATTACATTATTTTTTTCAACTTTATGTACAAGCTCTTTATCCACTTTAATTTCGGTAAAAAGCACATCGTTTAGCACTTCACAAGGTATCCCAATTTTTTCACTCAATCTTAGAATATTATCAAATAAAATTTCTGTTCCCGCATTTTCCAAAGTAATATCACTATATTTTTTATCATATAAGTGAGTCATTATTTCACTATCATTTTCAAAATCTGGGAAATAAACAGAAACATTTTCTTTTAAAATTAAAAGAGTCAGTTCTATATCAGTAATAATATTTAGGATAATTATCTGAGAAGATAAAGTATCCACATGGTCTTTTTTATGCTTGCAAATTGTAAAATAATTAGTAAAGTCATTTTTAAATACAGAATTCATAATTTCCCCCTCTAAATTGAATTTACATGATATAAGTTACATAATAACATTTTCATTATACTGCTTCCAGTACCAAAAATTTACAAAATGTAGCCAAAATATCTCGTTTTTACAGAATAATCAAATGCAATTTAGAAAATTTTTTACAAACTGTAATTTTTTTGTTAATATTGAATCTAATTAATTATACTTAGATTAAAATTATTTTTTAATAATAACAATAGAAGTACTAGGCTACATATAGACTGACAAGGAGAATAACAGCGATGACCAAAGATACGCGAGAAAATATTATCACTGCTTTCTTTCGACTTTCTGAAAAATATCCTGATAAATCTAACTTTTCTTTTTCTGAGATTGCAGAAGAAGCAGGCATAGCAAGACAAACAATCTATAAAAATCATTTCAACTCTCCTAACGAAATAATTGAAGCTATTCATCACGACATTGACGAACGAATAATGTCAAAAATGCTAGATTTTGTACCAGGTTCAAATGGATCCGATAATGCTCTTTTTATTGACTTCCTTGCTTCTGAAATAATACCATTAATTTTTGAGAATAGAATCTGGCTAAAATATCTTTATTCAACTGCAGCTGATCCTAATTGGGAACTTTTTTTAAAGAACCAATATAAGACTTGGATTAGCCAAAACATTCAACTGTCTAGTAAAATGGGTTTATCTAAAGAGTTTACTGAAGAATTACTTGTTAATTATACTCTATCAATTATAAAGTCATGGATTACACAAGCAATTCCAGAATCTCCTGAAGTCTTTTCTAAAAAATTCAAATCACTTTGCAAGCTATCTATTCAAGATATTATTCAAAATGCTTAAAACTCAAAAAACACCAAATGAACTACTTACCATGTTCATTTGGTGTTTTTCAATAATTCAATTATAACTCATTTTTTAACGACCAGTGTATGATAACTGTAAATCCAAAACTAAGTTTTAATTCTAAAACTCAAGAATTATGCCATAAATGATTTTTCGACTCTGTAACTCTGTTCTTATTGATTATTCTTATCAAAGTAAACGCTATTTCTGCTTTCCCTTGAAACGCCACTGAAAGCGCAGCTTGTCATAAAAGGGAAATTCGATATTGAGAATGGCAAAGCCCATCAAGGCTCCTCCGATTACATCTGTCGGGTAGTGCACTCCCAGATAGACTCTGGAAGCCATAATCATGAAGATAAAGAGCAAGAGCAAACCTTGTACCAATCGCTTGATTTTTTGGTTTTGAATTCGTTGCTGGGCAATGATAATCAAGGTCCCAACAACAACGGCTGTCGCCATGGCATGCCCGCTCGGAAAAGAGTAACCACCCTCTTTGACCAAATGCGAAAGACTGGGCCGGCTTCTTTGGTAAACGAGTTTAATCAGCTTAATCAAAATCCCATGTAAGACCAGATTTCCCGCTAGCAAGGCAGCTTCCAGCTTCCATTTTTTATAAAGGAAAAACAGGACAAGAGCCGAAACCCAGATGATAATCCCCATCGGATCAATCACACTGGTCACTAGTTTGAAAAAAGTCGTCAAAGCTGCAGGCAAGTCTCCCCGCAACCAGGTCTGAATCGGGGTGTCAAAGCTGGTCAGCTGCTCAGGATAAAACTTGACCATGTAGCCTAGCATGACGAAAAGTAAAAGGGCGAAAGAGCCCTTTGTTAGATAAGATTGTTTATTTTTCATAGCGTTTTAGGACAGGCTGTAAGAGTTTGTAAATTAGCCAAAAGACAGCAGCCCAGATCACTCCTTCTAATAGGTTAAAAGGGACAATCATGGTCAGCAGATACTTGGAAAGACCGTATGTTTTATAAATATCAAAACCTGCAAACCTTGCAAAGAGAGGAACTGCATAAATAACATTTACAACAATCATTGTAACAGTTAGACCAAGCGTTGCTACCAAAGAAGCCTTTATATAGTCAAACAAGCTCTTCCTTTTTTTCCACAAGAGGGAAAAAGCACAAACAAAGACTGCTACAGCCAGTATATTCATGGGTAGACCGATTAGAGTGCCTACGCCATTATTATTCAAAGCCAGCTTTAAGACAGAGCGAATCATGAGCACTGCCAGAGAGCTTTTTAAATCCAAGACTACCAAAGCCAGTAAAATCGGAATAATTGAAAAATCCAACTTTAGAAACTCGGTTATCAAGGGAATCTCATAAAGCATGAGTAGAAATGATAGAGCAGATAAAACTGCTACAATCGCCAACTTACGAGTATTTGTCATCACAGGTTCCTCCAATTTATAAAAATTAGAGAAGCCGGAAAGGCCACTGAAAAAAGGCTTGTCAGCTAATGATTATTTAGTATAAGGCTCAGCCCTTAAATAAAGATTAAACGGCAAGAATGCTTCACTGCCTCTCGTCTTCTCCCATCCAGACTATACTGTCGGTTGTGGAATCTCACCACATCAGCTTGCGCTCGCGGACTTGATTTGGCATTGAGAAAAAACATTTCCAAGCCAAAAATTACCGCCGGTCGGGAATCTCACCCTGCCCTGAAGACATCATTATCATAACAAAAAAAGCCTGCCAGAGCAAGCAATTTGATTGATGTAATTAAAAATATTTCAACAGTAGTATTCTATCAATCAGGAAAATTTACTGCTTAGATACATTCATTCCGCTACTTCAGCTTGTCCGCTTCATACTCGTGTACCAAATCTAAGCCAGCAAAATTCTGCTGACGCAGGGCTTCATAGACAATCATGCAAACTGTATTTGAAACATTGAGGCTGCGGACATGCTGGTCATTCATGGGAATACGCAGGGCCTTTTCTGGATGACGACGCATAAATTCCTCTGGCAATCCCTTGTCCTCACGACCAAACATAAAATAGTGCGAACCTTTTGCAGCAAAATTTTCCTCAGAATAGACCTTCTCCGCAAACTTAGAAATCAGATAAAGGTGGCCATCAATCTGCTCCATAAAATCGTCTAAACTCTCATAATAGGTGATGTCCAGCTTATCCCAATAGTCCAGCCCCGCCCGCTTCATCTTGCGATCATCAATGGGAAAGCCCATGGGCTTGATGATATGAAGCGGCGAATTAGTCGCGGCGCAAGTACGGGCAATATTGCCAGTATTCTGCGGAATCTGAGGTTCAAAAAGAACAATATGATTTTTCATAATAAGAATATTTTCCTAGTATTTTTCTTTAGATAAAAAAATAGCCACACTGCCCGGAGTCAAGCTCAGCAAACAGCGTGGTTAAGGCTTCATTAACTTACATCACAACAGGTTTGAGGTAAACCAATGAAGGTACTCATTTAGTATAACACTTTCAGCCTACAAGTCAATAAAAAATGCTCAAAAAGTTGTACTTTTTTTAAAAATATCACAGGAAGATACCATTTTGGTAAAAAAATATTCGGAATTCTGGAAATAACTAGACTATTCTGTATTTTATAGATGAAATTTAAATGAAAAAAGAGTATGATAGATACATACTTTGGAGGAATCTAAACTTATGAAAATTATTGTTGTCGGCGGCGGGAAGGTCGGGACGGCCCTCTGTCGCTCCTTAGTGGCTGAAAATCATGATGTTATCCTGATTGAGCAGGATGAGGCTGTTCTCAACCAGATTACCAAGCGCTATGACATTATTGGTATTGCTGGCAATGGAGCCAACTTCAAAATCTTAGAACAAGCGGATGTCAGTCACTGCGACATCTTCATCTCTATGACTGAGCATGATGAGGTCAATATGGTCTCAGCTGTTCTGGCCAAACGAATGGGCGCTAAGGAAACCGTCGTTCGGGTGCGTAATCCTGAATATTCCAACCCTTACTTTAAGGAGAAGAACATCCTAGGCTTCTCGCTGGTGGTCAATCCTGAGCTCCTAACTGCTCGCTATATCGCTAATATCATTGACTTTCCTAATGCCCTGTCAGTAGAGCACTTTGCCAATGGCCGAGTGGCACTGATGGAGTTCAAACTCAAGGAAGACAGTAATCTCTGCCAGATGAGTATTTCCCAGTTCCGCAAGAAATTTGGAAATATCATCGTCTGTGCCATTGAGAGAAAAGGGCACTTGGAGATCCCTGACGGTGACTTCACTTTGGATGCCGGCGACAAGATTTATGTCACAGGTAACCGCCTGGACATCGTCCAATTCCACAATATGGTACGACCTAGAGTGGTTAAGAGCCTGATGATTATCGGGGCAGGAAAGATTGCCTACTACTTGCTCAATATTCTCAAGAATAGTAAAATCGAGCTCAAAGTCATTGAATCCAACCATGAACGGGCAACCTTTTTCAGTCAGAAATTTCCTGAGCTCTATGTTGTCCATGGAGACGGTACTGCCAAGGATATCCTGCTGGAGGAACGCGCCAATAACTTTGATGCCATCGCTACCCTGACTGGTGTAGACGAAGAAAATATCATTACTTCCATGTTCCTTAATAATCTAGGTGTGCAGAAAAACATCACCAAGGTCAACCGTACTAGTTTGTTGGAAATCATTGATAACCAAGACTTTGCCAGCATCGTAACTCCTAAAGGTATCGCCGTTGATACGGTTATGCATTTTATCCGCGGTCGCTACAATGCTCAATTCTCTAACCTAGAAGCTCTGCACCATGTAGCCAACGGCCAAATCGAGACCCTACAGTTCCAAATCAAGGAAGAAAACAAGATGACTGGTATTCCTCTATCTCAGCTTCATCTGAAGAAAGATGTCCTGATTGCGGCCATTATTCGCCAAGGTAAAGCTATCTTCCCTACAGGCGATGACAATCTGCAAGTTGGAGATAAAATTGTCGTGACCACTCTGCTGCAAAATATCACGCAGATTTACGATCTGTTAGCGAGGTAGACCCATGAATAGATCTATGATTCGCTACCTGCTGGCAAAATTACTGCTGATTGAGGCGGCTCTGCTGATTGTACCTATTATCGTCGCTCTAATCTACGGTGAACCTTTAAAGGTCTTTTTCTCTATCGGGGCGACCATGGCCATCCTACTAGTTTTAGGTGGCATAGGCTCTTATTTCAAGCCCAAGGACCTGCATATCTACGCCAAGGAAGGTGTCCTGATTGTAGCCCTTTGCTGGATTCTCTGGTCCTTCTTCGGAGCCCTGCCCTTTGTCTTCTCTGGTCAGATACCGGACATCATTGATGCCTTCTTTGAGGTCAGCTCCGGCTTTACAACTACGGGAGCAACTATTCTCAACGATGTCGGCGTTCTCTCTCATTCGCTGCTCTTCTGGCGCAGTTTTACTCACTTAATCGGAGGGATGGGAGTGCTGGTCTTTGCCCTAGCTATTATGGACAATGCTAAAAATGGCCACTTGGAGGTCATGAAAGCAGAAGTTCCGGGCCCAGTCTTTGGCAAGGTTGTGTCCAAGCTCAAGAGTACGGCCCAAATCCTCTATATCATCTATCTGGCTCTCTTTGCTATCTTTGCGCTGCTTTATTTCCTAGCGGGTATGCCGCTCTTTGACAGCCTCGTCATTGCCATGGGAACTGCTGGTACAGGAGGATTCACCGTATACAATGACGGTATTGCCCACTACAACAGCTCACTGATTACTTACCTGGTCAGCTTTGGGGTCTTGGCTTTCGGGGTCAACTTTAATCTCTACTATTACTTGCTGATTCGCAAGTTTAAGGCCTGCTTTGGCGATGAGGAACTTAGGGGCTATCTCTGGATTGTCTTTCTTTCCACTGCCTTGATTGCCTTTAATGTCTTCCACCTCTATCAAGGCTTTGCCAAGAGCGTGGAGATTTCCTTCTTCCAGGTCTCTAATGTTATCACAACAACTGGATTTGGCTATGGTGATACGGTCAAGTGGCCACTCTTTTCTCAGGTCATCCTGCTCCTACTCATGTGTATCGGGGGTTCGGCTGGATCAACCGCTGGGGGATTCAAGGTTATTCGGGGGATTATTATTTCCCGCATTGCCAAAAATCAAATCCTCTCTACCCTATCACCCAATCGGGTCCTAACCATGCATGTTAATGGTGCTGTCTTAGATAAGGATACCCAGCACAAGGTCCTCAAATATTTAGCAACCTATGTTTTGATCGTGCTAGCGCTGATTTTCATCGTCAGCCTGGATAATAACAATCTCATGACAGTTGTCAGTGGTGTTCTATCCTGCTTCAATAATATCGGTCCTATGATTGGGACGACAGATAATTTTTCTATCTTTAGTCCTTTTTCCAAACTGCTGCTGGCCTTTGCTATGATTGGCGGTCGCTTGGAAATCTACCCGATTCTCCTGCTCTTCCTGCCTAAGACTTGGTCTAGAAGATAGGAAATATTCAGAGAATATAGATATATATAAAATTCACACTAGATACTTATCTAGTGTGAATTTTTTCTTGAATTATTTCTTCTCAGGCTGAAATGGTCTGGTACAGAATCCTCTCCTGGCTGAGACCAGGGATGACAGCGGAGAATGCGCGCCAAGCCCATTAGGACACCTTTAGCTCCATGCTTCTGGATAGCCTCTATCATATAGTTAGAGCAGGTTGGCCGAAAGCGGCAAGATGGAGGGAAAGCAGGCGATATGAAGCGTTGATAAAAGCGGACAGGAGCAATAAGCAGTTTCTTTATCATTTCTTGGTCTTGGTTACAGCTAGTGTATGTAGCTGGCTGACTTCTTTCTTGCTGAGTTTTCTATACTCACCAGGCTTAAGGCCAGTTAGGTCCAAATGACCAAAGCGAGTCCGTGACAGCTTATCTACTTGCAATCCGACCGCCTGGAACATCTTCTTGACCTGATGGTTACGGCCTTCGTGGATGGTCAGCTGAACGACCGAGCGATTTTTCGCCGGATCAACCTTGATAATCTCATAAACTGCTGGCTTGGTTTTGCGCCCCTCTATCTCAATACCTCGAGTCAGAGGACGAAGAACTTCTTTATTGGCCAATCCTTTGACACGCGCCACATAGACCTTGTCAATCTCATTGCGGGGATGAATCATCTCGTCGGTAAAGTCCCCGTCATTGGTCAGAATGAGAATGCCAGAAGTATCCCAGTCCAAACGACCAACCGGATAAATCCGCTCCTTGACCTGAGGCAAGAGCTCTACGACCGTCTTACGTCCCTTGTCATCACTGACAGAGGAAATGACCCCGCGTGGCTTATTGAGAAGGTAATAAACCTTCTCTTCGTTGTAGATAGGTTGGCCTTCTACTTCCACACGGTCGCCAGACTTGATGTTCGTCGCCAGCTCACGTACCACTTGGCCGTTTATACTGACCTTCCCTTGCCTGATTAGCTCTTCTGCCTTACGGCGGCTGGCTATCCCAGCATGAGCGATGTATTTATTGATTCTCATCGATATCTGTCCTTTCAATAAAGAGCTGGCTTTCTTCAGCAACTAGCTCTGTTTCTTCGACAATCGGCAGCTCATCTAGGTGATTGATCCCCATATAGTCTAAGAAATAATCCGTTGTCACATAGAGATTTGGCCGGCCAATAACTTCCTTTTTCCCATCCTCTCGAACCAGTTCAAAAGCCAAGAGCTTGGCCAAAGCACCGCTGGAATTAACCCCGCGGATGTCATCTATTTCTACCCTTGTAATCGGCTGCTTATAGGCAATGATAGACAAGGTCTCCAGCGCTGCCCGCGACAGACTTTGATTGATTGGAGCCCGTGAATAGGCCCGCAGAATCTCAGCAAACTCTGGCTTTGTGACCAGCTTGTATGTCTTTGAAGTTTCCAGCAGGGTCAGGCTAGAGTCTGGATTGGCTTCATATTGCTCAGCCAACTTCTCCAAACTCTGAATAACCCCGGTCGGCGGCAAAGATAAGATTTCTGCCAATTGATGAACCTTGAGTCCATCTTCTCCCGCCACAAAAAGCAGGGCTTCAATCTCTGCTAACTTACTCATTTCCTCTTCCTACTAAATAAATATTTCCAAAATTTTCTTCCTGAATGACTTGCACTTCCTGCACCTTGACCAATTCCAATGTCGCCAGAAAGAGAGTAATAACTTCATTCATGTCCTTGGTCTCTGCGAAAATCTCCTGCAGAGCCAGACGGTTCTTACCAGCACAGCGCTGGCGCACCACTTCCATCATGTCCTCGATCTTGTACTCGTCTCGCACAATGGTTGTGTGGCTCTTAGAAAACTCCTCTTGCTTCTTGGCGATAACTTTGGAAAAAGCCAAAAACAGATCAATCGTTGACTTGTCATGTAGGAGCTCAGCGTCTTCATAAACCAGCTCCAGCTTGGGCTTAGAATAATAAAGAGCCCGGTCCTCGTGCTGGAGCGACATTTTCTCACCCAAGAGCTTAAACCTGCGATATTCCTCAATCTGGCTCAAGAGGTCTTGCTCCAAATCATCTTCCAGCTCAGCATTATCCGCTACCTTAGGCAAAAGCTTGCGACTCTTAATCAGCATGAGCTGGCTTGCCATGACCATATACTCGCCCGTCACTTCCAGCTTCATGGCCTGCAAGGTGGCCACATAAGCCAGATACTGCTCGATGACCTCCGTAATGGGCACATCATAAATATCCACCTGGTACTTAGATACAAGGTGGAGCAGTAGGTCCAGCGGGCCTTCAAAATCTTTTAGTTTGATATCCATTTTTATCTATATTTTTCTAGTGTAATCATGGTTTTCAAGCCCAAATCTTGGGCAATATCATAGAGGCCAATCCCTTTCTCCCGCTGGCGCAAAATAAACTGCTCACGCAGGCTTTGGGCAGATAGACTGGCTTGTCCCTGCTCAATCAAGAAGGCCTCTAGCTGACGGAAGCCCCATTGACGAGAATAGGATTTGCCGTTTTTCTCAAATAAATACGTCCCCGTCAGATAGTCCTCCAGCTCACCCGTCAGGCTCTCAGGAATCTTGATGACCCGCTTCTGACCGGCCTTTTCAATCTTCAAAACCTGAAAGTCAAGATTAACATCTGCCACTCTGACCTGCAGAATCTCGCTGGGCAGCAAGCCCATTTCCAAAATAAGAAGAGCCATCAGACGCCCCCTGGGAACGCTTGATTCCTGCCAAAAAGCAGACAGGTCTAATAGTTCATTTTCCTGCTCCTTCGATATGGAGACCTTGGGCAGGACCAAGCGGTGAAACTCCTCAATAAGCTGCTGCTGATAAAGAAAGTAGAGAAATTGATTGACTGCTGAGAGCTTCCGCTTCTGAACAGCTGCCTTAAAATCCTTGATAGAGGCCTGATAAATCCGCAGATTGGTCTCGGTAATCCGGCCATGCACTTCCTCGATAAACTGCTCCAAATCATAAGAATAGGCAATTTTAGAATTTTCTGAGATGTTTTTTTGATTTAAAAACGGTCTAATGTATTCTTTCATTTTTTGCGAATTTCGTACTTCTTGCTAAAGCCGTGCAACAAAGAATTGACAGCTTTCAAAATGGACTTTCTAGTAATAATTCCGTAAAAATGCTGATCCTCGCCCACAACCGGCAGGAATGACTCGTCGACCAGCTTATGAAGCACATCTGATACAGTATAATCTGGTCCAACTGTCAAGTCGTCCATTTTGGTCATGTGGACGATGTCTGTCATCATGAATTCCTCTTCTGGCAAATCATGGCGCATACGATAAGACATGATGTCTGTCAAGGAAATCGTGCCAACAAACTTTTTATCTGCTGTCACGACTGGTACACGTGAGTAAGTCATCTGGCTTAGCAGTAGGATTGCATGATCCACATTGTGGGTGTCAATCATAACCGCCAGATTTTCCCCAGGCGTCAAAAAAGTTTCTTCATGTTGCAGCAGATAGTCTTCAAATTCCTTAGCAATCATCGGCTAAACTCCTTGGACAAGCTTGGATAGAGTTCATGATTTCGTGTATAGAAATCAACTTTAAAGCGGTCATCATCAATCTCTACCTTAGCGTAGAGGCGTTCGTTGATCAGGCCACGTGGCTGGCTAATGGAGCCTGGATTCAGAAAGAGCGTTTTGCCCTCCATTCGAGCATCTGGGATATGCAGATGGCCGTAGAGGCAGATGTCTGCATTAACCTCTTGCACCCACAAATCCAGCTTTTGAAAAGAAAAGTTGATATGGAAAAGATGCCCGTGAGTCTGGGCAATAATGGTCCCCGCCAAATCCGTCACCAAGCGTTCTGGATAGCCGTCGTAAAAGTCCATATTCCCTGCAACAACCTGAATCCCTTGCCACACCTCATCATCAGAAGGAAGCTCAGAGTCTCCGTTATGGAAAATCGCATCTACCTTTCCAATATAATGATTCCTAATTTCTTCTACAATAGCACGGTCGCCATGAGAATCACTCATGACTATAATGGTTTGCTTTGCCATGCTGGAAATACCTCCACTAATTTCTTAACTGCCTGAGCCCGATGGGATTGGGCATTTTTTTCTTCCATCGTCAGCTCGGCAGACGTTTTTCCTGTTTCTCCCACTAAGAACAAGGGATCATAGCCAAAACCATTTTCCCCTTTTGGCTCATGGGCAATGTAGCCCGGCCAATCCGCTTCAACTACCAAAGACTCCCTGTCAGGACTAGCCACCACTAGGGTCGTATGAAAATGGGCAGAGCGATCCTTAACATCAAACACCATAGCCAATTCATGCAGGAGCTTGATGTTGTTTTCATCATCTGTCGCGCCTACTCCAGCAAAGCGAGCCGACCAGACGCCAGGCAAGCCGCCTAAAACATCGACCTGCAGACCTGAGTCGTCAGCTAGCACCATTTTACCGGTCAGTTTACTGATCGTCTCCGCTTTGAGCCGCGCATTTTCCTCAAAGGTGGTTCCAGTCTCTTCCACATCTGGCAAATCAGGATAATCATTGAGATTTTCAACCTTATAACCCAGCTTATCAAAGAGTTTGCGAAACTCTGCTGTCTTTCCTTCGTTGCGAGTCGCAATCAAGATGGTATCTCCGACAGCCATCTCGGACTCCTGCCCCTGACCAAAAAAGTCGGTCATCTTAACCCCATCCTTGGACAGGAAGAAGACCTTGCGCAGCAAGTCCTTTTCTGTAATCAGAATAGCTCCCTTATGACTGGTCGCCTTAAAATCCCGCTTCTGACGGTCGTTAATCATATTGAGGACAAACTGGATATAGGACATAGGCGAGCCGTATTTGACCACAACTGTGGTAAAAGCGTTGTACTCTTCATCCAAATCTCGCTCAATCAGCTCACACAACTCTGCATCAATATGCTCCAAGAGCCTGTAAGGGATATCATTGAAATGATAGCCTGCCTTGCGAAAGCGGGTCCATTCTCCGATATACCAATTGTTCTCGTCAATGTATTCATAAATTTTATTTGTCATAAGCTTACATGCTCCACATTCACTTTCAGGCCCAGCCAGCTTTCTGCAATCTCCGAAAAGCTTTTAGCATTGGCAGTTGTGTAAAATTGGTGGTTGAGCTCCTGTTTTTCCCGGCTGCGGTTGATTTCAAAGTAATTGAGCAGGACAGAAATATCCCGTACGCACTCTGCCCCGCTGTCAATCAGCTTCACATTTGGTCCCATCCTATTTTGAATAATAGGCCGGAGCAAGGGATAGTGGGTACAGCCCAAGACAAGGGTATCTACCCGACCAGCTAAAGGCTGCAGGGTTTCATAGACCACTTTTTTGGTAAGACTGGAATGAAGTTCATTGGACTCTACCAAAGGCACAAACTTAGGGCAGGCCAAACTGTCCACCTGCATCTCCGGCGAGAGCGCTTCAATCTTCTGACGATAAATATCTGAAGAAACAGTCATTGGCGTTCCAATAACACCGATGCGGCCGCTGGCAGTTGACTTAATAGCCGCGCTAGCCCCCGGCAGAATCACGCCCAGTACTGGAATATCCAGCTTTTCCTTCACTTCTTCCCAGACAACAGCAGTCGCTGTATTGCAGGCAATGACTATCATCTTAACATCCTTGGTCAGGAGGAAGTTGACCAATTGCCAGGTATAAGCGCGAATCTGCTCAGCAGGCCTTGGACCGTAAGGAGCCCGCGCCGAATCTCCAATATAAATGACCTCTTCGTGGGGGAGCTGCCGCATGAGCTCACGGACTACAGTCAAACCGCCCACTCCTGAGTCTAAAAAACCGATTGGTCGATTATCCATAAGGTCTTCTTTCTAAAACAAGGGACTGGAAGCCGATTCCAAATCCCCATTTTTTTATAGATTTTCTCTACTGGTATTAACAACCAGCCACTAGAAAGTTATTTTTTCTTTTTGCTCTTAGCAAGCGCAGCTTTCTGCTGGCTGATAATTTGACGGTAGACTTGCTGCACTTTCGCTTCATTTGGCCGTTGGCCGCTAGCGCTAAGCAAGGTCCGAACTGCTTCCACATTCAGACGCGGATTTTCTGCAAATTCCTTCTCTACTTGACGACGAAGCAGATACATACCCAAGATCACGCCTCCAGCAAATGCTGCCATAATCAAGAAAATTGCTAAAACTAAATTCATATCGAGAACTCCTCTATTTCCATTTTTACATTGCTCTTCATTATATCAAATTTTCTCTATTTTTCAAAATCAAAGCCATACAGTGTCGCAAAATAATCTTCTGGTTTTTCAGCCCGACGAATCATGCGAACATTGTCATCTTGTTCCAAGAGAATTTCGCTGGAGCGGAGCTTGGCATTATACTGATAACCCATAGAAAAACTATGAGCACCCGTATCGTGAATCACCAAAGTATCACCGATTTGGCTGACAGGCAGCGGGCGATTAATGGCGAATTTATCGTTATTCTCACAGAGACTGCCGACAACATCCACAATCTCTGTCTCTCCCTCGGGTCGATCCATATTGGTAATGTGGTGATAAGAACCGTACATGGCCGGACGCAGTAGATTGACCGCAGAGGCATCCACCCCCAGATAGGTTCGGTAGGTCTTCTTCTTATGGGTAACCTTGGTGACCAGCAGGCCATAAGGTGCCAGCATGAAACGACCCAGCTCCGTATAAATCTTGACCTGTCCTAGACCAGCCGGTGTCAGAATAGCTTCATATGCCTGACGAACTCCCTGACCGATGACCGCAATGTCATTTTCCTCACCTTCAGGCTGATAATTAATGCCGACACCGCCAGATAGATTGATAAAGTCCAACTCAACTCCTGTCTCAGCCACCACTTCTACAGCCAGCTCAAAAAGCTGACGGGCCAGTTCAGGATAGTAGTCATTGCTGACAGTATTTGAGGCCAAGAAGGCATGAATCCCAAATTTCTCAGCTCCCAACTCCTTGAGCTCTTTGAAAGCCTGAATCAGCTGGTCCTTGGTCATACCAAACTTGGCTTCTTCTGGATTATCCATAATGCTGGTTCCCAGCTCAAAGACACCACCAGGGTTGTAACGGCAGGAAATAATCTTTGGAATACCCGCGGCTTCCTTTAGAAAAGCCACATCTTCATAGGCATCCAGATTGATAGTCGCTCCCAAGTCACGCGCAAACTGAAATTCCTCAGCTGGTGTGTTATTGGACGAAAACATGATATCCTGTCCAGCAAAGCCCAGCTTTTGGCTCATGAGCAGCTCAACATAGCTGGCACAATCCACCCCACAACCTTCTTCTTTGAGGATTTTTAAAATAGCAGGATTGGGAGTGGCCTTGACGGCAAAATATTCTTTAAAACCTGGATTCCAAGAAAAGGCCTCATGCAGGGCACGCGCTCTTTCCCGAATTCCCTTCTCATCATAAAGATGGAAAGGGGTTGGAAACTGAGCCGTAATCTCAGCTAGCTTTTCATGACTGACAAAAGGAGTTTTCATACTATTCTCGCTTTCTATTTGCTGGCTTCATTATACCATAAATCCATAGGAGAAACAAAAAGCACTGGGCAAGCGCCCAATGCTTTAGTCTTATTTATCCTAATTATTTGTTTCTTCCAAAAATACGCAGCAAGCTGAGGAAGAGATTAATGAAGTCCAGGTACAGGTGCAGAGCCAGCGAAATTGCCCAGCCATTCCCTGGATTGCCATTGGTCTGCTCATATACATAGCGGATTTTCTGATTGTCCCAAGCGATGAGCCCTGAGAAAACAAGGACACCAACGATACTGACAATAAAGTCCAAGCCACTGCTTCTCAAGAAGATATTAAGGAAGCTAGCAGCGATAATACCAATCAAACCGGCCATACAAGCTCTGCCCATTCCAGAAAGATCCTTCTTGGTCACCTTGCCGATGAAGCCCATAGCAAAGAACATAACGGTTGTTGTCAGAAAGGCTAAGAGAACCTCTGACTGAAGATACAGCGCCATGATAATACTTAAGGTAAAACCATTGATGGCTGAATATGCTAAAAACATAGGCAACGCCGCTGGGCTATTGCTCCGAGCAGTTCCAGATGCTACCAACACAAGGATAAACTCAACTGCAATAGCTGCATAATAGATCCAGACAGATCTTGTCAAAATAGTATAAATAGCATCTTGAAAGACAAATAGCATCAAGAGGGACACGATTGCTGAGATTCCGATACCGACACCAACGATAGAATAAATCTTAGCATAGAAAGAATTAATATCTGATTGATCTTGAATAATAGAATGATTCATAGTTACTCCTTTTATAATAAAACATTTACGGTTTCAGCATCTTTCGATGAAAGAGCTTGCGATTACTGCCCTTGCGTCTCCAAGGTGCCGTCGCTTCTTTGACGGCCCAATACTTGTCCACCATCGTCACAATATAAGACTCCTTATAGCGCGGCGGAGCAATGGTCGCCCCCCACATATGCTTGACGATAATGTCCTCTTCGACTTTATTAAGCTTAGTAATCTTACGAGCATTGCGAACTGCCAGCCTCGGATGAACCCAAGCATGACTCTTCTTAAACTTGGTCACACGCCAGTCATAGTAGAATAAGTCATGAAGCAGGGCACCGCGTGCCGTACTGCGAGCATTCCAACCAAATTTTTTGGCAATCTGTAACTAGTATAACTTACATTGATGGAATGTTCAAGTCTATTGGAATGAATATGATGGGGAATTTCTTTCAGGCGCTGAACACTGGGCTTTTCAATCAGGTGCCCAACATAGGCCATAAATTCCTCGTCCTGTTTGTAAGGCATAGAATCACCTCCCTTGCCAACTATTATATCTCTTTTTCTGATTTTTAGCTTAAATGAAAGATTAAAATACCAGCAGCGACAGCAACATTAAGACTTTCTGCCTGCCCCCTCATGGAAATATGAATCAGAATATCAGCTGCTGCCGTCATTTCTGGACTAATTCCCTGCCCTTCATTGCCCATAACTAGAGCAAAGCTCTCTTTGCTACCCACCTCTCTATAGTCAATAGACGCAAACGACAAGGTTGACGCTAGAATTGGCAGGCGGGAAGAACGAGCCAGCCTAATAAAATCAGCCGTATCCATCCGATAAACGGGCAGGTGAAAATGACTCCCCTGCATAGAGCGCAGCGTTTTTAGGTTATAGATATCTGCTGACGAGCTAGAGATGAAAACCCCGTCAAAGCCAGCTGCATCTGCTGTCCGAATGATGGTACCGACATTACCTGGATCCTGAACGTCCTCCAAGAAAAGATAACGTCCACTTAACTCCGCCGGTATTTTTTCCCTTTCAAAAGCCACTTCCGCGACAATCCCCTGCGGCGTCTTACTATCAGCCAAATCTGCTAAAATCTCTGGACTGACAAAAATCATTTGAGAAAAATCAGCTAATCGCTCTGCGTATTCCGCTAAAGCAAAAATCCGAATCAGCTCTGCCCCGCTGCTGATAGCTTCCTCAAATAAATGCCAGCCCTCGATCAAATAAGAATCCTTGCGGTATTTTTTGTGATGAAGTTTTTTAGCTTTTTTTACCACATTATTGGCTTTTGAGGTTATAATATTCATAAGAACATTATACCACAATTTAGCAGACTTGCACTCATACTGAGGGCTTAAATCCCCTCGGTCCGCTCACTAAAGGAGGACGCCATGCAGAAAGTAAAAATGATAGTCCAAGGACGAGTACAAGGGGTCGGATTCCGCTGGGGAGTTTATTCTCTAGCGCTGGAAATCGGAGGTATTACCGGCCGGGTCTGGAACAACGACGATGGCACTGTTGGCATTCTGGCTCAAGCTGATGACCCAGCTCTGATGGCCAAATTTATCCAAGAAATCCGCAAGGGACCGACACCTTTTTCTAAGGTCAGCTATTTGGATGTGACCATGGCTAATTTTGACTCCTATCCTGACTTCAAAATTTCAAATTAGGTCTGCAGAACTATTGTATATTTTGCAAAAAAACAGTAGAATAGATAGGTATTATTTTTTAGAAACAAAGGATATGAACTCGTGAAACATTTCAAACGCTTTTTATTCTCCGGTATGGGACTGGCTGCGCTTCTTTTCCTGTCTGGCTGTGTAGGCCGCGACAAGGCCGGTAATCCTTCTGGTCTGATCTGGGACGTGATTGGTCAGCCTATGGCGGATGGTATCCAATTCTTTGCCAAGAATTCAGGTCTGGGTTATGGTCTGGCGATTATCATTGTTACGCTCATCGTGCGGATTATCATTCTGCCGCTGGGAATCTATCAGTCTTGGAAGGCAACGCTTCAGTCTGAAAAGATGAACTACTTTAAACCGATTTTTGCCCCAATCCAAGAGCGAATCAAAAATGCTGAGACTCAGGAAGAGAAAATGCAGGCTCAGCAAGAACTGATGGCTGCTCAAAAAGAAAATGGACTCAGCATGTTTGGCGGTATTGGCTGTCTGCCTCTGCTCATCCAAATGCCTTTCTTCTCAGCCCTCTTCTTTGCAGCCCAGTATACTCAAGGAGTTGCAGGCAGTTCCTTCCTCTGGATTAAAGACCTGGCCAAAAGCGACTGGGCTTTGACTGCCATTGTCGGTATCCTCTACTATATCCAGTCAGTGCTCTCTCTGCATGGCATTGAAGATGAAACTCAAAGAAACAGCATGAAACAGGCTTCTTATATGAGTCCTATCATGATTGTTGGTTTCTCATTCCTCTCTCCTGCCGCAGTCACTCTCTACTGGGTAGTCGGTGGATTTATCCAAATCATCCAGCAATTTATCATCAACTACATCATTCGACCTCGCTTGAGAAAACAGGTAGCAGAGGAATTTGAAAAAAATCCTCCTAAAGGCTTGAAAAAAGCGAGTCGGGCTAAAGATGTTACTCCAAAAACTCAGCCGGCTATTGAGCAAAAGAACAAAAAGAAAAAGAACCGCAATGCTGGTAAGCAATGGTCAAGATAAAGAAAAATTCTTCTAGCAAACACTAGAAGAATTTTTTTAATCTCGAGTAAGAATCGGCGTAACCGATACAAAAAGCTCAGCAAAGAAAGCAATAACTGATGAACGAGGTGACGCTATCATAGTAAAACGGTAAAGCCAATCAAACCCTTCTTGTAAGAAACCCAAATCCTGCCCTTAAAAATCCGAACCAGACTTTCTGCCATGGATAGGCCAATCCCGTAGCCAGGCTGCTTCTGATTGTGCGATTCGTCTTCGCGATAAAAACGGTCAAAGAATCGACTGTAATCAACATTTTTACCGTCCGCGTAACTATTGGCTACCGTCAAACGGGCTCGTTTCCCACGCTTGGCCTTGGTCAGAGTGACAAAAATTTGTCCATCTTCGTCACAATACTTGCAGGCATTGTCAATCAGGATACTAACCAATTCATAGAGTTCATCTTCAGTTGCCTTGACATGGATATCTTCCTGCAGCTTGATCTCGTACTTCTTGCCTGCCTTCTCGATGACAGACTTGAAGTTCCCAGCCACTTTTTTGACAACTTCTGAGAAATTCACATCTACCAAAGTAACATCTGGCTGCTCTTCCAAACGGGCCAGAACGACCATTTGATTGATTAGATTACTGAGGCGCTTGACCTGGTCCTTGGTGCTTTCTGTCCATTCATTTTCGCCAGTCATCAGCTCTTGCAGCTCCGTATTGGCTGAGATGATGGCCAATGGCGTCTTCAGTTCATGGCCCGCATTAGTGATAAAACGCTTTTGGTTTTCATAGTTTTTGATATAGGGACGGATGGCAAAGTTGGAAAATCCAGACACGACCAAGACAAAGAAAATAAAGCTATAGAAGCACAACTGGATAGACAGCCAGAAAAAGTCATTGCGGCTTTCGAGGTAATTGGTCGAATCTAAGACCACCAGTAAATAGCGCTTACTCTTGGAATCCTGCGTTATCTGGTAGGAATAAAATTGACTGCCTACCTTAAAAACCCCACTGCTGCGGCTGTTCTTAATCACCTTATTTGCATAGCTGAGCGCCTGCTCCTTAGATAGATTGGAAAGATGGTCTAAGTTGGTGGAGTAAAGTGTTTTGTCTTCCTTATAGACCACACTGAAATAGCGGTATTGGTAGATGGTATCAATGGTGATACGGTCGTTTTGCAAGCTCTCTGCCGTTTCTTCTACACTGGGAAAATCTCCATTATTGGCAGATAGAATATTGAGAACGGCTTGGATTTCTCCGTTGGTCTGCAGAAAGCGAACAGAGTTTAAGACAGCAATCATGGTCAGCAAAATACAGACAATAGCCGCCGAAGCCAGCAGAATGAACCGAATTTTAAGCTTCCGAAACATGGCCATCTCCTTCCAGCGGTACCAGAGTGAAACTGCCGCCTTCCTCACCCAAGATAGCAAGATCAGCATGAATAGCCTTCAGCTTCTGGCGCAAATAGGAAATATAAATCCAGACGAAGCCCTCGTCCAAATCCTTATCCTCCTCTTTGGACCAAACATGACGGAAGATTTCCTGAGTGGAAAGACTCTTCTGGGCATTGAGCATGAGAAATTCCATCATTTTAGATTCCTTACCGGCTAGTCGAATAGAGTTGGAGCTAATGAGTTCATGCTCTCCGACATTGAGACTGGTTTGGCCAATCTGCAGCAAATTGGGTGTGAACGTCGCTACCCGTCTGGACATGGACCGCAGGCGAGCCAGAAGCTCTTTCAGAGAGAAAGGCTTGGTCAGATAATCATCTGCACCGGCATCCAGCCCTGTGACCTTGTCATCTACCTCCGACATAGCTGTCAGCATGATGACATGGGTAGTATTGCCGGTTTGGCGGATTTCTTTCAGCGCTTCAATGCCTGTCTTGACTGGCATCATGATATCAAGAATCATCAAATCATAGGCATTTTCCTTGGCCAAGTCCACAGCTTCTTGCCCATCAAAGGCTGTATCAACCTGATAGCCTTCATGGGTCATCGCCGTTTCCAAGACACGGGACAGCTGCTGCTCATCTTCAGCTAATAAAATCTTCATCATCTCACTCACTTTCTCGAATCAAATTGCGGATGGTCTGCATGGTCACATCACAAGAAGCCAGCTCATCTGCACAGCGTTTCAGCTCGCGGACAATCCGCTTGCTGTCTTTTATCTCGCGCTTGTACTTCATCTGATGCTCTAAGCTGGCCCAAGAATCCATAGCAATGGTCCGAAGCTGGATTTCTACAAAATAGCGGCCGGGGTTTTGACCATGACAGTCCTCATAAGGAGTCTCCACCTCTAATATCAAGTGGTAGGAGCGATACCCATTAGGCTTGGCAGCTCGGATATAGTCCTTTTCCAGAACAATCTCACAGCCCTCCAGCTGACGAAGCACCTCAATAGTCTGATAGATGTCCTCAATAAAACCGCAAACAATCCGAATCCCAATCGCATCACGAATTTCTTTCAGGGCAGACTCTGGCACCCTAGGCAGATTCTTGCGTTGGCATTTCTCTTCCATACTGGCTGCCTGCTTGATCCGTGCATTAAAATGCTCAAAAAGCTTCTGCCCTGTTTCCTGCTTGACTCGATCATTAGCCTCTTGAATACGCTGACTAAGATCCTCTAAAATCTTGGGCAGGTAGGCCCCATATTTCCCATAAATATCTTGCTCTTGCATACAGTTCTCCTACTTTTCTAGCTTATTCTCATTATAGCATAACCATCTGTCTTTTCTCTATTTTTCCCCTGCTCTTCTTATCTAGCCTACACTCTCTGTCTTAAAAGAAACGAAAAAAGAACCAGTCTTCTAGCCAGTTCCTTTTGGTATTTATTAAACGGTTTTTTCAACCTTGAGAATTTTAACGTCGTAGCTGCCAACCGGTGTTTCGACTGTTGCAGTATCACCTGTCTTTTTGCCAATCAAAGCTTGACCAATCGGGCTTTCATTGGATACCTTGCCTGCAAAAGCATCTGCACCAGCAGAACCAACGATAATGTAGACTTCCTCTTCGCTTTCGCCTACTTCTTGGATGGTAACTGTTTTTCCGATAGCTACTTCATCCTTGGCTACAGCGTCACTGTTTACAATCTCAGCATAACGGATCTTGGTTTCCAGACTAGAAATCTGACCTTCCACAAAAGCCTGTTCGTCCTTAGCAGCTTCGTATTCACTATTTTCTGACAAATCGCCGTAGGAGCGGGCAATCTTGATACGTTCTACCACTTCTGGACGACGAACCAATTTCAATTCTTCTAATTCTTTTTCTAGTTTTTCCTTTTCCTCTAGGGTCATAGGATAAGTTTTTTCAGCCATTTTTTCTCTTTTCTTTTATTTTCTTTTATTTTAAAACTAAAACAAGAGGCTGAGACAAGTCTGTATCAGTCCCTTTTTTATATAGCAGGACTGAGAAAGCTAGAACTAGCTGCCTAGCTTTCTCTCGTCTGCAATAACAGCAATTTAATCAGTGCTGCTGGATTGAGTGAGCTTGCTGTTGACATGCTCCTCAACATTTTTAGCGTGTTCCTCATAAGTATTGGCGAAGTAAACAGCGCCTGTTTCAACATTTGCCACAAAGTAGAGGTAGTCCGTCTTACTTGGATTAATGGTAGCTTCCAGAGCAGATAGGCTAGGACTATCAACTGGCCCAGGCATTAGCCCTTCTTTTTTATAGACATTGAAAGGCGAGTCGATATTGGTATCAATTTCAGCGTCCTCTTTCAAAGTCGTTTTCTTTCCTAGCTTGCCTTGAGCATAGAGGATAGCGATATTACTCTGAAGCGGCATCGCTTGATTGAGACGATTATAAAATACGCTGGCAATATCTTTGCGGTCCTGGTCTGTTGAACCTTCTTTTTCTACCAGAGAAGCAAGTGTCAGAACTTCATTAACCGTTAGGTTCTTCGCTTCGATAGTAGAGTAGTAAGAAGACAGATTGCTATTCATTGCGCCCAACATCTGGTCAATCAAGCTTTCCAGATCCGCATCCTCACCATAGTTATAAGTGGCAGGGAAGAGGTAACCTTCTAAGCGATACTTGACTCCGCTGTCCTTGCTTGGCAATGTACCCAGCAACTGTGGATATTTAGCCGCCATCTTGGAAATGAAAGCTTCATCCTGCACCTTAGCTAGGAAATCGTCCTTGCTAAAAGGTGTCTTACTAGTCTTTTTAGAAGTTGCAGCTGCATTAACCGTCACAGCCTCTGCAATCTGCTCCAGTGTATAGCCTTCAGGAATAGTAACCTTACCAACAACTGGTGGTTGCGGTGTATCTGTTCCACCTTCCTGAAGCTGCCGAGCAATGGTATCTAGGTCCATACTCTTCTGGAGATTGTAATAGCCAGACTGGTAATTGTTAAAGCTTTTAATCTTAGAATAGAGACTAAAAACTTGGGCATTTTTAATCAGCCCCTTTTTCTCGAGGATTTCCCCAATCTGTTTAGAGCTAGAGCCTTCTGGTACTTCAACCGTTACATACTCTATTGCGTTTGCATCAACAGGTTTAAGAGCTGAAGATACATAAGTATAGCCGACAACTCCTGTGACCACAAGTCCCAGCAGGACAATCAGCAGAACAGTCGTCATAATCCTGCGAGCTAAGGTGTTTTGACGTTTTTTCTTGACCGTATTGTTGGCCCGATTAGCCCGAGATAGAACCTCATTGGGCTTCTTATCTTCCTCATCCACTCGGCCATAGACCTGAGGGTGAGCCTTTTCATTCTCTGCAACCTTGTAGGAAACATCTACCGAAGCCGGTCTAGCTTCAAAGTCATCCGCAGCTGCTGTTTCTTTTGCAGAAGCAGAGTCCGCTTCTGATTGGCTAGTTGAAGAGGGAGTTTGTTCTTCCTTTTCTCCAGCTAAGTCTTTCAAAATCTGCTCTTTAAAGCTCAGATTCTTCTCTTTGTCTTGTGATTTTTCAGTCAAAAATTTGACCTCCTTCATCATAATCCCTAACATTATATCTTAAAAGTCAGATAAATGCAATAAGAGTAGGATTTTCTAGCTTATTATTGGTTTTTTTGCAGTTTGAGACTAGGATTTTCCCAGACCATATCAAACCAAGTAGCACCTGCGTAAGTTGATTGTGACAAACCTTCATTTACAAAGGCATGCTTCTCGTAGTAAGCGGTGAGATAGTCGTGGCAGGTCAGATTGATGCCGTGGCGTTCATCTGCTATAGCAATCTCTTTCATAGCTTGCAGTAGCTTGCGGCCGACCCCCATCCCCTGAGCATCTTTCGAGATAGAAAGGCTGGTCAGAGAGATAAAGCCACCGTCCAGATGACCATAATCTTCAATCTCCTCTGTAAAAGAAATATCCTTTAAATAACGTTCTGGACGGACAGGTCCCTCCAGATAGCCCAAAATCTTACCATCCTTTTCCGCTACCAAAAAAGTCGAAGATAGGGTTTGGATATGTGCTGCTAGACTTTCTCGGCTAACAGCCTCTTCTGGACTGAAATTTTCCAATTCGATAGCATTAATGGCATCTAAGTCAGCCATTTGAGCTTGACGGATAATCATCACTTCTCCTTAAAATTGGGATTTTCCCACACCATATCAGACCAGATAGCTCCACCGTGAGTTGAGTCAGAAATCCCTTCGTGGACGAAACCATTCATCTCAAAATAAGGTATCAGCTCATCATGACAGGTTAGGCTAATGCCCTTTCGATTTTGCTGAACAGCTGTCTCCTTGAGAGCTGCAAGCAACAAGGTTCCGACCCCCTGCCTCTGAAAATCAGGATGGACGGACAGACTTTGGACGGCAATGAAGCCACCTTCTGGAGGATTAGCACCCACCTTGCTAAAGAGATCATCTGTCAGATATCGCTCCTGAACAGCTGGTCCAACAATATAGCCCGCCAGCTGACCATGCAACTCTGCTAGCAAAAAAGTATCAGCAATCTGCTCAATCCGCTCTTTGAGAACTTCTGAACTGGCTGCTTCTGCTGCTGGAAAATTCAGCTGCTCGATTGCAAGAATTTCCTCCCAGTCGCTCAAGTCGGCCTGCCTGATTCGAATCGGTGCTTCCATCAAGTCTCCTCCTACTGAACGTTGCTGGTAAGATTGGACAGGAGACGTTCAAAGGAATATTCATAGGTCTGGATGTCTCCAGCTCCCATAAAGACATAAACGGCATTATCGTGGTCAAGAAGCGGAGAAACATTATCCACGTCAATGACCTTGGCCCGCTTCACAATCTTTTCAGCCAAATCTTCGACCTTAACATCACCATTGTCCACCTCACGCGCAGATCCGTAAATCTGAGCTAGGTAGACTGAGTCAGCCTGATTAAGGGCATCCGCAAATTCGTCCAAAAGAGCAATGGTCCGAGTGAAGGTATGCGGTTGGAAGATTGCCACGATTTCCTTGCTTGGATACTTCTGACGAGCTGCATCCAGAGTTGCGATAATTTCTGTTGGATGGTGAGCAAAGTCATCAATGATAACTGTTTCGTTGACAATTTTCTCTGTAAAGCGGCGCTTAACTCCGCCAAAGGTCTTGAGGTGTTCCCGAACTAGATTCAGATCAAGACCTGCTGTATACAAGAGGCCGATGACTGCTGTCGCATTCATAATGTTGTGGCGGCCAAAGCTTGGAATTTGGAACTCACCCAGTTCCTGACCGCGGAAAGAAACTTTAAATCCTGAACCGCTGGTGGAGCGCAAGAGGTCGTGAGCGACAAAGTCATTGCCTTCTTCCTTGAATCCATAGTAGTAAATCGGAGCCTTGGACGTAATCCGGCGCAGCTGCTCATCTTCTCCATAAATGAAGAGTCCTTTGGTAATCTGCTTGGCATAGTCATTGAAAGCGTTAAAGACATCTTCCAGGCTCGTGAAATAATCCGGATGGTCAAAGTCGATATTGGTAATGATCGAATATTCCGGATGATAGGGCATGAAATGACGCTCGTACTCGTCCGACTCAAAGACAAAGTACTTGGCATTGACAGAACCGCGGCCTGTGCCATCCCCAATCAGATAGCTAGTATCCGTGATATTGGAGAGAACATGGGAGAGAATACCCGTTGTAGAGGTCTTCCCGTGGGCACCAGCCACTCCCAAGCTGACAAAGTCACGCATGAAGCCACCTAAAAACTCATGGTAGCGTTTATAGCCAATACCGTTTGCGTCTGCATAGGCAATTTCTACATTGTTATCTGGACGAAAGGCATTGCCGGCAATGATTTCATAGTCCGGCTGGATATTCTTTTCATCAAAAGGCAGGATGGAAATGCCAGCCTGCTCCAGACCGCGCTGAGTGAAATAATATTTATCAACATCACTGCCCTGAACCTTATGGCCCATCTGGTGCAGCATCAAAGCCAAAGCGCTCATACCAGAGCCCTTAATCCCGATAAAATGATAGGTTTTCGTCATGATTACTCCTTAAGATACAAGGCCATAAAAGCAAGTCAAAAGAGGAAAATCTCCGCAGACCCTCATCAGCCCGCAGGGACTTTCTTTCTTTACAAGCTTTTAGGCACCACTAAAACACCAAAGAAGCCGGACCAATCAGTAAGTCCCAGCTTCTAGCATCGATTTTCTTCAACCGATGACGGATGTTATATGCAGATAGATTTTACATTTACATAATCAACTAGCAATTTTCCTTATAAACATCAGAAAATTGCAGCCAGAAAAGACTCGAGCAAGCCAGCTTTAATCGCTGTCCAAGCCTGTCAAGTTCAGCTCTTGAGCCTTGGAATGCTTCAACTGCTCCTCCTTAGCTCTATCCTGATTATAGATCTGACTGGTTTTTAAAAAATCATAATTGTTCTTCTTAGGCTTTTCTTCCGGCTCCTGCGGCTGAGGGCTATACTCAGGCTGAATATCCGCCAAAATATAGTTATCCTGCTGAAGCCTATCGCCAAACTTCGTAAATTCCCCTGATGTATTCTTCTGAAAAGGGGCAGTTGGCTTCGGTCTTTCCGCATTAGAAGCTGTCGGAAGCTTTCTGCTGCGGACCTTAGTCGGAAGGTCGCTGGTCAGATAAGGCGCTGAACGCTTCTTTTTCAAATCAGCCCGAGCTTCCTCGCGTGCCTGCTCAGCATAACGAATGGCCGGATCTTTCTTATCAATCGGCTTTTTAAAATCTTTGAAAGCAGACTGCTTTTGCAGCGGTCTTCTGATAGCCTGACTGGCAGCGATGGGAGCATGCCTGCTGGAATCCACAATCGGCATCCATTCCAAATAATTACGGTCAGTATAGTCTCCGGTAATATTGCTAATGAGATCCAGTTCATCATAAAGATTCATATGCGGCATTTCCGTCAGCATGATTTCATCATCTGACACCAGAGGAAATTGTTTATCAGTCATATCTTTTTCCTTTCAACCCTTCATTATTATAAACTATTCAGGCTATTTTTCAAGCTATTCTGCCGAAATTCCCAGAATTTCTCGAATTTCCTCCACAGAGAGACTGGATTTGGCTTCTGCTCCGTCCAGAATAGTCGAAACCAGATTGCGCTTGCTCTCCTGCAGCTCCTGTATCTTCTCCTCAATCGTACCCCGCGTAATCATCCGATAGACTTCGACATTGCGCTCCTGACCGATACGGTGGGCACGGCCTATGGCCTGGGCTTCAACCGCTGGATTCCACCAGAGGTCAACCAAGATAACTGTGTCAGCACCAGTCAGATTGAGACCGACACCTCCAGCCTTGAGGGAGATCAGAAAGGCTGAACGCTGGCCGTCATTGAAGGCAGTTGTCATGTCCTGACGCTCCTTGGCTGGAGTAGAGCCTGTAATCTTAAAGGACTCCATGCCCATCTTGTCCAGCTCACTCTCGATAATATCCAGCATACCACGAAATTGTGAAAATATGAGGACACGACGATTACCATCTTGTATCTGTTCAAGTAATTCCCGCAAACTTTCCAGCTTACCGCTCTCGCCCTCGTAATCTTCCATAAACAGCTTCGGAGTATCACAGATCTGACGGAGGCGCATAAGACCTGACAGAATCTCTATCTTGCTGCGGTTGATTTCATCTTCTGTCGCATGGATAATTCTGTCCTGCATTTGTTTGAGCAGAGCCAGATAGATAGTCTTCTGACTATCTGCCAATTCATTGCGATAAGCAACTTCAATCAAATCAGGCAATTCCTGCAACACATCTTCTTTCTTGCGCCGCATGACAAATGGTTTGATATAGCGAGCGACTTTCTCAGCCGGCAGTTTTAAAAATTCCTTTTTGCTCGGCAAAAGTCCTGGCATGACAATCTGGAAAATAGACCAAAGTTCTCCCAGATTATTCTCAATCGGCGTCCCAGAAAGGGCATAGGTATGCTCCACTTCAAAATCCCGCAAATACTGGGCAATCTTGGTCTGGTCATTCTTCATCACCTGAGCCTCATCCAAAATCAGATACTGGAAGTGGTTATCCTTGTATTCTTCCACATCCTGCCTGAAAGAAGCATAGCTAGTAATGGTAATCTGATGTTTCTCCGCAATCAGCTCATCACGAACATTTTTCAGACCATACACCACTGCCACATCCAAATGCGGAGCAAATTTAGCAAACTCATCGCTCCAGTTGTAAATCAGGCTGGATGGCGCCAAGATTAAGACTTTCTTAGAATCATCTATACACGAACTCAGAAAAGAAATCGTCTGCAGGGTCTTTCCTAGCCCCATATCGTCAGCCAAGATGCCACCGAAGCCATACTTATCAAGCATGGATAGCCACTTGACACCCGTCTCTTGGTAATCCCGAAGGTCAGCCTTGACTTGCAGCTGGGGAAGAGGGAATTCCTCAGGGTGAGTCAGGTCAAAGGCCAGCTGCTGTACATCTTTTGAAAACTGTACCCTATCCTTGCCCTTAAAAAACTCTGCCAGTTGATAAGCTGCCAGACTGCTGGTCTGAATGAAGCCATTTTTAGTCCGCTTACTCCGCAGCTGCTGCAAAGTCCGACTCATCTCCTTGGTCTCTTCATCGAAAATCAAGACTTGCCCAGACTTACTGATAAAGAAGTCCTGCTCCTTAAAGAGCGAATCAAGAACTGCGTCAATCTCTGACTGCGCAATGCCAGCAAAATCAAAACTAATATCTAAAAGACCACCATTAAGTTGAACTGAAACATCTGGCTTTGTAGAAGCTCCTATCTCCTGCAATTGATCAGATAACCAAACCTTACCCAATTTTCTAAATGACGGAATAACTTCAGAAAAGAAATGATAAATCTCCTCCGATTTCAGAGGTAACCGTCGACTGACAAAATTGTCAGAAAAACCATTAGATAGCATCGTTTTAAAAATGTCTTGCTCATGATTAAAATCACTAGCATAAGGTAATTTTTCTAGTTCTTCTCTACTCCTTATCTTTCTATCCTCAAATTCAAAAAGGAGTGTTAAAACGATTTCCCGATTTTCCGCTATGTCAAAACTAAAGTGAGGCGTAAATTCGTGTATCATTAGTGATTTCGGTGCTACAACTCGACCTACTTCACTAAACATGGACAAACTGCTTGCTAGTTTAGCTTTATCAGCCCCATCAAACTGCAAATGCTTTTCCCCGTCTTGGGCTATAGGTAAATCTCTTAATGCTTTTATTAAAATGATTTGTTTATGATTTAATTGGTAAAGGGTATTGCCAGATAAAATATACTGACCATCATATAACATTTTATAGTTCTTTTCTGAAACCGTTAATTCAAAGTAATCGGCATTTTCTTCAACCTTAAACTGATAAATCCCAGCATCCT
Source organism: Streptococcus sanguinis (assembly GCF_050225395.1). Taxonomy (GTDB): domain Bacteria; phylum Bacillota; class Bacilli; order Lactobacillales; family Streptococcaceae; genus Streptococcus. The sequence goes on along the minus strand of NZ_CP071431.1, from coordinate 602,892 downwards.
CATGAAAATCCTGAAACATAACTTCTCTATAACTATAGAAGCCACATTCCAACTGGAATGAAGTGAGATTCATTAATAGATTGACGCCTTCTTCAAATAGACTTGCAGGAAAAAATAAATTACGTCCTGTATTTGGAAAAATTAAATTGGATTCTTTTCCTTGGCAATCCTTTACTAACCCCTGTAAAAAAATGAGGAGTTCCTGACTAGCCTCATCAAATTCTTCAAAGCTAATTGATTCATAATAGCTTTTTCCAATTTGATAATATCCTTTTTTTACCATGGTCCTCAAAAAAGATAAAATATCTCGAATGACATAAGAACGTTCATCTGGCAAACGCGAAATTCTCAGAGTCCAAAGAATATGTCCAAGGTAATCATCTTCTTGACCAAAAGCAGATAATTCATATCGAATATCCTCTTTAGATTTTTCAGAAAAGATTTTATCTAGAAATAAACTTCCGAAAGATACTAATTTTTGTGTTTCCTGCTGTGAAGTTTCTTTTTTCTCCATATTTTCCAAAAAAGTCTTACCATCTATATCATTTTTTAGAAAATATTCTAAACCAGCTAAATGAGCACAGTATTTTTTCTTTTTAAAAAAATCGCAGGAACAAAAAATAGCATCATCATTTAAACTATACCGTAAATTTTGTTCATCAATCCGAGTGTATAAAAAAGAATCCTTGGCTTCTATAATTTCAATTTTTCCAGCTTCGGCTAAGTTTATTCCTTCTGTCCGAATCTTACCAGGAATTAATTTTGCCATAATTACCACCTTACATTTATCTCACCATTATACCATACTTTCGACATAAAAAAAGAAAAGCAAGCTCTTATGCTTACTTTCATTTTTACATATAAACGTATGTTTGTCAAATTGCTGTTTTCAAACTCTACTTCCGCTTCCTTGCAATCAAGTGAATTGGGGTCCCTTCAAAGACAAAAGCCTTGCGGATTTGATTTTCCAAGAAACGCAGATAAGAGAAGTGCATGAGTTCTTCTTCATTGACAAAGATGACAAAAGTTGGCGGTTTGGTCACTACCTGAGTCGCATAAAAAATCTTGAGACGCTTGCCCTTGTCAGTCGGTGTCGGATTAATCGCGATAGCATCCATGATAACGTCATTAAGCACTGCTGACGGAATACGCGTGTTTTGGCTTTGACTAATCTGCTTAATCATGTCCGGCAGCTTATGGAGACGCTGCTTGGTCAGGGCAGAAACAAAGATAATTGGCGCATAAGACAAATACTGGAACTGGTCTCGGATATCTTCTTCCCAGTCTTTCATGGTATGGTTGTCTTTTTCCAGTGTGTCCCACTTATTAACAACGATAACAATACCTTTTCCTGCTTCATGGGCAAAGCCAGCAATTCGCTTGTCGTACTCACGAATTCCTTCTTCAGCATTCAGCACCATCAAAACGACATCTGAGCGGTCAATAGCCCGCATGGCCCGCATGACAGAGTATTTCTCCGTATTTTCATAGACCTTGCCTGACTTGCGCATACCAGCCGTGTCAATCATGGTAAATTCCTGACCTTCACTGTCGGTAAAGACCGTATCAATAGCGTCACGCGTTGTACCAGCCACTGGACTAGCAATGACTCGGTCTTCCCCCAAGATGGCATTGATCAAGCTAGACTTGCCGACATTAGGACGGCCAATCAGACTAAACTTAATCATATCAGGATTTTTGACCACTTCTTCATTTGGCAAATTTTCAACGATTGCATCAAGAACATCTCCTGTACCAATCCCATGGACTGAGGAAACTGGGAATGGATCACCCAAGCCCAGCGCATAGAAATCAAAAATCTCATTGCGCATTTCAGGATTATCCACCTTATTGACCGCTAAAATAATCGGCTTATGGGTCTTGTAGAGCATGCGAGCCACATACTCGTCCGCATCTGTAATACCTTCCTTGCCAGACACGACAAAAACGATAACATCTGCTTCGTCCATGGCGATCTCAGCTTGGTGTTTGATTTGCTCCATAAAAGGCGCGTCAACATCGTCAATTCCGCCCGTATCAATAATGCTAAATTTACGGTTGAGCCAGCTTGCTGTCGCATAGATTCGATCGCGGGTCACCCCTTCGACATCTTCCACAATGGAAATCCGCTCACCGGCAATCCGATTGAAGAGCGTTGACTTGCCGACATTGGGACGGCCGACAATGGCAATAGTTGGTAAGGCCATGTTTTTCCTCTTTCATTCTTTAGGACAGAGCCAAACTCCGCCCTATTTTTCTAATTTCTTTTCTTTGAATAGTTGATCGATAGCTTGATTAGGCTCCTGACCAAATTGAGCAGCTAGGCGCTGACTCCAGGTTTCCTTAGCCCGCTCGCCTGCATATTCAGTCTGTACTCGGTCATAAGCTTGAATAGTGAAACGATCCTGCTCACGATATTCTTCCTCAAAGACCACTGCTTCATAAGGCAGCCGCGGTTTGACTGCATGGTTCTGGTTGGGAGTTCCCAGAGCAATCCCAAAGACTGGATAAGTGTAGTCCGGTAGCTTAAAAAGCTCTGCTATTTGACTGGCAGCATATCGAACCAGTCCAATGATTACTCCGCCATAACCCAAACTTTCAGCTGCTAACAGGGTATTTTGTCCAGCTAAAGCAGCATCTACTGAGCTAATCAGGAGATTCTCCGGCCCCTCAGGATAAAAGTCTTCCGTATGCATGTGAACGCCCTTTTGAGCACGATTGAGGTCGCCAACAAAAAGCAGGAAGGCCGAAGACTGCCGAATGGCTTCTTGGGGCACCAAGTCAAAGAGGGCTTCTTTTTTCTCTTTGCTTCGCACTACAATGATCGAATAGGACTGAAAATTCTTCCAGCTGGACGCAGCCCGACCCGCATTAATGATGGCACGTAATTCCTTATCCGAAATCTGCTCCTCCGAAAAGCGGCGAACAGACGTGTGAGCATTCATCAAGTTAATTGTTTCATTCATCGGCGGTTCTCTCCTTCTAGGCGTACCTCCTGAGCCAGAAACTTAATCCGCTCCATAACCCGCTTGGCCTGCCAAGTCTCATCGCCATTCTTAGAGCTGGCAAAGTGACGCTCTAAATCCGCAAAACTAAAGTTAGAAGTAAAGAAAGTTGGCAGATTTTCCTGCATACGGTGCTGGAGAATGACCTGCAAAATCTCATCGCGCATCCAAGGACTGGACTGCTCTGCACCAATATCGTCCAAAATCAGCACTTGAGCTGTCTTGACTTGGTCGATCTTCTCCTTGACCAAGCCGGAACTGATCGCATTCTTAACATCCAAAACAAAGCTTGGATAGTGAAGGAGTGTCGTTGAAACACTGCGTTTTTCTGACAAATCATGCGCCAGAGCAGCCATCATGTAGCTTTTTCCGACTCCAAAATCCCCGTAGAGATAAACAGCCTTCTGATAATTCGGAAACTCAGCAACGAAGTTGGTCAAAAGTTCAAAAGCCTTGTAGCGGCCAACATCGTCCAGATCCACCTGAGCCAGACTAGCCTCCTTGAGACTGGCTGGTAGACTGATGAGATTGAGACGGCTTCTAATGGCCTCCTGTCTCTCCTGCTCAATCAACTCTGGCGTCTCTTCATAGGCAACATCCGCATAGCCTTCATTCTTCACCAAGATTGGCTTATAACCCTTGGCAATATAGGTCTCATCCCCCAGCAAAAAGCGGTTACGCTCCGTAATATACTGGTTAAACTTGGAGACACTGCGCTGAATCTCAGCTTGGGTCAGCTTTTCCTGCTGGATAAAGGCTGCCACATCTGGATCGGCCATAATCTGCTTAACCAGCTCCTGATAGTCAAACTGCCGCACCCTATTCATATGAGGCATATTCTGTCCTATTTTCTCCATTTATTCGCCTCCTCCTTCAAGTTTGGCTAAGAGCCGACGTTTCTGCTCTTCTAGCTCGGCCTGCTTCTCTGCGCTCGTTTCATTTTTATAATCTGGCTGACTCCAGTCAGGTACGTTGCTTTTGGTAGAGCCTTGTCCAGATTTAGCTGGACGGTTCTGGGGCTGCTGGTTGCGCTCACGGATTCTCAAGACTGCTTCCTCAGCTGTCGTCACCTTTTGATAAGAAAAATCATTGGCTACCTTGAGGGCATACTTTTCATTGAGATTGGCTGAATCCACCTTATTAAAGGTCAAGAGCAAGATTACGTTGATAACCTCGTCCAAAAGGCCTAATTCAGCTAAATCTAGCAAAAGCTTTCTCTCTGTCCTCGTAATAGCAGCCTGACGGGTTTTTTTGATTTCTGCCAGGAAAACCATTGGCGATGTTCGTTTCGCTTCTTGGATAATAGACTGCTCTTGCTTAGAAAACTGACCTTCTGCTGGCTTCTGAGCTAACTTTTGCTTCATCCGCTTGGTCGAAATAACCTGAGAAACAGCAGTTTCTCTAGCCAAAACGTAGGTCTCATACCAAGTCCACTTCTTCTGCTCAGCAATTGCAAACAATTCTAATAAATCTTCCTTTTCATTGGCAAAGCGAAGATTGTCCTGAGCCATCCGTTGCTTGAAATACTCCAAGTCAAAATCATTGGCTTTTCGCACTGCCCTTGCTTGCTCAGCTTCCATACCAAACACCTGCATAAAAGGCTTGACCAATTTCTCTCCGCTAGGATTTTCTGGTCGCAGGGCTTCTGCAGCAACTTCTCCGATTTTCTTTTCCAAGAGCCGACTGTACACATTATGGCTGAAAAATTCCTCCGCCGTTAAGGTCGGGTGGAGTTGAACCAGATAGTGGTCATCTGTTTGATAAAGATCTACTAGCTTAATCGCCGCTAAACTCTCAAAACTTTCTTCTAAAATATTAAGTCCAAAATCTAAATGATTGAGAATCTGACTGAAGAGGTGCTGCTTTTGCCCATTATCCCCAAAAGACAGCAGATAAAGATAAAGTGCTATCGCTTCTCTCCCTAAAATCGGCAAATAGAGCTTGGTCAAGACAGCAATATCTGGGCTGACTGCATTATTGCGCAAGAAAGAAAACTGATGGTTTGGTTTCATTTATTTGTCCTTTTTCTTCTTGGACCCCTTGGTAATCTGCTTGAGCAGGCTTTCCAGCTCGCCCACATCCTTGAAACTCCGGTAAACACTGGCGAAACGAACGTAGGTGATTTCATCCAGCTCTGCCAGTTCATCCATGACTAAGGATCCAATATACTCACTATTGATTTCATTGTCGCTCTGACTGCGGACCTTTTGCTCAATTCGGTTGACAATCTCCTCTATTTCGTCACTAGATACTGGCCGCTTTTGAGCGGAGCGAATAATACCGTTAAAAATCTTATCCCGAGAAAATTGCTCACGCGTCCCGTCCTTTTTGACAACCACTAGGGTTCTCTCTTCGACGCGCTCGTATGTCGTAAAGCGGTGTTGACATTCCTCACACTCACGGCGGCGACGGATTGTATTCCCATCTTCTGCCTGTCTGCTATCAACCACACTTGATTTATTCCCACCACATTTCGGACAACGCATACCATTTCCTCCTAGAATCCTAATACTTCATTATAACACGTTTTCAAGAATAACAAAAGACAGCCGTTTGGGGTGTAATATTTCACCATTTTGCCCTAAAAATATGTTTATCAAAAAGAAAAAGAGAGGCAAATCTGTTGCATTCTCAGTCTTGCCTCATTTTTTTACTATTATAAAGTCACTTGCACTTCTAAACCAAAGTGGTCACTGACAACAGGGGTTTCTTTCCCGTCAAAGACAACAGCGGAACGCTCAACGTCCATCCCTTTACTAGTGAAAACATAATCTATCTTCAGAGCATGCTTATTATCATCCCAGCCTGCAATAGTACCTTCTACTGTCGCCTCTCCGATAGCTTCTCTCGCAACGGCATGACTATCCTGCAGCTTCAGCGGACTGGCTAAGATAGTCTGGTAGCCTTGCTGGCCGACTGGATTGTTGAAGTCACCCATGAGGACCAGAGGACTTTCTACTTTTAGCAGCTCTGCTTCAAGCTTAGCCCATTCCCCCTGAAAACCTTTGTCCCACCAAGACAGATGACAGGAGGTAATTGTCAGCAATTGACCTTCTACCTCAGTCTCAGCTAGCAAGACCTTACGAGTATGATAATCCCTAGGATCATTAACCTCTGATACCAGAACTTCTCTAGGAGTCAGTGGTTTTCTGGACAAGATTGCTACTCCTTCGTTATAAATATCAAACCCAATATGATTATAGGCCCAAGACCAATGATAGTCCAATCCTGCTTCAGCCAATTTTTCTACCAGACATAGAGCAAAATGGTCTTGATGGATCTCAATTGCGCCCTCAACCGCCTGATAGAAAGGAGCCTGAACAACCTGTTCAGACTCCGTTAATTGATTGACTTCCTGCAGGCAAATGACATCATATTTTTCTTGAAGAATGCGTTCTGCAAGCTGATTAAGCTTGGTTTCTTGCTCTTCTTCCATCCAACTATGAGTATTTAATGTCAGGAATTTTGCCATGATTTCTCTTTTCTATATTACAATTCAACCTTAGCAACAACTGTCTTAGCAGATGATTGACCAAGTTTTTCTACTGTCACAGACTTGATAGCTGCTGCATTTGTGAAGACTACGATTGTTGAAGTTTCACGTCCTGCTTCCTTGATTGCTTCCAAGTCAGCCGTTACAAGTAGATCTCCAGCTGCAACTTTTTGTCCTTCTGAAACATGAACTTCGAATGGCTTACCTTCAAGGCTAACAGTTTCCAAACCAATGTGTACCAAGACTTCTAGGCCGTTATCTGTCACAAGACCAATAGCATGCTTGCTAGGGAAGACGCTGGTTACTGTACCAGCAACTGGTGAATAAATCTTACCATTTTCTGGCTCAACTGCAAATCCATCACCCATCATTTTTTGTGAGAATACTGGATCTTTAACATCTGCCAAGTCAATGACTTGACCGTCTGCAACAGTTTCAACTTCCTCAGTCACACCTTTGTAAGTAACTTCGGCAGCTGCTGATTCTGCTTTTTGGCTAGGAAGTGTTTCAGGAATCACTTCACCAGAATCCAACAAGTCTTGAATATCAGATTTGAGAACGTCAGCTTTTGGTCCGTAGATAGCTTGAACACCTTGGCCTTTCATAACCAAGCCCATAGCGCCTTCAGCTTTCCACTGCTCTTCTGTTCCAACTTTTTCAGCATCTTTGACAGTCACACGCAGACGAGTCATACATGCATCTACATCTACGATATTAGCGCGACCGCCCAGAAGGTTGATAACATTTACTGCTTGAGATGCTTCAGCAACTTTACCACCAGTTGACTCTGATGAAGAAGCTTCATCTGAACCATCTGCTGTTTCATAGTTACCGTTACGTCCTGGAGTTGCATAGTTGAACTTCTTGATCATGAAGTTAGAAATGAGGTACATCACAACACCAAAGAGGATAGTTACCCAGATGAAGTTGATGATATCCATTCCCAAGCCAGCATTGATGGCCATAGGAGTACGGGTCAAGAATTCGATAGAACCGAATGAGTGCACACGAAGGTTAACGATGTCAGCCATTGCAAACGCAGCACCTTGTACAAATGCATAAATGATATACAGTGGTGTTGCAACAAACATGAACATGTACTCGATTGGTTCAGTAACCCCTGTCAAGAAGGTTGCCAAAGCAGTCGCAATCATCATACCTTTGTATTTGTGCTTCTTGTCAGTATCCACGTTGTGATAGATAGCTGCCGCTACCCCCATAAGGATACCGAATGAACCAATCATCTGACCAACTTTAAAGCGAGCTGGATGAACTGTATCAAGCAAGTGTTGGTAAGTAGAAGGATCAGCTGATTTCGTACCAACCAAGTCAGTTACCCAAGCCAACCACAGTGGATCTTGACCAGCTACAGTTGTTCCCGCACCAGAACCAGTAATAACGTGATAAACACCACCTAGTTCTGTGTAGTTCATTGGGATGGTCAACATGTGGTGCAAACCAAATGGAAGCAAGAGACGTTCCAAAGTACCATAGATGAATGGTGCCAAAACTGGTGCAGTATCTTGTGAGTTAGCAATCCAAATACCAAAGCTGTTGATACCTGATTGAACAACTGGCCATACGAATGACAAAACAATTGCTACGATTACTGAGCGCAAGATAACAACGAAAGGTACAAAACGCTTACCATTGAAGAATGACAAGGCATCTGGCAATTTACGGAAATTATAGTATTTGTTATAAGCTGTCGCTCCGACAAAACCAGCGATAATTCCGACAAAGACACCCATGTTCAGAGCTGGTGACTCTAGAACGCTGATGAAATAATCAGAAACCTTAATAGATGCACCAAACATTGTTTTAACTACAGCTGCCTTATCTGAGAGCATATCGCTGGTAACGCCAAACATAACACCAGTAATACGGTTAATCAGGATAAAGGACAGACCTGCTGCGAAGGCACCGCCTGCGCGTTCTTTTGCCCAGCTTCCACCAATAGCCAAAGCAAAGAGGATATGCAGGTTACCGATAACCCCCCAACCAATCTGCTCTAAAACACCACCGGTAGTGACTAAAACACCTAGATTTGGATTAATCATCGGGATAGACTTACCGATACTAATCATCAGTCCTGCTGCCGGCATAACAGCAACGACCACCATCAAAGCTTTACCGAATTTTTGCCAAAATTCAAAGCTAAAAATGTTCTTGAATGAATCTTTCATCATTCAGACCTCCTTATATTTTTTGCAAACCACTCCTTTTTGTGAAATCGTTTGCATATCGATACATCTATTATAGCACGATTTTTTATTTTGTAAAGGCTTTTATAAAAAAATTTTCTCTTTTTTTGCACCTAAAATACTGTATTTTCTCTTCAAGAGTTACATTTTTGCTATATTTCAACGAAAACGATTGCATAGAATAACCAGAAAGTCCGCATTATTTCTCCTATCAATACTGTAACAAGCGCAAAAAAACTCCGTCTCTCAAGGAGAACAGAGTTTTGATTTTTTATTCTTGCATGGCATAACCAACACCGCGAACGGTTTTGATATAGCTTGGCTGCCCTTCCACATCAATTTTACTGCGCAAATAACGAATATAAACATCTACAACATTGGTCTCGGTTGCACTCTCGTACTTCCAGACACGCTCCAGCAGCTGCTCACGGCTCATGACCTTATTGCTGCCCATCAGGGTCACAAGCAGATCGTACTCCCGCCGCGTCAGCGCAATGACTTCCTCACCGCGGTAAACCGTATGATTTTTAATATCCACTCGCAGATTGCGGTAAGAGGTCGGAATTTTCAAGAGGCTGCAGTGCTGGTCGATAAAGTCGCGCCCGCGGAAAATGACGGAGACACGCTCCACTAAGTCACTGATAATGAAAGGCTTGACCACGTAGGAAACGGCAAAATGCTGGATTGCCTCCTGCTGCTCCGCGATCTCTTCGCGACTAGCCAAAACGATAATGACGGACGCTGGCTTAATCAAGCTCAGCTGCTTAGCAAAATCGCTGGCAGTCATATCTTGAAGATCATAATTGAGCAAGAGCAAGTCATAATCCACATCTTTAGCCAGAGCCAGTCCCTCTTGACCAGTCTCAGCTAAATCTACAAGAAAGCTTTCCTTTTGCAGTTCCAAACTCACAAATCGGGCAAGATTTTTTTCATTTTCTACTAGTAAAATTCGCTTTGCCATAGGCCTATCCTATTTTTCGTCGTACCAAGAATAGTGGTAGGTACCTTCTTTGTCTTTACGGTTGTATGTATGAGCACCAAAGTAATCACGCTGCGCCTGAATCAGATTCGCTGGCAGATTTTCGGCACGGTAGCTATCAAAGTAAGCAATGGCACTGGAGAAGGTTGGTACTGGTACACCTGCTTGCACAGCCAAGCTGACAACATCACGAACTGCCTGCTGATACTTAGCCGTAATATCCATGAAGTATTCATCTAAGAGTAGGTTTGCAAGGTCAGCATCACGTCCATAAGCATCTGTAATCTTTTGCAAGAAGCGAGCACGGATAATACAGCCAGCACGCCAGATAGAAGCAATCTCACCGAATGGCAGGTTCCAGTTGTTTTCCTTAGAAGCTACACGCAACTGAGCAAAACCTTGGGCATAAGACATGATTTTTGAGAAGTAAAGAGCTTGGCGGATCTTTTCAATCAGCTCTGCCTTGTCTCCTTCAAAGGTGAATGCAGCTGGTTTTGGTAATACCTTGCTAGCAGCCACACGCTCATCTTTATAGGTAGAAATGTAACGCGCAAAGACTGACTCAGTAATCAATGGCAGTGGCACACCTAAATCCAGAGAAGATTGACTGGTCCACTTACCAGTTCCTTTATTACCAGCCGCATCCAGAATGTAGTCAACGATTGGGCCAGCTTGACCTTCATCGTCCTTGCGTGTCAAGATATCCGCTGTAATCTCAATCAGATAGCTGTCTAGCTCGCCTTTATTCCACTCTGTGAAGATGTCCGCCATTTCACTAGCCGAAAGTCCCAGCAAGTGCTGCATCAAGTCATAACTCTCAGCGATAAGCTGCATATCTCCATATTCAATCCCGTTATGGACCATTTTTACATAGTGACCAGCGCCATCAGGACCGATATAGGTCACACACGGCGCACCGTCTTCAGGAGCTTTGGCAGAGATTTCTTCCAAGACATCCGCTACCAACTCATAAGCTTCTTTTTGACCACCCGGCATAATAGATGGCCCTTCCAATGCACCCTTTTCACCACCGGAAACACCTGTACCGATGAAGTTGATACCAGAGTTAGCCAACTCTTCATTACGGCGAATAGTATCCTTGTAGAAAGTATTCCCACCGTCAATCAGGATATCACCCTTATCCAAGTGAGGAAGTAAGGCCTGAATAGTCGCATCTGTACCAGGACCAGCTTGAACCATCAGCATAATCCGACGTGGTTTTTCAATAGAGTTTACAAAAGACTCCACATCATAGCTTGGCACAAAGTTTTTCTCAGGATGAGAAGCAACGACGTCCTCTGTCTTATTTGCTGAGCGGTTATAGATGGCAACTGTATAGCCACGAGATTCGATATTTAGGGCAAGGTTACGGCCCATAACAGCCATACCAACAACACCAAAATTTGCTTTAGTCATTATGTTCTCCTATAGTTTGTTTGTCTTATTTTATCATTTTTAAGGCTTAAAAGAAAGTATTAAGTCGGTGACGGATTGTGAGGGAGGGTGAATAGAAAAACCAAGCTCAGATGAAACTGAGCTTGGTTGAGGGAGTTTTTATTAAAGTAGAGCCTTTCATAATAATCTCCAAATGCCTAGTTGGAAATGCCTTCTTGCTGAACAGCATGAATATCACGACCATCCAAATAGGTATCTGGTTAGTTTAATTGGTAAGTTTGACACACATACTTATCAAACTCATTGGCATACATCGCTCTGAACATGTTGGTCAGTTCAAACCTCAACTCAATTCCCCCAACACCTGAGAAGAAAGCTGCAATGTTGTACTTCTCAGGTCGGTTCGAACTTACAGAATTTGTCATGTAGTTACCTACTTTCTAAAAGTAATTAGCTAATGAGATAATGGGCAATAACTAATGTTAGACTGAATAAAGTCTTTTAAAAATTTTCAGTGTGAAGAAAATTATAGATCAAGAAAACGAATACGAACTTACATTTCTTTTTACATGGTTTATTTTTAAATTATAGTAATCTAAAAACTCATGTTCGTTTAAAGTATATACCTCATTAACTAGACTATGTTCATATTTACTTAAACCCCAAAACGTAAAAAATTGTTTAGTGGTTCTTTTTGAAATTTTTTTCTTTAAATTCCTATTCTTAAAGCTCGCTGGGATATCATTTTCTGTAGCAAATTCAAGATATTGCGACGAAACATCATTCTTCTCTTCGCTATATACTACAATATAATTCAATCGTTTTTGAAAATCTTTCAAATTAAATCCAAATGAGTCTGTCAAAATCAAAAGACTATCTTTCAATTTTAAATTTAGCCCATGCTTCTGTTTTTGATCAATCTTAGCATTCTTAAATTCTATCAAAAATATTTGATTATTATTTCCTTCCAAATAAGTATCAACTGATTTTAAAATTGTATATGATGCATTTAAATGTTTGTCACAATAAAATTTTTTTACATTATCAAAATCAACCACATCGTCAACAATATTCGATAAAGCGTTCCCGTGGTCATCTTTCGAACAATCTCTCAGTGTTTTTTTGCAGCTAGTTTTGATGACATGACCATTCATAAAACAACTAATCATTATTCCCCTCCAAAAATTCCTCGAGCTTGTCAAGCTTTTCAAAAGGTACTGTTAATAAATCATAAATTTGATTTGTTTCGTGTTTAATATCTTCGATAATAGGAATATTTGATTTATCAATTCTCGCTAAATAGTATTTTGTATCTGACATAAGTTTATGAATTTTCGAATAAACTTCAATAGCATTCAAAAGATAGGGACTATGAGTGTTAATAAGAATATGCAATCCAAATTCCTTCTGGAGTAATACGATAATTTCAGCAAATTTTAATTGCCATTCTGGATGTAAATGAACTTCAGGTTCATCTAATATCAGTGTTCCATTTTCTCTAATTACTCCTTTTTCCAAAAGAGATTTAATTAAGTAAAATGATTTCATGCCTGAAGAATAATTAATAAGATTAAGTTTTTTCTCATCTTCCTCATCTTCTGAAGTATTAACAAAATCGGTTCCCAATATATCGTTAATATTTCTAAATACTATGTCTAATCTATCTGTTGCCCTAGCTCGTAAGGTATATGTATCATAACTTTCATCTTCAATTTGTTCTATTAAGTGAGTATTATGATTCAATTTTGAATTAATTCTAAACCAAAAGCTATCCGAATATATATTATCAACTATAGCTGCCGCATCATCAATATAAACTACATCTGTTCTAAAATTAACTAATTTATCTGAAGAAGCTACATTTTGGTTAACTTCGACATTTATTTGCTCTTCTTTTACTTGTAGCGAGATTGTTCCCATTACTGGGTCATATATATTATTTATTTGATTATGAAATTCATCATTTAAATGCTTTGTTAAAATTTGATTAAAAATAGATTGGTCCGACTGAGACAACACTCCTTCAATGCTATTAGAAATAGCTTCCAAATCTATGGCATCAAGACTTGAAACGGAAAATTTAACATATTTATTATTAAATTCATCAATTGATTCATTAATACTTTGTTTAAGATTATTTTTATGAAGTTCACCAAAATTTTCATCAAGAATAAGTAATAAATTGTCTGAAATTATTTTTATTAACTCTCTAACAATATGTCTTGGTGCTATTCTTCTAAATTGATCTCTTTCAGAAAAAGCTTCCCCGTTTAACTCAATATCTGACAAATAATTTGATAAAATATTATTAATTGATTTAGTTCGATCACTTGAAATTTTATTAATTACATCATAGTTAGCACTAAATATCGAAAATAAAGAACGGCTAATTGTACTCTTTCCGGTACCATTATATCCAGCAATAATTGTAATTCCTTTTATTTCAATTTCTGCATGTTTAACGTTCCCTATATTATCTATTATTAGTTTCATGTATTATCTCCTTTTTGAACTCTTACCATCAGTTTAGCATAAACTACGTAAAAAAGCAGACCAAAGGCATAAACTGTCTACTAAGTATTTCTTGTTTTATTTCACCAACTTCTTCATCTCATCGATCCGCGCTACGGTCGCGTCGTACTTGGCTTGGTAGTCGGCTTGTTTGTCGCGTTCTTTTTGGACGACTTCTGGTTTGGCGTTGGCTACGAAACGCTCGTTAGAGAGTTTCTTGCCGACCATATCCAGTTCTTTCTGCCACTTGGCTAGTTCTTTTTCGAGACGAGCCAGTTCTTCCTCAATATTGAGGAGGTCTGCCAGCGGCAAGTAGATTTCTGCGCCTGTGATGATACTGGACATGACCAGCTCTGGAACAGCAAGGTCTGCTGCGATTTCCAAATGCTCAGGATTGGTGAAGCGCTTGATATAGTTGATATTATCCTTGAAGAAGGTTTGCAGCGCACTGTCTGTCGTCTTAATCAAGATGGTAATCGGCTTGCTTGGCGCCACATTGACCTCAGCTCTGCTATTGCGCACCGAACGGATCAGATCCTTGAGGGCTTCCACGCCAGCTGCTGCCTCGGCATTTTCAAACTCTGGACGAACTACTGGATAAGCCGCTGTCACAATGGTGCCTTCTGAGATTTGACCAAAGATTTCCTCGGTCACGAAAGGCATGATTGGGTGAAGCAGACGCAGGATTTGGTCCAGCGTGTAAAGGAGGACAGAGCGAGTGATGACTTTCTCGTCTTCATTATCGCTGTAAAGCACTTCCTTAGTCAGCTCCACATACCAGTCGGCAAATTCATCCCAAATGAAGTTGTAGAGAATGTGTCCAGCTACACCAAATTCAAACTTATCGAAGTTCTCAGTGACCTTGCCAATGGTTTCATTGAGGTTGTGGAGAATCCAGCGGTCAGTGACATTACCTGCCTGACCAGCCGCCACCTGAGCGACATCCTCACGCGCCGCATCCAGCGTCAAGCCTTCATTGTTCATGAGGATATAGCGGGAAATGTTCCAGATTTTGTTAATGAAGTTCCAAGAAGCATCCATTTTCTCGTAAGAGAAGCGGACGTCTTGTCCAGGGGCAGAGCCGTTTGATAGGAACCAACGCAGGGCATCGGCACCGTATTTCTCGATGACATCCATTGGATCAATCCCATTACCGAGAGATTTAGACATCTTACGTCCTTGCTCGTCACGGATAAGACCGTGGATAAGAACGTTTTGGAATGGCTGACGGCCAGTGAATTCCAATGATTGGAAGATCATACGAGACACCCAGAAGAAGATGATGTCGTAACCTGTTACCAAGGTTGAAGTTGGGAAGTAACGTTTGAAGTCCTCTGAGTCGACATCCGGCCAGCCCATGGTTGAGAAGGGCCAAAGGGCTGAACTGAACCAAGTATCCAAGACGTCTTCGTCTTGCGTCCATCCGTCACCTTCTGGCGCTTCTTCGCCCACATAAATTTCGCCATTTCCATTGTACCAAGCAGGTATTTGGTGCCCCCACCAGAGCTGCCGAGAGATAACCCAGTCGTGGACATTTTCCATCCATTGGAGGAAGGTATCATTGAAACGAGGTGGGTAAAATTCTACCTTGTCCTCTGTGTCTTGGTTGGCAATAGCATTCTTCGCCAATTGGTCCATCTTGACGAACCATTGCGTAGACAAACGCGGCTCAACCATAACTCCTGTCCGCTCTGAGTGACCAACACTGTGGACACGTTTTTTGATTTTAACCAGAGCACCGATTTCTTCCAGTTTATTGACAACCGCTTTGCGGGCTTCGAAACGGTCTAACCCTGCAAATTCAAAGGCCAAGTCATTCATGGTTCCGTCATCGTTCATGACGTTGACTTGTGGCAAGTTATGGCGTTGACCAACCAAGAAGTCATTTGGATCGTGAGCAGGCGTGATTTTTACGACACCTGTACCAAACTCAGGATCTGCGTGTTCGTCCGCAACGATTGGGATTAGTTTATTAGCGATTGGCAGAATAACGTTTTGGCCAATCAAGTCCTTGTAGCGTGGGTCTTCTGGATTGACCGCAACGGCCACATCTCCAAACATCGTCTCAGGACGCGTGGTCGCAACTTCAAGGGCGCGTGAACCATCTTCCAGCATGTAGTTCATGTGGTAGAAGGCACCTTCAACGTCCTTGTGAATAACCTCGATATCAGACAAGGCTGTGCGAGCTGCTGGGTCCCAGTTGATGATAAACTCACCACGGTAGATCCAGCCTTTCTTGTAAAGCTCGACAAAGACCTTGCGGACGGCTTTTGACAGACCTTCATCAAGGGTGAAACGCTCACGAGAGTAGTCTACAGAGATCCCCATCTTGCCCCATTGTTCCTTGATGGTCGTCGCATATTCGTCTTTCCATTCCCAGACCTTATCGAGAAATTTCTCACGACCCAGGTCATAGCGGGAAATGCCTTGCTCCCGCAAGCGCTCCTCGACCTTAGCCTGAGTCGCAATCCCAGCGTGGTCCATCCCCGGAAGCCAAAGCGTATCAAAGCCTTGCATGCGTTTTTGACGAATGATAATATCCTGCAGAGTCGTATCCCAAGCATGACCAAGGTGGAGTTTCCCAGTAACGTTTGGTGGTGGAATCACGATCGAATAAGGCTTAGCCTTTTGATCTCCAGAAGGCTTGAAAACATCAGCATCAAGCCATTTTTGATAACGACCAGCCTCAACCTCGGCTGGATTGTATTTAGGTGAAAGTTCTTTAGACATGTGTGTGTCCTTTCTAGTTAATAAAAAATTTGTACAATCTATTACGTTTGCTTATTTTGTATTACTTGTTGTAATAGAATTCCATTAATAAGTGTTTGAGCCTCTGATTTTTTTATCCCAACATTCAAAACAATTTCTTTACCATTTTTAAATCTAATCTTTTCTTTCTCTCTCCAGGATACGTTATCTGAAAAAGATACTCTACCTGAAACACCGGATAACTTGTTTAGATCAAATTTATCAATTTCTTCTAGTTTATTAAATACTCTTTTATAATATTCAGAAACACTCTCTTTTGACTTTATTGTATAGTCAGAACTTGTCTCTTTTTCATTTTGATAAGTTATCCTCTTATTTTTTATATAATCTTTGGTTTGTCGAGATATAAAATTAGTATCCTCTTTAAAAGAATAATCGGATAAGATGCGAGGAAGTATATCTATTAAAGTCTTTAATTCTATATAATTGTCTGTATCAGAAGTACTATCTATAAAAGATTGAATAATTTCAATAGTATTTATCATTGGAGAGGATACTTTGCCATCTATAAGTTTAGAAAAATATAGATCTAAACTGTTAGATTCAAAGATATCCTGTTTCCACATATTCTGTTCATAGAAATTAGCGAGAACAATACTTTTTAGTCTGAATGACTTATTTTTGGATATAATTTTCTTTTTCTCTTTCTCGTCATCAATCTCCGAAGGAAAATTTATATCAATTATTTCCAAATAATCATTCACACTCTCTAAATAAGTAATCACATTTGCAATACATTTTTGTTTTCGTTTTAACTCCATCTCTTTTTTTTGACGACTTCTGTCAAAAAAACCTCTGATTAACTCAACAATCCCTGGGCTTACTAATGCCGCTAAAGCAATCCAAAATGTTACACTATCTTTATCTATATTTTTTAAGAATTCCATCATTTTCCTCCCACTCACTCCTCAGCAACCCATATCTCAAATCATCACAGCGATTGCCTTGAATATCTTTGCGGTCTCGGATACGAGCTTCAAGAGTGAAACCAAGTTTCTCTGCAACTCGTTGACTTTGGATATTGTAGCCAAAACAAGTCAGCTCAATCTTGTGAAGACCCAATTCTTTAAAGCCTAGGTCAATCAAGGCACGCGCTGCTTCAGGCACATAGCCTCGACCCCAATAGTCTGGGTGCAAGATATAGCCAATCTCCAGTACATCGTCTTCGTAGCGACGGGGGAAATCGACAGAACCAATGATTGTATCGGTTCCTTTAACGATAATTCCATAGCCTGCTGGGAGATTATCCTTTTCATTACGCTCAGGAAGGATATGTTCTAGGTAATAAATCTCATCTTCCAAGGTCTTGACAGGTGGAAAACCTGCTGGGTAGGAGACTTCTGGCCGACTGGCATAGTCAAAGATATCCAATGCATCAGACACGGTGCGGACTCGCAACACTAGCCGTTCCGTTTCTAATCGATCTGGTAATCGTGCTTGCTCCATCTTCCTCCCTCGCTTTCTATAAAAAATCGCCCCTGCCATATCCATGACAGGGACGAATGTGTTTATCCGCGGTACCACCCAATTTCGGGCAGATGCCCGCAACTTTAGTCTTTAAAACAAAAAGACAATAATATTTCATTTTCATTCATCAGCAACCAGTCTTGACACATTTGTGGACTTCTCAGCACTGCCACTTTCTGTAAAATGCTTGACTCAAAACACCTCTGATGAACCTATTCTATCACCTTTCCAGCCAAAAATCAATAATTTCTCTCACCCAAAAGTCCGTCTGGCAGGTCGTGAAATCCTTTGCCCGCCTGATAGTTGGCGAATTTCCCCAAAAGGAACTGGTAGGCATCTAGACGACTTTCATAGCGAATGGCCGCTTCCTTAGCCCGCTCATCTTGGTCTGCCTCGTAGACTGCCTGACTCTCCTTGAGGGCCATCTCATTAATCATGACCTGGGTCTTGACCCAAGCTTCAAACTCCTGTAAAAATTCCTGTTCGTAACTCATGTTTCTCACTTTCTAACTGCAAATACCTAGTCCAAATCTCGGTAAAAATTACTGTCAATATCACGGAAAGGCTGAATGTCCTGTACATACTCCAGCACCCCCTGAAATTCACCAGATTCATCCCGCACCGCCGCATAGGTCACATGGACAAACTTGCCCCGCGATTCCGACTTGAACCACATCTCAAACTTGTCCCGCTCTCCCTGGCGCAGAGCCTTGAAAATCCGCCGTACCTTATCCAAAAACTTGGGCGGGTGACAGAGCTCGACATTGCGCCCTATCTGGGACGGCGTCCGCTTGAAAATCATCTCGTCCGCCGGCACGTTGTCATTATAATACTGGAAAATATCGTCCTTATTCACAAAGGTAATCTCCATGGGCAGATGGTCCAAAATCAGATTAGCCTCCGCCACCGACAGATAACCATGACCAAAAAGCTGCTGGGAGTCCCGATTAAAGGCTTGCTCCTTCTTTTCCTTGGGCTTAAAGGAAATGATGACCTGACCATCCGGCGTATCAATGACCTGCTGAAATCTGCCATCACTAGCCTGTTCTGTGCTGGCTGGCGCTTCGCTTCCCTCATCAGCAGCATCCCCAGCTTCCTCCTCCGAAAATGAGTGACGCGCAGGAATCCATTTTTCCGCTGGCTTGATAATGGCATAGCCATAAGCATCGCTCTCCTCAGCAATCTTGAGCCAGTCATCCTGAGTAAAGGACTCGAGGAGTATCATCAGCAAAATGGACTCTTCCTTGAAAATCATAGCTTCAAACTCAGCAGCAAAAGTCTCAAACTTGTCCTTGACTTCTTCAATCGAAGTATCCGGCAGCTGCTCTGCAGCAATCTTAGCCTCTTGGAAGAGGTCTCGAATCTGGTCATCTACCCCCCACATGACCTTGGGAGGCGAATCGTGGCCGTAGCTCTCCATGATGGGAAACATGAGCTCTTCCTTGCGCTGATAGTGGATATCAAACTGCCCCACCAAACCCAGCTGGCGCTGGAGTCCTTTGCGGATTTCAGGAAGAAGGTCCTCATCTTCAGTGCTTTCATAGGTAGATAGGAGCCTGCGAACCCGCATGAGGGCAGCCCGAAGCGCTAGATTTTCCTGCTTGAAGACCTGAACTGGATGGCCTGGATGGTCGGTATCAGCCACCTCCACATTCTGAATGGCACCTTTAAAGAGGTTGGCATGGACATTGCAGAGAGACATGACATCTTCAAAGGTCACTCCCGTATCCGAGTTCATTAGCTCATGCTCCATCAGGCTGATCTCGATAGCGGACACACCAGCAAAATGCTCGTTGAAAAGCTCCTGAACGGACTCTGCCGAAGCTCCGTTATGTAAATCCAGCAAGATTGACTTGAGGACTTCAATGCGTTCAGTAGCCATTCCTAAATCCCCACCACTTCATAGCCATTTAATTCCAGAGTTTGCTTGATTTTATTAAGGTCAATGCCATTCATACCAGCACCTTTTTTGATAGAAACCACGCGCCCGACTGTATTGCGCATAACGGGATTGGCCAGAGGCGTAAAGCCCAACTCGACCAAAACATCCAAAACTTCAGGCTGCTTCTCAATCACTTCTGCCACTGGGATAGACAAATCAATCACATTATCCATAGCTGCTCCCTCATCGTTATTTTTCTACAATTATACCATAAAAAATCTATCAGACCCAAAGCAAAAAAGCATGAGTATCTGCTCCTCTTACGCTTGTTCAAAAGAAATAGAATAGCGAATTAAGATAGACATGATGATAGACTTCTGCCTTCCATTATTGCCTCAGGCAACGATAAGAAAAAATAAAGCACATTGCTTCGTCTTTTTTCCCTTTTGTGATAAGCTAAGATTAGTGAATTGAGAGGGTTTTCGTATGTATCTTGCAGACTTAATGGAAAAGAGTGAAGCGGGGCAGTTTATTGTCCTGTCTTATTTACAGCAACATTCTACATCCAGTTTGAAGGACGTTATGTCTGAAACAGGCTTCTCAAAAGCAACCTTGACCAAGTACATTAGCCTGATCAACGATAAAGCTATTGAAGAAAAGGTAGACTTAACAATTCATCTTCAAGACGAAACGCTCAGACTATCCGTCGGACCTGATACCAAAGGTCGGGACATTCGCAGACTTTTCTTGGGCAATGCTATTAAATTTCAGATCTTGAACTATTTGCTCTATCATCAGCAGTTTTTAGCTCATCAATTAGCTCAGGAGCTGATGATCAGTGAAGCAACACTCGGCCGTCACATATCCGGTCTAAATCAGATTTTATCAGAGTTTGAGCTATCTATCCAAAATGGCCGCTTAAAAGGGCCTGAGCACCAGATCCGCTATTTTTATTTCTGCCTCTTTCGCAAAGTCTGGTCCAGCCAAGATTGGGAAAAGGAACTTCAAAAATCAGAAAGAAGGCAGGAAGTTGCCGTCTTAGAAGAACTCTGCGGAACCCAACTCTCTCAAGGGCAGCGATTGGACTTGGCTCTTTGGGCACATATTACCCAACAGCGCCTAAGAGTCAATGCCTGTCAATTCCAAAACATTGAGCAGAAAATGCAGGGCTATTTTGAAAATATCTTCTACCAACGCTTGCATCGCCGGACTAATGATTTCTTTGCCGGACAGCACATTACGCTGAGTCAGGAAGATGGGGAAATGATGATTTTCTTTTCATTTCTGCTTTCCCATCGGATTTTACCCTTACACACCATGGAGTATATACTGGGCTTTGGCGGTGAAATTGCCAGTCTGATTACGCAACTGATTCAAGAGATGAAGGGCCAGGACTTGCTAGGTGACTACATCGAAGACCAAGTGACCTACGAACTCAGCCAGCTCTGCGCCCGCGTCTTTCTTTTCCGAGGCTATCTCTTGCAAGATAAATACAAGCATAATCTAGAATTGCGCCATCCTTACTTATGGAGCGAATACGATTATCGACAAGTGGCAGACACTATTTTTAGCAAACTGCCTATTTTCCAGCAGGGAACATCTCTGGATAAAAAAGTTTTGTGGGAATGGCTCCAGCTGATGGAATACATTGCTGAAAACGACGGTCAAGTCATCAAGATAGGCATGGACTTGATAGATAGCTTTATCGTTGTTTCCAGGATGACTGCCATTTTAAGGCGGTACTTAGAGTACAATCGCTTTATTACGATTGAATCCTACGACCTTACCAGAAATTATGACCTCATCATCACCAACAATCCTATTCATCAGGCCCAGCAGGTTCCTATCTATTATTTAAAAAATGACCTGGATTTGGAAGATTTAGCACAAATCCGTCACATGATATTTCATTAAGAAACTTGGAGAAATCCAGGTTTCTTTGTGATTTTCGCACAATCTCCTCAATTTTTTTAAAAATTTAAAAAAAGTTGATAAAAAAGAAAGCGTTTTATTTTATATACTAGTTACTGTAGAGGAAACATCCTCAAGATTTTTACCAGGAGGACAGTTCATGTCACAAGAAAAATACATCATGGCCATCGACCAAGGAACTACTAGTTCCCGCGCCATCATCTTTAACAAAAAAGGAGAAAAAGTTAGCTCCAGTCAAAAAGAATTTACTCAGATTTTCCCTCAAGCTGGGTGGGTTGAGCACAATGCCAATGAGATTTGGAACTCAGTGCAGTCCGTTATCGCCGGTGCTTTCATCGAAAGTGGAGTCAAACCCAACCAAATCGAAGCCATCGGGATCACCAACCAGCGTGAGACAACTGTCGTATGGGATAAGAATACAGGTCTTCCTATCTACAATGCTATCGTTTGGCAGTCTCGTCAGACAGCTCCTCTGGCTGAACAGCTTAAAAGCCAAGGCTATGTAGAAAAATTCCATGAAAAAACTGGTTTGATTATTGATGCTTACTTCTCTGCTACCAAGGTTCGCTGGATTTTGGACCATGTTGAGGGAGCGCAAGAAAGAGCTGAAAAGGGCGAATTGCTCTTTGGTACCATTGATACCTGGCTGGTTTGGAAATTGACTGACGGCGCGGCTCATGTGACCGACTACTCAAATGCAGCCCGTACAATGCTCTATAACATCAAGGATCTTAAATGGGATGATGAGATTTTGGAAATCCTTAACATTCCAAAGGCTATGCTTCCAGAAGTTCGATCTAACTCAGAAATCTATGGCAAGACTGCTCCATTCCATTTCTACGGCGGAGAAGTTCCAATCTCTGGTATGGCTGGTGACCAACAGGCCGCTCTCTTTGGACAGTTAGCTTTTGAGCCTGGTATGGTTAAGAATACTTATGGAACTGGTTCTTTCATCATCATGAACACTGGTGAAGAGATGCAGCTGTCTGAAAATAACCTCTTGACAACCATTGGCTACGGTATCAACGGCAAGGTTTACTATGCTTTAGAAGGTTCTATCTTCATTGCCGGAAGTGCCATTCAATGGCTGCGCGACGGTCTTCGGATGGTTGAAAATTCACCAGAATCTGAAAAATATGCTCTCAATTCTCACAACAATGACGAAGTCTATGTCGTACCTGCCTTTACAGGCCTGGGCGCTCCCTACTGGGATCAAAATGCACGTGGTTCTGTCTTTGGCTTGACCCGCGGAACCAGCAAGGAAGACTTTATCAAGGCTACCCTGCAATCCATCGCTTACCAAGTACGCGACATCATTGATACCATGCAGGTGGATGCCAAGACTGCTATTCAAGTCCTCAAAGTCGACGGCGGTGCTGCTATGAACAACTTCCTCATGCAGTTCCAGGCTGACATTTTGGGAATCGATATTGCCCGTGCTAAAAACTTAGAAACAACTGCTCTCGGTGCAGCCTTCTTGGCAGGACTGTCAGTAGGCTACTGGAAAGACTTGGACGAACTCCGCACTCTCAATGAAACTGGAGAACTCTTTGAACCATCTATGAATGAATCCCGCAAGGAACAACTCTACAAAGGATGGAAAAAAGCCGTTAAGGCAACCCAAGTCTTTGCAGAAATTGACGACTGATACTGATTCATATTTTGATAATCAAGTCAGTAGAAGCATGAAACGACTAAGTTAGAAAGTGTGTAATTATGGAATTTTCAAAGAAAACACGTGAATTATCGATTAAAAAAATGCAGGAACGCACCTTGGACCTCCTGATTATTGGTGGTGGGATTACCGGTGCTGGGGTAGCCTTGCAAGCGGCAGCTAGTGGCCTGGAGACCGGTCTGATTGAAATGCAAGACTTTGCAGAAGGGACTTCTAGCCGTTCTACCAAATTGGTCCATGGTGGCCTTCGTTACCTCAAGCAATTCGACGTAGAGGTGGTCTCAGATACAGTTTCTGAGCGTGCTGTGGTTCAGCAAATTGCCCCCCATATTCCAAAACCAGATCCTATGCTGCTTCCTGTCTACGAAGAAGATGGCGCTACTTTCAGCCTCTTCCGTCTCAAAGTAGCTATGGACCTCTATGACCTCTTGGCTGGTGTTAACAACACTCCTGCTGCCAACAAGGTCTTGAGCAAGGAAGAAGTCTTAGAACGGGAACCTGAACTCAAGAAGGAAGGCCTGGTCGGCGGCGGTGTCTATCTTGACTTCCGCAACAACGACGCGCGCCTCGTGATTGAAAATATCAAACGCGCCAATCAAGACGGTGCCCTGATTGCCAACCATGTCAAGGCAGAAGGCTTCCTCTTTGATGAATCTGGAAAGATTACAGGCGTTGTTGCGCGTGACCTCTTGACGGATGAAGCCTTCGAAATCAAGGCTCGCTTGGTCATCAACACAACTGGACCTTGGAGCGATAAGGTGCGCAATCTATCAAATGACGGTGAGCAATACTCACAAATGCGTCCAACCAAGGGTGTTCACTTGGTAGTTGACTCTAGCAAGATCAAGGTTTCTCAGCCAGTCTACTTTGACACAGGCTTGGGAGACGGCCGGATGGTCTTTGTTCTTCCACGTGAAAATAAAACCTACTTTGGCACGACTGACACTGACTACACTGGCGACCTAGAGCATCCAAAAGTAACACAAGAAGATGTGGATTACCTCTTGGGCATTGTCAATAATCGCTTCCCAGAAGCAAAGATCACAATTGACGACATCGAAAGCAGCTGGGCAGGTCTGCGTCCTCTGATTGCAGGAAACAGCGCTTCTGACTACAACGGCGGAGACAATGGTACTATCAGCGACGAAAGCTTTAACGCTCTTATTGCGACTGTTGAAAGCTATCTAGCCAAAGAAAAATCCCGTGAGGATGTTGAAGCGGCTGTTACGCAACTCGAAAGTAGCACTTCTGAAAAACACTTGGATCCATCTGCTGTGTCCCGCGGTTCCAGCTTAGAACGTGATAACAATGGCCTTTTGACCCTTGCTGGCGGTAAGATTACGGACTTCCGTAAGATGGCTGAGGGAGCCATGGAGCATGTCCTTGAAATCCTCAAAGCAGAATTCGACCGCAGCTTCAAGCTCATCAACTCGAAGACCTATCCTGTTTCAGGCGGAGAGCTCAATCCAGCAAATGTGGATTCCGAAATCGAAGCTTTTGCTCAACTTGGTGTATCACGCGGCTTAGACAGCAAAGAAGCCTTCTATCTTGCAAACCTTTACGGTTCGAATGCTCCTAAAGTCTTTGCCCTCGCACACAGCATCGAACAAGCACCAGGTCTTAGCTTAGCCGATACCTTGTCACTGCATTATGCAATGCGTAACGAATTAGCACTCAGCCCAGTTGACTTCTTGCTTCGCCGGACAAACCACATGCTCTTTATGCGAGATGGTTTAGACGCTATTGTTGAGCCTGTTCTGGATGAAATGGGACGATTCTACGACTGGACAGAAGAAGAAAAAGCAGCTTATCGAAAAGACGTTCAAGCTGCCCTTGCAAATAACGATTTAGAAGAATTAAAAAAATAGAAAATACGAGAAGAGGCGGTAGACCAAGAACTATCTGCCACCCCTTCTTTTAAATGGAGTAACATAAATGATGAAAGAAATATTTGGCGAATTTTTAGGAACACTGCTCTTGCTCCTTTTGGGAAATGGTGTAGTTGCAGGTGTAGTTCTTCCCAAAACTAAGAGCCACAATTCAGGCTGGATTGTGATTACCATGGGATGGGGGATTGCCGTTGCCATCGCTGCTTTTGTATCTGGCAACCTTGGCCCAGCCCATCTGAATCCTGCCCTAACTATCGGAGTAGCTATGAAAGGTGATTTGCCTTGGGCATCTGTTCTTCCGTATATCCTCGCTCAGTTTGCAGGTGCTATGGTCGGACAGTTCCTCGTCTTCCTACAGTTCAAACCTCACTATTTGGCTGAAGAAAATCCGGCTAACGTCCTGGGTACATTCAGCACAGGCCCGGCTATCAAAGATACCTTCTCTAACCTGATTAGCGAGATCCTTGGAACCTTTGTTCTTGTACTGACTATCTTCGCTCTTGGACTTTATAAACTGCAAGCAGGCATTGGCACTTTTGCAGTTGGAACACTGATTGTCGGAATTGGTCTCTCACTTGGTGGAACAACTGGCTATGCCCTCAACCCTGCTCGTGACTTAGGACCTCGCATTATGCACAGTCTCCTTCCGATTCCAAACAAAGGAAATGGCGATTGGAGCTATGCTTGGATTCCTGTTGTCGGACCAATCATTGGTGCCGTCCTTGCAGTCCTAGTCTTTGGCTTATTCTAATATAACTGATTATCATTAGAGAACACTTGACGAGTGTTCTCTTTTTGTGACTAATTGATTAGGTGGAGACTAATCTTCCTAGCTTACGCTTCCGATTATTGCAATTTTGCCAAAAGAAAAGACTTAGCTCCGTATCACAGAAAACTAAGTCCTTTTTTAAAGCTATTTTGTCAACCTTTGTGAGTCCTTTCTGAACCCATACGAGTGCTATCTTTCTTAGACAATTTCACCACTGCCTCGGTCCGAGCGGTATGCGGAAACATATCAACTGACTGGATATAGTGAACATCGTAGACCTGACAGAGCTTGACCAAATCGCGAGCCAGAGTTGAGACATTGCAGGAAACGTAGACCATCTTCTCAGGTGCATAGCGGACAATTGTCTCCAGCAGCTTATCGTCCAGACCTATTCGTGGCGGATCGACAATCAAGGCATTCGCCCGATAGCCCTCAGCATACCAGCGAGGAATAATCTCCTCTGCCGTTCCAGCCTCGTAGAGCGTATTGGTAAAGCCCATCCGCTTGGCATTGCGCTTGGCGTCTTCAATGGCCTCAGGGATGATGTCCATGCCCCGCAAAGACTTGACCCTTTTAGCAAAGGCAAAGCCGATGGTCCCAACCCCGCAATAGGCATCAATCAAATGGTCTTCTTCCGTTACATCCAGCGCCTTAACCGCCTCCCCGTAGAGCACCTCTGTCTGCTCAGGATTGAGCTGATAGAAAGCCCGAGGCGACAGGGAGAACTCATAGTCCAGCACTCCTTCTTGGATAGCCTCCTCACCCCAGATAATCTCTGTCTTATCCCCATAAATCTCACTGGACTTGCTCGTATGATAATTGACCGCCACTGTCTCCAGCTCTGGAAATTCCGCCACTAGGTCTCGAACGACTGGAGAAAAGTCCAACTTACGCCCCGTCACAAAAATCATCTGCACCTGACCCGTCTTTCTGGCTCTGCGAATCATGACCGTGCGTACCCCAGAGTTCTTGCGTTCATCATAGATAGGCAGCCTGTACTTGCCTAAAAGCCGAGCCACCTTATTGATAATCTTTTGCGTTACCTTATCCTGAACCAGACAGTTTTTCAGCGAGACCAGATAGTGGGAATTCTGGGCATAGAGCCCCGCCTTAACCTCATCCTTAAATTTCCGAGTCTGAAACTGCAACTTGGCCCGATAATAGAGCGGCTCCTGCATACCAATGGTCGGACGAATCTCATAGTTCTCATAGCCAGCTGGCGCAAATTTTTTCAAGGCCTGACGCAGCAAATCTTCCTTAAACTCCAACTGCTTGTCATAATGGAGGTGCATGATTTGACAGCCCCCACAGCTATCATAAATCTCACAAGGTGCTTCCACCCGAAATTTTGACCGCTTGTTGATGGTCAAGAGCTTGGCCTCGATAAAATTACGCTGAACCCTGGTCACCTGACAGTAGACTTCCTCACCCTTCAAAGCCCCTGGCACAAAGACCAGCGTTTTCTTATAAAATCCAATCCCTTCCCCATTAATCCCCATTTTCTTAATTTTCAAAGGGATTCTTTGCTTCACTTTCACATTCATGCTTCTATTATACCACGCTGCCTCGCATTAGTTGAGAATATGTTACAATAAAAGTATGAAAGCAGAAAAAATATCCCTTTCACTAGCCCAATTCCCTGAGCAAATACGAACTTATCTAGAGGGAGCCAACTTTTACGACAGCTCCTCACATTCTGCAGCCAGTGTTTTCTATACCGATACGGGCTATTATTTGAAAATCGACCAAAAAGACCAGTTAGCCCAAGAAGCCACACTTGCCAAATGGTTTGAAAAGCAAGGACTCGGTGTACCTGTCATCCACTACCTAGCGGCAGATAAAGACTACCTGCTGACTAAAGAAGCCAAGGGTAAGGACGCCCTAGCCTTTCTCCAACAGCCAGAAGAACTTTGCCAAACGATGGCTGCCGCGCTCAAAAAACTTCACAGCATCCAACCCCAGCATTTCCCAATCAAACATCGTCTCCAGCACTATAAAGAGCAAGCAGAGGAAAATTTTCGGAAAGGCTGCTTTTATCAAAAAGCCTTACTGCCTCAATTTCATATCCAAAACCGAGAGGAAGCTTACCAGCTTATCCAAGAACAGGGACAGCTACTGACGGCGGACGCCTTGATCCACGGAGATGCCTGCTTGCCTAATTTCATTCTGAAAGACGCAGCAACTTTCTCCTGCTTTATTGACGTTGGCCTCGCCGGCCTTAGCGATCGCCACATTGATCTTTACTGGGCCATCTGGTCTCTTACTTATAATTTATCTGACCCTCAATATGCAGAGCTCTTTCTTGACTACTATGGCAGGAAGGATGTTGATACAGACAAACTACGCTTGATTGCTGCCTTTGAAGCATTTGGATAAAGAAAGGACTTTACCAAAATCCCCTATGAAAATCACAAAAATCGAAAAGAAAAAAAGACTCTTCCTCTTGGAGCTGGACGACAGTGAAAAACTCTATATTACAGAAGACACCATTGTTCGCTTCATGCTGTCCAAAGGAATGGAAATCACAGAGCAGGAACTATCAGAAATTCAAGACTATGCCCAATTTTCTTACGGAAAAAATCTAGCCCTCTATCATCTTTCTTTCAAGCAAAGAACTGCCAAGGAAGTCAAAGACTACTTAACGCAGCACGACATCCAAGCTGAAATCATCAGCCAGGTCTTGGACAATCTAAAAAAGGATAATTGGATTAATGATAGAAAATATGCTAATTCTTTTATCCAATCCAACCTTCTCACCGGTGACAAAGGCGCTTTTGTTCTCAAACAAAAACTCAGTCAAAAAGGGATCTCAAGTACTATCATAGAAGAAGAATTGGGCCGGTTTGATTTCACTGAACTAACAGACAAGGTTGCCCAAAAACTGCTCAAAAAACACCAAGGAAAACTGCCCAGCAAGGCCTTGCAAGATAAAATCCTTCAATCCTTGATAAACAAAGGTTTTTCCTATAACCAAGCCAAAACTGCCTACCAGCATTTGGAAATCGAAGAAGACCAAGAAAACCAGCAAGAGTTGCTCTATAAAGAGCTAGACAAGCAATACCGCAAGTACTCAAAAAAGTACGACGGCTATGACTTAAAACAGCGTCTGACCCAAGCTCTAGCTCGCAAAGGCTATGATTTCTCCGACATCGCCAGCGCCATGAGAGAATATCTTTAAGATTTTCTATGAAAACTTATGCATTTCTATGAAAATATGTTACAATAAAGAAGATAAACTTATAAATTGTAGAAAGTTGGTAAGTTATGAAACTTCCAAAAGAAGGCGACTTTATTACAATTCAAAGTTATAAGCATGATGGGAATCTTCACCGCACCTGGCGAGATACCATGGTACTAAAGACAACAGAAAACGCTATTATTGGCGTTAATGACCACACACTGGTAACAGAAAGTGATGGCCGACGTTGGGTAACACGTGAACCTGCCATTGTCTATTTTCATAAAAAATATTGGTTTAATATCATTGCCATGATTCGAGACAATGGAACTTCATACTACTGCAACCTAGCCAGCCCTTACTATCTGGATAATGAAGCTCTAAAATACATTGACTATGATTTAGACGTCAAAGTCTTTGCTGATGGTGAAAAACGCCTGTTGGATGTAGAAGAATATGAACGCCACAAAAAACAGATGCACTATTCTGATGATTTGGATTTCATTCTCAAAGAAAATGTCAAAATCCTAGTTGATTGGATTAACAACGGAAGAGGTCCATTTTCAGATGCTTATGTCAATATTTGGTACAAACGTTATGTTGAACTAAAGAATCGATAAAGTTGTCAAAGAGCGTAAGCTCTTTTTCTTTTGTCTAATTCGGTCTCACCAGAGGTCAAATTCTTGCAATCTCAAGCATTTTCGGGTATCATATAAGAAAATCCAGACTGTAAGAAAGGAGTCTCCCATGGCATTTACAAATACTCTCGGCCGATATGCCAGCTTTGGCATCATGACGAGCCTCCCTGAAGAAATTGTCGATTCATTCTGGTACATCATTGATAACAATCTCAAAGGTGTCTTTGAACTTCGCCCAGTCCTCAAGTTCGAAATCATCAACCGACAAGGAAAAGTATCCCTACGATTCTCACAAAAAAATTTCAACACCATTATTTCATTTGACTTAAACTATCAATTTGACCCTTTCTTTCCTAGAAAAGTCTACATCGTTGATAACAAGGGCAAAGAAACCATTATGCTATCTGACGAATACTCTTTGATGTAGTAAATCATACTCAACACATATAAAAAACCTCTGAAGGCAACTATTCACCGCTATCAGAGGTTTTTATCTTTAATATTACTCATCTCAAGTGGAAAGTACATTTGAGCAGCTTGATACAAACTAAACTTCTGGAACACTAGACTTTAAAATCAAACTAAACCTGGTTAAGTAATCAAATCCCTTGCTTTCAAATAGGATTATATAAAGAAGACAAGACCAGAAGTTCTAAAAGATTCTATCGCTAATTAAATCCTATGTAAGCTAAGTCATAAATACTGTAAATACAGTTTTCTTAAAAACAAAAAGATAGATTAGTACATCTATCTTCTATGTTATCTAGTCGGGAAGACAGGATTCGAACCTGCGACACCTTGGTCCCAAACCAAGTACTCTACCAAGCTGAGCTACTTCCCGGTGCTTAAACAATCTAAAAACGGAGCCCTAAGACTTCGCTTCCAAATGCACCCTAGAGGAGTCGAACCTCTAACCGCCTGATTCGTAGTCAGGTACTCTATCCAGTTGAGCTAAGGGTGCTCACTATTCATATTATATTCATTATAGCAAAACTTAAGAAAAAATCAAACAATTTAATGCACCCTAGAGGAGTCGAACCTCTAACCGCCTGATTCGTAGTCAGGTACTCTATCCAGTTGAGCTAAGGGTGCTCATCTTCTTCTACTACCTCTTACAAGTCTATGCCGAGGACCGGAATCGAACCGGTACGATCGTTACCAATCGCAGGATTTTAAGTCCTGTGCGTCTGCCAGTTCCGCCACCCCGGCCGCCTCAAGCGAACGACGGGATTCGAACCCGCGACCCCCACCTTGGCAAGGTGATGTTCTACCACTGAACTACGTTCGCATCCTATTTAAAAATGCCGGCTACATGACTTGAACACGCGACCCTCTGATTACAAATCAGATGCTCTACCAACTGAGCTAAGCCGGCTCATTATTATCTTATATGCGGGTTAAGGGACTTGAACCCCCACGCCCTAAAGCGCCAGATCCTAAATCTGGTGCGTCTGCCAATTCCGCCAAACCCGCTCTTATGACCCGTACTGGGCTCGAACCAGTGACCCTTTGATTAAAAGTCAAATGCTCTACCAACTGAGCTAACGAGTCTCTTACTTTTATTGAAATCTTCTCGACTTCAACGGTCCCGACGGGAATCGAACCCGCGATCTTCGCCGTGACAGGGCGACGTGATAACCGCTACACTACGGGACCTATTCTTTTCAGAATATGGGAGTTAACGGGATCGAACCGCTGACCCTCTGCTTGTAAGGCAGATGCTCTCCCAGCTGAGCTAAACTCCCTTCGCTAAGCGACTACCATATCTCACAGGGGGCAACCCCCAACTACTTCCGGCGTTCTAGGGCTTAACTGCTGTGTTCGGCATGGGTACAGGTGTATCTCCTAGGCTATCGTCACTTAACTATTGAATTAACTGCTCTGTCCTCTCAGACAAGCCTTGTCAACTCAAAATTGAATACAATATCAAATCTAACATTTCTCTAAACCATTCGCTGCACTCTGATGAATTTCTTATTCTAGGATAAGTCCTCGAGCGATTAGTATTAGTCCGCTCCATGTGTCACCACACTTCCACTTCTAACCTATCAACCTGATCTTCTCTCAGGGCTCTTACTAACTTGCGTTATGGGAAATCTCATCTTGAGGTGGGTTTCACACTTAGATGCTTTCAGCGTTTATCCCTTCCCTACATAGCTACCCAGCGATGCTCTTGGCAGAACAACTGGTACACCAGCGGTAAGTCCACTCTGGTCCTCTCGTACTAGGAGCAGATCCTCTCAAATTTCCTACGCCCGCGACGGATAGGGACCGAACTGTCTCACGACGTTCTGAACCCAGCTCGCGTGCCGCTTTAATGGGCGAACAGCCCAACCCTTGGGACCGACTACAGCCCCAGGATGCGACGAGCCGACATCGAGGTGCCAAACCTCCCCGTCGATGTGAACTCTTGGGGGAGATAAGCCTGTTATCCCCAGGGTAGCTTTTATCCGTTGAGCGATGGCCCTTCCATGCGGAACCACCGGATCACTAAGCCCGACTTTCGTCCCTGCTCGAGTTGTAGCTCTCGCAGTCAAGCTCCCTTATACCTTTACACTCTGCGACTGATTTCCAACCAGTCTGAGGGAACCTTTGGGCGCCTCCGTTACCTTTTAGGAGGCGACCGCCCCAGTCAAACTGCCCGTCAGACACTGTCTCCGTAGATGATAAACCTACCGGGTTAGAGTGGCCATAACACAAGGGTAGTATCCCAACAACGCCTCCATCGAAACTGGCGTCCCGATTTCATAGGCTCCTACCTATCCTGTACATGTGGCACAGACACTCAATATCAAACTGCAGTAAAGCTCCATGGGGTCTTTCCGTCCTGTCGCGGGTAACCTGCATCTTCACAGGTACTAAAATTTCACCGAGTCTCTCGTTGAGACAGTGCCCAAATCATTACGCCTTTCGTGCGGGTCGGAACTTACCCGACAAGGAATTTCGCTACCTTAGGACCGTTATAGTTACGGCCGCCGTTTACTGGGGCTTCAATTCATACCTTCGCGTTACCGCTAAGCACTCCTCTTAACCTTCCAGCACCGGGCAGGCGTCACCCCCTATACATCATCTTACGATTTAGCAGAGAGCTGTGTTTTTGATAAACAGTTGCTTGGGCCTATTCACTGCGGCTGACAAAAGTCAGCACCCCTTCTCCCGAAGTTACGGGGTCATTTTGCCGAGTTCCTTAACGAGAGTTCTCTCGCTCACCTGAGGCTACTCGCCTCGACTACCTGTGTCGGTTTGCGGTACGGGTAGAGTATGATACAACGCTAGAAGCTTTTCTTGGCAGTGTGACATCACTCACTCGCTACTAAACTTCGCTCCCCATCACAGCTCAACGTTACAGGTATAAGCATTTGACTCATACCACGCCTCACTGCTTAGACGTACATCCATTCGTACGCACGAGTTAGCCTACTGCGTCCCTCCATCACTTCATACTCTAGTACAGGAATCTCAACCTGTTGGCCATCGGATACACCTTTCGGTCTCTCCTTAGGTCCCGACTAACCCAGGGCGGACGAGCCTTCCCCTGGAAACCTTAGTCTTACGGTGGACAGGATTCTCACCTGTCTTGCGCTACTCATACCGGCATTCTCACTTCTATGCGTTCCAGCGCTCCTCACGGTACACCTTCTCCACACATAGAACGCTCTCCTACCATACCTATAAAAGGTATCCACAGCTTCGGTAAATTGTTTTAGCCCCGGTACATTTTCGGCGCAGGGTCACTCGACTAGTGAGCTATTACGCACTCTTTGAATGAATAGCTGCTTCTAAGCTAACATCCTAGTTGTCTGTGCAACCCCACATCCTTTTCCACTTAACAATTATTTTGGGACCTTAGCTGGTGGTCTGGGCTGTTTCCCTTTCGACTACGGATCTTAGCACTCGCAGTCTGACTGCCGACCATAATTCATTGGCATTCGGAGTTTATCTGAGATTGGTAATCCGGGATGGACCCCTCACCCAAACAGTGCTCTACCTCCAAGAATCTTCATGTCGACGCTAGCCCTAAAGCTATTTCGGAGAGAACCAGCTATCTCCAAGTTCGTTTGGAATTTCTCCGCTACCCACAAGTCATCCAAGCACTTTTCAACGTGCCCTGGTTCGGTCCTCCAGTGCGTTTTACCGCACCTTCAACCTGCTCATGGGTAGGTCACATGGTTTCGGGTCTACATCATGATACTAAAGCGCCCTATTCAGACTCGGTTTCCCTACGGCTCCGTCTCTTCAACTTAACCTCGCATCATAACGTAACTCGCCGGTTCATTCTACAAAAGGCACGCTCTCACCCATTAACGGGCTCGAACTTGTTGTAGGCACACGGTTTCAGGTTCTATTTCACTCCCCTCCCGGGGTGCTTTTCACCTTTCCCTCACGGTACTGGTTCACTATCGGTCACTAGGGAGTATTTAGGGTTGGGAGATGGTCCTCCCAGATTCCGACGGGATTTCACGTGTCCCGCCGTACTCAGGATACTGCTAGGTACAGAATCTATTTAAAATACGAGGCTCTTACTCTCTTTGGCTGACTTTCCCAAGTCATTCTTCTATAAATTCTGAGTCCACATTGCAGTCCTACAACCCCGAAGAGTAAACTCTTCGGTTTGCCCTCCTGCCTCTTCGCTCGCCGCTACTAAGGCAATCGCTTTTGCTTTCTCTTCCTGCAGCTACTTAGATGTTTCAGTTCACTGCGTCTTCCTCCTCATTCCCTTAACAGAAATGGGTAACAGGCATCAACCTGTTGGGTTCCCCCATTCGGACATCCCCGGATCAAGTGCTTACTTACAGCTCCCCGAGGCATTTCGTCGTTTGTCACGTCCTTCATCGGCTCCTAGTGCCAAGGCATCCACCGTGCGCCCTTACTAACTTAACCTTATTTTTGACCTTTCAGTCTTAAACTCATTAATATTCACAGCGTTTTCGGTTTATTTTCTTGTTACTATTTGATATCGGTATTCAATTTTCAATGGACAAGTTCTTTATCTAGTCAAACTAGATAATGGAGCCTAGCGGGATCGAACCGCTGACCTCCTGCGTGCAAAGCAGGCGCTCTCCCAGCTGAGCTAAGGCCCCACATAGCCCTCTCAAAACTAAACAAGACTCAAGTGCATTCCGTGTGTCCTTACGGACTCCTTAGAAAGGAGGTGATCCAGCCGCACCTTCCGATACGGCTACCTTGTTACGACTTCACCCCAATCATCTATCCCACCTTAGGCGGCTGGCTCCTTACGGTTACCTCACCGACTTCGGGTGTTACAAACTCTCGTGGTGTGACGGGCGGTGTGTACAAGGCCCGGGAACGTATTCACCGCGGCGTGCTGATCCGCGATTACTAGCGATTCCGACTTCATGTAGGCGAGTTGCAGCCTACAATCCGAACTGAGACTGGCTTTCAGAGATTAGCTTGCCGTCACCGGCTTGCGACTCGTTGTACCAGCCATTGTAGCACGTGTGTAGCCCAGGTCATAAGGGGCATGATGATTTGACGTCATCCCCACCTTCCTCCGGTTTATTACCGGCAGTCTCGCTAGAGTGCCCAACTGAATGATGGCAACTAACAATAGGGGTTGCGCTCGTTGCGGGACTTAACCCAACATCTCACGACACGAGCTGACGACAACCATGCACCACCTGTCACCGATGTACCGAAGTAAAACTCTATCTCTAGAGCGGGCATCGGGATGTCAAGACCTGGTAAGGTTCTTCGCGTTGCTTCGAATTAAACCACATGCTCCACCGCTTGTGCGGGCCCCCGTCAATTCCTTTGAGTTTCAACCTTGCGGTCGTACTCCCCAGGCGGAGTGCTTAATGCGTTAGCTGCGGCACTAAGCCCCGGAAAGGGCCTAACACCTAGCACTCATCGTTTACGGCGTGGACTACCAGGGTATCTAATCCTGTTTGCTCCCCACGCTTTCGAGCCTCAGCGTCAGTTACAGACCAGAGAGCCGCTTTCGCCACCGGTGTTCCTCCATATATCTACGCATTTCACCGCTACACATGGAATTCCACTCTCCCCTTCTGCACTCAAGTTAAACAGTTTCCAAAGCATACTATGGTTAAGCCACAGCCTTTAACTTCAGACTTATCTAACCGCCTGCGCTCGCTTTACGCCCAATAAATCCGGACAACGCTCGGGACCTACGTATTACCGCGGCTGCTGGCACGTAGTTAGCCGTCCCTTTCTGGTAAGATACCGTCACAGTGTGAACTTTCCACTCTCACACCCGTTCTTCTCTTACAACAGAGCTTTACGATCCGAAAACCTTCTTCACTCACGCGGCGTTGCTCGGTCAGGGTTCCCCCCATTGCCGAAGATTCCCTACTGCTGCCTCCCGTAGGAGTCTGGGCCGTGTCTCAGTCCCAGTGTGGCCGATCACCCTCTCAGGTCGGCTATGTATCGTCGCCTTGGTGAGCCGTTACCTCACCAACTAGCTAATACAACGCAGGTCCATCTGGTAGTGATGCAGTTGCATCTTTCAATTAATTATCATGCGACAATGAATTTCATGCGGTATTAGCTATCGTTTCCAATAGTTATCCCCCGCTACCAGGCAGGTTACCTACGCGTTACTCACCCGTTCGCAACTCATCCAAGAAGAGCAAGCTCCTCTCTTCAGCGTTCTACTTGCATGTATTAGGCACGCCGCCAGCGTTCGTCCTGAGCCAGGATCAAACTCTCATTAAAAAGTTTGAGTTCGCACTCATTACTGTCCACTGACAGATTTATTTTCGTTTTTTGACAGGTTACATATCTCTATGTCACCCTGCACTTGGTTCGTCTTGTTCAGTTTTCAAAGGGCTTTGTCTTTCGCGACAACTATATTAGTATATCACCTATACCTCCATCCTGTCAATACCTTTTTTAATCTTTTTTTGTTTTTTTAAAAGTTTATTTTTCAGTTCTAAGTATAAAGTTAATTTCTTTGTGAGCAGGAACCTGGTTTATGTCACCTGAATGTATGACTTTCTATAAGCTAAAAAGGTTGAGAAACATGCTCTCAACCTTCTGTTCTCATTTATTTGACTTCTAACAGGCCAATATCTCCATCCTCACGACGATATATAACATTTGTGCTACTGTCCTCTGCATCGGAATAGATAAAGAAATCATGGCCCAATAAATCCATCTGCAGAATCGCTTCTTCCAAGTCCATTGGCTTCAAATCTATGTGTTTTGAACGAACAACCTTTGACGGAACTTCTTCTGCTTCCTCAGCAAAGGAATCTGTGAAAAGCTGGCTTGTAGCAACCTTATTGCGATTCTTTCTTTCAATCTTGGTCTTATTTTTGCGGATTTGGCGCTCAATCTTATCTGTGACCAAATCAATTGATCCATACATGTCCTGAGAGATATCTTCTGCACGAAGAGTGATGGAGCCTAGCGGAATTGTCACTTCCACTTTCGCAGTCTTTTCACGGTAAACCTTGAGGTTCACACGCGCATCAAGTTCTTGCTCTGCTTGGAAATACTTCTCAATCTTCTCAAGTTTAGAAACTACGTAGTCACGGAGAGCATCTGTTACTTCTAGGTTTTCACCACGGATACTATATTTAAGCATATAAGTACCTTCTTTCTAAACATAAATGTTTTATTTATAATATCATTATAACGCTTTCATTCCTTTTTTGCAAATTTTTTCTTATCTTGCTATTGAAAATGTCAAAATTTCTTTCACTCCTGCTTCCAGCAAGATTTGCTTGGCTAATTGCAAGGTTTTTCCAGTCGTATAGATATCATCAACCAGCAAAATTTTATCTGGCAAATCAACTCCTTTCTTAATTTTAAAAACCTGCTGCGTCTGCAGACGCTCCTCACGTGTCTTACTCGACTGTGCTAGGGTGTCTTTTTTCTCTAAGATATTTCTATATGACAAGTTTGCAGCATCTAAAATCCCCTGCACTTGATTGAATCCTCGAACTTGAAATTTTTCGTTGCTGACTGGAATCGGAACAATAGCATGCTCCCTAAACAATTTGATTGCTTTTTTAGTTGCTTTTGCAAATACAAAACGCAATGCATAGTCTCCCTGAAACTTGTATTGACTGAAATAATTCTTCATTGCTTCATTATAGGTA
Organism: Streptococcus sanguinis; assembly: GCF_050225395.1. Classification (GTDB taxonomy): domain Bacteria; phylum Bacillota; class Bacilli; order Lactobacillales; family Streptococcaceae; genus Streptococcus. The sequence continues at coordinate 565,022 of NZ_CP071431.1, read as the reverse complement.
AATATTGACTGGTGCTGGACTAGATTCCCCTCTTCCTCCCATTTTTGGCAATCTGTACATAAATCTGATTGCCCGTTGCGAAAACAGCATGGGCAATGCTCTTCAGATATGTGTTCAAAATTTTGATAACAAGTAGAGCAGCAGCTTGGTCCTTCTTTTTTTAATAGAAAAAGCCGTAAAAAACTACCTTTCTCCTTAATTTGCTCCTTACATAAAAGACACTCTGTCATAATCCCGCCTCCTTATTCATATCCCTCATTTCTCGAATTGCCTTTTCCATAGCAAGGGTAGTCCCATCATGAAAAAATAGCAACTGTCCAGTCGGTCTATTCATACTACGGCCAACTCGGCCTGAAATCTGAACCAGAGCACTACGGCTGAACAAGCGATGATTGGCTTCCAAGACAAAAACATCTACACCAGGAAAGGTTACTCCACGCTCTAAGATAGTCGTTGTCACCAAAATAGTAATCTCCTTGCGACGAAACTGCTCGACAATCTCTAGACGATTTTCTGTTGTGGAGGCGACAAAAGCCAACTTTTCATCTGGCAGAGCAATCTGCAAAGCCTGTGCAACATCCTCTCCTCTTTGAATTTCTGCAGCAAATATCAAGAGAGGAAATTGAGTCTGCCTCTGTTTTTCTATATATTTTAAAAGCTTAGGTGTTATTTTCTTCTTCTGAAGATATTTTTGAAAATCAGATAACCAAACTTTCTGAGGGATAGTCAAGGGATTACCATGAAATCTTCTGGGAAGACTCAGGCGTTTCAGCTCATCTTTTTGAACTCTTTTATCCAGTTCATCTGTGGAAGTGGCTGTCAGAAAAATAGTTGTAGCATCCTCTTTCACAGAACGCTCTACAGCGTGATACAGCATGGGATTATCCACATAAGGAAAAGCGTCTACCTCGTCCACAATCAACAAATCAAAAGCCCGATAAAATTTTAAGAGCTGGTGGGTGGTCGCAATTACCAAGGAGCTGCGAAAATAAGCTTCTGACTCCCCATGCAGAAGGGCTATTTCACAAGAAAAGTCTTCTTTTAGGCGCCGATAAAGTTCTAAACAAACATCAATCCGCGGACTGGCCAAGCAAACAGACCCTCCTCTATCAATAACTCTTGCAAGCACTTGGTAAATCATTTCTGTTTTTCCAGCGCCAGTAACAGCATGCACTAACGTATTCTGTCTTTTCTCTAGCGCATCCAGTAAGCCTTTGGAGACCTTCCCCTGAAACTCTGTCAGTTGCCCCTGCCATTTAAGCACCTGTTTTTTAGGAAAATCCTCTTGAGGAAAATAGTAAAGTTTTTGGTCACTCCGTACCCGGCCCAATATTAAGCATTCTCTACAATAATAAGCTCCAACAGGTAGCTGATTTTCTCGTTCAATCAAGCTGTTGCAGCGTCCACAGTGGAGCTTGCCTTTTTCTTCTCGGATACTGGGAATTTCTTTTGCTTGTGCTCGCAAGCTAGGCTCTAACTGATTTTCTGCAAATATCCGTCCTAAACAATCTTGTAACTCTAACATACTTATTTATTCGTAATTTTTTGGCAAAATTCGTCTTTTTTTGTAAAATATAGTTATGGAATTTAAGACAATTAAAGAAGATGGTATGGTTCAAGAGGAAATTAAAAAATCCCGCTTTATCTGCCATGTAAAACGAGTTTACTCTGAGGAAGAGGCTCGCGCTTTTATCGCTGCTATAAAAAAAGAACATTACAAGGCTACTCATAACTGCTCTGCTTTTATCATTGGAGAAAAGAGCGATATTAAGCGGACCAGCGATGATGGAGAACCCAGCGGAACAGCCGGAGTTCCCATGCTGGGAGTCTTAGAAAAGCATGAATTGACCAATCTTTGCGTGGTGGTTACTCGCTATTTTGGCGGTATTAAACTAGGAGCCGGCGGTCTGATTCGAGCTTATGCCGGCAGTGTTGCTTTTGCTATTAAGGAGATTGGGCTGGTTGAAATAAAAGAACAGGCTGGCCTACGCCTAAAACTGTCTTACAGCCAGTATCAGGATTTTGCAAATTTTCTCAAGGCGGAAAATCTTGCTGAATACGATACTGAATTTACAGATACTGTCTCCACTCTTCTTTTCGTTGACAAAGGTGAAAGAGAACTGCTTAAAGACAAACTGACTGAGTTTTTTAAGGGCAAATTGGAGATGATGGATCAAGGACTGCGCCAAGTAGAAGTCCCCTTGATGTTTTGACATAAAGAAAAGCTATGGCTCTCATAGCTTTTTTATATTTTACAAAGCGCTTGTTTCATTTTATACTAATTCTATTAAATTATATTGAGGTATGTATTCTATGTCACGTATTTATCAAAACATTACAGAACTAATTGGGCAAACCCCCATTGTCAAATTGAACAACTTGGTTCCAGAAGGAGCTGCAGAGGTGTATGTGAAGTTAGAGGCTTTCAATCCTGGTTCTTCTGTCAAAGACCGTATTGCTCTCAGCATGATTGAGGCGGCTGAACGCGATGGCCTTATCAAGCCTGGCGATACTATCGTTGAAGCAACCAGCGGAAATACTGGTATTGGTCTTTCATGGGTCGGAGCAGCCAAAGGCTACAAGGTTGTCATTGTTATGCCAGAGACCATGAGTGTGGAGCGCCGCAAAATTATCCAAGCTTATGGTGCTGAGTTAGTCTTGACTCCAGGTAGCGAAGGAATGAAAGGCGCTATTGCAAAAGCACAAGAAATCGCACAAGAACGAAATGGCTGGCTGCCACTGCAGTTTAACAACCCGGCCAATCCAGAGGTTCACGAACGAACTACAGGAGCAGAAATTATCGCTGCTTTCGGTGAAACCGGACTGGATGCCTTTGTAGGCGGTGTCGGAACTGGCGGAACTATTTCCGGTGTATCTCACGCTCTCAAAAAAGTTAATCCGGACATCCAAATCTACGCAGTCGAAGCAGACGAATCTGCTATCCTTTCTGGTGAGAAGCCAGGCCCTCACAAAATCCAAGGACTTTCAGCTGGATTCATTCCAGAGACCTTAGATACAGAAGCCTACAACGGTATTGTCCGCGTAACTTCTGATCAAGCACTGGAATTCGGACGCTATATTGGCGGTCAGGAAGGCTTCTTAGTGGGGATTTCATCTGCTGCTGCTATTTTCGCAGCTATTGAAGTAGCGAAAAAACTAGGAGCTGGCAAGAAAGTCCTTGCTCTGGCTCCTGATAACGGCGAACGTTACCTGTCTACCGCTCTCTACGAATTTGATGCTTAGTATTTTTTGAAAACATGTCCATTTCAACTTAGTACTCAACTATGAATTGAATAGCAATTCTATCCAAGCAAAATATCCTGTTCTCTTATCGAACAGGATATTTTTTAAACTTTTTCTTCTTTTAAGAATTTTTTTGCCTCTTTGATCCAGATAGGCAGCTGTCTTCCTAAAGGCTCAAAACCAATTTTACAGCGGTCGTTTGAAAAGCGGTGGCGTCTAGGGAGGCGGTGCTTTTCTTCTTCCAGGGTCCGCATGGACAGACTGGACTTCCCAGAAAATTCATCATAGTCCACAACCTGTACTAATACCTGCTGGCCAATCTTTACACTATCATGGATATTTTCAATATAACCCGGACGAATTTCTGAGATATGAATCAGACCAATCGTACCATTTTCCAGCTCAACAAAAGCTCCATAAGGCTGAATCCCTGTGATTTTGCCTTTTAATTTATCACCGATTTTCATCAGTCTTCTACCTCAATTGTCTCAATCACAACATCTTCCACCGGCTTATCCATAGCCCCCGTCTCAACAGCTGCAATCTTGTCCAAAACTTGGTAGGACGCTTCATCAGCCAGCTGACCAAAGACAGTGTGGCGCCGATCCAAATGCGGTGTTCCTCCCTGACTGGCATAGACTTCAGCGATAGCTTCAGGCCAGCCGCCGCGGCTCAATTCCTTAGCTGAATAAGGAAGATTTTTATTTTGAACAATGAAAAATTGACTGCCGTTAGTATTTGGCCCAGCATTTGCCATGGAAAGAGCCCCACGAATATTGTAAAGCTCAGGTGAAAACTCATCTTCAAATTTCTCACCATAGATAGACTGACCGCCCATACCGGTACCAGTAGGATCACCACCCTGAATCATAAAGTCCTGAATAATACGATGGAAAATCACACCGTCATAGTATCCGTCTTTAGCAAGAGCAATAAAGTTGGCTACTGTTTTTGGTGCCTGTTCCGGAAAAAGCTGAACTTTCATGTCACCATGATTAGTCCTGATAGTCGCTTTTGGACCTTCTGCTGCTGCAAGTTCTACTTGTGGAAAATGTAATTCTTTTTCTACCATACCTAACTCCTCTAAAGCGGCAAAAATACCGTCTTCTTCTACTGTTTTTGTAATATAATCTGCTCTTTTTCGCAGTTCTTCATGGGAAACACCCATGGCAATGCCAATTCCGGCATAGTCAAACAATTCCAGATCATTGAGCCCGTCGCCAAAAACCATGACATTTTCAGGTTTCAAGCCCAGATGCTCGACAACCTTGGAAACTCCGGCTGCCTTGGAACCTTCTGTCGGCACGACATCTGACGAATGAGGATGCCAGCGAACCAAACGCAGATGCTCCGCTAACGCCTCTGGCAGCTGCAGGCTATCTCCTCTATCTTCAAAGGTCCAAAGCTGATAAATATCCTTGTCTAAATGAAAGTCTGGATCAACAGGCAAATCTGGATAAACCACATCAATAGCCTCTGAAATCAGAGAATTTCGATTGGACAAGGCTGCTCCATGGCTACCAACCAGACCATAATCAATTCCTTCCTCCTGAGCCCAAGCAATATAGGATGTCACTCTATCGGACGGGATAACCGTCTGAGAAATCACCTTCCCTTTGCTGTCTTCGACATAAGCTCCATTCAGCGTAACGAAAAAGTCTGGTTGCAAAGCTCTCAGCTCCGGCACGACACCAAACATTCCTCGACCAGACGCAATACCCGTCAAAATCCCTTTGTCTTTCAACTGCTTGAAAACTGTCTGGATAGAATCTGGGATAAAACCTGTATCCTTGACTCGCAGGGTATCATCTATATCGAAAAAGACAATTTTTATCTTTTTTGCCTTATACTTTAATTTCGCGTCCATATCTCCCCTTGTCCAATCTTAATCTTTTCTATTATACCATTAAAAGTCTTCTTGTGGGACAAGATGGTGCTGAAAAGCATAAACAACTGCTTGCGTGCGGTCGCTCACCTCCAATTTGGACAGGATATTGGAGACATGAGTCTTAACCGTTTTGAGGGAAATGAAAAGCTCATCCGCAATCCGTTGATTTTCATAACCCTTGGCTAAAAGCCCCAAAATATCACGCTCGCGAGCTGTCAAATCCTCGTGAAGCTCGATATGGTTGCGATGATATTCCACCTTCTTGCTGACCTCTGTTTCAATGGCAAATTCTCCCTTGGCCACTTTTTTAACGGCACGCAGAATTTCTTCAGCGCTGGAAGTCTTAAGCATATATCCGTGGGCCCCTGCATCCAGAACTGGATAGATTTTTTCATTATCCAGATAAGAAGTCAAAATCAGAATTTTTGCTTCTGGCCACTCTTTTAAAATGGCCAGTGTCGCTTCAATCCCATTCATCTCAGGCATGACAATATCCATGATAATCACATCCGGACGACTTGCCAAAGCCTTCTCCACACCTTCTTTGCCATTGACTGCTTCGGATACCTCTGCTATATCCTCTTGCAGTTCCAGGTAACTTTTCAATCCCAATCTGACCATTTGGTGATCATCCACTAACAATATCTTCATGATTTTCTCCTTCTAGTAAAGGTATCGTTATTTCAATAGAAAGACCTTTTCTGGGGGCTGTCAAAAGCTTAAAGGTACCCGCCATATCCCGTACACGGTCTTCCATATTTTTCAAGCCGTAGCTGAGTTCATCCTGAGCCAACGGATCAAAACCGACGCCATTATCAGACACCTTGATTTTAAGTTCATTAGGTGCCTGATAGAGGTAAATATCCAGCCGACTGGCCTGGGCATGGCGCAATGTGTTGTTAATAATTTCCTGCATGATTCTGAAAACATGCTCCTCCATCTGTTTGGGTAGATGCCCAACCTGATGATTGAAGTGAACATCAATGTCGCTTTTATCAGTCAGCTCCTTGATAATCACATCCATGCCTTCTACCAGAGTCTTATTTTCCAACTCTGTAGGCCGTAGATGGAGCAGAAGAATCCGCAAATCCTTCTGGGCTGTGTCAAGAATATCGGCAATCCCCTTGAGCTGTTTTTGCAGCTTTTCTCCATCAAGCCGTTCTACATTTCCAGCCACTCCTGAAAGAATCATATTGGCTGCAAATAATTCCTGACTGACAGTATCGTGCAAATCGCGCGCAATCCGCCGCCGTTCTTTTTCGATAATTTTCTCTTCCGTCTGCAGGGTTTGGTTCTCAGACTTTTGGAGATTTTCTGTCAGACGGTGCAGCCTTCTCTCAAGCTGATGCAGAGAGCTATCCAGTTCAGGCTGATCTGTCGGCTCCAGCCTCCGTCCATCCAGCAAACGCCGAAGATTTTTTTGCACATGGGCTACCGACAGATATTGTATCAAGCGGGCTGCTATCACAATCAGAATGGTCAGTGATAAACCAATAATCACAACAAAGAAAACAAATGACTGCAACAACTCCAAATCATCAAAGAGCTCCTGCCAAGTAAAATCAAAAATATTGAAAATATAGTGAAAGATGATAAATAAGACAAAGAAAGTATAGAGGAGAATGAGAAAATAATTTGATTTCTTCACTTTCTGACAACCTCCACATTTCCTAAGAAGCTGACGAGGACAATCTTCACTGTCTTATTGGCCCGTTTATAGTCTGGTGTCGTCAGCGAAATGGTTTCATTGCGCAGCTTGCGGGATGGATGATGCAGAAAGTTCAGTTCCCCGTAAAGAGTATTGATTTGCAGCTGAATTTCCACATCCAGCGGCACAATAATCTTGGTATCACCAAACCCCTTTCGAATGACAATGACATTATCATGGTTGACCAAAATCACGTCTTCCAAATGAATGGTGTCTTTCCCAACAATGCGCAAGAGATTGATGTCGTGGAATTGACAGCTATCCTTAGAAAAATGCTGCAGGTCCCCCAACCAGCGATTCTTCTCACTCTGAATTTCCACATCTTCTTCGTAAACGAGATGGGTTTCTTGATTTTCCTTATAAATGTATGGGTAGGCCACAATCATTCCATAAACCAGCGCGAATAAAAGGGCAGCAATGACGTAGGGATTGAGCATGATAATGAAAAACAGCATAATCATGGAAGCAACCAGCAGAAAATTCCCTTTTTGCTTGCCGAAGTAATAATAGAGCAGCAGCAAAAAAAGGACCAAGATAATGACAACTCGTGAAAAATCAGCTGCCAACATGGTCACCAATGCCATGGATAATAAGACTGTTTCAACAAAGACAAATAATTGAACCTTCCACATAGCCGTTTCCTTTCTCTACCTTCCTATTTTAACAAAATTAAACCAAAAAACCTCCGTCCAAGGCATGAAATAGGGAAATTTGTCCAGCAAAAAAGAAAAACCATCCGTTTTAAGCTAAAAAACTTAAAATGGACGGTTTATTAATCAACTATCAGATGAGCTAGAACTTGTTCCATGTCCACTATCTTCAGACGATGAGCTGCTCTTTGAGCTACTGCTAGACGATGATGATGACGAACTAGATGACGATGGTGTTGTTGCTTCTGTCACGTAAAGAGTGATTTTTTCATTAGACTTGAGATCGATTGTCTGACCTGCTGCTGGTGACTGGGAAGTTACCAAGTCTGCCTGAGTCGAAGTGACCGAACGGTCAACAACTCGCTCAATTCGGGAAGAAGAAATTCCCATTTGGATCAAGTAAGACCGTGCATTGGCGTAGGTGTACTGCATGCTGCCAAAGTCAGGCATGGACACACTAGTCACTTCTTTCGCCACTGTCAGCTTAATCTTATGATTAGAAGTCAAATCATAGGTCGAACCAGCTGCCGGAGACTGACGAATCACCTGACCTGGCTCGTACTCGTCCGATTCTTCCTCAACAATCTCAATCAATTTCTCAGAAACATTATAGTTTGTTTTCAGATTTTCAACCACGGCTGATTTTGCTTGACCGACATAATCTTCCATTACAAAGGTCTTGGGTCCCTTGGAAATAATCAGGTCAATCTTGCTGCCTTCGCGGCGCTGACTATTGGCCTGTGGATCAGTTTTAATGACTTTGCCAGATTCGACATTGTCGCTGTATTCTTCCTTTTCGTCTCCGACAACCAGCTTCTTAGCTTCGATAGCGGAGCGAGCCTCTGCCACAGTCTGACCAGAAACATCTGGCACGCTAGTATTAGACGGGCTATTATAAAGAAGGACAACAAAAGCCGCCAAAACCAATAGGACTGCAAAGAAAAGTACCTTGTAACGCGTTCTCAAACGACGTTTCTTTGGAACTTTCTTAACCGCATCAGCTGTCTCTTCCTTAACTTCATCCGCTTCCGTTTTAGCTGGAGTTGGCTTAACAGGTGGAACTGCTGGCTGCGGTACAGGTGAGATTTTTGGCAAGGTCTTGGTGTCTGCTTTCGCAACATCATCAAAGATCAATTTCTTTTCATTGCGGCGCTCATAGGATAAGCTGCTGGACAAGTCAACATACATCTCAGCAACTGACTGATAACGATCCGTCAGTTTTTTGGCTGTTGCCTTAATGACAACATTTTCCAAGGCCTGAGGCACATTAGGATTTTCAGAAATGATGGATGGCAACGGCTTTTGAAAATGCTGCAGAGCAATCGTAACGGCACTATCCCCATCATAAGGGATATGACCTGTCAGCATCTCATAAAAAATAATCCCCATCGCATAAATGTCACTCTGAACAGTTGCTTTAGAACCACGTGCCTGCTCAGGTGATAGATAATGAACCGAGCCTAGCATTGAGTTAGTCTGAGTCAGACTTGTCTCTGCAAAGGCCACCGCAATCCCAAAGTCTGTTACCTTGGCATTGCCATCCGGGGTTAAGAGGACATTTTGTGGTTTCAGGTCACGATGGACAATGCCGCGTGTATGCGCTAAGCGCATTGCCAGCAAGATTTGTCCCATGATTCTGACTGCTTCTTCATTTGAAATCGGAGAATTCTCTTTGATATAGCGCTTGAGGTCAAGACCTGCCACGTATTCCATAGCCAGATACTGCTGGCCATCTTCTTCCCCAATATCAGTAATCCGAACGATGTGCGGATGGTCCAAGTCAGCCATCGCCTTGGCTTCCCGCTGGAAACGCGCGACAGCGATAGGATCTGTCTGGTAATTGGTCCTAAGAACCTTTACCGCAACTTCCTCACCATCCAAAATCAAGTCCTTGGCCAAATAGACATCTGCCATGCCTCCGCGGCCAATCTGCTTGATGATTTTATATCGCCCGGCAAAGATTTTGCCGATTTGAATCATGCCTTATCCTCCTTGTCAAAGCGAACCAGAGCAACTGTGATGTTATCCAGTCCTCCAGCATTGTTGGCAAAGCGAATTAAGGTTTCTGTTTTTTCAGACAGGCTGATGTCGCTGGTGACAATGTCACAAATTTCACTGTCTGAAATCATATTGGTCAGACCGTCACTGTTGAGCAGAAGATAGTCACCATCTTCCAAGGTAATCATGCCATAGTCAGGCTGCACTTCGTCTTTTTGACCAATAGACTGGGTAATGATATTCTTCTGCGGATGACGCTCTGCTTCTTCTGGAGTAATCTGCCCAGCTTTCAACAAAGCATTAACAAGCGAGTGATCATTAGTCAGCTGGCGGTATTCATCACCACGAATCAGGCCGATGCGAGAATCACCGATATGGGCATAGATGGCTTGATTATCAATAATAGCCAAGGCTTCCAAAGTCGTTCCCATGCCCTTGTATTCTTCATCTTGACCAAATTGATGAATGCGCTGATTTTCCTCTTCCAAGTTCTCCGCAAACCATTCACGCACCTGATTCACCGAATCAATCTGTGTATCAACCCAGGCAGCTCCTAAGTCTGTCACAGCCATTTCGCTGGCAATGTTTCCAGCTCTGTGACCGCCCATACCATCTGCCAAGATGATAAGGGTCTTGCCCGCCCGATTCACAAAAAGATTGGCATAATCTTGGTTATTTGTACGCTTTTGACCAACATCTGTTAATAATGAAATTTCCATACTGTCAGTTTCCTCCTCTTATTCCGATATCTTCCTAAATTGACTGATAAAAAATCCGTCGCTTTCATATAATTCCGGCGTAATCAAGATACAGCCGTCTTTGACGATATCTTTTCTTTCATGGTCTAATAAGACTTGCTCAAAATTCGGATGACTGGCCAGAAATTTCTCAACAACCTCAAAATTCTCTTTGGCCATAATCGTGCAAGTACTATAAGCTATTATACCACCTTTACGTAGACTTTGACAAACGCTGTCTAGTATATCCAGCTGAATTTTTTGTAAATTCTCAAAATCTGCATTTTCTTTATTATATTTTATATCTGGTTTGCGGCGAATTAAGCCAATACCTGAGCAAGGAGCGTCCACCAGGATTTTATCGAAAGCATCTGGGCCAAATGTCTCAAACACCTTGGTCGCGTCTAGCTTTTTCGTAGTGATTTTATCAGCCAAGCCCAGTCTTTCTGCATTTTCTTCTACGAGCTCTAACTTATGATCGTAGAGATCTAAGGCTGTAATGTGACCGTTCGTCAGATAGGAAGCCATGTGGACAGTCTTGCCGCCCGGTGCACTGCAAGCATCCAAAATCTCCTCCTCTCCTTCGATGTCCAGAGTTGGAGCCACAAGCTGGCTAGACTCATCCTGAATCGTAATCGCTCCGCTTTCAAAGAGCTGATGCCCAGCAAAATGCCCCTGTCTTTTAACCAAGGCTGACGGAGATAAGAGCGAGTCCTCAGCCCCTAAAAGCTGGCGAAGCTCTGCCTTGCGCGACATATCCGTCACGCGAATGCTGGCCTTGCTGCGAACAAAGAGACTGGCAAAGATAGCTAGAGCTCTTTCTTCGCCAAACTCTTCTATCAGGTCTTTGACCAGCCAGACCGGCAAAGAATACTGGATCGAATAGCGCTTGTTTTTGCGCTTGATTGTTTCAAAATCAGCCACACCCTCACGCTCAATCCTACGTAACAAGGCATTGGCAAATTTTTCGCTGCCTCGTTTACGTATTTTCGCAATCTCAATAGCCTCATGAACAGCTGCATGCTGAGGGATTTTGTCCAGATAGAGCATCTGGTACAGACTGAGCATAAGCAGAATGTAGAGCCAGTTATCTAATTTATCCCTATCCTCAATCAGATGGGAAAGATACCATTCCAGAGTGATTTTCCGAGCAACTGTGCCGTAAACCAGCTCTGTTACCAGACCTTTATCTGCTTGACTCAGCGGACTTTGACTCAAAGCCCGGTTTAAGGCGATATTGGAATAGGCTCCTTCTTCAAAAACTTCTTCCAAAATTTCCAAGGCCTGCCAACGGGCCGTTTTTTGCTTACTTTCCAAAAGTATCTCCTAGGGACAGGCTGCGGCCCAGTCCATTCAAAAAATCAACGATAGCCATCTTGGGCTTACCAGCAGGCTGAACCGTCTTCAGCGAGAGGGCTCCCTTACCAGCTGCAACCACCAGTTCTTTTTTACTAATAGACAATATCTGTCCCGGCTGACCGCTACCAGCCATCATATCTGCTTCGTAAATCTTAAAGCGTTGCCCCTGCAGCAAGGTATGAGCTACTGGCCAAGGATACATGCCACGAATTTGATTGAAAATTTGGCGGTTTGTTTTGCTCCAGTCTATCCTCTCTTCTTCTGGGCTGATATTCGGAGAGAAAGTGACCTGACTAGGATCCTGCGGCTGAGGGATAATCTGCCCAGCCCTATAAGCTGGCAGAACATCCAATAACAGATCTCGACCGATAAGCGCCAATTTTTCAAAGAGAGTTCCGACATTGTCAGTCTCTTCAATCGGCGTCGCCTTACTGGCTATCATATCTCCAGCATCCATCTCCTTGACCATTTCCATAATCGTAACACCCGCTTGCTCATCGCCATTGATCAGAGCATAGTGAATGGGTGCACCACCTCGGTATTTAGGCAGCAAAGAGGCATGAACATTCACCGCAAAGTCAACACTGTCCAGCAAGCGGCTAGGCAAAAACTGCCCAAAAGCAGCTGTGACAATACCATCTGCTTCTAAGTTCATCAACTCCTCTAAATCTGAGCTTTGAGCTAGCTTTTCCGGTTGATAAACCGGAAGCTTGTATTCCAAGGCTAACTCTTTTACTGGAGTCATGCGAATCTCTCTTTTTCGACCGACGGCACGATCCGGCTGCGTTACCACTGCTAACACTTCATATTGACCGCTGTCCAGCAGCCCTTTTAGGACAGTCGCTGAGAAGTCCGGTGTTCCCATAAATATTATTTTCATCATTTTCAACTATTGATTCCTTCTTTGTTCCTTCCCTTATTATATCAGAAGTCGTCTACAACAACCTTAATCTCGGCTAAAATGCTTCACATAAAATTTTGTGGCTCATTATCAATTGTCAGGCGTAAATCTTTATTGTCCCGATTCTGCGTCCAGTCCAAGACTTGATTTAGCGTCGCCTGCAGCTTGTCCTCAAAGCGATATTTGAGTAGAATCTGATAATGATAGAGATTGTGGGTGCGGGCAATCGGCTTCGGCGTTGGACCCAGGATTTGCACTTTTTCTGACAGACCGCTCCGCAGAATATCCATAACTTCATAAGCTTTTCGCACTGCTGTCTCTTCATCCTTGTGTGACAGAGTCAGGCCGACCGTAAAGTAATATGGCGGATAACCTAGCTGCCGGCGGATTCCCATTTCATAAGCATAAAAGCCCTCGTAATCCTGCTGCTTGGCAAACTCAATGGCATAATGATGAGGATTATAGGACTGGATAAAGACCTGACCAGCCTTTTCAGCCCGACCAGCACGGCCTGCCACCTGAGTCAGCAGCTGGAAGGTTCGTTCTGAAGAGCGAAAGTCCGGCAGATTGAGAGCAGTATCCGCATTGAGTACACCAACCAGCGTCACGTTTGGAAAATCCAGCCCCTTAGCAATCATCTGGGTGCCTAAGAGAATATCTGCCTCCCCTTGACCAAAGCTTTCTAAAATAGCTTCATGACTGCCCTTCTTACGGGTTGTATCTACATCCATCCTCAAAATGCGAGCCTGAGGAAAGAGCTGAACCAACTCATCATAAGCTTTCTGCGTCCCAGTCCCATAATAGCGAATGCTGCGGCTGGCACAGTTAGGACAACTCTGAGGAATATTCTTAGTAAAACCACAGTAGTGGCAGTTCATGGTCTTGGTGTCCATATGCAGGGTCAGAGAAATATCACAGTTAGGACAGCTATCAACGGTCCCGCATTCCCGACACATAACAAAGCTGGAATACCCCCGCCTGTTGAGCATAAGAACCGTCTGCTCTCCCTTATCCAGACGATCTTGAATAGCCTTTAGCAGAACCGGGGTGAAATTACTGGCTTCATGCTGCCCGATGTAATCCCGAAAATCCACCACTTCCACTTGAGGAATCTGCGCCAGCGGATTTGCGCGCTTGCTGAGCAGCTGAAAATCATAGACTCCACGGCTTGCTCGGGCACGGCTCTCCAAGCTCGGAGTTGCCGAACCCAGCACTAAAACAGCTTGATTGTACTGAGCTCGCAGGAGAGCCACCTCTCTGGCATGATAGCGAGGATTGGAATCCTGCTTATAAGAGGATTCATGCTCTTCATCAATGATAATGGCTCCAATATTTGTCAGCGGAGCAAAAATAGCTGAACGCGCGCCGACAACAACCTGGGCAGCTCCTCGCTCCACCTTGCGCCATTCATCATATTTCTCACCGTCAGACAGGCCTGAATGCAAAATAGCAACTTGGTCGCCAAATCTAGAAATAAAGCGGTCAGTAACCTGCGGAGTCAGAGAGATCTCTGGAACCAGCATGATAGCGGTCTTGCCTTGGGCCAGTGCCTCTGCGATGACCTGTAGGTAAACTTCGGTCTTCCCACTGCCCGTGACCCCTTCTAAGAGGACTGGCTGAGAATGACTCTGACCAATTTTCTGAGTGATTGCCGCAACCGCTGCAGCTTGTTCATCATTTAAGGTCAGGCTTTGCTGCTGCCGCTCCTTTTGGAAATAAGCAGCAGAACGGCTGATTTCTCTATCCTCAATGCTAATTAGGTTTTCTTTGATAAAGTAATTAATAATATCGCGCGAAAAGTTTTCTCGCAAATCAGCCAAAAGCTGGCTGTCCTGCTGCTCCAGCAAGACTTCTTTTAATGCTTGTTTTTTCTTAGCTTGTCGGGGAAGGTCATGATTTTGCAGAGCGGTATGATTGACCTGATACCATTTCTCAGTCTTAATATGCTTCTTGTCCGTCGCCTGATACTCCAGCCGAATGCGGCCAGTTTGGGTCAGTCGCATCAGCTTGGCCTGGCTTTTCTTGTCCAAATCAGAAAAGCGAAGGCTGTCCTCCTGACCAAAGATAGCTGAACGTTCCTCATCATTCAGCAGCTCCGTCGGATAGAGTAGTTTATCATAGCTGGAGTTGAGAAGACTAGGCAGCATGGCTTTTAAAAGGGTAATCTTATAGGAAAAGACTGACTTACGCAGCTCATCCGCCAGCCAGAGCTGTTCCTGATTCAGCACGGGACTGAAATCAAGGACTTCCGCAATTTCCTTCAGCTCTTCTTGGCCTCCCGTCTCATCAAAGCCGACCACTATCCCCTGAATCAGGCGATTTCCCTGCCCAAAAGGGACATGGACTCGCATGCCAGCTGTCAGCATTCCTGCAAACTCTTCTGGAATAGCATAACTATAGGGCTTGTCCGTCTGCATCAGAGGAACATCCACAATAATCTTTGCTAGCTTCACATTCTCACCCCACTTTCCTAAACATCATTACAGAAAAAATAAGATTGAGCATCCCCAACCTTAAATCTTCTCACCTTCTTCTTTTTCTTTAGCGATTTGCTCTTTAATCTTGCGTTCTTCTTCTTCTTTACGAAGGCGCTCTTCTTCTGCCCGACGGCGAACTGCCTCGCGCTTGCCTTCTGGATCTGGATGGATAACGACATTGCCGGATTCAATTTCTTCCAAAGCACGAAGAGTGGATTTGACAGACTTGAATTCCTGCGTAGCGGGAGCTCCAGCTTCAAGCTCATGCGCACGCTTAGCTTCTAAAATAACCAAGGAATATTTTGACGGAACCTTGTCCAGCAAAGTGTCAATAGACGGTTTTAACATCATAATTTTCTACCTAATTTCTAACTTTCTATCGAATAATCGTTTCATTTTTTGGAAGCATGTCCTGATAACGGCCGATAACACGGTCTACTCGGAAATGCTCTGCTTCAATCACGCGCTTGACTCGGTCGGCAGCCAGCGGAACCTGATCATTGACAATGGCATAATCATACTCGCGCATGAGGGCAATTTCTTCTTTGGCCTTTTCAATGCGCTGGGCGATAATCTCAGCACTGTCTGTCCCACGGCCGACCAAGCGGTCTTTGAGTTCTTCTAAGTCTGGAGGAGTCAAAAAAATAAAGACGGCATCTGGAACTTTTTTCTTGACTTGCAAAGCTCCCTGAACCTCAATCTCTAAGAAGACATCAATACCTTTATCCAACGTTTCATTGACATAAGTCAGAGGCGTCCCGTAGTAGTTTCCTACATACTCTGCGTACTCCAGCATCTGTCCCTGACGAATCAGCTCTTCAAACTCCTCGCGAGTGCGGAAGAAATAGTCAACTCCATCCACTTCACCTGGACGCTGAGGACGAGTCGTCATGGATACCGAGTACTGGAATTGGTTATCAGTGCTTTCAAAAATTTCTCGTCTAACAGTCCCTTTTCCTACACCAGAGGGACCAGAAAAGACGATTAGTAAGCCTCGTTCCGTCATCATGTCTCCTTCACAGTCTTTCTATCTAGTGTAACAAAATTAGGCTGATATTTCAAGAGGATAGGAAGAAATGTATGTGTCTAGAGTTTTGAGAAAATAGAAAAAATAAGCAAGCAATCATACGGAAAACCAAATAGGCCAGCAGAACATTCAAGAAAAAAGCAATCTGTTACCAGACTGCATTTCTTCTTTATTTTGCGTAGTCAACGGCTCGCATCTCACGGATAACTGTTACCTTGATATTGCCTGGATATTCTAAGTTATTTTCGATCTTTTCACGAACATCGTGAGCCAAAATCGTAATCTTGTCATCCTTAATCTTGTCCGGCTGAACCATAATCCGGATTTCACGACCGGCTTGTAAAGCAAAGCTGTTCTTGACACCCTTGAAGCTATTAGCGATTTCTTCCAAATCTTGGAGACGCTTGATATAGCTTTCCAGAGATTCACTGCGAGCACCTGGACGAGCAGCACTGAGAGCGTCTGCTGCAGCTACGATAACAGCAATGACACTTTCTGCTTCCACATCTCCGTGGTGGCTGGCAATCGTATTAACAACAACTGGATGCTCCTTGTACTTACGAGCCAGTTCTGTTCCGATTTCCACGTGGCTGCCTTCAACCTCACGGTCAATAGACTTACCAATATCATGGAGAAATCCAGCACGGCGGGCTAAATTGGCATTTTCACCCAACTCAGCAGCAATGATGCCGGAAAGCTTGGCAACTTCAATAGAGTGACGCAGGACGTTCTGGCCATAAGAAGTACGGAACTGCAAACGACCCATGATTTTCATCAGATCAGGATGCAGGTTAGGTGCTCCGATTTCATAAGCTGCGGCTTCTCCGTACTCACGGATGCGATTGTCAATTTCCAGACGGTTCTTCTCAACCAACTCCTCAATGCGGGCTGGATGAATGCGACCATCTTTCAAGAGTGCTTCCATAGTCATACGAGCAATCTCGCGGCGAATCGGATCAAAACCTGAGAGAGTAACCACTTCAGGCGTATCATCAATGATGACATCAATACCAGTCAGACTTTCAAAAGTCCGAATATTGCGACCTTCACGGCCAATAATCCGGCCCTTCATACTGTCATCTGGCAGATGCACCGTTGAGTTGGTTTGCTCAGCGACATAATCACCGGCAATACGCTGCATAGCTTGGACCAAGATATTCTTCGCAACCTTGTCAGACCGCTCTTTGATATCTTGCTCCGCATCCCGAATCCTAGTCGCAATCTCTTTAGAAAGCTTGTCCTCGGTCTGCGTCAAAATAATATCACGCGCTTCTGTCTGCGATAACGAAGCAACTCGCTCCAGCTCTGCTGCCTTCTGCTTTTCAAGTTCCGCTACTTGTTCTTCACGCGCATCAATGTGTTTAGATTTATCTGAGAGACTTTGTTCTTTTTGCTCCAAAGCCTTTTCTTTGTTGCTTAAATTATCGTCTTTGCGGTCAAGGGTAGAAGCACGCTCTGTCAAGCGGCTTTCGATTTGTTTTAACTCTTGACGTTCAGACTTAAATTCTGCATCAACTTGTTCACGATATTTTCTGGCTTCTTCTTTTGCCTCCAAAAGTGCTTCTTTTTTAAGCGAACTTGTTTCTCGCTTGGCTTCTTTGACAATCAAATCAGCTTCGCGTTCAGCTTGTCCGCGTAAATTGGTTGCTTCTTGTTCAGCATTTAAAAGAGTAAGCTCTGCAGCTTCTTTAGATGATTTCATCTTAGCCGAGACACTTACATATCCAATCACTAAACCAATGATGGCAGCAAAAACAGACATAATTATAGGAAATAGGTCCATGTTTTTACTCCAAATCTATTTAATTGTTGAATTCAAAATTCCATACTATTCTATCACAAATCTAAAAAATTCACAAACCTATTTTTTGAAATTCAAGAAAGCTTTTGTCCATTTTTTAGAGACAAAATCATCAAAGTTTGTAGAAGGCTGAGCACCAAAACTTTTTCAAACCATAAACAAGATTATTCAAACTTTTCATTCCCCTAAGACCTAAACTTTATTCCCAAATAAAAAATTTTTATGCTATAATCAGAGAAGAAAAGATGCATATGAGACAGGCTTTTTCTTCACTAACAAGACAAACCTATGGCTTGATATCACTAGAAAAACCTTCTCGCACTCGCTACATTGTAAAGGAGAAACCATGTCTAAAGAAGTTGTCGTTGAAAGCTTTGAGCTGGATCATACCATTGTCAAAGCGCCTTATGTCCGCCTCATCGGAGAGGAAACTGGTCCCAAAGGAGACATCATTTCCAATTTTGATATCCGTCTGGTTCAGCCTAATGAAGATTCCATTCCAACTGCCGGCCTGCATACCATCGAGCATTTGCTGGCCATGCTGATTCGCAAGCGCATTGATGGTATGATTGATTGCTCACCTTTTGGCTGTCGCACCGGTTTTCATATGATTATGTGGGGCCAACACAGCTCCAGCCAGATTGCTCAGGTCATCAAATCCTGTCTGGAAGAAATCGCTGAGTCAACTAGTTGGGAAGATGTCCCTGGAACAACCATTGAATCCTGTGGAAACTACAAGGATCACAGCCTCTTCTCAGCCAAAGAATGGGCCAAACTTATTCTTAGCCAAGGAATCTCAGATGATGCCTTTGAACGCCATGTGATTTAATACAATAAAAAGTTCTCGAAATCGAGAACTTTTTTTGTGCATGTATAATGAAATTCATTAACAAACTAGAAAGTCAGCTTCTGAAGAAATATTCTCAGATGACTAGAAATCAAGCGAGTCAGCATGACCCGGACCATTTCCGACGAAGTAGCCAGTCTTACAGTTGATACTGAAGAGGTAGGTACCGTCTGGCTTGAAGAGGTTATAGTAGCCGTTTCCTTTAATAATATTGACGCGTTCCAGGATATAGTTATCACCAGAAATATAGCCACGCTCACGAGAAGTTTGCAAAATTTTCTCCAGAACGCCAGGGTTGAATGTCCAAGCTGGATTGTTGACGTCATCAATAGCTGCTTGGTTATAAGGGACACGACTGAGATCTCTCTGCAGATTTACTCCGTTGCTAGGAAGACCATAGCCAGAGTATGAGCTGGGAGCCCCTGAACCAGAAGCAGACGAGCTTGAACCGCCGCTTGTACCCGCACCAGTGCCTCCCTGTTCAGTAGCAGGAGCTGGTGTTGGTACCTGTTGGCTACGTCCTTGGGCAATTGCTGCCTTTAGAACTTCATCGAGCTTAGCATTGCCACTTGATACATCTGAGAAGGTCGCATTTGTATTGGCCTTGGCTTCCTTGTTCAAGACGCCGTCAGTGATCGCTCCGCCGTCAAACTGCGAATTGACACTTTGAATAGCTGAAATTTGTTTCACTAGGGAATCATACTTGCTCTTGGCTGCATCATAGTCTTTGCTGCCTTTTAGCTTTTCAAGTAAGGTTTTTAATTTTTCCAAGTCGCCGAATTTACTGTTTTTGACAGCTGTCTGATTGCTATCTGTGAAAAATGCAGCATACTCATCATTAAAGGACTTCAAATCCTTGGCAATATTATCAGAGCTAGAGGAAGACGAGCTCTTTTTACTGGACTGCGATGTTGAAGAACTGGAGCTTGTAACGGTCTTGTGTCCCCAATTATGCCCCAGAGCAAAGTAAAGCCCTGTGCCCGCTACAGCAATCCCTAAAAGTCCTAAGACTGGATAAAGGAAAGCTTTTTTCTTGTAGAAAGGCGTCTTAGAAACCTGTAATTCCTTCTCATCAAGCGGTTCTGGAATAGGACCGTAAGATGTCTTTTGAACGGGAGCGGCAGGAACCGCATCTTCCTGCTCTGAGCGTTGACTGCGAGAACCTAAGGGGTTTGGAGCTGCTTCTGGCTCACTTGCTGTCTCAGTGGCTGTCAACTGAGCTGCTGGAATCTCCTGCTCACTTTCAACCTCTTGCCGTCTTTCTTTGATGAAATCGGTCAAATCAGAAGTGGCTTGCTCAGCTTGAGCCGCTTCCTGCTCCTGCAGCTTTCTGATTTTCTGGGTTTCAAATTTTCCAGCTTCGATTTCCTGACGGTGCTGCTTGATGTACTTATCCAGCACATTGTCGCTTTCATTCACACCGGCTTCCAGCTCCTCTTTTTTACGAGTAGCTTGACCGACTGTCATTTCCTTAGCCTCTTCAAAATCAAGGACCGACTCTTTCTTTTCTTCTTCCGGTGAGTAGTTTTCTTCTTTCGTCACGGCAAATCCTTTCTAATCTAACTGACGTTTGACCCGTTGGCCAAAATACTGATATAAATCAACTTTTAAAGTACCATTATAAAGTTTGCGTTTTTTATCGGCCTGGCAGCCATATTTGCTTTCAAAAGCTTCATCGCTAGTCAGGATAAACTTGCTCCAGGTTTTGAGCGGAGCAAAGGTTTCTCCCATCTCCTGATAAAGACGAGTCACAGCCTCATCATCTAGGAGGCGCTCCCCGTACGGCGGATTAGAGATAATCACACCATTAATCTTATCTGTATGCAAATCCTGCAGTCGCATCTGCTTAAAGTGAATCTGCTCTGCTACTCCTGCTTGCTCAGCGTTTTTTCGAGCTAGCTCTATCATACGGCCATCGATATCCGATCCAGAAATATCCAGCTGGATGGTCTGATCAATCTGACTGAGTGCAGTCGAGCGAGCCTGAGCTACCAGGTCTTTATCCACCCAATTCCAGTCTTCAAAGGCAAAGGAACGATGAAGTCCTGGTGCCATCTTCATCCCTATCATGGCTGCCTCGATACAAAAAGTACCAGAGCCGCAAGTCGGATCAATCAAAGGCTTATCTGGATACCAATTGGACAGGAGTAAAATGGCTGCTGCCATATTTTCCTTGATCGGTGCACCGCCCTTATCTGCCCGATAGCCACGTTTGAAGAGGCTAGATCCTGTCGTATCAATCATGACTGTCACAACATCTTTTAAGATAGAAACCTCTATCCTAAACTCAGCTCCATTTTCCTGCAGGGGCACCCCTTCTGGACGTGCATAATGCTTCTGCAGCTTCTTGACAACTGCCTTTTTAGAAATAGCCTGAACACTAGGCTCATTGTGAAGTTTTGACTTGACGCATTTAGCCTTGGCAATAGGAAATTTAGCTCCTAGCGGTATATAATTCTCCCAATCCAGAGCAAAAACTCCCTGAAAGAGCTCTTCAAAAGTCTTAGCTGGAAAACTGCCAACTACAATCTTAATCCGATCGGCCGCGCGCAGCCAGAGATTGGTTTGAATAATGGTACTGACATCACCCTCGAAGCGAACCCGGCCATTTTCGACCTGACAATCAAGTCCCAGCTCTCTGATTTCACGGCCGACGACAGCTTCTAGCCCTGCCGCTGCGGTCGCAATTAAATTAAATTTTTCTTTCATCTTGGCTTTTTAAATGGATTCCAATCTATACAAACAAAGGGAGTGAGACAAAAATCGTGATTTCGTCACATCGATTTTCCTCACTCTCCCTTTTTAAATTTTGGGCTGAGAAGGTTTCGCTGCCATTTATCAGCCAGCTCAGCACTTGAAATGTCCATCAGACAAATGAAGCAACAGCTAGTTGAACTTGGCAGAGAATAGAGCGCTCAGCCACTCTCTTGCTATTCTATTATAAAATTTAAAGAGGACAGGACTTGACGTCCCAGCCTCAGCCTATATGCAATTTTCTGTAAGCCATGTTTTGTTCCGGAAATGACTAGGTACCATTTCCTTCGATAATCATCTGTCTACTGTTTCCAGTCAGAGTGCTATGTTCGCTTCCACGCACTCCATGCCCCGACCAAAGTTTGGGTTGCTAGCTTGAGGGGTTTACCGCGTTCCACTTCTTCTGTTTCCAGAAGAACTACGTCACTGTGGCACTTTCAGACCTAATCAGACATATCCAAAGACTTAGCCCTTTCAGTCGCCGTAACGGAAAAATCCGTCCCTAGGCTTATTTCTTCGCCTAGCACAAACACTACCGGCATCACAGCCAGTGCTAGCATGGACTTTCCTCATGAAAATCTAAAATTTCCACGCGATTATCCAAAAATTGCACTGTTCTATAAGAACCATTATTCACGATCCAGAATTTGTTTTCCGAATACTTCCTTTTCAAGACGGTTCAAGCGCTTCAAGATATCAAAATTAGTCGCAGAAGTCATCTGAGGGAAGCTTTCTGCAGTTGACTGAGTCGCTTGTGTTGATTGGACAGGCTGAGTCGGCTGAACCGGTGCTTTTTCAACCGGCTTCGCAGCTAACTCTTCCTTGAGACGGCGATTTTCCTCACGCAGCTCCTTTACCAAGGCTGCGTAAGTCTCATAATCCTTGATAATATCATCCAAAAACTCATCCACTTCGGACTTACTATAGCCGCGTACTTCGCGCTTAAAATCCTGATCAAAAATATCTTTTGCTGTAAAAATAATACTTGCCATCTTCTCTCTCCAATCTAGTTTATCATATTCAATTATAAACAAAATGCCTAATAAAAATCAAGATTTATCATCTAATTTCCCGAAAAATTTTCGGCCACTTCATTCAAGTCATCAAATGTTAATTTTTTGATAAAATATTGTTCTTGTTTTTTCATTTCTTGGTAAAGATATTTCAGTTTTGTCTCCTGTTCTTCATCATAAAAGAGGTAGGCTCCGTCTGTATTTTGAATGACGAATTGATTGTAATCACGAAACTGACTAGGATTTTGGTAGGTCGGATAAGCATACTTGACGAAATCGGTCTGCTTAAAAGCAGCTAATTTTGCGGCTTCGTTCCAATTTTCACCTTGATTCTCAAAGAGAAAGATGGTTGCCGTCTGAAATTCATAGTCTTTTTTCAATTCATTAGCTAAATCCAAAACCCAAGACTCGAAGCCCAGATTGCCCATAAAAACCAGCCAATCTACTCCATCTTCCAAAAAACGGATTAAGTCCCTCTTAGCGGCTTCTTTTATGATATTTATTCTCATATCTTTTTCCGTCGAAATGCCGATTTCAAAGGCTTTGTAGCCTGTTATTAGTAGACTAGTCATTTATTCTCCCTTAAAAAAGTTTTTTGTGGTATAATAGAGTGATGCTATTGTACCAATAAGGAGTTTTATGGTCAACTATCCGCATAAGCTAAAGGCAAAAAGCAGTATCAACAGGCCTGTTCCCGGCATGATTAACTTTGCCAATCGTGGGATGTCTTTTGAAAAGATGATCAACGAATCCAACAGCTACTATCTAAGTAGAGGACTCGCTGTCATCCATAAAAAGCCTACCCCCATTCAGATTGTCAAGGTTGATTATCCGCACCGTAGCCGAGCCAAGATTGTTGAGGCTTACTTTCGGCAAGCTTCCACAACAGACTATTCTGGCGTCTATAAGGGCCATTATATTGACTTTGAAGCCAAGGAAACCCGACAGAAAAAATCGATGCCCATGAAAAATTTTCATTCGCATCAGATTGAGCACATGGAGGCTGTCCTTGAGCAAAAGGGCATCTGCTTTGTCTTACTGCATTTTTCCAGCTTAAGGGAGACTTACCTGCTTCCAGCTTCTTATTTAATTGAGTTTTACAAGATTGACAAGGGAGGGAAGTCCATGCCTTTGACCTACATTCAAGAGCATGGTTATCCGATTGAAATGCAGCAGCTTCCCAGCATCCCTTATCTTGAAATTATCGAACAAAAACTACTAGGTGGTATTATAAATGAATAAACAAACTCTTATGCAGGCTTTGAAATATCTTGCAAGTGCACTTATAACCCTGCTTATGATTGGATTCGTGATTGGCTGTTTGGTATTTACCTACTATGCGGTCAAGGCTCCTAAGCTTTCTGAAAAAGACCTGATCGCGACCACATCCAGTAAAATTTTTGACAGCAATAACAATTTGATTGCGGACCTAGGCGCTGAAAAGCGGGTCAATGCTGAAACAAGTGAAATACCTACGGATTTGGTTAACGCCATTGTCGCCATCGAAGACCATCGCTTCTTCAACCACCGTGGGGTAGACTTTATTCGGATTGCAGGTGCCCTTGTTAGCAACATCCGCGGAGGTCGCCAAGGGGGATCAACTCTGACCCAGCAATTGATTAAGCTTTCCTATTTCTCAACCTCTTCTTCGGACGCGACCCTTTCACGTAAAATCCAAGAAGCTTGGCTGGCCGCTCAGCTTGAGCGTAAAGCAACCAAGCAGCAAATCTTGACCTATTATGTCAACAAAGTCTACATGTCTAACAGTAACTACGGTATGCAGACAGCAGCCCGAAGCTACTATGGCAAGGACCTAAAAGACTTGAGCTTACACCAAACAGCTCTACTGGCAGGTATGCCTCAGGCACCTAACCAATATGACCCTTACACTCACCCAGAGGCTGCGACCAACCGTCGTAATCTGGTACTTCGTGAGATGCATGATCTCAAGTACATCACAGATGAGCAGTATGAGCAAGCCAAGAATACCCCTGTAACCGACGGACTTCAAAGCTTGAAAGCTTCCACTAGCTATCCTGCTTACATGGACAATTATCTTAAGGAAGTAATTGAGCAAGTAGAAGAAGAAACTGGCTACAATGTCCTGACAACTGGTATGGAAGTCTATACAAATGTCAACACTGATGCCCAAAAGAAACTCTGGGATATTTACAACACAGGAGACTATGTAGCTTATCCAGATGACGAAATGCAGGTTGCGTCCACTGTTATGGATGTGCAAACTGGTAAAGTCATTGCCCAGCTCGGTTCTCGTAACCAATCTACCAACGTATCCTTTGGTACCAACCAAGCTGTTGAAACCAACCGCGACTTCGGTTCAACAATGAAGCCAATCACCGATTATGCTCCAGCTCTTGAAAATGAAGTCTATACTTCAACTGCTGCTCCTATCACGGATGCTCCATATAACTTCCCGTATTCCAGCACACCAGTCTATAACTGGGATAAGAAATACTACGGCGGGATGACGATTCAATACGCTATTCAGGAATCCCGGAACGTTCCTGCCGTGAAAACGCTGGAAGCCGTTGGTCTGGATGAGTCTCTCAAGTTCCTAAATCGTATTGGGATTAACTATCCTGAAATGTTTTATGTTAATGCCTTTTCAAGTAACACCAGCAAATCCGGCAACGAGTACGGAGCCAGCAGTGAAAAAATGGCTGCTGCCTATGCTGCTTTTGCCAATGGCGGTACTTACTACAAACCTCAGTATGTCAATCGCGTCGTCTTCAGTGACGGAACGGAGAAGACCTTCTCCAACAATGGTTCCAAGGCTATGAAGGAAACGACAGCCTACATGATGACCGATATGATGAAAACAGTCTTGCAGTCTGGTACAGGTACAAACGCTGCTATTTCTGGGGTTTATCAGGCTGGTAAGACTGGAACCTCCAACTATGCTGACGATGAATTAGCTAAGCTGACCAAGCCTTATTACTACTCTAGCATTGTCACACCAGACGAGCTCTTCGTTGGTTACACGCCTAAGTATTCAATGGCTGTTTGGACCGGCTACTCAAACCGTCTGACACCAATCCTTGATGATGGAGTTAAGGTTGCGACAGATGTCTACCGCGAAATGATGCTTTATCTAGCTCAAGATGGCTCTGCCTCAGAAGATTGGGAAATGCCAGATGGTCTCTACCGCAGTGGCTCCTATGTCTACCTCAACAGTGGTACTGGCTATAACCGTTACTACAATAACCAGCAGTACTATAACTATTCTAGCTATAGCAGTTACAGTACAGAAGCTAGCTCTGACACATCAGCTTCCAGTGAGCATTCTGGTGATTCAAACAATAACTCTTCTAGCCACAATGACTCCTCTTCCGGTAACGGTGGAGATGACTAGAGTGACGAAGATTAAAATACAAACTAAAAGAGTAAGAATGAAAAATTCTTACTCTTTTCTTATTCTCTCATCAAAGCTTACTTTGCCAAAGCACCCATGGGATCCCACGGAGCTAGGACAAGAGGCTCTGCTTTATAAGCAGCTAATTCTGCTGCTGTCAGAAACTCCTTTCGTACCACGATTTGATAGGTATACTCGTCCATCCAAGCGTCAGAGGCTACGAAATAGCCCTTGTTACCAACCTTTTCGCCCCAGGAGTTTTCGACCTTCCATTTCTTAGCCTTGCCATTTTCATCCAAGTCCACTCCTGTCAAGACCATGGCGTGGGTCATGAGGCTTTCGCTATAGTCCAAGCGGCCAGCCTTATCCTGAGTTAGTCGAATATCCATGCTAGCAGTGAAATCGTGCATCCCCTCAGCCATAACACCGGCCTTACGATTGCTAGACTGAGCAACATCTGAGCCAAACCAAACGGTCTCGCCAGCCTTCATTTGCGCAATTGCCAGCTCTTTTAGTCGATCCATTTCAACATTCAAATAACGGACTGGCTTGCTGCCAACGACATTGCCCAACATCTCAACCGTATAGGACCGACCATAAGGCTTGTCTGCAGTCGGTGCATTGATGATAGAGACATAGTCATCTAGCTTAAGATCGACATATTTTTGATAGAAAGTCAGAGGTGTCAATCCGCTCTCACTGTGGAAATGATTGTCCTTATCTCGATAAGAAAAGTCAAACTGGCGAGGCGGCAAGCCTAAATTCATAGCTAGGAAGTTAAAGACTTCCTGGAGAAGTTCTTCTTTCTTAGCCTGAAGTTCAGCTGATTCTGCCCCTTTCGCTGCTAATTCTCGCAAAATCTGCGCATCCTGACGCAGGAGCTTATTGAGAATCTGATTGAGCTCACGGCTGTTGCTAGAAGAAATTGACTCTGGATAAACAGACTTAGGCACGACGCCGTATTTCTCAAAAAGAGAAACAACCATATCCCATTGACCGCCATCCTGTTGAGGCGTGTCTAAGAGAAACTTAACCTTGCGGCTGGTCAATCCTTGGTCAGCTGTCGCAATCACCTGCTCCAAGAACCAGTTGGATTTTTCATATTTATCCCAAAAGAAGGTATGGGCTTGAGATAGCTCAAAATCCTCCAGTTGGAAACCAGCAATCATCTTGTGGCGGAAGGTATTAAGAGCTGCAAACATCCAACAGCGTCCTGAAGCTTTCTGGTCACTGACCTTGTCCTTAGTGAGATCCAGTGAAAAGATAGGTGTATTTTCCACAGCAGCGCTTCGCTTCTCTAAGGAAGCCAAAAGACCATTGTGACTGATAGCATTTTCCATCGCTGCAAACTTGGGATTGGCCTCATAAGCAGCATACAACTTATCTGTAAAATCATGTTCTAACGAATTCATAGAATCCTCCTTGTCATTATACATCTATTATAGAACTTTAAAAAAGGAGTGCAAGCAAAAAGGCTAGACAAAAGAGTCCTAGCCTTTTTATAAATCGGATCTTAGGATTCCATAGACGGAAAAATCTTTGACTTGTCCTTTATGAAATACAGCCTGACGGAAAGTGCCTTCGTAGCTCATTCCAGCTTTGGCCATAACACGCCCCGAAGCTGGATTGGCTGTTACAAATCTTGCTGTGACACGATTGAATCCTGCGTCTTGCAAGAGGTAGTTCAAAACAGCTTTCAAAGCTTCTGTCATCAGCCCCTGCCCCCAGTAGTCTTTACTTAAAATATAACCGACCTCGCAAGCATTGACCGTATCATCTCTATAAACCACACTGATATCACCAAGCACTTGTTCAGGATTTTCCTTCAGGCAGATGGCCCACTTGTAAAAATCCATGTTTTGATAATTCTCAACCCAGCGAGCAATGGATCGTTTGGTGATTTCAGGACTCTCGTGAGCATCCCAGGTCACGTGCAACAAATTATCTGGACGAGAAGCCCAGTTGTCATACATAGCTTGAGCATCCGATTCCAGAAAAGGTCTTAGTAAAAGACGTTTGGTTTCAATGGACTGTGTACCTATCTTTTTCATAGCTGCCTCGTTTCTTAGCTCGGACTAAAAAGATTCGATAGAGATTTTCACTTCCAAAATTCATCAAAAACTGTAATCGGCAAATGGCGTTTGTGCTGGCCTTTATGCCACCAAGACTCGATAGTTTCTTGGGCTTGGGCTGAAACGGACTTGCCTTCGAGGTAGTCGTCAATTTCATTATAGGTCACGCCCAGAGCGACTTCATCCGCAATCCCAGGTTTTTCTTCTTCCAAGTCAGCTGTCGGTACCTTTTCATAGAGGACCGGATCTGCTCCTAAGACAGCTAAAAGCCGCTTACCTTGACGCTTATTGAGACGGTAAAGTGGTAAGATATCTGCTCCGCCATCCCCAAACTTGGTGAAAAAGGCGGTGACATTTTCTGCCGCATGATCCGTCCCAATGACAGCCCCACTGTATGAACCAGCCAAAGCATACTGGGCAATCATACGGCTGCGGGCCTTGATATTGCCCTTGTTAAAATCAGAGACTTTGGCACCCGTTGCCTCTACAGCCCTTGTCATAGCATCAGCAGATTCCTTGATATTGACTGTTAGACTGACATCAGGCTGGATAAAAGCCAGAGCCTTTTGCGCATCATCTTCATCCGCTTGAACACCGTAAGGCAAACGAACAGCGATAAAGCGATAGCCATCATCGCCAGTCTCAGCCCGCATTTCCTCTACAGCCAGCTGAGCCAAGCGGCCAGCCAAGGTTGAATCCTGACCACCAGAAATACCCAGGACATAACTTTTCAAAAAAGGGTGCTTTCTCAAATAGGCCTTGAGAAAGTCCACCGACTTGCGGATTTCTTCCTCCGGGTCAATGATTGGTTTGACGCCCAGTTGAGCGATGATTTCCTCTTGTAGACTCATTTTTCTGCTCCTGTCTGGTAGGCTTTCTTGCGCATCTGGTCAATCAAGTCCATCTTATCCTGCCAAATATCTCTAGCCAGGTCAACTGGATAATCCTGTGGATTGAGAACTCGTTTGTACTCGTCCCAAAGTTTATCAAATTCCTCACGGGCATAGGCTTGAATCTCAGTTAAGGTCGGCTGATTATAGACTAAATTTCCTTCTTGGAAAATATAGACCAAAAGCGGTACAGCATCAAAATTTTTGACTTTTTTATTGATGTAGGTATAGGTCGGATGGAACATTTCCAGCTCTTCCAAACCATTGACATCAAGGCCATCATAGGTAATGTAGTCTCCCTCGGACTTCCCTTTTTCGCGACTGGTAATGCGCCACACCTGCTTCTTACCTGGAGTAGAAACTTTTTCAGCATTATTGGACAGCTTGATGGTATTGCGCAATTCTCCATTCTCATCTGCAATAGCAACAATCTTATAAACTGCTCCTAAAGCCGGCTGGTCGTAGGCTGTAATGAGCTTAGTTCCCACGCCCCAGACATCTATCTTGGCCTTTTGCATTTTCAAGTTGAGAATGGTATTTTCATCCAGATCATTGGAAGCATAAATCTTAGCATCAAGAAAGCCAGCTTCATCTAATTGCTGCCGAACTTTCTTAGAAATATAGGCAAGGTCTCCCGAATCAATACGGACACCCAGAAACTTAATCTTGTCTCCTAGCTCACGAGCCACCCGAATGGCTGCCGGAACACCTAGACGCAATGTATCATAGGTATCTACTAAGAAAACACAGTTATGATGAGTCTCAGCGTAAGCTTTAAAGGCTTCATAATCATTACCATAGACTTGAACGAGAGCATGAGCATGCGTTCCCAAGACTGGAATATCAAAGAGCTTGCCAGCCCGGACATTACTGGTCCCGTTGGCTCCGCCAATCACCGCAGCCCTGGTCCCCCAAATAGCAGCGTCCATTTCCTGAGCCCGGCGCGTACCGAACTCCATCAGGGGCTCATCCTCGATGACAGAACGTATACGGGCTGCCTTGGTGGCAATAAGCGTCTGAAAATTAACGATATTGAGCAGAGCCGTCTCAACCAGCTGACACTGAGCTAGTGGACCTTCCACCTGCACGATTGGTTCATTGGCAAAAACCAAATCGCCTTCCTGAACAGACCTTACGGTCAGGCTCATCTTGAGATTCCGCAAATAATCCAGAAACTCTCCGTGATAGCCCAAGGTTTGCAAATAATCTAAATCGCTCTGGCTGAATGTCAGATTATTGAGATAGGAAATAATTCTTTCCAAGCCAGCAAAGACTGCGTAGCCGTTTTTAAAAGGATTCTTACGGAAAAAAACTTCAAAAACTGCACGCTTGTTGTGAATATTTTGCTTGAAATAAACCTGCATCATGTTGATTTGGTACAAATCAGTGTGCAGAGTTAAACTATCATCTGGGTACATCTTCTTGCTCCTTTATGCTAGATACCTTTTATTATATCATAATTCCAAAAAAGCTAAGCAAATCCAGTCAACTCACTTGAATAGACACACTTGCTTAGCTTATATTTTTATGCTTGCTCTGTAAGATATTTGTAGGCTTCCTGACTGGCAATGGCACCATCGCCAACAGCCGTCGTAATCTGGCGCAGGTCTTTCTGGCGAACATCACCAACAGCGTAAATGCCTGCTACTGACGTTTTCATTTGATGATCCGTCAGAATCCAGCCAGCCTCACCAGTGATGCCCAAGTCCGCAGCAAATTCGCTAACTGGATCTAAGCCAACATAGATAAAGATACCGCCAAACTCTGCCTGACTAACCTCACCTGTCTTGACATTCTTGAAAGTTACACCAGTCACCTTACGTTCATCACCATGGATACTTTCCACTACAGAATCCCAGACAAAGCGAATCTTTTCGTTGGTAAAGGCGCGATCCTGCAGCACTTTTTGTGCACGCAGCTCATCGCGACGGTGAACAATGGTCACACTTTTTGCAAAGCGCGTCAGGAAAATAGCTTCCTCTACCGCTGAGTCGCCTCCACCGACAACCAGCAGGTCTTCATCGCGGAAGAAGGCACCATCACAGACCGCACAGTAGGAAACGCCGCGGCTGTTGTAGTCTTCCTCACCAGGAACCCCCAGATGACGATGATTGGCACCAGAAGCAATGATGACTGTTTTAGTTTCAAAACGCTCATCTTCTGTGATGATTTCCTTAAAATCACCTCGGTCTTCAATTTTTTCTACTAGGCCAAATAAATGTTCAACACCCAGGTTCTCCAGAGGTTCAAACATTTTCTCTGCTAGCTCAGGACCGCTGATATTGGCATAGCCTGGATAGTTTTCAATGTCAGCAGTATTATTCATCTGACCACCAGGAATACCACGCTCCAGCAGGGCAACTTTTAGGTTGCTGCGGGCTGCATAGAGGGCAGCTGTCATGCCGGCAGGTCCAGCTCCAATAATAATTGTATCGTACATAACTCTTCTTTCTCCTTGTTGTAACTAGAATTATTCTAACAACTTTTCTACAGTTTTACAAGCATTTAAGCTTTTAGGACAATGAGCAGGCCCAACGTCGCAAAAGACAGGACTGGAATCGTCATAATGACAATCAGAAGGACATCATACAGATGACTCTGCCGCTCCTTGGCTGTCTTGTCCTTGCGGCGAATCATCCGCAGCCCAATCCATAAACCCGCAATGATCCCTACACCGACTGCTGTATAAAGCAGGCTCTCGATATAAAGTGCAAATATTTGATCTAACATGTCAACTCCTCAAAGGTCAATCAGCCTCATAGTGCAAAGAAAGGGAACAACTCCAAATCTAGCTGTCAGCAAAAACACCCACTAGACAAGAAAGCCTGCTCCACTGCATGCTGACACTGAAAACAAACTCAGCTGGTCTAGCCAACTGAGCCTTCACTGTCTCTATTATATCAAATATAGGTCCGTTTGTAACTAGCAAAAAATTCCTTGGTTCTTTCTTCCTTTGGATGATGGATAATCTCATCCGGTGTCCCAGACTCTATGATTTTCCCCTTGTCCAAAAAGAGTACTCTATCCGCAACCTGAGCGACAAAGGACATATCATGACTGACCAGAATCATGGTTTGGCCAGACTTGGCTGCATCAGCGATTGATTTCTCTACTTCTCCGACCAACTCGGGATCCAAGGCTGAGGTCGGCTCGTCTAGCAAAAGAACATCTGGATTCATAGCCAAAGCCCTTGCTAAGGCAACCCGCTGCTTCTGACCGCCTGACAAATGTCTAGGATAGTGATTTTCTCGGTCTGACAAGCCAACTTTTGCTAATTCTTCCTTGGCTATCTTAGTCGCTTCTTGGTCTGATAGTTTCTTAACTACCAGCAAACCTTCCTTGACATTTTCCAGAGCCGTCCGGCGGGAAAAGAGGTTAAACTGCTGAAAGACCATGGCTAGCTTGCGGCGCAGTAGCAAAATCTCATCTTTGGAAATTCTTGAAAAATCCACTTTGAAGCCGTCAATAGTAATCTTTCCGCTATCAGGCTGTTCCAGATAGTTGAGGCTGCGGAGGAAGGTTGACTTCCCAGCACCTGAAGAGCCAATTAAAGCTACCACTTCGCCTTTTTGAATGTCCAAACTGAGATCATCCAGAACCTTTTGACCTGAAAAAGTCTTACTTAAATGTGAAATATTAATCATCAGATTCCTTCTCCTTCTGCTTGCTGAAGCGATTCAAATTTATCCGGCTGTTTGATATCCATCATCTTTTCGATCCAGCGGCCAAGTTGCTCAATGAGAATATTGACTGCCCAATAAATCAGCGAAACCGAAATAAAACGCTCAAAGTAACGGTAGTCCGCCCCCGCGATAGCCTGCGCCTTGGCAAAAATTTCCACTACACCGGCACTAAAGGCCAGAGAAGTTCCCTTGGTTAAGCCAATCAGGGAATTAATCAGACTAGGTGTCGCCACTACTGCTGCATTGGGGATAATGACACGCATATAAACCTGCTTGTTGGTCATTCCTAAGCTGCGTGCAGCCTCAATTTCTCCCGGATCTACGGACAAAATTGCTGCCCGGATGGTCTCACTGGCATAAGCCGCTTCGTTGAAAGCAAAGGCAACAATCGCAAAGACAGACGCTGGAATCTCGTTGATATTAAAACTTGTGCCATACTTCTGATTGATGGCCTTGAGCAATAAAGGAATCCCAAAATAGGTCAGCATGAGCTGGACAAGCAGCGGCGTTCCTCTCAGAAAACTGACAAAGAAAGCCTGAATCGGATACAGGACTTTGACTCGATTAATCTTGACGATAGCAAAAACCATGGCAAGCAGAATACCAAAGACTGCACCACCCGCTGTCAAGAGAAGGGTGATTGGCAGATTTTGCAAAATGCCGGGAATAGCCTCAAAAACAGCCCTTAAACTAAATAATTTACCATCTGGAATAATCTTGAGGAACTCCTCATACCAACCAGTTGTCAGAAGATAAGTTGTAACTACCATCATTACTTCCTTTTCTTGATAATGAAATATTTTAACACAATTCTAGAACAAAACAAAGAATTTGCTCCGCTTTTAATGTCTTTTAGCAGTCAAAACATGAGTAGCTAGTGCAAATCTCGTGTTCCTAAATATCAAATAAGCCACACTAAGCCCAATATAAAAATAGACTAGTTTCACTAGTCTATCATATCTATCTCACAAAGACTAATATATTTTTCTTATCACAGCGATAAGAAAAGTATATCACTAAAAGGTTTGGCGCTTAGCCTTACGCTCTGCCCGGCCACGTGCACGATTCTCTGCTCGCTTGGTCTTGCGGCGCTTTTCGTTAACAGCCCACTGGATTTTTTTCTTGTAGCCTGGTTTGATTTTTTTCTTTTTCTTCTTGACCAACCCCAGCATTTCCGTATCCAGCTTCTCCCGGCTCTTTTCCCGATTGGCCCGACGGTCTCGGTCGTAGGTATCCTGGAACTCGTCATCCTTTATCATCTTGGGAATGAACTTAATCCCCATCTTTTCCAACTCCCGAATATCTGAGTCGTCACTCGGCTGGTAGAGAGTAATGGCTGTGCCGAGAAGACCATTACGGCCGGTCCGGCCTACCCGATGGACAAAGAAAGACAAGTCCTGAGGAATGGCATCGTTGATAACATGGCTGACACCTTCGATATCAATCCCCCGCGCTGCCAAGTCAGTAGCGACAATGTACTCAAAATCCAGATTCTTGACCTGATTCATGATACGCTTGCGCTCCCTCGGAGCAATATCTCCATGAATTTTAGCAACTTTAAGCCCCTGAGCTGTCAGATAGCTGTGCAGTTCATCTGCCCTCGTCTTGGTATTGACGAAAATCATAGCCAGATAAGGCTGCAGAAGCTGACTGATTTGATAAATCTGAGCATTCTTGTCTCGTCCCTTGGTTGACAAGAGCCAGTTTTCAATGGTGTCCGCAATGACCGTCTTGGTCTTAATCTGCTCAATGACTGGATTAGACAGGTATTTTTTCAAAAAAGGCTGGAGCTTCTGCGGAATGGTCGCTGAGAAAACGAGAAACTGCAGGTCTTTAGGCAACCGGCCTGCAATCTTATCAACCGTCGCCAAAAAGCCCATGTCCAGTGTCATATCTGCCTCGTCAACGACAAAGGTCTTGGCCTTGTGAATAGCCAAATCGCCTGACTCTACCAAGTCATAAATCCGACCAGGCGTTCCGATGACGATATGAGGCTGACTGGACTCTAACTTTCCAATCTGACGAGCCTTGTCTGTCCCACCGACATAGTTGGCCACCCGAATCTCTCTTTCAGAAAAACTAGCCAACTGACGAGCGGCTTGATAAATCTGCGCTGCCAGCTCCCGACTTGGGGCTGTAATAACAGCCTGCACGCTGTCTGCTTCCTCATCCAGCATTTGAAAAATCGGCAGCAAAAACGTGTGGGTCTTACCAGAGCCTGTCTTAGACTCGCCAACCAAATCTCGACCTGACAATACCACTGGAATCAGCTTCTCTTGGACCGGAGTCGCTTCAACGAAGTTCAAATCCCTGAGCGCTTCCTGAATATAATCTTTAAACTTAAATTCTGTAAATTTCATCTTGTCCTCTATTCTATTATCCTAACTATTATACCAAAAAATTGCCCATCCTGCTTACCCTCAAATCTAAGAAGCAGAAAAGCGAGTCAGAGACTCGCTTTTTGCTATAGATATAGGATAGCTAGGGTCAAAAGACTGCCCACGATACCGATTCCCCAGAAGAAGAAATCGACTTTCCACTCGCTCCACTCCTTGCCGTGGCCAGTTAGGCCACCAAGCTCAAAGTGGTGATGAACCGGGGTCATCCGGAAAATCCGCTTGCCGCCGGTCAGCTTGAAGTAGGTCACCTGCATCATGACAGAGGTTGTTTCAAATACATAGACGATACCAATCAAGAGCAGGGTCCACTCTTGGTGAAGGGAAATGGAGATAGCAGCCAACATACCTCCCAAAGCCAAGCTTCCCACATCTCCCATGAAGATTTTAGCGGGCTTGTGATTGAAGACAAAGAAGCCTAGCAAGCCACCAATCATGCTAATGATGACAATCAAAATATCAAAACGCTTCTGCTCAACAGCAATTACAGCATAGGCCACCAAGCTAATGACCACAGAAATGCTAGCCAAACCATCAATTCCATCCGTCAGATTGACAGCATTGGAGAAGCCAATCAGCCAAAAAAGGACGAAAAAGACATAGAGGAAGCCTATCTGGACAGGAACGGTGAAGATATTCAGCTGGTCACCTGCACCGTGCTGATTATAGAAGAAGTAAAAGACAACTCCACCAACCAGCTGCAGAAACAATTTCTGCTTGGGATTTAGACCTTCGTTGATCTTACGAAACACCTTAAGGAAATCATCCAAAAAGCCGACAACGCCATACAGGACCAAGATAAAAAGAATCATGATGAGGCCGTTGGACAGCTGATGCGAAAACAGACCGATAACAAAGCTGGCCAGAACAGATGTCAAGAGAAAGACAGTACCCCCCATGGTTGGTGTTCCGGCCTTGGCCTGATGCTGCTTAACATCTTCGTGCATCTGTTGGCCTGTGATACGAGCCTTATGGTAAAAACGAATAAAGGCAGGAATGCCGATGATAGTTAGGATAAAAGTTACGATTCCTGCAATAAGAGCAATAAGCATATTAGTCTCCCATTGTAATTGTTATTTTCTTGAGATTTTTCAGCGAAGTATTGGTCTTCTCGCTCAGCTTGACGACCTTGGAGCCCTCTCCTTTGAAAGTGACTTCAATGCCCTGCCACTTCGCAAAACGTTCAACATTGGCCTTGGTCCAGCCGTACATATCGGGCAGACTGTCTAAATCATCTGACAAGATCAAAATCTGCTGATTGGCCTTGAGATTTTTGCCCTCTTTGACAGATACTTTTTTAATCTTGCCACCTGTTCCCAGTACAATTGGTTGGACGAGGTTGCGGCGCAATTCATCTGCCAGACCGCCAGGACTGATTTGATGTTTCAGACCTAGTTGCTTGGTCAAATCTTCCAGTGATGGCATTTTATAGCTGGTTTCTTCAGTGACTGTTTCAAGAGCTGGAGTCGTCTCTGTCGTCAGATTAAGACTGTCTTTAAGAGCGACTGCTTCTTCCAAGACCGGATTGACCACTTCCTGCCAGAATATAGGCTGGAATTTTTCCTCAGGCTGCTGAACTGTCACATACATGATAAATTCCGGATTTTCTGCCGGCGTCATGGCAACAACTGAATAGATATAGTCGTTCTCACCCTCTAGATAACCGTTTTCAGAAGCGATCTGAGCGGTCCCCGATTTGACAGCGACATTCTGACCAGCCACTTGAATGACGGGTTCTCCACCGACATTCAGGGTTCCGTGGTAGGCGTCTGTTCCGACCTGAACCATATAATCCCGAGTGGTTTGAGCTGCTTTTTCTGAGACAGGATTTCCGATAATTTCCGTCGTAGTCTTACGAGCTGTATTGGTTTTAGGATCATGGATAGCATTGATAAACTTAGGCTCAACCATGACACCGTCATTGGCTACAGATGAGAAAGCACGCAACATCTGCACCTGGGTCACACCAATCCCTTGACCGAAAGAACTCATGGCAATCGTAACATAGTTATCACCTGGCAGGGAGCCATAGGTTTCATTGCCCATCCCAAAGCGGGTCGGCAGACCAAACTTAAACTTACTCAAGTAGTCCAGCCACTTGTCATTGCCCATCTTCTGCTCCAGAATGGTCATACCAACGTTACTGGAATAGGTAAATCCTTGGGCAAAGGTCAGGGTTTCCCCTTCTGAAATCCCCATGTTGACGTTCCAGTCCCGAATGGTCGCATCCATGACCTTGTACTCTCTGCTGTCATAGGTATCGTTAGGATTAAAGCTGCCATTATCAATCGCTGAAGCCAGGGTCATAACCTTCATAGTAGATCCAGGCTCATACTGGCCTTGATAGAGCATGGTGTTCCAGTTGCCTAGATTTTTCTCATTCAAGCCTTCCTTGGTATCTGCATTATAGGTAGGCCGTTGAGATGTGGCTAGGATTTCGCCTGTCTTAGCACTGACCAAGGTCGCATTGACAAACTTACCTTTGACTTTTTCCTGAAAGGCGTTCATCCGCGTTTCTAGGTATGTTTGCAAATCAGCCGACAGCGTTGTATAGACGTCCTTGCCGTCCTCTGCCTGTACAGAGACCTTTTCTGACCCAGGCACAACATTGCCATTCCGGTCTTTTTCGTAGGTCACAATCCCATTCTGACCAGCAAGAATCCTATCCAGAGCCTGCTCCATGCCAGAAGTCCCTTTCAGCGTCTTATTGCCTTCCTTATCCTCCTGCAGCTGGGCCAGACCGATAAACTGGGAGGCAAACACACCGTTACTATAACTGCGGTTAGGACTGGTAGTAAAGTCAATCCCTTCAATACCAGCAGCTTCAAAGGCTTCCCGCATGGCGTTCATATTACTGTAGGTAATGCCATTGCCCTGTGCCCCAAAAGAAACTTGCTTGAGATTTTTCTGCGACAGCTGGGTTTTGACGTAGTCCTTATCCAGCTCTAGATATTGATTGAAAATCTCTGCCACCTTATCGTACTGGGATTCTTCTACATAGAGAATCTTGCCGGTAGCTGACTTGTAGCTCTTGTCAATAATGGCATAGACATTATAAGTCGTAGCATCCTCTGCAATGGGAACACCATTTCGGTCATAAATCGTTCCACGCCGGGCAGCGACTGTGACCGTCTTTTGATGGACTACTTCTGCTCCCTTTGACAGATTAACACCGAACTTCTGGTCTGTCCCGATAATGATGGCAAAATTAATCAAGAAAACGAAAAAGAGAAAGATAGCTAAGATACTCATGCTCTTTCCCACTTGCCGCCGATTGTATTCAGGGGTTTGCCTATTTTTCAGGGCGTATTTTTTAATTTTTTCAAAAATTCTATTCTTCATCCGTTGAACTCACTGTTTTACGATTTCCCTTCTGGAGTTTCATATCCTGAGAGCTGGCTAGCTGGGACAGCCTTTCATAGCGGGTCAGTTCATTGACTTCCTGCTTGATGTCGGCTAGCTCTGTCTGCTCCGCTTCAATCTGTGTATTAACTTCCGTCAAATCCCGGTCCACCTGCAATAGCTTGGTCTGCATAAAGACGATGCTGACCGCTAAAATAATGGCAGTCAAAACGATAGAGCCGTAAAAAGCCTTCTCAACTCGGGAAAATTTTCTCATCTGATCTTGAAGCGGGTTTGGTCTTTTTTCTGACATTTCTTCCTCACTTGTGTATCTTACGGGCCACGCGCAGCTTGGCGGAATGAGCCCGATTATTGCTTTCTAATTCTTCTTTGCTTGGTAAAATTGGTTTGCGGCTGACCAGCTCCAGCTTAGGCTGCAGTTCATCAGGGATAAAGGGCAAGCCTTTAGGAACATCCACTGTTGATGCCTCCTTGAAAAGCTGCTTGGTCAGGCGGTCTTCCAGCGAATGAAAGGTAATGACTGCAATCCGGCCGTCTACCGCCAGCAGATCAATGGCCCGCTGAATAGACTCATCCGCTGCGCCCAATTCATCATTGACCTCAATCCGAATGGCCTGAAAAATCTGCTTGGCTGGGTGCCCTTTCTTCTTCAGCTCCTTAGCTGGCTTGGCTGACTTGATAATTTCAGCCAGTTCTGTCGTTGTTTCAATAGGCTTGACACTTCTAGCCTGCTCAATCTTGCGAGCAATCTGCTTAGAAAACTTGTCTTCGCCGTATTTAAAAAAGATTCGTACTAAATCCTGATAACTATAATGATTGACAACCTCAAAAGCTGTCAAGGCTGCCTCGCGGTTCATGCGCATATCTAAAGGCGCATCCTGTTTATAGGAAAAACCACGCTCACGCTGATCCAGCTGAGGACTGGAAACGCCTAAGTCATAACAAATCCCATCAATTTCTTCCACACCGGCTTCTTGCAAACGGCTCTTGAGGTGGCGGAAATTGTCCTTGATAAAGGTCACCATCCCCCGCTCTACATAAGGAGCCAAACGCTTTTTAGCATTGTCAATAGCCGTCTGGTCCTGATCAAAAGCATAAAGATGCCCCTCATCTCCGAGCTGGCTCAAAAGATATTCGCTGTGACCAGCACCCCCAAGGGTCGCATCAACATAGATGCCGTCAGGCTTAACCGCCAGCTGGTCAACCGTTTCATGAAGAAGAACCGTAATGTGATGAAATTCGTTTGTCATATCTTACTTATTATATCACATTCAAAAGCAAAAAAAAATTTAAAAGAAAAAGTAAGCGGATGAAATCCTTTTTAAAATTTTTTGTCAGATATACTTGACACTTTTTCCAAAAAGTATTATACTAGCATAAAATAAAAGTCAAATATAACTGACAAACTTGTTGAAAGTTATCAGTTATAGTATTAGAAAGGAAGGGTGTAATGAATCGTGTCAAAGAATTTCGAAAAGAAAAAAAGATGTCTCAGCTAGAGTTGGCCAAGTCTATCGGGGTATCGCGGCAAACTATCAATATGATTGAAAATAACAAATACAACCCCACCCTCGAGCTCTGTATCAATCTGGCTAGAGCGCTGGATACTGACCTCAACGCCCTCTTTTGGGATCCCCAGCTGACAGATGAAGATTCAGAGGACTAAGAATTCTTCCCTGTAGCAAATTTCATACCTAAAGAAAGGACTCAAACATGAAAAAAGAAACATTCTCAGACAAGATGATCAAACGATTTTACGGTATTACTGGACCTTTGGATGAGCAGAAGCGCCAACAGGCTGAGCATTTAGGAAATATAGGCTTTATCTGGCTTTTCTTGATTTTGCAAGTTGGTAATTTCCTAGCTTTCATGCTAGCCGATATCTATCCAGGCTTAGATGCACGAATTTATCCTATTATAATAGAGCTTCTTACCTTTATAATAGCTAGTGTCATTTACTTCAGGTCTGAGAAAAAGCACCTGGCAGATTTGGATTTGGAACTCATGAGTGAAAAAGAAAAGCGCAAGCTTCAATATCCTGGTCTTAAGATTGCTCTCTTCGTTGGATTGACTTTCCATCCTATCTTTAGCCTTATAGAAGCAGTCACTCTCAAGCAAGACTTTTTCACTCTCTTTTTACAAGCTGATCGAATCCTGAAAACAGCCTTGGTCGCTAGCATTTTAGGTGTTTTTATCAGCTTTTACTTCAAATCACGCAAACGTCATACTGAACAGAGCGAATAATCCCTTGACTCAAGCTAGAAAGGACTCAAACATGAAAAAAGAAACATTCTCAGACAAGATGATCAAACGATTTTACGGTATTACTGGACCTCTGGACGAGCAAAAACGCCAACAGGCTGAGCACTTAGGAAATATAGGCTTCATTTGGCTTTTCTTTATTCTGATTTTTGGCAATGCCATCGCCTTTCCCCTAGCCTTTCGCTGGCCCCAAATTATCGCTCTTGCCTATCCAATCCTGCTGGAAATCCTTATCCTCGGCTTCTGTGTCTATATAGTCATTCAAGCACGGCGCAAAGGAATTGATGGCCTAGAGCTAGGACTTCAGGATGAAAAAGAAGAAAAAGCCATGAAGCATGCTGGCCTCAAAGCAGGCTTCTCCTATTGGCTGCTCTTTTACCCTCTCTTTAGCATCATGATAGCTGTCATGGAAAAGAAAGATATCCTACAAGTTTTGCTTCAACCTAAACTTATTGTAACTGGATTAGCCGCAGGCCTTGGATTTGGACTGATCATGCATTTCATTGCCAAAGGAAAGATTCGCCAAGCACAAAAAAAGGAGGAAGAAGACCTATGAGACTCAATCTCAAAGAAAAAATGGATTTAGGGATTCTATCCCTCATTATTGCCATCGCTGCTTATTTCTTTTTCCGTATCACGGAGCCTTGGATTTTCTGGCTGGATGTAGCAATCATCGCTAGCTGCATCTATGTAGCTCTCCGCATTTTGAAAAAACATAAACAAGAATAAAAGAATCCCTCGACAGGAACTTTCTAGCTTCCTAGCGAGGGATTTTTTTATATTACTTTAAGACTCTGGGTCATCCAGACTACGGCCGTGAAGGCCTTTCTCGCGCTGAACTTGACGCAACTTCTCAGGTGTCACATCATTGCCATCCTCATCAACAATCTTGATGCCTTCGATGTGATGGCGAACAGAGCGACGGTAGCCTTCGATATACTCTTCACGAAGCTTGGCTTGTTCCACTTTTTCCTCAGCAGTTAGACCTTCTGTTTTTTTCTTCTTAGCCAGTTCATTGATACGTTCAATTTTTTTAGGATCCATGATTCTACCTCTCTTACCTTTTATTTGGTATTAATCTGATTAAACTGCGCCAGCTGTCCAGCCTTGGCCGTCAAAGAAGCTAGGAGAGCTAGGCGGTTGTTACGCACAGCCTCATCTTCTGCCATAACCATGGTATGGTCAAAGAAAGCATCGATAACTGGACTGAGGGCAAAGAGTTGGTCCAGATTGGCAGCCAAGTCAGATGTCAGCTCCACTGCTTCAATGGCAGCTGCCAAGTCTTTTTCCTCTTGATTTTCAAAGAGTGCTGAATTGATAGCTGTCTGCCCTTGGGCTTTCTCAGCAAGATTGAAGACCCGCGACAGGCTTTCCACTGCCGACTTAAAGTTGTCTTCCTGAGCTTTTTCTGCTAGAAGCGCAGCTGTTTCTACCAAATCGCGTACGACGAAATTAGTGTCTTGAAGAACAGCCGTCACGATGTCTTTCGGAATGCTGCGATCCATCATCTTCTCAACGCGGGCACGGAAGAAGTCCAGCACTGCCTCTTGATTGTCATAGCTTAAGCTATCAAACTTGAGTTCGTAAAGTCGACCAAGAAGATGAGCCAAGTCAATGTTCCAGCCAAACTTGTCCAAGATACGCACAACACCCTGAGTCGCACGGCGTAGTGCATACGGGTCATTGGAACCGCTCGGAATCAAGCCAACAGAGAAGAAGGACAGAATGGTGTCCAGCTTATCAGCCAGAGCCAAGACCGCTCCGACCTTGGTGTCAGGTAATTCGCCATCGGCTGATGTCGGCATATAGTGCTCCCGAATAGCAGCTGCCACCGCAGCATTCTCACCAGCCAGAAGAGCATACTTCTCGCCCATGATACCTTGCAGCTCATCAAACTCACCAACCATGCCAGTCAGCAAATCAAACTTATAAATAGCCGCTGCACGAGCCAAGTCAGCTGTCTCATCAGCATCCAATCCTGCTTCTTGCGCCAAGAGAGCAGCAATCTTGCCAGTCCGCTCCATGTGCTCTGCCAGAGAGCCAATCTTTTCGTGGAAGGTCACATTGCTCAGTTTTTCAACCAAGTCAGCAATAGCCAGTTTTTGGTCTTCCCGCCAGAAGAATTCCCCATCTTCCAGACGAGCCACCAAGACTTTCTCATTTCCTTTGATGACATTTTCTAAGTGCTCTGCATTTCCGTTGCGGACAGAGATAAAGTGTGGCAAAAGCTTGCCTTCAGCATCGCGCACAATAAAGTAACGTTGGTGCTCTTTCATGGAAGTTACCAGCACTTCCTCAGGCACCTCTAAATATTTGGCATCAAAATTACCTAGGAAAGCAGTTGGATATTCTACCAGATTCAACACTTCATTAAGCAGGTCTTCGTCGATCTCGATAGAAACCCCGTGCTCCTCTTCCAGTGCTCGAATCTGCTCGACAATCATATCTCCCCGCTCAAGAGGACTGGCAATGACAAACTGAGCCCGTAGGTCATCTTCATAGGAATCCGCTGAAGAAATCTCCGTCTCTTTGCCCAAGAAGCGATGTCCACGGCTAGTACGGCCGCTCTTGATGTCCAAGAAATCCAAGTCAAAGGCTTGTTCGTCTAAGAGTACAGTTAAGGTGTGGACCGGACGGATGTATTCAAAGGTGTTGTTGGCCCAGTGCATGCTGACAGGGAAGGTCAAAGCTTGCAGAACTTCCGTCACTGCTGGGATGATTTCCTCTACAGGGCGACCGATTTCTTCCTTGGTCACATAGACGTATTCCTCCCCCTTGATTTCACGGAAAGTAATGTCCTCAACCGTCAAGCCCTTGCCACGGACAAAGCCTTCGGCAGCCTTGGTGAAGTTCCCATCTGCGTCCAGAGCAATTTTCTTAGAAGGGCCTTTGAAATCTTCTGTCAGATCAGACTGCTTGTCCGCCAAGCCAACCACGCGCACCGCCAGACGGCGAGGCGTTGAGAACATTTCAATTTTCTCAAAGGTCAAACGATGGTCTGTCAGGAAGGCTCCCATCTTGTCGCGCAGCTGCTTCATGCTCGGTGTCACGACATAGGCTGGCATTTCCTCCAAGCCTAGTTCAACTAATAAATTTTTTACCATGATTATTCTCCCTCCTCTGCCAAGAGTTTCTCGCGAGTCTCTGCATCCAAAAGTGGGTAGCCTAGACGCTTGCGCTCAGCAACAAAGGTCTTGGCCACAACACGTGCTAAATTCCGAATACGGGCGATATAACCAGCCCGCTCTGTCACAGATACGGCTCCACGCGCATCCAAGAGGTTAAAGGTATGCGAGCATTTGAGAACATAGTCATAGGCCGGGTGTACCAGATGCTCGTCCAGACAGCGCTTAGCTTCCGCTTCAAACTTCTCAAAATTCCCCAAGAGCAAGTCTTGATTGCTGACCTCAAAGCTGTACTTGGAATGTTCATACTCAGGATGAGTGAAAATTTCGCCGTACTTAACGCCATCAGCCCACTCAATGTCATAGACAGAGTCCACTTCTTGGATATAAGAAGCCAGACGCTCCAGACCATAAGTCACCTCAGCAGTCACCGGATGAGTTGGTAGACCTCCGACCTGCTGGAAGTAAGTGAACTGAGTGATTTCCATACCATCCAGCCAAACTTCCCAGCCCAGACCAGCCGAGCCAGTTGACGGATTTTCCCAGTTATCCTCGACAAAGCGGATATCGTGCTCCAGCGGATTGATACCCAAGAGCTCCAAAGACTGCAAGTACAGTTCTTGGATATTGCTTGGAGAAGGCTTCATAACCACTTGAAATTGGTGGTGCTGATAAAGACGATTAGGATTTTCCCCATAACGGCCATCTGCTGGCCGGCGAGACGGCTCGACATAGGCCGCGTTCCAAGGCTCTGGCCCAATAGCTCGCAGGAAGGTATAGGGACTCATCGTTCCCGCCCCCTTCTCATTATCATAAGCCTGCATGAGCATACAACCCTGATCATTCCAGAACTGCTGTAAAGTCAAAATTATTTCTTGAAATGTTAATTTTTTAGGCATTTTTTACTCCTTTAG
The DNA here is from genome assembly GCF_050225395.1 of Streptococcus sanguinis. Taxonomy (GTDB): domain Bacteria; phylum Bacillota; class Bacilli; order Lactobacillales; family Streptococcaceae; genus Streptococcus. Next base: position 520,541 of record NZ_CP071431.1, on the reverse strand, counting down.
TTTCTTGAGATTCTTGCGAAGCGTTCAAAAGGGAACGATTATTTCTCTTTTGAAAAGCTAGTACATCGCCTAGACAAACCGCCTCATAACGGTTGTCGTTAGCCAATCGAACCTTTAGGTTCGCAATTGACTTTAGCGAGGTGAAATGTTAACTTCTTAGACATTTGTTACTCCTTTAGTTTGTTTATATCTCTTTGTCTATTATTTTCTGTTCTATGAACCAATCCAACAAGGGAAGTGTTTTATCTGTATTTGCCCAACGATGATAAGAATTAAAAACCGCTTGAACGCTGCCTAGATTTTCTACTAACTTGTCAACTGTCAAAAAACTACGCCAGTATTCGTAAAAAATACTAGCATAATTCCCTTGATAAGTCGAAGTGCCGAAATCATTCAATGAGTGCCAACCGTGCTTTTTCTGAAAGAGCTTTACGAGAGACTGATTACAAGCTTTTTCCACTCGAAATTCCTCATCTGTGAAGAAATACTTGCGACTAATATACTCAGCCATACCTTCTTCAAACCAGATATAGGCACCGTATCCATCAAAGTCATCTAAAAAATGCTCTGACCAATGAGCCAACTCATGGCCGACAATCTGCAAGAGGGAATTTCCTGACAAAGACTTATAGTGGCTTTCTATTGCTCGAGTTTGGTGAGAGGTCTCGTAATTCTCCAACTGAAGAAGATATAAATCTTTCCAAACCGTCAATTCGGGAGTCATAACCATCCGCCTATCATTTGTATAGGCTGGTACAGGAATTTCCCGAATGAACTGCGTAGCAGAATCAAAATCGGACCAAATGATGGCTTGCGGCAAGTCATAAACCGCAAACTCGTCTTTTAAAAATGTTAGATAATCCTGCAACTTTGCGGAATTCTTTGCGACGAAATCTCGAAAAGCTGCTAATTGGGTCTCGTCTTTTACAAGATAAAGGTTCTCCACGAATCTCCTTTCTTTCGAACAATAGATTCAGTACGCAAAAGAACCACATCCGACACTCCTAGGCTCTTCAACCTAGGGGCGTCAAGACGCGGTTCCACCCTAATTTATTACTTCATTACTTTTGAAATTATATCCGAAAGCGCCATCTGCACTGCTTCCCTATCCGGCTCACACTATCCCGAACTCGCTAAAAAGTAGACAATGAGAATTCTTTCTAAAAAAGATTATAGCAGAAAATAGAGCCAATGTAAAATACTTATCGAAAAATCCCTCAAGTTTCAACTTAAGGGATTTTAACTGACTTGAAAACCAATTAGACTTGTTTAGGTTTTTTCGGTTTTACTACTCTTGGCTTTCTGCCATCAAGTTTTCTCTTGGCTGCTCTGAGATTGGCGATAGCTTCTTTGACATCTTCCTGGCTGGCACCTGGATCCGCCAAGACTGCCTTAGCCTGTGCATAAGCCTCTAGATAAGCCGCCTTAACCGCGTCAGTAGCATAGATAAACTTATTGCTGATAGCTTGGTAATGCACCTCATCATCGACTATCTTCTTGAGATTGGTAAAGTTAGTCGCCTTGCCATCCAGCTTCTTCTCTGCTGTAGTCAGCTGAGCTAGAGCTGTATCGATTTGCTCCTGGGTCACCTTATCCTGCACCAAGAGCAGAGCCACTGCTTGGAAGGCCTTGTCATAAGCGCGGCGAGTTCTATCCTTAGCATTGGCATAAGCACCTGTCTTAGTGGTAGCAGCATAAGCTTCCACAGCCGCCTTAACCGCAGCAAGGTCAGAGTCCTTGCCGTCTAGATCAGCTGATGCTGTTTCTAGTTTTGCTCTTACATCATCAACTTGCGCTTGGGTCAGTTTGCTTGTCAAAGCTTCCTTGGCTGCTTGATAGGCTTGGTCGTAGGCCGTGCGCTTCGCTGCAGAAGCATTGTAATACTGAGCAGTGCCGACCAGATTAGACTGCTGATTGACAGCTGCCAGCAAGCCTGACTTGACGATAACTCCTAGCTTGAGTAGGTTATTCTTGCCCTCTTTGACCTCAACAGTCGGCTTACTTTCCCAGAGCTCATAGCCAGTCGGTAGGTTGACAAAGACAGAGTAGAATCCAGCCGCTACAGATCTTCCAAAGGCATGCTTACCAAACAGTTCTGCTGGAAGCGTATAAGCATCGCCATTATTATTCTTGAGAACCACTTGGGTATTCTTCGGAACAGCTTGATCAAAGGCAACGCTGACCGGTGCAAAGACCAGCTTCTTGACCAGAAACTCAATCGTCTTAAAGCTATCTTGGGCTGTCAGCTCAAACTCCTGAGTCAGAGCGCTGTAGAAACGAAGCTCATCCTTATCATAAGTAAAGATCTCAGCTGTGTAGCGTCCAAACGGCAGAGCGTTGATTTTCTTGCCCTTGTCCAGTTCGACATACTTGCCCTTGCTATCCTTGATTCGATAGACAAAGGTCGAATGCACATCTTGACGCGTATTGGCATCCACCAGAGCGACACGGATACGACCATCATTTTCAGCACTGACTAGTTCTGACAGAGCTATGGCATCACGGTTGCCCGCATAGTCCTCTACCACATAGAAGATCTTGGACTTGTCCACTCCTTTTGGCAAGCTGTAGCTGCCATCCGCATTGGCTGAGATGTAAACTCGACGCTCGTAATCACGCTCAATGCCAAAATCATCCACGGCTTTAAAGGTCTCTTTCCCTTTTTCATCTGCTTGAAGATAGAAAACCTGCTCTCTCAAAATACCACCGTTGCCAACATCTTTTGGCTTGCGAGCTGTAAAGGTTTCTGCACCATCCTTGGTACTGATATAGCCTGAGCTAATCAAAGGCTTCTGATTATCAATCTGCAGGTTAAAGCTAATCTGCTGCTCTTTAGCACCTGGCACATCTGGCGTATAGCGAACCACATAGGTATAGAGGCCATCCTCCAGCTTCTCACCCTTGCTGTCACGACCATCCCAGTATGTATCTTCTAGTAGGTAGGACTTAGGATTGTCTGACTGACCACTATAATAGTTCTTGCGGCCTTCTCTAATCGTGCTGCTCTGCCAGATTGGGAAGCGATAGTCCTTATCATCTGCCGTATAGACACTAGCTGTCAGATTATTGATATTGCGATAGAGAACTGTCCGATACTGGATGCTGTCCTGATTGCCATCTCCATTAGGTGAGAAGGCCAGACGAATCTTACCATCCGCTCCCAGCTGCAGCACATGCTTACCATCCGCATTTTCTGCAGTTCCCAGTACAATTGAGCTACGAGCAGCTGTTCGACCGGTAGAGTAGAGTGTATCATTTGACTCTGTCACAAGCGAAGAGACATTGTCATCAGACAGGATACTCTTGTCCTCTGGCACTGGGTAATAGAAGCCTGACTTGCCTTCTTGGACCAGATCATAGATTGGTCTTTCTACAGCTGGCAGATCTTGGAATTGCCCACGGAAGCCCATAAATGGCAGACTAACAACATCACCGTCATCTGCTGGATCGACAAAGCGGACAAAGCCTTCTAAGAAATAGCCATTCGGCATCTGCTTGATTAACTCTTCCGCATACTTAGCAGTATTTACCTTGACCGTCACTTTCTGGCTGCTATGAGCCTTGACGGTAACTTCTGGCCAAACCGTTTCGGTTAGTTTGCGAGGTGTCAGGGTAAAGTAGCCATCCTTGACCGCATCCGTGTTGGTATTAACAATCATCTTCAGCGTCCGGTCCTTATCCGTGATATTATGAACCGTAACATCAAAGGTGAAGCTGTCTTGAACATTGCCCAAGGAAACGCTAGGATATTGGTTATCCCCTGTCACATAGAGACCGGTAGAAATAGCCGCTGCCGTATCTACGATACCAGCTCCCTGCTGACGCGGAGAGGTGTAGACACCAGTTTCCTTGTTGACATGTAGCTTAGCTGTGGACATGATGAGGGCTTTGACCAAATCAGCATTCTGAGCAGGCGTCAAGTCTGGATAGTGCTGAAGGAGATATTCCTTGACCAGAGCCGCTACACCAGCCACATGAGGCGTAGCCATACTGGTTCCCTTCATAGAGCCATAGGTATTGTCATTAAGCGAAGAGTAGATATCGCCACCTGGTGCGGTCACATCTGGCTTGAGCAAACCATCTGTCGTGACACCCCAACTAGAGAAGTCAGACAGACTACCTGCTCCTGGATGCGGCCGATTGACCTCAAGACCATTAAAGACCACCTTGTAATTACCAGCTGCTAAAGCCGCTCCATATTCCTTACTGATAAAGGCTGACGGAACCTTTTTAGATTCACTGTCCAGGCTCATCGTTAGGTTAGCTCCGTCAACATTATTGTAGATCAGAGCACCAACAGCACCATGGCTGATGGCATTTCTAACCTTTTCAGCAAAGGTAAAGGAACCTCGCTGGATAAGGGCCAGCTTCCCTGTCAAATCCTTACCAGCAAAGTCCTCTTCACGACCAAGACCAACATGGACATACTCATATTCCTTGCCCTTTTCAAAGGTTGCATTTGTCTCACCCATGGAGTAGCTGAAATGACCGTTCAAAAGCTTATCGTTCTTTTCCAGACCACGAACTTCCATGACTTCCTCTGTCAGAACTGTGTTATTGACAGAAGCGACTGAGATAGAGCTTTCTGCTGTTGAAGGACTGCCAACTAGACCATAGTCTGGATTTTCAACCAGCGGTTTAGAGTATTCACTTCCGAAGGTATTGTCATTACCCGCTGCAATGACAACGCTCACCCCCTTGGCCCGAGCACGCTCAATAGCGGCCTGCAGACTAGGGCTGACATCAACCGTTGAACCTGTTGCTGAACCTAGACTCATATTAATGGTATCAGCTCCCAAAGCCACCGCATCATCAATGGCTTTGATATAGATAGCGTCGCTAGTTGTGCGTTGACGGTCTGAGAAGACCCTCATAAACATAACTTGTGCTTCTGGCGCAACACCATAGACATACTCATCATTAGGAGCTTTCTTGTTGGGATTCCCCGCTGTAATCCCTGTTACGTGCATACCATGTGAGTAGCTATTCTTTTCCTTGATATTGTCATCACCGTCAATATAGTTATAGGCATAGACAACCTTGCTGTTGTACCACTTCCCGTAGTCAATACCAGCCTTTTTCTTAGCCTCTTCCAAAGCTGCCTCTGTCTGATACTTGGCCTTTGACGGGTCAGAAATCTTCAAAACCTCATGATGGACATCCAGACCTGAGTCGATAATGGCTACCACACGACCTTGACCTTTATAGCCCTGAGACCAGGTCTGAGGAACCTTGATAATCTCATTGGTACTGATGCTGCTTGGTTTAGCATCCCGAGAAGTTGGTGACTCTGCTACTGCATCAGGATTAGCAGCAGACTTTTCTGAGTTTGCGGCCACCGGAGACTCTGCTGTTGGACTAGCTGGAGCTGTTGGCTTGGTCTCTGTGGCAGATGGCTGAGTTACTTTCTCAGCACTTGAAGAAGCTTGTTCTGATGAAGAAGTCGCTCCTTTTTCTACAGGAGCGGCAGCAGCTTCCCTAGCCTCTGTCGTAGAAGGCTGGCTAGCCTGCTCTGTACTTGAAGCAGCCGATTCAGAAGAAGCTGGTGCTTTCTCCACAGTAGCTGAACTTGCTGGCTGACTCTCAGGTGTAGTTGCTTGAGAAGCAGGCTCAGTCGCTGATACCACAGCGGCAGTCGTCTGACCTTGCCCTGACGAACTAGCTGTCGCCTGCTCATCCGCCTGAGCCTGTCCAGCACCAAAAACCAGAGCAGTTCCCAGCAGAACAGAAGCCAAACCGAACTTGTATTTACGGAGTGAAAAACGTTGTTTTTGCATAGAAGTCTCCTTACTTTATTTATAAACCATATTATAATAAAAATTTTCTGACAATTCATACAATCCTAACAAATGTAACAAAAACGTAACAATAGCGAATGTTCTAACCAGAAAACTGCTATATGATAAAGTTTCAGGTCTCTATTTATTTGAAATACAGAATAAATACAGTTTAAAATCCGGAAATAAGAAAAAACCAATCAGAACTAGCTCAGAATGTACCAGTTTGATTGATTTGTGATAGGATGTTTATGAAATATTATTTCTCATTGATAAATAAGCAAACGGACTACTTCTTAGAATAAAATTCTCATAAAATCAAAAATTCTCAAGAAACAAAGTAATAGTTCTCTTTTAATTCTCTAAACTGCTCATATCCAAGGTACTGCTCCTTCTGCAAGCGTCCTAAGACAATACTGGGGTGAATATCTATTTCCTCAGCAAAGCGTATGATATCTGACTTATCGAAATTCCCTTTTTTAACAAAAGCTTGATAGTCTTCAGGTCTAATCAAGAGATCTTTTGCAAACTGGTCTGCTTGCTCCTCGGAACGAAGGTATGATTCACTATTACCATCATCAGATGAAAAATCATTCTCCAGAATATGCCCAATCTCATGAAAAAGTGAGAACCAGAAAATATCGGACGCTTTGTTTCGATCCGTGAGTAAAAGCAGCGCACTGCCATTTCCAAATTTTTTGGTCGCACCATTCAGATTGGCATTTGCTAAAGCAGGTAGACCGACTAGGACAACACCACAGTCTAGCAAGATATCAGACAAGCGTTGAGGAAAGACTTCTGGGTCTTGTCTGGTCAACTCTCTCAAAGCAGGCAAGTTTTTCTCTAGTTTTCTACGATTGAGCTTAGTAGTCGTTTTATCACGCGCCTTTTTAGATGCCAACTCCAGCATGACGTTGGAATTCACTATACTTTTAGGCGTAAACTCACGTGTATTCCGATAACTCACTAGATGATTGAAAGTTAAGAGGTTTTCTAAACTTGCAACACCTAGAATCTTGCGAAGTTCGACAATCTTTTCTTTCAAAGTATAGCGCTTTTCTATAACATAGCCCTCTTCCTTAAAATACTTAAAATCAATCATCTCACAGATTTCTTTCTCACAACCTTCTTCTAGCTCTCTTTGTTCTACAATATCTGCAACTTTTACATCGTAAGCATTTTGAAGATTGAGCCAGGTTTGCATGGAAACTCCGCTTAGCTTGGCTAACTTATGAGCTGTTTCTTTACTAATGGACTCCTCAGCATTGACGAGCTTGCTGACAGTCTTTGCAGAAACTCCTAAACGCTCCGCAAATTCCTTTTGCGTTACGTTATAATCTTCAATCAACTCTCCAACATACTGACCTGGATGAAAAGCAATCAGGTCTTTGTATTCAACAATTTTATTACTCATAGTGATTGCTGACCTCCTCTATTTTTAGGATTTCGATTTCAATGGGACTAGGAAAAACCTTTTCTAGATCCTCATCACGAAATTCTACAATCAACCGATAGGAACTCTTTCGACCATCTATATCCAAAGCAAACTGCCCCTGTCTCTTTCCCTTGAGTTGGTGAAAGTGATATTTAGGAAAAGCCGTCACACTAGCCAAAGAATCCGCTGCTTCTAAAAAGTTGATCAACTGATGCAACTTTACAGCAATCTTATCCGAAAAATCCTTTTTCGCCTGCCTCAGCTCTGTGCACTGCTTTTTAACAGTTTTGTTTGTATAGATAAGCTTCATAAATCCCTTTCCGTTAAATTAAATTACCTATTAGGTAATTTAATTATACCATCTTTAAACAATAAAAACCAGCCAAAGATTGATTTGGCTGGGATATTAAATTTGATTGATGTATCTAACTACTTTTCCATCACCCTTTAAACTCCTTCAGAAACTGTTTGAGCTCAGCATCTGCTTCTGGTGTGGTTCCGTGGAGTTGATTAAGCATTTCGAGTAGCGAAACTGTTTGGCTTTCGATTGCTTTATTTGTATCATTAATCTTGCTGACGATTTCTGTTAATGGCTCTACTTCTTCCTCCTCAAAGGTATCTACATAGCGAGGAATATTGAGGTTATAGTCATTTTCGACAATTTCTTCATAGCTTGCTAGATGAGCAAACTTCTCCATGTCCTCTCTACTCTTATAGGCCTTGAGGATCTTCTCAATATGAGCATCCGTCATGATATTCTGGTTTTTGCCCTTATCAAATTCCTTAGAAGCATCGATAAAATAGACGTCCCGATTGGTGCGGTTCTTTTTGAGAATGATGACTGTTGTCGGAATGCTGGTATTAAAGAAGATATTGGCAGGAAGACCGATCACGGTATCAATAGCCCCTTCTTCCAGCAAGGCCTTACGAATAGTTCCTTCTGCATTGCCACGGAAAAGGACCCCGTGAGGTAGGACGATAGCCATAACCCCATTATCCTGCTTGAGGTGGTAGTAACCATGCAAGAGAAAGGCAAAGTCAGCCTTGGACTGAGGTGCGAGTTTCCCAAAAGGAGAGAAACGAGGATCATGGAGGAAGCCAGAACTTGCTGACCACTTGGCAGAGTATGGAGGGTTCATGAGAACACCGTCAAAGTTGGTCGGCTCCTGGGTCGGCCAGTCTTCATCCAGCGTATCGGCATTGTGCAAGAACTGGTTTTCAACAGGAACCCCGTGGAGGATCATGTTCATCCGAGCTAGGTTGTAGGTCGAGGTATTGAGCTCCTGACCGAAGTATTGGACGGTTTGAGGCTGATGAGAATACTTCTTAGCATTGAGCAAGAGCGAGCCCGATCCCATGGTGGCATCATAGAGTGTAAAGCCCTGCTCATCTTCACGCCCTAAAAAGGCAATCTGGGTCATGAGCTTGGCTACAGGCTGTGGAGTATAGAACTCACCAGCTTTCTTCCCAGAGTCGGTCGCAAACTGACCGATCAGATACTCATAGGCATCGCCCAGCATATCACCCGCATGACCTGCCACATCCAGCACTGCTAGCTCTTTCATGACCGCAGCTACTAGCTGGTTTTGCTTTTGAGGAGTTGCCCCTAGTTTCTTGGAATAGAGATCAATGTCCTCAAAGAGGTTTTCATAAAGTTCATCACATTGCTCAATATCTCGGAAGCCCTGAGCTAGATCTTCCAGCTGGAAGGTACCTTCATTGACCCGATCCACCAAGGCTGTAAAGGTCAGGGCTGGCTTGATGACATAGTTGAGCTCATCCTTGATGACGGAGATGAGGTCCTCTTGAGAGTCCGGATCCTCATAGTAGGATCGGTAAAGAGCCAGGGCTTCATCCAGACTCTCTGTCTCCTCCTCCATGGTCTCAGCCACGAAGAAAAGCAACTTATCTGAGAGGTATTTATAAAAGATCATCCCCAAAAGGTAAGACTTATAGTCATTGGCATCCATCTTAGAGCGGAGCACATCCGCTGAGTTCCACAGGGCTTGGTAAAGCGACTGGGAGGTTTGTGTTGTTTCCATAGTAATTCTTTCTGATTTCTTTTAGACGTTTTCTTGTTCCAGTGGGACGACAGCGAGGGTCTTGCCCAGACTGGCTAAGACTTTCAAGACCGTATCCAATTGAGGGCTGGTCTTTCCTGTCTCCATCCGAGCAATGACCGGTTGACTGACACCACTGAGTTCTTCAAGTTTCTTTTGGCTAATGCCCTTTTCATGCCGGGCTTCGATCAACTCTGTCATGATTGCGACCCGCAGATCACTTCCCAGGATTTCTTCCTTGGTAAAGAGCTCTGCTCTCACATCTCTCCAATTGCTACCGATGGCACTATTCTTCATCTCTTAGCCCTCTTTCCTTCAAATCTTGCAACGCTCGCTTGGCTTTCTCGATCTCTCGTCTGGATGTCTTTTGCGTCTTTTTGACAAAATGATGCAGTAAGACAAAGCTTCCATCCAGCCAAGCCACGAATAAAATCCGATCCCGCAAAGGTCTCAACTCCCAAATCTCCACATCCAGATGCTTGATATAGGGTTCACCAGTACGCGTTCCATGCTGGCTCAAAAGCTCGATATAGTCGTTGAGCTTGTTGAGTTTGATCCGGCTGTCCTTGCTATCACGACGAGCTAGCTCCCTCATATAGTCCAAGACCGGTTGACTTCCATGTTTGTCCTTATAAAAATAAATAGCGTGCACAAAGCAACACCTTTTCGAATTCATTATCACTCTAAAGTTATTAAAAGTAAATACTTTTAAGTTATTAAATACTAAGGAGCAACCTTTGAAAGAATCAAAGGAGCTCACTTATACTATTCGAAAAATGCTATATTTATGGTATTGTTGAGGGTAATTGAGAAGGTTAGATAAACATATCATGTAAGAGTTTCTTTTTGAGTGTTTCGAGCTGAGAGATTTTTTCTTGATGCGCAGCAATGAGGCTGTCGAGGTTAGAGAAATAGGTACCGATGGATTGTTGTTCTTGAAATGCTGGACATAAAAATTCGTATTTTTTAAAATCAACAGTCGTAAAACTTGCCTGATTTACCGCAGGTTTAGTAATAGATTTTATATAATTTTGATAACTTTGTACGAAAGTCATTAAATATATAAAATAAGGATAATAGTCTTCTTTTACAGTTAATTTCAATATATTCGTTGTATATATTGTCTCTCTATCTGGTTCTCTTGACACAATCGCAGCAGTTCCCATTTTTGCCTCACTATTTATAAAATTAACCAATATGTCATTCTCTTTTACAAAATAATTTGCTGTATTAGCCCCTTTAGGATCTTCCTTAAACCAGTATTTTATATCTCTATCCAAATTCAAATTTCCGTCACTAATATTGTTAGCTCTAATAACTGGAAGGCCAATATCATCATTTGATAATTCTCGCGACAAGCCACTTTTTAACTCAGACAATACATCACCTAATTTTATAATTCTCCACTCTCCTTCAAATCCATCCAAACGAATCTCAGGAACAGACTGTCCAGCTTTGGGAAACATCTTGGAAAGCATAGTCGCCTTGAAAGATTGGTAATTAGCAAGATTGTCCTTGTAGCTAGCAAGAAAGTCGTCGAGAGTGCGGAAAAGAGAGCCGATAGCGGATTGTTCGTCAATCTCAGGATGATACACTTTATAGTTCCCAAGTTGAGGAGCTGTTAATTGTGGAACACCCGTAGACTCATTTAAAATTCTCATAGAATTAATCTGATTTTCAAGATAATCAACATCAATATTTTCCGATTGAAGAGTTAGAAGTCTAACAATTGGAGTAAAATTTTCATGTCTTGCTACTGCATATCCAACATCTCCACGTCCTGTAACAGTCACTGCAGGGGCTTTCACTTTATAATCATCATAAAACCCAACAATTCCTTTGTTTGTCAAAGCATTTGCAATAACAGGATATTTCCCACTTTCCTTCAATCTTTCTTTATCTACATCACCACCAGCAGATATGTTGACTATATCTGCAATTCTTTTTTCTACCCAAAAAGCTTTAAAATTGTTAAACCTAATTTTGGGAATTTTAAAATTATTCATTAGAATTTTCCATTCTATATTCATTTGCATACTTAATTACTAAATGGTGATTATCTAATTTTGCCTTCTCTATAATATATTCTTTATAATCACCATTTGAAATAATTTTATCTATATTTGTTACAATAACTAGTTTTATGTCTGAGTTAGAACAATCCATCATATTTGACAGTTGATTTAATATAATCTGATTAACTATTTCATATTTAGTTAGTTTAATTAACAAATCTGTTGCATTCATCTTAATATTTCTAGAATAATGTTTGGTCATGTTTAAACAAAAATAAGTACAAAACATAATAAATTCACTACTCGGGGAAAATTTATCAAACTCAAAGATTGTTCGTAAGAATGATATTACCCTCTTAATTTCAAATATATTTTCATCAGATAGTTTGAGTATATCGTTAATAACAAGATTATAATTACCATCATAAATACTTTTCATTACATTCAGTTGAATAGATAAAATAATTGGATTTTCATCAGTTAAATCACTATGCACTCGCAATGTATTTCTATTTGATTGCAATACATCGATTAGTTTTGACCAATTATGATCATGAATCTGAGAAAAATAAATTTGAAATAAAATGTTAAATGAAGAATATTTATCACTTAATAATTGATTGTCTGAAGTAATAGTCTGCTTGAAAATATCAATAAGTTTATTAAATGTTTTTTCAGATAATTTTACATTATCTATCTTAATAATATTAAATATTGTTTGGAAATTATTTACTGCCGAAAACGTATATATCCCATTTTTACCTTGAGTTCTATTATAACTGATTATATCTTCAATAAATTTATCTATATATTTTTCAGGAACAATATTGTGTTCTAGTTCAAGTTTGATTTTCTCCATTAATAAAGAATCATTCTCCTCAATATACCTCAATAATTTAGTATTATCATTAGTAGAATTCCTTACATAATTAATCAAAGCATTACTATAACTTCCGTATGCATTTAATTGATATTCCTCATTTTTAAATATAAAATAATTTTCTACTTTTTTCTGAATTTGGTTAGATAGCACACTATAGTCCATTCTAGATAATAGAGAAAATGCACTATCATAAAATCGAATTAGTTTTTTATCAAAAATTATATCTAGAATTACAATGGTATCTTCATAATTAGATCGGGTTATAATTTGTTTTAAAGCCTCAAAAATTGGTTTTTCCAAATTCAACTCACTATTCTCTTGATTCAACCATTTTATGACCTCACCTTTAAATTCAATGAGGAACGAAGCAATTATAGAATCATTTATATAATCTGAAAAATGACGTAATAAGTAGCATTGGGAACGTAAACGATTATTGAAAAATTCGATATTACGAATCAATCCTATAGTATATTCAATCTCTTCTGCACTAATGGTCCCTATTACTTGTTTCGATTTAAGCAAGAAATTAGCTAGTACTTTATCCGAAGAGGTTACTGCTAAAGCAAATAATTCTATTTTAAATTCATAATCATCATACATTTCGGCAAGTGTTCTTAAAAGCACTTTCATCAAATTTTTCACATGTTGTATATGAGCAATAGAGGCGTAACCTAATGATAATATAAATGATTCTGATATCCATTGAAATACGCCAATATTACATAGATTATAACTTCTTACAGATTCTAAATATAAATTGTCTGCATGGAATTTATCTATCTTTTCAAAAAACATTTTCTCTTTTCTATCTAACAATGGAAAGTAGATGGGCTCTTTTGAGTTATTTAGATATTCCAGACCACTATTTGAATTTGGCCAACTATTTTCATAATTATCTTTTTCATTTTGAATGTTTCTTAAATCTATTGCTAAATTGTTAACTATCCATTTCGGAATATTGACATCATCAGCTACTTTCACTAAATTCTCAGATAGAATGGATATTGCACCACTTAGATCTCCCTTAAAATATAACTTTATAGCACTAAATCTTTGAGTTAAAATTTCTTTTAATTCCTCTTCAGCTTTTGAAACAAAATACTCCTCTAGGATGTCAAAATTAATTTCCAAGAATTTATTTTTATTAAAAATAAATTGAAAAAACTTTATTATCTCGTGATCAATGTTTGATAATTTATTTTCATCTCGAGATAAGTTTAACTGAAATATTTTGAAAAGATATTCACATAACACTTTAGATTCTTTTGAAATATCAAGAATTGTTGACGAATACTTATCTGTATTAATGTCAGATATTTTATAATCAACAATATCACTGTTTCTATAACGATAATAATGAATAATATCTCCAGCAATTGATTCAATTACTATTTCCGGAATCTGATCAAACACGGGTATTTCTGAATACTTTTCTTTTGCATTGAGATCTTCCTGCAATTGAGTCCTATCACTAGAATTTTCAGTACAAAAGAAATATAAACATTTTTTATTGTGCTTTTTTGCAGCGTCATTCTCCTTTAAAACCGAAGGACTGATCCCATCTTCATTATCAATAATAAACAAGCATACGTCACAAGACTTTACATGATTTATATAAAACTCCTCCGATATTACACTGCGACTCCCCTCTTCTTCATAACATATTGAACTCATTAAAGGCGAATCATTAATGAGTTTAGAGAGTCTTTTACGCATCTCTCTATACTTTCCATCGCATTTAGAACTAATAAAAACTTTAATCGGATCTTTTACCTTATTCGTACTCATCTCTCACCTAAATTATAATATAGAAATTTTATCTCTATCTTCCTTTCGGATTACGATTTCAACATCAGATATTAATTTTGTTCTACGTAGCATGAAGTATTTAACCATAAATTCTAATTGTTGCTGATGATTATAATTCAGTTTGGATAAACCAGAACCAACCAAGGGTAGATATATCGGATTACCATTAGAATTCCTAAAACAATTATCAACTATTGCATTCAAAACTATAAGATAATCTTGATCACTAGTTATAGCATTCTTATTATTTTCTATAATAGATAATGCTATAAAATGATATCTAACGTCACCAATATCCACAAAAGCAGTACTTCCGATAGGATACCTATTATAATTTCCTACTGATTTTCCACCTTTTTTCACATCATTACCAATATTTACTGATGATATATTCTGTTCTCTCAAACTACGCTTAATCTTCTTATCAAGCTCTGTCTGTGATACTAAATTATTATCATATAAAAATTTAATAACTTTTCCATGAAGTGAATTGGTAGAAATAACCGAATCATCTATTTTGGTATCAAAACAACTATTTACAGGAACTATTAAATTAACTTTACTAGCGCCAATATAATCTAAGATATTGCCATATGTTCCTGAAACTTCAAACTTATTATATTTAAAATATATTACTCTACTTTTGAAATAGCAATTTAACAATGCATAAGCGAAGCTTAAGACATATAATACAAGAAAAGTTATTATAACTTTAAATATATGGCTTATTATATTATTACTTTCATAAATATCACTGATATTTATAAAAGTCGCCAATAATGATAACAAGGATAAAAAACTAAAAAAATACTTGTACGATAATTTAAATGATTTTTTTATCAAATGTATTTTACTTCCCTTCTCCTACCTCCCCACTCTCAATGGTTCAATCACCTCTTCGATCAGTTGGGTATAGGCTTCTTTGATTTGTTTTTTGTAGCTGAGTGGGTTGAGGGCATCTGCTACTTCTACCTTATAGTCTTTATAGCGTTGGCTCTTGGTTAGCTGGCTTTCACCTGTTTGCTTCTTAGCGCCTTTGCGGTAGTGCTGGATATAGTAGCGAAGCTCGTCCTCTCCGACATACCATTTTTTGACAAAGTTGGAGATATGTTTGTCAATCACCGTCTCAATCATGTTATCTAAGACACCTGTGATGGATAAACCTCGATAGAGTTTTGGATTTGCTTGCACTTCTGTCCAAAGATTTTGAATGATTGCCGCAAGTCCTGGATTGGTCCTATTCAAGCCTTGGATATAACCATCCACGGCAGCAATATCCTTGTCACTAAGAGGCTCTGCTACATTATCATCCTGCTGGATCATACTTTGGATGAGAGTTAAGATATAGGCATAGTTGATCTCATCGACCTGGACAGACTCTAGTTCATAGTGGATATCCAGCGGATCATCTTGATCATCGTCATCTACACGGCTTTTAAGCTCTGCTAGAATGTTTTGATAGAGACCTAGGTAGCTTTCTAGCTTGGCATCAGTCAAGCCAGTCTCTTGGTAAATCTCCTCTTCTTTGTATTCATTATAGACGCGGATAGAGGCCAGATACTTATCAAAGGCTTGGTAAGATTTCGCTATTTTACGTAGCTGAGCTGTGCTAGCTTGCTCGATAGCGATTCCTTCTTCTTCATGGTCCGTAACTTGAGCTTGAAATTCTCCGCAAGCTGATAGAAAGTTGCTTTTTTCTTCTTCCCAGCTTGGAGCTAAGACCTCATTTTCTCCTCCATTGGAGTAGAGCTTGAGGGCATTGTCGACGGCTTCCTTAAAGGCTTGAGGACGCTGGAAGGTGATGATATGGCCGAAGCGCTTCTTGTCATCAAAGATCCGATTGGTCCGGCTAAAGGCCTGGATCAAGTCCTGCGGGCGCATGGGCTTGCGATCAATAAAGAGCGTGGAGAGACAGGGAGCATCAAAGCCGGTCAAGAGACGATCAACCACGATGACCAGGTCCAACTGCTCATTGCGATAGAGGTACTTGTCCTGCTTTCTGGCCAGGCGATTATTGACATCGGTATTAAAGCCCCTCAGATCCGCTAGTCTAAAATGCGTGCCAAACTCTTGGTTGTAGTCCTCCATGACCTGCTTCATATGTTCCTGGTAGCCGATGGATTCTTCCTCATTTTCAGACACTGAGTAAGTGATGGTAAACTTTGGAAAATCTGGTAAATGGCGTTTGACCCGTTCAGAGACCTTGACCCGCTCCTTGCCAGCCATGATACTCTTGAGCAGATTATAATAAGCCTGTGCTTGTGGAATAGACTTGACCGTCAAAATAGCATCATAGCTTTTTCCAACTCCTTTAGGGATATTGAGCTGTTGCTGGCTCTTATTGAGGATAGCATCCAGGACTTCTAGCATGTGTTCCTTGTCCTCATAAGCACTATCAGGGATCTCTTCCTCCAGCATATCAGAGATGATAGTATTTCGATAATCCACCTTAAAGCCAAGAACCGCTCCATCATGGATGGCTTCCTTAACTGTGTATTCATGTAGGCGTTCGCCATACTGTTGGTGAGTGGTTTGAGCCAAGTCTCCCACTTGTTTTCGTTTGTTTTCCTTGAAAATCGGAGTTCCTGTAAAGCCGTACCAGAGAGAGTTTCGGAAGTAGGCCTTGATCTCCTTTTGCATTTGGGGAGTAACAGCTCGGTGGCACTCATCCACGACAAAGGCCACATGCAGGTTCTTGATCTTCCCAGCATCCCGCTGGTACTTTCCTTCTTCAAATTTGCGCATCATGGTCGTAATTTTCTGAATGGTCGTGACTACCACGCGCTTGTCGTTACCACCTAGGCGCTTGACTAATTCGTGAGTATTATCGGTCTCATCGATATCAATGACATCATTGGCAGCGTATGAGAGGAAGGACGAGGTCGTCTGCTGGTCCAGATCTCTACGATCGACGACAAAAATGGTCTTTTGGATGGCGGGAATCTGCAAGAGATTGCGGGCCACCTTGTAAGAGGTCAGGGTCTTCCCTGAGCCTGTCGTGTGCCAGATATAGCCCGACTCTTGACGGCGAGAAGCATCCTGTACTGCCTCAATGGCATGAATCTGATAAGGGCGCAGGAGGATCAGGGCTTTCTTGCTATCGTCTATGACCGAGTACTGCATGACCATCTGATGAGCCCGCGGGATGGAGAGAACCTCATGGGCAAAGCTGGTCAGATCCGTCACAGGCCGGTTGTCTTTATCCACCCACTTGGTCAGGAACTGTTTGTTTAGCTTATTTTCACGGGCTGCAGCGATATAGCGAGTGTCGACCTTATTGGTCACGACAAACATCTGCAAGCTCGAGTAGATGCCACGGAACTTGCCTTCACGGTCGTATTTTTCTATCTGATAAAAAGCTTTCAAAAATCCAACTCCTGGACTCTTGAGCTCAATGTGAATCATAGGAAGTCCATTAATAAGAAGAGTCACATCCATTCGTCTGTCTTGATCTTGAGGGTATGCCTTGTCTCGCTCGACTTGGTTGACTACTTCATAGCTAGATTTTCCAGCAGCGATATTGTCCCGCCAGATGACCGCTAGACGGATGGTACCAAGACTAGCATCTTCGCGCTGAACCTCTACCTTGGCAATGCCATTTTCTCCTGCTAGCCACTTGGCCGCCTCATAATAACTGACAAAGTTTAGCTGATTCTTGATTTGGTGTTTTTCTTGATCAGTCAAGGGATGATCCGCTAACATGGCGACATTATTTTGAGCTAGTTTCTCAAAAAAATTCTCCCACAATTGGTCCTCTGTCTTAAGATCTTTCCGATAGGTCCACTGGCTTTCTCCAGATGCCAACTGCTGGATCAACTGTTTTTCAATTTCTAATTCCTGGCTTGTTTTCATTTGATTTCCTTCTGCTTTACACGAGAATTTTTGTATGATGCTTCTGATTTTTATTATAGCATAGAAAGGCTTGATTTTATAGCGTTTTCATGCCAAGGTATGAAAAATCCCCAGCTCTTTTCAAACCGGGGATAGCTTTAGATTTTTAATTCATAGACTTCCTGCCAGCCGGCTGGTCCTAATATGCGCTGGGGTTGTTTGCTAAAGCCGGTCTCTCGGTAGAGATAAGAAGCGACTTGATTTCTCTCATTGACGCCTAGGATGATGCTTCTATACATGGGCAAATGTTCTCTTACGAAACCAGGCAAGAGCTTCAGCGTCTGACTACCGTACCCTCGCATCTGAAAGTCTTCATCCGTTGAAAAGCTACGAAGGAGCAGGCTCTCTGGCTGACCACCATAAGTAAACTTCTCTTCCCCAGCATCCAAGATCAGAAAGGTTACGATTTGATGTTCTTCAAGACCCAAGATGGCATAGCGATTTTCTAAATCAGCGACAACCTGGCTAGGATGATTGGTAAATCTCAAGTCGGTTAAATGGTAAGACTGCAAGGCTTCTCTATCTGAACTTCGATAGAATCGGATTTGCATCTAAAAATCCATCCCATCCGGATTTGGAGCGCCACCGGTCAAACCGCTGACATTTTTGAGCACTTCCAAGTCAGCAGCATCTAGCTTGATGCCAAAGCAGTCCAGATTGCTGGCAATCCGGCTCGAAGTGACCGACTTAGGCAGGGGCAGGAAGCCTTCCTGCAAGCTCCAAGCTAGCGCGACTTGTGCAATGGTCTTGCCATACTTGTCTGCCACAGCCTGTACGGCTGGATTTTGGAAGAGCTCACCTTGACCAAATGGTCCCCAAGCTTCCAGTAAAATCTCATGCTCACGGCAGAAGTTCACCGCTTCTGTCTGATAGACACCTGGAGCCAGACGGATTTGATTGACAGCAGGAGTCATGCGAGCTGTTTCAAGCAAGGCTTCTAAGTGATGAGGCAGGAAATTGCTGACGCCAATCGCTCGAATCTTTCCGAGATTATAAAGATCTTCCATAGCACGCCAGACTTCGGCATTGCGCTTTTTCCAAGCATCGTTTTCCCTCAGGGGTTTGGGATTCGGCCAGTGGATGAGGTAGAGGTCCAGATAGTCCAGTCCCAACCGCTCCATTGAGGCCGCAAAGGCCTCTTGAGCCTCTTCATAAGTATGAATGTCATTCCAAAGCTTGGTCGTGATGAAGAGCTCCTCCCTCGGGATTCCGCTGTCTTTGATCGCCCGACCGACACTCTCTTCATTCTGATAGATAGCCGCCGTATCAATGTGCCGATAGCCTGCCTTAAGGGCTGCCAGCACTGCCTGATAAGCCTCTTCACCATCCTGCGCCTTCCAAGTCCCAAAGCCCAGCACCGGAATGCCTACACCATTGTTCAAAAGATATTCTCTCATCTCACGTCTCCTTTATAAGTTACTTCTACTGCCTTCAACAAGGCAGCTGCTACAGTGATCACAAGAGCATAACCGCTCATTTCTTTTCCTTTTTCTTCAGTATTGGCTTAGGTTTGAAGATATTTTCCTTGGTCGGCTCCATCCCTTTACTGAAAAAGCTATAGATAATGAAAGCAACTCCTGCGACAAGGATTAAGATTCGTCCAAAGATCAGTCCCGCCAGCAGCAATACAAGTCCCATTATCAAAAATTTCGCATCAATTCGTTTCATAGCCTACTCCTGTTTACATTATAGTCTCATTATATCACGCCTAAGAAAGCAATTCAAATCTAGGCGAAGACTATCAAGGCGTCTGCCAACCAAAAAGAACAGGTTTCCCTGCTCTTTCTGAAAAATATAAGGAGACTAATTTAAAATACCTGCGGTTCTCATACATGGAATCGTTCTTGACCATCAAGATAAGTAGCTACCAGCTCTAAATCTTTATCTAAAACGATAAAGTCAGCATCGTAGCCTTCCTTGATCTGTCCGCAGACATCATCAATATGGACGGATTTTGCCGGAATCAGGCTAGCCATCATAACCGCCTGATGAGGATTGGCAATGCCCCATTTGACCACATTTTTCAATCCGTCCTTGAGCTTGAGAATGGAGCCCGCTAGATTGCCCGTTGACTTAAGCCGAGCAGTTCCTTCCGCCACAACCACTGGAAATTCTCCCAGCATGTAGTCACCATCTTCAAGACCTCCTGCGGTCATACAGTCAGTAATGAGGGCAATATTTTCATGTCCCTTCTGCTTAAGCAAGATATCACAGGCCTTAGGGTCAACATGGTGGCCGTCACAAATCAGTTCCGCATAGGTGTGGGGCAGCTCGTACATGGCACCAACCATGCCCAGCTCCCGGTGGGTCAAGCCCCGCATACCATTGTATGCATGCACCCAGACACTGGCACCTGCTTCGACCGCAGTTTTGGCTTCATCATAGGTTGCGTTAGAATGCCCCAGAGCAACGGTCACGCCTTCATCAGTCAGCGTGCGGACAAATTCCTCCACACCATCACGCTCTGGCGCGAGAGCAATTTTATTGAGCAAGCCATTTGCGGCCTTCTGCCAAGCACGAAACTCATCCATGCTAGGATCTTTCATATAGGCAGGATTTTGGGCCCCCTTATACTTCTCGGTGAAGTAGGGCCCTTCAAAATAGAGACCGCGAATCTTGGCTCCGCTGGCTTCTTGATAGCGTGCACCGATGTTTTCAGTTACTGCTAAGAGACGCTCATAGGATGAGGTCAGGGTTGTGGGTAAAAAGCTGGTCACACCGGTAGTCAAGAGACCCTCACTCATGGTATGAAGAGTTCCTTCGATGTTATTGTCCATCACATCAACACCGCCGAAACCGTGAATGTGAGTGTCCACCAGACCCGGCGCAATCGAGTAGCCACTGTAATCTATGACTTCTGCATCCTGCGGAACAGACTGCACCAACTTGCCAAACTTGCCGTCAATCAGCTCTAAATAACCGCCCTGACGGATTCCCTGAGGATAGAAAAATTGATCTGCTTTAATATATGTAGGCATAAGACTGCCTCCCTTGTTCTTAAATGCTGTATTCTCGGCCATTCAAAGCGGAATTCTGTGATAGAGCTAGCATCTTTCTATAGCTACTTTCTAACTCCCGCTTTTGAATCTCTGAGTTCTCTTGACTATATTATAACTCTTTCTTTTTTATTTGTAAATGGTATATACCTATTTTTGCAAAAAATTGTTATATTAAATTTAAAAAACAGAAAACCCAGCCATGACAGCTGAGTTTCTATTTTACTTTTTCTCTAAATCGCGCAGCATCTGGTCGATTTTATTGCCATACTCGATGGATTCGTCCTTGACAAAGGTCAAATCTGGAATCTTGTACATCTTCAGATTGTGACCCAGCTCTCGCTTGATGGTACCGGTCGCTTTTTCCAGACCGGTCTGAGCTTTTTGATTGTCAGAGGCCAGATTGCTCATAATCGTATAGTAGACCTTGGCCATGGATAGGTCGCCCAACATTTGGACATCGGTAATGGTTACTCCCTGCACCCGCGGGTCACGAACTTTCTTCTGCAAGATTTCATTGACTTCGCGCTTGATTTCCATGCCCACACGGTCTGTACGAAAATTATTTGCCATGAGATTTCCTTTCTAATTTTTCTCTTCTGCAATATAAGCTAGGCTAGGCCTAGCTTATATGTTTTGTTTTAATGAATGAAATTCGATCTAAACTCTTTGTGAAAAAAGATGTGGAACTAGAAGTATCAACTTCCGCTAAATATGATTTTCACTACGAGTTTTCAACCTACTTCTTATCTTATTTCTTAATTTCTTCCATGATGTAGGCTTCGATCGTGTCATCTACTTGGATGTCATTGTAGCCATCAATCATGAGTCCACCTTCACGGCCGTTGGTAACTTCCTTAACATCATCCTTGAAGTGCTTGAGGCTGGCAAGCTCCCCATCGTAAATCACGACGCCGTCACGGATAACACGAACCTTGGAATCACGGGTCACTTTACCGTTGATAACCATAAATCCACCGATAGTACCAACCTTGGAAACCTTGAAGGTCTCGCGGATAAGAGCTTCCCCGATGATTTTTTCTTCGTATTCCGGATCCAGCATTCCCTTCATGGCATCTTCCATTTCTTCGATAACCTTGTAGATAATGCTGTGGAGACGGATTTCGACATCATCAGCTTCTGCCTGCTGGCGAGCTTGAGATGTAGGACGAACGTTAAATCCGATGATGAAGGCATTTGAAGCTTCCGCCAGTGTTACATCTGACTCATTGATAGCACCAACTGCTGAGTGGACGATGGTAATCTTAACGCCTTCCACTTCAATCTTCTGCAGGGAAGCAGACAGAGCTTCTACGGATCCTTGCACATCAGCCTTGATGATAACATTAACAGACTTGACTTCACCAGCTTTGAGGGTATCAAAGAGATTTTCCAGACTGACGCGGTGAGTAGCTTGACGCTGTTTGAGAAGGGCACGTTTGGCACGTTCTTCACCGGCTGCACGCGCAGCTTTTTCATCTTCATAGACCGCAAAGTGGTCACCAGCCATCGGAGTTTCATTGAGACCAGTGATAGACACCGGTGTAGATGGTCCGGCCACCTTAACGCGACGGCCCAGGTCATTGGTCATAGCCCGAACCCGACCGAAGGTATTTCCAACAACGATTGGATCCTGCACATTCAGAGTTCCCTGCTGAACCAGAAGGGTTGCTACAGCACCTTTTCCTTTATCCAGACGGGCTTCGATAACTGTACCAATCGCTCGAACAGTCGGATCGGCCTTGAGCTCTTGAATTTCAGCCACCAAGAGGACTGTTTCCAGCAAGCTGTCGATATTTTGATTGAATTTCGCTGAGATTTCAACAAATTCAGAATCTCCGCCCCAAGCTGTTGACATGACGCCATGCTCAGCCAATTCACCAATCACGCGCTCAGGATTCGCTCCTGGCTTATCAATCTTGTTGATGGCTACGATGATTGGGACATCAGCCGCCTTGGAGTGGTTGATAGCTTCGATCGTTTGCGGCATAACACCGTCATCAGCCGCTACCACCAGGATAGTGATATCCGTAACAGAGGCACCGCGGGCCCGCATAGAAGTAAAGGCCGCGTGACCAGGCGTATCCAAGAAAGTAATCTTCTTGCCGCTTTCCTCGATCTGGTAAGCACCGATGTGCTGAGTAATACCGCCTGCTTCGCCTGTAGCTACGCGAGAGTTACGCAAGGTATCCAAGAGGGTTGTTTTACCATGGTCAACGTGCCCCATGATAGTTACAACTGGCGGACGCTCTACCAAGGCATCTTGGTTGATATAGCCTTCTTCTACGAAGAAGCGCTCAATGTCAGCTGTATCAACTTCCACCTTCTTCTTAGCTTCGATACCGTAGTCCACCATAAGGAGTTCAATAGTATCGCCGTCAAGAGATTGGTTTTGCGTTGCCATCACGCCCATCATAAAGAGTTTCTTGACAATTTCAGCTGGTTCGCGCTTGATCCGTTTTGCAATTTCTGCAACGGTCATTCCGTCTGTATATTCAAATTCAGTTGGCAACTCATGGAACTTACGTTCTGTAACAGGTTTTGGTGCCTGATTATTGTTGCCCTTTCCTTTTTTATTTTTCTTGTTTTTATTCCAATTACTATTTCTTTGATTTCTCACTTGATTTTGACTGCTTCGATTCTTTTGTTGTTTTCTTGGACCTTCTTCTTCGCGATCAAAATCATCGCGCTTCTTATCTGGTCGAGCTTGCTTCTTACGACGCGTATCCACGGCGGCTGGAGCTGGGCTTGGATTCGCTGCTGGTGCAGATGGAGCTGGTGCAGGCTGAACTGGTGCACTTGCTTCTGCCTTAGGCTGCTCCTTGCGGCGATTTTGCCGTTCCATAACTTCTTTAGCTTCTTGTGCTTGCTTAAAGCGTTCCTCGCTGGAGCGAGCGTATTCAGCATTCTGCTCTGCTTTCAAAGCTGCTGCTCGGGCCTTAAAGTCAATCTTTGGTCCTTGAGGCTGTTGGCGGTTTTGACCGTTAAATCCTTGATGATTCTGACCATTGCGGCGGCCATCTTGACCACGATTATCGCGACGGTCATTTGGACGATTGCCCCTATCTCGGTCGTTGCGGTTTCCGCGATTCTTATTTCGATTATCACGGTCCTCACGTTTGCCTTGCTCTTTGTTTTGTGGTTTGCGGTTGCCTTGCTGCTTCCGACGCTCTGCCTCTTCCTTGGCTCTCGCTTCACGTTCTGCCTTAAAGTTCCGGCTTTGCGGGCGCTTGACAGGCGCCGCTGTTTCTGCTTTCGCTTCTGGCTTAGCATCTACTTTTGCTTCTGTCAGTTCTGCCTTGACTGGCGCAACCTCTTTGGCAGGAGTTTTTTGCGGTGATGGCTGAGCTGCTGCAGGCTTTTCTGCAGTGGCTTGAGGAGCGGCTGCTTTCTTGAAGCTGGATTTGATTCGCTCACCAGCGTCAGCTTCTACGCTGGATGAATGACTCTTGACATCCAATCCCAGCTCCTTAGCACGAGCCACTACCTCCTTGCTTTCTTTTCCCAGTTCTTTGGCGATTTCATACAATCTTACTTTAGACAAATCTTGTCCTCCTCTTCTATTACATAAGAGACCTCATTTTCTTTGTAAAACCAGCATCTGTCACGGCGAGCACTTTTCTGGCCTTGCCAATGGCAGAGCTTAATTCCAGTGTTGAAAACACGGTTGATACTTCTACTTGGTAGTAACGACTTTTATCAGTGATTTTCTTGCTGAGATTAGGAGCTGCATCCTGGGCCAAAAAGACCAGATGTGCTTTTCCCTCCTGGATAGCTTTGACGGTCAGCTCCTCACCAGAAATGATGCGGCCAGCCCGCTGAGCCAGTCCCAGCAAATTTGCAAGTTTCTCTTTATTCAAGACCTAACTCTCTTCTTTTGACCTTATGATCGACATAAGCGATTAACTCATCATAGAAAGCCTCGTCCACTTCCATACTAAAGCTGCGGTTAAAAACCCGCTTCTTCTTAGCTTGAAGGGCTTCTTGGTTGTCTAGCTTGATATAAGCTCCACGGCCGTTGGCCTTGCCTGTCGGATCGATAAAGACTTGACCTTCCTTGTTCTTGACAATCCGCAGCAAATCACGCTTGTCAATCACTTCGTTGGACACCACTGATTTTCTTAAAGGGATTTTTCTTGTTTTTGCCATTCCAGCCCCCTTAATCTAGTTCTTCAGCTTCGCTTTCTAAACCAGCTGTTTCTAGTACAGTTTCCTCTGCTACTGCGTCAAAGTCTGTTGCTTCTGCTGCTGAAACTTCTGTCTCTAGAACAGCTGCATCCCCAAGAATTTCTTCAGCCTCCTGAGCAAATCCGCCCAGTTCATTGGCTGCTTCCATTTCTTCAAACTCTGTGGCAGACTTGATATCGATTCTAAAGCCTGTCAAATGAGCTGCCAAGCGTACATTCTGTCCGCGACGGCCGATAGCCAGAGAAAGCTTGTTGTCCGGTACAACAACCAAGGCTCGCTTGTTATCTTCTTGGTTAAAGATAACTTGGTCAACCTCTGCAGGAGCAATAGCGTTGTAGATAAATTCCGCTGGATCTGCTACCCACTCGATGACGTCGATATTTTCTTCAGTCGGCACCATACGGCCACTCTTCGGATCGTATTTGGCAGGATGGAACTTGCTCGTAATTTTCTTGATATTAGCTCCACCGCGTCCGACGATTGTTCCGATGGCATCCACATTAGGGTTGTGGCTGCGAACCGCTACCTTGGTCCGATCGCCTGCTTCCCGTGACACGCTCATGATTTCCACAGTTCCGTCATAGACTTCAGGGATTTCCTGCTCCATCAAGCGCTTGATCATTTCTGGATGGCTGCGGCTGACAAAGACATTGACACCGCGAGGATTATCTTCTACCTTGTAGACAAAGACTTCGATGCGGTCATGAGAGGCAAAGACCTCACCAGGAATCTGGTCTTGCTTCGATAATTGTGCTTCAATGCTACCAAGATTGACATAGATAAAGCGATTATCAAAACGCTCCACCGTTCCTGACATGATTTCATTTTCATGTTCTTTATAGGTATTGTAAGTGATAGCACGGGTTTGCTTGCGCATCTTTTCCATGATGGTCTGCTTAGCAGACTGAGCTGCTACGCGGCCAAATTCAGCTGGCGCTTCTTCAAACTTGATCTTATCTCCTAATTCATAGGCTGAACTGATAGCCAAGGCATCTTTGAGACTGATTTCCAAACGGCTGTCAAAGACCTCGTCCACGACTTCGCGAACAGTATAGACACGGAAATCTCCTGACTTTTCGTCAAACTCAATGGCTGCGCTGTCTGCCTGACCATAGCGACGACGATAGGCTGAGCGGAGTGACTCGGTCACTGCGTCAATGATATCTTCTTTCTTGATTCCTTTGTCTTCTTCCAGAATGCGGAAGGCCTCTAGCATTTCTTTACTCATTTTCATGTGACTTTTGCCGAAACAAAAGTGTTCCTTTCTTTTCTATATTGCTTCTGCGGCTAAAACTTAACGGCTAATCTGGCTTTGGAAACCAGACTGTAGGGAATTTCGACTTCTTTTCTGCGAGTCTTGTCCAGATATTCCATGTGCAGAACATCCTCTTCAAAGCTCAGCAAGGTTCCTTCAAAGACTTTCTGCTTGTCAACAGCCTTATAGAGACTGACATGGATATAACTGCCGACGGTATCGGCTAGCTGTTCCTTGGTCTTGAGCGGGCGCTCCAAGCCTGGACTGGTCACTTCCAGAAAATACTGTTCCGGGAAAGGATCTGGCTTGATTTGATCCAAGAGCGGACTGATAATATCCGTCAAATCCGCTGTATCATTGACCGTAATGCCCTCAGGCTTATCTACAAAGACACTGAGAACGTAGTCCCCGCCCATCTTTCCGTACTCAATATCGACTAATTCATAGTGGGCCAAAATGGCTGGTTCAATAACCTCCCTCACCAATTCAACAATCGTTGCGATATGACGACACCTCCTCACAGATAAGAGGCGAAGATACTTCCTCGCCTCTCTTTCCTTATTCATTATTAGTATTATAGCACGACAAGTCCCAGAATGCAAGGGAAATATGCTGTACAAGCTTTTAAAGACGGAATCCCACTTAAAACAATCTTATTTTTAAGCAAAATTCTTTCCTAATAATAAAGTCTTCAAGGAGTATTTCCTAGAAGACTCTTTCTTATTCAAACGCTGCTTCCACCCGATAGATGACTTGTCCCTTGTTAGCAAATTTCTGCTCATACTCAGTCAGGACATTGTCTTCAAAGTCGCTGGCATGCAAGTCTAACCACACGCCCTTTAACTTCATACCATACTGCGAAAAGCTTACTAAGCTATACTCAAAAAGACCACGATTGTCCGTTTTGAAGTGGATTTCTCCATTTTCCGGCAAAATCTGCTGATAGGTCGCCAGAAAGGACTGATAGGTCAGACGGCGCTTTTCATGGCGTTTCTTGGGCCAAGGATCTGAGAAGTTCAGATAGAGGCGGTCAATCTCGCCCTCTTCAAAATAATCAGTCAGATCCGAACCGTCCACCCATAATAACTTGATATTGGGCACATCTGTTGCCAGCACCTTGTCTAAGGCATAGCTGAGAACCGATTTTTGAATATCAATCCCGATGTAGTTAATCTCAGGATTGGCCTTGGCCATACCGGACACAAAAGCTCCTTTGCCACTGCCAACCTCTACATGAATGGGGTGATCATTGCCAAAAATCTCCTGCCATCTGCCCTTGGCGTCTGCCGGATTCAAAATCACATACTGGGGATGCGCCTCCAGCAGTTCCGTCGCTCCCTTACGATTCCTTACTCTCATTGTCCTCTTCCGTATTTAGAACGGAAGTTTCGTAATGCGTAAATCTCCCGGTTCACATTTTCTAAATCATTGTTTTCGTAGTATTTGGCAATCTGCATCAGATAAGAATACTGACCAAACCAGTATAGCTTATTGAAAACAGTCTGATTATACTTATAGCCATATGCGCTCAGCCACTCTTGCCAACCTGAATCAGGCACATAATGGCTCAAAATATGTGCTACATCCATCATCCTGTCTGTCAGGCGCACAGAATCCCAATCCACCAAGTAAATAAGCCCGCTGTCGGTCTCTACCCAATTGCTGTGACGCACATCTCCGTGAACGATGGTTGCATAATCCTCACGAAAGGCCGGCACAGTCTGGCGTAGGTCGCGGATAACAGATTGAAGATATTGATTATTTCTCAAAGCAAGCGGCACTTGATTGAGCCAAGCATTCAGCAAATCAGTTGGCGTTTCCAAAGTATAGCCCAGCTTGGTCAGCTGCGTCATCAATGGGCGCGAGCGATGCAGCCGAGTCAAAATATTGATTACCTGCTTTTTGGACATATCATTTGGGGTCAGAATAGTGCCTGAAAGCCACTCCTGCCCGCTCATTACGTTGCCGTCCGGCATCCGGCGGCTCCACAAAAGCTGCGGTGCGATTTGTTCTCGAGCTAAGCCTGCTAAGATAGGGGTTGTATTCATCTTGACGAAAACGCGCCCCCCGTCCGGATAAGTCCCCATATAGGCCTTTCCGCTCTTACCAGCTATCGGTGTCAGGGTCAGCTCGTTATCAACCAAGTCCATGTTTCCCCTCCGTAAAAAGTTTCTTTATCATTTTACTAGTTTTACCTCTTTTAGTCAACCAATCTCCGTAACTTAAACGGCAGATAGAACAGATAGAGTAGGGCAGTCGCTCCCATCATGGCCAGCACTGCTGTCTTGTCTTGGAGAAATAGCAGTGCAGTCAGCACTTCAGCCAAGAGAACACTGCTGCCAATAGATGTGATAATTTGTCTTGCTCCCTTCAGCTTTTCCCCTCTTTCTATCGGAAAAAGCTGGGTCAAAAACTGATAGTCAAAAGCTTCGTACAAGGCCGTCAGCTGGAAGAGCAAGAGGTAATTGAACAAGACCGCAAAAGCTGCAGCAATCCAAGCTTGACTGACAAAAATCAAGGCCAAAAGAGCCAAAAAGAGCAGTCTCAAGGTCAGAGCAAAGAAGTCTCCATTTCGCAAGTAAGAGCGCAAAAAGAGATTCTGCCAGGTCTTACTATGCTGCTTGCCCACAAGTCTCGTCAAACCATCAAGATAGGCCCTGCGCTTGACACTGTTTGAAATGCCTTTAACATTGGTAAAGAGAGCAAAGAAGCGCAGAATCGTCTGCTTTCGGGCTGCTTCATAAGCCACCAGAGCCTGCCAATCTAGGCCATTTTCAGTAAAGAACTTCTTGGCCTTAGCCTGAAACAAAAACCATTTCAAGACTAGCATAAAGAGACAGTAGAACCCGAAGCCCCAGACAGGCAATCCCAGAGCCAGAAAAAGCGGAGCCAGTAACAGTAAGATTCCAGTCTGTAAGACTGCGTACAAGAGATAGGAACGCAGAATCTGAGCCTTGATAAAAGCCCTGACTTCTGCTTCTCTGACCAAGAGAAAAAGAGCATCCGGCTTTTCCAGATAGGTCGCAATCCGTCCAAAAGGCAGGATAAAGACCGATAGAATAACCAGACTGACAATAATGGGTAGGTGATTGGTCGGAAAATGTCGCAATAGCTGACTGTACTGAACACCTAAAAATCCCATAAAAATCAGCAGAAAGAGCACGAAATGATCATTAAAAACATAGCGCAGGTATTTCAAACATTGCTGACGAAAATCCTGCTTTCGTTTGGCAAATAATTCTTTCATAGCGCCGCCTCTTCTGTCAGGGCTAGATAGATGTCATTCAGACTAGCATCCGGCATTTGAAATTGGGCCCGCAACTCAGTCAAGCTGCCCTTGGCCCGTACTTGACCTCTGTGCAAGATTACAAAACTATCGCACATCTTCTCAGCAGAGTCCAGAACATGGGTGCTCATCAGAATGGACTTGCCTTTCTTCTTTTCCTCATCTAAGAGTTGGATAAGGTCTGCAATAGCTACCGGATCCAGACCCAGAAAAGGCTCATCTACGATAAAAAGGCTGGGATCAACTACAAAAGCACAGATAATCATCACTTTTTGCTTCATCCCTTTTGAAAAGTGAACAGGGAACCAATCCAGTTTTTCCTTGAGTCGGAACATTTCCAATAGCTTATCCACGCGCTTAAAAGCTGTTTCCTGCTCAATGTCGTAAGCCATAGCTACCGTCTCAATGTGCTCGCGCAAGGTCAATTCTTCGTAGAGACTGGGTGTTTCCGGAATAAAACCGATTTTCTTGCGGTAATCACTAGGATTGGTCCGCAGCTCCAGCCCATCAATTTGAATCTGCCCCTTATAAGGCGTCAAAAGACCGATAATCTCACTGATAGTCGTGGACTTGCCCGCACCGTTGAGACCAATCAGACCAACCAGCTGGCCATTGCCCACTTCAAAGCTGACATCCTTTAAAACCGGGATATTAACATAGCCGCCCGTAAGCTCTTTGATTTCTAACATATTTTCTCCGAATTCTGGTATAATGGTTCTTATATTATAACAAAATCTAGCGAATAGAGGTACCATTTATGGCTGATTGTATTTTTTGTAAAATTATTGCCGGAGAAATCCCTTCTTCTAAAGTCTATGAAGACGAGAAAGTCCTTGCTTTTCTGGATATTTCTCAGGTAACACCAGGTCATACCTTGGTTGTCCCTAAAGAGCATTTCCGAAATGTGCTGGATATGGATGCCGACAGCACCAGTCAGCTCTTTGCTCGCGTACCTGACATAGCCCGTAAGGTGATGAAAGCCACAGGTGCAGCTGGTATGAATATCATCAACAACAACGAAGAAATCGCTGGACAGACTGTCTTTCATACCCATGTGCATTTGGCACCGCGCTACAGTGATGCAGATGACCTCAAGATTACTTTCGCAGCCCACGAACCAGACTTCCCAGCTCTAGCCGAATTAGCTGAGAAGATTACACAAGCTTAAGGAGAGACTATGAAACTGTCAAATATTTTCCTATTTATCGGTGCTGCAGCAGCCAGCTACAAGCTGGTTGAAAACCGACAAAAAATTCAAGAAGAAATCATTGAAACAACAGATAGTCTAGACAAAGTAAAGGACAGTCTAGCCAATATCCAACGAAATATTGCCATCATTCAAGAGCAAAAAGAGCAAGTCAAAGACATCGCTCAAGATCTTACTTATAAATATAAAGTCCTTGAAAACCAAGCTCAAGTGCAGATCCAGCAAGTCAAAGACATCTGGGAAAAGTACGAGTCGTGATAGAGAAAAGATGGATGATAGGGAACAAAAATTCCAATCAGCCATCGCGTTAAGGGCTTCCTGCCATAACCAAAAGAGACCGAGACATTTTGTCCCGGCCTCTTTTTATATTTAACTTTCTACTCTGTAGTCGCATTGACTACTGGCTGACTTTGTGGGGTGCTGACACTGACATCTGCAGCTGGGGCAGAGGAAGCCGCTGGAGCAACCGGAGTCGTATTCGTAGTTCCAACTGTTGTATCTGTCGTCGGATAAGAGTAATTCTCATAACCATTATTATAAGTAGGCTGACTATAAGAATTCTGGTAACTGCTATAGCTTTCTGTGCTACTAGATGTACTACTGCTATTGCTGCTTCTTAGACTGTTGCCACCCATAATATCTTCATAGAGAACAGCGTTGGTCTTCAGACTCTTGACTTTGTCCAAGCCCAGAGACTTGCGGATTAGATTCTGCATGCTCAGCAAATGCTCTGAAGTCACCAGCTGATAGCTTCCACCATCAGGTAAGGTCGCATCTTCTCCACGCAGCTGCTCAGATTTGATGTTTTTAAAGGCATCCTGATAGCCTAGCAGTTGGGGAATGCTTTTTGAATCAAGCGCGATATTGGTCTGCATATTGCTGCTGACAGCTTTTAAAATAGCCTGATAATGGCTGACACTGTTGAGACTGAGAACTTTTTCAACCACTTTCTTAATTACTTCACGTTGACGTTTTTGGCGGCCATAGTCACCCTCTGGATCCTGATAGCGCATACGAGCATAGACCAGCGCCTGATCACCATTGATGGTTTGCTTGCCAGGTTCCACCTTAGCAGTATACTCAGGCTCATTATCTTCAATAGAAATAGGGAAATCAAAGGTATTATTGACCTCAATACCACCTACTGCGTCTACTAGCTGAACCAAGCCCTGCATATTAATCATCACATAGCGGTCGATGTGGATATTCATCAAGCCCTCAATAGTCGAAATGGCTAACTCTGCTCCTCCAGTTGCATAGGCTGCATTCAGCTTAGCTTCAACTGTCTGACCGTTCTCATCAATCTGAGTCAGAATATCACGTTCCAAACTCATCATGACTGTTTTCTTAGTCTTTGGATTGACACTCAGGAGAATCATGGTATCGCTGTTCCCGACCCAAGTATCCTCGCGGGAGCCGCTCCCTGTATCCACTCCCATCAGCAAGATGGTCATAGGCTTAGTCGCAGAAATGACATCCGTCTCATTTCCCAAACCCTTATAAGTCTTGGACAGTTCATCTGTTGACTGACCATAGATCGTCCAAGCATAAGTACCGATACCAGCTGTCGTTACGACAAGGAGGCTGAGAAACATCATTATAATCTTTTTAAACATATCTTTTTTAGTCTATCAGTTTACCCATTAGGTAAACATCAAGAAATATCCCTTCTTTTAAATAGGCTCCTCTTCTTTGTAAGCCTTCAATTTCAAATCCTAAATCTTTATAGAGGTGAACCGCTCGTTCATTTCTAACCTGAACGCTCAATTCCAAACGTCTAATAACTTGAGAATCCTCAGCCCAAGTCAGTGCCTCTTCCAGCAATATGTGTCCCAGTCCTTGGTTCCAGAAAGCTTTCTTCACCACAACAAAGACTTGACCAATATGGCGAATTCGCTCATGGAAATCAGCTGTGATGCTGACAAGACCAGCAATCTCACCATTTAAAAGCGCCAACAGATAAAGCTGATTACTGGAAGCAGCCTGATGCTCAATGAAAGAAGCCATCTCCTCCTGATTCATCAAAATTCCAGCTTCATCCAGCGTCATATAATCTGACTCAGACCCGACCTGATTGAGGAAGGCAATCAGCTCAGCAGCATCTGTTTTTTCCGCTTCTCGCAAGCACAATTCATATTCAGTCATTCTGCAGTCCCTCAAGCAGCTCTTGGGCTCGCTTTCCTTTGGTTTCAAAAACCAATTCACGCCCGTCTTTCTTTTTCAAGAGGCTTAATTTGAGATAGTCTTCAGGTAGATTTTCTCTCAGCAGCTCCCCCCATTCAATGACTGTCACACCCTCTCCGAAGAGAAAGTCATCCAAATCTATGGAGTCTGGATCGTCTCCAATACGATAGACATCCAGATGATAGAGTGGCAAGCGCCCCTCGTATTCCCTAACAATGGTATAGGTTGGACTTTTAATCATCTGATTAATGCCCAAACCTAGAGCCAGCCCCTTAGTAAAGGTTGTCTTTCCTGCTCCTAAATCTCCCGTTAAAACCAGTACGTCCCCTGCCTGGAGCAATGTGCCCAGACGCTGACCCCACTGGATTAATTCTTCCTCATTATGACTAAACATTCTCTTATTATACCAGAAAAAATTTTTTTCTGCTTAATTTTGCAAAAGAAAAATCAGCTAGGAAAAGCTGATTTTTTATACCAAAAACATATCCTATACAAAGGGTACTAAAATCAAGGAAATCCAGCAATGTTTAGACCTAATTTAAAGCCAGATTTACGAAATTTAAAATAAAGAGAAGATCCAAAATCCAAATCATAGAATGCACATCCTTGGCTTGACTTTTGAAGATTTTGACCAAGGTGTAGGTGATAAATCCAGCTGCTATCCCGTGAGTGATAGAATAGGCAAATCCCATAAAAATAGAAGTAAAGAAAGCTGGAATGGCCTCCGCCATATCATCCCAATGGATGTTTTTCAGACTAGCCAGCATCATAATCCCCACGATAATGAGAATCGGTGCAGTTGCAGCATTAGGAACAATAGCCAAGAGTGGGCTAAAGAAGCTTGACACCGCAAAGCAGATGGCTACGACCAAGGCGGTCAGACCTGTTCGGCCTCCAGCTCCGATACCAGCTGCAGACTCCACATAAGTCGTCACATTAGAAGTTCCAGCAATGGCGCCAATAGAGGTTCCAATGAGGTCCGAGTAAAGCGCCTTATCCAAACCTTCTGATTCATGGTTTTCCCCAGAAGTCGCCACAATCCCGACCTTTTCACCTGTCCCAATCAAGGTACCAATGGTATCAAAAATATCTGTCAAAGAGAAAGCCAGAATGGCCATACATGTCTGAGGCCAGCGAGCCGAATCTGCTAAGAGGGCACCCAGACCTTTCGGACCTACGGCCACCCCAAAAATCTGTCCCAATTCATTAACAGCAGTGCCAATATTATTCTGCCCAAAGTCAATGGCTGATAAATCAACCAAGCCAACCAGAATAGCCACAACTGTCGTGACTAGGATGGATAGGATAACACCACCCTTGATATTTTTCACGATAAAGAAGATTGTGATGGCGAGACCAACCAGGGCTACGATGACCGCTGGATTGTTAAAATCTACTAGACCTGGAGTTGCTGCTGAATTAGCCGTAATAGCCGCTGCAGCTTTATCTGCTCCCTTGCCAGCTACTGTATAGTTTCCCGGATCGATTGAAAACTTGAGCAAGCCAGCATTTTTAATTCCCACATAAGCCAGAAAGACCCCGATCCCTGCTGAAATAGCTGCTCGCAAGGAGCCTGGAATCGACTCAATAATCATCTTACGCACCTTGGTCAGAGTGATAATAAGAGAAATAATCCCGCAGATAAAGACCATAGCCAAGGCTTCCTGCCAAGTGTAGCCCAAGGCAAAGACGACCGTAAAAGTGAAAAAGGCATTCAGCCCCATACCAGGAGCCTGCGCATAAGGCAGATTGGCGAAGAAGGCCATCATCAAGGTTCCCGCAACAGCCCCGATAATTGTAGCTAGGAAAACACCCTGCTTGGGCATACCTGTCTGAGCCAGCATAGCCGGATTGACAAATAAAATGTAGGACATGGCAAAGAAAGTCGTCAGACCAGCCAAAACTTCTGTCCGGACATCTGTCCCTTTTTCGGTCAGTTTGAAAAATTTATCCATTTTTCAATAAATCTCCTTTTGAGTAAAATTTCTAATATCTAGTTCAAAAAACAAAGAAAAACAGATTGAATTTCGTTTATTTGCGAACGATAATTTAAATTATAATAAAAAACATTCACTTTTTCAAGATGAATGTCTCGCTTTTCTTATTTTTTATTATCTCTCATCAGAAATACTAAACTCATAAACTGCAAAAAAGTAAAACCAAGAATGAAAGGCAGACGATCAGGCTGCAAAGTTTGCAAGAGCTTCTCTACAACCAGCTGAGGATGAAGCAATAAATCCCAGCTATTGAGGCGATCATAACGTCCAATGTAGATAGCCAGACTGGACACAGCCGACAGAGCTGCCGTCAGCAACAAGTCCAAATACCAGTTAAGCTTCCAGCCTTCCTTGATCACATACCAGCTCTCCATACCACAGAAAATCCCGAATAAAATACTGGAAACAAAAGCTAAAAAGAGCAGGAAAACACTTGGCTTACTCAGAACATCTGCCACCCAAGTCATATGAATCAAATCTGTAATCATATAGAAAGTGTTGGGGAAGAAGAGCAACCACAAGAGGAAAAGAATAGGATAAGCCCACTTCTGCTTCTTTAATAAAAGTGTCAAGACAGCTGCATCATAGCTGATTAAGGCCAAGGTCATATTCCAGATAAGATAGGTCGGACCGCCATTTAGAGATTGGATATAGATAAAAAAGGCAATCATCAGAAAAAGAGCATGAATCATGATCGGTTTACGCATACGAAAAGCTCCTCCTTGGTGTGTCATAATTGTGACTGATTAGAGCACCATTATAACATAAGTCGTGTTATTTACACTGAATTCTGTTATAATAGTCTGTATTATCACTGAAAAGAGACTCGCATGACAAAAAAAGTAATCGCTGTGGACTTGGACGGAACCTTGCTGGATTCTAACAGCAATTTGTCTGACTTCACCAAAGAAACCATCAAAAGAATTTCCCAAAAGGGCCACAAGGTCATTATCACAACAGGCCGGCCCTACCGCATGGCTTTGAAATATTATAAAGAATTAGAGCTCAATACACCCATGATCAATTTCAACGGCTCTTTGACTCACATTCCAGAAAAGAAATGGGACTTTGAAAAATCGCTGACGCTGGATAAGTCCTTTCTGCTGGATATGGTTAAGCGCAGGGATGAGATTGAAGCAGATTTCATTGCTGGCGAATACCGCAATAAATTCTATATCACCAATCCCAATGAAGAAATTGCTGATCCCAAGCTCTTTGGCATCGATGCTTTCAAGCCAGAAAACCAGTTTCAAGCTAATCTGGTAACGGAGAATCCTAACGCCATTCTCTTGCAGACGCGAGCATCTGACAAATATGCTCTGGCAGAGGAAATGAATGCTTTTTACCAGCATGAACTTTCTATCAACTCTTGGGGCGGCCCACTCAACATCCTCGAGTGTGCTCCCAAAGGTGTCAATAAGGCCTTTGCCCTTCAGTACCTGCTTAATGTTCTCAATGTAGATCGCAAAAATCTGATTGCCTTTGGTGATGAGCAAAATGATACTGAGATGCTTTCCTTTGCTGGCACTGGCTATGCCATGAAAAATGCGAATACTGACCTTCTTCCATACGCTGACCAGCAATTATCTTTGACCAATGACCAAGATGGCGTTGCCCACGAGCTCAACAAACTTTTTTTATAAAAGTAGACAATTAGGCAAACTCTGTTTGAGAGTTTGTCTTTTATTTTTTGTCTTCTCTCAACCTCAATCATGCTCGAAAGCTTTAAAAATCGGAGCTTATCCGCCGTATCATAGTTTTAAAGGTTACTTCTGCTTGAAATTGTAAGCGTTTGCTATTTGTTTGAGTTTGTGATATAATTAACATAATCAAAAACTAAATAACAGGAGGAAATTACTTATGAAAGCAGTTGTTGTAAATCCAGAAGGAACCAATGTCCAACTCATCGAAAATAAGGAACTTCGTCCTCTTGAAACAGGGGAAGCTCTCGTTGACATTGAATACTGCGGTGTCTGCCATACAGACCTTCACGTCGCGCATGGTGACTTTGGCAAGGTACCGGGCCGCGTTCTAGGACATGAAGGTATTGGTATTGTCAAAGAAATCGCTCCAGATGTAAAAAGCCTCAAAGTCGGAGACCGCGTCAGTGTCGCTTGGTTCTTTGAAGGCTGCGGCGCTTGTGAATACTGTACAACTGGCCGCGAAACCCTTTGCCGTACAGTAAAAAATGCTGGTTATTCTGTTGACGGTGGGATGGCAGAGCAATGTATCGTTACAGCCGACTATGCTGTCAAAGTTCCAGAAGGACTGGATCCTGCCCAAGCTTCTTCTATCACTTGTGCCGGTGTAACTACCTACAAGGCTATCAAAGAAGCCCAGCTGCAGCCAGGCCAATGGACAGTAATCTTTGGAGCAGGTGGTTTGGGTAACCTAGCGGTTCAATATGCCAAGAAAGTCTTTAATGCCCATGTAGTCGCTGTTGATATCAACAATGACAAGCTCGCTCTGGCCAAAGAAGTTGGTGCTGACATCGTCATCAACGGTCATGAAGTTGAAGATGTCGCTGCTCTTATCCAAGAAAAAACTGGCGGTGCTCATTCTGCCGTAGTAACAGCCGTTTCTAAAGTTGCCTTCAACCAAGCTGTTGACTCTGTTCGTGCTGGCGGTCGGGTAGTTGCCGTTGGATTACCATCTGAAATGATGGATCTCAGCATTGTCAAAACAGTTTTAGATGGCATTCAAGTCATCGGTTCCCTCGTTGGTACACGTAAGGACTTGGAAGAAGCCTTCCAGTTTGGTGCTGAAGGATTAGTGGTTCCTGTCGTTAAAAAACGCCCTGTTTCAGATGCAGTGGATGTCTTTGACGAAATGGAAGCGGGTACCATTCAGGGACGTATGGTCCTTGACTTCACACACTAATACTTTAAAGCATTTCAGTCCCAACATTTACCAAGCTCTTGGAAACATATGATGGGCAGACTTAATATTATTAGAAACTTTTGCCATTATAGATGGAGGCTAAAGACATAAGATGCGAATTCTTGTCTTTGGTCCTCCTCTTTCTTTTTTGATAAATAAACACTTTCTCAAACAAAATTCTCTTCTGTCATTTCAAAAGTCTCTTTCATATTATTTCAACGTTTTTTCATATATTAATCTGTTTTATTTTCTGTTTTCCTAATTTATTAAAACATTTCTATAGCTAAGGTTTGCTTATACCTATATTTATCAGGGTTCCAGCAAATACTGACATTTTTGAAAGAAAAAGTCGTTTTTAGGAACAAACGCTTGCATTTTTCATGAAAACGTTTTATAATAAACTTGCCTTAAAGTTTTCTTAAAACTTAAGTCAAACATTTTATAAGGAGGAATGTCAATAATGAGTATCGGAATCATTATTGCTAGCCACGGTGAATTTGCTGCTGGTATTCATCAATCAGGTTCTATGATTTTCGGTGAGCAGGAAAAAGTACAAGTTGTAACTTTCATGCCCAACGAAGGACCAGATGATCTCTATGCAAAGTTCAATGACGCTGTGGCTTCGTTTGATGCGGACGATGAAGTGTTGGTCTTGGCTGACCTTTGGAGTGGCTCTCCATTCAACCAAGCTAGCCGTGTCATGGGTGAAAATCCTGACCGCAAGTTCGCTATCATTACAGGCTTGAACCTGCCTATGCTGATTCAAGCTTATACAGAAAGGATGATGGATGCCAACGCCGGCGTTGAAGCTGTTGTTGCTAACATCATCAAAGAAGCTAAGGAAGGAGTCAAAGCTCTGCCTGAAGAGCTGAACCCTGCTGCTGAAGAAGCAAATGCTCCTGCTGCAGCTGCTCCAGTTGCCCAAGCAGCTATCCCTGAAGGGACTGTAATCGGCGACGGCAAGCTCAAAATCAACCTTGCCCGGATCGACACACGTTTGCTGCACGGTCAGGTAGCAACAGCTTGGACACCAGATTCAAAAGCAGATCGTATTATCGTTGCCTCTGACTCAGTAGCTCAAGATGAACTTCGTAAAGAATTGATCAAGCAAGCTGCACCAGGTAATGTCAAAGCCAATGTTGTCCCAATCGACAAATTGATTGCCGTTTCAAAAGACCCTCGCTTTGGCAACACACATGCCTTGATTCTGTTTGAAACTCCTCAAGACGCCCTTCGTGCTGTTGAAGGCGGTGTGCCAATCAAGACCCTTAATGTTGGTTCCATGGCTCACTCAACTGGTAAAACGATGGTCAACAACGTACTGTCAATGGACAAGGAAGACGTTGCCACTTATGAAAAACTGCGCGACCTTGGCGTTGAATTCGACGTACGTAAAGTACCAAATGACTCTAAAAAAGATTTGTTTGATTTGATTAAGAAAGCCAACGTGCAGTAGAATCAAACGTTTTGCTTTTATTAATTTACGAAAGGATTTAGAACATGTCTATTATTTCTATGGTTTTAGTAGTCTTTGTTGCCTTCTTAGCTGGTCTAGAAGGTATCTTAGACCAATTCCAATTCCACCAACCGCTGGTTGCTTGTACCTTGATTGGACTGGTAACTGGTAATTTGGCTGCTGGTGTTATGCTGGGTGGCTCTCTCCAGCTGATTGCTCTTGGCTGGGCTAATATCGGAGCTGCTGTAGCACCTGATGCTGCCCTCGCTTCTGTTGCCGCTGCCATCATCATGGTACTGGGCGGAGACTTCTCAAGCAAAGGAATCGCTGTAGCACAAGGTGTTGCTATTCCACTTGCTGTTGCTGGTCTCTTCTTGACTATGATTGTCCGTACTTTGTCAGTCGGTTTGGTTCACGGTGCAGATGCTGCTGCGAAAAAAGGAGACATTAAAGGAGTTGAACGCGCTCACTTTATCGCTCTTTTCATGCAAGGAGCACGTATTGCTATCCCTGCAGCACTTCTTTTGATGATTCCTGCTGAGTCTGTTAAATCTGCTCTTGAAGCTATGCCAGCTTGGCTATCAGAAGGTATGCAAATCGGTGGTGGTATGGTCGTAGCCGTTGGTTATGCCATGGTTATCAACATGATGGCAACTCGTGAAGTATGGCCATTCTTCGCTATTGGTTTTGCTTTGGCTGCTGTCAGCGAACTCACTCTGATTGCCCTCGGTGCAATCGGTGTCGCTATTGCCCTCATCTACCTTGCCCTGTCTAAAAAAGGCGAAAATGGCGGTGGCGGAGCAACAGCCTCATCTAACGATCCAATTGGCGACATCCTAGAAGACTACTAAGAAAGGAGACACACTATCATGACAGAATTAAATACTGTAAAACCTGATGAGTCAGGAAAATTGACTCTTTCAAAGGCTGACCGTCAAAAAGTTTGGTGGCGTTCTACTTTCTTGCAAGGTTCTTGGAACTACGAACGTATGCAAAACTTGGGCTGGGCTTATTCACTGATTCCAGCTATTAAGAAACTTTATACTAAAAAAGAAGATCAAGCTGCTGCTCTTGAGCGTCACTTGGAGTTTTTCAACACTCACCCATATGTTGCAGCTCCAATCATCGGAGTTACACTTGCGCTTGAAGAAGAAAAAGCAAATGGTGCAGCAATTGACGATGCGGCTATCCAAGGGGTTAAAATCGGTATGATGGGACCTCTGGCTGGTATCGGAGACCCTGTCTTCTGGTTCACAGTTCGTCCTATCCTTGGAGCACTTGGTGCATCTCTTGCTTTGACTGGAAATATCATTGGTCCACTTATCTTCTTCTTAGCTTGGAATGCTATCCGGATGGCTTTCCTCTGGTACACACAAGAATTGGGCTACAAGGCTGGTTCTGAAATCACTAAGGACATGTCTGGTGGTATCCTCCAAGACATTACCAAAGGTGCTTCAATCCTAGGTATGTTTATCTTGGCTGTTCTGGTTGAGCGCTGGGTATCTATTAAGTTTGTCTTTAACGTTTCATCTGTTAAGCTAGATGATAAAGCATATATCCATTGGGACAAATTGTCCAGTGGCTATAAGGGTATCCAAGAAGCCTTTGCTCAAGTAGGTCAAGGACTATCTCAAACCCCTGAAAAAGTTACAACTTTCCAACAAAACTTGGATTCCTTGATTCCTGGTTTGATGGGACTACTTCTAACTTTCGCTTGTATGTGGTTGCTTAAGAAGAAAGTATCCCCTATCACTATCATCATCGCTCTCTTTGTAGTTGGTGTACTAGCTCACGTTGCTGGTTTGATGTAATCAAAAAGAAGGTTTCGGCCTTCTTTTTATTGTGGTATAATAGCTATATTATTTAAAAGGGAGTTGCTCTATGGCACAATCACAAAACAAAACAGTTGAGTTTAATACCACTGGCGTTTCCTATCTTGGATTAGGCGGAAAGGTTGGGAAATTTTTAATCGGCGAGACAGCTCTGGAGTTTTATGCTGATGCCAATGTAGAAGATTATATTCAGCTGCCTTGGACTAGCATCACTACTATCGGTGCTAATGTTTCTGGCAAAAGAGTCAGCCGCCACTTTGAAATCTGGACTGACAAGGGAAAGTTTCTCTTTGCCTCCAAAGACTCTGGTAAGATTCTCAAAATTGCGCGAGAACATATCGGCAACGACAAAGTTGTGAGATTGCCGACTCTGTTACAAAAAATTGCTGGAATCTTTAAGAAGAAAAAATAGGGTTGAAAAAGTTTCAACC
Organism: Streptococcus sanguinis; assembly: GCF_050225395.1. Classification (GTDB taxonomy): domain Bacteria; phylum Bacillota; class Bacilli; order Lactobacillales; family Streptococcaceae; genus Streptococcus. The sequence continues at coordinate 478,956 of NZ_CP071431.1, read as the reverse complement.
TTATTTTTTATATTTTCGACTAAGACAAAAGCTGCTTGTATCAGCAAAATGGAGCTAGCACAAAAAATTGAAAAGTGAAACAGCTTTGAGAATGCACTATTTCAGTCCCTTGAAATGATGGGATGAAGTAAGCTGATATTATCAATGCAAGACCGCATCATTAGATTTTCAAAAAGGATAAACATCAGCTAAATTTTTCTCGAAAGTCCATGTCTTGACACCTTCAACATCACGGACATCTAGTTGTTTAAATCCGTTCTTTTTGTAAAAACGACAGTTGCTTTCTGTATGAGTAATTAAAGTAAGCCACTGGCATTTTTCTTCTTTTGCAAGCAATTCAAGTCCCTTTGAGATAAAAAGACCGCCAACTCCCTGTCCTTGATAATCAGGCAGCACACCCAGCAATTCAAGATAAAGAGTTGAAATACCCCTTTTTTTAGCTTCTTTACTGCCATCCCCAAAGACTTTTTGAAAGGCTAAAAGCTGGGGAATATATTGCCACATCCTCCATGCTCCTGCCCGCAAAAAGGAAAGCATACCGACAGGATGATTACCGAGCTTATGAATGGTAGCGACCGCCATAAGACACCCGTCCACTTCAGCAAGCAGACAAATATGATGACGCATCGCTGCCTTAACCATAACTGCATGCAATCTATTTAGAAAATCAATATAAGACTGGCTGCTGCCAAAGAGAGGGCGGAATTTTTCTCTATAGACCTCATGCTCAGCAAAAGCAGCAGTTAAAACTGAGACTGCAGTAGCAAGATCCCTTTCATCTGCTCTTCTAAAACGAATCATGATAACTACCTCTTCAAATCTTTTCTGCTAATTTTTCTAAGAAAGCCTGCCGTTTTTCAGCTGTAGACTGAGAAATATTCCCGAAATTCAACCAACGGCGCTGTCTAGCACCGATAGATTTAAAGGTATGGCCCAACATGGCTTTCTTGACGACATCACCACAGAAATACTTAAGATAGAAGGTCGGTGCTGCAGAGGTAGTAATAGCCAATACCTCTTTAATATTGGTCAAACGACCAACTAACTGGCGAGTCTTCGTCTCCTCGTAAATCTTATTTTTCAAAAATACCTTATCTTCAAAGCCCTTGACAATAGCTGGCATATCCGCCCACCAGATAGGAAAAATCATGATAAGGCGGTCACAGGATGCAAGAGCTTCCTGATATTTCAGAACCAGCGGATCTAGTGCCTGCCCTTTATTAAAAAGCGCTAGCTCTTCCTTGGTATAGACTGGATTAAAACCATCCTCATAGAGATCGATCAGTTCATAGGTCTGACCTTTCTTCTCCAACAAATCCTGAACCTGCTCTAAAATAGCATGGTTAAAGCTTTTATCATAGGGATGTGCATAAACAATGAGATTTTTACTCATATTTGTAACCTCCTAGTAAATCATTGAACATTGAGCGATAAACTTCCTCATCAAAAGGCTCCAAGCCTTTAGCAATAAAATGCCCATAGCCTGTGATGAAGGTGTCCAGTTTGAGCAAGAGAATCTTTTTCTCTTTCTGACTCTCAATAGGCAGCCGATCCAGATAAACCACCGTCTTGTTCCCGATTTCCAGAAGCTCACCTTTCCGGTAAGCCTCTGTCGCCACAGGACTGAAAAAGAGAAAATCCATCATCTGACTGTTGGTCTCATATTCCGATAAAAGAAAGAGTCCTATCTGCCAAATGCAATCCAAAGGATCAGAGACTCCATCTAAATACTGTTCCTCTAAACGTTTAATCTGCCTCTGGTTTTCCAAAAGACAGACCTGATAGTAAAGCTCCTCCTTGTTCTCAAAAGCCTTGTAAAAAGCACCAGTCGTAACCCCCAGCAAAGATGCCAGTTTCCTCAGGGGGATATTCTGATAGCCATATTCTCTGATAAGCTGGCTTGCCTTCTCAATCATACGGTCGCGCGTTGTTTGTTTTACCATAAGAACTCCTTTTAGATAACTGCGTTACCTTTATTTAAAGATAACATAGTTATCTTTTCCTGTCAAGATTTTTCCTATTCTGGGATTTACATTTTCCGGAAAATCCTGTATAATAGTCGAAACGGATAAGTACTATTGGGCACTTTTCAGAAAGTCTGCGGTGGCTGTGAGCAGATAAGGAGAAAATAGGAAATTCTACCGTTAGTTTAAAAATAAATAATTAAGCAAGTGCACTTTTGTGAAGTTGGATGGAACCGCGGCCCTGCCGCTCCAACAGTTTCATAAAGTGCTTTTATTTTTGGAGGTACCTATGTTAGATTTAAAACGCATCCGTACAGACTTTGATTCTGTTGCTGAAAAATTAGCTACGCGAGGTGTTGACGCTGCAACCCTCAACCAAATGAAAACCATTGACAAAGAACGTCGGGATTTGTTAGTTAAGGTGGAAGAACTCAAGGCAGAGCGCAATACTGTTTCTGCTGAAATTGCTCAAGCTAAACGCAACAAAGAAAATGCAGATGACAAGATTGCTGCTATGCAAAAACTTTCTGCTGAGGTCAAGAACTTAGACGCAACCTTGGCTGAGCTGGATGCTAAGTTGACTGAATTAACTACCACTCTGCCGAATATCCCGCACGAAAGTGTTCCTGTCGGAGCAGATGAGGACGAAAACATTGAAGTTCGTCGCTGGGGGACACCACGACAATTTGACTTTGAAGCCAAGGCTCACTGGGATTTGGGTGAAGACCTCGACATCCTTGACTGGGAGCGTGGGGCAAAAGTTACTGGTGCTCGCTTCCTCTTCTATAAGGGCTTAGGGGCTCGATTAGAGCGTGCTATCTATAACTTCATGCTGGATGAGCATGGCAAAGAAGGCTACACAGAAGTCATCACTCCCTACATGGTCAACCATGATTCTATGTTTGGGACAGGGCAATATCCTAAATTCAAAGAAGATACCTTTGAGCTAAGCGATACCAACTTCGTTCTGATTCCAACTGCTGAAGTTCCGCTGACCAACTACTATCGAGACGAAATTTTGGACGGAAAAGAATTGCCAATCTACTTCACGGCTATGAGCCCATCATTTCGCTCTGAAGCTGGCTCTGCTGGTCGTGACACGCGCGGTCTCATCCGTCTGCACCAGTTCCACAAAGTTGAAATGGTAAAATTTGCCAAGCCAGAAGAATCTTATCAAGAGCTGGAAAAGATGACTGCCAACGCTGAAAACATCCTGCAAAAGCTGAATCTACCTTACCGCGTTGTAGCACTCTGTACTGGAGATATGGGCTTCTCAGCTGCTAAGACCTACGACTTGGAAGTTTGGATTCCGGCTCAGAACACCTACCGTGAAATCTCGAGTTGCTCTAACACAGAAGATTTCCAAGCTCGTCGAGCTCAAATCCGCTACCGTGACGAAGCAGATGGCAAGGTCAAACTCCTTCATACTCTCAACGGTTCTGGACTGGCTGTCGGACGCACAGTAGCAGCTATCTTAGAAAATTACCAAAACGAAGATGGCTCTGTGACTATTCCAGAGGTTCTGCGTCCGTACATGGGTGGATTAGAAGTTATAGCGCCAAAATAAAAAGCAGATTATCCTGATGCTTTGCCTGTATCATTAGGTCTAAGTTCAGACTTATTTTGCTAAAATTAAAAAAATCCGAGATCAACTCAGAGAAAATCAAAAACAGAGTTTCAAAGAGTATCATCTCAGATTTTTTGTTATCTTTCTGGCTCGCAATGAGACCGCAAAGTAAAAACAAACATAGAGGACGATTACGAAAGCTAGCAGAGCTTCTGCATGACTTAGCCAAACAAGCCAGGTCCAACCTAGATAATCAAGTCCCAGTCTCAGAGCAAAAGCTGTATTGACAAGAGGAAAGGTCAAGGCTGACCAGCTAAGCTGAGGACCCAGTCGGAAAATGCGAGGTAAGAGGCATAGGACCAAAAGATAAAAGGCCTGCGATAAGAGGATCAGCAAGGCAACAAACCAACCTTCTGCATCAGAACCAGCCAAACGGATATAACTTCCCAACAGGAGCGAGAAAGGTGCACAGTAAATGGCCCATTGTGGCCTTAAAGCATCAGGCAGCTTTTGTGCCCGTCTAGCCCTGTAAAATAAGGGATAGAGAATCAAACTCAGTAGCAGAGCAAAAAACCAAGCCAAATAGCCCAAAAGCGGCTGATGAACTACACCCTGAGTCAAGCTTACCATGGCCAAGCCAACATAGAGAACCGTCCAGCTCGGGGTTAAAGATAATCCTTCGGCCTTAAACACATACTTCCAAGTAAAGATAGCTATTAGAACAATATGCAGCAAGGCCATGTACCAAAGCAACTGACCCATCCAAAATAAGCCAAGCTTGCTTAGGTAAGCAGCTAAGAGCATACTAGCCATAGGATAAGTCGCAAAGCTCGATAAGAAAGGGGCCTTTTGCAAATCTTGCCGATAGTCCGAAAATGATAACACTAAAGCCAGCGTCAGATAAAGCCAAAGTATCAATGCCAGACCGTTTAACAAGTGGAAAAAGATAGAATGGTAGTTCAGTAATAGATTAGCCAAACCAAATAGGCCTAGAATCAACCCAGATAAGAGAATGGGCGGTCGTTTGCTGTTCACGAAGCAACTCCTTTATAGTAATGTCTTGAAGTCCCTTTTCAATGACAATCAGACGTTTGTTTGCCATCATTTCTATGAGACTTCTAAAATATGCCGTAGCTGGACTGCACTCGGTGAGACAATGGGAAGAAAAGCACCTTCGTTCCAACGGCGGATAAAGCCAGAAGTCGAATTACTCAAATATCCTCTGCCTCCACTAGCCTGCAGCTCCAAGAGCAGACTTTGGGCCACTACATCAACTATATCAATTCGCAGCTGGAAGAGCTCCTTAGGACGCTCAACAAAATAACCAGGCTGGAGAAGACCTCTATAGAGCTGTTCCTGGATCGCAGTCAGAGCAGCCACTTGCTCCTCCCACTCCTCTCTCAAAATGGAGCGGACTGACAGATTAGCTTCGACCTCCGCCAGAGACTTCTCTGCTAGGCCAAGAGCCAAACCAAACTGATAACCTAGAAAAGCTGGGCGATTTTCTGCCAAAAAAGCCTGGGCATCTTGTACAAGAATCCATTCCTCTTGCAAAGGCACATAATTAAAAGTCAGGGCAGCTGTATTTCCCCCTTGCAAGGATACAAACTCTAAATCCGCTGAACGGGAGAAATTCTCTGCGTCAGATGGCACAGCTAGAACCAGCGGCTGGCGGCTCCCGTCTTCGAAACCGGCAACAAATATGCTGAGGAAGCGATCCGCGCGAGCATTGGTTACCCAAGGCAGACACCCTTTCAGATAAAGCTGCCCATCTTCTTCCACAATAGAGACATTTAACTCCTCTAGGTCCGACAGGAATTTAACAGCATTGGACAAGGCTGTCGCACCTGCATATTCCCCTGACAAGAGCCCTTCCAAATAGCGGTCTCTAAAGTAGGGATTAGGAGATTTTAAAATGTTATCAATAAAGGTCCTTTGCCCCCAAGAGATAAAGGAAGCGGTCAAGGAATGGTGAGCCAGCTCCTTGAGCACTTCAATCACATCCGTATCATTGCCACCTCGGCCTCCCAGCTCTTCTGGAACGCCAACCCTAAAGGCTCCTTCAGCGGCGATACGCTCAATCAGTTGGTTACCCGCTTCACAGGATTCTTTGTCAATTTGGTCAGCGTGGTCATCCAACCAGTTGATAAACTCTTCTGAAAAAAATGTCATTTGCCACCTCCCCAAAGACTAGGCATAAGGCTGCAATTCCGGATTAATTGGCGTGTTGGCCAGATTATTAGCATAATTGCAAAGGGTCGCAAGGCTGACACCTAGAACTACATCCAGAGCATTCTCATGCGTATAGCCTGCTTCTAGGAAGTCTGCTAACGCCTCGTCTCCGACCCGTCCCTTAGTATTGATGACAGCAATGGTAAATTTAGCAAGCGTATCTAGCTTCGGATCTATATCAATCGGAGTACGATTGCGCAGAGCCTCCAAAAGATCATCATTCATTTGAATCTGCTTGATTGAAAAGGCTGTATGACCCGCTACACAGAAAGCACAGCCATTAGTAACTGCAGCCGTTATCTGCACTACTTCACGCTCAGTCGGTGTCAGGCTGTTACGGCGATTGATGGCTCCGACCGTCCGATAAGTTTCCAAAGCCGTTGGTGCATTGGCCAAAAGACCGATAAGATTGGGAATGTAGCCACCGTTATCTTTTTGAACAGTTTCCAGGACTTCTTTTACCTCAGCTGGTGCGGACTCAATCGTGTGGATAGTAAATTCTGACATATGAAACCTCATTTCTTTTAATTAGAAACTATCTTAACATAGGACCAATAGCTTGTATAATATATATTTTATATAAGTCCTATAAAGAGAATATAATGCGATTTTTCAAACTAAAATATATTTCCCTCGTAAGGTAGCTCCACATCAATTCCAAACAAGAATCCGAAACGAGAAAAAGAAGCCTATGGGCTTCGATTTTTTAATATTTCCTGAATCTCTGGTAGCGATTTTCCAGTAATTGCTCCAAGGAGAGCTGAGACAGACTATCCAACTCAGCAATGATTTCTTCTTTCACTGCAGCCAGTAATTCATGGTTATTAAAGCCTCTTTCAGGAATGACCTTATCCACCACTTCCATCTGCAAGAGCTCATGTGAAGTAATTTTCATCAGTTCTGCCGCTTCCATAGCGCGGCTGCCGTCTTTCCAGAGGATAGAAGCAAAGCCTTCTGGACTAAGAACTGCATACATAGAGTTTTCCAGCATCCAGACCTTGTCTGCTACAGCCAAAGCCAAGGCTCCGCCTGAGCCACCTTCACCAATGATGATGGCAATAATCGGTACTTTGAGATTACTCATTTCCATCAAGTTACGGGCAATGGCTTCCCCTTGACCACGTTCCTCAGCACCTACACCAGGGTAGGCACCAGCCGTATTGATGAAAGTTACCACAGGACGGCAAAATTTTTCCGCCTGCTTCATGAGACGCAGAGCCTTACGGTAGCCTTCCGGATGCGGTTGACCAAAGTTTCGGCATAAATTATCCTGCAAATTGCGTCCCTTTTGAATACCGACCACCGTTATAGGCTGACCCTTTAGCGTCCCAATACCGCCAATCACCGCACCGTCATCTCGAAAAGAGCGATCCCCATGCAGCTCGACGAAGTTATCAAAAATTCCTTGTGCAAAATCCAGCGCAGTCAAACGAGCCTGATCACGCGCTTCTTTAATAATCCGAGTGATTTTTGTCATGCTTGACCTCCATGGAATGCTAATAAGGTAGCAAGTGTATCTCTCATGTCACCACGCTTGACGATGGCATCCACAAAACCATGCTCCATGAGAAATTCAGCCTTTTGAAAATCATCTGGCAGCTTCTCACGAACTGTGGACTCAATAACCCGACGCCCGGCAAACCCAACAAGAGCCTGCGTTTCAGCCAGAATAATATCACCCTCCATAGCAAAAGAGGCTGTGACACCACCAGTTGTCGGATCTGTCAAGACAGTCAGATAGAAGAGGCCTGCTGCAGAGTGCCGCTGTACCGCCGCAGAGACCTTAGCCATCTGCATCAAGCTCATAATGCCCTCCTGCATGCGGGCACCGCCAGAAGCCGTAAACAGAACGACTGGCAATTTATGCTCTGTCGCATACTCAAAGAGACGGGTAATCTTTTCACCCACAACTGTCCCCATAGAAGCCATAATAAAGTTTGAATCCATGATTCCAAGAGCTGTTTTATGCCCCTTGATGCTAGCCGTCCCAGTCAGAACTGCCTCATCAAGTCCCGTCTTCTCACGGGTAAGAGCCAATTTTTCTTGATAATTAGGGAAGTTCAGAGGATCCTTGGTTTCAATTCCAGTGAACATCTCCTCAAAACTATTTTCATCCACAGTTAGATTTAAGCGCTCATGAGCAGAAATACGGAAATTATAGCCACAGTTAGGGCACACACTGTCATTCCCAAGATCTTTTTGGTAAATGGTATGCTTACAACCTGGGCATTTCGAAAAGAGTTCGTCTGGTACCTCAGGCTTTGCTTGAGGCTTTTCCCGACTCGCTCGATTAGGATTGATACGGATATATTTATCCTTCTTTGAAAACAAAGCCATCGTTTACGTCTTCTCCTTTTCAAGATTTTATACTCAGGCACATCAAACAGCAAAAGCCACCGTCTTTCGAATTTACAGAGCAGCTCTTACATGTCGTATCTATTGTTTCTCTTGATAAGCCGGAAGGAACTTCTCCATGAGAAAGGCTGTGTCATAATCACCAGCAATTACATTAGAATCTGAGATTAAGTCCAGTTGAAAGCCGCTGTTGGTCACAACACCGTCAATTTCTAGTTCATAGAGTGCACGTTGCATCTTCATCAGAGCATCGAAGCGATTTTCCCCATGAACAATTATCTTCGCAATCATGCTATCGTAGTAAGGGGGGATGGTGTAGCCAGGATAGACGGCTGAATCCACGCGCAGCCCCACTCCACCGCTTGGCAGATAAACATTTGAAATCTTACCAGGACTCGGCGCAAAGTTAAAGGCTGGATTTTCAGCATTGATCCGACACTCAATTGCATGCCCTCGGATTTCAACATTATCCTGACTGAAGGACAGTTCTTGACTGTTTGCAATCTTGATTTGCTCTTTTACAATATCCACACCAGTGACAAACTCGGTCACTGGATGCTCAACCTGCACCCGAGTGTTCATCTCCATAAAGTAGAATTCACCCTTGGCTTCATCAAGCAGAAACTCAATTGTACCAGCATTTTCATAGCCGACAGACTGAGCAGCCCGAACAGCTGCTTCACCAATCTGCTGACGTAGGGTTTTCCCAATCGCCACAGATGGACTTTCTTCCAGCACTTTCTGATTATTACGCTGCAAAGAGCAATCCCGCTCGCCCAAGTGAACCACATGCCCCTGCTGATCTGCCAAGATCTGCACTTCAATATGGCGCGCTGGATAGATGACTCGCTCCATATACATGGCACCATTACCAAAGGCTGCTTTGGCTTCGCTAGATGCAGACTCAAAGGCCGCTACTAAATCCTCAGCCTTTTCAACCTTACGAATGCCCTTGCCGCCGCCGCCAGCAGAAGCTTTAAGCATGACTGGATAACCAATCTTTTCGGCGACTTCCAAGGCTTCTTCAGAGGTATGAACTTCTCCATCAGATCCTGGGATGACCGGCACTTTCGCCTTAATCATCTGAGCCCGAGCATTAATCTTGTCCCCCATCAAGTCCATAACAGCACCTGAAGGTCCAATAAACTTGATGCCAACCTCTTCGCACATGGTCGCAAATTTAGAGTTTTCGCTCAAAAAACCAAAACCAGGATGAATGGCTTCTGCACCTGTCAGAACAGCAGCAGACAGAACTGCATTCATATTCAGATAAGAATCAGTGGACTTGGCTGGACCGATACAGACTGCCTCATCAGCCAGTAAGGTATGGAGTGCTTCCTTGTCAGCCGTTGAATAAACAGCTACCGTATCAATTCCCAACTCGCGGGCTGCACGAATGATTCTGACCGCAATTTCCCCACGGTTAGCAATTAAAATTTTACGAAACATGGTGAAAGCTCCTTTTATCTACTGACCAATCGCAAAGGTCAAAGTACCGCTGGCTGCCAATTTCCCATCAACTTCTGCTTTCGCCTCTACAACCGCAATCGTTCCGCGGCGCTTGACAAACTTAGCTGTCATAATCAGTTGATCACCTGGTACAACTTGCTTCTTGAACTTAACCTTGTCCATGCCAGCATAGAAGACCAGTTTGCCCTTATTCTCTTCTTTAGACAACTCCAGCACGCCGGCTGTTTGAGCCAGAGCTTCCATGATTAAGACACCTGGCATAACAGGATATTGAGGAAAATGTCCGTTAAAGAAAGGCTCATTGACTGTCACATTTTTCAAAGCGACAATCTCATCTTCACTAACTTCCAAAACGCGATCTACCAAAAGCATTGGGTAGCGGTGCGGAAGTGCTTCTTTTATTGCATTGATATCAATCATTTGATGCGTACCAGCCCTTTCCCAAATTCAACCATTTCTTCATTCTGAACCAGAATTTCTGTAACCAGACCATCTTTAGGCGCTGGAACTTCATTCATGACTTTCATTGCTTCAATAATCATCAGGGTTTGACCTTTTTTAACTTGGTCTCCAACAGATACAAACGGTGGTTTGTCTGGACCAGCTGCTAAGTAAGCCACACCAACCAAAGGACTTTCCACAACATCACCTTCAGCAGCAGGTGCCGGAGCTTCTGAAACTGGTTCTGGCTCTGCAAGCGGAGCTGCTTGAGGAGTTGGCTCAATCACAGGTGCACTCGCAGCCTGCAAAGGTGCAGCAATTGGAGCTGCACTGGCTGTTGGAACTGCAGCCTGACCTTCATTCTTACTAAAAGTCAGTTCATCGCTCTGATTTTTGTAAGAAAACTCACGCAGACTAGACTGGTCAAACTGCGCCATTAAATCTTTAATTTCGTTGATATTCATAGGTTTTTAAGCCTCCCAGCGTTTAAAGGCAAGAACGGCATTGTGACCACCAAAGCCAAATGTATTAGAAATCGCATATGGGATTTCCTGTTCCTTACCTTGACCGTAAATAACGTTGGCTTCAATATAGTCTGGCAGCTCCGTTGTACCAGCTGTTTTTGGCACATAGCTATGACGCATTGCTTCAATCGTCGCAATAGCCTCAACCGCACCCGCTGCACCGAGCAGATGTCCTGTAAAGGATTTAGTAGAAGACACCGCTACATCTTTACCAAAGACGGAAACAATGGCTCCGCTTTCTCCTTTTTCGTTAGCAGGGGTTGATGTACCGTGAGCATTGACATAAGCCACATCTTTCGGCTCAATTTCAGCTTCTTCAACCGCCTGTTTGATAGCCTTGATAGCTCCCAGACCTTCTGGATGCGGAGAAGTCATATGGTAAGCGTCACAAGTATGACCGTATCCTACCACCTCAGCCAAGATAGTAGCTCCGCGTTTCTCAGCATGTTCCAAACTTTCCAGAACCAGCATACCAGAACCTTCACCCATGACAAAACCATTGCGGTCCTTGTCAAAAGGAATAGAAGCGCGCTTAGGATCTTCTGTGGTAGAAAGAGCAGTCAGGGCTTGGAAACCAGCAATCGCAAATGGTGTAATAGAAGCTTCTGAACCACCAACCAGCATCACATCTTGATAACCGAACTTAATTGAGCGGAAAGCTTCACCAATCGCATCGTTTGCTGAGGCACAGGCCGTATTGACAGACTTACAGATACCATTGGCTCCAAAGCGCATAGCCACATTTCCTGCCCCCATATTTGGCAGAGCTTTTGGCAAGGTCAAAGGTTTGATACGTTTAGGACCTTTTTCATGCAAGCGAACAACCTGTTCTTCAATTTCCTGAATCCCGCCGATACCTGAAGCTACAATGACACCAAAGCGATCCTTATCCAGCGCATCTACATCTAAGTGAGCATTGTTGACCGCTTCTTGAGAAGCATAAATCGCATAAAGTGTGTAATTATCATAACGGTTGGTATCCTTTTTGACAAAATATTTATCAAATGGGAAATCCTGAATTTCCGCCGCATTGTGAACACTATATTCACTATGATCAAATTTAGTAATTGGACCGATTCCAATGTTGCCTTCTTTTAAATTATTCCAGAATTCTTCCGGAGTATTTCCGATAGGTGAAGTTAAGCCGTATCCTGTTACAACAACTCGATTAAGTTTCATATTGAGCTCCTTTATTTAGATGAATCAACTGATTTTATACTCGTTAATATTCAAAAACTGTGACTTACTGCATGGTAAAGCCGCCATCAATCGTGAGGACTTGTCCCGTCAAATATTCCTGACTTGCTAAGAAGAGCGCAACATCTGCAACTTCTTCTGGAGTACCAAAACGCTTCATTGGAATGAGTGCCAGAGACGCCGCCTTTACTTTTTCTGGAAGTACATCTGTCATATCAGATGCGATAAAGCCAGGGGCAATACAGTTGACACGGATATTACGCGCTGCTACCTCACGGGCAACTGATTTAGAAAAACCAATCAGACCAGCCTTGGAAGCTGCATAGTTAGCCTGACCGACATTCCCTGCCAGACCAACGACACTTGACAGACTGATGATAGCACCCTGACGAGCTTTTGTCATCGGTTTCAGGACTGATTGTGTCATATTGAATGCCCCAGTAAGATTCACTTTCAGCACCTGCTCAAAATCTTCTTCCGTCATTTTCAGCATGAGCTTATCACGTGTAATACCAGCATTATTGATCAGTACATCAACAGATCCCAAAGCCGCAACAGCTTCTTCTACCATTCGCTGGGCATCTTCAGCTTTGGAAACATCTCCAATAACAGTTACAACTTTGCCAGAATAGCCAGCAAATCCAGCCAAAACATCATCAGAAATCTCCGCGAGTCCGTTTAAGATGATATTGGCACCGACACTAGCAAATTTATGCGCAATTGCCAATCCAATTCCGCGAGCGGACCCAGTAATTAATACATTCTTGTTTTGTAATTCCATGATGATTCCTCATTATTTTTCTAGAAGAGCATTTAAACTTTCTACATCTTCAACTTGGCGGACATCCGCAGACTTATCAATTTTCTTAATAAAACCAGACAGAACTTTGCCAGGACCGATTTCGATAAATTCAGTCACACCAGCTTCCTGCATCTTAGCAATGCTGTCATAAAAGCGCACTGGCTCCATTACCTGACGAGTCAAAAGCTCTCTGACTCTTTCTTTTTCCATCACAGTTGCTTCAGTATTTCCGACTAATGGCAGTACAAAATCTGAAAACTCAACTGTTCCCAAGACTTCTGCCAATCGTTCGCTGGCTGGCTTTAAAAGCGCTGTATGGAAAGGTCCGGATACATTGAGCGGGATTAAGCGCTTGACACCGGCATCTTTCAAAAGCCCCACAGCCTTGTCTACTGCTGCCACTTCTCCGCCAATAACAATCTGACTAGGCGTATTATAGTTGGCTGGTGAGACTACACCAATAGCGCTTGCTTCCTGACAGACCTCTTCAATGAGAGAAGCCTCAGCATTTAAAACTGCGACCATTTTTCCAGAACCTGCTGGAGCTGCCTCTTCCATGAAGCTACCGCGCTTAGCAACCAAGGCCACTGCAGTCTTAAAATCAAGGGCGCCAGCAGCTACCAAGGCAGAATATTCTCCAAGCGAGAGACCTGCTACCATATCAGGCTCGATTCCCTTATCAGCCAAGAGCCGATAAATAGCTACTGAAGTTGTTAAAATAGCCGGTTGCGTGTAGCGAGTTTGATTGAGCTTTTCTTCATCCTGATCGATCAAAGCTCGGACATCATAGCCTAGAACTTGGCTAGCCTCATCAAAAGTTGACCGCACAAGCTCATACTGATCATAAAGCTCGCGCCCCATTCCAAGGTACTGCGCTCCCTGACCGGCAAAGAGAAAGGCTCTTTTAGTCATTTCTAGTTACTCCTGCCCAACGTTTTGCTTCCTGCTGAATCTTCTCAGCAGCACCATAGTAGATATCTTTGAGGATCTCTTCGACTGTCTCTTCCTTACTGATTAAACCAGCAATTTGACCAGACATGACGGAACCATTTTCCACATCTCCGCGAACAACCGCATTGGCCAAAGCACCAGCACCCAGATTTTCAAAAACAGTCAAATCTGGATTTTCTTGCTTGAAGGCTTCTTTTTCTGCCTTTTCGAAATCACGCGTCAGCTTATTCTTGATAGCACGAACCGCATGGCCGAAATGCTGGGCAGAGATAGTCGTATCAATATCACGAGCCTTCAAAATCATGTTCTTATAGTTCTGATGGGCATTGGATTCCTTAGCAACGACAAAGCGAGTTCCGACCTGAACGGCCTCCGCTCCCAGCATAAATCCAGCCGCAGCTCCAGCACCATCTGCAATACCACCAGCAGCAATAACCGGGATGCTGACTGCTTCTGCAACCTGACGAACCAAGGACATGGTAGTCAATTTCCCGATGTGGCCACCGGCTTCCATACCTTCTGCAATGACTGCATCCGCACCGATTTTTTCCATCCGCTTAGCCAAGGCCACACTTGGCACAACAGGGATAACTGTAATCCCCGCTTCATGGAAACGAGCCATGTGCTTGCTTGGATTACCTGCACCAGTTGTTACTACTTTTACTCCCTCTTCAATGACGAGATCAACAATGTCGTCCGCAAAAGGAGACAGGAGCATGATATTAACACCGAAAGGACGGTCTGTTAAGGACTTAATCTTATCAATATTAGCCTTTACTACTTCCTTAGGTGCATTTCCGCCACCGATGATACCAAGACCACCAGCTTTTGAAACTGCACCAGCCAAATCACCGTCAGCAACCCAGGCCATTCCGCCTTGGAAAATAGGGTAATCAATGTTCAATAATTCTGTAATACGTGTTTGCATAATACCTTCCTTTTATCATTGCTTAAGTAATAGCTTGATCTCAAACTACCACACGCTAGATGTATTTTCTTTACTTTGACAGTCAAACTATTACCTAAACAAGAGAGAATATCTTTCGATACTCTCAGTTACTTGCTTATTTAGTTTTTTCTTCTACATAAGCAACCAAATCACCAACTGTGTTCAAACCTTCTTCAGTTTCGATTTGGATGTCAAATGCATCTTCAATTTCTGAAATCACTTGGAACAAGTCCAATGAATCTGCTTCAAGATCATCAAAAGTTGACTCAAGAGTAACTTCTGATGGCTCTTTACCAAGTTCTTCAACGATAATTTCTTGTACTTTTTCAAATACTGCCATGGATAGACTCCTTTAAAAATAAAATATTTTTTATCATGTGTTTCCACTTGATTAACTAAATTGTAACAATAAGCGTGCCCCATGTCAAACCTCCACCGAAACCTGACATCAAAATTGTCTGATTTCCGTTCAGTTTGATCAGTCCTTGCTCCACACACTCAGATAATAAAATCGGGATGCTAGCAGCGCTAGTATTGCCGTATTCCATCATGTTGGCTGGAAGTTTCTCCCGCGCAACACCAAGCTTCTTAGCCATTTTATCCAAAATACGGATATTGGCCTGATGCAGCAACAGAAAATCCAAATCTTCCGCTGAAAGCTGACTGCTTTCAATGGTTTCCCTGATAGAACGAGCAACATCACGAATAGCAAAGTCGAAAATAGCTCTACCGTCCATTGTCAGAAAAGGCTGATTCTCACCCTTTTCAGAAAAAGGGGAAGACAAACCGATTTTTCCGCAGGTCAGACTATCTCCGCGAGATCCGTCTGTAAACTGACTTTCTGCCAAAAAATGCTGTTCTGAAGCACTTTCCAACAGTACACCGCCAGCACCATCTCCAAAGAGAACCGCTGTTGAACGATCCGACCAATCTACCGTCTTAGAGAGAGTTTCACTTCCTATGACTAAACCCTTTTGATAACGACCTGAAGAAATAAACTTTTCCCCAGTAGATAGGGCAAAGATAAAGCCACTGCAGGCCGCTGTCAAATCAAAGGCAAAGGCATTGTTAGCACCGATGTTTGCCTGTACTCTCGCAGCCGTTGAAGGCATTAAAGAATCCGGCGTAATAGTGGCAACAATGATAAAGTCCAGGTCCTGAGCAGAAATTCCTGACTTTTGCAGCAAATTCTTTGCTACTTTTGTAGCTAAATCACTGGTCGTTTCATCTGACGATAAATGGCGTTTTTTAATCCCAGTTCGACTTGAAATCCACTCATCACTGGTATCCATAATCTCGGCTAGATCATCATTGCTGACAACCTGACGGGGAGCATAATGAGCCACCTGGCTAATCTTAGCATAGTTCATTATTTCAAATCCTCTAGGAAACTATATAAATTTTGCAGGCCCTTTTGCATCACTTGTCTCTCTTCTGGACTCATCCCATCCACTACCTGCATGACCATGCGGTTGTGGAATCGCTTGTGAAGACGATACAAAAGCCGTCCATTCTTTGTCAAATTCAGATGCACCACACGACGGTCAACTTCCGACCGACGCCGCTCAATATAACCCTTACGCTCCAGATTATTCAAACTAGTCGTAACAGTTCCCAAAGTAACCATCAATTCTCGTGATATATCACTTGGAGTAGCATTTGGGGTTGTACCGATGACATCTATCGTATGCATTTCCTTAATGGAGACGTCGTTGAAGCGACTGCTTCTTAGGCTCGATTCTTCAATAACCAAGACATTATTGAAAATAGACGTTAAGTAATCATTTACTAACTGAAAATTCAAAACCAACCCTCCTTAAGAAAATACTTTGACAATCAAATTTTATCAGATAGAAAAGTAATTTGCAAGCTTTTTTGAAAATTAATTTGATTTTCAAATATTTTCGTAAACAACTTACAAATTAAGCAACCTTGAACCAATATATTATTTACCTGTGAAATTTGGACGACGCTTCTCAGAGTGTGCCCGAACTCCCTCTTTGAAATCTTCTGTGAAAGCCAGCGATTTCTGCAGTTCCAACTCTAGCTCAGCATACTCAGACCAGCCGCTGAACAGACTCTTCCAGACCATTTCTTTCATGGCTCTGTAAGAATTTAGAGAGCCACGTTTCAGCTTCTTCAGCAACTGTTCCGTTGTTTTTTCCAACTTTTCTGCTTCACAGACTTTATAAAGCAAGCCGTAATCCAGAGCTTTCTCTGCAGTCAGAGCTTCCCCAGTCATAACCAGATGGGTCGCCCTAGTCACCCCGATAGCACGAGTCAGTAAGTAAAGACCGCCAGCATCTGGCGCCAGACCAACCCCAACAAACGCCTGAATGAAACGGGATTTTTCAGTGGCAATGCAGAAATCTGCTGCAACGACCATATTAGCAGCTGCACCAGCAACAGGGCCATCAACACTCATGATAACCGGCTTAGGCAAACGCTTCATAGCAAAGGAAATATCATTCACCAGTTCCGCGATTTTCACCAAGGATTGGACATCATCATCACTGACAGCTCTCTGCATCTCAGCCAAATCCCCACCCACTGAAAAAACCTTGCCATTAGCATTGATAACTAAAAATTTGACGGACTCATCCTTAGCAGCAAGTTCAATAGCCTCTAAAATTTCCTCGCACATAGGAATATTAAAGCCATTTGAAACTTCAGGGCGATTAAAAGTAATCGTTGCTACCTCATCTGCTACGTGATAGAGAATTCCATTAAATGTCATTTCAGCTCCATTCCCGACCCGATTTCAAATCAGCCGTTTTGTTTTATTCTTAAATAATTTGATATTCAAATTATACACAACTTATATTTTATCATAAAATATAAAAGAAAGGAAATAAAAAATGGGAAAAATTAGATGGTCTTCAAATTTAAAGTGTAAAAGCAATATTATGGATAAAAATAGTATAAAAACAGCGTTTGAATAATTTTCAGAATTTTGTTATAATTTTTAAAATAAGATAGGAGAACCTATGAAAGTTGTAAAATTTGGCGGAAGTTCACTGGCTTCTGCGACTCAATTAGAAAAAGTTTTGAATATTGTCAAATCTGATCCTGAACGTCGGTTTGTTGTAGTATCAGCGCCAGGAAAACGCCACGATGACGATATCAAAGTAACCGATGCTCTGATTAAATACTACCGAGAGTACATAGCAGGAAATGATGTCACACCAAATCAACAGTGGATTATCAATCGCTATGCAGATATGGTGGCAGAACTTGGTTTGAAACCAAAAGTTCTGGAGAAAATTTCCAAAAGCATCACAAGCCTTGCTACTTTGCCAATTGAAGATAATGCATTTCTTTATGATACTTTTCTTGCTGCAGGAGAAAACAACAACGCCAAATTAATTGCAGCTTATTTCAGTCAAAATGGCGTTCCAGCTAGCTATGTACATCCGAGAGAAGCAGGACTCGTCGTTTCCAGTGAGCCAGGTAATGCTCGAATTCTCCCTTCCAGCTATGATAAGATTGAAGAACTCAACAATTCTGATGAAGTTCTAGTTATTCCTGGTTTCTTTGGTGTAACTCAAGATGGACAAATCTGCACTTTCTCTCGCGGGGGTTCTGATATTACGGGCTCTATCATTGCTGCGGGAGTCAAAGCAGATGTTTATGAGAACTTTACTGATGTTGACGGAATCTTTGCCGCCCATCCTGGCATCGTTCACAAACCACATTCCATTCCTGAGCTAACCTATCGGGAAATGCGTGAATTAGCTTATGCAGGCTTTACAGTTCTCCATGATGAAGCTCTGCTTCCAGCTTACCGTGGCAAAATTCCGCTGGTTATTAAAAATACCAACAATCCAGAACATCCTGGAACACAAATTGTTCATAAACACAGTAAAGACCATCTTCCTGTCGTTGGCATTGCTGGAGATGCAGGATTTGTCAGCATTAACATGTCCAAGTACCTGATGAACAGAGAAATCGGCTTTGGTAGACGTGTCCTTCAAATTCTAGAAGACCTGAATATTGGTTGGGAGCACATGCCTACAGGAATTGATGACCTTTCCATTATCTTGCGCGAGCGCGAATTAACTCCTATCAAAGAGGAAGAGATCCTTCGACAACTTGTCCAAAAAGCAGAGGTTGATCATGCAGAAATTGAACACGACCTTTCTATTATCATGATTGTTGGTGAAAAAATGAAAAGTCATATTGGTGTAACAGCTACTGCAACCAAAGCTCTTTCAGAAAACAATATCAACATTCAAATGATGTCCCAAGGCTCAAGCGAAGTATCCATCATGTTTGTTGTTGAAAAAAATCAAGAAAAAGCTGCCATTCGTGCTTTATACAGAGCCTTCTTTGAAGTCAATACAGAATCATAAATGCAAACCTCAGAAGCATCTTTATCATACAATCACTCGATAATCGAAAAAGGCAGAAGTTAGTTACGCACTAACTTCTGCCTTTTTGATTTAAGTGCTAAATACTGTCATTTAATTCACAGACTATCTGAAAAACAATAGCTTTTAACACTACTACTCACAATCATAGAATTATCTCCCATTGTAAATAATACCAATGTAAATAATACCAAAAAGTACAAAAAAAGAGGTAAAACCTCTTTCAAACTCCGCCAGTAGGACTCGAACCTACGACATCATGATTAACAGTCATGCGCTACTACCAACTGAGCTATGGCGGATAACTGCTAAGCGACTACCATATCTCACAGGGGGCAACCCCCAACTACTTCCGGCGTTCTAGGGCTTAACTGCTGTGTTCGGCATGGGTACAGGTGTATCTCCTAGGCTATCGTCACTTAACTATTGAATTAACTGCTCTGTCCTCTCAGACAAGCCTTGTCAACTCAAAATTGAATACAATATCAAATCTAACATTTCTCTAAACCATTCGCTGCACTCTGATGAATTTCTTATTCTAGGATAAGTCCTCGAGCGATTAGTATTAGTCCGCTCCATGTGTCACCACACTTCCACTTCTAACCTATCAACCTGATCTTCTCTCAGGGCTCTTACTAACTTGCGTTATGGGAAATCTCATCTTGAGGTGGGTTTCACACTTAGATGCTTTCAGCGTTTATCCCTTCCCTACATAGCTACCCAGCGATGCTCTTGGCAGAACAACTGGTACACCAGCGGTAAGTCCACTCTGGTCCTCTCGTACTAGGAGCAGATCCTCTCAAATTTCCTACGCCCGCGACGGATAGGGACCGAACTGTCTCACGACGTTCTGAACCCAGCTCGCGTGCCGCTTTAATGGGCGAACAGCCCAACCCTTGGGACCGACTACAGCCCCAGGATGCGACGAGCCGACATCGAGGTGCCAAACCTCCCCGTCGATGTGAACTCTTGGGGGAGATAAGCCTGTTATCCCCAGGGTAGCTTTTATCCGTTGAGCGATGGCCCTTCCATGCGGAACCACCGGATCACTAAGCCCGACTTTCGTCCCTGCTCGAGTTGTAGCTCTCGCAGTCAAGCTCCCTTATACCTTTACACTCTGCGACTGATTTCCAACCAGTCTGAGGGAACCTTTGGGCGCCTCCGTTACCTTTTAGGAGGCGACCGCCCCAGTCAAACTGCCCGTCAGACACTGTCTCCGTAGATGATAAACCTACCGGGTTAGAGTGGCCATAACACAAGGGTAGTATCCCAACAACGCCTCCATCGAAACTGGCGTCCCGATTTCATAGGCTCCTACCTATCCTGTACATGTGGCACAGACACTCAATATCAAACTGCAGTAAAGCTCCATGGGGTCTTTCCGTCCTGTCGCGGGTAACCTGCATCTTCACAGGTACTAAAATTTCACCGAGTCTCTCGTTGAGACAGTGCCCAAATCATTACGCCTTTCGTGCGGGTCGGAACTTACCCGACAAGGAATTTCGCTACCTTAGGACCGTTATAGTTACGGCCGCCGTTTACTGGGGCTTCAATTCATACCTTCGCGTTACCGCTAAGCACTCCTCTTAACCTTCCAGCACCGGGCAGGCGTCACCCCCTATACATCATCTTACGATTTAGCAGAGAGCTGTGTTTTTGATAAACAGTTGCTTGGGCCTATTCACTGCGGCTGACAAAAGTCAGCACCCCTTCTCCCGAAGTTACGGGGTCATTTTGCCGAGTTCCTTAACGAGAGTTCTCTCGCTCACCTGAGGCTACTCGCCTCGACTACCTGTGTCGGTTTGCGGTACGGGTAGAGTATGATACAACGCTAGAAGCTTTTCTTGGCAGTGTGACATCACTCACTCGCTACTAAACTTCGCTCCCCATCACAGCTCAACGTTACAGGTATAAGCATTTGACTCATACCACGCCTCACTGCTTAGACGTACATCCATTCGTACGCACGAGTTAGCCTACTGCGTCCCTCCATCACTTCATACTCTAGTACAGGAATCTCAACCTGTTGGCCATCGGATACACCTTTCGGTCTCTCCTTAGGTCCCGACTAACCCAGGGCGGACGAGCCTTCCCCTGGAAACCTTAGTCTTACGGTGGACAGGATTCTCACCTGTCTTGCGCTACTCATACCGGCATTCTCACTTCTATGCGTTCCAGCGCTCCTCACGGTACACCTTCTCCACACATAGAACGCTCTCCTACCATACCTATAAAAGGTATCCACAGCTTCGGTAAATTGTTTTAGCCCCGGTACATTTTCGGCGCAGGGTCACTCGACTAGTGAGCTATTACGCACTCTTTGAATGAATAGCTGCTTCTAAGCTAACATCCTAGTTGTCTGTGCAACCCCACATCCTTTTCCACTTAACAATTATTTTGGGACCTTAGCTGGTGGTCTGGGCTGTTTCCCTTTCGACTACGGATCTTAGCACTCGCAGTCTGACTGCCGACCATAATTCATTGGCATTCGGAGTTTATCTGAGATTGGTAATCCGGGATGGACCCCTCACCCAAACAGTGCTCTACCTCCAAGAATCTTCATGTCGACGCTAGCCCTAAAGCTATTTCGGAGAGAACCAGCTATCTCCAAGTTCGTTTGGAATTTCTCCGCTACCCACAAGTCATCCAAGCACTTTTCAACGTGCCCTGGTTCGGTCCTCCAGTGCGTTTTACCGCACCTTCAACCTGCTCATGGGTAGGTCACATGGTTTCGGGTCTACATCATGATACTAAAGCGCCCTATTCAGACTCGGTTTCCCTACGGCTCCGTCTCTTCAACTTAACCTCGCATCATAACGTAACTCGCCGGTTCATTCTACAAAAGGCACGCTCTCACCCATTAACGGGCTCGAACTTGTTGTAGGCACACGGTTTCAGGTTCTATTTCACTCCCCTCCCGGGGTGCTTTTCACCTTTCCCTCACGGTACTGGTTCACTATCGGTCACTAGGGAGTATTTAGGGTTGGGAGATGGTCCTCCCAGATTCCGACGGGATTTCACGTGTCCCGCCGTACTCAGGATACTGCTAGGTACAGAATCTATTTAAAATACGAGGCTCTTACTCTCTTTGGCTGACTTTCCCAAGTCATTCTTCTATAAATTCTGAGTCCACATTGCAGTCCTACAACCCCGAAGAGTAAACTCTTCGGTTTGCCCTCCTGCCTCTTCGCTCGCCGCTACTAAGGCAATCGCTTTTGCTTTCTCTTCCTGCAGCTACTTAGATGTTTCAGTTCACTGCGTCTTCCTCCTCATTCCCTTAACAGAAATGGGTAACAGGCATCAACCTGTTGGGTTCCCCCATTCGGACATCCCCGGATCAAGTGCTTACTTACAGCTCCCCGAGGCATTTCGTCGTTTGTCACGTCCTTCATCGGCTCCTAGTGCCAAGGCATCCACCGTGCGCCCTTACTAACTTAACCTTATTTTTGACCTTTCAGTCTTAAACTCATTAATATTCACAGCGTTTTCGGTTTATTTTCTTGTTACTATTTGATATCGGTATTCAATTTTCAATGGACAAGTTCTTTATCTAGTCAAACTAGATAATGGAGCCTAGCGGGATCGAACCGCTGACCTCCTGCGTGCAAAGCAGGCGCTCTCCCAGCTGAGCTAAGGCCCCACATAGCCCTCTCAAAACTAAACAAGACTCAAGTGCATTCCGTGTGTCCTTACGGACTCCTTAGAAAGGAGGTGATCCAGCCGCACCTTCCGATACGGCTACCTTGTTACGACTTCACCCCAATCATCTATCCCACCTTAGGCGGCTGGCTCCTTACGGTTACCTCACCGACTTCGGGTGTTACAAACTCTCGTGGTGTGACGGGCGGTGTGTACAAGGCCCGGGAACGTATTCACCGCGGCGTGCTGATCCGCGATTACTAGCGATTCCGACTTCATGTAGGCGAGTTGCAGCCTACAATCCGAACTGAGACTGGCTTTCAGAGATTAGCTTGCCGTCACCGGCTTGCGACTCGTTGTACCAGCCATTGTAGCACGTGTGTAGCCCAGGTCATAAGGGGCATGATGATTTGACGTCATCCCCACCTTCCTCCGGTTTATTACCGGCAGTCTCGCTAGAGTGCCCAACTGAATGATGGCAACTAACAATAGGGGTTGCGCTCGTTGCGGGACTTAACCCAACATCTCACGACACGAGCTGACGACAACCATGCACCACCTGTCACCGATGTACCGAAGTAAAACTCTATCTCTAGAGCGGGCATCGGGATGTCAAGACCTGGTAAGGTTCTTCGCGTTGCTTCGAATTAAACCACATGCTCCACCGCTTGTGCGGGCCCCCGTCAATTCCTTTGAGTTTCAACCTTGCGGTCGTACTCCCCAGGCGGAGTGCTTAATGCGTTAGCTGCGGCACTAAGCCCCGGAAAGGGCCTAACACCTAGCACTCATCGTTTACGGCGTGGACTACCAGGGTATCTAATCCTGTTTGCTCCCCACGCTTTCGAGCCTCAGCGTCAGTTACAGACCAGAGAGCCGCTTTCGCCACCGGTGTTCCTCCATATATCTACGCATTTCACCGCTACACATGGAATTCCACTCTCCCCTTCTGCACTCAAGTTAAACAGTTTCCAAAGCATACTATGGTTAAGCCACAGCCTTTAACTTCAGACTTATCTAACCGCCTGCGCTCGCTTTACGCCCAATAAATCCGGACAACGCTCGGGACCTACGTATTACCGCGGCTGCTGGCACGTAGTTAGCCGTCCCTTTCTGGTAAGATACCGTCACAGTGTGAACTTTCCACTCTCACACCCGTTCTTCTCTTACAACAGAGCTTTACGATCCGAAAACCTTCTTCACTCACGCGGCGTTGCTCGGTCAGGGTTCCCCCCATTGCCGAAGATTCCCTACTGCTGCCTCCCGTAGGAGTCTGGGCCGTGTCTCAGTCCCAGTGTGGCCGATCACCCTCTCAGGTCGGCTATGTATCGTCGCCTTGGTGAGCCGTTACCTCACCAACTAGCTAATACAACGCAGGTCCATCTGGTAGTGATGCAGTTGCATCTTTCAATTAATTATCATGCGACAATGAATTTCATGCGGTATTAGCTATCGTTTCCAATAGTTATCCCCCGCTACCAGGCAGGTTACCTACGCGTTACTCACCCGTTCGCAACTCATCCAAGAAGAGCAAGCTCCTCTCTTCAGCGTTCTACTTGCATGTATTAGGCACGCCGCCAGCGTTCGTCCTGAGCCAGGATCAAACTCTCATTAAAAAGTTTGAGTTCGCACTCATTACTGTCCACTGACAGATTTATTTTCGTTTTTTGACAGGTTACATATCTCTATGTCACCCTGCACTTGGTTCGTCTTGTTCAGTTTTCAAAGGGCTTTGTCTTTCGCGAC
Organism: Streptococcus sanguinis; assembly: GCF_050225395.1. Lineage (GTDB taxonomy): Bacteria > Bacillota > Bacilli > Lactobacillales > Streptococcaceae > Streptococcus. Next base: position 454,752 of record NZ_CP071431.1, on the reverse strand, counting down.
AACTATATTAGTATATCACCTATACCCTCACCCTGTCAATACCTTTTTCCAATTTTTTTAAAAAATTATTATTTTTAAATTGGTGAATTATTTTACATACCTTTGAGGTTGGTAAATTGACCTACATTCTTTCTTTTAAAGGCGAAAAAATGCCCTTTCGGACATTTTTTCTATTCTTGTTCTTGTTTATACTTTTCGAGTTCAGCTTTATTAGCCCAGACGTAGTGTCCCGGACGAATCTCAGCCATTTCTGGTTTATCAACAGAATAATCGTGTTGTTCAGGATCATAGACCTTCAACACTTTTTTACGCTCCAAGATTGGGTCTGGTATTGGAACAGCCGAGAGCAAGGATTGTGTGTAAGGATGAACAGGATGGTTGAACAGTTCTTCTGTCTCTGCCACTTCTACAATGACACCTTTGTAAATCACGGCGATCCGATCAGAAATAAAACGAACTACCGAAAGGTCATGGGCAATAAACAGATATGTCAAGCCCAACTCTTTTTGAAATTTTTTCAAAAGATTCAAGACCTGTGCTCGGACAGATACGTCCAAGGCGGAAATCGGCTCATCAGCAATCACGAAGTCTGGTTGCATGACCAAAGCACGAGCAATCCCAATCCGTTGACGCTGTCCACCAGAGAATTCGTGAGGATAGCGAGTTAAATGCTCAGCCAACAAGCCAACTTCATTGATGATATTTTTGACTTTTCTTTGCCGGTCTTCTTCACTATCAAACAAATGGTAATTATAGAGACCCTCAGATATGATATAGTCAACCGTTGCACGTTCATTCAGGCTAGCTGCCGGGTCTTGGAAAATCATCTGAATCTTGCGAATCAAGTCTGCTTCTTCCGCTTTTGACTTTTTCCCATTAATCTTTTTGCCTTCATAGAAGATATCGCCTGCACTGGTATCATTAAGGCCAATAATAGCTCGACCAATAGTAGTCTTACCAGAGCCTGATTCTCCTACAAGAGAGAAAGTTTCTCCCTTATTGATGAAGAAATTTGCGTTTTTTACTGCTACAAATTTCTTACTTCCTTCGCCGAAGGAAATTTCTAAATCTTTAATTTCAACTAATTTTTCAGTCATTTCCTTCCTCCTAAGCTTCTAATTGATTGAAGCCCATTTTTGAACGAATTTTTTCATGTAGGTTTTCGATAATCTCTGGTTTATCAACCTTAGGCGCATCTTCGTGTAGCAACCAAGTCTTTGCCCAATGAGTATCTGAGACCTTGAAAGCCGGTGCTTCTTCTTCAAAGTCAATAGACATGGCATAGTCAGACCGCAAAGCAAAGGCATCCCCTTTGATTGGTGAATAAAGTGACGGCGGAGTACCAGGAATCGAGTAGAGCGCACCATTCGCATCTGCCAACTGAGGCAAGCTGGATAGCAAACTCCATGTATAAGGATGTTTTGGCTCATAGAAGATTTCTTCAACTGTACCGTATTCTACAATTTCACCGGCATACATGACCGCAACCTTATCTGCAATACTAGCCACAACACCAAGGTCGTGCGTAATAAAGATAGTTGTGAAATGATATTCTTGCTGCAAGGATTTGAGCAAGTCAATAATCTGCGCTTGAATCGTTACATCGAGGGCTGTTGTCGGCTCATCACAGATAAGAATATCAGGACGGCAAGCCAAAGCAATAGCAATAACAATCCGCTGACGCATACCACCCGAGTATTGGAAAGGATATTCTTCGAAACGTTTTTCCGCATCTGGAATCCCGACCTTGCTCATGTAATCAATGGCCATTTTTTTAGCTTCTTTGGCTGATTTTCCCTGGTGCTTGATAATGACTTCTGTAATCTGGCTTCCAATCGTATTAATGGGATCCAAGCTCGTCATCGGATCTTGGAAGATAGTCGCAATTTTTGCACCACGAATTGGCTCCCAGTCCTTATTACTACGAAGAGTTGTCAAATCTTTGCCGCGGTAGTCAATGGTTCCTTTAGCTACACGGCCGTTTTCTTCTAACATACCAGTAAAGGTCTTTGTTAATACAGACTTTCCTGAACCTGATTCACCAACAATAGCCAGCACTTCACCTTCAATCAAGTCCAGAGAGACTCCGCGAATGGCTGTTAAAACTCGGTCGCGAACATCAAATTCCACGACAATATCGCGAGCAGTCAATATTACATTTTCATTCTTTGTCATATTTACTCCTATCTATGTGTACGTGGATCGCTGGCGTCGGCTAAGTTTTGACCAACTACGAAGAAAGTAAGGGATACCAAAATCAGAGTTGTGAGTGGAATCCAAAAGAGGTAGGCATTCGTCGTCACATTTTGAGAATAATCTGAAATCAAGCGTCCCAAACTTGGCACTGTTACAGGAAGCCCTAATCCAAAGAAGGACAGAAAGGCTTCGTAAGAGATAAAGCTTGGCAGCATCTGTGAAGTGGTAGTCACGATAACAGATACCAACTGCGGCATAATATTCTTCGTAACAATCTTTAGAGTCGGTGTACCAAGAGTACGAGAGGCAAGGTTATATTCCAAATCCCGATAGCGCATAATCTGCACACGGATAGTGTAGGCAATACCAACCCAACCAGTAATCGTCATGGCAAAAATAAGATTCCAGAAACCAGCACCGATAGAGTAGGTCAAGACAATAACAATCAAGAGGGCTGGGATATTCGAAATGATATTGTAGATTTCCATCATGACACGGTCAACTGTTTTGGAAATTCCCCAGATACCGCCAATGATAACTCCGATAGCCAGATTAATAACCGTCGCAATAATCGAAATAAGAATAGAGTTACGGGCACCAAACCAAACACCGTCAAAGAGAGACTTACCATTACTATCCGTTCCAAACCAGTATTGAGCACTTGGTTTGATATAACGCATGCTAAAATCATTTACCTTGCTCACGTCATTAAAGTCGAAGTTTGAAAACATAGGATAAATGAAGCTCATGAGAATAATGGCAATCAGAATCCCTAGCATGGTAATGGTTGATTTCTTTTTCAGAAATTGACGCATGACTGATTTCCAGTAAGAATAGGCTGGAGCATCAATCGTTTCAGAGGCAAAATCGTCACGTTTGACAAATTGGAATTTGCTTTTATCAATTGTAGCCATTATTTACCTCCTTTTGATGTTAACTTAATACGTGGGTCCAGTACAGTCATCAGAATGTCACCCAGCAAGAGAGCAAAGATAGACAGACATGTGAAGATAAATACAAGACCAACAACCATAGAGTTATTGGATGCCTTAACAGAATCAATCAGCATCTTACCCATACCAGGGAAAGCGAAGACTGTTTCTGTCAGGGTTGCACCGGAAATAACTCCGACGATTGAGGCTGGGATACTAGATACCAGCGGAACCATAGCATTTTTAAAGATGTGCTTGTTAGAAATTTCTTTTTCAGAGAGTCCCTTCGCACGCGCAAAGCGGACAAAGTCCTGAGACTGCAGGTCAATCATATAACGACGAATCCAAACAGCTGTCCAAGGAGCACTCAAAAGCCCTAGAATAACAGCTGGAAGGACATAAGAACGCCAATCTCCTGCTCCCAAGATTGGGAAGGAGTCTGGAAGACCAACAGCAGACCCCGCCAAACGAACGATGTAAACCAAGGCGATGGTTGGCAGTGACATCATAAAGGTCAAGCCCGCTGTAGAAATGCTATCAAACCATGTATTCTTGAGTCGAGCCATGTAGGATCCGAGTGGAATAGCAATCAGATAAGACAGAGCCACACCAATCAAACCGATAATGGCTGAGCTGGTAATCATGGATGGATTTTGATAGTTGCTTTGAGTCGCCGTATAAGCATCTCCCTTACCAAACTTAGCAATATCCTGTGAGTCTGCTTTGCTTGGCGTCTTATAGGTACGAGAGTAAATGTTAACAGATGATGTCTTTTTACCTGTTGGGAATTGAACTTCAGAAGACTTAGTTTGTCCTTGTCCCTGTGTAATAACTTGCAGAACAGGGATATTAGCATAGGTCGGATAAGAATTACCTAAATTAAAGGTAATAAAGTTCTGGTGGACAAATGGAAACTGACCATTAAAGTAAAGCAAATATTTATGCTTGGTACCAGAACCCACAAGAGACCAGCCAACAGAAGGATCATTTTCAAACCGGATATAACGCTCTAGGTTTGGATTCTCCTCATCTTGGATAACATTTGGATGGTCAATTTGAATCAAATTAGCATAGAACTCAAAGACACGTTCATACACAGGTACTTCGCGTACAGCGTAGAATTCTCCGCTCAGTGGAAATTTCTGCAATTTCCAGCCATTACCGAGTTTATCAATATACTTCTGATAAATCTTCTCGTTTGCTTCAGTAGCTTCTGTGGTAACAGAAGAATCTTCCTTGCTGGCTTTCTCCTGCAGTTCCTTTGTATCATAATAGTCAATGTAGCCCATCCGCTCAAAGATAGTGTTTTCATAGTTAGTCTTTTTATCTTTATTGGTCGCTATCTTATTATAGTTAGGATCCTGCTTGAAAATCAACCTTCTTGGCACCATAGTATAGATAATGGCATAAGTCAGGGTCGTCACCAAGAAAATCGACACAATTGAGCGTAAGATACGCATAAAAATATATTTTTTCATTTATCGTTTCCTTTAAATTCCAAAAGAACTTTCTCCTCTATTAGAGAAAGTTCTCTTAGCAAGCTTATTTCACGTGGTCTGCTAATTCTTCTTGAGCTTTTTTATTAGATTCCGCACGTTCTTTATTCCATTTTTCCTGAGCGCTATTATAATCTTTTGTCGTTACAGGTTCATCCTGCAATTTCATGTACTTATAACTTGCTGCTTCACGCGCCTTAGCACCAGACCAAGCAAACGGTGCTGAGAAAGGCACTACCTTAGTCAAGGTTGGACGACCTGTTCTAGAAGTTACCGGAATCAACAAAGCACTATCAGTCAGCCAAGCCTGAGCAGCCGCATATTTTTCATAACGCTTGTTCAAATCTTGCTTTTCTGCACCAGCTTCGTCAACCAGCTTGGTATATTCATCCAAACCAACTTGTTTCGCTGCGGCATTATCTGTGCCATCAAATCCTAAGAAGGTCTTGGTGTTTTCACCACCAGGTTTGATAACATCAAGATAGGTAGATGGATCTTGATAGTCCGGAGACCAGCCGACATTATCTGAAATATCCCAGTCCTCTTCAGCAGCAGAAGGAGCAAACAAGGTAATGTTAGTCACTTCATCCTTAGACAATTGGTGAACATCAATCACAACATTATCTGTTCCCAAAGTCTTCTCAATGGATTGCTTGAGGGATTGAACGCGCTGTACTTTAGAAGTAGCTGTTTGATCAACCGGAATGTCCAGATGAATTGGGAATTCCACTCCATCAGCTTTCAAAGCTTCTTTTGCTTTAGCGAATTCAGCCTTTGCTTTGTTCTCGTTATAGAGACCATCTTGACCATCTGAGAAGTCAACGTCTTTCCATTCGTCGCCATAAGTTACTACTTTTTCCTTAACTAAGTCACCGAAGGACTTGTCACCAGCCTACACAAATGTAGGTGGGATGTAAAGGTTACGAAGAAGTTTGTCTGCTCCGTCCTTACCATTAATCTGAGATGCATAGGACTCACGATTGAAGGCAAAGGTCAAAGCCTGACGGAAGTCCTTGTTAAGCAAGGCTTTCTTAGTTGAAGTCTTTTGAACTTCTGATGTCTTAGCCGTATGATTATAAGACTGGCGATCAATGTTAGTACCTACTAAGAAAGTTGAGGCATCTTGAGGTGTATAGACGATATTATCTTTAAAGTCTTTTTCAACCTTTTCATAGGTCGCACTAGTTGGGAAGAGTCTGGCTGTTGTCAGAGCACCTTGACTGAACTGATCAGCTAGTTTCCCTTGATCTTGTCCATCATAGAAAGAGAGTTTCACTGCATCTACATGAACATTTTCTTTGTCCCAATAATTAGGATTCTTCTCAAATTGGATTTCAGATTTTGAAGTCAATGATTTAAGCAAGAAAGGCCCGTTATAAAGCAAGCTTGTTGGATCGGTTGCTTGAGCGAACTTATCACCTTGGTTTTTCAAAAAGTCTTTGTTTACTGGGTAGAGAATTCCCATTGTAGTCTTAGAATTCCAGAAGCTTTCTGGCTCATTAAGAGTATACTCAACGGTATGATCATCCACTGCTTTGATCCCTACTTCTGAGAAATCAATCTTCCCAGAAATATAGTCCTTAAGCCCTTTGACAGAATCCTGAACCAAGTAGATTGTTTCAGATTTATTGTCTGCTGCATACTTGAGACCTGTAACAAAGTCTTCTGCTGTCACATCTGCGTACTCTTCACCTTCGGAAGTATACCACTTAGCATCTTTGCGAAGTTTATAAGTATAGGTTTTCCCATCTGGGGATACAGTCCATTCCTCTGCCATTGAAGGAACTAAGTTTCCATATTGGTCGTTTTCTAAAAGACCGTCAATGACATTGGCTGTCAAGTCTGTTGTAGCAGCCTTGCTTGAAGTGAGATAGTTCAAGTTTTCAGGATCTGTCTCGTAGATATAATTAAAGGTGTTTGAAGAGTCTGAGCTGCCTGACTTTGTGTTTGGCTTAGAGCCAGAGCAAGCAGCAAGAAAGCCAGCTGCAAGAAGAGTGACTCCTGCTAGCGCAAGGACTTTACTTTGTTTCATATGGGTTTCTCCATCTTTTAGATTTTTAGATTTAATTAAGATTATAGCATAGATAGTACTAAAAGTAAAATAAATTTTCAGAATATTAAGTTAGCTCACTGGCACCCTCAGATGTTTATGCAATTGGTTTTCTCGGATATTGATTATCTAGGACCAGACAAGCTCAACCTCGTCCATTTCGTCTTCAAAATCATCAAAAATCCCACTGTAGCTACAATGGGATTTTCTTGCTTCATTTGATATGTTCTGCGAGTTCTTTTTGAGCTTTTTTGTTGGATTCTTCCTTTTCTTTTGCCCATTTTTCACGCGCTTTTTCATATTCTTTAGTCGTTATTGCTTTATCTTGGATTTCAACATATTTAAAGCTGTATTCACCCTTGTTTCCAGTCCAAGCAAATGGTCCTGAGAATGGAACAACCTTACGGACACTTGGTGTTGCACCAGATGACCATGCCGGCATTAACAGGGCACTGTCTGTCAGCCAAGCCTGAGCTGCAGCATACTTTTCGTAACGTTTGTTAATATCCTCGTTTTCTGAAGCAGCGTCTTCCAAGAGTTTATCATACTCTTCAAAGCCAGCCTCTTTAGCTGCTGCATTATCCGTTCCAGGGTCAAAACCAAAGTAACTGTCAACATTCTCACCAGTCTTAGATCCAGTGATTTCCAGATAAGAAGAAGGATCGTTATAATCTGGACTCCAGCCGAGATTATTATTCAAGTCCCAGTCTTCTTGAGATGCTGAGGTCGCAAAGTAGGTGATGTTATTCAACTCATCATCTGTCATCTGCTGAATATCAATCACCACATTGTCAGAGCCAAGATTAGCTTCAATAGACTGCTTCAGTGACTGAACACTCTTAACGCCATTGGTATCTGCTGAGCTGACCGGAATATCCAGATGAATAGGGAATTCCACTCCTTCTGCCTGCAGCGCTTCCTTAGCTTTGGCAAATTCTGCCTTGGCTTTTTCTGGATTATAAAGACCATCCTGAGCGTCGTCTAATTTGACTCCCTTCCACTCATCACCGTAGCTAGCCAGATTTTCTTCTACAATGCTGCCGAACTCTTTACCATTAGCTTGAACAAAGGTTGGCGGAACAAAGGTATTACGAAGTTGCTTGTCTGCTGCTTCTTCGCCATTGGTTTGGGCAGAATAGGCAGTCCGGTCAAAGGCAAAAAGCAGAGACTGACGGAAATCTTTATTGAGCAGTGCTTTCTTAGTGGAAGCTTTCTGTGCATCCGTTGTCTTGGAGGTATGCTCGTAAGACTGACGGTCGATATTAGTTGTGACAACGAAGGTTCCTGAACCTTGAGGAGTGTAGACGATATTATCGCCATACTGTTTCTTCACACTGGCAAAGTTGGAGCTATTTGGGAAAAGACGAGCAATGGTGTAGTTGCCGTCAGAGAAGCCACGCACCAGCGATTCTGTATCTTGCCCATCGTAGTAAGAGAATTTGACAGTATCAATTTTCACCTTTTCCTTATCCCAATAGTTAGGATTCTTCTCTAAGCTAATTTGAGATTTCGAGGTGATAGATTTCAAGATAAACGGACCGTTATAGAGGACACTGGTTGGATCCGTTCCCTGAGCAAACTTATCACCTTTTGATTTCAGGAATTCTTCATTAATTGGGAAAAGAATCCCCATGGTTGTCTTAGAATTCCAGAAACTTTCTGGCTGATTGAGGGTGTATTGAACAGTAGAATCATCCACCGCCTTAACACCAACTTGGGAGAAGTCAGTTATCTTACCATTGACATAGTCGTCCAAGCCTTTAATGGATTTTTGAACGATATAGAGACCGTCAGACTTGCTGTCAGCAGCATGCTTCAGACTGGTCACAAAGTCCTTAGCAGTCACATCTGCATATTCTTCACCATCAGAAGTATACCATTTCACTCCCTCACGAAGCTTATAAGTATAGGTCAGACCATCTTTTGAAACGGTCCAATCTTCTGCTAGAGAAGGCACTAAGTTACCATACTTATCACTTTCCAGCAAACCATCCACTACATTAGCCATAATCTCATTGGTTGCCCGTTTATTGGACACAGTGTAATCCAGCGTATCTGGATCTGCCGTATAAACATAACTATAGTTTTTCCCAGATGAATTGGAGCCGCCAAACGAACAGGCAGCCAAAATTCCTGCAGAGAGAATGACAAGCCCAGCAGCTGCAGCTAACTTAGATGTTTTCATAAACTTCCTCCAGTTTTCATTAAGATTACTTTCATTATAGCACTTCTGCGACAGGATGTAAACGCTTCAATGCAATGGAGGCCGATATAAAAAAGAGACTGGGACAAAATGTCTCAGCCTCGCTTTATCGTATTTACAAACTTTTGATTCCAAACTGTTTGCAAAGAGTCAAAAGTTCGCGGTTCAGAATCTTATTTGATATGTTTTTCTAGCTCTTCTTGGGCTTTTTTATTGGATGCTTCCTTTTCTTTTTCCCATTTCTTAAGAGCTGCTTCATAGTCTTTGGTTATCACAATATCATTTTGGAGCTCCATGTTCTTAAAGACATAAGTATCCCCTTTGATTCCGACATAAGAGTAAGACTTGGTAAATGGAACAACCTTCTGAACGACTGGTGAACCACCCGCAGAAACACTAGGAATAACAATGGAGCTATCTGTCAGCCAAGCTTGAGCTGCTGCGTATTTAGTATAACGAGCGTCGGTATCTTGTTTTTCCTTATCCGCCTCATCCAATAACTCTTTGTATTCGTTCAAGCCGACTTTATTGACGATATCTTGATTTTTCCCTTTTTCTAATCCTATATTATCCAGAATATCACCAGTTTCTGGGTTGAAAATATTCAAATAGGTAGATGGATCTTGATAATCTGCTGACCAACCAGATATGTTGAGGTCGTAGTCTTTCTGAGCTGCTGTTTCTGCAAAGTAGGCTGAATTATCGTAGTCATCTGTGGACATTTGCTGAACATCAATAACGACATTTTCTTGACCAAGCGCTGCTTCAACAGACTGTTTGAAAGAGTTGGTCCGCTGTACCAAGACTTTGTCAGTCTGATCCACAGGAACATCGATATGGATAGGGAATTCAACGCCTTCTGCTTGCAAAGCTTCCTTAGCCTTAGCAAACTCTGCCTTGGCCTTGTCAGCATTGTAGATGGTATCTTGGGCATCTGTCAACTTGACACCGCTCCACTCATCGCCGTATGTAGGAAGTTTGCTCTCTACTTCATCTGAAAAATCTTTACCATCAACCTGCACGAAGCTAGGAGGAACAAGCAAGCTACGGATAAGTTTAGTCGCCCCATCTTTACCATTCATCTGAGCTCCAAAAGATGTCCGGTCAAAGGCAAAGTTAATCGCCTGACGGAAGTCTTTATTTTGAATAGCCGCTGTAGTCGATGCCTTCTGAGCATCTGTGGTCTTAGACGAATGATTATAGGCCTTACGATTCAGGTTGAAGCTAAAGAAATAGCTAGTTGAGTTCTGTGGTGTGTAGATAATATTGTCTTTGTATTGCTTTTCAACAGAAGCGTAGTTAGAGCTTGTCGGGTAAAGCCGTGCTTGAGAATAGGCACCGTCTGAGAAGTTGCGAATCAGTGATTCTTGGTCTGAACCATCATAGTAAGTCAGTTTTATATTTTCAACCTTGACATTGTCCTTATCCCAGTAGTTCTGGTTTTTAGCATATTCAATGACAGACTTAGAAGTGAAAGCCTTCAGAATATAAGGTCCATTATAAAGAATGGAAGAAGGTTTTACAGTACCAAAATCTTTTCCTTTTGATTCCAAGAATTCTTTGTTAATCGGAAAGAGAATCCCCATAGTCGTCTTAGAATTCCAATAACTTTCTGGCTGGTTAAGAGTGTACTCGACAGTATAGTCATCGACAGCCTTGACGCCAACCGTTGAAAAGTCATTTGACTCACCCTTGACATAGGCATCCAAGCCTTTGATAGAGCTTTGAACAATTGGAAGAGCTTCTGATTTTTCATCTGCTGCGTGCTTCAAACCAGTGACAAAGTCCTGGGCTTTGACACTTTCATATTCCTCTCCATCTGAAGTGTACCATTTAGCATCTTTACGAAGCTTATAGGTATAGGTCAGACCATCCTTTGAAACAGTCCAGTCTTCCGCAATAGATGGAACCAGATTACCATACTTGTCATTTTCCAAAAGACCATCAACCAGATTTGAAGCCACATCAGAAGTCGTTCCCCGATTGGAGTTTACATAGTCCAAGGTATCAGGATCAGCAATATAAACATAAGAGTATGTATTGCTGGCACTGGAGCTTCCACAAGCAGCTAAAATCAGTGTTGACACGACTGTCAGTCCAGTAATGGCCAACCATTTAGATTTTTTCATGAGCATTCTCCTTCTCAATTTATATTGTATTATTATACAATATTTTTTTATAAAAACAAATGCTTTATGTAGAAAAATAATAATTTTCTATTTTTCAGTCCGTTTAACTGTGTTTTTTCAAATATTTTTCTATTTTGTGAGATTTTGTGAAAGATGCTTTTATAAAAAATCTTTTAAAAGAGATTGCTCTACTTTTCTCTACATTTATTTTGTAATCTTTTATTATCCTTGATTTATAAAAGAAAAGAGAATTTTATGATACAATGGTTATATCTTGTTTTAGGGGAAAGAAATGAAACGATTATTCCTATGTTTACTAGTTTTGGTCGGAATGACCGCCAGCAAGGTTGCAGCAGATGATTTCAACATTGCCGCTAAGAGTGCAATGGCTGTGGACGCTACTTCTGGAAAGATTCTCTACGAAAAAGATGCTAATACTCCAATCGAAGTCGGCTCCATCACCAATCTTTTGACCGTCTATCTGGTCTATGAAGCCATTGACAGAGGAGACCTGACTGCCGATACCTATGTTGATATCTCAGACTACGCCTACAATCTAACATCTAATCCAAATATCAGTAATGTCCCTTTGGAAGCCAAACGTTACAAAGTCAAAGACTTGATTGCCGCTTCCTTGATGTCCAGCTCCAACAGTGCCACGATTGCCTTGGCTGAGAAGGTTGGGGGCAGCGAAGAAAATTTCGTCCAAATGATGAAGGCCAAGCTTAAAGAATGGGGAATCAAAGATGCTACTATTGTGAACTCCACAGGGCTGAATACTCTTCTTCTAGAATACGCAACTGAAGAAACAGAGTATGGCACCTCAGCTAGCACAGCTAAAAAAAGCAAGGACGCTGAAAACAAATTCAGTGCCTACGACTTGGCTGTTATCAGCCGGCATCTGATTATGGACTTCCCTCAAGTGACAGAGATCACTTCCAAGTCCACAGCCAAAATTGCGGGGACGAGTCTGGAAAATTATAACTTCATGCTGGAAAACCAGTCCAACTTCCGCTCAGGTGTAGACGGACTCAAAGCCGGCAGTTCGGATAAGGGAGGCTCTTCCTTTGTTGCGACGACTACTGAAAATGGCATCCGTATGATTACTGTTGTGCTGGACGTTGAGCAAACCGACGGCGACCCCTACGCACGCTTTGTAGCCACAGCGTCTTTAATGAACTATGTTTCGCAAAACTTCACCCAGACGACTATTGTGGCTGAGGGGGAAGCCTACAATAAAAGCCATTCAACCGTTATTGACGGCAAGCAAAAGACCGTTCCAGCCGTTGCCAGCAAGGATTTCACCATCATTGAGCGCATCGCCAATCAGGCTGAGCACAAGGTGGAATTTTCTACCAACGAAAAAGGCTTTCAAGCTCCGCTGAAAAAAAATACTGAACTCGGAACCTTGACCTATACCGACCCTGAACCGATCGGCCAAGGCTATCTGGAAAACAAAGCACCTTCTGTCACAATGGTGGCAGGCCAAGAGGTGGAAAAAAGTATTTTCTTCAAGGTCTGGTGGAATGACTTCGTCCGCTATGTCAACGAGAAATTATAAAGAACAACCGCGAATCATTTGATTCGCGGCTGTTTTGTATGTTTTCTAAATGTTGGACTAGGACTAGCAAACATCTTCTAATATTAACTCGCAATGCGGTTCTTCAAGCAGTAATTTAAAGTTTCGCTTAGACAAAGCTTTACCCAACTGATCCTTCCATTTCATAGCTAATCAAGCGGTTAAGCTCAACAGCATACTCCATAGGCAGTTCTTTAGTGAAAGGTTCAACAAAGCCCATGACAATCATTTCGGTGGCTTCAGATTCGGACAAGCCACGGCTCATGAGATAGTAGAGCTGCTCTTCTGAAATCTTAGAAACCTTGGCCTCATGCTCTAGAGCTACTTGAGAGTTATGAATTTCATTAAAGGGAATGGTATCTGATGCCGAAATGTCATCCATGATAATCGTATCACACTCAATATGGCTGACAGATTTCTGTGAATTCTTTCCAAAAGTCACTTGCCCGCGGTAATCCACTTTACCTCCGCCCTTAGCAATGGACTTAGACACGATAGAAGAGCTGGTATGCGGAGCATTGTGAATCATCTTAGCCCCTGTATCTTGGTGCTGATTGGTATTGGCAAAGGCAATAGAAAGCATAGTTCCGCGCGCTCCAGGTCCATCCAGATAGACAGACGGATACTTCATAGTTGTTTTTGCACCAAGGTTCCCGTCAATCCACTCAACCGTCGCATCTTTCATAGCTCGCGCCCGCTTGGTCACGAGGTTGTAGACATTATCGGACCAGTTTTGAATAGTGGTGTAGCGCATATAGGCCCCATCGAGGGCAAAAATTTCAACAATCGCGGCATGTAGACTATTACTAGAGTACGTTGGAGCTGTACATCCTTCTACATAATGGACACTAGCGCCCTCATCAACGATAATCAAAGTCCGCTCAAACTGACCGGAATTTTCATTGTTAATCCGGAAATAAGTCTGCAAAGGAACATCTACCTTGACACCTTTTGGCACATAGATGAAGGTACCACCTGACCAAACTGCGGAGTTGAGAGCTGCCAGCTTGTTATCTGTCGGAGGAACCAGCTTAGCAAAATACTGCTTGAAGAGCTCTGGATATTCCTTGAGAGCTGAGTCGGTATCCGTAAAGACGATCCCAAGCTTTTGGAACTCTTCCTTCATATTGTGATACACAACTTCTGATTCATACTGGGCCGCCGCACCAGCGAGATAAGCTCTCTCCGCTTCTGGGATCCCAATCTTCTCAAAGGTTTCCTTGATCTTCTCAGGCACTTCATCCCAGCTTCTAGCAGGCTTATCAGAGGCCTTTTGGTAATAAATCAAGTCGTCAAAATTAATTTCTGACAAATCCGGCCCCCATGTCTGCATCGGCATCTTCTTGAAAGCCTCGTAGGATTTGAGGCGGAAATCCAGCATCCACTCTGGTTCATCCTTGGCTGCAGAAAGCTCACGAATGACCGCTTCATTCAGCCCTTTCCCTGTCGAGAGAACAGGTTCAACATCGTCATGGAAACCAAACTTGTACTCACCGAGATCAATCGGTTTTGGTTCTACTCTTTCTTCTGACATAATTTCCTTTCACATTCTTACTTTTTATCTTCTTCAATTGCTCGCTTGAGGGCATTCCAACCCAAGGTCGCACACTTAATCCGCTGCGGGAATTTGGCAACGCCTGCTAAAAAGGCTCCATCTCCCAATTCTTTCTGGCGACTGTCTTCCTGGCCCTGAACCATCTGCGAGAAGACTTCTGCTAATTCCAATGCCTGCTCTTTTGTCTTGCCCAGAACCACATCCGTCATCATGCTAGCCGAAGCCGTTGAGATGGTACAGCCAGAATTTACAAAGGCAATATCCTCTATCTGATTTTCAGAATTAAACTTCACAGACAGACTGATAACATCCCCACAGGTCGGGTTATTGAGAACTACCTGCTCCACATCTTCCAGTTTCCCATGATGATGGGGGTGAGCTGAGTGGTCGGTCACAACCGCCTTGTAAAGACTGTCTAACTTAGAAAGCGCCATTGAAAAACTCCTTTGTCTTTTCTAAAGCATCTACCAGCTTGTCGCAATCTGCATAGGTGTTATAGATATAAAAGCTGGCCCGCACAGTCGCTGGCACCTGCAGATAGGTGAGTAAAGGCTGAGCACAATGGTGACCCGCCCGAACAGCCACTCCTTCGTAGTCTAGAGCTGTCGCGACATCATGCGGATGGAGACCATCCAGGTTAAAGGCAATCACGCCCGAACGCTGGGCCAAATCCTGAGAGCCATAAATGGTCAACCCTTCTACTGCCTGCAGCTTAGGAAATACATAAGCAATCAGGTCTTGTTCATGCTGAGCAATGGCATCCATACCCAAGTCTTCCAAATAATCAATGGCCGCCGCAAGACCGATTGCTCCTGCCATATTCGGAGTGCCGGCCTCAAACTTCCACGGGATCTCCTTCCAGGTAGCCTCCTGCTCATAGACAAAATCAATCATTTCGCCGCCAAACTCGACTGGCGACATCTCTTCTAGCAATTCTTCCTTGCCATAGAGAACCCCAATGCCGGTAGGCCCAGCCATCTTATGCCCTGAAAAGGCGAAGAAGTCCACATCCAAATCCTGCACATCAATCTTCATGTGCGGAATGGATTGAGCCCCATCCACCACTAAAAGTGCTCCTTGCTGATGAACCAGCTGGGCAATCTCTTTGATGGGATTGATGACACCGAGGACATTGGAAGCATGAGCCAGAGAGACAAACTTTGTCCGCTCATTGAGCTTGGCATGGAAATCCTCCATATCCAGAGCACCATCCTTGAGATAGACATAGACCAACTTGGCTCCGGTCTTCCTACAAGCTTCCTGCCAAGGAATGACATTGGAATGGTGCTCCATGATAGAAATTATCACTTCATCACCAGGCTGCAGCCTTTCAGCCGCAAGCTGAGCCACCCAATTAAGACTCGTCGTGGTCCCTCGTGTAAAGAGAACCTCTCTGCTAGAAGCTGCATTGATAAAAGAACGAACTCTTTCTCTGGCTGCTTCATAGGCTGCCGTTGCCCGCTCAGCTAGCGTATGCACACCGCGGTGGACATTGGCATTGTCTCTAAGATAGTAGTTTTCAATAGCTGCCAGCACCTGCTTGGGTTTCTGGGTTGTCGCCGCATTGTCCAAATAAACCAAAGGTTCATCATTGACAATTTGGTCCAAAATGGGAAAATCTTGCTTGATTGCTTCTGCATTAAATCCAGACATGAAGACTCCTATCTACTTACAGGGGACAAGGCCCAACTTTTTATCTTTTTGCGAGAATAATATCGATATTCTCAATCATTTCATCACGGACTTCCTTAACAGGGATTTCTACAATCACTGAGCCTAAGAAACCGCGCACGACCAAGCGTTCAGCCGTCGCCTTATCAAGTCCCCGACTCATGAGGTAATACATATCCTCCGGATCAACCTGGCCGATAGAAGCCGCGTGACCAGCTGTCACATCATTCTCATCAATCAAGAGAATTGGGTTGGCATCTGAGCGAGCCTGATCAGACAGCATGAGAACCCGGCTTTCCTGCTGGGCATCTGCCCCCTTAGCCCCTTTGATAATATGGCCGATACCATTGAAGGTCAGGGTTCCTTTTTCTAGGATAACTCCGTGCTGCAGGATATTTCCGATAGAGTTGCAGCCATAGTTAGTTACACGGGTGTCAATTCCCTGAACTTGCTTACCACTTGAAAGAGCCACCACTTTCATATCTGCATGGCTCCCCTTGCCATAGAGGTCACTATCGAAGTCAGCCACGACATTGCCTTCGTTCATAACGCCGATAGCCCAGTCAACCATAGCATCATTATCTAGCTTGCCACGGCGGCTGATATAAGCTGTGACATTTTCACCTAGGCGGTCAATAGCGGAAAACTTAATCTGAGCACCAGCCTGAGCAATAACTTCGACAGTGATATTGGCTGTTACGGGAACAGAGCCCTCACCGTAAGTTTCCAAGCGTTCCAAGTAGTTAACCTTGGAATGCTTGCCCGCGATAATCAAAATATGCTTGTTAAAAGGAACATCGCTTTCGCTGTCCTGATAAAAAATTCCTTCAATCGGCTGGTCAATCTCAACATTGTCCGGTACATAAAGAACCGCTCCGCTGTTGAAATAAGCCGTATGGTAAGCCGCTAATTTATCCTCGTCATACTTAACTGCGGACATAAAATGCTTCTCTACCAGCTCTGGAATCTCTTCCAAAGCTGTGTGGAAATCTGTGAAGATCACACCTTGCGCTGCCAAATCAGCCGGCAATTGCTCCAGAACAGTATGAGTTCCCAACTGAACAAGCTTGAGATTGTCATCTAAAGCTGTAAAGTCTGGAACACTTGTCAGCGGCTCACTCTCTGAAATACGGCCGTCGCCCAGATTCCAGCGATGAAATTTAACCCGCTCAATACGCGGTAACTCTAACTGGTCAATTTCATCAAAGGCCTGCTGGCGCAGTTGAAAGAGCCAATCTGGCTCTGCATGTAGCTGTGAAAATTCTTGAATCAATTCTTTAGTCATGTCATTCTCCTATCTTTTATAAAAGTCAAAAGAATGTTTGACTAGGCTTCTTCGGTATAGGTGAAGCCCAACTCTTCAGCCAATTTAGCATAGCCTTCTTTCTCCAAGCGGACTGCCAATTCAGGACCGCCAGAAAGAACGACTTTACCATCCATCATGACATGAACCACATCTGGAGTGATATAGTTGAGCAGGCGTTGGTAGTGGGTGATAATCATAGCACCAAAGCCTTCACCACGCATAGCATTAACCCCTTTGGACACAACCTTAAGAGCATCGATATCAAGACCTGAGTCAATCTCATCCAAGAGGGCAAAAGTCGGCTCAAGCATGAGCAACTGCAGGATTTCATTGCGTTTCTTTTCACCACCAGAGAAGCCTTCATTAAGGTAGCGCTCAGCCATTTCTTCTTTCATGTTGAGCAGTTCCATCTTTTCATCCAGCTTCATGATAAAGTCGCGGACGGAGATTTTTTCCTCGTCTTCTTTGCCAGCATTCATAGCTGCACGGAGAAACTCTGCGTTAGTAATACCAGGAATTTCACTAGGGTACTGCATAGCCAGGAAGAGTCCCATGCGAGCACGCTCATCCACTTCCAATTCTAAGATATTGACTCCATCAAAAAGCACTTCTCCTTGAGTCACTTCGTAGTTAGGATTGCCCATAATTGCTGCAGACAAGGTGGACTTCCCTGTTCCATTTGGGCCCATAATAGCTGCGACCTCTCCCGTTTTCAGAGTGAGATTCACCCCTTTGAGAATTTTTTTCCCTTCGATTTCAACATGAAGATCTTTAATTTCTAAGACAGACATTTCTTTTTCCTTTCTTTGCTTAGCTGATTTACATACTTTAGTATACCAAAAAAAAGCCCAAAAGGCTTTTATTTTGTTTAGAGCTATTCTTATTTATTCCTCTTTTGACGCCATTTCCGCCGAACTTCCTCACGGTAGGAGGAGTTCCCAATAAAGCGGAGAATATTGAGCAAAGGAGTACGATTAGGCCCCAAAACTCCGACCAGCTCAGCAAAGAGCTCAACACCCAGAAGTAAGCCTATCATCAAGAGCACGCCACCAATTCGACTGGAAACATTCAACAAGAGAGAAATCATGGCAAAGACCAGTGAAATCCCATAGATAACCAACACTGTTCCTCGATGAGTCAATCCCAAGGATAAGAGTCTGTGATGAAGATGGTGCTTATCAGGCGTGTAGAATTTCTGACCAGATAGAGTACGGCGGATAATCGCCAGAAAAGTATCCGTAATCGGCACTCCTAAGATAATCATAGGCGTCACCACCGCAACAGCCGTCGCATTTTTCAATCCTTGCAAGGACAGAACAGCAATCATAAAGCCGATGAAGAGAGCCCCCGTATCACCAAGATAGATGATAGCTGGGTGGTAATTGTAAGGGAAAAAACCCGCAATTGACAAGACCAAGACGAAAATAGTCAGGGTCAGAAAGAGATTGTGTTGGGGCAAAAAGAAGTAAGAAACAATCCCCATCGTCACCAAGGAGATGATGGACACCCCACTCACCAGACCATCCAAACCGTCAATCAAATTAACCGCATTGGTGATGGAAATAATCCACACCACTGTCAAAATATAGGATAGCCAAGGCTCAAAATGCAGGAAAGGTCCGCCAAAAGGAAGCTTAAAATCATCCAATCGGAAATCTGTCAGCCACCAGATTAGACTGGCTGCTAGAACAATTCCCCCCATTTTCAGCAGAGGCGATAGTTCTTTGATATCATCAACCAGCCCTGTAAAGGCAATAATCAAACCACCTAGAACGACCGGCCAAACATAATCAAAATAGGTCTGTCCAAAAAAATCTACAGCAACAATTTGCGGCATCAAGAGCAGAGTAGAGATAGAAAAGGCCGCTACAATCGCCAACCCGCCACTGCTAGGCATGGGCTTTTTATTGATGCGGCGAGCATTGGGATAATCTACCGCACCAATCTTAAAGGCTAAGAGCCGAACTAAGGGCGTCAGAATCACCCCGATAAAAAAAGTTCCCAGCAATACCAAGATAAACTTTAAAGGAAAAGTAATCATAGGCATTCAACCTTCTGCAGACCGGAGACGGCATCTGTCACCAAAAGCAGATGACCGTGCTCCTGCAGCACTGCCCGAGTGATATCTGAATCATCTGCGAATTCACGCATCTTAGCCAAAAGCCAAGCTGGATAGCGCTCTGGGAAGCCCTCAACATCTACTAAAATCGTCAAATAATAAGCTGAATCATACTTATAAAGCTCAGATAAGTCAATCTTATAGTCCACCGTCTGAGCAAAGGCCGCAGCAGCCTTAATATCTTCAAAGCGCAGGATATAGTATATATAGCGCTCTGCATTTTCTGCCGACTGCTCATCCGCCGCCTCCTGAGAAAGCTGCTCTCTTTCCTCTGCTTCGGCTGTTTCCAAAGATTGGACTGCTTCTATATCTTCCTTACTCTTTTCAAAAATGCTCTTTTCCAGTGTCTTGAGGAATTCGTCTGGAGACATATGAGACAGCTCGTCCATGTCTGGCAGATCTGCCAAATCCTCAAAACTCAGATTCTTATCTAATTTAGACTTGGTAACAAAAACATCCACCTTATCTGGTTTAGGTGTCACTCGAAAACTCAGCATACCGCTGTCCAAAAAATTATCCGGCATTTCCAACTCATCTAAGATGGTATAGAAAAACTCTTCCGTCTTTTCTTGGGGAACCAAGAAATCGGCCATTTCCATGCCGCGCTCTTCCAAATCTTCCAGCTGAATCGTGATTTTTATGGTCGAATCACTAATCTGTTTCATTTCCATATCTCTACCTCATACACTTCTAGTCCTACTATTATACTAAAAAATCCCCCGTATTTCAAAAAATAGCTAGTATTGGTCTGAAAACGGCAATTACCCAAAAAAGCTCTCAGAAAATTCCGAGAGCTTCTTATCTTACTACATTGGATAGTCAGGGGAACATTAAAATTGCTCCTTTTATCCCATCAAGGCTTTGATTGTTGCATAAACCAGAAGCACACCGCCTAGGCCAATCCGATATTTCCCAAAAGCAGTAAAGTCATGCTTTTTGACGTAGTCTGTCAGGAAACGAATCACGACTAGACTGACACCGAAGGCAACTCCCATGGCAACTAAGAGCAAGAAGATTTGCCCAAATCCTAGACTATTCCCATTCTTGATGAACTTAAGAATTTTCCAGCCACTAGCGCCAAACATAATGGGAATCCCTAGATAGAAAGTGAACTCTGTCACGACAGAACGGCTGACACCATTCAGGAGACCGCCGACAATAGTGGCACCAGAACGGCTAGTCCCAGGAAATAGAGCTAGAATCTGAAAGAGACCAATTTGCAAGGCAGTCTTGTAAGGAAGAGAAGCTAAATCTGTCACAGCAGGCTCCTCATGCTCGCGCCTTTCCAGATAGATAAAGGCCGCCCCATAGACAATCAGCATCACTGACACAGAGACCAGATTGTAGAAATGCGCTTCAAACCAATCATCCAAGAATAAGCCGATAACAGCAGCCGGCAAGGCTGCCACGACCACCTTGGCCCAAAGCTGCCAGGTCTTTTGAACCTGACGTGCTGACTTGCCCGGTTTAAAAGGGTTTAGCTTGTCAAAATAGATAACGACAACCGCCAAAATAGCTCCCAGCTGGATAACGACATTAAACATTTCCATAAAGGCTGGACTTTGATTTTTAAACTGGATAAAGTCTTGAATCAAAATCAGGTGCCCCGTACTGGAAATCGGCAGCCATTCTGTGATTCCTTCGATGATACCGTAAATAATAGAGATGAAAATTTCAATGATAAACATAGAATACTCCTGAAACAAGGGTTTACTCAAGGAAAGTCGCAGTTAAATTCCCAAAGAGTATTAGGTCTTATTATATCACAATTTCAAGGCTAGGAAAAGCCAGTACCAAGACTTTTCTGGCTAGGAGAGAGCTTATCTATCAGAAAGCTCCACCGCCTCCGCCGCCTCCGCCGCCGGAGAACCCACCACCTGAACTTCCGCCAGATGAGACAGAGAAATTGCTGGCTGTGGTGGCTACATGGCCGTAGTTTGAGAAGCTGTGCATACTACTATAGAAGGCATAGTGCAAGTTAGCCTGAACATAGCTGTCCATAGATGGATTTTCCAAGTGAATCTGACGCAGAGCCATGACACGGCTGACGCGATCTGCATAGCCAAAGAGGGTCGCATAGACCAAGAGACGGTTCCACAAGATAATGCCTTCGATTTCTGTCTTGTCCAGACGGGCAATATCTCGCAGCATATTTGAAAAACTTCTCCACAAATAGTAATCATGCGCGCCTTCATCATTCAGGACGCCATCTCGCCAATAAAGCTGCGCCTTACTAGCAAAAATACAAATCATAACAAGTCCCACCAGTGCTAAGGGAATATATATCCAGATAAGACTTTCAAAAGCTGCCATATAGACAAACAAAAATCCAAGAGAGAACAACAAAACAGCACTAGCTAGAATAATGGCAGTAATCAGTAACCTCTTTTCCTGAACTTTAAGAGGCCGGTAGTGGCCAAAGAGACCCAAACGCTTGCCCTCAGAACGCACTTCTTTAGATAAGGAGCGCAAACTGTTAGTAAATAAGGACTTGATATTGCTACCAATGTTACGGATATAGGACTCATCCGCAGAAGACTTGTGCTTATAAATATCTTCTGAAATTTGATAGGCTGAAAATAGATCTTTCACACTGGCTTGGGATTGCTTGTTAAAAGCCATGCCCAAAAAACGTCTCTCAAAGTCCGCTAGCCCATCATAGGTCGCTATTTGCAGAACAGGATTTTCAGCATCTCCCTGCAGGAGGAGATTACCCCTATCCAGCAGGTCTAACAGAGTCGCCTGAACCATGTTTTCAAAGTTCAGCGCTGCCTTGCCGCCCCTAGTTGGGTCGACATCCTCCATGTCTACCGCGTAAATATTTTCCGCCAAGACAAGGGGAGCCAAGTCCTGAGGAGCTTCGTATAGACGGGCATTCTTGGGATAAGACTGCTTAGGCTTGATCTTCTGGGCAAAGACAAAATAAAGAATAGCCGCTACAAGGATGGCACATAGGAGCAGCAAGGGCATATAAATCTCTCCTAGCTGCCGGTAAAAGACCGTCTTGCGGGCAATCTTTTCTTCCTGAGCTTTAAAGGTTGGCAAGTAGTCGCTCTCGTCTTCATTCTGGGACACAAGAGAGACCGCTTGTCGATCCCAATAGCCGTGGAGCTCGACATTATCGCCCGAGCCAATTCCATTGAGTTTGACCAGATAGTCAGTGCCATCCTTATCCACGAAAGGCTGGGTGCCAAAGTAGCCACTATGAGCAAAGAGCTCGCTCTTATCTGGATTGCTCAAGCCAGAAACTGTCAAGACGACCTCTCCTATCCCCTGGTCCCAGTCGCTGATAGGAGTCCAGTTGAGCTCAGCAATATCCCTGTGAAGAAAAAGGAGATTTCTCAGCTGCCAAGTTACAGTGACAACAACTCTGTCACCATCGTTTCCGGAGTTATAGATTTTGACTTCATAGCCATCTCCCAAGTCTTTGACTTGGGGGTTAATGTCCATATCTGGTTCACCATTCGTCAGAACCGAGACCGTCGGATTCCCATCAATGGCAAAGCCATTGGGCATCTTTCCAGCAGAGCCTAGCGACACAATCTGACCGTTATAGTCGTCATTAAATTTGTAGGTCACTTTTTCTGTATAGGTGGCTGTATTGTCCTCACGCAAGGCCAGATCGCCTTGATAGGATTCAATATCATAGTCAACAGCCGAGACAACCCGACCAAAACAAAGGCAGGAAAATAATACTAACAGGAGATAAAAATATCGTTTCATACTCAACCTCTCTTTACAGATATTTTGTTCTATTATATCATTTTTATCAAGTAAGGGCTTACTTGGATTGAAAAGAACGGTAATTTTCGATAGAATAGGAAGAACTATTATTAGATAAGCAGGAGAAACCCATGAAGAAATTATTACTCACTTTATTTACTGCCCTCCTGGTCGCTTTAGGAACAGCCCAAGTTATCCAAGCCGATGACTACCTGAGAATCGGTATGGAGGCAGCCTACGCCCCCTTCAACTGGACTCAAGATGACGATTCCAACGGTGCTGTAAAAATCGAAGGCACCAACCAATATGCCAACGGATACGATGTGCAGATTGCCAAAAAAATTGCTCAAGAGATGGGCAAGGAACCTCTGGTTGTCAAGACTTCTTGGAATGGCTTAATTCCTGCTCTGACTTCTGGCAAAATTGACATGATTATTGCGGGTATGAGCCCAACTGCCGAGCGGAAAAAGGAAATCGCCTTTTCCAACAGTTACTACACCAGCGAACCAGTTCTCCTAGTTCGTAAAGATGGAAAATATGCATCTGCTAAGACTCTAGAAGACTTCAAAGACGCTAAAATCACTTCCCAGCAAGGAGTTTACCTCTACAATCTCATTGACCAACTGCCTGGTGCCAAAAAAGAAACAGCTATGGGCGATTTTGCTCAGATGCGTCAAGCCTTGGAATCCGGCGTTATTGATGGCTATATCTCTGAGCGGCCAGAAGCCTTGACTGCCGAGACTGCCAACTCAAACTTCAAAATGATTCAATTTGAGAAAGGCTTTGAAGTTGGTGAAGAGGATGCTTCCATTGCTATTGGGATGCGTAAAGATGACAATCGTATCGAGCAAGCTAATGCAGCTATCGCTAAGATTACTACCAATGACCAAGTCAAGCTGATGGATGAGATGATTCAGAAACAGCCTGTTGATACGGATAGTGAAACAACGAATGAATCATTCTTCAGTCAAGTGGCTAAGATTCTGGCTGAAAACTGGCCTCAATTCCTACGCGGAGCTGAGTTGACCTTGCTTATTTCGATAACAGGAACCATCGCAGGTCTCATCATCGGACTGCTGATTGGCGTTTATCGGACAGCACCAGCTTCTAAGAATAAACTCCTAGCATCACTGCAAAAAATCTTTGGCTGGTTCTTAAATGTCTATATTGAGATTTTCCGCGGAACTCCCATGATTGTTCAGTCCATGGTTATCTACTACGGAACAGCTCAGGCTTTTGGAATTTCTATCGACCGGACTATCGCTGCTATTTTCATCGTCTCTATCAACACCGGAGCTTATATGAGCGAGATTGTCCGCGGTGGTATCTTTGCCGTTGATAAAGGGCAGTTCGAGGCTGCAACAGCACTGGGTATGACTCATGGTCAGACCATGCGCAAGATTGTTCTGCCTCAGGTCGTCCGTAATATTCTGCCTGCAACTGGTAATGAATTTGTCATCAACATCAAGGATACATCCGTGTTAAACGTTATCTCAGTGGTTGAGCTTTATTTCTCTGGAAATACTATCGCTACCCAGACCTACCAATACTTCCAAACCTTTACCATTATCGCTGTAATCTACTTTGTCCTGACATTCAGCGTAACACGCATCCTGCGCTATGTTGAAAAACGCTTCGACACAGACAACTACACGACAGGTGCCAATCAAATGCAGACAGGAGAAGTAAAATCATGACAGAAACCATTTTAGAAATTAAAAACCTCAAAAAGTCCTACGGTGAAAACCAAGTCCTCAAGGACATCTCCCTCACCGTTCATAAAGGAGAAGTAATTTCCATCATCGGCAGCTCTGGCAGCGGAAAGTCAACCTTCCTGCGCTCCATCAACCTTCTGGAAACGCCAACTGGCGGACAGATTTTCTATCGCGGCAAGAATGTCCTGGACGAGAATTACGACTTGACCCATTACCGTGAAAAGCTGGGCATGGTCTTTCAGTCTTTCAATCTCTTTGAAAATCTTAATGTCCTAGAAAATACCATCGTCGCTCAGACAACCGTTTTGAAAAAAGAACGGTCAGAAGCTGAGAAAATCGCCAAAGAAAACCTCAACAAGGTTGGCATGGGCGAGCAATACTGGCAGGCCAAGCCTAAGCAACTCTCAGGCGGTCAGAAGCAGCGGGTCGCTATTGCCCGCGCCCTCTCCATGAATCCTGACGCCATCCTCTTTGACGAGCCGACTTCAGCCCTCGACCCTGAAATGGTTGGGGAAGTTCTGAAAATCATGAAAGAACTGGCTCAGGAAGGACTGACTATGATTGTCGTAACCCACGAGATGGAATTTGCCCGTGATGTTTCCAGCCGTGTTATCTTTATGGACAAGGGCGTCATTGCTGAAGCTGGCAGCCCGCAGGATATCTTCACCAATCCCAAAGAAGAAAGAACCAAAGAATTCCTGCAACGCTTCCTCAGCTAAATTACTTCTATTTTCAAAAGCAAAAAGGAATCTGGAACTAAGTCCAGATTCCTTTTTTGATTTAATGAGCAATATCAGTTGCACAATTTTGAAGTTTAGTCTTCAAATTTTTCATGGTTTTTGTCGTAGAAATCAATCAAGCCAAGAGCTGTTTCAAAAGAGATATTTTTCACTTTTGCACGTCCTTGAGCAAGAGCAATGATAGACATTTCACGTGCATTTGTTTCTTTACTAATACGGTAACCGGTGATCTTCTTATCACGTACCCAACTAACAACAGATTCTACTTTCTCGAAATTAGATTTAGCCATTTCTTACTCCTCTCTATTCTAGCTACATCAACTACTATAATTGTTTTTATACAGTTTGTCAACTTAAACAAACCAAATTCGAACAAATTAAATAATTCTGAATTTTCTTTACTTAGCTTTGAGGGCTGAAAGTATCTGAGTCCGAATACTTTCGACACCTTCTGGATTTGCTGGAAGGAAGATGGTATTATTACCCGAACTATCTGCAAAATTATTCAGCGTATCCAGGTACTGATTGGTCAAAAGAATAGACATAATCTGCTCTTCTGTCAACTCAATGTTGGCGCCCTTCAATTCCTTGATCGAATCTGCCAAACCATCCACAATGGCCTTCCGCTGCTCGGCAATACCAACCCCATGCAGGCGGTCTTTCTCAGCTTCTGCAGAGGCAGCTGTCACAATCTTAATCTTATCCGCTTCAGCCAATTCCTGAGCAGCCACACGCTTACGCTGCGCCGCATTGATTTCGTTCATAGACTGTTTAACTTCAGCATCAGGCTCAACCTTGGTAATCAAGGTTTTGACAATGATATAGCCATAGGTCGACATTTCTTCAGCTACCTGTTTTTGGACCTCTAGGGCAATTTCGTCCTTCTTTTCAAAGAGCTCATCCAAGGTCAGTTTTGGAACGGAGGAACGAAGGGCATCTTCAATATAGGACTTAATCTGTGCTTCTGGCCGCATAAGTTTGTAATAAGCGTCAATCACGTTGTTCTCATTTACGCGATACTGGGTCGCAACATTCATAGTTACGAAAACATTATCCTGTGTCTTGGTCTCAACGACAATCTCGCTCTGCAGCAATCGCAGCTGAACACGAGCCGCTATCTTATCAATCCCTAAAGGAAGACGGAAATTGATACCGCTGCTGCTAGTTTTGTGGTAGCGTCCAAAACGCTCAATGATTGCCACAGATTGCTGACGAACCACATAGACTGCACTAAGCAACAAGAATATAAAGATTATGATCAATATGATAAAGAAAAATGGAATAAACAACATGTTCAAGCCTCCTTGATTCACTATAGTATATTCTAACATATTTAATTTGCAGTTTCAAACGAAAGCATACAAATTAGGCTAAAATATATTTACAATTAGACAAGCATATTGTAGAGTGTTTCATTCCCGTTCAGATTGATAAAGGACGGATCAAACTGCTCAATACGGTTAATCAAAGAAGCATAATCATGCTTATCTGCTAGGGAAATACCAATCAAAACTGGACCCGTTCCCTTGCTTGCCCGCTTGATATATTCAAAACGAGTGATGTCGTCATTGGGTCCTAAAATATCATTCACGAATTCACGCAAGGCACCTGGACGCTGCGGGAAGTTAACCACGAAATAGTGCTTGATACCATCATAAATAAGTGCCCGCTCTTCCATCTCTGGCATACGGTTGATGTCATTATTACCACCTGAGATAATGCAACAGATAGTCTTCCCCTTGATATACTCGCTCAGTACTTCCAAAGCAGCAACACTTGCAGCACCAGCTGGCTCTGCGACAATCCCTTGCTTGGAATATAGATCAATGATGGTCTCTGAAATAAGACCTTCATCTACACCAATAAGATTTTGAACATTCTTTTGTGTAACCTCATAGGTTGATGCACCGACCTTCTGTACTGCGATGCCGTCGGCAAATTTGTCGATTTCTTTAAGCTTGACCGGACCTCCAGCTTCAAAAGCTGCTTTCATACTGCGGGCACCGTTGGCTTCCACACCAATAACTTCGATAGCTGGCTGACTTTCTTTGATATAGGTTGAGACTCCTGATATCAGTCCGCCGCCGCCAACTGGTACTAAAACTGCATCAAAATCGATAGCTTCTCTCCTGGCCTCGTCTAAGATTTCATAGGCTACAGTCCCTTGACCCGCTTGGACATCTTCATTATCAAAAGGATCGATAAAGGTCCGGTTTTCAGCCTTAGTATAGTCAAGCGCAGCCTTGGCCGAAGCATCAAAGGTATCTCCAACCAATTTAATTTCCACAAATTCACCACCAAAGAAGCGGACTTGGCCAATCTTCTGCTGAGGAGTCGTGATGGGCATAAAAATAGTGGCTGGAATTTTCATTTCCTTACAAGTATAGGCCACTCCTTGGGCGTGATTTCCCGCAGAAGCACAGACAACCCCACGCTGACGTTCCTCTTCATTAAGTTGAGAAATGGCATAATAAGCCCCGCGGAGTTTAAAAGAGCGTACCCGCTGCATATTTTCCTTCTTCAGGTAAATCTTGGCCTGGTACTTCTCCGACAAATAGTGATCGTAGTCAAGCGGAGTATTGACAACCACATCTTTTAACACTTTATGAGCATGCGTGATATCTTTTGCTCTGAGCATATTTTTTCCTTCCCTGTCTTTCCAGTTTATTCTCTATCAAGCAAAACAAGGGGCTGGGAATTCGCATTCCAACCCCTAATGTCTTATCTGCTCTTTATCTTAATTATAAATCTTGAAAGCATCGTCGTCGTTTTTACCAACGAATGGCATTGCTTTACGCAATTCTGCACCAACCTTTTCGATCTCTAGATTAGCAGCCTGCTCACGGTAAGCAGTGAGTTTTGGACGACCAGCCTTATAGTCGTCAACGAAGTCGTTCGCAAATTTACCGTTTTGGATATCAGCCAAGACTGCCTTCATGTTTTCTTTGACTTGCTCAGTAATGACGCGCGGACCAGATACATAGTCACCGTATTCAGCTGTATTTGAGATAGATTGGCGCATCTTCTTGAAACCACCTTCGTAGATCAAGTCCACAATCAGTTTCATCTCGTGCAGCACTTCAAAGTAAGCCAATTCTGGCGCATAGCCTGCTTCAGTCAGAACTTCAAATCCTGCTTCAATCAGGGCAGTCAGACCACCACAAAGCACAGCTTGTTCACCAAAGAGATCTTCTTCTGTTTCTTCTTTATAAGTTGTTTCAAGAAGTCCAACACGAGCTGAACCAACACCTTTACACCAGTCCATGGCGATGTTTTTGGCATTACCAGTTGCATCTTGGTATACTGCGTAAAGTGCTGGAACACCAAATCCTTCTTCGAAAGTACGACGAACCAAGTGACCAGGACCTTTCGGTGCACACATGAAGACATCTACATCGGCAGGAACTTTGATAAATTCAAAATGGATGTTAAAACCATGAGCAAATCCAACTGCGTTTCCAGCTTCCAAGTTTGGAGCGATTTCTGCTTCATAGAGATCTTGTTGGATTTCATCTGGAGCCAAAATCATGATAACATCAGCCAATTTAGCCGCTTCTGCTACTGTATAAGTATCAAAGCCATCTTCTTTAGCCTTGTCAAATGACTTCCCAGGACGAACACCGATAATCACATCGTGGCCTGTATCACGCAAGTTTTGCGCATGGGCATGACCTTGTGAACCATAGCCGATTACGGCAATTTTCTTACCGTCAAGTGCTGCTACTTTTACATCTTTTTCGTATTCCATTGTTACTGCCATAAGTTTTACTCTCTTTTCTATTTTTATTGCCTGTTAGGCGGTTTTAACAAATTAAAGGTTTGGTTTAATCTCGGGTAAAGCCTGTCGCTCCAGTCCGAGCAATATTTTTGATACCATATGGGCGAATAACTCGAAGCAGAGCCTCGCTCTTCTCCGCATCACCAGTCATCTGAACGGTAATGGAGCTAGGTGCTACATCCACAACTGTCGCCCGGAATGGCTGGATAATAGACAGAATCTCTGCCCGCTTATCAGCTGGAGCTGAGACCTTAACCAGAATCACTTCACGCTCTAAATGAGGGCGATCCGTGATATCTCGAACCCGAATCACATCAATCTGACGATTGAGCTGCTTGATAATCTGCTCGACTTCTGCCAATGAAGCCACATCAATGATGATGGTGATACGGGAGACTTCCGGATTTTCCGTCGTTCCGACTGAGATACTCTCGATATTAACCTGACGTCTGGAAAGAACACCAGTGAAACGGTTCAGGACACCCGAACGGTTTTGGAGTTTAGCTGTCAACATTCTACGCATGGAACTTCACCCCCAACATCTCATGATTGCTCTTGCCAGCTGGCACCATTGGAAGAACATGCTCCTTACGAGAGATATCTACCTCGATAAACATTGGTATATCTTCCTTTAAGGCTTCCAAATCCTGGACAATGGTCTCCGGATTGTCAAATTTATAGGATTTAACACCATAGGCCTGAGCCATGAGCTGGAAATCTGGCAAAGTTTCAAAGACAGACTCAGAGGTACGACCATCATAGAAAGCTTCCTGCCACTGGCGTACCATGCCTAGCGAATGGTTGTTAAGCATGATGACCTTAATCGGAATCTTATAGATATTGAGAATAGCCATCTCTTGGTTCGTCATCTGATAGCCACCATCTCCAACAAAGAGCACCACTTCCTTATCCGGATTGGCAATCTTAGCTCCAATCGCTGCAGGTACACCGAAGCCCATGGTTCCTAGACCACCAGACGTTACCAGTTGACGCTCGTTTTTATAAGGATAATATTGGGCAGCCCACATTTGGTGCTGACCAACGTCTGTTACGACGATGGCATCGCCCTTGGTTAGCTCACCCACGCGCTCAATGACAGCCTGAGGCTGTACGACACGTTCTTTCTTGTCATATGAGCGAACTCGCTCCTTGTCCTGGGTTACTTTGTCAATCCACTTGCTGGTATTATTATGCACCTGCTCTTCATTCAGCAGCATCTGTAGGGCTTTCTTAGCATCCCCTACGATAGGAATATCTACGCTGATAATTTTTCCAATTTCCGCTGGGTCAATATCAATATGTGCTACTTTAGCGTTCTTGGCAAAGGTTTTCGGATTACCGGTCAGACGGTCATCAAAGCGGCAGCCGATACTAATCATAAAGTCAGCCTCAGTCATAGCAATATTGGCCGCAAAAGAACCGTGCATTCCACCCATACCTAAGAACAAAGGATGGTCTGTCGCAATAGTTCCCTGACCTAACAAGCTAGTGACCACTGGAATCTGATAACGCTCCGCAAACGCAACCAATTCCGCTGCTGCCTCGGCATAACTGATACCCCCTCCCGAAAGAAGGACCGGCTTTTTAGCCTTAGAGATTTGTTTGATAATCTTCTTAATCTGCAATTCATTAGGCTCAATAGTCGGCTGGTAACTCGGCAGATGCAACTTGCTGTCGTAGATAAAGTCTGTTTCCAGAGCCGAGACATCCTTAGGCAAATCAATAACGACTGGCCCAGGACGACCTGTCGTCGCAATGTGAATAGCTTCTGTAATAATACGCGGAATGTCTGCCGTCTCCCGAACCTGATAATTGTACTTGGTAATAGGAGTCGTAATCCCAACAATATCCGCTTCCTGAAAAGCATCTTTACCGATCCCAGCCTTGGCCACCTGACCAGTAAAGACTAAAAGGGGGACGCTATCACTCATGGCATCGGCAATGCCGGTAATGGCATTAGTCGCTCCCGGACCGCTGGTCACAACTGCAACTCCGATTTTCCCTGTAGACTTAGCATAGCCTTCTGCTTCGTGAACACAGCCTTGCTCATGGCGGCCCAGAATGTGACGGATGCCTTCAAAACTATAAATAGCATCATAAAGCGGCAGTACAGCGCCGCCGGGATAGCCAAAAATCGTATCAACACCAAGATTTTTCAAGGTTTCCAAAACAAGCTCTGAACCTGTCTTAGAAGTTTCTAATTTGATTTTCTCCATTCTTCCCCTTTCATTTATTTACAATTTTCTAAAAATTCAAAAAGCTTTCTACTATGATAACATTTTTGAAAAAAATTGCAAGCCGCTAGTTAATTTTTTTCTTGATTTTTTATCTAAATCCGAATGTTTTTCAAACAAAAGATAAAAAGCCAGAACTATATCTATAGTACTGACTTTTCATTAGAATTATTAGCTCTCAAATGTTCCGTTTATGGGAAAGCTACCGCTCCTCATCTTTTCTACAAAACTGAGTATGCCAGCTATAACCAGCCTTTCTCTTGCCCTATTCGGACGGCTTCTGTTCGATTTTCAGCATCTAGCTTGGTCAAAATAGCAGACATATAGTTACGAACCGTTCCATTTGACAGGTAGAGTTTTTCAGCAATTTCTTTATTGGACAGGCCAGTCGCCGCAGCTTGTAGGACTAGCCTCTCCTGCTGAGAGAGAGGGTTCCTGCTGGTCATCAGTACCTCCATCAATTCTGGCGAATATTCCTTTTGCCCAGCTAGAACGGTGTGGATGGTCTTCATCAAATCCGCAATGCTACGCTCTTTGAGCACATAAGCATCTACATCTGCCTTAACAGCTCGCTCAAAGTAGCCCGGCCGCTTGAAGGTTGTGACGATGATGACCTTGATGTTGGGTCGATTGGCCTTGACCCATTCGAGAACGTCTAGACCGGTCTGGTGGGGCATTTCCACGTCCAAAATAGCTACATCAACAGTTTCTGAGCTAAGACAGTCAATAGCCTTCTGCCCATCTGCGGCCTGATAGACTTCTTCGACATCTGGCTGCAGCTGCAAGAGCTGAGCTAAGGCATCTCTCAGCATACTTTGATCTTCTGCTAACAAAAGTTTCATGCTTCCTTCCCTCCGTACGGCAATTCAATCCGAATCCACGTTGGATCTTGGCTGCTAAGAATCTCAAGCCTTCCTGACAAGGCAGACAGTCGCTCTCGAATACTATGCAACTCCCGACCAGTCAGCTTTTGAAAACCACAACCATCATCCTGAATGTCCAAAACAAGCTTTTCGTCTTTCTTTACCAAAGAAAAATTACTCTTTTTAGCCTTGGCATGCTTAATGATATTGGTCGCCGCCTCCAGTAAGATCATACTAATCGTCGACTGCTGACTCGGTGGGATACTGGCAACATTGAGTTGGTTATCTATTTTTACCTGAACGCCGCTCATCTCCAGCATGGCACGAATGGTCACTAGTTCCTCGTCCAGAGTCCGATTCTTTAGATCGTTAATAATCCGCCGAACATCAGCCATGGACTTCTTACTAATCTCTTGCACTTCCTGCAGTTCTTTTGCTGCCTTGTCATAGGCTTCCATCTGCAAAAACTGCTGAGCCAGCTCCGCCTTAACACTGAGCATAGCAAAGGTGTGTCCTAGACTATCATGTAAGTCTCGACCAATCCGATTGCGCTCATTTTCCGCCAGGAAAAGATTCAGCTGGGCATTTTGCTTGACCTTTTCTTCCTTGATTCGCTCTGTCGTTTGAATCCGATAAAGACCAAAAGTCAAACCATCCGAAAAGAGAAAGATTACAATATAGGAAAGCAGCTCTGCTGGACCAACATTGCCCATCAAATAATTAGTCAGCACAATAGCAGGCTGCAAGGCGAGAAAGGTCAAAAAACGCCAGGATTTAAAAGAAATATCATCCAGTTCGTAAATAAGAAGATTGGATAGATAAAAAATATACCAGGTAAAACCTGTATTCAGCCAGACAGAACCATAATATATGTAAGCAATCAAGAGCCACCAAGAAAAAAACTGGATAAGGCGATGGTTACTTAACAAGACCGCATAGTAAGCCGCAACAAAAATAGCTGTCCAGAGCAAGACGAAAAGCGGGTATTCCCCGCTAATCACTCCCGCAACTGGAAAGATAATAAAGACCAGCGCAATATGAAACATATAGTGGACTTGTTTAAGTTTTTCCCACATGAATTTATTTTACCTCAATTCGCTTTTTGAGCTGCAGCACAAGAATGCTGACCAAAACCGTATAAATCAGAACAATCAAAGCGGCCTTGCCATTAAACTCATGGTGTTCCAGATAAGAAGACACGACTTGCATCAGTTGATAACTTGGCGTCAACTTACCGATTGGCTGGAGCCATTTTGGAAACATAGTCAGAGGAAACCATAGACCGCCTAGAACAGCCAGTGCCATATAGACGATATTGCCCACAACAGACATGAGCTGAGCACTTGGCAAGAGACTGACCAATACACCCATGGCAATAAAGACCACACTTCCTACCAGAAGGATCAAGGCAATAAGAAGCCAGTCCACCATTGGCAGATTAACCCCGCGAACAAAATGCCCAATCGAGAAGACTACGATAATGGAAAGCATAAAAGTCAACAAAGTACTGCAAAGTTTTGATATATAATATTTTACCATAGAAATCGGCGAGTGCTGAATCATTTTTTGCCAGTTGTTATTTTTATCAGACTGTAAAGTGCTTGGAATGCTAAAGAAGGCACTAGACATGATACTAAAAAGAGTCATAGAGAAGAGGTAGCCTCGAAGCACAGGTTCAGGCGTATCACTTCCAGACATCATTCCTGAGAAAATCAGGTAAAAGACGCTGGGCAGACCAATAGACAAGAGATAATAAGCAGCCTGCCGCTTCATTAAAATCAACTCAATCTTCATAAGACTTGCCATATTTTTCATGATTACTCTCCTATTCTTGTGTCGTTTCAAAAATACTATCCAAGAGGGTACGGTTACGTACTTCAATCTCTTCGATTGTACAGCCGTGTTCCTGCAGGACTTGCCAGACTTGACCAGCATCTCTAGTAGCAAAAGATAAAGCCTTTTGCTTGATTTCTATATCAGTCACATTATCCAGCTTTTCCAGCACAGACTGATAAGTCAGCGGCAAGGTAAAGTGTTTTTCCTGCTCCTCACTGCGCATGGCATAAGGCGTCGTGTCCCGAATCAACTCGCCCTTGTGCAGCACCAAAATCCGATCTGCCGTATGCTCGACTTCTTCGATATAGTGAGAGGAATAAACGATGGTCACTCCCTGCTGCTTGAGCTGATTAACAATTTCCCAGAAATGCTGACGAGTGGAAGTGTCCATAGCTGAAGTCGGTTCGTCCAAGAACAGAATCTTAGGACGGCCAATCAGACTCAGAACAAAAGAGAAGAGACGTTTTTGTCCACCAGACAGCTTACTGGCCAACTGATTCTTTTGCTTATCTGTAAATTGCAGCAAGTCATCAATTTCTTGATTGGACAGACTATTTGGATAAATAGCTTGGAAGAACGCCAAGAGTTCCTTGACCTTCAAATCCTCCACCACTGTATTTTCCTGTGGTAAAATCGCTACCGACTGCTTGAGATGAGTGTCAGTTGGCTTGAGTCCCTGAATTGTAGCCTGACCCGCTGTCAGAAACTTATCACCCAACAAACAGTCCATGAGAGTCGTTTTCCCTGCTCCATTGGGACCAATCAAGGCTACACAATCACCTTGGGAGATTTCAAAGGAAATATCCTTTAAAATCTCCTTACCATGAATGCTTTTTGAAAGCTTCTTTACTTCAATCAGTTCCATTTTGCTCCTCCTTTGATTTGATAAGCCTCATGTGCATCTTTCCTTTATTTTTCAAAAGGCGAAAGAAGAACGAAGGCCAAATGCTGTTTGAATTATTACAGCAACCTTTTATCATTTTGTTAACTATATTATAAGGCAAAGAAATTTTTCCTACTAGTTGATTTTGTCACCGACTGACATGACAAATGTCACTATTCTGCATTTAGAGACCAAAGCTAGCAAATATTGGAATAATCTGATTATTTCCCTTCTGCATGAAGACACAAAAAAGCCGGCTCCCTCATTGAGAGGAACCGACTAGTTGTATGTCTGTTGCAATTCAGATAGAAACTGGAATTAAAGCAGCCTAATCTAAAAAAATTTTCAATAAACTAGCTACTCAACTTTGTAAGATGAGGCGACCAACGCTTTTTAAACTTTAGCTCTGCCCCTCTTCTTTGAGACCGTTGAGCTTCAGACTCAGAATAAACATCTCAGGTGTAATATCCTTAATGTCCTTCAGTCCAAAACCTTGGAAGAAACTGTTCTTTTCCACTTCTTCGACATTGACCTTTTGCAAATCAATTTCAATCAAGGTCTGCAATTTCTTCTCTGCTGTAACTGAATAATCAATATTAACACCTTCCAAGCTCTTAGCTGCTACATAGTTTGAATCAGACTGCATTCCTTCACGAATGATAGTCGTCATCTCCTCTGGAGTCAAAGTAGCTGATGCCGCACTGGCTTCTTCTGGCAAGGAAGTGAGCAATTCCATACGAAGATTCAAGATTTTCTTGCCCTGATAAGTAATTGTATCACGATGATGAATTTCTTCAATGTCTCCGACTAACGTTTTAGAGATAATCTCTGTACTTTCAGAAGAAGAACTGGATGACTTGCTGGAGCTGGAGCTAGAGCTAGATTTAGTCCGCCTAGAGGAAGCTGCTGATTCAGAAGAATGTCTAGGACGATGCTTGCTGAAGTTAGGAAACACACAGCCCGTCAAGAGTACCGAAGCAGAAATAACAAGAATGAAAAATTTTTTCATAGTTCACCTTTTTTACTTTTTATTTGTTACAGTATAACATAATACCAGTTTCTTGTCTAAGTATTTTCTATAAAATGACTAAAGGCAACCTTTCGATTGCCTTTTTATGCTATTCAACACTAAAAATATATGGATAAACCGGCTGACTGCCCTGATGAATTTCTACTTCTACATCCTCGAATTGTTCCATCAAATCTTGAGCAAGACTGCTAGCCAACTCTTCGCTGCCGTCTTCACCGATATAGATAGAGACAATCTCGCTGTCTTCATTGAGCATCTTGCTGAACGTTTCTTTCAAAGCTGTCAGCATATCCGGATTAGAAACAACTATCTTACCATCCACCATACCGAGGTTGTCATTCTCATGAATTTCCAAGCCATCAATCGTAGTATCACGAACCGCAGTTGTCACGCTGCCGCTGACTACTTCTGCCAAGGCTGCAGTCATACGCTCTTGGTTTTCCTCAATAGTCTTGCTGCCATCAAAAGCTAGGAGACTGGTCAAACCTTGAGGAATGGTGCGAGTCTCAATCACTGCTGCTGGCTGCTCAATCACTTCTGCTGCTGATTGGGCTGCCATGAAGATGTTTTTATTGTTTGGCAAGATAATAATATTACGAGCATTGACTTGCTCCACAGCCTTGATGAAGTCTTCTGTAGATGGGTTCATGGTTTGGCCACCAGAGATGATGTAGTCAACTCCCTGAGCCTTAAAGATTTCAGATAAGCCATCACCAGCTACTACAGCGATAATCGCATACTCTTTCTCTTGAGCCGGCTTGGCTGAGCGCTCTTCTTTTTCAACCTGCGCTTCGTGCTGGTTGCGCATATTATCAACCTTGACCTTGACCAAACTACCATACTTGAGACCTTCCTGCATAACCAGTCCTGGATCTTCAGTATGAACATGGACTTTGACGATTTCATCATCGTTGACTACCAACAGGGAATCTCCCAAATCGTTGAGGTAGTTACGGAATTCATCATAATCAAAGTCTTTTACATAGGTTGGTCCTGCCTTGAGAGCCACCATGATTTCTGTACAGTAGCCGTAAGTGATGTCTTCCGTTGCCACATGGCCAGCTACAGACTTATGATGCTCAGCATTGATCATCTCAGACATGGTCGCAGGTGTCGCCACAAAGTCCTCAGAAGCGATATATTCGCCTGTAAGAGCAGACAAGAAACCTTCGTAGATAAAGACCAGCCCTTGACCGCCAGAGTCCACAACACCGACTTCTTTCAGAACCGGCAGCATATCGGGTGTCTTAGCCAGAGCAGCCTTAGCTCCTTCAAGAGCCGCTTTCATAACTTCTACAGCGTCATTAGTGACTTCAGCTTTCTTCTTGGCTCCGATAGCCGCACCGCGGGAAACAGTCAAAATCGTTCCCTCAACCGGCTTCATAACTGCCTTGTAAGCCACTTCTACACCAGACTGAAAGGCCAGAGCAAGATCTTCACCAGTCAGCTCTTCATGCTCCTTCACACTTTGAGAAAAACCGCGAAAAAGCTGGGAAGTGATAACGCCTGAGTTACCACGCGCGCCCATCAAAAGGCCTTTCGCAAAGATACCTGCTGCTTCGCCAACTGTTGAAGCAGACTTGTCTGCCACTTCCTTAGCACCATTTTCAATGGTCATGCCCATGTTGGTCCCTGTATCTCCGTCTGGAACTGGGAAGACATTCAAAGAGTTTACATATTCAGCCTGTTTATTTAAGCGAGTAGATGCTGCCTGCACCATTTCTTGAAATAAACTAGTAGTAATATTTGCCACGATTATTCTCCTACGACTTTAATATTTTGGATATAAACATTCACTGCATGGGCAGTAATTCCGAGCTTGTTTTCCAAACTGAACTTAACACGCTCTTGGATGTTTTTAGAAACTTCGCTGATTTTGACTCCATAGCTTAACACAGTGTAGACATCAACTGCGATATCACCTTCATCAGTCGCTTTCACAACCACGCCCTTAGCATAGTTTTCTTTTCCTAAAAGGGCTTGAAAATTATCCTTGATTGCATTTTTGCTGGCCATGCCAACTACACCAAAAATTTCAGTCGCTGCACCACCGACGATTGTTGCAATCACATCATCAGTCAGCTCAATTTGACCATCTTTTGTATTAATTTTCACAGTCATAATTTGTACCTCAAAAGTATTTTATAGTTTATTCTACCATATTTTATACAGGGTGTAAAAGAGGAAGGGCCTAAATCAACTGTCTAGGCGGAAATTTCAAAGCAAAAAAGGACGGAAAATTTCCATCCTTTTTAAATAAAGATTAAACGCGTTCAACTTTACCTGATTTAAGGGCACGTGCTGAAGCCCAAACTTTTTTAGGTTTACCGTCAATCAAAACAGTAACTTTTTGAAGATTTGGTTTAACAGCGCGTTTTGTTTGGTTCATCGCGTGAGAGCGGTTGTTGCCTGATACAGTCTTACGACCAGTAAAGTAACATACTTTAGCCATTATCGTGTTTCCTCCTATTAGATCTAATATTACGGATGTGCTAGCACCACATACCTTCCTATATTACCAAAAAACTTGACGTTTGACAAGTACATTTCTCCAAACTTTCGAAATTAATCCGTTTTCCTAAACATAGCTAATCTTCAAAGAGCCGAAAGCCACGTTGCCTTTGACATAGAGAGTTTTTTTCTTTTCGTTGACATTGCGGGGATTGTAGACAGAGCCAAAGGCATTATCTACATCCAGCTCTACACGCCAGTCACTTGGCACATAAAGCATCACACTGCCAAAAGACAGATCCACTTCAAAAGTTGCTGAGTCCCCTTCGATAGTCGCATTATCAAAATAAACCGATGCACTGCCAAAAGCACAGTCTAACTTTTCATAGGTGAAGTTATCTGAGTTGATATAGCGCGTACCACTGCCAAAAGCAATATCATCTTTTGAGGAAGAAGAGGCAGTTGAGAAGATACGCCCCTTAAAAATACGCTGGGGCTTGAAAATCATATTGAGACCGATACAAGCCAGAATACCACCCAAAACCAAGGTTCCTGTTGAAATAGCTAAAAAGTGGTAAACGGCATTGGCAATGATCAACGCAATAACTGCCATGATAAGCCCAGTGCCAAAGTCTCTTTCTAAGAAATTTTCCAAGGCGAAATAGGCAAACATTGCAACTACTAGCATGGGCCAAATATTAAAATTGAAGGCAGGAATTCCAAAATTCCCCTGCAGCAGGACCCAAGCTGCCAAGACTAGAAAGCCGATTCCAAAAATTGTTTTTTTCATGATAATTACCTCACTTCACTTAACTTTTCTTTTACTAACTGATAATAATGCCTAGACACATGCACCTGTTTATGGGTATTGTAAAACTGGACGGTGCTCGTTCCTGAAAAGGACTTGTCCAAAGCATAGATAGCCTTGATATTGGCAATGGTGGACTTTGAAATCCGACAGAAATAACGGGGCAGAATCTCCTCTAACTCATAGAGTTTCAGTTTAACCTCATAAGCATCATTGCGGGCATGGGCAAAAATCTTGCTGCCGTCCGTCTCGAAAAAGAGAATATCCGCTAAATCAAGAAAGTACTCACTGCTTTCCTTATAGAAAAGAATGGACGGAGTCGCCGTTTCTTCCAGTGCTTCCTGGATACGCTGAATCCGCTCATCCAGCCGCGAAACTTTTATCACCATTTCAGTATCATCCAAACTCTGATCTAATTCAATCCGAATGTTCATACGCTCTCCTTTCCATCTGCTTATATTTATTATAACAAGAAACTCCCGAGAAACAAGGCCTTTTCAGTAAGTGGTTAAATTTGACCGGTAAGTGGTTTGCTGCTAACATTGACAAGAATCAAACATCAGAAAAACCGGGACGAAACCCGGTTTTTTGACAATATAAGGAAAAGGAATTAGTTTTTCTTGTTTTTACCTTTAGAGGTTTTATCTGCTTTAGAATCAGTTGATTTAGACTTTACTGATGTATTCTTTGGCGTTTTAGCATCCTCCTTATTATTAGAGCTCACTTTGTTATTTTTAGAATCAGTTTGTTCTTTAGACTTACCAAAAGCTTTTTTGCCCAAATCATAACCTTTTTTACCCGAATTATAAGTGTCGTTTGCAAGACCAACTGCTGCTGCTGTCTGATTTCTATAAGCATCTGCTATTTGTTCAAGACTCCCACTTTGTTTCGCTTGCTCTACCTTTTTATTAGCTTGGTTATATTCATCAATTTTTTTAGTAAAAGAAGTAAGTGTATCCTCTATTAACGAAGTGAAGTACTCCGTTCTTCCAGCCCATTCAGCTGTTTTTACAGGCTCCATCTGATATTCTGCAGCATGGGTATATGCAAACTGCTCAATATTTTTGTTCACTCCCCTTATTTCATCAAATTTTTTCTTAACCTTATCAGTAATAGGAGTTGTACTTTCTTCAGTCTTTACAGCACTCACCGGCCCTGCAAACATCGCACCTGCTTGATAGTAGTCTTCTGGTGTTCGACTAAAAGTTTGAGATAAGCCTAAGTCAACCGTCGTTGGAAGAGTTTGGTTAGTGAGTACATCCTCTGTAGCCAAAGGATTGTTAAAAAGGGTTGAAGTAGGCTTACTTTCGCTGACCCGTTGCCAATCTCCGTCTAAAAATGAACCTGGCAATTGATTTTTTCCTGTTGCTGTCAGAGAGGATGCATAGTCTAAAGCAAAGCCTGGGAGTCCTTCCTTACTCGTGGTTTTCTGCTTGAAGCCTGCCCAATCAGCCAAAGCCTCTGACATCGTTGGGGTGTTAACAGTTTTTGACTTCTCAGAGATATCAATCTGCTTCCAATCACCCTCGACTGGATTAAAGCCAGACCATTGATTTACTGATGATGTGCTAACAAAGTCCTCTGTAGGTTTTGTTGCAGAAAAAGTATATTCACCCTCCAATGGAGAGAGACTTGCTGTTCTTGACGCAGCATCCTGAACACTGGCCCAATCACCAAGTGTCAAATCACTTAGAGACTTACTTTTGTTGGAAACCTGGCTTCCAAATGCATCGGTTACACGAGTCCAGTCTCCTGTTGTAAAATCATCTGTTGCCGTGATAGTTGACGAAGCCGAATTGTTGAAAGAATCATTGATTCTAGACCAATTATCTG
This sequence comes from Streptococcus sanguinis, assembly GCF_050225395.1. Lineage (GTDB taxonomy): Bacteria > Bacillota > Bacilli > Lactobacillales > Streptococcaceae > Streptococcus. Next base: position 413,622 of record NZ_CP071431.1, on the reverse strand, counting down.
CCTCCAAATCACTATAAGCAGCACTTGTTGACGTTCTATTGTCACTAAAATCTGATACATGCGACCAGTCACCTGCTGTAAAGTCGTTCAGACCTAAGCCACTTGTTGAAAATTTATCGCTTGATGAATCAGATACTCTTGACCAATCGCCTGAAGTAAAGTCACTCACTGTCTTGCTGCTTGACGAAGCATTATCAGCCAAGGTATCAGATGTTCGAGACCAATTACCTGTATCAAAATCACTAAAAGAGTCGGAAATCTCGGAAGATTTCTTAGCGACTGAATCATTGGTGGTCGTCCAATTTCCTGCGCTCAAATCTGCAGAACTTGTATTGCCGTCAGAAATGCTAGACCAGCTTCCAGAACTATAATTGTTGCCCGATAAAATAGCATCACCAAAGCTAGAAAAGTCGCTGTTATCCTTAGACGAACTGGCATCTCCAATACTGGACCAGCTTCCAGATCCATTCGACAAGTCGCTGTCGCCAATACTTGACCAATTCCCAGAACTATCTGACGATCCAAAGCTACTATCTGAAGTAGAGGTTCCAAGACTATCATTATCTGAAGTAGAATAGCCACCGAAACTGTTAGAATCAGAAGATCCGAAACTTCCAGAATCTGAGAAACCTAGACTATCACTATTTGAAGTAGAGGAGTCATAACTACCAGAATCCGAGGAGTTTGAGCTGAAACCACCGGAATCTGAGGTACCGGAACCAAAACTGCCGGAGTCTAAAGAACTGGAACTAAAACTTCCAGAGTCTGAATAGCTTGAACCGAAACTGTCGGAATCCGAGGTACCGGAACCAAAGCTGCCGGAGTCCGAGGAGCTTGAACCGAAACTGTCGGAATCCGAAGAACTGGAGCCAAAGCTATCAGAGTCTGAAGAACCTGAACCGAATCCGCCAGAGTCCGAGGAGCTTGAACCGAAACTGTCGGAATCCGAGGTACCGGAACCAAAGCTACCGGAGTCCGAGGAACTTGAACCGAAACCACCAGAGTCCGAAGAACTTGAACCAAAACCGCCAGAGTCCGAGGAGCTTGAACCGAAACTGTCGGAATCCGAAGAACTGGAGCCAAAGCTACCGGAGTCCGAAGAACCTGAACCGAATCCGCCAGAGTCCGAGGAGCTTGAACCGAAACCACCGGAGTCCGAGGTACTGGAGCCAAAACCGCCGGAATCTGAGGAATCTGAACCGAATCCGCCAGAGTCCGAGGAGCTTGAACCAAAACCACCGGAGTCCGAGGAATCTGAACCGAAACCACCGGAGTCCGAGGAGCTTGAACCAAAACCACCGGAGTCCGAGGAATCTGAACCGAAACCACCGGAGTCCGAGGTACTGGAGCCAGAATCTGAGGAACCTGAACCACCATCATAAGCCTGGACCTGCCCAACGTGGACAAACACAGCGCTCAACAAAATCAAAAGCATTAGTCTTTTCTTCACAAATGCTCCTCCTTTCTTTTTTTACTATTCTAATATACCATAATTTTATTATAGGCTGCTGAGTTTTTTTGCCATGTAAAAATATTTTAAAGACCTTGAAATATTATGTCATATATAATTGACACCTTGTCCAGTAAAAAAGAAACCTTGCTTTTACAAGATTTCTAAGACCTATTTATACCCCCTGCAGGGAATTTTCTTATTAACCCAAATTTGTATTATATAGTGCTGCTCTTAAATTTGTGATAAAAATAATATCAAGCAGTACCTAAAAATTCCTGGTAAAGATACATATTGGGTTTCGAACCATAAAAAACCTAAGCGTGTATCACTCCAACTGTCTAAAAATAAGCTTAATGCTTCTAACTTCTTCTTAAGTAGGATATAAAAAAATTATCTTTCGCTTGATGAACTAGAAAAAGCTACTGTAGATTATAGTGTTTTCTACAAAAAACGAATTAAAAGGACCGAATCCTGTTCAATATAGAATTCAATCCTTTCAATAATTATTGGTTCAGCTTTGAAATCTTAGTATAGAAACCTAGTCTTTCGATAAGATGTCAAAGAAGATTATTTTTCCTGACTATTACTAGCTCCTTCGGAGCCCTCCTTTTGTCCCCCTCTCATTCCTTGAATTATTCCAAATAGCGAGGGAATGCGATCTTCTTTTTCTCCAGTAATGGGATTATAACCTGTCGTACCGATAACAACATCTAAAGGCTCTACATCTGTTTTAGATCCAACAATATTATTTGCAATAATAGCAATTCGACCAACAGATTCAGGCAGAGGAGAACTATCAGGAACAGCATCAGTTCCTGATAAAGTCTCTCCAGTAAGTCCAATGTAGACATTATTTGCTACATTATGAGTTAAATTATCAGCAATTATACCGATGTATCGTGCACCCGTTTCGCTTGTTCTAATCACCCCTGTTCCAAGAACCGGAGAAGTTCCTTGTGCTATATTATAATTTAAAGATCCGATAGGGGTTAGAACTTCTTCAGGCACTGGCTGAGGATCAGGAGTCACGTATGTTCCCAACTCAGTAAACGTCACTCCAGCCAATTTTCCAAATGTGCCATCAAATACATCATAAACTTCTTCTCCAACAATACCCAAAAGAGTCGTTGGAGTAGAAAAAGGCTTTCCAGTTTCTGTCCCCCACATATTAGGGTTCCTTCTTTCTTCTGCATTTGTTGTATTTGTTGCAGAGACAGTGTAATCAGCCTCCAAGGGAGAGTAATTACCCCAAGCATCGTTTCCCAAAACATTGAAAGTTTCATTTGAATCAACTGCCAAACCGCTACCAAGGTCAACAGAAGATTCGGATCCAGTTATATCGGCTGGTTTATCCGAAACGAAACTGCCTAAGCTGTCCGGATTAGCTGTCAAACCATTGCCTGCGGAAGCCGCAGTGCTTGATTCAGTTGCCGAATCTATCGAATTAGGCTTGTCAGAGCTTGCCGAGTTTATTGACTCATCTGAGATAAAACTACCTAGACTATCTGCATCTGCAGTCAAGCCACTGCCAAGGTCAGCAGAAGATTCAGATTCAGTTGTATCGGCTGGTTTATCCGAAACGAAATTGCCTAAGTTATCAGAATTAGCTGTCAAACCATTGCCTGCAGAATCCGTCGTGTTTGATTCAGTTGCCGAATCTATCGAATTAGGCTTGTCAGAGCTTGCCGAGTTTATTGACTCAGTTGTAGAATCTGATTCTGAGATAAAACTACCTAGACTATCTGCATCTGCAGTCAAACCACTGCCCAGGTCGGTAGAAGATTCGGATCCAGTTGTATCGGCTGGTTTATCCGAAACGAAACTGCCTAAGCTGTCCGGATTAGCTATCAAACCATTGCCTGCGGAAGCCGCAGTGCTTGATTCAGTTGCCGAATCTGTCAAATTAGGCTTGTCAGAGCTTGCCGAGTTTATTGACTCAGTTGTAGAATCTGATTCTGAGATAAAACTACCTAGACTATCTGCATCTGCAGTCAAACCACTGCCCAGGTCGGTAGAAGATTCGGATCCAGTTCTATCGGCTGGTTTATCCGAAACGAAACTGCCTAAGCTGTCCGGATTAGCTGTCAAACCATTGCCTGCGGAAGCCGCAGTGCTTGATTCAGTTGCCGAGTCTGCCAAATTAGGCTTATCAGAGCTTGCCGAGTCTACTGACTCAGTTGTTTGATTAGCTGAATCTATAGGAGTCGAGGAAGCCGTCGTTTCATCTGTAGTAGTGACAGAATTAGTTGCATCCGTAAGGGGTGTGGGAGCGGTCGCTACTGCTGTATCTGGTGTGCCCGCCATTATCTCATCTGTGCTCGTTGTTGGATTGCTTGATTCTGTAGAAACTGGGGCAGAAATATTCCCCAGATTAGTCAAATTATCACCATCATTTGCTGACGCATCCAAAGAATCAATAGTTGGAATATCTGAAGCGAAGTCACCTAAACTATCCGGATTAACGGTCAAACCGCTGCCCAAATCAGAGGAAGAATCATCATCAGATGTGTCATCGTCAGAATCTGAATCATTAGACGAACTAAAGCTACTAGAATCTGAAAAACTATCAGAGTCACTGCTATCAGCACGAACTTGTCCTATACCAATAAATATGGAAATTAATAAAATTAAAAAAAATAGCAATTGTTTTTTCATAAACACCCGCTCCTTTCTTTTTATATTAATTCACTGTATCATATTTCTCTTTGATTTTCTTGATTTTTCCACCATGTAAAGATATTTTAACCTCTTTGCATTCGAACTTTTATAATTGACACCTTGTTCAGTAAAAAAGAAACCTTGCTTTTACAAGATTTCTAAGACCTATTTATGCCGATTGCAGGGATCGAACCTGTGACCTACGCGTTACGAGTGCGTTGCTCTACCAACTGAGCTAAATCGGCGCCTTTTCCCCTTTATTCTAGCATCTTGAGTTTTTTTGTCAAGGGAAAATTTCACAACTTTTTAACCCAAATCAAACAAGGGTTGTTTTTATCCCAAAGTTCAGGAAAGATTTCTAACTTTTTAAAGCCCTGAGCCTGATAGAAAGCGTTAGTCCTGTCGTAAGTAGGATAATGACCTGGTGCTACCGTTTTCACTTGCAAATAGGATGCCTTTTGACGAGCAGATTTTTCTAAAACTCCTAGAAGTTGACTGCCAATTCCCGCTCTATGATAGCATTTCTTAACAGCTAGACAGTCAATCTCAGCACAATCTTCACTAGAGTATGATAAGCTTACAAAGCCAGCCAAATCACTCTCCTGATAGGCAGACCAAACTTGCAAATCCGTAGCTCCTTCAATGTAAGCTTGTGTACTTTCAGGTATTCCAAACCATTCTGGCAGATCCTTCAAAACTTCGCTAACCACTAGCATCTTTTGTTTTTCTTCCTTCACTTCTTCAATCACTATCATCTTAAAATCCTTTCTTGATTTAAGCTTTAGGACCAATCATATTTTCTATCTTACGATCCTGCACTTTCGTAGGCGTCTAAGCCCCTGTCCCATAGTTTCAAAGAAATGAAAAAGAAGACAAGAGAAATCAGAATCAAACCACCGATATTAAAGAGTCCATTCTTTTCCTGCAAGAAATAGCTAGCTGGATAGTAGGCCGTAAAGGCGAAAGGCACAATGAAACTAATCAACCAACGGATAAGCGAATGGTAAATCGAAATCGGATACTTGGCAAAATCATTGAACATATAGAAAATATAAATCATAGCTCCTGATTGCTTGGTCCAAAAAGCGATACTCGCTGTCGCTATTTTTAAGGAAGTATAAATCAAGGTCGCAAAAGGAATACAAACTAGGAAAAGCAAGAATTTGGGAAGAGTCCAAGTAATGCTTGTCACTGTTGTTCCAAGTAGGATTCCACCAACCAAGAGTTCGCCCAAAGCATCAATCTGAAAGGTCTCGACTAGGATGTGAAAGAGAGGATTGATAGGACGAGTCAGGTATTTGTCAAACTCTCCTTTTCGAACCAAGCGTTGCCCCAGTGCCCAGAGATTGTCAAAAAAGAGATGGTCCAATCCCTTGGGAATTAAGGAAAAGCCATAGATAAAGGCAATCTCTTGGAATGTCCAGCCTTCCAAGGAAGGGATGTGTTGGAAGAGCACGTTGAGAAACAAGAGGTTCAAACCTTGGGTCAGAAATACTCCCAGCACACCAACCACAAAATCAACCTTGTATTCCATGATTTGCTTGATGTATTGTCTGATAAAAATCAGATGCATGCGCTGATATTTTTTCATACTAACCTCCTTGAATGGTGATAAATGACTGGACTCGTTTCCAAATCAACTGAGACAAGCCCGCCATCACTAAAAGCCAAAACAACTGCAGGAAAAGAGCCTGAAGAATCTGACTGGTATCGTATTTCCCAACAATGATCATGACTGGAGTGTAAATCAAGGATGAAAAAGGCAAAAAGGAAAGAATATTTGAAACAATCTTAGGAAAGAAAGCCAAGGGAATCAAACTCCCCGACATAAAGGCAATCAGAGAATTCTTGAGCAGATTAGACCCCCATAGATTTTTAAACACAAAAGCTGAAAATCCAAAGCAGATATTAAAGAAAAAATTGATCAGATAGGCTAGGGTTAAGCTAAAGAGATAGATAACAGTTAATCCCAGCACTTCTACAATCCCTTGCCCAGAAAGGATTTTCATCAGAAAAATAACACTTAAAAATGGAAGTCCGACGCTGATAAAAATCAACCACTTTGAACCAAGCTCGGTGAAGAGATAAGAGGCCGCAAAATGCACCGGTCTCAGCAAGCGCATGATAATCGATCCGTCCTTGACCTCTTCTCCAATCATAAAAGAACTATCAGACCTAGTCAAAAGATTGGTCACAAAACTCATGATGATGTAGAGGGTGATATCTGCCATGCTGAAGCCCTGAATCAAGGACTCCTGCGAGGAATCAAAGACCGCCTTCCAGAGATAGAAAGCAACAAAGGCTCCCATGACATCGCCAAGCCGATAGAGAATAAAGTTGACTCTATAGGTGATCAACTCCTGAATCCCTGCATTGATAAAGGGCTTATAACGTCTCCACAATTTGACCATCTTAGAGCTCCTTTCGGTAGAAGCGACGGATAATATCCTCAATATCCGTATCCACCATCTTCAAATCACGGATCTCAAAATCAGACAAGGTTTGCTTGATAATATCTGCCGTCTGGTAGCGGGAACTATCGAATTCAATGTTGAGGCTATTTCCTTGTCTATCAATAGTCATGTCAGGCAATCCTGAATAGTGAGAAACTAGATGACTTTGCCCTGGTAGCAGTTCAAAGGAAAGAGTCTTCATCTTTCCAAAAGTCTCCTTAAGCTGGCTAACCGTTCCATCAAAAATCTCCTGCCCCTTGTCAATCATAAAAATCCGATCACAAAGTTGCTCAATATCACTCAGGTCGTGAGTGGTCAAGAGAATGGTTGTCTCTTCCTCCTGATTAATCTGGGTGATGGCCCGGCGAATGTTATCCTTGACCGAAACATCCAAACCAATGGTCGGCTCATCTAAAAAGAGAACCTTGGGATTGTGGAGCAAGGAAGCAGCAATATCCGCCCGCATCCGTTGACCCAGTGAAAGAGTCCGCACGGGGTCTTTGATAAACTCCTTCAAGTCCAAGACTTCATTCAAAAAGTCCATGCGCTTGTGGAAGAGCGAGTCCGGCACATCGTAAATCTCCTTTAAGACCGTGTAGGTCTCTTGCAGAGCCAAATCCCACCACAGCTGGGTTCTTTGCCCGAAGACCACTCCAATATCCTTGACATAGTCTTGGCGATTGTCCTGCGGAATCTTGCCGTTAATCCGACAAAAACCAGATGTCGGTTTCAGAATTCCTGTCAGCATTTTGATGGTTGTCGACTTCCCAGCACCATTCGCGCCGATAAAGCCTAAAATTTGCCCCTTGGGCACCTCAAAGGTTAAATCCTTGACCGCTTCAAAGGTCTGCTTTTCAGGATGAATAAAGGATCGCAAAGCTCCTTTCAACCCTGGTTCCTTAACTGTTTTTACAAAATTTTTCTGAAGATGCTCTACTTCTATCATTGCCATATCTATCTCCGCTATCGTAAGGAATAGAAAATCGTATTTTCAAACACAAGTATTCTAAATCCTTACTTTCTACACCTTCTAACTTTTATTATTACAGAAGGCTTTATACCAACCTATTATAGTCCAACAAAAAATAGAATGCAAGCGTTTGCCTATAGATCATGAAATTGAAAATTTCTCTCTTAAAATAATACTTTTAATACAAACTTCTGGTTTAATAGTTTCCTTAAAACACCAAAAAAACCTACCCTTATGGGCAGGTTTCCGTTTTGTAGTCTTCAGCTAGATTAAGCATTAACTTCTCATTTCAATTCTTTAGCCAAGATACTCATGTTTTCTTCTAGATTCTCTAGGTAGTTTTTATCATTTTGGGGATCGGCTTCTAAAGGATTGAGAGTTTTCAGTCTGACTCCCGTTGACTTGACGAGCGTTTCTGCCACTTTCGACGATGCATTGCTTTCGGTAAAAATCGTTTTAACTTTATATGTTTTCACAAATTCTTGAATTTCAGTAAGCTGCCTTGCATTTGGCTCTTGTTCAGGAGAAATCCCTGCAATACCTAGCTGCTGCAAACCAAACCGCTTTGCTAAATACGAGAACGCAGTATGTTGAGTGACGAAAGTCTTTTCCTTAGCCTTTTCAAAGATTGGTTGGTATTTTTTGGTCAATTCTTGAGCTTTAGAAATGAATTTCTTAGCATTTTTTTGATATATTTCCTTGTGTTCTTTATCGAGTTCAGATAGCTTATCCGCAATAATCTGTGCTTCTTCACCAGCTTTTTCAGGATCTAGCCATGTATGAGGATCATAAAGAGTTTTTTCATCGATTCCTTCGCCAGCTTCCACGTCTTCCAAACCCGATACACGTTCCAGGGGCATTCCTTCGGAAGCTTCAAGTACTTTCACCTTAGATTTTTGCAAATTTGGATCCAAGCTCCCCGCCCACGACTCTAAGGTATGTGAATGATAGACAAAAACATCCGCATCATAGATAGCAGCTACATCATTAGCCGATGGTTCAAATGAATGGATCCCTGTACTAGATTGAATCATGCGAACATCATTCAAATCACCTGATACTTCTTTAACCATGGCATAAACCGGATAAAAACTGGTCACAATCTTCAAACCTTTAGCTTGTTGTTCTTCTTTCTGAGTACACGCTCCCAGCATCAAAGCTAGTATACTCAGCACTAGTAATACTGCAGTTCTTTTTTTCATACAATACTCCTTCACCTCAGCTAATCAGTCACTTCTGTACTTGACACAGAAGCTGAAGAAGCAGATTGCAGCAAGGCTAGCAATTTTTCTACTTCTGCCATGATGTTATTATTATCCATAGTCCCTAAATTAAGATTATTTCGCAATCCTGTTAAGGTCTCAGTTGCATTGGATTTCAAACTTGGATCCGTCGTCTTTTCAAGTAAGTCTTCCGCCTCTTGCAACTTAGCTTCTACTTTAGCAGTTTCAACTTGAGGTACTTCTGGCTCAGTTGGTGTTTCCTCTTCAACTTCTTCCTGAGGTTTCTCTGGGCTAACAGTATCCTCCTTGTCATCTTTTTTACCTAAAACATGATCACTTGCATTCCCCCATCCATCGCTAGATTGTGGTCGCTCATCTGGATGTTCAACATAATACTTGATAGTTGCAAATAAATCCTCTAATGTATAGCCATTAGGAGCTCGGTAAGTCTTATCATCGAACCAAGCAAATTTGATGTTGTGGTAGTGATCCTTATGAGGGATAATCAGATTACCATTTTTTACTGCTACAGTATGCTCAACATTGTAAGGCAGACGAACGATCGGTATCCGTTTCTCTCCTTGAACACGTTCGTAGATAGCAGCCGCACTTTCTCCACTTGGATTGGCTTTGGAATCATCTGTTGGTGCAGGTGGAAGCAGACCTTTTTCTTTAGTATAGGTCTGAGCAGCTGCTTTTTCTTTAGCTGAAAGACTATCTTTTCCTATCCAGTGACTGTGTCCCATATGAGGGGTTACATAAGCATCTCCTTCGTCGCTGATAATATCGCGCGCATCAAAGATATATCCATCAGATGTCGTATATTTGTCAGCTAGCTGGGCTACTCGAACTTCGGTTTCAGTATACTCAATCTGTGAATTTGCTTTGCCTAGACGTTCTGGATGATTGATAGGCGCAAGAAATGCTAATAAGTCATCAATTAATTGCACCTTATCACTTGTTTCATCATTCAAACGCTTCACTAAATCATCCAAGGCTTGAAAATCTGACAAACGTCCCTTATTTTCTAGCAATTGCTGATGGGTCTGAGTCAGAAGACCATATACCTTATCATAAAACTCTTGATCTTTCGGTTCAACTGATTCTTTCTTAGCTTGCAGGACATGAGGTATGCTTTTCTGCTTCGCCAATTTATTTTCAATCGCTGTAATAATCTCTTTAGGCAAGTCTTTAGCTAAAAGATAGCGGGACACTCCTTTATCCTCTAGCACATAACCGTCAGCTATTTTCCTAACAACCTGCTGGATTAAATCCTTATCCAATGAATCCGCATGTTCCAAATTTAACTTTGGAGGAAGAATCGGTTTTAAAGCTGGTTGAGATGGAGTTAGTATCGGAGTTGGTATAGGTCTATAAGGTGTCAATCCTAACATAGGTTTATTAGGCTGACTTATAAGAGGAATTGTCCGAGCAAGCTTTTCTTCCAATGCCGACATTTGTGTATAAGGAATAAAGTGATAATGATTACCATGTGGCACTGCTACTCCATTTTGTGTTCGACTAGTAATTTGTGCTGGATCAAAGATCAAGCCATCTGATTCAACATGACGCTGACTAAGTGGAAGATTATAAAGTTGCTGAAGGAGACCCTTAACATCTTCTCCTTGACTCGGTTGATAGTTGTTTGAAATTTGAGTAAAAGTAGGTTGTGTCTGTATCCAGCCACCGTTTCCATTATTATACGAAGGGCTGACTACAGTACTAGCTACTTTTCCTCTACCTGATAGGTAAGCTTGAGCTGCAGCTAGCTCACTAGGCGACAAATCACTCTTTGGGATATAGTGAAAATGATCACCATGAGGTACAATATACGCATCTCCCGTATCCTCAATAATGTCTGAAGCATTAAAAACATAGCCATCATCTGTTGTATAACGGCCTTGAGCTCTAGCTGTTGCTACTTCATTGCTTATTTTCGTAACATTATGACCATGTTCCTGCTTTTGACGATTAATCTCTTCCTTACTGCGAATATTATCCGCACGAGCTATATCTTTCAGATAAACATAATATTGTCCATTAACCTTGATAACATATCCACCCTTGACTTCATTGACAATATCCTCAGTCCTAAGTTGATAGTTGGGATCTTTCATCAAAAGATCTTCGCTGAAAATAGCATCATATGGAACTTTCCCATTATAATAATGATAGTGATCACCATGAGAAGTGACATAACCCTGATCAGTAATCTTGATAACAATCTGCTCCGCGTTAATCCCCTCTTTTTTGCTTACTTCGTCAGGCGTTAACTCCTCAGACTTTTGAACACCTTGCTTACCATCAATATAGCTAACTCGATTGGATTTTTTAATCGAACTGTTTGCCTGATAATAACCTAACTGATGAGCAAAAAGACCCACAGTAGCAATGACAACAATTCCTGTTAAGTATTTCTTATTTTTTTCCATTGAATATCACTTTCTTTTTTGATTACATAGAATTCGCTAAAACCTATCACAATTTACAATTAACTCATAATATACCCCCAAAGAAATCATCTAAATATTTTTTCTATAAAATATAGAAGAAACTCAATTTTTAACAACTTACTAAACTAATTAACCAGTTAATTAACTGGTTAATATTTTACTCCTCATCATCTAGTCTGTCAAGATTTTTTTATTAGATTGTAAGAAAAATATTATTTATTCTTTACTTGTCCAATTATCATAATACAAAAAAGCCTATCCTTTCGGATAAACTTTTTTAAAAATATATTAAGCTTCTTAAGCTTTACCTTCTGAACCGAATACGTCGATACGTTCTTCAACTGATGCTTGGATGGCTTTTACACCGTCAGCCAAGAATTTACGTGGGTCGAAGAGTTTTTTCTTGTCGTATTCTGCTTCGTTTGCTTCGTAGTCACGAGCGAATGCACGAGTTGCATTAGCGAATGCGATTTGGCATTCAGTGTTAACGTTAACTTTGGCAACACCAAGTTTGATAGCTGCTTGGATTTGGTCATCAGGAATACCTGAACCACCGTGCAATACGATTGGGAAGCCTGGAAGAGCTTCTGTCAATTTCTTCAAGTGGTCAAGATCAAGACCTTCCCAGTTTGCTGGGTATGGACCGTGGATGTTACCGATACCAGCTGCCAAGAAGTCGATTCCAGTTTCAACCATTGCTTTAGCGTCTTCGATTGGAGCCAATTCACCTTTACCGATGATACCGTCTTCTTCACCACCGATAGTACCAACTTCAGCTTCTACTGAGATACCTTTAGCGTGTGCTTTTTCAACGACTTCCTTAGCCAATTTAAGGTTTTCTTCTACTGGAAGGTGTGAACCATCAAACATGATAGAAGTGTAACCAACTTCGATACACTCAAGTGCATCTTCGTAGTGACCATGGTCCAAGTGAATCGCAACTGGTACAGTGATGCCCATTGATTCTACAAGGTTAGCGATCAAGTTGCGAGCAACTTTGTAGCCACCCATGTATTTAGCAGCACCCATTGAAGTTTGGATAAGCACTGGTGCTTTCTTAGCTTCTGCCGCACGCAGGATAGCTTGAGTCCACTCAAGGTTGTTTGTGTTGAATCCACCAACTGCGTAACCATTGTCACGAGCTGCTTGGACAAATTTTTCTGCTGAAACGATTGCCATTCTTATCAGGCCTCCTCTTATTTTTTGTGGTTAAACCACTTACATTGTTTATTTTATCACTTTTTCACTAAAATTGCTAGTTTTTCCTGAAATTTTAAAGAATTGCAGGGAGACACTCAGCCTTTTTAAGCGTCTCTATTGCAAAAAGAAAAAGCTGACCGAAGCCAGCTTACTTGATGCGGAGAGAGGGACTTGAACCCTCACGACCTAAAGCGGTCACAGGATCCTTAGTCCTGCGCGTCTGCCAATTCCGCCATCCCCGCGATTGAGTACCTTATTAGTATAACAGGACAGCTAAGGCTTGTCAAGAATATTTTTTAGTTTATTTCAAAAAATCAACTTTCTACTCAATCAGCAAGACTGGGAAATTTAAACGAAAATGAAGCTAAGACAGGAACACAGAAAACTCAGTGCTGCTGAGTCGCAACAAAGACAGCAACCGTTTGGTCGGGATCGTATTTTTCGAAGTCAAAAGTGTAGCTCCGATGAAGCTCATCTGTTTCTTCTGCCTGCCAAATCCTCTGCCAAGCATGAAGAACCGCTTGAGGATCCTCCTTATCTGCTTCAAACACTTGATAGATCTGCTCGGATGTGTCAAAATCATAGACTTCCCCATCTGTCAAACGGCAGATAGAGAGACTGTAGTCTCCTTTGTAATCACTGGCATAGTCATGATAGACGGCATAAACCGGCTCCCCTTGGGCAAAAGCTTCTTTCACAGCTCCCTCTTGTTCCTGCCAGAGAGCTTGGATTTTTTCTATACAATGCTCATCTTGAAAATTATTAGTACGAATACTAGCTAAAATGTTTAGAAACATCTTCTTCCCTCCTTTTATTTTTCATTATAACATTTCTCTAGAAAAATCGCTTATCCTAGAAAAAGCAAGTCTATCTCTCCTGGCTCTTTTCTACCGCTGCTGTGACAAAAGCCCTATAAAGACCTTCAGGTCGGTTCGGTCGGCTGGAAAGCTCTGGGTGATACTGACAAGCAACGAAGAATTTATTTTCTGGGATTTCCACTATTTCGACCAAGCGATTGTCTGGTGAGACTCCAGAAAATACAAATCCCGCTGCCTCAAACTGCTCGCGGAAAGCATTGTTAAACTCATAGCGATGACGGTGACGGCGCTGTACGACTTCTTGGTAGTCGTAAGCTGCTGCTGCCTTAGAACCAGGCTTAAGCTTAGAAGGATAGAGCCCCAACCTCAGCGTTCCTCCCAAGTCTTCAACATCAATCTGATCTCGCATGAGGTCAATGATCGGATACGGTGTGTCTGGATTGAGCTCCGCTGAGTTAGCATCTGACAGACCTAAGACGTGACGGGCAAATTCGACACAGGTTAACTGCATGCCCAAGCAAATCCCCAACATAGGCACATCCTGCTCACGCGCATAGCGGATTGCCTGAATCTTCCCCTCAGTTCCTCTCTGACCAAAGCCACCCGGAACGATAATCCCATCCGCACTTCCAAGAAGCTCTGCTGCGTTTTCGGCCGTTACCTGATTCGCATCAATCCAGTCAATCTTAACTTCCACATCATTGGCATAGCCGGCATGCTTGAGCGCTTCGACAACTGAAATATAGGCATCTGGCAACTCGACATACTTGCCGACCAGAGCAATACGGACCTGCTTTTCCAGACTCATCACTTTCTCTACCATGGCTGACCATTCAGTCATATCCGCTGCCGGCACATCTAGCTTCAGATGGTCACAGACGATTTGATCCATCTTTTGCGCCTGCAAATTGAGAGGAATTTGGTAAAGATGCTCTACATCCAGTGACTCAATAACCGCCTCAGGCGCCACATCACAGAATTGAGCCAGTTTGTTTTTGATATTTTGCCCAGCTGGCTTCTCTGTGCGGATGACCAGCATATTAGGCTGAATCCCCAGACCTCGCAGCTCTTTGACAGAATGCTGAGTCGGCTTGGTCTTCATTTCGCCAGCTGCCTTGAGATAGGGCAGGAGGGTCGTATGGATATACATGACATTGTCTGCTCCGACATCCGCCTTCATCTGGCGCAAAGCTTCTAGAAAAGGAAGAGACTCGATGTCGCCCACTGTGCCACCGACCTCTGTGATAATCACATCCGAGTCCGTCGTCCGTGCTGCCCGCTTGATCTTGTCCTTGAGAGCATCTGTAATATGTGGAATGACTTGGACCGTCGCTCCCAGATACTCGCCTTTACGCTCCTTGCGTAGGACTTCGCTATAGATTTTACCAGTGGTGACATTGGAGTATTTATTGAGATTGATGTCAATAAAACGCTCATAATGCCCCAAATCCAGATCCGTCTCAGCTCCATCATCTGTCACAAACACTTCCCCATGCTGGTAAGGGCTCATGGTTCCGGGATCAATATTGATATAAGGGTCAAATTTCTGAATTGTAACCTTGAGACCACGATTCTTCAAAAGTCGGCCCAAGCTAGCTGCCACAATCCCTTTCCCGATAGAAGAAACTACACCGCCGGTGACAAAAATATATTTAGTTGACATACGTGCTCCTTTTCGTAAAACTATTCACTCCAGCAACCACGTCATTTCTGGAATCTTATCTAGAGGAGGATTTTCCATAATCTGTCTGAAAAAGAAAAATAGCTCCCTGGAAACAGGAAGCTCTGACCTCTAAAAGAGGTGCCCGAACAGTATGATATCGCAAACCTAAAAAATTGTCAAATATTTTCAGTCGATTTTCATTCATTCTCAGCAATACTAATGACATGTGTTTCAAATTCTAAATCAGGCATGCACTCTGCTAAATCGTGTCGGATTCGTTTCAAGGCTTCCAGACGCATTTCGACAGAGGTATTGGCATTCCCCTGAATGATGAAAATGGCATCCTTGCTCTCCTCATCAAACTTATAATACTCGCTGTCACGGACATCCAGCCAAGCCAAAATGCCTTTGGCATCCCGATAGACATAGTCCGTCTTGGCAACATGCTTCTCCTTGGACAAAATAGGCAGAAAAACATCTTCCTTTTGGCTTACAGTGAATTCTATCTGACCATCAATCTTATCAAAATCATGCCCTCCAATAGCCAGTAGGGAATGCAGGGCTTCGACATTATAAATATCAATAATGCTATTAATATGAGGGAGCGAGCCTCGGTGCTGGATATTGCGAATCAGCGCGGGAACCGTCGGAGGATTTTTCTTGATACTGCGACCCACGCGCTGCAGTATTTCTATATAACCTTGAACCACTGGCGACTCAAGCACCTCATCCAAGTCGCAGGCCAGAGCCCAGTCTTCCATTTCCTTTTTCTTTTTTAGAAATGAGGAAGACAGTTCTGCCTGCGGATTGACATTCTTAGCAATCCCGATAACGACACTCTTAATGCCTAAATCACTCAGACTCTTATCAATGACAAATTTCATAGCAGCATACCTCCATCTTTTCTTTGTTAAATTTTATTAGTATTCTACACCTTCCGAACTTATATTTCAAGGAATATTAAAAGAAACAAAGGATTTCGTCCCTTGTTTCTTTTGGTTGATTTATTCTTCCTCTTCGGTCTCCGTGTCTTCGTCAGAGTAGTCGTCATCTTCTTCGTTGAGTTCGACTTCTTCACCTAGATCATCTGGAGCGATTTCGTTGATTTCAGCATCGTAAGCTTCCACTTCATTCTTCTCATCGTCTGGATTTTCCTCATCGTATGAGAGAGCTGGATCTGCTTCGTAGCCGTCCTCATCTTCTGGATCGTCATCGCTGTAGTCAATGGCATCCTCGTCGCCATCCATAAAGGCATTGACGCGTTTCTTCTTGCGTTTCTTAGGTGCGTCGTCCTCATCAGTCTCTTCCAAAGCAATGATTTCTTCATCCACTTCGTCGATAGCATACCATGAACGCAGGCCCCATTTATTATCCCCCAGCGGAATAAAGCTGCCGTCTACATTGAGTTCTGTGTAGAACAATGGCAGAGCATCACGAATCTCACTGTTTGATTTTTCCAGATAGTTTTGAATTTCATTGACCAGATCATTAAAATACATCTCATGATCGCGGCCGCGGGCTTCCAAAATGGCACGCGCCACTTCAATCATAGAAAGCTCACTTTTTTCCTGTCCAGCAAATACTTCTAATTCCAAAGTTGATCTCCTTTAAGATTAAGTAAAGGCTTGTCGCCCTCTTGCAATTTTTCGCTACTTTCTATTGTACGATAAATTTCTATTTTCGTCAAAAGAAAATCCAGGAAAAATCACGGAACAAGTACAAAAAAGAAACTAGTGCATTTATACACTAGTTTCAAATAATCTCATTTTGAATGATGAAGCTTATTTCACTTTCGCAGTGCTTGTAATCACTTCAACAGCTTTCTTGATAGCAATGTCGTGTTTCAGCATGTCTTCTGACAGCAATTGACGAACACGGTCTACTTCCATGTTGTAGTCTGTAGCTAATGAAGTTACTTCTGCTTCGATTTCTTCTGCGCTAGCTTCAAAACCTTCTGCCTTAGCAACAGCTTCTACGACAAGGTTTGTCTTAGTGCGTGACTCAGCATCTGCTTCGTATTGCTTGTGCAAGTCTTCCTGAGTAGTGCCAGTGATTTGGAAGTACATGTCAGGTGAGATTCCTTGGCGTTGCATATTGCCCAAGAATTCATTAACAGCGCGGTGCACTTCTTCGTGGACCATTTCTGCTGGCAAGTCAACGATTTCAGCATTTGCTACTGCTTGATCAATAGCTGCAGCTTCTACCGCATCCTTATAAGCTGTTTCCTTAGCTTCTGACAATTCTTTGCGGTACTTTTCTTTCAGCTCATCAAGCGTTTCCACTTCTTCGTCGATATCTTTTGCAAGTTCATCGTCCAATGCTGGAACTTCTTTTTCTTTAACTTCGTGAATAGTTGTCACAAACTTAGCTTCCTTGCCTGCCAAGTCTTCTGCTTGGTAGTCTTCTGGGAAGGTTACGACAACGTCCACTGTTTCACCTGCACTGTGGCCAACCAACTGCTCTTCAAATCCTGGGATGAATTGACCGCTGCCCAGTCCAAGTGAGAAGTTATCACCCTTGCCGCCGTCAAATTCAACGCCGTCGACAGAACCAACAAAGTCAATCACAACTGTATCACCGTCAGCTGCTGGACCTTCTTTGAGAACCAACTCAGCCAAGTTGTTGCGCTCACGCTCAATACGCTCATCTACTTCAGCGTCAGTCACTTCTTTAGTAGCTTCAACAGTTACTTCCAAGTCTTTGTAAGCACCCAGCTTAACTTCTGGCTTAGTGACTACTTCAGCTTTGATGACCCAGTCTTGGCCTTTTTCCATAGATTCGACATCAAACTGAGGTTGAGCAACTACTTCGATACCTGCTTCTTTGACAGCAGCTTCGTATGCTTCTGGAAGAAGAGCGTTCAAAGCATCTTGGTAGAGGGCTTCTTCACCAAAACGTTGGTTGAAGATAGCACGTGGAAGGCGACCTTTACGGAAACCTGGTACAGCAATATCTTTTTTTACTGAGTTAAATACACGGTCCAAGGCAGGCTTGATTTTCTCTTGACTGATGCTAAAAGTCAAAAGACCGCGATTTGTTTCTTTGTTTTCAAATGATACAGACATTCTGTCATTTCTCCTTAAAATTTATTGAATACAACCCATTATAGCATAATTAGAGTTTTTTTCAAAATTATTTTTCCTTTTATCCCTTCCTGATTTTATCCTCTATATAGGCCGCTCTGACGCCGCCAATCAGCTTGGGGCGGCTGGCTAAAGCCGTGACATGGGCAGCTCCTAGCTGCTTGAGAATCGGTCGGATAGGAATCTGCACATGCTTGACATGCATGCCGATAGCAGTATCGCCAATATCCAGCCCCGCCTGAGCAACGATAAACTCCACCTCAACAGGATCCTTCATGTATTGGAAAGCTGCTAGCTGACCGCTGCCTCCAGCATGAAGAGTAGGCAGAACATTGACAATCTCCAAATCCTTCTTGTCCGCCAAGGCTCTTTCGACTACGAGGGCGCGATTGAGATGCTCACATCCCTGGACCGCTAAAAAGATACCTTTCTCTTCTAAGATATCCAGTATGGTTTTGACAATGATCTGTCCTACTTCCAGACTGGAACTCTGACCGATATGGCCTCCGACAACCTCACTAGAGGATAGACCCAGAACAAAAATATCTCCCTCGACCAAGGCAGCCTTGTCCAAAACATCTAGAACAATCTGACGAGTTTCTGCTCCAATCTTAGCTAAGTCCATGTCCCACCTCACTTATTTCACTGTGACTGTCTTTTTCAAACTCTCCGGGAAAGCTTTGTAAAGGGCAAAACCGACTGCTAAACCAAATGCATTCTGCATAAAATTGCCCAAGATTTCGGCTAGAGCAGCCCCGACACCATTCATGATACTGCCAAAGAGGGCATAGCCACCAACCATAGCTACTGCAGCCAAAACCAGCCCAAGATAGCGACTCTTACCCTCAAAGCCAGCAAAGAAACCTTGAAGTCCATGGCAAATCAGACTGAAAATCATCCACTGAGGATAGCCCGCAATCATATCAATCAAAAAGCCTGAGAGTCCTCCGACAATAGCCGCTTCCTTGCGGCCAAAATAGAAGGCTGTAAAATAAATCCCTGCATCCAATAGTGTCAAAAATCCTGTCGGAGTTGGGATTTTCATAAAATTCCCCAAAACCACAGACAGTGCTGTGATGAAAGCTAAGAACACTAATTTTTTAACTTGATTATTTCTCATACTGAACTACCCCATATTGATCTGAGCGCTGAATCGCTCGGTAGACAAAATCTTTAGAAAATTGAACTGCTGCAAGCGGAGACTTACCAAGAAGAAGCTGACTGGCAATGCTGGAAGCAAATGTGCAGCCCGCTCCGGTATTGTTGCTGGCCAGCACTGGCGATTCCATGATCTCAAAATCTTGACCGTCATAGTAAACATCCACTGCCCGCTCCTTGCTTAAGCGATTGCCGCCCTTAATCACCACATGCTTGGCCCCTAAATCATAGAGCTCCTTGGCTGCAGCCTGCATATCCTCCAGAGTTTTGATTTCTTTTTGGGTCAATAGCTGAGCTTCTGCTAGATTTGGTGTGATGATGCTGACATAAGGGAAAAACTTGATGATTTCCTCTCTCAGCGCACTGACTTCCAAGTCATGATTTTCCTTGCAGACCAGAACAGGATCCAGGACTACTGGTATATCCGCATGCTGCTTGACAAAAGCCAAAGCCTGCTCTGCTATTTGCAGATTGGGCAAAAGTCCTATCTTAATAGCAGAAAAAGGAACATCCTTGAGACTGGCTAACTGCTGGGCAAAAACCTCTTCTTCAACTGGGATGACCTCAAATCCCTTGTCAGTCATAGCCGTCAGGCAAGTCACAGCTACGAAACCATGCAGGCCATTGACCGTATAGATAGCCAAATCAGCGTGCAGCCCACCGCCGCTGAAAATATCATTGCCCGAAAGGGCTAAAATCAACTTATTCTTCATAACGAATCTCCTTTAGATAAAGGCCGTTTGGACCGGCTGTTGGTCCTGCCAGATGGCGGTCTTTCTCCGCTAAAATTCTCTGAATCTGCTCCACCGGCATGCGCTTATTGCCAATCTTGAGCAGCGTCCCTACCATATTACGAATCTGCTTATAGAGAAAGCCATTACCCGAAAAAGTAAAGACCAGAAAATTCCGCTCTGCATCATAGCGAACTTTAGCCTCGGTAATAGTCCGAACCTTGTCTTCCACACTGGTCCCTGAAGCCGTAAAGCCTGTAAAATCATGCGTCCCCTCTAGCTGAGCAATCGCTTCTTCTATCAGACGCAGCTCCAAAGGATAAGGATAATGCGTAGCATAATGGCGCATCATAGGATTTTTAGGCCGGCCGATGTCCACCAAAAATTCATAGGTCTTGCTGTGCTTATTGTAGCGAGAATGAAATTCATCCGACACCTGCTCCACCCTGATAAAATCAATATCTTCCGGCGTCTGTGTATCCAAAGCAAAACGCAATTTCTCTTCATCCCGCTCTTCTGGTAAATCAAAATGCAGCACCTGGCCCAGAGCATGGACGCCGCTGTCGGTTCGGCCCGCTCCATGAATCACCACAGGCTGGCCTTTATTGATACGGGTCAGGGTCTTTTCAATCTCTTCCTGAACGCTTCTGGCATGGAGCTGTCGCTGAAAGCCAGCAAAGCCATAACCATCATAGGATATAATTGCTTTATAACGTGTCATGTGTTTATTTTAGCAGGAAAAAAAGCCCCCAGCAAGCCCTAAAAGCAGGAACTGTCCGGGGACAGATTTTTTAAAAATATTGTATAAGAAATAGGGATAATTTGCACTCTGACTTGCCATTATACAACAAAACAACCCATCTGAATCAGACTGTCAGTGACGACACAAACAGAACAAATTCAAATGGGTTATTGATTGCATATTGCTAAAGGTCATTATTTGCAGCTACTCATGTAGGCAATTAAACACTTTTTCTTAGGAACCCCAAATGGAGTTTTCATCCATAAAGCTGTTGGTATTCTTGAGTAATTGTGTAAAGACAGCATACTTGAAGTCCTTGGTTGCCCGTTCATCGACACGAGCCTTCTTCAGATCTTTGTCAACAGCTTCTGCAAAGCCAGCTTTCAGCTCTTCATAAGTGTGATAGACTTTTCCGTTGACCGTCACTGGCTTAATACCTGAGCTTTGTGCTTTATCCACAACTTTTCTGAAGTAAGCTTTCTTGAAGGCTTCCATGGTTTCAAATTCGCCTTCAGAAATTTGCTTGATGATAAAGTTATCGCTCAAACCAGTCACCCCTTGCTCATTGGCTGTCTTACGGTGTTTATTGGAAGCATAGCTTACAAAGCCTTTTTCATAGCCATAGTAACCCCAGATTCTGAAGGTATTATGCTTGAACATCAAGGCACCTGGCGCTCCAGTATTGTTTTGGCCGCCACCATAGATACCTGTCATAAAGTCGATCGCAATGTAACTAGAGTCGTAATCAGCAGGATTATAAGTTCGATTGTCCACCGCACGGTTAGACAGCAAGCCTTGGTCAACCAAGTCCTCTACAGAAGAGACTGACATGGCCGCTTTCTCCTCTGCTGTCAACTCTCTCACGACATCGTATTGAGTCCGAGCATCTACAACCTTCGGTTCAACTTTCTTGAACCATTTAGCCGCAGCTTCATTTCCTTTAGCCACTACCGCTTGACCTTCAAGGTAATCCAGCAGCATGAGGGTATCATTATATCCCTTCATGTAATGGTCGATGTCTGCTCGGTTCTTGAAGAGACTTGGCGAGCTATTGAAAATGAGACTGCCATCATTTGGACGATCAAAGGCCATATTGAGACCAAGAGCACCCCAGCCTGGCTGACCAGGAACAGGTGA
Source organism: Streptococcus sanguinis (assembly GCF_050225395.1). GTDB lineage: Bacteria > Bacillota > Bacilli > Lactobacillales > Streptococcaceae > Streptococcus. Next base: position 391,880 of record NZ_CP071431.1, on the reverse strand, counting down.
TTGGAGCATCCCTTGGGCATAGCCTTCTGGTCCGATACCTTGTCGTCTGCCATGGCCGCCCAGATAAATATCTCTATCGTTGACGTGGGTGAGCTCGTGCGTGAAGACGGACACACCGTATTCCGTCAAGAGGTCAAAGGCCTCGAAGTTCACACGGATTGAACCAGCAGCATGGGCACCGTAGCCATTTGACTTGTACCAGCCACCAGCTCTGCCGCCAACTAGGTTAAAGAACTCGCGGGATGGTGCATAAGGATTGCCCTTATTATCATTTCCGTTGACATCAATCCAGCCACGTCCTTCTACATCGAAACCATCCCATACAGCCGTTACATTTTCCTTGACCATTCTTGGCTTGATATTATCTGACAGAAGTTTATACCAAGTATCTACGTGATTTCGATGCTGGGTCGCTACTTCCTTGATGCGCTCATTAAAGCGTTCATCCGACCATGAGCGGCGCTTGTCTCTGTTGACAAAGGCCATGGTACTATAGTTTGACAGAATGGCTAAGCGCGTATTCTTCAAGGTTAGCAGCGGAAGGATATAGTTGCTGAAGTACTCAGAGTTGAGGTTGTCAAAGACGCGATACTTAGCAGACTTAATCTCCTCGACTTCTGACTGGCGCTCTTCAAACTGAATAAAGCCTCGAGTTGCATCCTTGAACCAAGAATCCATGTCCGCAAAGTCAGTCAGCAGGCGACGGTTGTAATCCAAGTAAGCCACCAAATCACTAGACTTGGACTCAGCCTTCAACTGACGTGCAAACATATTGACATTGTCTGCCCCTTTCAGTTGATTTTCTGTCGAACTTCCAATCTTAATCAAGCGATCTAGCAATGGTACTTTTTCACCATAGAAGTCTGGTTTGAAGAGCACCAGCTCTTTGAGGTTGTAGTCACTAAACTTGAGATCGTAATAACGGTTGAGGTAGGTCAGACCGAGCATGATAGCGGTCTTGTTCTCTTCGATTTTAGCTTTCAGAGCTTCATTAGCTGCTGGATTGTCAGCATGGAATCTTGTCCATTCATTGGCCAAGAGCTTACCAATCATATCCTGCAAATTGGCTTTCACTTCAGTCAGAGATTCATCCAAGAAGAGGCGCTTGACTTTGTTGACCCTATCATTATCATTAGGAAGACCAACAGAACGATAGACTTCATCACTGTATAGTTCAAAACTCTTCAAGCTTTCAGTCAGCTGGGTCAGCAAGTCATCTTTGACAGCCGTTGAGTGATTTGGGGTATAGACCGTACCAAGCTCTGCAATCTGATATTCCGGCAGAGTCGTCTGTTCAAATCGTGCTTGATTTTGAAGATTGTAGATGATCTTGCTTCCGTCTGCAAAATGGACTAAGATCTTATCTGCATCCGTTCCTCCAGCAACAAACTGGTTGCCCTTTAGTGCTTGAACAGATAGAACTTTCTTAGTCAACAGGTCGCCCGCCTTACCAGCATCCACCAGCTTATTGGCCTCATGAATCAAGAACTCTTGGTTGTAGAAAGGCATAAAGCGCTCGAGGTTCTGATAAAGCTGTTCATTTTCTGCCTTGTAACCTGGCTTATCTTGATAAGTACTTGTTCTCAGGATAGCAGCATTTAGCTTCTCAGTTGTTACTTCATTTGCGCTGGTTTGCTCAAGAGCCGTAATCTGATAGCTCTTGACTTTTTGCTCAGCTTCTGCTTCTGTCAAGCGACGGAACTTAGCATCTTTACCTGTCTTGGTTCCAGAGCTTTGTCCCTGAACACCAAAGAGGTTTTGGAGTTTTTGTCCCATCCAAGCATCGGTAATCTCATTATCTGAGCTAAAGAGCTCTTTACCGTTCACTACCGTTGCATAGCTGACAGTGTCATTGATGGTTCCATACGGCCAAATGGAAGCAGCGATACCAGCTGAATTTCTTGAGCCTGCATCCTCTAACTTACCTTTGGCAACTGATTGCATCAATCTGCCCCAGTTACCCCAGCCTGAACCTGAATAGTCAGTGAAGTTTTGAGCGACCAGCATACCTGCATTTTGGCCACTCTTAACCCAAATATCCGCTTCAACGTAGGCACGTTTCACCAAGGACATGGCGTTGGTTCCAGCGATACCAGCTGTTACAGAATTTCCGCCTTTAGACTTAATCTGACCCTTAAAGGAGACATTTTCAACTCGAGATTGGCCTTCTATATTGTTAACCAGACCGGCTATATGGTCTCTTCCTTCCAAGTATCCTTGTACATTGACGTTTTCGATTACTCCTTTATTCTTCAAGCGGGCAGCAATTGTCGCAATTGTATCGCCCGCTTGCGAATCTGGATAAACCATATTGACCCGCTTAAAGTCAATATCCTTGACCGTTCCGCCAGTAATCGTATCAAATAAAGGATGCGCCAAGTCTAAAATCGCATGGCGCTCGCCATTTTGACCGCCAATCAGCTGACCTTTGAACTCACCTGGCAAGTAAGATTTGCTGTTGGCAGGTTTGTCAATCAGCTTGGCACTGATACTGCGGCCCAAAATAAAGGTTCCAGAAGGATCTTCCTTGATACCGTCCAAAAGATCTTGGAAGTCATAGTAGACATTTCCTTCACGCTTCTTAGCCTTTTCCAGATAGAAATCAAAGCTGTTTTGAAGACCAGTTGCGCTTCTTTGCAGCAAGTCTGGCAGCTGAGCCTGAATCTTGAAGACAGGCTGGTTATCAACGACCACTTCCTCAATAGAGGTAACTGGTAGGACAGTGTCCTTGAACTGGTCGGATGTAAAGTGCAGATAATATTGGTCCAGATTTGCTGGCTTTTCAGCCAGAGTAGGCATCAATTTTGTCTGGCCATTTTCAACCTTCATCAAAGCGACATTAGTGATGGACTTGAGTTCTACCTTCTTCAGGTCAAGCTGGACTGTCTCTTGAGCTAATTCCTGACTTTCAGAGCCATTTCCTAAGTCATAAGACAGAGTCGTCTCAATCTTATATGGTGTATAGTAGTCCAAACCACTGAAGCTAGCAGTCAACTGGCCTGCCGCCAAGTTCTGCTCTGCTATCAGCTGGCCATCCTTCTTCAGACGAACATGAGCACTAGTAAAGGCTTGATCCCTGTCCGTCAGCTGGTATTGAATCTGAACTGATTTCTGCAATTCATCCTTCTTAACCGCTGAAACAGTCAGAGTTGGTGCTGCTTTAAGGGCCAATAAGTCGGACAAAGCTTGCTTAAGTTGGTTGACACCCGCATCTATTTCATCTTGACTTGACGAAGTTTGATAAACCGTCGCAGCCATATTCTTAATTGCTTGCAGCTGCTGATAGGATTGATTGGTGTAAACTCCTGGATCTACAGCCGCTGCTAAAGCTAGCTGCTTGCTCAATTCTTCTTTATTGATGCGAGCCTTGCTACCCCGAGTGACCACTGTATCAACTGCTTCATGCAAGATTCTTTCAGTTATTTGCGGCTCTGATATGCGATTACCACCCAAGACTTCATAGCTGGTAACAATTTCTTTTTGTCCTGGAGTTCCATCGACAGTGGTCTCCTCATCAAGATACTTGCTATCATCTGTCTTGTTGACAACTTGAGGTTCAATCGTTTCTAGCTTGATGTCTGTATGCAGACTAGGTTGTTCTGGTTGAACTGTCGATTCGCCATTAACCCCACCTGTGTATTCTGGGAGGGCGGGCTGGACCGGAGCTATGTCTCCTGCCGTGCCTACTTGAGCATCATAGACTGGATTGTCTGCTTGAACTGTCGACTCGCCGTTAACACCGCCTGTATATTCTGGCAAAGCTGGCTCAACTGGAGCTGTGTCGCCAGCTGTACCTACTTGAGCATCATAGACTGGATTCTCCACTTGAACTAGCGATTCGCCGTTAACGCCGCCCGTGTATTCTGGCAAAGCTGGCTCAACCGGGGCTGTATCTCCTGCCGTGCCTTCCGAAATTGTATAGCTAGGATTGTCCGCTTGAACTAGCGATTCGCCATTAACGACGCCCGTGTACTCTGGCAAAGCTGGCTCTTGTAAGCTTTCCCCTTTTGCCGTCTCTATAGTTGGATTGGATGGCTGAGGAGCTGGAAGCTTCCCTGACTGTCCTGAATTATTTGCAGCAGGGTTCAGCTGATACAGCAACCCTCCCTGAGCAGCTCGATCAATAGAATCAGAATCCTCTTTTGCAGCTTCTGATAATTCTGCTTGTCCTCGAGCTTCTTGGCCAGCTGATAAGGAGGCCGGCTTGGTTCCTGTCAAAGCCAGCAAATCAGAAGCGGTAAAGTAACCGATATAGTTATAGCCAGCAATGGTCACATCCGCTTCAGAAACTGTTGACGAAACCGCAACTTGACGGTTATATGAAAGCAATGCCCGATTTTCTAGCGCAAACGCTTGAGGAGACTGTAATACAGTCTGTCCCAAGCTGCCTAGCAAAAGCACTCCTAGTAATTTGCCAGATTTCTTTCGTGAGAATACCAAGACAACCAAAATAGCCGTTCCCGCAAATAAGCCGAGAAGCGGCTGTCCATTATTTCCTGTACGCGGCAAGACAGTTTGCCCATCTTGCTTCCGATAAATCAGGTAATAGTTTTCCCCCGTTTGCAGATTTTCAGGCAGACCTTTCTTAATCAGCCCTTTTTCCTGATCTGTTAGCTCTTGCTCTTCAACATAAGTATAGTGAGCAGTCCCACCGCCTCCTACTTCATCTGCAGCAACTGTCGAACTGGACAAAGAGCTCCCAAAAATCAGAGCTGCAATGGCAACTGAACCCACACCGACAGACAATTTGCGAATCGAATATTTCTGAATTCGCTCCTGCACTTTTTCAAAACGTTTCACTTTATAAATCCCCTTTTTCCTAAAATGTATAAAGCTAATCTCCCAATACCTCCCTAGCCAACTCCCCAGCAGGCTAAAAAGATGCGTTTTATACATATAGTATTATCATATATCTTTTAGGAAATTTTTACAATAGATTTTGCTTAAAAAAAACAATTAATTTTTGTAAAAGAAGAGATTAAAAAATCGCTTCACCTTTTCTAGCGAATTTATTTTAAAGAAAAGGCGTTTAGACGAACTGGCTTCTTCAGCTAAATTATGTTTTTTATCCGAGTAAACATAAAAAGAACAGCATTAGGCTGCTCCTTTTTATATAATTACAAATCTTCCAAGGCATCTTTCATTTTGTCGAAGAAGCCTTTTTTCTTAGGATTGACTGAGATATTACCAGCATCCGCAAATTCTTTGAGGGCAGCTTTTTGACGATCATTGAGGCCGGTCGGAGTCACAACATTGACAGTAACATACTGGTCACCCATGCTTCCACCACGCAGACTCGGTGCTCCCTTGCCACGTAGGCGGAAACGCTTGCCAGTCTGTGTTCCTTCTGGAATATTCAGTTCGACATCCCCGTGAACAGTTGGAATATCCACGCTGTCACCAAGAGCTGCTTGGACAAAGTTGAGATTGAGCTTGTAGTAAATGGTAGACCCATCTCGCTCAAACTTATCACTCGGCTCAACTTGGACCACGACATAAAGGTCACCATAAGGACCGCCATTAAAGCCTGCTTCACCTTGACCAGACAGACGGACCTGCTGACCAGTTTCCACACCAGCAGGGATTTTCACCTTGACGCTGTGAGCCTGTTTTTCATGACCCGTTCCGTGACAGGTTTCACAAGGACTTTTGATTTCTTTTCCTCGGCCGTGACAGACATCACAGGTCACTTGCCGACGCATCATGCCAAGCGGTGTCTGGGTATCAACATTGATGACACCTGAGCCATGACAGCGACCACAAGTAACTGGGCTAGTTCCTGGCTTGGCACCAGACCCAGAACAGGTATGACAGGTCGCTTCACGGTTATACTTGATTTCCTTCTCAGCCCCGAAAATGGCTTCTTCAAAGCGGAGATTCACACGATACTGAAGATCGTCCCCTTGGCGAGGAGCATTAGGATTACGCGAAGCACCGCCACCAAAGAAGCTAGAGAAGATATCTTCGAAGCCGCCAAAGCCGGAACCATCAAAGCCACCGAAGCCTCCTGCACCGCCACCAAAGCCACCATTAGCTCCCGCTGCGCCGTATTGATCATAGGCTGCCCGCTTTTGCTCGTCGCTCAGCGTTTCATAAGCCTCTTGGACTTCTTTATATTTGTCCTCCGCCCCAGCTTCCTTATTAATGTCGGGGTGGTACTTTTTAGATAATTTCCGATAGGCTCTCTTAATCTCATCCTGAGAAGCATTCTTAGAGACACCTAGACGGTCATAATATTCTGTATTGTTCATGTAAGATACCAAGACCGTAAAATTCGACTGAAAAATAGAAAATCAGGCGACGGAGCGATGCTCCTAGGCTGATTTCTCTTTTTTCCGAGAATTTAGGTCGGGTTCAGTTCCTTTCTTTTATATTGAGTCAGAATTTTTGGAACCCGTGTTCAGTTGCGAACACCTATGTTCCTTTCTTTAAATTTTAGAAAATATTGATCAGAGGGTATTTTCAAATTCATGCTTCATTTCAGCAAACTCTTCTTCTGATAAAGTGAATATCAAGTCCTCTTCCGGATACTGATTCCGTTCTTTAAAATAGTTGTCAGCATTATCTACCAAACCTAGACTAAGAAGAACTTTTCTTGCAAACGCTTGATGGGCAAAGCCAACAGCTGTAATGATGTTCTTATCTTGCAGAACAGCTTGAGCTTTGAAATTATCACACGGAAGAAATTCAAAATAGTCAAAGAAGTTTTGCCAAATCCCACCAGTAAATCTAGTGTCCTTCAATAGCCCCGCTTTCGCTAACAAGATAGGTGCTGATGAAATAGCTGCAATCAAGACATCCTGTTCAGTAAGATTTTTTAAAAAAGAAATCAATTTTTCATCATGCAAAGCAGGGACAATAGTTATCATTCCTGGCAAAATCACACAAGAATAGTCTTCGATAACTACTTCATCCAGTGTTCTAGTAGGTTGACAGGCTAATCCATCTTCCGATGTTATGACATTTCTATCTGAACCAGCATAATCAATCTCAACACCAAAAGATAGAGCTAAAGTACTGGTCAGACCAACTACTTCATAAAGTGAAAAATTAGGATAAATTAAACAGAGCACTTTCTTCATAAGCGTCACCCTCTAGTTTAGCGAAAAACAGAGGCTGGGTTGCAACCTCTGGATTTCTTCCTATCATTACGACGTGAAATTTTCAAAACAATATTTTTCGAAAAATTTTTGACGCGGTAGCTGATTGGATTTTAGGTTCGTCTTTCAGACTCCCAAAAATCCTAATCATCCTCGCGGGGGTTCGACTACGAACTAAAAACTTTCAATTTTTAATTCTGTCTCTCCGCCTATTTCTCAGTAAACTCTCCGTCTACGACATCGTCGTCTGCTTTAGTTGAGCCTGCGTTTTCAGCTCCTTCTGCTCCTGCTTGGGCTTGTTGAGCTGCTGCAGCTTGTTCGTAGAGTTTCACTGCCAGCGCTTGAGCTTTTTCGTTGAGAGCTTCGAGTTTAGCTTTCATGTCGTCCAAGTTATTATCTTCTTGCGCTTTCTTAAGTTCATCAAGAGCAGCTTGGGCAGCGTCACGCTCTGCGTCAAAGCCTTTGCCTTCTGTTTCCTTGATAGTCTTTTCAGTCGCAAAGATAGCTTGGTCAACTTCGTTACGAAGATCAACTTCTTCTTTGCGTTTCTTATCTGCTTCTGCGTTCGCTTCTGCATCCTTCATCATGCGGTCGATTTCTTCGTCAGTCAAGCCACTGTTAGATTGGATGACAATGTGTTGTTCTTTTTGAGTTCCAAGGTCTTTAGCCTTAACAGATACGATACCGTTCTTGTCGATGTCAAATGTTACTTCGATTTGAGGGATTCCACGAGGAGCAGCTGGGATATCTGTCAATTGGAAACGTCCCAGAGTCTTGTTATCCGCAGCCATTGGGCGTTCACCTTGAAGAACGTGGATATCAACGGCTGGTTGGTTGTCTGCTGCAGTAGAGAAGACTTGTGATTTAGAAGTTGGAATCGTTGTGTTGCGGTCAATCAGCTTAGTGAAGACACCACCCATTGTTTCGATACCAAGTGACAATGGTGTTACGTCAAGAAGGACAACGTCTTTAACATCACCAGTGATAACACCACCTTGGATAGCAGCACCCATAGCAACTACTTCGTCAGGGTTCACTGATTTGTTTGGTTCCTTACCAGTTTCAGCCTTAACAGCTTCTACAACAGCCGGGATACGAGTTGAACCACCAACCAAGATTACTTCGTCAATTTCTGACAAGCTCAAGCCTGCGTCAGAAAGAGCACGGCGAACTGGTTCTTTAGTGCGCTCTACCAAGTCACGAGTTAAATCATCGAATTTGGCACGAGTCAGAGTCATTTCCAAGTGGAGAGGTCCAGCGTCGCCAGCTGTGATAAACGGTAAGCTGATTTGAGTAGATGTCACACCTGAAAGGTCTTTCTTAGCCTTTTCAGCTGCATCTTTCAAACGCTGAAGCGCCATCTTGTCATTTGACAAGTCGATACCGTTCTCTTTCTTGAACTCAGCTACCATGTGGTCGATAATCTTTTGGTCAAAGTCATCACCACCGAGTTTGTTGTCACCAGCAGTTGCCAGTACATCAAAGACGCCATCACCCAACTCAAGGATTGAAACGTCAAAGGTACCACCACCCAAGTCAAAGACCAAAATCTTTTCTTCTTTATCTTGTTTGTCAAGACCGTAAGCAAGGGCTGCGGCAGTTGGTTCATTGACGATACGTTCTACTTCAAGACCAGCGATTTTACCAGCATCTTTAGTCGCTTGACGTTGTGCATCGTTAAAGTATGCCGGTACTGTGATAACTGCTTTGCTTACTTTTTCACCAAGGTACTCTTCTGCATAGCCTTTCAAGTATTGCAGAATCATAGCTGAGATTTCTTGCGGAGTGTATTCTTTGCCATTGGCAGCTACTTTTTCAGAAGTTCCCATTTTTGATTTGATGGAAATGATTGTATCTGGATTTGTTACTGCTTGACGTTTTGCCGCATCACCAACAATGATTTCACCATTTTTGAATGACACTACAGATGGTGTTGTACGATTTCCTTCTGGGTTTGCAATGATTTTGCTTTCAGTTCCTTCAAGAACTGCAACTGCTGAGTTTGTTGTACCTAAGTCAATACCGATAATTTTAGACATGTGTTTTGCTCCTTAAATTTTATATTCTATTTTCTTTTTGATACTCTTCTTTGGTTCGCTTAGCTCGTTAAAAGCAAAGCTGAACATTTTTTTATCTTCCTTCATAGTTTATTGTCGTTTCGGACAAGATTTTTCAAGTTTTCTAGCCTAGTTATAGACCACTACCATTGCTGGGCGCAGGATACGGTCATGAAGTTTGTAGCCTTTTTGGAAGACCTGCGCGATAGTGTCAGCTGGGTGCTCATCGTCAGCTGGAACGGTTTGAATGGCCATGTGATAGTTATGGTCAAAAGCTCCGTCAGCTGGGATTTCTTCGATACCCTCTTCTTTGAGAGCATGAATCAAGCTTTCCTGCACCATTTCCAGTCCTTTTTTGACATCATCTGTCAACCCTTCAACGGCAAGTGCGCGCTCCAGATTATCTATCGAAGGCAAGATAGCTTTCGCCAAGTCCTGACTGCGGTATCTTTGCAGCTGCTGGCGTTCTTCATTTGCTCGGCGCTGGATGTTTTGCATTTCTGCATGAGCGCGAAGATATTTGTTTTCAAAATCTTCTGCCCGCTCATTAGCTAGTTCTAACTCTGATTTTTTAGGGCTTGCTGATTCAGCTTGATCAGCTGTTTCTACAGCTTCCTCTTTAACTTCTACATCTTCTGGATGTTCTTCTTGTTTATGCTTTGCCACAAGGCACCTCCTCTTTAGGAATATTTATACTATATTTAATGGACTTCATAGTGATTGCTGCTCAGATAGCGATAGAAGTCGGTCAGTTTCATGGTCAGCACGCGGTTGACAACATTCATCTGACTGACCAGTCGTTGGTAGTCAAGATTGACCGGACCGACAACTGCCAGCACTCCAAATCCTCGATAAGGAATCAGGAATTTGCTGGAAATTAGTGTCAAATCAGCCAAACAGCTTTCTCTACTGTCTGCTACACGTACGCTTTGCATCTGATCTTCGGCCAAACTGTCGCGAATTTCAAAAGCTACTTTCTGCGGGTCATCAAAAAACTGATAAGCCGTCAGGTCTGAGAATTCCAAGAGCTGAACCTTGCCAGACAGAATCACATTTTCCTTGAAAATATCACCAAAGATATGCTCAAAAAGCTGAATGACATTGTCCGTCGTAGTGAAATAGCGCTGGATAATCTGCGGAATTTCCGTCCGAATCTTGTAATGGATGTCCAGCACTGTCTGTCCCAAGAACCGCTCCCTTACTAGGCCTTTAAGCCTATCCAGGTCTTCTTTTAAGAAGTTGCGCGGAATCATAAACTGACTAGTAATGGTATTGGACTCATCCAAGGTGAAGACCGCCAGAGCCGTGTGCTGACTGAGCACAACGATGTCAAAAGCTGTCAAACGCTGCCGACTGGGTTCTACATCCAGTGCAACAACCGTGCATCCACTGAGCTTGGTCAAAAGGTCTGCTGCCTGTTGAAGAATGTCCTCCAAGTTGAAAAACTCATGGTCAAAGGCTTTGATAACCTCATAAAGTTCATTCTCAGCGAGACGATCAAAGGACAGAGAATGCTTGACAAAGTACTGAAAACCAGCCACGCTAGGCTTACGGCCGCTGGACGTATGCGCCTTTTCCAGAAGCCCCTGCTTTTCCAAAGCTGCCATATCGTTGCGGATAGTGGCGCTGCTGGAATTGATAGAATCCTGCAGGGCTTTGGAGCCGACCGGCTCGTGAGTCTTGGTAAAGATATCAATAATCAAATTCAAAATCTCATTTTGACGCTCCGTGACCACGGCATCACCTCCAATCAAGATTCTGCTGTCAATTAGCACTCAACCACCTCGAGTGCTAACTCATGATTCTATTATACACTCTTCCACACCAAAGTCAAGACAAAAACTCAAAAAATTAGCACTCTTTTTTCAAGAGTGCTAAAAATCAGTCTAGCGACCTAGATTAGTCGTCCAAGATTTGCAAACGGCGCATCAAATAGAAAGAAATTCCTGCAAAAAGAAGCAGCCAAAGTAGCAGAGCCAAAAATTCTCCGCTCCATAAATGGAAATGAGACCAATCTCTCATGTAGCTAGTAAATAAGCCCATAAAACTATAACGCAGCACCTTCGACAAGTCCTCGCTCATATTTGAAAACATAGGAATAAATGCCGCCAAGAGCATGGCTGGTACACTAAGGGATTGTGCCATGACCTGATTTTTACAAAACAAGCCAACCATTAAAAAGAAGAAAATTAAGACCAGCATGGTCAATAAGAGAACTAAACTATAGCTGAACAGATGATGAGAGAGCTTGGCTCCCACCAAAATTGGGGTAATGACGATGTAAAAAATCCCAATAATCGCTGGCCAGATTAAAGCAGAGAGAATGTATTGACCAGCTGTCACACCAGCCAAGCGCAAACTTTGCAAATTACGTTTTTCTCTTTCCTCAGCTAGGATGATGATGATAGGTGTCCCAACAGACATGGCTAGAGAGAAAGGCAGAGAGATCGTAAGCAACATAGTAGCTAGTTTATCCGCTCCAATTTCCTTACCTGCTCCATTCAGAGAAAAAATAAATTTATAGAGAAAAATAAGGAAAATCGGCATGAAAACTTGCAACAGAATACTTTTATTAGCTAGCGTCACTTGACCTCTTAGCCAAATCATACCTTTTAATTTATTAGACATTTAAGGTACCTCCTGTCAACGTGATGAAAACATCTTCCAAAGTTGGTTCGCAGGAATGAATACTGATAACATTGGCCAAATCCATGCCTCCTTGCAGTTCTTCAAAAGCCACCGTCTTAGTCGTCAAATCTTCATATTCTAAACGAACCTTCTTATCTGTATTATACTTTTGGATTATCTCATGTGGACTGCCTACTTCGACTAGTTTTCCTTTACTTAGCAAGGCCAAGCGATCACACAAGAGGGTAGCTTCCTGCATATCATGAGTCGTCAGAAAAATAGTTGTCCCCTGAGCTTTTAGTTCTAGCAGTAGTTCATGAATGGTGCGAGAGGTTGACGGATCCAAACCACTGGTTGGCTCATCCAAGAAGAGCAATTTAGGTTGATTAATCAAGGCACGCACCAGTAACATGCGCTGCTTCATACCCGTAGATAGTTTTTCAGCCACCTTGTTGCGGCTATCATAGAGTCCCACTTTTCGGAGAAGTTCATCGACTTCTGTCATCTTAACCCCAAAGAGCATAGCATATGCCTTGAGATTTTTATAAAGTGACATCTTTTCATAAAAACCACTGCCATCGCTGACAATCCCAATCTGCTCCAGCACTTCTGCCTTCAAATCCTCAACCGGTGCAGACAGCACATGAGCTGATCCAGCATCCGCAGACAACTGACCAGTCAAAATATTGATAGTCGTGGTTTTACCAGATCCAGAAGGCCCTAGAAAGCCAAAAATCTCTCCCTCTCGGATGGAAAAATCGATTCCTGCCAGGGCTTCTTGCTCCTTGAACTTCTTTTTCAAGCCTTGCACTTCAATAATGGTCTTGTTCATTGTTTTCCTCGCTTTCATAACAGTATTTAACAAAACTGCAATCAGTCTTTCAGCTCCTGCCTCATTTTCCAAAAACGCAGGGCAATATGGACCAGCTGACAGAACAGAATAAGCAATATAATACAGTCTATTGCTAAGATTGATTTGAATAACAGACTTGCTTTCAAACTCTTCTGGAAAATATCTAGGATGAGATAAGTAGTGACACACAAAACCATGATGGCTGGCAAAAATCGCCATACAAGCAAACGCTTGACCATTTCTAGCTTAGACCATGCGTCATTATAGATTTCAAGATCGCTGTCTGCATCAAGCTGAGAAACCGGCTTGCGGAAATAAGAAAATTGATTAAAGTTTGTAATATGCTCCCAGCCACAATCCTCAAACAGTCGATAATAGGATTCTTGCTCCGCCTTCTTCATGGGGCGAAAATCCAATTGATAGGCCACTTCCTGAGGCGGACATGCTTCAAAAGTATAACGAACTGCAACAAGAAAGGGAGAATAACTTACTTTCTTCAATTTCCAGCCCTGGATGTGCATTTTTTTAAAATAAGCTGCTTCTCTGTCATAGTCTGCAATGGTAAAGATTTTATAGACAATTTTCTTTTCCATCAAACTTCCTCCTTACTATTGCGGTAAAGGCGCTCAATCCGCTGGATTTCCAACTCTAAAATCTGTCTTCCAAGCTCTGTGATAGAATAGAGTTTTCTCTTTTCTTCCTCACGAACAAAGGCAATCAGACCATCTTTCTCCATCTTTGCCAAGGTCCCGTACATGGTGCCTGGGCTGATAGATAGCTGTCCTTCTGTCAATTGCTTGACTTTTTGAGTAATATTGTACCCATGCCTTTCTTTCTGAAGACAGAAAAGGATATAGAAACCTGTCTCTGTCATTGGCACATAGACTCTCCTAAGCTTTTCTGTCAATCCACTCATCTTTTCATCTCACTTTCACCTCGATATATCGAACCTTGATATACAAAATTATATCGCAGTCCGATATAGTTGTCAAGGATTTATAAATATTTTTACAGAAAGTGATTCATTTTTATCTTTCAATACTTATAGTTGATTTAGTCAGAAGCTAAAAGGATTAGAGAGCTACATCCTGATAAATCTGCATAAAAAAAGCCAGGAACACCTGACTTACTTGTTTATTTTCCCGCTGCTTTGAGTAGGGCGATATATTCTTCCAGAACCAGATTATGCTTCTGCATATACTGGGCATTCTCCACACCGACATAGCGGTAATGCCAGTTCTCAAAGTCAACTCCAGTAATGTCACTCTTGCCATCCGGATAGCGAAGGACAAAGCCATACTGCGGAGCTAGTTGGGCAATTTTGGCTGCCAATTCATCCTCTTGGCCTTCTGGAGCGCTCATATCAATAGCCAAGCCCGTTTGATGCTCGCTGGCTCCTGGAAGCTGCACCTGCTTCAGCACGATGCTGACTGCTTCTTCATTTGACAAGCCTTTGGCGACTTCCCCAGCAACTTTTTCGTTATAGAGTTCCTCCTGCTCAGCTCGGCTGCGATAGCCAGAGATTAGAGTTTCTTCAGGAGCTATCGCTTGGGCTGCAGCTAGGAATTGCCGAGTATTTTCAGCAATGCGGCTGTCCACCTGAATTTCTCCAATCTGAGTCAGATCAGGCGTCTTTTCTTCTTGCTGGTTGTCACGATTGACCAAAATCAAATTCCAGTCAGTAGAAGACACCTTGGGCAAATCAGACTGTGAACTCTCTGAGCTAGAAGAGCCCTTATTAGCAGAACTGCTAGACGAACCCGAAAACTGAATCTTTGCAAGCAGATCTTGTAACAAGGACGGACGGAAATAAATCGCCGTTCCTCCAGCTGCCAGACACAAGACGATTAACAGCAAAAGTGTCAACCCAATCTTTTTAGACTTCGATTTTCTCTTTTCTTTGCGATGTTTAGCGCGCTTCAACTTCTTCCTCCATTACTTTGGCACCGGCCTCTCGATAAGACATGTCTCCGACGCAAGCTACTGTGAATTTACCGTCTTCATAGTCTACAACCGTCACACTGCCATTGTCCAAACCATGAGGCCGAGTTCGATTGATTAGATAGACAAAGGTTCCGATGGTCATGCCGTGGCTGACTACAAGGGCATTGCCACCGCCAGCAGCTTCCAGTTCCTCAGCTATGGCTGAAAAGCCTTCCCAAATTCGGCCGCTAAGCTTTTCCCAATTTTCTGCCCAGCCCGCTGTATCGACTTCTACAAGGCCTTCTGCCAACTCAGCATAGCTGAGCTGATGAACATGCTCAATATTGAAAACCCGAGGCATCACACCCATAAAGAGCTCTCCATCATAACCACCATCAAAACTGCCAAAACACCATTCGCGAATCCGTTTGTCAAAGGTATAAGGAATCTGATCTGTCAGGCCCAGTTCCTCTAGAATAATGCCCATGGTCTGAATAGTTCGACCACTGTCGCTGGAGCGAGCCAATTCGAAATCAAGCCCAGCTTCTCTCAAGCCAATACCCAACTCATGAATGCCACGTTCCCCAACTTCAGTCAATGGGGTATCAGACCAGCCTTGAGCCCGGCCGATAGTATTAAACATGGTTTTGCCATGACGAACCAAGTATAATCTTGTTTTTGCCATTTCATTTCCTCCGTTGTTCTTTTCATATTATACCATTTTATGAAGAAATTGGCGCCATCTGGCTTTCAAAGCAAAAAGCAGGAGACTCAAAACTCCCGCTCATTCTTGATTTTCTCGGTCCAATATAGCTGCACCAACCTGACGGTAAGACACATCACCCAAGGCCTGGATGCTAAAGCGACCATCTTCATACTCCAGCACTGTGACACTGCCATTTTCGACATTAGGATTTTTCGTGATATTCTCATCAACCAGATAAGCCAAAGTACCAATGGTCATACTGTGGCTGACGACCAGAGCATTGCCACCGCCTGAGGACTCCACCTCTCTAGCAATGGCTTCAAATCCTTCTAAAATCCGACCGCTAAGCTTATCCCAAGGCTCAGCCCAGCCAGCCGAATCCACTTCTACCAGGCCATTCGCCAAATCGGGCCAACTGAGTTCTTTGTAATTATCCGTCTTAAGAACACGTGGGATAACGCCATGAAAAAGCTCACCCCCATAAGCACCATCAAAACTTCCGAAACACCACTCTCGGATGCGCTTGTCATAGCGATAGGGAATCTGGCCAGTCAGACCCAGCTCCTCTAGGATAATCCCCATGGTCTGAATGGTCCTGCCGCTATCACTGGAAAAAGCCTTGATAAAAGGCAAGCCAGACTCTCGCAATCCGATACCCAGCTCACGAATACCGAGCTCGCCTTCGGCAGTCAGCGGCGTATCAGACCAGCCCTGTGCCCGGCCGATAGTATTAAACATGGTCTTGCCATGACGGATAACATAGAGTCTCGTTTTTGACATAGTTTACCTCTTTTATTTTTGTTTGTTATAGTAAATTTTGAAAAAGGCCTTCGAATTCTTTAGGATAAAGAAGAGGGAGAACTCAGTTCTCCGCTATGATAGACAGCGGCTCACCGTGAAATCAGCATCTAATCAACTATAGAGACTTAACATGAACTTTTACAGCACTGACACATCCAAGAACAATGAACGGATAATGGAGCCAATAATTAAGACCAAACTGTCCGGATAAAGCGGCTTTATTAATAGAGATAACGGCTTGCAAAATATTGCCTTCCCCTTGGTAAAAAGAATTGGCATAACCGATTTGAATAGCTAAAAAGCTCATCGTTAAAGTAAAAAAGAAACTTGCCACAATTCCTAAAACCGAAATCCCTTTGACAAATTTTTCATAGCAAGCAATGCTAAATAGCAGTGTAAAACCTGATATAAAGCCCATAGCCAAGGATGCACCTGTCAGGAAGAAGACAAGGCATGCACCAAGCAAGCTAGTCAAGAAAGCCCCGACAATCCCCAGGAAATAATGTATTTTCTGCGGACTTTGATGAGGAAGGGAGCGCTTTGTCACCTTATCCTGTGAGATGGAAATCATTCGCTCATAGCTAGATGGCGTGAGAAAGAGCCAGTCTCCTTTGAACTGATACAAGTCTACATCTCCGGTTTCACCGGTTTTCTCACAGGCGCTAACCAGCCCTTGCTCCTCAAAATAGCGGGTGCAGTCTTCGATAGCCTCCTCCAAAATATCCGGCAGCAGATCCCGATCCTGATTGGCCAAAATCTGACAGGCTAGGCTATAGCCAGCTCTCTCAAAATCAATCAAGACCTCAGAAACGTTGATCAGAGCTTCCAAGGTATCTCGACCAATATAACCCAGCTCACATCTGACTGAAAAGAAAATCGCAAATTCATCGCCATCTGTTATGGTCTCTAGATAAAAAGCATAATCCCTTCTACGGCCATATATAATGCCGCTCTCTTTATCAAAATCCAAACCTAAATCAAGGGCCAGCTCAGCTAGCTCTCTTTTATTCATAACCTAAACAATCTCCTTATAATCCCCTATCTTTCAAGCATCCAGCTAGATTCAATCCCGCAAACTCCTAATCGGAAACTGAATAGCTGTCCTTTATGATGCTTTCTTAAAAGCTGTTTTAAATCTAGCTTTTTAGTTTTTAAAGCTGTGAATGGGCGCTGGAATCTGACCGCCCCGCGCGATAAAGGCGGCTGACGAAGCTTGATTGACCTTCATGACCGGAGCTGTTCCCAAGAGCCCGCCAAATTCAATCATATCGCCTTCCTTGCCTTTCGGAATAATCCGCACAGCTGTTGTCTTCTGATTGATGACACCAATCGCTGCTTCATCCGCAATCATGGCTGCGATGGTTTCAGCCGGTGTCGCCTCTGGAATGGCAATCATATCCAAACCTACCGAGCAGATAGCTGTCATAGCTTCTAACTTTTCTAGATTGAGCGAGCCATTTTGCACAGCCGCAATCATGCCCTCGTCTTCTGACACAGGAATGAAAGCACCAGACAGTCCGCCAACCTGATTGCAGGCCATGACACCGCCTTTTTTGACTTGGTCATTGAGCAGGGCAAGTGCTGCTGTCGTGCCATGAGTGCCAACTGTTTCCAAGCCCATTTCTTCCAAGACACGAGCCACTGAGTCTCCGACTGCCGGTGTTGGAGCCAGACTCAAGTCAACAATCCCGAACTTGACGCCCAGACGCTCGCTGGCCATCTGACCGACCAACTGACCGATACGAGTGATTTTGAAGGCTGTTTTCTTGACCGTTTCAGCCACCACATCAAAGCTTTCGCCACGGACCTTTTCCAAGGCCCGCTTGACAACACCTGGCCCAGAAACACCAACATTGATGACCACATCTGCTTCACCGACACCATGGAAGGCGCCCGCCATGAAGGGATTGTCCTCTACCGCATTGGCAAAGACGACTAGCTTGGCCGCCCCCATGTCAGAAAGCTGGGCAGTTTCCTTGATAATCCGTCCCATATCCGCAACTGCCGTCATATTAATACCAGTTTTTGTTGAACCGATATTGACAGAAGAACAGACCTTGTCCGTCTCCACTAAAGCTCGTGGAATAGAATTAATGAGAATTTCATCGCCTTTTTGATAGCCCTTTTGGACCAAGGCAGAAAAACCACCAATGAAGTCTACGCCGATTTCCTTAGCCGCTCGATCCAGAGCCTTAGCCAAAGGAATATAATCTGTAGCATCCGTAGCTGCCCCAATCAGAGAAATCGGAGTCACGGAGACCCGCTTGTTGACGATAGGAATCCCAAGCTCTGCAGCAATTTCATCCCCAACTGCCACCAGGTCTTTCGCTTTGGTCGTGATTTTTTGGTAAATCTTCTCCGCCGCCCGATTAATATCTGTGTCGATGCAGTCCAAGAGTGAAATGCCCATGGTGATGGTCCGAATATCAAAATTCTGCTCCTCAATCATGGCAATGGTTTCTGTTACTTGTCTAATATCCATCCTTCACTCCTTAGATAGTGTACATGGCATCAAAAATGGCTGCACTTTGAATGTTGATTTTGACGTTGAGCTCTTGGCCAAAAGCTTCAAACTCATTGCGAAGTACCGTAAAATCTTGCTTTTCATCACTGGACACCAAGGCCATCATGGTAAAATATTCCTCCAAAACGGTTTGGGAAATATCGTCAATATTCAGCCCCAGCTCCGCAATCTTAGTAGAAACTCCGGCTACAATCCCTGTTTTATCTTTTCCGACAACGGTAATAATTGCTTTCATGCTTGGCTCCAATCATTTTTAGTTTGTCTCATTGTAGCATAAATTCGAGGATTTTGTATACTATTTCAGAAAATAAAGGCAGAAGGTTCGGATATTGCAAATAGCACTTGAAACAAGGAAAATTCTCCTACGCTCAGCAATTCATCTGAGAAACTATTTTGAACATCTTTGTATGTTTTTCTATTTTTGTTTGAAAGCGCTTTCGATATTTGTTATACTAAATATAGAATATTTTACACAAAGGAGATTTCCTAATGAACGATTCATACAAGAAGCGTCTCTATACTCAGGTCTTGAGTTTATCAGCCGCTGTATTGATGGCTGTCTTAGCTCAGGGCAAGGCCGCGGCTGACCAGCAGAACAGTACTGAGTCACAGCCAACCGCCAATCAGGTAGAGGCTGTAACTCCAGCGACAGAAGCTGCTCCAAATCAGACAGGAGAAAAAGAACAGACTCCTGCTCCTGCAGCGGACAATCCAGCTGTCTCTGCAGCAGCTCAAACAAGAACAGCTGCTTCTGAAGAAGCCAAGACCCAGCTGGCCGACAGCACTGTCTATATGTCCGAGCCTGCAGAGGTCAAGGAAACCGTCCAAGGACAGGCTTCTCAGGCGGGCAAGCTGACCTGGACTCTGGACAATAAACCGATTGCCGACTGGAAAACCTGGAACATGGACAGCGGCACCTTTACCGGCCAACCCTTTGTCACAATTGAGGAAAAGGCCGACGGGAACGATCTTCATCTGAATCTGCAGTTTCAAAAGCTTTTCGGAGACGATCTCAGCCTGCGCTCTCCCCATAATATTCGCCGGACCTATCGAAAATTTATTGGCAAGCATGAACTGGTTGGTACGAGCCAGGACTTGAGCTTGACCATTCGCAAAAATATCGTCTTGCGCCCTTATGAAGACTTCCACAGCCATGAGGAGATGCTGGCATCCATCGAAAAGAGCAGACAGGATGCCAAGACTGATCGCTTGGTACAGATTGAGAATATCGGAAAGAGTGCTCAGGGTCGTGATATCAAGCTGGGTATTATCAGTTCTGACCAAAAGAGCATTGACGACTACCTCAGCACAACTAATCCACAGGCCTTGACCAAACCAGCAGAAATGCTGGCAGCTCTCAAAAATGGCAACCTAGACTATAAACTGCCTGTGCTCATTAACAACACTCACGCTGATGAACAGCCTGCTATTGATATTATCACAGGTCTCTTTAAGACCTTTGCCACCAAAGACCAAGTCAGCTTCAAAACAACCGCTGCCGATGGTTCTGAAAAACTTGTCACTCTCAAAATCCAAGATTTACTGAAGAAGTTTATCTTCCTCTTTGACTTTACGGAAAACCCTGACGGCGATGTCCTTAACACTCGGGCTCTGGCCAATGGCCTTGACCCTAACCGTGATACTGGCTACCAAGCCAATCCTGAAACCCGCACCGTTGCTGGATTGATCAACAAATGGAACCCGATTGCCCTCTATGATATCCACGGCTTTGTCAAGGAATTCCTGATTGAGCCGGCAACCCCGCCTCACGATCCTAACTTTGAATATGACCTTTTAGCTGACCTCATGCTGGACAACGCCCATCATATGGGACGGGCCGGCGTTGCCAACTCTGGCTACGACAAATACATCATTCCAAAATTGGACTGGGGAGACGGATGGGACGATTCCTTCTCCGGCTACACAGCGGTTTATTCTATGTACCATGGCATTCTGGGACATACCATCGAAATTCCGGAGGGCAATCAAGAGTCCTACAAGGCTGGATATTATGCAGTTCTAGGAGGCCTTGACTATCTGGCTCAGAACCCAGACAAGCTCATGGAGATGCGTCTCAACTTCTACCTGCGCGGTATCAATAAAGTCGAAGATCCTAAGGCAGAAAATGAACTCGTCGGACCAGATGGTCAGGTCGTAGGCCGGATTAAAAAAGGCCAGGAAAAATTCTTCCCAGACTACTATGTCATCCCGATGGGAGTGGACAAGGACAACGATACCCAAGAAGCCTTTAATATGATTGATTATTTCAAGCGCAACGGTGTCCTGGTCAAAGAACTCAAGGAAGACAGCGGCAACTATAAAAAAGGCGATTTGGTTGTCGATATGGCGCAGGCTAAGCGTGGCTATGCCAATCATGTCCTCTACAAAGGCTCAAATGAATCCAAGTGGGCAGCTATGTATGCGGAATTGGTCGTCAATTTTCCTGATATGAAAGGCTTCAAAGCCCAGCCAGTCTTTGGCGATAAGCTCTTTGAAGGCAAGCTAGGAGAGGTGACAGCCCTCCGTGCTGCACGTACCAATCAGGTTGACGAGAAAGCGCCTTATTACGTCATTGCCAATACGTCTGAAAGTGCCGTTAAGGCCGTCAATCAAGCTCTTGCAGAAGGCAAAAAGGTTTATCTGACAGACGACGCCTATATCGTTGATACGCCGACCTTTACCAGCCTCTTAGATCGTTATGCTATTTACGGCGACGCCCTTTATAAGATTCCACAGGGACCAACTCTGAAGCCTCTCAAGATCTACGCACCACCGCATCAATTTTCATGGGCAGGCGTGGACGCACCAGCTCATACTGCCTTAGCTCTGAAGAATATGGGCTTTGAAATCGTCGATCGTCCAGAAGATGCGGATGTCATCGTCCTTGAAAGCAACAACTATGACAAGTCTCTTGTCGGACTCAAGCCAACCATCGTCGTCGGAGGCTCTGCTATGCAGCGCTTGGAAAAATTAGGAATCCTAGACGGCTTCGACGCTGAACGCTTCAAGAACGGCAGTGACTATGAAGGACTGATGAAGGCTATTATCCAAGACCAAGACCCGCTGACCAGCGGCTACAAGAAGGATGGACTCTTTTACTCCAACTCTGGTAACTGGATTGCTAAGATTCCTGCCAACTTTAGAACTCTTGCCAGCATTGCCGGAAGTGACTTCTATATCGCTGGCTGGTGGCCTGGCAATGAGCAACTAGCCAACAAAGTCGTAGCCATTGCTGGTACCTATAACGAGAAGCCTCTCTTTGTCTACGCCGGCAATCCGACTAACCGCCTTCACCCTGTTCATTTCTACCGCTGGATTTCCAATGCTATCTTTGGCAGCCAGTTGGCCGAGCTGATAGACCTCCCAAGTCCTGCGACACCTGATCCAACCTACCAAGCTCCAAGTCAGACTGTCCTTGACTGGAAGCCTGCCACTGTCAATCCGCCGGCTCGGACAGTAGCCCTGACCTACAACAATCAGACTCTGCCAGAGACCGGAAGCCAAGAAACACGTGCTAGCTTCGTGCTAGCTGGACTTCTGGTTGCAGGAGCAGCTGGACTCTTCCTCTTAAAGAAAAAGGAAGACTAATACTTAAAAATACACCTCCCAATTGATGTGGGAGGTGTATTTTTAGTTATAAGCTCTGCTATTTTTCCACATAGGTATGAAGTGGATAGGTCGGATAGGCTAAGTCACGCGCCAACTCAGAGGTCACATAACCTGCCGGTGCGTCTAACACAGATGGGATACGATTGACGATAGTGGCACAGGTCAAGGCTACAGTATCAGGCTTGCTGACTGAGAAGACTAGATTTGGCTCGCCAGTAATTTCCCAATCACACATATCTCCGTCATTTTCACGATAGACCTTGCCAATACACTCTACTTCCAACTCAATTCCCTGATGGGTATGAATGGTTGTCACAGCTGACATACCCGTTACTTGCCCCGCCGGAACTGTGCGACCTAGCGTTTCAGAATAAACATCTTCATCCAAAATGTAAGGAACACTCTTTTGTGAAATATCCTGAATGGTCCAGTTCATCTTAGAGCAAATAGCTTCAGCAGCATTCCACATATAGGACGGCAGACTCTCAGCACTGGCAATTTCCTTTTCAAATCGCTCTGAATCGTAACCAGCACCATGCGCTTCTGCCAAAGCCAGACCATAATCTTCCACATTATAGCTGACAATCCCTTTCACCTTTTGAATGCGATTAAGGCCAGACATAGCCAAGCAAGGCATATTAATCCAGTAAATATCCTGCATGCCAGAGCCCATTACAGTGACACCATATTCTTTGGCCAGCTTGTCCAAGCGGTTTGTTTCAGATGGCGATGTCGTCCAAGGGTAGATGGCTTCCTCACAGGTCGTGATGATATTAACTCCATGCTTGATGGCTGTTTCAAAAAAATCATACATTTCCGGCATATAGGAAGCAATAGTGACGATGGCAATGTCAGCATCACACTCTCCAAAGACATGTTCGGCATTATCAGAAATCAGAACACCAGTCTTATAGCCTAGCTCTGCAAAATCGCCAACATCCTGTCCTACTACAGCAGGATTGTTATCAATAGCTCCGACAATTTCTACACCGTGATCCAGCAGATACTTGAAAATCACTTTAGACATCTTGCCGCAGCCATACTGAACAGCACGAATTTTTGTATTTCTCATGGCAAACCCTCCATTAATTGTTATTATTTTCACAATTATAGTATAATATCTCTAGTAACTAGAGAGTCAATAGAGGGTTTTAAAAAATGAAAAAAATTTTGCGTATCGGAGAATTTTCCCAAATAAATCAGATTTCCATCCAAACTCTACGATTCTATGACCAAATCGGTCTTTTAAAACCCTATAAAGTCGATCCAGAAACCAACTATCGCTACTATCACATCAATCAATCTTCTCTGGTTGACTCCATTCAGTACCTGCGTCAACTGAATTTTTCTCTAGAAGACATCAAAGAAATCCTATCTGATAAGGACCATTTTCAACTGCACCAGCTTATCGAGGAACGCTATCAGCGCCTTCTAGAGGAAAAAGAGGATTTAGAAAAACAAATCCAAGAAATCGAAATCTTTCGGTCTGGTGCCCGTATCTATGGCGAAAAGCAGAGCGAGCAAGAACTGGAAATCCTAACTTTTCCTGAGCGGCAGCTGCTTACTTTTGAAATTGATCAAAATATTTATCAAATGAAAAGTGAAGAATACGAACTTGCTCTCCGCTGCTTCAAGCAAGAAATTCTACTTTACAGTCCTTTTTTCACTCATTTCAGCCGCGTTGGCTCCATTATGAAACAAGAAGATTTCCAAAAAGAAAGATGTATTTCCAAGCAACTCTGTCTCTTCCATCATACTCCCAATGAACTTCCTCACTTAAATCGAATGTTGCTGCCGGCAGGAAATTATGCTGTTGCTTACTGCTCTTCCTTTGCAGATGAACTTAAAGCTCTGCCGCATTTTTACCAGGATCTGTCCCAAGCTGGATATACTCCTGTGGGTGATTATATCTGCGAGGTCATCCATGAACAGCCACAACTCCAGGAGCAGCACCGCGATATGTTCATCCGGATGCAAGTTCGGATAGAGGGATAAAAAGCAAGTAGATGGATGTAGCGGAATTTCTTGCCAGATACTAGAGCATGCCCAGCCAAAAACTAATCATTTCACAAGCCGTATCTATATCAAAAAAGGACGGGAAAACCCCATCCTTTTTATGTGCAACTAACCATTGCTTAGCACCTTAGTCTTCTTGTTTCTTCCTTCCAGCTAGAAGACCCATTCCCAGAAAAGCTAAACCAGCCAGAGGCAGAAAGTTATCTTCTTGAGTGGCAGTCTTAGGTAGAGCTGAGTCGGGAGCTGGCTGCAATCTTGGCGACGAAATAACTTTCCCTTCCTCACCTTGTTTCAGAGCTTGAGGCTGGGCTATTGTCAAAGGCTGTTTAGCACTTTCAGCCACCACCTTGCTGCCAACTTCTACTAGTTCGTCAACTGCTAGAGAAAGCACTTCCTGACCGAGGATGGTTGGCTGACCGTTCAAGACTTCTACAAAGACTCGCTTTTGTCCCTTTTGGCCAGTTACAAGTATCCGCCGCTGCCCTTGTTCCAGTTCTGGATTTTCCTGTTCTCGAGTCTGATATGCAATTTCTTCCATTACGATTTCTAAGAACGGCTTTTCTTCCACTAGTTCCTTTATCCCTTCTTCCGGAGTGACCTGATGACTTGGTTTCAGAGCCAGGGCAGCAAGAGCTGCCTTCAGATCTTGCTCTGCTTTATCTAAATTCGTCTGCTCCGCTTTTTCATCTGCCAAGAGAGACTGGGCTCGAGCCATGGCTGCCTGATAAGCCTGAACTGTCTCATCAGTGTAGAGGCTCGGATCTAGACTAGCCGTACTGTCTACCACTTTCTGCAGAGAAGCCTTATTAACTGCCGGCGCATGAAGATTGGTCACAAAGAAATTACGCGCTTCCAAGTCCCCATCCCAGAGTCCCAGACCGACGTAGGCATCATTATAATAAGGCTCAACCGTATCAAATTGGTGGTTCAGGTATTCTACACCGTCCACAGATACACTGACACCATTTTTAGTTTTCACTAGCTTAACATGGTGGAACTGCCCGTCATTAAGATGCTTGCCATTCATGCTACTTTCTGCAATCGTCTCTCCCATAAAGCGGTAAAGTCGAATCTTATCATTATCGCCAAATTGAATAGAATAAGCATTGCGAGGATCAACATTTTCAGACGCATAGAAAATGTTAATCAAGCCTTTTTGATACTTGAGATCCACATCCAAGTTATACTCAGAGAAAGGAATCTTCTGACCTCCCATATAATAATCATTGGCACTGGTATTCTGATTATAGAGGCTTTCACCGTCGACATACCACTTACCAGAGACAGCTTTTAAGTCTGGAACATTGGTCTTAAAGTCATTACGGCTGATATTGATGGTGAAGGCCTTGGAAAGGCTTGGATTTTCCTTAGAGGTCGCCCTTACCTTGACCACACCCCTTTGCAGAGCAGTCACTCGCAGCTTGTTGCCATCTTCCGCGACAGAGACCAGATCTGGCTGATCAACACTCCAGCTGACCGCTTGAGAGACACTTGCTGGCATGACATATGCTTTCAAATCCAAAGTATCGCCGACATAAATATTATTTGTTACAGGAGAAGCCTGCACTAGTTCCAGTGGTTTGGTCACTGCCTGCTTGTCTTTCCAGATGCCCTTCAGCGGATAAAGAGCAATGTCAGCCTTAGCTGCACCACCTTCTACAAACACTCTAGCCGCAAGGCTATTTGGTGCAGGGAAAATCTGATTGACACCCGCTACAGTATACCCTTTGGCAAAGACTTCTAGGCTGGAGCGATCCACATAGAGATGCAGATCTATGCTGCCATCCGCATTGCGCTTGACGGACTGACTATCCACCTGAGCAAATTTATTACTGAGAAGAATGCCGGACTGGCTGCGGTCAATAGAGAGAGTTTCCTTTTCTAAATCATAGGTAACTCTAGTCACTTCTCCATCTCCAACCCGCAGGTTAAAACCGACTTTCTTGGTCGTTTCACTTGGATGGAAAGTAGAGACAATTTCATACTGATCACCGGAAAAATCTTTCAACAGCTCATTCTTCTCACTAACTTCCACGTCTTTATACAACACAACCTTGTCTTCCTGACGCAGAGACTGATAAGCTGTAATTGGCGTCTGAGTCAGCCGATAGCTGCCGTCTTGCTTGATAAGGCCTAGTTTGAGGTTAAGATTGAAGGTGCCGTTGAACTTCTGACCGACGGTATCGGCTACCAGATTGCAGTAGTCTTCCCAGGTATTCGTCCAGTTAGACTCAATAATGTCGGACAGGGTTGGATTAGCCTTGCTGCCAAAGTCCTGAACGTAGTAAGTCATGGCCGCATAAGAGTCTTTACCAAAGTTCATGACCTGATCAGCCTGAACAAACTCAGCATCTGGGACGAAGGTCCACTTGCCCTCCACCTGTCTAAAATCACCGACCTTATAGGAGCGCCCGCCACGAGACAGGACCCATTTTAGGCTACCATCGTCTGCCAGTAGAGGATAGAGATCTGGGCACTCCGTATGGAGATCCGCATAAGTTGACTCGACCTTCCAATTACGCAGATTATCAGACGAATAAATTCTCAGCGGTCCGCCTGCGACAACCATAAACCATTTACCCTCCCAACGGAAGACCTTGGGATCACGGAAATCCTGAGATTGCAGTGGATCGTCCGTCCAGTCAGCTGCAATTTGATCAAGCTTCGTCCAAGTCCGGCCCTCATCTTTACTATAGGCCAACTTGATGCGCTGACCGTTTCCGTCAGCAGTAATCAGTGCGACTAAACCGCCCTGGTCATTGTCAAATAAACCAGAGGAATTGGTGGTATCTGCTACTATTGATCCTGAGAACATAGCCCCATTAGCATCCGGATAAAAGGCAACCGGCTGTTCTTCCCAATGAATCAAATCCTTGCTGGTCGCATGACCCCAGT
Organism: Streptococcus sanguinis; assembly: GCF_050225395.1. Taxonomy (GTDB): domain Bacteria; phylum Bacillota; class Bacilli; order Lactobacillales; family Streptococcaceae; genus Streptococcus. Next base: position 364,768 of record NZ_CP071431.1, on the reverse strand, counting down.
GCATAGGCCCCCACTTGGTATCGTCGTAAAACTGATAGAAGAAATGATAGACTCCCTTGTAATAAACAAGCCCGTTGGGATCATTGGCCCATCCGTCCTTGACCGAATAATGATACTGACCGCGATAAAGCTCATTGTAGTATACCTCATCTGCCTGCCGACGATGGACATTGAGCCGGTAAGTCAGGCTGACCTCCTGCCCATCCGCATCGGTCACAGTGCTGGTTGCAGTCAGATAGTTTGCCCCCACTGCCAGCGGAATATTCTTCAAATCACTATAAACCCTACCTGCAGCATCGGTCACGCTTACCTTGGCAGCGGGATTTTTTGCTACGACGGTCAAGTCTACAGTCTCAGCATCATGTTTGACATACTGGATGGTAATAGGAGCACTAAACTGACCTTTCTGCTCTACTTTCCCAACCGAAGAAGTCACCCTCATATCCTCCAACTCGGGATTAACCTGAGGAGTGATTTCTTTATAAAAGGTATTTTGAAAAAGCAGCTCACTGTTCCAGTTTAGTAAGCCAAAATAACCTTCTGACAGATAAGTATTCTGCCCCTTATCATCTCTCTGAAGCGTGTAATCCCCTGAGCTGGCCACTAGGATATCATTGACATAGTAGGATACCCAAGAGCCGATAAAAACAACCTTGAGCCGATATTTATTATCATCCGTTGGCTCAATATGTTTTTCATTGATAAACTGATAGTCACGCCCGCCTTGCCAACGCCAAAACTTCACATTGTTGCTACTACCATCAATATTAACTGCATAGCTGCTCTTGTCATCCGGATTATTATTACTGCGGAAAATGAGGGCTGCCGCCCCTTCCTTACTGATGAAAGTTACATCCGTTGAGTAAACAAAATCCTTGCCCTGACTTTGAGAGTAAAGGAAACTATCACCTTTGCCTCTAGCATCACTATAAAGTCCTTGCTCCCGGACTTCCCAAACTCCATTTTTGTCTCCCTTGGCTTCTGCCAAATTAGTATTGAAGACTGACTGCTTATCTACAGTCTCTAAGGCAGGGAGTTTTTCCGAAGCAACTTCCTTCACTGCTGGCTGTTCGTCTTCTTCCTGCTTGGTCTCTCTAGCATTTGCTGTGACTTGATCTTCCTTATCAGCCTTTTGATTGGCTGACTCTACTACTGCATCCTGACCACCCGCTTCCGTCGCTACAGTTGCAGCAGTCTCCCCAGCTACAAGGTTTTCTGTCTTATCAGCATTCATTGTAAGAGCAGCTGTTTGCCCACTCTCAGGCTCCGAGACAGCTGATGAGTCAGTCTGCAAGACCTGAGCAGGAGCTGGATTAGCCTTACCCTCATCCGCATAAACCACTCCGCCGCCATCTAACAAGAAAGCCCCAAAAGCAAGCAGAGCACACCCAAAAACCCAACGCTTGCCACTTTTTCTCATAAACCAATTTTTACACACTTTTTCCTGATGATTGTTCATGACACACCTCAATATTCTAAAAATAAAATCAGACTCCTCACAACCAAATTACTGCTACATAACGCACTCCTTTCACCTTTTCTTGTTCAAAATGAACACCTCGTTTAGCACCTAACTCCTTTATAAAAAAGAAGCAATCTCAATAATCTAAATATAACAAATTTTTGTAAGCGCTTCACCTAACGTTTGTCACAAAAACAAAATGACAGATGTCATATTTTGGAAACGAAGTAAAAACAAAAAGCCTCCTAAACGGAAAGCTTTTGTTTGTTTTAAATTTATTCTGGATAGGATGCTGCCAGCTCGTTCTTTAGATATTCTGCCAAGTGCTGATGGGCAAAAATTCCTGCTTTTTCTTCTGCTGTCGGATTATAGTTGGTATTGGTGTTCACATCATAGACATAGATCTGACCTGCCTCCGACTCTACCCACTCAATAGCCGCCACATCAATACCAGCCTTAGCTAGAAAGGTCTCGTAAGCCTGTCTTTGACTAGTAGGGAGAGAATCTGTGATTTGAAACTTATCCGATGTTTCCAACTGAGCAGGCCTTTGTCCAATCTGACATCCATCCGCCGGGCAAAGCTGAAAGCCATCTGATGAATCAATGGACACCGTATAAAGAAACTTCTGGTTGATAAACTCCGAACGACGAATGCGACCATCCGTAGGCTTGATATAAGCCTGAAGCAGGGTAATCCCATCCACAGAAGGCTCAAAAGCAGGACTGTCTACATATGCTTCCAACTCTTCCTCACTATTGAAGAGCTGCACTCCCAAACCTTTCCCAGCCCGATTATGCTTGGTAATCAGGGGATAAATATTAAGCTTTCTAGCTGCCTCAAGAATATTCTCCTGTCCCAAAACGGCTACTGTCTCTGGATAAGCAATTCCAACCTCAGAAAGCTTCAAATACTGTTTAATTTTGCTAATTTCCAGATTAATAGCTCCGCTGCCGTTGATGACTTTACGGCTGTGAGCTTCCAGCCAAGCTAGAACTTGCTCAGTAAATTCCGGTGCATAGCGGTGTCCACGCGTATGAGAAGAAGCAGACATCCGATTGTAGAAAATTCCTGTTGGGGGCGGACTCTGCAGATCTAGGACCCCACTTGACAAATCCCACAGTTCATAGGGCACATCTTTTTCCTCCAGCCACTTGACCAAGTGCTGCGTCCACTCCAAATTTTCATGAATAACGTATACTTTTGCTTGGCTCATAAGTCTTCTCTCCTTTAGGAATACCGAACAGCCAGCTTGCTGCTTTTCGATTCTTCTACTACATTGTCTTCCGTCTTTTCAATAACACTGACGGCCAAGACCTGACCTAGAACATTGAGGGCAGTGCGACCAGCATTAACAAAGAAATCAACCGCAAAAATCAGGGCAACGCCTTCTACCGGCAGGCCTAGCTGAGGCGCAGCTGCCAGCAAGACAACAATCGCTCCTGAAGGTACAGTCGCAGCTGTTTTACCAATCAAAGTCAAAAGCAAAACAGTAAAGAAAAGCCCTGATACAGAAAAAGCAATCCCATAAGCATGCGCAATAAAAATAGTTGCTACAGAGAAATACACAGCGGCCCCCTCAAGATTAAAAGTGTAACCCAAAGGCACAACTAAATCTATGACATGCTCATCATAGCCCTGCTTCTTTAAATCTTTTAATAGAGGTGGCAGGACAACACTGGAACTGCCAGAGACAAAAGCCAAAGTCAAAAGGCTCCAAATCCGTTGCAAGCTTGTTAGATAAGGAATTCTGAAAGCAAAAGCAATCAAAGGAAAAATCACTAAAGCTAGCACTGCATAAGCCAGATAAGTCCCTGCTACAAATTGCCCCAAACCGACCAACTTGTCAACTCCTGTCGTAGCCACATCCTTAGCAATAAAACCAAAAATACCAATCGGAGACAGCTTCACAATCACACCGACAATTTTATAAATAGCCTCAATCCAAATCTGCAGCAGCTCAACAGCTTTCTGAGTCTTTTCTTCCTTGAGGCTTCCAAGCCCAAATCCTAAAAATAGAGCAAAAACAATAATAGGAAGCAGAGCTCCTTCTGAAAGCGACTTGATGATATTGGAGGGAATGAAGCTAAGCAAGAACTCATCCAGCTGAATACTTTTGGCAATCCCGTCAATACTGGCTCCCGCCTGACCGATATTGACTCCCTGACCAAAGCCTAGATAATAAGCTGCAAAGACAAAAATAAAGGTAATCGCCGTCGTGACCCCAAAGAAATAGAGCAGACTCTTTGACAAGAGCTTCCCAAAAGATTTCTTACCAATCACACCAGCCACAGCTACGACCACAACCGGAAAGACCAGCGGAATAATCACCATATTAATCAAACTGATAAAAGCTTGACCCAAAAACTGGTAAAAAGCCGAAAACTGTGGCCAGATAAGAGCAACAAGAACACCCAAAATTAAAGCAATCAAGAGTTGCAAGCCCAGAGAAACCTTTGACCATAAAGAAACGATTTTCATTCCAAACTCCTTTAGTCTATTTTGATAGCTATTTTACTATGATTGCCCCTATCTGGCTAATATACATTTTCTATGAAAGCAATAGAAGAATTTTATAGGTGAGTTGAATAATGTAAAAAACACTCCATTCCTAGATTTGCAAATTCTGCAGATAGAACTAATCTGGTAAATCTAATCATCACTAAAATCACTTTTAGAAACCCAGAAAAATGAATCCTGGAATAACCGATAATTTTTAGAGAACATATTAACTTTAAGAAAAAAGACATCCAAGAAATAACTCTTGAATGTCTGTAACCATTTCCCCTTAAAACATTAATCTACCTCCAATTCTAATATCGGATCCTAAATACATATCATCTATATTTACTGTATTATCATCATCAATCGGTATATCCACTCCCCAACCCGATTCTTCAATATTATTGATACGCCCAAAAACATTAATGTAATACTCGGGATTTGTAAGACCGCCATCACTCCATTGCGTCTCTTCCCAATCAATCTGAACTGATTCAACTTTTGGATTTTGAGCTTTCACATAATCTATAATTTCTTGTTCATGCTGTTTGAGATAAGCGAGCTGTTTTTGCTTGATAGCTTCCTTGTCGTCTGTGATATGCTTTTTTGAAGAAGTGACTTTCTTATCTTGATTATTGTTTTCTTTTTGAGTTACAGCGCATCCTCCTAGGCTTACTAGCGCCACTATTGATGCAATTGTTGCAATTATGCTTTTCGTTCGTTTTTTCATAGCTCCTCCTTGATTTTTTTGATCCCCTACTTGCTTTCTAATGCCACTGAGAGATTCACATTATTTTATAAGCAGCAACAGTTCAATATTACACATCTAGTTTACTATAACAATTTTTAAAAATCCATAAATTACTAAATCTTATCAAGCTATTTACTTAGACTTATTTTACAAATCATAGCCACCCATCTAGGGACCACACACGCAAGGCAGGTGGTTTATTTTTCTTGTACCTTGGAGAGTGAGACAAGCTGAAAGCCACATAACTACTTTTCTATCTTCAATATCTTTGCCCCCTCTTCATTACAACTAATAGATCTCTGCTAACATTACTTCAATTTCTATCGGAGAAGTTGTTCTAAAATCTTTAAAACAAAGAGATAAGCAAAATCATTAAATTGACTCTTTTAATTTCTAATATGATATAATTATTTAAAATATCATATTAGTGAGAATATTATGTCAAAGACAAAAGGTAACAAAAAAAGAAATTCTTCTAAAGTAAAATACATCTTCGTAAGCGGAGCTTTAATTTTAGCCTCTACAGTTCTTCTGCCTAGAGTATTGAAAAAAACTAGGAATTATGTATATAAAAAACAAGTAACACTAACCAATCATCTAAAAACTAGTTTTGATGGGAAGGACACGTTAGTTAAAAAATCTGACTATAACAAAGGTAGAAGATAATGCAAATCAATACAGATAATATTGCGCAGCAATGTCTCAACGCGATTAATGATAAAATTAATAATTTAAAAAGATTAAACATCATCGTCATTGGCAAATCAGGTGTTGGCAAAAGCACACTAATTAACAGTTTGTTTAGAGGGAATTTTGCTGATACTGGACTAGGCCGACCAGTAACTCAGGAAATTCGCAAAATTGAAAAAACCGGATATCCTTTGGCTATTTACGATACACCTGGCTTTGAATTGTCATATACCCAACAGGAGGGTGTCAAAGATGAAGTCATTAAACTAATTAACAACGGTTACTCTTCTAATGATATCAATGAGGCCATTCACTGCATTTGGTATTGTATTAACGTCGGTTCAAACCGTACTTTCGATAGTTCGGAAGTGGAATGGCTCAGAGAGTTTTCTGAGAAGAATAAACAGTCTAAGGTCCCAATCATCGTTGTCCTTACTCAATCTGTACCTAAGAAGAAAGCACTAGAAATGAAAGCTCATGTTGAGCAGGAAAACTTAGATGTTTGTAAAGTTGTGCCAATTTTAGCTCAAGATATGGATTTTGATGAGGAATATGTCGCTAAAGCTTTTGGATTAGATACTCTGATTGATGTTATGTCTGAAGTCTTGCCAACTGAACTACAGGATACACTGCAAAATATCCAAAAAGTATCTCTGGAATCTAAAAAAAAACATGCTAGGGCAGTCATTGCAACTGCAGTAGCAGCAAGTTTTGGTGAAGGTTTCGCACCAGTTCCATTTGCGGATGCCTTCATGCTTGTGCCGACCCAGATAAGCATGATTACTGGCATTACTGTAATATTTGGGCTTGATATAAATAAAACTTTTCTAACCGCCTTTGTATCCTCAACTTTAGGATCTGGGGGAGCAACATTCCTTGGAAAAACAATTGTCTCCAATATACTCAAATTTATTCCCGGAGTAGGAACAGCAGTTGGCGGAACGATTTCTGGAACTACTGCTGGATTAATTACAACTGCTTTAGGCGAGGCTTACCTATTTTTAATGGAACAAATATTTAAAGGAGAAATAAGCAAAGAAGCTCTAGGTACTGCTGCCGGACAAAAACAAATGACAAAACTTTTTAGAGAACAATTGTCTAAAAAAAGATAATACACCAAGATTTTGAATCTTGGTGTATTTTTAGATTAAATGACTTTTTACATCAAAAAAGACATCCAAGAGAAAATTCTTGAATGTCTGTAAAGGTTGATAACTCCATCAGTCCTATCAACAAACTGGGAATGATGATGTTATTGATTCGTTATCTCAAATACTGCTGTATGCACCCACTCATTATTAATCTGTAAATCATTTTCTATGATCCTAATAAAAGTGAAACCATTTTTCAAAAGCACTCTCTTAGAGGCCAGATTATCCGTTGCTGTTCCCGCAATGATTCTATTTAAACCATAAGTATGAAACGCCCTTTCTAAAACGAGTTTAACCGCTTCGCTTGCATAGCCTAAATTGGTGTAATTTTCTCCAATCCTATATCCAAGTTCTACTGTTTTTCTATCATTCCCTAAAACACTTAAATTGATTCTTCCGACCATAGCACCTTGCGAATCTCTAATAAGATGCATGTAGATGTCATGATTTGCTTGTTCCGTTAACAATTCCCTTGTAATTTCCTTAAAACTTTCTGGATCAAAATAGTTACCTGGTCTAGGAGGTAAATTCTGCTCAAAATACTCTTGATTTTCTTTTTCAAAAGTATATACATCTATACTATTTTCTTCAGACATCAACTCTAAACTTATCATTGCAAAACATCTCCCATCATTATCTACATTCAAATTTTCTCATCTTTACACAAAGTGAAATTTACAGAATTTAAACCAATACTTTTGTTTTGTCATATCTTTTCTACATTATAACACAAAAGAATATTAACAAAAGAATATTCAAGATTAAGGTAAAACTAAGGTGGATTTTGAGGTGAACTTTTTCAAAAAACACGAAAAAAGCACCCATGAGGTAAACTCTTGAGTGCTTTGAAATATCGATATAATCGTATTGATTAACGTTTTGAGAATTGTGACGCTTTACGAGCTTTCTTAAGACCTGGTTTGGAAAGTATGAATTTCAGTTGGACTAAAAACAGCGTAATATCAAGACTTTTCTCCGCTTTTATAAAAGCTTTTTTCCAATCAAATTCAACTAATTTTATCCGAATGGTGTGGATTTTACCCCCAAAATTACAGAGAATGGAGCTGATAAACACTAAACGTTCACACCATTAGTTAAATGATTTTTTGTTCATCATTTTTCTTAGATGATAGAACTTCTAATTTATTTCTTATTCAAGCAAAAACAACCTGCTATAAGTAAGAAAGAGGAAGATACAAGAAAAACACGGCGTAAAAACCGATTCAGTTCATTGTCCTCAATCCTTGTCTGCTTCATTTTCTTTTACGAGATCGTTTTGTGAATCTTTTTCAGAGAGTTTTTGATCAATATACTTGTCAATGTTTTCATAAAATTCCTTGGTCGCTTCACTATCTAATGTTGGCGAGTTCTGAACTTGATTCACTTTCAATTGAACAGATTGAATACCGTAAGAGGCTTGTTTTTGGTGGAGTGTTTCTAATTCTTCTTCTGAAATCGGATCTCCAACAACCGTCAAGACCAATTCATTGTTACTTGACTTGTAGACTTGATTAATAACCGTATAATTGGCGAACTCTTTTCCTACAAACTGTTTGATCCCTTCTTTGCGCGCTTGTTCTATTGTCAGAGTAACTGCCGAATAGCTAGCTGGAAGAATCAACAATACAATCAAAGATATCAAGCCAATTCTCATTTTAATGCTCAGCTCTTTAAATGAAGTTAAAGGAGATTTTCTCATCAAAATTCTTGTTCCAACAATGTTGGCTAGCATGATAAAGACACAGTTGATCAAGAAAAGATAGAGAGCCCCCAATAAAAATCGTACATTCCCATTAGCTAAACCATAGCCAGCAGTACAGATAGGCGGCATCAGAGCTGTAGCAATGGCTACTCCTGGCACGATATTGTTTGCTTCTTTTTTCCTTGAACCGATCACACCAGCAATCCCACCAGCAATAGCAATGAGGACATCCCAAATGGTTGGAGAGGTTCGTGCAATCAACTCGCTACTTGCATAAGACAAGGGAGAAATCCAGAAATACAGAGTCGAGACAAGCAAACTGACCAACACTTGAGTCAATAAAACCTCTAGAGATTGCTTGATTAAACGCGTATCAAAAATAGCTAAACCGAATCCCAGTCCAACAATCGGTGTCATGAGAGGTGAAATCAACATGGCTCCTATAATGACAGCTGTTGAATTCATATTTAGTCCGATAGAGGCAATAAAAATTGCACACATCAAAATCGCTGTATCTCTCAATCGAACATGAAGGTCATCGTATAATTTCTCACGGTATTCCCGTGTTGAATAATTGGCAGTCATTTGTCCTCTCCTCTTTCCTTATTTAAATTGGTATAATAATTAAAAATAACAGCTGATAAACAGCCAAAAAATATGAGCCCATAAATCGTCAAGAAGACACTGGTAATCCTTCCAATCAAGGTCACAGCTAGGAGATCCCCGTAGCCGACAGTCGTCGAAGTCACAAAAGCATACCAAAGACCGTCTCCGTAATTTGTGATAGCAGGTTCAACTAGGAAAAGCACGCCTCCTGACCCAAAAACAAAGGTCACAAAACTCAGAGCAAACCGAGTAAAACCCGTAACCTGCATAATATGCCATAACATTTTTAAACGTTTCATTTGTTCTCCTTATTCATACTAGCTCCTGACCGAGCCGTTTTTTTCCAATAATCAAAGTGAAGATAGGACATGATCTCCATCAGAGAAAGATAGACAAACTGATAGATCTGATTTAAGCTGATTATCAACTGATATTGTTTGAAAAATGACTGGAAGAAAGACCAGATATGACTGTCTTGAATCAGTCCCTTCTTAATATCAGACAGGATATTAGCTAAAGCTCCCAAGGACTGAAACGGTAAATCCTTGACATTTATATAGATCCGGTCCACCACATCATTCAGACTGGTATCTTGGATGGCATGAAATTCTCCAAAGAGAACTCCTGCCGCTCCAAGAGTAGAAACAAATTCCACCAAATAATTTCTGAGGAAATTTTCTCAACCTTTTCCCATAATGTGTTTAGTGCCATCCATAACGATCCCAACCAGAAAAAGGAAAGAAAACAAGCAAAGAAATTTTGCCGTAAATCCCAAAAAGCTTGAAGACTTGGTGTCGTTGGTTTTTCTAACTCTAAAATCAAAATGGTCATAATAATTGCTAGAACAGCATCTGTCAATGCAATTAATCTATCTTTCTTCATCGGATTACATTGCCTTTCATTTTGTAGTATTCTATCTCATCGTATAATATTTATTAATCTTAAATATTGGATAGTCACTTCATATTTTGAGTACAAACAAGATACACTAAAAAGCATGTATCTGTCATATTTTATTTAACTTTAGAAATATTCATCCATCTAATCAATAAATATATCATATTTCACAATAAATGACTACTATCAAAGATACATTTTCTTTCAGATTTCTCCCTTTTCAACTTGGCTAACTTGACCTGCATTACCTAGGTCGCTTTGCTTTAAATTATACTTTTTTCTTAAACATTTGCTACGAGTAGTCTTTTTTGTGAGTAATTTTCATCAAAAAATTTCATAGATAAGTCCTATATATAATCATGATAAAGTAGTAAAAATAGTTGTTATCCTAGTTGATTAAAAAAGTCTTTGATTTCCTCATCTTTTATAAAATAATATATAATTTTCCCCTCTCTTCTAGTATCCAAGATGTTTTGATTGGCTAGTTTACGAAGATGGTGGGAGGCAGATGCCATACTGAGATTTAGTAAATAGGCTATATCACAGACACAGAGTTCTTCAACAGCAAGGAGATAAAAGATGATATTTATCTGTTTATTATCGGTAAATTTTGATAAAATGCGAAGTGATTTTTGGACTTTTTCCTTTTCAAGGTAGTTCGTTGCGGTTGTAACATTTTGTTGATTTATAACATCCACTTGACAGATACTATCTTTTTTCATAATTTTTTCTCCTAGCCTAACACAGCCCTTAGCATGTCAAAGCTGTTGTTTTCAATCAGGATATACATCCCCAATCCTAAATAGACAACGGCAATAAACCATCTGCTATATTTTTCCAAAGTTTCTCCAACAGAAGGGACTTGTGCCAATTTTTGGGCAGAAAAAACCAAGAGATAAATCATGACTAGAAAGGTAAGTAAAGCCACTATCAAATTCGCTAAATTTAAGGTAATAAAATATGGGACAAAAACACCAATATTGTCAGCACCACAACTTGCAAAAGTAATCATAGCGACTAGAAAAATCAGGTTTTTATTATCTTTGCGCAAACCATCTTTTGCAATAGCTTCTCCATCAGAATCTCCTAAAAGCAAAACTTTGAGTCCTAGGAAAATTGGAATCAAACCGAGCAAACCTAAAATCTCTTTACTAGGAATATAATTTAAGACAAATGCAAAAAGTAAACTTAGCAATATTAGACTAACAGAGCCTAGAAATTGTCCTAAATAGATGTTAATGATGTCCTTTCTGCTTTTTCTTTTGGCAAAAAATAACATTAGGATAATAAGTAAGTCTACGGCTGTCCCAGAATACAGGATTATTGAAGTAACAACATTTTGAACCATAAAGCACCTCATTCAAATATATTTTTGAATGTATTTTAACATTAACCTTTGTAGATGTCAACTTAAAATCCACCAATTAATAATTGCATGTCAATATTTGTATTGTGAAACTAGTTTCAGAAATATATAGTCTTAAAGTATGTCCACTGCCAATGGTTTTTTCAATATTTAAAAGGAGAGAACCAATTTGGTCCTCTCCAGGGTATAATTTTCCACCAACCCACTACAGTTGACAAAGAGCCGTTATTCTCAAATGAGACAACTCCTTTTAGTTTTTATAACCTCAGCTTCTCGGTCTCTTACCTACTTTTAATAGAAAGACTACGAAGGACGATTCTTAAAGTAGTCAGATTGTGCAATATCGAAAGATTAGATGGGCTTAACCAATTTAACAACCCAAATCCAATTAAACTTCCATTTATTACAACTGTTTCTTGAATATTTCTTTGAATTAATTTCTGCAACGATTCAGATAAAGAATTCAATTCCTCGAAGAAATCTAAACGATTATCTAATAATAAAATATCACTCATCTGCTTAGAAATATCAGCACTTTCATTCATCACAACCCCAATATCTGCAAGCGTCAAGGCAGCAGAGTCGTTTAACCCGTCTCCAACCATCAAAATAGTTCGGCCAGCTTTCTGTAATTCCTGAACCAACTGAAACTTACCATCTGGTTTTAAATCAGTATAAACGTTGTCAAATGGCAGATCTTTAACCAACTCTTCTGTTCTAGCCAACGTATCACCAGTTGCCAGAATCAGTTTTTTCCCTTGGCGCTTTAGCTTTTTCAATGCAACTTTCGCCTCGCTTCTCAAGGGAGTGTGGATACAAAACATCCCAATTAATTCTTTCTTATAAGCCAAAAACAATAAATTGTAATGAGTCTTATATTGCTCAATCAAGGCCAGCTGCTCAGAACTAATTCTTACCTGTTCGTCTTGCATTAGTACATAATTTCCAATGACAACCGATTGACCATCAATTTGCGATTTAATCCCTTTGCTTGCAACATACTGAAGCTTGCCATGCATTTCTTCGTGTTCAATGCCTTCAATTTCAGCTTGTTTAACAATTGCATTGGCAATAGGATGATAGATATGTTCCTCCAAACATGCACTTATTCTTAAAATATCTTTCTCAGTATAATCTCCGAAAGGAAGAACCTTTTCAACCAAAGGATAACTCGTCGTGATGGTACCCGTTTTATCAAACAAGAAAGTATCCACTTCCAGATATTTTTCTAATACATCACCATCTTTAATAACCATTTCTCGATTTAGACCTTCCTTTATGGCCGTAAGGTAGGCTACAGGTGTGGATATTTTTAGAGCACATGAAAAATCCACCAATAAAAAGGAAATGGCTTTTGAAAACGAACCTGTTAACAGATAAGTCAAACCAGCACCTAAGAAGTTATATTTTACAACCTTGTCTGCCATCCTAATAAAATGACGTTGTTTTGTCTTCTTACTCTCTTCAGATTTTTTCATCAGATTGATGAGTTGCAAAATACGACTGTTTATCTGATTATCAGTCACACGAATTCTTAACTCTCCTGTTTCCAAAACAGTATTCGCACATACAGAATCTCCCTCTTTCTTTTCAACAGGGAAGCTCTCTCCAGTCAAGGAACTCTCATTGACCATGCCTAATCCTGAAACCACTTGGCCGTCAAACAAGATTTCATTACCTTGGGAGACAACTAATACATCACCTACTTGAACATCAGAACTCTTGATGCTGATGACCATGTCTCCCCGCACTAAGAAAACATCACTTTCTTTAGCAAGAAGGCTTTGTTCCAAATCTGTTGCTGTTTTTTTTAAAGACCACTGATCCAGATGATTACCCAAATCAAGCATAAACATGATGTTGCTAGCTGTCTTGGATTGGTTCATAAACAAGGACAACAAAATGGCCGAACAGTCCAAGACCTCCATGGTTAGTTCCTTGCGCGCTAAAGTTTGATAGGCTTCTTTGACATAACCCAAAGCCTGATAACAAGTCCAAATATAACGAATAGGGTAGGGTACAAAACTTCGAAACAGCAAACGCTTAATCGCTGCACCCGATACAATTGAATAAGCACTCTCTTCTCTACGAATGGGAAGAGTCATCAAGTCCGAAACTTTCCCCTTGTCAATTTTTTTTAAAAAGGCCTCTGCATTTTCTAATACAGAGAAGCCTTCTTTCATACGTAGAGTAAAGTGCTGCTGATCCATATAAAACTGAATAGAGTCGATCCCTTTTTCATCTTTAGCCAAGGAACGAAGATAATCTTGAATATCCAAGGTCAGTGAAAACGAGGACGATAATCGGATATGTTGATATCCTCTGTGTAGCACTTTAAAAGACATATTATTCACCTGTCAGGCTATCTAATTGTTCTTCTTTCTTTTCCTGTTCGTATAAATATTTAGCGTCTTGTAAAACATCATCACCGTGTTGTTTTACAACAGAAACAGATGCATCCAGTCCATCTTTCAATTTGTAAGCTTTAGCCAAGGCCTTAGAATAGCCTTTCTTAGCTTCTTTACTTGCTAAGACTTTCAAGCCAAGCGTCCCAAATGCTACCCCTCCTAAGAAGAGAGATGATTTTTTCGCAACTTTTGCGACGTTTAATACTTCTTTTAACATGTTTATTTCCTCCTTGTAACTATTGTAGCGAAAAATGACAGCAAAAGCAATTGCTGATATCTGATATATAGATAAAATTCTCTATACTGATATTTAATTATATTATGATGAAAACAATATACTTTATTTTTTGATACTGTAAATAATTATGTGTAAACACTTAAGTAGAGTTACGGAGTGTTAATTAAATAAGCTTTCAAGTGTATCAGAACATTGACCAAACCCTTTATGGATTCGTTGACTTTGCTTGAAATTATAATCTTCAAACAACGTAACTAAGTAACGTTCCAGAGCCTCCTCATTAGGAAAAAGAACCTTCTTTTTCGTTTGATGTTTGATTTCTTTGTTAAGAGACTCAATGAGGTTTGTCGAATACATGCTGTGCCAAATCTGGTAGGGAAACTGATAAAAAGTTAAAAGATTATCCGTCTTCTCCAGACTTTCCATGACTTTCCTATACTTTGGTTTCCATTCGGCGAGAAAGTCCTCTAAAGCTTGTCCTGCCATTTCTAAATTTTCAGCACGATAAATCATTATAAATTGCCCCAGAATAACCGCTCTATCTGCTCGTTTCACTTTACTAGCCAGATTTCGACTAATATGAATGAAGCAACATTGTTGTTTAGCTAATGGGTGAGCCTGACTGATAATCTGCTCAAGCCCCTTAAAGCCATCTGTAACTACAAGAGAAATCTGTTGGATTCCTTGGTTTTGAAGCTTGTCTAACAGGGTGGACCAAGAAGCATTGTTTTCTTGAGGCAACTGTGCATAGCATATCTCTATGCGACTAAAGTCGCTAGAGCTATCCTAATTGCGCACCGCCAGTTCTCATAGAAAAAAACACCTTGCAAGATGCAAAGTGTTTTCGTTTGTATTCTGCTGTCCAGCAACGAATTAACGTTTAGAGAACTGGCTAGCTTTACGAGCCTTTTTCAAGCCTGTTTTCTAGTATTTTTATATCTATTGGCAGATTATCCGACTTATCCCCATCAACATCTGACTCTAACTCAACCTCTGAAGAAATCCTAATATTGCGTACTTTGATATATTCGATATTATTGTTACCTACTAGATCCCCTTTTTAATAAATCTGGGATAGCCGATAATTTAGAAATGATGGATGAATCCTTTAAAATCAAGATATTTCCATATTCATCTGTATTTTCATCAAATAGTTTTTTGTCTGCATAGTAATTGGATAGAAGAACTAAGACCTGAGTAGCTTCACCTTCATAATTGCCATTTTTGCTTTCAAAAGGTAATAATTGCTTGTTCATAGCTTGGCGAATCAGTTGCACCAGCCAAATTAATTGTCTTGACCGACGAATAAAGCGACTTCTTTCAAGGATTCGACCATAAGGAAACAGTTGGCAGATTCTATAAAAGTGTCGATGTGATTCGGCACGCTCATCAGACTCGCTACACAGAGCTGGTACATAATATCTGCTATAATTTTCTGGAAGATTTGGTCAAGCGGTCTTTTAGCCGTGTGACAGGCATACAGGAAAAACACTATTTATTTACTTTTTGCACGGGAGGCTTTAAGATGTTGCTGGACGCCTTTCTTGATAATCACTCAGAGTCGCCAGAGTGTCTGGGCTGGGATATGGCAAAGATATACCGCTGCCTGAAACTGTTCTTTGACGCTGATAAACGCGACATATCAATTAAAATGTCGCACTAAAATGATTGAAAAGTGATTGAAACTGTATTATAATGAACGTATATATTTAGAAAAGAGGTACTAACTATGGAAAACCTAGTAGTTTCAGTCTTTAACACTGAAAGCGAAGCTTATCAGTCCTTTGCGGATTTGAAGGCTTTCCGCCAAACTCAGACGACCAAGGTTGCTCAAATCGCCTTGGTCAAAAATGAAAACGGTCATATCGTTGAAAAAGAACGCTATGACTTTGAAGATTCAACGACGGATGCAACCCTAGAAGGTGGCTTGCTCGGTGCAGTTATCGGGCTTTTGGGTGGTCCTATCGGCGTCTTGTTTGGTTATGGTATTGGCAGCCTCTATGGTTTGGCTGCTGGTGATACCGTTGATACGGCAGAAGCTGGCTTGATTGACGTTGTGTCTCAAAAATTGATCGACGGCGAAACAGCCGTTGTCGCCTTGGTGCAAGAAAACAACGAAGCAGTCATCGATGCTTACTTCACCAAGTACGACACCCAAATCGTGCGTTGGGATGTAGCAACCGTCGTAGCCGAAATCGAAGCAGCTCTGCAAGTCCAAGAAGACCTCTACAACCAGGCACGTGCACAAATGAAGGCTGAACGTAAAGCCGAACGCAAGGCTAAACTTGAAGAATTCAAGGCAAATGTCAAAGCAAAATTTGACAAATTGAAAGCCTAACGTCTAAGCGTCTCATAAATTTAAATGTGACTGAGACGCCATTTAAAATTTATGTGCGTCGGATTCTCACAGTTAAATAATTGCGTTGACAAAGCCGTTACAGCCGTTCTTCCATTCTTTGAAAAGAATGTTTAATAGACAAGAAATCTGGACTAGTATTGGTCTGGATTTTTTTGTGAATATAGAGGTCATAGCTTTTTGACTATGCTTCGTTATAATTAGAAAAATTTTAAGTTTTATCAAGATGAAATCAGTCAGACGAAGACATCCCGAATTAGCACCAGCATCACCACACAAACTAAGACATACTGGTGCTACTCTTGCTAAACAAGCAGGTGTTTCTCTTGAAGCCTTCTCAGAAGCTCTTACTCATAGTGATAAAGAGATTACAAAAACTTACGTTAATATCAAAGATAAAGTCAATCAGACTGTAGGTGATATTGCTTTTCGTAGTTTAAAAAATTGATGGGGTGAATATGGGGTGAATTTTGGGGTGAACTTTGATTTTTTGAAACAAAAAAGACATCCAAGAAATAATTCTTGAATGTCTGTAAACGTTGATATAATCGTATTGATTAACGTTTTGAGAATTGTGATGCTTTACGAGCTTTCTTAAGACCTGGTTTCTTACGCTCAACTTTACGTGAGTCACGTGTAAGAAGTCCTGCGCGTTTCAATGAATCGCGGAAGTCTGGGTCTACTTGAAGAAGAGCACGAGCGATACCGTGACGGATAGCTCCTGCTTGACCAGCGTAACCACCACCTACAACGTTAACGAAAACGTCGTATGAACCTGCAGTTGAAGTAACTGCGAATGGTTGGTTGATGACCAAACGAAGGTCAGCGTGTGGGATGTACTCTTCAACATCTTTTTTGTTAACAGTGATTTTACCAGTTCCTGGAACAAGGCGAACGCGTGCAACAGCGTTTTTACGACGTCCAGTACCTGCATATTGTGCTTGTGACATACTTTATTGTTCCTTTCCTTAGATAAGTCCTGAAATATCAAGAACTTCTGGTTGTTGTGCAGCGTGAGTGTGCTCAGCGCCTACAAATACTTTCAGCTTCATACCTTGAGCGCGGCCAAGAGTATTGTGCGGAAGCATACCTTTAACAGATTTTTCGATCAAACGAACAGCATTCTTAGAGCGAAGCTCACCTGCTGAGATTTGTTTCAATCCACCTGGGTACATAGAGTGAGTGTAGTAGATCTTATCAGTCGCTTTTTTACCAGTCAATTTTACTTTTTCAGCGTTGATAACGATTACGAAGTCACCTGTATCAGTGTGTGGTGTAAAGGTTGGTTTGTTTTTTCCGCGAAGTACGCTTGCTACAACAGCAGAAAGGCGTCCAAGAGGGACATCAGTAGCATCCACTACATACCATTTGCGTTCAACTTCACCTGGCTTAGCCATGTATGTTGTTTTGTTCATGATTTCTCCTATGAATATCGTTTTTGTTTACAGGGCGGATGTTCCGGTCCGCGAGTTATTTGAAAGGTTCCGGGGCCTTACAAATGGGGTAAACAATACCGCCTACTATCATATCAAAAATAGTAGGCAAAAGCAATAGATTTGAAGCAATTATTTATGAAATAGCGATTTCATGTTTTCTTAGTCTTGAATGTCTTGAGCAATACTAAAGAGTCCCAAAGTTCCAGGACCAGTATGGGTAGAAATGACAGGCCCCAGAGGCATGAGGAGAACTTCCTCCACTTGGTCGCTTTCCAGTAGCTGGGCTTTTAGACTCTCAGCCACTTCTTCAGCTCCTGCATAGGCGATAACCACCCGCGGGTCAGCAACTCCCTCCAAAGTCATACGGACTACTTCTGCCTGCGCCTTTTTCTTGCCGCGAACCTTAGCGACTGAGTCCAGAGTCCCATCTCCCTTGACAGCGATAATCGGCTTGATATTGACCAAGCTCCCCATAAGCGCAGCAGTTTTGGAAATCCGACCGCCCCGCATGAGGTGATTGAGGTCATCAACCAGAAAATATGTCTTGACCTTAGGCACCAAGCTCTCAATCAAGTCTGCTGTCTGCTCCAAGGTCTGGCCAGCCGCTCTAGCCTCTGCCGCCTTCATGACTAAAAGTCCTTCACCCATGGAAGCCGCCTTGGTATCAATGATACGAATCAGTGCATCTGGAAAATCTTCCAAGACTATCTCCCGTGCCATGACTGCACTCTGATAAGTACCCGATAGGGCCGAAGCAAAGGCTACATAGAGAACTGGTGTCTCTTTCTTAGCATAGCTACGAAAGACATCTTCAAACTGGCCGACATTAATCTGGCTGGTAGTCGGCTTGCTGCCGGACTCCATCTTGTCCAGAAGTTCTTGGCTGGTCAGCTTGCCCGCACCAACTGTCTCATGGGTTTCTCCATCTAGCTGAATGGTCAGGCCTAGGACATGCACATCATTTTCCTGAGTCCAGTTTTCTGGCAAATCTGCTGTTGAATCGGTTAAAATTTTAAAAGTCATCTTTTTTCTCCATCATTTTTTGTAAATCGCGCAAAGATTGGCTGTCCATCGGTCGCAAGGGCGGTCTTTGCAGGTTGATTTGTCCGCTCAGTTTATTAAGGTCTGATTTGGTAACAGCCACTCGCTTCTCTAGCTCTCTAGCAGACACTCTCAAAGCTCCTTGGGCGAAGACAGTCCACTGCTCATTGAGATCACTGGTCGCAACCGACACCTGATTTTTGGGTGTGTTAAGTTCAGCTGCCAAGCGCTCGATATAGTCATCTGCCGTTTCCTCCTCTTCAGTGAAAACGACCGTTACATTAAACTCCTCGTAGGCCTGCCGAACTCCCGGCATATACTGGGCATCAAAGACGCAGATAACTTCTAGTCCTTCAAAACTGGCATAATTGCTGAGTTTCTGAAGCAGAATCGTTCGTGCGGCATCTAGTTCTCCGCGGTTAAAGTAAGGACGAGTTTCCCGCCAAAAGGCTGTCATATTGTAGCCGTCCACCAGTAAGATTTTTCTTTTCATAGGCGATTGCGAAAGACTTCATACATGAGAATAGCCGCTGCGACACTGGCATTAAGGCTCTGGACATGGCCATTCATGGGAATGGAAATCATCTCGTCCACCTGTTTTTTAATATTGCTGGAGATTCCCTTACCTTCGTTGCCGATAATGAGGGCCAGCTTGCCTGCTGTATTCCACTTATGAGAAGGCGTCCCCTGCATATCCGTCCCGAAAATCCAGAAACCAGCTTCCTTGAGCTTGTCCAGAGTCTGGCTAAGATTGGTCACACGGGCAATGGGAATATGCTCAATGGCACCCGTTGAAGTCTTGGCCACAACTGGTGTCACACCGACTGCCCGGTGCTTGGGAATGATGACTCCAGCCACATTGGTCGCGTCAGCTGTCCGCAAGATAGAGCCCAGATTGTGCGGGTCAGTCAGCCCGTCCAAAATCAATAGGAGAGGATTGTCTTTCTGCTCTGCTTTTTTCAACAGCACCTCGAAGTCAGTATAGGCGAACTCTGCGACTCGCAGAACAAAGCCCTGGTGAACAGCTCCGTCAGTCATTTCCTGCAAGGTTTTCTTAGGCGTCCAGGAGATCGAAACCTTTTTTTCTGCAGC
This sequence comes from Streptococcus sanguinis, assembly GCF_050225395.1. Classification (GTDB taxonomy): domain Bacteria; phylum Bacillota; class Bacilli; order Lactobacillales; family Streptococcaceae; genus Streptococcus. The sequence goes on along the minus strand of NZ_CP071431.1, from coordinate 345,072 downwards.
TAAATCTTTGATTTTATCGACCTTTTTGCCACGCAGGTCGTCTTGAATGTAGAGTTTATTTCCAGTGTTAGCTGCGAGAGCCTCTGTCACCGCATGCACACCGTAGACAATATCGTTTTTTTCCATAGGACTAGTATAACACAAAGGCGAAAAAATGGCGGCGGGATTTACTCGGGCGAGACAGAATTCTGCTCTGATAAAAAGCAATCAGCAGCTTCCAAGATTCCCTACCAGTCGTGCTATAATAGAAAGAAGTCTAAAAAAGGAAACTCTTACTCATGTCTCTCCTACAACGCACCATCAAGCTAGTACTAGCTACCTGTCTCGCTGCTTGGCTGGCTGACTTTTTAGGTCTGGCCTACTCAACTTCAGCCGGAATTATTGCTATCCTCAGCGTGACCGATACCCGCCGTAGCACTGCAAAGCTAGCTGGCAATCGCTTTTTATCTACCCTGCTGGCTCTGGCTATCGGAAGCCTGGCCTTTCACTTTCTAGGTTTCAATCTAGGAGCATTGGCCATCTATATCGCAATCTATGTGCCTCTGGCCTTTCGCCTTGGCTGGGAAATCGGCATTACACCCAGCACCGTCCTGGTCACCCATCTGCTCTTAGAAAAATCCACCTCCTGGTCTCTGCTTGGAAATGAGCTAGCTCTATTTCTTATTGGAACTGGCTTTGCTCTGCTAGCCAATCTCTATATGCCCTCGCGCCAGCAAGAGATTGACAGCTACCATGAGCAAGTGGAAGAACAGCTGAAAAAGATTTTGCTGCGCTTTGAATATTTCTTAAAATCTGGAGACGGCCGAAATGATGCAGCTCTGATCAAGGAGCTGGACAAGATTTTGCAACAGGCCTTGCAGCTGGTCTATCTGGACCACTCCAACCACCTCTTTCACCAGACCAACTACCATATCCACTATTTTGAAATGCGGCAGGCCCAAAACCGTATCCTGCAAGACATGGCTAGCAATATCAACAACTGCCATCTAGCAGCCAGTGAAAGCTTGATTTTAGCCCGCCTCTTCTCCCAGACCGCTAAGCAACTGAGCCAAGAAAATCCCGCCCGAGACCTCTTGGACGAGATTGACAACTATTTAACCGTATTTCGCGAGAGGCCACTCCCTAAGACCCGCCAAGAATTTGAAACCCGCGCCATGCTCCTGCAGCTCCTGCGAGACTTGGAAACCTTTATTAGGATTAAGGTGGAATTTTACGAAAATTATCAAAAGGTGCAAGCAAATTAGCTCTGCGCTATTTCCAATAAATAATAAAAGGAGTTGAAAAATCTTCAACTCTTTTTCTCATTAATCAAAAGCGATCGCTCATTCTTTTAAGTGATAAGAATAGCTTGCAACCACAACATCCTCATACCATTTCAGATAGTATTTCAATTTCAAGCTCATCTGGTTATGCAGGACATTTTGCCATCTCTTTTTAGGTATAAACTGAGGTACTAGGACCGTCACTGTTTGGCCTTCTTTTTTGGCTCGCTTGGCCACCTTAATCACATACTGGACTGTGGGACTGATGATATTGCGGTAGCTAGTCGTGACTGTCTCAAAGCGAATATCTGGGAAGTAGTCAGCAAACTCCTTGGCGACTTCGGCATCCTTTTCAGCAGTCTCCGCTGTTGAAACGTGCATTGCTACGACTTCATCCCCGATACTGCGAGCATAGCTCATCGCACCAACACTGACTCGGGTGACATTCCCGACTAGGACAATTACTGTATTGCCAGTGTAGTTCTGACGCTCGATGTGATCCTGCAATCTCAGCTGTTTTGCAACTCTATTATAGTGCTGTTTAATAGATAAGAACAGCCAAGTCAAGACGATGATAATAGGGAAGAAGGGCCAGATATCTCTGAGACGAAATAAGAGCAAAATAAGAACAATCCCGTAGCAAATGATCGCACCAAGGATATTTGCAATCGAATGACCCAAGAAATTATTTCCATATTTTTTCTTCCAATGGACAACCATACCAGTCTGTGAGAGAGCAAAGGGTACGAATACACCAATGGTGTACAGGGGAATCAAGCGCTCTGTATTTCCCTCAAAGATACACAAAAGAGCAATCGCTCCAAACGCCAAAGTGAAAATGCCATTAGAATAGCTCAGACGATCTCCTTTTTCCATGTACATATGTGGCATATATTTGTTCTTAGCCATATTATAGGAGAGCATAGGAAAGGCTGAGAAGCCTGTATTGGCTGCCACTGCTAAGATCAAAGCTGTTGACAATTGGAAAGCATAGAACAAGATGCGACCAAGGGGAGAGTTTCCCAAAATCGCTTGTGCCATCTGAGCCAATATCGTTACACCTTTGACAGGCACGATGCCAATCCAATAATTCAAGAAGGTAATGCCCGCAAACATGATTCCTAGGATTAAAGCCATAATCGATAAGGTGGTTGCAGCATTATGAGCCTTCGGTTTCTTGAAAAAGGGGACCGAATTGGAAATAGCTTCCACTCCTGTCAAGGAAGCAGAGCCGCTGGTGAAGGCACGGAGCAATAAGATCAAACTCACTCCAGTAATCGGCGTACCAATCTGCGCGGTTGCATGATAGTCTAGGTTTCCTGTCAGGATTTGCACAAAACCAAAAGCAATCAATAGCAAGGTGCTGACAATAAAAAGATAGACAGGAATCATCAAGGAAGTAGCCGACTCTTTTAGTCCTCGAAGATTCATTAGCATCAACAAGAGAACTAAGAAAATGGAAATATGTAAATTGTAAGGATGTAAAATGGGAATTGCAGAGGTAATCGCATCCGCTCCAGAAGCGACCGAAACAGCCACTGTCAACATGTAGTCTACCAATAAACTTCCGCCGGCAATCAAACCTGCCGTTGGAGATAGATTTTCTGTCGTCACCATATAGGCTCCACCTCCTTGAGGGTAAGCATGGATAACCTGACGATAGGAAACCGTTAAGCTCGCTAGTAGCACCAATACGACAATTCCTATGGGAAGCGACCACCAAATGGCGCCAATAGAAACAGAAGTTAAGACCAAAACAACCTGTTCTGGTCCATAAGCAATAGAAGATAAGGCGTCACTGGAGAGCATAGCCAAGGCTTGCATCTTGGTCAATAAATGACCATCCTCTCCTTCTTTACCGGATTTTAATGGGCGCCCAATAAAAAATCCTTTTAACTTGGAAAACATAAGTTCCTCCTTTAAAAACATGAGCCATTCTACTCCTTTTCAGAAAACATGTCAACACTTTTCTGAAAATAAGTTTTTAGAAATTTCAATCTCCCGCTTTTTACTAAAATGTTTGACGAACGCTATCTCAGTAGATATCAACTTCATTCCCCAATCTTACTAGCAAAAATTAAGTTGAAGTCTGGGTGCTCATAGCCTTAACTCAAGCATCTATTGAATGCTTTCCCACAATCGAGCAGAATACCATGCATGATTTAACTAGCAGGTCAGGAACCACGAAAACGGAGATGAGCTAATCCCGAGCAAGGTAGCTGGAAAGAACTCAAACAATATATTTAAAGTTTTAAACACACTCTTCTACAAAATTTACCTGTTTTCTGGAGACATCGTGCTTGTGTATATGGGAATTACCAAGCCAATATACGTATCAAAAAACGGCTCTATAATTCCTACAATGGTTTTACCCACTACAGAAATTATAGAGCCCTTCTTACTATCTGTAATTTATATATTTATAAGGAAACTTTACTCAGATGATGGTTTCGTGAAATTTATAGTAGGTAAAACAACCGCATTTTCATTATCCAATGATGTGATTATAGATACAACGCTTCGTACATAAGGAAAAAGAATAGCTACTCCATTTACGCTCAAGAACTCTTCGGCACGTTCTATATCATGAACAGTAAAAAATCCTGACAATTCTATTATCAATTTCCTGTTATTATTCTCATCATTTACTGTTGTTTTTATAATTAATTGTGCATTTTTTCTATCTTCTGTCAACAAAGACTTAACTTGTAACTTCCCCTTATCTTTGTCTTCACTTAACCCTTCTTCATATACAGAATAATCAATACTATTAATTCTATATCCTTCAAATTCGATAGGTACCCGTTCCATTATTAATCCCTTCATTTTCTATTACTATGCGGCCAAACCAGTATTATGATCTCTCATTTCACAATGTGTCTCAAATTCAGTAACTTGAACAAATTCCGCTTCTAATTTACGATGATTAATTTGGATAGAATTTTCGTACTCCAGAACAGAACCCCCAAGCTCAACAAATGATTTATCAAAAGTATAATCTTGACCAGTGGATGTTTTAAATGTAAGATTTTTTTCAAAACATTCAATTTCTTCATACTGCTCCTCAGAGTATTCCTTAATAAGGCCATCAACGTACTCTTCCGTTATTAAGTCATCCAAGAAGCTTTTATAAGCCTCTTTATCTATAATTTTACTCAATTTTATCATCTTTACCTCTCCACTACATCAACGAGACCGTCTTTAATACCTGATTGTCTCTAATACAATATTCAAAACCATTTGCAACATATGAACGATTTGATCCTTTTATTTGCGAAACAGTCATTGCTTTAACCAATATAGCATGTTGCGAAGTGCTTTGCGCATTGATAACATCCTTAATAAAATGTTCAACAAGCGCCCCTTCTAAGGAAGACTGATTATCATTACGAAAAACTTTTTCTAAATCTTGATAATTAGGCTGAGAAACTATTCTCTCCTTATATTCTAAAAAATAGTCAAGTGTTTCTTCATCAGTTAAATCAAGAACGCACTTTTCCTGATTATCATCCAATACCAAAGAAACGGTCAATATACAAGAACCCTCTACCAATATTTTTTCTTTTCTATATAATTCTGTAAGAACTTTTGAAGAAAAAAAATAGGAACCATAGCCTAAGCTTCCGGGCTTCTTTTTAACCCTAGAAACCATTCTTGGGTTTGCACCTTCTCTTTTTACCAATGGAAATCGAATTTCTGGCTTAGGACAAAATCCTTCATCCTTTATTTTATCAGCATTCACTTTATTTGTTGCATGATACAAAAGATACTTCATATATACTCCTAGCTAAATATAATTTTAGCGTAAAAAAACTTTTTTTACAAGTAGTACACCGTTAAGATTTAAAAATTTGCTAAATATTAAAACTTTCATAGTAATTTTTAAAAAATTTAGCATAGGAAAATTTAGAAATTATTCTTCAATCCCAATTCCTTTGGATTCAAATAAATCACGTACTTCTTTAGAAAATGGAAAGATCGTTCCGTCGATGGTTTTTAAATTCGAAAACTGTGATAGCTCTTTTTCACTCACATTTTCCAAATCAAATTGATCATCTTCACCATCCCATAAAGGGATTAATTGCGCATAGATATCATTGCCTCCATCAAAGAAGAGACTTTCCACATTCTGCGCATACTCTTTAGGTATTTCCAACTGTTTGAAATAAGTCTCTACTTCAGGAATTGGTGTCTCATCAAAGTCTTCTGGATCTACAGATAATTTCTCAGATTAACAAAAACTGTAAACGTTAAATCGTGGCTCAAGCACGTTTTGTTCATACATTAACTCCTGAATAATAGCCAACTTGAAATTAAAATTATCAAATTGTAAGAAATCACTCATAAATTAGTTCCTTTCAGAATCAGAACGAAGCCTCTATCTTCCGAATACACCAACCAATCAACTCTTCCAGTCGCTCAATGGATTCGGTCATATGCAGGTAGCCCATGACAGCTTCAAAGCCGGTAGACATCCGATAGGTGACGATATCTGTATTCTTAGCCTTGGTGTGGCTGTTGGCATTGCGGCCGCGCTTGTAGATATCCTCTTCCTTATCCGTCAGAATCCCCTCTTCCAGCATGAGAGAGATGAGATTGGCCTGAGCCTTGGCAGAAACATACTTGGTCGCTTCCCTGTGCAGCTGATTGGGCTTAGTGAGCCCCTGAAAAATCAGGTGACGCCGGATATACATGGAGTAGACAGCATCACCCTCAAAGGCGAGGGCAATGCCGTTAATCAGGTTGACATCAGTCACGGGTCCACCTCACTCCGTCCTTGGTATCTAAAAGCTTGATGCCCTGAGCGGCCAACTCATCCCGAATACGGTCTGCAGTCGCAAAGTCTCGATTACCCCGCGCCACTTGGCGTTCCTCAATCAAGCGCTCAATGTCCGCGTCCAAGACTTCTTCCACAAAGACGATACCAAAAACTTCTAAGAGCTCGGCAAAGGCTGCCTTAATATCAGAGGTGTAGTTGCCAGAGTTGATCCACTTGGCTAACTCGAAGACAACCGTGATACCATTGGCCGCATTGAAATCTTCGTCCATTGCAGCGGTGAACTTGTCTAGAAAGACCTGAAGCTGAGCAGAGTCTGCTTGACCAGTGAAAGGCTGCTCATAGGTATTCTTCAAATACTTAAGATTGGTCGCTGCATCATGAACTGCTTTTTCCGTGAAATTAATCGGCTTGCGATAATGCTGGGTAGCAAAGAAGAAACGCAGCACCTGACCATCAATGGTCTTGAGGGCATCATGAACGGTGATAAAATTACCTAGAGACTTGGACATTTTGACGTCGTCAATGTTGACAAAGCCATTGTGCATCCAGTAATTGGCAAAAGTCTGACCAGTCTTGGCCTCTGACTGGGCGATTTCATTGGTATGGTGAGGAAACTCTAGGTCTGCCCCACCACCGTGGATATCAATAGTATCACCCAAAATCTCCGTCGACATAACCGAACACTCGATGTGCCAGCCTGGGCGACCTGCTCCCCAAGGACTGTCCCAGGAAATCTCGCCCGGCTTAGCTGCCTTCCAGAGAGCAAAGTCAACTGGATTTTCCTTGCGAGCGGTCTCCTCATCTGTCCGACCAGAAGCACCTAACTCCAAGTCTGCCAAGGTTTTGTTGGCTAGTTTGGCATAATTGTGAGACTTTTCGACGCGGAAGTAGACATCGCCCTCTGACTCATAGGCATAGCCCTTGTCTACCAAAGTCTGCACAAAGTCAATGATTGCCTCCATAAAGTCAATCACGCGCGGATGCTGAGTAGCCGGCTTAACACCCAAAGCTGATACATCCTCACGAAAAGCCGCGATATACTTGTCCGCCACTTCTTTTGGTGTGATGCCTTCTTCCTTGGCGCGATGGATAATCTTATCATCTACATCTGTAAAATTGGAAATATAATTGACCTCAAATCCCCGATACTCAAAATAGCGACGAACTGTGTCAAAAGCTACTGTTGAGCGAGCATTGCCGACATGGATATAGTTATAAACCGTCGGACCGCAGACATACATGCGAACCTTGCCCTCTTCAATGGGCACAAATTCACGTAGGCTGCGGGTCATGGTGTCGTAAATTTTAATCATGCGGTCCACTCCCTTCTCTATTTCTGACTTTTTCGGCTGAAAACCAGCTCTGCAAAAGGGCCAAATTGTCTGAGGCTATCCAGTTGGTAAAAGCGCTGCCCTTCCTCTTGGGTAAAGAGGGGAACCCCCTTTCCTAGGATAAGGGGTGCTATCTGAATAATGAGGTGGTCGAAAAGATCCGCATCCAAGAGCGGTCCTACCAAGGAATTACCACCAATCACAAAGACATTTTTGCCTTTGTCAATCTGGTGAACAAAGTCCACCACATCCCCAGCTACTGGCTGGTAATTGCTGACAGGCAGGTGCCTATCATGCGTAAAGACATAGTTTTCCGTAGCTTGATAAAAACTTTCTACATCTTGCAAATCTTGGATTTCCTCAAAGGTCCGCTTGCCCATGATGGTGATATCCATTTGCCTGTAAAAGTCATCATAGCCTGTATCCTCTACAGAACCAAGCTGATGCAGCCAGTCTATCCTGTGCTGGCTGTCTGCCAAGTAGCCATCCATGGTGATACAGCCGTAAAAATATACTGCCATTCTTGTAGTTACCTTTCTAGTTCCTTTGCTATTGTCAAAGCGATAGTGAAAAAAGTCATGGCATCAGCTGTCCGCTCTTCATGGCGGGCATCCCAGGTTCGGTTATGGTGATCCACATAGTCAGCTGTGTAGAAGAATTGATAGACTTTACTCTTGCGAAATTGACTCCAAGCCATGATAGCCGAAGCTTCCATGTCCACCACTTTGGCTCCAGCAGCCAAGCGACGCTTGACCTTATCAGGCGTTTCTCGATAAAAGGCATCAGTCGTCCAAGACTTGGTGCGGATATGCTCGATATTGTGCTTGTCAAAGATGGCTTCCAGCTCGATCAGCAGAGACTCGTCATAGGCTACTTCGTCACCCGGTGGGGCATAGTGATAGCTAGTTCCTTCATCTCGCAATGCAGCCGCAGGCAGGATGATTTTATCCGCCTCAATTGAGTGATCCAAAACGCCACAGGAACCTAAAATGATGAAATTCGTGAAGCCTCTGGCCGCTAACTCCTCCAGCTGGCCGACTATCATGGGAGCCCCAATTGGAGCCAACATAACTGCTAGCTTGCTAGTTCCTTGGTCATAAATATACCATGGATGCTGTCCGTTTATGCTTTTCAAATAGCCTCCTGTATAGACTTCTTCTGACTCAATCAAACGTTTCAGAATTTCCCCGTTAAAGGATAGGATGATGGTTTCACACACTTCACCCTTATCAATAATCTGCCTATCTGTTGGCTCAATAACTCCAGCTACATCTTCAAATTCCTCTAATAGCATAACTTCTCTTTCTTTAAGGCTCCAGCAAATTCACCTTCATCTTTTCTATGCGGCGCAGCTTGGTCTCATCTTTTTTGGCTTCACTGATATAGCGAGCCCATTCGCGCTGGTGGCTAGGTGGCAGTTTTGTAAAACGCTCCTTGGCGGGACCTTCTAAGCCTTCTTTCAGCTCAAGGACTACCTGGTTCAAAATAGCATCTGATAAATCTGACATGTCGGTTCCTCCTGTCATATTTCACTTCGATAGCTTTGCCAATCTTTTCTACAGACTTGATGAATGGTGGCTGGCTTCACGGGCATGCTCTAACTTGTCTAGATAGTATTCCCGTTTCTCCTCTACCTCGTGAATGGTTGGCTCGTCTTTCTCACCGTGAACACGGACAATCTTCGCCGGAACTCCGACCACCGTCACATCACTTGGCACATCCGCCACTACAACTGCACCGGCTCCGACCTTGGCTTTCTCGCCAATCTCAATTGGTCCAATGACTTGGGCATGGGCAGAGACCAAGGCACCTCGACGCACGGTCGGATGGCGTTTGCCTGCATCCTTGCCCGTACCGCCTAGGGTCACGCCGTGGTAAAGCATGGCCCCCTTCTCCACAATGGCTGTTTCACCAATCACCAGGCCACTGCCATGGTCGATGAAGACACCCGACTCAATCTGAGCGCCGGGATGAATCTCAATCTGGGTCCAGAAACGCCAGAATTGACTGTGCATACGCGCCAACAGCTTGAAGCCATGCCGCCACAAAAAATGCGAGAGGCGGTGGGCCGCCAAAGCTTTGATGCCTGGATAGGTTAGCAAGACTTCCAGCGACGTTCGTGCCGCCGGATCATTTTCCTTTACAATATCAATGGATTCCTTCCACCAACCCATGCTAGCCTCCTTCCTTCTCTAAACAAGGAGAGACGAGAACAAGGCTCGCCTCTGCCGATTTTTGATGAGGTCTACAGGGATAAGCGACCTCTTATTCTTCTGTTTTAGGGCTTTCTTGATGGTCCTTATGACCCTTGTGCTCCTTGTGTGGATGATGTCCCTTGTCATGATGATGTTTTGGCTTATCAGACTTTGGTGGACGCGGCAGCAATACTTTCATGGAAGCATCTACCCGACCTTTGGCATCAATCTTGATCACCTTGACATCCACTTCATCACCGATTTGTACGACATCTTCGACATTGTTGGTCCGAGTCCAAGCCAGCTCTGAGATGTGAACCAGGGCATCCGTCTTGTCAAAGAGATTGACAAAGGCACCGAATTTCTCAATCCGAACAACCTTGGCATGGTAAACTTCGTCCACTTTTGCTTCGCGGACCAATCCAGCAATGATTTCCTTAGCACGATTGATGGCGTCTTGGTCGCTAGAGTAGATGGACACATTTCCTTCTTCATCAATGTCAATCTTAACACCGGTCTCAGCGATGATCTTATCAATGGTTTCTCCACCTTTACCGATGACAATCTTAATCTTGTCCACATCAATCTTGATGGTGTCGATTTTCGGAGCAGTTGGAGCCAACTCTGGACGTGGAGCAGGAATCGTCGCTTCAATCAAATCTAGGATTTCAAAGCGGGCTTTCTTAGCCTGAGCCAGAGCTTCTGTCAAGATCTCTGCTGTAATTCCTTCAATCTTGATATCCATTTGCAGGGCGGTAATCCCTTCGCGAGTACCAGCTACCTTAAAGTCCATATCACCAAAATGGTCTTCCAAACCTTGAATATCGGTCAGAACTGTGTAGTTGCTGCCATCTGAAATCAAGCCCATAGCAATTCCGGCAACCGGTGCCTTGATCGGCACACCGCCGGCCATCAAGGCCAGAGTACCCGCACAGATAGATGCTTGTGAGGAAGAACCGTTTGATTCCAAGACTTCTGCTACCAGACGAATTGCGTACGGAAACTCTTCCAGACTAGGCAAGACTTGCTCCAAGGCACGTTCCCCAAGAGCACCGTGTCCAATTTCACGACGGCCAGGAGCCCCATAACGGCCTGTCTCACCGACAGAGTATTGCGGGAAATTATAGTGGTGCATGAAGCGTTTCTTGTATTCTGGATCCAAGCCGTCAACAATTTGCGTTTCGCCCATTGGTGCCAAAGTCAGAACAGACAAGGCTTGGGTTTGCCCGCGAGTAAAGAGACCAGAGCCATGCACGCGCGGCAGGTAATCCACTTCCGCATCCAGCGGACGGATTTCATCAACCTTACGGCCGTCAGGACGGATCTTATCTTCGGTAATCAAACGGCGCACTTCCGCGTGCTCCATTTGCTCCAAGATTTCAGCCACATCACGCATGATACGGTCGAATTCTTCGTGGTCTGCGTATTTCTCTTCATAAACCGCTGTGACTTGGTCTTTGACAGCCTGAGTTGCGGCTTCACGCGCCAGCTTTTCTTCTACCTGAACAGCCTTTTGCAAATCGCTGTTATAAACTGCGATAATCTCTGCCTGCAGCTCTTCATCAACATGCAGCAATTCTACTTCTGCTTTTTCCTTGCCGACTGTCGCTACGATTTCTTCTTGGAAGGCAATCAATTCTTTTACCGCTTCGTGCCCTTTGAGAAGAGCTTCCAGCATGACATCTTCAGACAGCTCCTTGGCTCCAGATTCTACCATGTTGATAGCCTCTTTGGTACCAGCCACTGTCAGTTCCAAAAGCGAAACTTCTTTTTGTTCCTTGCTAGGGTTGATGATAAATTCACCATCTACATAGCCGACTTGAACTCCTGCGATAGGGCCGTTAAAAGGAATATCTGAGATAGAAAGAGCCAGAGAGCTACCGAACATAGCAGCCATTTGAGGCGAAGCATCTTCATCATAAGAAAGAACAGTATTGATAACCTGAACTTCATTGCGGAAACCTTCTGCAAACATAGGGCGAATCGGACGGTCAATCAAGCGAGCGGTCAAAGTCGCATCCGTTGATGGACGACCTTCGCGCTTGTTAAAGCCACCAGGATATTTCCCAGCTGCATACATTTTTTCCTCATAGTTGACCTGCAATGGGAAAAAGTCACCAGTAGCCATCTTTTTGGACATGGTTGCCGCAGTTAAAACGGTACTTTCTCCATATCGAACAACGGCGCTGCCATTTGCCTGTTTTGCAACCTGACCAGTTTCAACTACCAGCTCACGGCCTGCAAAAACGGTTTTAAAAACTTGTTTTGTCATAAAGACTCCTTGCCGAGCACATGCTCAAATTTTTTCATACGCCTTGGCTACAAAGATCAAGATATTAAGCCCGTCAAAAGCAAAGTAAAAATTGGAAACTGATGAAGTCTTCGATGAAGACAAGACAGTTTATCTTTTTTACACAGCTTTTAGGTCGTATTCAGTTCATCAAGATATTAAGCCCTTAAGCAACCTATAGGACGTGTTCAGTTAGCACTGTGACTTTAATTTCATGGTCTTAGTAGCTTATTATATCCTCATCTTTGTATCAAGCACGTATAGACCTTATTTTACCACAATTTCAGACAAAAGAAAAAGGCTGGAAATGGCTTTTTTCTTAAAAAGTACTGAAAATCTATTTTTCTTTTCTATAGCTGATTATAGTTGACTATCGGAGTTCGTTTTTTCCCTTTCGATTCGTCAAATAAGATGGCGGTATAGCCACTATTCACTTTTCAAAGAGGATTTCTTGCTTTATAATAAATACAGTGACTCATTTCAAACATGTAAAGGAGACAATCGTGCCAGATCATCAAACAGTTGAAAAGAAAGATTTTTTCTCACTCCTTGCGACAGCCTTAGTCAGCTTTGCAGGCATCTTATCTGAAACCAGTATGAATGTAACCTTTCCGCATCTAAGTAAGGTCTTTGGCTTAGGATTGGGAACGCTGCAATGGATTACAACAGGGTATTTGCTAGCGGTAGCCATTACAATTACTTTAGGAGCGACCTTAGCCCACAATTGGAAAGAGAGAACCATCCTCTTTACTGCTTTGGCCAACTTTTGCTTGGGCACACTGATTGCCATGTTGTCTTCAAGCTTTCCCATCTTGATGATAGGGAGAATCCTGCAAGGAGGAGCTACTGGATTAGCCATTCCTTTGCTCTTTAACTTAATTGTTGAGCGTGTTCCTAAGCAAAAAATCGGAACCTACATGGGCTTATCTGGGATGGTGGTCAGCCTAGCACCAGCAATTGGGCCGACTTACGGTGGTTTTATGATTAGTCGTTTTGACTGGCATATGATTTATACCTTTATTCTTCCTGTCCCAATCATTTCCTTTATTCTTGGCTTTTTCTTTTTAAGAAATTCCGAAAAGTCTAGGAAACGCGCCTTTGATCTCCTCTCATTTCTCCTCTTAGCAAGCTCACTCGTCTTTGCCATTGTAGCTATCTCCAGCTTAGAAGAAGGACATATTGATTGGCTCTATCTTGTTCTCTGTCTACTGCCACTAGCTTGCTTTATCTATCGGAGCTTGAAAATCGATCATCCATTCCTAGATATTCGGATTTTAAAGCAACCAACGGTCTTATTGGCTATTTTACCTTTCTTCATTTTTCAGTTTATCAACCTATCGGCTAATTTTCTGATTCCCAACTTCCTAGTCATAGAAAAAAACATTTCAACTGCTCAGGCAGGCTTCGCACTTCTTCCAGGAACCATGCTCGGAGCCTTCCTCTCTCCTGTCTTTGGTAAACTCTATGATAGAAATGGTCCTAAACCAACCCTTTTTACAGGAAATTCTCTTCTTTTCCTTGCTGTACTCTTACTCCTTATCTTTACAAAAGAACTCACCTTAACAGCTGTTATTGCGATTTATATTTGCTTTACCTTGGGACGAAATATGGCCTTTAATAACACACTAGCCCTAGCGACGACTCAAGTTGATAAAGGAAAGACTGCAGATACGACTGCGCTCTTTCAGCTGGCCCAGACCTTTGCGGGCGCAATAGGTACCGCAGTAACGGCCGTCATCGCTAATCAAGCTCCCAATATGACAAAAGGAACTCAAAACGTCTTCACCCTGCTATTAAGCCTGGTTATCTTCGTATTCTTGTCTTATCTACTGCTTTTTAAAAGGATTGCAGCAAAGAAACATTGACTTTTATCCTCGATCTGATAAACAGCTAAAAATTACTGACTTATCCTTCTCCCCCAAAGACATTTTGGGGGATTTTTTGCTATACTATTTCTATATACGACAAAAGGAGTAGACTATGGAACAAAAACATCGTTCTGAATTTCCGGAAAATGAACTCTGGGACCTAACGGCCCTTTACCAAGACCAGGAGGACTTCCTGCGAGCTATTGAGAAGGCCAGAGAGGACATCCAGAAATTCGTCCGTGATTACCAAGGCAAGCTCAGCACTTTCGAAGATTTTGAGCGGGCATTTGCTGAGCTAGAGCAGATTTATATCCAAATTAGCCACATTGGCAACTACGGTTTTATGCCACAGACCACTGACTTTGGCGACGAGAGCTTTGCGCAGATTGCCCAAGCAGCTATGGAGTTTGAGACCGAGGCCAATGTCGCACTCAGCTTCTTTGACGACGCCCTGGTCGGTGCAGACGAGGCTGTCTTGGAGAAACTAGGCCAAGAACCCCATTTGACCTCAGCCATTCGCCAGGCTAAAATCAAAAAATCCCACTATCTGGGAGCAGATGTCGAAAAAGCTCTGACTAATCTGGGCGAAGTCTTCTACAGTCCACAGGATATTTACACTAAGATGCGGGCTGGCGACTTTGCTATGGCTGACTTTGAAGTGGACGGCAAAGTATACAAAAACAGCTTTGTCACCTATGAGAATTTCTACCAAAACCATGAAAATGCAGAAATCCGCGAAAAAGCTTTCCGCTCTTTCTCTGAAGGCCTTCGTCAGCACCAAAATGCCGCTGCAGCTGCCTATCTGGCTCAGGTCAAGTCTGAAAAATTACTGGCTGACATGAAGGGCTATGAGTCTGTCTTTGACTACTTGCTGGCAGAGCAGGAAGTTGATCGCTCTATGTTTGACCGGCAGATTGACTTGATTATGAGCGAATTTGCCCCAGTAGCTCAGAAATACCTCAAGCATGTCGCTAAGGTAAACGGACTTGAAAAAATGACTTTTGCCGACTGGAAGCTGGACTTGGACAGCGAGCTCAATCCCGAAGTCAGCATTGATGACGCCTATGACCTCGTCATGAAGTCAGTCGAGCCGCTCGGACAAGAGTATTGTCAAGAAGTTGCCCGCTACAAGGAAGAACGCTGGGTTGACTTTGCGGCCAATGCCGGAAAGGACTCTGGAGGCTATGCTGCGGATCCTTATCGGGTTCACCCTTATGTCCTCATGAGCTGGACTGGCCGTATGAGTGATGTCTATACTCTGATTCACGAGATTGGCCACTCCGGTCAGTTTATCTTCTCTGACAATCACCAAAGCTATTTCAACGCCCACATGTCCACCTACTATGTGGAAGCGCCATCTACCTTTAATGAGCTCCTGCTCAGTGATTATCTGGAACGCCAGTTTGATAACCCTCGCCAGAAACGCTTTGCCCTGGCTCACCGTCTGACGGATACTTACTTCCATAACTTCATTACTCACTTGCTGGAAGCTGCTTTCCAACGCAAGGTCTATACTTTGATTGAAGAAGGCGGAACCTTCGGCGCAAGCAAACTCAACGCTATCATGAAAGAAGTCTTGACGGACTTCTGGGGAGATGCCGTTGAAATCGACGACGATGCTGCCTTAACTTGGATGCGCCAAGCCCACTACTACATGGGACTCTACAGCTATACTTACTCCGCAGGCTTGGTCATCTCTACCGCTGGCTACCTACATCTGAAAAATGACGAAAATGGTGCCCGTGACTGGCTTGAGCTGCTCAAATCTGGCGGCAGCAAGACTCCGCTTGAGTCAGCTATGATTATCGGAGCAGATATTTCGACAGACAAACCACTTCGCGACACCATTCAGTTCTTGTCAGACACAGTTGATCAGATTATTGCCTACAGCGAAGAGTTGGGGGAGTAAGGAATAAACAAAATCAGCTTGAAGATTTGCTTCAAGCTGATTTTTAAATAGTTTAATAAAAATAAAGCGACCCAAAAAAGCGGAGATAAAGTAAAATATAGGCACTAAAACAAGCGATAAATATAAGCCATCTTGTCCAGTACTGTGATTTAGTATAATTCTTCATTCGCAACAGCCCGATGAAAAACCAGATTAGACTCCAAAACACTAGGCCTAATATCTGAGGGGCAAAATACGAAATTAAAAGCAAAACAGGGATCAAGAAAGCTAATACTAGTATGATTCTTTTTTGCGTTATCTGCTCTCTAGGAATCATCCAGCCTACAAAAAAACAGAAAACCGCTGGAGCAACAAATGGTGTAAAAATCATAAAGATAAATAAAATATATTTTAAAAACTCAATAATAATCATCACCACATTCCCATCGTGTTTTAAATAACCTAGATCTCTAGCGCGACCCATTGGAAAAAAATTTACCTCTACTTATTATACCTTAAAATATGCATTTTCAAACAAAAATTTTAAATTGACTCATTATTGTTATAATCGAAATAAAAAAGACCGCTCCAAACAAGAACAGTCTCATTTTAAAACAGGCCTATATACCCGTAATCTTACTTTATCCCAACTCCGCCACAATGGCTTTAATCTGCTGGGCAGTATGAACACCCGCTACCTTCTTGACGACTTGACCGTCTTTTTTAAAGAGTAAGGTCGGGATTGACATGATGCCAAAGTCTCGTGCTGTAGCTGGATTTTCGTCCACATCCATCTTGACAATCTTGAGCTCATCTTCGGAAAGTTCCTCTGAGAGCTTGTCAAGGATTGGCCCTTGCATTCGACAAGGTCCGCACCATGTCGCCCAAAAATCAACTAAAACTAATCCATCTTTTGTTTCTTGCTCAAATGTCGCATCTGTGATTGCTTTTACCATTATTTTTCTCCTTTATTCTTAGTCAAACTTTGTCAAATCCTGCTTCATCAGGAAAAAGAAGACATCTCCATAAGTGCCCTGGTAGTTCAAATCATGACCTTTATAAGTCAATTTTTTAACTGGGTAATAATCTGCCACTCCAATCAAGCAGGCCTGCTGGGACTGCTCAAACTCTTGATAAGACTCAAAGGTCATCTTGCGCTCCTGCTTGACAGCATCCAAATATGTGATTTCAATCATAACTTCTCCTTTTCAAAACTACTCTTGTAATTTTTATTTTATGATTATATTGTAATCTCTTTTGTTACATCTGTCAAATAAAACGACTTGGAGAAATCACTTCACTTTTCAAGCAACTCACCAATTTCCTGACAAACAAAAAAGCCTCCCATCGGAAGACTTTCCCATATAAATAAGAAAAACTAGGCTCAATGCCCCTTGTGCTTTTCCAATCGTTTTTGCTGTTTGAGTTCGAATTTCCTTTGCTTATCCAGTTCTTTCTGCTGCTTGCGCTTGACTCGAGCAATTTTCTTTTGCTCTTCTAATTGCAGACTCAGCGCTTCCTGAGACTTTGAAGAACGTGAAGCCATCTGCTCCTTTTTAGCCTGTCTCTGCAGGCGTTTAGGACTGACCGACTTAGTCTTCTCCTTCACTCTGATGCTAGGACTAAACTGCAGCCGATGATAATAACGGTTTAGAAAATCCAACAATTCCTGCGTGCTAGGCTCTGCACCAAAGGTGACTCGGCAAACTCTATAAGATTGAGCATGTTCCTGCTCGAAAAGACCGTGCCAAAATCCCTCTTCAAAATAAACTGTCAGCGTCATTGAAATCTTATCCATGACAGCACCTCCTTTAAAAAATCCCTAAGAATGGACAACCAAGGAGGAAGGTTACTGACAAAAAATGGATTTTTTGCGTCTGGACTACCAACCAGAACTGTGTTTTTATCTTAGTAGCTACAGTCTAGCAAGATTTTCTAAAAAATTCAAGATTATCAGAATCTCGCTTAGATAAGTGAATTGGATTTTCTTGTATGAAAGGTAGAAAAATCAAAAAACAAGAAAGCTCTCTTCTTGTAAAATACATTCATTTCCGCTATAATACTACAAATACTGAAAGGAGAGAACTATGAAGTATATTTGGGCTTTCTTAGCAACCTTGAGCTTGGCTGGACTGGCTCTGCTCTTCTGGCATTCCCAGACCAAACTGAACTCTACTCCTCCTAAGCTAGGAACTACACAGACAGCATCTAGCGAGAAAATCGACAATCAACCGACTCCGACAGAAGACATCGTGTCTGAAGAATACAGTGTTTCATACGACGACAAGCAGCTCTACGGAAAGATTACTGCTCCTCGTGACTACAAGAGTAAAAAATTGCCGACTATTGTTATCGCACATGGATTGAATAACACCCTTGAGCAATATGAAATGTATAGCCAGCTGTTGGCAAAGCAAGGTTATCTGGTTTACAGCTTTGATTTCTACGGTGGCAGTCGCCAATCGAAAAGCGGTGGACAAGATATGCTGAATATGTCAGTCAAGACCGAACTCGCAGACTTGACCCAAGTCATGGAAAAGCTGAGTTCCGAGGCCTTTGTAAATAAGACCAAGATGAGCTTATTCGGTGCCAGCCAAGGCGGTGTCGTTGCCAGTCTCTATGCTGCTGCTTATCCAGACCGCGTACACAAACTCCTGCTTATCTTTCCAGCTTTCGTTCTTTTCGACGATGCCAAAGCGACTTATCATGAGCTAGGGAGCCCTGACTTCGACCAACTTCCTGATAGCCTGACACACCACAATACTACTCTGGGCAAGATTTATCTAATCGATGCCTTAGACATTGATATCCAAGCAGAACAGACCAAAATCACAGCTCCGACCCTCATTATCCACGGCACTGATGATGCAGTCGTTCCCTACCAGTATGCTGTTCAAGCGAGTCAGACTATTCCAAATGCAGAGCTGGTCACTGTAGAAGGCGGGGAGCATCGTATTGACGAAAGATTTGCTATCACTGCCACTCCTGCCATCCAAAAATTCTTGAAAGAGTAAAGCCTCTGATAGAAAAAGTTCTTCTAAAGAAATAGGAGGACTTTTTATTTGGAAAAATTAGAAGAATTAGACTAGGAAACGATATTTGAATATCTTGAAATATAATAAGAGGAGCGATGAATAAAAATGCCTCCAAAACCAGAGAGCTAACTTGAGCTCAGGCTAAAATCCTAGTGAAAAAGAAAAACTACTCTTTAGTGGAGTAGTTTCAACTTTGTGTATTCAATTGAACATGGCTTAAGCGAGATAATAAAACAAAAAAGCCCTCTGAAATCAGAGAACTAATTTGAGCTCGGGCTAAAATTCCTAATGAAAAAGATGAAACTCCTTGTGTTCATCGAACACGGTGTCGTTTTCCTATTTTCATACGGATTTTTGACGCCCTTAGCATCATGATTCTTACTGGATAAAACGTTTATAAACTAGGCGACGAGGCGAAGTCAACGAAGTATAGAAACGTTTTAGACGCAAGATTAGCGACGAAGTCCAAGAGAGTTGATCAACTCACGGTAACGGTTAACGTCGTTCTTACGAAGGTAAGCCAAGAGGTTACGACGGCGACCGATTTTCTTCATCAAGCCACGGTAAGTAGCGTGGTCTTTTTTATGTTGTTTGATGTGGTCGTTGAGGTGGTTGATTTCCCAAGTAAGGAC
This sequence comes from Streptococcus sanguinis, assembly GCF_050225395.1. GTDB lineage: Bacteria > Bacillota > Bacilli > Lactobacillales > Streptococcaceae > Streptococcus. The sequence continues at coordinate 325,791 of NZ_CP071431.1, read as the reverse complement.
AGCAACTTGTACCTCTACTGAACCAGTGTCACCTTCGTGACGTGCGTATTGTGCAATGATTTCATTTTTTTTCTCTTTTGAGATTGCCATGATATACTCCTTTTCTTTACGCTTCATCCGAGTGACAGGTTTGGCATGGCCTGCAACCAAGAAGAAGTTATTTGTCTTTACGACATACTTATTCTACCAAGAAGGTCTACCTTTGTCAAATGATTCTACTCCATCTTCTTCCCATCTAAATTGTAATTTTTTCGAGATAGCCAAGCATAAGCAGTTATTCCCCAGCAAGCAAATAAAAAGATAATCTGCTCAGGATAGTCATAAAAAACCAGCCTCCTAGGACTGGTTAAAAAACTTTAGTTCATCTATCTTTCTAAACTTGCTCTGATTGTACCGCCAGTATCAAGAATAAGTATTTCCTTACCATTTTGAACTACTACGAAATAATTATTAGAATTGATTTCAATGTAGATATCCTTATTACTTTTGACTTGATAGCCTTCCTCTCCGACTGATTCTTTAATCATGGCAATCTTTTCCCCGACTTCTTTTTCACTCAGTTTCTCTTCAGGATTATCAGCAATCAATTTCGTATATTCTACAAAGGGATAGAGCCCCAATCTACTCGAATCACTAGAATTATATTCTTCATCACTATCGGATTTTATATTTACAATTCCAACATCAGAGATACTTACGTTCTTTGGATCTTCACTATTTTTATAACGAATTTTCCACTCACCAACAAATGCCTTAGGATACTGAACTTTATAAAATCGAAGACGCTTGATATACTGTGAGTCATTTGAACTATTGATACCTGAACGACTATCATAAATAATCATACTTCCATCATTTTGCAGAAGGTGGTAAATCTTGTTTTCGTCAATATAAGCAGAAAAGATAGCCTTGGTATTGAGTTTGAAATGCTTATCAAAATCAGCTAAGGTCTTAATTTTTGGATCGTTTTCTGCCTTAATAAATTTTTCAAAATCAGCCTTAGCTTTGTCTCCCTCAGCTAATTTTTCAATATCTTTTTTACCATTAAGTAGTTTTTTCTTATCATTCAGTTCATAAACAAAAGAAATAGAGTCAGCTGGATTAATCCAGACGCCATCAAGATCTGAAATTTTCGGTCCCATGCCAAATAGGACAAACACCAAAATTCCTAAGACTGTAACAGCGATTGAAATCCCCACTATAAGGTTACGGCGCTTGTTCTTAGCTTGAAGCATCGTTGTTGCTTTAGGAATTTCTTGAGTTACAAACTGCCCACTTGTCTTTGCCGCTTGAAACTCTTGAGCTGTTGGTTTTCGATGATAAGTAGCTTCAAACTGCGCAACCCACTCATTCTGATTCATAACATCCTCCTCTATAATGATTCTAACAGTGAATTCTCATTGCTAGCAAACTAACTATTTACTATCTTGAAATTTATTATACCATATATACTAACTAGAAAAACATTCACTAGTGAAAAAATTTATGACTTGGGCTAGCATCTGGTAGATTACAACCATATGAGATGCAAAAAAATAACTGTGAAGTACTAAGTTATTTACAATTCAACCCCAAAGATTTCTAAAGAAAGTATTTCTGCCTCGGTCAAGGAAACAAATTAAAACCCCAGCACTACTTCATTAAGAACTGGGGTTTAAGATTAGGATTTTAAAATATTTAATCAGTCATCTAAGATTTTAAAACCAAGACTAGTACTATCTTTCAAAAACATCTGAACTGTTTCTAGGGAATATTCTGTCAAATCTTTACCATTTAACGATAATTTTTGAATCAAATCTGAGGTACAGGTAATAATATCAACCCCTAACTCATCCGCTTGATAAATATTATAGGTTTCGCGCGGACTAGCCCACAACAACTCTACTCCGTCTTTTTGACGACAAATAGACAGTGCTTCTTTCATAATCGGCACAGGATCTACACCCGTATCTGCGATACGTCCAGCAAAAACTGACACTATCCCTGGAGTCCCTGCCTTCAATGCTCCAACTACCTCGCGGACTTGTTCAAGAGTGAAAATAGCCGTAGCATTGATTTTAACACCTTTTGCAGCTAGACGTTTCATTAAATCAACAGTTGATTCCCCTTTAGAATTTGTCACAGGTATTTTTACATAAACATTCTCTCCCAGTGAGGCTATTTTTTCTGCTTCTTTTTCCATTGTTTCAATGTCATCAGCAAACACCTCAAAAGAAACGGGAAATTCCTTAATATCCTTTAATACTTCTTTAGCAAATCCTATATAGCTGGTGATACCTGCTTTCTTCATTAAGCTAGGATTAGTGGTAAATCCCGATACCAAACCAGAATTTAGATCCTTTAGCATAGTTTCCAAAACTGCGCCATCTGAATAAACTTTAATAGATAATTTTCGTGCCATCATTCGCCCTCTTATTCTTCTTCGTCGCAAACATTATTCAGTGCTGTATCTGATTTGCTGAGGAAATTTGGTAAAAGCAATATAACTGCTAGAACTGCTACTATCACATAAATACCAACTTGACCAACAGAATCTCCTATGCGACCTAACAAAATACCAAATACACCAAAGTCAAAATCACCAAAGGTCGTATTTGCAAAACCTAGTTCACCTAATACTGGCAAAACTGCTGCAGGTAAAAAGGCTAAGAATAAGCCGTTTACAAAAGAACCTAAAACAGCTCCCTTGCGTCCTCCAGTTGCATTGCCGTAGATTCCCGCTGTTGCACCACAGAAAAAGTGAGGAACCATACCGGGAATAATCAGCACACCACCTATTGCTCCCAGAATGAACATACCAATCAGTCCACCTAAAAAGCTAAAGGCAAAACCAATAATAACTGCTGTAGGCGCATAAGGGAAGAATACAGCACAGTCCACAGCTGGTACAGCATTCGGAATAAGCTTAGTGGCGATACCTTGAAAAGCAGGAATCAAATCAGCAAGTATCATCCGCACACCTGCATATACAATAGCGACACCAACCGCAAAAGTTAGACCACTGACGATAGCAAATATAAAAGGATTCTTACCAGCTGCTAACTCTTCAACTGTTTTAGGACTACGAATCAGACAAGCAATTGTTGCTATTAGATAAAAGACAACCATGACAATACCTGTTGATATTGTAGTATTGCGAAGAAAACTCCATTTTTCTGAAATTTTCAACTCCTCTGTACTGGTGCTGCCTTTTCCTACCTTAGATCCAATCCAGGCTGAGAGATAGTAACCCAGACTGCCAAAATGTCCCATTGCAATCTCGTCTCCGTCCGTTACCTGAAGAGTATATTTCTGTCCAATAGCTGGAGAAATAGCTGACCAAGCACCTAATATAAATCCTCCTACTGCAATCATGGCAGCTCCTTTAAAGCCAATTGCTCCTAAAACGGCTGACAATAAACAAGCCATAAAGAAACTATGATGCCCTGTTAAAAAGATGTATTTAAAGCGAGTAAAACGAGCAAATAATAAATTTAGCAATAAGCCAACAATGAGAATTGTCATCGTCTCAACACCCAGTATTTTCTGAGCAACTGATGTTACAGCTTCATTATTGGGAACAACACCTGTAATACCAAACCCTTTTTCAATCAAACTAGCTAAAGGAGATAAATTATTTTGAATAACTCCTGCTCCAGCGGCTAACATTAAATACCCTAGAATCGGCCCTAGTGTTCCAGTCAAAACTTTATGACTTGGAGTTCGAAGAGCTACTAAACCAACAAAAGCTATCAGTCCCATTAAAAAGGCTGGTTCACTTAAGATATTTTGAAACAGCGTGAGTATACCATTCATGGCTGAACCTCCATTCTTTCTTCTTATTGATTTCTCATTTCTTCTAATACAGGAACAAGATCTGCTTCGATTTTTTTGCGATTAGTATAGCTCTTAACGATACAAACCTTTGTTCCTTCAGGAAAGATATCTTGAAATTCTTTCACTGTCACATATAGGTCCGCTCCCTTTCCGACCGCTGCATTAGAATCACAAGATTCTGCTTCTACTTCTATTCCTAAATCTTTGGCAATGGCTTCTACTTTCATTCGAAGAAGTAAGCTGCTACCAATACCATTTCCACAAACTGTGACAATTTTAATCATCTTTTTCTCCATTCTTTATTGTTTCGGTAATGATTTCCATTATTTCATCTGAATTTTCTGCTGCAATTAACTGTTCTATGGACTCATCGTCATCTAAAATCATAGCAAGCTCTTGTAAAGCTTTCAAATGCGCAGTTGAATCAATGGCGGCAAGTACAAAAATCAACTGAACTTGTTTTTCCTCATCTCCTTTTACATCAAAATCAACTGGCTCTGCCACCTGCAGCAAACTCATTCCTACCTTGTTTACCCCCAAATCAGGAGCAGCGTGAGGAACAGCGACTTTCGGTGCTAGTACAATATAGGCTCCTAACTTCTCCACAGAAGCAATCATTCCTTCAATATAAGACTGCTCAATATAATTTCCCCTCAGCAAAGGTGCGGCTGCCAAAGAAATAGCTTCTTTCCAATCCTTGACCTGATTAGTCTGTTGAATAAATTCTTTTTTTAATAATTCTGTCAAACCATATCCTCCTCTCGTCTGACCTTGTTGCCAGCCTATCAAGTAATTCGATAGTTCTCTCATTAGCTCAGGATAGTGATGAATCGTTGTATGTCGCTCTATAATTTCTATCAACCCGTCTAAGGAAATTCCTTGAGTTTCAATCCAAGAAAATTGACTGATGACTCTGCGTTTTAACATGGTCTTTTCAACAGCCTTCATAACAGGCTGCAGTAAATAGACTGGTCTTTCTGATTCAAACGGAACTGTTGAAAAAGCAAGGTCATATTCTTCAATGTCTATCTTTTTAGCTTCATCAAGCTGGTGAACAGGCTTAAACATCATATTTGGAAAAAGATGCTTTAATTCCGCCTGAAGGATCAGGGAAGAACTCACTCCATTTGGACAGATGCTCAAAGCCCTTAAAGTTTGTATACTATCTTTCTTATACTCTCCCTCTATGTATCCACCAAAATGAATCGTGAAGTAAGCTACCTCATCATCACTTAATAGTTTACCTACGTATTCTTCTAAAGGAATAAGACTTCGTTTTACCAAATAATAGAGTGAGCCAAAATCTGCTTTAATCTGTTCTTTCAATGGATTTATTAAAGGAATATCAAATAACAGGCGATAATACGCTGGATAAAGATGCGAGTATAAATTTTGACGAAATTGAGGAGATTGAGAAAAATCTGCTCCTGTATGAGCTTTGACCTGTTCTATTATATCTTCCATCAACTCAAATACCCTTTGGTCAGAAAAAACTTGAAGATTTCCTTCTGTACAACCTAATAGGCGAGAAAAGATAAAATTCTTTTTGTCTGCCAACTCTGGGTAAGTTTGTAATAGTTCTTCACATAGATCAAACAAAGAATTTGTATATATATCTCCTAAGGCAATATCATCGTTAGGACATATTTTTAAACTCCCCGCCTTTAAAATAGCGATAAGACAGCTTACTTCTTTCGTTTTTTCGGACAAAAAATGAATGTTATACTTTTTTCCGAGTAAAACGAGTCTGTTTACAACTTCCCCATCATTAAGCTCTAGACCGCAATCTTCAAGCAAATATCGAAGTACCCAGCGACCACTCGCTATTGACAAAAGCTCACTCAATGTCTTCTCTAATAGATAAATGAGCTTTTTTGTTTTTCCTGCTAAAAAATATCCCTGTTTACGATTATAAGACAGCTCTACCTGATAAGAAAGTAAATATTGCTTAAGCCTTTTTATATCCGACAGGACTGAATTTCTGCTCATCTGCAATAGATTCTGTAAATGCTGATTGGATACAAAGTGCTGAGCCAACAGAATATAAAGCACAATCATTTCTAAGCGCTCTTCATGAAAAAGATAGTCACCTGTATGATGAGATATCTTTTCAAAAATGCTATTCAAGGATACTGCCGGAGTTCTAATTCGTCCTCCTTTCACCTCAATAACTGGAAAATGAAAAGATTCTAAAACATCGTTAATTTTTTCAATTTGCAGAATAAGATATTTACGATTAATTTTTAGAAGTTTTTCCATTTCCTCAAGAGAAGAATCTGAATATTTGGATAAAAGCTGAAATTTTTCAATGAGCTCATTTGATAACACTTCTAGCCCTCCTATATTATTAGTATAAACAAAATAGTTAGCGTTTTCAATCAAAATTCAGTCCAATTATCATCAGGAAATTATCAAAAGAATTGTGCCTAAGATATATAGTAATTTTTGAATACATCCCAAAAACGTCGTAAATTAAAACCCAGCACCTATTCATCAGGTGCTGGGTTTTAAAGCTCGGCTTTAAAAATTGTTAAACGTTCTAATTCATCAGCAGTCAGCCTCCGCCATTCTCCAAGTGCCAGTGCAGGATCCAACTGTAGGGGTCCCATCGTGAGGCGCTGAAGATCCGTGACTTCTTTTCCGCAGGCAGCCACCATGCGCTTTACCTGGTGGAACTTGCCTTCAGCTAGGGTAATTTCTACGAGAGAAGCCTCTTTTTCTTCGTCCAGCTCTAAAATCTTGAGATGAGCTGGCTGACAGGTGAAGTCTTTCAGTTCTATTCCTGCAGCAAATCGCTCTACATCTGCTTGGTTCATTAGACCTGCCACTTGAGCTCGGTAGATTTTCTCTACGTGCTTTTTGGGTGACAGCATGGCATGGGCTAACTTGCCATTATTGGTCAGAAGGAGCAGGCCGTGGGTATCAATATCCAAACGGCCGACAGGAAAAACTTCTTTCTGACGGGCAGTCTCGTCCAGCAAGTCCAGAACTGTCTTATGATGGTCATCTTCTGTAGCCGAAATAACTCCCTGCGGCTTGTTGAGAAGGTAGTAGACGAATTTTTCATAGATCAGCCTTTGGCCAGAAACAACAATGTCATCTGCTGCCTCATCAATCTGGGTCTTAGGTGATTTCTCTGCTCTGCCATTGACCAAAACCAGCCCTTTCTTTAGGAGCTGCTTAACCTGGGCGCGTGAGCCCAGACCATTTTCTGCTAAAAATTTATCCAGACGCATGGTATAACCTCCTAGATTCTTGGAGCTAGTCCGCTCTTTTCTTTGCTAAATCGTAGAACAAAGAGAGAGGTCAGGATCATAGTCAGACCCAAAACGCTGAAGATAAAGGATGGAGCGTTAGAGAATCTCCCAATGAAGCTGAGGACAAATGTAGTGGCCGTTGCTCCGATACTGCAGCCTAAAATCACGATAGAAGTGGCTTGATTGAGGAGGTGGGAGGAAATGCGCTCGGACAGGGTGTAAAAAATGGTCGTCAGACCGACACTATAGACAAAACCGGCGCTAATAGTAGCCATGCTGAGTGACAAGAGATTTGGTGAGAAGCCAATAACAATCTGTGTCAGTCCAAAAACCAGACCAGAAAGCATCAGCAATTTATCTCTAAAAAGACGGGTCAAACTAGCAAAGCTGATACCCGCTGCAATCCCAATCAACTGCATCAAGGAAAGAATCACGCCTGCAGTTTGGGCTGTCCCCATGCCAGACTTCTCTACAATCCCCGGCACCCGCACATTGATGGCAATATAAGTCAGTACAATAACCCCCGCTACAAAGGCAAAAACCAAACTCAGTTGCCAATCCTGCTGGCTTAGCTTAGGAGTCAATTCAGACTGCTCTTGCTGCTTTTCAGAGACCTTGTCATAAGGGACAAAAAGCAGATAAAGCGCTAAAACCACCAGTCCAAAGGTATAGACGAGAAAGGCAGCCTGCCAGCCGAGAGGAAGAAGTAGACTGACGCCAAAAGTCAAGAAAGCTGTCCCGACTACTTCTGCTGATCCCCTCAGTCCTAAAAGCCGAACGCGTTCCTGTCCCTTGTAGCGCTCGCTAACAATCGAGATAGCCTTGGCATTGAGCAGACCGATTCCCATCCCAAATACAATCCGAGAGGCAAACATAAGCCAGTAAGACTGACTAAGTAGAGGAAGAAGCCCGCAAAGTGAAAAAATCAGAAGCCCACTCACAATCATCTGACGCTCTGTCAGGTATTTCTCAATGACTCTATTAAACAGCAACATCAGCATAATCCCAGCCGAAGGCAAAGAAACCAGAAGTTCTACCCAACTTTCTGGAATCCCTTTATAAAAAGCAAACATGGCCGACTGGGCACTGGAAATCGAAAAAGCCGTAGTCAGAATCAAAGAAAGCGAGAGGATACTCACCTTTTCCATCAATTTTTTCATTCTATTTTCCTTTAAAATTCACACTACCTCTATCATACAGTTTTTTGGGCCAAGACGCAATTTCTTTGTCAGGAATATTATGGGTCGCTGTTGCTCCATTCAAAAGCAGGCACCCCCAGCCAGTCAAAACCGCTCCCGCCTTTATTTCTTGCAGGTTTTATGTTATGATGAAGGGTAGAAAAAGGAGAGAATCATGTCTGTGAGTGAAAAAACATCTGTTATTGAACGATTAACCAAACCAGCCCATTTAATTGATATGAAGGACATTATCCGCGAGGGCAATCCGACCCTGCGCGCTATCGCTGAGGAAGTCAGCTTCCCTCTATCAGACCAGGAAATCATTCTGGGCGAGAAGATGATGCAATTTCTCAAGCATTCCCAGGATCCAATCATGGCAGAAAAAATGGGGCTTCGCGGCGGTGTTGGTCTAGCTGCTCCCCAGCTGGATATTTCCAAACGGCTCATCGCTGTTTTAGTTCCCAACCCTGAGGACGAAGAGGGCAATCCGCCTAAGGAAGCTTATAGCCTGCAAACGCTGATGTACAATCCTAAAATTGTAGCCCATTCCGTTCAGGATGCAGCTTTAGCTGATGGTGAAGGCTGCCTGTCAGTCGATCGAGAAGTACCTGGCTACGTGGTTCGGCATGCGCGAGTCACCGTGGATTACTTTGACAAGGACGGTCAAAAGCATCGTATCAAACTCAAGGGTTATAATGCCATTGTCGTTCAGCATGAAATCGACCATATCAACGGCATCATGTTCTACGACCGTATTAATGAAAAAGACCCATTTGCAGTCAAAGACGGCATGTTGGTGATTGAGTAAACAATTTGAAGATCATTATCAAAAATACCTAGATAGTTTCTATCTAGGTATTTTTTCTATTCTAACTATCCCGTCTCCAGAAAATAGCCAAGAGGATAACTGCTCCTAGCACTGATGGAACAATAGCTGTATCAGCAAGCATTGGCCCCCAATGGCCAAAGAGAAATTGACCTATCAAGGAACCAAACCAACCCAAGAGGATCTTTCCGATACAGCCCATGCGCTCCCCACGGCTGGTAATAGCCCCGGCGATAAGGCCGATGATAAAACCGACAAACATACTACCAATCATATATTCCCCTTCTTTCTATATTTCTAGCAAGGCTTCTCAAGAAGCAAGTGGAAGCTGTCATTATGGAATGAGCCATTTAGGGCAGCTCAAAATCTTAAATTGCCCAGTCTCCATTACGGAAGATTGCTACACGGCTACCGTCTTCTCGGATACCGTCAATATCCATCTGATTTGAGCCAATCATAAAGTCCACATGGACATCCGAGCGGTTGAGACCCGCTGCTTCCAGCTCTTCCTCAGATAAATTCTCTCCACCAACTACACTAGTCGCATAGGCTGCACCGATAGCCAAGTGGTTAGAGGCATTTTCATCAAAGAGGGTATTGAAGAAAGTAATACCTGACTGAGAAATCGGACTCGGATCTGGAACCAAGGCACACTCACCTAAAGCACGCGCGCCAGCATTTTCAAAGACAAGATCTTTCATAACCTGGTCACCCTTTTCTGCAGTAATATCCACAATCTGGCCATCCTTGAAGGTCACCTTGATGCCTTCGATGATGTTGCCATTGTAGCTGAGAGGCTTGGTGCTGGTCACATAACCATCGGCCCGACGGAAGTCCGGTGCTGTAAAGACCTCTTCTGTTGGCATGTTAGCAATGAAATACTCGCCTTGGGCATTAAGACTGCCAGCTGACTCCCAGTGATGGTTCTTGGGCAAGCCCAATGTCAGGTCTGTTCCCGGAGCTGTGTAGTGCAGAGCAGTGAATTGCTCTTCATTTAAAACCTTAGCTTTTGAGCTGAGTTTTTCTTCATGCGCCTGCCACGCAGCTACTGGATCATCCTCATAGACACGGCAGGTTTTGAAAATCTGATCCCAAAGCAAATCTACCGCTTCCTCATCACTGGCTGCGTTTGGAAAGACCTTCTTAGCCCACTCTGTACCCGCTGCTGCTGCGACTGTCCAGCTGACTTTATTGGATTGGGTTGCGATTCTCATCGGCTTCATAGCTATCCCCATAGCTTTAGCAGAAGCCGATAATTTCTCAGCATCCACGCCATTCAAAGCCCCCGGATCAGATGAACGAACGCCCAAGCGGCTGGCTTTCTTTTCGAGGAGATAGTTCATCTCAGCCACCTTATAGTCTGGAACATTGTCCAAGCGCTCCATCGGCGCATGGAGGAATTTCTCCCGCGTAGTCAAATCATCCGCCCACTGGACGATGACCTCGTGAGCCCCCAGAGCATAGGCTTCCTTGACAATCAAGTGAGCCAGCTCACGCTGCTCCACATCAATATTGAGCGCCACCGTGTGACCCGGCTGCACATTGATACCATTGGCAACCAATAGTTTAGCGTATTTTTCTAAGTTTTCTTTAAAATTTGGCAGAACCATGCTGCTTCTCCTTTTCTTTTGTTATTTCTCTTTAAACAGGGACAGTAGGCTAACCGCTGCCACTGTGCCGCAAATCAAGGCAGTCATTTTCAAAATCGTATCTGGGTCAAGATCCAGCTGGTAATCAAAAACTTTTTGCGCTGGCTTATCTTCAGCATTTATTCTAAGTTTCATGAGAGAGTCCTTTCTAAATCATAATTCTAAGGTATGAACTCTTACTTGTACTAGCGTCTTCAGAATCCTCAATTATCTTTTAATAGATTAAAATAAATCACTATGACTGCCTGTCCTAAGCAAGTTTAAAATCAATTCTTCCTTATCCACTTTATAAACCAAGAGCCAATCTGGCTGGATATGGCATTCTCGCACTCCTTTAAAGTGCTTGGATGCTGTCAGTTGATGATCTCGATATTTGGCAGGAAGTTCCTTTTCCTGAATCAAAAACTCTAAGACTTCTTCTAACCATTCTGCCTTAAGTCCACGCTTCATAGCCAACTTAAAATCTTTTTTAAACTGTTTATGATAACGAATCTTAAGCACGTAAATCCTCCATCAAGTCTGAGACACTCACAAAAGACTGACTCATATTCCGATTTTGATCTAAATCTGCCAATACTTCCATTAGCTTCCTATTTTCATCTAGTCTAACATCAAAGGGCAGCCCTTGGTACTGAATAGCCTGACGAAGAAAAATATTGATAGCCGTTGTCATATCCATGCCCAAGCTATTGAAAACCTGCTGAGCCTGCTCCTTGACCTCACTGTCCAAGCGGATGCTCATACTAGTCTTTGACATACTCTCACCTTCTTTCTATAGACTATTTTAACAAAAAAGAAAGCCAATGTAAATCTATTAGATATACATTAGCTTCGTAAATTCTCTACTTACGATAAATCTGATAACTTACTTTTTACTTCTTATAAATTCGTTAACCATAGGTAAAATCTCTTTTTCCAGTCCTAGAACCTGATCTGATTTCCATTTAGTCTTTTCCGTTATGGCAGCCATTATTTGTAATTTTAGACTCTGACGACTAAAAATTCCTTCCCACTGTTTATATTTTGCACTCGGATCTAAATTTCCAAACTTGGAATTCTGGCTATCGGTAATGATGCAAAGGTTCCCAAAGGAGTGCAAAAATTTATCATCCATTTTCTCAATTCTTTCATCACTATTTGGATTCTGAGGATACCAATGCTCTATGGAACGGCGATATGTAAATTTGAAAGCTTCAAATTCAACACTCGAATATTTTTCTTTCAAACCAGAGCGATGTTTCCATAAAATATAATCAACAAAGTTAAATGCATAAACAGGAATATCCCCATATTTCTTTATACTTCTATCCTCAGTAAATAATCTCTCTTCTGCATATCTCACTGCCATTTTTTCAAGAAACTCCTTAAACCGAGCAACAAATTCTTGATCATTTAGCTCTTCAATATGTTTGTAGAGAAATTGTAAGATCTCATATAACCAACGACTATCACGATTAGCGGTGAAGGTGACAGCAAACATGGATTGGAGGAGAATGATGTTTTTGTTTAAATTGTCAAAAGTATTTTTTTGAAAATTAATTAGAACATATTTCCATCCTCTATTTTCATTTCGTTGATATGTCTCATACTGAGCTCGTTTGATTTGCCATTCGGTTTCATTTTCTAATTGGACATTTTTTACGATAAACGTATCAAATATATGCTTCATAGTCAGAAGTAGTTGACCAAATTGTTGGACCCATTCTCTATCTCGTTGTTCAATTTCAAAAATTTTCAATAATTTTTTATCATCAAATGTAGTTTCATTACTTCCTTCCATAATGAAAAACACTTGAAGCAAAAACGTTGGAAAATCAATTACAGTTGTATAGTTTGAAATATCTGACTCTTTACTTTCTGCTCTCCCCCTCTCAGATTTGTCCCCAGAAATAACCTCTATTAGACTTTTTGTCTCTAACTTGTCAACTCCCATCTCATCAAATACTTCTTGTAATTTGAAATTAGCATATTCTTTCCCAAAAATTTTCTCCCCCTCTTCATCAGGATTGTTTGGTCTACTTCGGATTTGAAAAGCTTTTAATACCGGCTTATCAAACTCTGCGCAGGCATCCCAAATTCTTGCGAATTTTTGCGACATTTCTTGATCTTCACCAAACTTAGCCATCATTTGTGCTTTAAGAATTTCATGGGCCTCTAGTTGTTCTCCTCGAGAGTTGAAACGTTCGAAATAGAGATTTAAATCTAAATCATTAGGAAGAATACTACGAAAAATAATGACTTTATCAAAAAGATAATTAAAGAACGATTGAGATTCAAATTGGCGCTCCTCTAGCACTTTTTTCAGTGCGTCATGAGCATGTCGGTAACCTCTAGTTAGTTCATTTTCATCATTCTCAGAGATTTTTTGCTTGGTAAATAATTTTTGAATATTCTCATTTGACTTCTTCCGAGCTGGGAAAGTAAGATTGACAGCTTTCAATCTATCAAAACCAAACTCATGTTTTAAAGCTAAGGCAATCAAATTAAGGGCTGTTGTCCGCTGTTGCCCGTCTATGATTTTGAAAATACCATTCTCTTCATTAACGACTAATGTTCCAATATAGTAATTTTCTCTTTGTTCTTGAAAAGCATCTGCTACATCGTTCAATAATTGCTCTATTTCATCATAAGTCCAGGCAAAATTTCTCTGATAAAGAGGAATAGCATAGCTATCTTCATTTAACAAACGATTAACTGATAAGCTTATATGTGTTTCTACCATTTCTCTTTTTCCTCCTCTATAATATGCTCCACTGTATAATTTTCAAATAATTCTCGATCTATCTTGATCATGAAATCATTTGGAGTTACAGCATGGGCTAAAAGTTGGAATAGTTTTTGAACCTCTTTTTGTCTGAAACTTCCCCCAGCAGCATATTTTCCTACCGTTGCATCATATATAGCTCGAGATTTAACACGGGGGTAATAAGACCAAATAAACAAAGTCTCTACTATTTCCTTTGATAGCTCTTCTTTTCCAAATCTCTCTGCGAAAAGCGAACAAATATTTAGGAACATATTTTGGCACTTGAGATAGCGTCCCTTTGAGCTATTGTAAATTTTCAACATACCTTCTGGGTAAGTTAAATTTTTTTCTTCCTCCTCTGACTCATTAGAAATTCCTAACTGTTCATTTAAAAAATCTTTATGATTTTTAATAGTTTCATGAGCAGATTCAATATACTTAAAAAATTCACTTCCATCAATGATAGGCATGGTAATTGACATAGGGAACTCTTCAACATGACGATACAATTCTAGGTATGGAAAGTTCTGATTTAAATCAACGCCTTTAAAATCATCGATAAAATCCTCTGTAAAACGCAGATAAGAACCATAACGCTTATTTGTTAGTCCTGTCTCTCCCCGAGACCAACGTCTCATACGAAAAAGATGTTTATCAAATAACTCTTTGAGGCTTAAATCTTTGTCTTCCACAAACTGTTCCCACTTTTCAACAATCTTTTCATCTTCTGAATCTTGCTTACGAAGATGATAAGCTTTGAGTAAATCGTGAGGTTCTAGAGATTTTCCACGATTATTTTGTGAATCAAACAATTGAAAAGCCTCTGATAATCGTTCCTGTGGCATAGTAATCACCGAGACAGAACAATTTTCAAGTAGAAAACTACACACCTGTTCAGCTTCTTTCTCGCCTACAAGTTGGATTAAATTCTTCCATTCATTAAAATTTTCGTAAGCATTATAGCAAGATAGTTCTCCAAAGTCAGCTTCAAGTAAGTTTTTTGCTCCTTTAAATTCATCATATCTATTTAAAGCATAAAGAAATAACGAAATGGAAACCAATCGTTGCTGGCCATCTACAATATCTAAGTGTCCGTCATTCTCATGCAAAATAACAGAGCCAACTTGATATTCCTTTTTCTCCATAGCATCTCGTAAATCATAAAAAAGATTACGGATATGCTTTCTGTTCCATTTATAAGGTCTTTGATAACTTGGTATTGTTAGCCTATCCCATTTCAATGTTTCTGATACTTTTTTACTTTCAAACCCTATTTCTTTTTCATTGGCATTCATCATTATCTCCTAAAAATCTTATCAGCATAGAATCTTTGGTCCATTAATGCTTTGGAATAATAGTAGCATTAGGAATTGCTTTTGCAACGTTTTCTGCTGCTATTTTATCAAAAAATGGTCCTGCGATTTGATTGCCAAACCTATCAACTACAATCCATTCAATCATTTTTGCCTCCTTTATTTCTTAATGGATAAATTCTACATCTTTAGGTGGACATTTTATGTCCACTTAAGTTCAAATATCAAAAATATTTATTGATAGTAGCCTAAAATTTCTTTCATCGTTTTCCGAATATCATCAACTAAAGACTGTGGCGACAAAATTCTCACTGCTTCTCCTTGACTGAGTAGCCAACGTTTAAGACCAGGTGTATATTGACTTTCAAATTTAAACCGTGTCCATCCTTCGTCGGCAGATAAACACTGTGCATTAGGAAATTGGTCTAAAACAATAGTTGGATCATAACAGAATTCCAATTCAACTGTGATCTTTCTTCCTAAAAAAGCGTCTACTCGCTGATTACGAATATCTCCATCCCTGAATTTTCTGCCATAAGAGATGTTGGGTTTAGATTCCTTTGTGGACTTCCAAGTCTGGATTCTGTCCAAACGCAAGGTCATATAATGCTCATTCTTAATATTGTAAGCTACAATGTAAAAATAATGAATATCATAGTACAGAGAAACTGGAAAAATTAAATGTTCTTTTTTATCTTGATATGGACTCTTGTAGACAATTTCTAGAACCTTCTCCTTGCGAATCATCTCTGACCATTCCCAAATCTTTTGAATACGATTTTGCTCGTCTGTAATTGGGGCATAGTTCAGTCTTTCGCTGTTGATAATCATTTCTATTTCTTTTTGTTCCTCTTTTGAAACAAGCCCCAACAAGCTTTTTAATAAATCCTCATTTTCTACTTTATTTAAAGCTCTATTTTCTAATAAAATCTTAGAAATTATTAAAATATCTTTTTTATTAAAAAGTAATTTTCCTTTTAAATATCTTGTATGATATTTTGAATCGTATGCCAACTCTGCTGCTATCATGGGCTGAGTCATTAAAAAATCACCTAATAATGAAAAATCTCTCTGAATCGTTTTTGCACTAACCTCAAACTCATCACTTAATTGATTTTTTGATAGATGAGCTCCTGATTGCAAACGTAACAAAATGGATAAAATACGTTCTTGATCGTTCATAAAACCTCCCCTTTCCCTATATTATAACATGAACATTCTATATATCTGCCCTGAATCCTATTATTTTTGAGTTATTTTCTTTTTTCTCTAAATCGTGTATTGCTTTTTCAAAATCTATGTAAGACAAATAGCTCAACTCTGCATCAGTTAGATCTGATACTATCTCTTCTTTCATCAGTCGCTCCGCCTGAATATATAAAACTAACTCAAATAGTTTTCTGACATAACGAGCATTACCAAAACTTTCTGAGCAAAGACATTTTTCAAAATGAGTCAGGAGGATAGCTTTGCATTTCTTATCAATTAGATAACCTTGTTGAGCAGCCATTAGAATCAGTATGTCATACAGTTCATACTTGTTATAATTTTCAAAATGAATTTTTCTACTAATTCTAGAAGCTAAACCTGGATTGGTGTTTAAAAATTCCTCCATCATTTCTGTATAACCAGCGAAAATCACAATGACATCATTTCTATTATTTTCCATTTCCTGAATAATTGTAGGAATAGCTTCATTAGCAAAATCACGCTCACCTTGTGGAATTAGACTATATGCCTCATCAATAAACAAAATACCGCCTTTTGCATTATCAAATAATCTTTTAACCTTTGGAGCTGTTTGGCCAACATATTCACCAATTAAATCTGAGCGACCTACTTCAATCAAAACGTTTGATTTAATAATACCATGTTCATAAAAAATTTTTGTCAACAATCTAGCAACGATTGTTTTTCCAGTGCCAGATGCTCCAGAAAACATAAAGTGCATAGACGGCCGAACGAGTGAAGAATTTATTTCATGCCTTCTTTGAGATATAGAAAAATAAGCTAAAATTCTATGAATCAGATTTTTAACAGTAGATAAGCCAACCAAACGGTCTAGCTCCTTTAATGCATCAGAATTTGTGGCTAATGGATTGTTGCAACCTTTCATACAAAACAGATCCGACGGCAAAGAAAAACTTTGTTTTCCATTACTCAAATTACTTTCTATTACATTATATTCAATAATTTTTTGAGTAAAATAACAGCTATCGTAACTATTTGTAAGACAATTATGATTTGAAAGTAGTTTTATTAGATCTTCTTCTAAATGAAAGCCATAAGCCCCTAAGCGAAATTTTATAATATTAACAAGTTCGTTATATGAGTAGGGAGGAAAATTTAATTCATAAACAACATGAAATAGAGGAAGAAATTCTTGAGATATTTCATAAGCTATACTATCTGACTCCGCCAAAAAAATATATACTCTTCCCCCCGTTGCTTCCACAATATTATTTTTTAATTCCTCTTTTTTTCTAGGTTGCATAGTTGAATAGTCCTTTATTATCACTAAACGCTGTTCTGACTCAAAATTAACTGAAAACCCATCTTTCAAAATAGTCTTACACTTGACATTTAACAACCTCATCAAATATTTGATAGCAAATTTTTTACCAGTTCCTAAAGAACCTTTGAAAATTAAAAACTGATTTTCAACAAGGACCTTTTCTTTCTTCCGCCTTCTTTCCTTTTGATTATTTAAAAACATTTTTAGTTTTAAAACATACTCTTGAAAGTCATTCAAACCTATAATATTTAAGCCTTCGCATTCTAAATCAGTAATAGCAAAGCCACCAGAATTTGAAAGCTCTCTTTCATCTGAATAAAGAAAAAGCTGACCTATTTGAGCTGAATACTTGTTCCCCACCTCCTTTAAATATTCACTTTTACTGATAGATTTAACTTTAAAATCAGTGCGTTCTTCATCATTAAACCCCAAAGTTTTTAGCTTATCAAACAAATCCTCTTTGGTATGTTCTGTTACTCCAACAACGTAAAGACATGTTTGGTTTTTGAAATAATAAAACCATTGATTCTCCTTGATAAAATCCTCATCTGCTTCTTTAATATTTTTATTCATTTTTCTAAATTCTATTTGATTAAAAAACATTTCTTCCCCCATCTACTATTTACTAAAATAAAGATAGCAAAAAAGATGGACAAAATTCGTCCATCTTTTAACTTTTTTTGAATTATTTTAGAAAAACTCATCAAACAAACTCAACTGGTTATCCTCAGGCATATTGCCTAGAATACCCATATCGTCCATTTTTTCGACTAGGGTGCTAGAGAGACCGCCGCGCTTGCGGAGCTCCGTCTTAGAAAGGAATTCGCCTTCTTCGCGCGCTCTGACTACTTGGCGGGCAACGTTGTCACCCAGACCGTCCATAGCGGAGAATGGTGGGATAAGGGTATCCTCTTCGATGAGAAACTCAGTCGCATGGCTCTTGTAGAGATCCAGCTTTCCGAATTTGAAGCCCCGCTCCAGCATTTCATTGACGATTTCTAGAGTCGTATAAAGGTCAATTTCTACATTGGAGGCTTCGTTGTTCTTACGCTTCTCAGCGATTTCGTTCATCCGGCGCTTGACGGCATCAAGACCACCACTCATGGTCTTGATATCAAAGGCCTTGGCTCGGATGGAGAAATAAGCACAGTAGTAATAAATCGGATGATGCACCTTGAAATAGGCTACCCGCAGGGCCATCATAACGTAGGCTGCCGCATGGGCCTTGGGGAACATGTACTTGATCTTTCCACAGGACTCGATGTACCACTCTGGCACATTGTTTTCCTTCATGGCTGCGATATAGCCATTGCGCTCTTCTTCAGAAATTTTCAGCCAAAGGCCCTTCCGCACGCGCTCCATAATCGTAAAGGCCATCTTAGGATCCAAGCCCTTGTGCATGAGGTAAACCATGATATCATCCCGACAGCCGATAACGGTGGACAGGTCAGCAATCCCTTGCTTGATCAAGTCTTGAGCATTGCCCAGCCAAACGTCCGTACCATGAGAGAGACCAGATAGCTGTAAGAGCTCGGCAAAAGTTGTCGGATGGGTCTCATCAACCATGCCCCGTACAAAATTGGTCCCAAACTCCGGAATCCCCAGCATACCAGTCGGCGTACCGATTTGCTCCTGAGTCACACCCAGGATATCTGTTCCAGAAAAGAGGGCCATGACACCGGTATCATCCATAGGAATGTCATTTGGATCAATACCAGATAAGTCCTGAAGCTTCCGAATCATGGTCGGATCATCGTGGCCCAGAACGTCTAGCTTGAGGACATTTTCATCGATATCATGGAAGTTAAAGTGGGTGGTCTGCCACTCGGCCGTCACATCGTCAGCTGGATATTGGACCGGTGTAAAGTCATAAACATCCATGTAGTTAGGAATAACAACGATTCCGCCCGGGTGTTGTCCAGTCGTCCTCTTGACTCCGGCCGCTCCCTGTGCCAGACGCTCAACTTCGGCGTCCCGGTAGAACTTCCCGTAGTCGCGCTCGTAGCCCTTGACAAATCCATAAGCCGTCTTAGCCGCAACGGTACCAACGGTTCCAGCCCGAAAGGCGTATTCTGAACCAAAGATATCCCGCACGTCCAAATGGGCGCTTGGCTGGTCCTCTCCAGAGAAGTTCAAGTCAATATCGGGTACCTTGTCCCCGTCAAATCCAAGGAAGGTCTCAAATGGAATATCCTGACCGTTCTTGCTCAGCTTGTGGCCGCACTCTGGACAGTCCTTATCCGACATATCGAAGCCAGAACCATAGGATCCATCCGTGATAAACTCGCTGTATTGGCATTTGCCACAGACATAGTGGGGTGACAGAGGATTAACCTCGGTAATCCCAATCATGGTCGCGACAAAACTGGATCCGACAGACCCCCGTGAACCTACCAGATAGCCCCGCTCATTGGAGCGCTGCACCAGCATCTGCGAAGCCAGATAAATCACGGCAAAACCATTCCCCAAGATGGAAGTCAGCTCTTTTTCAATTCGTAAGTCCACGATATCTGGCAGCGGATTGCCATAAATCTCAAAGGCCTTTTGATAAGTCAGCTCGGCAACTGTCTCCTCAGCCTTGTCAATGAAAGGCGTATAGAGGTCGCCCTTGACCACCTCGACCGGCTCAAAGGTCTCCGCCAGCTGATTTGGATTGGTGATGACCAGCTTCTTAGCCAAGTCCTCGCCCAGAAAGGTAAATTCGTCCAGCATCTCATTGGTGGTTCGGAAGTGAGCCTTAGGAAGCGGAGCCGGCTGGGCATTTTCACCGTGACCAATGGTCCGGTTAATCATGGCTCCCTGACCCAGACTGCGGACGATAATCTCTCGATAGATTTCTTCTTCCGGCTCGATATAGTGGACGTTCCCCGTCGCAAGGACGGGCTTGCATAAGCGATCTCCGACTTCAATCAGATTGCGAATAATAGTCTGCAGTTCTTCCTGGTCCTTGATTTGCTCCTTGGCAATCAGTGGCTCATATATAGCCGGCGGCATAACCTCGATAAAGTCATAATACTTGGCTACTTCGACAGCCGCATCCACCCCCTGAGAGACAACAGCATCATAGACTTCGCCTTCTGAACAGGCTGAGCCTAAAATCAGGCCTTCTCGATGGGCATCCAGCACGGTCCGTGGAATCCGAGGGACACCTTCGAAATACTTGGTATTGGACAGACTGACTAACTTGAAAATATTCTTGAGCCCCGTCTGATTTTTCACATAAATGGTCGCATGCTTGACCCGAGCCTTCTTGTAAGAATTCTCATCGACCAGATCCGTATTCAAATCCTTAAGGTTGGTCACACCATGCTTTTCAGCCACATCCTTGATAAAGATAAAGAGGAGGCGGCCCGTCGCTTCCGCGTCATAATTGGCCATGTGATGATGCTCCAGAGCAATCTGGAAACGCTTGGTCAAAGGCCCCAAACCATGACGCTTGTATTCTGGATAGAGGTTGCGGGCAAATTCCAGCGTGTCAATGACTGGCTGAGTGATTTTCGGCAGGCCATGCCGCTCATAGTTGACATTCATAAAACCCACGTCAAAGGTAGCATTATGGGCAACGAGGACGCTGTCCTGGCAAAATTCCTGAAACTCTTTCAGCACCTGCTCTAGCGGTTTGGCATTGCGGACATGCTCATCGGTAATCCCGGTCAGATCCGTCGTAAATGCTGACAGAGGATGCCCAGGATTGATAAACTCATCAAACTCAGCGATGATATTGCCCTTGTGCATCTTGCTGGCCGCAACTTGAATCAAGTCATTGTAGACCGCTGAAAGCCCTGTTGTTTCCACGTCAAAGACTACATAGGTCGCATCACTCAGCTCCATGTCCACTTCATTGTAGACGATGGGCACTCGGTCCTCTACTATATTGGCCTCCATACCGTAAATCAGCTGAATACCAGCTTTCTTGGCTGCCTTGTAGCCATGGGGAAAGCTCTGCACATTGCCATGGTCGGTAATGGCGACAGCCTTGTGGCCCCACTTGGCTGCCGTTGCAACGATTTCCTCTACCTCAGGCAGGGCATCCATAGTAGACATATTGGTATGAGCGTGAAACTCAACCCGCTTCTGGCCCTCAGGCATCAAATCCTTGCGCTCATAGTGGGTGACGGCCTGCACATCCTGTACATTCATGGTCAGGTCGCGAGTGAAATTGTTCATCTCCACATTTCCGCGCACGCGCAGCCAGGCACCTTTCTTAATCATGTCAAACTTCTTGGCTTCTTCTTCGTTTTTCATCCATTTCTGCAAGGAGAAGCTGGAAGTATAGTCTGTCATCTTGAAATTGAGCAAGACCCGGCCGGTCCGAGTAACTTTCTGCTCTAGGTCAAAGACCATTCCCTCAAAGACCAGACGATTTTCCTCAGTCTGAACTTCAATCATCGGGGTAATCTCTGCCTTGTCCAGCTTTGGTTTAGCCGCAGCCTTACGAGCTTGGAAGTCATAGGCTGGCTTTTCCTCTGGCGGTGGTGCCATCTGCTGCAGGGATTCCATGGCTTTGAGCGCTTCTTCATTGGCCGCCTGAACAATCTTGTCATTCTCAGCCTGGAAATTCTCCGCTTGCTGCTGGGTCAGCTCATCGCTGTGCTGAACCTGACAGGTCAGCTGAGGAAAGCCGTACTTGACCAGCTGCTGGCTAAGATTGGGCAGGTGATTCTTACGGAAATGCTCCGTATCAATGGTCGAAGCCCCCTCAATCAGCAGCTTATCACCATCCAAATGGACCCGCAAATCCTGATACAGACTCTTGAATCCATGACTGGAACAAGGCCCTTCCTCAAAAGCCAGCTGGTAATAAGCCTGCAAGAGCTCATCCGATACCTGAGGAGCCTGACAGTGAATTTCAAAAATGGCCTGATTGCCTGTCTTTGAAAACTCTTGAGCTAGGCGCTTCTGCAATTCTCGAAAAATCTCAATGGGCAGGATATTCGCAAAAGAAAAATGAAACTCCCAGACCCGACTGACCTTGTGGACCAGAACCTTCTCAATTTCTGCATTCAAAAAGGCCTCTGAATTTCTCATTTCCAGTGGCATATCCAGCTGATGCATTAAAATTTCAAACTTGTTTGACATGATATTTCCTCGTACAGTAGTGACCCTATTTTACCATAAATCAGCACTTTTTTCGACAGAAAAAGGACAGGCAATGCTCAGCTCCCCATATAATTATCAAGACTTTTTTCTTGGTCCTAAGTTATGATATAATAGAAAAAACATTTACCTAAAGGAGTCTTAACTGTGAAGAAAATCTTACTAGCTAGCATCTGTCTACTGACCCTAACTGCTTGTAGCACGACCAGTCAGAATAAGCAAGAAAATACACCCAAGCAAAGTCAGAGTCAAAGTAAAACCAAAGAAGAAAAGACACAGACGAAAACTTTTTCTAATAAAATTGATGAGTATTATACTAATTCAGTCAAACTTTTCTATACTAAAGACAAGATCCTATCTTTCCAGCTCATTTCCAGCCAAGCCATCCCTGAAGAAAATCAAAAAATGAGCGTTGAAGAATTAACGAAATCCTATAGAGAAGATCTTAAGAAAAGTCCCATGATTGAAAATCAAGAAAAGCTAAAAGGACTTAAAATTCATCTTAAAATTTCTGAAGACAAGAAAAACGCTATAGCCATTTTTGACTTTGATCTCAGTAAAATAGATCAAGAACAGTTGATTCAATCAGCAAGTGACTCTGAAAGTAGTCAGACTTTCTTCAGGAAACTTCAAGATAAACCAGAAGTTGTCTTTGATTATTTGAAGGGGCAAGGACTTAAAGAAGAATAAAAAAGCTTTCTGAGTGATTTAACTTTACAGTTAATGCTCAGAAGGCTTTTTCTGTCTATCTTAGCACCGCTTCTGCCAAGGCCTTTTGAATGGCTATGACGCTGCGATCGCTGGTAAATTGAAGAACTTCTGCTGGCTCTTGAGCGCTGGAAACCCAGATTTTCAGCTCAGCATCTAAGTCGAAATGGCCGGCTGTTTCTACTGAAAAACGACTGATAGAACGATAAGGAAAGGACTTATAAGAAGTCTTTTTGCCAGTCATTCCCTGCTTGTCGACCAAGATTAATCGCTTATCTGTAAAGACAATCAAGTCGCGAATGAGGCTAAAAGCCAGTTCTACATTCTCTGTTGTTGTCAGAATATCCTCTAACTGTCTTTCTGTTTTTTCAATATCTTTCTGAGAGGCATTACCTAATAAACCGCTGAATAATCCCATCATTCGGTCCTCCAATCTATTTTTTCCTACTATAGCATTTTCAAGACCAATAAGCAAAAGAAAACTGCCAGACAAAACTGGCAGTTTGTTTTATTTTGTCAAAATAGACAAGGTTTCTAGCAAATTATCAGCGTGGACTTCAATGGTATCGCCAGTAGCTTTGATCTTGACTTCGACAATGCCTTCTGCAGCTTTCTTACCGACTGTCACACGGATTGGGAGACCAATCAAATCGCTGTCACTGAACTTAACACCAGCTCGCTCATTACGATCATCCACCAAGACCTCATAACCAGCACTTAGCAAGTTAGCCTCGATTTGGTCAGTTAGAGCCAGTGCTTCCTCGTCCTTGACATTGACCGGAATCATGTGCACATCAAATGGGGCCAGCTCTTTCGGGAAGTTGATGCCCCAAGCATAGCGGAATTCACCCTTAGGAGTTTTATTGACAAAGAGACGGGCATGCTGCTCCATAACAGCAGACAGGAGACGGCTGACGCCGATACCGTAACAACCCATAATCATTGGTACTGCTCGGCCATTTTCGTCCAAGACATTGGCGTTCATGCTGTCAGAGTAGCGAGTTCCCAACTTAAAGATATGTCCAATCTCAATCCCACGAGCAAACTTAAGGACACCTTGGCCGTCCGGTGAAATTTCACCTTCACGAACCTCACGGATATCTACATACTCAGCGGTAAAGTCACGGCCTGGATTGACACCAGTCAGGTGGTAACCATCTTCGTTAGCGCCAACCACAGCGTTAGCCAGGTCTTGCACCTTGCGGTCAGCGATGATTCTCACGCCTTCTGGCAGATTGACTGGCCCTAGTGAGCCAAATCCCGCACCCAAGAGCTGACGGACTTCATCTTCACTAGCTACGTCAAAGAAATCCGCTGCCAAATGATTTTTCAGCTTGACTTCATTAAGCTGGTCATTGCCGACCAAAAGTGCTACGACAGGAGCTTCGTCAGCCATGTAAACCAAGGTCTTGATTGTCTGGCTTTCATCCAGCCCAAGGAAGGCAGCAACTTCGTCAATAGTCTTGCAGTCAGGCGTTGAAACGCGGGCTACTTCTTCCTCAGTCACGACACGTCCTGCAGGCTTGTATTCATCTGTCGCCATTTCAAGGTTGGCAGCATAGCTGGACTCACTGGAGTAGGCAATGGTATCCTCACCAGATACCATCCAGCTGGTCAATTCTGTCCGAATAGCTTCCTGAACATCCTCAGGAATTTCATCAAAGCTGGCTACAGACTTGTCCAAGACAACCCAGCGATTCAAATCCGTCCGGTCTGGCGTAATGGCCATGAATTCCTGACTGTCCTTGCCCCCCATAGCACCGCCATCACCGATAATGGCTTTGAAATCTAGCTCGCTGCGGGTAAAGATTTTTTCATAGGCAGACTTGTATTCATCATAAGCCGCATCCAAGCTGTCATAGTTAGCGTGGAAACTGTAGGCATCTTTCATGATAAACTCACGCGTCCGCAAGAGTCCGTTACGAGGACGCTTTTCATCGCGGTATTTAGGCTGAATCTGATAGAGATTGAGCGGCAGCTGTTTGTAAGATTTAACCGAATCACGGACAATAGCCGTAAAGGTTTCCTCATGGGTTGGCCCCAAGATAAAGTCGGATTTCTCACGATTTTTCAGTTTGTAGAGGTCTTCACCGTAGGTCTCATAACGGCCAGACTCGCGCCAGAGGTCTGCACTGAGCAGGGCTGGCGCCAGCATCTCTACTGCACCAATCTTGTCAAACTCTTCTCGCATGATTTTTTTGGCTTTTTCAATCACGCGATTAGCCAGCGGCAGATAAGAATAGACCCCAGCTGAAACCTGACGGACATAGCCAGCCCGCAGCATAAGAGCGTGGCTGATAACTTGAGCATCACTAGGCATCTCACGCAGGGTTGGAATTAACATTTTACTTTGTTTCATAAAAACAAAACTCCTTGACTCTCATTGAATAATTTCTTTTTCATAGTTCTAAGAACTTTAGTTTCTTAGAAGAATAATTTCATAATATCGTTCCAGGTAACGGCTATCATCAGGATGACCATAATCGCCACTCCAGACAGAGTGATATAGGTCTCCGTTTCTCTTTTCAGAGGTTTTCTGCGGATAGCCTCCAGAATATTGAGGACGATTTTTCCGCCGTCCAAGGCTGGAATGGGAATCAGGTTGAAAATGCCGATATTGAGCGACAGCATGGCCAAAAGGCTAAGGACTGCTGGCAAGCCTTGCTCTGCAGCCTGACTGCTGAAATTGTAAATAGCGACCGGACCGCCCAGCTTATTGATATTGAAGTTGAAGATGATATCTTTCAGAGCGGACAAGATGCGAACCGTGGTAGACCAAGCTGCAGTAAAGCCGCCAATGACCTTGTCCCAGAAACCTGTCTTGACTGTTGGGGATACACCCAGCAGATAGCGATTGCCGTCTTTTTTAGGCTGTACGGTAATCTCTTTCGTTTCGCTGCCGTGTTTGTAGGTAACAGACAAGGTCGGTGCTTCCTTGCTCTTGGCAGTGATTTTTGCCAGAGCACTGGTTAGATCCGCCCAGTTGCTAATCTCATAGTCGTTAATTTTAAGGATTTGGTCGTTATTTTGAACCCCAGCAGCTGCTATGGCACTACCATCCATGACTTGAAAATGATTGCTGTTCTCATCGCGAACGCCACCCTGAACAAAGGCCAGCAGCATAAATACCAGCACGCTCAGGATGAAGTTATTCATAGGCCCAGCAAAGTTGGTGATGAGGCGGCCCCAGATACTAGCATTCTGATACTGAACATCCAGCGGTGCAATCCGCACCTCAGTCCCATCTTCTTCTACAATCGTTGCATCATGATCTACTGCATAAGTCTTGAGCTCATCAAGAACAAGACCAGTGATTTCCAGCTTTTCCTCAAAGTCAAAGCCGGTCACATTCATGGGCAGAGCTGTCTGGTCAACCTTTTTGCCAGAGAGATTGATGCGAACCACCTTGCCCTCTGCATCCAAGGTCAGACTAGCCGGTGTCCCCACCTTAATGTCGGTGGAATCTTCCCCCCAGCCGGCCATACGCACATAGCCTCCTAAGGGTAAAATCCGAATCGTGTAGGCCGTCCCATCCTTACCAATATGGGAGAAAATCTTGGGTCCCATACCGATAGCGAACTCTCTGACCAAAATGCCGGACTTCTTCGCAAAGTAGAAGTGTCCGAACTCATGGACCACCACAATGATCCCAAAAATAATAATAAAGGTTATAAACTGCATGGACTTCTATATTTTACCTTTCCTAGAAATCTTGTTTTTTCTTTAAATCAAAGAAGGAGCAGAAAACGGCCAAATACCGAGCTTCCCGCCCCTGCATAGCTGACACTCTTGAAAATAGGGTAGAAGCTCCTCTCAAAATTTTGAGCTCCAAATCCCAGTTCCTTCTCAGATTGTGCGGTCGTTAGACAAGCTTGCCATCCCTTGCTTTCAGCTACGCTCGACTGTCTTAGAACAAGCCGAAGAAATGCATCAGCGGAAAGACGAAGAGAAGGCTGTCAAAACGGTCCAAAACACCGCCGTGGCCAGGAATGAATTTACCAGAATCCTTGACCCCGAAATGACGCTTGACTGAGCTTTCGACCAAATCACCTAGCTGGCCTGCAATACTAAAGAGCACTGCCAGAATTAAAAAGACAGAGGCATTGTAAGGTGCGTACACTTGCGGTCGAACCAACATAAAGATTCCAGTCACTAGAACGACTGATAGAATACCGCCCAGGCTTCCTTCAATAGTCTTATTAGGAGAAACTCTCGGCGCCAGCTTTCTTTTACCAAAACGCACCCCGACCAGATAAGCTCCGCTGTCAGTAGCCCAGACGATAAAGAGAGCTAGCAGGACCTTGTCAATATTCATCAAGCGGGCATCAATTAAGGCATTAAAACCAAAACCGACATAAAAACTCGCTGCAATCGGATAGGCCGCATCTTCAAAGGTGTAGTTGGAACCTAAAACAGTCGAGATCAGCAGAAGGAAGACGACCAAGCCATAGGCCACGACATTGCCATCGACCGGCAGAAACTTCAGATAGTTCTCCAGGGGCAGGGTTAGAACAAAGGCTGCCAGCATGGCTAAGACACCTTCGATGGTCGCTGTCGGCAGACCTTTCATTTGGAGAAATTCATGCACCGCAAGCATGGCCAGCAGGCCCACAAAAATCTGAAAGACGACTCCTCCTGTCAATACCAGAGGAATAAAAATAGCAAGAGCGATTCCTCCAAAGATTAGACGTTTTTGTAAATTTTTACTCATACTCTTTTTTACTTTCTCCCTTAAACACCGCCAAAGCGTCGATTCCGACGGCTGTATTCTGCAATTGCAGCCTTCAAAGCCTTCTCATCAAAGTCAGGCCAGAGAATATCCGTAAAATACAGCTCACTGTAGGCTGACTGCCAAGGCAGAAAATTGCTGAGGCGCAGCTCTCCACTGGTCCGAATCACCAGATCCGGATCGCGCAGCATCTTGGGCAAATTGCTGGTATAGAGGTAGTTGCCAATGACTTCCTCAGTAATGTCACCAGGACTGAGTTTGGCATCCAAAACATCCTGAGCAATCAGTTTAACCGCCTGATTGATTTCATATCGGCCACCGTAGTTCAGGGCAAAATTGAGAATCAAACCTGTATTGAGCTTAGTCAGGCTTTCAGCCTTTTCCAAAGCTTCAAATGTCGCCTCAGGAAGCTTAGCCGTATCACCAATCATCTGGATTTTTACATTGTTCTTGTGCAGCTCCGGCACATAGCGGTCGTAAAATTCAACCGGCAGATTCATGATAAAGGAAACTTCCTTTTCCGGCCGAGACCAATTTTCCGTTGAAAAGGCATAGACAGTCAAGACCTGAACACCCATTTCCTTGGCGGCAATCGTCACCCTTTGCAAGGTTTCCATGCCAGCCTTATGACCGAACACGCGCGGCTGCATCCTTTTTTTGGCCCAGCGGCCGTTGCCGTCCATAATAACAGCAATGTGTTTGGGAACATTCAGCGGTGCGTTCAGCTTTTCTTTTTTCTTAAAACTAAACATACTTTTTATCCTATTTAAAGTTTTGTCAGTTCATTATATCATAAATCCTTGGAATGTGGGCAATTCATCCGCTTTTTCAAGCCTGAGGGCATAAAATAAGGACAGAATGTCAACTAAAAATCCAAACTCACCCAGCCTGTCCAAACTGCGAGGCCAATAAGCTTGAAACCAGACACCTTCTAAACGTATGAGTCAAAACAAAAAACAGCCCGCAAGCTGTTTATTTCTTTACTCTTCAATCGCTGATTCTTCCTCAGGAACGTCAACGCTTCCTTCACCACCAGCAACAGCAGGAATCCCCTCCGTTAATGGCAGTACGGTCTTAATTGCTGTCAGTTCAAAGGTCAGGTAAACACCGTCCACATCCAGAACAACTGTTTTCTTGTCTGTGTCCACTTCATCTACCGTTCCATACAAACCGCCGATGGTAATGACTTCATAACCCTTTTGCAGCTTGTTAAGGCTTTCCATACGCTGCTGAGCCTGTTTCTTTTGGGCACGCATCTGGAAATAAGTCATCCCTACCAGTACAACCGCAAATACAATAAGCATAATTGGATTCATATCTTTTCTCCTTCGAATGTCATATATGAACTACTATAGCAGATTTCCCTTATTTTTACAAGACGATTCTGACTTTTCAGGCAAAGTCCGTCTCAAGTCGGATGAAGCATGACTGGCCTAACCACATTTTTTAAAAAGTAAAAATCAGGATGACTAACACCCTGATTTTATGTCTTTTTATTTAAGATTTTTAACAACTTCTGCTACATGCTCAACTGTAAAGCCATATTCTTCCAGAACCTTGCCTGCTGGAGCAGATGCACCGAACTGGTCGATTCCGATAACTGCACCGTCCAGACCGACATACTTGTACCAAGGCTGGCTGGCTGCCATCTCGATCGCTACGCGGCGACGAACTGCATTTGGCAGAATTTCTTCTTTGTAGGCTGCATCTTGAGCATCAAAAAGCTCTGTTGATGGCACGCTGACAACGCGGATTTTAGCGCCTTCTGCTGCAAGTGCTTTAGCAGCTGCAACTGCCAAATTAACCTCAGAACCAGAAGCCAGCAAGATGGTATCAAAATCTGCTCCTGTTTCGTAAACGACATAAGCGCCTTTAGCTACCTTGTCAAAGTTTGTTCCTTCTTCGACTGTCAGATTTTGACGGGTCAAGATCAGAGCAGTCGGAGTGGATTGACTCTTAAGGGCCAGGTACCAAGCTGCCTGAGTTTCACGCGCATCTGCTGGGCGGAAAACAGTCAGGTTTGGAATGGCACGCAGACCAGCCAAATGCTCAATCGGCTCATGTGTCGGACCGTCTTCACCAACTGCAATAGAGTCGTGTGTGAAGACATAAGTCACTGGCAAGCCTTGCAAAGCAGACAAACGAACAGCTGCCTTAACATAGTCTGAAAAGACGAAGAAGGTTCCACCGTAAACGCGAAGCCCACCATGAAGCGCCATACCGTTAAGAATTGTTCCCATGGCAAACTCGCGCACACCAAATTGGATGTTGCGGTTGAGACGGTGGGCATCATCCTGCAGACCGTCTTCCTTGATGTAGGTCATATTGGAATGAGCCAAGTCAGCAGAACCGCCGAGGAAAGTTGGAAGCACCTTAGCTGCTGCATTGAGAGCATCCTGACTAGAATTACGGGTCGCTTGAGAGAAGCCATTTTCAAGCACTGGGAAGTCTTCTGGCTTAATCTCTACTGGATCTTGACCAGCAATGATAGCTGCTACTTCTTCTGCCAACTCTGGATGGGCTTGCTTGTAGTCCTCTACCAGCTGTTTCCAAGCATCGTATGCCGCTGCACCACGCTCTGCCACATTTGTACGGTAATCTGCATAGACTTCCTCAGGAATCTCAAATGGCGCATAGTCCCAGCCCAAGGCTTTACGAGTAGCTGCCGCTTCTTCTGCTCCCAGAGGCGCACCGTGCACTGCATTCGTTCCTTGCTTGTTTGGAGAACCGTAACCGATAACCGTCTTGACTTCAATCAAAGATGGTTTGCCGGAAGCTTTAGCTTCATTGATGGCTGCATCAATCGCTGCAAGGTCTGTTCCATCTTCTACCAAGGCAGTATGCCAACCATATGCTTCATAGCGGGCACGAACATCTTCTGTAAAGGAATCCTTAGTCTCTCCATCTAGGTTGATATCATTTGAATCATAGAGAACAACCAGCTTGTCCAGCTTTTGCAGCCCAGCATAAGAAGCAGCTTCAGCTGAAACCCCCTCCATCAAATCACCATCACCACAGATGACATAAGTGTAATGGTCGAAAATTGGATAGCCTTCACGATTATACTTAGCAGCTAAGAAACGTTCTGCCTGAGCAAATCCAGTAGCTGTAGAAATACCCTGTCCCAGTGGACCAGTAGTGGCATCGACACCAGCTGTGTGGCCAAACTCTGGGTGACCTGGTGTCTTAGAACCCCATTGGCGGAAGTTTTTGATTTCCTCCATGCTGACATCTTTAAAGCCAGACAGATGAAGCAAGGCATAAAGCAACATAGAGCCATGTCCTGCAGATAGGACGAAGCGATCGCGGTTAATCCAGTTTGGCTGTTCTGGATTGATACGAAGTTGTTTAGTAAACAAGTCATAAGCCATCGGTGCAGCACCCATGACTACGCCAGGGTGACCTGACTTAGACTTTTCAATCGCGTCAATCCCTAAAAAGCGAATGGCATTAACTGATAATTGTGACATTGGATTCTCCTTATTTTTACTAAAATCTGTCCTGACATCAGAACAGGATAAACAATGGTCGTAGAAACGATAAAAATTGTCTCATATCTATTATAAGAAAATTATCCCTATATCGCAAGATAGGGATAATCTCATCGGATACTTTCTGAAGCCTTTATCCATTTGAACTTTTGCTTCATCAAGTAGAAAAACATTTTATAATCAATGAAAATCTAAGGGCAAACTTGAAAGCTAGCCAAGGACTGAATTTGAAAACAGCATGGCAGGGCTGACAAGGTTTAAAGATTTTCAAAGAATATTAAAGGAGGGCTTTAAATTGAATATTGGACTCTTGCTCGAAACAGTCATCAAAGCCACGAGGATGGTGGTATTCGATTCTATCTTTGTCCAGAGGATAGGTATACTTGCCGCCCACTTCCCAGATGAATGGATGGAACTGATATTGAAGGCGCTCTTTGCGCATCTTCCACAAGGCTAAAATCTCATCCGTTGAAGCCATAAAGTTGGACCAGATATCATAGTGAACTGGGATGATGACCTTGGCCCGCAGGTTTTCAGCCATACGCAGTAAGTCGATAGACGTCATCTTGTCCTGAATACCGACAGGATTGTCACCATAGTTATTGATAGCTACATCAATCTGGAAGTCCTTACCGTGCTTGGCAAAGTAGTTAGAGAAGTGAGAGTCTGCACCGTGATAGATGGTTCCGCCTGGTGTTTCAAAGACATAGTTAACTGCCTTGCGTGCCATTTCTTCATCGGTCACAGCCAGTCCCGCCAGTTCCCCATCTTGAGCTTCAGCACCTTCGACTGGCAGAGTCACCAGACAGGTACGGTCAAATGATTCAACAGCTGTCACCTTGATGTCCTTAAACTCAAAGCTTTCACCTGGCTTGATTACCATGATGCGTTCTTCAGGCACACCCCATTTTTTCCAAATTTCGCCACACTCATAAGGTCCGACAAACTTAACATGGTCCAAGTTAGGATTGTTGACAATAGCCGCTGCGGTATTGATGTCAATGTGATCGCTATGGAAATGAGAAACCAAATAATAATCCAGTTCATTAATAGCAAAAGGGTCAATCACCATAGGCTGCACACGCAGATTCGGCTGCAGCTTGCGAACACCGGCCATATTAGCCATTTGGTGCCCTCTGACCATATCTTTGACCTTTTTGGTTGATTTTCCGCGATTAGACCACAGGTCCATGACTACATTAGCACCGCCCGGCGTCTTAATCCATACACCGCAGTTGCCCAGCCACCACATAGCAAAGTTGCCTTCTGGCACCACTTCTTCTTCAATTTCTTCATTGAGCCAAGTGCCCCATTCTGGAAAAGTTGACAAAATCCAAGATTCTCTGGTAATGTCTTTCACGTTTGGCATAGTCCATTCCTCCTCAAAAAATGATTGATTTCTATGCTTCTAGTATAGTCTGCTTCAGGGGATAAAAAAAGACCAAATAAAACACAGGTCTGTGTTCAAAGCTGGACTATGAAGCAAGACTTGCTCTTATCCCTTTTTTAAGAAAATACTCCTTTTTCAGCTAAAAAGCTAGGAACTATTTCCTAGCTAATATTTTTCATCCAGTCTTCTGTGTCTTCAGCGGAGCCAGTCAGCAGTTTCTCGTGGACTAATTTTTGAATTTTTTCTTTTAATTCCTGAGTGCGGCTGACATCTTTTACATAGCATGATAGCAGTTTTTCCAAATCATGATTAAAAGTGTTGGCCTGTTCAGGACTCTGAGTCATGACAAAATGACTGATATTGAGAATATCCTCATGATCCAAAATCGGATGAACCTGAATGACTGGCAGATCTGTCTCCAAATCTTCATTGGTAGTGATTAACAGATCAGCAGTGAGCACATCTTCGACACTTTTGAACTGCTCGGTTGTAAAGACAGCTTCCAAACGCTCATTAGGCAAGTAATAACGGCATTGTTTCAGCAGTAGCTTTGAAAGGCCCACTCCTTCATCACAGACCAGATAGATTTGTCGATTATCCTGCTGCTCTGCTTGACTATTTTTCAAAGAGCCTCCGATATGGATAGTCAGATAAGCAATATCGTCATCTGTCAGCGCCACAAACCACGCTTCTTCTAAAATCACAGCAGAGGATTTTGTAAAAGTAAATAAATCAGCATACTTGGACTTTATGAGACGCGTGAGCGGATTTTTGGACATAATGCCGTAGGTCTTGCGAAAGAGCAGCGCCTTACAGTGGGTTAGGAGATTACGCAGCAAGTCATCCCTATTCTCAATCTCATAGGAAGAA
Organism: Streptococcus sanguinis; assembly: GCF_050225395.1. Taxonomy (GTDB): domain Bacteria; phylum Bacillota; class Bacilli; order Lactobacillales; family Streptococcaceae; genus Streptococcus. The sequence continues at coordinate 292,206 of NZ_CP071431.1, read as the reverse complement.
GCTTCAAAACGCCAGAGAAAGGCCTCCAGAGCCTCCTGCAGTTGGGCAAAATCCTGACTAGTCGCATGAATATCCTTATCCTTACGATAAGACAGTAAAAGCACGGCCAGAAGCGAGATTTCAATATCATTCAGTCGAATGTCTAGCTCATGCTCCATGCGCTCACTCAAGAGCTTGGCCACCCGATACTCGATCCGCTTGCGAATGAGACTAAATTCCTGAGAGATACTGTTCTCTTCTTTCGCTTCCAGCTCCATATTGCGACAGCTGAGTAGCAGATAAGGCAGTACTTCCAGCATAAAGCCAATCTCATGACTGTTGATTTTTTTGCCCAAGTCCTGCTCTACTAAGGGAACTTGCTGACTGAGAAAGCTCTGTAGTTGATGAGATAGGAGCACTTCTCCATCAAAGAGTTCCTTGAACTTCTTCACCAAAACATCTACGAAAGCTTGGCTGCCCTCAATAAAAATATGATAGAGCAGGGAGTGCACATATTGAATCTTATTAAGAGGATGGCAGTCCAGATAATAGCCTCTGGCCTTGGTAGAATATAAGTTAACTAAATACTGCTCTGTCGTCAGTTGATTGCGGATATCGTTTAGGTCATTAAGCACGGTATTGCGCGAGACATCTGTCAAATCCATCAGCTTTTCGATGGTCACCCGCTCCTTGGCCGTACAGATATAGAGGGATACGAGCTGCATGCGCTCATTTGCACTCAGGATGTAGCTGTGGGTATCCACATGAAGCAACAACTCTCGGCACAAATTCTTCTGCTGCTCTGTCAGTAAAATCCCCACCCGCGGCTGGCTAACAATCTCTTCTTCATAGTCCGCCAGAGCATCATTGATTTTTTCCAAATGATAATAAACTTTTCTGCGCGATTGGCCCAGCTCTCGGGAAATAGTCATAATAGTAGCTGCTTCTTGCAGCCCAATCAGGTAGCGCAAGAGTTCACAACTTGTTTTATCCAATAAAATCATGATTCCTCCTTTAAAAAATATTTACAGGACATTATAACATTAGGATATTACAATATGATGAACGAGACGTGACGACAACTCCTAATCCCTTCCCAGCCGACCTACTGCTCAAACGACAAAAGGAGAGAGCATCTGTCTCTCCAACTTGCAAAGCATTTCTAGTAAACTTTGCTTAACCTCTCTGTCCATAATAGGCGTTAGGACCGTGTTTGCGCAAATAGTGCTTGTCCATCAGATATTTAGGTGCTGGCTTGACGCGTGGATTAATCTGCTCTGTAAAGCGCGCCATCTTAGCCACTTCTTCCAGCACAACGCTATGATAGACTGCTTCTTCCGGCGACTTACCCCAAGTGAAAGGACCGTGGTTGCGCACGGTGACGCCAGGTACTGCCATTGGATCAATGTCACGCTCGCGGAAGGTCTCAATAATCACACTGCCTGTTTCCAACTCATAGGCGCGGTTGATTTCATCCTCAGTCAGAGAACGAGCTGCTGGAATGGGACCATAGAAATAGTCTGCATGAGTCGTCCCGTAGAAAGGAATATCCCGACCAGCCTGAGCCCAGCCAACAGCCTCTGTCGAGTGCGTATGAACAACACCGCCAATCTTAGGGAAGGCCTTATAGAGTTCCACATGGGTTGGAAGATCAGAGGAAGGATTGAGCTCTCCTTCTACAAACCGGCCGTCCAGATCTGTAACTACCATATTTTCTGGCGACAGCTTTTCATAAGGGACTCCGCTAGGTTTAATCACGATGTAGCCAACCTCTCGGTCAATTGCAGAGACATTGCCCCAGGTAAATTTGACCAAACCGTGCTGGGGCAAGGCTACATTGGCATCATAGACACGTTTTCTCAATTCTGGTAAGAGCATTACATCAACCCCGCTTTCTCAATGAGTGGATAGAGGAAGTCTTTGGCTTCCTGAATGGCTGCTTTGGTTTCTTCTACTGTCTCGCAGTTTTCAGACCACATTTCAATAAGGAATGGCCCCTGATAGTTGGTCTGCTTGAGGACAGCAAACATTTCTTCCCAGTCAACGCAACCCTTGCCAAAAGGCACATCTCGAAACTGGCCTTTGGACTGCTCGGTCACGGCATAGGTATCTTTCAAATGCAGGGCTGCAATAGCTTGATGCCCCAGCAGAAACTCACTGTAAAGGTCATTGTGCCAGGCAGAGACATTGCCTGTATCCGGATAGACAAAGAGATAAGGCGAATTGATTTCTTTCGCGACAGCCAGATATTTCTCAATGCTGTTGATAAAAGGATCATCCATAATCTCAATCGCCAGCATGACCTGAGTCTGCTCCGCCCAATCACAAGCCTGGCGGAGATTTTTCAGGAAACGAGCACGAGTTTCAGGAGATTTCTCCTCATAATAAACATCGTAGCCTGCTAGCTGAATGACCCGTACTCCCAAGTCCTGAGCTAGCTCGATACACTGCTTCATAGTTTCCAGTGACTTAGCTTCCAGCTCTGGATCATTGGAGCCCAGCGGGTAGCGGCGATGGCCGCTAAAGCATATGGTCGGAATGCGGACGCTGCTTTCATAAATGGCCTTTACTAACTCCAGCCTCTGCTCCTTAGACCAGGAAAGGCGAGCTAGACGTTCGTCCGACTCATCCACCGACATTTCGACAAAGTCAAAGCCTAGTTCTTTGGCAAAAGCTAAACGCTCAGGCCAGGAAAAATGCTTGGGTGTCGCCTTTTCATAAATTCCAATTGGACGTGCCATGGCTTACCCCCAAATTCGCTTGATTTCATCTTTAAAGGCCCGCGCAGCAGCAGCCGGATCTTCAGCCTCAGTAATACCGCGTCCAGCAATGAAGGTGAAGACATCAACTCCTTCAAAGAGTTTGAGCGTATCAATATTCAGACCGCCTGTCACTGATACACGGAAGCCCATTTCAATCAGCTTCTTGACCTTATTAAGATCCTTTTCTCCCCAAGTTTCCCCAGCCAAAAGAGCATCACGGGATTGGTGGTAAATAGCCTGAGAAATACCTGCATCCAGCCAAGTCTGAGCCTGTTCATAAGTCCAGTCTCCGTAGAGTTCAACCTGAATTTCCCCACGTTGGCCGCGCTCTTCCTGAATAGCTTTCAAGGCTGCCTTCATGGTTGGAATGGTGGCTGAGCAAATACAGGTCATCCAGTCTGCACCACGCACTGCATTGTTTTTAGCTACGGTTCCGCCGGCATCCGCACACTTGGTATCAGCCACGATGATTTTCTCTGGGAAAAGGCTGCGGAGCACTTCAACAAGCTCGCTTCCCACCTGCAAGAGACAGACCGTTCCTGCCTCAATGACATCTACTTCATGGCCGACAGAGACAGTCGCCTTGATGGCTCCCTGCAAGTCCGAATGATCCAATGCTACCTGTAAATTTGGAATCTGTTTTGACATCTTTTTACCTCTCTTCTTAGTTTCAATCATATTCTAATCTTTCTAAGCATCCATCAGGAATCCAGATCCAAGCCCTGCAAGTAAGGACTGTCCTTTGATTCCTCTATCAGAGCCAGCACTTCTTCGTCACTCTTGCAAGCCTTAATCCGCTCAATGGAATTTTCCAGCTCAAAAAGTGCAATAATCTGCGGAATGGCTACGCTGGTATGAATCTTGGAGCTGGTAGCCGCCAAAGAAAGCAGAACACTGACCTCCTTACCATCTGAAAAAGTGACTGGTTCTGTCAGCGTAATCAGGGAGAAAGCGTCGCGATTAACCCCAGCTTCTGGTCTGGCATGAGGCATCGCCATGCCCGGCATGAGAATGTAATAGGGGCCATATTCTTCTGTCGACTCGACGATGGCATCGTAGTACTGAGGCTGAACAGCACCGCTCTCAATCAAGGGATCTACAGCCAGTTTGACTGCTTCCTGCCAAGTCGCGGCTGAAAGACCCAAACGAATAGACTTGTTGTCTGTCAATGCTTGTTTTAAATTCATTTCTCTTCCTTTCATTAGATACAAGGGGCATCCTCAATCCTTTCCAGAATTTTAGCCCCTGCTCAATCTCACAATAGATAATATAGGAAGGTGGGGCAGCCTAACCACCCCACCCTAACTGAGAACCCATCTTCATAGATATAAATTCTTACAATACCTGACTTAATTTTTCAGTGATTTCCTTATCATCCATCAAGTTATCCAAGCCGATTAATTTTCCATTGGTTCGGCCTTCCAATTCATTGATTAAATGCAGAGAAGCAATGACAATATCGTAGCCCGAAGCTAAACTTTTAGCTTCTCCGACACTGCAAGAATTGACCGTAAAGTCTGTTTGTCCCAAATTACGAAGTGCATTTTCCACTTTCATTTTAATCACCATAGATGATCCCATGCCATTTCCGCATGCTGTTAATACTTTAACCATTTTAGTTTCCTCCGAAATCTTATTTTATATTAATCTTCTGCCTGTACCTGACCTTGATAGTAGGCTTCCTTATCCTTCGCTCTAGCGAATTGCAGCTGAGGAATGAGTAAGAAGAAGAAGCAAACCAGAGCGTAACCGATAATACCCAGATATTTGAAGATGTAGCCAAAGCCTAACCATGGAATTTCAAAATCGATATTACCGTGATATCCGCCGTAAGAAGCCAAGCCTAGCAGAGCCACACAGAGAGCACCAAGGGCTACCTGCAGCACACCTGAAATAAATGATAGGACAAGGGCTGCTTTCCAACCACCACGCTTGTCGGCATAGACTGCAATCGCTGCATTGTCAAAGAAGACAGGAACGAAACCAGTGATAATCAGGATTGGATTTTTGAAAACAATCAATAGTACAATGGTAATCAGTTGACCAACCAAACCAAAGGCAAAGCCGGAAAGAACGGCATTTGGTGAGCCAAATCCATAAGACGCTGCCACATCCACCGCTGGGAAGGAACCTGGCAAGAGCTTGCTTGAAATACCTTGAAAGGCATTAGTCAGTTCTGATACGAACATGCGCACCCCTTGCATGAGGATGAAGAGATAGACTGAGAAGGTAAAGGCTGTCTGAATGATATACATATAGAAGTCTTGCTTGGCAGGGTCAAATGGTGTACCAGTCGTGATAACTTCTTTGTTGGCCATAACATCTGGTCCCAAGACTAAGAGGATAGCACCGAAGAAGACTAGCATCAAAGTTGCAGAAGCAACGACAGTATCATGGAAGATAGACAGGAACTTAGGCAGCTTCAGATTGTCCAGATTTTCTTCTTTTTTACCAAAGAAAGGCGCAACCTTATCAACGAACCAGATGGCAAATTGCTGCTGGTGACCGATGGCGAAACCACCACCTCCAGTCAAACGCTGAGTAGCTTCGACAGTCATATTGGAACTGACAGCCCAGTAGAGACCACAGATGAGGCCGATAGCCAAAGTTCCCCAGCTATTGCGCAGCTGCGGTACCAGCAAGAGCACCATCAGTGATACAGTAGCAGCCTGCTGAACCATGATGTGACCAGTGATGAAGAGAGTCCGAATCTTAGTGACCTTACGGAAAGCTACTAGTAGGATGTTGAAGCCAAACCCAATCAAGAGAGCTGTTGTAGCTGTTCCGACAAAGTTTGGGAATTCTTCCGCAATCTTTGTATTCGCCGCTGTCAATCCAAAGTAAGGATCAATGACTGCAGCCCCAATTTTGAACTTAAAGTTCAGGGCTGCCAGAATTGGTCGGAAAGTATTCACCAGACCGGCTGCTCCGGCATTAAGAATCAAATAGCCGACCGTTGCTTTAATGAAGCCAGCGAACACATCGTGGGCCGGTTTCTTGAGCAGTGCATAACCGATTAGCACCAAAAGGCCGACGAAGAAAGCTGGATTTTGCAGAATGTTCTGCGAGAACCAATTTAGAATATTAAGAAGGATATTCATGGTAACTCCCCTTTATTTTTTATTTTTCTTATTCTTATAGATTTATTATAAATCTTGAAAACGGTAACAAAAAGACCAAGAATTACACAGGTGACTGTTCACTCTTGGACTGTCAAAAAAATCTGCCCATAAGGACAGAAAAAAGTAAGAAAGTGAGCATCGCTGCTCCTAAGTTCGACTGCGCCTCTGGCTTGTCTCATTAAGTTTTTTCAGAACGTAGTTTTCGCTTACGCTCAAACTGCATCTATGCCTCTAAGCTCTGCTCGACTCTGCGAGCCGGCAATCGCTAAGAGGCATAGAAAAACCCAGCTATCCAAATGGTTAGCTGGGTTAGGGTTGAGCTACATCATAGTTTTAAACTATCCTGCGGCCTTTTGATGAATAGTGATGCCATATTTTTCATGGTTTTCTTCATACCAATTAATTAAGGCCATCGCAGTTTGATAAGTAATGTTTTTAATTTTGCTGGTTCCTTTAGTTAAGGTCAGGATACTCATCTTGCTGATGTTTGCATCCGTCGCAATTCGATAACTAGTTAAGGTTCCATTAACTAACAACTGAACAACAGCCTCGACTTTCCTATAGTCGGGCATGGTTGTAATATCCAACTTTTTCATAATTAAATCCTCTCCTAAAATTTAATTTACTAATCCATTATACACTTTTTTCTGACATTTACATATATAAAAACTTGAAAATGTACAAAAAAATTAGAACATAACTCATTGAAATGTCAACTTTTTTCATTTTTTACAGACTTTTGATAGCCTTTTACCTCTATTAAATAAAAAAAGAATCAACATTATCGTCTTTTGTTACTCTGTTAGCTCGACTTTCCATACTCCTGTTTTTTTCTCCATTTCCGTATAGCTAGGCCGACGAGTAGATAAAGAGTAGTCGGAATCATCCCCACTGAAAGCGAGAAGAGGAAAGCTTGATTTTTTTTACCGAGACAAATCCTAGTAATAGTAAAGGATTTATAACTGCATCCTCCATAGTGTACATAATTACCAGGGGCAATACAGACTTAGTAATTCTAAAAATCTCTGTATACATAACCGTCCAGCATGAAACAGTTATCATCCCGATAAGGAAGAATGTAAACCTTCCAAACAGATTCTTCAAAAATATTTTTTATGAATTGAGTCCCTACATGTGTAAGCAAGATTCCAAGATAGACCATGAGCTCAACCTTCACATCTGTCACTCTGATGCCTTGTGTCATCAGTCCCAAGAGTATCACTATCATCGTAACAAGAGGTAGACTAAAAAGCCAATCAGGTATAATTTTTTATTATTCTTAAAATTAATGAAAAACCCCGCCTCTTTTCAGCCGTCTTCGCCAAAGTTTCGGAGAAAGAGGGTACAGATTAACGGGGGTTCCAGCCAAATCAGCATCCTAAAAAGCCGCTTCCTATCTCTGTTCCGATATTTTCGTAATGAGCCTGGCCGGTTATTTTATCAACAACATAACCAATCCAGCCGCATAGAGTGCTGAGAATGGCAAAGATAATGACATTGAGCTTAATTGTAGTTACTGTTTCATAGCAGTCTGCTTTCGTCAAAAATTATTCATCTCTCTTGTTTTAAATCCTTCTGCATAAAGCTGATCCCCCTGATAGGCTAATATACTGGCTTTATAAAGTTGCTTGCTTTTAGGTTCTGTTAAGGAGAGTCAAGTTGATATTTTGGAATAAACGCTAATTTATTTCCAGAAAGGAGAGTTATTTGAAATTCATACTCAGCAAAAAAGACCTGCCGTCATCTAAGAAGGAGGTCTTTGAAAATTTAGTTGACTTAGTAAGCTTTATTCTGCCTGCTTGTCTTCTTCAGATGCGGCAGCGCCTTTTTCCCGGATAACCAAGACACCATCTTCCAAATCGGCCGTCAAGTGCTTAGCATCTAGATTATCCAAGTGGAAGTCAGTCACCTTGTCACGAATTTGCTGCTCGATGACACGGCGGAGTGGACGAACACCCATGACTTGGTCATAACCAGCATCGCGCAGGAATTCCTTAGCTGCATCAGATACAGCCAGATCAATTTCTTTCTTGCTCAAGGTTTGATTTACTTCGATCAACATGAGATTCACAATCTCCATCAAATCTTCTTTCTTGAGATGAGAGAACACAATAACCGCGTTGAAACGATTGAGGAATTCTGGACGGAAATAAGCTTTGAGTCGATCCATCAGATCTGGTTTTTCTGCATCCTCTTCCAAGCCTGCTTCATAGCCAAATCCGGCATTGGAAGTCGCAATGATGACCGTGTTCTTGAAGTTGACTGTATTCCCTTGACCATCCGTCAAACGACCATCATCCAGAACTTGAAGGAGAAGGGTAATCACCTGTGGATCCGCCTTTTCAATCTCATCCAAGAGAATGATAGAGTATGGATTGCGGCGCACTCGCTCGGTCAAGGTATTGCTGTTATCATCATAGCCGACATAGCCCGCAGTGGTACCAATCAGCTTGGAAACGGCAGTCCGGTCGGAGTATTCTGACATATCCAGACGGATGATGGCTTCCTTGGTACCGAACATATCTAGAGCCAGCTGCTTAGCCAGCTCAGTCTTGCCGACACCTGTCGGACCAACAAAGAGGAAGCTTCCGATTGGACGGTTGCCTTCATCAAAGCCTGCACGGTTTCGGCGGATAGCCCTAGCTACAGCTTCTACAGCCTTGTCTTGACCAATAACCTTGGCTTTGAGACGGTCATTCATGCCCTTGAGGCGCTCAATGTCGCTGGCACCCATTTGAGATACCGGCACACCTGTCATCCGCTCAACAGACTCTGCTACGTCGTTGACTGTAGCTGTCACCTTCATATCCTCAGTGTGGTTTTGAATTTTCTTTTCCAACTCTTCAATGCGGGTCTTGGCATTTAGAGCTGCTTCATAATCTTCTTTTTCAACAGCCGCTTCCTGCTTGTCTTTTTGCTCAGCAATCTCATTTTCAACCGCATGAACATCGGTTACTGGATGCTGGGCTGCCAGGTGGGCAGCAGTCACGTCGACCAGGTCAATGGCCTTGTCTGGCAGGCTCCGCTGTGGAATATACTGGACAGAGTAGTCCACAGCTGCTTTCAGCACTTCATCCGGCAGGATGACATTATGGTGCTTTTCGTACAGGTCCCGAATACCTCGAAGGATCTGATAAGTATCTTCGGCAGATGGTGCATTGACCTTGACTTCATTGAACCGGCGAGCCAGAGCTGCATTTTTGAGAATAGTATTGCGGTACTCATCCTGAGTAGTCGCCCCGATAACGGTCAATTCACCACGAGAAAGAGCCGGTTTGAGAATATCTGCCAATCCCTTAGAGCCACTGTCTCCGCCAGTAGATCCTGCTCCTAGGATTTGATGGATTTCATCAAAGAAGAGGATAATGTTGCCGGCTTCCTTGACTTCATTGACCAAGTTTTGAATATTTTCTTCAAAGCTACCACGATACTGAGTACCAGCTTCCAGACCGGAAATATCAACAGAAATAATTTCCTTGTTCTTGATGGCAGCTGGCACATCACCGTTGACGATAGCCTGAGCCAATCCTTCTACGACAGCTGTCTTACCAACTCCGGCATCTCCGACCAATACAGGATTATTCTTAGTCCGGCGGGAAAGGATTTCAGCAGTTTCTTGGATTTCCTTATTGCGCCCAATGACTGGATCTAACTTACCATCACGAGCTTCCTGAGTCAGATTGCGACCTAGCTTAGCCAGGATACCATCCTGCTTAGGTCCTTGAGCAGCAGTCTGGCTAGTCTGCTCACCTGCTCCTTGACCGGGGAGCTTGCCAGTAGCCCGGTACTGAGCAAACTCTTCCGGTGTGACCTCTCTACCATTAATCAAGTAGCGCCGGTGTTCGCTGTTGTAGCCACCCATGCGTCCCATGAGTTGGTTGAAAAGGTCGTCCATCTTGTTAAAATTGTTGTAGTTGTTGTTCATAGCATTGCCTCACTTTTTTTATATTTGTTTTTACATAATTTTTTGTTTTCCAAAATTTCAGATAAGAAATCTTTTCCTTATCTACTATAAAATATTCATTTGGGAGATCTTCTCCTATCTATTACTTTACATAACTTATTTCATTTCCAAAAATCAAGACTGATTCAGTCTCTATTTTTATGAGTGAATTAAATCTCTTTCAAAAGAAGATGATTTTACATAATTTCCAATCCTCCCAAAAATAATTGCCTTCCGACTGTATTCATACCTTCTGATTAAATTTACGTAAACTTTTTTGTTTACAGTTGTAATTTTATCATGACAGAATTTATTTGTCAATAGATTTTACATAATTTTTTAAAATAAATTTACAGTTGTAATCAAAATTTTTGTTTGGGTCCTTTTCATTCCTATAAAAAAGCCCTGCAAGTTAGAGTCATGCAGAGCCTTGTTTGTTTCAGCAGATTTTTTTCGTTCTTAGAAGAGTTCTTTATAAAAAGCAATCGTTTCTTCTAGAGTTGGCATGAATGGATTGCCTGGCGCACAAGCATCAATCAAAGCGTTTTTGGATAGGTAGTCAAAGTCAAAGTCTTTTTCTTCGATACCAAGTTCAGTGAGTTTTTTCGGAATACCAACCGTTTCAGACAGTTTTTCGATTTCAGAAATGGCATAAGCTGCACATTCTTCGTCAGTCTTGCCTTCGATTTGCAGACCAAGGGCTTTGGCAACATTGCGGAAAGCTTCTGGTACCCGTTTAGCATTTTCACGCTCTACAACTGGCAGGAGCATGGCACAGCAGACACCATGCGGTAGATTATAAACTGCCCCTAGCTGGTGAGCCATAGAGTGAACATAACCTAGACCAGCATTGTTAAAGGACATACCGCCAAGGAAGATGGCATTCACCATGCCTTCACGCGCTTCAATATCATGGCCATTTGCAACCGCACGAGGAAGGTATTCCTTGATAAGTTCAATAGCTCCGATAGATAATTTCTTGGTTACACCGTAAGCTCCTGGTGTGACGAGAGCTTCGACCGCGTGAGTCAAAGCATCCATCCCTGTTGCTGCTGTGAGGGCAGCTGGTTTGGATACCATGAGTTCAGGGTCATTGACTGAGATCAGAGCCAAGCTATTCTTGTCCACCATAACCATCTTAACCTTGCGTTCTTCATCTGTGATGACATAGTTAATGGTAATTTCAGCTGAAGTTCCTGCTGTAGTATTGATTGCCACTACCGGCAGACCTTTCTTAGCAGACTTGTGCAAGCCTTCGTAGTCTTGTGGTTTGCCACCATTTGTCGCAATAACTGAAATACAGCTAGCCGCATCCTGCGGTGAACCTCCGCCGACACTGATGATGAAGTCACAGTTGTGTTCCTTGAGAGCAGCTACACCATCCATGACGTTCTTACAAGTCGGATTTGGCTCAACATCGCTGAAGACCACATACTGGATGCCTTCTGTATCTAGTGGTGCTAGGATTTGTGGCAAGATATCGCTGCCTTCGATAAACTTATCCGTCACCAGCAAGGCCTTGCTATAACCCAGCTCCTTAACATAAGGCCCAACTTCCTTGACAACACCTTTGCCAATAAGATTGACAGCGGGTACGTAAAATGTAGACATATATTTCTCCTTTTAATTTACATTGTTAATATAATGATACCGCAAAATTTTGCTTTTTGCAAGATTTTTGTGATTTTTTTAACAAGCAGGTTGATAAAAAAAGCAAAGAAAGCCCCAGATAAGGATGAGGAACAAGGATACTCCTTTCCAGAAGCAACCTTGTTCACCTCTTACCTGTTTTTTTCATTAGCTGGCAATGACACCTTTTTTCAAAATGATGTTACCATACAGAGCTCCCTCGCCCGTTTGGATGACCAAGTAAGCTTTTTCCGCCTGCTCATAGAAAGCAAAGCGTTCAAATTCTTTAATGGCTGTACCTGGATAGTGCTTTTCTAATAAAGCCTTGTAGTCATCCCAGATGACTGGTACGGTCGGATCTCCCGCTACTACCTGCATAAGACCTGCTTGGTAATTGCTATAAGTATCCAAGGGCAGCACAGTCAAGATAGCATCTAGCAGCGCTGGAACTCCGTGACCATCACAGCGAACAACCCGCTGACCAATCCTATGGGCAGGGAAGTTTGCATCGGCAATGACTACTTCATCTCCGTGACCCATCTCCATCAGATACTTGACCAATTCTGGACTTAAAATAGTTGGAATATACTTTAACATCTAGCTTCCTACTTTCATACTTGCTTGAAATTCTTGATAGGACTGAGCCAAGTCTGAACCTTCTTGAGGCTGGTATTGCTTGGTCTTTTCTGAATCCTTGATGAGCTTTTGGGCAGTCTGTCGATCTTTAATCTCACCTAAGGTCAAAAGCTGTGCCAAGATATTTCCCAAAGCACTGGCTTCAATCGGCCTTGTTAGGACTGGTTTCTGGCTTACATCAGCTGTCAGCTGGCAGAGCAGTTCATTTTGGATACCGCCGCCGACCATGTGAATCTGCTTGATTTTCTGACCGGTCAAGCTCTCAATTTGCTCCACGGTTTGACGGTAGGCAAAAGCGAGACTTTCCAAGACCACTCGGACAACCTCTCCTTTGCTTTGCGGAACAGGCTGGTTGGTCATATGGCAACGCTCCTTGACCTTAGCCTCCATGTCTCCCGGAGCTGCAAAAATAGCATCATTGGGGTTAATCCAAGAGCGATTATTCGTGACGTTTCTTGCTAGTGTTACCATTTCATCAAAGCTGATGTCCTCTCCTTGCAAGCGCCAGTCCCGCTGCAGTTCTTGGATAATCCAGAGCCCTGTCGTATTCTTCAAAATCCGATAGCGTCCGTCAAAGCAGCCTTCATTGGTCAGATTGGCCGCTAAAGCTTCCTGGCTGGTCACAGGATTCGGAGATTCTAGACCAACCAGAGACCAAGTACCGCAAGAGATAAAGGCTGTTGGCTGCTCACTGGCATAAGGAATAGCCAGAACAGCTGCCGCTGTATCATGACCAGCACCTGCAATGACATCAAAAGGCTCAATTTTCAGCTCTTGTGTAATCCGTGGCGACAGGCTTCTCAGGACTCTTCCTCCCTGTATCACCTCACCAAACCACTTTTTAGGAATCTCCAGCGTCTCAAAAACGCTGTCAGACCATGTCTGAGAATTGATATTGAGCAAACCGCTGCTGCTGGCAATAGTGTACTCGCTGGATAAAACACCTGACAAAAGATAGTTAATCAAATCCGGCATGAAGAGCACGCGCTCTGCAACTCTTGCCAAATGGGGCTTTTCCTGCAAATCAGCGAATATTTGCAGGACAGTATTAATGCAAGCAGGCTGTACGCCTGTCTCCTCAAAAAGCGCCTCTTTGCTGATTTTCTTATAAAAAGTTTCTTCGTATTGGCCCATACGATTGTCACGATAACAATGCGGCTGGTAGAGCAGATCTCCGTTTTGGTCTAGGTAGGCATAGTCCACTCCCCATGTATCAACGGATATGGATCGAATAGGAATCCCATCTGCTGAAGCTTTCTTAATCCCAATTTTGATTTCTCCAAACAGATGCAGGATATTCCAATAAAGACCGTCATTCACGTTCATCGGCTCGTTTTTGAACCGATGAACTTCTGATAGCTGGATACTATGGCCATTGTAAATTGCTTGCATGACACGACCTGAACTAGCACCTAGGTCAATGGCCAGTAATTTCATCAATGTCATTCTCATCTCCTCCAATACACCAATCTTTACAAACAATTTTGATTATTGGTAAAGCAATGGTTTAATTTCATCAGAGTCGATGTTCTTGGCATCATACCATTTTGAGCCTGTGTCTACATCTTTGACTTCTTTCCCTTGAGCCGCTTCAATAGCTAATTTTACAGATTGATAGCCGATTTGAATCGGATCTTGCGTAACAGAGCCTACAAATAGACCGTTGCGAATCGCATCTTGCTGCAAGGCACCTGAGTCAAAACCGACAGCCAAAATCTTGTCGGCACCGAGCTTAGATTCCTTGAAACTGCCATTTGCGTTGATAATAGCTTTAGCTGCAAATTCATTTGAACCGTAAATAGCGACTGTATCTGATTTTTCAAGTACAGTGGAAGCTTCTGTCTTACCTGCTGCATCGTCTACTTGAGCTGGTACACGAACTTCAATGATAGCTTTGGCATCTGATTCAGAGACATTATTTTTGAATTTATCATGACCAACAACAGCCGTTTTGATGCCTTTCTTTTCTAGCAACTCAACCATCTTGTCAATGAAACCGGAAGTCCGTTGTGTGATAGAGAGTGAGTTTGCTTCTTGGGAAACCACTCCGATACGAACCGGCTTGTCACCCAATTTCTTTTCTAGCATTGGGAATAAGTGTTCTGCTGCATTGGCACCGGCTGCATGGTTGTCTGTGGAGGCTGTTGCTTTGATTGCTCCGTCTGGTGCACCGGGAACCCCTGAGTCAAAACCAATCAGCGGGATATTCTTCGCTTGGGCTTGTTTAATAGCGTCTAGCTCTGATTCGGTATCAAGTGCTGCTAAGGCAATCGCATCTGGATTTTTGTTAATGGCATTGTTCAACTGTTCCAATTGTTCTGCGATAGCGGTTTCATTTTGAGGGCCGACAAAAGTAATCTTAGCGCCAAATTCATCTGCCGCTTGTTCAGCACCCTTATTAACAGCTTTCCAGAAGTCATGTTGGAAGCCTTTGGCAATTACTTCTACCCGATAGTCTCCACCCTTGCTGTTTGTTGCTTTATTGCTGTCTTTCTTAGAAGAGCAAGCAACTAGTCCAATCGCAGCAGCAGCAAGAAGGGCCGCAGTAGCAAATTTAAATGATTTTCTCATGATAAAAGCTCCTATTATATTTTATACACTCATATATATGATAGCGAGGGCTGTACTTATTTCTTCTTATTCTTGCGAATGAAAATATCAAAGTAAACAGCGACGATAACAACGAAACCAGTAATAAAGAGTTGATAGTGGGGCTGTAGGTCAATATATGGCAAACCAATTTTCAGGACTGACATGATGAAGACCCCGATAATGGTACCAATAACAGATCCGACACCACCAGCTAGAGAAGTTCCCCCTACTACGACACCGGCAATCGCATCCAGCTCCATACCGTTACCAGTACCTGGCAGAATCGTAGAGTAGGTGGCCGCATAAGCAACGGCAGCAAGCCCTGCTGACAGACCACCTATGACATAGGCCATGCCTTCCCATTTGACGACATTGACCCCAGACAGACGAGTGGCTTCTTTATTGGATCCAATCGCGAAGATATAGCGGCCAATTTTTGTCTTGTTCAATACTACTGCAGCAAGGACAGCCACAATCACCAGCACGATCAAGCCTGTCGGGAAATTATCCTGAGTTCGGAATAAATCTTTGTACCAACCTTCACCTGTTCCACGAAGAGGGAAGGTCACACTTTGCACATTTGAGACAATAGAGCTCAAACCGCGGGAAATCATCATCGTACCCAGTGTCGCGATAAAAGGCGGCAAACCGAATTTTGCGACCATGATTCCATTCAGCAGGCCGAATAATCCTCCAATGACTAGAATAGCCAGCAAAGACAGCCAGAGCGGCCAGCCCATCTTGGTATGAAGGACGCCCCCGATAATAGCCGAGCACATCATCACCGTACCAATAGAGAGATCAATACCACCTGTAATGATGACAAATGTGACCCCAATGGCAAGGAAACCAATGTAATATGACGCATCTAAGATACTGACTACCGTATCAAACGAACGAAATGATTCGCTGGAGATGGCAAAGAAGGCAAAGATTACCACCAAGGCAATCAAGGCAATCAGCTTTTGTAAACCAACTGTTTTTTCTAATTTCATCCATAAGGATTGTTTCTCTTCCATACGTAAACACCTCTGTTTTCACTTTTAACGGTCAGTCGCTAGCGCCAAGATTCTCTCTTGTGTTGCTTGGCTAATATCCAGCTCACCCGTTTTTCTACCTTCACACATAACTACGATTCGATCGCTCATCCGTAAGATTTCCGTCAGTTCTGACGAAATCATGATAATGGATTTGCCTTGAGCAACCAAATCATTCATCAGTGTGTATATTTCACTTTTGGCACCGACATCAATCCCTCGTGTCGGCTCATCAAAGATTAAAATATCACTATTTTGTTCCAGCCATTTGGCGATGACCACTTTCTGCTGGTTTCCTCCCGAAAGATTGCGAACCAGCTGTTTGGATGACGGTGTCTTGGTATGTAAAGATTGAACAAACTGATCACTTGCCTTGACAATAGCACCATCATCAATCAAGCCAGCCTTGATATACTTATCAAGATTGGTTATAACCGTATTGTTGGCAATGGTCATGTCCACGATACAGCCAAAGCGCTTGCGGTCTTCAGATAAGTAGCCAATCCCTTCCCGAATGGCATCCTGGGGAGAATTGATACTCACTTCTTTCCCATTTATAATAATGGAACCGCTTTCTTTTTTGTCTGCACCAAACAGCAAACGGGCAACTTCTGTCCGACCGGCTCCCATCAATCCTGAGAAGCCTAGAATTTCACCCTTATGGAGTTTGAAACTCACATCTTTAACGGCCGTTCCAGCACAGAGTTTTTTCACCTCCAGCACCACAGGAGCATCTTCTGCTACTGTTGACGCAGCCTTAGGATCTTCATAAATCGTCCGTCCAACCATCATAGAGATGATTTCATCCTTGGTGGTATCTTTGGTATTGACCGTGCCTACATACTCACCGTCCCGCATAACAGTCACGCGGTCTGTGATTCGGGCAATCTCATCCATCCGGTGGGAGATGTAGATAATACCGACACCTTTTGCACGCAGGTCGTCAATGATGACAAAGAGCTCATTGATTTCCGATTCAGTCAGAGCTGCTGTCGGTTCGTCAAAGACAATCACCTTGGCATCCATTGAGAGGGCCTTGGCAATTTCGACCATTTGTTGTTTCCCAACTGTCAGATTTCCTACTTTTTCAGTTGGGTTGATGTCTAGTTTTAAGAGACTAAAGAGTTCTTTTGCTTTTTTAATACTGGATGCATCGTTAATGAAGAAGCTGCCTTGGACTTCTTCCCGTCCAATAAAGATATTTTGAGCCACTGTTAGATGGTTCATCATATTCAATTCTTGGTGAACGATAACGATTCCTGCATCCATTGCTTCCTTGGGCTTGGAATAGACCACCTCTTCTTGATTGTAATGAATAGTACCCTCATTTGCTCCGTAGATACCAGTCAAGACCTTCATCAAAGTGGATTTACCAGCCCCATTTTCACCCATTAGAGCATGCACTTCACCAGCCCGCAAGTCAAAATTGACTCCCTTTAAGGCTCGGACTGGACCGAAGCTTTTAACAATGCCCTTCATTTCTAATATGACAGGATGATCCATGCTACTCACCTACCTGTTCCAGTTTTGCAATTCTTGCTTTTAAATCTTCGATTTCTTCTATTTGATTGAGAAATACGGCGGCTAATTCGAGTAATAAATGGCTATTCATAAAATGGTCCTGAGCATGGACCGCCAGCAGACTTGGAGGATTGGCTTTGCCACTCAGTTCAGACTGGATAAGGCTGGTCTGTAAGTTGTGAGCCTCCACGCTGAGTTTTCTCGCTTGTTCCAACTCAGCATTTGCTTCTTCCTTCTGACCTGACTGAGCCAACTCCAAACTCTGCATGACTTGCGCAGCCACTTTACTACTCTTGATAATCAGTCGCATCAGCTCTTGGCTTGAGCCTTTGTCTTGTCCTGCCATAGGCCTAGTCCATCAATACTTCAGCCTGACGAAGTACTTCTTCGCCTCTCATCAACTCGAAATCTTCATCACTAATGACTGCGACTGGCACCTGTAGGCTTGCTTTAGCCTTTTCTTCTAAATAGGCTAATTGCGGACTGAGCAATAAGACATCAATATTCTTCAAGTTATTCATACCCGTAATCCCAATGGAATAAAAGGAATAATCCAATTGGTCACGATGAATAACTTCATTGATTCGCTCTACCAACATACTGGTTGTTAAGCCACCTACGCAGGCTAGAATAATTGTCTTGGTCATCTAAGCTACTCTCTTTCTATTGGGTAGGCTGCATGCCCAGAAAGAGGCACGCCCACCCAAAATCTTTATTTATGAATTGGCCCTAATAATTGGCAAGCACGGTAGTCGGCTGATTCCAAATCTTCTGTGCCAAACAGTGACCAGTTCTTGGGACGGAAGATGTCTTCCTCTGGCACATTGTGCATATTGACTGGGATACGCAGCATAGAAGCCAGCGTAATCAAATCCGCTCCGATATGGCCATAGGTGATAGCACCGTGGTTTGCTCCCCAGTTGTTCATAACATCATAGACAGACTTGAAGGCACCTTTTCCTGTCAAACGCGGTGCAAACCAAGTGGTTGGCCAGCCCGGATCTGTTCGATTATCCAAGGTATGATGCACTTCCTCTGGCAATTCCAAAGTATAACCTTCAGCGATTTGTAAGACCGGACCTACACCTTTAAGGATGTTCAAACGTACCATGGTCACAGGCATATCGCCCTTGGTCAAGAAGCGAGTAGAGAAGCCGCCACCACGGAAGTATTCGCGATTGGCTGGTGGGAAGTCTGTATTTTCAAGCATCGCATCTACTTCGCTTTGTTCCAATTCCCAGAATGGCTTGATGACTGGCTTGCCGTCTCGACTGGCTTGCCCCGTTCCATCCAGAGTACAAGAGCCAGAGTTAATCAAGTGCAGGAAGCCGTCAGCTGCCTGACCTTCTAACTGATGCCCTGTAACACGTTCTACCGCTTCTGGACTCCAATAAGTCCGGACATCTGCGAAGATTTGCGGTGTATTTGTCAAGAGATAGTTAAAGAGCATAGACACACCGTTGAGCGAGTCATTTTCTGTCGCAAAGACATAAGGCTTACGAATGCCGTTCCAGTCAAACTGAGTATTGAGGAAGGTTTCCATGAAGTCCCCGTTCGGGAAGTGGTCTGTCCATTGACGCTGACCTTGGAAGCCAGCAACCAAGGCATGATGCCCAACAGCTTCTTCCTCAAAGCCAAGCTCAGCCAAGCGAGGGTTGCCTTGCATAAGGTCTCGGCCAATCATGAACATCTTGACTACAAATTCCCATTGTTTTGCTTTTTCTTCTGGAGAAAGAACCAAGTCTTCACGGTTACGATCCACACCTTCTTTGATGTGTTCTTTGACCCAAACCATGGCCCGTTCAAATTCTTCGTGATCATAAATGCCCCGGTCAATCCGACGAGTAAACTCCGTCATATCAACTGATTCATTACGCATACCTAGGTATTCTTGGAAGAAATCTGGATTGACAATGGAGCCGCCGATTCCCATAGAGACGCTGCCCATGGACAAGTAAGCTGTGTCACGCATCAGTCCTGTTGCCAAAGCGGCCCGACTATAACGGAGAATTTTTTCTTTTACATCTTCTGGAATTTCAGTGTCGCTAGCTTCCTGGACATCCCTGCCATAAATACCAAAAGCTGGAATTCCTTTTTGCGCATGTGAAGCCAGTACTGCAGCGAGATAAACAGCTCCTGGCCGTTCAGTGCCATTGAAGCCCCAGATAGCATGCGGAATATCTGGCGACATATCCATGGTTTCACTACCATAGCACCAGCAGGGTGTCACTGTGATAGTCGCGCAGACATTTGATTTTTTGAATAATTCATGTGATGCGGCTGCCTCAGGCACACGTCCGATGGTAGATGGCGAAATAACACATTCAACAGGCTGACCGTCGGGATATTTCAGAGTTGAGCTAATCAAGTCAGCCACACTTTTAGCCATATTCATGGTTTGTACTTCTAGTGATTCCCGAACACCTTGGCGACGTCCGTCAATGGTTGGACGAATTCCAATACGTGGATGTTGAGTCATAATCATTTCCTCCAATGTTTCTTATTCTTTGATGCTTCCGTCACCATTATATTTACGATAACCAGGGTGACGGCCTGTGACTTTATAATTGGCCCGCATTGCAAACAAGCGTTCCAAGGTTGGACGAGAAATTTCCTCCTCCTCAACTCCCTTAGTAGAAAGCAACATGCGTCCGTGGAAAGTGGTCTTAGCAACCAGCTCCAAGGTTTCCATCCGATAGTAAGCTGTAATCACATCGCTTCCTACTGTCAAGGCACCATGATTTTCAAGTAACATGACATCATGTTCTGGCAAGTACGGAGTGATAGCATCTGGCACTTCCATAGTAGATGGCACACCAAAGGGAGTGATGGGAATTGCTCCTACTACAATGGCACTCTCGATCAAGGAATAGGTATCAAGCGGAATATGAGCCAGCGCAAAGCCAGTCGCAATTGGCGGATGTGCGTGGACAACAGCATTCACATCCTCCCGTTCTTCATAGCAGCGAATGTGCATCTTGATTTCACTGGATGGACGATAGCCGTCCTGAGCCTCGATAATCTCCCCTTTTAGATTGAGCTTGACGAGTTTTTCAGGCGTGATAAAGCTCTTACTGATACCTGTTGGCGTTGCAATAATGGTATCTTGGTCTAGACGGACTGAGACATTGCCGTCATTAGCGGCTACCCAGCCTAGTTGCCACATCTTGTGGCATACATCACATATTTGTTCGCGGATTATTTCTTCTTGATGATCCATAATCTCACTCCTTTCTGGATTCATCATAGTATTTTTGGTAAGCGCATTCAATACCTGTACCTTTAATTGATAAATAGCCAACTTTTATATAACAATATGGCCAAAAATGTTCATAATCGTCCAATCTAATGGTTACTATATTGATTTTTTTTCGTTTATTGTGTTATAATGTGACCATAAATGTTCAGCTTTGTTCATCGGTGGAGGTCACTATGGTTTCTTTTGGAACGAATGAGTCGAATTATAGACATTCTCAGCAAGCGAAAGATTATTGCAACCGCCCAACTTGAAGAACTTTTGTACTGTTCTACATCAACGCTTCGACGGGACTTGATTGAGCTAGAAAAAGAGGGGAAGATCATCCGCTCTCATGGTGAAGTCATGCTGATTACGGCTAATAATGTAGAATATGTGTATTCTGCTCGCGCCCGTGAAGAAGAAAAAAGCAAGCAACAAATTGCTGAAATTGCTTCAACTTTTATCACTCATAACCAGTCTATCTTCATTGACAGCTCTACGACTGCAGCTATGCTCATTCCGCATTTGGCACCTTTCCAGAACCTACGTGTCATAACAAATGGTATTGAAGCAGCCCACCAGCTAAATAACTTTGAAAATGTTACCCTCTTTTTATCAGGCGGACATATTGGCTGCGGGACCAATTCTGCGCTGGGCGATTTTGCTGCCAACTTCATCAACAATTTCCATGCAGACTTACTGTTTTTTAGCTGCCGCGGATTGGATCGCTACGCCGCCTACGAAGCCAACCACAATCAGGCGCACATCAAGCGGGAAATGATAGCTAATAGCGACAAGGCAATTCTATTGGCCGACCACTCTAAGTTTAACACCAGTCATTATTTCAAACTTTCCAACTACTCTAGCCTGGATTGCATTATCACCGACCAGCCACCAGTTGAATCCTTCCAAAACGCTGTCGGGAGCCAGTGCGAAATCCTCTGGTAAGCAACTTTCTTTAAACACAAACTAGACCGAGATAGGCTTATCTCGGTCTAGTTTTTTGTCTATCTTTTTCATTATTGAGCCAAAGGATAACAGCGTTCTATCAAAAATAAAAATCTGGACATAATCCAGATTTTTAAATCATATACTCTACACTATAGCTGGCATCCGATAGAATGCGGGACAGAAACTGTTTGGTCCGCTCTTCCTTCGGGCTAGAGAAGAACTCCTGAGGAGGATTTTCTTCGACGATGTGACCTCCGTCCATAAGGATGACATGGTTGGCCACATCACGGGCAAAGCTCATCTCGTGGGTCACAACGACCATGGTCACTCCCTCCTGAGCCAGCTGTTTCATGACACTGAGAACTTCTCCGACCAATTCCGGATCTAGAGCCGAAGTTGGTTCATCCAGCAGGATGACATCTGGCTTGACAGCAATGGCACGCGCAATCCCAATCCGCTGCTGCTGGCCGCCTGATAGCTGAGAAGGATAGTAGTCTTTGTAGGCCAAGAGGCCCACGCGATTCAAGGACTCTTCCGCAATCTTAAGCGCTTCTTCCCTCGGTATCTTACGAGCTATCACTAAGCCTTCTAAGATATTTTCAAGGGCTGTTTTATTGGCAAAGAGATTATAATGCTGGAAGACAAAGGCCGTCTTTCTACGAATTTCCAAAATCTCCTTTTTGCTGAGCTTAGCCAAATCATAGTCCTTACCAGACAAAGTCAACTGGCCGCCATCCGCTTTTTCTAAGTGATTCAGACAGCGCAGAAATGTTGTTTTCCCAGAGCCTGAGGGGCCCAGAATAACCACAACGTCACCTTGATTGACCTTGAGACTGACATCTGCCAGCACCTGGTGCTCTCCAAATCGTTTGGAGATATGTTTTACTTCTAACATAATCTTTCCTTCCTAAGCAAGAGCGTAGCGCTTTTCCAAGCCCCTAAACATCCACTGAATCAAGCCACAAATAATGAGATAAATAACAAAAATCACCAGATAAGACTCTGAATACTGGTAAGAATGGGAGGCTTCTATCTTAGCCAGGGCTGTGATATCCTTGACCGTCATGACAAATACCAGCGAGGTGCCCTTGACTAGATTGATAACCAGATTGGCCAGATTGGGCAGGGCTGAGCGCAATGCCTGAGGAAAAACAATTCTCCGATAAGCTTGAAAATTCGTTAAACCAATCGCTTGAGCCGCCTCCAACTGCCCTTTATCCACCGTCAAAATGGCAGAGCGCAGAATTTCCGATAAACTGCCTGTCGTCATCAGGCTATAAATGATGAAAGCATAGTAAAGCGGATTGAACTTAAAGACGTCTACCTGACTGCCCAGACTTTTAAAAATTTGATTCAGTAAGCTAGGAAAAAGACTATAGAAAAAGAGAATGAGCAAAATGGGCGGCGTCGCCCGAATAAAGGCCAGATAAACCACTGAAAAGGTCCGAAAACCCCGAACTTTATAAATCTGTCCCAGAGCTAGAAGCAGAGCCGGAATAAAGCTGAGCAGAATAGCCACCACCATAATGATCAGGGTTACCGGTATGCCTTTCAACGTTACCAGAAAGGTATTTACAATATAATTCAAATCCATGCTTTACCTCTCCTTGACTGTCAGACTTTTTTCCAGAAGCTGGGAAGCCAGCGAAACCACTAGAGCAATTCCCCAGTAAATCAAGGCCACCGCTGTATAGGTTTCGAGGGAATAATTGCCCAGATTACGGCTGATAAGATTTTGCCCCGCTCCCATGACATCAACAGCTCCAATCGTATAAGCCAGCGCAGCATCCCGCATGAGATTAAGAAGGGCAGTAGTCAGATTAGGCAGGGCGATGCGAAAAGCCTGTGGCAGGACAATACGCAGAAAAGTCTGCACCGGTGTCAAGCCAATACTGAGACCTGCCTCAGTCTGCCCCTTGGGAACAGCAAGATAAGCTGCCTTGAAGACTTCCGCAATCATAGCCGCAAAGAGCAGAATCATGGTGATGATGACAAACACAGTTCGCGACCAATTATTGATATCCAGCCCCAGCCACCATTCTAAGAACTCTGGAATGCCATAAAAAACCAAGAAAAGCAAGACGATAGGCGGTGTACATCTAAGGATAAATATATATCCTCTAGCCAGACCAGCGAAAGACTGCTCCTCAGCAATCTGAGCCCAAGCCAACAGACCACCCAGCAAGGAGCCAATCAAAGCTGTCACAAACATAATCCATAAAGTGGTCGGCAGAGCCTGCAGCAGACTAGGCAGCAGGCCAAAGACACGGGACAAGTCATACGAGACCATAAGTTTCTTCTCCTTCGACAGTGATTAGATAGAATAAGCTTCTCTTGGACGGGCGCTTTCAGATTGGAATAGCCTTGCTCTCGCCTGGCTATCCTCTTTGAAAATTCCTTCAAACAGCAGCAAGGTCAGCTTAGAAGCCACCAACTCTATTTTCAGCCAGCTTCTCAGTCAGCCTTTTGATTTTCCATAATCAGCAGACAGCAGCAACTAATCCTTGTCCACATAAGAGAAGACATCTTCTCCGAAATACTTTTCAGATAGTTTGGCCAAGGTTCCATCTTTTTCCAGTTCCTTAATAGCCTTCTCATATGCCTTGGCAAATTCTTCATTTTTTTCGTTTTTATGAAGCAGTGGATAGGTCGGAATCCCCTTGTAAGGGAACCAAGTCAGTTGATCCGCATACTGGTGGTAAGAACCTTCCTTGTCCGTCACAGCTTTTTCAAATGACAGCTTGATGTCAAAGAAAGCATCGTAGCGTCCTTCCAGAACCCAAGCATAAGCATCAGCCACCTTGAAGGACTCTGCTGCAGTCAAATCAATAGGAGCTCCGCTATGCTTTTTGTTATACTCTTCGATAACGGCCCATTGAGCATTCTGCGGAGAGATTGGTACCAGCTTGCCCTTTTCCTTGGCAAAGTCATCAATGGTCTTGTATTTTTCAGCGTCTTCCTTGCGAATAGTGAAACCGATAATGCTAGCGCCGATTGGGCTTTTTGGAATGATGAACTTCTTCGCCCGCTCTTCGGTGTACCAGGCTCCCTTGGTTCCGATGTCATATTTCCCAGATTCCAGACCGACTAAAAGATCCTCATCACTAGTACCAGTATATTCAAACTGATAGTCTGGCAGCTTTTCATCAATGGCCTTGAGAACAGCAACCTCATAGCCATCTGACTCGCCCTTTTCATCCACAAAGTCATAAGGAACATAGTTCTGTGTATGTGCCACTTTCAAAGTCGTGACCTTGCCGCTGCCTGATGCAGAGCTGCTCGTCTTGCTAGATGAAGCACCTGTCAAAGTCCGGCCCAAGTAAGTCGCAGCTACAATAGCAATCACTGCTGCTCCACCAATAATCCATTTTTTCTTGCTCATTCTTTCGTCTCCTTCTTATGTTAAGCTTGCTGCTTGGCGAACCCACTGAATCCGCTCTGCTTCAATATCGCTTGGAATAGTACAGTCAGCCCCGATAATCAAAGCTTCCTTGCCAGCTCCTGCTATCAGCCGCTTGGTCTCATCTTGAATAGCCGCTTGACTGCCCGTGTAGAGCAGGCCGTCCTTGCCATTTTCAAAGCCACCGAGGACAGTCCGACCGCCAAATAATTTTCGTCCCTCCGCTAGGCTGATACCTTCTGGCCCCACTGCCCAGTTGATGACCTGAGCTGGATAATCTGTGAAAAGATGAACATCATTTCGCGCGCCTTCGTAACCGCAAATGTGCAGGATATTCACTCCGCCAGCCGCGTTGGCTGCTTCCAGCACCGCCAATTCACTCGGAGCAATAAAAGCCTTATAGTCTTCAGGCGACACCCGTGCATCCTGAATGCTCTGAACGCTAAGGTAGATTCCATCCGCACCAGCTTCCTTGATAATTCGCTCCGTCAGAGCTGCAATATCTTGAGCAATCACATCCAGTACCCGCTTCGTGAGCACCGCATCCTCCGCCAAGAAATCTGCAATGATGTCATCTCCACCAGCAACCTTACCGACCAACCATTTGAAGTAGGTCACTGGCGCAAAAATATTGTAAATAGCGACTAAGTCCTCTGTAAAGCCAGCCTTAATCTTCTGAACCAGCTCCACCTGCTCACTAATCCAAGGGTGGTCAGCACCTAGCGGCTCAATATCTGCTAAATCCTTGATAGATTGGACTTTTTCCAAGCGCTCGTTAGGATAGGCAAAATAACCATCACTCATCAGCTTGATAAAGTCTGGCTCGACTTCTGCCAGAAAAGCTTGATGGCCAGCCAGATTTTTATCAATAATGGCCTGATTTCCAAAACCAGCCAGCCACTCCTCTTCGCTGGTAAAATGATGCCAGAAACCAACTGGCACTCGGTCAACAGGCTCTCCTCTGAAAGCTTTCAGTACTAATTCTCTTTTTGAAGTCATCTTCTCTCCTTTTTCTATTGTTCCTATCTAGCCAATGAGTTGTTTTTTAGCTTTTTCATTGGACTAATTCATCATTTTAAGTAAAATTCTAATCCGACAAGAGCAGAGCAGCGATATCATTGGGCTGCATCAAGCCAGTTGACTGCTCTGGCAGTTTCTTGAGCACCTGTAAATCATCTTCTTTTTTGTCTGAAGACTGATGAGCATAAATCTGACTGATGCTCAGAAATGCTCCTATTATCAAGAATATCAGAGCAAGAGCTGCAAGCCTTTTTTGATACCGATTCATCTATCTTCCTCCTTGAAAGAGTTGAAAAATGCTCTCTAGGACTTTGGCAAGTCCGTCAGAACTGACTAGCCGCCTGACGAATCCAGTCCAGTCTTTCTATTTCAAAATCATCTGGTACAGTGCAGTCAGCCCCTAGAATCACTCCCTGACTGCCAGTTTCAGCCAGCAGCCGCTTGGTCTCATTCTCTAATTCTGCACGACTGCCCGTATTTAGAAGAGCTGCTCTGCCATTTTCAAAGCCGCCCAGGACAGCCTGACCGCCAAAGAGCTTGCGCCCTTTCGCTAAGCTGACCCCCTCATGATGGGTTGCCCAGTTAAAGACTTGAGCCGGATAGTCTTTGAACAGTTCCAAATCATTGCTGGCTCCTTCAAAGCCGCAGATGTGGAGAATATTCTGACCGCCAGCCGCATTTGCCGCTTCCAGGACCTTAACTGTACTAGGCTCAATATAACGACGATAACTGGCCTCATCTACCCGACCGTCTTGGACTTGCTGGGTACTGAGATAAATCCCATCAGTGCCCGTCTCCTCAATGATGCGTCTAGTCAAAATAGAAATATCACCGGCAATAACATCTAAAACATGTCCTGTCAGCTCAGGATCCTCTGCCAGAAAATCTGCAATTTCTCTATCTCCTCGCGACCCTTCCCTGCGGAACCAGCGCTTGAGGTAGGAGACCGGCGCAAAGATATTGTAGAAGGAAGCGAGGTCCTCTGGATAGCTTGCTTTTACAGCCTTCACCATCTCAATCTGCTGCTCAATCCAAGGATGATGCTCACCGATAGACTGAATAGCTGCCAAGTCCCGAATGGACTCAACATGATCCGAATAAAGCGCGCTAGGATACTTAAAGAAGCCATCGCTCATAATCTTGACAAAATCTGGCCGTGCAGCTCGAACATAAGCAGCATGCCCCTCAACACTTTTATTGAAAATCACTGGATTGTTCAGGCCCAGCATCTTTTCCTCTTGGCTTACAAAGTGAAACCAAAAACCAACAGGCACTCGGTCAACTTCTTCACCCCGAAAAGCTCTCAGCACTAATTCTTTCTTGCTGATCATTACTTCCTCCTTCTTTGAATTTGTAATATATCTTACCATCCTCTCTTTCTCCTGGGAAATATATTTTCCCTATCAGCCTGATTAAAAATATTTATCAAAGCAAAATAAAAAAGCTAGACTAAGCTAGCTTTCTCAAGGCTTTTCAGACTCTGCTGAATAACCTTATTTTTTGTACCCTTTTTAGATAAGTACCATATATATTTTCTATGGATGAGATAGGTAATTTTTATAGGCACAGCCTGTTGCGCAAGATTTTATCTAATTTATTGCTACCTATCAATTAAGCAAGTAGAAGAGACTTCGAATCTGATTTACTTTTTGATAAGAGCGACAATCTGATTTATCAGTTCCAGATCATTTAAGCCTGTAATCTGAACGACAACATCTCTGATTGGCTCATTGCTTAAAAGTTGTTCTAATTTAACACTTTCTTCATCATTTACATCGCGATAGTCAAAGACATAACCAACTGTTTTAAGTAGGTTATAATAGGACAGTTTGCGTTCTTTCAGCTCACGAATCGGTCGAATAAAGCGTTCATTGTATCCTAATTTGCGTATTGGAGTACGAGCTACCCGGCTAACCTCATCCACTATGAAAGGATTTTCGAAACGTTCTATAATGACTTTGTGATAATTTTCCAACTCTTTTTTATCAAAATTCCATTTGGCAATCAAGAGACTGCGAATTTCAGCTAAAACGGCTTCAATCTGAGACTTGATATCAGGATTCTGGAGAGCTTCCAAAATTGTCTTGGCACCATAATGAGCACCAATGTAAGCTGAAGTTGCATGGCCAGAATTGACTGAAAAAAGTTTTCGCTCAATAAAAGGTTCCAAATCTTCTTCATAATGAACATCTTCTAGACGTAAATCTGGATTTTTAAGACGCTTGGTTTCCACGACCCATTCATTAAAGGGCTCGACCACAACAAAAAGAGGATCTTCGTGACTTTGTGCTGGAACAATCCTGTCTACTGCAGCATTTGGAAAACCTATATAGTTCTCAGCAAATATCAAACCTTCCGGACTTAAATATTTCTTGACTTCTTGATAGAGAAATTGAGATCCGCCAATCATATTTTCACAGGCCATAACATCCAATGCTTGCGTATTTCCTGCAGACCGTCGAGCTTCGATTCCCTTAGCTAGAAGTTCAGCGATAAAAGGGAGTATATTAGGTCCGATTGCAGTAGTAATGATATCCGCCTTTTGAATCGCTTCAATAACTTGCTCAGGATGTTCCTTACTATTAATGCCAGCCACATGAGCTATCTCTATGCGGGGCTGTCCTTCCTGAGCAATTTCAATTTCATACTTGCTCTTTTCATTTAGAGCATGAATTATCTGATTATTGACATCCACAAAATCAATATGAAAACCATTTTTGAATAGAATTTCACCTATAAAACCTCGACCGATATTACCGGCACCAAAATGAACAGCATGTTTCATTGAATTTCTCCTTTTCTTGTTTGAGGGACATATATACTAGATGATAAATGAAGAAATTCGATTATTCAACATCATCAAGTAAGCGCAATACTTCCTCTTCTGACTGAGCATCTGCTAATTTAAGAACATTATCTACATCTGCACAGAAGATAGAAATTTTCTGAATAATTTCTAAGTGTTCATTACCAATACCAGCAATACCAAAAAGAACTGTTGCCACTTGAGGGTTAGATTCATTCCCAAAGTCAATCCCTCTAGGGACTTGAACGACTGTAATACCAGACTTGAGGACATCCTTTTTTGCTGCATCTGTTCCATGTGGTATGGCGATAAAGTTACCCATATAAACAGATAGCTCTTTATCACGCTCAATCATGGCTTCAATATAGTCTTCATTAACATATCCACCCTCATAAAGAACTTGCCCACAATAACGGATAGCTTCCTCCTTGTTAGAAAATTGTTTATTAAGCTTAATCAAATGTTTTTCAAGTTTCATGTTAGTTCTCCAATTTCTTAATTTTTTCGTTAAAAATAGTATTTAGCATCTGATAAATAATGGATTGATTTCCCGTCTTGTAAATCTCTGTATAAAGATGATTTTCAATAATCGACTGACTGATAGCTGTCATTAAATCTCTCACTTCCTCGCTAGCCTCCTTAGACATAAGCATCAGCAGACACCTTTTGACCTCTTCTTCCTCTCGTTTCATTGACAATGCGGAGATAGGTAGTTTGAGTTCAAACATAGTAAAACTATTTGTTGTTACCTTGCTAGACTGACTATGTAAAAGTACCAGACCAGTATTAGGAATCGCCATAGGACTATTATGGAAGTGTGATAATAATTTTCTTGTTAGATAATCATAGTCACTCACATTCTTCTGATATTGGATGATTTGTTCTACCGTGCGCTCAAATGATTGCTCATTCTCCAATTGTACCAGCTCAAATTGACTCAAAAGCTGACTGCTAGATATCAAATAGTCCTGCAAGTCATAATTTTTCTCTGGAGCTATAGCATCGCGCGCGACAATCGTACGATGTGCCTGTACATACTGAAGCCGTTCCTGCAGTTCAAGCAATTCTTTGACGGTTGGAAAACTAGAAATTACATCAATTTCCTGATTAGCCAGTGGCTTGGTAGATAAAATATAATCATACTGACTGAGATCAATACTGTGATAGTCTGCTAGAGACTGAATATCTATCCACTCTACGAAAGGAGCAACACTCTTAATTTTACTGAATAATAAATCTCTAGTGACCCGACGTTCGTCCGTTAAAAGCAAAATACGGACTGGATAAATCTCTGGACTACGACCTAAGCTAGAGATAAAATGTAGGGCAATCATGCCATACTCATACTCTGTATGAAGGTATTTCGGAAAAATATCATTCACCAAAAGACTGATGACTGTATAAAGAAATTTATTCCTTTCAACTAAAAGCTGGACAGATTCTGGTAAATTTTCACCCTGAAAAAGAATAGGGACGCCTAAACTGAGCCGAATATGATGGAAAAGAAAATTGAATAAAACCTTGTCCTTAAAAAAGTCAATCTTGGTGTACATGGAAACCGTATCAATCAGATTTGAAATATTGTAGAAAAATTCACCATCAAATTTCTCAGTAAAGAGCGGATTTTCCTGACGTTTAATGATTAATTCATCCAAGATACTCGCAAAATAGATAATTTCCTGAATACTATAAAATTGCTCAGTCTGCTTAGAGTAAGCTTGAAAAATTTTTTGAGAAATCTCCAAAGCTTGCTTACTAGTATTAGGTAAATTTTCAATGTTTTGCTCCTGACCTATAAGAGATAACAAGATTGCAAAAAACATCTTCATCCTAGCATCCATATCTGGAAAACCTGACAGTTGCTTATTAACAATCTGACTGGCCAGCCGAGTTCTATCTGCTTCTAAAATATCAAAACTTCCAAAATTTCCGGTTGAAAAATCTGCCACTGAGATACAGTTTGTCAGTAAAATAGCCAAAAATCTTCTCTTACTAACTGAATCACCAGAAATCCGATAACCCTTTTGCCGTTCAATTTTCAGATCAAAGTCTAAAAGACGCTTATCAATATCTGAAATATCCTGAATAATAGTTACATTACTGACTTTCGTGCACTCTTGCAAGACTTCATTAGTGACATAACCATTCTCAGTCAGAAGGCGATAGGTAATCAACTCTTGTCTTTCTTGGGGACTATACTCAACTAACACTTCAAGTTCTGTTGGTAGATCGTCCAGTTCGCCAGTCAAAATATAGTATTTCCCATGCTTCGTTATTTCAATCCCATAGTGCTCTATGCTATCTGTCAAATCTGATAAAGTCCGATAAATTGTTCTAGATGAGACCTGTAAGATTTCAGTCATGTCTTGCATTGAAAGCTTCCCTACATGTAGGAAAGCCTTCAATAATTGTTCTTCTCGTTTGGTTAATAGCATTCGTAATTTAGAAACCTCTAGTTCTATTTATACATTCTAGCAACCATTTTATCATATTCTGGTGTTGTTACTAAACTATCTACAATAAGAAATTGAGAATTCGGTGCTGCTTGTTGCACTTCTGCCTGTAAAGCAATAGTTGTTACAATCATTATGTTTTTAGAATTAAATTCACCTAATTCTGAAATTTTAGCAGTAGAAACTGGAATACGTATATTCTTGTTTCTAAAGATAGCCCTAATCGTTTCACAGCCCATAGTTGCAGATCCCTGTGCTTTACCATAAGCAACTACTACAGCATCAATATGGTTAAGGTCAATTTCCTGACTATCTACTGGAGCTGAAGTTGGTATATCTCCTTCAATTTCTGCTATTGGAGAAGCTCCTGTTAATGAAGCTACAATTTCATCATAACGAGGGGACGCTAAGAAATTATCAACAGAAACATGAATAGCACTTGGACTCTTGCCTTTAGCTCTTGGTGTCAGTTCTTCCTGAGTAACAATTAATGTTTTTGGTGTATCAACCAAGTTTGAGATGGCCTGATTAGATACTGGAATTCCCAGACCTGCTTTTTTAACCTTATCACGGAGAATACTAGCTCCCATCGCAGAGCTTCCCATGCCAGCATCACAAGCAAAAATAATTTTCTCTACTGAATCTCTTGAAATGTTTGTATCTACAGCAACTGGAACTACTTGCCCCTTAGATTTAGCCTTTGCAGCTTGAGTAGCAGCTTGAGCAGCTTCTAACGAATCATCAGTCGACTTATCTGCACGTAGGATAAGAGCTGCTACAAGGAAAGAGACAATTGCTCCCACTAATACCCCAAGCAGGACATTAAGATGAGGCCACATACCTTTTGGAGCCATAGCCATAATCGCGATGATAGATCCTGGAGAAGCTGGAGATTTAAGACCAGCATCTAAAAATTGGAATGTAAAGGTACCTGACACACCTCCAGCAATCGCAGCTAGGAAAAGAACAGGCTTCATCATAACATAAGGGAAGTATATTTCATGGATACCACCGAAGAAATGGATGACCATTGCTCCCCAAGAAGAAGATTTCGCAGAACCTTTACCAAACAAGGCGTAAGCCAAGAGAATACCCAGACCTGGTCCAGGATTAGCCTCTAAGAGGAAGAGAACAGATTTACCAGCTTGAGATACTTGCTCAGCTCCTAGAGGTGTAAAGATTCCATGATTAAGAGCATTGTTAAGGAAAAGTACCTTTGCTGGTTCGATGATAATGTTTGCCAAAGGTAGAAGTTTAGCATTGACAATAGCCTCAACACCATTTCCAACAGCTCCAGTAAGAGTCGATACCACTGGACCGATTGCGTAGAAAGCCAAAAGTAGTAATGCAAAACCAACTAGACCAGCTGAAAAGTTATTAACTAACATTTCAAAGCCGGGACGAATTTTTTCTTGGAACTTCTCATCAAATTTCTTGATAGCCCAGCCTCCCAGTGGCCCCATTACCATAGCTCCGATAAACATAGGAACACTAGAACCTGTGATCGCACCAACAGTAGCAATAGCCCCTACGACGGCACCACGTTGTCCATGAATTACATAACCGCCCGTGTAACCAATTAGAGTCGGCAGTAGATAAGTCAACATAGGACTAACAATAGCAGCCAACTGCTCATTTGGTAGATAACCATCAGGAATAAAGAGGGCAGTTAACACTCCCCAAGCAATAAAAGCCCCAATATTGGGCATAACCATGTTTGAAAGTGATGTTCCCAGTTTTTGAACTCTAACTTTCAAAGATACTTTTTCTTCCATTAGGATTTTCCTCCTTTTCTTTAATTCTAGTATATACAAAAATGAAAACGCTTAAAACTAAAGCTTTGTCACAGATTTTGTGCCAAAAAATCAACTTTTGTCACAAAATTCTCTTTATTTTGCCATATAACAATATAAAATGTACTGAAAATCGCATCAAAAATTCAAATTATGAGTTATAAAAAATAGGCTGTAAAATCTAAGAGATAACCCTCCTAGTCTTACGCCTATTGTTCATCTATTTATTATTCAACTGTAACGGCCTTAGCCAAATTGCGCGGCTTATCTACATCTAGTCCACGGTGAAGTGAAGCGTAGTAAGCAATCAATTGAGTAGGAATAACCATAGAAATACTAGATAGATATGGATGAACTTTGTTGACAATAATATCATCCCCTTCTTTTTCTATTCCTTCTTCCACAATAGTCAGAACATTAGCACCACGTGCTACTACTTCAGAAACATTACCACGAGTATGAGAAGCAACGGTTGGATTGTCAGAAATCAACGCAATAACAGGTGTACCATCTTCTATTAAAGAGATGGTTCCATGTTTGAGCTCTCCAGCCGCAAAACCTTCACATTGAATATAAGAAATTTCCTTAAGCTTGAGGCTAGCTTCCATAACTACATAATAGTCTTGACCGCGCCCGATATAGAAAGCATTACGTGTCGTTTCCAAGAGTCCACGAACCTTTTCTTCAATTAACTCTTTTTCAGAAAGAGTCGACTCAATAGACTGAGCTACAATTGAAAGTTCACGCACTAAATCGAAATTTTTTGCTTTTTCATTACCATTGGCTTCCCCAACTGCTTTAGCAAGAAATGCTAGAGTCGCTACTTGTCCTGTATAAGCTTTCGTTGAAGCTACGGCAATTTCTGGACCAGCGTGCAATAACATAGTATAAGTTGCTTCACGAGAAAGAGTAGAGCCTGGAACATTAGTCACAGTCAAGCTTGGAATTCCCATTTCATTAGCCTTAACTAAAACTTGACGACTATCAGCAGTTTCACCAGATTGACTGAGCAAAATAAACAAAGGTTTTTTACTCAAAAGTGGCATAGCATATCCCCATTCAGAGGCAATTCCTAACTCTACAGGTGTATCAGTTAATTCTTCTAGCATCGTTTTAGAAGCATAACCTGCATTATAAGAAGTTCCAGCTGCAATGATATAAATTCGATCAGCTTCCTGAACCGTTTTAACAATCTCAGGATCCACAACCATCTGTTGATTCTCATCAGAGTATGTGTTGATTAGCTTACGCATCACAGTTGGCTGCTCATCGATTTCTTTGAGCATATAGTATGGATAAGTTCCCTTACCGATATCGGACAGATCTAGCTCAGCTGTATAGCTTTCACGCTCCAGAGTATGCCCGTCATAATCCTGTACTTCCACGCTATCTT
The DNA here is from genome assembly GCF_050225395.1 of Streptococcus sanguinis. GTDB lineage: Bacteria > Bacillota > Bacilli > Lactobacillales > Streptococcaceae > Streptococcus. Next base: position 257,931 of record NZ_CP071431.1, on the reverse strand, counting down.
TACGGACAATAACTAGCTCTTGATCATGAATTTCCATAAACTGATTTGTCTCGCGAATCATGGCCATGGCATCTGAACAGACCATATTGTAGCCATCACCCAATCCGACTAGAAGTGGAGATTTATTTTTAGCAACATAGATAACATCTGCATCTTCTGAATCTACCAAAGCAAAGGCATAAGAACCACGGATAATGTGGAGAGCTTTTTTAAAGGCTTCTAAAACAGATAAGCCTTCTTCTTCAGCAAATTTGCCAATCAGGTGCACAACAATCTCCGTATCTGTCTGACCCTTGAAGTCATGATCAGCTAAGTAAGTATTCTTGATATCAAGGTAGTTCTCAATCACACCGTTGTGAACCAAGACAAAACGGCCTGTCTGTGAAGTATGAGGATGGGCATTGTTTTCACTAGGTTTTCCATGAGTAGCCCAACGAGTATGTCCGATACCAGTAGTCCCAGCAACATCGATGCCAATTTTAGCATGTAGGTCAGCGATACGACCGACTGACTTGACCAGACTAGAAGTTTTCCCTGTTGTTACAAAAATTCCAGCCGAGTCATAACCACGGTATTCCAGCTTTTCCAAGCCCTGCATCAAGATATCAGTTGCATTGCGATTTCCGACAACTCCGACAATTCCACACATAACATTACTTCTGATTTCCTATATTTTAGAAACCAGCCCTTCTTATTAAAAATTGGTATAGTTTACTTGAAGTTAAATAACTTCAACAAAGATAGTATACACACTGTTTTTTGGTTTGTCAAGTATAAAATTGGTATAGTTTTCTTTAAGAAAAGTATGCTTAGCTTCTCATACCGCAAAATAGCTCCTTGAAGCATTTGGAAAAATGGACAGATGCATCAGAACTGACTTTCTATATGACTAATAAAGAATAGGAGATAGATCTGTACATTCCAATAGCCATGTCTCTGATAATTCTCGTAAAACAGTGCACAAAAAAAGAGACTCAAATGAGCCTCTTTCTTTTACCATTGAATTATTTAGCGATTTTCGCGAAGTATTCAAGAGTACGTACAAGTTGTGCAGTGTATGACATTTCGTTGTCGTACCATGATACAACTTTAACCAATTGTTTGCCGTCAACATCAAGAACTTTAGTTTGAGTTGCGTCAAACAATGAACCGTAAGACATACCTACGATATCTGAAGATACGATTGGATCTTCTGTGTAACCGTATGATTCGTTTGAAGCTGCTTTCATAGCTGCGTTTACTTCATCAACTGTTACGTTCTTTTCAAGAACAGCAACCAATTCAGTAACTGATCCAGTTGGAGTTGGAACGCGTTGTGCAGATCCGTCCAATTTACCGTTCAATTCTGGGATAACCAAACCGATAGCTTTAGCAGCACCAGTTGAGTTAGGAACGATGTTTGCAGCACCAGCACGAGCACGACGAAGGTCACCACCACGGTGTGGTCCGTCAAGGATCATTTGGTCACCAGTGTAAGCGTGGATAGTAGTCATCAATCCTTCAACAACACCGAAGTTGTCTTGAAGTGCTTTAGCCATTGGAGCCAAGCAGTTTGTAGTACATGAAGCACCTGAGATAACTGTTTCAGTACCGTCAAGAACGTCGTGGTTAGTGTTGTATACAACTGTCTTAACGTCATTTCCACCTGGAGCAGTGATAACAACTTTCTTAGCACCACCTTTAAGGTGTTTTTCAGCAGCATCTTTCTTAGCAAAGAAACCAGTTGCTTCAAGAACGATTTCTACACCGTCAGTAGCCCAGTCAATTTGTTCTGGGTCACGTTCAGCAGAAACTTTAACGAATTTTCCGTTAACTTCGAATCCACCTTCTTTAACTTCAACAGTACCATCGAAACGACCTTGAGTTGTATCGTATTTCAACAGATGTGCAAGCATTACTGGATCTGTAAGGTCGTTGATGCGAGTAACTTCAACACCTTCTACGTTTTGGATACGACGGAAAGCAAGACGACCGATACGACCGAAACCGTTAATACCAACTTTAACTACCATTCGTGATTTCCTCCTTATGAAAATCAAAAAATTTTTATGTGAAAAGAGTAACTTGAGTTGCTACAAATCACCTTTCAACATTTCTATTATATACTTAATTGAGGTAAAATGCAACTGATTTCATTGTTATTAACAAGTATTATGAATTCTTTCACTAACTTTCATTTCGACTTTCATTGATTTGAAAAAGCAAAGCAGTATCTTTTGAAAATGTAGAAATAAAACTTACAAAATCAATCATTTCCCCTTTTTATTGAGGGGTCGGTTCTCTAAAAAATAGAAAAAGCACCCGCAATCGCGAGTGCCAAGGTTCAGCTCAAAGCTTAAGCCTCACCTTTGTTTTTCTTAATGATTTCTTCTTGTACTGACTTAGGTACATCTTCGTAGTGGTCAAATACCATCATGAAGGTACCGCGTCCTTGTGATGCTGAACGAAGAACTGTTGCATAACCGAACATTTCAGCAAGTGGCACATAGGCACGAACGATTTGGCTGTTACCATGCGCTTCCATGCCGTCAACACGTCCACGACGAGCTGTTACGTGACCCATAACGTCACCAAGATTTTCTTCAGGAACAGTGATTGTTACCAACATCATTGGCTCAAGGATAGCTGGTTGTGCAGTCTTAGCAGCTTCTTTCAATGCAAGTGAAGCCGCAACCTTGAAGGCTGTTTCAGATGAGTCGACATCGTGGTATGAACCATCGTAAAGTTTAGCTTTCACGTCAACGATTGGGTAACCAGCAAGGACACCATTAGCCATTGACTCAACCAAACCTTTTTCTACTGCTGGGATGAATTCACGTGGAACTACACCACCAACGATAGCATTTTCAAACTCGAAGCCTTTTCCTTCTTCGTTTGGTGTGAACTCGATCCAAACGTCACCGAATTGACCTTTACCACCAGATTGGCGTTTGAAGAATCCACGAGCTTGAGTAGAAGCGCGGAAAGTTTCACGGTAAGATACTTGAGGTGCACCTACGTTAGCTTCAACCTTGAACTCACGACGCATACGGTCAACAAGGACATCCAAGTGAAGCTCACCCATACCAGAGATAACTGTTTCACCAGTTTCAACGTTTGTTTCAACGCGGAAAGTTGGATCTTCTTCAGCAAGTTTTTGCAGGGCAACACCCATCTTGTCTTGGTCAGCCTTAGACTTAGGCTCAACCATCAATTGGATAACTGGTTCTGGAACGTTGATAGACTCAAGGATGATTTTAGCTTTTTCATCTGTCAATGAGTCACCAGTAGTTGTATCTTTCAAACCTACGGCAGCAGCGATATCACCAGCGTATACTGTTTCGATTTCATTACGGCTGTTAGCGTGCATTTGCAGGATACGTCCGATACGCTCACGTTTACCTTTAGAAGTGTTCAATACGTATGAACCGCTGTTCAGAACACCTGAGTAAACACGGAAGAAAGTCAAACGACCTACGAATGGGTCAGTCATGATCTTGAAGGCAAGAGCTGCAAACGGCTCTTCATCAGATGCAGGACGAGTTTCTTCTTCTTCAGTGTCTGGGTTGATACCCTTAATAGCTGGGATGTCAAGTGGGCTTGGCAAGTAGTCGATAACTGCATCAAGCATCAACTGAACACCCTTGTTCTTGAAGGCAGAACCACACAATACTGGGAAGAATTCAACGTTGATAGTCGCTTTGCGGATAGCAGCTTTCAATTCTTCGTTAGTGATTTCTTCACCTTCAAGGTATTTCATCATCAAGTCTTCATCAGTTTCAGCAACTGCTTCCACCAATTTTTCACGGTATTCTTGAGCTTGCTCAAGGTATTCAGCTGGGATATCTTCTTCCAAAATATCTGTACCAAGGTCGTTAGTATAGATTTCAGCCTTCATCTTGATCAAGTCGATAATTCCGCGGAAGTCATCTTCTGAACCAATTGGCAATTGGATTGGATGAGCGTTTGCTTGAAGACGATCATGCAAAGTGCTTACTGAGTAAAGGAAGTCAGCACCAATCTTGTCCATCTTGTTAGCAAATACGATACGAGGAACTCCGTACTCAGTTGCTTGGCGCCAAACTGTTTCAGTTTGAGGCTCAACACCTGATTGTGAGTCAAGAACGGTAACCGCACCATCCAAGACACGAAGAGAACGTTGTACTTCGATTGTAAAGTCCACGTGTCCTGGTGTGTCGATGATGTTTACACGGTGGTTGTTCCATTGAGCTGTTGTCGCAGCAGATGTGATAGTGATACCACGCTCTTGCTCTTGCTCCATCCAGTCCATTTGTGACGCACCTTCGTGAGTTTCACCGATTTTGTGGATTTTACCAGTGTAGTAAAGAATACGCTCAGTTGTTGTTGTTTTACCAGCATCGACGTGGGCCATGATACCGATATTACGAGTTTTTTCAAGTGAAAATTCGCGAGCCATTTGGTTATTTCTCCTATTAATTTATTTTACAGTTTATTATAACATTATTTAGCAAAAACGGATAGGCAGGACCTACCCGTTCTCAATGTTTATCTTGTTTTTGTTGGTCTCAACTTGTAGATAAGTTGAATTGAACTCGGGCTAAAAGCTCGGAAAATAGATAAGCTTTTCTAGAATCTTTGATTCTGCATCAAGCTTCCTAATTTTCAGTCGCTTTTTTAACGCCTTTAGTATCTTATTCTTACCAACGGAAGTGTGCGAAGGCACGGTTAGCTTCTGCCATACGGTGAGTGTCTTCACGTTTCTTAACAGCTGCACCAGTGTTGTTAGATGCATCCAAGATTTCTTTTGCAAGGCGGTCAACCATTGTGTGCTCACCACGTTGACGAGCAATAGTTACCAACCAGCGAAGTCCAAGTGTTGTACGACGTTCTGGACGAACTTCAACCGGAACTTGGTAGTTTGAACCACCGACACGGCGAGCACGAACTTCAAGTACAGGCATGATGTTTTCCATAGCTGTTTCAAATACTTCCAGCGCATCGTTTCCAGTTGCTTCTTTGATTTGATCAAAAGCTCCGTAAACGATAGAAGCCGCTGTACCACGCTTACCATCAAGCATAACGCGGTTGATAAGACGAGTAACTAATTTTGAATTGTAAAGCGGATCTGGCAATACTTCGCGCTTAGGCGCTTGGTTTTTACGACTCATTTATCTTTCTCCCCTTTCCTTATGCTTTTGGTTTTTTAGTACCGTATTTAGAACGGCCTTGTTTACGATCAGTAACACCTGCTGTATCAAGTGCACCGCGGACGATATGGTAACGTACCCCTGGAAGGTCTTTTACACGTCCACCACGAAGAAGCACTACGCTGTGCTCTTGCAGGTTGTGTCCGATACCTGGGATGTAAGCTGTAACTTCAATCAGGTTGCTCAGACGTACACGGGCAAACTTACGAAGGGCAGAGTTAGGCTTCTTAGGTGTCATTGTTCCGACACGAGTAGCAACTCCACGTTTTTGTGGTGAAGATACGTTTGTTTGAACTTTTTTATGGCTGTTGTAACCAACGTTCAAAGCTGGTGATTTAGATTTTTCTACTTTTGATTTACGCGGTTTGCGAACCAATTGGTTAATTGTAGGCATCTACATTCTCCTGTATTTTTTTAATTTTGGTGATGATACACTTGGTGACAGCTACCATCTGCGTGTACTTTTGCAACATTTGTCAGCACGTCTCTGTACACTTTTGAGAGACCAAAAGTAAAAAGTACCGTCTATCATTATAGCACGACGATACTTCTCTGTCAATACATTTTTTCTATTTTAAGCCTATCTCTGCTTATTAGATTTCTGCTAACTTATTGCTGCGACTGAGCCACTGCTTCTTCTGATACAGCAGCTGGATTTTCATAAACACCAGCCTGAGCCCCTTCTGGGTCAATCAGGACAGCTATTGCATGAATACGGCTTTGGAATTTAGCCTTAGTAGCTGCATCTTTGACCTTCTCTGCTGCAGTCTTAGCTAGCTGCAAATCTTCCAAAGTTTGCATGGTTTCAAGCTGTTTAACCGCTTCTTCTGCGGCCTGAACTGCTTGCTCCTCTTCCTGAATTTCTTTTTCCTGTGCTTCTTTTTGAGCAGAAGACAGTTGTAAGGAAGAGCTGCTTGATGCGATGCTGGCAGCTGAACTAACTGAATTCTTATTAGAATTAGACTGCCCCTGCACCAAAATCATGCCAGTAATCAGAATCCCAAATAAAATCGACAATACTCCTAAACGAATCCACAGCGGACTGTGGTCAAACTTTTCTAAAACTGTTTTCATCTATAATCTCCGCCCTTTTCCCTAATCAAAAATATTTCCAATTTCCACATCAATGGTATTCGCCTTGACATCAATATTGGTTACTTTCAAGAGCGATTTATAGTCCAGATAATCGCGATTGGCCTGCGCGTTGTCCGCAAAGACAGCTACACCTGCCAACTCAGAGTCAAACTCAGATAAGAGGCTAATCATCCCTGTAATGGTCCCCCCGCCTTTGAGGAAGTCATCCACAATCAAGACGCGGCTGCCGGCCTTGAGACTGCGCTTGGACAAGAACATCTTTTCAATACGATCTCCGCTGGAGCCCGATACATAGTTGACACTGACCGTTGACCCTTCTGTAATCTTTAAATCCCGACGAACGATGACAAAAGGTACATTGAGAACATTGGCTACTGCATTGGCCAAAGGTACACCCTTAGTTGCAACCGTCATGACAGCATCAATCTGTTGACCTTTAAAGCTTTTGGCAATAATCCGGCCGATATTATTTAAAATGGATGGAGTGCTGAGCAGATCAGATAGATAAATGTAGCCCCCAGGAAGAATCCGATTACTTTCAGATAGCTGATCACAAAGACCTTGTACAATGGTCTTAGCTTCTGTATCGGAGATGGACGGGCTAAAAATGACTCCTCCACCTGCACCAGTAATCGTTTCAATGGTCCCAATTTCAATCTCTTCAAAGGCTCGCTTAATAATGACAATATCTTCTGAAATAGAAGATTTGGCAGATTCATATTTTTCTGCAAATGTATTTAAGCTCGTTAATTCATAAGGATGGTTAATCAAATAATTAGAAATAACCACCATACGCTCACTTCTTCTTAATTTCATTTTTTCACCAATTAAAGTTATTTTATTCATTATACCATAACAGAAACAAAAAAACGAACATTCTTTTCCAAGTAATGTCCATTTTTCGTATTTTACTGTTCAAGTTTTGGTTTGTAGAAAGAACGGCCTTCAAGAGCGAATATTTTATTGCTCATTTGACCTGGATCTACAAGTCCTAAGGCAGCAGTCATCATCATCATCTCCGCATCCAGATTATCAATCATGTGCAGAATCTCCGCCTCCATAATCTTAGGCCGGACAGGACTGCCATATTCCAAGAGACCGTGGTGGCTGAGAAGAACATGCCGCAGGACAATAACCTCTTCCTTACTATCGTCAATTTTCAGCTCCATCAAGGTCTTGGTCAATTCTTCATCAATCAAAGCGATGTGGCCAATCAGATTGCCTCGCACAGTGTACTCTGTATTTTCTGGACCGCTGAGCTCAATAACCTTGGCCAAGTCATGGAGCATGATCCCTGCGAATAACAAGCTTTTATTAAGCTGAGGATAAATGTCTCCGATAGCATCTGCCAGCTTGACCATAGTAGCGGTATGAAAGGACAGACCAGACTCAAAAGCATGGTGATTGGTCTTGGCAGCTGGATAGGAATAGAACTCCTTGTCATACTTGCTATAAAGCGAGCGGACCACGCGCTGCCAGACCGAATTCTCAATCTTGAAAATCATCTGAGATAAATAGTCTCGGATTTCTTTCTGATCTACTGGCGGTTTTTCCTTGAAATCCGCTGGATCGTTGGGCTCTCCAGCCTTAGGAAGACGCAGGGTCAGTTGATTGACCTGAGGCGTGTTATTGTAAACTTCCCGTCGGCCTTGCATGTGTACGACCTTACCAGCGGTAAATTCTTCAACATTATGCGGCTGAGCATCCCAGAGTTTGCCCTCGATTACTCCTGTATCGTCTTGGAAAGTGAAGGCCAGATAATTTTTCCCAGCCCTTGTCTGACGGACTTCTGCTGACTTGATCAGATAGAAACCTTCAAACAGTTCATCTTTTTTCATTTGATTAATCTTCATTGTTTTCCCTTTCTTCTGAAAAATCAAGTAAGTTCAAATCGAGGTCTTGGTCAGACAGCTCAATATGGCGTAAGGTTCTTTCGATAGCTCCTGTCCGCCGGGTCAAGAGTTCATCAATATTGCCTGAAGCATGCTGCAAATGTTTCTGTGCCTTGGTCAGAATGCCACCGAACTTGTTAAACTCGGATTTGACTGAGCCCAGAACCTTGCTGATGTCGTCCGCACTTTTTTGAATATTGAGCGTTTTAAAGCCGACAGACAGTGAATTGAGCAGAGCAGAGAGGGTAGATGGTCCCGCTACCACAATCTGCTCCTCCCGTCGCAAACTGTCAAAAAATGCTGGGTTGCGGACAACTTCCGAATAGAGACCTTCCGTTGGCAGAAACATAATGCCAAAATTGGTCGTAGCTGGTGGTGCCAGATATTTACTCTTAATATCCTTGGCAAAGCGTTTAACACTTGCTAAGAGAGACTTGCGGTAGTGCTCAATCTCTTCCTTGCTGCCAGACTCATAAGCATCTTCCAAACGGTAGTAATCAGCCAGAGGAAACTTAGAATCAATAGGCAGGTAGACATATTCATGCTCTGTCTGTCCTGGCAGTTTAATGGCATATTCGACACGCTCACTGGAACCGGCCACTGTCACAAACTCTCGCTCATACTGACTGGCCGTCATGATGTCCTCAATAATCTGCCCCAGCTGCAGCTCCCCTAGAATCCCTCGTGTCTTGGTGTTGGATAAGACCTTATTCAGTGTACCGACATCTCGAGCAACACTCTGCATTTCTCCCAGACCGCGATTGACAGACTCCAACTGCTTAGAGACGGTTTCAAAAGAAGTCTGAAGACGAGTCTGAAGTGTTTTTTCCAATTTTTCTTCAACAGTCTGACGCATCTGCTCTAGACGGGTTTCATTGGACTCTTGGATCTGCTGCATACGCTCGTCAGTTTTATCCCGATTCTTGGTCAGGTTGTCACTGATTTCCAAGCGCAGCTCTGTCAAGTTGCGGTGCAAGTCTGTCCTGACCTCGCTTAAGCGATCTCCCAGAGCTAATTCCAGCTCTTTCTGAGCCGTTTGCTTTTTCTGGCTTTCTTGCTCCAAGCGATAGTCCAACTGATCCGATAGATGATCTGCCTGATTTTCCAAGACTTGCTTTAGCGTCTCAGTCTGCTGACTGAGCTTTTGCCATAGGAGAAAAGTCAGCACTAGGTTTCCCAAAAGAATGAGGATAATTATAAACTCCATATCAGCTCCTGTCTTTGCTGTAAATGACGACTGTATAGCCGCTATCAAAGTCCAAATAAATGGGCTTATCTATAAATTCGTTAGAAGCATACACTTTTTTGAAAAAAAAGTTATCTTTATTGAGCGGATATTTGGCGCCCTCAATCGTTAAGGCAGCATCATCCGATGGCAGAAAAGCCAGATAACGCATACCAGGTACTGGTTTGATTTCATGGCGCCCCTTGGGAACATAGGTCAGCAGATTCTGTTCGTCTTCCAGAAAAATCTTCTCCATATATGGTGCAATTTTTTCATTACTGGGTAGGAAAACATTGGCCAAGGCATGATCCAGACGACCGCCAAAGGCTCCAAAAATAGTTAGACAAGCATCTGGATACCGTTCAAAACAAGCCAGAACAGCTAACTCCAGATCTGTATCATCCTTTTCAGGATGGGCCTGAACGACTTCCTTGGCATTATCTTTTATGCGCAGCAACTCTTCCTTGCTCACAGAGTCAAAATCCCCGACAGCCAAGTCAGGACAAACTCCCTGCTCAAACAGAAAGTGGCTCCCACGGTCTACTCCGACCAAAACATCAAAATCTAAGCTAAAATGCTCCAAGTTTCCGCCAGCAAACAGCGCAACCTTAGTCATGTAGGGCATCCCGTAAGGTTTGGACTTGATGATTGACATCACCTTTGAAGACATAGCTGCCAGCTACGAATACATTGGCACCGGCTTCTTTAGCAATTCCGATCGTCTTATCGTCAATACCGCCATCCACTTCAATATCAAAATTCAGCTGATTGACTTCGCGCAGAACGACCAGTTCACGAATCTTATCCATAGTTTCTGGTAGAAAGGCCTGACCGCCAAAGCCTGGATTAACTGTCATCACAAGGACTTGATCAACCAGATTTAAGACATTTTTAACTGCTTCGACTGGTGTTCCCGGATTAATCACAACACTAGGCTTAACTCCTGCTGCTCGAATCTTCTGCAGCGCTCCGTGGATATGAGGTGTCGCTTCGGCATGGATGCTGATAATATCTGCACCGGCACGAGCGAATTCTTCGATATGATGCTCAGGATTGGAAACCATCAGATGACAGTCAAAGACCAGCTTGCTGTGAGGACGCATACTGGCAACAACCCCAGCTCCAAAGCTGATATTCGGTACAAAATGACCGTCCATAATGTCAATATGAGCATACTCAGCACCTGTCGCTTCTAATTTTCTTAACTCTGCTTCAAAATTAGCATAGTCCGCACTTAAAATTGAAGGGGCAATTTTGAATGATGTCATAGTTCTTCTCCTTATTTAGAATTTTTTTTGGCAACTTTTTTATAGGTTTCCCGGCGATTTTCAATCTCGCTGAGAAACTGCAGGTAATTATCAAAGCGGAATGAAGCTATCTGGCCGGACTCAACTGCTGGCTTGACAGCACAAGCTGGCTCGTGGGTATGAGTGCAAGTACGAAACTTACAGGACTGGCTAAACTCAGCAATCTCTGGAAAAGCTTGATTGAGATCTTCAGCTGTGCTCACCTCGTAATCCAAAGACGAAAATCCTGGTGTGTCAGCAATCTTCCCACCATTTAGATTGTAAAAGCTGACAGCCCGTGTCGTATGACGGCCGCGGCCCAGACTTTCAGAAATCTCTCCTGTTTCCAGCTGCAGGTCTGGGGCAATCTTATTGAGCAGGGTGGACTTTCCAACCCCAGTCTGTCCCATAAAAACAGTGATTTTCCCTGTCAGCAGTGGCAGCAACTCCTCAGTCGTCTTAATGACCTCATAGCCGATGGACTGATAGGCCTGTACATAGACATCCAAGCTCTGCTCATCTCCAAGCAGGTCTAACTTGCTGATGTAGATAATAGGATGAATCCGCTTACGCTCTAAAAGCACCAGAAAGCGATCCAACAGATTGGCATTGAAATCTGGCTCTTTCGCGCTCATGATTACAACTGCCTGGTCAATGTTGACAATCGGAGGCCGCACGAGACTGTTCTTTCGCTCTGCTATTTTTAAAATATAGCCTTCCGAGTCTTTTTCTGCTGAAAATTCGACTTCATCACCGACATAGGGTGTCTGCCCTTTTTTGCGAAAATTACCCCGCGCTCTGGTTTGATAAACCTGTCCGTCCGACTCTACATAATAAAAGCCAGCTAGAGCCTTAATGATTTTTCCTTGCAAGATTACTCCTTAAAAGTTAATACACTCATTATAACAAAAAATGCGAGATTTAGCTTGCTTGTTTTGCATAGAAGGCATTTCTTAAGGTTGACTTCTTTTTTCATAGAAAGCAGCTACTTTAAAATACTTGAGATGAAACTGACATGATAAAAGCGAACAAGTCCAAAAGAACCTGTTCGCTTTTTTATATCGAATGAGATGCTCACTGTAATTTTCGGTAAGTATCAAAACAAATTAGCTGCGTTTCGCCTTAGCCATCAGCATTCCTCCTGCGAGAAGAGCTGTTAAGAAGCCAAGAATAGTAACAAGAAGACTTTCTTCCTGTCCAGTACGAGGAAGAGCTTTCCCTCCGACTTTCGGAGCTTGACCGCCTGGCTTATTATTTACCGCTCCTTCAACAGTCACTTTCTTAGCAGGGATATGACTGAAGGTCAGCTGAGTACCGTTGATCTCAAGCTTGTAGCCATCTACTGGATCAGCCGCAATGCTGTAGACAATTTCCTTACCGTCCTTGTATTTAGGAAGGCCGCTAAAGTCATACTGCCAACCATTTTCTCCTGACACAACCTCTTCTTTGATTGGCTTGCCATCTGCCAAGAGGCGAACAGTAACCTTAGAAGGTCGCACCTTATCTTGATTTTCAGCATCAGACCATACAGCAGTTCCCTTAACAGCAATCTGTGTTGGTTTATAGCTGTTAGTCAAAGTGAAGCTGCCATCTGTTGCTTGTTCTTGGCTACTGCTATAACCCTCAACTGTCACTTCTTCAAGGACTGTATAGTTGATTTTCTTGCCCTTCTTATTCTTAGGCAGATCTTTAGACTCAAACTTCCAGTCAGTAGCGGCTGTCACTTCCAGCTCATCTACCACCTTGTCTCCGTCCAAAATCTTGACCTTGATAGATGCTGGGCGCTTGCCATCTTGGTTATTTGCATCATCCCAAACCTTTTGACCAGAGACTTTAACAGTTTCTGGAGTGTAGGAGTTGGTAATGGTGAACTTATCAATCTTAGTTTCATACTGAGCAACAGCATCTTCCTTAAGTGTATAGGCAATCTCTTGACCATTTCTATATTTAGGCAGGTCTTTAGATTCAAACTTCCATCCATTAGCAGCTGTTACTTCAAGCGTATCAACAATAGTGCTTCCATCCATTACCTTAACTGTAATAGATGTTGGGCGTTTGCCGTCTTGATCGTCTGCATCATTCCAGACTTTCTGACCAGAAACCTTCACTTGCTCTGGAGTATGAGAGTTAGTGATTGTCTGACCCTCTACTTTCGGACTGTAACCTTTTTCTTTCAAAGCGGCTACTGTTGCATCATCCTCTTTGACAGAGTAGGTAATCTCCTGTCCCTTGTCAAACTGAGGAAGATTGGTGAAGCTTGCTTTCCAAGTGTTAGCTGCCACCTCATTATCAGCCGTCAAGGTCAATGTCTTACCTGCGACAGCAACTGGCTCTTTACCATTTACTGAGCTATACAGTTGCACTGTGATAGAAGCTGGACGCTTGCCATCTTGGTTATTAGCATCATCCCAGACCTTCGTAACAGCATACTCTGTGCTTTGAGGAGTGTAAGAATTGGTAATGGTGAACTTATCAATCTTAGTTTGATATTCTGCAACCGCTTCTTCAGTGACAGTGTAGGCAATCTCTTGGCCTGCTGCATACTTAGGAAGAGCTTTAGACTCAAACTTCCAATCGTTAGCAGCTGTTACTTCCAGCTCATCTACGACAGTATCGCCATTTTTCACCTTAACCTTAACAGAAGCTGGACGCTTGCCATCTTGGTTATCAGCGTCATCCCAGACTTTTTGACCGGAAATCTTGATCATCTCTGGAGTGTAAGAGTTGGTAACTGTGAAATCTTTGATTTCTTTAGTATAGCCAGCTACATCATCTTCCTCGATAGAGTAATCAATCTTCTGACCATTTTCATAAACTGGCAGATTTTCAAATTTGGTTTGCCATTGATCAGCAGCCGTCACTTCCTTGCTAGCGACTTCTGTCTTGACACCGCCGACTGTCTTCATCAGCTTAATGCTAATCTTGGTTGGACGCTTGCCGTCTTGATTATCGCTGTCATTCCAGGTCTTGCTGGCAGTGATTTCTGTCTTCTCTGGTGTATAAGAGTTAGTGATATTATAGCCGTTGAGATTGGTCGAATAGCCCGGAACAGCTTCTTCCGTCACCGTATAGGTAATCCGTTGACCATCCTTATAGACTGGCAAGCCAGTAAAGTTGTAAGACCAGCCTTCTGCCGCACCGACTGTTTGGGTATTGACTTTTTGACCGTCAGCTAGCAGATTAACTGTGATAGAAGCTGGGCGTTTGCCATCCTGGTTATCTCCATCTTCCCAAGTCTTGCTGCCAGACACAGTCGTTGTCTCTGGAGTATAAGAATTAGTGATATTGTAACCCTCTACCTTGCTCGTGTAGTCCGAAACAGCTTCCTCACTTACGGTATAAGTGATTTCTTGGCCTGACGCATATTTAGGCAGAGCCTTCGACTCATACTTCCATTCGTTAGCGGAAGTCACATTTTGCTCGTCAACAACCGTATCACCATTCAGAATTTTAACCTTAACAGAAGCTGGACGCTTACCATCTTGGTTGTCCGCATCATCCCATCTCTTCTGACCGGAAATCTTGACCGTTTCTGGGGTGTAAGAGTTGGTGATGTTGTAGCCGTCCACCTTGCTCGTGTAGCCTGAGACAGCTTCTTCTGCAACAGTATAAGCAATTTCTTGACCTGACGCATATTTAGGAAGAGGATTAGATTCATATTTCCAACCGTTAGCAGCCGTCACTTCCTGCACATCGACAATATCTTGGCCTTTCAAAATCTTGACTCTAACAGCATTTGGACGCTTGCCGTCTTGGTTGTCCGCATCTTCCCACTTCTTCTGGCCGGAAATCTTGATGGTTTCTGGCTTGTAAGTGTTGGTCACTACAAAGCCATCAGCTGCATTGCCAGTTACCTGAGATTGATAGTGAGGGACCGCGTCTTCTTCCAGAGAATAAACAACTTCTTGTCCCTTTTCATATTTGTTCAAGTTGGTGAACTCGGTTGCCCACTGGTCAGCTTCAGTCAGAGTTCGGTTCTCAACTTCTGATTTCTGACCACCAACTTCTTTATAAAGTTTTACAACAACATTGGCAGGGCGTTTACCGTCTTGATTTTCAGCGTCATCCCATTTCTTGCTTGCTTTGATAGAGATTTTCTCTGGCGTACGAGTATTGGTAACAGTGAGATTTTCCTGATCTACTTCTGGAGCATCGTAGCCATCAAGCTGATCTTCACCGATTGTATAGGTGATTTTTTGACCATTTGTATCAAAGATTGGTAAATCACTTGTCTGAGCTGTCCACTCCGCATCAGTACTGCCACCAGTTACGGTCACTGTCTTATCAGCCAGTTTTTGACCGTTAGCGTAGACATCTACAGCAATAGAAGCTGGACGCTTGCCATCCTGATTGCTTTCATCTTTCCAAACTTTCTTGACTGTCAGCTTTTTGCTGGCATTTGGATCTACCGTATTCTTGACTGTTTTGACTGCACCATCAGCCTTGATGGTCACTTTCATCGGATTGCTGTCCAGTACATAGCCTTCCGGAGCTGTTACTTCTTCTACTGTGAATTGACCTTTCTTGATTTCTTCACTTGAGAAAGGCTGTGTAGAAACCCGACCGTTAGCATCTGTCGGCGGCAGAGTAATCTCTTCACCGCTAGGAGTTGTCACCTTAAAGACAGCACCTTCCAGCATTTTGCCATTCTTAGAATCTTGCTTGTAGAGAACCAGACTGTTGCTGATATCCGCTGTAATGACACCGCCTTCTGTAATCCGGCTGCTACGCTCTACTGTAGAACTCGTCTGACCAGGACGGTCATCTCTGAATGGCAGTTTTGTATTATCAACTTCCATCTCAGCCGTATTGGATACTAAAGAACCATCAGCTGGTGAAGTTGTCATATAGTTCAACATAAAGGCACGATTGCCTGGGTTATTGATGGTTAGAGTAAACTCTGTATAAGTGTCATTATAGGCAACTGTATAATCTTGACCTTCTTTCAAGATAACAGAATTCGCAATACTTGATAAACTCTGCGTGTACTCCCCTTGGCGAAGGACAAATTGCTCCGGAACGAATTGCATTGGCGCACTGCTATCTGGAATTACATCCTTGATAACAATCGGAGAATTATAAGTCTTTTGCTGAGTATTGATACGAACAGTCCAGTTATGGGAGTAGTCTCCGCTCTTGCCAAGAATAGCCGAATTATATGGCTTCTTAGCAATGACCCCTCCAATCTTAGCGTAGTTTTCACCGGCTGTTGAAAAACTGCTTTGTTTGCGCTCGTTAATGGTTACCTTATGGCTCATCGCGCCTTGAGTTTCCTCGGGATTATAATTCCAGTCCTGATCAGCGCCTACTGTCGTCGCCTGAAAGTCAAAGAAGAAGCTCCCTCTTACTCCACTAGCAGTTGTCTTAGACTTGTAATCTGCCAAATTCTGAATAGTAACTGTGATCAGACCGCCCTTACCTGAACCATTCGATGTCATCTTAGCAGCTCCGAGCTGGACCTGCGTTTCATTATCCGTCAGAGTAAAAGTTGTACCATCAGCAATGGTTGCACCGTTCGGTACTGTAAAGGTAAAGGTATCCCCATCCTTGAGCTGGTTATCGTAAGCAGACAAATCAAAAACTAGCTCATAGCGATAATTTCCCCCTTGAACCAAATTGTAAGCACCATTAACCTTAGTTGCTTCGCGGCCATTAGAATGGTCCCAGATTTTAATATCTGTGATTGCATTCTTCAAAGCATCCGCTTGAGCAGTTGCTGTAAACAGCTTCAAATCCAGCAAAAACAGAAGGGGCAGCATCAAAAATAGCAGCCATTTTTTCAGTTTCATAACATTCTCCTTTTTTATTTCGTTACCTAAATAAGTAATTAATCTAATTGTAACAAATACTTGCTATAATGGCAATATTATAGAACTATTTTAGTAAAGAAAAAATAGAAGCTTTTTCGTAGTATGAAAAAATTTCACATTCTCTATTGGCATTTTCACAAAAATAAGTTATAATAGAATCTCAAGCGGAGGTGGTGGAACGGCAGACACGCATGCTTCAGGCGCATGTGCCCGTACGGGTGTGAGGGTTCAAATCCCTTCCTCCGCATAAAAAGTAATCCTATCATGATTGATAGGATTTTTTGTTATTATGAAGTAGAGTTACACTGCTGAGAAAAGCCAGAAAGGTCAGTCCCCCTGTTAAATACTTCTCTAATAGACTCGCGGTCACAAAGAAATTGAAAACAGTACCCAAAAAGAGAAAAACAGTTCCGCTTAAGATGATCTTTCTCAGAACAGAAGACTTCAAGCTACTTCTTAGCCAACCGCCCAAAGATAGATAACTAAGACTAAAGAAACCCCACAGCAAGAAAAGCAGGAAGTTGACAGGACGCAGCCATAAAGGAAATACTATATAAGCGCCGCCAAATACCAAACGCCCCAGCGGAAGTCCTAGCAGTAGAAGGAAATGGAGTAAAGACTGCGAAAACCAGAGCAGGGCAGAAAACAAAGACAGAAATTTCACTTTCATATTTACCTCATTAGTAAAATAGAAGACCAGCTATATAGAGCAGATCTTCTATTTTTTTATAATCCCTCAGACTTCAAAGCGTCTGCCAAGCGCGCAAATTCTTCTAAACTAAGAGCTTCTCCCCGAACACTTGGAGATAACTCCGCTCGTTCTAAAGCAGCTGTTAACTTGTCTTTGGTCTCCTCTGACTTCCCAAAACAACTGGTCAGGTTATTCCAGAGAGTCTTTCGGCGATGGACAAAGCTGGCCTTGGAGACCTTGAAAAAGAATTTCTCGTCCTGTACCGCAACAGCTGGCTGGTCTCTGCGCACCATCTTGAGAATAGCCGAATCCACATTAGGCGCTGGCACAAAAACTGTTCGCGGCACGATAAAGGCAACCTTGGCCGTCATATAATACTGGACCGCAATCGACAAACTGCCGTAGGACTTGGTATTCGGCTGAGCTGATATCCGATCCGCTACTTCTTTTTGCATCATAACGACAAACTCACTAAAAGGAATCCCGCTCTCAATCAAATGCATGAGAATCGGCGTCGTGATGTAGTAGGGCAAGTTCGCCACTACCTTGATAGGCAGGTCTGGATTCTTAAACTCTGCTATGTACTGAGCCAGATCAACCTTGAGAATATCCTGATTAACCACTGTCACATTGTCAAAATCGCGCAGAGTATCCGCCAAAATCGGCACCAGCCGATCATCAATCTCAAAGGCCATGACTTCGGCAGCACTTTCCGCCAAAAATTCTGTCAATGCCCCAATACCAGGACCAATTTCGATGACATTGACCTTTTTGTCAATCTCAGCAGTATCCACAATCTTCTGGAGGATGTTGGTATCAGTCAGGAAATTCTGACCGAAAGATTTTTTAAAAGTGAAACCGTGACGCTCCAGAATGGCACGGGTCACACTATGGTCTGCAATTCGCATCTTTTCTCTTTTCTAATTCGTTATTCGTTATCTTTTAAGAAGGTCATTTGCTCTAGCAAGGTGTAAAGTTTTTCCTGTTCTTCTTCCTTGTAAGCAAATACGTTAGCCTTGACTTCTCTACATTTCTCGTCATACAAAAAGCCCTCATAGCCATCTTCTGTAGATAAGGCTGTATAGACTTTCGCCATCTCTTCAGGACTAATCGAAAATCTCGACTTAATTTTATACAGATTTTTCATAAAAGCGCTGATGTGATCATAGCGGCGCATATCTACTTTGACATTGGTCACACGGATGGCCTGAACCTTGATACCTTTCCAATGCTTCCGCATATAAAGCGACAGCATCAACAAGGCCAGTTTATTCTGATAATAGGTCTTAGCAGGACTGTAATGTTTTTGTCCAGATAAATTTTCAAAATCAAGCTTCATGAAAGGATAGAGCATCAGTCCTTGGGAAGAAATATTAATAATCCGACCACTTTCTGACTTTTCCAACAAGCCCTTCAACAAGGTAGAAAGTGAAAAGGGAGCAACCACATTTGTAGCAAACTGCTTTTCTAATCCATCTTTGGTAATCACAGGACTTTTGATTGATAAATCAAAATCAGCCGCATTATTAATTAAAACATCTAAAGTCTCTTCTTTGTGGATATACTGTTCTACCGCTTGCCTGACACTTTTCATATCAGATAAATCAACCAAGATATAATCTACATGCGGATTTTCTGCTTGTTGACGGATTTCCTCACAGGCTTGCTCAGCAGCTGCTTTTCGCCGGCAAAATAGGGTCACTGACCACCCCTTTTCAGCCAACTGTTTTGCAGCCTGATAGCCAATCCCACTATTGCCACCTGTAATAATTACTTTTTTCATTTCTTACTCCGTTAGACCTGAATATCTGAGCATGGTTTCTTCCACTTCCGCCAAAGTCACCCCAAACAATTCCAAGCGTTTAAGCAGCTGTTTGCCGTTAGAATAGCCGATACGGAGCTGCTCACCCAAATACTCTCGACGCTGTCGGCTATCGTTTCCCATAAGCAGACCTAATCGTACAAGATCGCTTTTGGTGATGTCAAAATTATCCTCATCATCGAAATATCCGACCAACCCAGCCAATGCCTGCTGTAAATCCTCAAATGAAGCGTGCTCTACCCCAAGCGATTTACCTTTGTTCTTAGACTTGGGTGCCGCCTCATCACGGCGAAGAAAGGCATGCTGAGCAGTTGGCACTGCCTTCATAATCATTCGACGGATACGCTCTCCATTGTAGTCTGGATCGGTAAAGACAATAACACCACGCAGCTGGTGCAGTTTCGCAATCCGCTCTAGGTCTTCTTCATTGATAGCGGAACCTCTCGTTTCGTAAGTGTCCACTTGGTAAAATCGCTGCAGATTAGCTGTGTCATCCTTGCCCTCAACGACAATCACCTGAGGGATTTTTATCTTCTCAGTCAAGCCCAAACACCTTCTTTGCATTGTCATAGGTCGCTTGCGCAACTTCTTCGACAGTCAACTCACGAAGCTCAGCAATTTTCTCTACAACATAGCGGGTATAGGCTGTTTTGTTTTCCCGGCCACGCTTGGGAACAGGTGCTAGATAGGGTGCATCAGTCTCGACGAGGATTTTGTCCAAAGGCAGGTTCTGCGCAGCCTCCTGAATATCCGTCGCTTTTTTAAAGGTGACGACTCCAGAAAAGGAAATCATCATTCCTAGCTCGATAAAGCGCTCTGCCATTTCCAAAGAACCGGAATAAGAGTGCATAATACCACCTCGAGGACCAACTCCCTCACTCTTGATAATCTCATAGGTATCGTCTAAAGCATCGCGCGTATGAACGACAAAGGGCAGGTTCAGCTCTTTGGAGAGCTGGATTTGGCGTCGAAACACCCTCTCCTGAACATCCTTGGGCGCAGTCATCCAGTGATAGTCCAGCCCAATCTCGCCCAGAGCCACAACCTTGGGGTGACGAAGCTTATCCAGCAGATAGGCTTCCACCGCCTCATCATAAGTCCCAGCCTCAGTCGGATGCCAGCCAATCGTAGCATAAAGCTGATCATAGCAATCTGCCAGCACCAAGGCGCGCTCAATGGTCGGTCGGTCAAAACCCACAATATTTATTTTGCTGATGCCCATTTCTGTAGCCAGCTGGAGCTCCTCTGCCTCTCGACCAGCAAATTCTTCCACATTTAAATGCGTGTGTGTATCAAAAATCTTCATGGTTTACTTCCTTGTCTTTCCTGTCCTTTATTATACCAAAAATCAAGCAAAATATTCATCGCCTTCTGCTCTGTTCATCTCCTGATAAGAAATCCATCTCTATAAAATAAGAACTTTTTAGAAACTTTCATCTAGTCCTTAAGACCGATTTTATCTTTTTTCGATATTTTATTATTGATTATCGATAAAATTCGTGTTATAGTTACTAAGAAATGAAACGTTAGTCGGAGGAAATTATGACAGACAAAATGAAAAAGACTGCTGAAGATATGAGCATTACTCTTACAAAAATCAGTATCAGCCTTTTATTTATTGCTTCCATTATCCTGATAGCCCTAGGACCTTGGGTCGTCAACCTAGTTATCGAATTTCCCTCTCCTTTCTTTCAAGGGGAGACGCGCTTTTGGATCTTGCTGCTGTTTGGCTATGTCCTAGGCTGCCTGGCTCTGGCCTGCATTGTCCATCTCTATCGACTCCTAAGCCGCATTGGTAAAAATCAGGTTTTTATTACACAAAATGTTCAGTACATGCGCTATCTTGGCTGGGAAGTGGGCACTGTTGCTCTTATCTCCCTCTTTATGGGACTGACAGCCTATTTGCCCATGCTCTTAGTCACTGTTTCCTGTAGCATCTTGACTCTGATTATCCGTGTCATCCGCAATGCCTTTGGCAAGGCCATTGAGCTACAGGATCAAGTGGACTACACCATTTAGGAGGTCTTATGATTCAGATAAATTTAGACCTTGTCATGGCGCAAAAGCGCATCAGTGCTGGCCGTTTAGCAGAGTTGATTGACCTAACTCCAGCCAATCTATCTATCCTAAAAAATAATCGAGCCAAGGCAGTCCGTTTTTCAACACTCAACGCTCTCTGCCGTGAATTAGACTGCCAGCCTGGCGATATTTTGGAATATATCCCTGATGAGGAGGAGAAATAATTATGGAATACCCAGCACAAGATCAGATGAATATCCAGCCTTGTCTGCCCGCAGAGGAAGAAAGAAAGACCATCTTCGCAGACCTAGAGGACAAGCAACTGCGATTCTTTAAAATCAGCTATCTAATCCTCTATCTTTTAACCTACTTTTACTCTGCAGTATTTTTTAATTATCAAACGGCATCCTTTTTCCCTTTTGCAATCGGTCTTATATTGCTAAGCGAAGCCCTAATCAGGAAATTAGCCTATCCATCTCTGCAGATAAAGAATCTTGACAGCAGATTAGAGGCTAGAAGCTTTTTGGTCATGACGCTAGCTCAAGCCCTAGCTTTAAGTCTCTGGGGACTTCATCGCCAGCTAGAATTTTTTCAATTTCTGGCCATCCACATCTCATTCGCCTTCTATATTCTGTCCCGCACAGGCTGGTTAAGTCAGGGACGTTTGGGAATCCTGGTCTGGTTTGATGCCATTCAAGCCTTCTGCATCCTGCCCTTTAAAAATTTCATTGCTGCTATTCTAGTCTTTATAGAAGGCAAGAAACAGGACTATTCCGATAACTCTGACAGTCTATCTTCAAAGAAAGCCCAACAGCTCGCAATTATCGTTAGCAGCTTCTTTGTCGCAGGAATCTTGGTCTACTTTGTCTGGTCCCAGCTAAGTCAGGTTTCAGACAGCTTTGCTTCTTTCTTCAGCAATACCGCTGATGTTATTGAAAATCTCCTTGACTCCCTCTTTTCAAGTCTTGATAGCAGCATGATTGTCTTCAAGGCCTGCCTGGCTGTTCCTGTCAGTCTATACTTGTATGGCCTCCTAGCCGGCAGTCTGTTAGGCAAAAAAGATACTAAACTTAGCTACAAAAAATTTCAAGCAAGCATCCGCCCTTTGCGAGTAGCACCCGCTTTCGCAGCCTACATTATCATCGGCAGCCTCTGCCTGACCTATGCGCTCTTCTTCCTGACGGGTCTAGGTGAACTTGGCCAGCTCCTAAGCGCCGGAACAGTAGCTCAGTCTATTTCTCCGCAGAATGCTTCGACTGTTGCCGTAGCTGGCTTCTGGCAGCTGGTTCGGGTATCTATCCTTAACTTTGCAGTCCTAGGTGTCTTCTATCTGATTGCCAAAAAGCCGCTCTGGAATCAGACAGGGACGCGACTCGCAGCTACTATCCTCTTTATCTTTACTGGTCTGCTGGCCTTGCTAGCCGGCTGGAAATTATTTGGCATCTACATCTACCTTTACGGACCAACACCGCTGCGCTTGATTTCAGCTTGGTTCATCCTAGTTCTCTTAGTCTGGTGCCTACTGACTCTAATCCGCTTCTACAAACCTATCCAAGCTATTCGCATCGGTATCTTTTACGCCATGATAAGCTTTACCTTACTCTGCTATCTGTATCCAATACTTTTACCAGTAGCAAAATAAGCAACTGTACTTAACTATACACAAAAAACCAGAAAGAAAATCAATTTCTTTCTGGTTTTATTCTCTTTTTATATCATTTACCGGCATTCGATAATAGACCGCTCATTCTTCTAATTCAAAGGAAAAATGATTATATTCTAAAATCACAGGTCAGCAAATGATCATTGACCATGCCAATTGACTGCATAAAGGCATATACAGTCGTAGAACCAACAAAAGAAAAACCTTTCTTTTTGAGTTCTTTGCTGATTTTATCGGATAGATCCGTTCGAGCGGGCACCTCTTCAATACTGGACCATGAATTGACAATCGGTCCATTCTTTACAAAAGACCAAATATAAGAATCCAAACTACCATATTCTTCTTTTAGTTTTAAATAGGCTTTAGCATTTTTTATAACTGCCTTTATTTTCAGCCTATTTCGTATCACTCTTTGATCACTAAGCAATTCTTCAATCTTCTGCTCGTCATAGTTGGAGAGTATTTCAGGATTGAAGTTTTCATAAGCCTCTGTCATAGCATCCATTTTTGACAAAATAGTTTGCCAGCTCAAGCCCGCCTGCTGGCCTTCTAAAATCAACATTTTAAAGAGTTTATGCTCGTCATGCACAGGTCGCCCCCATTCATGGTCATGATAATTTCTCTCAAGCTCACTATTTTCAGCCCAATCGCACCTTTTTATCTCAACCATCTATTTTCTCCTTATAGTTTGACTTTCTCAACTTGATTATTATCTAAAACCAAGAAAGCATCAGAAAAAGAGACTTCAAAAAGCTGCAAAGAGTTTATGTGTTGCTCAATAATAGCTTGATAATAAGGATACTTCTGGATAAAAACGCTTTTTATATCCTCAATAGAAAGCTGGCTTTCTTTGACTCTCCCTTGAATCCGGACATACCTCCCATCACCTTTCGGGACTGTTGTAAGAGCAATACGATTATTGGTTGCCAACTCTTGAATTTTTTGACTATTTTTAAATGAGATAAAGAACAATTTCTTTGTATCCTCATCATAGTAAAAATTTACAATTCTTACATTTGGGATATCCTTTACAGAAGTTGCTAGGGCCATTTCTGTCTGTTCTGCCAATAAGGCCTTAAAATATTGATTCATATTTGACTCCTTTATTATTTTCTCTAAAACTAGTATAATATAAAAAGGTATCATTTTTTGAAACCATTTAATAAAAATATGGAGTTTAGCATGAATAAATCTCAAAGAATTAACGATATGCTTATTTTTCTCAATAAGAAAAGACGATTCAATCTAAAAGATATTATGAATCGATATCACATTTCAAAAAGCACTGCCCTTCGTGATATTGCCAGCCTTGAAACGTTAGGCATTCCAATTTATTCTGACTTAGGCCGGAATGGCAGTTATAAAATTCTTAGCAACGACTTGTTATCTCCTATTATTTTCTCCATAGATGAAATTTCTGCCTTGTATTTTTCCATGCTGACTCTGGAAAACTACAATATGTGCTCTTTTGATATTGACCTGCAAAAATTAAAAGAAAAATTTGAAAACTCGATTTCAGAACAGCAGTTAAGCAAGATCACAAAAATTGAGAAAATCCTTCAACCAGAAGTCAGAAAGACAATCAACAATTCTCAGTTGCGAATAATTCTTGATATTTTATTGCACAGGCAGGAAGAATTTTTTCCAATTAAGTATGAACAGCAGTCTCTTCAGGTTCAATTTATCAAACTATTTAGTCTCAAAGGGAACTGGTATGTGGAGGTCATAAATAAAGACACTGGCCAAAAAGAGGAACTGTACTGCCAGTCTATTGACTTTTACCCATAAATTAAATACAAAAAAACCAGCGGTCTCGAGTCTCCGCTGGTTTCTTGATTAATCGTTTGGATTAAGCAGCCAAAACTTTGCGTCCTTTACGACGGCGAGCTGCCAATACACGACGACCGTTTTTAGTTGACATACGGTGGCGGAAACCATGTTTACGCGCACGACGGATTTTACTTGGTTGATAAGTACGTTTCACGATGAATACCTCCTCTTAGATTCTTGTATTCGTTTAGCCGGCTAGTTGTGATCAGTTACTAAACATACTTTACTATTCTATATGATTCCGGGGCTTTTGTCAATACTTACTTAAATAACTTTCTCTTTGTAAACGTAATCATATGGTCCGAGTTGCCTCATAAAAGGGAATCAAGGCTGTCATGGCCTCCTGCAGCTGGGACAGCACTTGCTCTCTTGAAGCGGCCTGAGAAAGGGGAATATCGTATTTGACTAAGACCTTACGAACCTGACCGGCTGCCAGCTGCTGAGTAAGGAGCTGCCGATTTTCCTCTGTGCCTTCAAAGCGCCGACTCACACCATCTATCTGGGCAAAATAATAAGCTGGCAGCTGAATAGGCAGCTCCAAGACCCGATTTTGCTTGCTGAGGCTGTGCTCATCTTTCTTACGCTCCATAAAGCTCACCTCTAATGACACTCCAAAATCTTCTGCAGTCCCATACAAGCGCAGGGCAAACATCGGTTCTGTGATTTCTCCATAGCCTTTAAGATAATTCCAAAAATGGGGTCGCAGTATCTGCGCCTGATTCATCCACTGGCTGGTTCGCTCCAAGGTCAGCTTAGGATAGAGGCTCTGAAAATCCTTGACCAAATCCGCAAATTCCTTGCGCGCCGCCTGGCCCTTAGATCTCAACTCCAACATAGACTCACGCAGCTGCCCTGCCTTGTCTGGAGATATATACTTAGCCCCTTGATGAGGCAGATAACTTTCAATAGCTGGAAAAAGTGACATAAAAAATCCTTTCTATATGCAAAAACCAGCATCTCTGCTGGCTTTCTTTTTATTCGCTGTCAATATCCACAACGACATAGCGGTTAGGCTCGTCGCCTTCGGAATAGCTAGTCACGCCATCGATGCGAGAGATGATACGGTGGATAATTTTGCGCTCGCTGTTAGACATAGGGTCAGTGTGCTGACCGCGTCTATCTTCCAAAGCTCGCTGAGCCAGTTTCTGAGCATAGCTTTGCAGCACTTCAGCCCGATGCTCAACATAGTCATTGACATTAATGGAAATATAGAAGCTCTTAGAATATTGGTTATAAAGATAGTTTTGCGCCAATAGCTGCAGAGCTTTCAAGACTTTTCCGTGGTAGCCAATCACGCGCCCCGGTTCATTAGTATCAATCTGCATGTTGATAGTTCGGCGGTTGTGGCTGCTGGAAATACCCGCTTCAACATCCATCTCATCAACGATTTTCTGAACATAGTTCGTTACGTTTTCAACTACTTCTTCAATATCGTAGTCAGCTTCGACTTGGATGCCTAAGTCAGCAAAAGAGCTTTCTTCTGTTTCTGTCGGCTCAGCCTTGTCTTTAGCCGCTTGTTCAAAAGAGATAACCTTGCTATCGTCCGCTTCTGCTTGAGCAATTGACTCATCAATAGCTTGGTTGGTCTTGAGAAGATCAATGGTGCCAGTCTCTTCTAAAATCGTATTGGCTTGCTTGTCATTTTTGAGTATTTCAGCCTTGACCTCATCTGAGATAACTTCGCCTTCCCCTTCGACCTTCTTGATGGCAGCTACCACACGGCCCAAATCAACCGTTGCTTCACTGACAGACTGCACAGGCTCATTCTGAGCGTTAATCTCTTCGGGAACACCTTTTACAGCCTTTTGATTAGCCTTGACAACTGTCGTCTCAGCAATCGGCTCGACATCCACCTGAGCTGGCTTCTTGCCAAACAGACCTAAAAAGCCTTTTTTCTCACGTGAAATAACAGTGATATGCGCTCTCATACGTGGAATATCCAACGTTTTCAAACCATTTTGAATGGCTTCTTCAACACTTGCTCCTGTAAAAATAACCATTGCAAAAGTCCTCCTTCTTACTTACTTTTTCTTTTTCTGTGCTTTTTTCAGGGCACGTTTCTTTTTCTGCTCCAATTGACGCTCTGACCGTTCCTTGGCTTCTCGCTCGGCAATGATTTTAAAAGGATTGCTCAGCAGCAAGGTCTGAACCACCTGATAAGCATTTGAGACCGCCCAGTAGAGAGCTACCCCACTCGCTGCATAGAAGGCAAAAAAGAAAATCGCAACTGGCAACAGGTACATCATGACTGTCATCCCGCCATTTCTCTCAGGCAAGGCCTTGTTTGAAAGCCACGTACTGAGGAAAGTGAAGAGAGCCGCCAACAGCGGAAGAATAAAGGTCGGATCTGTCGCTCCTAGATTGAGCCAGAGGAAGTGACCTGTCTTCATAAAATCAACCCGAGTCAGGGCTTGAAACAGAGCCAAGAGCACTGGCATCTGGATAAAGAGCGGAATGAATGAGGCATAAGGATTGACACCCATTTCTTTGTAGAGCTTTTGAGTTTCCTCAGCCAAGGCTGTTCTGCTCTCCATGTCCTTGCCAGGATACTTTTCCTGCAGGCGCTTGATATGCGGCTGTACTTCCTGCAGCTTGCGCGAAGAAGTCGTCTGGAATTGGAAGACCGGCAGGAGCACTGTCCGGATAATCAAGGTAAAGAGAATAATCCCAATCCCCTTGCTTCCACCAAAGGATAGAAAACGAATGGTATCCGCAAAGAAATAGACCAACTTTTCCCAGAAGCCATGTGAATCGGCCGTTACTTGACTGGTTCCGCAGGCTGTGAGAAAGAGCAGCGAGGCAACCAGCAAAATCCCTAATTTACTTTTCTGTTTCACAAATGAATCCTTCCTGATAAAGTTTAGCAATTTTTAACACATGCAATAAATTTTGTTCAACTTGGTGGTAGTCCAACTGTTCCACTCCTTTGCGAGCGATAACTACGAAGTCCGCCTGGACTAACTGTTTCTGATGCTGCATCAAGACATGGCGGATTTTTCTTTTAATACGATTACGAACTACTGCATTCCCCAGCTTTTTACTGACGGAAATTCCAACTCGAAAATGCTTTTGCTCTTTTTCTAACATGTAAACGACAAATTTTCGATTAGCAAAACTCTGTCCTCTTTTAAAAATCGCATTAAAATCTTTTTCGCTCTTGACGCGATAGTTTTTTCTCAAAACTCAACTCCATCCACCAAAATTATATCTATTATACCATATTTTTCGAAAATGCCAATAAGAGCCGCTATGACGCCGTTTTTGCAAATATTTAAAAGGTTGATTCACCAAAAAAACACCGCAATTTCCTTGCGATGTTCCCTATATCTTATTCCTTTTCCAGCTGTTTTTTCGCTCTTTCCAACTCCTGACGGATCTGTGTAAATCCCGTCCCGCCAAGGGAATCCCGTTTTTGTACAGCGGTCTGCGACTCAAGTGCTTGATAAATATCCTCCTCAATCAGCGACGACACTTCCTGATAGCGGCTCAGCGGGATATCCTGTAGATAATAGCCTGCCTTGCTGCATTCCAGCACCAACTTTCCGACAATCTCATGGGCTTCCCGGAAAGGCAGTCCTTTCTTGGCTAGATAGTCAGCCAATTCTGTCGCATTGGAGAAGTCCTGCTGAGTTGAAACCAGCATTTTTTCTTTGTTTACTGTCATACTAGACAGCATACCCGCCATAATATCCAGCGATTTTTGGATGGTATCTACTGTATCGAACATGCCTTCCTTGTCTTCCTGCAGGTCCTTATTATAGGCCAAGGGCAGGGATTTCATAACCGTCAGAAGGCTGAAGAGATGGCCATAGATCCGGCCACTCTTGCCTCGAATCAGCTCCGCCATGTCAGGATTTTTCTTTTGCGGCATAATGGATGATCCTGTACTAAAGGTGTCTGACAGACTGACAAAGCCATATTCATAGCTGCACCAGTTAATCAGCTCCTCGCAGAGACGTGACAGATGCATGATGAGAATGCTGCTGTTAGATAGAAACTCCAGGATAAAATCTCGATCACTTACCGCATCCAAGGAATTGTGGTAAATGCCTTTGAATCCCAATAAATCAGCCGTCAGCTCTCGGTTAATCGGAAATGTTGTCCCCGCCAGAGCCGCCGCTCCCAAAGGAGACAAATCCGTATGCTCCAGATTAAAGGCAAAGCGCTGACTATCCCGGCTGAACATCTGATAATAGGCCAGCAGATGATGGGCAAAGCTAATCGGCTGGGCATGCTGCAGATGGGTATAGCCTGGCATGATTGTCTCTACATGCTCCTCAGCCAAGTCCAGCAGCACCTGACGCAAATTCAAGAGTTTATCCGCAATCTGACCGAGCTGATCCTTTAGATAAAGGTGCATATCTGTCGCCACCTGGTCATTACGGGAGCGAGCTGTATGAAGCTTGCCAGCCACTGGCCCAATCTCCTCAGTCAGAAGAGCCTCCATATTCATATGAATATCTTCATTACGGACATCAAACTCAAGCTCTCCAGCCTCATAACGTGCTAACAGCTTTTCCAAGCCCGCTTGAATAGCAGCTGCTTCCTCTGGAGCAATAATTCCTGTCTGCCCCAGCATTTTGACATGGGCTAGGCTGCCTTGCAGATCATAAGGAGCCAGACGATAGTCAAAGCCGATGCTGGCGCCAAACTCCTCTACCCAGCCTTCCAGAGAGGCTTCAAAACGTCCGCCCCACAGTTTATGATTCGCCATAGGAAAGCACCTTTCTATTTATCTTTGTGAGCCTGAACCTCTGCGTGAACCTTAGATGGAAGCCCCCACAGCTTAATAAAGCCAATTGCGGCATCCTGATCAAAAGTATCTGCACTGGTATAGGTGGCCAGACTTTCATCGTAAAGAGAATTGTCAGACTTACGCGCTACAACTGTAGCAGAACCCTTATAAAGCTTCACCTTAGCTGTACCATTGACCACCTGCTGGGTGGACTTGAGATAGGCAATCAGAGCTTCTGTCGCTGGGTTAAACCAGAGGCCATTGTAGATGAGATTAGATAGTTCGTTTTCGATAATTGGCTTGAAATGAGCCAGTTCTCTGACTAGAGTCAGATCCTCGATTTCCTTGTGGGCAGCCAATAGAGTCACCGCCCCAGGGCATTCATAGATTTCCCGAGACTTAATCCCTACCAGACGATTTTCTACATGGTCAATCCGCCCAACACCGTGCTGTCCAGCTAGGTCATTTAGCTCAAGAATCAAGTCCGCCAGCTTCATCTTTTTGCCATCTAAAGCAACTGGCACGCCCGCCTCAAAGTCAATATTTACATAGAGTGGGCTGTCTGGTGCTGCTTCTGGTGCAACCGTCAAATCATAGGCGTCTTCCGGTGCTTCATTCCAAGGATTTTCCAAGACACCGCACTCATTGGCTCGTCCCCAAAGGTTTTGATCGACTGAGTAAGGACTATCCAGATCTGCAGGAATTGGCACACCATTAGCTTTGGCGTAATTAATTTCTTCTTCCCGAGACCATTTCCACTCCCGAACCGGAGCAATGACCTTGAGACTGGGATCCAAGGATGCGATAGCCACTTCAAAACGTACCTGATCGTTTCCTTTTCCGGTACAGCCATGGGCAATGGTTGTCGCCCCCGTCTTGTGGGCAATTTCAACCAATTTCTTAGAAATCAAAGGTCGGCTCAGAGCGGACACTAGAGGATATTTTCGTTCGTAGAAGGTGTGTCCTTGCAGAGCAACCAAGACGTAGTCTTCCGCAAACTCGTCTTTAACATCAATAACATGTGATTCGATAGCACCTACTTTCAGCGCCTTGTCATGAATGAACTCTAAATCATTTCCTTCACCTACGTCCATACAGACCGCGATCACATCATAATCCTTGTTCAGCCAAGTAATGGCCACCGAAGTGTCCAAACCACCGGAATATGCTAAAATGACTTTCTCTTTAACCATATGATTACCTCTATCCTTCTACATTTTATTTTTAAACATTCTACTGTATGAAAATGCGAATGTCAAGAGAAATTTTAATATTTATTAAAATAAAAACGTTTTATAAATTTTTATTCAGAATCAATATATTATATACTGGACTCAAAACAAGATAAAAGAGCCCATCAAGACTCCTTATTTTACGCGGTAAAAAACATCGGGATGTTCGGAAACACTCTGGGTGATGATGAAACGATCTTGACTGGTATCAGTCGGATCTGTCCCATTGACAGTCTCCCCAGCTGGCAAACTCTTTCCTGCTGGAATGATAAGAAAGGCAGCACCGGTTTGGTTTTTCCAACGAATCCCTGCTCGAAAAATCCCATTTTCATCTGGCCCAGAGTAATCCCCTGTCTCAAGCTTGGCAACATCTGACTCAATACCAGACGCATCGAATGTATAGCTGTTCCCTTTGGCATCCTGCCAAGTACCAATCATGCTGGAAAAATCTCCAGAAGCAATAGCCTTCATATCCAAACTAGAAGTTGGTGCCGTCTCTTTCTCTCCTTTGCTAGTTTCTTTGGTAGACTTCTCAGCTTCAGTTTCCGAATTCTGCTGAGAGCCAGCATCAGAAATTTCTTGACCATCCGCTTGACCATCAAGTTCGCTCGAATTGCTCTCTCTTTCAGACTTTTTAGAAGATGCAGAGCTAGGCGAACTTACTTTAGAATTGTTGGAAGCTGGAGTCGTTTGCTCTTTCTTTTGATTACAGGTTACTAGCACGAGTAAGGCTAGTAATCCTCCAATCAAGATGATGATCCATTTTTTCATTTCTCTCTCCTTAAGGTATTTTCTTATTACAATTGTGACATAAAAACAAAAATTTGCAAAGTAAAAACCAGCTTGAAAGCTGGTTCATCTTATTGAATTTGATTCAGCATGTTTTCGATATGCTGGATAGATTTTTCACGGCCTAGCAGGTAAATCGTATCTGGCAGTTCTGGTCCATGCATTTCACCCGAAACGGCAATCCGAATAGGCATGAAGAGGTTTTTGCCCTTGATCCCTGTCTCTTTTTGGACAGCCTTGATTTGCGGGAAGATGTTTTCTGTCACAAAATCTGCATCCGACATAGCTTCTAGCTTTTCCTTGAAAGCTGTCAACACAGTCGGTACCGTTTCACCAGCCATGACCTCACGCTCCGCATCTGTCAACTCTGGAAAGTCCGCAAAGAAGAGGTCTGTCAGCGGCACAATTTCGTCTACAGACTTCATTTGTGGTTTGTAGAGCTCTACAAGCTTTTCTGCCTTATCTGTCAAACGGCCCGCTTCTTCCAAGTATGGCTTAGCCAGAGCAAAGATTGTGTCAAAATCCGCATTCTTGATGTATTCGTTGTTCATCCAGTCCAGCTTCTTCTGGTCAAAAGCAGCTGGAGACTTGCTGAGACGTTTTTCATCAAAAAGCTCGATCAATTCTTGGCGAGAGAAAATCTCATGCTCACCGCCAGGATTCCAGCCCAGCAGTGCAATAAAGTTAAAGACTGCTTCTGGCAGGTAGCCCTTCTTGCGATAATCCTCGATAAACTGCAAGGTATTGGTATCGCGCTTGGACAGCTTCTTGCCTGTTTCAGAGTTGATAATCAGGGTCATGTGCCCAAATTCTGGAGCTTCCCAGCCTAAAGCTTCATAAACCATAAGTTGCTTAGGTGTGTTAGCAATGTGGTCATCTCCACGAATAACGTGTGAGATTTCCATCAGATGGTCATCAATAACCACAGCAAAGTTGTAGGTTGGGTAGCCGTCTTTCTTCTGGATAACCCAGTCACCACCGATATTGCCGCCTTCAAACTCAATTTCGCCCTTGACCATGTCCGTCCACTTGTAGACACCAGCTTCATTGACAGCCAGACGAACCGTCGGAATGATCCCCGCTGCTTCGCGCTCAGCGATATAGGCTGCCTTTTCTTCCTCAGACATACCTAGAAACTCATTGATATAACGCGGTGTTTCACCAGCTGCTTCCTGACGTTCACGTTCAGCCGCTAATTCTTCCTCAGTTACATAGGACTTGTAAGCCAAGCCCTTGTCCAAGAGTTCATTGACGTATTTTTGGTAAATATCCAAGCGCTCAGACTGACGGTAGTTTTCGTGAGTCTCAGGACTTTCATCCCAGTCAATACCCAGCCAGCGTAAGTTTTCAAGCTGTGAGCGTTCCCCGTCTTCTACATGGCGCTTGCGGTCAGTATCCTCGATACGGATAATGAAGGTTCCACCATAGTGACGAGCATAGAGGTAGTTAAAGAGCGCAGTCCGCGCATTTCCGATGTGTAAAAGTCCAGTCGGACTTGGTGCATAACGCACTCGAATCGCTTTTGTCAAAGTTCCATTCTCCTATTTGCATTTCGGGGAATCATTCCCACTCCGATTTTCAAACGTAATCATTATATCATACTCTGAAGGCAGAATACGATTTTACAGTCTATTTTTATGACAGGCGCTCTTCCAGCTGGAAGTCGATAGGAAGCCAGGCCAGTACATTCTCCAACTGCTTTTCCCAGTAATACCACTCATGCTTACCTGGACTGTGGCTGTAAGTAATCTCCAAGCCTAAGTCTTGCAGGTTTTTCACTGCCTCCTGATTGGCCTTGTAGAGAAAGTCTTCTTCGCCACACCATGCCCAAAGCTTAGTCTTTTTATCAGATTGCTTGGCTATACTTTCCAGCGAATGGGGGCTGCTGGTCCAGTCTTTATAGTCTCCAAAAACTCCTCGCCAATAGGCTGGCGTTGCCATCTCAGCATTGTCTGGACGAGCATCAAGAAAACTCAAAGCGCCAGAAAGACTAGCTGCGTATGAAAAGCGGTTAGACTTGAGAGCCAGCTTAAAGGCTCCATATCCGCCCATGGAAAGACCCGCAATAAAATTCTTCTCCCGCTTATCCGACATATTTGGGAAAAAGCGCTTGAGCACCCGAGGCAGCTCCTCAGCGATGGCTTCGTAATAGTTAAAGCCATACTGAGTATCGGTGTACCAGCCATTGCTGGTATTAGGCATGACAACAATCAGATTCGTCGAGCGAACCAGACGCTCAATATTCGAGCGCTTGAGCCAGCTATTGTGATTCCCGTTCATACCATGAAGCAGATACAAAACAGGAATGTCCTTATCATCCGGCTTGTCTACGCGAGCTGCATCCGGATAGAGGACATTAACGCCCCATTCCATCTCCAAAGCTTCAGAATAATACTCTATTTTCATCACTGCCATTCGCATTTCTCCTTCGTATCTTTCTGACAAGAAAAAGCCGAAACCCGACTTTTCTTGTATTTGTGTTGAGATTTTTACCGCACTTCCATAACAACCGGCAAAATAGCTGGGCGACGCTTGGTTTGGTCAAAGAGATATTTGGCCAGACTGTCACGGACAGCACCCTTCAGCTCACCCCAGTCAAAGCTATCCTGCGCCAGATAATCTTCCACGGTTTTATTGATAATGTCAGAGCTTTCGCGCAAAATATCTCTGCTCTTCTTGACATAGACAAAGCCACGAGTGTGTACTTTAGCCTTGGAAATGATTTTCTTTTCCTTACGGTTAACTGTGAGTGCCACGATAAAAATGCCATCTTCAGACAAGACCTTGCGGTCACGGAGGACGATATTACCCACATCGCCGATCGCATTCCCATCAATCATGACATCTCCTGCTGACACAGCACCAGCCGGCACAAAATCACCATGGTCGTATTCCATGATGCTGCCCCGTTTAGGAATAAAGATATTTTCCGGCAGCATGCCAACTTCCATGGCAGCCTTAGCATGAGCATCCAATCCGCGGTACTCCCCCTGAATCGGGAAGAGATACTTAGGCTGCAGCAGGTTAATCATGAGCTGCAAATCACGCGCATTTGCGTGACCCGACACCCGCAGGTTTTGGGTAATCAGCTTGACAATGCCCCCAGCCTGATAAATCATATTTTCTACACGAGCCACGACCGCTTCCTTGGCAATTGACGGCGTCGTTACGATGTAAATCAAATCACCTTCCTTGATTTCCACATAGCGGTGACGGCCGATTGACATCTTGCGCAGACCATTGATAGGCTCACCCATCCGGCCAGTCTCCAAGATAATCAGCTCATGATCTTCAAACTTAGACATTTCCTTGGGCTTGATCAAAAGGCGTTCGTCCACCAAGGACAGCTTCTTGAGGCGGATAGCCGTACGAACGATATTTTCAACATCAAAGCCTGTCAAAACCACTCGGCGGCCAGTCTCTGCAGCTGCATCAAAGACCTGCTGGATACGAGACAAGTTGCTGGCAACCGCCGCAACAATCACGCGACCGTCCCAGTCAGCAATCGTATCTTCGATTTCCTTGCCGACCTCGCTCTCGCTAGCCACCTGAACAGTGCTATCTGCATTGGCTGAATCACTGAGCAAGGCCAGAACACCCTCGCGGCCAATCTCAGCCAGACGGCCAAAGTCTGTCGCGTAGGACGGGCTGGCAGACTGGTCAAACTTGAAATCACCTGTATAAACGATACTGCCTTTTCTGGTCTTGATGACAACTCCCAAACTCTCAGGAATCGAGTGAGTCGTCCGGAAGAAGGAAACCACGGTTTTGCCAAATTCAATCTCGGTATTTTCATCAATCACATGGAAATCATTGAACTTCTTAACCGCATCGTTGTTTTTAACAAAAAGCTTAGCTAGCTCAATCGTCAATTCTGATCCGAAAACGGGCACCTTAGCATCTGCCAAAAGATTAGGCAGAGCACCAATCGCATCCGCGTGTCCGTGCGTCAGAAAGACACCCGCAATCCGCTTCTTGTTTTCAAACAAATAGTCCATGTTGGGAACGACATAATCCACACCCAACTGCTCATTTTCTGGGTACTTCAGCCCAACATCCAATACAAAAATGGAATCATCCACTTCGGCAACGTAGAGGTTTTTACCATTTTCACGTACGCCGCCCAAAGCAATCAGTTTAATATTGCTCTTGCTCATTTTTTCTCCTATTCAATTTTCAGAACCTTACTTTTATCAAAGATTCTTTATTTTATTACTAACGGTCCTTGGCTAGCCAAGTCGAATTACAGTCTTGCAAACCAAAGGTTCGCATATCCAATCTATTATAGCATTTTTTTATGTTTTTTCAAAGTCAAGTGTGTCTTCTTAGCGCTCTTGACTACAAAAAACGACCTCTAGCTTTACTCGGCTAGAGGTCTGGTTTACTTCGCTGGTATGAGAGCAATCAGTTCATCCAAGGTGTAACTGAATAACAATTTTTTTGATTTATTGTTTTTATTATTTTTTATAAACTTTTAATTCCTTCAACCGCTAATGATTTTCTTTTTATCTTAGCATTGGAAATCTCTATAACATAATAAAGCACTATTGATTGAATTCTCGAAGTTTGAAAACCATCTAAAAGCTTCTACTTTCTATACTATCGTTACAATCAGGCAAGCTAAGCAGGCCTGTCTGACAATTCAACCAATATGTCAAGTAAAGCAACTACTTATGTATTACAAACAACTATACCAACAAAGTAAACTTTAAAGCGAATGAATTTAGTTTCCTTTCTTTCTATTTCCTTAATTCTATTATAGTACTCTATCCAGATTTTTGCAAGCGTTTACACTTAAGAAGTAGAAAAACTTTTTAGCTATAAATCATGCAAGCAAAAAGGAAAGGAGACCTTAAAATGATCTCCTTTAAACTCTAGATAATTTTTATCCGTGACTATAGCTAACAAAGACTTTTTATAAGGAAAATAAACTATTGGTTTTATTTATCGTCTTTTTTAACCATATTTTTAACGCCTTCGATGGCTCCTTCAACAGCATCTTTGGCATCTTCTGCAACTTCTTTAACTTTAGAAACTACTTTTTCAGCAGCTCCTTCTTTTTCTGTTTTTTTATCACCAGTTAATTTGCCTAGTCCTTCTTTAACAGAACCTTTAGCTTGGTTGAATTTTTCTTCTGTAGACATAATTGATACCTCCGTTATTAGTTTCAATTTTTAAAGCAATGAAAGAATATAAGAATTCCTAAACTTAGTTAGAGAATTAACGCACACGAGCTTTTTCATTTGATGCAGCGTCTTTAACAGCCTCTACACCATCGCCAACTTTTTCTTGAACAGCTGAGAAACCACCGCTAATGCTAGATTTTGCTTTTTCGAATTGCTCTGAAGCAAATTCGCCTGTTGATTCAGCAACATCTGTCACTCGGTCTTGAAGGCTTACTGAGTCCGCTTCGTGTTGTTCTTTTGTTTTAATATCAACAACATTGACATTTACTTCAACAACTTCCAAATCAGTCATCTTAGAAACTTCTTCTACAACAACTTTCTTGATTTCTTTGTATAAAGCAGGAACATTCTTCTGATATTCCGCAACCACATTCAGGTCAACAGCTACTTGTTCTTTACCAACTTCAACATTGACACCATGAGTGACATTGTCAGAGTTGACCAATTTATCTTTTATGTTAGAGAAGAAGCCGCCGTCAACAGCCAGCAAACCTGAAACTTTCTCTAAAGAGAGACCGATAATTTTTTGAATGACCTTATCATCATAAGTCAATTCACCTTTTACTTCATGAGCTGCTTGAGCAACTTCTTTTTTTGCAACATCTTTAACATCTTTATTTGACATATTAAACTCCTTGATTAGTTATTTAAATATATTATTTTTTTGAATATAATATCCGATTCCTGCCCCTAGAGTAGCGCAAATCAAGACAAATAGAGTCTTAAAGAAGCCAAAGGATAGGATAAAACATGCTAGAATAATGCCTGCTAATCCAGACAAGATTGGATATTGATATTTTTTAAACCATTCCATTTTTTACTTCCTTACTTTACACGACTAGTAGTTTTTTTAGCCGCTTCTTTTGGCTTGAAGTCTGAGACAGAGATTTTAAGCTTGACATTATGATTG
The DNA here is from genome assembly GCF_050225395.1 of Streptococcus sanguinis. Lineage (GTDB taxonomy): Bacteria > Bacillota > Bacilli > Lactobacillales > Streptococcaceae > Streptococcus. The sequence goes on along the minus strand of NZ_CP071431.1, from coordinate 220,578 downwards.
ATTCCGAAGAATTCTGTCAATCCAGACGCAATTTCTTCTTGAATCAACTGACTTCTCTTGATGATGTTTTCCGAAGGAACGATTGCCCCTTTAACAGAAACCATGCATTTGTTTTTACGGCTATTTACTGAAACTGCAGGATCTTTAATTAAACCGTGTTCTGTTAACAGACTACGAACAAACCCTTCAATGGCTGAATTTTTCAGCATCAGTTTCCCATCCGCATCAGCTAGCTGAATTTCCAAACGTCTCTTAGGATAAAAAGCTATCACTAACATCAGTAGTAAGATTAAGCTTGCCAAAACCACAGTGCCCCAGAAAACATATCGAGAAAGATAGTAGCCCACAAAAGGAATCTGCTTCCAAGTGAATAACTTCCAGCTAAATAACTGGAGCCCCAGACCGCTGACTTTATGAAAGTCTAGCAAAACAGGAATCAAAATTGTCAAGATTAAAATACAGAAAATAAGGGAAAGTATTTTTCTTGATTTTGACATATTGAATCCTCACATCATTAAATTTAAAATTGTATTTTGAAAGTAAAAAAACAATTTATGCCTTTTTACCTACAAAAAATGATACAACAGCTACCACAATAACTGCACCAATGATAGAAGGAAGCAAGGCCATACCAGCCAAACTAGGACCCCAAGTTCCTAAAAGTGACTGACCGACAGCAGAACCAACTAAACCTGCAACAACGTTTGCAATAACACCCATTGAGCCGCCTTTTTTAGTGATTGATCCAGCAATAAGACCAATAACACCTCCAACAATAATAGACCAAAGCATATTGATTCTCCTTTCTAATTTTTTCTAAATCAAAATTGTTTAATAATATTTTTTACTATTATTTTTTGATTAACATAATTATATAATTTTCCAACTTGGAAACATAATAATTCAACTTAGTTTTCTTTCCGTTTATCTGTACTATAGATACGCAAAGATAAGAATTCCTTTTTCTATAGGCTTTTATCAGCATTTTTAGATATATTTTAGAGTTGTTAAATGAGGTTAAACGCATAAAATATGGTATAATTGCCTGATAATAAAAACACTATATAAAGAAAGATAATATTTTAATGCGAGAATTACTATCTAAAAAGAGCCACAGGCAATTAGAACTACTAGAACTACTATTTAAAAACAAACGCTGGTTTCATATTTCTGAACTGGCTGAACTATTGAATTGTACAGAACGTTCAGTAAAAGATGATTTATCCCATGTCAAGTCTGCGTTTCCTCAATTGATTTTTCACTCGTCTACTAATGGCATACGTATCATTAATACCGATGATAGTGATATTGAGATGGTCTATCACCATTTTTTTAAGCACTCAACCCATTTTTCAATTTTAGAATTCATCTTCTTTAACGAAGGATATGAAACTGAGAGTATTTGTAAAGAGTTTTATATAAGCTCTTCATCACTCTATCGTATAATCAGTCATATTAACAAAATTATAAAAAAACAATATAATTTTAAAATTAGTCTCAATCCTGCTCGGATTATTGGAGATGAGATTGATATCCGCTATTTTTTTGCACAATATTTTTCGGAAAAATATTATTTTCTTGAATGGCCCTTTACAGATTTTTCAGTAGAACCTTTGTGTAAGCTGTTAGCACTGGTCTATAAAGAAACTGCATTTCCTGTCAATTTCGCAACTCAAAGAATGTTAAAATTGCTCCTAGTTACAAATTTATATCGAATAAAGTTTGGTCATTTCTTGGAAGTTGAGAAAGATTCTTTTAACAATCAATTGTTAGAATCTTTCATGCAGGCAGAAGGAATCGAAGACATTGTAGCGAGCTTTGATTCTGAATATCATATCTCTTTGAATAAAGAAGTGATAGGCCAACTATTTGTCTCCTATTTTCAAAAAATGTTTTTCATTGATGAAAATCTATTTATGAGCTGCGCAAAAACAGACAGCTATGTAAAAAATTCGTATCAATTATTAAGTGATTTGATTGATCAGATAGAAAGCAGATATAATCTAAAAATAGACAATAAGGACAATCTTATTTGGCATTTGCATAATACAGCACATCTGCACCGTCAGGAACTATCTACAGAATTTATTCTGTTTGATCAAAAAGGGAATACAATCAAGAACTTTCAAAATATTTTCCCTCAATTTGTTTCAGATATTAAAAAAGGGATTGAACACTACCTAGAGACTTTGGATATCCATAGCACACCAATGAAAGTCAACCACCTATCCTATACTTTTATCACTCATAGCAAACATTTAGTGCTGAATCTTTTACAAAATCAGCCTAAATTAAAGGTTTTAGTCATGAGTAATTTTGATCAGTATCATGCAAGATCGGTAGCAGAGACACTTTCTTATTATTGCAGTAATAATTTTGAACTTGAAGTTTGGAATAAATTAGAATTATCAATCGATTCTTTAAAAGAATCACCTTACGATATCATCATTTCTAATTTTATTATTCCACCCATTGAGAACAAGAGACTGATCTATTCCAATAATATTAATACGGTCGCACTCATCTCCTTACTTAACGCAATGATGTTTATTCGATTAGATGAGTGATTTAGACTATTTTGATAACAAAAAAACCGCAATCATGAACTGCACCCCAAAAGTTAGACATAAAATCTAACGATTGGGGTGCTATTTTTATGAAATTGAGTTATGAAGACAAGGTTCAAATCTATGAGCTCATAAAACAAGGTTTAAGCTTTAACCAGCTTTCAAAAAGATTTGGTGTGGATGTTTCTGGACTAAGGTACATGATTCGCCTGATTGACAGGTATGGGTTAGCCATTGTCCAAAAAGGGAAGAATAGTTATTATTCTCCAGAACTGAAGCAAGAGATAATAGATAAAGTTCTGATTGATGGGCAATCTCAGAAACAGACGTCCTTAGATTATGCCTTACCAAATTCTAGTATGATTTCAAGGTGGATTGCGCAATACAAGAAAAATGGCTATACTATTCTTGAGAAAAGAAGAGGGAGACCAATAAAGATGGGGCGTAAACCAAAGAAGACTTGGGAACAAATGACAGAGTTGGAACGACTCCAGAAAGAATTAGACTACCTTAGAGCGGAGAATGCGGTGCTAAAAAAGCTGAGAGAATACCGATTGAGGGACGAAGCAAAGCTCAAAGAGCAACAGAAATCATCCAAGAATTAATCGGTCAATTTTCTCTAGCGACTCTGCTGGAAATCCTTGATTTATCACGGTCAACCTATTACTATCAAGTCAAGCGACTAGCTGCTCAAGAAGATCAGGACATGGCCTTAAAGGAGCTCATTCAAGACATCTATGATGAACATCATGGCAATTATGGCTATCGTCGCATCCATCTGGAACTAAGAAATCGTGGTTTTATCGTCAATCACAAAAAAATACAACGTTTGATGAAGAGGTTAGGCTTAAAAGCCCGTATCCGCCGCAAACGCAAGTATTCATCATACAGAGGGGAAATAGGTAAAAAGGCTGATAACCTCATTAACCGTCAGTTCAGTGCATCTAAACCTTATGAGAAGTGTTATACTGATGTGACAGAGTTTGCTTTAGCAGAAGGAAAACTCTACTTGTCCCCTGTGTTGGATGGTTACAACAGCGAGATTATTAACTTCACTGTGTCACGTTCACCAGATTTGAAACAAGTTCAGAGCATGCTTGAGAAGGCCTTTCCAGCTAAATCATATAGTGGAACAATCCTTCACAGTGACCAAGGCTGGCAATATCAGCACCAATCTTATCATCATTTTTTAGAGAACAAGGGCATTCGTCCATCCATGTCACGTAAAGGGAACAGTCCTGATAACGGAATGATGGAATCTTTCTTTGGGATACTTAAATCTGAGATGTTTTATGGTCTTGAGACATCATATCAGTCCCTGGATGAGCTTGAGCAAGCTATTGCGGATTATATTTTTTATTACAACAACAAACGAATTAAGACAAAACTAAAAGGACTTAGCCCTGTTCAATACAGAACTAAATCCTTTGGATAAATAAATTGTCTAACTTTTGGGGGTCAGTACAAAATCTGTGGTTTTTATTAATCTATGAGAGCAATTTGAAGAAAAAGGACATAGTCCTATTTAACAGAGAACCAAATCCTTTTGATTATTATTTGTCTAATTTTGTGAAGCAGTACATTATTTAGTACATATTCTTTCTCTTGTTTTTACAAAACTCTGAGCAAGCCTATTCAAACAAGCCATAATAATCCGCGATGGTCATCTTGGCTTTCTCGTCTTTGTTTAAGTCCTGAATAATCCGCCCATCTTTCATAACGATTAGTCGGTTGCCGTATTTGAGGGCATCCTCCATGTGATGGGTAATCATGAGGGCTGTTAGGAGGTCACGACTGACAAACTCATTGGTCAGCTCCATCAAGGCTACACTGGTCTTAGGATCCAGTGCTGCAGTATGCTCATCCAGAAGCAAAAGCTCTGGTCGCTTGAGCGTTGCCATGAGCAGGCTCAAAGCCTGTCTTTGCCCGCCAGAGAGAAATTCAATCGGTGTATCCAGATGCTTGTCCAGGCCATTGCCGATTTTCTCAATCGTCGCCTGAAACTCTTCCCTGTAACTGTTTAGTCCACGGGGCGCCAAGCCACGCTTTTCACCTCGGAATTTGGCAATAAGAAGATTTTCCGCCACTGTCATGCGCGGAGCTGTTCCCATCTTAGGATCCTGAAAGACACGGGACAGGTACTTGGCCCGCTTTTCTGGTGAAAAATGAGTGACATTTTCACCCAAGATATGAATACTGCCGCTGGTTAGGGGGAGAGTTCCGGCAATGACATTGAACAGGGTTGACTTTCCTGCACCGTTTCCACCTAAAATCGTAATAAAATCATGCTCATGAATATCTAAAGAAACATCATTTAGGATGATTTTTTCTTCATCAAAGCCGCTCTTTACAAGCTTGGTTGCATTTCTTAATTCTACAATCGCTGTCATTTGCTTAACTTGGCTCCTTTAAAGAATTTATTTTTCAGGGTTGGAATCATGAGACAGACGGCCAGAATCACCGCACTGTAGAGACGGAGATAGTTGGTATTAAACCCGAGAGCAATAACGCCCCAGATCAAGAACTGATAGGCAATCGCACCAACTACAATGGTAATCAGACGCTCTGCCAAGGTCAGACTCTGGAAGAGCACCTCGCCAATGATAAGACTGGCCAGACCGACAACAATCACTCCAATCCCACGGGAAACATCTGCATAGCCTTCCTGCTGGGCAATCAGCGCCCCAGCCAGAGCAATCAAGCCATTTGACAGAATCAGTCCCATCAACTCCATACGGCCAGTATTGATCCCAAAACTGCGAGCCATATCCGGATTATCTCCGGTCGCGATATAGGCCTGCCCTAGCTTGGTATCCAAGAAAAAGAGCAGAGCTGCAATCACTAGACTGACAAAAATCAAACCAGTCAAGAGGTCATTGACTTCCCCTGAAAAAGGCAGAATATCCTGAATTTTGCTGCTTCCTAAAAGCCCCAGATTGGCACGGCCCATCAGCATCAGCATGATAGAGTGGCAGGAGGTCATGACCAAAATCCCAGAAAGCAGAGTCGGAATTTTCCCCTTGGTATAAAGCAGACCTGTCACGGCACCCACAGCACAGCCCGCTAAAACGGCTGCTGCTGTTGCCAGAAAAGGATTGACTCCCTTGGTAATCAAGGTAACGGCCACCGCCCCACCCAAGGGGAAAGAGCCTTCTGTCGTCATATCAGGAAAGCCCAGAATCCGGAAGGTCATAAAAATACCTAGACCTAAAACGGCCCAAACCAATCCCTGAGAAATAATGGAAAGAATCATAACATTGTCCTAACTAATTAAAATCGTTTCTCTATTTTAACATAAAAAAGGAGCCAATTTCAATGCTGATGCGCAGACAAAGAAATTGACTTCCTAACTATTCCTTAACAACTGTCATTCGACCAGTATCTACATCATAAACCGCACCTGAGATTTTTACATCAGCTGGGATTAGCGGTGACTGCCGCAGCAAGGCCATATCCTCACGCACACTTTCCTCTACATCTGTAAATGGCAAAAAGTCCTGCTCGCTGACATCGACACCTAGTTCTTTATGAAGATAGGCCGTAAAATCTTCATTCTTAAAGGTCTGTGCCCCGCAGTCTGTATGATGCAAAACCACGATTTCCCGCGTCCCTAGCTGCTGCTGAGAGATGACCAGTGAGCGAATCATGTCCTCCGTCACCCGACCGCCAGCATTGCGCAAGATATGGGCATCTCCTAGTGCCAGTCCCAGAGCCTGAGCCACGTGAAGCCTAGAGTCCATGCATGTCACAATAGCTACCTTGGTCTTGGGATTGATGGGCAGATGTGCTGTCCCATGCAAATCAACATAAGCTTTATTGGCCTTCATAAAGTTTTCAAAATATGACATTTTGACTCCTGACTAATTATATTATTTGATGTTCAAACGAATTAACCTTATCATACTAGGTTTTGGCTTTAGAACTTCCCTAACTTCAAAAAAGAGAGAACCTATATGAACTGCTCTCTGTGCTAGCTTTTATCACCCACTACAGTTGACAAAGAGCCGTGAGTTATAACTTCTTAAAGTAGCGAGCAACGGGCCATTGTTCAAAACCAAAGTTCTCATAGGTTTTACGAGCCGGTGCATGACCTAGATCACCACCCGTCTCAACCATGACCATTTCCATTCCTTTTTGTTTAATCTGATCACAAGCATAGGTCATGAGCGCTTTTCCAATACCTTGACGCTGATATCTTGGAGCAACAGCTAGGATATAAATCTCACCCATCTTATCCTCAGGGTGCAAGCGAATGTGAATCCATCCGACTAATTCTTCCTCCAGAAAAGCTAACCAGGCAAACTGACTCTCTTCATTTAAGACTGCTGTTAGATCATTGATTTGCCTTTTTTCCCACCCTTGAGGATAAAAATTATCATAAACAAACTTAGGAACTCCTTTTTCCATTTTTGGAAAAACTGGAGACCAAGCTTGAATTGATAATTCTAAAACAGCCTCTTTATCCAATTTCTGATAAGGTTTTATAGTAATTGTCACTTTATTCTCCTAACGTTTCTTTAATCCGCCAAAAATGCCACGAACGAGTTCGCATCCGATGGTGCTAACAGCTAAATCATAAAGGCGGCCGTTGCCTTTTCAAGGCTTTATTGGCCTTCATAAAGTTTTCAAAATAAGACATTCTTTCCCCTTGCTAATACTTTGACGTTCAAATAATTTTATATTATCTTACCATCTTTTCTGTTATTTGTCAGTTCTCGACTTTGTTACAAAAAAATAGGACAGTCAAATCCAGCATCTAGACTGGTCTTCTGTCCTAGTTTTTTTGTTATGAGCTTCTTGGAATAAACTTGCTGAGTGAGCCTGCAAAGGTTTGAAGATTGAGACTTTGCACATAGACTTCACCAGTACCTTGGAAGGTGTTGACTACTCCTTCACCCGTTCCGATAGACTGCCAGAAGCCATTTTCCAGATGGATATTATAATTCAAAGACTGGCTCCAAGCTACTACATGGGCATTGTCAATTGTCACTTCTTGGTTATGAAGCTCAATTTTCTTAATTGAACCAAAGGCATTGGCCAAAAGAGTGCCCTGACCTTGAGTTGTCATAACGAAGAGACCCCCTTGCCCTCCAAAGATAGCCTTGCCGACAGACTGGCGCTCCATGGTATAGTAAGCCGTACCATCAAGAGCTAGGAAGGCGCCGTCATTAAGCCGATATTGCTTTTCGCCTAGCTGAAGAGGAATGACTTGACCAGGAGCATCTGGCGCTAAAGCAAGGTAACCATTATCAGACTGGGCAACAGCCTGAGTAATAAAGGTACTTTCACCAGAAACCATTGACCGCCCTACAGCCTTGACAAAACGTCCCAAGCCAGAACCGCTGGCATTGAGCTGGGTATTCAGGGTCACATTCGGCGTGTGGTAGACCATGCTGCCACGCTGGATAAAGACGGTTTCTCCTTGATTGAGCGACAACTCAACCAAAGGAAACTGCATATTACTATCCATAGAAAATCGCATAAGAAATACCTCCTTCTTATTATGACTTGATTATAACATTTTCATATATTTTGGACAAAGGAAAACTGAAGCATCAAAAAAGAAGAGACTGCCTGAGTCTCTCCTAGAAATTTTCAAGAATTGTCAATATTCAGGTGTGGGCGAAGAACATTTGCAAAGGTTTCAATATTGAGACTTTGGATGTAAATTTCCCCAGTTCCATAGAAGGTATTAACCACTCCTTCACCAGTCCCCATGGACTGCCAGAAACCATTTTCTAAATGAATATCATATTCCAGCTCTCGACTCCATGCTACTACGTGAGCATTGTCAATCGTTATCCTATCATTATGCAGCTCGACCTTTTGAATCGAGCCAAAGGAATTTACCAAGAGTGTCCCCTGACCTTGGGTACTCATCACATAAAAGCCTCCTTGGCCACCAAAGAGAGCTCGACCCACCGACTGCCTCTCCAAAGTATAAGAGGCAGAACCATCCATAGCCAGAAAAGCTCCATCATTAAGGCGGTATTGCTTTTCGCCTAGTTCCAGAGCAACAATCTGACCAGGTACATTAGGCGCTAAGGCTAGACGACCGTTATTTGATTGAGCAGTTGCTTCAGTGATAAACACTCCTTCGCCAGAAGCCATAGAACGGCCCACAGCTTGGATTGCCATGCCAAAGATTGATTGAGACTCTGCATTCACTTTAGCATTCAAGACAACGTTGGGGGTGTGATATATCATGCTCCCAGTCTGAATACGAACAGACTCTGATGCATCTAAGGCAATCTCCGCCAAGGGAAATTGAGCATTGTTGGTAATAGAAACATTCATACGATGATCTACCATGGTTGATTATCCTCCTAAAAAATCTGGAAAAACAACTTATAGGAAATTCCAGATAAATCCTATTTTTTCTAGCAATATTATAGCACGCACAACAACTTTTCGCAATACTACTTTAATCAAGAAAATACTTTCTTTAAGACTTCCCCAATCGTCGTCACACCGATGACTTGGATATTGTCTGGAACTTTGAGGCCGTTCAGAGAGTTTTTAGGAGCGTAGACTTTGGTGAAGCCCAGCTTTGCTGCTTCGTTGATGCGCTGCTCGATGCGGTTGACCCGTCGGATTTCGCCAGTCAGGCCAATTTCACCGATAAAGCACTCTTGGGGATTGGTAGGTAAATCCTTGTAGCTGGAAGCAATGGCTACCGCCACCGCCAAATCAATGGCTGGCTCATCTAGCTTGACGCCGCCAGCTGATTTGAGGTAGGCGTCTTGATTTTGCAGGAGGAGCCCTGCCCGTTTTTCCAGAACCGCCATGATGAGGCTGGCTCGGTTAAAGTCCAGTCCAGTTGTGGTCCGCTTAGCATTGCCGAACATGGTTGGTGTCACCAAAGCCTGCACCTCTGCCAAAATCGGCCGCGTCCCTTCCATGGTCACGACAATAGACGAACCTGTCGCGCCATCCAGACGCTCTTCTAGAAAGACTTCACTTGGATTGACAACCTCAACTAGCCCACCAGACTGCATTTCAAAAATGCCAATCTCATTGGTTGAGCCAAAACGATTTTTAACTGCCCGCAAAATACGGAAAGTGTGCTGACGTTCGCCCTCAAAATAAAGCACGGTGTCCACCATGTGCTCTAGCGTTCGGGGGCCAGCTAATGTTCCTTCCTTGGTCATGTGACCAACGATAAAGGTCGCAATATTATTGGTCTTGGCCAGCTGCATGAGCTCAGCCGTTACCTCTCGAACCTGAGAAACAGAGCCTTGAACACTGGAAATTTCTGGCGACATCACTGTCTGAATAGAGTCGATAATCAGAAAATCTGGCTTGATTTTCTCAATCTCCGTGCGGATATTTTGCATATTGGTCTCGGCGTAGAGATAAAATTCACTGTCAATATCACCGAGCCGTTCCGCCCGCAGCTTAATCTGCTCAGCTGATTCCTCCCCGCTGACATAAAGAACAGTGCCCTGATGAGAAAGCTGAGTGGATACCTGCAAAAGCAGGGTGGACTTCCCGATACCGGGATCCCCGCCAATCAGGACCAGACTGCCAGGTACTACGCCACCACCCAGCACACGGTTGAACTCATCCATTTCCGTCTTGATCCGATTGACATCAATCGAAGTGACCTCAGCCAGCTTCATGGGCCGAGTCTTTTCACCTGTCAAGGAAACACGAGCATGCTTGACTTCTGCAGCCTCTACTTCCTCAACAAAAGAAGACCACGCTCCACAATTAGGACAGCGGCCTAGATACTTGGGCGAATGATATTCACAATTTTGACAAACAAAGGTCGTTTTTTTCTTAGCGATGGTGATTCTCCTTATTTTCTAATAATCCAAACAAAAGTAGATAAGACCTGACACACTTGCTCTATATTAGTAAAGCCAGCCTCTTCTAATAGGTTTGCAACTTCTTGAGGCGAGAGGGTATTCATCAAACTAGCTTGATTCTCATAAGTACGCTGAACTTGTTGCTGATTGGCTCCTAGCTCTGAAGTAAGTGTTTTCCAATAGCCCAGTTGCTGGTTGGAAAAAAAGCTAAGAATCAGAAGGCCACCTTCACTTAAAGAATTATAAATTTTTCGAAGAAAAAAGCTGGGATTTTCAACAAACTGCAACACTAGCAAGCAAGAACAAATCTGATAAGTAGAAGGCAGCACTGCTTCTTCAAATCGACTATTAAGATACTCCGCTTGAGGCAGATGAACCTGTCTTTTAAGCTCTTGTAGCATCGCCTCACTTGGCTCCACAACCGTCAACCCTGCCTCAGGAAATAAGGATGCCAAACCATTTAACTCATCCGTCTGGCTTGCCAAAGCTAACACCTTATCGACTTTTAAACTGGGTGCTAACCTAAGCAATACTCCTCGGAAAATCACATCTAGCATCACATCATAGCCTGGAATTTTCTGACGAATTTCTGTTGCATAGTCCTTGTTCTTAAATTCTTTCATATTTTCTTCTATCTCAAAATCCTTTTATTAAGATTCTTTTTACAACGAAACATTAAAACTTCAATTCACATTCAGCAAACTGGCAAAAATCAATCTGCTGATCAGGTACAAACTGGCGGATGAGCATGCGATGAGCTACAAGACCCACTGTCTCGTAGTCTCTGTATTTGCTTATGGTGTGCAAAAAGCGGGCTTTCATCTGCTCAGCTGTCTCATACCGGACAGGACTTCCTGAAGGAAGTGAGCCTTTATTTTCAAAAAATAACTTCCGAGCCTGCTCAAACTTTTCTATCCCACTCTCATATACCTGCCATTCATGCAGCAAAGGCTCCACAAAAAGCGGCAGTTGGCGGTCTCGAATCAAATAGGAAGCCGTCTCCAAAGCTCGCGTCACAGAAGATGAAATCAGAATTTCCGCCTGTTCCAGCAAAGGATTAGTAGCGGCCTCTGTCGCCATCTGGCGACCAGCAACTGACAAGGGAGCCAAATCTAGTCCAAAGCCAGTGTAACCAACCTCTTCCAAAAGTGAATAATCTGGCTCTCCATGGCGGATAAAAATGATTTTCATATTAATGTCCTCATAAAGCTATCCAATCTTGATTCCGCAATCTTGCCATTGCTTCAGTGTTTTAGAGAATTTCTTCTGGTTGGCAACTCCGACAGCGGACAAATCGATGGAAACCTGATAATTCTCCTTGACAGCTGCCAAAACGGAAGCCTTGACACAGCCATTGCCATCTACCCCTATAAAATCTATGCTTTTAGCACCGTTTCCCTCTAAAAAATCTTTTAAATCCGGATTAGTAAAGCAAGAAGCCCGACGCTTCTCAAAGATGCGAGAAGATACAACCTGCAAACCAGTCGCAAATTTCTTCTTCCTATCTTTTCTCTCCCAGAAAAAACGGTTGAGAATATAGATAACTCGGTCGCTGGGATAACTGGCTATTTTGTCATTGACAGCCGCAGTCAGTTCTTCATTATCATATGCTTTTCCTGCAGCAACATAATCTGACTGCATATCTACAACTAATAAATAGTCTGCCATTTTCTTTCTCTATTTCCCTGTCGATCCAAATCCGCCGGTCCGCACACCATCTGCTTCATCTCCATCCGCAATTAGAAATGGTGCAAAAACGGCCTGCACCACACGTTCGCCAACTTCAAGGACGACTTCCTGATCCGTGATATTCTTCATTTGGGCAAAGATATGGCCTTCGTTTCCAGGATTGCCATAGTAGTCGCCGTCAATGACCCCAACGGAGTTAATCAAGACCAGGCCTTTTTTACGAGGGTTGGACGAGCGGTCGTAGAGATAAAGCACCTCGCCCGGCTGCATATAGGCCTTGACACCAGTCGGAACCAGCTTAATCTCCCCTGGCGCAATGAGGGTACGCTCCGCCACTTTCAAGTCGTAGCCAGCTGCGTGAGCCGTCTCTCTCTTGGGCAACAAATCTTCATTTGTAAAGCTGGAAACCAGCTCGAATCCGCGAATTTTCATGCATTTCTCTTTTCTATTTTTGCTGTCCCTATTATACTAAATTCGCAAAGAACAAGCAAAAAAACCGCCAATTGGGCGGTTCTTATAGGGAGATTATTATGAAAAAGAAAAGTTTTAGGATTTCTAAACAAAGTTAGGAGGTCTTTGTTTATGGTCTTAGTATAGAACACTTATCTTAAATTTTCCTAAAAGTAACTTAAAAAAATGAAATAATTTTTTACAGCTCTTGCAAGAGGTACTGAAACAGCTCCAAATTGCCCTTTTCTTCGTTTATTAAAAACTCCGGATGCCATTGAAGGCCTATGATACGATGATTGTCAACCGATTCAATCGCTTCGATGGTATTGTCTCTTGGATCAAAAGCTGTCGCGCGGAAATTAGGCGCCAAGTCTTTGATGCTTTGGCGATGGACCGAATTAATCTGGCTAGCCTGACCAAACAAGCGCTCCACAACGCTATCTTTCTCCGTACGAATGGAGTGCGAAGTACCAAATGGCAAGCCCTGCCAGTGATTTTCGATATGCTGATTAAGAGTACCGCCAAAAGCAACATTTACCAACTGCAGACCGCGGCAAATCGCCATGACTGGCTTATTTTGGCGCAGGGCTTCTTTCAAGAGTGCCAGCTCAAACTCATCACGGACAATATTGTAATCGTCACTGTCAATGGTTTTTTCTTCCCCATAAAACTGCGGGTGAACATTTTGCCCGCCTGATAAAATCAGCTTGTCAATCGTTTCTACATAATCCTGAACTAAACTTTTATCCCCAACGGGAATCACCATCGGCAGGCCACCAACCATTCGTACGCCGTCCACAAACTTGCGTGAAACAGAGGTGTGAATATTTTTCCCAGCTTCATCGACTGGACAAAGATTGGCTGAAATTCCAACAATTGTTCTGCACATACCGTGATTCCCCCTTATTTTGATATAGTATATCTTACCATTCCTCTGCGAAGCCGTCCAATAGATTTTTTTAAAGCTGGTTATAAAAATTTTTTATCAGAATATGCAACACTATAAATCTCTTTTTTAAAATTTAGAAAAACATTTCAGAATTATCAGAAAATTATTTACTTTTGGCAGAAATTTGTTATAATAAGCAGTGTAAAAACTCATGACTTGGAGGTCCCTATGAGAAAATCAAAAATTCTTCTTACCGCAGGGCTCACTCTGCTCTCTGTCGGCTTACTTACAGCTTGCTCTGGAGGCGGAAGTTCCCAATCCAGCAAAAAAATCTACAGCTATGTCTTTACGTCTGATCCAACAACTTTGGACTACATCCAGTCGGCAAAGGGGTCTACCCACGAGCTGACTACAAATGGTGTAGACGGCTTGCTGGAAAATGATAAATATGGAAACTTAGCTCCGTCTATCGCAGAAGATTGGACAGTCTCTCCAGATGGTCTCGTCTATACCTATAAGCTGCGCAAAGATGCCAAGTGGTATACCGCTGATGGCGAAGAATACGCAGATGTCACGGCTCAGGACTTTGTGGCAGGTATCAAACATGCTGCTGATGTCAAATCAGACGCTCTCCCTCTTATCCAAGATTCTATCAAGGGTCTGAGTGAATATGCAGCCGGTACCAACAAAGACTTTTCAGCTGTTGGAGTCAAGGCACTGGACGATCATACGGTTCAATATACACTCAACAAGCCTGAAACCTACTGGAACTCTAAAACAACATCAGGTGTTATGATGCCGGTCAACGAGGCCTTCCTAGAAAAGCAAGGCAAGGAATTCGGTCAGGCAACCAAAGCAGATTCCATTCTGTATAACGGTCCATTTATCATGAAATCCATTACTTCTAAATCCTCTGTCGAATTTGAGAAGAACTCTAACTACTGGGATAAGGACAAGGTCAAGATTGATGGTGTCAAACTGTCTTACTACGATGGTTCTGACCAAGATTCATTAGCGCGGACCTTCGGAGATGGCGGCTACAGTTTGGCAAGACTCTACCCAGCAACTTCCAGTTATTCCTCAATCGCTGAGAAATACAAAGATAATATCTTCATGACAGAAGCAGGAGCGGGTGTCGCTCTAATCAGCTTTAACATTGACCGTCAAAGTTATAACCACACTTCTAAAACCAGCGATGAACAAAAAGAAGCTACCAAAAAAGCTCTGCTAAACAAGGACTTCCGCCAAGCTCTAGCCTTTGCCCTTAACCGCGAAAGCTATTCAGCTCAGGTCAATGGAGAAGATGCAGCCAAGCCAGCTGTCCGTAATCTCTTTGTTCCGCCAACCTTCGTACAAGCCAATGGCAAGGAATTTGGCACTCTGGTCGAAGAATCACTGGCTTCCTATGGTGACGAGTGGAAAGGTATCAAGCTGGATGACGGTCAAGACGGTCTCCACAATGCTGACAAAGCCAAAGCGGAATTTGCCAAAGCCAAGCAGGCTCTTGCAGATGAAGGCGTACAATTCCCAATCCATCTAGACGTTCCTGTCGCTCAGAATTCTACTAACTTCGTCAACCGCATGCAATCTCTGAAACAGTCATTAGAAAAGGCTTTAGGCAAGGACAATGTCTCTGTAGACCTGCAGATGCTGGCTGAGGACGAAGCACTAAACATCACCTTCAATGCTGAAGCTGCTAGCCAGGAAGACTGGGATATCAACGGTCTCGTTGCTTGGGATCCAGACTACCAAGATCCATCTACTTACCTGGACATTTTAGTGCCAGGTAACAGCACTCAGACCAGAACCTACCTTGGATTTGAAGACAAAGATAATGCTGCTGCTAAAGCTGTAGGACTGGATGAGTATAGTAAACTGATCGAAGAAGCCGGAAACGAAACACAAGATGTTGACAAGCGTTATGAAAAATATGCTGCAGCTCAAGCATGGCTGACAGATAGCGCCCTCGTTGTGCCAACTATGAGCAGCAGAGGAGCAGCACCATTCATTTCTCGGATTGTGCCATTTACAAACTCTTATGCTCAGACAGGTACAAAAGATGCCAACTATCATAAATACGTGGAAATCAGTGATGAGATTGTCACGACTAAAGATTATCAGAAGGCCCAAGAAAAATGGAAAAAAGAAAAAGAGGAATCCAATAAAAAGGCCCAAGAGGATCTGGCTAAACATGTGAAATAATCACTACTTTGATGTTAATTAAAAATCCAGCAGAAAAAGAAACCTGCTGGATTTTTTTAATTTTCTATCTAATATTTTCAAAGTCTGGCTGATTATCCAGCTGCAAAACCAACCATCTACTCAAACACAAACTGATTATGATAAAGTTCTGAGTAGAAACCGCCGAGTTTGAGGAGCTGGTGATGATCGCCCTGTTCGATAACCTCTCCATCTTTGAGGACGATAATCTGGTCTGCATTGAGGATTGTCTTGAGGCGGTGAGCAATGACAAAGCTAGTTCGGCCAGCCACAACGGCTTCCATGGCTTGCTGAATCTTACTCTCCGTCACCGTATCGACATTGGAAGTCGCTTCGTCCAAAATCAAGACTTGCGGATCCGTCAGCAAAGTTCTAGCAATGGAAATCAGCTGTTTCTGTCCAGTTGAGAAAATATTCTGGTCATCATCTACCATAGTATCGTATTTGTCTGGCAGACTTTCGATATAGTCATGGATATGAGTCGCACGCGCAGCCGTTTCGACCATTTCCTGACTGGCATCTGGTACACCGAAGCGGATATTGTCCCGAATCGTGCCACTAAAGAGCACCGAATCCTGTAGGACAATGCCCACATGACTCCGTAAGCTATCCAGCTCATAGTCTCGAATGTCGCGACCGTCAAACTCAATGCTGCCACTATCCACATCATAAAAACGATTGAGCAGGTTCATAATGGTCGTCTTGCCTGATCCAGTCGGGCCAACAACAGCCGTCATCTTGCCCTTAGGGGCTAAAATAGACACGTCTTTGAGGATAGGCTTGCCTTCTACATAAGAGAAGTCCACATGCTTGATCTCCACAGAGTCTGTAAGCTCTGTGAAAGCAGGTGCATTCTCTGGCCGGACTTCCTCTGGTGCATCAAACATCTCCTGAATCCGGTCAGCCCCTGTAAAGGCCAACTGCAAACTTCCCCAGCTGGCTGCAATCTGGATGATAGGCTGATAATATTGCTGAGAAAACTGAGTAAAAGTGGTAATCAGGCCAACTGCAACAGCCGTTTCAACATTAGGATCGCTCAGTAAGACAGCCGATCCAACAAAAATAACAATGGCTGTATTAATCAAATTCATCCCGTTCATGATAGGGAAAAGAAGCCCTGAAAATGTCCGGCCTTTAAAGGTCGCTAAGCGTACTCGGTCATTCTGCTCAATGAAACCTTTGATGACCTCCTCCTGCATTCCCTGAACGATAACGGCTTTCTGACCGGAAATTGTCTCGTCCATATAAGCATTGAGGCGGCCGACTTCTTTTTGCTGAAGATTGGTGTACTTCCTGGCCAGCCTAACAATGACCACTAGAAGAAGAAAAGCAACCGGTGTGCTAGCTACCGTTATCCAGGCCAATCTAGCATTTTGGGCAAACATGATAATCACGAGGCCCAGATAGAGCAAGGCATTGCTCATCACCTGGATCATGCTCTCATTTAGAGCTTGCAGGATATTGTCCAAGTCGCTGGTAAAACGCGACAGAATGTCTCCATCCTGATGGCGGTCAAAGAAAGCAACTGTCATCTTGGACAGCTTGCCAAACAGGCCCTTACGCATCTCATTGGTCGAATGGGCAATAACTCGGGTCATCAAAACCATGTAAATTAAGCTGGAAATAGATAGGCAGACAAAAGATACCAATACACTGCCCATGACGCTGCCAAAAGTCGACAGAATCTGATCAGTCTCACCCTTCTCAGCAAAAGCCCGTCCCAACTCAACCAAATGCTGAACAGCCTGACCGACATAAACCGGAAAAAGGACCTGAAAAACAGTCGCTGTTACCATCATCAAGAGCACAATGACAAAGGATAATTTGTAACGCTTAAAATATTGCCAGAAAAATGCAATCGTCCGCATCTTAGTCCTCCTTCCCTTTCTGCGTTTCGTAAATTTCGCGGTAGACATCGTTAGTGGCGACCAATTCCGCATGCGTCCCTTGGCCAATCAGCCGTCCTTGATCCAAGACCAGAATCTTATCTGCATGAACGACGGAGCTAATCTTTTGAGCGATGATAATTGTCGTCGTTCCTTGCAGCTCTTTATTCAAGGCTTCTTGAACCAACTTTTCTGACTTGGCATCCAAGGCTGAGGTCGAATCATCTAAAATCAAAATATTGGGATTGTTGACAACACCTCTGGCAATGGACATCCGCTGCTTCTGACCGCCAGAGAAGTTGCTGCCACGCTCCTCCACTGCACTGTCAAAACTCTCTTCCATACGGCTGATAAATTCACTAGCTTGGGCAATACGAGCCGCCCGCTCCATCTCAGGCAGCGAAGCGTTGAGCTTGCCCTGACGGAGATTGTCCGCAATGGTCCCGCTAAATAGAATCGCCCGCTGCAGCACGATAGAAACATTTTTACGAAGAGTTCCCTGACTAAGCTCTCGCAGATCTCGACCGCCAATCTTGACCGAACCTTCCTGCGGGTCAAAAAGACGGGGAATCAGCTGAGCCAAGGTGGACTTGCCAGCGCCTGTCGCACCGACAACGCCAATCATTTGCCCAGGCTCTACCTCAAAGCTGATATCCTTTAGCATTGGCTCGTCATCATTGGGATAGGAAAAAGTCACATGCTCAAAACTGAGGCTACCTTCTAGTTCTTCATCTGGCGAGTCTGGGAAAGCCATAGCTGGCTCCGTTGCCAATACTTCCTTGATCCGACGGATAGAAATGATCCCCCTCGTCACACCATTTCCCAAGAAGCCAACCATAATGATAGTGAAAATAATCTGGCTCAGGTAACCGATAAAAGAAGCGATGGAGCTGACCAGTCCTGGCTCCGCCTGAATCATGCCAGACAGAGTCCAGATAGCCAAGTAAACAGAGCTGTAGCCGACCAACATCATCATTGGCTCAATGATTGAAAAAGCATAGCCAATATAGAGATTCTCTGATAAAAGTTCATCAGACACCTGACTGAACTTACGAAACTGGTCTTCCTCCCGAACGAAGGACTTGACCACTCGCACACCACGAAGATTTTCCTTAGCAATGGCATTGATCTTATCCAAAAGAGTCTGGAATTTCTTAAAACGAGGACCCATCATCCCCATCATGACAGCCGTTAGACCAGCTATGAGCACAATCAGCAAGAAGATAATCCACCAGAGAGAGGGCATGGTCACAATGGCCAAGATAACTGATCCGATAAAAAGAATGGGCAGTCGAAGAAGAATTTGAAAGAGCATCATAGTTACATTTTGAATCTGATTGATGTCATTCGTCATCCGCACGACTAGATTACCAGCGTTGAATTCCTCGATATTGGCATAAGAAAAGGTCTGAATCTTGCGGAAAGTCTCCTCGCGGAGATCTGATGAGACAGCTTGGGCAATATAAGCCGCCAAGGTCACATTAATCCCTCCTGCCACCAGTCCGACAAAACCGATGCCAATTAGCCAGCCGCCCATACTGTAGATGGTCTGGCTATTTTGCTCCTGCAGAGCATCTAAGATGTGCTTTAAAAACCAGGGCAGTAAAAGAGAGCTGGCAATCATCAGCGAGGTCATCAAAAGCGAACTCAGGGCATACCATTTATACCGTAATAGACTTTTAAAAAACATGCTTCCTCCTACTTTTTTCTTATTTGACTTAGTTTCCTTACTATATCACACATAAAAACAATGTCAAGCAAGAAATTTCTTATATTATATGGTAAAATGAGATATAGACTCTAAAACCGATTTAAATTCAGACTCGGAATTTCATCATAAGGAGAAGATATGGATAAACAACGAGTTGCTGTGATTGGTCCTGGTTCTTGGGGAACGGCCTTATCACAAGTGTTAAATGACAACGGACATGAGGTTCGTATTTGGGGAAATATCGCTGAGCAAATCAACGAAATCAACGACGAACACACCAATAAACGCTATTTCAACGATATTGTACTGGATGAAAAGATCAAGGCTTATCATGACCTAGAAGAAGCTTTAAAAGATGCGGATGCCGTGCTTTTTGTCGTGCCGACCAAGGTAACCCGTCTGGTAGCCAAACAAGTAGCTCAAGCTCTGGACCATAAGGTGAAAATCATGCACGCCTCCAAGGGACTGGAGCCCAATACCCACGAACGGATTTCAACTATCCTAGAAGAAGAAATCCCTGCAGAGCTACGTAGCGAGATTGTCGTTGTCTCAGGTCCCAGCCATGCTGAGGAAACCATTGTACGCGATATTACCCTAATTACTGCTGCTTCTAAGGACCTGGAAACAGCTAAGTATGTGCAGGAGCTCTTCAGCAATCACTACTTCCGCCTATACACTAATACCGACGTCATCGGAGTGGAGACTGCAGGCGCTCTGAAAAACATCATCGCAGTTGGAGCTGGCGCACTCCATGGACTAGGCTATGGTGATAATGCCAAGGCAGCTATTATCACACGAGGTCTGGCCGAAATCACGCGTCTAGGTGTCAAGTTAGGAGCAAATCCTCTGACTTACAGCGGCCTATCTGGTGTCGGCGACTTGATTGTCACAGGGACCTCTATCCACTCCCGCAACTGGCGGGCCGGCAATGCTCTAGGACGCGGCGAGAAATTAGCTGATATTGAAGCCAACATGGGCATGGTTATTGAAGGAATTTCTACCACCAAGGCAGCCTATGAACTGGCCCAGGAGCTGGATGTTTATATGCCGATTACCCAGGCTATTTATAAGGTTATTTATCAAAACTGGAATATCAAAGAAGCCATTTATGAAATCATGAACAATGAATTTAAGGCTGAGAACGAATGGACTTCGTTCTAATAGAAAGGAAATAATTATGTCAAAAGTTAAGAAAGCCGTCATCCCTGCAGCTGGTTTAGGAACCCGCTTCCTGCCAGCTACCAAAGCACTGGCCAAAGAAATGTTGCCAATCGTTGACAAGCCAACCATCCAGTTTATCGTTGAGGAAGCTCTCAAATCTGGAATTGAAGATATTCTAGTTGTCACAGGTAAGTCAAAACGCTCAATCGAAGACCACTTTGACTCAAACTTTGAATTGGAATACAACCTCAAAGAAAAGGGTAAAGACGACTTGCTCAAATTGGTTGATGAAACCACCGGTATTGGTCTGCACTTCATCCGTCAGAGCCATCCGCGCGGACTGGGAGATGCTGTCCTTCAGGCCAAGGCTTTCGTTGGAAACGAACCTTTCGTTGTCATGCTGGGCGATGATCTTATGGATATCACCAATGATAAGGCTGTGCCGCTGACCAAGCAATTGATTAATGACTACGAAGCTACCCATGCTTCTACCATCGCTGTCATGCAGGTCCCTCATGATGAAGTTTCCTCTTATGGTGTGATTGCCCCTCAAGGCGAAGGTGTCAAAGGTCTCTACAGCGTGGAAACTTTTGTCGAAAAGCCAAAACCAGAAGATGCACCGAGTGATTTGGCTATTATCGGCCGCTACCTGCTGACACCGGAAATTTTTGAAATCTTGGAAAAGCAAGCACCAGGTGCTGGAAATGAGATTCAGCTGACCGATGCGATTGATACTCTTAACAAGACGCAGCGCGTGTTCGCTCGCGAATTCAAGGGTGATCGCTATGATGTCGGTGACAAGTTCGGCTTTATGAAGACTTCAATCGACTACGCCCTCAAGCATCCGCAGGTCAAAGACTCCTTGAAGCAGTATATCATTGACTTGGGTCATACATTAGAGAAAAAACAGATTAAAAATAATTGATTCAAACAACTAGCCTTGAAAATAAAATTTCAGCTATAAAAAAGAGGTTAAAAACCTCTTTTTTATATATCGTTAGTTATTTATACACACTTGTTAAATCAAAGAATGATGAAAGCCTAGAAAAATCAGAAGGGCGGCCAAGGCTAGATAGCCAAACAAGACTAGCCAGCGCTGAGCAGGTTTAAAAGCATTGCTCGAGCCTTTGACAGGTAAAATGACCGCGCAGAGTATGCCGCCAATCAAACCGCCCAAATGCCCAGCTAGGCTGATACTAGGCATGAAACTAAAGATGATATTGACCACAATCAAGGTCATATAAGACTGCCCCAGCTGCTGAATGTAGCTGTCGCGAACGACATATTGCAGGGTCACAATAGAAGCAAAGAGACCAAACAAGGCGGTTGAAGCTCCTGCTGATAGAGCATCCGGACTGAAAAAGAAGACAAAGATATTTCCCATTAGGCCAGACATCATATAGAGCAGAAAGAAATTTCGTGAGCCAAAAATGTCTTCTGACTGCCGTCCAATAAAATAAAGAGTAATGACATTTACCACAAAGTGCTCCAAGCCAATATGCACAAAGATAGCAGAAAAGAGACGCCATATCTGAATAGGATTCATGATAATAGTTGGAGAATACACTGCTCCAAATTCAAAGACCGTTTGTGCTTCAGCATAAGAAAAGCCACGTAAAATAAGCATCCCCACAAAGACAAGCGTTGTCAAAATTAGCAAAATACTGGTCACAGGATATTTTTTATCGTAGATGTGGTTCATAAGTCAACACTTCCTTTACTGCTATATCGTGATAATCGGGCTCAAAATCAGACTGTTGAAAACTATAGATGCTGCTGATGGATGTTCCTGCAAAATCAGCCAGATAACGGTCATAGTAGCCACCGCCGTAACCAATCCGAAACCCTTGAGAATTGAAGACCACGCCCGGCACATGAATCAAATCAATTTCTGTCTTGTCCACAGCCTCTTCGCTCGTCGGCTCCATAAGACCGAAAGAGCTCTTTTGCAGATGTCTTTGATCATAATCCACAAATATCATCTGACCCTGGCCATAGGTTTTGGGCACTAAAACCCTCTTGCCATCCAACTGAGCCTGCTTGATAAAGGCTGCAGTTGAGACTTCATGCGGCATAGAAAGATAGGTAGCAATAACCTGAGCTTTTTGATAAGCTGCCGAACTGAGCAAGTGCTGGGTCAGCCAGTTATCTGCCTGCTCTTTTTCTTTTCCTGACAGTTTCTTCATCTGGTTCAGTACAGTTTGTCTCAGCTCTTTTTTCATGCAGCTCGTCCACCTTTTTCTTATCTTTCGTTGATTTTATAATCTAGGAATTTCCCAATCTTTTCAATAGCAAAGGGCAGTGCTGCCTCGTCCGGTGTCATCTTGGGATGATGGAGGGCATAGGGACTGTCCACTCCCAGCCAGAACATGACGCCCTTAACCTTGCTGAGCAGATAGCCGAAATCCTCGCCTGTCATAGCCGGCGCAATATCAATCATCTGCACTCCTTCTTCCTTCTGGAAGAAGTCCATCAATTCGTCTGCCAGATCAGGATGGTTTTCTACAGGTAGGTAGCCACCTTGTTTAAGCTCCAAGTCCAATTCCAGACCGAAACTTTGGGCTATGCCCTCTGCTATTTCCCGTAAGCGCTTCTGGGTCAAGAGGTTCATCTCCTGAGTCAGAGTCCGAATGGTGCCATGCAAAAAGGCCGTTTCTGCAATGACATTATTGGTCGTACCAGCATGGAGTGAACCAAAGGTCACAACTGCCCCTTCGATAGGATCGACATTGCGGCTGACAATGGTCTGCACCTGGGTGATAAAGTAGCTAGCTGCCACCAAGGCATCATTTGCTTCATGAGGAAAAGCCGCATGGCCTCCCTTCCCCTTAAAGGTCAGCTTGACCTCACAGGTACCAGCAAAGAGAGTTTCTCTGTTAGTCGCAATATCACCAACTTTGAGATCCGGCCGCACATGAAGTCCGTAAAACTCATCCGGCAGCCAGTCGCCAAAAGCACCGTCTTCGTACATGAGCATACCGCCAGCTTCATTTTCCTCAGCAGGCTGAAAGAGAAAGAGCAGATTGTGTATAGGCTGAGCGCTCACAGCTTGCTCCAGCAGGCCTAGGGCAACCGTCATGTGCATATCGTGTCCGCAGGCATGCATCCGGCCTTCATGGGTACTGGCAAAGTCCAGACCCGTCTCCTCCACAATCGGAAGGCCATCAATATCTGTCCGCCAGCCAATCGTCTTATCCGGTGAACTTCCCTTGATAAAGACCAAAATACCAGTCCGCCAAGTTCGAATTTCCACAAAGGCTAGGCCTGCTGTCAGTCCATCAATGACCTGCATCAGGTAGGCATGAGTCTTGTATTCTTCCAGACCGATTTCTGGTATCTGGTGTAAATCACGGCGAATTTTCAGATAATCAATCATTGTTTCTTTCCTTTAAAATCTTGTTAGACCATTTAGAGCGTTGAGCCGCACCCAATCAATTCAAATTTATGCTATTTTTAAAGAGTACGCAGAGCGTCTTCCAGAGCTGTCTTCTGCTGGGTCTTCTCGTCAATGGTCTTGATAACTCGTGCCGGAACGCCAGCAACCACTACATTTTCCGGAACATCCTGAGTCACAATCGCACCAGCTGCAACAACGGAACCACTGCCAATTTGTACACCTTCAATCACAACCGCATTGGCACCAATCAGCACGTTGTCGCCAATCCGAACTGGCTCAGCACTAGCCGGCTCAATGACTCCTGCCAGAACCGCACCAGCACCAACATGACTGTTTTTGCCGACAATCGCTCGGCCGCCCAGAATAGCACCCATATCAATCATGGTCCCAGCACCAATTTCTGCACCGATATTGATGACTGCCCCCATCATGATGACTACATTATCACCAATTTCGACTTGGTCACGGATAATAGCACCTGGCTCAATTCGGGCATTGATGTCGCGCTTGTCCAAAAGCGGCACCGCTGAGTTGCGGGCATCCTGCTCTACGACATAGGTCTTATTTTCCTCTAAGTTCACTAGGAGTGGCTTGATTTCTTCCCAATCCCCAAAAAGAACATTGCCTAATTTCACAACAGACCAAGGGATTGATCCGTGCAATTCCCCATTAAAGGTCACCTTGACCGGAGTTTTTTTCTTGGCATCAGCGATAAATTTGATAATTTCTTGAGCGTTCATTTTAGTAGCAGACATAGCTTTACCTCTTTGTTCTTTCTATTTCTTTATTTAGAGAAAGATACACTCTCTCCTAGCCATTTAATATTTATCTATTATAACACATTTCAGATGTTTAGTTTGCACATTATTAGAATGATACTATTATTTCCTACTCAGAGGATTGAATATTTTTTAAACGGAGTCTCCCACCCTTATCCTCCTCAAATTCCAAATGACAGTAGATTCTAATCTAACATAGACTCAGATTAATGTTCCTTGATTCCTACTTTATAATAAGTATTTGGAAGCTCCAATGTTTTAGGGACTCCCTAGATACCCGATTGTGATAAAGCCCATTGCGATTGGTTCCATCTATTCCTTAGACTTTTACTGCCTCAATACCTTTCTCATACTCTCATCAGGATTTTTCTAGTTCTATTTGCACCAGCCTCTTGATTTTTAAAGAAGATTCTGCCGTTTCTGGTCTATCTTCTCAGACCGTGCTGGTCAGCAAACTTTTTAGACGGTAAAGCCCATTCACTTCGTCAAAATACAAAGAAACAGTCATATTGTCTGTGGTTGAGTAACTTAGACTAATTGAATCAACTTGCCCCTTAACTGATTTAGAAGCATAAATAGTTTTAGGCATCCCCAGTTCTGCTATGGCCTGTTTTACTTCCACTCCTTCTTGCTTATCTTGAGGAATAAGAGTTCGGTAATCATCAACCGATTTCGTAACTGGCCCCCAAGCATTACGAAATAATCTAACGTATACCAATGAGAGCTCTGTTCTACCCTCAACATCCCTAAACCTTAAGGTAATATCTCCTTTCTCTCCTATTAATTTATATGTCAATTCTACTAGTTGGCTGCCTTTCACGCTATTATCTATGCTACCGGAACTAGCTTTTCCATACTTCTCGACAACATCCTGTGGAAGCACATTAGGTTCTTTCATCGTTTTTACCATCTGGAGTATATCTTCTATTTGGAAGTCTATTTGTCGATTCTCTTCTATAAGGTCAGAATAATCTTCAGTCAGCTTCTTTATGTTATCTTCTGATTCATCCTGAACTGTACTAGTAGACTGCTCTGATGACTGATTTCGTACTTGCTTGGACCTTGGCCACGTATATGATACAAGGATTGCAAAACAAGTAATTAGCACTAGACCTGTAGAAACTACTAACAAAGAGGCGTATCTAGACTGACCTAAACTTGATATAAGTTTAGATTTTCGATTCTCAGCCAACTTTTTTTGCTGTTTTTCTTTAGCTGTAACCTCAAAGACTTCCCCTTGAGGACTGTTATCAGAAAACACACTAGTTGCTTGCTTGTTTAATCCTGGCTTCTTTGACCACTCCCGTTGAATTTTCCGTCCTCTTCCCATACTCTTCTCCTTAAATAAACCAAATTTCTATTTTTTCAAAACAAAGAATACCGTCTGTCCACTTTTTCTTAATCTGACAAATACTATCTATTCAATAAAATGAACCTTGGTCACACAATAGCAGATAGCTTCAGTTTTCCCCAATAATGAATACTCATAACATCTCCGGCCACTGCCTACCGATACTTTTCGCTCTCAAGATAGCTAACATCAGGTAATATGTTTTTCATAAAGAAGATAGTCACCGGCCTGAGAAACAGTGAACCAAAGACTCACATATTTCCCATTCTCCAACTTATACAACACATTCAGCTTTTGACCACTCTCGCCACCGGAATCAATTTCTATGTATTTTGATAAACCAAACTTCTCTAAAATTTCCTGATAGCTAGTTCCATCTTCGTTGTGAAACTCTCTACCAAGGACAAGATGTTCAAAATCTTCCTCTTTTAGATCCGTTCGGCTTTGAACATACTGCGAACTAGCAAGATTATAAGAATAAATACCTGACAATTGATATTCATTATTTATTTTTTCAAAGTAGAAAGACAAACGCTGCCGCGGTTCTTCGCGAGAATAGAAAAGGCTCATGCGCCCATCAGTCTGATTCAGAAAAGGAGCTAGATTACCTGACTGCGCTTTACCAAATTTTTTAACAATATCCTTTGGTGTTAGTCCAGACCCGCTTCGCTCATCAACATCACTTTTTTTCTGTAGTTGAAGCTGACTAATATCCTCATAAGTCCAATCAAAATAATCGTTCCCCTTATCCACATATTCATCCAATACTCTCTGAGGGGATAAGAAGTATTCAAGCTGTTTTACCAAATAAGGAACTGACAAAAGCAAGAGGATGGACAAGAAACCTGCTGATAACCACAGCACTTGTTTATTAACAAGCTTACGTCCAAGAATTGCTTTCCCGTCTCTCTCAACCGGAGTAGAACTCTTGTTTTCCACCCTATTCTTCGCAACTTCTTGGCGCTCTGCTTCAGTAATAGCTAGTTCCTGTTCCTCTTGGACTTTTCCTGCTCTCTTCTGACCCTGTTGAAATTTAGTTTGGCGCTTTTGGCGCAGACTCTCCCAGTCTTTTCTTGGCATCATTCTCTCCTTTATAACCCAACTATCATCCTCAATCAAATAACCCTAAACTGTAGAACAAGAATCTTCTTATCAATAAACATACTTCCGAGACAGTCGATAATCCCCTGTCTTTGATAAGACAAAGTCTAAGTAAAGATAGCTTTTATTTGTTAGCTGATATTTGAGATAGACAATCGTTCTGTCTTTATAGTCTACAGACTTGTTGATAACTTGTGGCAAACCAAAACGAGACACCACATCTTGAATGTGGGCACCTTGACCAAACTCGTCTGCTTTCAAGTCCTGGAAATCTGCTTCAGTCAGGGTTTCTGAGCCACTTGAGTAAAGCGTGCTGCTCAGTTGGTTACCACGGATTGTGCTCAGTCGGTACTTGCCGTCAATTTTTTTGAACAAAAGACTAGCTGTTTGTTGTCCACTCGATTCACTATAAAAAAGATAAAGTGTATCGTCGCTACCGTTATTGCTTTCTCCTCCAGAAGTTGCCTTCCCAAACCGTTCGATAATTTCTTCGGCAGTTGGAGCGTCTTGTCCACTTCCTTGCTGTTCAGATGAATAGACTTGAAGAGCTAAGATATCATCAAATGTCCAAGTGAAGTTAGCTGCTTTCTTATCAACATAAGCTGTCGCTTCTTGAGAAGTCTCATCCTCGGGAACCTCCCATGAGCGAGACGATGTTTCCGAAAAAGAGTCACTCCCACTTTCCTCGCTAGAAGACCAACTAGATTGATAGGTGTTGCGTTCCTGGCTTCCCTTATTTGAAGAAACATACCGAAAAATAGAAATAAGCACCAATATCAATAAAAGAATTGCCCCGCTTCTCCAGACCCACTTAAAATTTCTTCTTCGCTTCTCTACAAACTCCCCTTGCTTCCAATTATTTTTTGTTTCAGATTTCTGATTTCCTGTTAGTAACTGTCCTGATTCTTCCTTCGTTTCATCAATATCAGGGCTTATTTGAGGTTCTCGCTGCTCTTTTTTAGCTGACGCCGATTTTCCTCCTGTAAATTTAGCCTTGTGCTGTTGTCTCAATGACTCTAAATCTCTTTTTTTCATCCATTCTCCTATTGTATTTTTTATTTAAACTCTATGTTGTTAGCACCTTGAACAAAATTAGCTTCTACATCGAGCGCTAAGTGTTTGTTTCTCCTGCTCCATCCTCTAAACCAGGACTTTTTTCTAATATATAATCTTGAGAATCAGAGACTTCAAAAGAAAGATTAACTATTTGGCCATCAGATAACTGGTAACTAATAGACACTTTGCTAGAAGATATGTAATTTGTATAGATAGAAAGACTATCTGGCAATCCCAATTGACCGACAACTTCTTGGTAGGATTTTCCTTTCTCTATGCCAGAAAAATCTTGACGAGTTAATTGAGAATTTCGATTTGGCAAACTATTGCTGCTAAGATGATGACTGAATAGAGAATCTAATTTAGGCGTTCCCACACTACCGTAACTAGAAAAAGAAATTGAAACCGAAGCATTTGATCCTGCATCAGGATAATCTAAATTCAGTGTTATTATTTGATTATCATAGTTATGTTCCCTCCCAGATTTTGCTTTTCCTAACTTAGCAACCACTTCATCTGCTGTTAAACGAGAGGCAGTTCCTTTAAAATCCGCAAACAAAAGTGCGATATCATCATAAGTGATATGAAACTGATATTCTTCTCCAGCAATCAATTCTGAACGATTAGTAGAAGTTAAATCCCTTTCGCTGTTAGATGACGTTCCCCTCTGATAAATATCAAAAGAATCATTATAAATATTATTTGTTTTAGAGCTCGGATTGGAAACTAGCCCTGCAGCTCCTAGTCCTATGAGTAACATGAAAAACGCCCACATAAGTTTCCAACCCATAGAACTATCAGATGAAGACTCCGAATTTTCCTTCCAAAAAGCCTCATTCTCTTCTTTTTTAGCGAGCTCCTCAGCACTAAATCTCGGACGAAGCTCATACTCTTCTGCTTCAGATACAAGTTCTGAGTCTGGACGACTAGTTTCATCCTTAAAATAGAGTGATTCTTTTTTCTTAGATTTCAAGGATTCTAAAGCAAAAATAAGGCGAGATAACTCTCTCCCCCTCAGGTGCAAGAAGTCATCTGACTCAGCCGTTGAAACTCGTTTAATCTCTGTTTCAGTTCTCAAACCGTCTGGAGTCTCTGAAACATCCTGATAGCTGAACTGAGCTCCACTATCTTTGTCGCTTAAATTAATTACTGAGTTAGAGGAGGATTCATTGGACTCAATGTTTTCGACTGATTTTTTCTCAGTCATTTGTGATTGAGCTAAAGCCTGAGATTCCTCTTCTTCAGATTTTCTTGATGGGAATACAGAATGATTGACGTCCCTTCTTTTAGGCTGAACCTTATTAAATTTTGATTTATGTTCCCGTCTTAAGGCTTCCAGATTTCTTTTTTCCATATATTCTCCCAATCATATTTTTTAAACTAATCAGCATTAGTAAGATAGCATTTGTTATTTATTTTGATAGATCTGCTCTAACAGACAATCGCTAGCTTCTCTTTCTTCAATAAGCTAGAAATACCATATCTGTATCAATAACTTTTTTAAAACATCATTTACTATTTAAAATATTTTACAACAAAAATAACTAATGTGAGACTTTGATGAATAGTCCTTTTAACTTCTCAGTTCACCCTTCCTCTAAACACTTTGAAAAGGCAATGTTTCGCTAAGACAGTCTTGTTCCAGTATATCATATTTTGAACAGGTTTAGCTCTAAATCTACAAGGAAAAAGACACGAACTTTCGTCCGTGCCTAACAAAGCAATTCCAAACCATATACCAACGATATTATTTAATTCTTTCGTTCAAAATGTTCCCGCTGTTAGCATCAATGGTTATTTTAATCTTTTGCGTACCGTTCAGAGCTTCCAGCTTGTGAGATAAGCACTCCTATTCATTTATTCTATTTAGAAAGATTACTCAATAGATACTGTCCGTTTTCCTGACGGATAAAAGTCAAAGTTATCTCCTTATTTGAAGAGGTTTCATAGTTTACAAGCATCTTCGGCTCTGATTCACCATCCCCATAAACTGAGATATGTTGATATTCTGGGTATTCCTTGATTACTTCTTTAAAGGAAGAACCGCCCTCGCCTGTTTCCGCATCACCCATCTTTAAGCTCTCTGTAATCTGACTAGATACCTTTTTATTATAGTCGTCACTACCGGGCATAATACTCATACCCTGAAGATGGTAGCTGCCATCCTCGTGTTTCATAAAGGTCAGAGTGGTATAACTAGAGTCAGGTAACCAAGACAATGAGAGCCCTTCTTCCTGAAACGTAACACTGCTGGCCAAGCCAAAATCTTTGACTACTTGTTCAGGGGTCAATCCTTCATTATCCGCACTAACAATGCTCAGCTTTTCAAGGTCTTTCACTTCCCACTCATATACATCGTCTTTTGATGGAGCCACAAAAGAAGCAACATCGCTTTGATGTCCCTTTCGAGACAGACTTGGCACACTTCCCCCACCCATAAAATTATTTAGGAAATAGCCACCAAGACCTCCTAGCAATAGTCCCGCTGCCAGACCTATTCCTAAAAATCCTATCAGCTTACCCGTACTATTTTTCTTTGGCTCTGGACTTGGCTGGCCAGCGAAGTTTGCAGCTTGCTGTGGTCCGGTAAAGTTCTGACCAGCTGGATTAAATCCCTGAGGAATTTCTTTTTGAAAAGCAGGATTTCCCCAATTATCCTGCTGAGGCATCTGCTGCTGAGGAGCATCAAAAATGGGTTGCTGAACACCAAAATCTTGATTAGGATTCGGCATTTCAGGACTGCCCCCTTCTACTGGGAGAGGCTGTCCCTCTGTTGAGTTAGCTACAAATTGTCCTGGGTCTGATGACTGGGGTTGCTGTGGATAGGGAGCTAATCCTTCTAAAGATTGTTCCTGCGGTTTATTTTGTTCTGACATCGTTTCTCCTTTTATTATTTGAGTTCTATTTTATTTATTGGCAGTAGCGGACAAAAGATAGTTTCCATCCTCCTGCTGAACGAAGAACAACCTATAAGTACCATCATTAGGAGCATCATAAGCCGCCTCCATAATGGTTTGACTAGTATCCTCACTGAAATCTTCATCTACACGAATATAGATACTCCTCGGACTGCCATATTCCTTAAAAACTTCCTTATAGGAAATGCCGTCCTTACCAGTCTTTGCATCGCCTTTTTTCAGTTTTTCAAAGTAATCAGTCGCCATCGCTTCGTCCTCAGCATTATGTTTGCTTCCTTCAAAGCGAATATTATAGATATGAAGGCTATTCAGATAGAAACCATCTTTTTTCTTCTCAAAATCCAGAGAAGCAGTTTGATCTGTATAATAAATTGGCCAATCCTCCTCATCATCAGAATCTTGAAGTGTTCCCCACTCTAAATCAAGGCTGTCACGAGAGATCTCTTCTTTTAAAGCCTTGCCATATTTATCAAGAATATCTTCCACAGAAGTACCATTCGTATCTGTCTGAATAGTATTGAACCGTAACTCTGACAAACTATCAATGTCCCACTTGAACTCAGTAGTATCGGGGTCAATGTACTGATCTGATTGATCTCTCTTTGATTCCCTAGCATCTGCCAAAGGATGAAGCACAGGATATTCTCCTCTGATGACCTCCGCTACTCCCACTCTATATCCCCAGATTCCCCCTCCGATTAGTCCAAGACCAAGAGAGAGCAAGGCTCCGCCTATCAGGATTCCTCTCCAGGATTTATTCTTGGTCAAAGGCGGAGTTGGTCCCTGCGGACTTGAAACATGGCCTTGCTGAGGTTGAAAATGATGCGGGAATTCCTCTTGCGACTGAGCATTCCTTGAAGGCTCAAAAGAATGCTGTGTTTGCTGTTCTGTCAATCTTCTTTCCTCTTTCTTGTTTATTTCCAATAATCTTATCAGTTCTCTTTTAATAACGAAATGCTTTGAAAGCAGTCAGTCACAAAAGATAAACTAAATAACTAAAAACTTACATTTCCTCTGACTTTATATATAAGAAATTTCCATCTGGCTGGCCTACAAACAATAGGTATTCATAACCATCTTCTGTTTTGTAAGTCACCTCAGCAATCAGACGGTTGGAGATAATCTTATTATCCACGTCACGTTCGGTTGTGATGACAATTTCTGACGGAACAGGATGCTTCTTCAGGACCTCTGATAAAGCTGTTCCTCCTTCACCCGTTTCCTTGTCTCCTTTTTTCAAACGTTCAAGGTCTTTGGGAGATAATACGCTCCAATCTGTCGTTTCCTTCCCTTTTCTATATTCTTTAAAAGAATCTCCAACTACCACTTGCCTCAGATAGTAGTTCTGGTCAACTTTATCAAATTGAAAAGAAATATTTTGCTCCTTGTCCCTGACAGAAGGGCCCCATCGGAGTAACAGACGATTACGATCATATTCTGCTGAACTAGCCAAGCCATAAGTTTCAACGATTTGATCAGCCGTCAGACCTAATCCCTCATCATTTGTATAGCTCAACCGTCCCAAGTCTTTCAAGGTCCAATTAAACTGAACCGACTGCCCGTCTGTAGTAAAGCTGTCACTCTTGTCTTTGGCTTCTTCCTGAGCCTTACTCAGACGCTTAATCCTTTGTATATCCTTATTTGTCTGCGCCTGCTTGCCGATAAAATAAGCTGAACCGCTGCCAATCAAAAGACCAATTATGAGAGCAAAAACTGAAAGTCCTATGACTTTTCCGATATTGCCCTTCTTATCAGGCAATCCTTGCGACTGAATCTGCTGGAAATTCCCTTGCAATGGCTGGCTGCTAGCTTGATTTTCTTGCCAAGCCCCTTGCACTTGACCTTGACCATCTTTATCTGACATGGTTTTCTCCTTATAAATTTTGTTGATTTGTCATATTGCGAAAATATTGAAAAACAATGACAAATTTTACAACATTATAACATAAATTGTTCTTCCAATCAAAAAACCTCCCCAAAGGGAGGCTGCGTTTCGAATTAGACTGCTGCTTCAATAATTTACAGGATTTATACTTAAGCTGCTTCGAAGATCTGAATGGTAGTGCCTTGTACAATTACCACTTCTTTCTCTGCAGCAACATGAAGGGTTCCAGGAAGACTGCCTTCTTCTGAAGCATCAAAAGAAATAGTGATATGCCCCAGTCCAGTTAAATTTTTCTCTACTACATTTCCTACAGCTGTAATCAAATATTCTTCACTATCGACTACTAGCTTTCCACCTTTTTGTATTGATCCTAGCAGATCTTTGTTATCAATTTTAAAACAATACTCTGCTAAATCTTCTGGAGCTTCTTCTCCAAATAAAATTAGCATATTAGCGTCTTGAATCATATTCTGAGCTTCAGGGCCCACTTGAATTACTTTAGCTTCAAAAATTTTCTTCATATAATTCCTATTCATCCTTTCTCTAATTGTTAATGAACATTATTCTTACAGATAAATTTAGCATAATAGATGCTAGGTTTGCATTCATCTATCCAAGCTTTATTGATAAAGACCGATGCTTGCTATCCAAGCTACTAACACCCGTGGCACTCCGTTGAGAAAGCGTGAGTAGAGAACAGAGGGTACCCCAACCTCTACAGTTTCAGCCTTGGCTTCCGACAACCCAAGTGCTACAGGAATGAAATCACAACCATTTTGAGTGTTGATGGCAAATAGAGCCGGCAGAGCCATTTGGGGAGGAATATTTCCTTTGCCGATTTCAACACCAATCAAGGTTCCGATGATCTGGCTGATTACGGCGCCAGGGCCTAACAGAGGAGATAAAAATGGCAAAGAACAAATAAAGCCAATCAAAATGAGTCCCCAGATATTCCCAGCTAAAGGAACCATCAATTTTGCAATCCAATTTCCAACACCAGATCCCTGAATGACCCCAATCAGCAAAGAAACGAATGCCATGAAAGGAATGATTGTATTGAGCATCGTTTGAATAGCTTCACGAGCAGCCTGGTTGAAAGTTGCAACAACTTTACCAGCTCCCATCCCAATTCTTGCCACAATACTGGTTTCTGCTTTTTGTTCTGTAATCTTTTTACTTGTATCATAGGTTGGCTTCTCAGTAACGACTGTTGGCGCTTTTTCGTCTTCATTAGCCGCTGAAATTTGATCCAGGCCGACTGCTGATACATAGATATCCTCAGTAATATACTGAGCTAAAGGACCGCTTTTCCCTGTCGCAACAATATTGATAGTGGGAATCCCTTTCTTAGGATAAATACCGCAGCGAAGAGTACCGCCACAATCAACGATTGCTAAAGCAATCTCTTCATCAGGAATAGAAGTTTTGAAGCCATTAACGGCTTCCATACCTGTCAAATCAGCAATTTTATCTACAATATCTGGTTTTTCTCCTCCGCCAGTGATATAGATAAATTTGTGCTTAGCTTCACTAGGAGTAATGACCAAAGGGCCTCCGAAACCACCATTTCCTTTAACAACTTTTATACTCTTGTATACCATAATTTCACTCTTTCTATCCTATCAATCAAACGTTTTACTCAAGGTAACTCCTTGCTGTTTTGCAACATAAGCAGTTGTAAAATCAGTTACCCAGCCACTTATAAAGTTCATGACAATCCCCACAAGCATGTAACGAATTGCCAAATCCATCTGACTTAAACCTAAAGTTTGAATCCCCGTCGCGATTCCCATCCATACAAACAATTCACCAGGATTGATATGAGGGAATACACCATTTGAAGTGTGACAGAATTGCATCTGGGCTGCTACAAAACCAGGTTTATAATATTCTGGTAAGAAACGTCCCATACTGATTGCCATAGGATTTCCCAGCATAAATGCTGAAATAAAAGGTAAAATCATATAACGGCTAATAGGATTCTTTGCGGAAATCTTAGCCAAAGCATTGACTTTTTCTTCTCCCAAGAAAGCGATAAGTGTATTCATTGCAATCAATAGCATCAAGACCAGCGGCACAATATTTGTCATCCAACTAATAAATGTCTCTCCGCCCAATTGGAAAAGTTTCATAAAACTCTCTGCAAATTTTGTAATGTGATTCATAACGAACTCCTTTTCTTATTTTTTGTAAAGAACTGCTTAATAGATAATTTTAAGTAATTGGCATAGAAAGCCAATCCCAGAAAAGAATTAGAAGAATTTGTCTCTTGCTCAATACCAGCCTCGTGCCAAAGATAAACCTTTCTAGCATCTTCTATAGCTTCTTGTAATAACTTATTTTCCTGTCTAACAAGAGGATTATACTTATCAAAATAATGGATATCTTCTCCAACAAAATTTTCCATGTTTTGAAAGCGTGCTAAGATAGTGACTCCCTGCATTTTGCTAGCTTTGAGAACTCGACCATTCTCATCAACTGCAAACATGACAATCGTACCAGATTTGATTTTTCCTGACTTCCTGCCAATAGCTACGCGCCCTAATTTCCTGAGTATCGTATAGGTCTTATTGAAGTCTTTTAGTTGTTGCCAGCCGAGGAAGATTTGGAAAACATAAGCCGCCATGGCAAATATTGCAAAAATTATTAGCGAATTCATTAAAATACTCCTTTGCTCTCAGAAAATGATAAAAACTCTGCTTCCGTGTTTACACCTCTCAATGCTTCTTTCAAAGAAGACTCACCTGCGACTCTAAAAATATCGTCGTACACTTCTAGTAATTCACTTTCCATCTTGGTTTCAATTTCAGAAGGAATCGCAACCAAAAAGATAAATTCAATCAATTCATCACCTTTTTGATAAGGCTCTTCCAACTTCCCAAACATCAAAATTGTCTTTGAATAGCCTTTATTAATCGTATGGGGAAAGGCAATACCCCCACCAAAAACAGTTGATTGCTTCCTCTCTCTTTCAAGAATCCGTTCTTTAAAATCTGCATCAATCATCTGAAATTTCTCTAACTCAGCTACCATTTTTAACAAATAACGCTGATAATTTTTTTCAGGATTCAAATAAATAAATCGCAAGCTTACAGTTTCTAGATTTTTTTGGTGAAAATCATTCGCCCGCTGCCATTCTTCTTGCAGCCATTGATCATCAAAAAGATGATTAACCTGTATTACTGGGGATTTAGAATTCTGATATTTCAGAGGCACTGTCGTGAAAATTGCAAAGTATTCCTGATCAAGATCGAAATTAAAATCCTCTTCAGAATACTGTGTGATATCCACATCATTTCCAAGAACTCGCCTGAGCTGCTGAATAATCATCGCAGCAGTTCCTCTGCCAGTCGTGCAGACTACAGCTATCTGTTTGCGAGAACCCTTCACGGTAGAGTTTTGCTTTCTTAAAATCATTTCAAAGTACAAAGCCAGATAACCGATTTCAGATTTTTCCAATTCGGTACCAAAAATGGAGGTCAGTTCTTCTCCAGCTATTTTAGCCATTTCAAAAGCAAACGGATATTGATTTTGAACCTCGCCATGAAATATATCATTAGCTTGCACATGGAAGATCAGTCTATTAATTAAAGAACCAAGATGAGGTTTGATTTCTTCGAACAATTCAGCTTCATCAAAGTGTACCAGCATTTTTTCTTTGACTTTCTGCACAATCTGGTGAAACACTTGAGTAAGCTGATTAGAGTGATAAGAAGGTTTACTTAAAGTATCGATAAAACGGACATTAAACGGAAAACATAAGAAGTCTATCTCAAACTGACTTAGAGAAATTTTATAAGTCATCTCAATATGATAGATTAACTGCTCAGCCATAAGTGTCGATGTTAAATCATTCCTGTAGTAAGGAATAGGACAATCCAACATCCTAGATGAGTGAATGCGCTCCACTATAATAGAAATAGTCTTTCGAAGGAGATCCTGTGTTTCTTTGGGAATTTTATAGTCTTGAACCAAGGTCTCCAGAAAATAAGAGGTTTCCCCAGTTAGAGTGTTTCCTTCAAAGTAAGGAGCCACTTGATGAATATATAGCAAACGTAAATTCAACTCGCTGCCCAAAATCTCCAATCCTCGATTAGGCTTTCCTGAAATTGTGATGAAGTATTTCTCTGCTAAAGACTTGACCTGTTTCAAATCCTTATTAAGCGTACTTCTACTAACGCCTACTTCCTCTGCCAAATCGTCAATAAGAAGAGGGGAGGTTGACTCAATTAAACGTTTTAGCAAATAGGCAATTCTTTTACTGGAAGAATTAAAGTCACTTTCCTTTTTTAAACTACCAGATAAAATTTTTTCCAACTCTGTATAGTCATATACTTCCAATAATAGCTGATCATCCTTTGAGATAATCTGTATATTAGGAGCTAAAACATCATTTAATTGTTGGATACTCTTTTGCAAGGTTTGCATACTAATATCCAACTCTAAACGCATATCTACCAAGGAATAAGTCGGCTGCGAGACCATTTTTTCCAAAATGTTATACCATCGATTTACTAAAGTCAACTCTCTTCCTCACCTTCATTATTTTAACCGCGAGTCTTACCTCCGGCAATATTTGTAGTTACACCTGTAATATAGCTAGAACGGTCTGAAATGTAGAAAGCAACGAGGTCGGCTACCTCCCGTAGTTTACCACTCCGACCTAATGGTGTTGTTGAAGTTGAAGCATATCCAGCTCTAATATCTTCGACAGTCTTTCCTCGTGTATAGGCAAGCGCTTCTTCATAAGTAAGTGTTCGAAGTCCTGTAGCTTCCATAATTCCTGGAGCAACTCCCACCACACGAACACCATGCTTACCAAGCTCTTTCGCCCATGAACGAGTGTAACTATATACTGCAGCTTTCGTTGCAGCATAAGCGCTTTGTCCTTCAGAACCTTCTAGGCCTGCTTCAGATGCCATATTCACAATCACACCTTTTCCATTTTTCACTAGAATCCGTCCTACAGTCTGACTAACCAAATACAAGCCCTTTTGGTTAATCATCGTTACTTTTTCGAATGTCTCATCATCTAGTTCATAAGGACCTTTAGGATTTTCAGCATCAATTAATAATCTAGGAATGTTAATCCCTGCATTATTAACCACAGCATCAATATTGCCAAATTTTTCAACAATTTTAGCAACACCTGCTTCTACTTCAGAACGAGAAGTTACATCAACTTTTACAAACAATAGATTCGGATGACGTAAATCATTGTCACTAAGGTCAAAATTCGCTACATTAACACCTAATTCCAGCAATTCTTCAACGATTGCCTTGCCAATACCAGATGAAGCGCCTGTTACAAGAACTGTTTTGCCTTTTATGTTTAACCAATCATTCATTTTGATACCTCTCAAATTTTATTTACAAGGCAATTATACAGCGCTTTCATAAAATAATTAAGACAGTCTTTTTTGAACTGTTCAAAAAAATAATAAACTAATTAAGAGGATTATACTAAAAAATCCACAAGAAATTAACTTGTGGATTTTTTTATTCTGAATGAACTCAAAATATATGAGAATCAAAGACGTGCATTCAGTTCTGCACCAAGCTCTTCAAAACCTGGTTTCCCAAGAAGAGCAAACATGTTTTTCTTATAAGCTTCAACTCCTGGCTGGTCAAACGGATTGATTCCATTCAAGTAACCAGAAAGAGCAATAGCCAATTCAAAGAAGTAAATGGTATATCCCAACGTAAACTCATCTTGCTCAGGCAAAGTCACAAACATATTCGGTACTCCACCGTCTGTATGTGCTAGTAGAACTCCATCCGTTGCTTTCTTATTAACAAAATCAACATCTTTTCCTTGCAGATAGCCTAGGCCGTCCAAGTCTTCTGCTAATTCAGGAATCAGCACATTTTTGCGTGGCTTATCTACACGAATAACTGTTTCAAAGAGGATACGAGTACCTTCTTGAATAAATTGTCCAAGAGAGTGCAAGTCTGTTGAAAAGTTAGCAGAAGTTGGGTAGATACCTTTTTGGTCTTTACCTTCTGATTCACCTGCCAGCTGCTTCCACCACTCTGAAAAGTACTGCAGAGATGGTTCGTAGTTAGCTAGAACTTCTGTTAGATAACCTTTACGGTATAAGATGTTGCGTACAACTGCATATTGATAAGCTTCATTTTCAGCCAACTTGTCAGAAGCATAAGTCTCACGTGCTGCATTTGCTCCTTCCATCAACTTGCTGATATCAGCACCCGCTGCTGCGATTGGCAAAAGCCCTACTGCTGTCAGTACTGTAAAACGACCACCCACGCTATCAGGCACTACAAAAGTGTCCCAGCCATTAGCATCCGCTTCAACCTTAACTGCTCCTTTGACCCGGTCTGTAGTTGCATAAATCCGTTTATTAGCTTCTTCTTGACCATATTTTTTAACCAAGAGCTCTTTGAATACACGGAAAGCGATAGCAGGTTCTGTTGTTGTTCCTGACTTAGAAATAACATTGACAGAGAAATCTTTGTCTGATACATAGTCCACCAAATCAGCCAAATAGCTTGAAGAGATAGAGTTTCCAGCATAGAGGATCTGAGGTGCCTTACGTTCTTCCTTGCTTTGCAAGTTTACAAATGAATTATTCAAGAAATCGATAGCTGCACGAGCACCTAAATAGGAACCACCAATACCGATTACGATCAATACTTCACTATCAGATTGGATTTTAGCAGCAGCCTTTTGAATACGAGCAAATTCATCTTTGTCGTATTCTTCAGGTAAGTTCAACCAGCCAGTCATTTCTGCCCCAGGACCTGTTCCATTTCGCAGAGCAGAATCCGCTGCAGTCACTTGAGGCTGCATATAATCTATTTCATGTGGTGCTACAAACTTATCTAGTACCTTTGAGTAGTCAAATTTAATATGTGTCATGTTTGTCCTCCAATTGTTCTTTTCTCTTATGATAACGCTTTAAGAAAAAATAAGCAAGTGCTTTTACTATTTTAAAACGTTTACATTTTTTATTCCATACTATTTTACTAAATAAGATAATCCTAGGACATGACTGAGAGCAATCGTTTGCATATATCTTATAAAAACGAGGTTAGCTATTGCCATTTCTTGCGAGTAAATTCTTTATAAAGTTCTACTAAAAATTTAAAAAACCAACATGTAAATTGAACTGCATCAATACTTCTAAACTCATCTGCCTCCTTCGGACTTGATTCGTTAAGAGGCATAGAAAAAGAGCACACAGCTTACTTCGCTTAGGGCTGCTGGATTCCTCCCCTGACCCGCTTCACGCAAAACTGTTGCTCCACTAATTAGTATAACACAAACTTTTGATTTTGGCTAATTTTATTTTTTCCTTCTCTGTCTGAAAAATTCCTGCATGATTTGAGCGCATTCTTCTTGGAGAACACCTGTCTCCACCTCTACTCGATGATTCAGGCGCTCATCTGTCAAAATATCATAAAGGCTGCCAGCTGCACCAAACTTCTGATTTGCTGCTCCATAGACAACATGGGGTATGCGCGCTAGACCAATCGCTCCGCTGCACATGACACAGGGCTCAATAGTCACAAAAAGCGTTGTATCCAGCAAGCGCCAGCTATTTTCATGCCGATTCGCCTCTTCGATAGCCATAATTTCCGCATGCATAACAGCCCGTTGCAGCTCCTCACGTGCATTGTGACCGCGACCGATAATCTTACCTTCTTTAACCAAAACACAGCCGATAGGAATTTCATCATGAGCTAGGGCAATCTCCGCCTCCTTTAAAGCTTCCCGCATGAATGCTTCTTTTTCTTCAATCGTATAATTCATCATTGTCTTTCTAAATCTATAGTCGTCTATCCCATTATACCACA
This sequence comes from Streptococcus sanguinis, assembly GCF_050225395.1. Taxonomy (GTDB): domain Bacteria; phylum Bacillota; class Bacilli; order Lactobacillales; family Streptococcaceae; genus Streptococcus. The sequence goes on along the minus strand of NZ_CP071431.1, from coordinate 179,889 downwards.
AGCCCGCTGCACTTCTCAGAAAAAGTAAAAGCCACCACTGGGGTGACTTTCAGGAGATTATTATGAAAAAAGTTTAGGATTTTTAAACAAAGTTAGGAGGTCTTTGTTTATGCTGTTAGTATAAAATATATATCTTAAATGAGTCTTAATATTAAATTTTCCTACAAAAAAGCACAAGAAGCAATTTTCTTGTGCTGACTTTTTTATAAATTTGACCAGACGCTTTCCAAGATGTTGGTCTGCTCGCGGCCAGGACCGACTGAGAAGGTAGAAATACGAACACCAACCAACTCACTCACCCGGCGAACATAGTTGCGGGCATTTTCTGGCAAGTCTTCCAGACTGCGAACACCGGTGATGTCCTCTGACCAGCCTGGCAGCTCTTCGTAAATCGGCTTGCAGCGCTTGAGCTGTTCCAGACTAGCTGGGTAATGGTCAATTCGCTGTCCATCCAAGTCATAGGCTACACAGATCTTGACTGTATCCAGACCGCTCAATACATCTATGGAATTAAGCGAAAGATTGGTAATCCCTGACACACGGCGGCTATGGCGCATGACAACCGAGTCAAACCAGCCTACCCGACGCGGACGGCCAGTGGTAGTCCCATATTCGTGGCCGATATCACGAATGCGGTCACCTACTTCATCGAAAAGCTCTGTTGGGAATGGTCCATCTCCGACCCGACTGGTGTAGGCCTTGCAGACACCGACTACCTTGTCAATCTTACTCGGACCAACACCGGAACCGATGGTGACTCCCCCTGCAACTGGATTAGAAGAAGTTACAAATGGATAAGTCCCTTGGTCAATATCCAACATAACCCCTTGAGCCCCTTCAAAGAGCACTCGCTTGCCTTGGTCCAGCGCATCGTTGAGGATAACAGAGGTATCGGTCACATACTGCTTGATTTGCTGACCATATTCATAGTATTCTTCAAAAATATCATCAAAGCTGATTGCTGTACTATCGTATAATTTCTCAAAGAGGCGGTTTTTCTCAGCTAAATTCCGCTCCAAGCGTTCTCTGAAAATATCTTTATCCAAAAGGTCAGCGATGCGGATACCGACACGAGCAGCCTTGTCCATATAGGCAGGGCCAATTCCCTTGATTGTCGTCCCGATTTTATTATCACCTTTTGCATCTTCCTGCAGGCGATCCAGCTCGATATGATATGGCAGGATGACATGCGCTCGATCAGAGATACGAAGGTTATCCGTCGTCACACCCTCTTCATGCAGATAGTTCAATTCTTTGACCAGAGATTTGGGATTGACCACCATTCCATTCCCAATGACAGAGATTTTTTCTGGGAAGAAAATCCCTGACGGAATCAGGTGCAGCTTGTACTTCTTGCCATCAATCACGATGGTATGGCCGGCATTGTCACCACCCTGATAGCGGGCAATCACTTCGGCATTGGCTGAAAGGAAGTCTGTAATCTTCCCTTTTCCTTCATCTCCCCACTGGGTTCCTACAACAACTACTGATGTCATAATTTTGTCTGAGCTGAAGCAGCTCGTCCTTTCTTGAAAAGCAGGCAGGAATCTCACCTGCGATTATGTTTTATACCTCATTATATGAAAAATTTAACAATTTTTCAAGGTAGGATCCATTCTTGATTTGCTTTTTTCCTTTTGAAAATGAATTAAATTTTCAAAAAATCTGTTTTTTCTGAAAGTTGTTAGTTTATTAAAAATAAAAGTTCGGAATTTTTGTAAAATCGTAGCGAAAATTTGTTTTCTTTTTCCGTTTGTAATAGACTAAAATTACTACCATAGGACGGTGAAACGATGACGATTAATCAATTACTGCAGAAACTGGATACATCAAGCCCTATTCTCCAAGCGACCTTTGGTCTGGAGAGGGAAAATCTGCGAGTGACAGCTGACGGGCACTTAGCTCAAACTGCCCATCCGAGTCAGCTTGGTTCCCGCAATTTCCACCCGACCATCCAAACAGATTTCAGCGAGCAACAACTGGAACTAATTACACCTATCGCTCACTCGACTAAGGAAGCACGACGCTTGCTGGGAGCTATCAGCGATGTGGCTGGCCGCTCGATTGACCAGAGTGAACGCCTGTGGCCCCTGTCCATGCCACCGCAGCTGACTGAAGAAGAGATTGTCATCGCCCGTTTGGAAAACGACTACGAACGCCACTACCGAGAGGGTTTAGCGAAAAAATATGGCAAAAAACTACAGGCCATCTCTGGCATCCACTACAACATGGAGCTAGGAAAAGATCTGGTCACTTCTCTCTTTCAAGTCAGCTCCTACCATTCACTCAAGGACTTTAAAAATGACCTCTATCTCAAGCTGGCTCGAAACTTTCTGCGTTTCCGCTGGATTTTAACCTATCTCTACGGGGCTGCCCCTTGGGCAGAAGCCGGTTTCTACAGTCAGGAAATTTCCCAGCCTATCCGCTCTTTTCGTAACAGCGACTATGGCTATGTCAATGACGAGAATATTCAGGTATCCTACGCTTCTTTGGAACAATATATAACTGATATTGAAAACTACGTTCAGTCAGGCGAGCTCAGCGCTGAAAAAGAATTTTACTCAGCCGTTCGCTTCCGAGGACAGAAGCACAATCACGCCTATCTGGAGCAGGGTATCACCTATCTGGAATTCCGCTGCTTTGACCTCAATCCTTTTGACCATTTAGGCATTAGCCAGGAAACCTTAGATACTGTCCATCTCTTTTTACTGAGCCTGCTCTGGCTAGATGATGTAGAAAATGTTGATGCAGTATTAAAAGCTGCCCACGACTTAAACCAAAAGATTGCTTGTAGCCACCCGCTAACTGCCCTGCCAGATGAGGCAGACAGCTCAGCACCGCTCCAAGCCATGGAAGAGCTCATCCAGCATTTTGAACTGCCGACATACTACCAAAACTTGCTTGATCAGCTTAAAGAGGTACTACTAAATCCTCAGCTAACCCTATCTGGCCAGCTCCTACCTCATATCCAGCAGGATTCCTTAATGGCCTTTGGACTAGAAAAAGCAGAGGAATATCACCGCTATGCTTGGACTGCTCCTTATGCTCTTAAAGGCTACGAAAATATGGAACTGTCCACCCAGATGCTGCTCTTTGATGCTATTCAAAAGGGGCTGAATGTAGACATCTTAGATGAAAATGACCAATTTCTCAAACTTTGGCATGGTCACCATGTGGAGTATGTCAAGAACGGCAACATGACCTCCAAGGATAACTATGTCATTCCTCTGGCTATGGCCAATAAAACAGTCACCAAAAAGATTTTGGCAGAAGCTGACTTTCCCGTTCCAGCTGGAGCAGAATTTTCTTCCCTAGAGGATGGACTGGCCTATTACCCTTTGATTAAGGACCGACAAATTGTCGTCAAACCAAAATCGACCAACTTCGGACTGGGCATCTCTATCTTCCAAGAACCGGCTAGTCTGGAAGCTTATGGCAAGGCTTTGGAGATTGCTTTTTCAGAAGACGCCGCCGTCTTGGTGGAGGAATTCATCGCTGGAACGGAATACCGCTTCTTTGTCTTAGACGGTCAGTGCCAGGCAGTCCTCTTGCGCGTGGCGGCCAATGTCGTCGGAGACGGTCAGCATACCGTGAGAGAATTGATTGCCATCAAAAATGACAATCCGCTGCGGGGCCGAGATCATCGTTCACCACTTGAAATCATTGAACTGGGCGACATTGAACTCCTTATGCTGGACCAACAAGGCTATGGACCAGATGATATCCTTCCTGCTGGAGTCAAGGTTGACTTGCGGCGCAATTCCAACATTTCTACTGGCGGAGACTCGATCGATGTCACAGACAGCATGCACACGTCTTATAAGGAACTCGCTGCTGACATGGCAAAGGCTATGGGAGCCTGGGCTTGTGGCGTTGACCTAATCATCCCTGACAGCTCTGCTATTTCCATAAAGGAAAATCCCAACTGCACCTGCATCGAGCTCAACTTCAACCCCTCTATGTATATGCACACCTATTGTGCTGAGGGGCCGGGACAAAGCATCACCCCTAAAATATTGGCCAAACTTTTCCCAGAAATGGACTGATAAGACGAAAATCGCGGGAGTTATCTTGCGATTTTTGTTTGAATACTTGAGAGAATCGAAGAAATTTTCGTTCTGGAAACAACGCATGCTTCATTGATAGGAATAAAATGCCTTTCTGAATTAAGCAAATATAAAAAATGGTCTCAATATATAAAATCATTTTAATCTTTATCCTTCAAAAATCAGCTTTTATGTTAAAATAGAGATATCACATTGAGAAGAAAGAGAAACGTCCATGTCGAGGAGAAATGATGATTCCAACCAGCAACCAGAATGGTTTAGCTGGATTTGGATACTTGTATTTGTATTTGGTTCTGGAGCTGTAGCCAGCTATCTAATTCCCATAGCTATTCTGGGGGCTATTGGCTACGGAATCTATCGCCACCAAAGCCAGAAAAAAGTTCGGATTGAAGCTAAACAAGCCAGCATTGGCCGGATTGAAGATTTGAAATCAGAGATTGGCCATGCTGACCGCCGTATTAAAGAATTGGAAGGCTACCAAGAAGATGGTGACCAAGAAAGCTATCAGAATTTAGCTCTAGAAATTCTTCCCCAGCTAACCTATATCAAAAATGCTGCTAACGACCTACGAGGAGAAATTCCTACTTCGGTCTACCAGCGAATCCAGACCAAAATTCGTACTGTCACCGATGAAATCGATGAACAACTGAAAAAGATTGAACGAGAGAAAAAACGAAAAGAAGCGCAGCCTAAGAAAACTAGTCTAGAAGAGCTATCCCCAGAATTGGTCGCTACGGTTCGCAATATTCAGATTGACCATGAGGCCATTCTTCAAAAAATCTCTCAATCCGAAAGCAATAATAAGGAAGAACTGACTGCCATTCATCAGTCCCAGATGGAGCACTACGAAGATATTTTAGAAGGCTACCTCAAAATCAAAGCTTCTCCCAAAGATTTTTACAATGCAGAAGAGCGGCTAGCCAAGGCCAAAGCAGCTATCGAGCAGTTTGACTTGGACCTAGACGAAGCACTGCGCCAGTTAAATGAAGCTGATTTGAGGGACTTTGACATTAGTCTGCGCATCTTAGACAAGGAAAAACAAACAGAAACTGGTCTTTAAGCTATATAAACCAAAGGAGAAACTATGAGCCAAGAATTTAATTTTGATATTGATAAAATTGCTAACAATGCCATCAGCAAAAGCGACAAAACAACAGAAATCATCGAAGCCAATACGACTCAAGAAAATGGCCAGCTAACTTTTCTGGAAAAGCTGACCCCTGAGCAACAGAATGCGATTACAGCTAAAGCTCCGCAGCTGGTGGATAATTTCGTATCGGACCAAAATGCCTTGCTGGACTTTGGCCAATCTGCTGTAGAAGAGGTCAACGGCACTGTCAATCGTATCTTAGCCGAGCAGAAAAAATTACAAATTCCCCAGGTAGATGAGCTTTTAAAAAATACCAACAAAGAACTCAATGGCTTTGTCGCAAAATACAAGGATGCTCAAGTAGCGGAACTGGACAAAAAGCCTAATTTCTTGGAAAAACTCTTCAAACAGAGCAAAAACACTCTTCAAGAATTCTATTTTGACTCACAAAATATTGAGCAGAAAATGGACGGCATGGCTGCAACCGTCGTCAAGCAAGAGGATGTTCTGGCTCGCAATATTGTTTCTGCTGAAATGCTGATTGAGGACAATACCAAATCGATTGAAAACCTAGTTGGAGTTATTTCCTTTATCGAAGCTGCTCAGCAAGAATCTGGCAATCGAGCGCTCAAGCTGCAGGCTGAAGTTGCTCAGCTAGATATGACAACCGTTGACTATCAAGTTAAATCGCAAGAATTAGCTCGAATGACAGAGGTGGTCAATACCCTAGAGCAGCAACACACTGAATATGTCAGCCGTCTCTATGTGGCTTGGGCGACAACGCCTCAAATGCGTAATCTGGTCAAGGTTTCCTCTGATATGCGCCAGAAGCTAGGAATGCTCCGTCGAAATACCATTCCAACTATGAAACTGTCTATCGCCCAGTTAGGGATCCTCCAGCAATCGATGAAGTCCGGTCAGGTAGCTGACGCCATCTCTAATGCGAATAATGCTGCCCTTCAAATGCTCGCCGAAACGAGCAAGGAAGTCATTCCTCAGCTGGAGCGGATTTCTCAAAGCCCTACTATCGCTGTTGAGTCTGTCACTAAGCTGGCAGAAAGCCTCGTCGCACAAAACCAAGGCATCATCGAAGCCATTGATAAAGGACGGGAAAAACGCGCTCTGCTAGAAGCTACTGTTATCCAGTCTGCAGAGACCATCAATAACTCTGTCAAATTGCGTGATCAAAAGATTATCCAAGCCCTATTGGACCAAGGCAAGGAAGCCCAGAAAGAATTAACTACAGAATAAGTAAAAGAGCCTAGGTGGCTCTTTTAATGTTTTACTTTTTAAATGATCAATACAGTCCTGTCTTCCGATTATCCCTTTAAAACAAGCAGCTTTCCAGTAGTTCTTTATTGCGCAGCTGGGCTAACCAGTTGTCAGGAATCCCTTCCAAACCATAGATGATACCAGCCAGACCGCCAGCAACTGCTGCTACTGTATCAGTGTCATCGCCTAGATTAACAGCTTTCAGGACGGTTTCCGGATAAGAAGTGCTAGTCAGCAGACACCACAGTGCTGCTTCCAAGGTATCCACCACATAGCCACTAGAGCGAATGTCGTCTTCTGCTAACTCTGCTAAAGTTTGCAAACGAGCATAGGTCGTACTAGTCTCTAAGCCTGATAGTATTTCCTCTAGTTGCTGGCCTTTTAAGAGCCTACGAGCAATATTCACATAAAGCTGGCAGGCCTCTACGGAAGTCGCATGGGCATGTGTAATACTGGAAACAGCTTCAATATCAGACGGACTAGCTGCCGTAAAGGCTAGGGGCAGAATCCGCATCAAAGAACCATTTCCATTGGAATATTCATCAGATAGACCGTGTCCCCTTGTCAATGCTTCGCGAGTCGCATTTCCTACATCGAAAGTCAAACCAGCTGGTGTGTATGCTCCCTCGAAGAGCCAATTTTTAAACCGCTGCTGCATATCGGCAGGGTCAATCTTACCTTTTTCCCTGATAGAATCACAGGTCGCCAAAACAAGGCTGGTATCATCTGACCAAGTACCAGCTGGTTGCTGATGGCTGCCATAGCCCACCATCTCAACCGCTTTAAAACTGCCTCGGGTTAAAAATTCATACGGAACTCCTAATGCATCAGCTACCGCCAAACCATAGACTGCCGCTTTTAAAGATTGATTCATAATAGCCTCCTTTGTTTTTTATTTTATTATACTATTTTTGATCTTAAAATTCTTCCTAACCCCAAAAAACAAGCACAGTCATGCGCTTGTTTTTCTATTTTGTGTTAAAATAAGAGGTATGGACAAAATTATCAAAACTATCTCAGAAAATGGTTCTTTCCGAGCTTATGTGCTGGATAGCACAGAGACGGTTCGGATCGCTCAAGAAAAACATCAAACTCAAGCAAGCTCTACCGTTGCACTTGGCCGCACACTGATTGCCAGTCAAATTTTAGCTGCAAATGAAAAAGGCCAGACCAAGATTACCGTCAAGATTCTCGGGACCAGCTCACTAGGCGCGATTATCACAGTGGCAGATACCGAGGGCAATGTCAAAGGCTATGTGCAAAATCCCGGTGTAGATATCAAAAAGACTGCCACCGGCGAAGTTCTGGTTGGTCCTTTTGTCGGGCAAGGAGAATTCCTCGTCATCACGGACTATGGTACGGGCAACCCGTATAACTCCATGACTCCTCTCATCTCTGGAGAAATCGGCGAAGACCTAGCCTTCTACCTGACCGAAAGCCAGCAAACACCTTCCGCAGTTGGCCTCAATGTTCTCTTGGATGAGAATGATAAAGTTAAGGTTGCTGGCGGTTTCTTGGTACAAGTTCTGCCTGGTGCCAAGGAAGCTGAAATCGCCCGCTTTGAGAAGCGAATCCAAGAAATGCCTGCTATCTCAAAACTGCTGGAGTCCGATGACCATATCGAAGCTCTGCTGGCTGCCATCTATGGTGATGAGCCATACAAACGCCTGTCTGAAGAGGAAATCCGCTTCCAGTGCGACTGTAGCAAAGAGCGCTTCATGAATGCCTTGGCTACTCTGCCAAAGGCTGACTTAGAAGAGATGCGTGACCAAGACCAAGGGGCTGAAATTATCTGCCAATTCTGCCAGACAGCCTATCACTTTGACCAAAATGACCTGGAGGAACTGATTCGTGACAAATCTTAATACCCCTTTTATGATTGGGAATGTTGAAATTCCCAACCGCACAGTTCTGGCGCCTATGGCCGGCGTAACCAACTCTGCTTTTCGGACCATTGCCAAAGAGCTAGGAGCAGGCTTGGTCGTCATGGAAATGGTCTCTGACAAAGGCATCCAGTATAACAACGAAAAAACCCTCCACATGCTCCATATTGATGAGGGAGAAAATCCTGTTTCTATCCAGCTTTTCGGCAGCGACGAAGACAGTTTAGCCCGCGCAGCGGACTTTATCCAAGAAAACACTAAAACTGATATTGTCGATATCAATATGGGCTGCCCGGTCAATAAAATTGTCAAAAACGAAGCTGGAGCCAAATGGCTCAAGGATCCTGAGAAAATCTATAAAATCATCAACAAGGTCCAGTCCGTTCTAGATATTCCTCTGACAGTCAAGATGCGGACTGGCTGGTCTGACAGCTCACTAGCTGTAGAAAATGCTCTAGCAGCTGAAGCCGCTGGCGTCTCAGCCCTGGCTATGCACGGGCGGACCCGTGAGCAAATGTATACTGGTCATGCTGACCTTGAGACCTTGCACGATGTAGCCCAAGCTCTGACCAAGATTCCTTTCATCGCTAACGGAGATATTCGCAGCGTCCAAGACGCAAAACAGCGGATTGAAGAAGTCGGAGCAGATGCCGTCATGGTAGGACGGGCTGCTATGGGAAATCCCTACCTCTTTAACCAAATCAACCACTACTTTGAAACCGGCGAAATTCTTCCAGACCTCAGCTTCGAGGACAAGATGAAAATCGCTCACGATCACCTTTCTCGCTTGGTGAATCTCAAAGGAGAATATGTAGCCATCCGCGAATTCCGGGGCCTAGCTCCGCACTATCTGCGCGGTACTGCTGGAGCAGCCAAGCTCCGCGGTGCTATTTCACAAGCTGAAAGTCTGGCTGAAATTGAAGAACTCTTACAAATTCAAAAATAAAAACGAAAGGAAGCCCATTGGACTTCCTTTTTTGTTCTGTTTAGGGTTGGGTCACCACAACGCTTGTTACTGAACCATCCGCTCCTGTTGTAATCTGCAGATTGGCATTGCCTTGGCCACTTAACTGCGCATTGTATTTTCCATCATCCAGTGTATAAGAGTAGGAAGCAATGGAATAATTATCAGTCTTTCCATCTGCAGACTGGACTGTGAATTGACCATTACCTGATACAGTCACAGTATTTCCATTGGTATCCTTCCAAGTACCAGTAGCAGCTGAGAAATCCCCATCCACCATAGTCAAGACACCTTTATAGCGAGCATTGCTGGCTGCCTGCTTATTTTGAAGCTGGCGATTGCTTTCTGGCGATTGGGCTGGTTGAACCGGTTGAGACTGAGTATTTTTTCGACCTGAAGCTTGCTGCGGCTGCGTTTGTTGGGCTTGAGGAGCTTCGACAGTAGACTGTTGCTGATTAGCAGGAATTTCGGCTTGTCCAGGCTGGCCAACTGCTCCTTCTGAAGAAGCGCTATTGCTAGCCTTAGGAAAAGTGCTGGCCTTGCTGGATGACGCGGCTTTTGAGCTAGAGGAAGTCTGAACAGTCTTGCTAGAACTAGCACTTGTTGTACTTTCTTCTTTCTTACCACATGCCCCTAAAAGCAAACTAGAAGCCAGAACTGCAGCTGCCATCATTTTTGTATAAGTACGTATTTTCATCTTTTGTCTCCTTGTAATATTTGGAAATCTTTTTGTAACATTATTGTAACACTGTAGATTTACTATGTCAATCATTTATATAATATTTTTCAAAAAATTTTTTACTCAAGCGAAATTCTGTTTTTCAATCTGCTTCTTTTTTCATGAGAAACACGCTCCTACTTATCTATTCGTAATTAAAAATGAAAAAACAGGACAAATTTGTCCTGCAAGAGAAATATATAATCAACTTTCTTTTAGTCTGATTTTTCTACCTTAAGCTGATACACTTTTCTCGGCTTCTTCTTTGGCACGCGCTTAACGCCAGCCTCCTCCAAGTATTCTCCAAATTTTACTAAAAAATTATTGCTAACGATAGGGCGTCTAGGTGAGATGAGGTTGACCAGCTCAGTCCCTTCATAGACAGTAAACGGTGATTCCAGCAGATGGAGAAAAGTTGGATTCCAGTCCAGTCGTCCCTGAATCCGCTTGATAGATTCCAACAGGATTTGGTAGTGGTCAAAGGCAAAGTCCTCTGCTGTCAGGAGCCGTTCACCATCTTTAAAACTACTAGTCTTAAAGTCAACATCAAGAAAGGTGACTTCCTTGGCATCATCCCCAGCTTGCGCTTGGTCTACTGCTATGGCCGGCAGATAGACCAGATGGGCAATGGTGATGACCCAACCGCGCGGATCACGTCCTGGAGTAGAAACCGTCATCAGCTGTTCCACCTTTTCCAGCGGTATCTCCAGCCCCACCTCTTCCTTTACTTCCCGAATACAGGCTTGATAGGCATCCTCATGCTTGTCCACAAAACCTCCGACTAGGGCATATTTATTCTGATAAGGATGAGCCTTACGCTTGATGACCAAGAGTTTCACCTGACCATCCACAAAACAGTAAGCCACCATATCTGCTGTTACGCTGGGTGTCTCGTACTTGGGTAAATCCTGTATCTTGTACCATGCCAAAAAGGCGGACTCATCCGCCATGGTTTCGTAGTACTCTTTTTCCGACATTCCCGATGGGATATCCTGTTTGGTCATGAATTTTTCGTCCTTTCCTAAGCTATCTTTTTCTATCAAAAATCTCAAGCTTTGGTCTAAGCTTTCTTCACCGCCTTGGTCCACTGATACCATCCGACGATACTATTGAGGGTATAGACCCAGTACATGGCCTGGATATGGAGATTGCTACCCCACCAGAGATAGATACTGAAGAGATTGGTCGCAATCCAGAAAAGCCATTGCTCGCGATAGAGACCAGTCATAAGAAGCTGACCGATACCATTGGTCGCATCTGTCACACTATCACGGAAAGGCCGGTGACTGTGAATGCTCTTATAGGCAAAGCCCATACCAATCCAAATCAAGGCAGTCAAGGCCAAATATTTAAGCCAGCCACGCCAGTCTAGCTTCTTAGCTTCAAAATGAGAAGGCTCTTCCTTATCTTGCTCATTGACCCGGTTGGACAGCCAAGTATAAAGGCCGATTGGCTGCATGATAAAGAAGTAGACCGTAGTCAGCACTTCTCCATAAAAGCTAGCCTGAAAAGACAATAGGAGGTAAATTGCCGAATTAACCGCTCCAAATAGGTAATTGCTGGCCCGCCCCTCGGCTACTAGAATAACGCAGACGATGCCAGTCCAGGAAGCAAAGAGACCCAGCCAGTCATGCTGCTCCTGACCACTGGTGAACTCCAGAATGAAAGGCAGACTGGAAAGAGCAATCAAGTAGAGCCATTGAGCCAAGCTGCGCCCGCCAAATAAATCCTGCCAGAACAATTTCGCTATGCCGCTAAAACCTTGTTTTTTAGCTGCCGCACAGACATTGCGGAAATTCTGAACAAAGGTTTGAGATTTTTGTTTTAGTCCTGCGGAGAGAGCTGCAAGAGAGAGTTTTTGTTTTTTTACTACCATTCTATTTTACCACTTTCTTTTTTAATCCGCTTGATAAATCATGTCGATCGCTTCTTTGGCCGCCTGATAATTGTCCAAATAACTGCCAGCCAGATAGACAGTCGGAATATGAGCCAAGCACTGCTCTTTCAGCTTTTTCAGATAGCTGGAAAAATCACTGCGTATAGCCTCGTCTGCCATACTCATATCGCGAAAGCCATCGTTGACATAGGCCCCAACCGGCTCAGCAAAGAGAATCAAATCCCATTTTTCCTTAGACAAAATGCTTGCAAAGAGATTGTCAAAGGTATCTGTCTCTTCATCCTGAACCGGACTTTCTTTCAGATAGTAATCATAGTAAGCCTTGGTTACCAGAGAATTTGTATCAGCCACGACCAGACCACGGTTGGCGCTGCTGTCAATCAAGCGGGAAGTCTGAGCATATTGTCCTAAGAGCAGATAATAGTAGTCTTTAGGAGTCAGCTCATCGTCTCGCACGTTATTTTGAATCTGGTATTCTCGAGCATATTCTAGACTAACTGGAGCATCATAGTAACGAGCCAAATCCTTAGCCAAGGTTGTTTTCCCATTGCTGGCGCTTCCCATAATCAGCACTTTCTTAGTAAAGTGACGACGGAAAGGTTGGGCGATATATTTCCAGTAACGACTAGGATTTTCCCGAATCATCGTAGCTGAGATACCAAACTGGCGCTCTTCCAAACAGGTTTCAAAACCACGCTTTACCAGCTCCGCTTGATAGTCTGATTCTCCGACAAAGAAAATCAACTCCTCGCGTTCTGCATCATAGCCCACCAACTCCAATAAACCTGGCAACCACTTGTCCCAACCCATAGGGTAACGAGGAAAAGAAGTTTCATCTAGCTTATAAACCTGGGTCAGCTCATCATCAGCAAAAGTCTCCCGCGTATAGCGGAATCGCTTCTGCAGAGACAGACCCACTTCCTGCCCACGGTCTCCCTGATAACCAGAAACCACCACGCGTACCTTGTCGTAAGAACGCTTAGCTTTCTGAATCAAATCGATATGCCCCTGATGCAAGGGAGCAAAGGTTCCAAATACGATTGCAATTTTTTCTTTCATAGCTCTATCCTTTTTATTGTTTTTTATATTTTGTTCTTTCTATGTTTTTATTATAAACTATATTTTCTTTTTGTCAATAGTTTTTTATAAAATTTTATAAAAATATTTTAAGACACTTTAAAACTGTATCTAATGCACAAAAAAAGAACCTAATGCCTTGAGCATCAGATTCTTTTTACAAAAGATTTATTGCTGATAGACTTCTTGGTAGAATTCCAGCTTGTCTCCATCCTTGACAGTGATTTGATTGGCTGCCTTAGGAGCCATTTCTCCGTTGACCTTAAACATCCAGTAGAGACCCTTTGCTTCATCCTGAGCATGACCGTCAATAGAAGTGATAAAACCATCTTTTTCTTCGACCTTATAGGCCTTCTTCAAAGCATCCATAGCTGTCTTTCCTTCTGCAACAGCCACCGTTTTCTCGCTCTTCTCCTGACCTTCTGGTGCAATACTGATGCTAATTTTCAGTTCCTTTTTGACAGAAGAATCAGCAGAGCTAGAGCTCTTGTCAGTATTGGTCTGACTGCTGCCGCAACCAACAAGGAGAAGGGCAAAAGCAAGTGTGAGCAAACTAAAGATTTTTTTCATTATAGAGCCTCCTTAAAATAGGGTACAAGAGTGGGTAAAAAAACAAGGTCGACAGTCCGTGCGCTATATTGAAGGTCAAAGCGTTGATAATCGCATAAGACCACCAGTGATAGTTGTAAAGCAAGGCTGTCAGTGTATCGATGGCAATGCCATAGCCAAAGGATAGGAGAGCTGCTGCTATTCCCTGTCCCACTAGATTTAAGCGAGGATAGAGCAGTCGCCAAAGGCAAAGAATCAGTCCAAAGGACAGCAACTGAAAGAGGACAATCGGACTCATTCCCAAAAGAAATGCTGATGTAAACATCGTCACAGCCATCACTAGGAGTGAAGTCTGCAAATTCTCAAAGATAACTATCAGGAAAAAGATAGCTGAAATAGGCTGCACATTGGGCAAAAAGGAAAATGCATAGCGAAAGGCCACACATAAAGCCGATAGGATGGCAATTTTAGCCATTTTACGAGCGGACAAAGGTACCTCCTTTTCTAATTGAGTGAATCAAGAGAAGTTGGACTAGGTATGCAGCTCAACAGCATCCCAGTCTTGGGCCGTATTCAGCCCCAGCAGCCAGTCAAGGCCAGACCGCCTCTCCAGAACAACACTTTCATCAAGGCCTGCCGGTGCTGGCTGGTCATGAATCCGAGCATCAACACAGGCCCAATGATAACGATAAATCAAATCATCCTCATCCAGTAACTCTTCTAGGCTGCGCGGTTGACATTTACCTAGAAATTCCTGAAAGTCAACCGCACTAGCGACTGCGTCAATAGCAGCATCACAATCACAAATTTTATCTGGAAACGGCAAAGTATCTACTAGACCTAAGTACCAAATCAGGGACCAATAGGCCTCGTATTTCCAAACCATATTGATGATAGCTGCCGGGGCGGCACGATTTTCCAAGACTGCCCTTTCTTTGGGCGTCAGCTCTTCCTGCACCCCGTATTGCTGCAGTTTATCCTGCAGCCACTGGCGGCTCTCCTCATTATAATTATTATTTTCGATATCCAAGGCCGCCTGAATAATCAAGAGGCTGGTAATAGCCCGACGCGCAATTTCTTCTAGCGAGCGCGGCCGTACCTGCTCAGCACTTTCGATGACCGGCAAATGCTCAAGGTAAGGAATCCCCTCCTTTTTCAAGCGCTGGATACTAGCCGCTTTGCGCTCTTCTGGTTTTTTCACTCTGGCTCGCTTGCCTGCAAATAAATCTTTAAAAAACGACATATCAGCCTCCAATCCTTCAATTCCCAATTTCATTGAATGATGAAATAACTGTTCGGTATAATTGCTATCAGGGATTAACCGCGAGCACACAATTTCCCATTGCAAGGTTCGCTTTCTAGGCCACTTCGAACTTGAGTTGACCAGCTTTGACCCCGACCTTAAGAGTTTGACCCGTCGTCAAGTCTCCTGTCAAGAGGAGCTCAGACAGCTTGTCCTCCACCTGAGTCTGCAGAGTGCGGCGCAATGGCCGTGCTCCCATTTCCACATCGTAGCCTTCCTGAGCCAGCAGCTTAAGTGCACTAGCCTGAAACTTCAGCTCAATTCCCTTCTCGGCGAGACTGGCAATGAGCGGTTTGACCATAACCTTGACCACTTCCTGCATATCTTCTGCAGATAAACTGTGGAAGACTACCTTCTCGTCAATACGGTTGATAAACTCAGGTCGATAAGCTTTCTTGAGTTCTTCCAGCATCCGTTTTTCCATATTGGCGTGGTCCAAGCGGATATCCCGAGCCCCAAAACCTACCGTCTTATCATCCCGCAAACTGGTTGCTCCCAGATTGCTGGTCATGATAATAATCGTATTGGAGAAGTCCACCTTGCGGCCCTTGCTGTCAGTCAGCTGACCGTCATCCAAGACCTGCAGGAGAACATTGAAAATATCCGGATGCGCCTTTTCCACCTCATCGAAAAGCAGGACAGAATAAGGTCTGTTGCGTACCTTCTCAGTCAGTTCGCCTCCTTCTTCATAGCCTACATAGCCTGGAGGGGCTCCGTTGAGGCGGCTAGCTGCGAATTTCTCCATGTACTCACTCATATCAAAGCGGATGAGTGCAGATTCGTCATCAAAGAGACTTTCGGCCAAGGCCTTGGCTAGCTCTGTCTTCCCGACTCCTGTCGGACCGAGGAACATAAAGGAGCCAATCGGCCGCTTGCTGCTGCGGATACCAGACTGGTTGCGTCGGATAGCTCGGCTGATAGCTGAAATCGCCTCGTCCTGTCCAATCACGCGTTTATGCAGTTCTGTTTCCAAGTTGAGGTATTTCTTCGCATCTGTCTGAGTCAGCTTCTGCACTGGAATACCAGACAAAGCACTCAGAGTAGCCAAAACATCGTCTTCTTCCACTTTCAGTTTATAGAGCTTGGGTTTCTGCTCTTGCTCAAGCAGTTGTGAAACCTTTTTAAAGTCCGCTGCCATCAAGGCTTGATCCACTGGAGTCAAATCCGACTGCTCGTAATTCTGCGGTCCTCTGTTCTGGACTGTCGCACTGGCCTCGTCCAAAAGATCAATGGCAGAGTCCGGCAGGTGCTTGCTAGTCAGATAGCGATGGGCATATTTCACCGCTGTCTCGATAGCCTGATCACTAATCTGTACCTTGTGATGGTCCTCATAGCTCTTTCTCAGACCTTGTAAAATAGCAATGCTATCAGCTACATTAGGCTCTTCTATGCTGACCTTGGCAAAACGCCTAGAAAGAGCAGCGTCTTTTTCAATATGTTTCTGGTACTCTTCCTGCGTCGTAGCACCAACTGTCCGCAATGTTCCGCGAGCCAGAGCCGGTTTCAGGATATTAGCCGCATCCAAGGTCGAGTCAATACCGCTACCAGAGCCCATGATGGTATGCAGCTCGTCGATGAAGAGAATGACATGACCATCTTCTTCAATGTCATTGATAATGTTGTTCATCCGCTCCTCGAAATCTCCGCGAAAGCGAGTGCCAGCAACCACATTCATCAAGTCCAGCTCCAAAACCCGCATCTTGGCAAGTTCAGCAGGAACCTGACCAGCTGCTACACGCTGGGCCAATCCTAAGGCCAGAGCCGTCTTACCAACCCCAGCGTCTCCAACCAAGACTGGATTGTTTTTAGTCTTGCGACTGAGAATCCGAACTATCCGTGAAATTTCCTGATCACGGCCAATGACGGGCTCCAATCGGCCATCTCTAGCCAGCTCCGTCAGATCACGGGTGTAGTCTTCTAGGCCTCCGCTAGTAGAAGCCGGCATCCCCATCATATTAGCCATGGTCTGCTTGGCAGCCATTACCCCCTTATTCAGACTGCGAATAGCCTTAATATCTTCCTTGACCCAGCCAGCTCGCTGCTCCAAGACCTTTCGCAAATCACTGATTTTCGGCCCCTGCTCCTTATCCTCGTAGCTAAAGCCGGTAAATTCCAGGATACGAGAGGCTAAGGTCCCTCGGTCAAATAGCATGGCCAGCAGCACATGCTCAGTACCTATATGCTTAGCCCGAACAGCTTCTGCAATCTGCCCCGCCTCCTCAAACAACTCCTCTAAGCGATAAGAAAAAGGCAGCAGCTCAAAGTGACCGTCTTTCTGATAAGCCTGACCAGTAATCTGAAAAGCCGCTTCTTCAAATCCATCAACTTCCACAGGAAACTCATTGAGGACTGAACCAGCAACGCTGTAGGGATTATTAGCCAGAGCAATCAACAGATGCCATGATTCCAGATAATCTGTCGTAAAATGGCCGGCCAAGAGCTGAGCTGCTTCCAAGCTTTCTATTAAGGCTTTTGAGTATTTCATTTATGATTCCATTCCTTTTCTGTCTAGTTGTTGTAAAATCTTTTTTAATATCCGGGCACGAATCACCGCAGCTCCATCACCCAAAATCGAGTCCGTTGCTGTTGATAAGATTAGATTGCCCTCACGTTCAGTCATAATCTTCTCGTCAAAAAGAAGCTGAATAACATCTGTAAAAACCTGCTGGCTGACACGTTCTCCCACACTGTCGCATAGGCCACAAAGCATCTGATGCTGGTCGGAAAATTCAATCTTTCCAATCCGAATATAGCCGCCGCCACCACGCTTACTCTCGACGATATAGCCCCGACTTTCCGTAAAACGAGTCTTAATCACATAGTTAATCTGACTGGGAACCACCTGAAAAACATCAGCCAGTTCACTGCGTTTCAGTTCAACCATCCCTGCCTGAGCCAGAATCGACTTGATATATGCTTCAATACTGTCCGATGTGTTTTTTGCACCCATGACTTTCCTTTCCAGTTGAGAATTTCAGAATAAATTTCTTTTTTCCTTGCTTCTCTAACATTGACTATCTTTGACTAATATTATACCGGAAAAGTCTTTATTTTGAAAGAAAAAGGGATGACTGAAAGGTCTGACAATTCAAACTAGTGAAAAAGCTTCGATAGACTTGTGTAACCGCTTGCTTTTTGCTTTTAAAGCGTTATAATATAGGTGGAAATCCACAAGGAAAAGACAGACAGAAACTCCTGCCTGCCAACTATCATCTAAACAAGGAGGATAATCCAATGAAAATGGATTGGCTCAACTATTCTCGTCATGTACTCAAATGGCTCTTTGCAGCTCTGAGTATTTTCACCATCTTTTCTGCTGATTACGTTGATATTCCTATCGGAGCTCTCATCGCTTGTCTTTATGCTCCCTTACTCTTCGAACAGGAGCTGGTCAGCAACCGAGTCAAATGGTATAGCTTTCTGATTATGATGGTGGTTACTCTGCCCCTTTTGTTTATTACCAAAGTCTACCAGTTTAGCTTGACTTACCCCCAAACGACAGTGCTTCTCTTCCTCTTGGCAGTGTTGATTTTTACCAACGGCTTGATTGCTCATAAGGAAGAAAGAGAAAAAGCAGCTAAATGATGCTACTCACCATTCTGAACTGGATGTTTAAAAAACCTATAAAAAAGGTCTGAGAAAAAATCTCAGACCTTTTTATCGTTCTATTTCTAAGCTAAAAACGATTAGTTTTGACCAAGAGCAGCAGCCATTGTTGCAGCTACTTCGTTTTCAAAGTCGTTAGCAGCTTTCTCGATACCTTCACCAACTTCAAAGCGAGCGAACTCAACTACTGAAGCATTTACTGATTCAAGGTAAGCTTCAACTGTCTTGCTGTCATCCATGATGTATACTTGTGCAAGAAGTGTGTATGCTTGGTCAACTTTAGTGTTGTCAAGCATGAAGCGGTCCATTTTACCTGGGATGATCTTGTCCCAGATCTTTTCTGGTTTGCCTTCTGCAGCCAACTCAGCCTTGATGTCTTCTTCAGCTTGAGCAACAACTGCATCAGTCAATTGAGCTTTAGAACCGTATTTCAAGTGTGGAAGAGCTGGTTTACCAACCATTGCACGGCTTTCGTTGTCTTGATCGATGACATGGTTCAATTGTGCCAATTCATCTTTGACAAATTGCTCATCCAATTCTTTGTATGAAAGAACAGTTGGTTTCATCGCAGCGATGTGCATAGAGATTTGCTTAGCAAGAGCATCGTCTCCACCTTCGATAACGGAGATAACACCGATACGGCCACCATTGTGTTGGTAAGCACCGAAGTGTTGAGCATCTGTCTTTTCAATCAATGCAAAGCGACGGAAAGAGATTTTTTCTCCGATAGTTGCAGTTGCAGATACGTATGCAGCTTCAAGAGTTTCACCTGAAGGCATTGTCAAAGCAAGCGCTTCTTCGTTGTTAGCTGGTTTGCCTTCAGCGATTACTTTCGCAGTTGCATTTACCAAATCAACGAATTGAGCATTTTTCGCAACGAAGTCAGTTTCAGCATTCACTTCAACAACAGCGGCAACATTACCGTTTACGTAAACACCTGTCAGACCTTCAGCAGCAACACGGTCAGCTTTCTTAGCTGCTTTTGCCATCCCTTTTTCGCGAAGCAATTCAATCGCTTTTTCGATGTCACCATCAGTTTCAACAAGTGCTTTTTTAGCGTCCATGACACCAGCACCAGATTTTTCACGCAATTCTTTGACAAGCTTAGCTGTAATTTCTGCCATTTTTCTTCTCCTATTTTTTAATGTAAATAAAGGAGCTGGGCTGAGCCCTGCCCCTTTAGGTTAGTTTACTGATTATTCGTTTGAACCTTCAACAACTTCAACGATTTCTTCGATAGAATCTGCTTGAGTTTCAGTTGCAGCCAATTCTGCTTCTACTGATTCAACGCTATCTTCACCTTGACGGCCTTCGATAACAGCATCAGCCATTTTCGCAGTGATCAATTTAACCGCACGGATTGCATCGTCGTTAGCTGGGATGATAACATCGATATCATCAGGATCAGTGTTAGTATCAACCATGGCAACCACTGGGATACCTAATTTCTTAGCTTCCTTAACAGCGATTTGCTCTTTATGAGGGTCAACTACGTACATCACATCTGGGATGCGAGGCATATCTTCGATACCGCCCAAGAATTTTTCAAGACGAGCACGTTGTTTGTTGAGAAGAGCGACTTCTTTCTTAGGAAGAACTTCGAAAGTTCCGTCTTCTTCCATGCGTTTGATTTCTTTCAAACGAGCTACACGTTTTTGGATAGTAGACCAGTTTGTAAGAGTTCCACCCAACCAACGGTGGTTGATGAAGTATTGACCTGAACGTTCTGCTTCTTCTTTGACAGCGTCAGCAGCTTGCTTTTTAGTACCAACGAAGAGGATAACTGCATCGTTAGCAGCAGCATCACGCATAAAATCGTAAGCTTGGTCAGCATACTTTACAGTTTGCTGCAAGTCGATTACGTGGATGCCATTACGCTCAGTGAAGATGTACTTAGCCATCTTAGGGTTCCAGCGACGAGTTTGGTGACCAAAGTGAACACCAGCCTCAAGAAGTTGTTTCATTGAAATTACTGCCATGAGTAAATTCTCCTTTTTGTTTTTTTCCTCTTTTAGATTTCAGCTCGCAGAACCACCCGAGGGCAACAGTCCCACAATTCATCTAAAATGAGTATTTTGCCATTTACACGGCAACCTCTATTATAACAAAAGCGCAGCTCTTTGACAAGGCATTTACCAGATTTTCTTCCGCTAGCCACTATTCCCACTTCTCAGCAGAACATTTATTCTCCAAATTGTTCAGAATAGGAACATCTAATATTTTCTGCTTTGACTATGAAAGACTCTTGACGAAAGCAAGTATTTACGATAGAATAATAAGAGTCGCGGCGGTATAGCCAAGTGGTAAGGCACGGCTCTGCAAAAGCTTGATCGTCGGTTCAAATCCGTCTACCGCCTTCGTAAATATATTTCTAGAAGTCCCTCAAAGGGCTTTTTTATTGCATTTCCTATTGTTTCTAGCAAATTTTGCTGATATAATATTATAAAAACATCATTCATCATCAGCGAAAGGAAAAAAGATTGATTATGAAAAAAGTCAGCTTCTATGCCCTCAGCCTTCTCTCTCTGCTAGCTCTCTCAGCCTGCATGCCTGCCAAGCAGACACAGCAAAGAAAAAAGACGCCTAGCTCCCTCAAAGCTTCGAAAAGTTCAACCTCAACAAAGGAATCTAGCAAAAAAAGTTCCTCTTCTAGTGAAGATGATGAAGACTACTCTACTTCTTCTAGCTCTAATACTCGCAAGGACCCTAATGCTCAAATCAGCCTAATTGATCAGGGAGAGGCTCTGGAAGCTCTTGGGGATATCCCTGAAATTCCAAAATGGGCTGAATTTAAAACCATAAAAGTTGAGTCCCTTATAGGATCTGCTGGTCCTACTCCCAGCACCAAAGATGAGGTTGTCAGCAAAATGGGACCCGCTGACTCAGATATGGGAAGTGGCGGCTTTTGGCGAGGAACTGATTACAGCATCTTGATAAGTTTTAGTGACCAGGGAGCAGTAACTACCAAGACAGCCAGCCTACCTAATCCTAAGAAAATCAACAATCTCAAGGATGTGCAACCTGGGATGTCCGCGCAGGAGGTCGTTGCTAAACATGGACGCCCAGAAACAATCGCAGTCTTTGGCCACTCAACTGTTTTTGGATGGAAAGGTCAAGATGGCAAAGATTACAGCGTCATGTTCGATCAAGATAAAGTCTATCAGATTGTTGAACCGTAAAATGTAAATTTGCTATTTTAAACTTTAGATTTTATAGAACTCTATTAATTTCTCTACTCAGAATAATCAAATCGTTGGGGTAATGTCTACCTATCAAATGAAACAAACCAAAGATATTATTGACTCCGTCATTAAGGATAAGTAATCTTACAATTGGCTCCAAAAACACAAAAATCCAAGACCTTTTTAAGTCTTGGATTTTATTTTTGACGAGGATAGCGACTTCGTCAATTAAAGCTCTGCAATTTGGCTAAGATTAACTTCGGCCACGGTGTCATTACCAAACATGGAAATAATCATCTTGACCTTGTTATTATCAATCTCCGTAATCTTACCTGTATAGTCAGTGAAGGCACCATCGATGATACGAACAGTATCCCCAACCTTAACGTCCAAGTCAAACTCCTGCACTGTTTGGCCCATGGAGATGAGAATGTTGCGAATCTCTTCTTCCAAGAGCGGCGTTGGTTTAGAGCGGTTTCCGTGTGAACCGACAAATCCTGTTACATTCGGAGTATTCCGCACGACAAACCAAGCTTCATCTGTCATGACCATTTCCACCAAAACATAACCAGGGAAGCGATTTTCTTCGATTTCCTTGGTCTTGCCATTTTTCTCTACTTGCACGGTCTGAGTAGGGATTTCCACGCGCAAGATATTTTCCAGCATATTATAAGTCTGAGCGCGCTGCAAAAGATTTTCTTTTACCTTGTTTTCATAGCCTGAATAGGTCTGCAGTACAAACCAACCTTTGTCAAAACTGTCCATGAGTTCATCCTTTCCTAAATAAAAAAGCCTGCGGGCTTCTGCTTCTTTCTAGCCCTATTATACCATAATTTCCCCAAATGCAAAGGAATTTAATAACTATTTTCCTGACAAATCAAAGCCTTTTAATTCTGCCCAAAAATTCTTGAATCGGTGTTGTCTAGTATGAGAAATTTTTATTTCAAACGATGAATTATAGATAGATTTGATTTTTTTGAAATTGTCGGCGCGTAAATAAGGACATACGCCAAAAATCCCACCTACTCACAATAGGTGGGACTTTGAATGATATGGCTGCCGCAAGATTCTTCTCTATTTCTACTTCAGTTGTTAAGAGAAAATATTCAGAATCTGGAATAGACCGCTTGCCACTACTTTGTCAAAGATATAGATGATTACTACAAAGAATGCAGTGTATTCCATGACAGAAATAAAATCTGTCCATCTTTCTTTTCGGGTAGGCCAAGTTGTATCTTTCAATAGTTTAAAAACATCTTTAAAGAATTTCACAACAATCTCCTATCTAGTTTCTTTATGCAGGGTGTATTTACTGCAATGCTTACAAAATTTATTAACTTCTAAACGCGTTGGTTTTGGAGTGCTACTGAGCTTAACCGAGTAGTTCCTAGAACCACAGACTGTACACGCTAGACTCGCTTTTTTTAATGCCATAACGCCTCCATCTTTCTTATTATAGCAGGATTCTATACTTTTGACAAGCCGTTCAGCTCTTTTAAATCCTATTGAAACCAGCTGGTAACAGTATCCCAGAGGTTTTTCGCTTTCTCAGGAATACCAGTGTCATCAATGGCTTTCTTGGCTTCATCCACCAGATTTTGAGCTCGGTCCTGAACGTCCTGCAGGAAGTCTTTGTTTTCAGTTGTAGTTCCCGTTTCTTCGGTACCATAGGTGTCCACAGGGGCAATGCCGTTGGCAGCATAGGCATTCTTCTGCCCTTCAAAGGAAGTTCCTTCTGTATATGGCAGGATGCTATTGGCAACATTTCGGAAAACCGCCGAGGCTTCATTCGCACTGGTCCCAGTTAGATAGTGGGCCTCATCAGTTTTTGGAAAGCCTAGCCACTGGCTGATAACCACATCCGGAGTATAACCAATAACCCATTGGTCACCAGATAAATCTGGGTTAAAGTCCGTTTCAGTCGTACCGGTCTTACCAGCCATTGTATAACCATACGGAGCCGCATAGATACCTGTACCGTTCGAGAAAGTCCCCAGCATCATGCTGTTCATCTTGTCAGTAGTCGAGCTATTAAGAACCCGAGTAGAGGTTTGACGATGGGTCTTGACAACTTGACCGCTGGCATTTTCAATTTTTGTAATGAGATGGGCATCATTCATCACACCGCCATTGGCAAAGACTGAGTAGGCCTGCGCCATCTGCATTGGATTGGTTGTAACTCCGCTTCCTAGCGCTACGCCCAAAGTCTTATCAACCTTGTCCATATTCAGACCAAACTTTTTCCCGTACTCAAAGGCTTTGTTAATGCCTAACTCGTCTACAGTTGAAACAGCCGGAATGTTCAGAGATTCTGCCAAGGCTTGATACATTGGAACTTTAGGGGAGCTTTGGATATTGCCGTAATTGTTGATGGTATAGTCGCCAAAGGTGGTTCTGGTATTATCCAGCTCCTTATCTGTCGGCCAACCAGCAGCAACGGCTGGACTGTAAGCAACCAAAGGCTTGATAGTAGAGCCGGGGCTACGAGAGGACTGAGTTGCATAGTTAAAGCTTCTGAAAGTCGAGCCTTCTGCACTATTGACTCGGCCAACTAATGCCCGCACACCGCCAGTTTTTGGATCCAAGGCAACACTGCCCGATTCAGCCATAGTGCCATCTTCTGCTACAGGAAAGAGAGAGACATTGCTGTAAATAACCTGCATGCTAGCTTGGTAGTTCTGATCCAATTCAGTATAAATGCGATAGCCATTATTAACAATCTCTTCTTCAGTCAAGCCGTAGTCATTGACAGCTTCATTGATGACCGCATCGAAATAGGATGGATATCGATAGTCTTCTGACTTACCGGCATAAGCATCAACCAGCTGGCCACCGATTCCTACAGCGGCAGCCTGATCGGCTGTCCCCTGATCAATAAAGCCTGCAGCAACCATATTTTGCAGCACTGTATTGCGGCGATTGGTCGCATTTTCAACTGAGTACAGCGGATTGTAAATCTCAGGTCCCTTGAGCATACCGGCCAGAACAGCTGACTGGTCCAGACTAAGCTGACTGGCCGAAACTCCGAAATATTTCTTAGAGGCATCCTCCACACCCCAGACCCCATTCCCAAAGTAAGAGTTATTGAGGTACATGGTCAGGATTTCCTGCTTGCTGTATTTCTTATTGATTTCCAGAGCCAGGAAAAATTCCTTGGCCTTCCGCTCGATGGTCTGGTCCTGAGACAGATAGGCATTCTTGGCCAACTGCTGGGTGATGGTAGACCCCCCACCCGAGCGACCAGCTGTCAGGATAGCTAGGATAAAACGACTGTAGTTAATCCCGCCATTCTCATAGAAAGTCCGGTCCTCTGTCGCGATGACAGCATTCTGCAGGTCTTGACTAATCTCGGTCAGCTCAACATAAGTTCCTTTCTGACCAGACAGGCTTCCCGCTTCATTACCATCCTTGTCAAAGATGAGCGTGGTAGCTTTGAGGGCATTCTGCAAATCCTTGACATTGGTCGTCTTAGCCACATAAAAGAGATAGCCACCGACCACCAGACCAAAGGTCAAGCCGAGAATCAGGAATATCTTGGTCAGATGAAACCTGCGCCAAAAACGACGGATAGGGTGCTGAGAGAGAGGTTTCTTCTTGGTCTTGCCCGAACGGCTGAGACCAGACTTAGCCTGCTCTTCTGTCAGCTCTACCTCCTCTGCTGCTTCTTTTTGAGGTTTCTGTATGGTAAAATAATCTACTAATTTTTCAAACAAATCTTTTAAATTCTTCATAAACCTTATTTTATCACCTTATTTAGGTGCAGACAAGAAAGTACCCTATTTCCCGTCTGATTTTTAGTTATTTTTAAGAAAAAGGGTATATTAAATAGCCGTTTAAAAGCCTCTGCAGCAAGTCTTATCCGACACTGCCTATTTTCAAAGTTCTAGCTTTCTGCTACAATAAATGTATGAAATTTACACTGACTATCCCAGATGGACTGCCTGCCATGACAGTCAAAGAGCTGCTGGAAGAACAATTTCTCATTCCGCGAAAAATTCGGCACTTTCTGCGGACCAAGAAGCATGTGTCCGTCAACGGTCTAGCTATCAACTGGCAGACTGTAGTCAAACCTGGAGATGACATCTGCCTGATATTTGATGAAGAGGATTACCCTCAAAAGACAATCTTGTTTGGAAATGGCGAACTCGTAGAAGAGCTCTATCAGGACCAACATCTCATCATCGTCAATAAACCTGAGGGTATGAAAACCCATGCTAATGAGCCAACAGAGCTAGCCCTGCTTAATCATGTTTCCGCCTATGTCGGTGAGACCTGCTATGTCGTTCACCGGCTGGATAAAGAAACCAGCGGTGCTGTCCTCTTTGCCAAAAATCCCTTTGTCCTGCCCATCCTCAATCGACTGTTGGAAAAGCGAGAAATCAGCCGCGAATATTGGGCTCTGGTCCAAGGCAAGTTACCAGCTAAAAATCTTATCTATAAAGACAAGATTGGCCGCGACCGCCATGATCGCAGGAAACGGCTGGTTGACCCCCGAAAAGGACTCTATGCAGAGACCCATGTGACTCGTCTCAAGCAATTTGGGCAGGCTGCCTTGGTCAAATGCCAACTCAAGACTGGCCGCACCCATCAGATCCGTGTTCATCTAGGTCACCACGGACATCCACTGGTCGGCGATCCCCTTTATCATCCACAGCCCAAAGGGCGGCTTATGCTCCACGCCCATCGGCTGACCTTCACCCACCCTTTTACGCTAGAAAAAATAACCGTCGAAGCTCGCTCTGACAGTTTTGAAAAAGTATTGAGCAGTCTGAACCCAAGATAGACCAAGAAAAGCAACAGTATTCTCTGTTGCTTTTAGTTCGGAGTCAAAGCGAGGATAAGCTATGACAGCTTACATCACTGAGCCGGAAGTGCACTGATAAGTCTGGGCCTGATGGCTTTCTGAAAAGCTATGCTCAGCAAATAAGACAGTAAGAAAATGATAAAAAAGCCAAAACTATAAATAGTATTCCGAGGCATTATCGACCTGAAAATGAAGATAATAAAAGGATGGATGATATAAATCATGGTGGCGTACTTTTTGGCAATATTATTCAAAATCGGAATATCAATATTGGTCCCATTTCTGACCGCGTAGAAGAAAATTGCACTGGAAGACAAAAGGGTACTAGGATAGAGGTCATACTCCGTACCCATGAAACAATACTCAAGCAGAATCAAGCCTGCTATTCCCAAACCAATCGCCCATTTCCTGACAGACGACAAGTCGTAGGCTAAAATCCGATCCCGATGCTTGGCAAACTGCATCCCTAGAATGAAAAAGGGAAGACCCATAAACAGGAAGTTGCGATAGTAAAATTCGCTATCTGTATTGAACTCAATACAAAAGGCCAGGACCAACAAGAATAAGGACACACCAAAGCTAGTTAAGCGGTGAAAATGCTTATAAAAAACCAGATAAAGCGTGTAGATATAGGAAATAGCCAGCAAATACCAAGTCGGTGTAGCAGCCGAGCCAATCAAGTCCCTGGGACTGTTAAAGAGGAAAAAGTCCGCAAAATCAGACAGGTTTATAGCTGCCATCTTTTCTGTTAGTTCTCTGGTCAGCACTAGGTTGACAAAATGCACAATCATGTAAAACAGGAGACTGGCAGCTGTCAAAAGGAGCATCTGCTTGAGACGATACTTGACCTTATCTCTGGAAATATTAAAAGAAAAATAGCCCGACAGCATCATGAAAAAAGGAACTGCGAAGCGGGCCACAATTTGATAAAAAACGCCAAATTGCCCCGGCAGCAGAAAGTGTAAGGAAACAATACTAAAGCAAGCTAGGGCCTTAAAAGCGTGCAAAGTTGTGTTTTCAGTCTTCATGCAGACATTATAGCATGTTTATTATTACAGCTCATCAAGACCAGATTACATGCCCATTAAAAAACATATCAATTGATGACATTCTTTAAAAAGTTTTGTATCTGAGGGAGAAGACAGCTCTTATATACTGCACTATTACAGAAGAGTTTTATTCACCTGACTGATATTCTACATTAGCTTTCATAGCCATTAGGATTTGAGCTTTGCCATCTCCAAGAATCGCGCATCATATCTTGGAGAGTTTTCTCGGCTTTCCAGCCCAAAATGTCATTCGCTTTACTTGCATCGGCATAGCAAGTCGCCACATCTCCAGGCCGTCTCTCCTTGATAGTATAAGGAATTTTCACACCATTGACATTTTCAAAGACTTTAACCATATCCAGTACACTATAACCAATTCCTGTGCCAAGATTGAAAACAGCAACCCCCTTATTTTCTAAATTATGTTTCAAAGCCAAAACATGGCCCTTGGCTAAATCGACTACATGAATATAATCCCGCACCCCTGTACCATCATGCGTATCATAATCGTTTCCGAAAACGCTAAGCTCTTGCAATTTACCGACTGCAACCTGGGTAATATAAGGCATGAGGTTATGAGGAATTCCATTTGGTGCCTCACCAATCATACCAGACTCGTGAGCACCAATTGGATTGAAGTAACGAAGATTAGTCACAGACCAATCTGAATATGCAAGAGCAAGATCCGTCAAAATCTGCTCCATCATCAGCTTAGTATGGCCGTAGGGATTAGTCGCTGAAGTAGATAAATCTCCTGTCAAGGATGAACCATGATTCATTCCATAGACCGTGGCACTGGAGCTAAAGATGATATGTTCTACCTTTTGCTCCTTCATAACTTCGAGAAGAGAGATGCCAGCACTGACATTATTTTCGTAATATTTAAGTGGTTCCCGCACCGATTCTTCTACTGATTTATAGGCCGCTAAATGAATGACTGCATCAATGTGATTGTCTTCGAAAATCTGGTTCATCAGATCTTTATCAGAAATCGAACCCTTGTAAAACAGGATGTTCACACCAGTGATAGTTTCTAAGCGCTCTAGCACTTCTGGAGAGCTATTCGAAAAGTTATCCACGATAATGGCTTCATAGCCCGCTGCAACTAGTTCAACCACTGTGTGACTGCCTATATACCCCGCTCCACCTGTTACTAAAATTTTTTTCATAGGACACCTCTTCTTGCTGATCCTCACGTTCTCTTTAATTTTACTATTGCAACTAACAGGTATTTCTCTTCCCAAAGTTGACCACCAAATTCTGCACTTACTTAAAATACCAAAAACTAGCCTAATTTGCTACCCTATAGCTCTGCTCTCCAGATGTCTTTTGAAATCTCTTCATGATAAAATAACTTGCAAAATCATTTATATTTAGTGGCATAAAGAAAGGAATTATTTTAGCTAATTTCTAGTTATTCTTAAAAAATACCATAATCTGCAATAAGTTACTGGAAAAATTGTCTTTCATTTCCACTATATATAATATATATAATATATATTTCAGCAAACTGATTGTAGCCAGAGTAACTTTATAAGTAGCTTTGTATGCTAACGCTACATTACAAACCTAAAAAGCCCAGACAGGGCTTAGCATTTAGATTGTTAAACTATTTATAATTTCTCAAGCATCAACGAGCCCGCAATTGCTGGAGCAGACCTTTCAAACTTTGGTATTTGTAAATGGTATAGGTCAGATAGACAAATCCGTAGGCTGCAGCAGCTAGATAAACTGATAAAAACCAATTCGAAGCAATAAATACAAGTGTCATTAGCAACTCAACCCAGATATCTTTGACGACCTCAATCTGCATCCTCTTGGCTAAGATTAGCTCTGCCAGTATACTCCTAGTCGCCAGCAACAGCACGATAGACAGAACTGTAGCATTCAGATTGCGCAGAAAAACTGCAAAAATCAAGGTAGTAGCAAAGCTTAAGAGCATAGCAATTACATTTACTTTAAAAATCTGCCTCTCCATTCGTAAGGCTTTTAAGTAGGTATTGATAAGCAGAGCCATCTTGCCCTCGTAGACAGACATAGGAAAGACTAGAGCCATAAATATCAAGGACTCTCTGTAAGCCGGCAGCCAGCTGTCCAAAGCTATTTTCAGGGGATAATACAGCAAAAGCACACCAAACATAAGAACCATAAGGACATTCCGCAATTGATTGTAAATCTTAGGTAATTTGCTTTCGTCCGTCCGTTTCAAAATCGGAAAGATGACCAAACCGATAGCGTTGATAAAGGTCATCAGCAGATTGGAAATGCTCAAGGTCAAGGATACTTTCCCAAATGTAGCAATGTTCCATACCTTTTGAATCCCCATTCGAACCGTACCGATAATGAGCATACTGGCTACATTTGATAGCATGAGATTGATACCGACAGCAATATTGCTAACCGTTTCCCGTATATCAAGCTTAAACTGATTGAGAGGTCGCAGGGCCATATCTCGGCATAGATACATGGCATAAAAAAGAGAAACAACTCTACCAATCAAATCTGCATAGACCATAATCTTGAAGTCTCGAAAACCCACGAAAATAAAGACCAGTAAAAGCAGTAAATAGAGGAGTCGGTCCCCACTGACAACATAGGAACTCTCCTTTAGTCGATTAGTCATCTGCAAAACGTACACAAAGAGAAAGCGCAGATTGGTGACCAACATAGTATAAACCAAAAGTATAAAAACAAACCGACTGCTCTCATCTCTAATAAAGGCAGAAGTTCCTAAGAAAAATAAAATTCCAATCCCTGTCAGATAGATCAAAAGCATGAGAAACTGAGAGAAAAACTTTTCTTTATCCAGATCATCATACTCCAAACCACCGTAGCGCAGGTAGATCCCGTCCACCCAGCCCAGATGAACAAAACCGGCATAGGATAAATAGAAAATATAGAGTTGCCAGTAGCCATACTCCTCTACACCCATAATCTTAGGCAAAATCAAGACAACCAGAGAAGAAACTATTACTGTCAGCAAATTGGACAAGACAACATAGGAAAAATTAGCTATTATTTTTTTAAATCCACCAGACAAATTTGCCCTCCTATTCCTTCCTATCTGCTGCCATGCTCTCAATCAAACGTAAAAACATGGTTTCTAAATCAGTATGAGCTTGCCAGCCCAAACTCTCAAGCTTGTCCGTATTGAGACGAATCTTGACTGTCGGATTATAGCCTAGCTTTTCCACATCCTCTGCCAAATCAAAAACTAACTTCGTTTCATTGCTACCACTTAGCTCAATAACCATTTCCGCCATCTCACGAATGGAAATAGCCGTCTCTTTATTGGCGACATTATAAGCTTGACCTGCTTGGCCTTTCAGCAGAATGTAAAAAATGGCTTCAATAGCATCTTTGGTATAGCAATAGTTCCGAACAGTTTCCCCTTTAGTCCGGAGAACAATATCTCTCTTTTCAAGAACGGCACGCGCAAACTGTGCAAAAACTCTGTTGTCTTCATAGCTCACACCTGGGCCAAAAGTTTGTGACAAACGAGCCATTCTAACAGGCACCTGATACTGATGACAATAGCCTACACACAAGGACTCTGCCATGCGCTTGCTTTCCGAATAACTGCTACGGACACTGGTTGGATCCAAATAACCGTAATCTTTCTCGCTAATGCTGGAAGCATCAGGATTTGTCGTCCCATAGACTTCCAGAGAAGAGAGATAGACCATACTGCGAACCTGCTTATTTTTAGCCATCTCCAGCAGTTTTTTCGTTCCATTTACGGCTAGATCAATTGTCTCCACAGGATGCTCAACGAAAAAAGAGGAGTCCGTCGCACTGGCTCCATGGATAATATAATCCAAATCCTCCTCTATCTGCCAATCTGACAGCAAGTCAGCATACACTAGCTGCAGATTCTCACTATGTAAAAAATCTTGAAATAGATCTTCCGCTTTTTTCTGATTTCGCGCCAAGGCCACTACTCTGATGTTGGCATCGTACAAATCATTTAAAGCCATCAAAGCGGAAATACAGTGCCTGCCTATAAGTCCGGTTGCTCCGGTTACCAAGACTGTAACATTGCTCAGTTCTATGAGAATAGGACTGACAGTAGCTAGGTCTTCCATATCCTTTTGTAAAATTGTATTATTTCCCATATCAACCAAAAATTTGTGCATTTTCACGCGCTTCGTAAATCGCTCTAAAAATATAAAAATCAGATGGAGTCGTAATTTTAATATTTTCGCTGCCCCCCATAACTGTATGCAGAGGGAGTCCAAAATAACGAGCCAGTGTCGCAGAATCCGTCATATCAAACTGATTCTCTGCCTGAGCTTTTAAATGCAGGGAGTGAATCTTCGAAAGCGCGAAGGTTTGAGGGGCGACAGCTGTCTGACAAGTGGAACGCTCAATAACCTGATTAATAACATCCGCCTCATCGACCTGAATAACCGTTTCGATAACCGGCTTAACCGTAATAGCTGCCCCATACTTTTTGGCCGCCTCAATATTTTTAGAAATGATTCCCCCGTCAATCAAGGGGCGAACACCATCATGAATCAACACATAGTCGTCATCGTTCTTGTACTTTTCCCGTAAGACAGATAGACCATTAAAAATAGACATTTGTCCAGTCTTTCCACCAGGAACCACTTGACTGACTTTTTTAATATTGAATCGAGCTAATAAATCTCTGCAATAATCCAGCCAGCCGTCTACACAGACAACCACAATGTCCGATACTGCCGGATGGTCTTCAAAATGCTCAATCGTATGAATAATAATAGGCTTACCGTGCAACTCTAAAAACTGCTTGGGTAAGGTCTTGGTATTCATGCGGCTGCCTGTGCCGCCTGCGAATATCAGAGCTGATGTCGTCATACCGATACTTTCCTTCCTCTCGTTGTAAATCGTACTCTACTCAGTAAATCAGCTGCCATATAAATCACAAAAGCATAAATAATCCGATTAATATGGGTTGTCAGCAATGACAGCAACGTTTCCTGAAAGAATGAAATGACCAAAGGATACGCAAATAAAGCGAAAACAATAACCTTTAGCGGGGTGAAATAGCGTTTTTTGATAGAATAGTAGAAACTTCCGTAAAAGAAGCCATATAAAAGCTGAAAGATAGGGACTGAGAAATAGCCAAAATCCTTGATAAAGTAGTAATAAATGGTGTAAACATTGGTTTTATCGTCGTTAAAATGAACAACAGGCAAGAAAGGTGTCAGCTCATGGCTAGACAGACCAAGGGATTTCAAAGTTCCATAGATAGCAATAAGAGTATTTTCTCCAAAGACTTGATTATCGCTATAAAGAGTAGGATTTTTCAGATAGTAGTCTAAAGCCTGGATGGGAGAACCCATATATTTAACCAAATTATCCAAAATTCCAAACTCTGCCTGACTATCCACTCGATTGAGAACAAAGGTTCCAACCGCCATGAATAAGACAAGGAATACAAAGCCAATTATCAGCAAAGAGCGAAAAAGCTTCACACCATACCTGCTGTCTTTCCACGAATAATACTTCGAGAAAAATAACATATACACAATAGCATAGCCTGCAACCAAGCCCAGCAACTCCGTACGTCCAGTAGACAAGAGAGAAATACCTAAAGAAATCAGACTAACCAGCAGTAACTTGCCCTTGTAAAAAATGCCATCTTTTCCTGAAAAAATAGACTCGCAGAAAAAGTAGAAGAAAACAATTCCTAAGGAAAAGTTAACCCGCAACAAATTGAGGCTAAGACGACTAAGAGAGAAATCATAATTTGTAGTCATATGCCGAGCCAATTCAATGGTTTTAAACAATCCTCCAGGTA
This sequence comes from Streptococcus sanguinis, assembly GCF_050225395.1. GTDB lineage: Bacteria > Bacillota > Bacilli > Lactobacillales > Streptococcaceae > Streptococcus. Next base: position 146,643 of record NZ_CP071431.1, on the reverse strand, counting down.
CCTGCTTGCTCTGCGCTGCCAAGTAAAGCAAATCGGAATAAATAAACCTGACCGCATAAGCCAAAAACAAGAGAACTAAAATAATGAAAAAATTACTCACCTTTATTTGACTAGGTTTGGCGTCCAACTTTCTCTCAGCAAACAAATTCGATGACAAGAGGACTCCCATTAAAAAAATGGCATTCCCAACAAAGATAACAGTGACCGTTATCAGAGAAAGTCCCTCTCCCCATTTGGATGAATAAAATGCAGTAAAAATGCTTGCTATCATCCATATTGCCAAGTATATAAAAGCCGGGTTAGCATAGTCTCTTCCTACTGTTTTGATTGTCAAAAACAATAGGAAGAGGCCACCCAAAATTAGTAAAAAAACCATTATCTTCCTTCTATTAATTCAACCCAATTATCTCTCAGTCTGACATGACGTTCTGTCTGTTCTTTTCTTTCAGGCGGTGTCATGTAATCACCGTAGCGATTGGTCAGATACTTGTCCGCATCATTAGGTCCGTCGAACTCATAGCCTTCGAAGGAATACTTCTTAGCTGGATAGAAACTTTCATAGTCGATTGTCTCTCCCAAATAACCTTTTACACCATAAGCAATTGTTATTTTTGAAGTCTTCTTATTAGACTGGATGAGTTTTTCCATCAACTTATACATATTAGCCGGTCCCATGATAAAAGAAGGGAAGCCTATCAGTCTTCTGATCCAAAGATTTTGTCTGAGTTCTTTGGATTCTTTAGCCATATAGGTCAGATGCGGAGTAAACTTCGTATAGCAGCGCGAGCTGTTATGTGACAAATCCAAGGCTCTGAACAGAAGACCCTTGAGCTTGCGAAGCATGTTATTCTCTGGGACAAAGTCAATTGGCAGCATATCAAGATAAAGATGTTTCTTTTTACTGAAACCTTCTCCCAAAACATCATAGTAGGTCAGTGACTTGCTCTGCAGCTTTAGAACCTTAAAGACACTGTCTGTCGCATCCGCAGGAGAAATCAGCTCGAAGTCCTCGCTGTCCGCAAAGATTTCCTGCAGGCGATTGTAGTCCTCTCGGAACATCACCAAGTCAATATCATCGTCCCAAGGGATATAGCCCCCATGTCGCAAAGAACCAATCAAGGTCCCTGCAACCATGTAGGAATGAATATGATGCCGACAACATTCTGCATCAAATTTTTTATACATTTGTAAATAGGCTTTTTGTAAAACCTTTAATTTATCATCCGTAATTTTTTGATACATGGGGCTGAAGCGTTCTCCCAAAGCCAACTCCCATTCAATCTTACTGGTTCCTCTCATTTTTCTTACCTCCCAAACTTTTTCAATAATCTCCTAGCAACTCCATTCAGTGAGTAGGTGTATACTAAATCACTGATGAAATCTTTTATTGTTCGATACTCCCTTATTTGAAACATCAGGCCCAAAGCCCAAAATGGATTTCTAGACTGTAATAATTTCAGTCTAAGATTGGTCAAGGCCAAAGCCCTAGCAAGCTGGCGATGATCCGCCTCAGAAATCTGTCGCTCCTCTGCGATTTTTTGCACGGACTCATAGCGACTGATGACCTTCTGTAAATAGTTAATCCTAGATAACCTTGTTTTATTAAAACTGAGCGACGACGCAGACTGGGTTACATTCGCCTGATGAATGCGATGCTGATCTAGAAGATTGTCCAAGCAAACAACTTTTCCATACAATGGAGCCAGCATACCAAATAAAACATCATGATAGTCAAATCCAGGATAATCCGTATACTGTTGCTCTAAAATATCAGTCAGTACCGACTTTCTAAAAGCTGTCTGATAACCTGACGGCCAATTTTTCAGAAGCCAAGCTAGATTTCTTTCTCGACATTCTCCTGAAACCTTAGGTTCCTTGATGACCTGACCTTTTTGATCAATCAAGTAAGACTGGCCATACACCATAGCAGCGTCTGTTTCTAACAGTACTTTCTGCAAGGCAGCTGTTTTATCAGGCAGCCATTTATCATCCTGATCAGCGAAAAAAACAATATCATGCTCAGCCAAACTCGCTAATTTTATAAAAGTTCGATAATGACCCAAATTTTCCTGATTTTCAATCAGCTGCCAATCCGTCAGTTGATGCTTGGTGATGTAATCCCTGATTAACACCACTGTCTGATCTGTCGAACAGTCATCACAGATAATGACCTGATCAGGCTTCAGCTTTTGAGTGCGGATAGAGTCTAGTTGCTCCAAAATAAAATCCGCCCCATTATAGGTCGCCATCACGACAGAAATCATTTCTCTCTCCTTCCTAAACTTTTCATCCTATGTCCCCTTAACTTCTAGCTTTCTCCCTATCTAAGCTAGACTGCTCTGTCTGTAAAGTCATTACTTTCTTCTAAGCAGATACTTATAAATGAACGCTTTTATCCAAATAGGTGTTCCCACAAAAGCACGAATCATCAACATATTTTGATAATATTGCCCTCGGTTCAACATACCATGTGACAGCAAAAAAGTATTGACTACTTTCCAGCTGGCAATCTGCTCTGTCTGGCTTCTTCTTGTATGCATGCCGTTTCCGACACGAGCATAAACCAAGACCCGATTAAGATTGGCGAAACGACAGCCCTGAGCAGCCATTCTCACCCAAAGATAATAGTCTTCCACTAAAGGCAGGGGCTTGTAATTGCCTGCTTTTAAAACAGATGATTTCTTGAAAAATACCGTCATGTGACAGAAAGGATTTCTCCGCTGCAACCTTTTGATAATTTCTTCATGGGAAAGCGGCATTTGTTTCTCTGCTACTATTTGATCTGGTTCCGTGTCAAATTCTATGATATTGCCACCCAGAACATCTAACTGCGGATGCTGCTCAATATAGTCCACTTGCTGCTGGAAACGGTCCGGTGTCGCAATGTCATCTGTATCCATTCTAGCAATCCAGTCATAAGAACAAGCCTCAACTCCCCGATGCAAAGCTTCTCCCAATCCGACATTTTCCTTTAAAGGTAGAACTTTCATCTCTGGAAATTTTTCCTTGAAATCTTGAATCGTCTGATACAGCTCTTCTGTCAGCGGCCCATCCTCTACCAGGACAAGCTCATCTGGCTTGTGGTTCTGCTCTATAAGAACGCTATTTAGGCTCTTTCTTAAGAAATCCGGATTCTCCTTCTGATAGACAGACATCAATACCGAAAATTTCACTAACAATCCCCCCATTCATCCTAAACTAGTTTCCCTTCTCCGTCTTCTCAATAGACCTCCTAAAATCTGCCACCTGATAAGACTGAGGATAGCTAGACATCTCTTTTTCATAAGTTAAATCTGAAAACAGCTTATTTAGAGTCGAAACATAGCGGGACAATTTTTTTAAAATCCAGTTAAATGCAGGCAGCAAGACCACTCTCTGGCCATGAGTCCGTTTTATTTCTTTGACTAGCTGAGAGGTATTGACATAGTCCTGATTTTGAGGATAGAAAACACCACTGTCTTGATTCTGAACAATCAGCCTGATAAACTCACAAAGATTGTCAATATAAATCATACTACGTTCATTCTGGACCAAAGGAAAAACTGGTAGCTTCTGAGCCAACTCTGACAATCGCTTATAATTTCCCTTAGCTTGATGACCATAAACCATGGGCGGCCGTAAAACTGCCAATTTGAAATCTTCGCTCTCCAATTCCGCCAGAAGTTGCTCAGCAGCTAGTTTGCTTTTGCCATAAAAAGAATCAGGACGCTCTTGTGTATCCTTTGTGATAACCCGATCTCCCAAAACTTCGCCATAGACGCTCATGCTGCTCATAAAGATAAACTGTTTGACACCTTCGCGTTTAGCCTTTTGAGCCAATTCATACGGTAGCTGAGTATTGACTTGATTATATACTGATTCCATCTCTTTTGATGGGTTAGAGATATGGACAATCGCTGCCAAATGCAAAATTACATCAAAAGACGAAAAATCTTTCTCCTTCCAGGTTTCTCCGCGGACATCCAGCTCATCAACCTGGACATCCTCCCGTGAGGAAACATACCTCTTAAAGCTCCGGCCGATATAGCTACCCTCTCCCGTAATTAATATTCTTTTCATCAGCCTTTAATCTTTCTTTTCCATATTTCCCGTGCCGCCTTCGACAACGCCTTCGCTCTTGGCCACACTCTTAATGGTGCCAAAGAAACAGCGGACATCCAATCCAAAAGACAAATGCTGGACATAGTAGCCATCCAATTCAGCTTTCTTGGCAATCGGCAACTCATCTCGCCCGTGAATCTGAGCCCATCCCGTCAGACCTGGCAAAACATCATTTGCTCCATAGCGGTCTCGCTCTTCAATCAAATCATACTGATTCCAAAGAGCCGGTCTTGGACCTATGATACTCATGTCACCCACAAAAATATTCCAAATCTGAGGCAACTCATCCAGAGATGTCTTCCTAAGAAATTTCCCCACCTTTGTAATCCATTGCTCAGGATTTTCCAGTAAATGAGTTGGGGTATCCTTAGGTGTGTCAATTCGCATCGTTCTGAATTTCAAAATATAGAAGTGTTTCTTATGCAGACCGACCCGCTTCTGTTTGAACAAAACTGGTCCTTTTGAATCCAATTTAATAGCGAGTACTAGAAGCAGAAAAAACGGTGATAAGACAATCATTCCTATGAATGACAAGACTATATCTAATGTTCGTTTAAAAAATTTATACATGATTATCCTAAAAACTTATTGCTGTGCAAACTTTACCAGGCTATCCTTGAGGTCATTTGCACCAAGAGTCAGAAGAGAGTCCACATAGGAATCCACCTCTATCTTAGGCAGCGACTGAACATTCCCTACAAAAATCTTTTCATAGACTTGATCATTAACCTTTTCCTTGGCAGACAAGAGCTCTTCATAAAGCTTTTCACCCGGTCGAATGCCTGCTTCCTGAATCTGAATCTCCTCTTCAGTATGGCCACTGAGCGTGATCATCTTTTTAGCCAAGTCCAAAATTTTCACAGGCTCGCCCATATCCAAGACAAAAACCTCTCCCCCTTGCATCAAGGCTCCAGCCTGAATCACCAAGCGGCTGGCTTCTGGTATCGTCATGAAATAGCGCGTCATTCGAAAGTCCGTCACGGTGATAGGACCTCCCTTAGCAATCTGCTCCTTGAACAAAGGAACAACACTACCTCGGCTGCCCAAAACATTCCCAAAGCGAACAGCTGAGAAAAGAGTCTTTCCTTCTTCATTTAAACTGGTCACGACCATTTCTGCCACACGCTTAGTTGCCCCCATAACATTAGGCGGGTTGACCGCCTTATCTGTAGAAATCATGACAAATTTCGCGACACCAGCTGCCTTTGCTGCTTCTGCTACATTTCGCGTGCCATAGATATTGTTTTTGACCGCTTCTGTCGGATTGTACTCCATCAAGGGAACATGCTTGTGAGCAGCTGCATGATACACTCGATCAGGACGATAGGTTTCCATAATATGGAAAATTCTCTCTCTATCTTGAATATCTGCAATGATTGGAATCAACTCAATATCATCTTTATAACGGCTTGACAGCTCCTTGTGAATCAAATAAATTGAATTTTCTCCATGACCTAGAAGCAGGAGCCTTGCTGGGCAGAATTGAGCAATCTGACGGCAAAGTTCCGAGCCGATAGAGCCACCGGCCCCCGTAACAAGCACTGTCTTGCATTTAAGATTGGACTTCAAACTTTGCTGATCCAGCTTAACTTCTTTACGTCCCAACAGATCTGCAATATCAATTTCCTGAAGTTTGCTGACAGATAGTTTCCCCGTAATTACCTGTTCATACTTAGGCATGGCATTGACCTTGACCTCCGTCTGTTGGCAGTACTCTACGATTCGTTCGTAATCATCCGGAGCCAACGAAGGAATGGCAATGACAATTTGTTCAACTTCATAATTCCCTACAATTTCAGGTATCTGCTCAGTTGTTCCTACAACTTTTACTCCATGAAGATAGGTATTTTGCTTATTCTTATCGTCATCTACAATCGCGACTATCTTCAAATCTTTTGATTTTTGCTGGGCTGTCTTGATAAAGAGACTAGCACCATCCCCTGAACCAACAACAAGGGTCTTCGTCCCATCTACTTTCTTACCCAGTAAGGCTGAAGGGTGCTGCACGAATTCATGAATCTCCCGCCAGGTCAGCCTTGAAGCAATAACCAACAAAAAAGATAGCAGCATAGAAAGGACAATATATCTACTGTTTGTAGATTCGTAAAAAATTTTCTCTGCAATGTATACAATTGAGTAAGCTCCCAAAATTGAGCCCCCCACTCGAAACATTGTTTTGTAATCTGTATACCTTGTAATGGTAGAAAAGACATTCGACAGTGTTGCAAATGTCAAATACAATACAATAATCCCCATTAAAATAGAGACAAAAGATAAATCCGTTATCCCGACATATTTTGCTAAGAAGAATTTTGAAATCCCCTGACTTATACTGAGCAAAATAATATCAACAATAATTAAGATGACTCTTTTTCTCGCTCTTGTCATGTTCCTAATCTCCCAATTATCCTAAAACTCTTTAATCCCTATTTCCCATAATTGCCATAGCTGCCGTATCCCCCATAAGTTCCGTAGGCGCCATAGCGTTCCAAATCAATGTTATATTTATTGAGGACAACACCCAAAAAAGGAGTTCCCGTTTGTTCCAGCTGCTCTTTAGCTTTCATCACTGCTTTTCGTTTGATATGACCTGCTTGTGTCACCAAGAAGCTTGCATCGCATTTCTGAGCGATGATAGCCGCATCAATGACCAGACCAATCGGTGAAGTATCCACAATGATATAGTCATAACGGACACGTAAGTCAGTCAAAAGCGCATCAAACTGCTTGCTTTGCAAAAGCCCCGTCGGATTAGGTGATACTGGACCAGATAAGATCACATCAAGGTTGTCCAGATCTGTATCGTTGATAACTTCATGCAGGGCAGCCTGTCCTGACAGATAGTCCGTCAGTCCTGATACTTTTCTCTGACTGCTAAACACACCGGACATGACTGAGTTACGGATATCCGCATCGATCATCAAGGTCTTGTGACCAGCTCTGGCAAAGGCGGCTGCGAGGTTCACTGAGGTTGTAGACTTTCCTTCATTTGCCGTCACCGAGCTTATTTCGACCATTTTGATATTGGCACCACTCAGCTGTACATTAGTACTTAGAGCATTGTAGTATTCCTCGGTTAGTTTGACAAGGTTCCTTTTTTTCCTAACTAATTCTAAGGTTGCCATTTTCTCTCCCTTACATTCTGTTCATATCTGGGATAACGCCCAACAGCGTCAAGCCCATGACTTCTTCAATGTCCTCTGGCTTCTTCACCCGATCATCCAGGATTTCGACAGCGATGATAAAGATTGACATCAGGACGCTGCCCCCTAAAAATCCTAAGATAACATTACGCCGAATATTTGGTGAAGAAGGCTCTGCTGGGACTGTTGCTTCTTCCAAAGTTGTCACATCAGAAACTTTTGTCACCTCGATGATTTTCTCAGCGGCGATATTACGAAAGGCATTGGCAATGCGAGCCGCTTCCTCTGGATTGTCATCCTTAACTGTAATCGAAACGATACGAGTATCCGCCGGAACGGAAACGGTGATGTGACGCGTCAGCTCTCTTGGCGACGTTTGCAGTTTCAGCTCACTAATTGCCTGTGATAGAACCGCCTGTGACAGAATGATTTCCTTAAAGTCTTTAACGAGGTATGAACCCGCCTGCAGGTCCTGATTAGTCAAAGCTGCCTGCGTTTCGTTCTGACGGCTAACCACATAGATGCGTGTGGTGCTCTGATACATTTTCTTAGCAATAAAGACGCTATAGCCAAAAGCCAGCAAAGAAAAGAGCACAGCTCCCAATACGATGGTGAACTTTTTCAGCCATAAGGCTCTCAGCAAGGACAGAATATCGATTTCTACGATTTGCTTTTCTTGTTTTTCCATTTTTCCCCTAAATCAATTCATTTTTCAATAATAATGCTTGGTTACCGCCAAAGAGGGCCTCTGCCCGGCGGGAACCGTATTTCTTAGCGACGATGTCAAAGGCCTCCTTCATAAAGGGCGGTCTCTGGCTTAGATTGTGCATGTCGCTGGCAACAAAGTGGACCAAGTCCTTCTCCAAAAAGAACTGAGTCCGTTTTTTCATAAATTTATGCGAGTCTCCAAGCAGCTTGGGCTTCAGAACACTGGAGCTGTTAATCTGAGTATAGCAGCCCATATTAATGAGTTCCTGCACCTTCTTTTCATCATTTTCCAGGCAGTGATAGCGCTCAATATGAGCAAGGACCGGTGTTAGACCTAAGCGCAGAATCTGAGCCAAACCTTTATGGATGTCTTTATAAGGCGTTGCCATGCTAAACTCAATCAGCACATAGCGTGTGCCAGCTAGACTGGGGAAAATCCCTTTTTCCAACTTATCCGCCACATCGCTGGTGTAGTAAATCTCTGCCCCATAGAGAACCGTCAAGTCAGGCGCTACAAGCTCTGCTAGTTCTTTTACCATTTTAAAGTTAGAGCTAATGGTATGTTCAGGCGTTTCAAACATGCCCTTTCTGCGATGAGAAGTAGAGATAATAGTCCGAACTCCCTGTCGATAGCTTTCTTCCAGCAGTTTTTTGGAATCCTCAAAATTCTTAGGGCCATCGTCCACATCAAAGATAATATGAGAATGGATATCAATCATGGTGTTTTCCCTTCCATTACCAGCTGAATCGCTGCCTTAGCATTATCAAGGCTTTCTGGCTGGATTTCCATCATGTAGAGATTGGAATCTGGCATAGCGTAGGATGGTAGATCCATACGACCGTTTCCGCTGATAGCTTGTGACTGAACCTGATAGCTTCCACCTGACTCCAGCTGGGTATTGACCAGATTCATAAGAACAGGCAGCTCCATATTGGTCTGGATAGAGTCCTGCAAGCCGGAAATAATCTCGTTGTAGTTCTTCAAAGCACTGGTTGAAGTCAGCTTTTTAATGACTGCTTCGATAACCTTTTCTTGATTTTTCCCGCGGTCATTGTCGCCTCCCTGAAGAGAGTAGCGCTCGCGAACAAAGCCTAATGCCTGATCTGAGTTCATATGAACTTTCCCTACTGGGAAATGATGATTACCATGTCGGCTGGTAAATTCTTGGTCATTTTCAACATCAATCCCTCCCAACAGGTCTACTAGCTTGAGGAAAGAAGAGAAATTCAGACGAACATAGTAATCAATGCGAATGCCGTAAAGATTTTCCAGCGTGTGGACAGAAGCATCCACGCCATAAATCCCAGCATGGGTCAGCTTGTCCATCTGCCCGCCTCCTCCATCTGCAATCGCCACATAAGAATCACGAGGAGTTGTCGTCAAGAGGACTTTCTTGGTCTTGCGATTAACCGTCATGATGATATTGACATCTGAGCGTGAGACAGATGAAATCGAGCCATAGGTGTCAATACCGCTGACATAGATATTGAAGACATCTGCATTGGCATCATCCCTGCGCTTGCCTGTCTCTACTTGACGGGTGATTTTATAAGTATAGATTTTCTTTATCTTTGAAGCATAGTCAGCATCATGAGAAGCCAGCATGTCTCCAAACGAGCTATTGAGGGCAATGGCCTCAGTCTCTTGATTGATGAGGGCCTTGTAGGCTGCGATATAAGACGAGCTGTTTTCCACTGTGAGTTCTGTCTTTTTAGTCTTCTTGATGTGGTCCAGGAGAGCTGTCACATTGTCCTTATCCCCATTTTCAGTCGGAGCTGTCAGCTTCTTCAGCTGAGTTACATCTGATTTATCGCTGTCTGCCCGGACATAAACGGCCATTTCAATTTCAGAGTAATTTGAAGTCGAGTTCACACCTCTAGATAAGTCCATCAGCTCCTTGACCCCGTACATAGCTCCTGAGGATACCAGCAAGGTCACAAGCAAAAGAAAGGTTGTCAGGACCTTGAACTTATTTTTCCATACAAAGAAGGCTGCCAGTAAAATAACAGCCGCCAAAAGAGCAGACAAAATAAGGTTCAGGTGATGAAACGCCAGAACATTATTTTTAAATATAGAAAAAACAAGCAAACCTGAAACCAAGCTTACCAATGTCAGTAAAGCTGCATTAAAGAGCCTAAGCTTCTTCCCCTTTTTAGAAGCAGGCACATTTCTCCTATGTTGATTCATAATTCTCCCTTTTTCTCCCCTGAGATATAAATACATTTTATTATATCATAAATGCATTATGATACACTAAAATATTTAAAAATATTTTAGTTTTTTCCAAAATTTGTTGACAAAAAAGGACAGTCTGTATTAATTTTCGGTAAATTCTTTTTTCTTCTCGAAAAACCAATATTTTATACTATTTTTGACAACAGAAAAAAAGAGGTAAAACCTCTTTTATATCAGTATTTTACTTAGTTTTTAAAGCATCTTATCCCTGTCAACTTGCTCATAGGCTTGGAGGCCATCATTTAGCTTGTCCCAGATGACTACCTGACCTGACTGAAGGGACTTCTGCACATCAATGATTCGCTGATTGGAGGAACCGCGGAACTGCAGCATGAGATTCTTCTTGCTAAGGTCAAAACGGCCGTCCACTAGAATGTCAATCAAACTCAGCAGCTCCAGCTTATCCTCCGTTTCCAGCATCATCTCCTCCCAGGTGTAGCCAGTCCAGGACCAGATATCCTTGTCCGGAAGCTCTCTCCGAATCCGCTTGACCAAGGGCAGGAGAATACCTGTATTGAGAAAAGGCTCGCCGCCTAGGAGGGTCAGTCCCTGCACATAAGGTTCCGCCAAGTCTTTCATAATCTGCTCCTCCAGCTCTTGGGTATAGGGAATACCAGCGTTGAAGGACCAGGTTGCTGCATTATAGCAGCCCTCACAGTGGAACATACAGCCACTGACATAGAGGGAGTTACGGACACCTTCGCCATCCACAAAGTTAAAGGCCTTATAGTCAATGATTCGCCCCTTGCTCAGCTCCTCACTTTTCCATTCTTGAGGTTTGGGATTGTTCATCTTCATCCTCCAAATCAATCCAGTAGCGCTGACTTCTGTCGATTGTATTTTCGTAAACACCGCCAGCAGAGAGAATGGTGCGTCGGCTGGCTTCGTTGTCTTCATCGCAGGTAATCAGCACTCGTTCCAGTCCTTGCTTTCGAGCCTCTGCTAGTCCTAGCTCTAGTTGCAACTTAGCCAAGCCCTTTCTGCGTTGACTGGGCCGGATAGAATAGCCAATATGACCACCCTCTACAAATAACTTGTCATTTAAGGACAGGCGTAAAGCTAAAAAACCCAAAGGAAGACCGGTCTCATCAAAGGATAAAAATTGGATGGCAGGAACCCAACCTGCTGGCAAGTTTGCCACATCTTCCTTCTGTTCTATAATTTTCAACCAATCCTCATAATCCTTTGCTCGCTTCCAAGTGGAGCCCATGCCACCATGCATATAAGATTTTGCCGCATCGAACTCAGCAATCATCTCCAAAATCGCGTCTTTATCTTCCAAAGTTGGTCGTCGTAATTCCATAAACTCTCCTCAATCTATATCAATCCAGTAACGCTCCTTACCAGCTCGAATATCCTCTAAAGCTCCGCCATTAGCCAGAATCACTGCACGGCTGGCAGCATTGTCACTATCGCAAGTCACTAGGACTCGTTTTATATTTTTACTTTTGGCTACTTGCAAGCCTTGTCGCAGCTGCTCTTTGGCCAATCCTTTCCCACGCGCAGACGGACGGATACTATAGCCGATATGCCCGCCTTCTTGGAGCAAATGGTCATTGAGCCGCAAGCGCAGATTGAGAAAGCCCACAGCCTGACCATCCTCAGCAAAAGAAACCAGTTGAACGTAAGGCACAAAACCTTGCGGCAAGCCTAGACCTGCCTCAGCTAGCTGAATCGTCTCCAGCCAATCCTCGTAGACAAAATCCACTCCACCAAAGAAGCCATCCTGTCGGCTACCAGCTACTTCAAAGTCAGCCAGCATCTCTAAAATCTTTTCCTTGTCTTCTAGTTTCGGTCGTCTAAGCTCCATAGTGCCTCCTGATACGAAGAGAGTGAGACCGCCTTGCGCCCCACTCTGACTTCTATTGTTTCTTGTTCTTTTCTAAAAATTGCTGACGCAGTTTGGCCAATCGCTCTTTTTTGCTGCTGCCGCCCTGCGAATGCTTTTCGTGGAAACGCTGTACCTGAGCCTTTCCTTTGTCGTCCAATTGATACTTTCCCATCTTAATTTCCTTCGTACTTAATAGTCGAGCCATTCATGTGCTTGACCCGGGCTGATATTTCCTTGTGACGGCCGTTGACCATTGGACGGGCTTGCGGATTTCCTAAGTAACCGCAGGTCCGTTTGACCACATCGACCGTCTTGGGATCGCTGTTGCCGCAGTTTGGACAGGTGAAGCCCCGCTCGGTCGGCGTGAAATCTCCCTCAAAGTTACACTTATAACAACGGTCAATCGGTGTATTGGTTCCCAGATAGCCGACTCGGTCATAGGCATAGTCCCAGACAGCCTCCAGTGCTTTTGGATTTTGCTGCAGCACAGGGTACTCACAATAATGGATAAAGCCACCAGAAGCTCCCACTTCAGGATAAATCTTCTCAAAGTCCAGTTTCTCAAAAGGCGTTGGATTCTTGCGCACATCGTAGTGGAAAGAGTTAGTATAGTATTCCTTGTCAGTAATATCCGGAACGACCCCAAACTTCTCTGTATCCAAGCGACAGAAACGGTCGGTCAGGCTTTCAGATGGCGTCGAGTAGACAGAAAAATGATAGTCATACTGCTCGGACCACTCTTCCACCCGGCGCTTCATATCTTTGACAATAGCAATCGTAAAGTCCTTGGCTTCTGGATTGGTCTCCCAATTACCACCGTAAAAGACTGCTGCCACTTCATACAGACCGATATAGCCTAGAGACACCGTTGCACGACGGTGAGTAAAGAGCTGGTCAACCTGATCATACTTGCCCAGACGTTGGCCAAAAGCCCCATACTGATAAAGAATCGGTGCATTGGCTGGACTAGCTTCTTTGGTCCGCTCCACTCGGTAGACCAAAGCATCTTCAGCGATATTCATCCGCTCGTTAAAGAGTTCCCAGAATTTATCCAAATCCCCCTCGGATTCAAGCGCAATCCGCGGTAGATTGACAGTAACGACACCAAGATTCATACGGCCGGAATTGACTTCCTGACCATTTTCATCCTTCCAACCTTGTAAGAAAGAACGGCAGCCCATCGGCACCTTGAACGATCCAGTCAAGTCGATAATCTTGTCATAGGAGAGGACATCTGGATACATGCGTTTAGTGGCACACTCCAGAGCCAGTTCTTTGATGTCATAGTTCGGCGTTCCCGGCTCGAGATTGAGCCCACGCTTAAGGGTGAAAATCAGCTTAGGGAAAATTGCTGTGCGGTGCTCGCTTCCCAGTCCCTTGATACGGATATTGAGAATAGCCTTCTGAATTTCCCGCTCAAAACGATTGGTCCCCAGACCAAAGCCCAGCGAAGTAAAAGGAGTCTGACCGTTAGAAGTAAAGAGAGTATTAATCTCATACTCCAGCGACTGCATGGCATCGTAGATATCCTTCTTGGTCTTCGCCCAGGCGTACTCTTCCCGCTTATCCGGCAAAACCCACTGCTCTGCATCCTTGAGATGCTTTTGATAATTAAGCTCAGCATAGGGCGCCAAGACTTCATCAATCCGGTCGGCCGAACAACCGCCATACTGGCTGGAAGCTACATTGGCAATGATTTGCGAGATCTGCGCTGTCGCAGTCTGAATAGACTTGGGACTCTCTACTTCTGCATTGCCAATCTTGAAGCCATTTTTCAGCATGCCGTCAAAGTCAATCAGACAGCAGTTCGTCATCGGTGTATAAGGGCTGTAGTCCAAATCATGGTAGTGAATATCACCCTTTTGGTGGGCATTGGCCACATGAGGCGGCAGCATCTTAAGGCCGATGGATTTGCCAACAATCCCAGCTGTCAAATCCCGCTGGGTATTGAAAACATCGCTGTCCTTATTGGCATTCTCATTGACCACCGTGCGATCTTTGTTGAGGAGCTTGTCAATGGTAAAGTTGATATCAGTCGCTTTTGAACGCTCAAAATCCCGTTGGGTGCGGTAAGTGATGTAGTTCTCTGCAATGGCATATTCCTTGGCATTCAAAAGCTCATGCTCAACGATGTTCTGAATCTCATAGATTTTGACATACTTAGCGAAGCGACTGCTGATTTCTGCCACAATGCGGTCTGTGATAGCTTCCAGCTTGGCTTCCAGCATCGGATTCAACGGACCGACTTCCTGAGCTGCCCGCACCATAGCCTTATAAATCTTTGACACATCAAAAGCCACTCTGCGGCCATCCCGCTTCTCCACATAAATCGCCGGAGCAGTTTCAAACTTCTCTTCCCTTAAAATCATCACGAACACATCCTTTTCTCTGCCCTTAGGACAAATCAAGTCTCTTTAAACCTATCGCTTGCTAAGAAATTTCCAAGAAATCTCCGACAGCAGTTCATCCAAAGAACAGTATTTTATAAATAAGTCGATACAAGACTCATTATAGCACGTTAAAATTAAAAATCAATATGTTGTGGCAAAAAAGTTATTTTTTCTTTTTATACACAACATATTGATTTTTTACTACTTAAGTTGATAAAGCTTGAAATGGTCGAGTTTGAGGTCAGATTCCTTATAATTTTTGGAAATTAGCTGTTTCACATCCGACAGCAGTTTGACATCATTGTTAACCAAAATATACTTGGGCTGACTGTTTTCCAGTCCATTCTGAAGACCCAAACGATTTTCAGCCGTTCCCACATACAAAGTTGGAGACAAGAGAGAAACAGCAGATAGACGGCCGCTCTTTTGATACAGACTAGCCGAGTTATCCCATGCATAGATGGTATCCCCATCCTTGGTCTTTTCCTTAATATACTGAGCCGCTTCACTTCTTTCAGCAGATACACCGCTGGAAAGGATATACTCATTCACCAAAGGATAGCCAATCAGATAGAAAATGGCTACGAGCGGCAGAAAGAACTGGCCTGAGAGATAGGAAGTCCACATCGTAGGACGACGGCGATCCCGGCGATGACGCCCTGGTGCCTGCTGCTTGCCTTTATTGAACCACAAAGCAAAAAGAATCATGGCAAAAGGTAGGGCAGGAAGCAGTTGATAACTGCCCTGATCTGGCAGGATAAAAGCCGCAAAGACAGTAATGAAGAGCCCTAGCAGACCGATAAAGCGCAAGACGCGCAGGCTGGTTGCTTGCCCCTTTTCTCTTGAAAAGAGATTGACACCCAAAGCAGAAATGAAACCTAGACCAACCGTCAGCAAGCCATAATAAACCAAATTAGAAATACTATGACTGCCAATCAAGCTGATGGAATCCCAAGCATAGGTCACCTGACTGATAGCCTGGCCAAAGGTTTGATTGGCAACAGTAAAGTAGCCGATAGGATAAAAAATCACTGAGAAGCCAAAGAGGCCTGCCAAGAGCTGATAAAAACCTTGAGCTGCTCGCTTGGTCGCGATATTGTAGACCAAAAGCACCAGAGCAGTCAAAGAATAGAAGACTAGGCTGGAAACCGGATCAATCATAAAAGCAAGAGCTCCAAATGCTCCATAGACAATGAACTTTTCGTCCTTGATTGAATCCTGCAGATAGCGCACCAAGAAAGATAGATCCCAAAAAATAAAGGGCAGAACAAAAATATTAGAGTAAAGACCGCCAAATCCAAGGGCAAAGACTAGCAGGTAAAAGAGCAGCAGGAGGCTGCGCGATAAATCCTGTTTAGGCTGTAAGAGCACCAAGGTCTTGTGCAGGAAAAGTCCAGCCAGCCACAGAGCCAGCGTCTGAAAGACCATCCACAAAAGCTGGCCAAAAGCCAGACTGCTGGTCCAAGCCATCAGATAGTAAAGCAGGCCACTAGTTCCATATATTTGCGAATAAGGCACCTGCCCCTGAGTCATGGCCCAACCGGCATAGAGATTCTGACTTTGTAAATTCGTTGCTAGATTGGTCAAAAAAGGATTGACCACACTCAGCAAGCCGATAGCCAAACTGCACCAGAGCGTCAAAAAATAGGGCGTTGGCTCTGGCTTGGTAATTTTTTGCTCAGACCTTTCAGCCCTAGTTAGCTGCTCCTCTGAAACCTCTAAAACTTTTTCTTCCGTTGTATCATGCATATAAAATATTCTCCTTGATATCAGTCCCATCTAGTATATCAAATTCCTGTCCTCCTGTCAGCTTTCTCTTGACCCTTCTTCTGAGCATTATAGCTTCTAGCCAGCTCCTCCAATTCCCGAAAACAGCGATATTCTCTCGTTTCATAAGCAAACGGCTGACTGGAAATTTTCTCCATTGTCATCTTAAAAAATTCCTTTATTTTTTACATTCGTAAAAATAAAGCAAAAATGTCAAGAACATCTCTCAACACGATTAGAAAAAGCACAAGCAAAAAATCTGAGACTTCCCCCTCAGATTTTCTGTATATTGCTGCAGAATTTGCCCACCTCTGGCACTAGAGCATGGGTGCAAAGAGCTGCATGATTTCTTTGATAAAGCGACGATACCAGCTGCTATCGAGATTTTCAGGAAGAATCTCCTCAGAAGCCTCAAAAATTGCTTCAAAATCTTCCTTGATAGCTGGGATACTCTCCGTATGGTACATCAGGACTGCATTTTCATAATGGTGCACCAGACTGCGGTAGTCAAAGTTAATCGTCCCTACCACAGCAAATTCATCATCAGCCACCACATTCTTACTGTGGATAAAACCTGGCGTGTACTCAAAGATCTTAACCCCCGCTTCCATCAGATCCGGGTAGGCTCCGCGGGTAACAATCTGAATCAGCTTCTTGTCCGGAATGAAAGGAGTCACGATGCGGACATCCACTCCCCGCATAGCAGCATTCTTAATATCCTCCGTCAGGTCATAGTCAATAATCAGATAAGGCGTAGTAATGTAGACATAGTCCGTAGCCTGACTGATAATATTTTGATAGACTGTTTTGCCAACCTGGCCCTTATAAATGGGCTTAGGCCCGCTGCCATAGGGAATGTAAAGCCCTTTGCCTTCAACAGCTTTATTTTCCAGATGGTACTTATCAAAGTCTGTGATTTCCCCGCGATTGATGTACCAGTTCATGAGAAAGAGCCGCGTCAAAGCCTTAACTGCCCGACCTTCCAAGCGGACTCCACCATCTTTCCAGTGTCCAAAACGAACGATATGATTGATGTACTCGTCAGCCAGATTGATGCCGCCAGTATAGCCAACCTGACCGTCAATGACCAAAATCTTGCGGTGGTCACGGTTGTTATAGGATACCGTCATTCGCGGAATCACCTTGTTAAACTTATAAGCCTCGATGCCCATCTTGCGGAGCTTACGGGTATAATCGCCCGGCAAAGTAGCCATGCAGCCGATATCATCGTAGAGCAGTTTGACTTCAACGCCCTGCGAAGCTTTTTCGACCAAGATTTCCAGAACGCTGTCCCACATCAGCCCTTCATCGATGATATAAAATTCCAGAAAAATGAATTTCTCAGCAGCCCGCAGATCTGCCAGCATGGCCTCAAACATCTCCTCTCCGATCGGAAAATAGCGAGAAGCTGTACCGTCATAGACATCCGCATTATTGTCCATACTCAGCAGTGATTTGATAATACCGTAGGCTGACTTGTTTTCCTTTTTCAGCTGAACACGGAGTTCATAGCTATTGTCCTCTCGAAATTTCATGGAATCCATATTTTCCAGCTGAATCATTTCCTTTTTAGACAGCCGTCGCTCACCAAACATCAGATAGAGCAGGAAGCCAAATACGGGCACCACAGCAATCAAAAGCCAGGTCACCTTGCTCTCAGGCGGCATATTGCGGTTGACAATCGCTAAAATAGTTCCGATATACAAGAAAACAATCATCGCCACCGACAGCCAGTTGGGTGCAATCTCATTAAAATAGAAGAACGCAACAAAGACAAAGGCTAGCTCCAGCAGCATAATAATAATACTGAAACCGTATTTTGACATTAATAAGCGGAATTTCCTGAAAGTCATACACTCTCCTATCTCATTGCATATATTCTAGTATATCAGTAAAACTGCCTTAAAACAACGTTTATATCAATGCAAATCGTATTTCTGACCGATGAAAATCCAAGTACAGCTTCTGAATACTACTATCCTCAAAATTTCACTACAAGATTACAACTGATAAAAGGAAAAGCCCTATTCAAGACAGGGCTCTTTCATCATTGTTTCGTAAAGACCAGTGTGTCATCATCATAAGGCTCTTGGGAAAGATCCTCAATTGTCAGCTGATTGCCCTCAATGCGATAGCGCTTGACATCATCTCCGATGATCATGGTCTGGTTGGTAGCATCAATCTGAACCTGTTCAATCTCCTGCTCACCATCCGCCTCAACCTTGGTCAGCTGGCCAGTGGTGCCTGAAATCTGCAAGGTCAGCTGATCGCCTTCATGACTTGTCTGGTAGCTGCCATCCAGCTCGCCATTGACTGCTTGCTCAGAAGAGGATGCTGAAGCAGATGAACTGTTATTGGCCGCACTAGACGTGCTAGCTACTGACGAAGACTCTGCTGGCTTACTGGAAGCGGCTGACTGAGACTGAGAGGAAGGCGCCGTCTGGTTCTGATTAGAACCGCAAGCTGCCAAGGCCAAAACAGCCGCAGCAGTTAGACCCGAAAAGATTAACTTTTTAGAAATTGCCATAGTATTCTCCTTTTTCTTCTGTCTTTATTGTACCAAAGCGGGACTCTGGCGGTCAATTTATAAACTTGTCAAATAAGCTCTGACTTCCGCAATAAAATAGAGAGAGCCCGTAATGAAAAGTAGTTGATTATCGTTTCGCCTCTCCTGAAAATTCTGAATAAGCTGCTGATAATCCTCTATGTATAAGAAGCCTTCCGCTTCAGCTTGACCAAGGGAATCTCCATCAGAAAAGGAAGTAACTGTCATCTGAACATTTGGCAGAGCCTCTCGCAGATAAGACAGCATAGCGCTATAGTCCTTACGCTTGAGAGCACCAAAAAGAAGCAAGCACTCTTTATCATTCTGGCTTTGGATAAACTCTACTAACCTTTCTAGTGCAGGAAGATTATGGGCCCCATCAAGATAAATACCTGGACTGACTTCTTCCAAGCGCCCTGCCCACCGAGTCTCCTGCAAGGCCGTCCGAATCTTAGCAGAATCTACTTCCCAGCCCTGCTGCTGCATAAAGAGCAGGAAAGCTTGCAGAGCCAGCGCCGCATTTTCCTCCTGATAACCTCCCTTGAGGCCCAGCTCAAGATTGGATAGGGTCATGGTCGAATTGGAAAAAGTCTGATTTGCCAGAGAAAAATCGCGACCATACTGATAGAGTTCTATTCCCAGCTCCTGAGCTCGCTGCGCACAAACCAATCGTGCCTCCTCTGGCAGCGGTCCGATGACAGCTGGCCGCCCCGGCTTGAAAATCCCTGCCTTTTGCTCTGCTATCGCCGTCAAGCTCTTTCCCAGAGTCTCCTGATGATCCAAGCCCACAGAGCTGATGACTGCAATATCTCCCGTAATGACATTAGTCGTGTCCAAGAATCCGCCAATCCCTACCTCAATCAAGGCCAGATCTACTTCCTGCTCCTTAAAATAGAGAAAGGCTATCAAGGTCAGAATTTCAAAATAGGACAACTGGTCATGGCTTTTGAGCAGTTCTTGCTCCATCTTTTGCACCTGCTGACCCAGACGGATAAAATCAGCTGGAGCAATCGGTTGACCGTTGATACAAATCCGATCATAAATACTAATCATGTGTGGTGAGGTGAAACTTCCTGCCTTGCGACCATGCCCCGCAAACAGCCGACGCATAAAAGCAATAGTAGAACCTTTGCCATTTGTACCGGTTACATGAATCGTTGGATAGCTCCGCTCAGGATTCCCCAAAAGAGTCACTGCCTGCCGCATCCGCCCTAGACCCGAACGAAAGTTTAGACCAATTCGGCTGTTCAGCCATTCTTCAATTTCACTCATTTTCTTACCCAAAAAAGAGCAGCGAAGCAGAACTCAAATCTGAATTGCAACTCGCTCCTCTTTCTAATCTTTACGATATGAGATGGAAAATAGCCCAGCCTTGGCTACTTCCATCATCTGTCAAATTTAGCTAGCTTTTCGCCTGCGCTTGTCCATTTCTGGAAGCGAGGCTAAGCCAGTCTTACTCCTCCATAAAGCTGTTGAAGACTTCTTCAATCATATCCCACTCAGCATCTGAGTCCTCTGGGATTGGCTGCAGGTCGCCTTCTGTACCGTCTTCATTTTCAGTAAAGGAATAAGCTTGAATCTCTACCTCACCGTTCTCATCTTCTTCCGCATTAGCCGGAATCAAAAGAACATAATTCTTGCCAAACTCTTCCTTACCATCAATGGTCAAAAGAATTTCAAATAAAGTCTCGTTCCCTTGCTCGTCAACCAAGGTAATTAATTCACGCTCTTCATGCTCGTGGTCATGGTTATGATCATGTGTCATACTAGTGTCTCCTTCATTTCTTTTCTAAAAATTTCGATCCAGATAATTCTGCAAAATCAGCTGCGCCGCCAGCTTATCAATAACTTTCTTGCGCTTACTGCGGCTAACGTCCGCCTGCTCCACCAGCATGCGCTCAGCAGCCACCGTCGTCAGGCGCTCATCCTGATAGTCAACCGGCAGACCAAACAGCTCAGCAATCCGCTGACCATAAGCTTGGCTGGCCTCCACTCGAGGCCCGCTGGTATTGTTCATATTCTTAGGCAGGCCAATAACAAACTTATCAACCTTGTACTCTTTCACCAGCTCGCCCAAGCGCTCTAAGCCGAATTCGCCCTTTTCTTCATGAATCGGAATAATCTCCAGTCCTTGAGCCGTAAAACCAAGAGGATCACTAATGGCAACCCCAACCGTTTTCGAGCCCACATCTAATCCCATAATTCTCATTAGAGATCGACGCCTTGTCCTTTCAAATAATAACGAACCAACTCCTCAACAATCTCATCGCGCTCGTATTTGCGGATTTGATTGCGGGCATTGTTATAGCGAGGTACGTACGCAGGATCACCACTGAGTACGTATCCCACGATTTGATTGATTGGATTGTATCCTTTTTCATTGAGCGACTTGTAGACATCGGTCAAAGTCTCGCTAATTTCCTTTTTATTTGAATCATCGAGATTAAAACGTACTGTTTCATCTGTAAATCCCACAATTACACCCTCTTTCTTTAGAATATCCCTATTATAGCATAATTATAGGCTTTTCACAAATTTAATTCACCTGAATTTCCCTAATTTTTCAATAAACTTTAGCTAATAGTTATCCGAAGTCTGGCTCTAAAATCCAGCAAAAATCCAGCTCTCTTTAGAGAACTGGATGAAAACTTCCTAATTTGAAGCTGGCACTTCCACGCCGTCGCTTCCCTTAAACTTGTTCAGCAATTCTTCCGGACTCAGGGTCTCAATCTGCTCAAACAGCTGCGCGTAGTTTGGAAGCTTTTTGGCTGCTTCGTAGTCTAGGTTCTCAGGATCGATAGTCATCTCCAGAGAAATCTCTTCCGCTGTCATATCTGTTTTCAAGTCAAGACCGGTGATATTCACCGCCTCTTTCAGACCCAGTGCTTCCTCGATCAAAGACAGCATTTCCTTCTTCACAGTGGAAACATCCTGTTTTGACAGAGCTTCCTTAATGTTGTCAGGAATAGCCTTGCTGACATGCAGGATAACCTTATCATACTTCTG
This sequence comes from Streptococcus sanguinis, assembly GCF_050225395.1. GTDB lineage: Bacteria > Bacillota > Bacilli > Lactobacillales > Streptococcaceae > Streptococcus. The sequence continues at coordinate 124,916 of NZ_CP071431.1, read as the reverse complement.
TCCGGTGTAGCTTACTGTTAAGATTCTGGTTTCTTTACCATGTTCTAATTGCTTCTCAGTTTTATAGGACTTAGTGACAATATCTCCTTTTCCAGCCCCTCCCTGCGAGGATGAACTGTTATTTGACTGCTGACTGCAAGCTGTTAAGATTGCCAAAGCTGCCAGCAAAAAGACAATTAATTTTCTCATGTCTTATCTCCTTCAATATTGAGCTGATTTTATCATATCATTATAAAATCAGCGCTGTCAAACTGATTGTCACTCTGTCATTAAAATGTAATAAAAAAGAGCAGCTTATTTCTGCTCTTCTGCTCCATTCATCAGGAGATTGTTGATATATTCTTCTGGCGTCAGCTTAATCATTTCTTTGAGCTTGAGATTTTGAAAATAAGGCATAGACGCTGCTTTTTCGATATCCAAACTCTCAAAGTCATAGGTGGAAGTCATTTTCAGCTCGTTCTCATTCAAAATTGTCACTGAGCCGCTGAAGCCTTGAAGTCCACGAGCCTGCACATAGTCTGCATCCTGCTCCAGTGACTCATTGAGCGACTTCTGCGCTTCCTCCAGTCCCATCTGCTTGATAGCTTCTTTCATCTCATTATCAGTCGCAGTCAGCCTTTCAATAACCAAGCGTTTAAAATGCTCTCCCTGATAAGTCACTGTCTGGCTCTGCTGGTTTCCTCGTTCATCCTTTGGAAAAACAAGCGTCCGAGTAATCACTTCCTGCTGCTTGGCATTATCAATGATAGGCAGATTATTGCTGATTTCTTTCTTGTCAGCCGCATTTGAAGGCGTCTCCGTTTTTTTCTGTCCACAGCCTGCTAACAGTGCCACACTCAATCCCAGTCCTAATATAATTTTCTTCATCTTCCATCCTCCTCAGAGATATTGTATCACAGTTCTGCTCCTTGTCAATTCCATCCAGTCGCTAAAGCCCTCTATCAACCCGAACAAAAAGAAGAGCCGAGATTCTCTTCCCGACTCTTTCAGTTATATTCAAAGATTAGAGAGCTGCCCGCAGACGAGCTTCTGCATTTTCAACATTGCGAACAGAACGTGGCAGAAAAGCACGGATATCATCTTCTTTGTAACCAACTTGGAGACGTTTATCATCCACTAAAATGGGACTTTTCAAAATACGCGGGGTCTCCATGATGATGTCAAGAACTTCGTTGACACTTAATTCCTCAATGTCAACACCCAAACCTTTAGCATAGCGGTTTTTTGATGAAACAATGCTCGCGATACCATTTTCTGTTTTAGTTAAAATATCCAGAAGTTCCTCTTTGGTGATGCCTTCTTTGCCTAAATTTTGTTCTTTATAAGTTAATTGATGAGCGTTTAGCCAGGTTTTTGCTTTTTTACAACTAGTACAACTTGAGACAGTATAGATTGTGATCATGTAAGTACTCCTTTCGCTACACGATACTAATATCGTAGTCTATTATATCACAAAAACCATCGGTCTTGCGACCTATTTTGCAAAATTACTCTTCAATTTCGATGGCATCGTCCAAATCCAGAGTCACTTCTTCCATCGTTTCCACAGGGCTGTCAGCCTTGTTGCCAACCGCTTCTGCCAAGTCATCGCCTTCAATCAAACCATAGCGTACACGAACCTGGCGGTCAATTTCGTCAAAGACTTCTGGATGATCAGTCAAGTACTTCTTAGCATTTTCAGAACCTTGACCGATTTTTTCATCATTGTAGGAGTACCAAGCACCAGCTTTTTTGATGATATCTAAATCAGTCGCAATCTTAATCAACTCACCTGTCTTAGAAATACCTTCTCCGTACATAATTTCCACGAAGGCTTCTTTGAATGGCGGAGCTACCTTATTTTTAACAACCTTGATCTTGGTTTCTTTACCAACATTGGTATCCTTCTCATCGCCAGTTCCCTTGATTTGAGTATTACCACGGACATCCAGACGGACAGAAGCATAGAACTTCAGTGCACGGCCACCTGGTGTTGTTTCAGGATTACCAAACATAACGCCAACTTTTTCACGCAGCTGGTTAATGAAAATCGCAATCGTCTTCGTTTTGTTGATAGAAGCAGACAGCTTGCGCATAGCCTGGCTCATCATCCGAGCCTGCAAGCCGACATGGCTGTCACCAATATCGCCATCGATTTCCGCACGTGGTACTAGGGCTGCAACGGAGTCCACAACCACCAAGTCCACCGCACCTGAGTCAATCAGCTTACCAGCAATTTCCAGTCCCTGTTCCCCAGAGTCAGGTTGAGACAGCAGCAACTCATCAATATTAACACCCAGAGCAGCTGCGTACGATGGATCCAAAGCATGCTCAGCATCGATAAAGGCTGCGATACCACCTTCTTTTTGCGCTTGAGCAACTGCGTGAAGGGCAACGGTTGTCTTACCAGAAGACTCTGGACCGTAAATCTCAATAATCCGTCCCTTAGGGTAACCACCAGCACCAAGGGCAATATCCAAGGCCAAAGAGCCTGAACTCATAACTTGAACCTTTTGCTCTGCCCGCTCGCCAAGACGCATAATGGCTCCCTTACCAAAGTCCTTTTCAATGTTTTTCAGGGCATTATCCAAGGCTTTTTGGCGCTCATCGCCGAATTTCTTTGAGATTTCGTCTAATTTTTTTTGTTTCTTTGCCATTTATTTCTCCTGTTTTTTCTAAAATGTCTTTTGGCCATCTTTGTAATTATACCAAAATTCAGCTATTTAATAAAGTTTTTCGTACTAGGTTGAAGGCGTGCAGAACAGCAATTTTCCGCACATCGCGCCGACTGCGTCCAGCAATATTGACCTTAATAGTTTCCGTTCCTGAAGCACTAGCTAAGCCGATAAAAACGGTCCCTGCTGGATGATCTTCCAGTGAATCTGGGCCAGCCACACCTGTCAAACTGACAGCTAGGTCACTTTCGGTTAGCTTTCTAGCCTGCTCTGCCATTTTCCCTGCCGTAAAAGCTGAAACAACTCCATGCTTCTCCAAGACTCCCAACGGAATATCCAGCATCCGGCTCTTTTCCTCCATGCTGTAGGTGACAAAGCCACCTGAAAAAATGGAAGAGGCTCCAGCAAAATCAGCCAAGGTCGCTTGAAAGAGGCCAGCTGTCAGACTCTCCGCCGCCGAAATCGTCTTCCCTTGACTCTTCAGCAACTCAAAAGCCACCTGTGCCAAGGAATTGTCATCGCCGTAACCATAGAAAATCTCTGACAGTGACTGTCCCTCAAAAGTCTTATATGCCAAAATTTCCTTTTCCACAGCCTCAAACTTGGTGTCAGCTTCTGCCTGACTCAGGGCCTTGGTGGACAGTCGCAGGGTAACCTCTCCCGTCTTTGCATAAGGAGCAATAGTGGGGTCACTCTGCTGCTCAATCATCTCTGACAAAATAGTCACTAGCTGACTCTCGCCAATACCAAAGAATCGCAGCACCCGTGAATACAGTTTCTGACCTGTGGATAAGAGGGGAACCAGCTCATTATTGACCATAGGCTTAAGCTCACTAGGCGGGCCAGGCAGGACTACATAGGTCACTCCGTCTGCTTCTAACAAGCCTCCGACAGCTAAGCCGGTCGCATTTGGTAACGGCGTCGAGCCTCCGACTAGCTGGGCCTGACGCTCATTATTGGGAGTTCGAGCATAATCCGGTCGACTAGCAAAAAAGCGATCCAGCTTTTCCACAGCCTGTGAGTCAAAATTGAGCTCGCGCCCTAAGAACTTAGCCAAGGTCTGCTTGGTCAAATCATCCTCTGTTGGCCCCAAGCCTCCTGTCAGGATAATCAGATTACTACGTCCTTGAGCAATTTCCAAAACAGAGAGGAGACGATTTTCATTGTCTCCCACTGCTGTCTGAAAATAGACATCGATTCCCAGACTCGCCAGTTTTTCAGATAAAAATTGGGCATTGGTATTGACAATCTGACCCGTCAGAATCTCGGTGCCCACAGCAATAATTTCTGCTTTCATAGAACCTCCTACCTTACTATTCGGAATTGGCTTTATTTTATCACAAAAAATCTAAAAAAAGTTGATTTTCATTTCAGGAAATAAATAGAGTTGTCAAGCTCCTTGACAAACTTGTCAACATGCTGTGGAAAACTTTTAAAAAAGGCTGGTGTTATGCAGAATAACTAGATTGTTAGGGAAATGCTATTGGCAAATGGTTTCATTATTTTTATAATAAAGATGAAAAAAGGAAATCATCTAAATATTTTTATTTGAAGAAAGGAGATCATCATGAAAATTTCACAAGTTCTCAAAGATATTCGTCAACAAAATCAACTCACTCAGGAGGCTTTGGCAGAAAGGCTCAAGGTTTCCCGCTCTGCCATTGCCCGCTGGGAAAGCGAAAAAGGTATCCCTGATATTGGAAATCTCATCGCTATCAGTCGGGAGTTTGATATCAGTCTGGACACACTCATCAAGGAGGATGAGCGCTTGGAGAAAAAGGTTATCGAAGACAGTAAAGCTAAGAAATGGCATTACTTAGTCATTCTCTACCTTTTTTCCATCTTGGTTTATATTGGTGTCTTCGCTTATTTGCACCATATCTTTATGGCCGGCTTCCTCATCTCCACCCTCTTTATGCTTTTCTATGAATTACGCATCTTTATCAAGGAAAAGATTTGGATGCAGAAAGGATAACTAAATAAAATTCCTTGGACGTTAGAAAACCAAGGAATTTTTTCTATGAAACAAGGAATATAGTCGCACTATTATGAAAATTATGAAAGAGAACTGACAAGCAAAGATTGCGTTCGCTTTTTATATATAAGACAGCAAGGAAAAAAGAGGAAAGTAAAACTTCAGCTACCTTTGACAAATGAGCTCAATCAAGATCAGATTTGTGTAACATCAATAACAATATCAACTTGTTTAAACACATTGGGATCATGAGTGGCAAAAATTACAACCGTATCTGGTGCAACCAGACTTAACAACAATTCTATAATAGCTTGACCGGTTTGCCGATCAAGCGCTCCTGTCGGCTCATCAGCCAAAATAATCTTGGCTTTTTTGAGCAAGAGTCGGGCAACCGAAACACGCTGAGCCTGACCACCTGAAAGTTCATAAATTTTAGAGTTAAGGAATGACTCATCCAGTCCTACTTTCATTAAAGTAGTAGCCACTTCTGCTTTACCTGCTAACATTTTTAAATTATCCCAGACTGTCTCCTCTTCCACCAAAGCATAGTTTTGAAAAACATAACCCAGATAGTTTTTAAAATAGTCTCTTTCTTTCATAGCCCAAATATCTTGATTATTCAGTAAGACCTTGCCGTTATTAGGCTTTTCTAGACGGGCGATTGCATTTAATAACGTTGTTTTTCCTGAACCTGACGGCCCAATCAGAGCATAAGATTTATTTGTATTTCAAAAATTTATTGGAACTTTTGTCTTTATGCGTTTGTCGTGTCATCATAAATTATTTTTTAAACGCTTCGTATAGTTTTTTATAGAACTCTTTCTTTTCTTTTTTTTGATTATTAAACTCTTTTTTGCCGTAATCAAAATTCGCTACTGAAAATCCCTTGCCATCATCAGAAAAAGTGAAGAATTCTATCCCAATCAATTTATTATTTTTAGCATCTACTACAGTAGTTCCTAAATTATTGTTAAATTGTTTAACTTCTTCTTCACTAACTCCAAACCCCATAGCAGTGCCATCTGCAATAATATTTGAAAACACTTCTTCTGAAGATGCTACTTCTTTGACAGATATTAGATAGACAGCATCTTCTGTTTCTACTTGCCTTACCTTATCCCATCTTTCGGTATCATTCGAAGAGATTGTATAGACTGTTAAATCCACCGAAGGTTTATTGGAATTTTCTTTTTTAATCACTTGTTTGCCAATTAAGACGATTGCGAGTATTCCAATGACTAGTAGCAAACTAATATAAATTTTCTTTTTCATGCCTGACTTCCTATATCTTTTATGTCAATGATAACATCAACTTTACTATATACAGCTGGATCATGTGTTGCTATAATAACATAATTGTTCTTGGTTGCTTCACTCAATAATAAGTTGATGATTTCATTCCCAATCTCACTATCCAAGGCTCCTGTAGGTTCATCCGCTAAAATAATTTTACGCGGTTTCATTAACATTCTTGCAATAGCTACACGCTGAGCCTGTCCCCCAGACAATTCATATATTTTATGTTTTAAATAGTCCGTAGAAAGGCCTACTTTTTCAAGTATCTCAGATATAATTTTTTTGTCTTTATTGAGGAGTTTTAAATTATCATATACTGTTTTGTTTTCTATCAAAGAATAATTTTGGAATACATACCCAATAGTATTTTTAAAATAGGTTCTTTCTTTTGTTTTCCAAATATCCTGTTTATCAACTAACACTTTTCCACTGTCAATTTTTTCTAGCCTTCCTATAATGTTTAGCAAGGTAGTTTTACCTGAACCCGAACCGCCAATCAAGGCGTAGCTTTTTCCAGCTTCAAAGGTTAAATTTAAATCTGTAAATATTTCTTTTGAGCCATATTTTTTTGTAACATTCACAATTTCAATTGTCATTAGTCATCCCCTTTTAGAATTTGAGTGTATCTATCAGATAATTTTCTGAAACTTATTATTATTGACATCATTAAAACCGTTAAAGAAGCAAGACCAATATACAATAACTCTATTTGTCCTGTCATGATAAATGTCAATAAGATAACCATTATAATCGTTATCATAAAATATTTTAGACTTGAAATGGCTATACCTGTTTTCGATAGGCCTAAAATGATCTTTTTGACATAGTCATTCTGTTTTAAGGCAACAAACATTTGAGCATATTGATAAATGAGTAGAAATACAATTTCACAAATAATTATTTGCAGTATTTTTGAAAGGAGAATTTGGTGCTCTAAAGATTGAATATTAAGTTTCACAGTTTGGTAAACCTCGACTGGATTGATTGAAAAATTCAAACTAGCACTCAAATCGTTGATTTCCTTAATTGCTTCTGGACTAAAAAGTGAGTTATATATGATATTGCTTGCCAAAATAAAATCGTTAGTTTCTACCATTTTATCAGTATCTAATACAACCACTATATTACTCTTACTATTTGTCACACTTTCCAAGGGTAGATTATCTTTATTTTCAGGGACACTACTGCCATTTTCATTGAAATAGAAAAATTCTTGCCCATCAGGAATGACTTGCACCGTAAGATCATCTTTTGTATAGTTTGTACCAGTAAATTGTTCTGCTACAACCGTATTCTCGATTGATGCCTTATTCTCTTTAAATTTATTAGGAATATAGATGGTTGCTATTTTATTATCTAAAATACGATAGTTTGTTCCATTAACTTTATTTTGTACCTTAGCACCTGTTTGATTGATATAAACCAGCTCTTTATTAACCTCTGGATTCGTTATCCCATCACTTTTTAATTGCTTAGAAAAATCTTCTGTAACATGAGAAGTTTTCATAAAATCTGGAACATAGGCTGAAGATGATTTGATATATATAAAATCCAGTTTTTTTAAGGCTTTAGCAATCTCTATATACTTAGCTCCTGAGTCATTTGCTTCTTCTCCATTAGTAACAGATTCATTTTCAATACCCAAAAACTCTAGTCTTTTCCAATCTTTTACTGCACTCCATGGTTCTAAATGCTTTATCTGTATATTTATCTTTGATTGACTAGCCTTTGTTTCCCGTAAAAAGACTCCTGAAACAACTATTATGCTAGAAATAACCGCAAGCCATACGATAAAAATGAGGCTGTTTTTGGCCTTATTTTTTATAATTTCAATAGGCTTTTCAACCTGAATCGTCAGCCAAAATAAAACAAAGGTGATGAGATCAATGATTTGAAAAATTATAAAATTGGTTAGAAGTAGAGAGAAGAATAACTTGGAACTATAGGTGAAGAGACCACTCCCCAGAAAAGAGCCATAGAAAACCATCAATAAAGCAACTAAAATCAGCTCAAAAGTAACAGAAATTAAATAATCCTTTTTTAGGTTATACACAGGCAATCCTAAAGAACGTCTTATCATCCCTTCTTTAATCTTTCTCGCTCTAACAACAAATAAAACAACTAATAAGGTTAAGTAAATTGAAATCATTAACAAAAATCTTAAAGAGCCAGTAAATTGTATCATTCCTCCCATATACCAAGGGTAAGCCATATATACTACTTGCAGACCTGTAGACGTAAGTTTTTTTAAACCATTTGAATCTATTTCCCCTAGAGTATAGTACATCCCTGTTATCGGTATAGACTTTAATTGTTCATGGCTGGCATCATCAAGATTTATATAAGTCAACTGTCCTGAATTCTGAACCACCGGCTTGTATATTTTAACTTTTTTCTCTTCTGATAGGCCACTAATCATTTGATATATTTCTTCATTAGAAAGATTGCTTTTTCCTTGAATGGAGAAGGCACCATCAATTGGTAAAGGTATTGGTTTTTGAGTATCACTAATACTAACCAGACCAATGGCAGCAATTAAGCAAAAAAAGAGTCCTATAACACCTAATTTTAATTTCATAAGCTCCTACCTATATTATAAAAGACCCTATAATATTATTGGGTCTTCCAACTTTCATAAACTATTGTTAAAATTTAAAGTAGTTCCAATGTGCATTTAATCGAACATCATTCCAACTTTTTGTTGAACTTGACATTGCCCATCCATATTTTTGAGAATCAGATGACTTAACAGTTCCCCAAAGATTAGTTATCGAAGATTTTGAACCAATATTATTCGGAGATTTAACATAGTAATCAGAATAACCATAGTTATCATTCACACCATAATTCCATTCATCAATAATCGGATATGGGGCTGGATATGCTACTTCTGCACTAACGATACTAGTCATAGTAGTTAGCCCAAAACCTAAAGAAACTGTAGCTAATAAAGCTAATGTTTTATTTTTAATTCTTAAATTTTATAGATTCTAATTTTTAAATATATATATATTTAATCTTTGCCTACTTTTTTGAAATATTTAGAACATTGAACTCACTCCCCTTCTATCCTATCCACCTTATCTCCACGGCCACCACCATGGGAGTGCATTTACAAGCATTATTAGCGTCATTGCCAATAAAATAGAATTGTATTTCACTTTCTTCATTTTTGCCCTCCTTTTTATTTCATGGTATACTATTTTAAAATATTTTTTCAAAATGTAGCTTTTAGTAACATTTTAAAAAGGAGTTCTTATGCGCTGGGATTATGGAAAAATCTATAAAGAAATTAGGAAATCAAAAGGGTTGACTCAAGAAGAAATTTGTGGAGATTTTTTAGCTCGCTCAACTTTGGCACGAATTGAAAGCGGACAAGTCGTGCCAAAGTTCGATACCATGATTTTTTTACTTCGCCAGATAGATATGACACTAGAAGAATTTAAATACATTTGTGATTATTATCAACCTAGTCAGAGACAGAAAATTTTAAATTCTCTTTACAACCAAGGTGAGTCTATTGTAGGGACAGAAGGTTTGTTACAACTAAAGAGAGAATGCGAGGCATATCTATATAAACATTCCGATATTCCGATTAAACATGCTTTAGATAGCATCAATATTACTATTCATCTGAGACAAAATGGAATTTCTGAGACAAAAGAAATTAATGCTACTACCAATAAAATTTGGGCGTATTTAGAAAAACAGGACACTTGGTATGAAAGTGATTTTCGACTGCTTTCTACCATCCTTTATTTCTTCCCTTTAGAAAATATCAAACAATTTACCCAAAAGATTTTAAATAGCATAAAAAAATACCAATCATTTCGCAATGGGAATAATCTACAAATCGGACTCTTAGTCAACCTTTCTACCATCTATCTTTATAATGGATTAAAGAGAGAATGCGCTGAAATTACTAAGTACATTTACGATTTGTCAAAAAAAGAAAAACGTTATGATTCCCTCGGGCTTTCACAGATTCGACTTGGAATTTGCAAAAATGATAACGAATTAATAAAAAAAGGGATTGCTCTACTACAACTTGCCGATGAAAAAGAGCTAGTAAAATCTCTAAAAGAAGAAATTGAAAAATACCGTTGAGAATCTTTCTCAAACGGTATTTTTACGTGGATTAAAATCACAATCATTTTCATGATCGTTGATAAGGCCAGCTGCTTCTAGGAATGAATAGACACAAACAGGACCGACAAATTTGAAACCTTGCTTTTTCAGCGCCTTGGACATAGTTTCTGACAGCTCTGTTTTAGTCGGTGCTTCCTTGTAGTTCGTAATTTGATTGTCAATCGTTTTGAAGTCTACAAAAGACCAGATATAGTCATTAAAAGAGCCAAACTGCTTTTGAACAGCCAAAAAAGCTTGGGCATTAGCCCTGGTCGCATAAATTTTCATCTTGTTACGGATAATATCAGGATTGCCTAACAAACCATCCAGATCTGTATCTGTCATCTGAGCAATTTTCTGGGCATCATAGAAATGAAAAGCTTCCCGAAAAGCCTGGCGTTTATTCAGAATGGTCTCCCAAGAAAGTCCAGCCTGATAGGTCTCCATGCAGAGCAATTCAAATAATTTCTGATCATCATGGAGGGGTTTGCCCCACTCCTCATCATGATAGGCCACATACAAGGGGTTGTTCATTTTTACCCAGCCGCAGCGTTTGGTCATATTATTCTCCAATCTTTAAAACATAGCTAGGTAAGGGAACCGTAGACCTATCTAATAAATTGATCCAACGATTAATATCTGGTGGCAGAGGGTTAAATTTCTCATCTGTTTGATACCTTGCTTGACTATCTGTTTCTATTCCAGTTAATGTTTCAATCTGTTCTCGTAGCTGATCTACAGTCATCCAATGGGTCCATCCTTCAGATAAATTTTCCGTGGTTAGCGAGATGCCGTACCATTCTTGAAACCATTCAATGTAATCTGCGCTTAACAAATAGAGTTGTTGAAAGGAACAGGGTTCACCACTCACCTCTATTCCATCAACATAAGTATCACAATCTACAACCGTTATATCACGATTACAAAATTCACAAGGAATCGGTCCTACTTGACCATATCGAGACGACATATGTAAAAATAATTCCGTTTGAGTTTGTTCACAATATTTACAATACAAAGGAAAAGTTTTACAGTCTAGCCAGACATCTTCTATCTTACCATTCCTAAAACTTAGGTCTATATTATTGTTAACATTTTTGCTTTCAGCATAACTAATTCGAGCAATCCCCATTATTTCACCAACATCTTGAGGGCTGACTTGATATAGTTTTCAGCTGTGTCCGTTGTGCCCTCAAAGAATTTCTTGATTTTCTTGAGTTCAGCAGCCTTGTAGCCCAGAGCCAGCATGGCTTCCATGGCTTCTTCCAGCTCCTGATTATCCGCAGTCTGGATAGGCGCCTTGCTTTCTGCCGGACCATCTGCCGCAACTACCTTGCCTTCTAAGTCCAGCACCATCTGCTGGGCTGTTTTCTTACCAATCTTAGGAAACTTGGTCAGGTAGGTGATGTTTTTCTGCTCAATGGCTTGCACTAAGCCAGCATTATCATCCGCCGCAATAATAGCCAGAGCAGACACTGGGCCAATGCCTGAGACTGAAATCAAGCTGAGGAAGAGTTTCTTCTCCTCCTCGGTCGCAAAACCATATAAGAGCTCCGCATCTTCTCTCACCACTTGGTGCACATAGACCTTGGCTTCCTGATGAAGACGCCCTGAGTAAGCATAGGGGTTGGCCACATGAAGAATATAGCCGATAGAGTTGACTTCCAACACAATGTACTTGGCTGTAATTTTACTGATGATTCCTTTAAAATATTCGTACATAATCTTCCTTCTTCTGTATCATTTTGCCTATCTAGTATATCATATTTTCTGCCTGGAAACTGCAAATAGAAGTGCAACCGGTGGTTGACAAAATGTACAGGAAGCTGTATTCTCAAGATAACTAAAAGCTGTTAGAATAGAGTTAGCAAAGAAAAGGAGGCCGTCACGATGAAACTCGCTGATAAATTATTTGAACTAAGAAAAGAAAAAGGCTGGTCACAAGAAAAACTAGCTGAACAAATCAATGTCTCTCGCCAGAGCATTTCCAAGTGGGAGTCTGGCCAAGCACTGCCAGAACTCGAAAAAGTTGTAGAACTGAGCAAGATTTTCCAAGTGACGACAGATTATCTGCTTTTAGAAGACAGCGATAAGCCGGAAATAAAACCCGTCCTCTCAGAAGACGAAAAAAATCGCTACTACAAGGAAGTAAAATCTTATGGCTTCTGGCAGGTTATATATATTTTTGTATCAGCTCTGGCTATCTTTCTCTTTTTCGCAGGTTCTAGCTTTCCAGCAAAATTCACTGCCCTGGTCTGGTTGAGCTTTTTCCTCTTAGTCGCATCCGCAATGGCTATTAGCAAGGCTCTTAAGATTAAAGAAAAGTACTTGGACAAGGTTATAGGCCTTGATGATTTTAAGAAAGAAGGTGCTAAAGATGAAACTAAAAACTGACAATCCCATACCAGTCAAAACTCGTCTGAAAGAACTCTTTGGCGACTGGCTCTTCATCTCAGGCTACCTCATTTTTCTTTTTTTACTAGCTATGGGATTTTACAATCTGGTTCTAGGGGGCATTCCTGCATTCACTGAAGCCCAGAGCCAGTTTTTGGCTTTTTCTAGCTCCGTCCTGCCTCTAACTATTATCTTTGCTTGGCTAGACTATAGAAAAGGCAGTTTTGGAAAACGTTGGGCAGGTTTACAGTTGGTTTACAAACATAGGAGCCTTTCCCACAGTCTTTTGCGCTCAGCTATCAAATTTTTTCCTTGGCAGCTGGGGCATCTGGGAGCTATCCGTAGTGCTTATCAAGCAGATGCCCTGTCAATTTTTTTGTCAACTTCATCAGGTATTCTCTTCTTGATTTTTCTGCTGATGGGACTGCTTCGCAAGGACAAACGCCATCCAGCTGATTTTCTTGCTGGAACACAAGTTCAGCTCAAAAATTCAAAACAGCTCTAGTTCTATGACTAGGGCTGTTTTATCTTCTATAGAGTTTAGTATTTCCCCAACTCCCGCAAGCTAGTATGATTTTCCTGAATGCGGCGGAACATTTTTTCCATATCCGACTTGGTAAAGTTGACCAAGACCGGCCGGCCGTGTGGACAGTTGTAAGGATTGTCACACTGGGACAGCTGAAAGAGCAAGTCACGCGCAGAGTAGTCATCCAGACTGTGATTGGCCTTGATGGAGCGTTTGCAGCTCATCATAATGGCCAGCTCTGCTCGATATTTCTTGATGGAAACTTCCTTGGTAAGGAGAAGCATATCACACATCTCATAGATGCCGGCTTCAATCTCCTCTTCCTTGAACCAAATGGGATGCTCGCGGAGGATAAACTGGTTGGCTCCGTACTCTTCTAAAAAGATGCCAGCGTCTTCTAACAGCTCCATCCGCTGCTTGATTCGCAGCATATCGTCCGCTGGAAATTCAAAGATATAAGGCACTAAGAGCTGCTGCTGGCTATTGTCCACATCCCCAATCTTCTCCCGATAATACTCATACTTGACCCGCTCTTGAGCAGCATGCTGGTCAATAATGTAAAGACCGCCCTTGCCCTGAGCAAAGAGATAGGTGCCATGCATCTGGCCGAAATATTCTAACTCTGGGAAGCTTGACTTCTCTTCCTGTTCTAGCTTATCCACAGCCCGCTCCAGACTGGCTTGATCTAGCTCTGGATGGTCTAGTTGGTCATAGCTGGCCAGCTTTCTCTCTGCAAATTTGACCGAAGTCGGTTGCGGTTCTACTTTTTCATCTGTCGCTTCATGAACAAGCCCTGCTGTTTCTTCAAAGGATAGCTGCTGCTCTGCCACCTGTGGCTTGAGGAAGAAGTCATTCTGCTCCTTATCGTAGTAGAGGCGATTTTCTTTCAGCGGAAGACTGGTCTGTTCGGGCTTAGTCGCACGCTTAACAGTTGATTTGGCTAGATTTTCCAAAGCATCTGGGATAAGATCCTGCTCCTTGAGACTGGTCGCAATGGCTTGCGAAATCAAATCCATGAGTTCGCGCTCTTTAGAAATCCGCACCTCTTGCTTGGTAGGATGGACATTGACATCAGCCAGATAGGGGTCAATCTGAATATTGATAACCGCGAGTGGAAAGCGTCCTACCATAAGCTTGCTGCCGTAGCCGTCCAAAATAGCACGATTGAGCAGGAAATTCTTAATATAGCGGCCGTTAATGAGAATCGTAATATAATTCCGATTCGCACGAGTCAGCTCAGGCAGGCTGACATAGCCGCTCACCTCAAAGTCCAGATCTGAAGCAGAGATTTCCACCATTTTCTTAGCTGTTGCCAGGCCATAGATGCCTGCAATAGCCTGACGCAAATTGCCACTGCCGGCGGTCCGCGTCATTTCGCGGCCGTCGCTGATAAGGGTGAAAGCCACTTCTGGATGGGCCAGACTGAGCCGATTAATCACATCAACGATATGGGACAGCTCAGCCTGCTGGCTCTTCATATACTTGAGCCGGGCTGGAGTATTAAAGAAGAGATCTTCTATCTTGATTTTCGTTCCCACTGGACTGCTAGCAGGCTCGTGCTCTTCTATCTCACCGCCTTGGGCAACTAGCAAAGTCCCGTGCTGGCCGGCTTCCGTCGCTGTCTCAATGGTAAAACGCGAGACAGAAGCAATGGAAGGAATGGCCTCACCACGAAAACCCAGTGTTCGAATCCGAAAGAGATCCGCCTGTTTCTTGATTTTACTGGTAGCATGACGTCGAAGGGCCAGAGGGACATCTTCGTGGTCTATGCCCTCGCCATTATCCGTCACCTGAATGCTCTTGAGTCCCGCTTCTTCTATTTCGATGGTAATCTGGCTTGCACCCGCATCAATTGAATTTTCCACTAGCTCCTTGACCACGCTGCTGGGCCGCTCAATGACCTCACCGGCCGCAATCTGATTGGCTAGAATTTCTGGAAGTTCGATAATTTTTGACATCTTTTTCTCCGTATTTGTTCTGCTATCTATTATAACACATTGGGCTTTTTCTATCAGAAGGGAGCCTTATCTCGACCACTCTGCTCACCATTCAAACCAGATAGACACAAATAGCTGCCACATAGACAAAAGGGCTTGTTTTCGCTGCTAAGTTGCGGTTTAATAAAGGTGAAAGGAGGAAGTTATGAAAGTTAAGCTAAGAATCGATTCTCAAGTCACCGAAGACTCCGTCAGCATTGAAGCTCGACTCATGACCGAAAGCATTCAGGAATTGATCCACTTTGCTCAACATCTAGGCAAAGAAGACAAGATTCATGTCAAAAAAGAGAACGAAATCTATCTGCTGGATGCTAAGGAAATCCACCGAATCTATACAGAAAATCGCCAGCTCCGAGTCCGAACAGCAAAAGACAGCTATCGAGCTCAACAAGCTCTTTATCAGTTGCTGCAGAGCCTTCCGGACTATTTTCTGCAGATTTCTCAGTCGGAAATTATCAACAGCCGACAAATCAGCCACCTCAAGCTGACTCCAAATGGTCTGATTCAAATATTTCTGAAAAACGGCGACCAGACTTACTCGTCCCGCCGCTATCTCAAATCTATCAAAGAAAGGTTGCAATTATGAAAACTCGTCTTAAAGAACTCTTTTTCGGAGGAATTGGAGGGATTTTCATCGGTCTCTTCTTCTCCATGATTGTTTCTTATTTTTACAACCCAGCTTATCTACCGCTTCACCCTCGCTCTCCTATCGGCCACTTCTTTTTGAGCCAGCATGTCCATGTTTCCCTCATCATGCTCTACTGCCTGCTTATCTGGTTTATCATGGGAGCTGTTTTCAGATGGAGCGGAAGCTTCTTCCAAAGAGACTGGAGCATCCTGCGCTCCATCGTCAGCCACTATGGTGTGATGATTCTGAGTTTTGCACTTTTGGCTAATCTAGCTGGATTTTTCCCAAGAGAAAAAATATTCAGCCTGACACTGACTGCCGTCGGGGAATTCACCCTTATCTATCTAATCATTTCAGGCGCCATCTATTACCACACCTACCGCAACATTCAAAAAATCAATAGCGGCTTGTCTAGCAAATCGTGAGAAATAAAAAGAACAGACTTGAGGCATTAACAAGTCTGTTCTTTGCTTTTACAACTTCTTCTTGAGATCGGCCACTGCTGCCATGACTTCCAGAGGAGTCATATTATAGATGTCCAAGTCTCGTAGTTCAGTCAGGACTGGATTTTCCAATCCTTCTGCAAAAAGAGTCATCTGCTCAGCCACTTGCGACCGTGTTTGTCTGGATTCGGTAGGAAGCTCTGAGTCTATTCCTGTATCCTGACTCTCCAAATGACTCAAAATGCTGTCTGCCCGCTCCAGTAATTTCTCAGGAAGTCCCGCAATTTTCGCCACGTGAATTCCGTAGGACTTGTCAGCCGGACCCGGCTCAATCTTATGCAGGAAAGTCACCTGTCCGTCCTTTTCCAAGGTTGCCACATGGACATTTTCCAAATGCTCCAAACTTTCCTCTAAGGCTGTCAGCTCATGATAGTGGGTGGCAAAGAGGGTCTTGGCTCCGGTATAATGATGAATATGCTCAATAATAGCCTGAGCCAGCGCCATCCCATCGTAAGTCGCCGTCCCACGGCCCAGCTCATCAAAGAGAATGAGCGAACGCTCGCTGGCCTGTCGAATGGCCCGATTGGCCTCCATCATCTCCACCATAAAGGTGGACTGGCCAGATACCAGATCATCCGCTGCGCCGATGCGAGTGAAAATCGCATCGAATAGCGGCAGACTGGCAGACTGAGCGGGCACATAAGAGCCCATCTGTGCCATAATGACGATGATAGCCAGCTGGCGCATATAAGTCGATTTCCCGCTCATATTAGGCCCGGTAATCAGCTGGATGTCCGTTTCCTGGTCCAGCAGAATACTATTTGGAATGTAGCTTTGGGCTCCCATGACCTTTTCCACAACAGCATGCCGACCTTTTTCAATCTGCAGACGGCGCTCCGAAGTAAAGACAGGGCGCACCAAATGCAGTTGTTCTGCCACCGCAGCAAAGCTCTGCAGGACATCTACAGCTGCCAGCGTTTGTGCCAAGGCCTGCAAGCGCTGGATGTATTTGCCAGCTTCCTCGCGAATCCGCATGAAAATCTCGTATTCCAAATTAGCAGATTTTTCACGCGCCTCCAACATCTCTCCCTCAATCCGGGCCAGCTCCTCCGTTCCGAAACGTTCAGAATTTTTCAGGGTCGCCTTGCGGAAGAAATGACTAGGCACATGAGCCAACTGAGAATTGGTCACATGGAAATAGTAACCATCTTTTTTATTATAATCAATCTTCAGATTGCTGATGCCGCTGTTAGCACGTTCTTTGACTTCCAGCTCCGCAATCCATCCGGTCCCATCCCTCAGCACAAGCCGATACTGATCCAAGGTTTCATCAAAACCGGTCCGAATAATATTGCCCTCAGTGATGATATGGGGTGCATCCGGCGAAATGGCCGAGCTAATCAAGCCCGCCAACTCTGGAATAGGATCCAGGCCCTCAATCAAACGAGCCAGATGCGGGCTGCCGATTCCTTGCAAGATAGCCTTAATCTGAGGCACATTGCCTAGGGTAGCTGCCAGCTGCAGCAAATCCTTGGGATTGGTCTTGCCAAAAGACACTCGACTAGCCAGCCGCTCAATATCATAGACTCCCTTGAGGCTCTCCGTCAAATCACTTCGCTCAAAGAAATGATCCAGAAAAACCTCGACGACATTCTGCCGCTGGCTAATTCGCGCTTCATCAATCAGCGGACGCTGGATCCAAGAGCGCAGCATACGGCCGCCCATGGCCGTCTTAGTCTCGTCCATCAGCCAATAAAGACTGCCGTGCTTCTTGCCCGAGCGAGCATTTTCTGTCAAATCCAGACTCGCCTTGGTGGCATAGTCCATTTGCAGAAAGTCCTTGATTTCATAATGCTGGGCCTTCTTCAAATGGCTGAGCTCTCTCATCTGGGTCCTGTGCACATACTCCAGCAATTTCCCTGCTGCCTGACGTTCCATAGGAGACAGCTCCTCGCCCAGCAGCTGGACATCGTCCAAAGCTGTCTGTACATAGGACAGTAAAAGATTCATCTGTCCAGCCAAGACTTGCTCCTCAGCTTCTGGCAAGGCATAGCCCAGCACCACTTCCCTAGCTTTCAAATTGCGGATTTCCCCGCAGACCAAGGCAAAGTCCTCTAGACTGGTCACCTGAAACTCACCGGTCACCAAGTCCATATAAGCCAGACCATAGAGGCCCTCTGAGTAATCCAAAGCCACCAGAAAGTTATTCGCAGAGTCCGGCTTACTGGAGTCCACCACAGTCCCCGGTGTGATAACCTGAACCACCTCCCGCTTAACAACCCCCTTGGCTTCTTTGGGGTCTTCCATCTGCTCCGCAATCGCTACCTTATAGCCTGATTCGACCAAAACATCAATATACTGCTGAGCCGAATGATAGGGAACTCCAGCCATGGGAATAGGATTTTCTGCATTTTTATTGCGGCTGGTGAGAGAAATCTCTAAAATCTGGGCGGCATTGACCGCATCATCATAAAACAACTCATAGAAATCCCCCATCCGAAAAAGCAAGAAAGCATCTGGATAGTCCTTTTTGATATCCAAATACTGCTGCATGCCTGGCGATAACTTTTCTACTGCCATCTCTATCCTTTCTAAAAACAAACGAGGTCAGGACTTCCGTCTCAAACCTCTCCATTTTTCCTGAAAAAACTGTGATTCTTACATTACTTCCTGTATCTGCTCCTCAATCTCCTGAGCAGCTACTTGATCCCGGCAAACTACTAAAAGAGTATTGGCACCTGCAACAGTTCCCAAAATACGGCTATCCAGCGAGCTATCCACGACATTGGCCAGCACTGTTGCCTCGCCCAGCACAGTACGAAGAACCAGACTAAACTCGGCCCTGGCTACACTCTCCACATGCTTGGCTAAAAACTCTATAAAATCAATCTCTTCAGTTTCATGCGCCAAAACATAATAAGTCAGCCCCTTCTTCTTAACCTTAGTCAGGCCGATTTCACGAAGGTCACGCGACAGGGTAGTCTGTGTTACATAAATCCCTTGCGCTTCCAGACGATCCTGAATCTCCTTTTGCGTTCCTAGCTTTTCTTCCTTAATCATCGTTTTGACTAACTGATGACGGTCATTCTTTCTCATTTTTACCTCATTATTGAATAATTAGAAGCTGCATTCATATAAGAATACTCCATCTGATGAAAGACTGCTTCTCCATCAATCTAGGCAAAGATTTGCAGGAATACTGAGAATAAACAAAAAACTTTAACCAAGAGTGTCAGGGAAGGAAGCATTTAGATGGAAAACTCATCTATAAATACAGGTTCTTATCCCTCTTATTATATCAGAAAAATTCCTATTAGCCCAAAAATTATTCCCAAAAAAATTGAAGATTCCTTGAAAAATGTGATAAAATAATAACAAAAGACACAAAGGAGCAAATATGGATAACAAACAGTTGATTGCCGGCGAATTGGCCAAGGTTATTGACAGCCTTGATCAAGACGCTATTTTAAATTTATTGGAGCAGCCAAAGAGCTCTGAACTTGGCGATATCGCCTTCCCAGCCTTTTCTCTGGCAAAGACTGAGCGCAAAGCTCCTCAAATCATCGCTGCTGACATCGCTGAAAAGATTGACACGGCGCATTTTGATAAAGTCGTTGCGACTGGTCCTTATGTCAACTTTTTCCTCAGCAAGGCTGAAATTTCTGGCCAAGTTATCAAAGAAGTCATCAAAGATGGAGCTGACTATGGCCAGCAAAGCGAAGGAAACAATCAGAATATCACCATTGATCTATCCAGCCCAAACATTGCCAAGCCTTTCTCAGTCGGCCACTTGCGCTCTACTGTTATCGGTGACGCTCTTTCCAACATCTTCCGCAAGATTGGCTACAACACCATCAAAATCAACCACTTGGGAGACTGGGGCAAACAGTTTGGCCTCTTGATGGTAGCTTATAAGAAGTGGGGAAGCCAGGAAGCTGTTGAAGCTAACCCTATCGACGAGCTCCTCAAACTTTACGTGCGTATCAATGCCGAGATTGAAAACGACCCATCTCTGGATGAAGAAGGCCGCCTTTGGTTCAAGAAGCTGGAAGATGGCGACCAAGAAGCAACTGAGCTCTGGCAATGGTTCCGCGACGAAAGTCTGACAGAATTCAACCGTATCTACGAACTCCTAGGTGTCGAGTTTGACAGCCTAAACGGTGAAGCCTTCTACAATGACAAGATGGACGAAGGGATTCAAATCCTCGAAGAAAAAGGGCTTTTACAGGAGTCAAAAGGAGCTAGCATTGTAGACTTGGAAGACTTCAACCTTCCACCTGCTATGATTAAAAAATCAGATGGCGCTACCCTCTACATCACACGTGATATTGCAACAGCTATCTACCGGGCTCGCACTTACAACTTTGTCAAAAATGTCTATGTTGTAGGTCAAGAGCAGGCCAACCACTTTAGACAGCTTAAGGCCGTTCTGAAAAAGATGGGCTTTGACTGGAGCGATGACATGATTCACGTTGACTTCGGACTGGTGACTAAGAACCGTCAAAAACTGTCTACACGTAAAGGAAATATCATCCTTCTCGAACCAACTCTGCTAGAAGCTATCAGCCGTGCTAAGAGCCAGATTGAAGCTAAAAACCCAGATTTGGAAAACAAGGAAGCTGTTGCTCGCGCAGTTGGAGTCGGAGCAGTTAAGTTCTACGACCTCAAAACCGACCGCCGCAATGGTTACGACTTTGATCTGGAAGCTATGGTTTCTTTCGAGGGAGAAACAGGCCCTTACATCCAGTATGCTTATGCTCGTATCCAGTCTATCCTGCGCAAGGCGAACTTCCAGCCAGATGCAGCGGCTACATACAGCCTGAACGATCCAGAAAGCTGGGAAATTATCAAGCTGCTCCAAGACTTCGGTCGCGTTGTCAAGCGTGCTGCTGATAACTATGAACCATCTCTGATTGCCAAATACGCTATCAGTCTGGCTCAAGCCTTTAACAAATACTATGCGCACACACGGATTCTGGATGAAAGCCCTGAGCGCGACAGCCGTCTGGCTCTCAGCTACTCAACAGCTGTTGTCCTCAAAGAAGCTCTGCGTTTGCTGGGAGTAGAAGCCCCAGAAAAGATGTAAGTTTGATTTAGAACATCAAAAAACGAAAACCTCACTGGTTTTCGTTTTTTTCAATGTGATAGAGCTCCTCAATAATCCCCGCAACCTTCTTAATGTCTCCCAACATGCCACGCATTTCAAAATCAGCCAAAACTGGAAAACCGAAGCGCTCTGAATATTGCTTGGCTGTCAGACAGTATTGGTTGTTAAAGTTACGATTGCCACTGCCAATGACACCCAGACACTTGCTGGCATTCTGACCATAGGCGATAAAGTCCCCCACATCGGTTGTCAGAATTTCTACATCGCCATTGTCCACACCATTGCCACCCTCCAGATAAGTCGGCAGAAAAGCGATAAA
Source organism: Streptococcus sanguinis (assembly GCF_050225395.1). Taxonomy (GTDB): domain Bacteria; phylum Bacillota; class Bacilli; order Lactobacillales; family Streptococcaceae; genus Streptococcus. The sequence continues at coordinate 103,449 of NZ_CP071431.1, read as the reverse complement.
AGGATTGTCCATTTCAAAAAAGGGCTGCCCTTCCTTTACCAGGTCTTTGATATGAATCCTCTCTACTTCTAGGCTTGGATGCTGCTCCAGCAAATAGTCTGTCAGCCGACGGACGAAACTCTCTGTATTGCCGCTCAAGCTGATGTAAACCAAGGAAACCTTTGTCATTTTACTCTCCATTCTAAAAAATAACAGATATTGCTTCTTAAAATTGTAAGCACTTATCTGTTATTTGTCAAATTTTATTCCTTTGCAGCTAGTTCCGCTTTTTCAGCCTCTTTCTGCTGCTGGACTAGCTTAAAGATGACGATGGAAAGGAAGATTAGGCTAATGACTACTGAAAGGAGGATGGAGAAATTCAACCCCGTCATCTGTGCCGAAAGAAGAGTTGAGTCCGAGAAAGAAGAAGCTATAATTCCCTTTGATACCACATAAGCATAGGCTGTCGAAATCAAGCCCACAAGAACATCGGCAATGTAGATAAGATTGGCCTTAAATATATCTTTCCTAAAAAGGAAGAAAATAGCCAATATTAAGAGAACGATGTGCCCGTAAAAAAAGAAATTATTGGCTAGCGAATTCGCCACTTCTGCACTCTTGCTAAAATAAGTGGCATACTGGGATTTTGCTGGTTCTTCTATCTGCTTAAGAATGCTTTTCACTCCAGCATCAGAAGAAGTGAACTTGCCAAAAAGTCCCCACAAGGTTCCCACGGTTGACAATCCCAGTAAAACATAAAGATAAATTGGTTTCTTTTTCATGAACGCCTCCTGTAAAGAAATATTTTCACTTATTATACACCGAAAAGAAAAAGCTGACAAGGCCAAGAGGCTTTCACCTTTTCAGAAGCCCACACAATAGCTAAAGCCTTATTCATATCTTCGATTAAAAAATCAAAGCCGAAACACTGCTGTCTCGGCTTTTTTAATTCAAATCATATTAGCTGTTCAAGTGCCATACTTCTTCTTCATATTGAGCGATAGTACGGTCAGATGAGAAGAAGCCAGCTTTGGCGATATTGACGATGACTTTGTCCATCCAAGCATCGCGGTCTTCATAGTCCGCCAGCATGCGCTCTTTCACTTGGATATAGTCTTCCAGATCCAGCAGGGTCATGAACCAGTCCTTGCTGATCAACTCATTGTAAAGACGTTCCAAGCGTTCAGCTTTACCAACTGCCAATACTTCATCGCTGACGATAAAGTCAACCAATGGCTTGATAGCTTCACGAGCATAGTACTCACTAGACTTGTAAGCAGATTTTGCGTAGAGGTCAATAACAGTCTCAGAATCTTCACCGAAGATGTAGATGTTGTCTTCGCCGACCAACTCTGCAATCTCAACGTTCGCTCCGTCCATAGTACCAAGAGTCAAAGCACCGTTAAGCATGAACTTCATGTTACCAGTACCAGATGCTTCCTTAGACGCCAGGGAAATCTGCTCAGAAATATCACCAGCCGCAATCAAGAAGCTAGACGCTGTAACATTGTAGTTTTCTACCATAACTACTTGCAGGTGTGGAGCCACTTGAGGGTCATTAGCAATCACTTCTGACAAGCAAAGAATGAGGTGGATGATGTCCTGTGCAATCGTGTAAGCAGGGGCAGCCTTACCACCGAAGAAGACAGTGATTGGACGAGCAGGGATGTTGCCAGCCTTGATGTCCAGATACTTGTGGATAACATATAGAGCGTTCATTTGTTGGCGCTTGTACTCATGCAGACGCTTGATTTGGATATCAAAGATAGAGTCTGGATTGATTTCCACGCCTTGTGCTTCCTTCAAGTGACGAGCCAATTTACGCTTGTTATGAGCCTTGATGCCTTCCAATTTTTCTTTAACATTTGCAGCGCCAGTGAATTCCAACAAGCCTTCGAGCTTAGTTGCATCATGGTGCCAGTCGCGGCCCAGCAACTCATCCAAATAATGAGACAGGCGTGGGTTCGCATGCATGAGCCAGCGGCGGAAAGTAATACCGTTGGTCTTGTTATTGAATTTTTCAGGGTAGATGTCGTAGAAGGCTTTAAGCTCAGAATTTTTCAGGATTTCTGTATGCAGAGCAGCAACCCCATTGACACTGTATCCGTAGTGGATATCCATGTGAGCCATGTGCACACGATCGTCTTCATCAATGATTTGCACTGCTGGATCTGCGTATTTAGCTTTCACGCGCTTGTCAAGCTCTTTGATGATTGGCACCAGATGCGGCACTACTTCTTTCAAGAATTCCAAAGGCCATTTTTCAAGAGCTTCTGCCAGAATCGTGTGGTTAGTATAAGCAGTCATCTTCTGTACGATGGCAATTGCTTCATCCAGATCCAAACCACGCTCAGTCAAGAGACGAATCATTTCTGGGATAACCAGAGATGGGTGAGTATCATTGATTTGGATGACAGCGTAGTCTGCCAAGTCGTGCAGGTTGCTGCCTTTTTCAATCGCTTCGTCAATAATCAGCTGAGCACCATTTGAAACCATGAAGTATTGCTGGAAGATACGGAGCAGCTCACCTTGCTTGTCACTATCATCTGGATAGAGGAAGAGGGTCAAGTTGCGAGCGATATCTGTCTTATCAAAGTCAATACCGTCTGTGATGATATCCGCATCCACTGAGTCCAAATCAAAGAGACGAAGACGGTTCTTAGTTTCTGTCTTGTAGCCTGGCACATCAATATCATAAAGAGTAGATGTCAGAGTGAAGTGAGCAAATGGCACTTGGTAGCTGCGGCTAGAGCGAACCAACCAGTTTTGCTCAGTCAGCCAGAAGTTAGGAATAGTTGTCTGTTCGTTGTTTTTCAAAACCTGTTGGAAAAGACCAAAATGGTAGTTCAGTCCTACACCATCACCATTGAGACCCAATGTCGCAATAGAGTCCAGGAAGCAGGCAGCCAAACGGCCCAAGCCTCCGTTACCCAGAGACGGCTCCAACTCAACTTCTTCTACCTCGATCAAGTCCTTGCCAGCATCTGCCAGTTCTTGCTTCACATCGTCATAAAGTCCAAGGTTGATCAAGTTGTTAGACAAAAGTTTACCAATCAGGAACTCTGCTGAGATGTAGTAGAGTTTTTTCTTACCAGTGTTGACTGGCTTTTGAGCGCTGGCTAATTTAGTGTAGTTCAAAAGAGCCAGGTAGAGTTCTTCATTGCTGCAATCAGCAAGATTTTTTGAATAAGTATTTTTGATATAAGTTTGTAAGTTTGACATGATTAATCCCTTCAAGCCTAGTTAGCTATTCTTTATTTGTTAATTAAATCGGTATTCATACGACGGTAAGTCTTGGTCAAGCTGTAAAGCTCACCTTCGACGATTGGATTCAGCTCTTCAGCTGTCATCCGCCAAGTCCAGTTGCCACCAATTGTGGATGGATAGTTCATCCGTGCTGCACTGTCTAATTCCAGTAGGTCTTGCATGGTTGCAATGGCCATAAAGCTGACTGAAGAAAAGATTGTGCGCAGCATTGCATGAGGTACTGTTTCGTACTCCTTGCGGTTGGTGTACTGAGCCATGTACTGGCGAGTGGCGTCGTCAATCTCATCCTTGTACCAGCCCAGAACAGTATTGTTATCATGGGTTCCTGTATACATGACTGAGTTGTTTGGCGCTAGATGCGGACTGTCGATGCTTTCATCATCAGGATTGAAGGCAAATTGCAAAATCTTCATTCCTGGGAAACCAGTACGCTCACGCAGTTCAATCACTTCATCCGTCATAAAGCCTAGATCTTCTGCGATGATATTCAAATCACCCAAGGCTTCCTTGACTGCAGCAAAGAGCTTGTAGTCTGGGCCTTTAACCCATTTACCAGTAGCAGATGTATCTGAGTCAGCAGGCACTTCCCAGTAAGACTCAAAGCCGCGGAAATGGTCGATACGGACAATGTCGTAAATCTTGAAGCTTTCACGCAGACGCTCAATCCACCAAGCATAACCATCCTTATCCATCGCTTCCCAGTCATAGATAGGATTGCCCCAAAGCTGGCCAGTTTCTGAAAATTCATCTGGCGGACATCCTGCCACACAGGTCGGCTTGCCAACAGCATCTGTTTTAAAGAAGTGCGGCTGTGCCCAGACATCAGCACTATCAGCTGCCACATAGATTGGCATATCACCGACAATCTCAATGTGATGTTCATTAGCATAGGCTTTTAATCTTAACCACTGCTTAAAGAAGAGATACTGGGTTACACGATGATAAGTCAGCTTGTCAGCCAGCTTCTCACGATAAGAAGCGAGACTAGCAGCCTCACGGCGACGGATCGCTTCATCCGGCCACTCAGTCCAAGCTAGATTATCAAAATGTTCCTTGATAGCCATGTACTCAGCGAAAACTTCCAGCCAAGCTGCATTTTGCTTCACAAAGCTCTCATAGTCAGACAGATCGTCTGCTTTCAAGAAGCGAGCTACTGCTTTTTCCATGATTGGACGGCGAGCATCGAAAATCTTTGCATAATCCACTTTTCTAGGATCATCTCCAAAATCAGCTCCCTTGACATCTGCCTCGTTCAGCAAACCTTCTTCTATCAGAATATCAAAATCGATAAAGTAGGTATTTCCCGCGAAAGCAGAGAAAGACTGATAAGGAGAATCACCATAACTGGTCGTTCCCAGTGGCAAAATCTGCCAATAGCGCTGCTTGGTGCGAACCAAGAAGTCTACAAAATCATAAGCACTTTGGCCAAAAGATCCGATACCGTACTTGCCCGGAAGGGATGAAATGTGCATGAGCACGCCGCTTTGACGTTTTTTCATTTTGTCACCTCGTTATTTTTCCTCTACGCCTTTTCATTTTTACTTAATGCAAACGTTTGCGTCGACTTGATTATAACCTATTTTTTTTTTTAGTGCAAGGGGTTTTTGAGATTTTTTTCAATTTATTGGTTAATGGATATAATGCTCTTTTAGGACTCTCCTACTGCCCCAATTGTTTACCGTTTTTCTCTTCTTGCAAGCGTTCTCTTTTTGTGTTAAAATGTTCTTACAAACAGAAAACGTTTGCGTTTGTGGAGAATCCGCCTCATACTTGCTTTTTTGACCACAATAGTCAGGCAAAACCACTGTCGCTGCTAGCTATTTTTGGCACAGGTTTGCATGACTCTTAGAAAGCAAGTGCTTCTACTAGTAGATTTAAAATAGTTCATGTTATCGTAAGGATTTCCAGCAAATGCAGGCCTTTAGGAGGTTTTTATGCGAGTTACTATCAAAGAAGTCGCAAAACTAGCAGGCGTATCACCCTCTACCGTGACCCGCGTCGTGCAAAATAAATCAACCATCAGTGAAGAAACTAAAAAACGGGTCCGTGCTGCTATGAAGGAGCTGGACTATCATCCCAACCTCAATGCCAGAAGTCTGGTCAGCCAGTCCAGCCAGGTCATCGGCTTGGTCCTGCCGGACGACTCAGATGTCTTCTATCAAAACCCTTTTTTCCCAACTGTGTTGCGGGGGATTTCTCAGATTGCTTCTGACTATGACTATGCCATCCAGATTAGCACAGGGCAAGATGAACAGCACCGCTTGGAAAATATGAAGCAGATGATTTTAGGAAAGCGAGTAGACGGACTGATCTTCCTTTATTCTAAGCAGGACGATCCTTTGGTCGACTTTGCAGTCAGAAACAACTTCCCCTTCCTTATCCTTGGGAAAGCTGTCTCACCTTTCATCTCTCTGGTGGACAATGACAATATTAAGGCCGGCTATGACGCGACCAGATATTTCTTAGACAAGGGCTATCGAAAAATCGCCTTTCTGGCCGGGAATAAGGAGCTGGTCGTTTCTCAAGATCGTTACACAGGCTACAAGCAAGCTCTGAATGAAGCAGACCAGCCTTTGGATGAACGCATTATCAAATTTGCCTTCGGTTTCCTTCTGGAAGACAACAGTTACAAGATTATGGAGGAGCTGCCGCTGGATGAGATTGAAGCTATCGTAACCTCTGATACCTTGGTAGCAGAAGGAGCCCTGCACTATCTCAAAGATCAGGACTACCAGATTCCCATTATCACCTTTGATTCTATCAAACCGCGCATTGATGTGGATGCCTATATCGATATCAATGCCCTCGAGCTTGGGAAAGAGTCTTTCCGGACCCTCTTCCAAATCATCAAGGACAATAAAGAAGACAAGCAAATCTGCTATCGCCAGCTGATTCCGCATAGCATCAGCACTCACTAATCCGAGTGCTTTTGCTCATTTATCAACGCTTCACATATCGGCCTTGTCCCAACCCAGGGCAGAGCCTGAACTAAAAGCAATTACCCGAAGAGAAACCGACAAAGAAAGAGGAAAAACATGGCCTTTCGTATTTTTCAAGCCTATTTAGATGACGAAAACATCATCACCATCGAACTGGAAAAAAGCTTTGATGCCTATTCCATCCACTTTACACTGGAAGACAAGCACAGCTCCAGCCCTTTAACTATCAAAAATATCAACAATCAGGAAGAGCGGATTATCTACACCGTGTCAGCTAATGAGCCCATTGACTTGACGCAGTCCTACAAGGTCTATGATCAAGACCGCAACCATACCGACCTGCAGTACCGCCATATCGTGAAAAAGCCTATTTTCGATGAGATTTTTGACTATGCAGGCGACGATTTGGGAGCTCAGTACAGCCCCCAAGCCACCGACTTCAGACTCTGGGCACCCATTTCCGAAAAAGTCCTCCTGCATCTGAAAGACCAGGTTCACCATCTCAAACGTCTGGATAGGGGAGTCTGGCATACTCGGATTGAAGGAGATTTAGAGGGAGCCTCCTATTCTTATCTCCATAAGATCAATGGCAAGTGGGTGGAAGTCCATGATCCCTACGCCCTATCCTCAGATGTCAATTCGGGAAACAGCTATGTCATCGATCTAGACAAGATTAAAAAGCCTATCAAACGAGCAAAAACACAGCTGAATCCGACAGAAGCCGTCATTTATGAAATGAGCGTCCGCGATTTCTCTATGCAGAAAGAAGCTGGTTTCTCCTATCCTGGGAAGTTTGCCTCGCTGAGCGAATCTCCAGTCGTTCACGGTCAGAAGTTTGGTCTGGACTATCTGAAAGAGCTAGGTATCAGCCACGTGCAGCTTCTGCCTGTCTACGACTTTGGCAGCGTTGATGAAAAGCATCCAGAGCTCGTCTACAACTGGGGCTACGATCCTGTCCAGTACAATGTCCCAGACGGCAGTTTTGCCAGCGATCCGCGAGACCCTTATGCCCGCATCTTAGAGCTGCAGGCAGCCATTACTGCCTACCACAATGCTAATATCAGCGTCATCATGGATGTGGTCTACAATCATGTCTATGATGCCAACAGCTATGCTTTTGAAAAAATCGTGCCCGGATATTTTTTCCGACTCAATGACATGGGCTACCGGACCAACGGAACCTTTTGCGGCAATGATGTGGCCAGTGAGAAGGCCATGGTCCGCCGCTATATCAAGCAATCGGTCAAGCAATGGGTCAGTCTCTACGGCTTTGACGGGTTCCGCTTTGATCTGATGGGGATTTTAGATATCCAAACCATGCAGCAGATAGCTGGCGAACTCAAGGTGCTCTATCCTAACATCTATCTCTATGGTGAAGGCTGGCAAATGGATACTGGACTGGCAAGTGAGCGTTTGGCCCATCAGTACAATGCTGCCCAGCTGCCAGATTATGGATTTTTCAGCGACCATTTCCGCGACAGTCTCAAGCAGACCATCGCTCAAGGCCGGCAAATCGAGAGCAAGACTCCTGCCAGTCATCTTGAAAACGTCCTGACAGCCAATGTCGGACTAAAAGGCGAGGCTCACTTCATAGCGCCCCAGCAAGCTATTAATTATGTGGAGTGCCATGACAATGCAACGGTTTTTGACTACTTTGATATCGTCAATCCTGCTATCACCCTGCGGGATCGGCTGGCCAATTCGCAGCTGGCTCTCCAACTCGTCCTGCTGGCTCAAGGTGTTCCCTTTATCCACAGTGGTCAGGAATTTTTCCGGACTAAAAATCTGATTGACAACACCTACAATATGCCTGACGAAATCAATAAACTAGACTGGCTGCGCTCCCTGCATTACACAGAGGATATTGCTTTTCTTAAAAAGCTGATTGCCTTTCGCAGAGCACATCCGCTGCTGCATCTAAAAACCAGCGCCGCTATCAAGCAAGCCTGTCAGGTCAACTGGCTGACAGACAGTTTATTGGAGTACAAAATTCAAGACAGGAAAGAGAGCATGACCATTGTCATCAACTTTGGCAACCAAGAGGCTGTATACGAAAACAAAAACAAGCAAAAGTTGCACCTCCAATACCCAGCCATTGATGCCCAAAAACCAATCGCACCACTAGCTGACAGTTACAGCCTAGCTGGCAAGCAGTTGATTGTGTTGAAATAGATTATAAAACATCAGCCAATGAATAAGCTGATGTTTTTGTTTTTTATAATCCCAAGTAATCCTCGACTGCTGCCTGCATTTGGTCTGCAGCGACCGTCGTTTTGTGACGCACTGGGGCTGTTTCTAAGCCATCCACAGCTGGTGGCAAGGCTACACCAGAAAGTTCGTGCAGTTGGTCCAAAGCCTCAAAATCACTAAGTCCTGTTTGGCCAGTCACAGCCTCAACAGCCACAACTGGGAATTTATAAGGACTAGCGGTAGACGCGATAACAGTCTTGCGCTGATCACCTGTTTCTGCCAAGTATTTTTGATAGACAGCAGACGCAACGGCAGTATGAGGGTCTTCGATGTAGTCAGATTCTTGATAGACCCGCTTGATTTCAGCTGCTGTTTCTTGCTCTGTCGCATAATCAGCCGCAAAGAGCTCTAAAATCTCAGCGTCAAAGTCCGTCAGTTCATACTGTCCATGCTCATTCAGGGCCGCCATCAAGGCAGCTGTTTTCTCAGCGCTGTTACCAGACAGGTGGAAAATCAAACGCTCCAAGTTAGAGGAAACCAAAATATCCATGGATGGACTAGATGTCACCTTGAAGCTCCGCTTCTTGTCATAAACCTGAGTCTTGAAGAAGTCTGTCAGAACATTGTTTTCATTTGATGCGCAGATTAGCTTGCCAACTGGCAGACCAATTTGCTTGGCATAGTAGGCCGCCAGGATATTACCAAAATTACCAGTCGGAACGGTAACGTTTACCTTGTCTCCTGCTGTTATTTCTCCCGTCTTTACTAGCTGAGCATAAGCATAGACATAGTAAACAATCTGCGGCACCAAACGGCCGATATTCATGGAATTAGCTGATGAAAACTGGAGTTTGTGCTCCAAGAGACGAGCTCGTAGGTCTGTGTCATTGAACATGTGCTTGACATTGGTCTGGGCATCGTCAAAGTTGCCATCAATGGCCACCACATGCGTATTGGCACCTGTCTGCGTCGTCATTTGCAGCTCTTGGACCTTGCTGACACCATCTTTCGGATAAAAGACGATAATCTCAGTTCCTGGAACATCCGCAAATCCTGCCATAGCCGCCTTGCCTGTGTCGCCAGAAGTCGCCGTCAAAATGACAATTTTGTTTTCCAAGCCGTGCTTTTTGGCCGCGGTTGTCATCAAGTGAGGCAGGATAGACAAAGCCATATCCTTGAAGGCAATGGTCGCTCCGTGGAAAAGCTCTAGATTGTACTGACCAGCCAGCTTGACCAAGGGAGCAATAGCCGCATCATCAAACTTGCTGTCGTAGGCTTGGTTGATACAGTGGTCCAGCTCCGCTTCAGAAAAATCATCCAAAAATGCAGATAAAACCAGCTTGGCTACTTCCTGATAAGAAGCGTCTTTGAGCTTGGCAAAATCCAAATCGACCTGCGGATAGGTAATGGGCGTAAAGAGCCCACCATCTGTTGCCAAGCCTTGCAGAATCGCCTGGCTGGCTGTTACTCTATTCTTTTCGTCGCGTGTTGATTGATAAACTAAGGTCATTCTCTCTCATCCTTTATCTGTAGTTCGCTTTATTATACCAAAATTTATCAGAAAATTCTCGCTTTTTCACAGAGAATATCAGAAAAAGCCCATTTCTGGGCTTGTATCCATCTTATTCATTCATAGATACGTGAACGTGGTCGTAATGGTTTTCAGTTACGCTGCCACGGTCTGGCATTTGGTTCCAAGTATTAGCTGGTCCATAAATGCTTTCAAATGGTGCATAGAACTGTTGCTGCCAGATAACGTAAGAGATTCCTCTTTCAGTCATGTTAGAAGTAACATCGGCTGCGACCTGGTTTCCTAATTCAGTATTGTCACCAACGATAAAATCAGCTGCCAAGCCCTTACCATGATCTCCGCTATCACCTGGGCGGTAAAGACTAAATTCTGTAATGCCATATTTAGCTGCTATTTCTTCTTTCAGAGCTGCAGTCTGTGGCTGAAGACCTTCATTAGCAGAATTGTTAGTTGTCACGCTAGCAGCGTCTGTTACAGCTGGAGCATTGTAAGTTGTTGGCTCAACAGCGGCAGTTGCTTGACTGACCTGGTCTTGGCCTAATTCAGTCACTTCTGGAGCTGCCTCTGCTGGTGCTTCTGGACTTGCAGCAACTACTGGCTCCGGTGCTGCTTCTACTGGAGTGGCTGCATTTGCTTCCGCAGCTGGGGCTGCTTCACTTGCAACTTCTGCTACTGGGGCAGGAGCTTCTTCAGCAGGCGCTGGTGCTTGGTCTGCTGGAGCTGCAACAGCTTCCTCAGCAGCCGGAGCTGGAGTTTCTGCTGCTTGAGCCGGTGCCGCTGGAGCGGCTTGTTCAGTACCAAAAATCTCGCTAGCCGTATAATCTTCCGTTACCAATCCTGCATTATTTCCTGCTTGGTAGCTTTGGATTTCTACAGAGGTAATTTCGTTGTGTCCATTTGTTGTAATAGTCAAAACAGTACCTGGGAAAATCAAGTCTGCATTAGCAATTTGGTTAATTTTAGCCAAGTCAACAAGATCAATGTTCATCGCTTGAGCGATATTTCCCAAAGTGTCTCCATATTGAACAGTGTACGTTTGTTGGTTTTCATTACTTGTAATATCCGCTTTAATTTGCTCAACTGTTCTGGCAGTCCAGTTTTGTGGCTGCTCCTCAGCTCGCGTTGTCAACAAAGGCAATGCTGACAAAGCAACAGTTGAAGCCAAAAGTAAATTCTTATTCATTTTCATATGCAAAATGCACCTTCCTAATCATTCATGATACGAAAACCATCTTACCATAAATCTTCTAAGAAAAAAGCCTTTTTCGACCTATTTAACAAAACTGTCTGCCCCCTGTAATATGGAGATTTGTTTGTAACATATAAAAACAGGCAACAAGCAAAAGAACCCCATTTGGAGAGGTTCTGTTTTTTCTTTTGGGCTTATTTGAATTTTTCTACTCTGGTAAACTAAACCCGACCTAAGCTCTTGGCAAAAAAGATAAAATCCCTAGAAGCTATCGCTTCTTCGTCTATTTTCCTATTTTTGCTGTGAGCTCTTAACGGTCTTGGTATCTTACTTCACCTTCATCATTCGGACGAGGCTGGCCCGTTCAGCTTCTTCCAGTTTCATTTCGATGTAGTAGATGGTTTCTTTGAGGTCAGGGATGGTAGCATACTCTAGTCCGTTGACCCGGCGGCGGGTTTTCTCGATTTCATCCGCCATGAGCTGGCAGCTTTTCTCAATTTCAGCCAGTCGCAGCAGGTCAGGGAGCAGATCGCTCATGCTTTCAATGGTTTCATCCATCTGGCTATTAGACGCCACATAGCTATAAACCACGTCTCCCTCGTCATCAGTATGCGGATTGTCAATATGGGCGTACACCTTGGGCACGCGCACACTCATGATGTTCTCAGTCTCCACATGCAGATTGACCTCCCGCGTGGGCACAGCAAAAATCTCCTCGACCATGAGGTCGCTCTCCAGCGCCTTGGCCATGACAAAATCCTGCAGATGACCAACCAGAGCGGATTCGACCTTTTGGCGGAGCTGATTGTTCTCACGGACAGACTCAATGAAGCGCCGCATCAGCTCATCCCGCTTGTCCTTGAGCAGTTTATGCCCACGGACAGCCGTTTTGAGACGGGCTTTTAAGTTATTCAGCTCCATCCGAGTCGGCTTGACATTGAGTCGCGTCATCTTTCTTCCTCCTTGGTCTGCGGCAGGTATTGGTCAATCATATCGTCCTTGATCCGCTTAAGCTCTGTTCTTGGTAAGATGGACAGGAGTTCCCAACCCAGATCCAAGCTTTCCTCAATGGTTCGATTGGTCTGGAAACCTTGATTGATGTATTCCTGCTCGAAGCGGTCAGTAAAGCGCACATAGAGCTTGTCCGTTTCGGACAGGGCGGATTCCCCCAGAACGACAGCCAGCTCCTTGGCCTGCTTGCCTTGGGCATAGGCAGCAAAAAGCTGGTTCATAGTCGCGGCATGGTCTCCCCTGGTCTTGCCCTCACCAGAACCCTTGTCCTTGAGACGAGACAGAGATGGCAGGACATTGATGGGCGGACGATAGCCGCTGTTGTAAAGATCACGTGAAAGGATAATCTGACCTTCCGTAATATAGCCCGTCAAGTCTGGAATCGGATGGGTAATATCGTCCTCTGGCATGGACAGGATTGGAATCTGCGTCACTGAGCCTTTCTTGCCGACCAGACGTCCAGCCCGCTCATAAAGAGTGGACAGGTTAGTATAGAGGTAACCCGGATACCCACGACGGCCCGGCACCTCACGACGAGCTGCGGAAACTTCCCGCAGGGCTTCACAATAGTTGGTCATGTCGGTCATGATGACCAGAACGTGCATGTCCTTTTCATAAGCTAGGTACTCGGCTGCTGTCAGGGCAATCCGCGGCGTTGCAATCCGCTCGATAGCCGGGTCATTAGCCAGATTGATAAAGAGCACCGAGCGGTCAATGGCTCCCGTCTCCCGGAGGTCATTCATGAAGAACTCAGCTTCTTCAAAGGTAATCCCCATGGCCGCAAAGACCACGGCGAAGTTTTCATCAGAGTTGAGTACGGTAGCCTGACGGGCGATTTGAGCAGCTAATTCCTTGTGGGGCAGACCAGAGCCAGAGAATACTGGCAGTTTTTGCCCCCGAACCAAGGTGTTAAGGTGGTCGATGGCCGAGATACCGGTCTGGATAAACTCGTCCGGATAGTCGCGAGCTACTGGATTGATGGCTTGACCGTCAATATCCAGATATTTTTCTGGCAGGATAGCTGGACCACCATCAATTGGCTTGCCCATTCCATTGAAAATCCGTCCCACCATGTCTTCTGACACTGGCAGCTCTAGCGGACGGCCGGTAAAGCGGACCTTGGCTTTTTCCAAATTGATGCCGCTTGATCCCTCAAAAAGCTGGACCATAGCCTTGTCTTCTTGGACTTCCAGAACCTGGCCCTGACGCTTGCTGCCGTCATGCAGCTGGATTTCTACCAATTCATTGAAATGCACACCAGCAACCTGGTCGACAATCATCAGAGGGCCGACAACTTCACTGACGGTGCGGTATTCTTTAATGACGCTCATTGTCTAGTCCTCCTTGGGCAAGAATCTGGTGCAGGGTTTCCTCGATAGTCTGACTGAGAGCCTGAATTTTTTCCAGCTGGTCTTCATGGATAAACTTGCTGCGGGCAATTCGGTCACGCAGCTCCACCGTTCCTTCCATGATTTCCCGGAAATAAGCTCCCAGCTCCAAGGCACGATTGGCCTCCGCATCGAAGGTCAGGATATTGCTCAATAAAGCCACCTGTTTTTTGAAAGAAGTATAGGTGTCCACATCATCAAAGGCATTCTGCTGCAGATAGTCCTCACGGATCATCTTGGCTGCATTCATGGTCAGCCGGTCCTTTTCAGACAAGGAATCCAAGCCCACCAAACGCACGATTTCCTGCAGTTCGCTTTCCTTTTGCAGGATATTCATGGCCTTGGTCACCTTTTCTGCCCAAGCAATCTTCTCATGCTGGTCGATATAGGCTCCCACTTCGTCTAGGTAGAGCGAGTAAGAGCTCAGCCAGTTGATAGCTGGGAAATGCCGGCGTTGAGCCAGCTGGGCATCCAAGCCCCAGAAAACCTTGACAATCCGCAGGGTATTTTGCGTCACCGGCTCAGAAATATCTCCACCCGGAGGTGATACAGCCCCAATAGCAGTAATAGAGCCTTCACGCGCAGTCGAACCGAGCGTTTTGACCCGGCCAGCCCGCTCGTAATACTCAGCAATCCGGCTGCCGAGATAGGCAGGATAGCCTTCGTCACCCGGCATTTCTTCCAGACGGCCAGACATTTCCCGCAGGGCTTCTGCCCAGCGAGAGGTAGAGTCCGCCATGATGGCCACGGAGTAGCCCATGTCACGGAAGTATTCTGCGATCGTAATCCCTGTGTAAATCGATGCTTCCCGGGCTGCCACCGGCATATTGGAAGTGTTGGCAATCAGCACCGTCCGCTGCATGATGGACTGGCCAGTTGCTGGGTCAATTAGTTCTGGAAATTCATTAAGTACGTCGGTCATCTCATTGCCACGCTCACCGCAGCCGACATAGATAACGATGTCAACATTGGCAAACTTGGCCACCTGGTGCTGGACGACAGTCTTACCAGCCCCGAAAGGTCCTGGTACGGCTGCTGCTCCGCCCTTGGTTACTGGGAAGAAGGTATCGATGACCCGCTGACCAGTCACCAAAGGCTCAACTGGAATCAGCTTCTGAGCAAAAGGGCGCCCGCGACGGACTGGCCATTTTTGCATGAGAGTCCCTTTAAAGACAGAACCATCCGCCTGCTCAATCTCGTAAACAGTCTCTTCAACAGTGAAACTGCCAGCTGAGATATTGGTCAAACGTCCACTGACTCCAACTGGCACCATGATGCGGTGCTCCACCAGATTGGTCTCCTGCACCGTTCCCAGAATATCGCCGGACTCAACCGCATCTCCGACAGACAGACCTGGAACAAAATCCCACTTAGCCTCTCGATCTAGATTTGGCAGTTGGACACCACGGACGAGGAAGTCACTCTTCGTGATGTTTTGGAAACGCTCCAAAGGCCGCTGAATTCCGTCAAACATCTGGGAAATCAGACCTGGTCCCAGTTCAACAGACAGAGGGCTTCCAGTCGTGATGACCGGCTCTCCCGGCCCCAAGCCAGAAGTTTCTTCATAAACCTGAATAGAGGCTTGGTCCCGCCGCATTTCAATAATTTCACCGATCAGCCCCAAATCGCCAACCCGGCAGATATCCTGAATATTCGCTTCCTGCATCCCTGATGCCAGCACCAGAGGACCAGAAACTTTGATAATCTTTCCTTGACTCACAATCTTCCTCCATTCTTGGGAGATTTTTCTTGCTTCTACATGAAAATCAAAGCTCAAACTAAGCAACAGTTTGAATTTCATTTCCAAAGAGTGTTTTTTTGATTCTTGCCACGAGTTTGAAATCTTTCTTAGCTAGCTCTAGGGCAAGGATTGTTTCTTTTTATTTTAAAAATCAGATAAGGCTTTTATTTGCTGGCCCTTTTCGTCGAAATTGTCTGAGCTTAGCCATTTTTCTAGACGACCCTTGACGGCCGGCCAATCCGTGTCAATCATAGACAGCCAGTCCGTGTCTCGGTTGCGCCCCTTATAGACAACCGCCTGGCGAAACCTACCTTCATAGGTGAAACCAAGCCGCTCTGCTGCCCGTCTTGACGGCTGATTGAGGGCATCGCATTTCCATTCATAGCGGCGATACTCCAGCCCTTCAAAGACATAGCGTGCCAGCAAGTACTGAGCTTCAGTAGCCAGTCTGGTGCGCTTCAGCTCGGGCGAATAGGTCACCGCTCCCACTTCGATAACGCGGTTATTTCGGTCAATCCTCATCAAGGCAAAAGTTCCTAAAGTCTTACCGCTCTCCTTGTCCACAATTGCATAGTGAAAACGATCCTGTGCTACCAGCATCTGATCTAGCAGCTGAGACCATTCTACCTGACTTTGGGCAGGATTTTGAAAGAGATAGGTCCACATATCCGCAGGAGAATCCGGACCATACACTTCATACAAATCCGCTCCATGCTTGTCCTTGGATAGACGCTCGATAATAACATACTGGCCTTCGATTCGCTCCAAATTAGGCAAGTCCCCCGGCTGAAAATCCGGCAGAGCATCCCCAATAGGTTGACCTAGTTCATTGATTCGCATAAAAACCTCACAATATATCTTGTCCGACAGCCTTTTCGACATTTTCATGAATCCGCGAAAGAGCCAGTCCCGTGCTCCCCTTATGGGTAGGAATGAGCACAAGAGCAGGAATCTCCAGCTGGTCATAGTAGGCCAGGGTTTCTGGAATATCCGCAGCCATATCCTCCGTCAGATAGATAATGCCGAAATCTTCACGGGCGAGCCGACGCAGGGTATTGACCGTCTCCTGAGCTTCCTTCACCGGAAAGGTCTGAAAACCAATCAGCTTAAAAGGGAGGATGGTGTCGCGATTCCCCACAACAGCAATCTTGTAGCTAGTCTTGTCCATAAATCGGTCGCATCCTTTCTCTGATAAGCTCTACCGGCAGCTGATTGTCCATGCCAGTCAAAATCAGCCGCAGATTCTTGACTTCCAGCTCCTTGCCCAGCAGATAGCGGGCCAGAGGGAGCGGTCCATCTGTCTCAAACTGACCAGCCGCAAGCAACTTAACCTGCAAGAGGTCCGCTAGATATTCTAGCTCTACTGTCGTCAAGGTCTGGTTCCGCATTTTTTCCTCGTAGGAGCGCAGATCCAGATCGTAACCGCAGGGATTGACCTGGCTAAACCAAGTCAAGAAATCTCCCTGCTCTGCCATGGCAATCCAGTTGGCAGCAGAGAGGCTCCCTTCATCAGACAGGAGCTGCCTCATAAAGCTGCGCGGTTTTTCCAAGCCAACAGCCCGCTTGACCGTGATGGCATTGTAAAAATCAATAGTCAGATTCACCAGCTGCAGCAGGCTCTCATCTTCCAACTCCTGTGTCAGGCGCTTGAGATGCTGGAAGTAGGCCATGTCCATGCCAATCTCCAGCACGCGCACATCCTGATAATCCTGGTATTCCTGCCAGGTCGCAAGCACCTCGTCCAGCATGAAATCTGGACAATACTCAGCCGAAAAGGCCATGACCAAGTGCTCCAAAACCTCCAGCGAATAGGTCCCCACCGACATCAGCAAATGCTCCAAGGACTGACCTGTCGCCCGACCCTTGAGAAGCACTTTGAGATTGTGGTAAGTATAGCGGAGCGTGAAAATCTCCACCAGCTCCTTGCTAGGACTAATCTCGAGCGCCCAATTATAAACGGAATACAAATGCTTCATCAGCACCTGCTCAATGGCATTGAGATCCTTAATCGCTTCAGCATCCATGGCGTAGACCGTTCCCTGCAGAAGAGCCGAACGGCTAGCAGCATCGTCAGCCTGCAGCAATTGTTCATATTGCTGGGGCGTCAAAAAGGAAGCCTCCTGCACACTAATGGCTGTATTGACTTGAGAGAAGTTTTTTTCACTCATGGTCCGCCTCCTATTCTGCCTGGTCTTTGAAAATATCCTGAGCCAGACGGTAGCTTTCCTCCTGCCAGACTGAGTCCAGCAAGTCACGATAGAGATAACTGTCATCCACCCGTCCCTGACTTAGTACAAAACCTGCCTGACCGGCTATGGACTGGTCTGAAAAGTGTACTTGCGGAAAGGCCTTTTTCAAGCCTTCTAACTGGCTGGAGCTGAATTTCTCAGCTGATAGAGCACCGAAAACCAGTATCAACTCTTTCTCTGGGTATTTAGCCAAGACACTCTTCAGAAAACGCTCTTCTTCAGCTGGTGACCAAGCCATCATCTGAGCATAGGCCTCCTCAAAAAGCTCTCTGAGAACCCGTTGCTTGATGACCAGAGTAGACTGGCGCTTTTGATTTTCCAGCTGCTGAATATCGCGCTGGCTGCGCCGGCTAATTTCTTTCAGCTGCTGCTCTCGCTGTCCAAGCTTTTGCCGAACCAGCTGGGCCTCACGTTCCTTGGCTTCCTGTTCTATTTTCTCAGTAGCCTCGGCCAAAAGCAGACGCCCCTTCTCGTGAGCCTGCTCCAAGACAGAAGCTTTGAGATCTGATATGTCAGACATAAAAGCCTCCTTACTTCACATTCAGAACCATGATGAAGGAAACAACGAAGGCCAAGATGGCGTAGGTTTCAACCATGGCCGCTAAGATAACCCCTTTCATGACCTCTTCCGGACGCTTGGCCAAAATCTGAATACCAGCTGTCGCCACTCGTCCTTGATGCTTGGCTGAAAAGTAACCAACAATCGCAACTGGCAAAGCAGCTAGGAAATAAGCCACGCCTGATTGCAGAGCCAATTCTGGCTTGATATTAAAGAAGACGGTAATCCCGATAACAAAGCCGTAGAGACCTTGGGTACCTGGCAAAAGCTGTAAAATCAGAGCTTGAGCGAATTTTTCTGGCTGCTCTTTCAAGAGGGCTGCTGCTGCCTGACCAGTGCTTCCAACACCCAGAGCTGAGCCCATTCCGCTGAGAAAGACTGCCAATGCTACTCCCAGACCTGCAAAAAAGGCGCCGCCGTAAGTTCCAAAATATGATGCTAAATGTTCCATGATTTACTCCTATGAAAATGCTGTAATCGTCGTAAAACCAACAGCTAGTTGAATGAATAATACTTGTTTTGATGTTTTAGAAAGTGTTTTTATAAAGATGAGCTTATCATCTCTTACCATAGTTCCTAATCTTTATTTCTTGCTTTGCTGAACGTATTTCTCGCTAGGCTTGAGCGGAGTGAAAGGCTTGCCACCGCCGTCGTAGAATTTTCCAAAGAATTCCACGAAAATCAAACGCGCTCCGTGTACATAACCGGACAGAAAAGATAGAAACATATTGACCAGATGCAAAGCAATAAAGAGCAGAATGCCAATGCTAAAGCGAGCGACAGGTGGAAAGAGGCTGACAATAAGGTTAAAGGCCGAGCCAATGCTGGCTCCCGAAAGTCCCAGAGCCATCAGCCGTGTAAAGCTGACAAGGTCTCCTACATAGCCGCTAACATTGTAGAGATTAAAGAGACCTGACCCCAATCCTGCCAAGCTTTTAGCACTGACAATGGATACTGCCAGTATGCCCAGAGCATTGATGATGGCCAGCCACTGACCAATCGTTGCTGCAAAGGCCAAGGATGGGAAGAAATTTCCCAAGGCCAAGAGTAGCAGCCCCAGCAAAATCAACACCCAAGCAAAGCCTGCATTATAAGCTTCTGCATAATCCTTGATGCGGATATTTTTCAGACCGCTGAGGAAGAGGCCCGCCAGCACTGTAACAAAGCCAAAGACGACCGAAATAACCAGAATCGTCATGGCATCAGAGCTGGTACTAATCAGAGCAAAGGGCAGTTCAAAGCCAAAGAAAGAGCCATAAACCAGTCCCCAGATGATGACTGCTACGCCCAGCAGGCGGAAGAATCGCAGATTCTTAGCCAACCCCGGCTTGACATGCAAGAAGTTCAGCGCCAGACTGGTGCCCACAAAGAGCAAAAGACCGTAGCCAATATCAGCAACCATCATGCCAAAGAATACAAAATAAAATAGGGAAACGACAGGAGTAGGATCCTTGTCACCATATTTAGGCAAGGAATACATCTCTGTCACAAGCTCGAAGGGCTCCACCAAGACATTGTTTTTTAGCTTGGTCGGAACCTTATCTTCCTCATCCTGTCGAATCTCTCTGGTCTGGATGAGAATACTCTGACCAAACTGCTCTGTCAAGCAAGCCTCAAGAGCTTGAACTTGATTGCTTTCGATCCAGCCTTCCAAGGCTGCCAGATTTTGCGTGCTGGCTAACTGATTCTTACTTTCTTGACGGGAGGAGAGATTGCAGAGATAGTCCAGCTGAACCTTGAGTTGATCCAGTTCATTCTTGGAAGCTGCCAGACTCTTAGTCATAGCATCTGCCACAGCCTCCTGCTGTCGAATATTGGCCTTGAGCTGGGCTATCCGCTCAGCAGGCAGTTCCGCATGGTCATACTCAAAAGGCTTAAAGCCATACTCTTTCAAGATTTTGCGAACTTCTTCCAAAGAGCCTGTCTTGTAAAAAATAAGAACCCCATGCTCCGTATCATTGGTAAAGACTTCCTGAAACTTCAGGTCGGGATGTGCTCCCAGAGTCAGGCGCAGAGCATCGTCGTCTGTATTGGGAATCGTCCCAATCAAAGCTCCCAAATGGCTGAAAGTCGCAGCTACTTGCGGTGTTAGCTCCAGTGGCTCCCACTTCTCCAGCGCAGCCACTTCCAAGCAATAAGCTTCTATCTGACCTTTGGCCTCTTGCAAGACCTTGAGCTGTTTGCTGATTCCTTCCAGCAGCGCCACCTCATCGCGAGCCTTCCCTGCCTGCTCTAAAGCAGCAAAAGACAGTTCCAAAGGTTCTTCTTTTAAGGATCCCAGCAGTTTCTTTTTGGGCATAAAAGGCTCCAGCTCTGCAATTAGCCTCTCGAGCTTTTCCTGACGACTGAGCAAATCCTGCTGAGATAGCTGCTGATCCGGTCGGCCGACTAAAGTCTGCTCAAAGGCTGCCTGCCAGTCCTCTTCCTTCCGCAAGTCATGAATCTGAACAGACTCTAAACCCTGTAGGTAAAAGAGAAGCTGATCCAGCAGTTCCTTGGGCAAAAGCAGAGACAGCTGCCGCATTTGACTAATGGCCATAAGCTTCTACCACCTTCTCTACAATGGCTCGCGCCAGGTCTGCTTTTTTGTCTGTCAGCGTGGCCGCAACCTTGTCCTCATTTTGCTGGGTTATCTGCTCCAGGTCTTGCTGCAGGAGCACCAACTTTTGCTGGGAACTCGCAGTTAATTCCTCTGCCAGCTTCTGCGTTTCATCGTCATAGGTCAGCCCCAGCTGCCTGAGATCTTCATCTACCTGCTGCCGCAGCTCCTGAGCCTGCGTCCTGTAGCCCATCAAAACTTCTTCTGCAGCAGTTTCAATTTCCTGCATTTTTTCAAGTGTTTCATTGGCCATCTATTCACCCCCTCGTTTTCAAAAAACTTCGAAAACGGATTTTAAAATCTGCATTCCTGGCTGACTGTCCAACCATCTGGCAAACTCATCTTCTGGAATACAGCTTCGTACTTGCATAAATTATATCATATTCTTTCTGAAAACATCTTTTTCAAACAGAGTTTTTCTCCTGATTCAGAAAATGTTGAACAGCGCCTAATCGTCCGGCTTCATTCCCTAGGGCTGCTGCCACCAACTCTCTAGGCAAAAAGCGCGGATCTACTACTTGCTGCTTCATCAGACTTTCAAGACGTGGCAGAATAAGCTCAGAACGAGCTAATATGCCGCCGCCGACAATCAACACCTCTGGATTTAGAATATAGGATAGCGTTAAGAGACCTTTAGCTAGGCGACCTAAGAAAATATCAAGTGTTTCCTGCGCCAGCTTATCTCCTTGGTCTACCGCCGCAAAAAAACTACGCCCAGTATGGCCTTGTTCACCTGTCTTTTGGCTGTATAATGCTAACAAGGCAGTTGTTGAGGCCTGGGTTTGCCAGTCCTGTCCATCTTCCATGGGCAGATAGCCTACCTCACCAGCGGTATAGGTGGATCCATTGACAATTTTTCCATCATAGATAATGCCACCGCCAATGCCTGTACCGACAGTAATCATAACCGCAGAAGCATGACCTTTGGCAGCACCTAGCCAAGCCTCACCCAGAGCAGCACAATTAACATCATTTTCAATCGCAATCGGCAAACCAAATTCTTTTAAAACCCGACTACGGAAATCTGTCCCAATATAACCTGGAATGGTATAGCCTGCGTAACTGATTTTCCCAGCCTGGCTGTCAACTACACCAGCAGATGAAATCGCTACTCCATCTAGCTCAAACTTCTCCTTATAAAATGCTATTAGCTGGCAAACCTGCTCTAAAATCTGATTCGTTTTCTTTTCAAAATCGATCTCAGTAGTAACTTCTCGAAACTCATTTAGACTACGTCCATCAGACCGATAGAGATCTGCTTTAATCGTTGTCCCACCGATATCTATT
The DNA here is from genome assembly GCF_050225395.1 of Streptococcus sanguinis. Classification (GTDB taxonomy): domain Bacteria; phylum Bacillota; class Bacilli; order Lactobacillales; family Streptococcaceae; genus Streptococcus. The sequence continues at coordinate 81,520 of NZ_CP071431.1, read as the reverse complement.
CCTACAATATTCACGATTCATGCTCCTTCTCTTCTTGATTTTCTTCTAAAGCTGAAAGTGTATTTGTAAAGATTTGGCTGCGATAATCTCGGTCTAAATCTATATAATAGGCATAGAAAATGTCCATCACAACTAAAACCGGAAACTGAGGAGAGATATTATTGCCCTGTGCCAAGTGCTTCTTGACAGCTACTAGGACCAATTCATCACACTGCTGCCTCAAGTCGTCGCTGTTATTGGAAGTTACCAGCACAGTCTTGGCTCCGACTTTTTTGGCATTCTGAATAGCCTGCGTGATAATTTTAGTCTCGCCAGATATGGAAATGCCAATAACCAGACAGTCCGGATCCAGCATGACTCTATTCACCCGAATCATATGGTCGTCCGTAATGGCCTTACAAACCATTCCCAACCGCATGAAGCGAAACTCCATTTCCCGAGCCACTAAGCCTGAACTCCCCTGCCCGTAGATATAGACTCGACCAGCATTGTTGAGCATATCCCCAACGCGCAGGAACTGTTCTTCGTCAATCAAGGAAAAAGTCTTATTGAGCAATTCGCCATAATCAGACAAGACATTTCTCGTCAAATCCCTACTGACATTTTTACTTTCTGAGCTGGATTCCTGAAATTCAAAGATAAACTGCCGGTAGCCTGAAAAGCCACATTTTTTGGCGAAGCGAGTCAGAGAAGGCACAGAGACATAGAGCTTCTGAGACACCGCCTGAGCCGATAGATCAGCTGTCAGTGCCTCATCAGACAGAAAATAATCTGCAATCTTCTTTTCCAGGTGTGTCAGACTACCATATACAGACTCAATCACTGGCAAAATGTTTTTTTCCAAAGAAACCATCAGACATTTTCCTCCTGCAACTATTTTCTTTATTCTACCACTTTCTCAAAAGTAATTCCAACCCTTCCTTGCTAGAATTCTCCAGCAGAAAATAAAGTTCAAAACTGACTAAAAAAGCTGGGGCAGCATGTTAAGAACAATCCGTCTTTCTCATCCCGCCCGCAGCCTTTTATACAATTTTTACTTTAAAGACAACCTTACGGATGGGGCCGGCTTCTTCAGCTATCAGTCCAGTCTTATGGGCGTCATTAGGATCCAGCAAGAGCAGGCTGCCAGGAGTGAATATCAGGTCAAACAAAGCTTGGCCGGACATCTGCTGCCAGTCTCCTTCCGCATCATAATCCCCTTCTTCCATATTGGACAAAAAGTTATAGTGGATGCGCTCCCTTCCTTCAAAAATCAGATGCACATCGTAAAATTCCCTATGACTTTCCCAGACCCGTTCATCGTCGGTCGTAGTCGTCATTTCAATGACATTGTAAAAGAAATCATCAGACACAGGGTGGTTGCCCTTTTCATCTTGGCTGACATCATGTGTCTGTAAAAATTCTAAGACTTTTTTTAAGGCAGGATGCTGAATGTCTCTCTCAACAGCTGCTCCTTTATATTGAACTAGTTCCATTAGTGCCGTACCTCCCAGGATTTATCTGCATGAATACTTGCAATATCGTAAACAGTTGTATTCTCTGGCGCAGCCTTGCCGCCAGTTAAGACGGAAACCACATAGCCTACAATTAAAGAAACAACAATTGAAATCAATGAATAAGCCCAAATACTAACTGCTTCTGCTGGCAGAGCGTACTTGATGACTAGTAGGACAATACTGGAAGCAATCATAGCCGCATAAGCTCCCTTGAGGTTGGCACGCTTGGTGAAGATTCCTAGAATAAAGATTCCTCCCAAGACACCTAGTACCAAGCCCATAAAGCCATTAAACCAAACATAAGCCGATGTAATACCTGTATGAGCCATCACGATTGAAACTACTGTGGAGAAGACTCCTACACCTAGAGAAACATATTGAGCGATTTTAGTCCGTTTCTTGTCGTCCAGATTGCTGGACACAACATCTTGAATATCCAGAGTCCAAGAAGTCGCTACAGAATTAAGACCCGTAGAAATAGTAGACTGAGCCGCCGCATAAATGGCTGCAATCAGAACACCGGTCACTCCAACTGGAAGACCATAGGCGATAAAGTAAGTGAAGATCTGGTCTTGAGGAATAGAGCTGCCCTCACTGCCTGGATGCTGTACTTGATAATAGACGTATAAACCTGTACCAATCAGATAAAAGACAGAAGCGATAAAGATTGACAAAACTCCATTCGTAAACATCATTTTATTGAGTTTCTTCACATTCTGAGTTGTCGTAAAGCGCTGAACGATATCTTGCGAAGATACATAAGAGGACAGGGTATTGATACCAGATCCCAAGATAATTAGGAAAATAGAATCTTTCAGCAAGTTAGGATTGAAAATAGTTTCTTTCCCTGAGATAAATTTACCACTGGCCAGCTCACTAGCAATATCGCCAAAGCCACCCTTGAGATTAGCAATCAGGAAGAAAAGCCCTACAACTGTACCAATCAAGAGTACAGAACCTTGAATAAAGTCTGTCCACAGAACTGACTTGACTCCACCGGTATAAGAGTAAACAATGGCAATCGCACCCATCGCGATAATCAAGATATTGACATCAATCTTCGTCAGAGTAGCCAGAGCCACTGAAGGTAGATACATAATGATGGACATGCGGCCGATTTGATAGATGATAAAGAAGACAGCTGACAAAGCCCGCAAGGCCTTAGAACCAAAACGTTTTTGCAGGTAGTCATAGGCTGTATCAATATCCAGACGTGCATAAATCGGCAAGAAGAAACGAATAGCCACTGGAATGGCAAAAATCATACCCAGCTGGGCAAACCAGAGCAGCCAAGTCCCTGCATAAGAGTTCCCCGCCAGTGTCATAAAGGAAATCGGACTTAGCAATGTAGCAAAAATGGAAACAGATGTTACATACCAAGGCACCGTTCCATCACCTTTAAAGAACTCTTTACCCTGCATTTCCTTTTTCGAGAACAGCAAACCTGCTACCAGAACAACTAGTAAATACACAATCAGGATAATCATATCGATTGTGGTAAAACCAACATTTCCCATAGAATTTCTCCATTATTATTCATCTCCAGAGCGTGGGGTGGGCAGGCTTAGACTGCCCTAGACTCTGGTGTCACACTCTTTATATTACAAGAAGTCTTCTCTTATCTGCTTAATCATAGCAGCCGCTTCTTTGGCAATCGCATAGTCCCCCTCAGATAGAGGCTCTAACGGTGCTCGAACAGAACCAATATCCAAGTCCTCATTGAGACGAAGAATTTCTTTCATAACAGCATAGAGATTTGCGCGACCGCTGACCATCTTGTAAATCACACTATTAATCGCATGCTGCAGTTCTTTAGCACGATCCAGATCTTTGTCAATGATAAGTTGGTTGAGCTTAAGGAAGAGGTCAGGCATCACAGCATAGGTTCCGCCAATTCCGGCCTTAGCACCAATAACTCGACCGCTGATAAACTGTTCATCTGGACCATTAAAGACAATATGATCTTCCCCACCTTCTGCGACAAAGATTTGAATATCTTGAGTCGGCATAGAAGAGTTTTTAACCCCAATAACTCGTGGATTTTTACGCATTTCTGCATAGAGTGCTGGTGTCAGAGTCGTTCCAGACAGCTGCGGAATATTGTAGATGACAAAGTCAGTATTCGGAGCCGCTGCACTCATATCGTTCCAGTACTTAGCGATAGAATAGTCCGGCAAACGGAAGTAAATAGGAGGAATAGCAGCGATAGCATCAACACCTAAACTTTCAGCATGCTTAGCCAGTTCCACACTGTCCTTAGTGTTGTTGCAAGCCACATGAGCGATAACTGTCAGTTTGCCCTTAGCCACTTCCATGACATTTTCCAAAATTAATTTCCGGTCTGCTACACTGAGGTAAATACACTCACCAGAAGAACCATTAACATAGACACCCTTAACTCCCTTATCAATAAAGTACTGAGTCAAAGCACGAACACGTTCTGGGCTTACTTCTCCTGCTTCATCATAACAAGCATAAAAAGCCGGAATGACACCTTCATATTTTTCTAATTTTGACATATTCTTCCTCTTTTCTATTCTTTCGTTGCGTCTGCAAACTTCCTTGTAATCAGCTGCGGCCGTGTAATAGCAGATCCAACTACCACACTAAAGGCTCCCAGCTCTAGAACTCTTTTCACCTTTTCAGGACTATCAATATTCCCCTCAGCAATCAGAGGGTGCTGAATCTCAGCTAAAGCTTTTCGGATGATTTCAAAGTCATTGGCTTCAATCTTATCTCCTTCGCTCTGACTAGTATAGCCCACCAAGGTTGTTCCGATAAAATCAAATCCCATTCGATCAGCTTCCAGCATCTCGCCAATAGTTGAACAATCAGCCATCAAAAGCTGCTGAGGATATTTTTCTTTCACTTTCTGGAAAAATGCTTTTAAACTCTCTCCTTGAGGTCTGCTGGAATTTGTCGCATCTAAAGCGATAATCTCCGGATGGGCTTCCATCAGCTCATCTACTTCTATCATAGTTGGTGTAATAAAAGCTTGAGCATCTGGATAATCTCTCTTGATAATCCCAATAACTGGCAAATCCACCGCTTCTTTAATCGCCTTGATGTCTATAACCGAGTTAGCCCGAATTCCGCTAGCACCTCCTTCTTTGGCCGCCACTGCCATACGAGCCATGATAAAGTCGCTATGTAATGGTTCGTTTGGTAGAGCCTGACACGACACAATTAACTTATGTCTCAACTCTTCCATTTGATTCCTATCCTCCTTACTCATTTATTGTAAGCCTTTACATTTATTATCTTAACATTTATTGCAATTAGTTTCAATATAATTTTACTTTTAGAAAGTACTTTCTTTTTGGGCATTACTTTTTATCTCAGTTTGAAACTTATACAGACGAATATAGCTAAAGTATTTATTTTTTTCGTGGCTGTTCCAACATTTTTCTACAACTAAAAAGAACTAGGCGAATGCCTAGTCCTAGGGGGAAGCAGTTTTGTAGACTTCCAATCTTAAAGGAATAAATGCTAACAAAAACCAAGCTCAACCAGCTTATTTGAAAGCCCATATTTGAAGTTTAAATCAGCAGAATGCCAATTAGCAAAACTCCGCCACTTGTTTATTCCAAAAGGTATCAAAATCGCCGGGCATTTCATCTCTTCCGCGATAATCTAACATTTCTTTAAGTAAAGTAGGGTTTTTCATGTCTTATCCTCCCAACGATTCTTGAGACCTCTTCCATCATACCATAGAAAGAGGAAAATTTCAATAGGTTAATATATAGATTTTCTGTTTTTCTGAAATTTGTCGGGCCCACTACCTAAGAACCTATATGAAGCAGGAGCAGTAAATAGAACAAACTAAATCCTATGTTTAGGCCGGCTCCGTTAAGGTAGGGGCGTCCGATTCTCAGCTTTTCTACCAGTAAGATAGTCAACAGACTCAGCGGTAAAGGAGTCAGCAGCCCCAGATAAGCAGGCAATATTGTCTGACCGGTAACTATTAGCAGTGAGTAAACGAGCCAGCCTAGACCGGTCAGGGCGATAGCTGTTCGCCAGGTTATATCTAGAAAGAGGACTGCTTCATTGATAAGCTCGCTGTCTTCGTCTGAGCAGACCTGTCCGTTGCTTCGTTTATAAGCCTTTTTGCTGATGATCCCAACGTAGTAAAAGGCCACATGTGCCACTGGCGACAGAGCAAATCCAATTCCTAACAAGGCTATTGACAGATAGGCCCACAAGCCCTTATTTGTCAAACCAAAGAGAGCATAAAGCGAGACTAACATAAGAGGGATTGAGAAGTTAGCCACCAGAGCACCTAGACGCAGCCGACCGACAGAGCCAGACAGCATCAGCATAGCCAGCTTCTTATTGCCAATCCGACTCTGCTCCGTAAAGGAAGCATAACTTTTCTTGTTTACCTCAAAGCCAACCAGCAGAATATCCCCCAACAACCAGCAAAGACCACTCAACAGCCCAACCCATAAAGATAAAAAAATCACATTGCTCTCCTTTTTTCCATTGTCCCCTTATCTTAGCACAAAAGCTCACTCAATCACAAGTAGTCAGAAGGTTTACGTCTTTTTACCCCAGCAAGCTCCTTTCCTTAAGACACATAGCGCTCACGTCACTCCGCTCCTCAGCATCAATGTCTCTAAGCTCAGCTTCGACCAGAGGTCTTGCCTGGCTATATGTTTTTTCAAGGTATACAGCTTTTGTCCCAAGAGACAAAACTGCATCCACTGCTCTATGACTCAACTTTGTCCTACGGACGCGTTTCCTTAAGACACATAGCGCTCACGTCACTCCGCTCCTTAGCATCAATGTCTCTAAGCTTAGCTTCGACCAACGGTCTTGCCTCGCTAAGATACATAGAAAAATCCCCCACCAAGGGGTAGGGGATGACCGACAGACTGTCTTATTTTTTATTGAAGAAGCTATTCGCTTATTTGCGGCGTCCTGGGCGTTCCTTGTAGCCATAGTAAGCGTCTTCGATGATTTCCTGCATGTGGTCAACCATTGGAAGACGTGGGTTGGCTGGAGAACATTGGTCTTCATAGGCAAGGAAGGCCAATTCGCGTGAATGTTCTTTCCATTCTTTTTCGTCAATACCTTGAGCCTTGAAGTTCATTTCGATACCGACACGTTCTCCCAGTTCATAAACAGCTGTTGCAAATGATTCAACACCTTCTTCTGGAGTAGATGCTGGCAAGCCGAGTATGCGAGCGATGTCTTGGTATTTCTCATCCGCACGGTAGTAGTTGTACTTAGGCCATGTCGCTGTCTTAGCTGGACGTGTACCGTTGTAGCGGATTACGTATGGCAGCAAGATCGCATTGGTACGACCGTGGATTGTGTGGAACTGAGCACCAATCTTATGGGCCATAGAGTGGGAAATTCCCAAGAAGGCATTGGCAAAGGCCATACCAGCGATAGTAGAGGCATTGTGCATCTTTTCGCGAGAGTGGAAGTCTGCGTTCTTAACAGAGCTTTCCAGGTTTTCAAAGACTAGTTTGATCGCTTGGAGAGCCAAACCATCCGTAAAGTCGCTTGCCATCTGAGATACATAAGCTTCTGTTGCGTGAGTCAGCACGTCCATACCAGTGTCTGCTGCAACAAATCCTGGAACAGTCAGTACCAGAGCTGGGTCTACGATAGCTACAGTTGGAGTCAGAGAGTAGTCAGCAATTGGATACTTGCGGTTGTTAGCCTTGTCAGAGATAACGGCAAACGGTGTTACTTCTGAACCTGTACCAGATGTTGTAGGAATCGCGATAAACTTAGTCTTCTTACCAAGCAATGGGAATTTGAAGGCACGTTTACGGATATCCATGAATTTTTGCACAAGGTCACGGAAGTCCACTTCTGGTTGCTCATAGAAGAGCCACATTACTTTAGCTGCGTCCATTGGTGAACCACCACCTAAGGCGATGATTGTATCAGGTTTGAAGGTACGCATAATCTCCGTACCACGTTCAACTGTTGTGATATCTGGATCTGGTTCTACGTCTGCAAAGATTTGGTAAACAACCTTATTCCGACGAAGATCGAGTTGTTCGATGATACGATCTAGGAAACCAAGCTCTACCATCGCATGGTCTGTAACGATCATGACACGTTCCACATCACGACACTTTTGCAGGTATTGGATAGAGTCACGCTCGAAGTAAGTTTTTGAAGGGAGTTTCATCCATTGCATATTATTTCTACGTCTTCCTACTTTTTTGATGTTCAAGAGATTCACAGCACTAACGTTATCACCAACTGAGTTGCGACCATAAGAACCACAGCCCAGAGTCAGTGATGGCAGGAAGGCATTATAAACATCTCCGATACCGCCAAAAGTAGAAGGTGAATTGCAAATAACACGGATGGCACGAACAGCCTTACCAAATTCCTTAGTCAACTCTTCGTCCGCTGTATGGATAGCAGCTGAGTGACCAAGACCATGGAATTCTACCATTTGACGGGCCTTTTCAACACCGTCTTCACGAGATTCAGACTTGAGAACAGCGATGACAGGTGACAGTTTTTCACGTGTCAATGGCTCTTTTTCACCAACTTCTTTACACTCTGCAGCCAAGATATTCGTATCTTCTGGCACGCTGAAGCCTGCCTGCTCTGCAATCCAAGTAGCTGGCTTACCAACGATATCCGGATTTAGCTTAGCACCAGCACAGTTCTTGCTGTTTGCCTTAGCGCCGAAGCAGAACTCTTCCAACAGAGCTTTTTCTTTCTTATTTACAAAGTAAGTATGATAAGATTTGAACTCTTCTACAAATTCATCATAAACTTCCTTATCAATGATAACGGCTTGCTCAGAAGCACAGACCATACCATTGTCAAAGGACTTAGACATAACGATATCGTGCGCTGCTTGACGGATATTAGCGGATTTTTCCACATAAGCTGGTACGTTTCCGGCACCAACCCCCAGAGCTGGCTTACCACATGAGTAAGCTGCCTTCACCATTGCGTTACCACCTGTCGCAAGGATTGTTGCAATCCCTTCATGGTTCATAAGTGCAGAAGTTGCTTCCATAGATGGAGCTGTAATCCACTGCACACAGTTTTCAGGCGCACCCGCAGCAATTGCTGCATCACGAACGATTTGAGCTGCATGGGCAGATGATTCTTGAGCAGATGGGTGGAAAGCAAAGATGATTGGATTACGAGTCTTCAAGGAAATCAAAGATTTGAAAATCGCTGTTGAAGTCGGGTTGGTAGTCGGTGTGATACCGCAGACAACACCCACTGGCTCCGCAATCAAGGTCAATCCAGTCACATCATCTTCTTCAATAACACCGACAGTTTTCGTATGGCGCATATTATTCACAACGTGCTCACAGGCGAAAAGGTTTTTAGTCGCCTTATCTTCAAAAACTCCACGGCCCGTTTCTTCATAAGCGTGCAGAGCCAACTCACCATGGGCATCCAAAGCTGCTACAGAAGCCTTGGCTACAATGTAATCCACCTGTTCCTGATTCAGCTTTCTCATTTCCTCGAGTGCAACCAGACCTTTTTGCACCAATTCGTCGACATGCTTTTGCGCTGCCAAAGCCTTGTCTTCTTGTTCTACCGTTTTCTTCTTTTCAGCCATTCTATTCCTCCAATGGTTTTGTCTTAGGTTAGACGAAGAACACTAACCTTTGTTAAATATTTCACAATTCAATTATAACTTATTTAATATCTTTTGTAAACACTTTCACTCAACATTCACAAACTTTTTCCTGTTATTTTGTGAATATTAGAAAACAAGCGCTGATTTATTAGATTATTTTTGTCTATTTTGTGAAAAACTTTTTTAATTTTTTAGAGATTTCACATACTTTTGTTTTCACATAATATATGAAAGCGCTTTCTTATTTTAGATATAAAAAGCTCGGACGAACCGAGCTGATCTTTACTTTATAAACTTATAAAAGATGAACCTTAATTCCCATTTTTAATAATAATCTCAATCGTCATCATAAACACGTTCACCGTGGATTTTGATATATTCTTCTCGAAGCCTTTCCTCCTCTTCCCATAGAGGATCTCTTACCGGTACCATTGTCTTTAATTCTTCCAAACTGATTTCAACAGCTTCATCATAAGTCAGTGAAAGAACATCCTTGTGATATTCCTTAAATTCTTCTACACTTAGCCAACTTTGCTTGCCGTCTTCGCTAATCTGACCATCAATGGCAGATGCTACTTCAATAGCCATAACGTATAAAGCGCGCTTGTCAACCATTAAAATATCTACATGAGTTGAGGCAATTCGAAGAAACTCCCCTTTTTCGCGGTCGTCGGAAATAAAGGCATGTTCAAATTCAAGTTCAATATCTTCATATTGCAAGGACAACCAAGGATTGCTCGGAATTATAAAAGGAGCCTTATCCCATCTTTCATCAACTGAAGCCCATTTGCGCAACTCTGCTCCGAAATAAAAATCATCTTGCAGCATCTCATCATCACCAACGTTGGAGTAACTTATTTTCTTGCCATTCCGTTCTTTAAACCACATCTTCCAAACTAGTTCTCTAGTAGTAAATGTTATTTTTTTAGCATAATCACCTTTGATGTATAGTCGCATATTGTCCACCTAGTTTCCGTAATAATTTCGACAACCCTAAAAATCCTATTAATTATCTCTTCCTTTGTACTTGTACCAAGCTTCTTTAGTCGGCTATTAGCACCACTCACGAAGGTTCACTTTTCGAGTTCCTACTCGACTTCATCTATCCACCACTCGGGCTTCAAATTGAGCGGGTCTATCGTCAATATTGGTGATAGTAATATTATACGGTTTACTTTTAGTAACATCAAAGATTTTTTTATTAGTATAATTAACTACAATTCCATCTTCCTCCAGGTGAATATTTTTTTGATTATTAGATAGTTTTTTATCAGTCGTTTCACCATTTTCATAAATAGATTGAGAGATATACTGTTCCTTAACATAATAGTAAATTCTAGAATTTTTTTCGCTCCAAACTTCAATACCTGTTAATTTGATTTTTTTATCATCGTTCTTTTTTAAAATCAACTCAGAACTATATCCCAGTTGGTCTGCATTAGGATGCGCTCTCAGCTCTATGCTTTGACCAGGCTGCAAAGTGTATTTACCGTAATTCAAAACTGCTTGAACATACCATATAAGAAACAAACTATATAATAACGCAATAATAATCCGTGATTTACTATTTTTAAAATAACGGAAAAGTAACACTAGAGAAGTAATAAAAACTATTGAAGTTATCATTCTTTATTCTCCTTCTTGTATGCATCAATTCCATCCTGAATCATAGCAGCGTCTCCTTCATTGTCCCCATAATGACCTTGCAATAAACTCAAGTCATATTTAATATCTGCACCCACTATGAAATATTTATCAACATCAAGATAATCCTTGCACTTCCAGTTTGAATCCCCATCGAATCTCTGTTAGTAGCATTAGATAAGGCTGTGTTTTCTTTTGGTTTCTATAAAAGCTCGGACAAACCGAGCTGATTATTTATGGTTTCACATTACCAGAATTTGCTTCATCTATGGCTTGCTTAATGGTATTGGCATAGAGAGTTCCCCCTTCAATGATGGACTCTGAGTTCGAGCCAAAGTGGACATAGTCTGTCCCTTCCCAAATCTGCGGATTTTCGATAGCAGTTTGATGCCAATCAGCCACAAAGACATAGTCGTACTTTTTGGCTAATTCCAGTTCATACTCCCGCTGCTGGGCCAAGACTCCGCCCTCTGAGCGACCGTCATAAGGGGTCACGAGGATCAGCTGATGACCCTTAGGCAGGCTGGAAACATACTCATCCAAAAGTTCATTCGAATAACCAGACGAATTGGTTCCAAGAGCCAGGACAACCTGCTTCTTCAGCACTCTATTAGCAATATCTGTCTTGTAGACCTCCAAGCCTGTACTCAGACTGCGACTAACGACAGTGTCTAGCTCGATTCCTGGTAAGATCTGCTGCAATTGATCGCTAGAGCGGAGGGCAACCGAGTCGCCAATCATGGTAATCCCGTCCGCCACATTGTACTCAGTCGCCTTGGACTGATCAACCTGACTCCGAGTTGTCTGCATCTTAGTGTCAGCTTGATTCAGAGCATTGACAATCAAACTTTCCTCAAAAGCTCCGACCTTTGGTGCTGTCACCGAGATAAAGAACATAATCAAAGTCAGCGGAATCATACTGTAAAAGATTGGTCTGGTAAGAGACGATAGGTCCATCTTGGTTCCCATGATAACCGGCTGACGACCAGCAAGAGTTGGCTCCAAGATATAGAAAGACAAGGCTGCAAAAGTAAGAGACAGCAGCGTGGTCAAGAGAACAGCCAAGCTGTTACTCATCAGCTGGGTAAAGATAATATAGAATGGCCAGTGGAAGAGATAAACACCATAGCTGGTATCCGCGATAAAGTTGATAATGCCAGGCTCTTTCACATCAGGGAGCTTGTCATGCAGCATCCTGGCAGCCAAAATCATCAGACAGGCCAAGATAGTCGAAATCAAGAATCCTACCAGGTAGGTCCAAAGGTTATCAAACTTGAGCAGGAAGCTGAGCAAAAGCAAAACAGCTGCACTGCCCCCCATAATTCCTAGCACTTGCTTGAGAGCCAGCTTTTCTTCCAGCATCTTAAAGCGACTGCTGACATGGCCGACGCCAGATAAGGTTGCTAGGATGCTTCCTGCAAAGAAAGGAAAGACGTGGGTCAAACTTGAGAAATAAATGTCAGAGTAATTCTTAGTGGTCAAAGCACCAGCAAACATTGATACAAAGCTGAGCAAAAAGAGACCTGCAGAAACCAGAGCAATCATGCCGCGATAGCGGGCCGTTGACTTGGCAACCTTGCCCAAGCCCCAAGCAGCCAGCCCCCAAAGAACATAATAGTGCACTTCTAAAGCCAGACTCCAAGTATGGATCAGGATGTGCGGTACAAACTGACTCTCATAACTGCCGCCTGAGAGCATTTCATAAAAGTTTGTCACAAAGCCCAAGGCAGCTGCAATCTGTGTCCCAATCCCAGCCACAAAATCCTTACGAATCAAGAGAGTAAAGGGCATAACGACCAAAATCATAAAGACCAGAGGCGGTACAATCCGATAAAAACGCCGTTTGAAAAAGCCTTGGATATCGATTTCTTTCTTCTTGGCAAACTCGTCAATAAGCAGAGATGTAATCAAGAATCCAGAAAAGGTAAAGAAGATATCCACGCCAATAAAACCGCCAGGGAAAACGCCCTGGAAGTAATGATAAAGCAGAACTAGAAGCAGCCCCGTGATTCTGACGAGCGAAAACCATTTAATGCGCATTTTGATAAATTCCTTGTTTAAACGTTCCTTCATAAACGACATTGCCTTCTGTCGTTAGCTTTCCTTGTCCATCGGCCTGACCCTTGCTGAAGTCCCCTTCATATTTCCAGCCAGCCTGCGAGGTAAAAGTTCCTTTGCCGTCAAAAATGCCATTGCGAAATTGACCGGTATAACTGTCCCCATTTTGAAAAGTCATAGTCCCCTGACCGTTCATCTTCCCGCGAACCAAGGTCCCGTCATACTTGATCTTCCCCTGATCCAGCGTTAAAACGCCCTTACCAGGAATCCCCGAGGTAAAAACCAGAATAGCTGACAGTACAATGACCGTTACAGCCAAAAGTTCTAAATTCTGCCGGGTCAGATAGACCTTGTATTTAGCGTAAAATTCTTTTACTTTATCCATATTCCTATCCATCCAAACGCTCTAGCCACTTCTTGCAGCCAGCCAAGACCAAATCATAGGTTTGGTCAAAATCTCCTGTGTACCAAGGATCCGGCACACCTTCTTCTTCAAACTGATAAATTTTATGCTGAAAATCCTCAGGCGCCATCCGCTTCAAATCTCGGACATTACTTTCATCCATTCCAATGACATAGTCAAAATCCGCAAAATCCGCTGCCGAAATCTGCTGAGAAGTCTTGTTCCTATCATAAGAAATGGCATATTTCTTAAAAATAGCCTGTGTTCCCCGATGAATGGGATTGCCGTGCTCCCAGCCTGAGGTTGCCCGGCTCTCGATTTTCAGTTGGTCTGTTAAACTCTTCATGACGAATTCTGCCATCGGACTACGGCAGATATTGCCCAAACATACAAATACAATTTTCTTCATACAATACCTCGCTATCTATTATAACAAAATAATGGCAAAAACTAGCCCTGAATCGTTTACAGTTTCCTGATTCTCGTTGAAAACTGGCAAGCCCTACTCCTATTATGTCTGAAAATAGCAAAAAACCACCGTTTGGTGGCTTTTTGTAGGGAGATTATTTTTTAAAAAGAAAAAAGTTTTAGGAGTTAAGTTAATTTCTTAACTTGGTTATAGTATAATATCCATTTCTTAAAACTTCCTTAAAATAACTTAAACATTTTACTCTTAGCTTATACCTATTTATCAGGATAGTGATATTCCAGCTGCGGCCAGCGTTTCTGCCAGTTCTTCTTAGCCAAGCGCTCAGCATAGACACGCTGGCGCTCCTTATTTTCAAGAAAATGAGGAGTCGGTCTGACCTGAAAGTTTAAGATATCCTTCAAACCATAGGGAGCAAAAAGTTCCAGTTTATCATTTGCCAGCAAGCGCAGTCCGATAGTCGTGCAGCGCTCAGGATACTTACTCATGGCTTCGCGAGCATTTTTATAAGGCGCCGTTCCAGGACTATGGCGGTGCATATAGGCTTGATTTCTCAACTCCCATCGATACTGTGGCCAGTCTGCCTTGAGCTTGGCTTCCAGCTCTATCGTCTCTGCCTCAGAATAACTCGGATCAAAGAAAATGACATCTACATCCGTCTCTGAGTCAAAACCTGGTCGCTCTGACAGCATATTCCAGATAAAATTCCTCACACATCCAGCCGCTAACCAAGAATCCTTGAGCTCCAGACTGCGAATAATTTCCAAAATCGCTCGGATGTCTGGATCTTGGCCTAGTCGGTCTAAAATCTCCTTTTCTGTCATCATTCCTTCATATACTCATATCCTAGATGCTCATAAGCTTTGCGGGTAGCCACGCGCCCAGTCCGAGTCCGTATGACAAAGCCTTTCTGAATCAGGTAAGGCTCATACATGTCCTCTACGGTTTCGCGCTCCTCGGCAATATTGACTGAGAGGGTTCCAAGCCCTACCGGACCGCCACCGTAAACCTCAATCATAGTCTTCAAAATCTTCTGGTCCACGTAGTCCAGACCTTCCTGGTCCACATCCAGCATGGAGAGAGCCTGGTCGGTTATCTTATCATCAATCAGGCCATTGCCCATAATCTGCGCGTAGTCCCGGACCCGCTTGAGCAAACGGTTGGCAATCCGCGGCGTGCCTCGGCTACGCAGAGCCAGTTCCTTAGCAGCCTCGTGGGTAATATCCATCTCAAAAATTTCTGCCGTCCGCTCAACGATTTCAGTCAGGTCGCCAGCTTCATAATACTCCATGTGACCAGTAATTCCAAAGCGAGCCCGCAGAGGATTGGACAGCATGCCTGCCCGAGTGGTCGCCCCAATCAGAGTGAAAGGCGGTAAATCCAGATGGACGCTGCGACTGGTCTCGCCTGAGCCAATCATAATGTCGATGTAAAAGTCTTCCATAGCGCTGTACAGCACTTCCTCTACTGCCATTGGCAAGCGGTGAATCTCATCTATGAAGAGGACATCGCCCGGCTCAAGGTCATTTAAGATTGCAACCAAGTCTCCGGACTTTTCAATCACCGGACCAGAAGTCTGCTTGAGATTTACGCCTAGTTCATTGGCAATGACAAAGGCCATGGTCGTCTTCCCCAGACCTGGAGGGCCAAAAAGCAGAGTGTGGTCCAGCGCCTCATCCCTTAGCTTAGCAGCTTCAATAAAAATCTTCAGTTGGTCCTTGACCTTGTCCTGACCGATATACTCCTGTAAATACTGGGGACGCAAGGTGCGCTCCACTAATTCCTCATCACCCATTAATTCA
Organism: Streptococcus sanguinis; assembly: GCF_050225395.1. Taxonomy (GTDB): domain Bacteria; phylum Bacillota; class Bacilli; order Lactobacillales; family Streptococcaceae; genus Streptococcus. The sequence goes on along the minus strand of NZ_CP071431.1, from coordinate 66,108 downwards.
TTATCTAAAATTCTACTCATAGAACTATTATAGCAGAAAATAAGGCAGAGGAAGCAAATCTAATCCACGTCTGAACACAAAAAAAGACCACCGGATTGGGTGGCCTTTATGGGAGATTATTATGAAAAAGTTTAGGATTTCTATCAAATAAAGTTAGGAGGTCTTCATTTGATACTCATAGTATACTGTCCCTAACTTAAAGAAACCTTAACTTTGTATAACGTATCCTTTAAAATTTAACATTTGAGTTACAATCCGATAAACATCCTGTCTTATTCTAAAATTTGAGCAAAAAAAGACCACCGGATTGGGTGGCCTTTATGGGAGATTATTATGAAAAAGTTTAGGATTATCAAACAAAGTTAGGGGGCTTCATTTGATACTCATAGTATACTGCCCTTAGCTTAAGAAAAACTTAAAGTAAAATTCAGTTAGCAAAAAAGATTTTGCTTTTGATTGTTGAGGCTGTTCCCTTGCTCAAGATTGGCTACTTATGAAAACATAGTCTCTGAAAACTGGGCAAAAAAACGGCAGAAGGAGGTACTGCCGTTTTCTGTGCTCTTTCGCGATTGTTTCTTTATAAAGTTGCTGGTACATCAGCAAAATACACCGTCCTGCTGGTAAAAATTTGACCGGCCTTGAGAATGACATCTGACTGCTGGCTGCTGTGAATGGCATCCGGCAAAGCCTGGGCTTCCAGAGCCAAGCCATTATGCTGCATCATAGGCTGTCCGTCAAACCGAACAGAATCATCCACGCAATTCGCTGAATAAATCACTAGGCAGGGCGCCTGAGTTTGAATGGTCAGGCGGCGGCCCGATGCTGGATGATAGAGCGCGCCTGCCTGGTCTCGGCTTGGGTTTAGCGCAAAGGGATGATCCAAGCCAGATACCAGCTGGATTTGCTCATCGGTCGCATCGAAAATTTCTTTAAGGGCAGCACCCTTGGTCAGCTTCTTGACAAAGTCACGCTCTGCATCAGCCTTTTTTTCAGGAAGACCGTCAGCTGCGATAGGATAGACACCATCAGTATTGAGCTGCAGGATATGGTCATCAATGGGCTGATTGAAACGACCAGACAGGTTGAAATAGCTGTGGTTGGTCGGATTGACCAAGGTATCCTGATCTGTCTGGACCTGATAGGAGATTTCCAGCTCGCCCTTCTCTGTCAGGGTATAGGAAACCCAGATTTTCAGATTGCCCGGAAAGCCGCCAGTGCCGTCAGTCCGCTCTGTATAAAAGGTGAGCCCGTCATTACTGACTTCCTCAACCTCAAAAACGCTACTATCCCAGCCGCTGGAGCCACTATGGTTGCAGTTTAAGCCATTATTGGCCTCTAGCTGAAAGGTCTGCCCATTCAGCTCAAACGTTGCTCCGGCAATACGTCCAGCCACCGGACCAATACTGGCTCCGTGCTTAGAGCTGTTTCCAATATAATCCTCAAACTGATCAAAACCGACGATGACATTGTCAAAGTGATTATCCTTATCAGGAGTGACATACTGGATGACGGTTGCTCCGTAGTTCATGACTGTTAGACGATAACCTCGATTGTTTTCAAAAGTGTAAGCTAGAATCTCCTGACTGCCCAGCTTGCCAAAAATGGATTCTCGGTAAGATTTCATGCCAAACCTCTTTTATCTATCCTGTTAAAAATCACGAACTTGCCAAGTTCTGTCTTCAAAAGGCAGGTCAAGCTTGTCCACCCAAGACACCGCTGTTTGGCGCAAGACTTGATTAAGATCCTCGATATTCTGACGGCCTGTCTCGTCCAGCCACGCTCGAGTTGCTACAGCTCCCTCTTGAGCGAAGACTGAGACTGCATCTTTCCAGGTAGCCCGTCCGCACAGAACACCATTAAACTGTGAGCCCGCTTCATGGGCTAGCCGCAGCGTTTCTTGGAAAAGTTCGGCACTGACACCAGCGCTGAGGAAGATGAAAGGTAAGTGCGTCGCATCTGACTGTTCTTTAAAGAAAGCTTGGGCTTCCGTCACGCTGTAGACTGGCTCAACCCCTTCTTTGGTGAAGCCCTCGACAAAGTTCATATTGACCGGCACTTCAACCTTTAAGACATCTACATGATAGCGGGAATCTGAAAAGAGTTTGATTGCCTCATTGACCTTATGCGGCTTAAGCTTGGCATAGTTAGCGTCCAAGACACTGTCACTCTTAGCATCATAGGTCAGAATCTCCAGAAAATAAGGAATATCCTCAGCTAAGCATTCACTGCCCACGCGCTCAACCCAAGCCTGCTTGATGTCGTTGATTTCTGGTTTGTCGTCCACATCATAGTAAATCAAGACCTTGACGGCATCTGCGCCCATGTCTCGGATGCGACTAGCTGACCAGTTAGGCAGCAAGTCCGGCAGGCGGCCCTCGGCTGTCGCATCATAGCCGGTCTTCTCGTAGGCCACTATTAGCCCGCAGGAAGCATCTCGCAGCTCGGCTGCCGGCAGACCGAACTCTGGATCCAGCAGGATAGAGCTGGCATAGGGAGTCAGCTGACTAGAGATTAATTCTTTGAACTGAACCAGAGCTTGGTCACCAGAAGGTGAGTGTTCTCCGCTGGCCAGCATTTTCTTGAGCGAACCACGCTGGTCAATAGCCAAAGCCCCGATAATCCCCTGCTCGTCTGATAATTTTTTCAGATGGCTCACTTTTTTGTGGCTGATTTGTAATTTCTCCATAACTTTTCCTTTTCTTACTGCCCAAAAGGGTGAATGATAACCCCTTGTACTACACGATTGACCGTGCCTGTCGGAGATGGTGTATCTGGACGGTTCTTGACCTTGAGCGAGGTCAAGAGAGCAAAGAGCTGAGCATAGACGACGTAAGGGAAGATACGATAGCTATCTCCCAGAGGCTCTTGGGTACTTAGCACTACTTGTTCGACTCCTTCCAACTGCTCCTCCCGGTCAGTCAGCAAGACTAGTCTGCGGACAATCCCGTCACCAGCCACTTCCCGCACCAAGTCCAAATCATAAGCCTTGGTATAGCCATCTGTCGAGCCAAAGACCAAAACGACTGTGTCTTGGTTAATCAGCGACTTAGGCCCATGCCGGAAACCGACTGGACTTTCGTACATGGTCGCAATTTGGCCGGCTGTCAGCTCTAAAATCTTGAGCTGGGCTTCATGCGCCAGACCAAAGAAAGGCCCTGCCCCTAGATAAATGACCCGACTGAAATCCAAATCAACCAGCTGCTGCACATCTGCAACGCGCCCCAAAACATCCTGGCTGAGCTGAATCAGAGCTGCAACCTTGGCTTCCTTTTGGGCTAGTTCAGATCGATCAAAGACCAAAAGGGCTGTCAGCATCATAGAGCTGAAACTAGAGGTCATGGCAAAGCCAGCATCATTAGAATCTTCCGGCTGCAGGAGCAAAAGATTCTTTTCATCACCTTGGGCCTGCTGGGCTAGCTTGCCTTGGGCAGCACAGGTAATGGTAATCTGATACAAGTCATCTACCAGCTGTTTAGCCAAGTCCACAGTCGCTACACTTTCTGGGGAATTTCCGCTGCGGGCAAAGGAAACAAGCACTGTCGGTACTTCTCTCTTCAGATGCACCAAGGGATTGGCCACGATATCTGTCGTCGCGATAGCGTTGAAATTCCATTTGCGCTCATCATAAATCTGCCTGAAATAAGGCGTCAAGGTATCTCCGACATAGGCTGATGAACCGGCTCCGGCAAAAATGACCTTGATGTAATCATGTTTTTCCTCGATTTTTTTCAGAAAAGCAGCGATAGCTGCGGCTTGAGCCTTGTAATGTTCAAAGGCTTCCTGCCAAACCCCAGGCTGCTGATAGATTTCTCTCGTTGTGATGTCAGCCCCCAGACGCTGCAATTCTTCCTGTGAATAATCTAACATTCTCTTTCTCATTCCTTTCCATCATTTGAAAAAAGGGGGAGCGAGACAGAATCCAGAAAATCAAAGATTTTCGGCTCGCTGTCCTACCCCCGCGACGATGGCTAGACTTGAACTATGCTTTTAACAAGCTTTTTCAAGCCAGACAGCGACTGCATTTTGCAATGCTGAACCATCCATTTCCCTAGGCCAAGAGGCATCTCCCAAATTCCTCTTAGACCAGTATGCTTGAATCATCCACTGTAGTAAATCCTCACCTATCAGCAATCTCCCATCTGCTGACAGCGCAAGGACTTGACCTAACTAGAAGTGATTGTTCAAGCTTTTATTCATCTTCATCATCCATTAGGCCTGCTAGAACATCATTGACCTTAACAATATTCTCTGCTGCCTTGGATGGATAGCTGACTTCTGCTCCAGTCAAAGAAGCGTTAATAAACTCAATGACCATGGGCAGATTGACCCCCGCATAAAGCTCGATATCCTGTCCTTCCATAATGAAGCGACTGACTACATTACAAGGAGTGCCCCCCAAGAGATCCGCAAAAACCGAGTAATCCTCAAAATCTTTTACCGTTTCTAAGAATTTAGCTGCGAAATCTTCTGGACCTTCCTCCGGAAGCAGGGCTACTGCATGGATGTCTTCCTGAGGCCCCATAATCATTTCCGTAGTTGTTTTCAGTTCTTCACAAAAGCGACCATGACTGACTAAAACTAATTTCTTACTCATAAATCACTCCATTATTCTGGCACTTGTCCCAGCAGGAAGTAGCCGATAGCAGAGAAGCTTACTGCCATGATAATGATAATGAAGATAGCCTTGGTAGAGTTCATTCCTTTCTTGCCCAAGAGCCAGAAGATAAAGCCTGTAAAGACTGCTGGAATCAAACGTGGGAAAATCAGATTCATCATGTCTTGGAAATCAATAGCTTTTTCACCGATGTTCCATACCCAGGATACTTCAAAGTTGATCATAGTAGCAATCAAACCACCCACCATAAAGATACCCAATACAGAAGCCGCTTCAACAAGAGCTGTCAAAGTGCTTTGCATGTTGGTGATGAGATTGACCCCTTCTTTGTAGGCGAATTCTAACTGTTTCCAACGGAAAATGTCATAAGCAACTGCTACAGCAATCCAAAGGAAAATTCCCCAAGGCTGGCCTGCGATAGCCATGGTAGCAGCGATAGATCCCATGATGGCTGGCACAAGAGAGCCAAAGATAGAGTCTCCAAGAGGAGCAAATGGTCCCATAAGACCTGTCTTGATACCGTTGACCGCATCTTTTGATTTAACACCGTCTTTTTCTTCCATAGCTAGGTCAAAACCTGCAATAATAGTGTGGAAGAAAGGTGATGTATTGAAGAATTGCGTATGCAATTTCATCATTTCTTGCAATTCTGGAGTGCCATCTCCGTACATTTTGCGCAGCTGAGGCAGGAGCATATAGAGATAGCCAGAACCTTGCATCCGCTCGTAGTTCCAACCTAATTGGAAAGTGAACAAGCTGCGTTTATTGATTTGTTTAAAATCTTCTTTTGTTAATTTATAATTAGAGTTCGTCATCTTCAATTTCCTCACTTTCTGATTTTGTGCTAGCAGCTGGAGCAGCAGCTACTGTTCTTTGGCTGTATTTGAAATGCTGTACTGCAAGGAAGATACCAAAGATAGCTACACCAATCATAGACAAACCTTTGAAGTTGTTGGCAAATGTGATCGCAGCATCTTTTGGAAGAGTTCCAACAATACTAGATACAGCCCCACCCAAAGTTTGAATGTTTGAGTAAAGCACAGTCAGCATAGCCGTCAAGCCAAAACCAAGAGCTAAGTAGTGAAGATTACGTTTAACTGGAAGGTAACGAAGCAAGATAGCAAATCCAAGTCCTGGTAACATACGACCAGCCAGTGTCAATCCTGCAGCCAGCCATTTCACACCAGCAACACCATCTACTATCGCTTGTACAAATGCTCCACCAAATGCCAGAGCCAGAAAGACTGGGAGGGCACGAGACAGAGCCCAAGGAAGTGCACCTAAGAGATAGTTGCGTTCAATACCTTTATAGTCGAAGCGTTCAACTGCTGCATCCACACGGTGTGCGAAATAAGTCGTTGTCATACGGCCTAAGATATCAAAGTAAGTTAGCAAAGTTGCTACCGGTACTGCGATTGTCGCGATAGCCAACTCTGGCTTAATGCCTTGTGCTACGGAGAAGGCTGTCGCCAAAACGGCACCTGATGTCGCATCAATACGAGAAGCCCCACCAAATGTCCCTACACCAAGAACGAACAATTGCAGGCTACCACCGATAAACAAACCGGTTGTCAAATCGCCCATAATCAAGCCAGTAATGAAACCAGCAAATACAGGGGATCCTGCTGACGAAACGATGGTCAACTCATCACAGATTTGATAAGCTGAGTACAAAGTGAGTAGTAAAATTTGCCACCATTGTATCATAACAATGTCCTCCTAAAATTTTGTCTTATTTTAATAACTTCATGAAGTCCTCAACCGGATCGTTGGGAACCATTTGCGCTGTCAGTTTTACTCCTTTTTCATGAAGCTTGTGAAAGGCTTCAACATCTGCATCTACCACATTGATAGAGCGAGTAATAGAGCGAGTTTCGTCTGACTGAGACATATTGCCGACGTTCAGCGTTTCCAGCGGAACACCAGCTTCGACCAACCGCAGGAAGCGGTCTGGCTTGCGAGCAACAATCAAGAGTCGCTGCGAATCATACTTGCCGGCCAAGATATTTTCTGCCGCCTTAGCAATCGGCAAGACACTGAGTTTCACACCAGCTGGCGTTGCGAGCTTGAGTCCGCTCTTTTCGATAGCATTTTCAGCTACCTCATCGTCAATCACCATAATGCGTGAAATGTTAAGCTTGGTAGTCCAAAGATTGGCTACCTGTCCATGGATCAAACGTCCATCGATACGTGCACCTACTATTGTCATAGATTTTCCCCCTTTATTGTTTTAAATGTAGGTTGGTTAACTAAGTGAATGATTTCGTTGTATACCCCTTCTGTCTCAAAGATAATGATGCGATTGTCGCCTTCTCTGAGCAAGCTGTGCGGGATATAAAGCGATAAGGTCGGTCCGACATTCCAGAAGCGGCCAATGCTGACACCGTTGACAAAGACGACGCCCTTGCCAAAGTCGGACAGATCCAGATAAGTATCTTTAAGCGCTTTCATTTTAAAGTCAAAAGCGTAGAAAGCTGGTTGCTTTTTCTGCCACCCTTTCGAAAAGTCAATCTTTTCTGGATGTTCCAGTGGCAATGGATAATGCTGCCAGTCAAGCAGGAAGTGCAGGTCCTTGCAGACACCGGTACGAATGCCTTTCTGCTGGGTATCTGCCAGCAGCTTGTGCCCATAATTGACCCGGCCCATATTTTCCATCAGAATGTCAAGCTGGTGCTCTGCCTTTTTCTGGCCGTCCACCAGGATATCCTGACCGATTTCTGTCTGGTACTGGGTTGCTATGTGCTGACCGTCCACATAGAGCTGCATACGGTCGCGGCCATCAATGACACGGAGCCTTTCCTGATCAGCATCCCAACTAGCCCAAGTCCGATAGAGCAAGTAGCCGACATTTTGCCCCAGCTCCTCCATCTTCATCGGATAGAGACTTTCGATAGGCTCTGCCAAATCAGGCAATGTTTCAAAGAGACTGACTTTCTGACTGAGCGGAATATTCCTGAGCTCAAAAGACTCTTTCACCAAGGGCTCCATCTGCGGATACTCTGGATAATACTTTTTCAGCATCCTCTGGACTGTATAGTACTTGTCCGTCGGATTGCCTCGCTCATCGAGTAGAGCATCATAGTCATAGGAAGTTACCTGTGGCAGGTCAATGACACCTCTGGCCGAACAGCCGTTCATGAAGCCAAAGTTGGTACCACCATGAAACATATAGAGATTGATTGAACCCTGCTGGAGCACTTCGTGAACTGCTTGAGCCAACTCGTCTGGATCTCGCTTGATGACAGGCTCTTTCCAGCGATTGAACCAGCCATCCCAGAACTCCATACACATGAGCGGCCACTTTTTGCCATGCTCGTCAAAGAATTCCTGCATCTGGGCAAAATTATAATCTGCCTTGGAGCCGAAATTTCCTGTCACAAAGACATCATCATCAATCAATGTACCCGCTTGAAGGGTAGCCCGCCAAGGTCCGTCTGAAGTAAAGAGCGGACAGGTTACACCTCGTTCTTCCATGAGCTGTCTGATTGCTCTTAGGTAGGCCTTGTCTTCTCCATAAGAACCGTACTCATTTTCCACCTGCATCATGAGGATATTGCCCCCATTGTCCAGAAGCCTTGGAGTCAGTCGCGGCAGCAGCTCGTCATAATAGCTGGCCACGGCCTGCAGAAAGGCCTCATCTGATGAGCGGATGCGCATATTTTCATTGAGCAGCCAGGCCGGCAGACCACCGAACTCCCACTCCGCGCAGATAAAAGGCGAAGGGCGGATAATGGCATAAAGTCCCAAATCCTGAGCTGTCTGTAAAAATGCCTCAATATCTAAAATCCCTTGGAAGTTAAAGACACCTTTTTGGGGTTCGTGCATATTCCAGGGAAGATAGGTTTCCACTGTATTAAAGCCCAGAGCTTTGAGATTATAAAGGGAATGATACCAGTCCTCAGGCTGTACCCGAAAATAGTGAATGGCTCCCGATAAAATCTTAAACTCCCGATCATCCAAACAGAAGGAATGACCAATTTTGAATCTTGCCATCTGATGTTCCCTTCGGTTTAAAACCGCTTTCATCTCTTATTAATATTAATATAATAAATTTTTGCATAAATGTCAACATTTTTTTTAAAAATATGTTAAAATCTTAAGTAAGATAAGTAAAAAAAGAGAGGTGAACAAAATGGCTATTCCAAAATACCAACAAATCAAAGATGAGCTCAAGCAGCAAATCATTTCTGGCAAATTTGAAAATGGCGATAAGTTTTACACAGAGGCTGAGCTGATTCAGATGTTCAATGTCAGCTCCATTACCGTTGTCCGCGCTTTGAATGAACTGGCCAACGATGGTTACATCATCCGCCAACAAGGCAAGGGAACCTTCGTTTCACGTGCAAGAAAGCACAAGCTGGTGGAATTTTCTGACGTTGAGACCTTCCCTATCCAAAAAGATAAGGTGACTGTTCTCTCCATCAAGCGTGGGAATGACCTGAAAATCTTGGATAAGCTAGAACTAGCACCAACGCAGTTCTACTATAAGATTGACCGGATCAGACGGACTGGCGATAAAATCTATATCTATCACCAAACCTATATCCCTGAGCAGTATATCAATCCTAACTATCCAGATATGGACTACTACAGCTCTATCTACAACCGCTTCAAAACTGACTACCACATTCACATGAATGATGAACATTTTGAAGAGACCAATGAAATTGTCTTTCCGACACCAAAAGATGTTGCGAAAGTACTGGAAGTTGATACCAACTTCCCGACCGTTCATCAGGTGAAGATTACCCAGCTGGAAAGCACTGGACAGATCTTAGAGTACAGCGAAACTTACAAACGCGGTGATTTCTTCAAGATCAAGTTCATTTCCTGCAATCGGGACCACTAAGATTGAAAACGATGGCTTCTAATCGGCTGTCGTTTTTTGTTTCATCTTGTGTACTTATATCTATTATAAGTCTATCTATACCAATTTGCAATCCATTCTAAGAACTTTTGTTCATTAAAAAGCGAATAGTGTCAAAAATTAAGCACAGACTATGAATTTGTCCTATTTTTAATCAATTTAAAGAAGAAAAAATAAGAAATACTGGCTGTTCCCCTGAAAATTGGTACAGCGATAAAGCAAAAAAGCTGAGATTGAATCCCAACTTTTCGATATAAAATGTTCCTTATTTTGCAAATAAAGTTGTTTATTAAGTCTTTAGAAAAACGGCTATTTCTTTATTTCTAATTCACGGACCTGAAGCAAAACATTAGGTAAGTCTGCCCCAGCCTGAAGAAGGGCAGCAGCCGTATAGGCTCCCTCTACCAAGGGAACATTGTTGATGATGATTTCCTTGTCAGAAAAGTCTGCGACCATTTCCAGATTCATCCGAGCTGAGCCCAGATCGAAAAAGGCCAAAATAGTGTCCTTGTCATTGGCATCTAAAGCTGCCTGAATACCTTCAAAGCTGGTACCAATGCTGCCGTCGTCCAACCCGCCCACATAGCTGATGGCCACATCTGCCGCCACCTGCGAAATGAGATCAAACAAGCCTTGGGCCAGGTTTTTGGAATGAGAAACGATAAGAATGCCAGTATCTGCCATCAGCCTGCCTCCGTTTCTAGAAGAGCCTCAAAGAGGAGACCAGATGAAGCCGAACCGGGATCAATATGGCCGATTGAGCGCTCACCGACATAGGAAGCCCGCCCCTTGGTCGCTTTCAAATCCTTGGTCGCTTCCACTAGGGAACCAATCTTTTCACGCGTCAAGTCTCCGGACTGCAGAGAAACAGGAATCCCAGACCAGACATCCACCATGGTCTTCTCACCAGGCACGGCCTTGCCCCGCTTCTGAATCATGTCCAGCCCAGCTTGGATAACTTCTGACAAGTCTTTACCGTCTTTTTCAGCCTTGGCCATGCCCATGAAGGCCGAGCCATAGAGAGGTCCGGAAGCACCGCCGACCTTGCTAATCAGCTGCATAGAAACAGCCTGAAAAACCTCAGCCGCACTGGCAAAGTCCCTAGCAGCTAGACTCTCTACTGCTGCCGCCATTCCCCTGGCCATATTGCCACCATGATCTCCATCACCGATGGGGGTATCAAGGTCAGACAGATAGGCTTTCTGGTCCTGGATCTTCTCGTTGAACAACTGCATCCATTTTTTTGCTCTTGCTGCGTCCATAAGCACCTCCTTACCAAGCGGCTGTTGTGACAGGACTGTTGAGAGCTGTCAGCCAGTCTGGCTGATCCAGCTGGATAAAGGTCAGAGAAATCCCCGCCATATCAATGGAAGTCATGTAATTACCCAGCTTTTTATAGACAACTTCGACTCCAGCATCTGCCAGGAGATTTGCTACATCGGCCGCAAAGACATACTGCTCCATGAGCGGTGTTGCACCCATACCATTGATGAGGATACCAATTTTCTTACCAGATTTGAGCTCAACAGACTGACTGAGCTTTTCGACCAATTCTTTGGCTAAGTCCTTAGACGGCTGCATCTTTTCCTTGCGATAGCCTGGCTCACCATGGATACCAATGCCGAACTCTATTTCATCATCAGCCAAAACAAAACCAGGCTTGCCGACTTCCGGTACGGTTGCACCGCTCAGAGCCAAGCCAACCGTGTGAATATTTTTGACCAGCTCATCGGCCAAAGCCTTGATTTCAGTCAGAGATTTGCCTGCACGCGCCGCATTCCCTAGAATCTTATGGACAAGAATGGTGCCAGCCACTCCGCGGCGACCTTGGGTATAGAGGCTGTCTTCCACTGCGATATCATCATCTACGACGACACTAGCCACCTCAATCCCTTCCATCTCAGCCATTTCCTGAGCCATTTCAAAGTTCATGATGTCACCGGAGTAATTCTTGATAACCATGAAGACCCCTGCTCCCTCATCTGCTTCCTTGATAGCCTGCAAGACCTGGTCTGGTGTTGGCGAAGTAAAGACTGCTCCGCAAATAGCAGCCGACAGCATGCCCTCCCCAACAAAGCCCGCGTGGGAAGGCTCATGACCACTGCCACCGCCAGAAATCAAGCCAACCTTGCCTGTCTTCTCACTCTTGCGGGCAATGATATCGAAGCCCTCCACCCGATAAACCAAATCGCTGTGAATATAGGCCAAGCCGTCCAGCATCTCGTCCACAACCGCTGTTGGATTATTGATAATTTTCTTCATAGGTGTCCTCCGTTTCTCAGCGTTTCTTTACAATTGAACAATTTGCCCTAAAAAGAAAGCGCTATCATTTTGATATTATTTTAACATTTTATCTTACCGAAAGCAAATTCTGCCACATCTTAGACTAGAAGAAAGCATCAAATTAGTTGACAAGAAAAAGTAGACAGTGTATACTAAAGATAGATAAGTAGACAGTGTATACTTTAGGAGAAAATGAATGAAACGCAATACTGCCCAGCTGAAAGAACAACTCATCCAAACAGGGATTGACGAAATCGGAAAACACGGAATTGAACAGCTTTCGCTCAGGACTGTTGCCAAGGCCTGCGGTGTAACTCACGGCAGCCCCTACCGCCATTTTGAGAGCAAGGAAGGCTACCTCAAGGTAGTTTTGACCCAGCTTTCGCTGTTTCTCAATCAGGAAATCAATGAAAATATTGATGCGACAGGTTCTGCGCGTGATCAGCTGACCCGGCTTGGACTTAATTTCATTATTTTTGCCAAGACCTACCCTCATTTTTTCGAAGCTCTCTTTATCAAATTTCCTTTTAAATATATGAAGGTGACTCAGGACACCATTCTCTTGGAGTCTGACCTGCCTGGATTTGATAAATTTAAGGAGCTCGTTTTAAAGCTTCGCAAGGAGGAAAATTTTAGCAATAGCGAAGCGGAAAGCCTTTTTCACTTTTGGAGCTTTATCACAGGCCTAGCCGTTCTGACCAACAGTCCTATCGGACAAGACCTTGATCCTCAAGCCATCCAAAGCACAATCGAGCACATGCTTGACATTTATATCAAAGGAGAACGATCATGAAAACCTTGATTATTTACACCCACCCCAGTCCAACTGGCTTCAATGCTGCTATTCTCAAAGAAGTTCAAAGTAATCTTTCTAAAAAGCACGAAGTGAAAACCTTGGACTTGTATGCTGAAAATTTTGACCCGATTTTGCGCTTTGACCAAGAACATAGACGCCGTGACCTGCACAAAGACCCCGAAATGGCTAAATACCGGGATTTGATTACTTGGGCAGACCACCTGATTTTCATTTTTCCTATCTGGTGGAGCGGTATGCCGGCCATTCTCAAAGGCTTTATCGACCGCGTCTTTGCGGCTGACTTTGCCTACTCTTATAAGAAAATCGGCATGCAAGGTCACCTCCAAGGCAAGTCTGCCTGGATTATCGTCAGCCATAATACACCAGGTTTTGCCCTGCCTTTTGTCCAAGACTACGGCAAGGTACTTAAAAATCAAGTCCTGAAACTTTGTGGTATTTCTCCCGTCAAACTGACAGAGCTCAACGGAGTAGAACGCAAAACAGACCAACAACGCCAAGAAATGCTCAGGAAAATTGGGCAGCTGGCCAGTCAAATTTAAGATAAAGAAAGCAGGCGCTTCTTAGGAAGTTCCTGCTTTTATGTTCAATCTAAGCCCACGCGCTTGAAGATTTCATCCACGCGCTTGGTGTAGTAAACTGGGTTGAAGATTTCATCAATCTCTTCCTGAGTCAGACGGGAAGTGACTTCTGGATCTGCTTCGAGCAGAGGCTTGAAGTCTACTTGATTGTCCCAGGACTGGGCGGTCTTTGGCTGCACCAAGTCATAAGCCTGCTCCCGCGTCATGCCTTTTTCAATCAAGGTCAACATAGCCCGCTGGCTGAAGATAAGACCAAAGGTTGAGTTCATGTTGCGCTTCATATTTTCTGGGAAGACAGTCAAGTTCTTGACGATATTGCCAAAGCGGTTGAGCATATAGTCGATAAGAATGGTCGTGTCCGGTGCGATAATCCGCTCAGCTGATGAGTGGGAAATGTCGCGCTCATGCCAGAGAGAGACATTCTCAAAGGCTGTCACCATGTGACCGCGAATGACCCGCGCCAGACCAGTCATATTTTCAGATCCGATTGGATTGCGCTTGTGAGGCATAGCTGAAGATCCTTTTTGCCCCTTGGCAAAGAATTCTTCCACCTCACGCTGCTCAGACTTTTGCAGACCACGAATCTCGGTCGCCATGCGCTCTATAGATGTCGCAATCAAGGCCAAAGCAGAGAAGTATTCAGCATGGAGATCACGTGGCAATACTTGAGTCGAAATTTCCTGCGGACGGATACCTAATTTCTCACAGACATAACTTTCCACAAATGGCGGAATGTTGGCAAAGTTCCCAACCGCACCAGAAATTTTCCCAGCTTCCACACCCGCCGCCGCAATCTCGAAACGTTCAATATTGCGCTTCATTTCGCTGTACCAAGTCGCGAGCTTAAGGCCGAAAGTCGTAGGCTCCGCATGCACCCCGTGAGTCCGTCCCATCATGATGGTGAACTTGTGCTCCCGCGCCCGCTCCGCAATGATGTCAGTGAAGCGACGCAGATCCTCACGGATGATGTCATTGGCCTGCTTGTAGAGGTAGCCGTAGGCCGTATCCACCACGTCGGTCGAGGTCAGGCCATAGTGCACCCACTTGCGCTCCTCGCCCAGCGTCTCAGAAACCGCCCGCGTGAAAGCCACCACATCGTGGCGCGTCTCCTGCTCAATCTCCAAAATGCGGTCAATATCAAAGCCCGCTTTCTCACGAATCAAGGCCACATCTTCCTTGGGAATCTCACCCAGCTCAGCCCAGGCCTCATCAGCCAGAATCTCTACCTCCAGCCAAGCCTTGTACTTATTTTCCTCAGTCCAAATGTTCGCCATCTCGGGGCGAGAGTAACGGTTGATCATTGTTTATGATACAGAGGGCGTCTAGAAAGCGAAAGAAAAATAGGAGACTGACGCTGTGTGCCTACACACTAGGAAGTCTATCTTTTTTCCGACGCTTTTAGCCCGAGTTCAAATGCTTGAACCCTCCCTCTTCTCCTTTCTATTCTAATTATTTTCTTTTGAAAAGAATCTCATCAGCCAAATAAGGAAAGTTGTTTATTATTGCTAATACTATGTTCGGAACGTGTCATATTAGAATTTTTTTTCATTTTATAGTAATAATCTTTTGTTTCTTTCTGAACTAACTTTTCAATAACTTGTTCTTCGAATTCGGCTATATTCTTAAATTTCATTATTCCTTTTTCTGGATTGGGAATATAGAATAGTCCAACATACTTATTCTGCACAAGTAGATTATAGATATTATTTAATGAACCTTTACTTACAGAAATATTTCCAAATCTATTTTTACTAGTGTCTTTCCAAATGACTAAGCCAAAATCAGCATCATCAGACATAGCTTTATCCTTTATCATTTGAGCTTCCCTAGTATATTTCCCATTTTTAAATAATCTTTCATTTTCGATATCTACAGGAATACGCTTATCAATCCATCCTTTATCCGAAAAATTTCTAGGACTAGGACCTACATGATAGACTTCTACATTCTTATAATTGTCCGCTTTAAGCATATCCTGTATATTTTTATCAATTCCCCCAGCATCTCCAATTAAGATTGTATAATTTCTTCTACGACTATCATCAACTGACTTAATAACTTCTTGGGGTATTTCTTTGCTTGAAATACTCCCGCTTATAAACATTTTCTTCATACAAAGCTCCTCACATCAGATATCATCAATTTGCCAATATCCATTTTGTTTTTTATAAATCGAAAATTCAAAAACTTTATTAAAACCTTTTTTATCATAAGTGTCTTTAATTTCTTGAAATAAGTTATGATTACTCCAAATTTTAACACGCTCAGCTTTATCATTCTTATAAAAATATAGGTCTATTGATGCATCTCCATTATCGCTAATATGATAAGCATCATATTTTGAAATTCTACAGTCATAGAATTTATGAATACCACCATACTTATTTTTTGTAAGACTAATAAATCTAACAAAAATATTTGGATTTGCTCGCTTTAAAACCGATATAGTATTCTTCGCCGTGTTACCCTCACCAAACAAATCATCAATCAATAACACCTTCTTTATTTGTGGGGGGAGTTTTTTGGAAATATAATCACTTTCATTAAGCAGTGAGTCTTTAGCTTGATTTGATGAAGTCTTTTCAAGCACAGTAAAATCAAACTTTCTTCCACTAATTGCACCTAATCTCTCAGCAACCATATACATGATTTTTAGATCTCCTCCAGTATTCTTTTTATGGTTAGGATTGAAACTAGGTACGGGCAAAATTAAATCCATATCATAGGTAAATTCTAATAAACTATTCACTAAAAAATCTAAAGCTCTATCCAATTGCAGAACTGTCAAACTTTGGTTTAGTATGTAACTGTATTTTATGTCAAAAACTGCTTTACCAATATCACTGTATCCATTGTTTTTATACCAATCTAACGCTAATGCTTGATTCGCTTGTGGAACTTCTTCCAGTAAGTCAATAACCATTCTAAAATCCTTTTCATCTCATATAAAACTCGCTATATTATTTTTTGAATATCATCTTTTATTGTATTCCAAGATCATTTCTAATACTATTTATTAACTGCCAACGCACCTTATCCAACTGATTTGTATCCCCGTTTTCATTTTCTAAATGTCTACCAGCTACAAAAGCATTATGTACAAGGACTTCGAAAATAACTAGTTTATTTTTAACTTCATCTCCTGCATACAACTCAAAATCTATTTTCTCATTTCTTATAAATTTTTCATATTCGTTTTTTGCTTTAAAATATGAATCACGAATATAGATTATTTCTTTTTTATAATATTCTCTGTTATGAATCTCTATCTCATATTCTGCTTCCAGTTTATAGTCTAATTTTGGATTGCTTAGACGTTTTTTGTAATCTTCGATTTGAATATCAAGGATATTATTGATTATATCAAAATTCTCAGAATAGTAATTAGGAGAATATTCCATATAACGTAACACATCTAATGGTGTTTGCCTTGGAAATAAACTAATCACTTGGATTAATTTTTTGTAAATTGAATATAAATTTTCTCGTTTTATCTCTAAATTTTCTTTTTGTCTTGCCTTCTTCTCTTTAAGATTTTCATTCCTTATATTAAAAGCTTGAGTGACAAAAGCACCTAATAACGTACTAATAACAGATATACTTGATGATATCACTGTAATAATTATTGTCTCTGACATAACACTGACATTCTTTCTTTTTATTTATTTTAAATTATACAACCTTAACAATAACAGATTTTATACTCTTATTTTACTATTATATTTAAAACTCCCTCCTTGCTTATCGCCACAAACGGATAGTGTGGCAAGCTACTTAGATCTGTATCCAATGGTAAATCATATATAGCCATATAATTGTCTGGATATTGAATCTTTAATTCCTGATATTTGGCTTTTACTTTTTCATGGTCGGCACTGGCAAAGAGCACTTCCCACAACAGCAGTTTCTTTGCCTTCTTCCACAAAAGCATTAATGATGATTTGAATCATAGATTTTCTCCATTAAATTCTAAAAATTTTCTTCTTCCTCAGAATCGTCGTAAACACAAAATTCAATCGAAAGTTTTATGGGGCGACTTGTTAATCCACAACTCTCTATATATTCATAGACCTCATCATCATCGCGCGTATGCTCTATAACTAGCTGATTATTTGTTATCTCTAGAATATGAATGCCTTCTGCATCCGGAATTTCTGGAATGACTACATCATCCGCATAAGTAAATGTTAGAGTAGTAATATCATCTTCAAATACATCATCGAATTCTTCCATCATTTTAAAAATCAATCCCTTCCCCAAACTCAACCGCACTATTTGGCACACCACTAAACAAAGTTACATGCCTAGCTTGCAGTTGCACTTGTCTTCTATGGTCACTTATTTACCGCCCACTCCGCCGCTTTCTCTGCGTGGATCACTGTTGTGTCGTAGAGTGGCAGGTCAGTTTCGGATTGCTTGACGAGAAGACCAATCTCGGTACAACCCAAGATAACAGCTTCAGCGCCTGCTTTTTTCAAATCATCTATAACGGCAAGATAAGTCTGCTTTGAGCTTTCTTTGATATCTCCTAGACAGAGTTCGTCATAAATGATCCGATTGACCTCTGTAATACCAGCTTGGTCTGGAATCAGCACTTCTAACCCAGACTCTATTAATTTCTCCTTGTAAAAATCTTGGGTCATGGTGTACTTAGTCCCTAGGAGACCAACTTTTTGAATACCATCAGCCAACAAGGCCTGCGCAGTTGCCTGCGCAATATGCAAGATTGGAATTGCAATCTGCTCTTGTATCTGCGGAGCAACCTTGTGCATGGTGTTGGTGCAAATAACGATGAAATCCGCACCCGCTTGCTCCAAGCGCTTAGCAACATCTGCCAAAAGTTGACCGCTTTTCTCCCAGTCTCCGACTGCCTGATAATGCTCAATCTCTGCAAAATCAACACTATAAAGTAGAATCTTAGCAGAATGCAGGCCACCCAGCTCTTTTTTGATGGTTTCATTAATAATTTGGTAGTAAGATGTGGTGCTTTCCCAACTCATGCCACCAATCAGACCGATAGTTTTCATAGGCTAATCAAACTCCTCCTTGCTTATCGCCACCGACGGATAGTGCGGCAAGCTACTCAGATCTGTATCCAATGGCAAATCATAGATAGCCAGATAATTGTCTGGATATTGAATCTTTAATTCCTGATATTTGGCTTTTACTTTTTCATGGTCAGCGCTGGCAAAAAGCACTTCTACAACGGCAGTTTATTTGCCTTCTTCCAAAAAAGCATTAACGATGATTTGAATCATAGAAACCTCCTATATCACAATTCAACATCTAACTTTAAAATATCTCCCTTTTCTCCATAATGAAGAAGCCGCAGATATTCTCCCCAAACTCTGGACTTGCCAATTTCTGTATTCATCCAGCTATCCCGACCAATCTCAACATCCTTGTAAAAGGCATTGAAGGTATAAGGGATATAGCGAAGATGCTTCGGTAAGTGCTGAGCCAAAGTCCGCCATCGCCTACCAGTCGCGTGGCTTTTGCAAATGAACATAACGGTCTCAACAGTGTTAAAATCAAAAATTTCTTTGGCAAACAGTACGTTTTCTAAAGTATTGCTAGATGAGTTTTCAGATTTAATCGCTTCTTCAGGAATGCCCGCAGCCAGCAGATGCTGAATAATAACCTCTGCCTCTGTATATCCATTCCAATCCGGATGAGGCGTTCCCGTCAAACTTCGGCCGCCAGTCACAATGATTCGTCTTACATAGCCTTTTTGATAAGCCTCAATAGCTTTTTCCCAGTGGCCTGGGTGAGTCCCACTGAAAACAAATAAAACGTCACACGGCTGAGGTTCGATTATTTCCCCAAAAACACTCTTAGTCAAAAAGGAAATTTCTTTATCAGAGAACTCTTTCGGAACTTCTGGACTTTTCGGGATAATTGGTTTCATCTATAACATTTTCTCCGCAGAATTTTCTTAAAAATCAATCCCTTTCCCAAACTCTTCAACCTCGTCTGGTTCACTACTAAACAAAGTCACATGTCCCATTTTGCGGTTGTGTTTCGCTTCTATTTTACCATACAGGTGGAGGTGGGCGCTTGGATTTTCTGTGACATATTTTTCAGCAGCCTCGACATGTTGGCCGAGTACGTTGAGCATGACGGCTGGCGCAAGCAGGTGGATAGCTGGCAATGGTGCTCCGAGAACACCCAGAATATGGGTGTCAAACTGCGAGAAGTCGCAAGCTTCGATAGAATAGTGCCCAGAGTTGTGTGGCCGTGGGGCAATCTCATTGACGACGATGTCGTCAGCCGTCGCAAACATTTCCACACAAAGGGTTCCAGACAGGTTGAGCTGTTCTGCGATTCGCACCGCCATGGTTTTTGCTTTTTCTGCTAGACTATCCGAAATGCGAGCTGGCACAATGGTTTTAGACAGGATGTTGTTGCGGTGGATATTTTCCTGAACTGGGAAAACTGTCACATCCTTGCCATTTCCTGATACAATGACAGAAATTTCAAGGTCAAAGTTGA
Organism: Streptococcus sanguinis; assembly: GCF_050225395.1. Classification (GTDB taxonomy): domain Bacteria; phylum Bacillota; class Bacilli; order Lactobacillales; family Streptococcaceae; genus Streptococcus. The sequence goes on along the minus strand of NZ_CP071431.1, from coordinate 46,456 downwards.
CGAATTCTTCCAAAACGCAGTCTGCTGAGTCAGCTAGCGCATAGGCTTCTTCCAAGTCTGCTACCGAGCGAATGACCTTTTGCCCATGTCCATCGTAGCCGCCTGTCGCAGTCTTGAGGACATAGTTTTTCAACAGGTCAATATCTGCCAAGTCTTGGCTAGAAGTCACGACCTTGTAGGGTGCCACGGTGACTTGGGCCTTGTTTGAGAGAAAGTCCTTTTCAAAGATCCGATTTTGAGAAATGCGGAGCAGGTCCGTTCCTTGAGGGAGCTGACCATCCTTGATAACGGCATCCAAACCGTCCGCATCGACATTTTCAAACTCATAGGTCAGGACATCGCAACGTTCCGCCAACTGACGGAGGGCATCCACATCATTATAAGGGGCTACGATGATTTCTGCCACGCGAGAGGCAGGGCAATCCGCAGCAGGATCAAGCGCGATGGCCTTGTGCCCCATGTAGATAGCAGAAATGGCCATCATCTGCCCCAACTGACCACCACCGATAATTCCGATTGTTTTAGATGAGCTCATTGCTTGACTCCTCAGCGATTTTTCCTTGTTCCTCTGCAAAATCCGCTAGCGCTACTGCTAGGTCTTGGTCTTCAATGGCCAAGATTCGCAGGGCAGTCAGGGCAGCGTTGGTCGCTCCAGCTTCACCAATGGCCATAGTTGACACAGGCACACCGCCTGGCATCTGCACAATTGAATAAAGCGAGTCCAGACCACTGAGAGCGCGTGATTTGACGGGCACACCAATGACAGGCAGAGTGGTCTTAGCAGCTACCATTCCTGGCAAATGGGCTGCACCACCAGCACCTGCGATGATGACCTTGATGCCACGACTACGAGCTTCTTCTGCATGCTGAAACATGAGGTCAGGCGTGCGGTGAGCAGAGACGACTTTCTTTTCGTAAGCAACACCGAAGCGGTCTAAAACTTCAGCTGTTTTTTGCATGGTAGACCAGTCGGATTTTGAGCCCATGATGATGGAAATAATTGGTTTCATTGTTAATATCCTTTTTCTTTTTGATAATGGTCTTAGGTGGTGGGTCGGAAGCAAACCTTCGGGTTCATTCCTAAAATTTGAGCCCGAAGTCTCAAATTTTCCCTAGACCAGAACATACACTGTTCTAGTCTTTTCACCACAGCGACCATTATCATATTTGGCGACTACGTCGCCTAAGCTAGCGCTAGAATAAATTCTCAGAATGACCGGTCAAAGCAACAAAGTTCGAACTGAAGTTCTTCAAGGGGCTTTAACACAGTCAATCGTAGATTTTAGAAGATTTTTATTTAACTGCCTTACTCCCGATATCCGTTCGGTAAAAGAGACCTGTTGTGTCTTGTTTTTTTAGTTGGTCGTAGATTTTTTCCTGCGCGGCTGAGACGGTATCTGCTGTGGTAACCAGCATGTACACTCGGCCGCCATTTGACAGCAGTGCTCTGCTATTTTCCGCAAACTTCGCCCCTGCATAGTAGGTGATAATGTCGCCGTCTGTCTTCTCTGGCAGAGGCAGGCCTTTCTCATAGTCCAGCGGGTAGCCCTCTGAGGCGACAACCACTCCAAGTGTCACGCCCTCATCCAGCCAAGTGATAGTAGGCTCTTTCTTGTCCAAGATGTCCGTGATATTCTGCGCAAAATCAGACGTCAGACGGGGCAGGATAATCTGAGTCTCTGGATCGCCAAAGCGCGAGTTGAACTCGATAACCTTGGGGCCATCGGCTGTCAGAATCAGCCCAGCATAGAGCACACCAAGATAAGGACGCCCCTCAGCTATCATGCCTTTGAGAACCGGCTTGATAATCGTCTCAACCGACTGAACCACCACACTTTTTGGCAGGTGAGGAACTGGCGCATAGGCTCCCATACCGCCTGTGTTAGGACCCTTGTCCCCATCGTAGGCCCTCTTGTGATCCTGAGCCGTCGGCAGGATGTAAAACTTATCGCCATTGACAAAGGCAAAGAGGGAGAACTCCTCGCCGTCCAGAAACTCCTCGATAACCACACGTGCACCGCTGTCGCCAAATTTATTATCCAAGAGCATATCGTGAGCTGCTTCGACTGCCTGCTCTACTGTCTCTGCGACGACCACGCCCTTGCCCAGAGCTAGGCCGTCCGCCTTGACCACGATAGGTGCCCCTTGCTTTTCGATATAGGCCTTGGCTTCCTCAAAATCGGAAAATGTGCCATAGGCTGCTGTCGGAACACCATATTTAACCATGATTTCCTTGGCAAAATCCTTGGACCACTCCAGCTCCGCTGCTAAACGAGATGGACCGAAAGCCTTGAGTCCAGCTTGGTTAAAATCATCCACAATTCCAGCTGCCAGGGCATCATCCGGACCGATAAAGGACCAAGCAATATCATTCTCCTTGGCAAATTTGATCAGTCTGGAATGTTCGGAAATTCCAATGTTAACCAAATCCAACCCATCCAAGGTCATGCCATCATTTCCAGGAGCGACAAACACCTGCTCCACACCCTGAGACTCCAATAACTTCTTAGCAATCGCATGCTCACGACCGCCTGAACCAACAACTAAAAGCTTCATAGCCAAGATACCTCAATATCCAATATCACAGGCGCTTACGCACCAAGCTAACACATCACGTAAAAATATTGCATTTTTTACGAATCATTTATCTAAATTATATCACAAACGTTCGTTTTATTCCATTCTAATGAGAAAAAGGATATATCTTCTATATGATTGACGTAATTATTGTTGTTTTTAGCCTTCTCCTTTTTGAGTAGATTATGCCTATTTTAGACAGAAAATATTCAGGGCTTTTCAAATTTACTATCATTTTCAAATAAGTTTTCCGAATAATACAGGTGGGCCCATCCAAAACCATTCTCACAAAGGAGTTTTATGAAGAAATATCAAAAACTGTTTTTATTATCCGGAGCCGTCCTAGGTCTCTTTGCGAGCCACTCAACAGTTCATGCGACCGAAACGCCTGAATCTGAAGTCAAAATTCTAGGCCCTACTGATCGTGCCAGCAATGTCGATGTTACTGTGAACGATCGTACAGCCTCTATTAGTTATACACGTTCCCAAGCTCAAGAACCTTATCTTATTGCTCATGCTGTTTGGTCTGAAGAAAACGGACAAGATGATTTGAAATGGTATGATACACCACAAACACCCATCACTGACATTGACTTAAGCAACCATCCAGGATATGGTACGTTTCATATTCATACATACATACGGATAGGAGAGCGCTTAGTAGCTCTAAATGCCACTACCTTTCATGTAGATAAACCAGCTAGTAAAACGAATGCATCCGTCTCAGGAGGTACAGGGCGCATTAGTTTTTCCCGCAACAAAGACCAAGCTCACTCAAAGATTGTCCATGCTGTCTGGTCAGAGGAAAAAGGCAGCGACGACCTTCAGTGGTATGACGCAGGAGAAGAATTAACTGAGTTTAATCTATCCAAACATCGTGGTTATGGACGATACTTCGTTGACACTTATGAAAATGTAAACGGAAAAATGATTTTCCAATCTGGCACTACGTTCCATCTTGAAAATCCCAAACCGATAATCGAAACCAGCTTCCCTCAGACCGGTATCATGGAAATTACTGTCAAAAACGTACCTGATACCATGCATCGAATTGTTCTTCCAACTTGGTCTGATAAGAAAGGGCAAGATGATCTACAATGGTACGAAGCAAGCAAAAATCCGGATGGTAGCTACAGCGCTCGGGTGGAACTCAGAAAGCATAACTACGACACTGGGACTTACAATATCCACCTTTACGGCCAAAGCTATGTTCAACCGGAATCAACTGGTATAGCAGGAACGACAGTTGAGGTTGACAGCGGAAAATTACCTTCGGACGAGGAACAGAAACCTCTTTTTACGGTGGAAAATATCAATCCCAAACAAGGGACCTACACCGTGAAAACTACCGAAACTAGCTTATCTAAACCTATTCAATCTGTCCGGGTGCCAATTTGGAGCACTAGCAATCAGAGCAATCTTAAATGGTATACAACCACTCCTAACGGAGACGGGACCTTCAGCGCAACCTTTGATATCCGTAATCATCAGGCTTTGTCTGGAACCTATAACAACCATGTGTATGTCACCTATAAGGACGGCAGTGAGCGTAGTTACGCAGCAGATTCTGTCTCAATGTCTACTGACCAAATCCAAGCCAAGGTTGCAGTCAAGAAAACTGAGGCTAATCGCTATGAGGTGACAGTGACAGACGCCTACGGAGATGGCGATATTATTCTGCCAACTTGGTCAGAAGTCAATGGGCAAGATGATATCAAATGGTATACTGCCAATAAGGTCGGCAATGGAACCTACAAATTCACCGTAGATACTCAGAATCACAAGGGGAGCGGTCTATTTAACACCCATGTCTATCGTAGAAAAGCGGGACAACTGACTGGTCTGACTGGAACTAGCTATCAGGTTGAGAAATCAAGCGTTCAATCAGCTAATATTCAGCCTAACTATGCCGCTGCTAATGCGACAACTTATCCTGTCGGTCAATGTACTTGGGGAGCCAAGGCTCTAGCTCCTTGGGCAGGAAATTACTGGGGCAACGGAGGTCAATGGGCGGCTAGTGCCAGAAGAGCTGGATTCCGTACCGGCAGTAGGCCTGAGGTTGGCGCCATCGCCTGCTGGGATGACGGCGGCTACGGCCACGTCGGTGTTGTGACTCATGTCGAATCCAATACCCGCATCCAGATCCAAGAGTCTAACTACCTCGGCAAGCAGTACATCAGCAACTTCCGTGGCTGGTTTGACCCAACTGCTTCCTACTGGGGCCGCCTGACCTATATCTATCCTAAATAAGTCGCTTTCGCACTCCTCAAAACCACTTCAAACCAGTACTTTGAGCAGACTGCTACTGCTTAGTTTGTTCATGATTTTCATTGAGTATAAGACTACTCAAAAATCCTCGGGTCAAGCCGAGGATTTTTTCTATTTCTTAATGCCTAAAATGCCGTACGCCAGTGAAAATCATGGTTAAGCCATGCTTGTCAGCCGCGATAATAGATTCCTCATCACGGACGGATCCACCCGGCTGGATGATAGCTTTGATACCAGCTGCCGCGATTTCTTCGATATTGTCTGCAAAGGGGAAGAAGGCGTCAGAAGCTAGAGCAGCACCGTCAAGGCGATCTTTGGCTTGCTCAATAGCAATCTTGACAGAAGCCACACGGTTGGTCTGACCGGGACCGACTCCCAGCACCTGACGGTCATTGGTGATGATGATACCATTAGATTTGACATATTTGACGGACTTCCAAGCAAATTCCAAAGCCACACGCTCCTGCTCACTCGGCTGCCGCTTGGTCACGACCTGCCAATCAGCTGGATTTTCCTCGATAACATCTTGGTTTTGCACGAGGAGACCACCCAGGACACCGGTCACTTCCTTCTCTGCTCCAGAGGCTGCCTGCGCATCAAAAGCCAACTCCAAAATCCGCAGATTTTTCTTTTTATTGGTCAAAATAGCTAGCGCTTCTGCCGTGTAGCTCGGTGCGATGATGATTTCCAGAAAAATACCGTGCATCTTCTCAGCTGTCGCAGCATCCACCTCACGGTTGAGGACGACAATCCCACCAAAAATAGAAACTGGATCAGACTCATAGGCATAGTCCCAAGCTGTCTCGATATCATCTGCCTGACCGATACCACATGGATTCATATGTTTTAGCGCCACAACAGTTGGGCTATCTTTGAAATCACGAATGATCCGAATGGCCGCATCGGCATCGCGAATGTTGTTGAAAGACAACTCTTTTCCATTCAGCTGCTTGGCGGAAGCGATGGAATAGTCCAGTGGCAAGGCCGTCTGATAGAAATCCGCATCCTGCTGGGGGTTTTCCCCGTAGCGCATGGGCTGCTTGAGTTCATAGGTCAAGGTCAGCTTTTCAGGCTTGCTTTCGCCCACCTGATCCGTGAAATAATCTGCAATCAAGGCATCGTAAGCGGCTGTGTGACGGAAAACCTTGGCTGCCAAACGTTGCCGCGTTTCATAGATCGTTTGGCCATTTGCTACCAACTCTTCCAGAACAAGAGCATAATCAGCCGGATCTACGACAACTGTCACGCTAGCATGATTTTTAGCTGCAGAGCGCAGCATAGAGGGGCCACCGATGTCAATATTTTCCACCGCGTCCGCATACTCAACATCCGGCTTGAGAATGGTTTCCTTAAAAGGATAGAGGTTGACCACGACCAGGTCAATGAGCTCAATCTGATTTTCCCTGGCCGCTTGCAAGTGGCTATCCAAGTCCCTACGAGCCAAGAGACCTCCGTGAATGTTTGGATGGAGGGTCTTGACACGGCCATCCATCATCTCTGGAAAGCCAGTCACATCATCAATAGCAATGGTGCCCACTCCTTCATTGTCTAAGGCCACCTTGGTACCACCGGTTGAGATGATATCCCAGCCCAGAGCTTTCAGCTCTTTCGCAAATTCTACAATGCCTGTCTTGTCTGATACACTGATTAGGGCTTTTTTCGTCATTCTATTCCTCTTTCTTTAGATCCAAGCGCATAGCGACTTCGTTATTCTCTTCTATAAATCCTGTTTCCTGAAAACCCAGACTAGTCAGCAGGCGCTTCATTTTTTCATTTCCAACCACATAATCTGCGATAATATGACTACAAGCTCTATCCATCTGAGCCTTTTTGATCAGAACTTCCAAGGCTTTTCGACCATAGCCTCTTCCTTGGTACTGCTGACCAATCATTATCCGCCAGATAAAGTATTCCGCTTCATCCTTGTCTATTTCCAGTAGGAGAAAGCCAACCACTTGCTTATCCCAATAGATTGCCATCGGAAACACATCTTCATTTTTCCGGTAGAGCCATGCGTCAGCTAAAGAGCGCACATTTGGAGCTACGAAACGTGCTCGTTTATCAGCTTCAGATATTTTCAAATCCAGCACTGCCTGAAAGCTGCTCTCATCTACTAATTTCAGCTCAATCATTTTTCCTCCTAGCAATATTGCACAATCAAAACTTGATTTACTTCTTACCTTCTCCCCACCTCTAAACTTTCCAGCACTTGAGGATAAAGCTGATACTCGGCGGCATGGATGCGTTCTTCAAAACTTTCCAACGTATCTTCGGCTAAACGCGGCACGCGCACTTGCTGGATAATTTTTCCAGTGTCCACACCCGAGTCCACCCAGTGAATGGTCACGCCGCTCTCAGAGACGCCAGCCTGCCAAGCATCCTCAATGCCATGAGCTCCTGGAAATTCAGGCAGATAAGCAGGATGAATGTTGATAATCCGGCCTTCATAAGCTGCCAATAAGGTTGGTCCAACGATTTTCATATAGCCTGCCAGGCAAACCAAGTCAATCTGATGCGCTTCTAGTAGGTCTACAATAGCTTGCTCGTAAGCCACCTTACTGTCAAATTCTCTGAGCTCAAAGGCATAGCTTTTGACACCTAGCTTATCCGCCCGCTCGAGCACATAGGCATCACGATGGTCTGAAAAGACAAATTCAACAGGAAACTGCTCAGCAATCACTTGGAAATTTGATCCATTACCCGAAGCAAAAACGGCAATTTTTTTCATTTGATAAGGACACTTTCATTTTCTTTTTTGACAATCCGGCCAACTTCATAAACAGTCTCGGCAAGAAGTTCTTTGACACGATTCACATTTTCAGGAGCTACGGCCAAAATCATCCCTAACCCCATATTGAAGATTTCAAACATTTCTTGGTGCTTGATGTGACCATATTTTTCTAAGGCCTTAAAAATCGGCAAGACTGGAATCTTGTCTTCTTCAATCTCAGCAGCCAAATCATCAGCAAACATGCGGGGCACATTTTCGATAAAACCACCACCAGTAATATGGGCAATCCCATGAACCAGCTTTTCCTTAATCAGCGGCAGCAAAGCCTTGACATAGATACGAGTCGGCTCAAGCAACACTTCCTTGAGTTTTTTACCTTCCAATTCTGGTAAGACTTCTTCACCGGTGTAGTCCGCAAAAACACGACGAACGAGAGAATAACCATTTGAGTGAATACCGCTGGAAGCCAATCCCAAAAGGACATCGCCCTCTGCGACTTTAGATCCGTCGATAATCTCTGACTTTTCAGCCACACCAACAGCAAAACCAGCTAGGTCATAGTCATCTTCACCATACATGCCAGGCATTTCAGCGGTTTCCCCGCCAATCAAGGCAGCTCCAGACTGAACACAGCCTTCAGCTACACCAGCAACAACTTGTTCGAGTTTAGCTGGTTCATTTTTCCCAGTGGCAATATAGTCTAGGAAGTAAAGGGGCTCAGCTCCTGCAGCAATGATGTCGTTGACACACATGGCTACACAATCCTGCCCAATGGTATCGTGCTTGTCATACTGAATGGCCAACATAAGCTTGGTTCCGACCCCATCCGTACCAGAAATCAGCACTGGCTCCTTGACCCCAGTCTGAGACAGGTCAAACATGCCGCCAAAGCCACCCAGCGCCCCCATGACGCCAGCCCGCTCTGTACGTGCTACATGTTTTTTGATTCGCTCAACAACTTCATAACCTGCTTCAACATCCACACCGGATTGAGCGTATGCATTTTTATTTGTCATAATTTTCTTCCTTACTCTTATTTTTGAAAAAGATTGCGACAACTACCGCTGACCTCGTTTTAATAAAAACTCGTCTTTTCCTTCAGGCTTTCCAGATAGCGCTCTTCATAATCATAGAGCGGAGTTGGGTACTGACCGTCAAAGTAAGCCACACAGAGTCCGCCATTTGGAGCATCCGTCTCAATACCGACTGATTCAATGAGACCTTCCAGAGACAGGTAAGTCAAGCTGTCAGCTCCGATAATCTCACAGACCTCATCAACCGTATGATTAGCCGAGATGAGCTCGCGTCGATTCTGGATATCGATTCCATAAAAACATGGATATTTAAGTTCTGGACTGCCGATAGCCACATGGACTTCAGCTGCACCTGCATCTCGTAGGAGCTGGACGATGCGTCGGCTGGTTGTTCCCCGTACGATAGAGTCATCCACCATGACCACGCGCTTACCCTTGACAATGCTGGAAACAGCAGATAATTTCATCCGAACTCCTTGCTCTCGCAACTCCTGCGTTGGCTGGATAAAAGTCCGTTGGATGTATTGATTTTTAATCAGGCCCATTTCATTTGGCAGACCAGACTCTTCGGAAAAGCCAGAGGCCGCTGACAGGGAAGAATTAGGCACGCCGACAACGATATCTGCCTCATGTTGGAATTCCTGAGCTAGTCTGCGGCCCATCCGTTTGCGGGCTGCATGGACATTGACCCCGTGAATGACGCTGTCCGGTCGAGCGAAATAGACATATTCCATTGAGCAAATAGCCAGCTGGGTATCTGTCGTATAGCTGTCGTAGGTCACACCTTCATCATCGATAATCACGATTTCCCCTGGCTCAAGGTCACGCACCCATTCGGCACCCACCACTTCAAAAGCACAGGTTTCACTGGAAACGACCCAGGCCCCATTTTTCATACGGCCGATGGACAAAGGACGAAAGCCATTAGGATCCAGCGCAGCGTAGAGCTTGTCCTCTCTCATGATGAGATAGGCAAAGCCGCCCTGAACTCGTCTCAAGGATTCCTTGAGCTTGTCTAAGAAATTTTCCTGCTCGCTATGGCGAATCAAGTGCATGAGAATTTCCGTATCAGACGAGCTGGCAAAGATGGAACCCTTCTTTTCTAACTCCCGTCTCAGTGAATGGGCATTGGTCAGATTGCCATTATGCGCCAAGCCCATCTGCATATCATAGAAACTGAAGAAGAAAGGCTGGACATTATTGATGGAGGCTCCGCCAGACGTTGCATAACGGACATGGCCGATGGCTGCTTCTCCTGTCAGATTATCCAAATCTGCTGGGTTCTTAAAGACCTCTGCAACCAATCCCAAATCGCGGTGGCGTTTGAGCTTTCCATGGTCGTTTGACAGGATGCCTGCTCCTTCCTGACCGCGGTGCTGCAGACTATGAAGTCCGAAATAGGTGACCTGAGCCGCCTGTGGATGGCCCCAGATTCCAAAAATACCGCACTCTTCATTCAGTGACTTTACTTCGTATGTCATTGTTTTACCTAAATTCTTTTGTCTTGTAAAAGGGAGAAAACCTGGCCTATCAGGCCAAGCAGACTCCTTTTTTGATTGCTTGCTCTTGCAAGCCAACTTTATTCGTGACTCGCTTGGAAATAACGAACGGCACTTTCAAACAATTTCTGGTCTTTCTGACCTGGAATATTTTGGAAAAGACCGTCTTCATAACGTTCTGAGTGCCCCATCTTCCCGATGATTTGGCCGTTCTTACTCATAATTCCTTCGATAGCGTAGAGAGAGCCGTTTGGATTATACTTACTGTCCATGCTCGGCTGACCGTCAAAGTCTACATACTGACTCCAAATCTGACCATTATCGCGCAGCTCAGCAAATTCTTCAGCCGTCACAACAAATTTCCCTTCACCATGAGAAACCGGAATGGCATGGATATCTCCCACTTGCACACCAGCTAGCCAAGGCGAGTTGGTATTGGCAATGCGGGTTTCAACCATCTTAGCCACGTGCTGGTTGGCATCATTGTAAAAGAGAGTAGGACTGCTAGCCCCTGCTTCTTCAAAGTTTCCGTAAGGAAGAAGGCCGGATTTAACCAGAGCCTGGAAGCCATTACAGATACCAATGATGAGACCGCCGCGAGCAATGAAAGCATCGATGGCTTTCTTGACCTTCTCGTTTAGCAGGATGTTGACGATAAACTTAGCTGAGCCATCTGGCTCATCTGCAGCAGAGAAGCCGCCTGAAAAGAAGATGATATTTGCCTTGTCAATGTTGTCAACCATTCTGTCTACGGACTTGACAATGGCTGCTTCATCCAAAGTGACGAAGGGAACTAGATTGACCTTAGCTCCAGCTGCTTCAAATGCTTTGGCTGAGTCGTATTCTGAGTTGGTTCCAGGGAAGACTGGGATGTAAACTAACGGCTCCGCTACTGTCCCTTTGGCTTTGATAACTGTATCAGCGACAAGAGCCGGCACTTCTCCAATAACTTTTTCCTGTTTGAATTCTGTCGGGTAGATAGGCTCTAGTCGGCCTTCAAAGCTTGCCAAGAGCTCTGCTCCCTCAAGCTGGACACCATTGACAATCAGTGTAAAGTCTGACTTGGTCTGACCGATCTTCACTGCACCTGGAATATCCTGCTCTGGACTGGTAAAGACAAATCCGCCCAGCTGCGCCTGCAAAACGGAAGGCAAATCAGCAACATCCACTTGGGCACCGATACGATTACCAAAGCTCATCAAGGCCAGACTCTCTGCCAGACCACCGTATTTGACAGCAGCGGCAGCGGTAATCTCATACTTATCCTGAATGGCCGCAAAATTTTCAAAGTTATTCTTGATTAAGTCAAAGTCAATATCCTGAGACAGGACCTGTCCTGGCAGATAGTAGATAGACTCTCCTGCCGCCTTAAACTCTGGAGACAGGATGCGCCCAGCAGTTGAAGTAGTCACGCCAAAAGCTACCAAGGTCGGCGGCACGGTCAATTCTTCAAAAGTTCCGCTCATGGAATCCTTACCACCAATAGACGGCAAACCTAGCTGAATCTGAGCTTCAATCGAACCAAGCAGAGCAGAGACCGGCTGTCCAAAACGCTCGGCCTGCTTGTCCATCCGCTCAAAGTATTCCTGATAAGAGAAGCGAGCCTTGGACCAGTCGGAACCAGCAGCAACCAAGCGAGCTGTCGCTTCAATCACTGCATAAGCTGCTCCATGATAAGGTGACCAAGCTGCTACATAAGGATTGTAGCCCTGCGCCATCACAGAGACCGTCTCAGTCTTGCCATGCTCAACTGGCAGCTTCTGCACAGAAGCCTCAGTCGGCGTGATTTGGTAGCGCCCGCCGATAGGATGATTGACAGTAGAGCGACCAACAGAGCTGTCAAAGATAGTCTGTAGCCCCTTTTGACTGGTATGATTGAGGTCGCTGAGTAAGCTCTTGAGGTCCTGCTCCAGACTTGCTTCAGAAGTCACAGCCTGCCCTGGCAGTACTTCTTGGGCATCCACAACCTTGGCATCCACAACCACACGCACACCATTGGTATCCAGAAAACTCCGCTCAATATCCACGATAGTTTCCCCGTTCCAGTACATGACTAGATTTGGCTTTTCTGTCACTTTAGCCACAACGACTGCCAGCAGATTTTCCTTAGCTGCTGCAGCGATAAATTGTTGCACATCTTCTGGGCGGACCACCACTGCCATCCGCTCTTGCGACTCAGAAATCGCGATTTCTGTACCGTTAAGTCCTTGGTATTTGAGTGGTACCTTGTCAAGGTCAATTTCCAATCCGTCCGCCAATTCACCAATAGCTACGCAGACTCCGCCGGCTCCAAAATCATTGGATTTCTTGATGAGACGAGTCACATTGCCATCGCGGAAGAGGCGCTGAATCTTGCGCTCCTCAATAGCATTTCCTTTTTGTACTTCCGCGCCAGCCGTCTCTACAGACGCAGCTGTCTGTACTTTGGACGAGCCAGTGGCACCGCCGACACCATCACGGCCTGTCTTGCCTCCCAGCAAGATAACCACATCACCTGCTACTGGCTTTTCACGGACGACATTTTCCTTAGGAGCCGCACCAACAACTGCACCTAGCTCCATCCGCTTGGCTACAAAGCCTGGATGGAAATACTCACGGACATAGGTCGTTGCTAGACCAATTTGATTCCCATAGGAAGAATAGCCATGTGCAGCTGTTTTTGAAATGACCTGCTGAGGGAGCTTGCCAGCCCGCGTTTCAGCAATCGGCTGAGTAATATCACCTGCACCAGAAATCCTCATAGCCTGATAAACATAAGAACGACCAGAAAGTGGATCACGAATGGCTCCGCCAATACAGGTCGCAGCCCCACCAAAGGGCTCAATTTCTGTTGGGTGGTTGTGGGTTTCATTTTTAAACATCAGCAGCCAAGGCTCTTTGATGCCATCCACATCCACTTCAATCTCTACTGAGCAGGCATTGATCTCATCAGACACTTCCATGTCATCCAGACGGCCATTAGCTCGCTCGTAGCGACCAAAAATAGTCGCCATATCCATGAGAGTCTGCGGTTTGTCACCACGTCCCAGCTCATCTCGCATAGCCAAGTATTTATCATAAGTGGCCTGCAACTGCTTTTCAAACTTAGAAGCTGAAAAATCAATCTTCTTCAACTCCGTCTCAAAGGTCGTGTGTCGACAGTGGTCAGACCAGTAAGTATCCAGAACCTTGAGCTCGGTCTCCGTCGGGAAACGGCCAATCGACTTGAAATAGTCCTGAATGAAGAGCAAATCTGCCACTTCCATTGCCAGACCATGCTCCTGCTTGTAGGCCTTAAAGTCCACTTCCGTATAGTCCTTAAAGAAGTCTAGAACCGGAATGGTCTTATCTGACTCGGAGAATTGCTCCAGCTGGATTGGTTGCTCAATATCTTTAAAGCGTGAATCAACTGGATTCAGCAAGTATTTCTTGATTGCTTCCAACTCGCTGTCTGAGATGTCTTTATTGACCAAATAAAGCTGAGCTGGCCTCACCAGAACATCTGTCCCAGCGCCGAGCAAAAAGAGGGCCTCCTGAGAGCTGGCTGCCCGCTGGTCAAACTGACCCGGCAGCGCTTCGATGGCAAAAAACGCTGTCTCTGCAAGTGCAGCCTCTACTTCCTCCTCCGTCAGCAATCTATCAGTCACCTGCTCGGAGAAAATATGCTTTTCAGCACGAGCGACCAAGTCTTCTGCCAGATGAAAGACATCATAAACTTGAATCATCCGAAGATCTGACAATGTTTTCAACTGAAGATTGTGCGTCAGCTCTCTCACCAAGCTCTGTGACTTCACACCGAAGTTACTCTTCTTCTCTACAAAAATACGCTTGTCCATGATTTTTCACACCCTGCCCTTACTTAATCGCCTGCAATTTTTCCCAAACAACCTGATAGACATCTGTCAGTTCACCAAGGCCACGCCGGAAAACATCCTTATCCATGTGATGACCTTCCGCATCCCAGAGGCGGCAATTGTCTGGTGAAAATTCATCTGCCAGAATAATCTTGCCATCTTTATCAAAGCCGAACTCTAACTTGAAATCAATCAATTTCAGTCCGATTTGTCGGAACCAGTCTGACAAGAGCTCATTGATCCGACGAGTCTCCTCTTTCAAAAAGGCAATTTCTTCGTCGCTAGCAATCTTCAAGAATTTCACATGTTCGTCATTGATGAAAGGATCGTCCAAATCATCATTTTTGTAGTAAAATTCCACAATCGGAGTTTCAAGCGCGATACCCTCTTCTACTCCAAAACGTTTGGAAAAAGAACCCGCCGTGTAGTTGCGCAGCACCACTTCCAAAGGAATAATCTCTACTTTTTTATTTAGCTGGTCCGTATCCGAAACCTTCTCAATGAAATGCGTCGCCACACCAGCTGCATTGAGTTTCTCAAAAATAAAAGATGAAATCTGGTTGTTGAGCACTCCTTTACCAGCAATCTGCTCCTTCTTGACTCCATTAAAAGCCGTTGCCTGGTCCTTGTAGCGTGCCAGAATGACTTGCTCATCATCTGTAGAGAAAATATCCTTAGCTTTTCCCGAATATAATAACTTATTAGACATTTTAATATTCGCCTTTCGTGGTTTTATACCCTCATTTTATCATCTTTGAATATATTTTACAAGAAATTCCGTATAAACTTTCTGTGTCTAGCTGAAAATAGTTCCCTTTTCAAGATACGAAAAAAGACCGGAAGATACCGATCTTTGATTTTTAATGTTGCTTCTTCAGTTTTTCGTGGATATAAGCCACCACATCGGAAATTGTTTTGAAGTTATCCATATCCTCATCAGGAATCTCAATATCAAAAGCTTCTTCCAGATTGATGATAAATTCCATCAAATCCACAGAGTCCACTCCCAGTTCTTCTTTCAAATTCAACTCTGGAGTGACATGCAGCTTACTGCTGTCATGTTCTTGAATGATTTCGACAATTTTTGCATAAATTTCTTTTTCGCTCATAGTTACTCCTTTGCATCTGAAAATTCAATGACCGATTTACCAACAACATCCGTTTCCAGCATGGTTCGAATCTGACGAATCGTGCTATAAACAGCCTTAGCATCGCTAGAGCCATGCGTTTTGACAACAGGCGCTTTCAAACCGAATAGAACTGCACCGCCTGCACTAGAATAGTCCAGACTGTTCTTGAGCCCTCGCAGGCTGTCCTTGAGCAGCCAAGCTCCCAATTTAGCTTTGAAACCACCGCCTAAAATAGACTTCTTCAGCTGACCCATGATACTGATAGCAGTTCCCTCAATTGATTTCAGAACAGCATTACCAGTAAAGCCATCTGCAACGACAACATCCGCCACATCATCCATCAAATCACGCGCTTCCACATTGCCGATAAAGTTAAGTGTTGAATCCCCCGACAAAAGCTCATAGGCTTCCTTGCGCAGAGGATCGCCCTTGCTGCTTTCCGTTCCGTTATTCAAGAGACCCACCCTCGGCTTCTTGATTCCTCGGACATTTTCAGCATAGAAAGAACCCAAAGTCGCATACTGGTGTAAATGATGGGCTGTGTTTTCAGCATTGGCTCCCAGATCCAGCATATCAAATCCCTGACCGCCAACCGTTGGCATAGTAGATAAGAGCCCCGGTCGGTCAATATTCTTGATACGCCCCACGATAAAGAAGCCTGCTGCCAAAAGCGCTCCAGTATTTCCAGCAGACAGCATGGCATCTGCTTCCCCTGCCTTCACAGCCTTGGCTGCCAGCACCATACTAGCCTCTTTCTTCTGACGAATGGCCTTGGTCGGCTCGTCGTCCGAGTCAATCTTTTCCTCCGTGTGGATGATGCGGACCCGCTCACCAGCAGTCAGATAAGGCTTGATTTTCGCTTCATCCCCATAAAGGAGAATTTCAATATCCGAAAACTCCTGTACCGCTTGATTGACTCCTTCGACCAGGGCCTGAGGGGCGTTGTCCCCTCCCATAGCATCAATAGCTATTTTTTTCATTCGATTTATTCCTCGTTCTTATCTTTTAAAATGCTTCCCCAGTCCCCCAGAGAATCTATAAATTTTTTGGATTTGAGATGGATGCCGACATATTCATCATAGAGCAGGTCGATAAAATCCCGCAGCTGCTTTTTAATATCTGGCTTCAAAGAAATGGTCTCTAATTCGCTAAAGCGGACCGCCTGAAATTGGTCCAGCAGAAAAGGAAGATTGGGATTCAGATGGCATCGCCGTTCATCCTGATGGTAATGATCAGGGCAAAGAACTCCGCTATATTTGAAAGAGAAGTCAAAAGGCAGACCCGTCCGATGACAAAAGGCACAATCATGGAAGTTCAGTGAAACTCCAAAACGTGACAAAATCTGAATCTCAAAGATATTGGTCAGCACTTCATAGTCCAGACCATTATTCATCAGCTCCAGGGTTTTCTGCAGAAAAGCAAAGAGCGCCGGATCCGACTGATTGTCCTGAAGACTGGCATCTGCCAAGGCCGCCACATAACTGGCATAGGCCATGATGAATAAGTCCTCATTGATGCGATGATAGGTGACTACATTCTGATAGTCCTTGATATAGCTAAGACCATCATCATTGATTTTCATCAGCAAGTTCGCCGCAGTCAAAGGCTGAATGACGGGTGCTAGCTTGGATTTACTAGCATGCTTGACGAAAAACATACGCTTACCAGCCTGTTCCGTAAAGATCTTTACCAGCTTATCATCCTCGCGGAAATTGCGGTTATAGAGAACCAGACCTTGACTTGTTAGAGATTTAAGCATAGTCCTCCATGTAGTCCTTGAGGCGTTTCAGGGCTTCTCGAATCGTCTCCATACTAGCCGCATAGGACAGACGGATATAGCCTTCCCCGTATTGACCAAAAGCCGCCCCCGGGATAAAGGCCACGGCCTTCTTCTCCGCAAAATCCTGCAGAAAGGCGAACGAATCTTGATTATAACCATCTGGTATCTTAGCAAAAATATAAAAAGCCCCTTCTGGTTTGATAATC
This sequence comes from Streptococcus sanguinis, assembly GCF_050225395.1. Taxonomy (GTDB): domain Bacteria; phylum Bacillota; class Bacilli; order Lactobacillales; family Streptococcaceae; genus Streptococcus. The sequence goes on along the minus strand of NZ_CP071431.1, from coordinate 29,398 downwards.
TTAAAGCCTAGCTCAGCCATTTTCTCTATGATATAGTCGCGACGCTGGATATACTCAGCCTTCATTGGCTCCGCATCATCTTTCCCAACTATCAGGGCTTCAATGCCTGCAAACTGAGCCATGGTATTGGCTGCTGTTACGAGATACTGATGGCTCTTAATCAGCTGAGCAGTGAAAACTGCTGGAGCAAAGATAAAGCCCAACCGCCAGCCAGTCATGGCATGAGACTTAGACAAGCCGTTGATGACGATAGTTTGGTCTGGCAGATACTCCGCGATGGAGACATGCCCCTGCTCTGTATAGGTCAGCTCAGAATAGACCTCATCGCAGACCACAAAGACTTGGTATTTTCCTAGGACATCCGCCAGAGCTTTTATCTGCTCCCGCGAATAAGTCACGCCGGTCGGATTGGCTGGATAATTAAGAATGACCGCTTTTAGCTGCTCGCCCTGCTCCAAAATAGCTGCTTCCAGCATCTCTGGAGTGAGGACAAAGTTATTGGCCGTTGTATCAATCTCGACAATCTCCGCCCCTACTAGATTGACAATGGGCTCATAGCCTGGATAAGCAGGAGCTGGCAGCAAGACCTTGTCTCCTTCTTCTAAAATAGCTGTCAGCGTAGCTGACAAGGCCTCTGTCGCCCCAATTGTGACCAAAACCTCATCTTCCGGGCGATAGTGCAGATTGTACTTTTCTTTCACAAAGCTGCTAGCCGCCTGACGCAGCTCCAAGAGACCGCTCATACCAGTGTAGTGACTTTGATTAGCATCAATCGCCACCTTGGCTGCTTCTTTGATATGATCCGGTGTTGTAAAGTCCGGCTCCCCTAAGGTTAGCCGAAGAACTCCCGGAATAGCAGAAATTGATTGGTCAAACTGACGAATCAGCGAAATTTCTATTTTTTCTAAGTTTTTATTAAATTTCTTACTTAAATCCATACATACCTCCAGCCGCTCAATAGAACTATTATACTATAAATGCAGAAGCATAGCAAAAGCTATTACATGATTTCTTATGCAGAAAAAGGACTAAGCTTGCACTTAGTCCCTTTTTTCCTTGCCTTAAAATTCTTTACTGCTAGATAATGGATATAGCCACATCTCATGTGACTGGCCAGTCAACGAGTCGGAGTATAAGTCAATTCCTTGCCATGCTTGGCCAGAAAATCTGGCAGTTCTGAATCAGGAATCTGCCGCAAATAAAGGTTAGAACGAATCGTATCATCTTCCTCACGACAGGTTGAGAGAACCAAATACCGGTCACTCGCCTTAATCTGGATTTTAGGATCCTTAGTACGAGCAGCCTCATAGATATTTCTGAGCTGAGTTGTAAAATCCTCGTCGTCCTTAAACTCCGTCCGATAAAAAGCCGTCTCTTCCGGCACGATGACCAGTCCCATAGCTTGATAATAATACTTACGCTCAGGAGTCTCAATCACGACATATCTATGTTTGTCAAAATAATCCTGACGATCATAGTAGTTGACATCATTAAACATGCGATGATCTCCTGCCTTGCTACCCCGAGCATGCCCGAAAAGCCAAGTCAGACGATCGCTGAAATCTTTATGATTGTCCTTATCCATAAAGACCGCTCCCATATAGGGCTCTTGCTTTCCTTCAAAAGTCTTCAGCAGATAAGTCGCATTATCTTTCGTTTGCACCACTGGCTCATCCAACTGTGTACCAGGAGCATAGACATAGCCTATCGTTTCTGAATTGACAGCCTTCAGTTTAGCAAAACGCTCTGCTAAATATTCCTTTTCTGTCTGACTTGAAGATGCAGATGAGCTTGACGTTTCAATCCTGCTAGGATGCGAAACTCGAAGCTTGCTACCTGATGCTGATGAACGGAAAGAATAAAAAACAGAAAAAATAACCAGAACAATCAGCAGGAGGCAGATGCCAACAACAAGGAGCTGTTTCTTATTCGAAGTTTGACTCCTATCTTTTTCTTGCATAATCTAAAAATCCTTTATTTTTCATTTTTTACAAAAAATATCACCGAACAAAGGCTCAGTGATATTTAGGCGTTAGCACAAATTAAAGACAAAATTATTTGACTGCACTTGTCTTAGGAAGTGACTTTTCTTCAGAATTCTCCTCATTTTCCTTATTCTCTTCTTTTGCTTCCGGAGTTTTTTTTGCTTTATTTTCTGATTTTTTAGCCTTCTTTTTACCTGCTGTTGAAGACGATGCCGCCGAAGATTGAGACGGTACTGGAAAAGTTGGAACTGATGAAGAGGCTGTGGAGTAAGGTGCTGCCGAATAAGCCGGTGTAGATGGATCTGTAGTAGATGGTGCCACTGAAGGCTGATCAGCATTGGCCGACTCTCCCTCACCAATAACAAGAACTTTGTTACCAGCTTGATCCTCCATCACAGCACTTTTGCCAACCGGAGCTTTCTTAGCTTCAGCAACTTGCTGATCCAGAGCTGATTGTGCATCTCTATAGGCCTGCAACTCATCCATAACTTTATTAGATTCTGAGTCCGTACTGCCTTGGGGAACTTCATTATTATCAATGTCATTAACCCAAAGACTGGCTGTACCCTCAGCAAATACTGGTGCAGCAGCCGCGAAAAGTGAAAGGGCCACAGCACTTGAAAGCAAAACCTTTTTCATTATCTCATCTCCTCGTTACTTTTCAAAAATAATTGTAACTCCCCGTTACCTAATATTACCTACTATTAAGTATAGTTCGAACTCTAAAAAAAGTCAAGAATTTTACTACATAAAAATTTTTAAAACCAAATAATACCAAGGGATGAGACAAATTGTAAATTTACCAACTATTTAAATGGTCATTTATTTATATTTGAAACATCAAGTAATTTGAGTTTTCTTTTAAAGTGAATGTTGGACTTTTTTTAAAAAAGATAGTAGGAATAGAATAAAAAAGAGGCCAGAAATTATGTATCCCAGCCATATATCTCAGATTATTTTTTACCTATTTCAAACAAGGGTGACAGCGGCCGTTTTTCATGAATACGGACAATGGCTTCCCCTAAAAGATGCGCAATTGAAATCTGCTCAATCTTATCAATCAAGAGCTCTTGAGGCAGATAAATTGTATCCAGCACAACCAATTTTTTAATCGCCGATTTTTGAATATTATCCATAGCAGGACCAGACAAGACTGGATGAGTGCAGCTAGCATAGACTTCTACAGCCCCTGCTTCAGCGAGAGCGTCAGCTGCATGGCAGATAGTCCCTGCTGTATCAATCATATCATCAATTAAGATACAAGTTTTTCCTTCCACCTTACCAATGATGTTCATAACTTCACTGCTATTCATCTTGTCCACACTGCGACGCTTATCAATAATCGCAATCGGGGTTTTCAGAAACTCTGCTAACTTCCGGGCACGACTCACACCACCATGGTCAGGACTGACTACCACATAGTCTCCTCCTGTCATATTACGGCGCTCAAAGTAATCAGCAATCAAAGGTGCACCCATCAAATGATCCACTGGAATGTCAAAGAAGCCCTGGATTTGCGCCGCGTGCAAATCAATAGTCAGCATCCGATCCACACCAGCAATTTCCAACATATTAGCAACTAATTTAGATGTAATTGGCTCACGAGCTCTAGCCTTGCGATCCTGTCGAGCATAGCCATAGTAAGGCATGACAACATTGATGGATTCAGCGCTAGCCCGTTTCAAAGCATCTACCATAATCAAGATTTCCATCAAATTATCATTGACTGGCGAGCTGGTAGACTGCAAAATAAAGACGTGTTTCCCGCGAATAGATTCTTCAATATTCACTTGAATCTCTCCATCAGAGAACTGACGAACAGTTGATTTTCCAAGTGGCAATCCAATCTCTTGAGCAACACGCTGCGCTAATTCTTGATTAGAAGAAAGAGCAAAGAGTTTTAAATCAGAAAAAGACATGATTCCCTCCAGATTCTAAATCGTCTTTCATTGTCCAATTACAACTTTTCCCAACTACCATTGTAACTTTTTTCAGTTGATTTTTCAATTAAAAATAAAAAACGCCAGAGGCGCTTTTTACTGATTAGTTCGGATAAATATATGAAACTGTACCTTGTGCAGTTGTCGGGTTAAACCATCCACGGTAGTTACCGATTGATTGTTGTCCAAGGTAGTTTGCTTCTGATACTTGGATGCTTGTAGTAGATTGAACAGCTGTTACTACTGCAACGTGTCCGTATCCACCATCAGTCCAACATGCAATCGCTCCAACTTCTGGCTGTGAACCAACACGGAAGCCTGCTGCTGCTGCACTTGCAGACCATTGTCCACCATTACCCCAGTAATCGCCAGCCCAAGGAGCTAATGTCTTAGCACCCCAAGTACATTGACCTACTGGATAAGAAGATGCAGATGAGCTATAAACTGGTCTATTCGCACGGGCAACAGATTGAGTTACTGCAGGTGCAGCTGGAGCCGCTGCTTCTGCTGCTGGAGCTGAATTAACAACTGCTTGAACCTGAGCTTGCAGGGTAGTATTTCCTGAAGCTTCAATTGCTTGGCGTTTTGATTCTTGCTCTGCTTTATAAGCTGCTTCACGAGCCGCTGCTTCTGCTGCTGCTTTTTCTGCTGCTGCTTTTTCTTCAAGAAGAGAATTCTTTTCGTTTTCAGCAGTCGCTTTTTCAGCCGCAAGACTTGCCTGAGCTGCTTTCAATTCAGCTTGTTTTGTTGCCAAAGCTTGCTCATCATCAGCTAACTTCTCTTGGTTAGCAATTACAGTATTGATAGCTTCATTATTCGCAACTTGCTTTTCAGCAATTACTTCTTTATCTTTCTTTTGTTGTTCCAGCATTTTATTATTTGCTGAAACAATTTCGCTCATAGCTGCTACACGAGAAATAGCTTCTGTGATAGAGCTAGAATTCACAACTGTATTGATGTAGCTAGTAGCAGTTCCATTTGTTTGGGTACTGCGAGCTTGATTTGCAAGTGACTCATTACGAGCTACGATGTTTTTAGACAGTTCATCAATCTCAGCAGAAAGTCTTGCAGATTCAGCAGACAATTTTTCATTTTCTGCTTTAAGCTCTTCTTGTTGCTTTTGAATAGCAGATACTTGGCCTTGAATCTCGTTGACTTGTGCCTGAACTGATTGTTGTTGCTCTGTCAAACTATTAATCTTGCTGTCTTGTGCAGCAATCTTTTCATCAGTTGTCTCCGCTTTAACGCTCACAAGTGCAGCTCCTTGTGAAAGGATAACCGTACTCAATAAAATTGATGTGAGTAGTTTTTTCTTCATAAAAATAATACACTCCTTCTTATAAGACATTAACTAGTATACCAGAAAATGCTGTATCATATGTTACGCCTTTATTACATTTTTATTTCTTGTTTATCATAAATACATTTTTTCGAAAATAGGCTGAAAAATGAGGAATATCAGGCCATTGAGAAGGATAGTCGGTACTAAAATGCTAAGAACAAAATCCTGTAAATTCAGACTAGAAAGATTCAAAAATACCGCAAAAGTAAAACTGATTAATTCAAATAAAAATACAAGAATCAAAACAGATAAAAAGCGAGTAAATTTATTTAAAAGCATAGTTGAACTAGACTGACAAACCAAAAGACTTAAAAGAGGAAAAAGAATAAGTGCAATACCGATGGTATGAAAATAGTAAACATCATAAATCAACCCCAAACCGCAAAATAAGAGAATATTGTAGTTTTTAGAGAGGTTAATGGAAACAAAAAGCATGAAAATAAAGATAAAATGACTGACTAAGTGCCATTGTAAAGGCAGAATATTAGCCAGAAAAGTCGAAATCTGTCCGTCGATCAATAAAACAAAAAATAAAATAATAGGAGTCAAAAGATGTTCTTTAATATCTCTCATATCAGTTCCCTACCAACATTACAGCACGGATATCCGACAAATCAGCAGCCGGCTTAACCAGAACAATCTTGTTTAACTGATCCTTAGCCTCAGACACGGAAAGTACCTTACCGACAGGAATATTTTCTGCATTATAAGCACCCAAGCCACTGGTTGCCACCTCATCTCCCTCTTTTATATCTTCAGCACTATTTAACTGACTGATGATATAAGCAGAGTTTTTTGCATCATAACCCGTAATAATCCCATAAACTGGACCAGACTTCGTTTGAATTCTAACAGAAATTTTAGTTGAGTTTTCCTCGTTAGTCAGTAGAGAAACCAAGCTAGACTGACTACTAGTTTCAGAAACACTTCCGACCAGACCACCATTAGCGACTACTAGCATAACATCTGTCACATTATCAGATGTCCCCTTGTCAATAGTCAGCTCATTTTTCCAGGATGCTGGCGTACGGGCAATCACTTCGCTGGCAATTTGTATTTGATTTTTATCAGCCTCTTTAAATTCCAGAAGTTTTCGCAACTGCTCATTCTCATCTTCTAAGGAATCTACCTTCCCAGCCTTTTCCTCAACCTCATAAAGATTTTTCTTGAGCTGCTGATTCTCTCTATAAGTAGACATCAAATCTGACATTTCTTCTTTTTTATCAGCTACAAAAGCAAAAGGAGAGCCAACAAGTCTATCTACCAATGAAATAATATTTGAAGTAGTTGATACAAACCAACTAGAAGAGGTAGATAGGATGAGTATCGTCATTGCAACAACTAATACAAAAAAAGAAATCAAAAACTTAGACTTTTTAAATCGATTCATCAGAAAAACCTCACTAAACAGGACGAGAAAGTATAAGAAAAGGAGATAGCAAATGCTAAACTCCTCATTATACGGAGAATGGGGGATTCGAACCCCCGCGCCGGTTACCCGACCTAACGATTTAGCAAACCGTCCTCTTCAGCCTCTTGAGTAATTCTCCAATATTTAATGGGCACGAGTGGACTCGAACCACCGACCTCACGCTTATCAGGCGTGCGCTCTAACCACCTGAGCTACGCGCCCAAGTTCAAAAAACTTGGTATGAACTTTCGTTCAAAGCGGGTGACGAGAATCGAACTCGCGACAACAGCTTGGAAGGCTGTAGTTTTACCACTAAACTACACCCGCATCACCACTATGATAATGTATGGCGCGAGACGGAATCGAACCGCCGACACATGGAGCTTCAATCCATTGCTCTACCAACTGAGCTACCGAGCCAACTATTGCGGGAGCAGGATTTGAACCTACGACCTTCGGGTTATGAGCCCGACGAGCTACCTAGCTGCTCCATCCCGCGTCAATACTATTCGTCCCTAAGGAGGATGTGGGATTCGAACCCACGCACGCTTTTACACGCCTGACGGTTTTCAAGACCGTTCCCTTCAGCCGGACTTGGGTAATCCTCCAAGATAACACTATGGACCTTGTAGGACTTGAACCTACGACCACTCGGTTATGAGCCGAGAGCTCTAACCAGCTGAGCTAAAGGTCCGACAAGATCATTATAGCGGCGAAGGGGATCGAACCCCCGACCTCCCGGGTATGAACCGGACGCTCTAGCCAGCTGAGCTACACCGCCATCTATCGGGAAGACAGGATTCGAACCTGCGACACCTTGGTCCCAAACCAAGTACTCTACCAAGCTGAGCTACTTCCCGAACTTAAGTTATTACTTAATGCACCCTAGAGGAGTCGAACCTCTAACCGCCTGATTCGTAGTCAGGTACTCTATCCAGTTGAGCTAAGGGTGCTCATCTTCTTCTACTACCTCTTACAAGTCTATGCCGAGGACCGGAATCGAACCGGTACGATCGTTACCAATCGCAGGATTTTAAGTCCTGTGCGTCTGCCAGTTCCGCCACCCCGGCCGCCTCAAGCGAACGACGGGATTCGAACCCGCGACCCCCACCTTGGCAAGGTGATGTTCTACCACTGAACTACGTTCGCATCCTATTTAAAAATGCCGGCTACATGACTTGAACACGCGACCCTCTGATTACAAATCAGATGCTCTACCAACTGAGCTAAGCCGGCTCATTATTATCTTATATGCGGGTTAAGGGACTTGAACCCCCACGCCCTAAAGCGCCAGATCCTAAATCTGGTGCGTCTGCCAATTCCGCCAAACCCGCTCTTATGACCCGTACTGGGCTCGAACCAGTGACCCTTTGATTAAAAGTCAAATGCTCTACCAACTGAGCTAACGAGTCTCTTACTTTTATTGAAATCTTCTCGACTTCAACGGTCCCGACGGGAATCGAACCCGCGATCTTCGCCGTGACAGGGCGACGTGATAACCGCTACACTACGGGACCTATTCTTTTCAGAATATGGGAGTTAACGGGATCGAACCGCTGACCCTCTGCTTGTAAGGCAGATGCTCTCCCAGCTGAGCTAAACTCCCTTCGCTAAGCGACTACCATATCTCACAGGGGGCAACCCCCAACTACTTCCGGCGTTCTAGGGCTTAACTGCTGTGTTCGGCATGGGTACAGGTGTATCTCCTAGGCTATCGTCACTTAACTATTGAATTAACTGCTCTGTCCTCTCAGACAAGCCTTGTCAACTCAAAATTGAATACAATATCAAATCTAACATTTCTCTAAACCATTCGCTGCACTCTGATGAATTTCTTATTCTAGGATAAGTCCTCGAGCGATTAGTATTAGTCCGCTCCATGTGTCACCACACTTCCACTTCTAACCTATCAACCTGATCTTCTCTCAGGGCTCTTACTAACTTGCGTTATGGGAAATCTCATCTTGAGGTGGGTTTCACACTTAGATGCTTTCAGCGTTTATCCCTTCCCTACATAGCTACCCAGCGATGCTCTTGGCAGAACAACTGGTACACCAGCGGTAAGTCCACTCTGGTCCTCTCGTACTAGGAGCAGATCCTCTCAAATTTCCTACGCCCGCGACGGATAGGGACCGAACTGTCTCACGACGTTCTGAACCCAGCTCGCGTGCCGCTTTAATGGGCGAACAGCCCAACCCTTGGGACCGACTACAGCCCCAGGATGCGACGAGCCGACATCGAGGTGCCAAACCTCCCCGTCGATGTGAACTCTTGGGGGAGATAAGCCTGTTATCCCCAGGGTAGCTTTTATCCGTTGAGCGATGGCCCTTCCATGCGGAACCACCGGATCACTAAGCCCGACTTTCGTCCCTGCTCGAGTTGTAGCTCTCGCAGTCAAGCTCCCTTATACCTTTACACTCTGCGACTGATTTCCAACCAGTCTGAGGGAACCTTTGGGCGCCTCCGTTACCTTTTAGGAGGCGACCGCCCCAGTCAAACTGCCCGTCAGACACTGTCTCCGTAGATGATAAACCTACCGGGTTAGAGTGGCCATAACACAAGGGTAGTATCCCAACAACGCCTCCATCGAAACTGGCGTCCCGATTTCATAGGCTCCTACCTATCCTGTACATGTGGCACAGACACTCAATATCAAACTGCAGTAAAGCTCCATGGGGTCTTTCCGTCCTGTCGCGGGTAACCTGCATCTTCACAGGTACTAAAATTTCACCGAGTCTCTCGTTGAGACAGTGCCCAAATCATTACGCCTTTCGTGCGGGTCGGAACTTACCCGACAAGGAATTTCGCTACCTTAGGACCGTTATAGTTACGGCCGCCGTTTACTGGGGCTTCAATTCATACCTTCGCGTTACCGCTAAGCACTCCTCTTAACCTTCCAGCACCGGGCAGGCGTCACCCCCTATACATCATCTTACGATTTAGCAGAGAGCTGTGTTTTTGATAAACAGTTGCTTGGGCCTATTCACTGCGGCTGACAAAAGTCAGCACCCCTTCTCCCGAAGTTACGGGGTCATTTTGCCGAGTTCCTTAACGAGAGTTCTCTCGCTCACCTGAGGCTACTCGCCTCGACTACCTGTGTCGGTTTGCGGTACGGGTAGAGTATGATACAACGCTAGAAGCTTTTCTTGGCAGTGTGACATCACTCACTCGCTACTAAACTTCGCTCCCCATCACAGCTCAACGTTACAGGTATAAGCATTTGACTCATACCACGCCTCACTGCTTAGACGTACATCCATTCGTACGCACGAGTTAGCCTACTGCGTCCCTCCATCACTTCATACTCTAGTACAGGAATCTCAACCTGTTGGCCATCGGATACACCTTTCGGTCTCTCCTTAGGTCCCGACTAACCCAGGGCGGACGAGCCTTCCCCTGGAAACCTTAGTCTTACGGTGGACAGGATTCTCACCTGTCTTGCGCTACTCATACCGGCATTCTCACTTCTATGCGTTCCAGCGCTCCTCACGGTACACCTTCTCCACACATAGAACGCTCTCCTACCATACCTATAAAAGGTATCCACAGCTTCGGTAAATTGTTTTAGCCCCGGTACATTTTCGGCGCAGGGTCACTCGACTAGTGAGCTATTACGCACTCTTTGAATGAATAGCTGCTTCTAAGCTAACATCCTAGTTGTCTGTGCAACCCCACATCCTTTTCCACTTAACAATTATTTTGGGACCTTAGCTGGTGGTCTGGGCTGTTTCCCTTTCGACTACGGATCTTAGCACTCGCAGTCTGACTGCCGACCATAATTCATTGGCATTCGGAGTTTATCTGAGATTGGTAATCCGGGATGGACCCCTCACCCAAACAGTGCTCTACCTCCAAGAATCTTCATGTCGACGCTAGCCCTAAAGCTATTTCGGAGAGAACCAGCTATCTCCAAGTTCGTTTGGAATTTCTCCGCTACCCACAAGTCATCCAAGCACTTTTCAACGTGCCCTGGTTCGGTCCTCCAGTGCGTTTTACCGCACCTTCAACCTGCTCATGGGTAGGTCACATGGTTTCGGGTCTACATCATGATACTAAAGCGCCCTATTCAGACTCGGTTTCCCTACGGCTCCGTCTCTTCAACTTAACCTCGCATCATAACGTAACTCGCCGGTTCATTCTACAAAAGGCACGCTCTCACCCATTAACGGGCTCGAACTTGTTGTAGGCACACGGTTTCAGGTTCTATTTCACTCCCCTCCCGGGGTGCTTTTCACCTTTCCCTCACGGTACTGGTTCACTATCGGTCACTAGGGAGTATTTAGGGTTGGGAGATGGTCCTCCCAGATTCCGACGGGATTTCACGTGTCCCGCCGTACTCAGGATACTGCTAGGTACAGAATCTATTTAAAATACGAGGCTCTTACTCTCTTTGGCTGACTTTCCCAAGTCATTCTTCTATAAATTCTGAGTCCACATTGCAGTCCTACAACCCCGAAGAGTAAACTCTTCGGTTTGCCCTCCTGCCTCTTCGCTCGCCGCTACTAAGGCAATCGCTTTTGCTTTCTCTTCCTGCAGCTACTTAGATGTTTCAGTTCACTGCGTCTTCCTCCTCATTCCCTTAACAGAAATGGGTAACAGGCATCAACCTGTTGGGTTCCCCCATTCGGACATCCCCGGATCAAGTGCTTACTTACAGCTCCCCGAGGCATTTCGTCGTTTGTCACGTCCTTCATCGGCTCCTAGTGCCAAGGCATCCACCGTGCGCCCTTACTAACTTAACCTTATTTTTGACCTTTCAGTCTTAAACTCATTAATATTCACAGCGTTTTCGGTTTATTTTCTTGTTACTATTTGATATCGGTATTCAATTTTCAATGGACAAGTTCTTTATCTAGTCAAACTAGATAATGGAGCCTAGCGGGATCGAACCGCTGACCTCCTGCGTGCAAAGCAGGCGCTCTCCCAGCTGAGCTAAGGCCCCACATAGCCCTCTCAAAACTAAACAAGACTCAAGTGCATTCCGTGTGTCCTTACGGACTCCTTAGAAAGGAGGTGATCCAGCCGCACCTTCCGATACGGCTACCTTGTTACGACTTCACCCCAATCATCTATCCCACCTTAGGCGGCTGGCTCCTTACGGTTACCTCACCGACTTCGGGTGTTACAAACTCTCGTGGTGTGACGGGCGGTGTGTACAAGGCCCGGGAACGTATTCACCGCGGCGTGCTGATCCGCGATTACTAGCGATTCCGACTTCATGTAGGCGAGTTGCAGCCTACAATCCGAACTGAGACTGGCTTTCAGAGATTAGCTTGCCGTCACCGGCTTGCGACTCGTTGTACCAGCCATTGTAGCACGTGTGTAGCCCAGGTCATAAGGGGCATGATGATTTGACGTCATCCCCACCTTCCTCCGGTTTATTACCGGCAGTCTCGCTAGAGTGCCCAACTGAATGATGGCAACTAACAATAGGGGTTGCGCTCGTTGCGGGACTTAACCCAACATCTCACGACACGAGCTGACGACAACCATGCACCACCTGTCACCGATGTACCGAAGTAAAACTCTATCTCTAGAGCGGGCATCGGGATGTCAAGACCTGGTAAGGTTCTTCGCGTTGCTTCGAATTAAACCACATGCTCCACCGCTTGTGCGGGCCCCCGTCAATTCCTTTGAGTTTCAACCTTGCGGTCGTACTCCCCAGGCGGAGTGCTTAATGCGTTAGCTGCGGCACTAAGCCCCGGAAAGGGCCTAACACCTAGCACTCATCGTTTACGGCGTGGACTACCAGGGTATCTAATCCTGTTTGCTCCCCACGCTTTCGAGCCTCAGCGTCAGTTACAGACCAGAGAGCCGCTTTCGCCACCGGTGTTCCTCCATATATCTACGCATTTCACCGCTACACATGGAATTCCACTCTCCCCTTCTGCACTCAAGTTAAACAGTTTCCAAAGCATACTATGGTTAAGCCACAGCCTTTAACTTCAGACTTATCTAACCGCCTGCGCTCGCTTTACGCCCAATAAATCCGGACAACGCTCGGGACCTACGTATTACCGCGGCTGCTGGCACGTAGTTAGCCGTCCCTTTCTGGTAAGATACCGTCACAGTGTGAACTTTCCACTCTCACACCCGTTCTTCTCTTACAACAGAGCTTTACGATCCGAAAACCTTCTTCACTCACGCGGCGTTGCTCGGTCAGGGTTCCCCCCATTGCCGAAGATTCCCTACTGCTGCCTCCCGTAGGAGTCTGGGCCGTGTCTCAGTCCCAGTGTGGCCGATCACCCTCTCAGGTCGGCTATGTATCGTCGCCTTGGTGAGCCGTTACCTCACCAACTAGCTAATACAACGCAGGTCCATCTGGTAGTGATGCAATTGCATCTTTCAATTAATTATCATGCGATAATTAATATCATGCGGTATTAGCTATCGTTTCCAATAGTTATCCCCCGCTACCAGGCAGGTTACCTACGCGTTACTCACCCGTTCGCAACTCATCCAAGAAGAGCAAGCTCCTCTCTTCAGCGTTCTACTTGCATGTATTAGGCACGCCGCCAGCGTTCGTCCTGAGCCAGGATCAAACTCTCATTAAAAAGTTTGAGTTCGCACTCATTACTGTCCACTGACAGATTTATTTTCGTTTTTTGACAGGTTACATATCTCTATGTCACCCTGCACTTGGTTCGTCTTGTTCAGTTTTCAAAGGGCTTTGTCTTTCGCGACAACTATATTAGTATATCACCTATACCTCCATCCTGTCAATACCTTTTCCCAATTTTTTTTGATTTTTATTTAATAAAAAAACTTGATGCTCTAACCTGTTCTAGTAAAACAGAAATAAAGTCATCAAGTTTGTTCATTACAAAATCGTATTATCTTGAAAATCTTTTAAGTGATTTTTTAAATCTTTAAGCATGGCTCTTCTTCCTTTAAAGCGCTCGTTGCTCATCAACCTCTGATAATTATCCAATCCAACATCATCAAGAGTTCTTTTATAATTGTCAATCGCTTCTCTGAAGGCAACTAACTCATCTAGAAACAACTCTTTTGACTTCAAACGATGACCAATCTCACTCACTTCTTCATAAGGCTGGCGGTCCAATTTGCGCTTTTGGCTTTCTTGTTTACGAATTTTATCATGTATATGATTTCTGAATTTTGTTTTGAAATAACGATAGAGTTTTTCCTCATCGTTTTCAATTCCTTTTTCTTTAAGCAGAAGTTCGTATAAAACTAACATTCCTTCTTGCTCCCAATCACTATGTTCCCACAAATGAATATAATAGTCTTTCTTACACTTCCAAACTATCCATTTCACCTTCTCATAAGTAGTTCTAAAATCCATAGTTCCTCCTTAAAATTTACTTGACTTAATTCTACTGTAAATAGAAAGCAAGGTGGGCTCTTTCTTCTAAAAAGCATATTTTAGGAGCTCTTCTGACTCGAATAACTATTTTTAAGTCATTTCAGGCACATATTTAGTCATTTGGGAGGATTGCGCGAAGTATAAAAGCAAGAAAAAAATCAAATGCTTACACATTTGATTTTTTAAACCTAGCTCCGCCAGTAGGACTCGAACCTACGACATCATGATTAACAGTCATGCGCTACTACCAACTGAGCTATGGCGGATTATATAGTCCGTACGGGATTCGAACCCGTGTTACCGCCGTGAAAAGGCGGTGTCTTAACCCCTTGACCAACGGACCATTTCTTATCCTTCTGCAGAACATATTCCATTATATCAGCTTTTCTTCCTTTGTCAATAATTATTTCAGAAAAAGAGAAAAAAGTTGGAATTACTCCAACTTCTTCTACTCAGAACTTTTTTCTTTCATTTTCGTTTTAATTTCATCATAAGAAAGTGCATGAGCTTCTTTGTCTAATTCAAGTTCAGACTCTTCTGGCATTTTGCCAGTTTCATACAATGATTTAATCTGATTGCTATCCAAAGTTTCATATTTAAGAAGCGCTTCAGCAATCAATTTATGAGTTTCGCGATGGGACTGGATAATCTCTGCAGCTTTGTTACGAGCTTCATTAAGAAGTTCTCTTACTTCTTCGTCAATCTCATATGCAGTCTGTTCTGATATTGATTTTTGAGGACTGGCTGCACCAAACATAGCATGGTTTCCTTCGTATTGAACCGGACCAAGTTTTTCGCTCATTCCATATTCTGTTACCATACTGCGGGCCATCTGAGTTGCCTGTTCAAAGTCATTAGAGGCACCTGTTGTTTGAACATTAAAGATAATCTCTTCAGCCACACGGCCACCCATAAGACCAGCTAATTGCTCTTTCATATCTTCTTTAGATAGAAGCATTTGGTCTTCCTTAGGTAGGGCAATCATATAACCACCAGCGCGTCCACGAGGGACGATAGTTACCTTATGTACAACACGCGCATTTGACAATACCAAACCAACAATAGTATGTCCAGCTTCATGATAAGCAACCATTTGACGATCACGTTCAGACACCATCTTATCTTTCTTAGAAGGTCCTGCGATTACCCGATCTTCTGCTTCATCAATATCATCTGCATCAATGACTTTCTTGTTACGACGAGCAGCAACCAAAGCAGCCTCATTCAAGACATTTTCCAAATCAGCACCAACAAAACCTGGTGTCTGCTGAGCGACTAATTTCAAATCAACATTTTTAGCCAGCGGCTTATTCTTAGCATGAACACGAAGAATAGCTTCCCGACCTTTAACATCAGGACGACCGACTAACACTTTTCTGTCAAAACGGCCAGCACGCAGCAAGGCTGGATCCAATACATCCGAACGGTTAGTAGCCGCAATGATAATGATTCCTTCATTGCCTTCGAAACCATCCATTTCAATCAAGAGCTGATTGAGGGTTTGCTCCCGCTCATCGTTACCACCGCCAAGACCAACACCACGCTGACGACCGACTGCATCGATTTCATCGATGAAGATAATGGCAGGGGCTGCTTTTTTCGCATCTTCAAATAAAGAACGAACTCGGCTTGCTCCGACCCCAACAAACATTTCTACAAAGTCGGAACCTGAGATACTGAAGAAAGGAACACCTGCTTCCCCAGCAACTGCCTTAGCAAGCAAGGTTTTACCAGTTCCCGGAGGGCCTTCCAGAAGGACACCAGCAGGAATACGAGCACCTAGCTTGGTGTAACGTTTCCGATCTTTCAAAAACTCAACAACTTCTACTAGCTCTTGCTTTTCTTCCTCAGCACCAGCTACATCCGAGAAACGAACCTTGATATCTTCTTTGTTAGCAGCACGCGCCTTATTGCGGCCGAAATTCATGGCACCGCGAGCACCACCACCGCCACCTTGATTCATCATGGACATAAAGAAGAAGATGACAATTATAAAAGGAACGATGGAAGTGAGGATTGTAATCCACATTCCGCTTGAACTTTCGCGCTTTATGCTGATTTCAGTGTTGTGTTCAGAGGCTAATTTTTGTAAATCAGAAATTGTAATATCTGACGGTAAAATAATACTTGTGAATTTCTCTACTTTAGAAATGTTTGGAGTAAAAAATAAAATCCCTGTATCTTCTTTTGATTCCTGAGGTGTTTTGTAAGTACCTGAAATCTCTACGACACTACCATTGGGCTGGTAGCTCATCTCTGTGACATTATTTTCCTTAATTTCCTTCACTAATTCTGTGTAATTGATTTGCTGGCTGCGACCGCCAGTATCTCCTGAGAAGAAATACTGAAACCCTGTCACTAGGACAACAATAATCAGAATATAGAGAAATGGATTTTTTATAAAACCATTATTTTGCTTATTTTTCATCTATTAATAGTAAACCTTTATTTTGTATAAACTTCTTCTTTCAAAATACCAATATATGGAATATTACGATAGTTCTCATTGTAATCTAATCCATATCCAACAACAAATTCATTTGGAATTGTGAAACATGTATAATCAGCATCGATTTCAACAATACGCCCTTCTGGCTTATCCAAAAGTGTAGCAATTTTTACTGATGCAGCATTTCTTTCCTTAAACAAATTGCATAGATTTTTTAAAGTCTGACCAGTATCAATAATATCCTCAACAAATAGGATATCACGTCCTGTGATGTCTTGATCAATGTCCTTAATAACATTAATGACACCTGAGCTGGCAGTACCACCATGGTAGCTGGAGACCAACATAAAATCAAGCTCAATATGTGTATCAATATGCTTGATTAGCTCAGCCATAAAAGGCACGGAACCTTTTAAAATTCCAACAAAAATTGGATTTTTACCTTGGTAGTCTTTGGTTAATTGCTGACCAAGCTTTTTTGCAGCATCCACGATTTCATCATGGGAAATCAATATTTTTTTGATATCTTGTTCTAGCATAATTTTACCCATCTATTTTCTGAATATAAAGTACAGTACTCATTATATCACTTTTTAATGCCTTACTCAAATCACTGACAGCAATATTTAAGATTGCTAAAATTTGATGATTTTGTTCCACTATTACAGATAAATTCCGTTCTTCAAAGGAAACTTTCTTATCAATAAAAAGACGACGAAGCTTCTTGTGATGACCATTCAGCAAAATACTATCTCCCTCTTTTCGGAAGCGAAGTGTCAGAGAAGTTTCACGCGAAACAAAAATTTTCTGAATATTTTCACCACTCAAAGGAATCCCAAATGAAAATCGATAATGCCCAAACTCAATCAGGTTCTCAAATTCTAACAAAATTGAATCCATTTTTAAATCGGGCTTACGACTGATTTTTCTAATTTCAAAACGCTGGTAATCTTTAATAAGCTCATAGTCTTTTTTCAAAGTGTGCTGATAATTGGTCTTAGTCCGCAGGATGTTTAAAACCTCCTCAAACTGCTGCTTGCTCAGATTCAGACCAGGAAAGTTTTCGAGATAGTTCTGCAATAGAAAACGTTGAACCTGGGGGATTTGCTGATGAAAGACTTGTACATTTTCTATATCTAAATCCCTAGTCAAGTGAGACAAAGCGGTCTGCCAATCTTCAATCTCCTTTCCTAGATACCGCAAAGAATCCTTAAATTGTGGATTTTCTTTTTCTAAATCTGGCAGATAAAGATTACGAATTCGATTTCTGAGATAGTCATTTTGAAAATTACTGCTATCTTCAAAATGCTGAATATCTGGAAAGTCTGACTTATGAAAAGTAAGCAAAGGACGAATCAGTTCCCCGCAAGCAAAAGACTGGACAGCTTTCATACCGGACAGATGACGAAGTCTAGCTCCACGCAGCAGCCGCATAAAAACAGTCTCAGCTTGGTCATCTGCGTGGTGGGCAGTTACCAAAGCTGTATAGTGCCCCTCCTGCATCACTTTCCCGAAAAAATCATAACGAAACTGCCGAGCAACATTTTCTGAAAAACTACCAGAAAAACTTGATGTAAAAATCTTTACACCAAGCTGTTCCGCAATCTTTACTAATGCCTTTTCTTCTTGTTCTGACTCTGGCCGCTGTTTGTGATTGACATGAGCAATCGCAAGCTCAATAGCCAGTTCTTTTTGATAATCAACCAACAGCTGTAGCAGTGTCATAGAATCCAGTCCACCTGATACAGCAACCAAAACTTTTTGATGGTCTTGGAAATACTTTTTCTCCTGCATTTTTTTAAGAAATTCTTGCTTAATCATTTCAGAACTCCATAGACATCGTCTGCTATCTGAGAAATATTATCGTAGTTTGAATTATTAGTAAAAATGACAATGATAAAAGGAGAATCTGTATAGACAATCGCAGCATCATGCTTAAAATCATAGGCGTCACCAATTTTATGAGCCACTTTAACATCTATATTTTTAGAAATCCGCTGATTATCATAATTTGTCTGAGACAAGGCATCGATAATCATGCCATTTTGCTCATAGATAGCTTCTAAAATATTTCCAGTCATACGTGAAGAAGCTTGTCTTTCTTCCACATCCCATTTCTTTCCAGCTATTTTGTTGATCGTCTGCTGAAAATTTTTATCAGATTGATTGGTCGCATAATAGCCTAAAATATTGTGGGAGACATTATCTGATTCTTTGGCCACTCTATTAATCAAATCCTGAACTGAATATTCCTTGTCATCAGCTGACTTAGCAATGCTGCCACTTCCTTCTGGTTCATAAGCACCTGTAAAATCATTGACTGCTCCAATATACTTGAACTTCTGATCTAACGAAAGTTTTTTCTGATCCAGCTGTTCCTGCACATAGTAGAGATAAGGCAGTTTGGTAACGCTGGCCGAATACATCTCTTGATCTTGATTGATACCTGCTTCTTTGCCTGTGTCCAGCTGTTTCACATAGATAGAGTAGTCCGCCTTGTTGTACTTACTGCTCAAAATTTCTTGAACTTTGTCCATTCGATTATCAGTTTCATCCAGAAATTCCATAGAAACCCAGCCCTGTCCTTCAACCTGAGCATAAGTTCCTTTGACTGTCTGGACAATTTGGACAATGTTTACTTTCGTATATGGGGCTACTGTTGTATTGATTTTTTTAGCTCCGTTGATATTGGCTTTATCATAAAGAGTAAAGCCGGGTTTCAGCCACATTTCTTGATGGATATCTTGAATTGACTGGACAGTATCTTCGTAAATTGTATTTTTATCCGCTATCACAAACTGCCCATTTTTCAGCTTGAAAATCGGGACTCCTTCTTCATTTACATAAAATCCTGTTATCTGGATTGGCTGGTCTGGAACTAGCTTTCCAGCAGTCTTACTCAGAGTAGAATCTGTAAATGTAGGAGTTTCTTCATAAACATTAGGATTTGTCGGGATGCTATCATAATAGCGTCCATACGCAGTGCTTGTAAAATGATATTTTTCTTCCTCGTCTAATACGAAATCTTTTTCGGTACTAATAACTGTGATACTGCTAAATAAAGCTGGCAGCAAAAATATCAGTAACAAAAACTTACGCATGTTTTCCCCTTTCCTTTTGATTTTCTTGAAGTTTCAAAGCTTGATTTTTTTCAGACAGTTCTTCCAATTTCTCATCTGAAAAGGCCAAGAACTGCTCAATTGTTTTTAATAAATCTTCCATAACTACTGCGGTAATAAATCTGGGATAGTATAAATGTACTCACCCTCTTTTGAAAAAGAGTATTTAGCGCGTGCATACTTAGCAGCATAGCTGTCATCTTTTAACTTTGTTGCTATATCAGATTGATAGACCTTTTCTTCGCTGAGCGTTTGATATTTCTCCTGCAGTTTAGAATACTGTTCACGACGCTGCAGCAAGGTTTGATAACTCTGGTACAAATTATAGGTAGGTAGAATAAATAATAGAATCACCAAAATCAGAACCCAGCCCATAAAACGGTTGCGTTTCCGCCGTTCCTGATCCACATATCTGCGGCGTTGATTTTCATCTTGTATAAAACGATTATTGAGTTGGACGATATTTTTAGGCATCTTCTTCTATCCTTGTTTCACTGACTATTTCGTACATTTTAACTGCATCTTCTTTTTTGGTACTATCTTTCATCTCCAGAACCTTTACAGTCAAGAGTTTATTACCAAAGCGTACTTCAATCAAGTCATCCACTTTCAAATCTGTTGAGCTCTTGGCCAAGATACCGTTCACTTTTATCCGACCCTTGTCAGCTACTTCTTTAGCCACTGGACGTCGCTTGATAATCCGTGACACTTTCAAATATTTATCTAATCTCATCCTATTACCTCATTTTCTCTTAATTTATTATTCTACCATTTTTTGAGAAAAATAGAGCTTAAAAAGCCAAACTTCACTGAATTGTAACCTTTATTCTGCCTTGCGCTGTTTAATTTCCAGCATCTTTTCTCCAAAATTAACTAGACCTTCTAAAATCTCATAATCTTTTTTGTTCCTCACATCAAAAATCACTTCAATCAAGCCATTTTTTTCACCAATTCGAGCCTTTAAATTCGTCATCGAAAGTGCTTCAAAATAGTCCTGCGTCAGATAAAGCTGCTGCGAAATTTTCTCAAAATGAATACTTACTGCATTCTGCTGGCGTTCCACTGACTTTACAAATGCCTGATCTAAATAAGACTTAGCAAGTCCAATCTCCAACAGATAGGCTACAACATCAGGGTATTCACCAAAGCGATCAATCAATTCATTTTGCAGATTTTCATAGTTTACACGGCTGTCAATCTCACGAATTCTCTTGTAAATTTCAATTTTCTGTCTTTCATCAGAAATATAGTCACTAGGCAGATAGGCATCAATCTGTAGATTAATCTCTGCATTGCTTTTTTGACGCTTGTTTTCTTTGCCCTGCTTTTTAGCAATGGCTTCTTCTAGAAGCTGTGAATACATCTCAAAACCAACAGAATCAATAAAGCCAGATTGCATGCTTCCTAGAATATTGCCAGCCCCTCGAATAGACAAATCTCGCATGGCAATCTTAAATCCAGAACCTAACTCTGTAAATCCCTTAATAGCCTCTAGACGCTTTTCAGAAACTTCTGTTAGGATCTTATCTGGTCTGTACATCAGATAAGCGTAGGCAATCCGATTACTGCGGCCAACCCGTCCACGAAGTTGATACAAGGTTGACAGCCCCATATGGTCAGCATTTTCTACAAACAAAGTATTGGCATTTGGGATATCAACCCCAGTTTCAATAATTGTTGTGGTCACCAAAATATCGTATTCTCCATTGATGAAATCCAGCAAAGTATTTTCTAAACGAATCTCACTCATTTGACCATGAACATAGCCTATAGAAGCTTCTGGGATTAACTCTCTTAACTCTGAAACTTTCTGTTCGATTGTGTCAACCTTGTTGTAAAGATAGTAAACCTGTCCACCTCGGTCTATTTCACGTAAGACAGCTTCTCGAATTACTGTAGGATTGCTTTCTAAAACATAGGTCTGAACAGGATAGCGATTGGTAGGCGGGGTCTCAATGACTGACAAATCGCGTATCCCCAGCATAGACATATGCAGAGTTCGAGGAATAGGAGTTGCTGTCAAAGTTAAGACATCAACTTTCTTTTTCAATTCTTTTAATGTTTCCTTATGTTTAACTCCAAAACGCTGCTCCTCATCAATGATGATTAAACCTAAATCCGCAAATTCTACATCTTTGGATAAGAGTCGGTGGGTTCCGATGATAATATCAACTTGTCCCTTCTGCAGCTTCTCCAGAGTCTGTTTTTGTTCTGCTTTACTCCTGAAACGGCTGAGTACCTCGACATTAACCGCAAAATCATTAAAGCGTTCTTTAAAGTTAGTATAGTGCTGCTGGGCTAAAACCGTTGTTGGTACTAATACAGCCACCTGTTTATGATCGTTGACAGCCTTAAAAGCAGCCCGCATAGCTACTTCTGTTTTTCCAAAGCCGACATCACCAACTAAGAGCCGGTCCATTGGACGACTGCTTTCCATATCCTTCTTCACTTCCTGAATACTTCTTAGCTGGTCCTCTGTTTCAACATAGGGAAAATCATTGTCAAATTCCTCTTGATTAGAATCATCCGTTGAGAAAGCAAAACCTTTTAGCTGGCTGCGTTCAGCATATAGTTTAATCAAATCATCCGCAATATCCTGAACCTGATGCTGAACTTTTTGCTTACTCTTCTGGAAGCGACCGTCATTTAGCTTATTTACCTTAGGTGTTTTTCCATCGCTGGCAACATACTTTGATAGGAGATCAATCTGGTCAACTGGAATCGAAATACGATCAGAATTTTGATATTGAATTGTCAGATAGTCACGGTGGACGCCAGAGATTTCAATCGTTTCTATCCCCAGATAACGTCCTATCCCATGAATATTATGGACAACATAATCCCCTTTTTCTAGCTCATTATAATCTTTCAGTCGTTCAGCATTTGAGATATTCTGACGCCGGATTTTTCGTTTTATTTTTTTATGAATAATTTCGTACTCTGTAATAAGAACAATTTTCTCATCTACGAAATTAAAGCCTTGAACAAGATTTCCTTCTATAAGCTGAACTGCATTTTTGTGAATCTCAGCCTCTTTTATATAGTCTAAATGAATATCATATTCCTGTAAATTTTTATGTAAACTTTGTAAACCTGCTGAAGAATTCGCTTGTAAGATTATTGTATAGCCAGATTTTTTATAACGATTAATTTCTTCCTTGAGCAAAGGAAACTGACTGAAAAATTCTTGCATTGGGTACTGATTGAATTGATACAAAGCATCAAATTTCAGATTTCCCAAACCTTTTTGAAAGCTTGAAAAGAAGGTTGCTGGTTTATATTGACGATAATCTTGATACTTATCTGCAAAATATTTCTGACTTGATAAAGCTTTACAATTTTGTAAATCATCTGTCAACAAGCTAGCTGTTTCCAGTTCAAATTGAGCATGTCGATCCACAATTTTTTGAAAATCATCAAAAAACACAGGACTATGAACAGGCAAGTAGTCTAAAATAGTCCATTCTTTCTGATAAAAATAAGAAAGGAATTTACGAATATCTGTATGATGGAACTCCTCTTTGGCACTTATTAGTAGCTCTTCTAAGTAAGATTTCAAAGCAGGATCAACAGCTTTTTCTAAAATAGCTTCCAGATTTTCCCGTCCTCGAGCATAATCTTTCTTAGAAAGCAGGATATCAGAAGCAGGTTTAATCAAAATACTTTCTATATTCTCAATTGAAGTTTGATTTTCTGGATTGAAAATCCGAATACCATCAATTTCATCACCAAAAAACTCCAGGCGATAAGGTGCCTCTGCTGAGCGCTCAAAAATGTCTAAGATGTCTCCTCTTAGACTATATTCTCCCTGACTTAAAACTTGAGACACCTTCTTGTATCCTGATCTTGACAACATCTTTACAAGATTATTTAGGTCATATTCTTGTCCAACTGTCAAATTTATATTGGTATTTTTAAAATCAATAGAATCAGGCAAGAGTAATTTGCTGGCTGCGACATTAGTAACTAGAATTCCAGACTTTTGATGGTCTATTAAAAAGTTTAGAGCATCTAATCTCGAAAATATTTTTTCCTGTGAAGCAAAAACAAATTCTGCTATAGGAGTATCATCTGCTAAGAAAGTATAGACCTTGTCTTCTCCCAACAAAGAAATCAAATCACTAGCCAAACGATCTGCTTCATTTTGACTAGAAGTCAGCACAAGGATTTTCTCTGATTCTTCTAATCCAGCTGCTATAGTAATTGCTTTTGTTGATGCAGACAATCCCATTATCAACTGTCTGCTGCTTTTATGGAGATTTTTCTTCCAATCTGAAATTTGCTGGTTTTGACAAAATAAGTCAATCAGGTTCATTTTATTATCCATTGTATTTCTGCATAGTTTGTTCAAAATTGCCTGACTGTAAATAATATTTTACAGCCTTGTCAACCTTATCAAGAGTATTCAGAATCATTATATAATCATCTTTATCAAATTTTCCTAGAACGTGGTGGACCACTGTCATACCTTCTTTTGGACGGCCAATACCTATCTTTATCCGTTTAAACTCTTGAATTCCAATGTGTTTGATAATAGATTTAATACCGTTATGGCCACCAGCTGAACCCTTGCTGCGCAAACGAATCTTACCAACTTCCATATCCAAATCATCATAGATGACCAATAAATCCTCTATATCTAAACCATAATATGCTAGTAAAGCTTGAACGGCCTTTCCGCTCTCATTCATAAATGTAGTTGGTTTGACAAAATAAACTTTTTCACCATTTAGAAAAGTAGAGGCGATATCTGCTTGAAAGATTTTATCAGCTGTAAACTTTAAATCAAGATCTTTACAAATCTTGTCAACTAACATAAAACCAACATTATGTTTAGTTTCAATATATTTTTCTCCTGGATTTC
Source organism: Streptococcus sanguinis (assembly GCF_050225395.1). Lineage (GTDB taxonomy): Bacteria > Bacillota > Bacilli > Lactobacillales > Streptococcaceae > Streptococcus. Next base: position 4,961 of record NZ_CP071431.1, on the reverse strand, counting down.
CCAGACCGACTATTAACTTTACCATTTTTCTCCTTTATAAAAGCCAAAAGGGCTGGAAAAAATTTTCCAACCTAGAATTTTTAGACTTTACAAATACTTTACACATTAAATCTAAATTCCATAATATCGCCATCTTGAACGATATATTCTTTTCCTTCTTCGCGCAAACGTCCAGCTTCTTTAACTGCTTTTTCGCTACCATAGTGCACTAGGTCATCATAAGACATAGTGACTGCTCGAATAAAGCCTTTTTCAAAGTCTGAGTGAATAATGCCAGCTGCTTGCGGAGCTTTCATTCCACGCTTAAAGGTCCAAGCACGCACTTCCTTTTCACCAGCTGTAAAGTAGGTTCCAAGTCCCAACAGATGATAAGCTGCTCTGGTCAGTTTATCCACACCTGATTCTGTCAAGCCGATAGCTTCCAGAAATTCTGACTTATCCTCATCGTCCAATTCAGAAATTTCTTCCTCTGCACGCGCTGAAATGATAACAACTTCAGCATTTTCTGTAGCTGCAAATTCACGAATCTGCTTCACATAGTCAATATTATCTGGATCAGCCACCTCATCTTCACTGACATTGGCCACATAGAGAACCGGCTTAGTCGTTAAAAGAAAGAGTCCTTTAACGATTTTTTGTTCTTCTTCTGTGAATTCAATTGTGCGAGCTGACAGACCATCTTCCAGGACAGGCTTAATTTTCTGTAAAACATTAAATTCTGCCACTGAATCCTTATCTTTTTGGGTACGAGCCATCTTCTCTACACGCGCATAGCGTTTGTTAATACTTTCTAAGTCTGCTAAAATCAATTCTAGATTAATGGTCTCAATATCAGCCATTGGATCTACAAATTCAGACTCACGGCCCTGTTCTCGCATGACGTTTTCATCATCAAAGGCACGTACTACATGGACGATAGCATCTACTTCGCGGATATTGGCTAAGAATTTATTCCCTAGTCCTTCTCCTTTTGAAGCACCTTTCACAATTCCAGCAATATCAGTAAATTCGAATGTTGTTGGAACTTTCTTCTGTGGTTTGATGAGTTCTGTTAATTTATCCAAACGAGCATCCGGAACTTCTACCCGCCCGACATTTGGATCAATTGTCGCAAAAGGGTAATTAGCTGCTTCTGCACCTGCTTTTGTAATTGCATTAAATAAAGTTGACTTACCAACATTGGGTAAACCAACGATTCCTGCTGTCAAAGCCATTCTTATCTTCTCCATTCATCTTTTCAATCCAAACCATTATACCATAAATCCTTATCCTAAACAGCGGATTTAAGTTATTTTTTCTAGCTTTCTTTACAAAAATGTAAAATAAATTGAAGAAAAAAATGGTATAATATAGCTAATATTCTTATTAAAGGAGTCTCTAATGAAAAAGAATACTTTCAAAACACTTTTTCTTTCCTTCCTTACGGTTTCCGCTTTGTTTGTTTTAGCTGCCTGCAGCAGTCCTAAAAAAGCTTATTTCCAGCTGATTGACCAAAATACTAAGCAAGATAGCCGCATCACTGTTGAATATAAAGGTGATGAGCTTCTTATAAACGAAACAAACAACACCTTCTACTATAAACCAGTTGGCTTGACAAAAGACACTGCTAAAGAGCAGACAGAAGCCTATGCTAAATCTATTGAGGGTATCAAAGGATTAACTCATAAAATTGAGTACAAAGATGATTATTTAACTGAAAAACTGACAATCGATTTCAGTAAAGCTGATATTGAAGAACTACAAAGTAAACAGCTTCTTCAAACATCTGGTAATCAAAAAGCAGATTATATCAGTTACAAAGAAACTGCTAAATTACTCGAAAAAGCAGGTTATAAAGAAGTTAAAGACGGTAAATTTGAAGAACTTAAATAAAAGCAAAAATGGATAGGACTTAAAAAGTCCTATCCATTTTTGCTTGAAAAATTAAATCTAAATCTGATCTTCAGCAATGCAAATTAGTTTTCCACAATAGCATTTACGATGATTTTTAGTTCAATCAATTATTTTCTTCATTTTTCTTTCAAAATCGTGACGACTCATCATCACAAGATGTTCACAATTGGTGCAACGGATTTTGATATCTGCACCAACCCTTGTGATTTCCCAGCGATTCGCCTTTTTCCCAGTCGCTTTAATGGTGCAGGCATGTGGCTTTTTCATTTCTACAAAATGACCAATTTCATACATTTTTTTCTCCTTTCAAGGAACTATCATAGTCCAGGAAGAAATATTAAGCATCTATCATACTTTGTAAATGAAAAGAGCTTAGGACCAAGAATTAAAAATCTGTAACTTGGCCCACTGCTTTTCATCTTAATTAGTTCTAACAGGTGTAATCAGCTGAATAAAGTTTTCTGTGTCTTCACTCGGTACCAAGGTGAAAGGACGAACGGATGAGATAAAACTAATCGTTACTTTTTCACTGTCAATAGCCTTCAAAGCATCAATCAAATAAGTTGGATTAAAGCTAATGGTCAAATCTTCGCCAGTTACACTTTCTGTATCAATTTCTTCGTTAACACGGCCGACCTCTGGTGAATTTACATGGGCACTGACAATGCCGTCTGCAATCTCCAATTTAACTGTTCCATTCTGTGTGGCATTAGACAAGAGACGAGCGCGTTCCATAGCTGCACGCAAATCAGAAGTATTAAAAGTAAGGACACTCGTAAATTCAGTTGGAATCAGACGATCTGTATCTGGATAATTTCCTTCCAAGAGACGGGTGTAGAAGCTGATATTTTCGCTTCTGAAAAGAATTTGATTGTTAGCAAAGAAAACCTCTACCGTTTCAATTTCATCGGTAAAAACAGCCGTAAATTCCCGTAAAGAGCGACTCGGAATGACTACGTCAAAATTATCTCCGTTTTTCTCCAGAGTAATTTTCTTTTGACTCATTCTATGGGAGTCTGTCGCAACTGTCTTCAAAGAACGGTTATCTGTCAAAACAAAGTGAACCCCTGTTAAAATTGGACGGCTTTCCTGAACACTGGCTGCAAAGGCTGTTTCGTTAATGACATCTTTGAGAATTTTTGTTTCAAGAACCAAGGGATTGCTGGCAGAAATTTCCTGGATTCGTGGATATTGGTCAGCGTCTTTTCCTTTCAAGGTAATCTCTGATTTGCCGCTAGTCAAGACGATTTGTTTTTGTTCAATTTCTTTAAAATCCAGAATAATATCTGGCAGACTGGAAACAACATTGATAAAGAAAGTCGCTTCTAATAAAATTGAACCTGTTGAGTTGACAAGCAAGCCTGCATTTTCATTTTGAGTAGAAATAAAGTTTTCAATCGACACTTGACCATTCGAGCCGATTAAGGTGATTCCTTCTTTGGTAACATCGATTTTTACAGTAGAAAGAATAGGAATTGCATTTTTATGGCTGATAGCCCTTTTAGTGGTATTTAAAGCTTGTAAGAAGAGATTTTTATTAATAGAAAAATGAATCATGGGATCTCCTTTTTATTTATTTATGATTATAAGATTAATAGTAATAGTAGTTTATGTGAATTATGTGGAAAAATAGCTTCGTTCTTATTCTAACAAGTTTTGAGACTTGTTCACAAAGTGTGGATAAGTTTTGAAAAAAATCTGTAGTTTTCCACACGCTATTTAATTTTATTCTTGATGCTTTCAATTTCTAAACGTAAATTGTCGTCTGATTCAATCATGGTTTTGATTTTTCCGTGTGCATGGATAACAGTCGTATGATCTTTCCCGCCAAATTCACGACCAATTTTAGGCAGACTGTTGTCAGTCAGCTCACGAGTCAGATACATAGCTACCTGTCTAGCTAAAACGATATTTTGTACTCGACGGCTGCCTTTCATCTCTTTGACACTAACACCATAGAATTTCCCAACTTCAGACTGAATCTTATCAATCGGGATAACTGTTACCTGGTTTGAATCCTGCTTGCGTGCTCGAATAGCCTCTGCAGCGATATCAATAGTGATTTCCTTCAGATGACGAACTCTAGCGATGAGACTGATGTCATTCAAAGCACCTTCTAAGTCGCGGACATTGGAGTCGAATTGTCCTGCAAGATATTCTAAGGTATCATTCGGGAAAATATAATCCAAATTTTCTATTTTGTTTCGCAGAATTGCAATTCGTGTTTCAAAATCTGGCGGTGTAATATTTTGAGTTAATCCCCATTTGAAACGTGTTACCAAGCGTTCTTCCAAATTGTCCAGATGATCAGGACTGCGGTCGCTGGTTAAAACAATCTGTTTATTTTCACCATGAAGAGCATTGAAAGTGTTGAAAAATTCTTCCTGAGTTGAAACCTTTTTTCCTCCTAAAGATTGAATGTCATCAATCAGCAGAAGATCCAGACTACGATAGATTTTTTTAAAGCTATCCATTTCTCCCAATCTTAAATGTTCAAGGAAGTCGTTAATAAAGGTTTCAGCCGGTATATACTTGACACGCGCATCTGGAATATTTTCTAAAATTTGATTGCCAATAGCATTTAATAAATGAGTTTTGCCCAGGCCAGGTCCTCCGTAGATAAAAAGAGGATTATAGGTTGTGGCTAGATTCTCAGATACCGCTAAAGCAGCAGCTTTAGCCCAGATATTTCCGTCTCCCTGAACAAAATTATCAAAGGTATATTTTGACTTTAAGCCAGTATCAATAGGTGGCAAGCTTAGCTGAACAGTGCTGATTTGAGGACTGGTTACTGCAGATTTCGGTGTATCAATGTTAGTTTCTTCTTCAAAAATATACTTTCCCGCAATCTGATCATTAAAAATCTCAAATCCTGCAGTAAGAATAACTCCTACTAAGTTTTGTTCCCAAAATAGTTGTTTCACTGGACTATCCAGGAAAATAATAGCTTGTTTTTCTTCAACTTTAACAAGCTTGGCTTCAGCAACAAAGAAATCATAAGTTGTCTGTTTTAGCTGAGCATGAGCCAATTCTAAAATACGATTCCAAAAGTCCTGTTCTTTGGTCAT